>NZ_CP186012.1:0-296533 GCF_049393795.1 Cupriavidus sp. H18C2 | reverse complement strand
GTCTATTTCCCGACTCTTGATGGGTGAAATCTTAGACGCGTATTGTTCACCTATCAAGGGTACGTGTAGTTTTCCAACGGTTCTCCAGCATAGGCCAGTCGAATCAATGACCTCCCTGCCCCGGTAAAGCTCGGCTCACCCCAAAAGGGTTCACCCTAGCGCTCCGAAAGCTACCCAAATATGTTCACCTTTCACAGACCACAGCGAAATGCTGCAGGTTGAGGCCACTGTTTTGAGGCGAGAACCTCGCGAAAGGTGAAAGCCATTGGGGCCCAAGGTGCTTCCTTGATGCAATGCCAACGATGCTCAGACGGAATCCCTAAATCCTTTCACCAACGATTCCCCAAAGGAGTTCACCTGAGAGGTATTTTCAGCTGTAAAGTAAGCGCACACCAACTGACTTTGCCCCAAAGTCCTTCACCTATGCTGCCCCCAAGGATGTTCACCTTGTCGATACCGAAAGGGTTTCCGGGTAGCTGTGCTACTTAAGGACCCAAATCCTTTCACCCATCCTTGGACCCAAAACTATTCACCTATGGGACTTGAGGTGGAATCCCGGGCACGCCGCGCCCCAAATCACTTCACCCCTGGGATCCCCAAATGGGTTCACCCTATGTCTTCAGGCGTTGATCCCTAACGGCATTCACCTGTGCCCCAAATCCACAACCCCTTCTCCCCAAAGCGTTTCACCCGATCCCCAAATCCACACCCCTAGGACCCCATAGAACTTCACCATAGCCCCATCATTGTTCACCTTGAGCCTGAAAAATCCAATAAAATCAGTGTCTTGCAGCAGCTAAAGGTTTACTAAAGGGTTTACAGTGTTTACCAAATCACTTAAACCGCAAGTGCTCTTAGGTAAACATTTCGGAGGTGAACACTATTGGGTAGCAGCTAGAGGGGCGCTAATTGGTGAAGCGCCCTAGGGAGAGTATGTCCGGGTGGAGGGTAAAGCCCGGAACGGATCGAAACGGCTAAGCTTCGGTGGACGTGAACTTTGCTTTCAACTCCTCGACGAGCGCCTGGCGCCGTACAGGATCCAGCAGCGTAATTTCAAAGGTCACCTTCCCTGAATCCCAGTCCTTCAACACGCCCAGGGGCTTCCCGTCCGCCGAAAGCAGCTTGTGCTGGCGAGAGGTCTCCTTCTGCTTGCGCGCTGGCTTGTTCTCGTAGCGTGCGCGTGCTTCCTCGACATCACGACACACGGCAACTTCGTCTCGCACCTTCATGGCCATCGTCGCCGCGACAGAAGATCCTGCTGCGCGCTCAAGCAAGGTCAGCTGATACAAGGTAGAAAGCGCAAACGGTTCCGGCCGTTCCTTCACGATGTCCAGTATGCCGTCGGACAACTTGAGGATCGACATCGTCTTGTTGACGTTCGGCAGAGACATGCCCGTAGCTTCCGAAATGGCCGACTCGTTCGGATAGATGCCCTCGTCCATGAGCGATTTCCATGCGAGCGCATTATCGAGCGGGGACTGCTGCTCACGCTCCGCATTCTCCTTATACGAGATCTGGTAGAGCTGTTGGTCAGTGAGGTCCGGATGAATCATCAGTTTCATCCGGGTCTTTCCAGCGGCCTTGAGGGCGCGGAATCGGTAGTGACCACCCGCCAGCACGCGGCGACCGTTCCTGATTGTCGCTAGACCCGGAACGAGTTGACCGTCTGCCCGAATTTCGCCTGCGAGTTCATGCACACGCTCCGGACGGTAGAGCCGGCGCGCGTTGTACGGGTTCTCATCAATTAGAGAGATATCGACTTCTTCGAAGTACGGCTCCCTATCGCGGGGCTCGGTTGCGTCGGCAGGATGAAGGGTGATCACGGCGGGAGCAGTGACCGAGGCAGTACTGTCGGGCGCCGGAGCATCCATACGTTTTTCCGCGAAGCCATTCGGCTGACGCTCCACCAAAGCCTGAGCGCGCGCAAAACGATCTGCGGGAGGCGCTGCTGAAAGAGCTTTGGCGGCTTGGTCCCGCATTTGCTCGAGTCGACTCTTTGCCATCAGACCACCTCCTCTTTCTGCTTAACGTTTTTCCCTTTGCTCTGCTTCCTTTGAACAGAAAAGCCTAAGTTCTGAAGAACCGTGTCAGCGAGAGCTTCAACTTCCTTTACTGCCGCCGATGCTCCTGACACGGCGTGCACACTAAGCCCGAACATTTGGGATTCCCCGTAAGCGTTACGCTGCTGCAGCCCCGTATCCAGGAGCGGAATGTCGTGATCGTCCTGAAGGATCTCGGTGCAGGCCTTGAACACGTTCCCGCGGCGAGACATCGATGGGATGCAGTACGTCTGCAAGGCTGGGTTCTCGGTCTTGGCCCTCCGTGCAAGCTCTTTGGCTTCGCGGCTAGCCCAGACGTTGTCCATCAAGGGTATGACCGGGATCAACGCGATATCCGAAATGTTGAGCGCAGCCCAAGGGATGGATGACTCGATAGCTGGCGGGCAGTCGATGAATATGAAGTCATACGTGTCGGCGCGTTTCTCAATCTCTCCCAGCATTTTTTCGCGCAGCGGGGCCAAGCTGATGACCTCCGCCGGAAAGGGACGCTCTTTCCCTGCTTGGCCGGCCCAAATCGTACTGGTCCCTTGCTTGTCCATATCCACGAGCAGAGTGCGCAGGCCGCGCAGCGCGAAGGCAGCCGACAACTGCATGCATGTCATCGTCTTGCCGCAACCGCCCTTCTGGTTGAAAACGGTGATGATTCTAGCTGCCATATATTCTCCACATAAGATATATCTTTTACTTTCCCGCAGGTTGCGTAACTGAGCGAGCACTTGCGATTAATACTTCATACTGACGAAAAATCCAAGCAGTATCTCGTTAAGTTGCACACTTGCGACGCAAAACGCTCCTCCTCCTTCCGTTCAGACCTGCAACCTTCCTGCCAGAACGCGACCCGTACTTTCAAGCGTGAAAGCACGGGGCACCACACCGCGCGAAATCTGTGGCCCAGCACCCGCACCTGAAGCTAGGAGCAACCGAGTTGGAGACGTTCTCTGAAGGGAGCTTTGTTTTCAGAACGGCCTCCGCCTGCGGATATTCTCAAAGCTCAGCCGTGCTGAAGCGATGATCGCTTGGGACACGAGTCAACAGGATTCGAGCAGGGCGAATTTGGATCTACATAGATGGCGATGGTGGGAGATGATTCGTAATTTTTCGCGTGGGCAGATGCCAGGATATAAGTCCGAAGCCAGACACCTTACGGCCGTTGTGCAGTTGTGACTTTCAAGCATGAAAGTCGTCACTCCCGTGCGCCGTGATGAAAAAATAAGAGCTTAAATCGCGTTAATGACGCAGCTGACGCCGCGCGGCGTCACGATTGGCGAGCGCAGAAAAACCATACGGAAGGTACCGGCAGGATCCGTGGCCAGCGGTACTTTCAAGCTTGAAAGCCGGGCAAGCAACTTCTGACTTGGCGCATACCGACGGGCACGCAGGCCATGCTATGCGAGAGCAAGCGCTTACCGGTCCAGGTACTTGCCAGAGGCTCTTTGCCTCCCGTACTTTCAAGCTTGAAAGTTGCCTGGCCACATATCGTTTCGCCCAACTACCTGCGTTGCCCTTCCAAATGCCACCTTAAAACTCCTTCGACATGAAGCCCCTCAAAATTGGGGAAGAGAGCCATCTTTACCGAACTACTCGGTTCGGCCCTCCAAGAAAGCCACGCCTTTGTGCCACGCCCGTCTGGTGTATTACCGGAGAGAGTACCAGTAAGTATTTTGATATTTAATATAAATATCAATTTTGGCAAGCCAATTTCTCGGCCCTGGTATTGTCCGTGCCCTTATTAGAGAGGTCCGTAATGAGACGGTCGAGAATTATCCCGTTGCTAGAAGAATGTGGACTTCCGCAGGCTACGAACTCTGAACGGATATCGGTTTTCCAGTGACATGCCTCTAAGTCACAAGGTCGAACGACGCTGTGGGAATTGGCGGAAACCTCAGAGCGGGAGCAGTTCGAAGAACGGCCACATGTTTGGAGCGCCGAACTGAAGCCGACGGTGCGGCCAGTGAGGAGGGCACTGCAATCGCCGTCGCGACAGTGGTAAAGCTCAGCCACGCGCTGCCGGTGGGGGTGCGGGCATTGACAAACCGGGCGCGGAGCCGGTCTCGCCGAAGCGACCACGGGTCAGACCGCCTCAGAACGCCGCGTAGCCTGAGTCGATCCCGCGCTGGGACGCCATTGGGACCTGGCTTATATAGCGGGACGATACAGGGAGCAGATCTTCAGCGTCGCAACCATTTCCATGAAATGACATATGGAAGACGGCCGAGAAAACTTTTACAGACACCGCGACCCAACCCCAAGAATTGCGATGTCCAGAGGCCTTATGAGGCAGTGGACCTGAAGGCGTAAGTGCTTGATTATATTCATATCTTGTCAGTGCGCCCTATTAGCCGCCCAGAATTGGGCTATAAAATGCTATGCAAATTATTTTTGTCCTGCGGAAGGGGGCCCGCTAGAGGCGGGGCCCGGAGCGACTGCAGGCTCAAGGCCGGATCCCTAGAAAGGAAGGGGGCCGACTAGCTGCGGCGCGCCCGTGCCCCATCGCCCTACTGGCTTCGAAGTGTTCGCGCCTCTGGGCCGAAACAGTTACCTCCCCCCTGCGCCCGGCGCCACGGCCTCCCGGGGTGGTTCTACTCTGCCGCCCCTGCTTACCCAACTCAACGGCAAAACTCTGGATGACGTCATTAGCCAGCCACCTCACCCCGGAAATGCGCCACGTCCCCGCGCTGCCATAGTCGCTCACACGACGCCTGATCCGGAGAGCATGGCCGCCGGTCGGCGGTCCTTCTATATAAATGTGGGTTGAGTCCACCTTTCCACCGCGGGTTGCCGGCCTCTCCTTGCTCGCCGCAGGGGTTCATGCGATCCGAAGTCCAGACGTCTACCGCGCCGTCGGCACGCTGAAACTGAAGGTCACCTTGCCGATACCTGACTAGCGAGATTCAGGGGCAAGCTTCGCGTGGACCTCCCCGGATCCGTCCGTCGCCATCGCGGTAGCCTCGGACAAGACGCGGGAAGCAGGTCTGCCTCGGCCCGACGCTGATCGGCACTTGCGCGACCGTCCGGACCGTAATCGCCGGCGCGACCATTGTCACGGCCGCCGCAACGCTCCCCACTGGCTGCCGCGTGGCCAGCGTGACGCACTTGGTGGTGCAGGAGGCGCCGGCCAAGTCTTACCCCGCATGGTGGCGCCCGCGACGTCGGCAGTAACAACTGGGGCGACGCGCGGACAACGGCGCTCGCCGTGCGCCGCTCAGAAGGAGCAAAAGGGGTAGGCGGCCTGGCCGACTGGTTGCCGACGACGGAAGGCGCAACCTTCGTGGCGACGCGGCCGCCGTCGGGAACAACGAAAAGGTGGCCAGCCTGATTCGGCCTACGCCGCATGCGCCGTGACGCTGGCGGCCTGCACGGATGAGCCGACCGAAAATCGGCTATGCGCCAAGGCCGTGCTGACGCCTCACGCGTGGTACTGCACGACCTATACGGTTGGCTGCGCGGACTCTGGCTTTGGCCGCGGGCGAGAGCTTGCAGCTAGGGGATGCTAATGGCGACACGCAGGTCACATACGACCCTAGAAGCCTTGCCATCGCCATCCTCTTCGGCCTCTTCGCTCCTTGTAGGCGGCTATCGCAGGGCCTCAGTCGAATCTCTCGCGGCCCTGGCCATGTCGTCCTTCGAGCTACCACAATGCACTGCGTGGCCGTTCTTAATGCCCGGCTTAGCGGATCGTTTGCCACTATAAGCGCGGACGTCAGCTTCAAACATTGAATGCTGCTGCTAAGTTACGCTTCACTGGGCGACAGCCAGGCCGCCCGCCATGTTCGTGCGCTGTCGACTTCGCTGCCTTCCAAGGCGTTGGCGAATTCCTCTATGTCGGGGAGGGCGGCCCCTGAACTGATATCCCGTTCTAGGACCACAATGGTCGGATGGGGAGGGCGGCCCGCTGCGAAGGCAATTTCCTCTGCCGCCCTGAAACCTCCTCGCGCTGCCATGACAACGATTGCCGCCAGTTGCTGGCCACAGTATGGGTGATCCTTCAAGTAGCTTCGCATTGGGGCAGCGAGATGTCCCATCCAAACCGGGGCCATGACGACGAGCCGGCTGTAGTCGTTCAAGACCGGACCCGCATAGCAATACGCCACACGTCTGCGAAGCAGGTTGTCAACGATACAACGCAGGTCGCCCCACAAGCCTGCGCGACGGACGCGGTCGAACACCTCGAAGACGGGACAACCGAGACGCTGTGCCAACAGTTGCGCCGCCTGACGCGTGGTGCCCGTCCGAGAGTAGTAGAGAATCGCTGTGTTAGGCATAGTTCGCACCCTGGTGGACGTGGGGTCGGGGGAGACCGGTACAACAAGATTAGAACGCAGGAACGGTGCAGTTTTGACGTGAATCAAGGACTGAACACCCCATTGGACTAGTCTTGGTTAAGACGTTGACTACCTGATGGAGATTGAGATGGAAAACAGATTCGGTGCTGGCGCCACGCTCGCTGCGATCGTCGCTCTACTGCTCGCCTCGCCCGCTAGCGCGCAGAAGAACTACACGGACGGTGGGGACCTCTACGGCGGCTCACACACCCCGCCTACAAAGGAATCGCCTGCGAAGCAGAGTCAGAAGAAGAGCTCGGCTCAGCGCAGCGGGAAATTCGACCCGTATACGGAAGGCACCCGCACCGGCGGGCAATCTCACGCCGCCAAGCTTGCACCCGAAGATCCGCCTCCTCTTCCGGACAACGTGGCTAAAACGGGCAAGTTCGATCCCTACACCGACGGCCGGTCGAAGTCGAAATAACCGGAAAAAAATTCCTTCGCCATAGTCGGGTAGCGGCGGCGCACGCCTGTGGGCGACTGTAAGGGTTTCGGCAGCTCGAAAAAATGATGGAGCGACGCGTGCTGCTGGCACCCGCCATCGGCCTCATCGACATACTGCACCTGTTTGCTGGCCGGCAGAGGCACGCCGGAAGGCTCCGAAACCAGCAAGGACGCCCATGCGCCATCGAGAAACCAGCAAATCGCGTCGCCTTGAATTGAGGCTCGGCTGTTGTCACTGTCGATGACCGCCACACGCGGCAACTTGTCGTCCGACGCACACCGCTGCTCGGTATAACCCGGCCGCACTCGGCTTACCGGCATAGAAGGTGGCCACTGATTATTCCGAACTCGCTTGGGAGGACATGGCCAATTCGAGGGGTGGCGCTTCAGGGAACAGGGCGGTCGCACGATTTTCCATGCGTTTCGCCGTAATAGCACGGATAGATTGTTGGTTTTCGTTGATATTTTGGCGATATTGATCTTGAGATACCGATCGGTAATCGGCGAGTAACCCCTATTGCACATGCAGTAAGCTTGCAGCGAAGAGACCATCGTCCGTTTTTCGACGAATTAGGCGCCATTGCGCGTGAGAGCGCAAACAACAAGGCCTGAATCAGGCTGACATCGGCGGCGTAGCCGGAACTGGAACCGCCTCATTGCCTACCTTGAAAGCGGAAAGCGCCCGCTACAGTTGGAAAAGTCCTTGGAAGTGCGGCAACTGCTTGGCCTGGAAGTTGTGATTCGGCCGGAAATTCCGTAGGGAAATCTGGTGACCCGCCCGACTGCGCCAGGAACATCCGCGAGCACAGCGCAGCCTCTTGTGAGCCCGCGCCGTTTGCTGCTCTGGCTTATCTTCAATATCTGTACTGGCACCAACGATAGTCATGCAAAAACCTGTCCATGGACAGGATGCCCGGGAAAGGGCCGTACTGACGCCGTTCTATGATTTGATGTGAACGCGCGAGATTCTGGTTATCGAAGGAGTTTGCGTATTCCCTGGCGGTCGGGCGCTGCCGGTAAGGTGACAGCCGACCGTGCAGCAGATTGCGAAAGCGCTTGGACTGCAAGATCGCTATGTCTCGCGTCTTGCTTGTGAGTTGGCGGCGGCCGTCCCCAATGCTGCCACACATGGCAACATTAGTAGGTAGCCTGCCGGTAAATCCTGCCGGCGTAAATCCACTATCTGGAAGCCCGCCATGCCCCTTCATCTGCTGGTTGCCGCTCCTGTCATGCTGCTGTGCCTGGTATTACAAGGCTTGGTTATTGCCGTTTGTCTGCGACGTTACGCTCGATTCCGGTCTACGCAAGACGGCCGGCGTTCGCTCTGGACCGACGTGCTCCTACTGGCGGGCGTCATGCTGCTTACCTTGCTTTGCAACGTGGCGCAGATGGCGATATGGGCGCTCTTGTTCCTTGCGCTCGGCGAATTCCAGACTTTCTATACTGCCCTGTATCACTCTGGTGTCAATTTCTCCACCTTGGGCTATGGGGATATCGTAATGTCGGAGCGCTGGCGCCTATTAGGGCCACTGGAGGCGGCTAATGGAATCCTCATGTTCGGCATGTCGGCTTCGGTTATGACTGCTGCAGTGCTTGACGTTATCAATAGCAGTCGAAGTGCGGTCCCCGTAGGAGACATTGGCAACGCCTAACGGAACGCAGATCTGCGACCGATGAATCTGCGCGCCGAGGCCCAGCTTAAACGGATCGTGCGCCGTCGTCGCCACGGACGCACCGAAGGGCGGCCAGGTTAGCCCATGGTCCCTAGCCAGAATGCTGGCGCATCGCCTAACGTGAGGGATCGATGTGCCCTTCATGCCAGATGAAAAATGAGGCGACGATCTACTTTTTGGTTGCTGGTTATTGCCTTCCTGGTTCCCTGTTGGGCGGCCGGCACTGAACTCGGCAATAAAGATGGCCCTGCGCCTCTCAATGTCGCCGAGATCAGCGACTTTCTGGGTCAGGACCCATACGATCTGGAACTGCTGATCAGCTTTGGGACATCGAAGGGTGGATCAGCAGGTCATATAGCGCTCGCCATCCGTGATACTGCCTCCAACGAGGAGCTTGTGTATTCGGCTAACTTCTATGCGGACAGAGATCGTCGACACGAAGGAAAATTCCACACCGCCGATCTTATCGCGACCATTCCGAAGCCGGAGTATCTTTTCCATACCACTTCTTCGACATCAGAGCTGGCGGTGTTCGGCCTCGACTTTGGGGAAACCTATAAGCGCTCGGTGGTAGGGGTTCGCGTTTATGGTGTGCCGCTCCAAGAAAAACAAGCCCTGGTCAGATACTTCGGGCGAATTAACGACGACTACCATGAACGTAGGAGAGATACCGAATACCACGCAGGCGAAGTGAAGTATGACTACTTGCGCCTGAACTGTGCAAAAGCGATCGGCGCAGCGTTCAAGTATGGCGCTGGTTACGATGGCTTGGTAGTTAAAGCACCGAAAGTGCTGTCCCGCCGACGGGTAGTGGCCGCGGCCACGGCGAACATTCCGACCGAGATGGCGATCAAACTGCTCGCAGAGTGGGGGAGTCGAGGTTACGGTATGGATGTGGTGCTCTATAAGAAGTACGAGGGCTCGAACTACGTTGAACCCCGTGAGGAACCGAAGATTCCGTTCAAGGATCTCCCTGATCGATTCCCTTCGGTGCTTTCTCTAGATTTCCGACGGGAACAGGGCGCTTATAGAGACTTCGACAATCTCTTTGCGATGTATCTCTTCTACAACCTTGGAAGATACAGCGTGCGATTGAATGGCTCGACTCAGTTGCTTGAGATCGAGAGGAGCAAGCAGTCGATGGCTTATGCTGCTGCTGTGGAGCACGCAAACAGGAGCGCTCGATCCGATGCCGATAACTTTCGTCGGCATGCGCTTTTCAGCCCGTTGGGCACGAGAATAGGTGAGGCGCCGGACAACACGCACCTCTACCGGTTCGGGGACGCTGAAAAAGAGTTCTCTTCGTCGCAATGATCGAGAAATGGCAGTCCCGATAACCGCCTAGCGTGATCCTCTATCACATCGGATCGAGCGGAAGTACGCTCAATCCTGAGGTGCCACTTGACGTAGTCCTGCGCTGACTGCGAAGAACCCCATTCTCGTCAAACTCAAACAGAACAGTAGAGGAACGAATTTCGCCTCCGGAAAAAAGGGGGCCGATGAAGGGAATATAGCTTTCGGGATGCGGTCGCGACGTTGCAAACGAATAGATGAGGATCGCTGTTCCGCTTTTCAGCGTCACCGCAGAGGTCGGCGCCCCTAGCTGAGCGGTAACGTCCTCAAGTGTGGAGAAGCCGGGTAAGAAGTTAGCCAAATGCTCGGGTCTCACGTCTACGCCGGTGGATATGCACGCAGTCAAGATGACACAGAGGCCAGTCGCGGAGTAAGCGAATTTCATGGCGTCGGCACCGTCCTTCAGATGTGTGCCCGGATGCTGGCGGTGGTGGCCCTCTTACTAATGTAGCGCAAGGTGTTACGCATGGGCGAAAGTCTGAGATGGCTACCGCACCGTGCGAGCAGCGCCGGCAGGAGGGTCGGGCTGGAACGAGCGGAAAACCTCGGTTAGCATTGGACGGCCTGGCAGTCGAATATTCATTTATTTTGAATAACTATGACAGCGATAGCCCCCTTGCTCGGGGCCGGCGGTCGCTATAGTTCAGCACATGGACGGCGCGACAGCGCAGCGAAGCGAAACGAAGCGCGACGAAGCGAAGCCAGCACCGCCCAATAACCACTCAAATTCATTGAATCACCTTTTATACCGGAGCCCATCATGTCGAACGCCAACAACGCCAAGCTGCAAGTCCTGACTCCGCGCAACAGCCAGCTGATCATCATCGACCACCAGCCCCAGATGGCCTTCGGCGTCCAGTCGATGGACCGCCAGACGATGAAGAACAACGTCGTCGGCCTGGCCAAGGCGGCCAGGATCTTCGACGTGCCGACCACCATCACCACCGTCGAGAGCGATTCGTTCTCGGGCTACACCTACCCCGAGCTGCTCGACGTCTTCCCGGGCAAGGAAACGCTGGAACGCACGTCGATGAACTCGTGGGACGACCAGAAGGTGCGCGACGCGCTGGCCGCCAACGGCCGCAAGAAGATCGTGGTGGCCGGGCTCTGGACCGAAGTCTGCAACACCACATTCGCGCTGTCGGCCATGCTGGAAGGCGACTACGAGATCTACATGGTGGCCGACGCCTCGGGCGGCACCACCAAGGAAGCGCACGACTACGCCATGCAGCGCATGATCCAGGCCGGCGTGGTGCCGGTCACCTGGCAGCAGGTGCTGCTGGAATGGCAGCGCGACTGGAAGAACAAGGAAACGTACGACGCGGTGACCGGCCTGGCCAAGGAACACTCGGGCGCCTACGGCATGGGCATCGACTACGCCTACACGATGGTCCACAAGGCCGCTCAGCGCACGCAGACCCAGCACCCGTCGATTGCGCCGGTGCATGCGCCGGTGACGGAGTAATGAGAACTTTGAGACGGGACACCGGACCAGGGCAGTTCAGTTCGGCTTTGCTCTGCTATTCCAGAAAGACGTAGTCAGCCCGATAGGGCATGCCATTCTCCTGTCCCTCCTGCGTGCACGTCTGAGGCAGGACCTGACCGCCTTGCGTATTCAGGCGTTGCACGTAACGCGTCCGTGACAGCAGGCCTGGTCCACCGGTGTTCGTCGCCTGCAGCAGCAAGAGTGGAATGCTGTCCGGCGCCTGAGCGTTCGGTAGCTGTTTCAATACCTTTCCGGTGATCTTGCTGCCGTCCGGTGCTTCCCAGGTTGGCCCCGCGTAGTGTTTGACAACGACCTGCCCGAGGTCGTCTTTCAGGGTGGCATCCGGTGCCACGAAGGTCCATAGCAGCCTGCCGTCGCTGGCTTGCTTGCACTGATAGTTCTGCGTACCGGCGGCGTGCAGCACGGCGACCGTTCCACGAACATCCGAAGGCTGAAGGTCGGGCGGGGCAGTGATCCGGGAAGTGGCACACGAGGCGAGTACGCCTGACAGGCCCAGTACAGTGAGCCATGCGCCATGGAAATGCTGAGGGATTGCCATTTCGGCTCCTTGCCTTGGTCCCTGGAGCAGAATAGTCCAAAAGCGTACACTGCGTGCCTCCCGCAATATCAACCGGCAACACCAACCCAAAAGAACATGAAGAAAGCGGGGCGGATCAAATCCTGGCATGCCGACAAGGGCTTTGGCTTCATCGACATCCATGCGGATCTCAAGGAGGTGTTCTTTCATGTGAGTGCGCTGCGCACGCGCGCTGTTCAGCCGAAGGTGGGCGACCGCGTGAGTTTCGAGCTTGCCAAAGGCAAGGATGGTCGAATGCAGGCGCTCAACGTCGCCATAGCGGGTGCCCCAAAACCAGGCGCTGGCGCCGCGCCCAATTGGCTGCCGGCGTTGGTAGGAGTGATGGCGCTGGCGGCAATCGTCCTGGGTGCGCTGGGAGGCTATCTTCCTCGACTCGTTGGCATTGCCAGCGTGATGGCCAGTGTCGTCGCATTCATCGCGTACGCCGACGATAAGGCTCGCGCGAATCGGAAGGCCTTGCGCATCCCGGAGGCCAATCTGCATCTCGTTGCACTGTGCGGAGGATGGCCGGGCGCGCTGGCTGCGCAACACCTGCTTCGGCACAAGAATCGGAAGCACGCGTTTCAGGTGGTCTTCTGGGCGACAGTGGTCCTGAACATTGGCGCACTTGTGCTTTGCCAGGCAGTCGTCGTCCCTTGAGGTGCGAATAGGGGCCCGGTACTGCTTGTCCGACCGTGTGTCCTATTTTTCAGAGGATTGGATCACGAGCAAAGGACGGAACCTGCGCCAGCGGAAAAAGCTGCGCGTGACCGAATTTCAAGAACCCGGCTTTCATGTCACCGCGCAGCTTGCTGAAGGCCTTGATGCCGAGGCGCGAGTTGCGGCTTGTGATGCCTTCATTCGCGATGGCACGAAGCGAACCGGCTGACCTATGGCGGCGCCATCGGCGATCGTCTGGATGGATTCGTTTCGCCAGAGGGCAATCGTAGCTCCTCCACCGAGGAGCACCGACGGACTGTCATCGACGGGGTGAAGAGCCGCGCTAAATTTTTGGGCAGTGACCGTCGGCCCTTTGATTGACGCTTGGTATGGCGATTCTGCGGCGGTCTAGCGGATCCTCCTATTGCCTGTCGTTGTGTATCGTCTGACCACGAGCCCGTAGGAGGCCTGCTCGGCGGGTAAACGGCGCCTTGCGACCCACAAGGGACAGCCAGCTTTCCCGATAGCGGCCGTTGACCGTGCCATCGCGGCGCAGTTGATACCATTCGCTTGTCAGTTACATCTGCGAGGGAAATCATGGTTATTGCAATACCGCCTGAAGACTTGTACGTCACTCAATGCGAGCAGGTTGGCTCGGCATTGCGACTCCGCTTTGTATGTGACTTTCATCCCGGGGCTCCGCGCAACGAGCAAGTGCTACAGATTTCCCTGGAAGGGTTAGGCAATGTCTCGACCTGTATGGACTTCTTTCGCGAGCTTCTGTATACCAAGCCGATTTATCTTGAGCGGAACGAGAATACGCTTACAGCTACGGCTGGCGCGGGCCTTTTGCTTTCCATGAACGCGACGGCTCTCACGGTGAGCTATGACCGACTGAACCAGAATGAGTTGCGTAAGGAGGTGGACGTCGTCTACGAATGGTATCTCGGTGCCGATCGCGGCCTCGCAAATGCCCATAAACGCATCAATGCGGTACGCAGCCTAACAGCGGAGTCGATACGACGAATCGAATTGAAGTCATCTGGCCATGTTCACGGCGGGACGGCTTCAGTCTTGTATGAGCAGCAGCTTCATTTGCTCAACAGGATCTTGCAGTTGCTCGACGAATAGTACTGGTTTCCGTGAACGTGGCGGCCGACCGGTTGTGGCCGTACTCGGCCTCCCGGTTGTCCGGACCGAGGCCTGGCCGGAGCAGGAGGTAGTGCAGAGTCATCGAGAACTGGGAAATTGCTCCAAATTCATCGTTGAAACTAGAGTTGATGGCCCATCTTTGCGACGGGTCGAGCCCTCGCTTGCACATACCTAGCCCAAGTTCGGCTTCCATATCCGTTGTCGATCCGTATCAGGCTTTCGCTGATCGCCATGGGACACCACTCCAGGCTCTCCGTAACGGAGGAGCAATGGCCTACTACGCACGCGCTTGAAAATCCCACTGCAGTAGGGTGAGCCTCCCCCAACCGAGGGGACCCAACCGGCCAACAAATTCTGTGCGCGAATGCCACCGCATCCTGCTTAACGGCATTCCCGGGGATTCCTTGAGCCTTGCCGATTGCTCTCAAACACCCACATCCAAAGGGATTGGCCCTCCTACATTCCCGGATCTATACCCACTCGCGGGTTGGTAGGGCTCACGGGCCTTGATCTGGGTAGGCCGATGAATGCAGTGCACAGGCGTTGCGTCCCACCTACATCCAAGATCCTTACGCCCGCAAGAGGTATTTGCCAGTAAGTCCAAATTTGATAATTTCGCGCCCTATGAAGAAGTAGGGGGCGGCGCTGCAAGCGACCACGCTCCCTACGCATCAAAAAAAGAAGGGAGCGGTTCGTTGTTTCGATTTCGGGTTCTACGGGGTGCGCCTGCGCCGCAGGCGCAGTGTCCGCGCGCGTGGCGCACAGTTACGGCATTGGCGCTCGCCGCGCTGGCAATGCGTGTCCAGGGGGCAGGTGTTGTGGCAGATGGCAGCACGGCCACCACTGTCAATGTGGGGGCGAGCGGCCGCATCACGGTTGGCGTGGCGGGCGCCGTAGGTGGTGTCTCTGCCAACAGCTATCGCGAGTTCAACGTCCCACGCGCGGGTGTGGACCTGGATAACGCGACGGCCCGTGCCCGCACGATCCTGAACCAGGTGACGGGCACCAATCCGTCGCTTCTCGAGGGTTCGCTCAGCGTATTGGGTCCGCGCGCCAATGTCGTGATCGCCAATCCCAATGGCATCAGCGTCAACGGCATGGTGGTGCAGAACATCGGCAACCTGGCACTGACGACCGGGCAGGTATTGTTCAACGATTTCACGGTCAATGGACAGTTGCAGCGCAACCTGGTTCTGACCACAAACCAGGGGTTGATCGACATCGGGCCTGGCGGCCTGTCCGGCACGCTGCTGAACCTCGAACTGATCGCCAAGCAGTTGCGGGTCGGCGGCAAGGTCGAGAACTACTACACCGACGCCAACTCGCGTGCACGCGCCGTGGTGGGCGACAGCCACGCGGAGATCGATGCAAGCGTGTCGCCCGGCGATAACTTGACACCGTGGATTTCCTATACGCGCGGTACTGGCGCGACGTCAAAACAAATTGCCCTCGATATCACCGCAGCCGGCAGCCTGATTGGCGGTCGCGTGGAGTTGATCGTGACCGACCAGGGCGCGGGCGTGCGCAATGCTGGCGCGGCATATGCCACGGCGGGAGACTTCGTCATATCCGGGAGCGGGGACCTGAAGCTGGCGTCGGGCAAGATCACCGCCAACCGTGACGTGCTGATCGGCAGCGGCGGGCTGCAAGGAACAGGCACGATCGCGGCGGGACGTCACATACAAGTCTTGTCCGACCGCATCAGCATGGTCGACAGCGCCCTGACGGCTGGCACGGCGGCTACGGGTGACATCGTGATCGGCGCATCGGGCCAGGCGCATAGCCGACCGGTGTCCCTGGCTAACACGGCGCTGAACGCCAGTGGCGGCGTGGGCGTGTTCGACGCCGGCGCGGGCGTGGCGTTTTCGGGAGTGCAGCTCGGCGCCAACGGCAATGTGGTGATGGAAGGCAAGGGCGTAGGCGGGCTCACCGTTGGTGCCGGGCGCACGCGCTCATCGCTGACGTCGCTGCAAGGCACAGTGTCGATCGCCGCTACGGACCTGCAACTCAACGGGGCCGATATCGACGGCGTCGGCGGTGCCTCGGTCAAAGCCAGCAACATTGCGCTGCAAGACGCTGTCTTCGCTTCCTCGGGCGGCGCGGTGACCGCAGACGTTGCCGGGGCGTGGCGCCAGCAGGACAGCGACGTACTGGCGGCCACTGATGTGACGCTGCACAGCGGATCCATGGTGCTGGCATCGGCCGGCCGCCAGTCCACCATCGTCGCCAATGGCGGCGGTGTCGTGGTCAATGTCGACAGTGACCTCGTCAATACCGGTGCTCTGGTCCAGGGCCAGCGCCGGGGTACATTGCCGGGTGCCGAAGGGGCGGTCACCGTGCGTACGGGCGGCTTGCTCTGGAACGATTCGACACCCCAATACCTGGGCATCCTGTTCGGCACAGCCGATGACGTTGTCGTGCGTGCCGGCGGCGACATCGTCAATCGGCATGCGCGGATGCTGTCCAACGCCCGGCTCGACGTCGCAGCAGCAGGCGACCTGATCAACGAAATCACCAAACAGCCAGGCGCGAATGGCGAGCAGGCCGTTGTTGATGCCGAATCCGCCCGTCGATGGTTGGTGCTGACCAAACGCCGCAGCACGTTTGATATCGACTACGGCGCGGCCGACCGTCCCGGGCAGATTGCCTTTCTGCTGTCCGACACCGGCACCTCGCTCAGCGGCCGCAACGTGATCAACACAGGGGGCGAGATCTACGCCAACAACGGCGCGATCACGATCCATGCCGCCGATACGTTCCGCACGCAAGGGGTGACCACGGGCTCGGCACACTATTCGCGGACCTGCATGATCGTGTGTCGTACTTCGGCATCGTCCGATACTGCGGTGACGGGCGGCCTGCTGTCCGCTGGGGGCAGCATAGACATCACCGCAGGCAAGCTGGCCGAGAACATCGGCGGCCGCGTGCTGGCCATTGGCGACCTGACGGTGAATGCGCCAGCGACCTATGCCTCGGGTGTGACCGGTTACACGGCTATTGCGCGCGACCGGGGCTTCAAGGTGTTCTTCGGCGATACCTGGGCGCGGCTCTACGCGATGGATGTTGGCGGTAGCTGGATGGCAACGGGCCGCACGCGCATTGGCGGCGATGCTGTCGTGTCGGGAGGCAGCTTCGATGGCGATGTATCGATTGCGGGTACGACCACTATCTCGCGTCCTCGTCAGCAGACACCGGTTTCCGTGGAAAGCCATCTTGGCCTGACGTCGTGGATGTGGCGATGAAATCCTCGACGCAGCAAAGACAGATGCGCGTTGCCGCCGCGTGCTGGCTCGTGGCCGCTTCCGGATCGACGATGGCGCAGGTGCCGCCGGTTGGACTCGTGCCGCCCGAAGACCCGGCCCAGCGACTGCTGCGCGAGCAGCGCCAGCGCGAACTGCAGCGCGAGGCGACGCAACCGCCCGCGCAGATCGAAAACCGCGTGCCCACGGCGCCGGACGTGCGCGTCGAGGACGTTGAAGAGACGGCCACCACGTTTGCCATCGACCGTATCGAGGTGGTGGGCAACACCGTACTGTCTGACGCAGACGTCGAAGCCATTACGGCCCCGTTTGCTGGCCGCCGGCTTGGTGCCAATCGCATCAACCTGCTGCTGCGCCGGTTCACCGAGGCGTTTGTTACGCGCGGCTATATCACCACGCGGGCCTACCTGGGCGAGCAGAACCTGGCCAGTGGTGTCCTGCGCGTGACCGCGGTGCCGGGGCGGGTGGAGTCGTTCCAGCTCAACGGCAAGACCCTGCGCCCAGGCCCGCTGCCGCTCTTCGATACCGCAGCCGGTGGATGGATCACCGACGCCGGGACGGTATGGCAGTTTCCGGCGACGGGCGACACCTTGCGGCTGGCGGATCTAGAGCAGGGCGTCGATCAACTCAACCGTCTGCGCCGCAATCGGGCCGAGATGCAGATCCTGCCGGGCCAGACGCCAGGCGGATCGGTCGTGGCACTGGCGAACCAGCCCGGCGACCGCTTCCGCTTCAATGCGGGCGTCGACAACTATGGCAGTCGCGTGACCGGCATCTCCCGCACGCGATTCGGTATCGATGCCGACAATGCGCTCGGTCTGCAGGAATCGCTGGGCGTCAGCTACGTTGGCACGACCGATACCAATGCGGCCGTGGCGTCGGTGGCCGTGCCGTTTGGCTACAACACGTTCAGCTATACGGCGTCGATGTCCGAGTACCAGAACACCATTGGCGATACGGCGCTGCTCTATGGCCGCACGTTGGGTCATACGTTTGGCTGGAACCGCGTCATGACGCGCAACCAGCACCGGCGCCAGGCGTTGGACCTGACGCTGACCTGGCGCAAGACAGAGCGCGAGATCAACAACCTTGAACTGGATCCGCAACGGCTGACCGTGCTGCGGGCGGCGTGGAACGGGCTCTGGCGCTTTGCTGCCAACGGTCAGCAAGGCTATGTCACGGCAGAAGCCGGCTATTCACGTGGATTGTCGGCATTCCACGCCACGCCGGACCCGTCCGACATCCGCCATGACGAGGCCCACGCCCAGTTCAACAAGCTCGACGCCAATACCACGTTGCAGTTGCCGCTCCCTGTCATTGCGGAGCGCCTGCAACTGGCCTGGCGCGCGCAACTGGTGGGGCAGTGGACCGACGTTGCGCTGTTTGGCTCCGAGCAGATCTACGCGGGGGGGATGAGCACCGTCCGCGGCTTTCGGGAAGGGGTGATTGCGGGAGACCGGGGTGCGTACCTGCGCAATGAGGTCGCATGGGCCAACGCGCCGGCGATTGCGGGCATCCGCATGGAGCCATATGTCTTTCTCGATGGCGGCGAAACGCAGTACGTGGCCACCCACCAATGGCAAGCGGTGGTGGGGGCGGGTGCAGGCATCCGCCTGTCAGCCCAGTGGGCCAAACAAACTTTCACGAGCGAACTGCTGGTGGGCGCGCCGCTGGCGCAGCCCGCGAATCTCGGGCCGAAGCGTGGCGTCGTGCTGGCCACCTTGAACTGGATCTACTAGAAATTGGGAGCACAAGCCATGCAAGGCAACTTTACTCGTCTCGCTCTGGGTGTCGTCATCGCACTGGGGCTTCATTGCGCGCACGCTGCCACGGTCAATGGCGTGGCAATCGCCGATACGGCGATCACCGACACCCTGCGGGCGGCAGGCCTGCCCGATTCTCCGCAGGCGCGGGAGGCGATCAAGCAGCAACTGGTCGCGCGCGAACTGTTCCGCCAGGAGGCCGCCAAGGACAAGGCGCTGGAGCAGCGCCCTGAAGTGCAGGCATCGCTGCGCGACGCGCGTAACCAGGTGCTGATGCAGGCCTGGCTCAAGGACCATATCAAGCCTGCGCCAGTGACCGAAGCAGAAGTCCGGGCGCGCTACGACGCCATCGTGGCGACACTGGGCAACCAGGAGTACAAGGCGCGCGTCATCGAAGTGGCCGACGATGCTGCGGCCAGCGCTGCGCTGGCACGTATCAAGGCCGGCGAGGACTTCGCGAAGGTGGCGCAGGACATCAGCCTCGCCCCGTCAAAAACCGCTGGCGGTGCGATGGAATGGATCAGCTTCAAGGTGCCGGTCCAGGAGGGCAAGACCCAGAACCTGCCGCTGCCGATTGCGCAGGCGATTGCATCGCTGCCGCCGGGTGCCATTACGCCCGCGCCGGTGGCGCTGGGCGAGCGCCGCTATCTGGTCAAGGTCGATGCCGTCCGTCCGACGCAGATTCCGTCGTTCGAGACGGCAGCGCCAGGCATTCGGCAGGCGTTGCAGGCGCAGGCGCTGGAGCGCGCCACGCTTGCCTTGGTCACGAGCTTGCTGACCAAGGCAAAGATCACCCAGTAATTCGCGCCGCATTCGCTACGCCCGATTCGCCGGCGGCGTTTCACGCTGCCGTTCCAAGTTTTTTGTCTGACGCTGTTCAGCCCTACCATGCAACGCGACCGCTCGGCCACGCTGTACCCCGTTTCCTCGACCTCCGCTGACGTTCCTACGGACGTGCCGGCCGACCTGTCCCTGGCTGACCTCTCTCTGGCCGACCGAGGCCGCCGCAGCCTGGCGGCGCGTGCAGTGGCGGCATGCCTGGCCACGACGCTGTGGATCGGGCCGATGTCGATCACGCTGCAGCAGTCCAGGCAGGCAGCAGGGGTGCTCGGCGCCGGTGCAACGCCTGTGGATGCCTTCGCCACGCATGTCGGCGCTGTGCGGCAGGGGCTGCTGCGCTGGGCCATGGATCAGTTGCCGGTGGTATTGCGCTTCGGCCCCGCAGAGGCCATGGCCGCGCCAGTGACGGATCCGGCTGCACCGATCCGATTTACGCCGACGATCTCGGTAACGACGGGCCCTGGCGCACCGCAGGGCGGCGTGCCTGTCGTGGGCATCACCACGCCGAATGCCCAGGGCATCTCGCTGAACCAGTACCGCTCGTTCGTTGTGGATCCGATCGGGCTGATCCTCAACAACAGCGCCACCGGCGGTGGCGCATTCCTGGGCGGCCAGGTGGCGGCCAATGCCAATCTCGCAACGTCGGGGCCGGCGCGTCTGATCGTCAACCAGGTGACCAGCAATGCGCCGGCGCAGATCAACGGCATGGTCGAGGTGTTCGGCGCACAAGCCGGGTTGGTAGTGGCCGCACCGGGCGGTATCTTTACCAACGGCGCAGGCTTCACCAACACGTCGCAGGTCACCCTGACGACCGGCACGCCGCAGTGGCTTTCGGCCACGGGCGCCGCCACGAGCTTCGATGCTGCCGCGTCGGCGGGATTTCTGGTGGAAGGCGGCCGCATCCACATCGGCAACCCGACGCCGGGGTCGGCCAGCACCGGCATCGAAGGCACGGTCGGCAATATCAATCTGATCGGCGAGTCAATCGGCGTCGATGCGGCGCTGAACGCCGGCCGCCAGATCAACCTGGTGGCGGGTCGCCAACTGGTAAAGCCCGATGGCGACGGGTTCACGACGACGCCTACCGGCGTCAACAATGCGGCCACGAATACCTCGGCCACGAACGGCCTGGCCATCGATGCGACGGCGTTCGGGGCGATGAATGCCGGGCAGATCCGCATCGTCAGCACGGCCGTTGGTGTGGGGGTGCGCGCCGATGGCAACCTCGCGGCGTCGGCGGGCAATCTCACCATCGATGCGTCGGGCAACGTGAAGGTGGGCAGCACCTACGCAAAGCAGGCGGCGGCGCTGAACGCTGCCGGTACGCTGGAGGCGTCCGGCAACGGCAGCGCCGAGGCGGGTTATTCGGTCAACGCGGCTGGCGATGTGACCCTGGGTGGCACGCTGGAAGCGGGTCGCGGCGTCACCGTGACGTCGGGCGGGGCCATCCGTGGCGCGGGTGGTGTCAAGGCACAGGACGCCGTTGCGCTCGATGCAGCGACCAATGTGGATGTGGGCGGAGCCATCAACGGCGCCAGCATTGTGGTCAAGGCGGCGGGGCAGGACGGGCAGGGCGATATCCGCCTGGGCGGCGATGTAACGTCGCCGGGCACTATCGCGCTTCAGGCAGCGCGGGATACCGTCATCGACGGTAGCGTCGTGTCGGCCGGCGACCTGAACCTGGCTACACAGCGCAATCTGACGATTCGCGGCGCTGCGGGTAGTACCACGGGCAATGTGTCGCTGACCGGCGTAGACGGTAGCGTCACCACGGCGGGCAATGTTGTGTCCCCTGGCACGCTTACCGTGAAGGCGGGTACCGATGTGAGCCTTGGTGGTCAGGTCGTGGCCACGGGGCAACTCGAGGTCACGGCGCAGACTGGCAGCATTACCACCAGCGGGCAGATTGGAAGCAACGCCGGCATCGTGCTGAAGGCGGCGCAAAATGTAACGGTGGGCGGCCAGGCGCAAAGCGCGGGCGATACGGCTATCACCGCGACACTTGGCAACGTTGTCGTCAATGGGGCTCTGACCAGCGACGGCAATACCGCTATCACTGCCGGCGGCAGCGCGAACGTTTCAGGAAAGTTGTCGAGCGGCGGAAACGCCAGCGTGTCGGCTGCGGCGGGGTCGGCCACGATCAGTGGGTCGCTGACGAGTCTTGGAAATGCCAATGTCACGGCCGCGCAGGATGCGACGCTATCTGGCAGCACGCTGGTGGGCGGGAATCTCGGTGCGTCGGCAGGCCGGACGCTGAAGGTGGGCGACCTCACCTGGATCGGCAAGGATGCCACGCTGCGCGGTGGCGACGTCTCGATAGGCGCGCCGCCGGGCCAGCAGAACGCTGTCAGCGGCACGCTGGATGTTGCCGCCACGGGCGGCCTGACGCTGACCGGCGATACCACGGCGACCAACGTGACGCTGAGAGGCGCGACCATCAGCAACGCGGGCGGAACGGCGGCAGTGCAACAGATGCAGGTGTCGGGCGGCACGGTGACCAACACCGGGACGCTGGCTGGCAATGCCGTTACGCTAAACGTGGCGAACCTGACCAACCGGGGCGTACTGGGCGGGCAGAGCGTCAATGCGACGATTGGCAACGCGTTCGACAATGCGGCCGGCCTGCTGTCGGGTGCCCAGACACTCACGGTGTCGGCCGGTGCACTGGTGAACAACTCGGGCGGCACGCTGTTTGCCGGCGACCTCAGCGGCCAGAATCCGCTGAGCGGAAATCTCGCGTTCACGGTGCTCGGTGGCAACGGCAGCTTCAACAACGTCGGTGGTCAGGTGCTGGCGGGCAACAACCTGACGCTCAATGCGCCGAACCAGGTATTCGACCCATCGGCCATGGCCACGGGCAAGCTGGACGCCAATGGCACGTTGACGCTGGGCGCACCGGCGATCAACAACACCGGCACGTGGACGGTGCCCGGCGGCAGTGTCGTACTCAACGCCAGCCAGGGCATCAGCAACAGCGGCACGATCCAAAAGGCGGGCGACCTGTCGCTGGCCACTGGCGGTGCCCTGACCAACACCGGGCAGATCATCGGCGGCGCCAATGTTTCGCTGTCGTCAGGCAACCTGACCAATACGGGGACGCTGCACGCCAATGGCGACCTGGCGCTGGATGGCAACAACACCAACCGAGGCGTGGCAGAGGCGCTGGGCAATATCGCCATCACGGGTGGCAACTTCGACAATACCGGCGCTAAGACCCAGGCCAACGGGAACCTGAAGATCGACATTGGCGGTACCGTCACCAACGTGGCCGGCGTGATCGGCGCCAACGGCGACATGCATATCGCGGCAGGGGCCGTGGTCAACGACCGTGCGGGGCCGGTGGATGGAGGCAGCACGACCGGCAAGGTCACCAACGAGGCGCTGGTGAATTCGACGGTGATTGGCAGCTATGCGCCACTGATCATCCCTGACTGCAGCGGCGAGTCCTGTTCGGCGAACACGACGACAGGACCGCCGACCAACGTCACGTTGGGCGACCTGGCGCGCAACGCTGACGGCAAGACCATCTCGCCGGTTCTTGGCTACATCCCGCACTATGGCGATGGAGAAAGCGGCTCGACCTACTACTTGCCGCAATGGCACCTGGGTGCCGATCCGGGCTCGGGTGACGCCGTCAGTAATATCCCTGTGCCGGTCCTGGCGCTGCCGACCGTCGACCGCACCATCGTCAGTCAGAAGGATGGGACTGCGGGCCAGATCGTCAGTGGCGGCGATCTGAGCATCACGGCTGGCGCGCTGTCGAACAAGGGTGGCATTATTTCGGGCGCGAAGGACGTCACGCTCAACGTTGGGAGTCTCGATAACGGCCGCTCCGCCACCCTGCTGAACAGCGTCACGGATACCGTGAATCAGGCCGACCTGAATGCCTTCATGGCGCAACTGAAGGCTATGGCGCAGCCTGGCAGCAGTTCCATGTCCGGCTTCGATCAACTCATGTATGGCAAATTGCCGCCATCCTGCTCGGGTGATAGTTGTGGTGCCCCCCGGTACACGGCGGTGCCGATGGCGATCGGCATCGATGCCAACGGTGCGCAGGTCGTCACGCCCAGCCAATCGTCAGTGTCTTATGAGCTGGGCAAGGCGGGCCAGATCTCGTCGGGACGCAACCTGGCCCTGAACGGCACCGGCGACCTGACCAACGCGGGCGATATCGCCGCCGCTGGAAACGTCAAAATCACGACCCCGGGTACCTTCACCAACAAGGGGGTGTACGACGTCACTGTTTCGACGAAGGCCGGCTGTGTGCCAGGTGGCGACTGTCCGGACGATAGCAATCCCACCGTGCAGTCGGTGGCTTGGCAACAGACGCCTGCCACGATTGCCGCCGGCAATTCGCTGACCATCAACGCAGGCGGCGTGCAGAACCTGAATGCCACGCTGGCCGCGCAGGGCAATGTGGACCTCACGACCGGCGGCACGGTCACCAACCGGGCCGGTGCGATCCAGTCGATTTCTGGCGATGTCTCGATCACGGCGGCCGCGCTGGTCAACCAGTCCGTCGATCCGGTCAAGCTGAACAAGAACTATGGCGGCCAGAATCCTGCATATGCCGGTGGCTGCAATCCGGGCGGCACCTATGGCAACAGCCAGTGCCGCGCCACCGAGGACGCCGCCGCCGGTCCGGCCGCAGTGATTTCCGGGGCGCGTGATGTCACGATCCAGACCGGATCCCTCAATAACAATGGCGCGCTGATCAGCGGTGGCCGCAATGTCAACGTGCAGGCCAGCGGCGGGGTGGACAACACCGCCATCGCGCTCAATGCCGACTGGATCGGTCGCTGGCAGGAAGACCGCAGCGGCGGTGACCGCTGGCACGATACCGGCGGCCGTTCGGTGCTGGGCAGCATTGCGTCCGGCATCCAGGCAGGTAACTCGTTGACCGTCAATTCCGGCGGGCAGATCGTCAACACCGGCAATCTGCTGGGCGCAGCCGTCGACCTGACCGGTACGTCCATGGTCAACGGCATTACCACTCCGAACCAGCCGACGCCGCCGATCGCCCCGCCGCAACAGGTTATCCCGCTCGGCCCGTCTCCGGTGCCGGCCGGATCGCTGCCGCCTACGGCGACTGTTACTCCGGATCCCACAGAGCCGTGGCAGTTCACGCCCGTGGTGGTGGCCACGCCTACCGCACCGACCGCAACGACACCGCCTGCCGTCGACTGGCATTTCAATGCGAAGCCGGACGGTACGCCGGTGACCACGCCGACGACCTCGAACGACCGCGCGCAATACGTCAACCCGAACCCGGCTACCGGCGTGCTGGCTGGCGTGACGCCCGACAGCCTGCTGGCGCAATTGCCGCCGGAACTGCGCCCGGGCGACGTGACGTTCTATTACGACCCGTATACCGAAGCGCAAAAACTGCAGCAGGCTGCGCTGGCGCAAACCGGGCAGGAAAGCTTCATCAGCGGCCTGTCGTGGGACAGCCAGAACAACCTGTCGGTGACCGATCAGGAGAAGCTGGCCCTCTACAAGAACGCGGCTGACTACGCGAAGGAACACAATCTGGCGCTGGGCCAGGCCCTGAGCGTGGACCAGGTGAAGGCGCTGGACGCGCCGATGCTGTGGTACGTCGAACAGGCGGTGCCCGACCCCCGATGCACGCTGGCAAGCACGATCTGCCCGAGCGTCAATGCGCTCGTGCCGCAGGTCTATCTGCCTGAGGGCTATGCACAGGCGCTGGCGGTGCCTACGGGCGGCACCATCAGTGGCGAGAACATCAAGCTGACCGTCGACGGCCAGCTTCGCAATACCGGTCAGGTCATCGCGCGCGACACGCTGACGGTCAAGGCCGAGAGCATCGACCTGAGCGCTAACGTGGTGTCCATCGGCACCAACGCGTACAAGGCGCAGGGCGGCTGGAACGTGGTGACCGGCACCGTGGTGCAGCCCGGCGGCTTCCTGTCGGCAATGCACATGGACATCGAAGTCGATAGCATCCGGGCCATCAACGACGCGTTCCGTGTGACCCGCCCCGACGGCTCGGTCGACGCGGACGCCAGCGCCGCGCTGGTCGCGCAGCTCAAGGAAAGCCTGGGGCTGAACTACACGGAAGGCACGGTCGCCGACGACATCCACACGCGGTTTATCAAGGAGAAGAAGGGCTTCGGCATCATCGGCCAGATTGTGGCGATGGTGGCGGCGGTGGCGGCGTCCATCGTGACGGCCGGCGCTGCTGCAGCCGCGATGGGTGTTGCCTTGGCCAGTATGACCCTCGGTCAGGCAATGGTCGTGGCGGCATTGTCCAGCATGGCCGGCAGCCTCGCGAGCCAGATTGTCTCCGGGCAAGGGCTCAATTTCGGGAGAATTGCGCAGGCAGGCCTGATCGGTGCGGTGACCGCCGGGCTGACCAACGGCATTACTTTTGACGGCAACAGCTTCGGCTTGAGCGAATGGGGGAAATCGCTGGAGGGAACTAAGACTCTGGCGAACCTCGCAGGCAGCAATACGGCCGGAGGCGTGCTACAGGCCGCGAAGGACGGCGCCACAGGCACCATTTACCAACAGGCCATCGGTATGGTCGGTACCGGCCTGATCAGCGCCGGAGTCAATACCGCCTTCAACGGCGGCAGCTTTGGGCAGGCGTTCCTGAATAACCTTGTGGCGCAAACAGCCGCTCTGGGCGCTAACGCGATTGGTAACTCCACAGATCCGCTAACGCTGCAGAATGTTGCCGCCCACGCTGCGCTGGGTTGTGCTGCACAAAGTGCGATGGGAGCTGACTGCGCTAGTGGTGCCATTGGTGGCGCGGCCAGTGCGATTGCGGCACCCCTGATCCGGGATGCGTTATATGACGGTAGCGAGACCGTTGTGGACAACGGCGACGGCACGCAGACGATCAAGTACGAGAACACGGGCTACAACGCTGCGACGGTCGCTCTGGCAACACTCATTGGCGGTTCTGCCGGTGCATTTCTTGGAACAAATGCGACGGCTGCGTCGCTGGCTGCGCAGAACGAGTCGCTGAATAACTCGCTTTCGGACAAGCTCAATGGTCGTTACACTCCTCCGCTGGAGGGCGGTAGCCTTGGCGGTGGCGGCGGGCAAATTCGGTTTGGTTCGGCGGCTGGCGCGGAAGGGGATGTAGCCTCTGGTGTTACTCAAACGCAGAAGAATGGCGCCAATGCGAACGACGCAGGATCGACAACTGGGAAAACAACGGTCTATACGTCGACGGCGCCTGATGGCAAGACCCAATATGTCGGAATCACAGATAATCTTACGGCGCGTGCGGCTGCGCATATCTCACAAAAGGGGATTGAGATCGATGCGATTCCGGGGCTACAAGGTATATCTCGCGCCGATGCTCGGGCTGTCGAACAAGTGTTGATCGAGTCAAACGGATTGGGGAAGAACGGAGGATCTTTGATGAACAAGATCAATAGTATTGCGGAAAGCAATCCAGCATATGCGGGGGCTCTGATTCGAGGAGCGGCACTGCTGAAGAAAGTTGGATATCCGGGGTTCTAATGGCACTGAAAGCTGGTAGTGTCTTCGGCATAAGTACCTCCAAGGGAGAGGCTTACTTTCAATATGTGAAGAAGATCGCTCCCATGGGTACTCTGATTCGCGTATTACCTGGAATTTATCCGGATGGCCACCAGAATTTGGAATTGCTTGTCGAGCAAGAAACGAATTTCTGGATTTTCTTTCCCGTCACCGCCGCATTGAGGCACGGGGTCATACGGTTAGCGGCACACTGCGAGATTCCAGACCATGCTCAGAAGACGCCCCTGTTTCGGGCGGGGGTAGTTGACCCGGTAATCGGAAAAGTGAAGACTTGGTGGCTCTGGGATGGCGAAAAGGAGTGGAAGGTCGGATCGATTAGCGAGGAGCAGCGGAAGTTGCCAATACGCGGAGCGTGGAACGATACGCTCCTCGTTGAGCGAATCGAAAGTGACTGGCTACCTGAGAAGGATGAGCGTTAGAAATGCAAACGACGGACCCGCCTAGTATCCCGTCTGCCGGAATGACTGGAGTTCGCGGCACTAAGGTCATTTCAAAGCGCCTGGCGTCCGACCGTTTCTGGCCGGCAACCGACCGCTGGCGCGCCATCTCCCCTTGCGGCCACGACGCCACGCTTGATCTCCAAGCATGGCGTCGCGGGCCAACATTGCCTCACATCCTCAGACTTGTGCCTGCCCACCGTCAACGAACAATTCTGCGCCGTTGACGAAGCTCGAGTCGTCGGAGGCGAGGAATAGGGCAGCACCGGCAATCTCGTCAGGCTCGCCTACACGCCCCATCGGGATGCGCGATGCAAGATAGTCGAGCAGCCCCTGCTGCTGCGAGGCATCGGGACCCGCCAGGTCGACCAAGCCGGGCGTACGCGTGGCACCCGGGCTGATCGTATTGACGCGAATGCCGCGGTCCTTCAGGTCCAGAATCCAGCTACGGGCGAACGCCCGAATCGCAGCCTTCGAGGCGGAATAGACGCTGAAAGCGGCGGTGCCTTCAATGGTCGTGGTGGAACCGGCCAGAATCACTGACGCGCCGCTGGAGAGCAGCGGCAATGCCTTCTGCACGGTGAACAGCGTGCCCTTGACGTTGCGGTCGAAGGTGTCGTGATAGTGGGCCTCGGTGATGTCGCCAAGCGGCACCATCGTGCCGCCGCCGGCGTTGGCAAACAGCACATCGAGCCGGCCCTTCTCGGTGCGGATCTGCTTGTAGAGCAGATCCAGTTCTTCAGGCTTCGACGAGTCCACACGCACGCCGGTGGCGTTGCCAATGGCTACGACCGCTGCATCGAGTTCGGCCTGCCTGCGGCCGGTGACATACACGTGCGCACCTTCGGCGGCGAACCGCTTGGCAGTGGCCAGGCCGATGCCGCTCGTGCCACCGGTAACGAGTGCAATCTTGTTTTCGAGTCTGCGGGTCATGGGTGATTCTCCTTGCCTGATATCGGTTGATGTCGTTGATGTTTAGTCGCGGGAGGCGATGTAGGAAGCATATCGACGGACGTATCATTTCGAAATAGAATTGATCGCAAATCATCGTTGCAAAAATGAAATGATCAAGTTTCCTGATTTCGAAGGGCTGGCGATGTTTGCGAAGGTGGCGGAAGAGGGGTCGTTTGCCGCGGCGGCGCGCGTCATGGGCGTGTCCGTGGCCACCGTGTCGCGCGGCGTTGCCAGGCTGGAGGAGCGGCTAGGCGCACGGCTATTCAATCGCACCTCACGGCAACTGGCGTTGACGGAGTTCGGCGCGACGATTGCCGAAAAAGCGGGCGACATCTACCGGCAGGCCGAAGAGGCAGAGAGTGCCGCTAGGGAAATGTCGACGCAGCCACGTGGCCTCATCCGCCTTGCTGTGCCGATGTCCTTTGGCGTGCGCTGGGTAGCGCCTCTGCTCCCGGCGTTCTTCCAGGCCTATCCCGAGGTCTCCATCGATCTCCACTTGTCCGATGCCACCACCGACATCGTCGCCCAGGGATTTGACGCGGCATTGCGCATTGCCGCACTACCGGATTCCTCGCTGATCGCCCGGCGGTTGTGCCGGGTCTCACAGATCTTGGTGGCGTCGTCAGCGTACCTGGACGTTTTCGGTCGCCCGGCCCATCCCCGCGATCTCGTTGGCAGACCATGCTTTTCGTATGCCTACCGGGCGCGTGGCGACGTCTGGCGCTTCGCCAATGGCGCGGGTGAGGAGCACCCGGTGACGCCGGTGGGGCCGCTGCGCGTGACCAACTCGGAAGCGTTTCTACCGATGCTGCTAGCGGGGCAGGGCATTGCAGAGTTGCCGGAATTCATGGCGAGCGAATATCTGGCCGATGGGCGGCTGGAGGCGATCCTGCCTGGCTGGAGCCTGACACGGGGCGGACTGTACTTCGTCACACCATCGGCACGAACTCGGCCTGCAAAGGTCACCGCGCTAGCCGATTACCTTGCAGAACACTTGTCTTCGCCTCCATGGTTGCGGCCGCCGGCTGATGGGTCTGACACTCCAGAGCTAAGGAAATAGCGTTAAAAAGACTCTTGCCGACCCTTCTGTGTCACTCAACGAAAGTTTCGATATCCCCTGTTCGCCAACCACCGGACTTCGCGTACGCGTGCTTCCGAGAATTCTTGAGCCCAACGCGGAAGCTTATGAGCTGACACAACCGACCAGGAGTGCGAGGGTATCCGGGCCGTGGGAACGGTGCCGAGGACCGGCAGTTTAATCTGCTCGCCGGCCAGGCTGCAGTGTTTCCTCTCGTCGCAAGCTGCCCACGTCCACATGTTTATCAGGGTGGACAGCCTGGATTACAGCATGTCGCGGTACCCGATCGAGCGTGTCCGAGCGTTGTCTAACCTCACTTTGCACACGGGCACGGCACTCGTCGCCCTCGAAGGAAATCACCATCTGGAATCCGTACGCTATCGAGGTATTGGTGCATTGAAGGGACAATGACCGTGCAACAATTTTTTTGTTCATTGGGGTCAACCCAAATACTTCGTGGCTCAAGAGCTGTGACGTGAAGTTGCACAACAACGGTTTCGTTTTGACGGGAGGCGATGTTCCTCATGACAATAAGGCGGTTTGCCAATTGCAAACCAACGTAGAAGGCGTGTTCGCCGTTGGCGACGTGCGCTGCGGTTCCAATAAGCGGGTCGCGTCCGCTGTAGGAGAAGGTGCGGCGGTGGTCGCGCAGATTCACCAATTTCTTGCCGAGCGCTGAGGTCTACGTAACGAGTCAATCGGAGACGTGGCGAGGGTACAGTTGCGATGCGTGCGCGCACCGACTCATTGACATATTGACTTCCTGCAGCGTCTCGCTTGGCAAACTGGAGCTCATGAGGAGCGCATGCCAATGAAGCGGTATCAAGCTCCGTCACAGGCTTTAGTGCGAGCTAAGTGGCTTGTTGTGAATGCCGGTAGAGGCTGCGAAACGGGCCGAAACAGACCTTGTCGTGATCGGGATCGATCACGAAGCCGAACCAGCGTCTGTTCATGCTCGTAGAGCAGACGTTCGTCAGACCGTTGCGTCGGCCAGTTGAATCCACAGCCGAACCCGGTCCTCGCTGAAGCTCTCCGCTGGACGTCGGACAGCGGCTGCCCGGGCGTGTGATGATCTACGCTTCCGCCGCCACCGGTTCGATCTGCGCAGAAATCTACTCATTAGCATGGAGGACTCGGATCGGATCGCGCGTTAGCCGCCAATCGCGTAAGGGCGGGTCATCACCTCAAGAAAATGACCGTCAGGATCGTCGAAATACATTCCCCGGCCGCCATTGTGCAGGTAGGTTTCGCCGGCCCGCTGTTTGCTGGGGTCCCCCCAGTACTGAATTCCTCTGTCACAAACGCGTGCGAAGACGCGGTCGAACTCTTCCTCGCTGAGCAGGAATGCGTAGTGCTGCATGGAAATCGCGCCATCGCGCTCGAAGAAGTCGAGCGAGACACCGTTGTCGAGTTGGACGACCAGCATCTGCCCAAAGGGGACGGGGCTTGGCAGCCCTAAAATGGCCACGAGGAACCTTGCCGATCTTTCTTTATCGCTGCACCAGACGATCGTATGGTTGAGTTGTACACCCATGATGCGTCCCCCTCTCCGATTATCGCAATATGCCCTTCGCGCAAGACGCCCGTCTGTCTCGCTGTGGCTCCAACATAGTCGATGCCCATTGCAGTACAAGTGAATGTGATTATTGATCCGGCTGCGCACAATTATTGGGCCAGGGCTATTTAGGTCGTATCTATAGCGCCATTTGGCGCTCCCGGGGGTAGTGCGGGCCTCTAGTGGACTGTTCGCATTAAATGCAATTAATCGCCATGCAATTAGCGCTTCAGTAGGCCGCCATTGCGGAGACTACAGCAGAAGGTGCTGAAGAGCCGTCTTGGAGACCTTTTGTAATCCATTGTTCCAGCGTAATGTCGAAAGGAACGGCCCGTAGCCTGGGGGCCAAGTCACGTGTGCCAAGATCGGTAAAGCCGATTCCTACTATCAGGGGACAATCTGGGAGGAAGGGCATGACAGCGTTATCTTAGTGCGGAGGACTATCTGCACCAGCGTGTAGCCACCAATTTCCAGGCGACGATGTAACGATACGCGCGGCCGCAATTCTCGGGCCCGACGCAGGGCAGAGATAGACACTGGCAAGGCCGATGCCTGTGGACGGTGTTGCAGCCATGGCCAGCTCCAGCGTTGGCGAGCTCTAGCACGACTGACCGGAAATCGCCGGTTCGGCCGGCTGCCGACCACCAGGCCATGGCTGTCTCTGACCGACCACCTCGGCCACTCATGTTCGAACCGGCGGCAGTGGAACCTGTACCGGCTCTATCAGCAATCTGACCATGAGGGATGCGGCAGGCCGCCATCGGCGGCAGAGTGCCATCCGGCGCGGCAATGCGTAACGGCAGCTCGTCAGTCGTGTGTGAGCGCCGATGTGTTGTAGATCTGCTCGCACCAAGCCGAACTTGCGCCCAGGAGCCGCGAGAGCTTTGCGGCGACGACCAGCTGAACGCGCGCGATTTCGGAGCGCTCTGCTGCCTGCAGCCGCGACGCCGGCCCGGAGAGCGTGAGGGCAGCCAGGAACTTGTCACCTGAGCCGAAGAGCGGCGTTGCAAACGCCGCAGTGTACACGTCGCGCACCCCCGAAGTGAACCACGGCAACTGCTCATCACGATATGACGAGGCTTCCCCCTTACCCCAGTACTTGAGTACCGAACCAATCGCAGTGTCATCGAGCGGCAGGATCGTGCCGGGCAGACGCGTTTCTCGCAGGCCCTCACTGGGCTCGGCGCGATAGAGACACATGCGTTGCTCGTCGCCGTGCAGCACGTAGTACGACGCGCTCTCCCGCGTAGCTAGGGCTAGCTCCTGCAAAACAGGCACGATGACAGTGCCGAGCTGAAACGATTGCTCGTACAGCTTGCCCAGATAGAGCAGGCGCGGGCCCAGCGCGTAACGGCCGTCGGCCGTGCGCACCACGTAGCTCATCCTTTCCAGCGAGTTCAGCAGCCGAAAGACGGTCGTTTTGTGCATTCCCGACGCCGTCGACAGGTGTGCGAGAGACAGAACTTCCGAACCAAGTCGGAAGCAATCCAGCAGGCTGAGGGCCTTTTCAACGGCAGCTACCCCGTGATTACTCATTTTCCATTCTCGACGCAGTTTTGATGATTGTACTGTGTACAACGTAATTTTGTATCGTACACGGGTAAACGCCTAGTGGAACGCCAACTTGGAGCGACTATAGTTCTTTCAAATTTATGAAACGCAGTTGTATATGGTACAACGCAAAAACGGAGACCCCATGCGAGCAGTTCGATCCCGTGCTCTTCTCTTCGCTGCAATGGCCATGATTGCAGTGTCGGCCCAGGCAGCGTGGCCAGAGGACCGGCCCATCGAGGTTTATGTCGGATTCGCCGCAGGCGGTGGTACCGACTTGCTTGCGCGTGCGATGGCCCCGTTCCTGCAAAAGCACTTGGGCGGGAAGGCACGCATCGTTGTGGTCAACAAGCCGGGCGCCTCCGGCGAAATTGCTTACCTGTCGCTATCAAGGGCCACACCTGACGGTTACACAATTGGCATCATTTCGACGCCTTCTTTCCTAACGATTCCCATCCAGCGCAAGCCCAAATACGATCCGGCCGCCATCGTGCCCCTGGCACGCGTCATCGATGACCCAACCATGTTTGTGGTCGCTGGCGACAGCAAGCTGGCGTCGATGGCCGATCTGGTCAAGCAGCTCAAGGGCAATCCGGAAGGCCTGTCGATGGGCAGCAACGGCATCGGCACGAACGGCCATATGGCTGCATTGGCCCTCCAGCAGGCCACCGGCGCCAAGGGTCAACCACATCCCCTTTGCCGGAACGTCGCAGACCAAGACCAGCCTCCTGGGCCATCACATCGACGTCATGGCGATGAGCACCACCGAATTCACCGAAGCCGACCGCGCGTCGAAGGACGTGAAGGTGCTCGCGCAACTTGGCACTGAACGTCGAACGGGCGTCGTGGCGGACGTGCCAACAGCCCGGGAACAGAAGCTCGACATCACGATCTCGTCCGAACGAGGCTTCGCGGCGCCGCGCGGACTGGCACCAGCCATTGCGAAGCGCCTGCAGGACGCCATTGAGGTAACGACCAAAGACCCCGAATTCCTGGCCCGCGCCGTGAACGAGGCGCGAGGTATCTCCTATCTGTCCGGCGCGGCGTGGACGCAGCACATGACCACGCAGCGCGGCAAGTTCGAAAGCTTGTGGAATACCGGTTCCACAAAGTAACTGCAACCAGCAGATCCTCTTTGTTTGTCCGTCACATCTGGAGTTGTATATGAGCACCCAAGCCAAAGCATCCCCCGCGATCCGTCGGGATCTTGAGCGTGTTTCCCCTCAACTGGTAGAGCGTGCTTCGAAGTTCCAGGCCGCCATCCTGGCGGATGTGGTCGGCCGTCGCGGCACGCTGAACGCCCGGGTGCAGGGCCTGTCGCCGGCGATGAAGGTGTGCGGTCCGGCACTGACCGTCGAGGTGCGTCCCGGTGACAACCTCATGTTCCACGTGGCGCTGGCTATCGCGAAGCCGGGCGACGTGATCGTGGTCGATGGCAAGGGCGACCAGACCGCCGCCCTGTGCGGCGAAATCATGGCGACGCAGGCCCAGGCTTCCGGCGTGGCCGGCTTCGTGATCGACGCCGCCGTGCGCGATTCGCATGAACTGGCCAATGGCCAGTTCCCGGTGTTTTCGGCCGGGACCAATCCCTGCGGTCCCACCAAGGCCATTGGCGGCCTGGTGAACTGGCCGGCATCGGTGGCGGGCGTGGCAGTCAATCCGGGCGACCTCATCGTAGGCGATGCTGACGGCGTGGTGGTTATCCCGCGCGAAGACGTTGCCGCGATTTTGGAACTGGCGCAGAAGAAAGTGGACGCCGAAGCAAAGCGTATCGCCGCCATCAAGGCCGGCGAGCTGCGTCCGGGCTGGCTGGACAAGGAACTGCGCGCCGCCGGCGTGCTGGCCGAGGGGGAATCGCTGTGAGCGGCGTGAAGAAGCCCGCTCTGCTGGTCACAGGCAATGACCTAGCGCCGCAGGCGCTTGAACTGCTGAAGGACTTCGAGGTGACCTTCGCGGGCAAGCAGTGCAGCGAGGGCACCGTGCTGGCACTGGCCAGGGAAAAGGACCCGGTAGCGATCATCGTGCGCTACGGCAAGGTAGGCGCGACGATCATGGATGCCGCCCCTTCGCTTAAGGTGATTTCCAAGCACGGCAGCGGCATCGACGTGATTGACCAGAAGGCGGCCGCCGAGCGCGGCATTGCAGTGAAGGCGGCAGTCGGGGCGAATGCTGCGGCTGTGGCCGAGCATGCGTGGGCGCTGATCCTGGCCTGCGCCAAGGCGGTGCCCCACCTGAATGACCGTATGCGCGCTGGCCACTGGGACAAGTCGACCCACAAGTCCATCGAGCTGAACGGTCGTACGCTGGGCATCGTGGGCCTGGGCGAGATTGGTCGTCGCGCCGCCGCGACCGGTTTGGCGTTAGGAATGAACGTGATCGCGTTCGACCCCTATGCCAAGGCCGTGCCCGCCGGTGTGACGCCGGTGGACAACCTGCCGCAGCTCTATCGCGAGTCCGATGTGGTGTCGCTGCATTGCCCGCTGACCGAAGAGAACCGCGGGATGCTGGACCGCGAGACGCTGGCCCAGTTCAAGGACGGTGCGATCCTGGTCAATACGGCGCGCGGCGGCTTGATCGATGAGCCGGCCCTGGCCGAGGCGTTGACCAACGGCAAGCTCTACGCGGCCGGGCTGGACAGCTTCGCCGTCGAGCCGATGACCGTTCCCCATCCGTTCCAGCAAATCCCAAACCTTATCCTGTCGCCGCACATCGGCGGTGTCAGCGATGCGGCTTACGTGAACATGGGCGTTGGCGCGGCAAACAACGTGCTGGCTGTACTGCAAGACAGTGTCGCTTCGGTGTAAGCAGACCCTCAGGTTTCATCAGATAGAAACAGGCACCCCGGCGGGTCGGGCAGCAGGCCAGACCCGCCAGAGGTGCCAGGAGACAACGATGTTCCATCGCGCATTTTTCCGTTTGGCCTACCTGGTCACCGTCATCTCGCCCGCCGCCGGCGTGGCCACACCGGCACTGGCCGCCTACCCGGACAAGCCCGTCCGGATCGTCGTGCCGAATCCGCCTGGCGGCGCTGTCGATGTGGTGACGCGCAAGATGGCGCAGAAGTTGACCGTGCAGATGGGCCAGAGCTTTGTGGTCGAAAACAAGCCTGGTGCGTCGGGCACGATCGGCACCACGCAGGTCGTCAACGCACCGGCGGATGGCTACACGCTGCTGGCCAACGATAATTCGTATACGACACTGCCTTACGTTTTCAAGAAACTGAACTGGGACCACCAGACTGCACTGGTGCCCATCGCACCGTTCGCGTTCTCGCCGGTGGTGGTCGGCGTGAAGGCCGATTCGCGGTTCAAGGATCTCGCGTCACTGATCACCTATGCGAAGGCGCACCCAGGTGAGGTGACGTTTGGAACGGGCGGCCCCGGCAGCTCGCCGCACTTTGCCGCCGAAGCCTTCCAGCAGGCGGCCGGCATCAAGCTGATGCACGTGCCATACAAGGGTGCTGGCGAAGCCATGGTTGGAATGCTGGGCGGCAGCGTCGATTTGCTGGTGGTATCCACGCCGACCGCGCTGGCGCCGGTCAAGGGCAACCAGATGCGGCTGCTGGGTATCAGCGGCAAGCAACGCGTCGATGTGTTCCCGAACGTTCCGACATTTGCGGAAGCCGGTGTGCCCAGCTTCAACCTGTTCAACTGGTCTGGCCTGGCTGCACCGAAGGGCACGCCCAAGGAAGTCATCGCCCGCCTGCAGTCGGAGGTGCAGAAGGCGCTCCAATCGCCCGACATGAAGCAATTCCTGACGCAGATGGGTTCCCAGCCTGGGAATCTGGATAGCAGCGCCTTTGCACAACTGATCCAGAAGGAAACTGCGCAATGGGCTACCGTTGCACAGAAGGCCAATATCGAAAAACAATAACCGGAGACCCACGATGCTGCTGCTTGCGCGACCTGTCGTTAGGGATGCGACCGTGCTCACACGACTGCCAGAATCGTTTCGTCGGAGGGATCGGGATAACGCCTGGTCGCTCGCCAATCGCGGCGGGGCGCCCACCGATTCGTTCCTGGAAGGGCCGGTCTGGTCGGATGACCACCTCTGGGTGACCGACATTCCCTATGGACGGATTTTCCGCGTGTCGTTGCAGGGCGACTGGGATCTGGTGGCCGAGTTCGACGGCGAGCCCAACGGCATGAAGCGGCTGGCGGGCGGCGATTTCCTGATTACCGACTACCGCAACGGCCTGATGCGGCTGGATCCCGGCACCGGCACCCTCACGCCTTTCCTGGAGCGCCGCAACTCCGAGCGCTTCCGGGGCGTGAATGATCTGACCTTCGATTCGAACGGCAACCTTTACTTCACGGACCAGGGCCAGACCGGCATGCACGACTCTACCGGCCGCGTGTATCGCCTGGCGCCCGATGGCAAGCTCGACGTGCTGCTGGCCAATGCGCCCAGCCCGAACGGGCTGGTCCTGTCGCAGGACGAGAAGGTGCTGTACGTGGCAATGACACGCGGCAACTGCGTGTGGCGCGTGCCGCTACAGTCCGATGGCTCGGTCAGCAAGGTCGGCCAGTTCTTTACATCGTATGGGCCAAGCGGCCCTGACGGGTTGGCCATGCGCGCCGACGGCTTCCTGCTGGTGGCCAATCCCGGGCTTGGCTACGTATGGGTGCTTAACCATCGTGCGGAGCCGGTCGAGGTGATTCGCACACCGGTGGGGGCATCGCTGACCAATCTGTGCTTCGGCGGGGCCGATGGCAAGACGCTGCTGATGACCGAGTCCACGACCGGATCGATCCTGTGCGCGGAAATGCAGGAAGGTGGCGCCCCAGTGCATGGGGGACCTTTGGCATGAACACCGGGCCGATCCCCGTCGTCGAATTCACCGGGGCGTGCGACTGCCATATGCATATCTATGACAGCCGCTATCCGGTAGCACCGGGCGCGACGCTACGGCCCGCCAATGCATCGGTCGACGACTACCGCAGGGTCCAGCCTGTACTGGGCACGCAGCGCGTGATCGTGGTAACTCCTTCGACCTACGGCAACGATAACGCCAGCACCACCGATGCCGTCGCGGCGCTGGGCCGGTGTGCACGCGGCGTGGCCGTGGTGGTCGCCGACGTCACCGACGATGAACTGACGCGGCTGCATCGGGCCGGAATTCGCGGCATCCGGTTGAACCTGACGCTGCCCGCGCCGGTATCGCTTAACGAGTTGCCCACGCTGGCCGCGCGGATTGCCGCGTACGGCTGGCACGTCGAACTCAATCTGCCCTCCGAATGGCTGCCCGACGCGGCCGGCATGCTGGCTGCTCTGTCAGTGCCGATGGTGTTCGACCACTACGGCCATCTACCCCTCGGCAAGCCGCAGGCGGAGTCAGGCTTCCGCGTCATTGCAGATCTGGTGTCAGCCGGCAAGGCATGGGTAAAGCTGTCGGGTCCTTATATCGAATCGCTCGAAGGGGCGCCGCACTACGGCGACATGCAACCGCTGGCGGCGCGGTACCTGACTCTGGCGCCGGAGCGGATGCTGTGGGGATCGGACTGGCCGCACCCCTCGGCGCAGGCCAGGGGCAGCCAGCCGGTCGACGATGCCGCCGTCCTGCGCACGTTCCTGAATTGGTGTGGATCGTCCGACACGGCGCAGCAGGTGCTGGTTCGCAATCCGCAATCGCTTTACGGGTTCGAGGACCTTGTCCCGGCCTGAGTTGTCCCGCAAAGAAAAATTGGAGACATCATGTTCGAATCGCTTCACCTGTCGGACCGCGTGCGCAAGCTGGGCATGTCGGTGTGCCTGGCCGCCGCATCGTTTGCCGTGGGCGCGGCCCACGCACAGTCGGACTGGCCTGCCGGCAAGGTCATCAACTACATCGTGCCGTACCCGGCGGGTGGCACGACCGATATCCTGGCGCGGCTGATCGCGCAGAACGTTGGGCGGGCGCTGCATACCACCATCGTGGTCGAGAACCGCCCCGGCGCCACCGGCGCCATCGGCTCGGCCTTCGTGGCCCGCGCCGCGCCGGACGGCTACACGTTGCTGGGGGCATCGACCGCCTCCCACGCCATCAATCCTGCGCTGAATCCGAAGCTGCCATATGACGCGGTGAAGTCGTTCACGCCGGTGGCGCTGCTGGGGACCATCCCAAGCGTGCTGATCGTCGGGCCGAACAGCCGTTACAAGAGCGTCAAGGAACTGGTGGCCGCCGCCAAGGTCAACCCGGGCACCGTGAGCTACGCGTCGGGCGGCAACGGTACGATCCTGCAGATGTCGGCCGAGTTGCTGCAGCAGCAGGAAAACGTACGCATGAACCATGTCCCTTACAAGGGCGACGTCCCGGCGATCCAGGATGTCATGGCTGGCCATGTAGATTTCATGTTCGCGCCCACCGCACCGATTCTGCCGCACGTGCAGGCCGGCAAGCTGCGCGCGCTGGCCGTGGCCATCGCAGCGCGGGTGCCAAGCCTGCCGAACGTGCCGACGATGGCCGAAGCGGGCGTTGTGAACTTCGAGGCGGAACAATGGCAGGGTGTCTTTGCACCGGCTGGCACGCCTGCTGCCATCGTCCAGCGGCTCAATGCCGAGATCAACAAGGCTTTGAAGGATCCCGAGATCAAGGCGCAACTGGGCAAGCTGGGCATCAACGTGGTTGGTGGAGCGCCCGACCGGCTCGCCGAGATCCAGAAGGCGGATATCGCCAAATGGAGCCGCGTTGGCAAGGCGGCCAACATCACGCTGGAGTAAGCCATGGTTGACAGCATGCGACCGCAGGGATGGTCGCGCCGCCGGTTTGTTGCCGCATCGCTGGCCATGGCCGGTGCCGTACCGTTCTCGCGGGCGGCAGACCGGCAGGCGGTGCTGCACTCACAGGGAGACGAGCCGCCCGCGCTGGCGGCACCCGAAGGCGCGTGCGACTGTCATATGCATATCTATGATCCGCGCTTCGCGCCGTCGCCGCACTGGAAGAATCCGCCGCCCGTGGCACCGGTGAGCGCCTACCGCCAGTTCCAGAAGCGCATCGGCACATCACGCACTGTGGTGGTGACGCCCTCCACGTATGGCGTTGACAACCGTTGCACGCTCGACGCACTGCGTCAGCTTGGCGATGGCGCCAGAGGTATTGCCGTGGTTGACGCCGATGTGGCTGACGCGGAGCTGTACCGGCTCCGCGATGGCGGGGTGACGGGGCTGAGGGTCAACTTCGTCTCGGCGCAATCGTGGGGCATGACCACCCCCGAGATGCTGGAAGCGCTGGCCCGGCGCGTGAGCCCGCTTGGCTGGCATATCCAGATCCTGATGAGCGCCGAGCAGATTGCGACCCATAGTGCGATGCTGCAACGGTTGCCTACGCCCATCGTCTTCGATCACCTGGCCCGCATTCCTCAGCCGGCTGGCATCAGCCACCCGGCATTCGGCGTTGTGGCGGGTCTGATGCGCACAGGCAAGGCGTACGTGAAGCTGTCGGGCGCGTACATGGACACCGCAACGGGCGCGCCAGCCTATGCCGATGTGTCCACCGTTGCTCGCGCATTTGTCGAAACCGCCCCATCTCAGGTGATCTGGGGCAGTGACTGGCCGCACCCCACCGAGAAGCACAAGCCAGATGACGCCGTACTCTTTGACCTGTTGAAGCAGTGGGCGCCAGACGACGGCGTGCGCAGGCAGATCCTGGTCGACACCCCGGCCCGCTTGTATCAGTTTGCATAACAACCGGAGCAATACGTTGTACACCGCAGTAGCCGAACGCCAAGAGCCCAATCTGGAAGCCGATACGATCAGGAAGGTTGCCTGGCGCATCGTTCCCTTCCTGATGGTCTGCTACTTCTTCAATCTGTTGGACCGGGTCAATCTAGGCTTCGCGGCGCTGGAGATGAACAAGGACCTGGGATTCAATGCCGCCGTCTATGGACTCGGTGGCAGCATCTTCTTCGTGTCCTATTTCCTGTGCGAGGTGCCGAGCAACCTGGCGCTGCAGAAGGTGGGGGCGCGTCGCTGGATCGCTCGAATCATGATCTCGTGGGGTATGCTGTCGGGTGCCATGGCTTTCGTGTCGGGCGAGACGTCGTTCTATACAGTGCGCTTCCTGCTGGGCGCAGCGGAAGCAGGATTCTTCCCGGGCGTTATCCTGTACCTGACCTACTGGTTTCCGTCGACCTATCGTGCGCGGATTGTTGCTACGTTCATGGTGTCGATTCCGCTGGCGAGCTTCCTCGGGTCGCCGCTGTCGGCGGCGTTGCTGCACGTCTTCGACACACCTGCAGAACGATTCCATCAGACCGTTGCGTTGACCGGTTGAATTCACAGCCGAAAGGCGTCGCCCACCCCTAAGCGACCGTGCAGAATAGTTGCATGTCGCCCAGGCGCATTGCCGTGAACCTAATGCCTTGGCCGGCCTTCCAGGTGGACGTGGAGCCCGTTCGTTCGCTTCTCGGCGCGATGTTCGTTCGCTCGATCTGCGATCGCGGAAGCCGCCGCCGCACGCATCATAACCATCGACGGCCAGGATATGGTCAATCGTCTTCGGATGCTCGACGTCTACCGCAAGGCCGTATTGAAAATTGCTACTGAGGGTGAGTATTGGCGACCCAGTTGCGCGCGATGTGGAGGGCTGATGAAGCCGGTCACCAACGTCGACCCTTCTGGGGCTGTACAAATTACAGCCGCTTGAAGTGCCGATCGAAGATCGAACTGCGGCGTGCTTAACCTCGCGGAGGTGTGTCACGGTCGGCGGCCGGCATCTACCGGCCCTTCGTCATGCTTGCCAGCGGGCGCTACGCCATGCTCGATGACGGCATGGGCCTCAGGCGGTGCCGTGGCGGCCGGTGATCGAACAGCGGCTGGGGCAGCATCTTGCGGCAACAGCGCGCGGCGGCGGCGTGTTTTGGGAAACCGGTAGGCAACGAGGCGTCTTCACCCAGCTATCCAGCGAGAGCGTTCCAGTGTGGCATCCACCTTGGCTGGTGGTTGCCGCTCGACCAAACAGGCGGGGAGGTGCTATATTTGGAATCAAGCATTTCCAATATATGTTGTATCCGGCATGCCCACACAACCCTCAGCCGCATCATTCCCCCGCAGCAGGGGCCGTCCACGCGAGTTCGATGCCGACAAAGCGCTCGACCAGGCCGTGCGCGTGTTCAGCGAACGCGGCTACGCCGGCGCGTCGATCACCGACCTTACCCGCGCCATGCGGCTGGCACAAGGCAGTCTCTACAAGGCGTTCAAGGACAAGCGGTCGCTGTTCCTAGCGTCTTTCGACCGTTACCGCGCCCTGCGGACGGAGAAACTGCGACAGGCCATCGGCGATGGCGGCACAGGCCGGCAACGGCTGCGCGCTGCGTTGACCTTCTATGCGGAATCAGCCCAAGGAGCGACAGGCCGCCAAGGCTGCCTCGTCGTCAGCAGCACGGTGGCGCTTTCGACGTTCGACAAGCCCGTGGCCGACCACATCGCTGCCGCGCTGGCTCGCAACGAGTCCATGCTGGCCGACCTGATCCGCCAGGGGCAGGCAGATGGCTCGATCGCGACACACGTCGATGCCGAAGTCTGCGCACGGATGTTGTTGTGCCTGACGCAAGGCATGCGTGTGGTCGGCAAGACCGGGAGCAGCCGCGCTCAGATGCAGGCCGTCGTCGATACGGCACTCAAGGTACTGACCTGACTTTTTTACCAATTTAGGAAACGAACGATTCCATTTGATCAAGGAGCAGATGCATGAAGATCGCTTTCCTCGGTCTTGGCACGATGGGGCTGCCGATGGCCGCCAACCTGGTCAACGCCGGCTATGCGGTGCGCGGCTGGAACCGCTCTCCGGCACCGGCAGCAAAGCTGGCCACGCTCGGCGCGCAGATCGCGGCAACGCCCGACGAGGCAGCCGATGATGCCGACGTGCTGATTTCGATGCTCGCCGACGATGCTGCCACGCGCGCCGCCGTGCTGGACGCGGGGGCGCTGGCCGTGCTCAAGCCCGGTGCGATCCACGTCAACATGGCAACGGTATCGGTTGCACTGGCCGAAGAACTGGCGGCGCGGCACCGGGTGCAAGGCGTGGGCTACGTCGCCGCGCCGGTGCTCGGCCGGGTCAACGTGGCCGAGGCAGGACAACTCAACATCCTGGCCGCCGGCGAGGCGCGGGCGCTGGCCGCCGTGCAGCCGCTGTTCGACGTGCTCGGCCAGAAGACATGGCACATGGGCGAGCGGCCCGAACAAGCCAATGCCGCCAAGCTGACAGTGAACTTCATGATCGCGAGCGCCATCGGCACGATGGGCGAAGCCGTGGCGCTGGCGCAGGGGCATGGCGTGGACAAGGCCGGATTTCTGCAACTGGTCACGTCTACGGTGTTCGCCGCGCCGGTCTATAAGGGCTACGGGCAGGCCATCGCCGACGAACGCTTCGAGCCGGCCGGATTCAAGCTGTCGCTCGGACTCAAGGACGTGCGTCTGGCGCTGGAAGCCGCAGAGCAGGTCCACGTGCCGCTGCCGCTGGCCAGCGCGCTGCGCGACACCCATATCGAAAGCCTCGCGCACGGCGAAGGCCATCTGGATTGGGCCGCCTTGTCGCGCTCGTCGGCGCGCCGCGCCGGGCAGGCATGAACGCCGATGCCCAAGCCGTTCCGGCCAGCCTGTCGAGGCTGCCGGCTGCGCCTGCGGCCTGACGGCCGCCACTCTACTATGCGCAGCCGCTGGCCTACCCGATCGGTGCGGGTCTGGGGCGGTCGCCCGAGGCCACCGGTCTGACCGCCAAGCCTTCCACTCGACCAGAACTGTAGTGCATATCTATCGTGGGGCGCTTGCTCTGTCCAACCCCCATCACAAATCCCCATTTTTGGCCGGGAGACAGCGTGTCGTTCGTGTCTTGCGAAGCTGAAACGCGGAGGCATGGACACAGAGGCCTCAATGTGCAGCCACAACCCAACGTGGCGGATCGCCCATTACCGACTCGTCGATAGAGTGCTTTGCCAACGCTGCGGGAAGGAAAATACTGTGCCGCCCCGCAAGAATCGCCGGTTAGGTTCGACACAAGCTAATGCCACCTGGACATCGTCGAAATGGTCGTCAAAGTACCAATTCGGATGAGGTAACCAAGGTTGCGCGACAGCGTGCGGCGTACTTTTCAAGGGTTGCGGGTGATGCGTTGGGAGGAATGCGGAGAGTCTGCGGAGAATCGTCCAGCAAGCGTGGAGGCAGGTGGCCTTTATGCCCTGCGCATATTGAATCGCTAGAAACACGCCCCGGCGATCTGCGTCGGGAGAGAGACCTGAATTCCCCGCAATCGCCTCTTAGCAGCAAGGCGTCGCGGGGCGACTAACCAGGGCGCAAATTAGACCGCTACGGCGTCCGACGCTGCTGCGAGGGACGCCTTTGTACGACGAGTGGTCGGTGCCGACTTCTTGGCCGTCTTAGGCTGGGCGGGCTGTGCCGGCTTGGCGACGGCAGTGGACCGAGGGGTTTTCTCGGGCGTTGCCTTCGGGGTCTTGGCAGCGCTCGGGGCTTTTACCGTCTTGGACGTCGCCGTGGCGGTTGCCTTCTTCGCTGCGGGCTTCTTCGCGGGCTTGGACCTGCCCGACGCCGTTGCCTTGGCGGCAGCCTTTTCGGCTGCCACTGCCGCGCGAGCCGATTCCTTTAGCTTTTGCAGTTCGGCGCGTGCCTTAACGACGGCCTTCTTACCAGCAGCGGCTTGCTTTGCCAGATCTGCGCGCAGCTTGTCCAATTGCTTTTGTGCAGCCTTCACTTCGCGAGCCAGGACGCTGGCCTTCTTTGCCGGGATAGCTGCTTTCTTGGGCGTGCGTGCTTGTGTGGTTGCTGCGGTCTTCGTTACGGCCATTTAGAGTTTCTCCGTGGAAAGGGATTTTCGACGGAGGCGGAGTGTAGCAGCGAACGGTTGCAGATGCCATTCACTGCACATCCGCAATCTCGAAAAAGCGATTTCGCAAGCCGCAGCTCATCGTAACAGCTTGCAATCCTAACAACTCATGCCCAGGAAAATGCCTTCAGGGCATCAACATCAGCACTACACGCTTGTCAGGCAGCTTCCTCGGCAATCAGAAAACGCTTGGGATTCTTGCCAAGCCAAGCAGGCGCGCGTCCCCGACCGGACCACGTGTTGCCGGTCTTCGGATCCATGTACTTCGGCGGCAGCGGAGTCTTCGGCGCAGTACTGGAGCCGTTCTTTGCCGGACGGCCACGTCGGCGCTTACCAGCAATATCCTCGACACTTAGGCCGTAGTCGGCCATAAGCTCTTGGATTTTCGCGATGACACCAGCCACTTCTTCCGCTCGGGCTTCGCTGAGCTTTGCCTCCAAAGCGGCTTTTTCCGCCATCAGCTGCTTGTAGGTTGCCATGAAAGAACTCCGAAAAATAATGTGGATGAGAACCATCCTATAACAAAAACCTTCCCGCAGCGAATCATGGACGCGAACACGGCTGGTTGAAACTGTCTTCCTATGGCTAGGCAATCTTAAAATGATCGATGGATTGCCCTGCGCATACGGCTCGTTGCAGCCACTCTGGAAGTTCGCCTATTCCGTCCCAGCAATGGCCCTGAGCGTCTTTGTATTTCGCTGGTCCATGCATTGCATGGCGAGCTGTGCTCGACTCAAAACAACCTATGGCTTCAAGCTGAGCCAGCGTAATGCCATGGCGTGCCATGGCTGTGCGAATCCAAAGGATTGCATCGCTCTTGTCGCGCTGCGAGGCTTCATCCCCCGAAGCCGGAAATGGGTTGCCGACCGAGTTTTGCTTGGCGGCGGACGGGTTTGCTTGAGGCATACGGAGTATGTAATTGGCGAAATAAAAAAGTTCCGTACTAGTGAGGCAGGGCGTTTCGGGCCTAGCTGCCGTCGGCGGGCGTAGCCGACGGCATCGGTTCGCAATCGAAATGGGCCGAAGCATACGTCGCGTTGCATGCCCATACTTCTTCACCGTTGCGAACGAAAGTCACCCAAAGTCCGTCGCTGATGCATTCAGCGCCCGGAAATACTTCGTCATGTCCGTTTGGACCGTCCAGCGGAAAGGGCGCGTGAGGAACGGCCCAGTATCGCCCTGGGGCCAGGGCTGCAACTTGTTTCCTACTCATACACCTCGACTGTTTTCCTTGTAAGACCGCGATTCATTTCGGTGGGAGCCGGGAGTCACCGCTCAGCATGTTCACAACATCATGATAGCGGGTTGTGCGAGCCAGATGTCCGACTGGCTGGCCGCCATCGCGCCGTCCGGGTTGGCCAAGCGTACGCGATCCGACGGAGCCGGCACGGGCACAGCGGCGACCGTGTGAATATACAACGCTGCATCCATGAAAAATGGCCGCCGCAGGTGCAAAGGGCAGCGGGAGTATCAAGCGTGCATGAAACCTTGACCTCGTGGCGCGGCAAGTACAATGGGACCGACAAGAACGCTTCGACTAGCACATGGCCCCACTAACTCGCTTTGACCTGCGCATACCCAGTCCCCGCACCGGGAAACCTGTCCTGCCGCCTGTCAGTGCCCGGCGTACTTGTGCCTGCTGTAATCGCAAGATCGCTGAAGGGTGGGTCATGCCAAACGGCGACTCGCTGTGTGCGAACTGCGAGGACATGGTGGCCAGGGCGAAGCTTTACCGGTCGGAAACCACGAATGCTTCCCTGCAGGGATATCTTTCACACATGCGGCGCCTCAACGGCGTTGCTGTGGAGGATGGCGCAGTAAACTACCTGTCATCATTTTTCGGTCGATAACGCAAATAGGTGAGCCATGGAACTGACGCTTGAGCAGATCAAGGCGATATATCGGGAGGCGATTGACCCGCTCGCCAGAGATACGGAAGGTAAAGAGTGGTGGGAATCCGTCTCTGCCAATGTCACCGCGGTTGTGAAGGCTGACAGTGTCGCCGAGGCCGCTTCGTTCATTGCGTGGTGGCATTCCGATTGGGAATGGACTCAGATTGGCGATAGCGCAGTCCAAGCGGCGGAGCGTCTTCGCCTTGCTGCTAGAGTCGAGCTGGTGAACTGATGTGTCCGGCGGGGCAGGTCGAATTGCCGTCTGCTCCGTTGTCCTTGTCAGTTCATGCCGAGCAGTTGGGGCAACAAGCGCTGGACGCGCGTGGGCACCTGCGGCGCTCGGTTCCCGGTCGGGAGAGAGTTTCTGATCCCAAGCCCCACTTTTTCTGGTTTGTCGATCGCGCATAGGATTGGATATCCTGCTTTCCGTTTTCTTTGCGGCGGACCGTTCACCCGTCGGTAACTATGTCGCCGCGGTGGCTGGTAGACATCTAGAGGTGGAGGATCTTCAGTATGACGACCGATACAGGCAAGCGAAGCGGGCAATGCCATTGTGGGGCAGTGCGTTTCGAGGTAACACTCACAGAAGGATTCGATTCGGTTCGCCGCTGCAACTGTTCATACTGCCGGATGCGAGGGGCTGTGGTCGTCGCGGCGAAGTCTAGTGACCTTAAGGTACTTCGTGGCCATGAGGCGTTAAGCAGCTACCGCTTCAACACGGGAGCGGCCCAGCATTTCTTCTGTTCTTGCTGCGGCATTCACACGCACCTGCAACGGCGATCAGACCCAAACTTGCTTGGGGTGAACGTAGCCTGCTTGGACGGCGTCAGTCCGTTCGACTTCGACGAGGTGCCGGTCATGGATGGCATCAATAATCCAAATGACACAGGAGGGCGGGCACGGCAGGCGGGAATTCTGCGCTTTGTGGCGGCCACGGGCCATTCTGGTTGATACGCCGGGAGTTCGAGGGACAGCGGCAAGCCATGCTAATCGATCTTGCCCGGGTGCCAACGGCGAACGTCCACACCACTACAAGACTGGCCCTTTCACGAGGCAGGGTGTGCGAGGCGCCATCGACGCAAGTCCAGGAGCAAAGAACACGCTCTCCTGGGAAATCGTGTGGGCTTACCAATCGGCGATTCGGAATCGGGAACCGGTACTGTCTCGATATCGCATGATGCCGCGCTGCATGATACGACCCAGCAGGTTGCATACGAGGAGCGATTGCTTGCGTTGCACGACGCTAAGCAGGCCCACGTCCTCGGGAAACGCTTGGACTAGGAAGGCGTTCCGACCGTGGCGCCCCGGCAACCGGAGGCTTAGCCCTACATCGAGGATCATTTCACTGCGACACAGGCCGACAGGGATGCATGGCACATCAACATCCATGCGAAAGCCATCAAGGACAAACAGGTCGAGGATCTGAAGGATTTCGTCCATGCTAGGTGGTCGGCCTCAGAAACCCGGCAAGCAAGGTTACCTGGATGCGGCGTATGACCTCACTGCGGGCGATGCTGGCTAGCAAACAGTAAGGCGCCAACCGAAGAGATCATCGCCGGCAGCGCCAGAGGTGGGCAGCAGTGATAGCACCTGGCGGCCGGATCCAATGCCCGACGGAGGTAGTAGCGCTAGGTGCTGAATTCTGCACTCATAGCCTCTCGAACACTGTCGCCTCCACTTCGCCGCCCCAGCTCCCACAGCGCAGTTCCGACATAGCGGCATTGTTTGTTCGCCATTTTTCGTTGACATTATGGCGATTTTTGCCTATCTTCCCGTCATGCCTTCGATTCCTCCACGTCGCACGCCCAAACACACCCCTGTCCTAGTCAAGGCAGCCCTTGAGCGGTTGGGGCAGCGGCTGATCGTCGCGCGCAGGCTCCGCGAAATGACTCAAGAACAATTGGCCGCCTTCGCCGACGTGTCTCCGTCGACGCTCCGGTCGTTGGAAGATGGTGCGGATGGTGTGTCGATGGGCAACTTTCTGAAGGTGATGCAGGGGCTTCAACTGCTGGACCAACTGGAGCACTTGCTCGATCCAAAAGACGATCCTGAAGCGGTTGCCTTTGCCGAACGGCAACTGGGCCGTCGGAGATGAACGGCGTTCCGGTTTGGGCATGGCTCCCCGGAGAGGACAGCCCGACTCATGCGGCAGACCTCACTCTGGAAGGCACGCCGCGCTTTGTTTATTCCCTCGATTATCTTTCTCGGGACGACGCGCTTCCGCTTGACCCGGTTGAACTTCGGCTTGTGCGCAATGCTCGCGGGATTGCAATAGCCGCTGCGGACGGCCTTCCGGGGGTAATTCGCGACGCAAAGCCGGCCGGCTACGGTGCGGACCGTCTGATGGCTCATGCTGGAAAGGAGCTCACACCTTTCGAATTGCTCGAGCGGGGGGTGCCTGATGGTGTCGGTGCGATTGAGGTATGCACAGAGATCGAACGCAAGCTTGCGTGGAAGCCGAAAGGTTTGGAAGAGCTTCAATACCTGGCGGAAGAGTTGGATGCGGCAGATCCTGCAAGTCGCGCGCTACGGCGACTTAACGCTGACCTAGATACGAGCGCGGGTGGAGAGCGGCCAAAGGCGACACTGGTGCACGATGGACGGCTCTGGCTTGCCAAAATGCAGGATCGTGGTGACCGCTCGGCTATGCCGGCTCGGGAATTCGTCGCGATGCGACTGGCGCAAATGGCGGGCCTTGATGTCGCCCCAGTGGTATTGCCCACCTTTGGTTCCCATCAAGTCTTGCTCGTAGAGCGATTCGATCGCCGGGGCGACCCGTATCGGCCTCAGCGCCGGTTGTTCGCGAGCGCTCATACGGTCCTCCGGCTGCCTTTGGATGCGGTGCGTGGCGATCCGCGGCGGTCTTATCGCAATTTTGGTGATGCCTTGCGGGTTTGGGCGAAGGGCCGTGACGACCTGGCCAGACAGTTGGAAGAACTATGGCGACGGATGGTTTTCAACGCGCTGGTGGGCAATACGGATGATCACCCTTTGAATCATGGCCTCATCCACGAAGGCGGTGTCAAACGCAGCTGGCGCCTTGCACCGGCATTCGATATCACGCCAGTAATGTCGGCCCGGCAGCCCGGCGGTGCTGACGCTCCTGTGCTCTCTATGGCGACTGGTGCGGATGGACTCGCACGAGCCAGCGTGGAACGGCTTTCGAGCGCAGCCAGCCATTTCGGTATAGATCGGGAGGCAGCTATGTCTTGGATTTCGCTAACGGCGCGACTTGTGGCCGAACACTGGGAAACCATGTTGCGCCAAGCAGCCAAGCCAATCCTCGGGACAGGACCCAACCTGGATTCCCTGATTGCGGACGCACATTCTGCGTTCGCCTATAGCGAGCGCTTGTCATCAGCGTCAAATGGCCGACTGTAGTGTCGCGCTAGGGGCCATCCGGTCTCTCCCCCTTGGCCACGTGGTCGATCAGGTGTTCTCCGAGACGCAAGTTAATCGCGCTGCCACATAGGGCGGCCGGAGAGCCGCCCGCAATGGGACCCCTCTCGCATTTCCTGCCCCGCGAGGGTGTCACTCTGAATCTCCAGCAGCCGCTGCGCGCTGGGTAAAAGCGACCGCAACGGTCGCGTGATCAAGCACAACTCCCGCGCTAGCCCAAGGCTATGCAGTTCGTTCGAACGATCAAGCCTGGAAACGCTTTGCGCTGGTGTGCCAGCGCCGGTAGCATCGAGTAGTAGCCACCCTGCACCAGAAGCGTGAAGAGATAGGTGGTGCTCTCCACCTCGTCACGGTCGCCAACCCGTTTCGGTGCGATTTATATGTTTCATGGTTATCCATGATAGAACATATGTTGCACATGCCTTAGCATGAGTGCAATGCGGTCTATCTACAGTGCTACCTAGGAGTCAACCATGAGAACTCAAGCTCTCGCCGCAGTCGCCATCGTCGTGGTGGCTGTGTGCTCGCCTGCTGTGTCCGCAGCGGACGTGTCGAAGAGTCCTACACTATCTCGCATCAAGGAGTCCGGAGCGATCTCCATTGGGCATAGGACTTCGTCGATCCCTTTTTCTTACTACGATGCCAATCAGAAGGTCGTCGGATTCTCTCAAGACATCTGCGACAGAGTGATTGCGGCGGTCAAGAAAGAAGCGGGTGTTTCCACGTTGCAGGTGCGAATGATTCCAGTGACGTCGCAGAATCGGATTTCGCTGGTGCAGAATGGAACCGTTGATTTGGAGTGCGGCGTTACTACAAACCTCAAGTCGCGTCAGCAGCAAGTGGCATTTTCGACGACATTTTTCGTCGCTGGGACGCGACTTTTGGTCAAGAAAGATAGCCCGGTCCGAGACTTCTCGGATTTGGCGGGAAAGACGGTCGTCACCAACGCGGGGACGACGTCGGAGCGCATCCTTCGCAGGCTCAATGACGAGAAGAAGTCGAATATCACAGTTCAGAGCGCGAAGGACTATGGCGAATCGTTCTTGATTCTCCAGTCCGGCCGAGTAGCGGCCTTCATGATGGATGACGTCCTGCTGTCAGGAGCCAAGACGCTCGCTCCGAATCCTTCGGACTGGACCGTCGTCGGCACTCCCCAGTCGTACGAAGCCTACGGATTCATGATGCGGAAGGAAGACCCGGAGTTCAAAAAGGTCGTCGACTCAACGATCACCGCGCTGATGAAAAGCGGTGAGATCAACGCTATGTACGATAAGTGGTTCAACAAACCAGTTCCGCCGAAAAACATTAGTTTCGATTTCCCGATGAGCGGGGCGGTCAAGAAGGCTTACGAACAACCCAACGACGAGGCCTTCGAATAAAGCGTCTGGACAGACCAGGCCAAAAAAAAGTCTGGTCTTTCTCGGATACATTTGCCGTTGTCGGCTGCCCGAGGCCGACAACGGCCAACTCAGAACAGCTAACGGCGCCCGTTTTGGACATACGCGCCTGTCTGATTTAGCTGGCCTTCCGTATGCTCAAGCGCCTTGATGGCGCCCTTTCCTTTCTTGGCCAGCAATTGCTCCACGAGCGCCTCCGCCAAAGCAACGCCTGCGGCTATTGATGGGAAGAAGGATGGGCTGTCATTCGAGAAGAGTAGCGTGCAGTCAGCTCGCAGCGCGATGGGCGCTACTGTGCTGTCAGTGAGCGCGACGACGCTGCAGCCTGCATCGCGCGCAGCGTCCGCGACGCGCACGATTTCTGCACTATATGGCGCGAAGCTCGTGACGACTACCGTATCTTTTCCGGTCAACGCCCGCAATTCCATCTCCAAAGTCCCGGCGTCGCCGCGTATCAGATGCACGGTCGGCCTAAAAAGCCGGTAAACATAGTGCAACGTGAAGGCGATGGGAAAGCATGATCTGAAGCCGGCAACATGCACGTTGGCAGCAGTGCTCAGGAGTTCGACCGCTTTCGACATTGCCGCGGAGTTGGTATCTCGCGTGACATCTAGGTTTCGATGTTGGGTATCGAGCATTTCCGCCAGCATGCGGCTTGCGCTGCTACCTTGCACAACCTTCCGAGCGCGCTTTGCATAAGGTTGTGGGCCCCCACGTACGGAATCCACGAATAGTTGGCGGAGTGCCTGCCAGCCCTCAAAACCAAGATGCTGGGCAAGTCGCACCAAAGTGGCAGGTTGAACGCCGGCATCGGCTGCGATCTTGCGCATCGACAGCAGAGGGATTTCCTGGGGGTGATCGAGTAAATACCTCGCGCCGCTTTGAAACTGAGTGCTGAGACTGGGGAACTGCTCCCTCATCTGGCTCAGCAACTCCTCTAGGTTGTTCGGCGGTTCGATGGTGGTCGCTTCTTTCATGTTCTAGCTCATCTTGCCTTGGCATGTAACGATTGTTGCACAAGCAAAGTCAGTTTGCAGGCTTTCTTGATCCACAAGCCGCCCTTGTAAATGATCTGCGCGTATCAACAAACTGCCTGCGAGCAACAAACGTTGCAAATTGCCAGTTGCTTACTTATACTTTGCACATCGAAGGTGTTCCCTCTCAGAGCCCTTCGATCTCTCCCTGGTGCGGAGCAGGTTTTTCGTCCGATCCCAAATATAAAACTATGACCAAGGTATTCCATCGCAATCCGCGGCAGTCTCTCCCCATTGCGGTAGCCGGACAAGGCGTTGAGCTTATCGACAATAAGGGCAAGCGTTACATCGACGCCTCGGGTGGCGCAGCGGTTTCGTGCTTGGGACACGGGCATCCGCGCGTGATCGGCGCGATCAAGCAGCAGGTGGATAACATCGCCTACGCGCACACGTCCTTCTTTACTACCGAGGTGTCGGAGACTCTGGCCGAGACCCTCGCTGAAGCAGCGCCAGGCGATCTAAATCACGTCTATTTCGTCTCGGGCGGATCGGAAGCGGTCGAAGCTGCTTTGAAACTGGCGCGACAGTACTTTGTAGAGATCGGACAGCCCGAGCGCCGGCATTTCATCGCTCGTCGGCAGAGCTACCATGGGAATACTCTGGGAGCCCTTGCTATCGGCGGTAACGCATGGCGCCGTGAGCCGTTTCTGCCGTTGTTGGTACCGTCGCATCACGTGGCGCCATGCTATGCCTATCGGGATCAGCGAGCAGATGAATCCGCCGAACAGTATGCGCAGCGTCTAGCCGACGAGCTGGAAGCTAAGATCCTGGAGTTGGGATCGGAGACCGTCGCGGCTTTCGTTGCGGAGACCGTGGTTGGAGCGACCGCCGGCGCGGTTGCGCCTGTCGGGGGCTACTTCCAGAAGATTCGCGCGGTATGCGATAAATACGGTGTACTCCTGATCCTGGACGAAGTGATGTCGGGCATGGGGCGTACTGGCTATATGTTCGCTTGCGAAGAGGATGGCGCCGTCCCCGATATCGTGACAATTGCCAAGGGTTTGGGTGCAGGCTACCAGCCGATTGGGGCTATGCTGTCCTCTGGCCGGATCTACAACGCAATTGTTCAAGGGAGCGGATTCTTTCAGCACGGCCACACATATATCGGGCACGCCACAGCCTGCGCTGCAGCACTCGCTGTGCAAAGAACGATTGTTGAAGAGCGGCTCTTGCAGAATGTACAGGCCCGTGGCAAGCAACTGCGTGCTCGATTGCGTGAAGTGTTGGGTGCTCACCCGAATATCGGAGATGTCCGCGGTCGGGGTCTGTTTGTCGGCGTCGAGTTTGTGGCTGATCGCGCGACGAAAGAAACCCTCGACCCCGCGCTCAAGCTTCACGCCAAGCTGAAGTCGACAGCGATGCAGAATGGTCTGCTCATCTACCCCATGGGCGGGACGGTCGACGGGATTCGTGGCGACCACGTTCTCTTTGCTCCGCCCTTCATCAGTACCGAGGACAATATCGAGCAAATCGTCGAACGATTTGTGATGTCTGTCAATGCTGTACTGCCACTTTGAATGCGTCCTTTGAGGTGAGATGAACACCCATGACTAACTCGACGAAACGTTGTCAGTATGCCTTGGCGGTAGCGCCGAATGGCGCGCGAAAGACGCACCTGGACCATCCGCAGTTGCCCATCACTCCGTCGGAGCTTGCGCGGTGTGCCCAGGAGTGCCTGGACATTGGCGCAGCAATGATCCATCTGCACGTGAGGAAGGCGGATTTCACGCATAGTCTGGAAGTATCACACTACGAAGCCGCGGTTGCTGCGATCCGGAAGGCGGTGGGCGATCGGCTTGTGATTCAGCTCACAACGGAGGCCGTTGGGGTTTATAAACCGTCGCAGCAAATTGCGACGATCAAGACGTTGAGGCCGGAAGCGGCGTCCGTTGCAATCAGGGAACTCGTGCAGGTCGACGAGAGCGGCAGAAATACGGCTGGCGAATTCTTCCAATGGATGCGTAGTGAAGGGGTAGTTGCTCAGTACATCTTGTACGATGCGGATGACGTCAACCGATACGCCGAGCTTCGCAAAGATGGTCATATTCCGAAGGATGGGCACTGGGTGCTCTTCGTGCTTGGCCGCTATTCTGTGGGCCAAACCTCATCCCCTTCTGATCTGCTGCCGTTTCTGGCTGCTTGGAAGGCAACGGGAATGGACAAGACTGCGACGCAGTGGGCGGTGTGTGCATTCGGGAACCTGGAAGCCGATTGCGCAGCAGCATCCGTGCTTTTAGGCGGGCACGCACGAATCGGCTTTGAGAACAATATGCTCTTGCCGACGGGGCAGGTTGCACCTAACAATGCGGCTCTGTTGCAGGCAGTGAGAAAGACTGTGGATGCATGGGCGTACAGCCCTATGGACGCCTACACCCTTAGAAACTTGACCTTCCAGTAATATCGACGACCGGCGGGTCAAGCTTATAAAGCTAACTCGCGAGGGTAAGCAGGTTGCGGAGCGCCTTGAGAAGGCTACGTCAGCGCTAAGAGTGAGGCTGCTTGGCGATATTCTCAAAAGGATGTGGATACCGCTACGCGTGTGCTGCGGCTTCTAGAGGAGCGTTCGATCCAGTATTTCGCCCTAACACGCGCATTGCGCTAGATGCCAAAGTACTGGCAGTTGGCCTCAATGCGGGCTCGTTCGCTTTCGGGAAACTGCCGCTCTTCGAGCAGCCGCTGCAACGCCAGGCGGCCTTGCTCGATGGCGCTAACGTAATAGGCGCTAACGACGAGTTCATCGATTGCCCGCCAGGTGTAGACGGAATCGTCGATAAACAGCGTGTCGGCTGGACGCGGCATGGCGGCGGCCTGCTGCGCGAACAGGTGCGCAAGCGCGAATTCGCCCCGCAGCCGGTGGTAACGGGCCAGCGCGCAGAGCGGCTCCGCGCGCGTGGGTCGCAGCTGGTAGGCATCGAGATAGGTCGCCTGCACTACGGCCGGGGCGTCGCCGCGGCGTTCGCGCAGCGCGCCGATCTGATAGCGGGCGAACCAGACTTCCTCTTCCCAGCCGCCCATCGCGGTGCGTGCCTCATAATGGCGGATGGCCTCGTCAAACATACCCGCATCGCGACAACTTTGCGCCAGATAGAATCGGTAGCGTGTATTGCGGGGCGCCTCGCGGACGGCCTTCTCCAACACCTCGATGTCGCGCAGATACGTGTGCGGATCACGCGCGCGTGCGCCGTCGCGCGATACGACAATGGTGGCATGAGGTAGCACATCCCAACGGTGCGCTCTGTCCTGCGTTAGGAATTCGTGCAGCACGCCCTCCCAACGCCATGGCTGGCGCGCGCGTACCAATGCGTTGCGCAAGTAGTGCCAGCCGTCAAGCTCGCAGCGGAACTGGTAGCCGTCGGCCTGCAGATCGGGCCATGCGAAATCGACGTCCATGCGCAGCGTCTCGTCGGCGTCGATACACAACAGGTAGTCGTCCGCACCTTCCATGGCCGTGCGGGCGAGCGCCATGGCCTCGTTGCGGTTGTGCGCGAAGTCGCACCACGGCCGCTCATGCAGGGTGCCCGGCAGGTCTGCCATGAACTGGCGGATCGTGTCCTGCGTGCCGTCGCTTGACCCCGTGTCCACGATGACCCAATGGTCGATCCACGGTTTCACGCTCGCCAGACAGCGCTCGATCACTGGAGCTTCGTCCTTGACGATCATGTTTAGGCAAATGCGGGGCACGTGAGACTCCGAGTGGCAAAAATCCGGGCAAAGCATACCCGCTTTGCTGGTCGTTCGCGAATCATGTGCGCGGCCTGTCTGCCCCTCCGAGGGGGGGTGAAAATGCAATGCCCCGTTTGATCCAGTCATCGCTAACATGCTGGCCGCCACGAGCAGCGGCCGCGCATACCGCTCCGGAGGCCAAATCCTCAGAAATCCTCCACTCTCACGGGAACGGGAAAAATGAAAAAACAGCAATGGGCTGCCGCCCTTTCGATCGCCACGTCGGTACTTCTTGCCAGCTGCGGTGGTGGCGACGACTCAGGAACAAACGCCAGCACTCCGACGGCACTGCCGGCAGCCACTATTTCGGGCACTGCAGCCACGGGTGCGCCCATCACCAACGCGGCGCTGACGGTCAAATGCGTCAGCGGTCAGACAACGGTCACCACTGGGACGGACGGCAGTTGGAGCACTTCCACTGCAAATCTGGCTCTGCCGTGTGTGTTGCGCGTAACTACAGCCGCAGGCGAAGTGTTGCATTCGTACATCGAAAGCGCCGGCACCACCAATGTCACGCCGATCACCGAGCTGGTGGTCGCGGCCGCGACCGGCAATGCCGATACCGCAGCATTCTTCGCGAGCTTCTCGACGGTCTCCGCCGCAGCCGCCAGCGACAAGCTTGCTCTGGCCATCACGCAGGTTAAGCAGCGCCTGTCGTCGCTGGGTGTCGACGCCGATTCTCTGAACCTGTTGAACCAGAAGTTCAATCCCCGCAACGGCGATAACTACGACGATCGCCTGGAAGAGATCGCATCAAAGCTCAAGCTGACCAATTTGACATTGGCAGCGCTATCGAGCGATGTAGCGCAGGGCAGGGTGGGGCCGGTTGGCCCCACTGGCGCAACGGGTGCTACTGGCGCTACTGGCGTGACGGGTGCAACGGGCGCAACTGGTGCTGCGGGCGCGAACGGTGTGGACGGTTCGACCGGAGCGACGGGTCCGCAGGGTCCGACCGGCGCAACGGGGGCTCAGGGCAATACGGGTTCCAACGGCGCAACCGGTGCGACTGGGCCGACCGGCGCCACGGGCGCCACCGGTTTAAATGGCGCGACAGGCGCAACGGGCGCGACCGGTGCAACGGGTGCAACGGGTGCAACGGGTGCAACGGGTGCAACGGGTGCAACGGGTGCAACGGGTGCAACGGGTGCAACGGGTGCAACGGGTGCGACGGGCGCGACGGGCTCCACAGGCGCAACCGGCGCCACAGGGCCGGCCGGCACGGTTCCCGGGTTGGGCAATAACGAACCCTCCGTGGGCGATGGCGTCAGCGGCGACTGCACGATGGCCACGGTATGGCTCTCCGCCGCAAGCTTCGCGGCTGGTGGGGTGCGTGCCGACGGGCGCGTCCTGAGCATTCAGAACAACCAGGCACTGTTTGCGCTGCTGGGGGTCAAATTCGGCGGCGATGGCGTCACCAATTTCCGGCTGCCGGATCTCCGGGCGCTAGAGCCGACCGGCCTGTACTACGTGATCTGCACACAGGGAATCTTCCCGGGTCGCCCGTAAAAGAGTTCTTTCCCGATGGGACACCTGACGAGCATGAAATCCAGGTGTCCCAATGCCATGCAGATCAGGTTCGAGCGTCACCCCAAATGAGACCTTCCTACCGGGCGTCGGCGCAAGGGCACCATCCCGGCGAGGGGCGCGGCAACGCTGGGCCCACCGACTGGGAGTTAGCTGCGCGGAGGGAGGAGCGGGCCATCGATTGAGCGGGGTTGGCCCTGTACGTTCGGATGCTTCTGCGTGCTAATGGCAAGGCGATGCGGCACCTGAGCCTAAGGATGTTGGCCTCCGCCAATTTGCTGATCCTCTTGTGCTAACCGGCCAGCTTGTCGGCGGCTTCTTGCAGGCCGTTGAGGATGGAATCGGCCACATGCATTGGAAACTCCGCCGGAAGTCGCGCGCGAACCGCCGCCACGGCCCCGGGCGTGCGCGCCACCAGGTCGTCGATCACCGCCTCCACGCGGCAGCCAGCGGGCGCCACCACACCATGAGTGACCCTCAAGCCGTGCATCTGAACGAGGTGCTGCAGGCCAATCAGCCGTTGCTGACGGTCTACATCCTGAGAGACGAGCTCAAGCGACTGTGGTTCTACCGCCGCCCGGGATGGGCGCAGAACGCTTGGGAGCAGCGGTGTGAACAGGCAAGCCAGAGCCGGATTCCTGCTCTCGAACTGTTCGCCCAGCGCCTGAAAGCCTATTGGCACGGCATCATCAGTGTTTGTCTTCAGCCAGATCCCACAAGGGGCCCATGAAGGTGAATTTAGATGACGTATGGCGCATGCCTAGAACTGCCGCCGGGCGGGACGGACAATCGCTGCCCCGCCGCTCATTTGCTCGCGCAGCTTCACAAAAAGGCGCTCAGATTTAACTTCTCTGCGCTTAGTTTCTTGAGGAGTCGCTCGGCTGCAGAAGCCGACGATGCAGGGTTTTGGCCTGTAATCAGCAGGCCGTCGCTTACGTACGTACGTGCCACTTAGATTTCAACGCGGCTACGTAGCTCTCTCCGACCTTGGCTGGCGCTGATTCAACGCGACTACAACATGGCGGCGCCCGGCACGGATCAGCTTCCGTAATCGCACGGTTGATGCTAAAATTAATGCGAAATCGCATCATTTTTGGAGCAGTGATATGCGCACTACCGTCACAATAGAAGATTCGCTCTACGAGCAAGCCCTTGAGTTGGCCGACACGTCCATGGACCGGACGGACCTGTTTCGGGAGGCCATCAAAACGTTCGTGCGTGTCCAAGCCGCTAAACGGCTGGCCGCACTGGGTGGCGCGCAGCCCGACATGCAGGAGATTCCTCGCCGGGCGCCGTCGCTATGATGGTGCTGGTTGACACATCGGTGTGGGTCTCCCACTTCAAGCGCAGCAACACGGCGCTCGTCGCCTTGCTGGAGTCGGATCGTGTCCTGTCGCACCCGATGGTGCTGCTCGAACTCGCTTGCGGCACGCCTCCGGAGCCGAGAAGCCGCACGCTGGCTAGCGTCGGCCTGCTCCAGCAGGCGAACCAGGCCACGCTTCCGGAGGCGATGGCGTTTGTGGAGCAAGAACGGCTATATGGCGCCGGATGCGGTCTGGTGGACGTGATGCTGCTCGCTTCGGCCCTGCTGACGCCGCAGGCGCGGCTTTGGACGCTCGACAAGCGGTTGGCCGGACTGTGCGAGCGGTTTGGCGTGGAATACCGGTCAAAGTAGGCCGCCTCACAGGGCGGCTTTCGGCCTTCCGAAAGTGTCTCTATTGCGATAAGCCTTCTTATCACAATGGGTGCGGGCTAAAGAGAAATCGCCCCGGCGGTGGTTTGACAACATGTGCCGATCACCTATGCTGGAAGCCGTGCTCCTGTTGGGGCACCCTACCTTCGCCGCCGCACGCGTCCCTAACGTGTGCGGTTTTTTTGCTACTCCGCACCATGGAGGGGTTGCGCATACGCCGCCACTTCGTCAGCATTCGTTGCTGGAAGACCGCTTCGATCTGATCCCTTAAACCGCGTCACTGACGCGGTTTTTTTCTTCTGACTGGCTGGTAGCGACGCGAGCAGAGCCAGCTCGCCTGGTAGCGGCGACCCGCTACATTCGCGACGGCTACATGAAGGTTATCCTGACCACGAACTTCGACCGGCTCATGGAGAATGCGCTGCGCGAGGAAGGCGTCGAGCCGGTTGTCGTTGCCTCGGTGGATGCGCTGGCCGGAGCGGTGCCGCTTCCGCATGCTAGCTGCTACCTCGTCAAGCTGCGCGGCGACTACAAAGACGCTCGCATTCTCAATACCGATGCCGAACTGGCAGCCTACCCTCCCGAGTACGATCGGCTGCCCGATCGTGTCATGGATGAATACGGGTTCATCGTATGCGGCTGGTCGGGTGAGTGCAGCAAGGACACCTCGGTGAAGGCGCATTGAGAAGGATGGCGTCCTCGCTTCAAAGGCGAGTAGACGCATATCCCGCCTTCACAGATGACGAGAAGACGTTTCTGCGTCAGCAAGTCCAACAGGTTCCCCGGGGCCGAAGGGAGGCGCATTTTGGCATCAGAGACCTCGTTGCGCGGTAACCGGCACCGTCCTACGCCTTAAACAGAGCGAACCAGAATACGTGATCTAATGTCCACGCTTTTACTCAAATGTCGTACGTCGGCTACGAAGCCGACGAGTACGGAGACAATTCAACGGCCGCTTTGCGCCCACTCGGCCTCCCCCGCCAAGTCACCAACGCCTTACCGGAGACCCTTCAAAAACATGGCTCCGCCACAAACCGCACGCCGTGCCTACATCTGAAGGGAAACCGTACAACGATGTCTGTAGAAGGAGGTATATGGTCCTAGACTACTCCTGAATTCCGCGAGTCAAAGAGGTGGTCGTCCGCTCACTGACGAGTTGATCGCGCCACGGTCGGGCGCGCGATAGCCGGTTATCATCCAAGGCTTCACACCTCCTAAATGGCAGAGAGCTTAGACAGCGCACTACACAATGACAATGCAACTTTCATGCAAATTGTGCTCGAATCGATGTCATCTGCCGAGGATGCTATGGAGCAGGATCTGGTCATGCGCAGCCTGCAGCGGCTTGGATTTCTACAGTCGCGTCAGTGCTTGGCCGACGGCGCCTGGCTAATCGACGTGGACGCTGATTTGATGGCCGATCTCGCCCAGACGGCGGCGTTGTTTCCGAACATCCGGCTGAGTACCGTACAGTAGCAAGCGAGCCCGACCCCTAACAGGGAGGGGGCGTCGTGGCAGCCGGTCCTCGCACAAGCACATACTTCGGCGAGACAATTCTGCCCGCTTTCACTTGGTGACTTCGTGTCGCAGCAGTATGCTCGAGGAACGGCGTATTAGGCTCAGTGTTGAATTGACGGTTCGTTTGGAGCGAAAAGCTTGCTTCTCGCTGCCTTAGGGGTAAAACGAATACATCAGGAGAAGACTGGTAATGGACCATTACCTCTTTCACAGTAGGGGGCGGCCCGGGCAACCGCATCATGGCGCGAACTACTACTGGCTGATGGCCGCACTGCTGCTCATACCGGCTCTTGCTTACGTAGCGTGGGAACTGTTTTCTGCCTAGTGTGTTCGGACGAGCGTTCGAAATATTGGCGGACGTTTGGAGGGGGTAAAATCCGCCGCTTCCTGCGCACAATGTCCGAGACGGATTCTCATGCGCCCAAAGATCAGAGCGACCATTGTTTGTGTTCGGGGCGGTCGTGTCCTGCTAGTGTCGAAGGACGGCACGCGCTGGGCACTCCCGGGAGGACGTCCCAATCCCAAGGAGGTCCTGGCTGACACTGCCGCTCGGGAAATGCTGGAAGAGACTGCACTAAAGGTCAAGAAACTGGTGTTCATGTCCCAGTTTTTAGGCGCGACGACCGTGCATCATGTGTTTCTCGCAGCTGTAAGCAAGTCGATCGAGCCGCGCCCATGCAATGAAATTAAAGCGTGTCGTTGGTTTGCATTGGACGAGCTTGATCAACTGAATATTAGTCTCACGACGAAACGCATCGTGTCGGAAGCGCTCGCGGTATAGCGGTGCTCTTTGCCACTGTAGTATCTGAAGCTGCCTTTGACGCGGCTTGATCAAGATGGCATTTTGCCCGAGACAACGAATTCACCACCACTTCCGGGCGAGCCGAGTAGGCGCTGGTAAAGAATCCCGATGGCTGCTCCAGATTCATGTACGTGCGGCTGGACTGGAATGACGTTCTCATATTTGCCTCTCATCGGGGCCCCATCGGGCCTGCAGCATGGGTAGGCGTGTTCGCGGCAACGGGGGTGCGGCGACCTGTCACAAGAATGAAACGGCTAGGCTTGCTGCTCAGCGAGACTTAAGGGTGAGAACGCGGCAGCGTGCGTTCCGCGCAAAGCCGCGGCGAAGCGATTGCATTGAGTTCCATTGGCGGGCCGCGAGCGGACTAAAAAAAGCCCGCGGCAAGTTGCTCGCGGGCTGGGACGGTGTCATGGGGTCAAGCACGACCCTCATACTTTCCTGCATCGCCGCCGGCGTGTCTCCCCCACTCAAGAATGGGTCTGTGTCCGCATGAGAGAGGAGAGTGCTTGTCACGAGACGCCTGAAATGCGCTTTGGAGCGGCGACAACGAATCGCATAACTGCCGATCGAATTGTCACACTGAGAGGCCGCAAGTGGCCGGATGGGGGCATAGGCCGTAAGCCACGCATGGCGGCAGACGCAGCAAGTTACGTCGTCAAGCTCCGCCATTCCCGTCTATCTCGCGACGGCCCGATCGAGACATTGATATTTCGATTGCCGGCACAGGCCTTGGCCACGCAGATCGACCAACAGCGTTCCGACCTACAACGTCATGGCATCCACCTGCTGGTCAGCCCGACGTCTTATGGCCACTGGATCATTGGCGATTCGCACGACTACAGCCAGGATGCGCGTCCGTTCAATGCGGAATCCGTCGACGGCATCATGCTGGATCTGGCGCGCGATACGCTGCGCAGCAAGCTGCGTGTGGTGGGGCGCTGGCAGGGTGTGTATGGCGCCAAGCGTCACACGCCGGGCAGCGGCGCGTTCTCCATCACCCATATAGACGACCGTACAACGGTGGCGCTGATGCATAGTGGTATCTGCATGAGCGTCGGGCCTGCGCTGGCACATCGGCATGTCGATGTATTGATGGACGGTATGGCACTGCCGCAGTGGACGGCTTCGGCAGCGTTGCCAGCCACGGCCATCGCCTGATCGCTCGGATTGCGCCGTCGTGGCGCATCGTGCCGCATTGCGGTGCAGGGCTGGTGCGCGGCGCCAGCGAATCGTTGGCACAGAACCTGCGTGGATACAGTGCGGAGAGTAGAAGCGTTCAGCGGCAGTTCATGCCGCCCGGAAATTGCTCGCCACGTATATCCACGCCTGTTTCCGGAGTGCTTTCCATGCGACGCCGTACCTTCCTGCGCGCCACTGCCGCCACCGCGTTTTCTTCCCTGCTGGCCGCACCGGCTTTCGTCCGTGCCTCGGGCTCGCTGCAGAAATTCAAGTTCAACCTCGGCTGGAAGGTGGAAGCGTCTGGCGCCGGCTTTCTGCTGGCGCTGCAGCGCGGCTACTACAAGGACGCCGGCCTCGATGTGGTGATCGATACGGGTAACGGCTCGGCATCGGCCATCAGTCTGGTGGCGGGTGGCGCCTATGACTGCGCGTCCGCAGACCTGGCAGCGATGATCGAATTCAACGCCGCCAATCCCACTGCCGCACTCAAGGCCGTGGCGATCCAGTACGACCTGAATCCCAATGCGGTGATCGTTCGCAAGGGCGGCGGCATCGTCAAGCCCGGCGACCTCGCGGGCAAGACCATTCTCGGCCAGCCGTTCAACGCGTCGCGCAAGCTGTTTCCCGTATTCGCCAAGGCGCAGGGGTTCGACCCGGCATCGGTCAAGTGGGAGAACGCCACGCCCGATATCGGCGATACGCGCTTTGTGAAAGGCGATTTCGATGCGGCTGCGTACTTCTACTTTACGGGACTGCTGAACCTGAAAGCGCGCGGACTGGGTCCGGAGAAGCTGACCGTGTTCCGTTTCTCGGACTACGGCATGAAATCGTATGGCAACGGACTCGTCGCCAATCGCAAGAGCATGGCCGAGCAGCCGGACGCGATGAAGGCGTTCGTCAAGGCATCCACGCGCGGATGGATCGAGGCGATGGCGGACCCAAAGGCAGGCGCTGCGGCAGTGAAAGCGCGCGAGCCATTGGCCGACCAGGCGCTGGAATACGAGCGACTGAAACTGATCGTCGATGGATCGATGCGCACGCCCGATACGCAGCGCGATGGCTGGGGAGCGGCCACGCAGGCGCGTCTGCAGGCGACCGTCGATGAAACCGTAGGCGCGTTTGGCATCAAGCAGCCGATGACCGCTGCGGATATCTGGACGGATCAGTTCCTGCCTGCGGCAGCGGATCGGAAGCTCAAGGCGTAACGAGGGCCAGCATCATGTCGATTCCCATGATCGATCTCGCCGATGCCTTGACGCCTGGTGCGCCGCGCAGCGCCGAAGTGGCTCAGGCGTTTCGTGCAGCGGCGATGTCATCGGGCTTCTTCTACATTCGCCATCACGGCGTGCCACGCGAACTGATCGCGAAGCAGTTCGCGCTGGCCAAGGCGCTGATGGATCTGCCGGAGGCCACACGCCAAGCGCTCGCCATGGGAAACTCGCCCACAATGCGCGGTTTCGAGAACCTCGGTGATCAACGACTCGATGCCGCAGCGCGACCCGATCTCAAGGAGAGTTTCTATTGCGGCATGGCGTACCCCGATGACCATCCCTATGTGATGGCGGGCTACCAGACCTATGGTCACAACCAGTGGCCGTCCGAACTGCCGCAGGCGCCCGCGCAATGTCAGACGTATATCGACGCGATGCTGACGCTCGCGCGCCGGCTCATGCAGTTGATGGCTCTGTCGCTGGACCTGCCTGAAAACTACTTCGATCACACGAGCAACAGTCCGATGGTGACGCTGCGCATGATCCGCTATCCGGCGCATCCCGCCGATGCCGATGAGAGAACGTTCGGCGCTGGTGCGCATACCGACTGGGGCGCCGTGACCATCCTCGCGCAAGACCAGCACGGTGGACTCGAAGTACGGATGCCGGACGGCGAATGGGTGGCCGCTACGCCGATGACGGATTGCTTCGTAGTGAACCTCGGCGACATGGTGCCGCGCTGGACCAACGGCCACTATCACTCGAATCCGCATCGCGTGCGCAATGTGCATTCGAACGGCTTGCCACGCTACTCGATTCCGTTCTTCTACGAGCCCGACTACCTCGCGCGGATCGAACCGGTGCCAGGCACTGTGGCCGATGGCGAGACACCGCGCTTTGCGCCGTGCACAGCGGGTGAGCATCTGACGGAGATGTACCGCAAGACCTACGTGCCGGAGGCCGTCTTATGAAGCTCTGGTTCAACCTGCTATGCCGGGACATCGACGCACAACTCGCGTTCTATCAACACGTACTCGATTTGCCCGAAGCCGCGTCGAGTCGCTCTGCGATCTATTGCGCGCTCGAAACCGCGGACTTCCAGTTCGGTTTCAATGCAAAGCCCGCGTATGAGTTGCTGGGGCTCACATCGCGGCAACCGATCGAAGGTGTAACCGCACCGACCATCGCCTACGCCACGTTCATGGTGGAAACGCCGTCACGCGTCGATGCGGTAGCGGACCTGATAGGGAGCCTCGGCGGCACCATCGTCAAGGCACCGTTCGAGACGTACTACGGGCAATGGCAGACCGTGCTCGCAGATCCGGAAAGGAATGTGTTTCGGGTAGCGGCGGTTATGGCGTGAATCGCTGCGCAACAAGAAAAATCTATGATCACCCCCCTTTTTGCAACCTTGAGCTCTGACGAAGTGGTTGGCTTGCATAAATCTGTCCGGCGTCGTTGTAGGGATCGCTCCCCGCGCCACGGTCAGTAGCGCCTGCCGGGCGCCAAGGCGCGCGGTCAGCACGGCCAGCGCTGCCATCTCCTTGCGTTCCGTACTCACGGCACCCCTCTCCGACAAGTGGATTGTGAGTCACCGCGAAGTCAAGGAAAAAGGTAAAATCGAGAGACTTGAGCGGGACCTGCGGGACGAATTGTCCGCAGCCGCTGAAGGAGCGGAACCATGAAAGCCAATACCACGCGTCGCGTGCGTAAGCACGTGGAATTTGAATCGCCGGAAGCCATTCGTGCGCGATTGGCGGCGTTCGCCCTGGCGACGCGTACTACGGCGACCAGGCGCGGCAAAATTGAAGAGCCAACGGTGCGAGGTTCTGTGCTGGCAGGCCGACGTCTTCGCGTCGCGAGCTAGACTCAAAATAATTGGCCAGAAGCCTCCCTCGGGAGGCTTTCTTTTGGGGGCTAGGAAGTAGCTATGCAGACATTCGATCCCGTTAACCTCAAAGAAAATGCGGTCATATCGATCCGCCTAGGAATCGAGGACTTCGAGAAATGTCGGTGACGGCAGGCCATCTTGTATCCGTCGTATCGCTGGTTGTCTCGTTCGTTTCAATGGGATGGTGCGCGGCCTGAAGAAAGTCGATCAGATGTTTGTGCTGAGCATGGCCGCCTTCAACCTCGTGCGCATGCGCTCGCTGGGACAAATCCGTCCGCAGTTGCAGTAATCCCGGCAATGCGGCCGGAAATGGGCGACAAAACGCGGAAAACGTCGATGCAGTGACGCCCAGCTTCCAGATTGTGCAAAACGGCGAACCTCCGGGCTTGCGGGGGAAAGCCTCACGGCGCCGCTGCCGCGCGTGGTGATTGCCGAGGACCATCCCGCCTACCTGCTGATGATGCAGAAGCAACTGCTGCGTATCGGCGGCTGCGAGGTGGTGGCCTGCGCGCGCGGCGACGACGCCTGGGCCGCGTGGCGGCAGGGCGGGGCGGCGCTGCTGCTGACCGACGTCGGGCTGCCTGGCATGGATGGCCTGGCGCTGGTGCGGACCTCTTGCTCGAAAAGCCCGTGGGCCTGCGCGCGATGACCGCGCTGGTGCAGCGCATCGCGGCCGGGCCGGGCTAGTCAGCCGCGCCAGGCCGAGCTGCGGATCACGCTGCAGAAGTTGCCGCGATGGAAGTGCGGGTCCTTGTCGGCCAGCACGTCGGCCTTGACGTTGCCGAACGTCGTGTCGGGCTTGTGGCGGATGCCGTCGTAGAACGCCTGAATGATGTCTTCCTTGAAGTGAGCCGTGCGCGGGTGGGCGTGCACCACCGCCTCGCGGTCGGCATCGGCGAACGTGTCGTAGCGGATGCCCAGCACGTCCATCTCCACGCCGGCGGTGACCAGGGCGATCTCGGGCGCCATGAACTCCGGGATGCCTGGGGTCGTGTGCAGGGCGATGGCCGTCCAGACCTTCTCCACCTCGCGCTCGCCGATGCCCCGGCTGCGCAGGAAATCGGCCGCGGCATTGGCGCCGTCCACCTCGAACCGCTTGTCCGGGCTGCCGTGCGCGGGCGTCAGGCCCATGTCGTGGAACATCGCGCCCGCGTAGAGCAGTTCGGGGTCGAAGCCCAGCCCGCGATGGTGGCCGGCCAGCGCGGCCCAGTAGTAGACGCGGCTCGAATGATGGAATAGCAGCGGCGACTCGGTATCGCGGACCAGTTCGGTAATCTCGCGCGCAAGCTGGCTGTCGGGGATGGCAATGTCGCCGATGGTGAAACGCATGGTGGACTCCTGTGCGGTTGGGGGTTGCCCTGAGTCTAGGAGTCGGCGTAGCATGTCTTCAATCGTCGTGATACGACGTAATGAGACATAGCTGGAAGATCCGGACATGCCCGCTACCCGCACCATCGCCCTGCTGGCCATCGAAGGCGTCCAGTTGCTGGACGTATCGGGGCCGCTCGATGTCTTTGCCGAAGCCAACGTCCAGGCCGGGACGCCGGTCTACCAGATGCGCGTGGTGGCGCTGCGCGCGGGGCCCCTCACGGCGTCGTCAGGCGCGCGGCTGCTGCCCGACATCGTGATCGCGGATGATCGGGACGGCCGGCACCCGTCGCGCATCCACACGCTGCTGGTGGCCGGCGCGCCGCACGCGGCCGACGCCCCGGCCGACCCGCTGGCGCTGGACTGGCTTCGCCGGGTGGCGCCCACGGCGCGGCGCTACGGCTCGGTGTGCAGCGGTGCGTTCCTGCTGGCCGAGGCTGGGCTGCTCGATGGCCGCCGCGTGACCACGCACTGGGCCGCCGCCGACGCGCTGGCGGCCCGTTTTCCGCGCGTGGCCGTGGATGCCGATGCCATCCACGTGCGCGACGGCAAGGTGCGCACGGCGGCCGGCGTCACGGCGGGCATGGATCTGGCGCTGGCGCTGATCGAGGAAGACCTTGGGCGGGACATCGCGCTGAAGGTGGCCAGCCAGCTCGTGATGTTCTTCAAGCGGCCGGGCGGACAGGGCCAGTTCAGCCGCCGCGAGGCGCCCGCGGCCGCCAACCGGGCCGCGTTGCAGGAGCTGCAGCGCTGGATTGCCGCGCATCCGGCGGCCGCGCACGACGTGCCAAGCCTGGCCGCGCGGATCGGCGTCAGCGCCCGGCACCTGTCGCGGCTGTTCCAGGAAGAAGTGGGCGTGACGCCGGCAAGCTGGGTGGAGGCCGCGCGGGTCACGGCGGCGCGCCAGTTGCTGGAGGAAGGCAATATCGTGCCCAAGCAGGTGGCGGCCGCGTGCGGGTTCTCCAGCGTCGACACGCTGCGCCGGGCCTTCCTGCGCGTGGTGGGGGTCACCCCGGCGGAGTACCGCAAGCGCTTTGTCTCGTCGCTGGACTAGCAGGCTGCTGAAATACCTCCAGCGGACGTCAGCGCGACGACTGGATGAAGCGTTGATTTGAGAATCCCACCCAACGCTACGCGCGGCGGCGTGCCGTCGTCGCACCGGAACTCGAATCCGTCGGAGCACCAGCGGGACTTCCATCGCTGGCGCTTGCCGGCCATCCACGACTGGCCCCGGCGATTTCTGCCATGTTTGCCGAGCCGGCGCGGCCCTGGAACCTGACAGAACTGGCGGACTTGTGCAGCATGTCGCGTGCCACCTTCATGCGTCATTTCCAAGCCAGTCTCGGGCGCTCCGCAAGCGACCTGCTGACCGATATGCGCTTGAGCCTGGCGGCCAACGAACTGAGGAAGCCCGGCGCGAGCACCGAAGCCGTGGCGGACTCGGTCGGCTACCGGTCCGTGGCGGCATTCCGGCGCGTGTTCACCGAAAAAATGCGAATGACGCCGGGGCAATGGCGCCGCCTGGCACGCGATGGGCAGTGACGCGCGCCCTTTGATCTTTTCGCGCATCTTGTTGAGCCAATGCCGTCTCGAAATCCGAATTGCGCGGCACTAGATTGAAGGCTCAGTAACTCAAGCAATCTGAACGGAAACCCAAAATGACCACTCTTGCACACCGGATTCGGCTGCAGATCGCCGAAAAGAGCGTTGGATCGCTATACCTGCTGGCCCCACTCAGATGGGCGCTGGTCATAGGATGTCGAGTAGAGAACCGCAGCACCAATCAGCGGTAGGGCGGCAACTGCAGGCAGCTTGGAGAATGGCATAGATTGCTGGCGTCGGAATGGTTCGGGCGATCCGGCGGCTTCGAGCATCAATCCACCGTAGCGGAGGGGTGTCGTTCGGCCCGCGAGGAACCCGAGCATGATGAAGTACGCTTGGCGCAATCTCTCTGACGCTGGTCAAACGAGAAAAATAGCCCCGCATCAAGCGGGGCCATCAGTGCTACTTCCATCAGGATGTGCCAAAGCCGTTCGCGGGCTCAGTCGGCCTGGATCGCGAACTCCTTCACCAGCCGGGTATAGCGCGCGTAGTCGGCGGCTATCAGCTTCTGCAGTACGGCCGGTTCACCACCCACCGGGGTCACGGCAATCGTGGCCATGCGTGCCACCACGTCGGGTTGCTTCAGGATCTCGTTCACGTGGCCATTCAGCAGGCGGACGATTTCCGGCGGCAGGTTCTTCGGGCCCAGCAGGGCCTGCCAGGCGCCGATCTCGACATCCTTGTAGCCCAGTTCGGCCAGCGTCGGCACGTTCGGCGCGAACGGCGAGCGCTTCTGGTCGGCCACGGCCAGCGGCACCAGGGTGCCGTTGCCCACGTACTGGGCCACGGCGCCGTAGGTGACGTAGGTCATCGGCACCTGGCCGCCGAGCACGTCGACGATGGCCGGCGCCGTGCCCCGGTAGGGCACCTGCGAGATCTTGACGTTGGCCGACTTGTTGAACAGCTCGCCCATGATGTGCATCGGCGATCCGTTGCCCGGCGTGGCATAGGTTTCGAGCTTGCCGGCCTTGGCGCGCGCCACAAGGTCGCTCATCTTGCCGATGCCGCTGTTCTTGTTCACCACCACGAACAACGACTGCGTGCCAAGCTCGGCAATCGGCGTGAGGTCGTTGAGCACGTCGTAGCTGGCGCCGGTACCGGCCTTCAGCACCAGCGGCGCGATCGACACGGTGTTGGGCGCCAGCAGCAGCGTGTAGCCGTCGGGGGCGGCGCGCGCCACATAGGCGCTGCCGATGGTGCCGGCGGCGCCGGTGCGGTTCTCCACCACCACCGACTGCTTCAGGCGCCCGGCGAGCTTTTCAGCCATCAGGCGGGCCAACACGTCGGTGTCGCCACCGGCGGGGTAGGCCACCACGATGGTGATCGGCTTGCCGGGATAGTTGCCTTTTGCGATGGACGGAGCGGTGCTCAGCAGCGCGGCGGTGCCGATGGCGGCGCCAATCGCCCCCAGGACGACGCGGCGGACGAGGTTCGGTTTCATATGGGCGACTCCGTTAGAACACGTGCTTGATGCCGACCATGGCGCCGAACTGCTGGCCGCCCGGCTTCGGGTTTGCACCGGCCTGCGCGCCGCTCACGGACATTGCCAGCGTGCCGTCGTTGTTGATATAGCCGGCCGTGGCATACACCGCCGTACGCTTGCTGAAGTTGTACATGCCGCGCACGGCGTACAGCATCGCCTTGTTGGCGCTGTTCTGGTAGTTCAGGTAGTAGACCTGGCCGGCCAGCGTGAAGGCGGGCGTGATGTCGTAGGCCGCGCCGATGTAGTACAGCTCCGACAGCGGCGTCGTGCTGCCCTGGTTTTCGCGGCGGATCACGCCGGCGCCAAGCTTGGTGCGATCCAGCAGCACGTAGCCGGCAATCGATGCGCGGTCGTCGCGCAGGCTGGCGCTGGTCAGGCCGCCAAAGGCGCCCGGGCCGCCCCGCTGCGAGTCATAGGCGGCCGTGATGCCCCACCATTTCTGGTCCCAGCCGATCATGGCCGACCATTCGCGGCACTGGCTCTTGCTGGCGGGGTTTTCGCCGGCGCAGTTGGTGCCGGACGGGCTGGGGCCGGCGTTGGCCGTATCGCGGCCAAAGCTGTACGTTGCGCCCACGGTCAGGCCGCCGAACGTGCCCTTGTAGGCCACGGCATTGTCGGCCCGGGTGTTGGGCAGGTAGCTGTCCAGCGAACCGGAGCCGAAGGCGTTCGGCCCCAGGATGTCCGGGTCGAGCGTGGCCCAGAACAGCATCGTGTACTGGCGCCCGAACGAGACCTGGCCCCACTTGTTCGACGACAGGCCCACCAGCGCCTGGCGCCCGAACAGGCGGCCGCCCTGGTTGGCATTGCCGGAGTCGGGCGCGAAGCCGCCTTCGAGCACGAACACGCTCTTCAGGCCATTGCCCAGGTCCTCGGTGCCGCGCAGGCCCCAGCGCGACGGCACGGTGCCGGTCAGCGTGTTCATGCGCACCACGCTGTTGCCGGCGGCGCCGACGTTGTTGACGAATTCCACGCCGGTGTCCACCACGCCATACATGGTGACGGACTGGGCGCAGGCCAGCAGGGGCGCGACTGCGAGCAGGCCCGCCGCGTACTTTGCGATCTTCATCTACCGTTTCCTTCTCTTGTCTTGTGGGCTTGTCGTGGACGTTTCCGCTGGCAACGGTATGGGGGCTGCCGTGTCTTTGTGTTTCATTAGTAAAACAATGAACTGCATAGGAAACGTTGAGCGGAATATAGGCATGGCCCGACAAGGCGTAGATAGGTACGAACCCTAATGAGGTCGTGCAGTGACAGCGCTGTGCCGTCCGCATGCCACTCCGTGGAGGGGCGCCGCCCGTACGGGCGTGGTGCGTGGCGCACTGCGTTGAAGCGAGGCAACTGCAGACATTTCGCGCGCTTCGGGATGCCAGGCCATACGCGACGCGGGTTTCGCGGTTTGCTGGTCTCCGCATGATGGCGACACAGGTTTGAGGCACCGCGCACCGCTTCCGGGCAGCGCGAAAACGCCCCGGTTTTTCTCCCTGTTTACCCTGATCCCACGAACCGAAAGTCTGCGCCTATAGTCGAGAAGTTTTATTCGCAAACCTGTATTTCATATATGGAACATTCTGTGCGCCAATCCGCACCCGCTCCCGGCGTCGACCTGCTGGCCGCGCTGGATAGCCACTTCGCCGAGCGCCTGGTAATGACCGGCCCCGACGGTACGCGCTTGGCCTGCCGCATCGGCGGCTCGCGGGGCCCGGTGGTCGTGCTGCTGCACGGCATCAGTTCCGGGGCGGCGTCGTGGCTGCCGTGCGCGAGCCTGCTGGCCGCCCACGCGCGCGTGATCGCATGGGATGCGCCGGGCTACGGCCAGTCGTCGCCGCTGCCAATGCCCGCGCCGACCGCGCGCGACTATGCGATGCGGCTCGAAGCGATGCTGGCGGCGCTACAAGTACGGCCCGATCTGATCGTGGGTCATTCGCTCGGTGCCTTGATGGCCGCCGGCTATGCCGCCCATGCGCCCGACGCACTGCAGCCAGACCGGTTCCTGCTGCTGAGCCCCGCGCTGGGATATGGCGCGCCGGGCAACGAAGAGAAATCGCGTGAAGTGGCCCGGCAGCGCATCGCATCGCTGGAAACACTGGGTGTGGACGGGCTCGCGCAACGCGGCCCCACCCGGCTGCTCAGCCCGGCGGCCACACCGGACGCCCAGGCATGGGTGCGCTGGAACATGCAGCGGCTGAACGCCGATGGCTATCGACAGGCCGTGGCGCTGCTGAGCGGCGACGACATCGGCCGCTATCTGGAAGCGACCCAGCGTCCGGTCGAAGTGGGATGCGGAGCGCAGGACGTGGTCACTACGCCCGAGGCGTCCGCGGCGATGGCCGAACGCTTCGGCCTGCCATTTCATGCCATTGCCGATGCCGGACACGCCTGCTACATCGAGCAGCCTCGCGCGGTCGCACAGTTGATTCGCAACGCCATTCCCGGCGCCTGAGTCACGCGCCCGCGTCCCCTTGGCCGGATATCGGCCAAGCGGCCCTCCGCCGCGCGGGTTAACCCCGATCAATCTTTAAACCGTCGTTGTCTATAGTCGTACCTGTGTTCAATATCTAAACTCGTGTTTCATAGGTAAAACGCAACAGTGTCAGGCCGATGGAGCGCGACAGCGGATTGAGCCAGCCGCCCCCCACAAAGCAAGCTATGGAGCAAAGCGCAATGGAAAGCCTCGCGTACAACCCGAACCTGGTTCCCTGGGAGCGTCCCGCGCCCAACAACGTCGCCGGCAAGGGTCATATCGAGAAGCCTGGCCACGTGATCAACATCGTCTGGCAGACGCGCGCCGCCGCGCCCACCGCCTACGAGACCGCGCTGGGCGACGCGCTGGAAGCCGCCTTCGGGGGCGGTGCCAAATCTCCGGAAGACATCGTGCGTGCGTTCAATCAATCCGGTTTCCTGGCTGCCGACGGCCAGTCGTGGACCGAGGAACGCTTCCTCTCCGAAATGCGCCGCCTGGGCGCCTGAGCGCCGGCCGAGACGACAAGCGAGAAGACAGACATGGAATCGAACAAGCAAGCACGCGCCGAAGCGCGCCTGAACACCGGCCTGCGCAACTACTGGTATCCGGTGGCTGCGTCGTGGCAGGTCACGCACGCCCCGATCGGCATCACGCGCCTGGGCCAGAACATCGTGGTGTGGCGTGACAACGCCGGCAAGCTCAACGCGCTGGAAGACCGCTGCCCGCACCGTGGCGCGCGTCTGTCGATGGGGTGGAACCTCGGCGACCGCGTGGCCTGCTGGTATCACGGCGTGGAAGTGGGTGGCGATGGCCAGGTGAAGAGCGTGCCGGCCGTGGACAACTGCCCGCTGGAAGGCCGCACCTGCGTGCGCAGCTATCCCGTGGAAGAGCAGGCCGGCGCCATCTTCCTGTGGTTCGGCGACCGCGCGCCCACCGAGGCCGATGCGCTGCGCCTGCCCGAGGAACTGGTCAGCGAGGAACACAGCAACTTCCTGTGCGTGGCGCACTGGGACTGCAACTACCGCTACGCCATCGACAACGTCATGGACCCGATGCACGGCGCCTACCTGCATGCGGTGTCGCACTCGATGGCCAGCGGAGAGAAGTCCGCCGTGATGCAGGTCGTGGAAACCGATCATGGCCTGGTCTTCGAAAAGACCGGCCAGCGCGGCGTGAACTTCGACTGGGTGGAATTTGGCGAGACCGGCACGCTGTGGCTGCGCCTGTCGATCCCGTATCGCGACAAGGTGGGCCCCGGCGGCCCGTTCGGCATCGTCGGCATCGCCACGCCGGTGGATGAAGAGCACTGCATGGTGTTCTTCTGGCGTACCCGCCAGGTGCAGGGCTGGGAGCGCGACGTGTGGCGCTTCCTGTATCGCAACCGCCTGGAAGGCCTGCACTGGGACGTGCTGGAACAGGACCGCGTGGTGCTGGAGTCGATGGCCCCGGGCGCGCGCGATCACGAAATGCTCTACGCGCACGATGCCGGCATCACGCGTGTACGCCGCCTGCTGAAGCGCCGCGCCGATGCCGAGGTGGCCGACGACCCGGTGGCCATGCTGCAGCCGGTGGCCGGAGCCCACAGCCATGCCTGATCGCCAGTACGCAAACCTGCTGGCCGGCCGCAAGGTGCTGGTCACCGGCGCCGCGCGCGGCCTGGGCCTGGCCTTTGCAACGGCCATCGCCGAAGCCGGCGGCAGCGTAGCCATGGCCGACATCCTGGCCGACCGCGTCCAGGAATCGGCCGCCGCGCTGAAGTCACGTGGCTTCAAGGTGGTGCCGCTGCAGCTCGACCTGAACGAGCCAGCTTCGGTGCAGGCCTGCGCCAGTGCCGCCGCCGAAGCGTTGGGCGGCCTGGACGGCCTGGTCAACAACGGTGCGGTGACCGATTCCGGCGGCCGTGGCCTGACCGAGCTTGACGTCGCCACGTGGGACCGCGTGATGAACGTGAACGTGCGCGGCACGTGGCTGATGACGGCCGCCTGCACGCCGGCGTTGCGCGCCAGCGGCCGGGGCGCGGTGATCAACCTGGCATCGGACACCCCGCTGTGGGGCGCGCCGAACCTGCTGGCCTATGTGGCCAGCAAGAGCGCCATCATCGGCATGACCCGCTCGCTGGCCCGTGAACTCGGCGATGCGAACGTCACGGTCAATGCCGTGGCGCCCGGCCTGACGCTGGTGGAAGCCACCGAATACGTGCCGCAGCACCGGCACGACCTATACCGCAACCAGCGCGCCATCCAGCGCGAACAGGTACCCGATGACGTCTGCGGCGCCGTGCTGTTCGCGCTGTCCGACCTCGCCCGTTTCGTGACCGGCCAGACGCTGGCGGTCAACGGCGGCTTTGTCATGCAATAACCAAACACTCCAGGGGAAATGGAAATGAGCGATCTGTCGCAACAGGAAAACATCAAGCGCAGCTGGGAGCAGCCTGAGGGCGCCTCGTTCGACAAGTGGATGGAATCGCGCGTGGCGCGCTTCAGCACGCGCCGCTACGACTGGGACGCGCTGAAGTTCCAGGCCGACTACGACCCGAAGTACCGCCGCGCCCAGATGCGCTACCTGGGCACGGGCGGCACCGGCGTTGCCGCCGACACCAATACCGTGCCGTCGGAGCACTTCACGTTCTCGACCATGATCATCCCGGCCGGCCACGAAGGCCCGTCGCACCTGCACACCGATGTGGAAGAGGTGTTCTTCATCCTGCGCGGCAAGATCAAGCTGGTGCTGGAAAAGGACGGCGAACGCTTCGAGACCATCCTGACCGACCGTGACCTGGTGTCGGTGCCGCCGGGCGTGTACCGCGAGGAAATCAACATCGGCGAGGAAGACGCGCTGATGTGCGTGATGCTGGGCGCGAAGAAGCCGATCACGCCGACCTATCCGCCCGAGCATCCGCTCACCAAGGTCAAGCGCTGACCTGCCACCGACACGCCGAGCCCCTGCCATGAGCGCCAATCCATCCGCAGCAGACAGCGCGCTGCCCGCCGAAAGCCTGGACAGGTACATCGTCCCGGGCCTGGAACGTGGCCTGCGCCTGCTGGCCGAATTCAGCGCGCGCGACCGCGTGCTGTCGGCGGCCGACCTGTCGCGCCGCCTGAACGTGCCGCGTTCCACGGTGTTCCGCCTGCTGGCCACGCTGGAATCCACGGGCTATGTGGAGCGCGCCGACGGCGGCCGCGAGTACCGGCTGGGTTTGGCGGTGCTGCGGCTGGGCTTCGACTACCTGGCATCGCTGGAGCTGACCGAACTGGGCGGGCCGCTGCTGAACCGCCTGCGCGACGACATCGAATACCCGTGCAATCTCGTCGTACGCGACGGGCGCTCGGTGGTGTACGTGGCCAAGGCCGCGGCGTCGCGGCCGTTCGCCAGCAACATCAACGTGGGCGCACGCCTGCCCGCGCATGCCACGGTGCTGGGCCACGTGCTGCTGGAGGACATGGATCTTCAGCAGCTGCGCGAGCTGTATCCGGAAGCGCAGCTGCAGGTTTATTCGGACAGCACGCCGCGCACCGTGGAAGCGCTGCACGAACTGGTGCAACAGGTGCAGCAGCGTGGCTACGTGCTGCACGAAGGCTTCTTCGAAGCCAGCATTTCGACCATCGCGGCGCCAGTGCGCGACCGCACCGGCAAGGTTGCCGCCGCGCTGGGCGCCACGATTCCGGCGTCGCGGCTGCCGCAGGAAGAACTCGACCGCATGGTCGGGAAAGTCAGGGAAACCGCAGGAGAACTGTCGCGCCTGCTTGGCTACCGGCCCCATCGGCACGCCAGGCGCGCGCCGGGCCAGTTGGTCGCCATGTATCGCGATTGATGGAAGAGGGGAGAGGGGATTCGATGTCCATGATTGAACTCGACGGCAACGTAGCCGTCGTGACCGGCGGGTCCTCCGGCATTGGGCTGGCCACGGTCGAATTATTGCTGGAAGCGGGCGCCGCCGTAGCCATGTGCGGCCGTGACGAAGCCCGCCTGCGCAGCGCCGAAGCCGCGTTGCGCGAGCGCTTTGCCGGTTGCCGCCTGTACGCGGCCACCTGCGACGTGCTCAAGCCGGAACAGGTCAACGCCTTTGCCGCCGACGTGGCGCGCGAACTGGGCAACGTGGACATGCTCGTCAACAACGCCGGCCAGGGCCGCGTGTCGACGTTCGCCACCACAGAGGACGCGGCCTGGGTCGAGGAACTGCAGCTCAAGTTCTTCTCGGTGATCCACCCGACGCGCGCGTTCCTGCCCCAGCTGGAGCAATCGAAGCAGGGCGCCATGGTCTGCGTGAACTCGCTGCTGGCCACGCAGCCGGAGCCCCATATGGTGGCCACGTCCGCAGCGCGTGCCGGGGTGCATAACCTCGTGCGCTCGCTGGCCACCGAGTTCGCGCCCAAGGGCGTGCGCGTCAACGGCATCCTGATCGGCCTGGTGGAATCGGGCCAGTGGCGCCGCCGCTTCGACGCGCGCCCCGACGAGGACCGCCATCTGGACTGGACCGCGTGGACCGCGCGTCTGGCCCGGCAGAAGCACATTCAACTGGGCCGTCTCGGCCTGCCGCAGGAAGCCGCGCGCGCCATCCTGTTCCTTGCCTCGCCGTTGTCTTCGTACACCACGGGCAGCCACATCGATATTTCCGGAGGACTCTCCCGTCATGCGTAACGAGCAACAACAAGTCACCGTGGGCTGCGCCATTGCAGCCTTCCTCGAACAGTGCGGCGTCAAGGCTGCATTCGGCGTGATCTCGATCCACAACATGCCCATCCTCGATGCGATGGGCGAACGCTGCAAGATCCGCTTCGTTCCCGCGCGCGGCGAAGCGGGCGGCACCAACATGGCCGACGCCTACGCCCGCACCACGGGCAGTCTGGGCGTGTGCCTGACCAGCACCGGCACCGCCGCAGGCAATGCCGCCGGCGCCATGGTGGAAGCGCTGACGGCCGGCACGCCGATGCTGCACATCACGGGCCAGATCGAAACGCCGTACCTGGACCAGAGCCTGGCCTACATCCACGAAGCACCCGATCAGCTCACGATGCTGAAGGCCGTGTCGAAGGCCGCCTTCCGCATCCGCAGCGCCGACACCGCCATCTCGACGATCAAGCTCGCCGTGCAGACCGCGCTGACGGCGCCGACTGGCCCGGTCAGCGTGGAGATCCCCATCGACATCCAGGCGGCATTGATTCCGATGCCGAACGACCTGAAGCCGCTGCCGGTGCCGCAACACCAGCCGTCGGCCCATGCGCTCGATGCGCTGGCCGAGCGCCTGCTGAAGGCCAAACGTCCGATGCTGTGGCTGGGCGGTGGCGCGCGCAACGCCAGCAAGCAGGTCAAACGCCTGATGGACATGGGCTTTGGCGTGGTCACGTCGACGCAGGGCCGTGGCATCGTGCCCGAGGACGATCCGCGCTCGCTGGGTGCCTACAACCTGCACAAGCCGGTGGAAACGTTCTACCAGACCTGCGATGCCATGGTCGTGGTTGGATCGCGCCTGCGCGGCAACGAGACGCTCAAGTACGAACTGAAGCTGCCGCGCCCGCTGCTGCGCATCGACGCCGATCCGGCTGCCGAAGGCCGCTGCTACCAGAGCGATGACTTTGTCAGCGGCGACGCCGCGCTGGCGCTTGACGGCCTGGCCGACCGCCTGCAAGGCCGCATGCAGATCGATGACAACTTCGCTGCCGACCTGCGTCGCGCGCATGACGCCGCCGTGGGCGCGCTGGTCGATGGCCTGGGCCCGTACAGCGCGCTGGTGCAGGCGCTGCAGCAGGCCGTGGGCCGCAATTTCAACTGGGTGCGCGACGTGACCGTGTCAAACAGCACCTGGGGCAACCGCCACCTGCAACTGTTCGATTCGCGTGCCGGCGTGCATGCGCTGGGCGGTGGCATCGGCCAGGGCCTGGCGATGGGTATCGGCGCCGCAGTGGGCGCGGCCGCCACGGCATCGGGCAAGAAGACGTTCACGCTGGCTGGCGATGGCGGCTTCATCCTGAACCTGGGCGAACTGGCCACGGCGGTGCAGGAGCGCGCCGACATGGTCATCGTGCTGATGAACGACAAGGGCTACGGCGTGATCAAGAACATCCAGGACGCGCAGTACGGCGGCCGCCGCCACTACGTGGACCTGCACACGCCCGACTATGCGCAGCTGTGCCAGTCGCTGGCGCTGCGCCACCGCCGCGTGAGCAACCTGGCCGATATCGGCGCCGCGCTGGAGGCCGCAACTGTAGAGCCGGGTCCGTTCCTGCTGGAGATCGACATGCTGTCAATCGGCAGCTTCAAGACCGTGTTTGCCGGCCCGCCGGTCAACAAGCAGGCCCCGATCGCCAATACGGCGGCGGCAGCGGCCTGAAGGGGGATGTCCATGCTGCATGTGTCGATGGTGGGTTGCGGTGCGATTGGCCGCGGCGTGCTGGAACTGCTGAAGTCCGATCCGGATGTCGCGTTCGACGTGGTCATCGTGCCGGAAGGCGGGATGGACGAGGCGCGCGGCGCGCTGTCGACGCTGGCGCCCAACGTGCGCGTGGCGACGCGGCTGGCCGACGGTGACCAGCGCCCCGACCTGCTGGTCGAATGCGCGGGCCACCAGGCGCTGGAGGAACACGTGGTACCGGCCCTGGAGCGCGGCATTCCGTGCCTGGTCGTGTCGGTGGGCGCGCTTTCGGAGCCCGGGATGGCCGAACGCCTGGAGGCCGCGGCACGCCGTGGCAACACGCAGGTGCAGCTGCTGTCCGGTGCCATCGGCGCCATCGATGCCCTGGCGGCTGCCCGCGTGGGCGGGCTGGACGAGGTCATCTACACGGGCCGCAAGCCGGCGCGCGCATGGACCGGCACGCCGGCCGAGCAGCTGTTCGACCTCGATGCGCTGACCGAGCCGACCGTGATCTTCGAAGGCACGGCGCGCGATGCGGCACGGCTCTATCCCAAGAACGCCAATGTGGCGGCCACCGTGTCGCTGGCCGGACTGGGGCTGGACCGCACGTCGGTCAAGCTGCTGGCCGATCCGTCGGCGGTGGAGAACGTCCACCACGTGGAAGCACGCGGCGCATTCGGCGGCTTCGAGCTGACCATGCGCGGCAAGCCGCTGGCGGCCAACCCCAAGACGTCCGCGCTGACCGTGTTCAGTGTGGTGCGCGCCCTCGGCAACCGCGCGCACGCGGTGTCGATCTGAAGCGAGTAATACCCCATGACGACGCAACAAGTCCTTCCCATCCTGATTGCCGGCGAGTGGCGCCCGGGCGGCGGCGACCGCTACGCCACGCGCTACCCCGCCACTGGCGAGGTGGTGGCCGAACTGAACGCGGCCAGCCTGGCCGATGTCGAGGAGGCCATCCAGGGCGCGCATCAGGCCTTCCGTGTCAGCGGATGGGCCCAACGCAAGCCGCACGAGCGCGCCGCCGTGCTCCACCGTGTGGCCGCGCTGATCCGCGCCAAGTCCGAATCATTGGCCCAGAGCCAGCGGCTGGACAACGGCAAGCCGATCAGCGAAACCCGCGCGCTGGTGGCCAGCGCTGCGGCGACCTTCCAGTTCTTTGCCGCCGCACTGGAAACGCTGGAAGAGCAGATCACGCCGCAACGCGGCGATTGCCTGACGATGAGTGTCTACGAGCCGATGGGCGTGGTGGCGGCCATCACGCCGTGGAACTCGCCAATTGCCAGCGAGGCACAGAAGATGGCGCCCGCTTTGGCCGCCGGCAACGCTGTCATCGTCAAGCCGGCCGAGGTAACGCCGCTGATGGCGCTGGAACTGGCCGCCATCTGCGAAGAGGCCGGTGTGCCGCGTGGCCTGATCAGCGTGCTGCCGGGCAAGGGCTCGGTCATTGGCGACGCCATCACCAAGCACCCGCTGGTGAAGCGCGTGTCGTTCACCGGTGGCACCACTACCGGCAAGCACATTGCGCATATCGCGGCCGACAAGATGATGCCGGTGTCGCTGGAACTGGGCGGCAAGTCGCCGACGATGGTGCTCGACGATGCCGACCTGGACCACGCGGTGAACGGCGTGCTGTACGGCATCTTCAGTTCGTCGGGCGAATCGTGCATTGCCGGCTCGCGCCTGTTCGTGGCGCGCTCGCAGTACGAGCCATTCATCGACCGACTGGCTGCTGCGGCGGCGAAGTTGCGAGTGGGCGATCCGGCCGACGAACGCACCCAGATGGGGCCGCTGATCACCGACCGGCACCGCGACAGCATCGAATCGTACGTGGCGGTAGGCGTGGCAGACGGCGGCCAGCTGCGCACGGGCGGTATCCGCCCGGACGTGCCCGGCCTGCCCAATGGCTACTTCTATACGCCGACCATCATCGAAGGGCTCGACAACCACGCACGCATCTGCCAGGAGGAAATCTTCGGGCCGGTGCTGGTGGCGATGCCGTTCGACGACGAGGACGACCTGATCGAGCAGGCCAACGACAGCGTCTATGCGCTGGCGGCCGGCATCTGGACGCGCGACTACAAGCGTGCGTGGCGGGTGGCACGGTCCGTGCAAGCCGGTAACGTCTGGATCAACACCTACAAGCAGTTCTCGATCGCGACGCCGTTCGGCGGCTGGCGCGACAGCGGCCTGGGCCGCGAGAAGGGACGACTTGGCATCCTGCAGTACATGGAACAGAAGAGCGTGTACTGGGGCTTGAACGAACAACCGCTGCCGTGGGCCGGAGACTGAAATGAAAGTATTGGGAATTGACGAAATCGTCTACGGCGCCGACGACTTCGACGCATGCCGTGGCTTCTTCGGCGACTGGGGCCTGGCCATCAAGCGCGACGACGCGCAGGGCCTGGACTTCGAGACGCTGAACGGCTGCCGCGTGCTGGTGCGCAAGATCGCCGACGCGGCGCTGGCGGCGGCGATCGAGGACGGCCCGACGCTGCGCGAAGTGGTGTGGGGCGTGGACAACGAGGCATCGCTGGCCGCCATCCGCGACCGTATCGGCAACGAGCCGACGTTCGTGTCGCTGCAGGATGGGGCACGCATCGGCTGCACCGACCCGAACGGCCTGGCAGTGCGCTTCCAGGTATCGCGTAAGCATGACGTGCTGGTGGAGTGCGCGCGCATGAACACGTGGAACGACAAGCCGCGCATGAACGAGCGGAGCCCGATCTACGAGCGCGCGATCCCCATCGAAGTGGGGCACGTGGTGTTCTTCGTGAAGGATGTGAAGGCCACCGAGCGCTTCTACATGGAGAAGTTCGGCTTCGTGCAATCGGACAACTACCCGGGCCGTGGCGCGTTCCTGCGCTGCGCGGCCGAGGGCGGTCACCACGACCTGTTCCTGCTGCAGCTGCCGCATGGCAAGGCCGGACTCAACCACGTGGCGTTCACGGTGCGCGATATCCACGAGGTGTTTGGCGGCGGCATGCACATGTCGCGCACGGGCTGGGATACGCAGCTCGGGCCGGGCCGGCATCCGATCTCGTCGGCGTACTTCTGGTACTTCAAGAATCCGGCCGGCGGCCTGATCGAGTACTACGCCGACGAAGACCAGCTCGATGCCCACTGGGAGCCGCGCGAATTCGAGCCGGGCCCGACCACGTTCGCCGAATGGGCGATCGAAGGCGGCATCGACGGCAACACTCGCCGGCAGAAGAACGCCGGCGGCCCGGAAGGCAAGTTCCTGACGGAAAAGCGTTAAGTGTCTGGAAGACTGGAAGTCTCGAAGTAGAAGGAAGCCCCCATGAGTGCGAGCCAATCTTTAACCCTGCGCGTGCAGGCCATGCGCTTCGAGGCGCGTGGCGTTGTCAGCGTCGAACTGCGCGATCCCGAAGGCACGCCGCTGCCGGCATTCGCGCCGGGCGCGCATATCGACCTGCATCTGGCCAACGGCCTGGTGCGCAGCTATTCGCTGTGCGGCGCGCCCGAACAGCGCGACCGCTACACCGTTGGTGTGCTCAACGACCGCAACAGCCGTGGCGGCTCGCGTTTCGTGCACGAGCAGTTGCGCGTCGGCACCACGCTGACGGTGGCGGTGCCGCGCAACCATTTCGCGCTGGACGAGGATGCCGCACACACGGTGCTGGTCGCCGGCGGCATCGGCGTGACGCCGATCGTGTGCATGGCGCGGCGCCTGGCCGAGCGCGGCCGCTCGTTCACGCTGCTGTATTGCGCACGCTCGCGTGCGGAGGCGGCGTTCGTCGAGCAGCTGTCGGCCTATGGCGACGCCGTGCGCTTTCACTTCGACGACGAGGCCGGCGTGCCGCCGGACCTGAAGGCGATGCTGGCGGGGCAGGACGCCACCACGCACTTCTATTGCTGCGGCCCCGGCCCGATGCTCAACGCCTTCGAGGCGGCCTGCGAAGCGCACGGCTACCCGAACGTGCATATCGAGCGCTTCGCGGCCGACCCGGCCACCGAAGCGGTGCAGGAGGGCGAGTACAGCGTCCAGCTGCAGCGCTCCGGCAAGACCGTGCGCGTGCCGTCCGGCAAGTCGCTGCTCGACGCTTTGCTGGAATCCGGCGTGGCCGTGGAGTACAGCTGCCGCGAAGGCGTGTGCGGTTCGTGCGAGACAGCGGTGGTCGAAGGTTGTCCCGATCACCGCGACAGCGTGCTTAGCAACAGCGAGCGCGAATCGAACCAGACGATGATGGTCTGCGTATCCGGTTGCAAGGGCCAGCGCCTGGTGCTGGACCTTTGACGGACCCCGCCGTGCCGTGACAGGCGCGGCAACGAAGACTGCCCGCCGCCATGGCAGAGCCGCACGTTCAGGGACGAAGCGGCCACGCGGGTGACTGCCCTACACGATTCCGGAAGAGATACCCGTGTTGATTCAGAGACAAGACGCAGCGCCCTCGATGCAGGGCGCGCAGGCGGGCACCGTAGCCTACGGCGGCGCAGCGGCCGAAGAGGCCGCCACCCCATCCCAGACCCAGGCGGCCACGCCGGTGACACGCGGGCAGATCGTCGCCCGTATCGAGCGCATGCCCGGCAACATGATGCATGTGCGGGCACGGCTGCTGATCGGGCTGGCCACGTTTTTCGATGGCTTCGACGTGATCGCCATTGCCGCCACGCTGCCGCTGCTGATCGGCAAGTGGTCGCTGTCGCCGGGCCAGATCGGCTTGCTGATCGCCGCCCCGTCGGTGGGGCAACTGGTGGGTGCGCTGCTGTTTCCGGCGCTGGCCGAACGGTTTGGCCGCCTGCGGTCGATTGGCTGGAGCGCGGGCATCATCGGCCTGATGAGCCTGGCGTGCGGCTTCGCGCCGTCGTTCGAGATCTTCCTGTTGCTGCGCATCGTGCAGGGCCTTGGGCTTGGCGGCGAACTGCCGGTGGCGGCCACCTATATCAACGAGGTGACGCGCGCCCACGGCCGGGGCCGGTTCGTGCTGCTGTACGAGATCGTGTTCCCCATCGGGCTGATGGTCTCGAATGCGATGGGTGCCGTGCTGGTGCCGCGCTATGGCTGGGAAGTGATGTATTTCCTGGGCGGCGCGCCGCTGGTGCTGTTCTTCGTGCTGCGCCGCGTGATTCCGGAGTCGCCGCGCTGGCTGGCCGAGAAGGGCCGCCTGGCGGAAGCCGACGACGCGCTGCGCCAGTTCGAGGCGCGTGCGAAGCAGCCGCTGGCACCGGTTGGCGATGCATCGAGGTTCGACGCGATGGGCAAGCATCCGCGCCGCCGGGTGCGCGACCTGGTAGGCAAGGCGTATCGGGGCCGCACGCTGGCCGTATGGATGCTGTGGGCCACCTGCGGCTTTATCCAGTACGGGCTGTCCACATGGCTGCCCACCGTCTACAAGACCGTCTACCACGCGCCGCTGCAACTGGCGCTGAACCTGGCGGCGGGTGCCTCGGTACTGGGCGTGGTCGGGTCGCTGGTCTGTGCGCTGGTGGTGGACAAGGTTGGCCGCAAGCCGGTCATCAATGTCTCGTTCGTATTGTGGGCGGCGTCGCTGATCCTGGCGGGCGTGTTCCACGCATCGTCGGTCTATGTGGTGGCCACGTTCTGCGCGCTGGCGATGGGCTTCCTGGCCTGCGGATTCATCACGGCCTACGTCTATACGCCGGAACTCTACCCGACCAGCGTGCGGGCGATGGGGTGCGGGCTCGGCGGCGCGTGGCTCAAGGTGTCGGCAATCTTTGCCCCGGGCATCATCGCCTCCACCATCGGCACCGGCAACCTGAGCACCGCCTTCCTCGGGCTGGCGGTGGTGCCGCTGCTGGCTGCCGTCACCGTGTTCTTCCTCGGTATCGAAACCAAGGGCCAGGTCCTGGAAGAGCTGGAAATCTGAAGAAAATCGCGCCTGGCCTCCAGGCGCCGACCTGCCTGTCGTCGTTTGCCCTGCTGCCGACTTTCCCGGCGTGCAGGGCTTTTTCGCTCTTTTGGTGCTGTTTAAAGGGCCTGCCGCGTCCCGTCAGGGTTTTCCTTAAGTTGAGTCATCAACACAGAAGTCCTACAGTGTAGTTGTCCCTATTGTGGATCGTAGTTTTATATATGGAACGATTCTGCTAGTGTTTGGAAATGGCCATGTACCTTGGGGTGCATGGGGCAGCGCGAAGCGTGTTATATCGACCCGTTGCTGTTCATTGGCAAACCGAACGTCAAGCAGAGAGAGACCATGAGTAAAGCCGCTCCCACGGAGGAGACGCAGGACAAGTACATCGTGCCGGGTCTGGAGCGCGGGCTCAGGCTGCTGGGCGAGTTCAGCAGCAAAGACCGCACGCTGTCGGCGGCGGAACTGGCGCGGCGGCTGCAGGTGCCGCGTTCGACGGTGTTCCGGCTGCTGGCCACCCTGGAAATGATGGGGTTCGTGGAGCGCACGGACGGCGGGCGGGAGTTTCGCCTGGGGATGGCGGTGCTGCGGCTCGGTTTCGACTACCCGGCCTCGCTGGAGCTGACCGAACTGGGCCGGCCGCTGCTGGACCGGCTGCGTGACGAGATTCACTACCCGTGCAATCTCGTGGTGCGCGATGGCCGGTCCATCGTGTACGTGGCCAAGTCGGTGGCAGCCCGGCCGTTCACGAGTACGGTCAATGTCGGTACGCGCCTGCCGGCGCATGCCACGGTGCTGGGCCGCGTGCTGCTGGAAGACCTGGCGCTGTCGGAGCTGCGCGAGCTGTATCCGGAGTCGCGGCTAGAAGTGTTCTCGGAGAGCACGCCGCGCACGGTGGAAGAGTTGTACGAGATGGTGCAGCGTGACCGCCAGCGCGGCTACGTGCTGCACGAAGGGTTCTTCGAGGCGAGTATCTCGACCATTGCCGCGCCGGTGCGGGATCGTACCCGGCGCGTGGTGGCCGCACTCGGCGCGACGATTCCGGCGGCACGGATCGATCCGGCGCTGCTGGAACCGATGGTGGAAAGGGTGCGGGAGGCGGCAGCCGAGCTATCGCGCCTGCTGGATTACCGGCCCATGCCGGAAGGCATGGTGGCCAGCTAATGACAACACGACGGTAGCGATCGTCACGATCGAAGGGACAGGCAGGAAGAGCATGCAGCAACGCAGCCAGACCGCGAATCAGAAGGCGAATCAGAGGGCGAAGGCTTGGCAGCGGCCCCGGCGGTGGCTGGGCGCAGCGGTGGCGGCGATGGCAGCCGTCGCCGTGGCCGGCACGGCGCATGCCGGCTCCTGCGCGAGCGTGCGGATCGTCGTGCCGTTTCCGGCCGGCGGTGCGGCCGACCAGCTGGCCCGCACGCTTTCCATGGGGCTGCAGCAGCGCCAGGGCACGTCCATCGTCGTCGACAACAAGCCCGGCGCCAACGGCAATATCGGTATCGATGCGGTGAGGCGCGCGGCTGGCGATGGCTGCACCTGGCTGGTGGTGCCGGCCGGCAACCTGACCATCAATCCCACGCTGTTTCCGGCGCTTTCCTATAACGTGGCGCGTGATTTCCGCCCGGTGTCCCTGCTGGCCAGTTCTCCCAACGTGCTGGCCGTGCATCCGTCGGTCAAGGCGCGCACCGTGCCGGAACTGGTTGCGCTGGCGAAGCTGGCGGACCAGGCCGGAAAGCCGCTGGGCTATGCCAGCCCCGGCGTCGGCAGCGGCCTGCATCTGGCGGGCGAACTGTTTCACCACAAGGCAGGGGCGAACATGCTGCACGTGCCGTACAAGGGCACGACGCAGGCCGTCAACGACGTGGTGGGCGGCCAGGTGCCCATGCTGTTCGGCACGTGGCCCACGCTGGCGCCGTTCGTGCAGTCCGGGGCCTTGCGTGCGATTGCGGTGACGCAGTCGAAGCGCTCGCCGGCCGCGCCCGATGTGCGGTCGCTGGCAGAGCAGGGCATGCCCGGTATCGATGTGAGTTCGTGGTACGCGCTGCTGCTGCCATCGGCCACGCCCAGGCCGCTGGCCGATGCGCTTGCCGTCGACGTCCAGACACTGTTCGCCACGCCGGCGATCCGCAGCGATCTGCAGCGCCAGGGCCTGGAGCCCGTGGCGAGCACGCCAGAAGCACTGGCCACGCGTATTCGCGATGAAACCGCGTCGTGGGCCACGCTGATCCGCACCTACCACATCACGCCGGACTAGCGGCACCATCCGGGCGCCCAGGCGGCGCCATCCCATCCGATTTTCGAGTCGTACCGGCCGCACCGCGCGCAGTGCGCGGTGGCCTGCGGCCGTCTTTTCTCGCACTGGCGAGGACAAAGCGAGGCAATCATGGACTTTGTGTTGAACGGGAAGGCGACGCACTTCGGTGGCGACGGCGATACGCCGCTGCTGTGGGTGATACGCGACGACGCCGGGATGACCGGCACCAAGTACGGCTGCGGCATCGGCGCATGCGGGGCATGCACCGTCCACGTCGACGGGCAGGCGCAGCGGTCGTGCGTGACGCCGGTGTCCAGCGTGGCGGGGCGCAGCGTCACCACGATCGAAGGCCTGTCGCCCGACCGATCGTCGAAGGTGCAGCAGGCGTGGATCGCCAAGGATGTGCCGCAATGCGGCTACTGCCAGTCGGGCATGGTGATGGCGGTCAGCGCGCTGCTCAAGCAGAACCCGCACCCCACCGACAAGGAAATCGACGCGGCCGTGACCAACCTGTGCCGCTGCGCCACCTATCACCGCATCCGGGAGGCCATCCATGCCGCAGCAAAGTGAGATCCTGGCGAGCCCCGCGCGGCGCGGCTTCCTCAAGGGCAGTGCGGCGCTGGCGGGCGCTTTGTGCATCCCGCTGCCGGCGCTGGCCAGCCGCACCGTCGACAGCGGCCCCCACGGCACCCACGAGATAACCGACTGGATCTGGATCGAGCCGAACGGCAAGATCACGCTCGGCCTGTCGCAGTGCGAGTGCGGGCAGGGGGTCTACACCGGCATGCCGCAGGTCCTTGCAGACGAACTCGACGCGGACTGGCAGAACATCACCGTGACGTTCGTCACCGGGCGCGATGCCTACCGCACGGGGGCGGCGTATGAAGAGCCGCAGCAGTTCGTCGGCGCGTCGATGTCGGCCACGCTGTTCTACCAGCGCCTGCGCATTGCCGGCGCGCAGGCGCGCGAAGTGCTGATGATGACGGCGGCAAAGCGGCTGCAGGTACGGCCCGGGCAGTGTCATACCGACAAGGGCCGCGTGTATCACGGCGCCACCGGGCGCTCGTTCTCCTATGGCGAACTGGCCCTGGAAGCAGCGAAGCTGCCGCTGAATCCGACGCCGCGCCTCAAGAACGAGGCGGCGCACCAGCTGATCGGCAAGGACCTGCTGCGCCTCGATACGCCGGCCAAGGTCGACGGTTCGGCCGAGTTCGGCATCGACGTCAGAGTGCCGGACATGCTGTACGGGGCCCTGAAGATGCCGCCCACCGTGACCGGCAAGGTCACCGGCATCCGCAATGCCGACGCGGTCCAGGCGATGCCTGGCGTCAAGGCCGTGGTGCGGGCCCCCGACGCGGCAATTGTCGTCGCGACAAGCTACTGGCTGGCAAAGAAGGGCGCCGACGCGCTGGAGCTCGATATCGATCCGGGCGCGGCGAAAGACCTGGACAGCGACAACATCATGGCCGCACGCCAGGCTGCGCTCGGTGCGCCGGAGGCGGTTGTCGCCACCCGGCTCGGCGATGCCGACGCGGCACTGTCTGCGGGCGGGCGGATCGTGGAGGCCGACTACCACACGCCGTACATCGTGCACGCGACGATGGAGTCGGTGAACGCCACGGTGCATGTGCGCGACGATGCGATCGAGGTCTGGGGGCCGATCCAGGGCCAGGATTTCGTGCGCAACGCACTAGGCAAGCTGTATAGCCGCAAGCCGGAGACCGTGATCGTTCACACGACATTCCTGGGCGGCAGCTTCGGGCGCAAGTTCCTGCCGGATTTCGTGATCCATGCCGCGCGCGCCTCGGCCGCGGTCGGCAAGCCGGTCAAGGTGATCCGCTCGCGCGAGGACGATATCCGGCACGGCTTCTATCGCCCCGGCGTCTCGGGCCGCTTCCGCGCCGTACTGGACGACAAGGGCATGCCGGTGGCCATGCACGCGCGCCTGACGGGGCAGTCGCTCTACGGCGTCATCAAGGCCGATCGCATGGCGAAGAATGGCGGCTGGGACGAAACGATGCTCGAAGCCATCTACGACTGCGTCTACCGCGTGCCGAACCTCAAGGTCGACATGATCGACGTGAAGCAGCCGATTCCGGTCAGCTTCATGCGCAGCGTGGGTTCGACATCGAGCATTTTCATGCTGGAGAGCTTCGTCAACGAGATGGCCGATGCGGCAGGCATGGATCCGTACCGCTACCGGCGTGTATTGCTGGCCCACAATCCCCTGGCGCTGCGCACGCTCGATGCGGCGGCAAAGGCTGCCAACTGGGATCGCAAGCCCCAGGCCAACGTCACGCGCGCCTTCACGTTCAATCTCTACACGGGGCGCGGGGAGGCATTCCAGACCTACGTGGCGATGGCGCTGGAGCTGCAGCGCGCGGGCAAGTCATTCAGCGTGAAGCGGGTGGTGTGCGCGGTGGAGTGCGGCAGGGCGATCAATCCGAACCTGATCCGCGCGAACATCGAGGGCGGCATCGGCTTTGCATTGACGAATACGCTCAATAGCGAGATCACGTTCAAGGGCGGCGTGGTGCAGCAGAGCAATTTCCACGACTATCCGTTGTTGCGCCTGGCCGAAATGCCGAAGATCGAGGTAGTGATCGTCGATAGCGACCGTCCGCCGCAGGGCTGCGGCGAGGTGTCGCTTGGGCCAGTGGCGCCTGCCGTGGCGCATGCGCTGTACAAGGCAACGCGGTCACGACGCCGGTCGATGCCGATGAAGCTGGAAGCCTGAGGGTTGGCGTCCGGGTGAGGGGCGGCGCGACGGTGCGCCGCCTTTTGCTTTGGATTGCCAGGCTACGGCTGGCGATACCCGAGCAACGCCGACAGGTCCCTGGCGGCGGCCTTGACCTCTTTCTCGGTGCGTTCGCGCAACGTGCCATCGGCTTCGAAGCGCTGCTGCGGACCTGCCACGCTGGTCGCCGCGATGACATTGGCTGAGGCATCGCAGACCGGCGCCGCGCAGGAATCGATGCCGGGTTCGAAGGCGGAGAAGCTCCATGCGCAGCCGCGTTCGAGATCGGCCGCCAGGATGTCGGCCAGCCGCGCGTGCGTGGCGGGACTCTGCTTCGTGACAGTCGGCAGCGGGTCGCCGCCCAGCAGTGCCCGGAGTTCGTCCGGAGAACGATGGGCCAGCGGCATGCGGCCCTGCGTGGTCAGGTGCGCGGGCACGCGGCTGCCGACCTGGATATTGCTCACCAGGCCCGTGTTGGGCATGTCGCGCAACAGGTAAAGCACGTCGCCGCCATCGGGCACCGCCAGATAGGCCGACAGCTGCAGCGACCCGCTGAGCTGCGCGAGCACGCGGCGCGCGAAGGTCGTCAGGTCGTTGGCAGCCAGCACGCGCGATGCCATCTTCAGGAAGGCGAATCCGACCGTATCGCCGCCCTGCGGCAGGCGCTCGACCATGCCTTCGTGTTCGAGCGTGTCGAGCAGCCGAATCACGGTAACCCGATTGACATCGGATCTGCGCGCCGCCTATGCCGGATTCCATCCCGATGCGCGCGCGCTGCTCGACGTCTGCGACGACGTGCTGATCTCCGCGCTGTACGTGCGCGACCCGTTGCCCGCGTGGTCGGCCGGGCAAATCACGCTGATGGGCGACGCCTGCCATCCGATGATGCCGTTCATGGCGCAAGGCGTCGGCATGGCGATCGAAGACGGCGTGGTGCTGGCACGCTGCCTGGCCGACGCAGGCGCCGACGACATCCCGGCGGCACTGGCCCGCTACCAGGCCGCGCGCCACGAACGTACCAGCCGCATCCCCTTTCCGCTGAACCGCGGCCGCGAGATCTTCGTGTTTGCCACCGTCGCGCAGGAAAGCTGGCGCAACGAGTCATGGACTACGCCGGGCCGCGTCGAGGATGGTCGGGCGATGACGGGGAACGGGCTCAGTTCAGCGGCACGTTTCAGGCGTCGTAATCGTACACCCAGTCTGCGTTACCGCCGGCCTTGAGCCATTCGTTGCCGCGCGATCCGATCTGGAGATAAACGACCAGGTCCTACACGTGCTCAGGTGACAAGCATGGGCGGGTCACCGACAACATCAACCAGGAGTTTCTTGTGACCATTGTGTCCTTGCTCGCCGGCGTCGTAACGGCTGCCTTGCCGACCCTCAGCTCCGCCATCGGCGGAATCATCTTGCTTGGCGTCAACCCATACCTGATAGCGCGGTCTGTCCGGCGAGGATGTGTCGATTTTGACCAGGCCCGCTTGGTCACCGCGGTCTCAGTCGCCGGCTTTGTGGTCGCGCCAATTTTGCTTGATATGTTCCGTAGTGGCGCTTACATCGCGGGCGGCCGCCGCGGCCGTCGTTCTGCCGCTGGCATTTTTGCTAGGCGCCAACGCCGACTGATGCGCCTTTCAACTTGGCCGCGGGTCCGTGGCCCACCACTTAAAGAGTTCGCGTCGCTTTTGCCAACGGAACGGGGGAGGGCGGATGGTGGAAAGTTGATTGGGAGTGCTTTAAATCAGCCTCGTACAAATTTATATACTGAACATCGAGTTGCGGAGTGGCGGCAATCCGCCGGATATTCCGGCGAAGCGTAAGATCCCGGCCGTCTGCGCAATGGCAGGCGTCACTGTGCCGTGTCTCGATTTTCTCGCATACATCCGGCGTTCAGCGGCCGTGTTTGGATAGTCTGTCGCGCAGTAGGGCAGCGCAGGAGAGGTCGAGGTTGTCCAGTTTTCTGGTCGCAAAGGTCAGCTTGACACGGAAGCTCGCGGCTTCTCGAGAGGCTTTCGTCGAACAAGCCGCGCAATGCCACGTGTTGTTTCAAAACCACTCGAAATTTCCGTTTAAATTCAGATGCTTAAAGGGGGAGGCGATCACACACCCACCTTTTGTGATCAATAAAGCATTTGTGATGCGGTATCGTGATCGCATCACAAGCGCTTGGGTGGGCTTGTGATTCTTGACTAAACGATCGAGAGGGTCCGGACTGTCCGGGTAGAGGGTGAGAGCTCTACCTGGGATCCGGTTTTTAAACGCTGCCAAATTGAGATTGGACCGCATGGTAGAGATGACGCTTTTGATTACGGCGGCCACGCTGCTGGTAATCGCAATTCGCCAACTGCTCACGCGATAAGGCGACAGCCTGGGCGGGCACGCCCGGGCGGCAATCGGCTCGCTCAAATATCGTAGCACGTCGCACGAATAGCTTTTCCAGTGCCTCGCGATGTCGCTCAATCCATAAACCGGAAAGTCACCTCCCCTCTGATTTACGGTTCTTGATAAGAAAGATTATCAAGAACGGTAAAAACAAGTTACTAGCATAACGATAGTTATGTAAGCAGCTTTCAGTGTTTTAAATATTGCGCATAAGACACAAAAAAGGGATTACAGGCGAGTGTCCTGCGGGACCGGCGGGGGCGTTCCAGCCTCTCGCTATGACCGTTGCCAAATCGTTCCATCGCGCACCCCAGCTTGTGGCGGTCAGAGCACGCGGGTGGCGGTCAACATTTCGCTGACGCCGACCTACTGAGCTATGTAGCATACGTACGTACAAATTTATTATGGGACTAAGGTATGTACGTAGGTCCGGCAGACGTAAATTCGCCTCGTGGGCGATGGAAGCTGAAGAAGGTGCTCGCCAACACGGGGAGGGCAGGGTGGAGCGCAGCCGAAGGCGTGTTTGACGGCGAGCCCAGGCTCGGATTGCGCTGGAACGGCGCTGACAATGAATCCGGTCCAGGCAACCCTCAGTCGCGAGGACACGCGACGTGGTTTTTGGTGCCCCACGCATTGGAACGTGTTTTGCGAACCGAGCTCGAGCGCATGGCCAACGTTGATCGGCCGATATGTGAACTCACGCGTCCCGATGGATATCAGTATGGTGCGTGGCGCATCGAGTTGACGCTGCCGCCAATTGCCATCGAGCGGGGTCTAGGCGAACTGCCGTTCGATCTGCCCAAGCTCGAGCACCGTATGTGTCATCCGGAACGCGAGTATTTCCGCGCTGGATTCAATGGGTTCATTGGCCAGTGCGTGAAAGGCAAGTGGTTTGGCGATGTCTACACCAACGGCATCGCGGAGGACGACAACCCTGTCACACCCGAAGCGGTGAAGGATGCCTTCCGCCAGGCCTTGTGGGTGGCATTGGCAAGCGCACTGGCGCAGCCCGGGGCGTGACATGCTGGCCACGGAACTCTATCTCGATCGGTTCCCCTTATTGTTTGAGGAATTTTGCGCTGTGGTCGGGCCTGAGTCTTGGCTGCGACCGCACCGCAATCTGCTTTCCCACACGAAGCGAAATCAGTGGTTGCGAGCGCATCATCACGAACAGAATCAGGTAGTCTTCGACCTCGCAGAGTGCAGCGCCATCAGGGAGAAATACGGAGTGCTGCCGACCGAGACCTTGCGGGGCGCCCGTTTACACGCGGGGATGACGTTCGCTGCGCAGACGCTTTCGCTGCACAATTCGCTCGAAGGGAAGAATCGAACGGCTTTTCTTGGTAGATTGCGAGGCGCGTTCAAAAATAGCCGGGATATGAGTGGTCTGCGCCTGGAACTCTCGGTCGCAACGCATTTTCTCCGACGCGGCTGTAGTCTGATTTGGCCGGAGTTTTCAGATCAGAATTCTGGTAAGCCGTCTTTTGATCTGCTTGTGGAAGACCTGGGTACGGATGGGCTCGAAATCGAATGTAAGTCCGTGTCGAACGATAAGGGCCGGAGAATCGATGGCGAGACTGTTGCCGAGCTTGCATTGCTCGTGAAGCAGCAGATGTCGTTCGCAAACGATTTGACGCAAGGCCTCGCAGTCGTCGTGACAGTCCTTGATCGCCTGCCGAGGCACGCTACCGAACTGAAGGCGCTATTGAAAGCAATAACGCGCCAAGTCATGACGGGAGAGTCCGGTGTTCTCGACGATGGCACGCGCGTAGATCTGCGTGATTTCGACGGGAGCGTAGCCGCGCAGTTGGATGAGCGCGATCCCGCGTTGCGACAGGTTCTCGAAGCGGTCACCCAAACCACGAATGTACCGACACTCGTGATTGGCAAACGCGGCCGCGGCGCGCTGGTGGTGGCGTTCCAGAGCGCCAGGCGCGACACGTTCCTCAATGAGGTGTTCGATACGGTGGCAGACGCGGCTAAGCGGCAGCTGAGCGGAAGGCGGGCCGGCCTCGTGGTCGTCGGCCTTGAAGCTATTGATGCCGCCGCGCTCAAATCGTTGGCCCAGCATGACCATGCGGCAAGCAATGATCCTTCAGCGCTGCGTCTCTATGTCAGTCGGTTGCTGAATCGGTCCGACCTGTCGCACCTCGTTGGGGCATCGTTTGGCAGCAAGGGCAACCTGATTGACGGCAACCAGGTTTTGACGACCGACGGCAGCTCCTACAACTTCTTCAAGAAAGAAAGCCCGTTGTGGCATCCCGCCATCGAAAGCGCGTTTAGTTAGCGCGCTTGGCAAGGACTAACAGCGGTCAACCGATATGGCGCTACCTACCACGGAATACTTCGAAACCGAGCTTCGCGCGGCTTATGACGTCCTGTGCGCCTCACAGCTGGCTACGACACATTTGAGCGGCACGTTTCGCTGGGATGGCACTGAAGTCGAAGCCGATGATCAAGTCGAGTTTGACGGTCGAACCATCGAGGGTCGCGAGTGCGCTCAGCTGCTCATGATTTTCAGTGATTCCCGCGTGCATGAACAAGCCGACAGAAGGTACGGTCCAGATGACAGTCCGCCGGGTACCTACTACACCACGGTGAACCCTGGCATCGTGCATGAAGGCCACAAAAATCGAGTCGGGATCTACGTGGAAGAAGACGGGCCTTCCCTCTACATAGAGGATGCCGCTGATGAAGAAGCGGTCGCGGACCCCGTCGAGCTAGGTGCTGTGCACGTGGACCACTTTTTTCTTAGGGAGCAGGCTCCGGTTGGTCTGGGGCCGTTGGCGTTTGCATTGAGCGCTATGGTCGCCCATCGAATGGGCTATCGGCACATTTCCCTGATCGCTGGCGGCGGTGTTGGGCATGACCCGCGTATGATTGGATACAAGTTCTGGCCCAAGGTCGGCTTCGACGCCGAACTGGAACCGGGCGAGACGGATGCAGCACCTCACCTTGCAATGTGTCGTACCGTCCAGGATGTTAGAGCAATGGATGAAGCGTGGTGGGAAGAATACGGATCGCAACGATGGATGGAGTTCGACCTCGCAGCCGGAAGCCCCTCTTGGCGAAAGCTGTTAGACTATCTGCACGGCAAGGAGATGATATGACCCAAGCGCTCAAAACCAACCAATCTAGGGTGACACAAAAGACACCTAAGGTCGTGGTGCGCGCCGTCACGTCTGCAAAGACTGTAGTCGTCACTTCCGCCATGAAGACCAAGCTGAAGGAAGCGGCCAAGACATCGACTCGGCGCAACTTCCCCGAAATGCCTGAGTGGCGGTCGGGCACGACACGGTAAAAAAACGGGCCAACGGCCCGTTTTTTTATTGCCCTTGGCCGAATGCAAACGGGTTGATCTGTTGCGCTGTGGCCGCTGCCGTTGCAGCTGCGGCTCTTTCCTTTAACAGGACAACAGCCTGGCGAACGGCCATCGCCCGACATTGCGCCGGATCGATGTTCTGCATGAATAAATAGGCATACTCCATCATCAGGTCGTGAACGCGCTGGGCAAGCCCAAAGTCGCCTGGCTGCACGCTCACCATCATGTCCCGGCAAGTATCCATAGCTGCGAAACGGTTCTGGCGCTCGGCCGCGATCACGGCGATTCGCAACGCGTCGGCCTTGTCTTCTTCGCCTACGGACGGCGATGCGAAAAGGACCTTGCAGTTGTCGGCAATGGTTTCAGCAAAGGACCATCCATAGCTGCTGTGTTCCGCCATTTCGCGATAGCTGTCCAGGAACAGCGAAAGCACGCCGGGCTGCAATCGGCTGGCCGCAATCGCCTGAAAGACTTCAACTTTGAGGTCGAGGCAAATCGTTTCGCGCTCTTCAGACGGAACAGCGCTAAGCGCTTGAATGAAGGTTCCGATTTCGGCAGGATCGGCCACATGCGATGCCGTCCATTTATCAACAATGCGCTGGTTGAGTTCCAGCGCGCCGGCTTGGCCGCGGTGGCGGTTCAAAATGACGTCGAACGCAGACTGCAGGCTTTGGCGGAGGTCAGCCAGGCTGGCATATCGCCGCGTCTTGTCAGGCGCAGTCGCGCGAGCCAGGATTGCTTGGATGGCTGGATGAATTGGCGTGTCACCGGCGAGAATACTGCGAAACGTCGCGCCAAGCATGAAAACGTCACCACGCGCATCGGCATTCCGAAATCCGCCATTGTCAAGGAATTCAGGAGGAATGTAGCCCGGGGTACCAGCCCACTCCGATTGGCGCGTGAACATGGTCGAAGAATCAAGCTGTGTGCAAAGCCCAAGATCCGATACAACCAAGTTGCCGCCGCCGAGCAGGAAATTCTGCGGTTTGATGTCTCGGTGAAAGATGCCGCGCATATGAAGCTGCTCGATGCAGTCGATCATGCGCATGAAGTACAGCTCCGTCGTATCCGGACGCGACCGAATGAACTCGGCGTGTCTGGAAACATCGCCGTTCTCGAAGTACGGCATGACGAAGTACGGTGGTAAATGCACCAGATTCGCATCGACGATCTGCGCTACGGCGCCATTGCCGGAAAACTCTTGCATGACGCGCACCTCGCGCTGGAAGCGGCGCAACATCTCGTCGTCAACGTGCTTACAGTACTTCAGAACCAGCAGGTTATCGGGATTATGAACGTGGTGCACAAACAGCACCGTCCCCATGCCCCCCGCATTGCTGCACAAACCGCGCACGAAGTACTTCTGGTCAACTACGGACCCGTTCTCAAACATTGTCTGCTCCCATCGAATAAGGCCGTTTGTCGCGCTCGATGCGATATTTGCTTTTGCGATATACTAGCAGGGCGCTACGCAGGCGCATGCTACCCGTCATTGCAAAGCTGGAAACGGCACTGCGGTCATCATGAATTTTCTTTCCATGGCTATCTTTTGGCCCTGGGCTGAGCGGTCGACGGGTGACGCTTTAATCCGGGCTGGAGATCGTCATGAGTCGTCGTACTACCCTTCCGTCTACCATTGCTGGAATAAAGCGCTTGGCCATCGAGATCAAGCGTGAGCAAAGAATTTCCCATAGCTTAGCGTTGGACCTGGCCGCCAAGGAAGCCGGCTTCCAGAACTTCCGCCATGCCTCATCTGGGCTGTCGGCACCCGTGGTCGCCGACACAGATCATACGGCCTACCTCACGGCCTACCTCACGGCCTATTGGGTCAAGCCGCGAGGCGAGTATTTCGAGCGCGGCCGGCTGACTTTGTCAGTCCAGCTGGTCAAGCCGCTCGATCAGACTGTATCTAGGCATCAGCTCATGAGCGCCCGGCACTTAGCCGGCTTCCGCATCGAGGCTCAGGACCATCTTGAGTTCAAGCTCGATATCCCAAGGGAGGAAGAGGGCGCCCGTGAAACTTTGGCCGCTGCGGCGCGGACGTTGCGTTTCATGGCTGCGACGGGACTGCGTCCGGCGACCACCCAGAAGGAACGCTGGCCATTGCTTACACGGTTCGAGACATTGCCCGGCGCCGATCATTATTCCCTGTGGATCGACCGAAACGGTGATTGGATCTATATGGACGAACCATATGAGAAATCAGTGCTTGCCGAACGGCTCGATTGGGCCAAACGCAACGATATGACGATGGTTCGCCCGGCTTGGGAAGGCCTCTACTCGCCGCAACTGACGTTTCCTTTCCTCTTCTGTGATACCGAAACTGTTGCCGCTGGTGTGGCGGATATCGTTGCTCGTTTAAGGACTAGTACTGAAGGCAAGTGGGAAACTGGCAGCTACGACAGTGAGTTTGTCAGTCCCGCGCGTGCCGCATTGGATAGACCTCGTCGCCGGCGTCCGATGCCTGCGGTGTCGGGCGTTGTCCGCAATAGAGCGTTGCCATACGGCGGCGCGGTTGGAGGAAGCCGTTCGCAATGGAGGCCGGCCGTCCCGATGGCTGTCGATGGACACCGTGAGATTGCATCCTTGCTGAGATCGCTGTCGATCTCCGATCTTGAGTATCGCCAAACTATTGCCGTTGGAAAAGTGCGATCAACCCTGGACGATTGGGTTGCGATGGAGCATAAGGCCGGCCTCGGTGCAAGCCTGGATCTCTACTACGGTGGTCCCAATGGGGCGCTTCTTCGGGACGCCAAGTCCAAGTTAGCTGCGGTGCAGCGAGTTCGCGACATTCTGTCTCGGGGGTACGAAGCCTGCAGACCGAAAAAGTTGCTCTTGAACCAACTCGCAAGCGTGGAGGCTGCGCTGCAGAAGGCAAACTAGTTACGAGGGCTTGGGCGGCAATATCGCCGCCCAAGCTGCAATGCAGGTAGCTTTTCGGCATCGACCCGAGAGAAGGAGGAAAACAGAGATGTCCACGTACTACACCACGGCCAATGTATCCACCTGCGACATAGCAGGCGCAGTTGCCGCCGCCGCAATTCACGACCTGACAGTCAATAATTTCACGTTTCCGGGATTTCCACAGATTCTCATAACAGAGTCGGACGACGAGACCTTTAACGTCGAGTTGAGCTTTGAGCGTAGAGGGCAGAGGGCACTGGTGATGCTCACTCTTAAGCGCAAGGAAGCGTTTGCCACCGCCAAGCACTTCACCAAGAATATGGGCTCCAAGCACGACCCCAACATCTTCGAGCGAGTACAGACTGCTCTGGCAGAACTGGAAGGCAGAATTAGCCGTATGGACGGAGCTGCTTTTGATGAACGGGCGGATCAATGAAGAAATACCTCCACATTCGCTGCACCAGCTGCGGTCATCGCGAAACGCTCGAATTCTCAAGCCAAGAGCATTACGAACAACGAAGCAAGCCGGATCCATTGCGGCTTCACGCCGAGCGCCTTCCATATGACCCGGACCGAGTTGCCGCCGAATCCACTCATAAGGCAGAGGGATATACCTGCGTATGTGGGTGGAAATAACTTACTCGTAGAGCCGAGAAGCGGCGGCGGGATTGCCGTATGGCAGCGATGAAGTACGTCTATCCGACCGGCCGACGTTTGTTGATTGATATCCAATGACGATCATTGAACAAGAGAAATTCTGGCTGCATGTCCCGTTTGAGATGTACGGCGGCAACTTGTCCGGCTCAAATGGCGCGTCGCTCGCGCTGCTCGGCCACAGTGCGAAGCTTCATGTGATGCCTGCCCTCGGTGAAAAACCAGAGAACGCGAGGGCGTGGCTCCATTGGCTCATGTTTGACCCGATGACGGAGGCGGAAGCGCAGGCTCTAGTGACGTCACTGCGCGCCCGAATCCCAGCGTTCTCGGTGTTGGTTGCGGCGGGCAATGTGGTGCTCTCACTTCCGACATCGGACATTCAGAAAGCGTCGACGTCGGCTAGTGGCGGCGCGCTCTATGTCGGCCGGGAGATTTGCTTGGGGTTGGCGGATCGCAAGCCTCAGCCAATGTGGATAGAGGGATATGGCTCCACGAGCTACACCGCAGCGCTGCTCGCTTCTATGAATGAGTGTCCGCCGGTTACCGATGATCGAATGTTGGCTGCATTGGAGCTCTGGGCGACGGCTAGTTACGAGAAATTGCCTCGCACGAAGTTCTTGACATACATGACGATACTCGATTCGCTGTCGACACAGGCGAAGCGCGCGGAAGCGATCGTGCATTGGATTGACGCGAAAATTCAGGAAGCACATGTCTTAGATGACCCTGGTATTGTAGGCGCGCTGGGGAACCTGAGGCGTGTGTCCCACAAGGCTGCACTCAAGGCGCTTGTCAGCCGTGCGGCCGATCAGGCGGGACTAACAGCGCCAGACGCCACGGTGAAGATAAAACTAGCCGGTGCGTTGTACGACACGCGGTCGGAGCTTTCCCACAAGGGAGGCGGCGCACGGCTTGACCCGGCAAGTGCACGCGATCTGGCCGCATTTGTCCTGCGTGCGGCGATCACATCGCCCTCGATACTTGAAGCCGAGTAAGAGCTACAGAGCTTCAGGCGCCGGTCGAGAGCGGGCAGGGCATTGCAGCTCGCTTTCACTAGCGGGGGAATAGGTTGGCCAGGGGCGAACGGCATCGACCGCTCTACGGTAGAGGCAAATGGAAATCAATGAGCGATAAGCAATGGCAACTTCTGGGACGCTAAAGGGTTGGGCAAAGGCGCGACCAATGAGGGTCGCCTTCCTGGTGGAGGACGTTGAGCATGCTCATCTCGTGCTGGATGGCATCTTTGCCGATTGCTACAGTCGTTGGGGCGGTCGCTTCAGTTTGGTAGTGCCCTGCGTCGATGAACGGATCGCCGAATCTTACTGGCCATGGCTTGAGGCATTTGATCCCGATATCGTCTACTCATACGTGTCGCTCAGCCGAGCCGACATCCTAGCCGTCCATGAAAGGCTCGCGCCATCGCAGTACAAGTTCCACAAAATGGGCAACGAGCCCAGGCTAGACGTCTTTGGCTTTAAGCCTAGCTATGAACAGTCCGCCTTATCGTCCATGTCGACCATCTTCAAGCTCGCTCGTCATAGAGGCCGGCTTGGCAATAGCGGCAGTATCCGGGTCATGGATAGCTGGCATGGGGAAACCCCGTCGCGATTTCTGACGGACAACTTTGGTACCTATCACTACAGTTACGGCACCAGCATGTACCCGCGGGACGCCACGGCAGCTGGACAGCTTCTTACTGTGGTGTCGCCGCACTTTCAATCCGACCGCAGGTCTGTCCCGAGTGATCTCGATACGGTGCCGACAGAACTAGCTGCTCTCGAAGAATTTGCAAAAGGCGGGGCGACAAGCCTTTCGATTCTGTCAGCGCTGTTCGCGTCGAAACTCACTATTCGGCACGGCTTCTGGAGTGAGTCCTTCAATCTAGTTGTGGGCGACACATTCGCCGACAGGCTCCTGTTTTGGAATGCTCGCCTGTTCATCCCTGCGTGGCTTGATGTCGATCTATGCTGTTTGCGGGTCGGAATAGAGCAGATAAAGGACCAGGTATTCCTAGAAGCCCTGGGAACGACGCTTCGGCAGCGAAATCACGTGACGTCGGGGACAGGAGGGCAGACCAAGATCGCCATTCGTTCAGCTTCGCTTAACGCGGAGCAATTGCGGGAAGCGCAGGAACTGCTCTCTTCAGTCAAGGTGTGGGGCGCGGTGACGACTGAAGCCGCCCTTGCGAATGACGCAGTCGTTCCACCGCTTGACGTGCTGCGAACCGCTCGGCAGTACAGCCGGCTCGATGGCGATATTTCTCCGCGGCCAGACTGGTCGGAGTTCACGTGGACGCCGCCAGTGGCACATCCACCCTTGGTGGCCCCCGATCATGTCTCCGACGCGCCCATCCGCCAGTCTTTTACGACGGGGTGCTGGTACAACGACTTCGCTCTGGAGTGCGATGGACCCGGACCTTTCGGTGCGGCAAACTTGTGGATGCTTCCTCGTCGTTGGCGGATGGCGAGGGCCTTTCAAGTCTCCCGAACGGGGAGGCCCAACTATGGCGCGCCGCCCTCAATCCGAACGAGCCGCGATGGTAGATTGTCCGTGTCTGTCGACTCAAACAATCCGATTGATGCTTTGCGCGTGCCGCCAGCTGCCGAGGCCATGCGGTACGCACTAGCGGCGGACGGAGCATGGGCAGAGGCCGATGGCCAGCACGAACGTGTCTACCCCGCGAACAAGGTCAGCTGGACAGATCCGTCAAACGAGGCGCGATATCTTGCCGGCGTTCTTGGGATGGCAGGCAGCCTCCAGAGGGCCACGCAGTTCTTTTTGCACCCGTTCCTGCGCAAGCATTTTGCTAAACTTGGCGGCACTCCGAATTTGCCGGTTGAGCAGCTGCGGCCAACGATAAATACGCTTCAGAAGCGTGCAAAGCAGAGCCCAGCATTTGACCTGAAAGATGAAGCTGATAGGGAGGCGCTGGCCGAGCTAATTGTGAAGGCGGCGCGTGCCGTTAAACGACCCATGGAGTTCATCAGGTACGATGACTTGAGGGAGGATTGGAAGGCGTACCGAAAGGAATACTGGACCAAGCATTCATCCAGTCATGCAGACTCCGACGTCGATTGGGATCGACTTGAGGAAGAATCGCTCGACACCTGCTTGACGGAACTTCGACATCGCCAGGTGATGTATCAAGGACATCGCTGGACATGTCGGCATTGTCATCATAAGAATTGGCTAGATTTCGGTGCGCTTTCCTCTGAGCTGACGTGCGAAGTGTGTAAGCACGCCACGAGGGCGCCAGTCAATGTCGAATGGCTTTTCCGTCCGAGCGAGTTTCTAATCGAAAGCCTGCGGGATCATAGTGTTCTTTCGCTCATCTGGGTGCTGTCTGCTTTGCGACGGCAAGCCAGGCAATCGTTCATCTTCGTCGAACCCACCTGGTTCGGATTCTCAGGGCAGGGGAAAACCGCCGACGCGGAAGCCGACTTGCTCATTTCGCTGGATGGGCGCGCCATACTTTGCGAAGCGAAGTCGTCTTGGACCAGTTTGCGTCAGAGCGACGTCGAACAGTTTGTGGAGCTCTCCATTCGCCTTAGACCAGATATTGCGCTGCTCGCGGTGATGGAGGCAGGACCCGCAAGGACCATAGATGCCGTCGCAGTGCAGAAGCGCTTGGCCGAGCACGAAATTGAATTCCGTATGCTAACCCCTGAGCAGTACAGTGTTGAGGACGAACCGTATCTGTCTTTCGAGGACGATCAGTAGTCTGCGACGGACTTTTTCCGAACTAAGCTCAGGAAAATTCTGAAGCCGTAAGCCCGGCAGATGCCCAGTCTGGTCTTGTTGTTGACCACGGACGTAGAACGTATCCCTGCCGTTAGCTGATGCGGCTTAACACCGTTGCGATGCGACTTTTACTGTCGCAACGGTGACAGATCTAATACGGTCTTCACGGCTGGAGCCAAGACGCAGCTCAGCGGGTATTTCCTCCGCTCCTACTTTGTCTTACTTTCGGCTGATTGGGAGGCGATACGCAGCAGCGCTTCGTTAATAGCGATCCTGTCGGGCGAGTAGTGCGCTGATCTATGACAGTTGGGGCAGATTGCGACGCAGTTCCAAACTCGGTCGCTAGTTTCTGCGCCCACGATGTGATGCACGTCCAAGAAATTGGGGAAGGGCGCGCGTATGGTACACGGCGGATATTCGCAAACGCCCTCTGACCGCTCCAGTACCCATCGACGAACCCGGTCATCGCGCTTTACGAACGAGCGTTGTCCCTCTCCTTTTTCCGGACTATCGCTGCCGACCGAGGCTGGCGGTGGCGCCTGAAGGTCGTCCCAAGTATCGTCTATGGGACCGGTTTTCGGCTCGCCAGGGAGCACCGGCATGGAGCACAGGTCGACGACGCCTGGCCATGATCAGAGTATGTCGGGGACCGTGTGAGCGTCGGGTGTCCTTGAGTCCCTCAAGTACAACGTTGGGCTTCCACCGTTCTTGGCGTGGTTCTTCCGAATGCGGCCCAGCTTCCCAGCCGTAATGAGGGCGTCGCTCGCTCGGAACTGCGCGTCCCATATGCAAGGCACCTCAGCAACGGGCAGGAGGACGGCAAGCTCGACGTCGGTACCGCGAGGTTGAAGAAGAAGGAAGTGGGTCACGCCCGACGCAACAGCTCTGTCGCGAATCTCGCTAAGCGTTAGCTCCCAGTCACCATCTATGGTCCGCGCTCGCAACTGCGCTGCGGAAATCGTCTCAGGCTTACCTGGCCGGTATCGCCAGCATAGGCGGACACGGGCAGAAATGCGCGAACCATCTGGGCTGGTCGCGCTGACTGTTTGAGACTCGGCCTCGCCCATCGATCTTCTATCGTCGTTGACGGCCGTGAATCCTCTTGGTTCGAGAAAGGGCTTCACCATTTCCCGGCTGCGTGTTTCGGCGAGCAGGCTCTCGTCGGTGCGGAATCTTCTAGGCTTTGATGTGTCCATCATGCTCCTCCCCGTCGGCGTGTACGCTTGAAGTGTGAGCGGGTTATCCCAATCGGTTCACGGCGGACATGATCATAGCGCCCACCCAGCACGCAAGAAGGCAATTCAGCCAATTTACGTATCGGAAAAGCGCAATGAAACGGCGGCTCGGGGTGGTTTGCTTGACAGCATCGGACACACACTTGCGAAGCTCCAGCACTCGTCGCTGAGCCTGCGGAAAGAGCAGGGTAGCGAAGGCAATGGTGTCTCGAACATCCAGTTCCTCGATGTTGGGAAAGCGGTCGGGTGTTCGTTCGATGAGTTCACCAATCTTCATGGGCACGGATTCGCCGATCGCATCTGCCACCCCGTCTTTCTCTGCGTAGACGAAGTGAATTCCAAACTGCTCATAGAACTTGTTGCGTCTAAGCGTGTTGAGGCCAACTGCATCCCCAGGTTCGAGCTCAATGGGCACCATATCTCGGTCGCTGAAGTGCCGCTTCGCCCATGCGACAATATGGTTGAAGCAGTACGAGGCGATTCGCCATCCGCGCAACGCAGGCTCATCGATAACAAGGTATCCATTCGTCATCTTGATACCGCGGGCGCCGTCATCATGCGCCGACATTTCGCAAAGCTTCTCACCACGCAATGTCTGCACGACGATCTCTAGTCTTGCCAACCCGCGCAGAGTCGGAACCTCTCGTATGCCAATAGCGAGTATCTCCGCCTCCTTTCTTGAGGATCCTTGAGACGGACCGCCAGTGGCTTCTCGGTCAGGTTTCGAAACTCTTATGAGTTTCCAGGACATTCCTTGGAGGTTCGCGTCCACCTGAGGGCGGGGCTTGAATTTCTTCGCGCCGTCGTCGAACAGAAAGATTGAATGCAGGTCCATCGTTCCAAACTTCAGGTGGGTTACGGATTACCACGTGCGCGGTTGACTTTTGACGACTTTCCCTTGGCGCAACACTGCGCCGCTGGCTCGCTGGCATTCGGCAAGCTCATCCTTGGTAAGTTTCTCGTCGGCCTTCAGTCGACGCCGACACTCAGCCTCCTTTGCTTTAGCCACTTCGATGTTGTCGGCGTACCAATCCTGCGTGTGAGCAGACGCCAGGTTATGCCACGCGATTACACCCATAGCAAGCGCTACTGCGAGCGGGAAGACTACTTTAAAGCTCATGTCAGGAAGACCTCATTTGTGAAGATGACATGCCTACTTTAAGATAATTCTAGGCGAGACGCAACATAATGAGCATTAAATAGTTTATTTAACATTTTTTTCATGTTAATTTTTCGCAAAAATAAATATTAAAAATCCATTCGGATGATGTTTGAGAAGACGGCGTTAAGCTAGTGGGAAAGTCGCTTCGAAGTCTGCTGCGCTGAGCGCCTTCTGTCTTACCGCAGCGCGGACGGCCGCGCAATGTCGACAAACTTCATGACCGTTAGTCAAGCGCTCCTGGAAAGCTGAGACGCAGGGCACGCGACTGCGGTCTTCTTAATGTCATTGCGATTGCGGCTCATCTCGAGGTCGGCGTAAGCCGTCCCACCGATTACCGCCCAGACGAAGGCCGAGAGCCAGAAAACCATATGAAACGATATCTTCTGAGTTTTATGCCGAAACATGCTTCTCGCCAACTGCGCGCCGGCAAAGCCGCCGGCCAGTGTCACGCAGTGCAGGTGTGACTCCTGTATGCGCCACTGGCCGTCACGAGCCCGCCTCATATCGATGGCAAACATGACGAATGCTGCGACGTTCATGATGATGAAAAAAATTCGTGTCCAGATTGAGAAAAGACCGCAGGGCTGAAGGGGTTGCGAGGGGTAGTGATCATCGAACGGTAATTCAATCCGCGATGCGGAGTCGTTCGCGATTCTTCCCAAGCCATGCCGGCGCCCGCCCGCGACCGGAGCAGGTCTTCCCTGACTTTGGATCACGGTAGAGCGGCGGCAATTCGTGCTTGTCAGAAGCCGCCTTCTTGCCCGGCTTCCGTCCGCGTGGCTTTACAACGATGTCATCTTGCGTCAATTCATACTGTTCCATCAAGGAACGGATATGTGCGATCGCGGCCCCGACTTCTTGCGCTCGTGCTGCTTCGATCTGCACATCCAGTGCGTCGCGTTGTTTGAGCAGGGTTTTGTATGCGGTCATCGTCATTAGAATCGTGGCGGCTTATCGGATAGTTGGGCGGTGACTGCGGCCTTCTGTGCGTTGATGCAGTTTGCTGCCCAGGATTGTCGTAGCACACGGAGAGAACCCGCCACTCGTACGGATTCGGCTTTGAGATTCTTAGAAGTATGCCACTGGCATCGCCGGTGGCGCGCTGGCTAAAGCAAGCCTTGACACCAGCCGTTATATGCCATTGTCGATAAGCCGGAATTGCCGGCCCCGTGAGGATAGCTATGACAGATAAAGAGATGAACCTTCGAGCGGCAATTTATACCCTGACGGACTACGACGGCAGTATGCCTTCGAATGCTGCATCATTCGAGCCGCTGACGAACGAGAACGATTTCTTCCTCATGCTCGCAGTGGGACAGATTACGTTTGAGCGTGAGAACGAGAACACAATTGCGGCCTATGACATGAGCCGCCGCAGGGAAGAGTCAATCATTGACGGTGATGTGACGGGTGTCGCGCGTAGGGCTGCGATGAAGGTTGCCGTGGACTGTGTGATTGAGGAGGGGTATGCCAGGTGCTTCGCAAGGGCGTGCTTCCGCTGGAAGGTGCCAGCCCCAACGTTATGGCGGACTACATGCTGCATCTTGCAGCGGCAAGGAGGCGCGACGAAGCAGTAAGCGGTGGTGGCGGCATGGTCTATTGCGCGGTAGCCAACGGCTCAATCGTGCCGTTGCCGTCTGAAGTGTTTCTTCGAATGGCCTGCCGAGAGTTGCAACTGTCGATGGATGCATTGAATACTGAACCGGAAGACCCGGCGCCAAGGCCAACGCCAACGCGGGGACCGCCTGGTCCCTGAGAAGCTACGCAATGCCTCGAGCTGCGAACTCGTCCACCAGGCGTTTGACCACGTTGTATGCGTGATCTACGACGTTGGCGGATCTCCCATCCGGGTAGCGCAGCATCCACTGCAATCCGCCATTGAACGGCACTTCATTCATTGCAGATTCGTTGAGGCCGCCGGCGACGATGCGAGCCATAGGGACTGTCTGCTCGTCCCGCGGGTTGCGGGCAGTACCCTTCAGGCTCAGGTGCTTTGCCATGTTTGCCAGATCGCGACAAAACCAAAGTTCTGGGTCCTTGTCGCTGAACAGATCCTCAGCGTCTTTCTTCTGCATGGCGCCCGACTCAATCAAGTAGTCTTTAATGTGGTACGCGGTCACGTAGAAGTTGAAGATGTTGTCAACGTTTGCCGACGCCGAAAGGCGGTCATACTCCCGACCGAGCTTGTCGAGTAGATGCCGCGGAGTTTGAAGTTCGAAGAAACGCATCGATTCAGGGTGTTTCAATGGCCTGCTGGGCCTTGTGCGGGGGCACCGGTGCCGCCTCTGCAACCATGGATTCGGCAGGGTAGAGCCTGAGGAAGGTGCGCGCCAGCTCGGGATCGCGGCATGCGAGCCAATCGTCCCATTCGTTGCGGGGAAGTACCACCACGCCGCGTTTTTCGTCGCCCGGTTTGTGAAATCTGCGTAGGAGAGGATGCGCTTCCGCATTGAGCGTCGGCATCGTGAAGGAAATGGCGCCATCGGGCCATGGACGCCACAAGCCAGCAATCGCAAACGGTTCGTCTGCAGGCAGGCCGATCTTCCACCGCACGGCTTTGCCCGTCTCCCAGTTGGGTTCGCAGAACGCCCGCGCAGGTATCAGGCATAGCTGGCCAGCCTTCCAGTGCTTTGCAAACGAGCTGAGCTTTCCGATGGTCTCGGAACGAGCGTTGGCCGTCGGGTAGTAGCGCACGCCGGGCGCGATCTTTCCCTTGGGGGGTTATCGTACTTTCCGTGCAAAATCTGGCGGTTTGGTCTGAATTCTTCTTATATATCAATGCGTTGTGCGGTCGCAATTTTCTCGGTTGCACTCCTTCCGGTGCAAAATCTGGCGCATTTCAGGCTGTCGGGCCGACGACGGCGCTTTGCGTGAGCTACTCCGTCAGTAGCGCCTGCCGGGCGCCAAGACGCGCGGTCAGACGGCCAGCGCTGCCATCTCCTTGCATTTCGTACTCACGGCACCCTCTTGAAAAAGCGATTCAGGCAGCGAATGCCTGACCGAACTGCCGCGTCCGCTTGACGTCATCGGTATGCAAGTAGATGGACGTGGTTGAAATTGAGGCGTGGCGCAGGTTGTCGCGCACAGCGCTCAGTTCGACGCCCTTTGCCAGCGCGTGGGTCGCGTGGGTGTGCCGCATCCAGTGTGGTGTCGCCCGTCGGAGCTTCTCTGCCAACGCTGGATGATCGCCTTCGATGATGTCCGCCGCGAGCCTGAAAAATCGGCGCATGACTTCCCACAGGCGCAGGGGCGTGATGCCGGTTTCGCTACCATCCAGGCTACCGATTAAGGGCATAACGGGGTTCCAGCGAGCACGGCTGACCGGGAGCCCGCGCTCCAGCATGTAGCGTTCCAGCGCTGCGCGCGCCAAGGGCGCCAATGTGACCCGAGCGGGCTTGCCCCCTTTGCCGACCAGGTGCAGCCAGTGATCGCCCGCGGCGTCGACGTCGAGGTGACGCAACGCGGCATTGGCCAATTCGCTGATCCGCAGTCCCGTCGCGTATCCGAAATCCAGCAGAAAACGAAGCCGCTGTGCGGCCGCGGCTTGCCAGCCGTACGACCACTCGAGACCGTTGGCGATGGTGCGCACCAGCAGCCATTCTCCTTCGGTGAAGGCGTGGGTAGTTTCCACGGCCATGGCACGCTGGCTGCCGCGCACCTTGATACCCGCAAAGGGGTTGGCAAGCACATAGCGCTGTTCCACCAGCCAGCGGAACAGCGCGCTGAGGACGGCCAGCGCATGGGCGACTGAGCGCGCCGAGAGGTTATCGACAAACGGGCGCCAGTCCGGCGACGTGCGTGGCCGTGGTGGTCCGACCCAGCGTTCGCGCGGCGTGGGCCTGCGTAGAAATGCCCGATAGTCGGTCGCGTCCTTGGTCGTCAAGGATGAAAGGGCCTTCCCTCGCGCGACGATGGCCCACAGGATCAGCCGTTCGGCTTCCTTGCGGTAGGCGCGCTGGGTGGCCGAGGATTCGTGGAGCGCCAGCCAAGCCTGGATGGCCTCGTAATCATTGTCCACGCCCAGGATGCAGGTCGACAGCGGAGCGCGGAAGGCGCCGGCGGAGCCGTCAACCTCATGGGGCAGCCGCAGGTGTTCCCACGGCGTCACGATGGGCTTTCGATCGGCAACGATCAAGGCGCGGGCGCGCTCGGTAAGCGCCGGGTGTGCGGCAAAGAATGCCTCGATCTGGCGGGCGCTGGCGGGTCCGAGGCCCGGGACGGCGGTCCACCACTGTCGCCGGCGGAGGATACGAACGGTAAGGTCGGCCAGGTTGGTGATTCCAGCGGCCTGCAGGGCGCGTACCGCGCGCGCTGGCAGCCACTGTGCCACAGCATCGCTGATCTGCGGCGAAGGCGCTGCGGTCACACGCAGTTGCTCGATGGCTGCCGCGGCGGCCCGGGCGTAACCCACGCGCTCGGTTGTGGAGCACACGAAGATGTCCGCCAGATCGTGGCGCTGGCGCTGCCGGGCATACTGAACGAGCTGGCGCCGGATCGCGCCAAGGATGCCTCTAGCCGATTGGCCATCGGCAATTCGATCACGTAGGTAGCGGTCTGCCGCCTCACGCGAGGAAGCGCCCTCGTACCAGGCGCGCAGCGCGGCAAGGGCGGCGGGGTCGGGCAGGCCATCGGGAACAGTGAGGCGTCGGGGCATTTTGTGCGAAGCGAGTTACGTACCAAGATAGCGGTACCGAGATAATAACTCTTATCTCTGTACGTACATTCCGGATCGTGCCGATGCACACTTCCCCGCGGCTGCGCGATGCGGGCAATCGAGCAGGGCAGTGGGCATGGGCTAGAATCAGTTGCTATCGGACTCTCGCGCTTTCCACGAACCTTGGGCCGTGGCCGGGAAAGTCTCCCGCCGGCTTTCTTCACCCTCCATGCCAACCGCTTATCCTGAAATCTCCGTAGCCCAAACCTTGCGCGAGCGCGCTGACGCCGTCTTGTGGATCAAGTCCCAGATGGCCCGCCTCGGGCTGACCTACGAGCACCTGCTGACGGCAGGCTGCTTCGCGCCACCTGGCGTGGCCGGAGACTCTGCCTCGGGCGTCATCAGATTCCGGGACGCCAGTGGCCACGCCTGGGATGGCGTTGGCGCGCTGCCGGAATGGCTGCAACGCGCCGTCAACGCAGGACAGTCGATCGAGCATTTCCGCGTAGAGCGAGAGGGATAACTAGGTCCGAAGGACGTTCCCGACCCGTTGCGGACCGTCGAGTTCCCTCCGTTCAACGACTGTAATGCGCACGAATCCGGTCTCTGAGAGCGTCCCGATGCCCGAGATTCGCGCCTCAGTATTACGTATCCAGAGAGAGATCCTCCATCGGAAATTCTCCTCCATCATGGGCCCAAGCACGATGCCGAGCAGCAGCTGCGCCGGTTCGCAGCGCGGTCTCAGGAACAGGTAACCGATCAGTCTGCCACAAAAACGTCGAAGACCGTGTTGTTGACCGAGTACACACCAACTGCAGAAAGTTAGATTGCTCAGTAGGCTGTGCGTGCCGGTCGCCTGGCGGCCGGCCCGTGGCCGGCAACGTGAACCGCCCGCGTAACTCGTTCTACGAGGGCGGCCGCCAAGTCGACGTCTACACCGACGGCGCCCTGGTCTAACCGACAGTTGCTCCGGCCCTCCGTCGCAGCCCCTCTCACCGTAGACGAAGGGTGCAAGAAGAAACCGGCGGCTCACGAGCCGCCGGTTTCCCGTTTGCGCGTCATGTGTGAAAAGCACGCATCGCGCATGCGATGTCACGCCAACAACAGACGCCCGATCCGATTCCTGAGGCGTGCCGGAGTCGGATTCTTATGCGCATACAAAATGCGAGGACCCGTATATGTACCTGCTACCGAGCAGGCGTGGGCGGCGGCTTCGCCCGATGCGTGCGACGCGATGGAACAATTTTGAGCGAACGAATCCAGCTCGTTGGATTTTTGCGGAATGGACCGGGGCTTACTTATCGCCGTAGTGGAATCGGCAACTGACTATGCGGAGCACTTCGTCATCGGCTACATAAACGAGCCGATTGACATCGTCGATGCGCCTAGACCAGAAGCCCGAAAGGTTACCCTTCAATCCTTCGGGCTTGCCGATCCCTTCAAAAGGATCGCGCTGCGCGTCCTGAATGAGAATGTTGATGCGCCTGAGGGTCTTTCTATCTTGGTTCTGCCAGTAGAGGTACGTTTCCCAGGCATTCGCCGTAAACAGTACGCTCCGTGTCATGCCTTGCCCGGATCGATCAGCTGCCGCTCGACCGCTTCACCCCGACGCAACTGCTCTATGGACTCCATTAGATGCTTCGCGTTGGCCGGGCTACTTAGCAGGTGCATGGTTTCCATCCAGCCATCGTATTGTTCCTGCGACATGATGACAGCGTTGGGCGCGTCGCGGCGGGTGATCAACACACCGTCGTGATCAGCAATGGCTTGGTCGATGACCGCCTTCAGGTTGTTGCGGGCATCGGAGTAGTGAACTGTACGCATGGTTATCCGCTGGAGTTGTCCAATTACTTGGCCAAGTATAGCAGAAAGGTGCCAGATGTCTTGTGAAACCTCGCCCGTTTCGACGGCGCTGATGCCAGCAGAACGGAGGCGGTGAGCCACGGAGCCGACGGGGATTCCGGGGTAGATATCCCGGCCCCGGCCCATGGCAAGCTGGTGGAGCGTGCCCCGTAACGCACCGCACCGCCCTCCATGGTGACGAATGCGCACGGCATACCGCTGAGAGTGGCGAAGCGCTGCTCCACGGCGGACAGCATCACGTCGCGCACCACGTCGCCGCTATGCCCGCCGGTCGTTGCTGCCCAGCTAATCGCTTCCCGGTCGCAGCAGTCCAACGAAAACGTCGCACGAGTGGGGCGTGGGTTCCCTCACGGTGCCGACGCCACCGACGCCACCGATCCAGTTGCTACGATGTCACACGGCGTCATGCGAACTGCGCCATGCGATGCGCTCCCCAGCCGCATTGGCCTGGCAAAGCGGGCAGAGCGAACCGATCGTATGCGCATCCCGTGACGACGAGGCCGGCCGGCGATGGCTGGCGCAGTGGCGTGGCGATTCCGCGACTCGACGCACGTATGCAAGAGAGGCCGCACGGTTTGCGGCATGGCTGCGCATTGCGCAAGGCGCGCCAGGATAGACTGATGCGGCCGCAGCCGTTAAGCCCGCGGCTAATTGCAGCGCTATGCGCGCATTGGAACGATCGCAATGACAGCCCGTGCTATGCAATTGGTTATCCGCGCGGCATCTGTGTCCCGAAAGAACCGGGACGAGGGGACACGGCCAGCCATCGCACTACAGCGCGCGCGGGCTTCGCCTACTGGTGCAGCGAGCGCTCCGCTCTTCACGTCATCGCTTGCCCCTGACCAACGTGATCTGGAGCAGTGGGCCATGCAGGTGCGCCCCGGCAACCTGTCACACGGCACCGTCGCGCTCGCCGTGCCCGAACGTCTACGGGGCCGAGACGGGCCGCTTCGGATTACCGTTAGACATCGACAGCGGCACTGATTGGCGGGGACCAAGGCACGGCGAGAAGGCGGGGAAAAGGATGTCTTAAATGCGTCGCGTGAACCACATTTCAGCTAGCATAAGAAATCGCCATGTCTTGATAATTAGCATTATCTCAATAGCGACTTTAAGCCTGGAAAGTGGGCCGCTGCAGTACCATCGAACCCTCCAAAGCCCGCGAATTCGCCCTGTCCGCTTTCGTTCGCTCACCTGATTCCTCGACCGCCACGCCGGACAGCGGGGCAGACGACGCCGCACCGGTGCGCCGGCGTCAGCGCGCGGCGGTCGCCCTCATGCGCCTGCTGGGCCCGCACCACTTCGCGTTCTACCGCGGCGTACTCGAGGGGGGCGATCTCGCCCGTCTGGCCGACCGCTATCTCGATACCGGCAAGGATCTGCGTGTGGCGCGCGCCACTGTCGACTGGATCGTCGAGGAACTGGCGCGCGGGGTGCGCCGTCTGGCCACTCGACCTGCAACCCGCCCGGAGCAATCAGGGCAGGGTGGGGCGGCCGAAGGCTCGAGGAGTGGGACGAGTGCGGGAACCCTGTCGCCACGCCGTTGGAGCGAGGCCGCCTGGCACGCGCTGTTCCACCCGCCGGCCGGCGAAAGCGCCACCGCCCACCAGACCCGGCGCCAGGGCCAGCAGCGTGCGCTCGATGCTTTGCAGCCGTTGCTCGCGGCGCGGCCGGCGGTCGACGATGCCGTCGCCGGCTGGTTCACGCCCGCGATCGCCCAGCGCCTCGTCGTGGCAGGCTGGCCCACGCTCGGCGCGCTGCAAGCCGGCATCGCGCAGGGCGGGGCGCGCTGGTACCGCCAGGTCGCGCGCATTGGCGCGCACACGGCCCGGCGTATCGAGGCGTGGCTCGCCGAGTTCGCGACCGAGCTGTGTCCGATCCCAGCGGCGGCCCTGGTACCGCGGCGCAGCGCCACCGCCGCCGAGCTCGCGAGCCTGCGCCCGCCCGCCGCGATGGTGGCGCCGCTGGAGGCGTTGTTGCTGCCCCCCGCGCTCGACGGCCGGCAGGGCCACAACCGGGCGGCGGCCAGCGGGGAGCAGCGCATCGCCGCCCAGACCGACCTGATGGCCATCCACGCCTGGCTCGGCGTGCATCTGCCCATCGGCGGCCACACCTGGCGCGCGTACCGCACCCAGGCCGAACGCTTCCTGCTCTGGGCGGTCTTTGCCCGCGGCAAGGCGCTGTCCGATCTCACCGTTGAGGACTGCAGCGCGTATCTGGCCTTCCTGGCCGATCCGCAGCCAGCCGCGCAATGGGTGGGCGCCCGCGGCACGCCGCGCTATCGCTTCGACTGGTGCCCGTTCGAGGGGCCGCTGTCGCCTGGCAGCGTGCGGCAGTCCTTCACAATCGTGAAAAGCCTGTGCGCGTGGCTTGTGAGTGCCCAGTACCTGCGCTACAACCTGTTCGCGCTACTGCCTAAGCCGAAGGCGGCCGGGCAGGGCCCCATCAAGGTGGCGCGCAGCTTTACCGAGACGCAATGGCAATTCCTGCGCAGCTTCGCCGCTGGCTTGCCCCCCGACGATGCCCGCACGGCGCGGATGCAGTTTCTGCTGCGTTTCGCCTATGCTACCGGTCTGCGGATCTCGGAGCAGGCACAGGTCACCGTTGGTGACTTGCGGCAGCAGGATCTGGCGGCTGACCAGCGCGGGATGTGGACGTTGTCGTTCGTGGGTAAGGGCACCCGGGCCCGGGAGGTGCACGTATCGGCGCCAGTCATCGAGTCGCTGCGCGACTATCTGGCGGTGCGTGGCCTGGGCCGCCAGTTCGAGCGTTTGCACCCGGAGACACCACTGATCGGCCGCGTCAAGGCCGACGGGCAGGTCGGCAAGCTGTCGGTGGCGCAACTCGATGCCATCTGGAAGGGGTTCTTTGTCCAGGCAGCCGACGTGCTGGCGGAGGAGGAGCCGGCCGGCGCGGTACGCCTGGCACAGGCCAGCGCCCACTGGCTGCGGCACACCTTCGGCTCGCATGCAATTGCGCGCGGCGTAGCGCTCGATGTGGTGCAGCACCAGCTCGGTCACGCGTCGCTTGCCACCACCTCGGTCTACGTCCACGCGGAGGATGCGCGGCGTGCGCGCGAACTGGATCAGGCGGGCATGTACTGACCGTGGTGGCCGAGGTTTTGCATGCGGTCTTGGGAGACCCAGCACCAGCCGTTGGCCACCCACCAGGACGTTAGCGACATCCTCTGTGACACAATCGAGCTGATCCCGCGCAGGCGCAGCTCCTTGACCAGCCGGTCCTTGGCACGCCGGCGCGCAGCAGGTTCGTCGCGTGCGAGTGCCGCAGCCAGTGCGTCGACGCGGGGCGCAGGTTGGCCGCATCTTGCGGCCGGCTGCCGGCGTCGAGATACGTCGCTGCGGCGCCGAACACCTCCCTCACGACGGCGTATTTCCCTCGGGGCGTCCTTACTGGACGGCTCAGCTTCCGGTGCAGGGCGAGGGCGTCGGTGAGCGGCGCCTGGCGCTGCTGGCCGCCGGCGATGGCGGGAATGACTGCCATCGTATCCGTCGCCCGTGGCTCGGGCGACAGGCCCACCAGCTGGCGGAAACGGGGCAGTTGGGCCATGACGTTGTCGCAGGGCAGCAGTTGTTCGTTGCCTTCCTTGGCCTCGCGGATGCGAACGATCCAAAACTCCCCGCTTTTGCCGCGCTGGCGCTCGAAGTCCGGCCACGTCAGCGCCGCCACCTCCGAGGTGCGCAGCCCCGTCTGGAATAGCAGGGCCAGTAGCAGCCGGTCGCGCGCCTTGTGCAACTGCGTCCAGAGGGTCGGCGCCGGGCGTGCCTCGATGGCGTCGAATACCGCCGCGACCTGTTCGGCCTCGAGGAAGCGGCGCTGCGACCCCGGGCCCGCGCGCCGCCCGGGTCCACGGCACCGCCTGAAAAGGATTCACGCGCAGAGTTTGCCCCCCCACCAGCCAGTCGAACAGGCCGCTCACGATGGTGGCTGTCGGCCGGCCGGCCGCACGGGCCTGCTCAAGGCGTTTGGCAGGCCGTCGGGAGCGTCGGGCAGGGCAGAAGGGGCAAGCAAGAAATCGTCCATGAGACGGCAACGGCGGCGAATCGGATATCGGAGGCGGCGCCGGAAGCGGCGGCCGGTGCCCGCCAGCCCAGTGGGGAGGCGGATTCGCCGCGTGGCTGGTGCAATATAGCGGATCTGCCGATCCAGTTGTCATTAGTGGGATAATGACAAAGCGTATAGCTATACGATACTGAAAAAGGTATCAATAAAGGGTAGACTATCGGCACCTTTCCGGACAACTTCCCATGGCCCGCACGCCCACCGCGTTTGCCGACGCCGAACTGCTGGCCATCACCCGCGCGCTGCAGCAGCTCGACGTCGCCCACGCCGACAACCGCGCCTTCCTGCGCGCGGCCTTCGACGCGATCGATCGCATCACGCAGCGCACGTTTGGGGCTTCCGTCTATCGTCGATTACTGGCCGCCGCCGGCGTGGCCCGGTCGCCCAGCGGCCAGACCGTGGCGGCCGTGATCGCCGAGCGCAAGGCCCAGCCGACGGCCGCCACCGAGGCGCAGCGCGGCGGTCTGCTCGACGACGGCCTGCGGGCGTTCCTGCACAAGGAGATCCGCGTCGCCCTGGACGAGACCGGTGCGGCGGCGCCACGCATCGCGGCCTCCGCCGTGCCCGCGATGCCGCCACCGGTCGCGGCAGGGGAGGGCGGACTATCGGCGCTGCTGACCCAGCGCACGGCCATGCTGGAGGAAGAAAACCGGCAGTTGCGCGAGCGCGCGGCGGCAGCGGAAGCGGCCAGCCGGGCCGCGATCGCCGAAGCGAAGGCCCTGCAGGTAACGCTGGCCACCGAACGGGCGGCCTTGGCCGACAAGGAAGCGGGCCTGTTGTCGGCGCTGACGGCGGCCACCGAGGAACTGGCCCGCATGGGCGAGCGCCAGGCGGCGGCCGATCGCCGGCGCGCGCTGGAGACCGACAACGTGCGGCAGGCCTACCGGGCCGAGCGCGATGCGCTGGCGGGGCGCGTGGCATTCCTGGAGGAGGAACTCAAGACCGCTCGCGCCGGCACTGAGGCGTATCGCCAAGCGCTGCGTGGCCGTGGATGAGGCCAATGCAATGGCCAGCTACAATCAATCAGATTTTGCGCGTACGCACAGAGAGTTATCTTCCGCGTGCCAGCCAGCTGCCTACCTCAATATTTCCATGACGAACGCTCGCCCGACAGTTCTATATAAGTACCGTCACTTCGATGCGCGCACCATCGACCTTGTGTGCCGCGACCGCGTCTATTACGCAGACCCGGCGACATTCAACGACCCGCTTGACACCAAGCCCTGCGTCGAATCCGATTGCGACGTAGAGACGCTGGAAAAAACAGTCTACGAGATGGTGCGTCGGCGGGTACTAGCCACCATGCGGGCCAGCGCAGCCTCGATCAAGTATCGCGGCCCAAGGACCATCGCTCACATCGAGAAACATAGCGAGTCCGCAGGACAACGGAAGCTGGACGAGTTGAGGTATGAGGCCACGAACCCCGACTATTCCGATGAAGGCGAAGCACATGCCTCCCTTCTCACAAGCGCGATCGAAGATGAGCTTCTGCGCCAGTACAACAAGGGGATTCTCTCGCTCGCGAGCCGGTACGATTGCCCGTTGATGTGGAGCCATTATGGTGAGCAACATCGCGGCATGTGTATCGGCTACACGGTCCCGACGGAGCAGCAGATGCCAGACTGGGTCTTGGATTTACACCCGGTCGTCTACGGCGGAAATCGGAACGTGCGTGCCAGCACGGTGGCTGCGATGGTGCTAAACGATGATGCTCGCGCCCGGGTAGATGTTGATGCCGCCGTCTTATTGCGAAAGGCACCCGACTGGCATTACGAAGAGGAGTGGCGACTACTCGGCTCGCGCGGTCCATCGGATTCCACACTTGAAATGAGCGAGATCACTTTCGGGATGCGTTGCGACAGTTCCATCATGCATACAGTGGCCAGCACGCTTAAGGGCCGCGACAAAGAGGTAAAGCTGTACTTAATGCATGAAGTGCGCGGAACTTTTGAATTGCGTAGGAGCGAGTTGGAGGTGGGGGAACTAGCTGCCTACTATCCTCGCCGCGCCAACTCAGTGTTCGAGGAATTCGCTCCATACGCCGACGTCCCAGAGGCTTAGTACGCATTCGCTGCTACAGTCGCGCTGCACCGCTCCACCGCCAGCACACAACGGTGACCATTAAATTCGGTCTACGTTGCCATAACGAATCAAGGCTTGGTCAGCATGGACACCCTTTCTACCAAAGAGCTTCTCGATACCTGTGAGCGAGTGCTCGAAGATCTGCAGAGCCTGATTCGCCGGTCACGTCCGCCAAAGGGCGGACCTGATCGATTGCGTGTCGCGCTCGTTCTGACGATGGCCGAGCAGTTCGAGGCAACACTGCGGCTCGCTCGGGCTCACATGATTACCCATGCAGCAACGCACGTTCGGTCTATGATCGAAGCCCTTGTAGCGATGAAGATGTTGACGACTGACCCCGAGTATGTCGATCAAATGCGATACGAACAGGCGCGAGGCCAGCGACGCGTCTACGAGGGCGTGCTTACCGACCCCAATGTTCCGACGGAGCTGAAAGACCTGATTGAATACGGTTTTGAAGCCTGTGTTGCAGAGTGCGAGAGCTTCCGAGCGAAGGGGCGGAAACCGAAGAAAATAAGCGACGACTTTGCTGCTGCCGAACTGTGGCATCTGGTGGGGCCCTATTCGATGCTCTGCGCCTTTTCTCACAATGATCTGGCAGTCCTGGCGTTGCGGCATATCGGGGAAAAAGGTGTGGCATTCAGGCAAGCCGACGACCCGGCGCTAGTGCAGTCAGTCATGTCAACCGCGTTGCAGGTGATGATGGATGCCACAAATCAATTTGGTCAGATCGCCAAGTTTCCCGACGATCATTTTGATTCACTTTTCACGGCGATGCACCAAAAGTGGCGCGTCGTCCTTGACCGCTGTCAGATGGCCTAGCCCGGCACGCCGCGGCGCGAGGAGGAAGACGAACATAGCTTCCAGCTGCAGCTCAAGGTCGCCGGCGTCGAGCATGACAAGTACCACAGACTCTTTCGCGGGGAGGTATGACCATGGACGACACGGTGAAAGCATGCTGTCAGTTGGCGATTTTGCATACCGTTAGGAGATTTGCATGAAGCGGAATATGGACCTGGTACGCGAGCTGGTGCTGCGGCTTGAAAGCCTGCCGATGAAGCGCGGCGACATCTTCATCATTGGGCCGGACGACGACGAGTTGAAGTTCGACAAGTACACGGTCGACGAGGTCGACTACCACATGCGCCTGATCTATGAGGCCGGCCTGGTCGAAGATGCGGGCGCCGGCTCGATGGATGGCTACGGGTTCGAACGCCTCAGCTGGGCCGGCCACGATTTCGCCGACTCGGTTCGCGACAATGCCGTTTGGGCAAAGACGAAGGCGGGCGCTATGCAGGCGGGCGGCTTCACCATGCAGCTCCTAGTCGACCTGGCTAAGGGCTTCCTGAAAAAGCAGATCGAGGAAAAGACCGGCGTCCAGCTTTAGGGCGCCACCGACCCACCAAGCCCGCCATCGAGCGGGCTTTTCTTTTTGACCTCCACCGTTTAGAGGCCCACCACTTGGGGGATTACCCACACTAAAGGGAACTTCCCGAACTGGCACCCTAAGGTCGTGCCCCATTTCGACTTTCGAGTGGCAGAGGGGTAGGATCTTCGTTTCCTCGGTTCGGATGGTCCGGCCGGTCGCAATGCATAAGGAAAATCAACATGGTCAATCCAATTTACCCCAACACCCATCACGCAAATGGCGCTCTGCAACAGATCGACTTCCACTACAGCAAGGGCTCGAAGATGTCGGCGCAGCTCGCGCCGCAGCCGCGCGTTCCTGGCGCTTCGATCACCAGCGTTGAGGTCGAGTACACCAGCACACGCTGGGCCAACGTTCCCGTTAGCCAGCACGCCACGCTGATCCAAGCCGGCACACAGGCTTGGCACAACGCCCAGAACGATGCGCACAACCTCGGCGCCCAGATCGTCAGGATTGAAACGCACGGTGAGGAATTCCTCACCGCCTACGACCTGGCACAGATCGCCGGCAACACTGTGCCGGTCACGGTGATTTAAGCCTACCCCACCACCGCTGCACCTTTGCAGATCATGGACACACGTCACGTTGAGGCCAGAGCCGGGCGATTTTGCCGCGCTCGATGCAATGGAGATCATTTCTATGGACGGCGCTAACATCGCGGGGCATTGGCTGGCCCTTGCCGGCGATGTCCATACCGCCATGTTTCTCGGCGCCGACGAGGCACAGCGGCTGACAGATGGCGTAACAGGCTGGTCGGCGGAAGCCGTCGCCGTTCGCCTCCTCCTTCGTTCGTGCCGAAATCTTCAAGGGATCATTGTTCTCTGCGAGCAACGCTTGGTAGTGGAAAGCCGTACGTTGGCGCGAAGTCTGCTGGAAAACTCCTTTGGCGTGGCGGCATTGCAGTCGCCTGAATCAGCGCAAACGTACCTCCAAATGCTATGGGACGATTCGGAGGAAAGCCGCCGTAGGCAGGGTAAATTCATCCTCGACAAACTCTCGAGTAGCCCTGGAGATGTGGCCAAACTCAGGCAGGCCATCGATGCAATGGATCGAAGTCTCAAGACGATAAGCCCGAAGCAAGTCGCGGAACTCGGCGCAATGCTGCCGCAGTACCTGTACTACCAGCGCCTTTCGGACGATTCAGCGCACGCCACTGCCAAGTCATTGCATCACCACGTCACAATCGCTGCTGACAAAAGCTGGACGTTCCGCTATGTACCGGGCACGGATGGCGAGATCGCGGCCACAATTCAGTACGCTTTAATTGCAGCTTTGGCTGTCGGCGTAGGCGTCGCCGACCTGGTCGGAGCGGTTGAATCCAAGGTTCGCTTAATGCAGCTCTCCGAACGTTGGCGAGCTTTACCAACCGCAGAGTCAATCTAACTTGCATTAAGCAGAAGGCGCATCAATGGAAACATACCTCCACATTCGCTGCACCAGCTGCGGCCGTCGCGAAACGCTCGAATTCACAAGCCGTGAGGAGTACGAGCAACGCCGCAAACCTGACCCATTGCGGATTCACCCGACGCGGCTCCCGTACGATCCGGGCCGCGTCGCACCCGAGACCACCCACAAGGCCGAGGGATACACCTGCTCATGCGGATGTAATTAGGCAGTCGTATTGCGACAAGAAAAGACAAGAAAAGTGGAGCACCATTTTCGCATCCATCGACGCGCGTTTGGCGTAGAGCGGATTAATTCTGTCACTACCCTTGCCGTGACCTGACGCGGCTTAGCGCCGCTGGATTGACACATTTGCTTCCACTCGAAACGCGGTAAATGTGTCAATTCGCATGAGTCCGCATTAAATCTGTCAACTCGCCTCCTACACTTCGAGTCCCATCCCTAAGCCCTTGTCTTGAGGGAGCTTTCTGGTCTGTTACGAGACTGACGCCCTTGCTCGCCCGCGCGGCGAGCATCGGTTTGAGGAAAGCTCGAAGCTTGCGCGGTGGCCGGGAATTTTTGGGGGGAAGCGAGTTTGGTACCGGAATGACGGTACTAGGATAAAGTCGACTCTCGTGCTTTCCACGAACCGCGGCCGTGGCCGGGAAAGCCTCCCGCCGTTTTCTTCATCCCCATGCCAACCGCTTATCCCGAAATCTCCGGGGCCCAATCCTTGCGCGAGCGCGCCGACGCGATTCTGTGGATCAAGTCCCAAGATGGCCCGCCTCGGGCTGACCTACGAGCACCTGCTGGCGGCAGGCTGCTTCGCGGCACCCGGAGTGGCCGGAGACTCTGCCTCGGGCGTCATCAGATTCCGGGACGCCGATGGCTACGCCTGGGATGGGGTTGGCGCGCTGCCGGAATGGCTGCAACGCGCCGTCAATGCAGGACAGTCGATCGAGCATTTCCGCGTCGAGCGAAAGGAATAGCGCTCGGACAGAAGGCCGTTCCCGACCCAATTCTGCCCTTCGACCTAACGTGCCCACAACGGCAGTTGCCAAAGTGCAACGACGTCCTAAGTGATTGATTTGTATGCACTCCGTTTCCCAATAACTTTGGGACAGGACACCAGAGTGACGTATAAAGCATATATGGTGTATAAGGCACATGGCTCCTATCGCGCGCCGTACCGACTAACTGTGAGACTGGACACTAGTCATTCGAGCCTCTTGCGCGCCTGGCTGGATTCGCCGGCCCGCGCGTCTGCGCTTCTATATAGGTGGGGCCGGCCCCTCTCTGCAATGCCTTTGGGCTAATTGCGCCGGGTCAATGGCCAACAGAGGTGTATGTCCAAAATAGTGTCCAACGCGACCCAACTCCGACTACAATCGAGTCACACATTAAGGAACCGGCCATGCAGACTCTTGGCAGCTGGAAACACGCACCTCTCGCCTACGTCGTCGCCGAGCTGCGGCTCGGGAGCATCCTGAACCTCGACCCCTTCGCCGCAAGTTTGCAAGACGCGCTCGGTGCGCGCTTCCCCCGCCTGGCGCGCGGCCAGGAGTTTGGGTTCGTTTTTGACCCCCAGGGTATGCGGCAGCAAGTGACGCCGCGCTTTCATTTCCTGACAGCCGAGGCGGACGCCTGCGTCGTGCTCACTGCGGACGTATTGGCGCTGCATGTAACCCGTTATACGGATTCTGGTGCATTTAGCAGCCTATTTGCTGAGGTGCTCGCCGCACTCGCGCAGGTGCGCGGACACCAGTTCGTCGAACGCATTGGTCTGCGCTATTGGAACATCGTGCGCGCTGAAGGTGGGCTCGATGTCGCTGACTTCTTCGCCGCGCCAATGTCCGCTTTGCTCGCGCCTGGCGACGGTGTCCGGCTCACGCGCGATGTTCACGAACTCGTGTATGAAGTCTCTGGGCCGCCGCCGCACGTCGCAGTTGCGCGGCTAAGCCTCACGGCGCCGGTGTCGCAGCCGCAGCCCCCCTCGCTGATGCTGGTGCCGGAGCTTGCGCCGTCGTCCCGGTTGCAGTCCATCCGTGACTTGGCAACACAGGACGCGGCGGCGAAGGTCGGGTATGTCGATATCGACGTCTCAGCCGAGATCAAGAGCGTACTCGATGTGGCGACGCTGGTCGGCGTGACAAAATCTCTGCATACCACGCAATCCGCATTATTCAGGCGGCTGACCAGCGATAAAGGTCAGGCGTACTGGCAACACGGGGAAGAACAACGATGATGCAGAGGGTCGAAATTGGCCAGCGTTCGCTGCCCTTGCCGCTTCACGCGCTGAATGACTTTTCGGTGTCTACCGGGGGAGCGATCTCTTGGTCAACCGCAAATCCGGATGTCATTCGAATCTCGACGGGCTACCAGACTGCATCGTCAGAGCAGGGCAGAATCGACATCATCCTGGATGATCCGGCGATCAAACGAGTCTTCGCTCAGGTCTATCGGGGCCGCTCGCTTGCGCGCGAGACGCCCGCGCGCGCCGTGCCGCTCCGTGATCGCCTGGTCGCCGTGAAGTCCGGCCTTGGCTTGTCGACGAAGGACTTGGCCGAAGTGCTGGGTTGCGCGCGCGCGACGGTCTATCTCTGGCTTGACCCGACCTATCAGGGGCAAGTCAACGACGACGCGATGGAGCGGCTAGCGGCGCTCGAGAAGCTCACCCGGATCTGGAATGCTTATGGGGTTGGCGCGTTAGGCTCCCGCCTACATGGAATGGCTCTGGAGCGCGAGGGGGGGCGAAGCCTGTTCTCGCTATTGAAGGAGGCTCCCATCGATGTCTCACGATGCGAGGTGGCATTGCGCGCGATTGCTGATCAATGTCACTCGCAGGTAAATGCCTCGCGCCGCCTGGACGGGCTCGTCGCGCGCGGATTCGGCAGTTGAGAGGGCCGTATTGGACGATAACAACGATCCACCCACGATCGGCAGTCGACTCAACGACCTGCGATGGCAGCAGGGCGCGATTGCCGGAGCCGCCGCAATCCCGCTGGTGGTCGTCGCGCTTAGGCAGCAGGGGCGCGAAGCCCTCGCCGATCAACTGTCGCGGGGAGAGGCGTGCGCCGTCATGATCAGCCAGACCTGCGACATCGTTTGCCACCTTGATGCGGCCGAGCCATTCGTCGAGTTTGCTGTCGCGGGGATTCGCCCGGGCGCCCCGAACCCTCAGGATACCTTTCTAAAGAGCTTTCGCCGCTTTGCCGTCCCACTCGCCGACGGTTCACGGCATCTGAGTTTCCTCCCGTGGGATCGCTGCCTCGTCGAGCGGCCGTTGCTCGTCGATGGCACCCCGGACAACGACCTTACGATCGACCGACGGGCCTGCCAGGATCTGGTCGACTGGCTGACCACGCGGTACAGGCGGGCCGCGCTGCCCGACGAATTCAACGAACGCCTCAAGCGCGCTGGCGCCGAGGAAAAGCTGCGGAAGGCGCTAACTAGCGCGCCGCTCATCACTGAAATCTTTCTGCTCCTCAGGCCTCGCACTAAAGAACTGACAGATCCGTCCGACCCCTATCAGTGCGACGTGGTACTACTTTGCCGCCGAGACACGTTCCTCGATAGCAAGGCGCGCGCGGCACTTGAGTCGACCGTCCTCGAATTCGAGAAGATCCTGGGCGCTGTTCCAGGCCTCGCCATGGAGGCCGTCACCTTGCGCGGCGAGCATGAGTTTAGTCGCCACGAAATGCGCGAATACGACCGGTGGCAGTTCGATGACGTGTCCTATGCGGCAGACTATCGGGCCGCCAAGAAGTCGGGCTCGGCGCAAACGCCGCATGACTATTCCGCGGACATTTGGCGAGCAGTTGGGCAGCCAAAGCAGGTCTAGGGTTATCGCTTCGAGGTGTCGGTAGGCTCGTCGTCGCCTTGACTCAACAAGCGCCGCGCCGCCCTGGGCGCGCCCTATGGCTTGCAGGGGAAGGCACGTTGCAGAGCGCCCAGAAGCATCAGGCTGGCCGGCACATTCGCATTGTCGATCGACCATGTTGGTGCGCTATGATGCTGCGGCATAGGCCAATGAACACCAGCACCAAGAACAATGGACGACAACAAGCTGAGCGAGATCGCGATTCGGGTGTCTCGTTATTTTCGGGATTTCCTCCAAAGTGACTTCAAACGGGCACAGGCGCCGCGCCGACGCATTGTCCTGACGGCTGACACGGGCTTTCGGGCCGGGATGCGCACCGCTCCATATCCTGGGCTCGACCAGGAGTTGTGGGCGCTGCTGAGCAAGCCAACCGCGGAAGAGCTGACCCTACCGATGACGCCGAGGCGCTATACCCGCCCGGTCAGCGCCTCTCTGCGCAAAGTCATTCAAGAGCAGATCCACGCCATCCCCGAAACGGCTCTTGTCTCGGTCCGCAATGCTGTCATCGAAATTGTGCGGAGTACCTACACCTCCGCCGTCGAGAATCCCGAGCAGTGGATCGATTCGGTCCAGGAAGAGTTGGCGAAGGAAGTCGGGGCGCAGGTGATCCGGCCGTTGGTGGCGCACCTTGATGGCCCCCTGCGTCAACAAGCCTACTCGGTAATAGACTCGCTGCTCGCCGCAGAGTCCGACCTGATCGCCCGGGTCTGCGGTGACCTGAATCGGGTCCTGCCGGAGGTGTTGGCGAAGCTTCTGGCGACGGGTGAGGAGGCGGCGCTTGTCGATGCCGCAACGAACTTCCTCAACATGGAGGGAATGCGTGCCGGCCTGCTGGCGTTCTTTGAGAACTTCGTCGCGGCTGATGCATATCTGGAGTTCAGGGATATCGAGACGTACGTTGCCACTGGCGACTCCATGCAACTCTATCTCTATCTTGGCGCGCTGAAGTATCGCAATGCTCAGTACCCACTCTTCTTCGTGCCCGTCCATGTGACGCGCAGCGAGGATGGCACTGGCTACTCCCTGAAGATTGTCAACCACCTCTACGCGAACCGTTCGGCAATCGACTTCGTCCTTCAAGAACTGGGGGCGGGATTGAAGCGGGAGTGGGTCAGCCCAATCACTGAACGCATCACCTACATCACACCGCAGCAGAGCATCTTTGAGGTCGTGCGGACGCTCTTCCGTAAGGTCGCGAATGCGTCGGACCTCGGTGGGCAGATCGACTTTTCCTCGACCGCGGCCGAAGCGGCAACGGCGAGCGTGTCTCTGTCCAGTGCTCTCTACCTCGCGGCCTACGAGCGCTCAGACGAGGCGCTCATCAACGACTACGAGGAAATCATCGATCGGTTCAACCGCGGCGGCTCAAACGTGGCGGATCTGTTCAAGGGACTGGTCGAAGGTGTCCTGATGGGAAACGAGGCTTCGATTCGCGCCGAGGTCGAGGACGAATGGGAGAAGCTTCCGCTGGTCGAGCGCATGGTGTTCGACTCCCCCATCCCGCTTAACGAGGAGCAGCGGAAGGTGCTGCTCGCGGTCAGGAATCCCAACGGCAAGATTGTCGTCGTGGAGGGGCCGCCGGGCACCGGAAAGTCGCACACGATTACCGCCATCGCGGCAGACTGTGCCTTTAACAACAAGTCATGCCTCGTCCTGTCCGACAAGACCGAGGCGCTGGACGTCGTCGTATCGAAGCTTTCCGAGGCGATGTCCCGGGTGCGGCACGATCGCGACTTCCCAAATCCCATCCTCCGCCTGGGTCAGCAGAACGCCAACTTCCGTAAGCTGACGTCGAACGCCACCGTCACGCAAATTGGCGCCTACGCGAAAGCGACGCGGGCCAATCGCGAGGCGCTGGATGCTGAGCGTGAGATGCGCGCCACGGACCTTAAGCAGTCGATCGACAAAACTGTCGAGGTTCTTGGCGAGGTGCGAATCTCCGCCCTCCAACAAATGCATCAGCACGAGTTCGAGTTGGCGGAACGTGCGCCGAACATCCTTGGGGAGATCCGCAAGGTTACCGACTCCAGCTTGCTGCCCGAGCTCGCGGCGATCGTTGAGCAGAGTGAGGCGCTTCAACAATACTTGGCACAGATTATCGGTGACGGTGCTACCGACGCGACGGCGCTGCGAGAACGGGTGCGGCTGGACGCATGCATGAGCACCACCGCGCCGCGCGCTGAGTCGACAAGTTGGAACCTCTTTGACAAGCTCGCGCCCGAACAGGTGAGAGCGATTCAGGATCTTCTCGTCAAATACAAGCATCTGCGGATGCCGCTGTTCGGCTATCTCTTCCGAGGAGCCACGGTAAGGGAGTTGGAGGAGAGGCTCAACCAACTTCCAACGAGCAGACCGCTCTTCTTTAAGCAAGACGCCTTCGCACTCTATGACCTTGTGGAGGGCGCCAATCTGCTACAACGGGCTCTCGAAGCAGAGAAGCTCGACGCCCACTTCGCGCTCGCGTATCAGCGTCTGGCGCGAGGGGAGGCATCATCCCCGGCCGCAGTTTTCACGCTGAAGGCTTTCGGCGCCGTGCAGAAGGCGAATCCGGCAATCTTCGACGCACTGATGTCGCAACCGAAAGCGGACGCCAGCCTGTTGGTGTTGGCCATCGTTTTCCTGCGCGAATGGCTTGAGAACCACGCCGCCTTCGCGAAAGCCCCGGCGTTCGACTATGTAGGAACCAAGGACTCGCTTGAGCGCCTCAATACGTCGATCATGAACTCCCACGTGGATGCGCGCTTGATCAAGTTCATGGACGAGCATCGTGCAGATGCGCGTGCGCTGTCTGGCGTGATTGCAAGCGGGCAGAAGTTTCCGGAAGAGAAGTTCGCCAGCGTTCGGAATTCCTTCCCGGTGATCGTCGCGAGCATCCGTGAGTTTGGCGAGTTCATGCCGCTGGCGCCGGACTTGTTCGATGTGGTGGTGATCGATGAGGCGTCGCAGGTGAGTGTGGCGCAAGCTCTGCCGGCGCTGCTGCGCGCGAAGAAGGTTGTCGTCCTGGGAGACAGCAAGCAGTTCTCGAACGTTAAGTCGTCGAACGCCAGCATCGCGACGAATGACAAGTATCGCGCGGACCTGGTCAACCACTTCCGCTCGGAGGTCAGCGATAAGGCGGATGCCCTTGAGCGCCTTTCGATGTTCGACGTGAAGCGGTCGATCCTCGAGTTCTGCAATCTCGGTGCTTCTTACTCCGTCATGCTGCGCAAGCATTTCCGTTCCTACAAGGAACTAATCGGGTATTCGTCGAGCACGTTCTATGGACACCAGCTACAAGCGATCAAGATCCGCGGCGTCCCAGTCGATGAGGTCATCCAGTTCGACGAGGTGGACACCGAGGACTACCTGTGCACAAGGGGCGTCAATGAGGCCGAGGGGAATTTCATTCTTGAGCAGCTTCTCGAACTGATAGAGGAAGAGGACCCGCCGACGGTGGGCGTCATTACACCGTTCCGGGAGCAACAGACCTACCTGTCGAAGCTACTTTTCGGCCACGCCCGCGGCCGAGAGTTCGAGGACAAGCTTCGCTTAAAGGTGATGACCTTCGACTCGTGTCAGGGCGAGGAGCGCAACATCATCATGTATTCGATGGTGGCGACGCCTGGCAACGACGCTCTCAACTTCATCTTCCCGGTGGCACTGGCGAATGCGCAGGAGTCGGTTGAAGACAAACTCAAGGTGCAGCGCCTGAACGTTGGATTCAGTCGGGCCCAGGAGATGGTGTGGATTGTCCACTCGATGCCGCTTCCCGAATACAAGGGAGCGATAGGGCAGGCGCTGAACTACTACGCCAACACCCTTGAACGGGGCACCGCCTCGGCCGACCAGACGGATGCGTCTAGTCCGATGGAGGCGAAAGTCCTCGATTGGCTCCAACAGACACCGTTTGTGCAAGAACACCAGGACGAGATCGAGATCATTCCCCAGTTCCCGGTGGGCGACTATCTCCGCCAGCTTGATCCTACGTACGAGCACCCGGCCTGGCGCGTGGACTTCCTTGTGATCTATCGCACCGAGAAGGGCCCATTGCATATCGTCATCGAATATGACGGATTCGAGTTCCACTTCCAGAAGGGGCGGCAGATTCACGCTGGGAACCACCAGCGCTACCTCAATGGCGCCGACGTCGAGCGGCAACTGACCCTGGAGAGTTACGGATATCGCTTCCTCCGCATCAACCGATTCAATCTGGGGGTCGACCCAATCCTCACGCTGTCTGGCCGACTGGTGGACTTGGTCGAAATGGCCTTGGGAGAGACGGTCTCCGAAAGCGTCGCGGACTTGCAAAACCAGGCGGCTGGACTTGCCAGCAAGGAAATGAGGGCGTGCTCGCATTGCGAGGAGATACTGTCTATGGCGGACTTCTATGATCCCGCGCTCAAGTCGGGTCAGGGCGGCTATGGGCGCGTGTGCATGCTGTGCAAGGCGACCGATTCCAAGCCGCGCAGCACGGCACCCACAAAGCGCCGCTGGAAAAGCACCAAGCCGAAGGGTTATCGCCGTTGGGCTTGACGCCTGGCGGGAGTGAGATAGAAGCGTTGGCCAACGGCCGGAGGTGCGCCAAGGCCTGCATATCCCCCGGCTGTCCCAGAACGATACCGGACAAGCAAACGCTGCGATCGAACGGCTGCTTTCAGGTTCTTGACCCATCCGAACCGTTGGAGCCACGAATAATGGGGTTTCGGCGGTAATGAAGGTCTTCAGGCATTAAAATTCCGCCCTTACGGCGTGGGTCGCCAATGAGGGTCGATAAGTGAATAAAAAAGCACTATCCGAGCGGGACATCTGCACCAAATTCATCTCGCCGGCCATCGTCGCCGCAGGCTGGGACCTGCACACCCAACTGCGCGAGGAGGTGAGCCTCACCCATGGCCGGATTATCGTGCGTGGTAAGAAAGCAAAGCGCGACGAGGAAACCATTTCCCGCGCCGACTATGTGCTGTCCTTCAAGGCCGGGATTCCGCTCGCCGTGGTCGAGGCCAAGGACAATAATCACGGCGTGCGCGACGGCATGCAGCAGGCGCTGCGCTATGCCGAGATGCTGGACGTACCCTTCGCGTTTTCCAGCAATGGCGACGGCTTCATCTGGCATGACCGCACCGCAGCCGACGGCGTCATTGAGCACGAACTGACCCTGTCAGAATTCCCCGCGCCGGCGCTGCTGTGGCAACGCTATCTGGCCTGGAAGGGCATCACGCCGGAGGCCGAGCCGGTCTACACGCAGGACTACTATCCCGGCAAGGAAGCGCGCTACTACCAGCTTAATGCGGTCAATCGCGCCGTTGAGGCCGTGACCAAGGGCCAGTCGCGCATCCTGCTGGTGATGGCCACCGGCACCGGCAAGACCTTCACCGCGTTCCAGATCATCTGGCGGCTGTGGAAGGCGCGCGCGGCCAAGCGCATCCTGTTCCTGGCGGACCGCAACATCCTGGTCGACCAGACCAAGACCAACGACTTCAAGCCCTTTGCCGGGGCGATGACCAAGATCGAGAATCGCACGGTCGAGAAGTCCTACGAAATCTACCTGTCGCTCTACCAGGCGGTCACTGGTACCGACGAGGCCCAGAACATCTATCGACAGTTCAGTCGTGATTTTTTTGACCTGATAGTCATCGACGAGTGCCACCGAGGCAGCGCAGCCGAGGACTCGGCCTGGCGCGAGATCCTCGCCTACTTCAGCTCGGCCATTCACCTGGGGTTGACCGCGACGCCGAAGGAAACCGAAGATGTGTCCAACATTACCTATTTCGGCGAGCCGGTCTATACCTACTCGCTGCGCCAGGGCATCGATGACGGGTTTCTCGCGCCCTACAAGGTGATCCGCGTGGATCTCGACAAAGACCTGGGCTGGCGCCCGCCGGTCGGCACTGTCGACAAGCTCGGCCAGGTGGTCGAGGACCGCATCTACAACCAGTCGGACATGAACCGCACGCTGGTGCTGACCCAGCGCGACGTGGCGGTAGCGGCGCGCATCACTGAGTTCCTGCGGGCGACCGACCGCATGGCCAAGACCATCGTCTTCTGCGAGGACATCGATCACGCCGCGCGCATGCGTCAGGCGCTGATCAATGCCAATCCCGATCTGGCCAGCGCCAATCCTAAGTACGTGATGCAGATCACCGGGGACAATGCCGAAGGCAAGCTCGAGCTCGACAATTTCATCAACCCGCGCAAGGCCTATCCGGTGATCGCCACCACCTCGCGCCTGATGACCACCGGCGTCGACGCCAAGACCTGCAAGCTGGTAGTGCTCGATCGCACCATCAAGTCGATGACCGAGTTCAAGCAGATCATTGGCCGCGGCACGCGGATCGACGAGGAGCACGACAAGCTCTGGTTCACCATCCTGGATTGCAAGCAGGCCACGGCCCTGTTCGCCGATCCCGCCTTCGATGGCGACCCGGTCGTGGTGTATGATCCCGCGCCCGATGAGCCGGTCCTGCCGCCGGAGGACGAGGTTCCGGGCGACCCTTTGGGCGGTGCCGATGGCACCGGCGGCAGCGACGGGACGCCTGGAGGCAGCTTCGACGGCCCGGGCGAACCGACCGGGCCAGGCCGCACGCGCTATGTGCTCGATCACGTGCCGGTACGTGTCGCGCACGAACAGGTCCAGTACCTCGGCCCCGACGGCAAGCTGATCACCGAGTCGCTGCGCGACTTCACCCGGATCCAGCTCAACAAACGTTATGCCTCACTCGACAGCTTCTTGCAGGCCTGGAATGCCGCCGAGCGCAAGGAGGCGATCCTGGCCGAACTGGAAAAACAGGGGGTACTGTTCGAGGAGCTGGCCGAGATGGCCGGCAAGGAGCTCGATCCGTTCGACCTGATCTGCCATATCGCCTTCGATCAGCCGCCGCTGACGCGACGTGAACGCGCCGAGCGCGTCAGGAAACGCAATGTTTTCGGCCAGTACGGCGACACCGCCCGGCGCGTGCTGCAGGCGCTGCTCGACAAATATGCGGATGCGGGCATCACCAATATCGAGCACATCGAAGTGCTCAAGCTGGCGCCGCTCAATGAATTCGGCTCGCCGGTCGAGATCATCACCGCCTTTGGCGGCAAGGCGAACTACCAGGCCGCGCTCCAGGAGCTGGAACGCGCCCTCTATCAATAACGACGAATCCCCATGACCATCAGCACCACCTTCATCAAGTCCGTGCAGGACATCCTGCGCCAGGATGCCGGCGTCGATGGCGACGCCCAGCGTATCTCCCAGCTCAGTTGGCTGCTGTTCCTGAAAATCTTCGACGACCAGGAGACCGAGCTCGAACTGCTGCGCGACGAATTCAAGTCGCCGCTGCCGGAGCGGCTGCGCTGGCGCACCTGGGCGGCCGATCCGGAAGGGATCACTGGCGAGGAGCTGCTCGACTTCATCAACAGTGATCTGTTCCCCGCGATCAAGGGACTCAATGCCGACCCCAAGCGTAACCCGCGCGGCTTCGTCGCGCGCGAGGTGTTCAGCGACGCCTACAACTACATGAAGTCGGGCCAGTTGCTGCGCCAGGTGATCAACAAGATCAACGAGATCGACTTCAACAACCGTGCCGAGCGGCACCTGTTCAACGACCTCTACGAAAAGATCCTGAAGGATTTGCAGAGCGCGGGCAACGCGGGCGAGTTCTACACGCCCCGTGCGGTCACGCAGTTCATGGTCGACCAGGTCAACCCGCGCCTGGGCGAACGCGTGCTGGACCCGGCCTGCGGCACCGGCGGTTTTCTCGCCTGCACCATCGAGCACCTGAAGCCGCAGCGCCAGCGGGCCGACGATGACACGATCCTGCAGAACGCCATCACCGGGGTCGAGAAAAAGCAGTTGCCGCACCTGCTGTGCGTGACCAACATGATGCTGCACGGCATCGAAGTGCCGTCGCAGATCCGCCACGACAATACGCTGTCGCGACCGCTCGCCGACTATGGCAACCGTGACCTGGTCGACGTGATCCTGACCAATCCGCCCTTCGGCGGCACCGAGGAGCCCGGCATCGAGGCCAATTTCCCGGCGGACGTGCGCACGCGGGAAACGGCCGACCTGTTCCTGGTGCTGCTGATCGAGCTGCTCAAGCACAACGGGCGCGCGGCGGTGGTGTTGCCCGATGGCACGCTGTTTGGCGAAGGCGTGAAGAGCCGCATCAAGGAAAAGCTGCTCACCGAGTGCAACCTGCACACCATCGTGCGGCTGCCCAACGGCGTGTTCGCCCCCTACACCGGCATCAAGACCAACCTGCTCTTCTTTACCAAGGGCACGCCCACACGCGAGGTCTGGTACTACGAGCATCCCTACCCGGCTGGCTACAAGAGCTACTCGAAAACGAAGCCGATCCGCATCGAGGAGTTCGCGCCGGAGAAGGCCTGGTGGGGTAATGAGGCTGACGGCTTTGCCAGTCGCGTCGAGAACGAGTTCGCCTGGAAGGTCAGCATTGAGACGCTGAAGGCCAACGGCTTTAACCTCGACCAGAAGAACCCGCATCGTGGTGAGGAGATCAGTCACGACCCGGATGAGCTGCTGGCCCAGTACCAGCGGCTGACCGCCGAGGCGCAGGCACTCCGCGACCGGCTCAAGGGCATCCTGGCAGACGCGCTGGAGGGTCAGGCATGAACCTCCGGAAAGGATTTGATCTGCTAGCCGCCGCGCCAGATGGCGTAGCGCGGCTGCGCGAATTGATCTTGTCGCTGGCTGTGCAAGGCAAGCTGGTGCCGCAAGACACCAACGATGAGCCGACGAGCACCCTGTTGGAGAAAGCATCGGCAAATAGGGAACGATTGATCGAGGAAGGCCAGATCAGACGCGAGCGAGCGCTTGCAGCGATCTCCAAGTCTGAGATTCCGTATTCGTTACCTCGGGGATGGGAGTGGATTCGTTTGGGCACGATCGGTCAGATCGTAGGTGGCGGAACGCCAAAATCCGACGTCCCGGAATATTGGGCCGACGGCGATGTGCCCTGGCTCACGCCGGCAGATCTATATGGGTTCAAGGGCAAGAGAATTAGCGGCGGACGACGGAATATCAGTCGACAAGGCCTCGCAAATTCGTCAGCGCAACTGCTTCCTGCAGACACGGTGCTTTTCTCGAGCCGCGCGCCAATTGGCTACGTCGCCATCGCTGCAAACGCATTGGCGACAAATCAGGGGTTCAAGTCATGTGTCCCATACGTCGAGGGAACGTCAGACTATCTCTATTGGTTCCTGAAGTCGGCGGCCAAAGCGATCGACGCGGCCGCCTCGGGCACCACCTTCAAGGAAATATCTGGCGGGGATTTTGCCAAGGTACTGCTGCCTCTGCCGCCGCTCGCCGAACAGGGTCGCATCGTTGCCAAGGTGGATGAACTGATGCGGCTCTGCGACGCGCTGGAAGCCAACGGTCGCCTGGAGGCGGAGCAGCATGCCCGCCTGACCACGACGCTGCTCGAGGCGCTGGCCGCGAGCGAGTCGGCGCATGCCCTGGCAGAAAACTGGTCCCGTCTCGCCGCCAGCTTCGACCTGCTGCTCGATCGCCCGGAAGCGGTTGACGCGCTCGAGCAGACCGTTCTGCAACTGGCCGTGCGCGGATTGCTGGTGTCGGCTGACAAGAATGATGAGCCTGTCGATGTACTGCTGGAACACATTCGTGAGGAAAAGAGCTGCAAGATTGCTGCTCGGAAAGCGAATGGTGGCAAGACTCGTACAGGGGTCTTGGAGGAAGAAAGGCCCTTTGAGATCCCTACGCATTGGGCTTGGTGCTCTCTAGGTGAGCTGACGCTGATAGGTCCAAACAATGGATTCTCGCCGAAGCCATCACCTGTCGACACCGGTGTACGTTGCCTGAGCCTCAGCGCAACTACGAAGGGCTACTTTAGAGAAGATTGCTTCAAGTTCGTAGACATACCCAGTGCGAGCGCTGAGCAGTATCTCCTGAAGAAGGGTGACTTATTGATACAACGTGCGAACTCCCTGGACTATGTGGGCATGGCTGCCGTATACGATATGGAGGACGATCGCTTTATGTATCCAGACTTGATGATGCGATTGCGCGTATCCAGCAAGCTCCACGTCTATTTTGTGCACATGTACCTGATTTCCAACTTTGGGCGTCAGTACTTCAAGGGAAAGGCAACGGGTACCCAAGGAACCATGCCAAAGATAAACCAGGGCGTGGTCTTGAATATGCCGATTCCAATCCCTCCGGCGGCGGAACAAGCTCGCATAGTCGATCGCGTCACCGAACTGCGCGGTCTTTGCGCCAGCCTGCGCGCACGCCTGACCGATCGGCAAAGCTGCCAGGCCCGTTTCGCCGCGGCGCTGGTCGAGCAGACAGCGGCGGGCGGTCCGGGCGCGGGCGACCTGGCACTGGCCGCCTGAGCCGGAGCGCCGGGCACCCTGCCCGGCCGTCCCTCAATTCTTCCCATCCTGAAACGATCATTCATTCGCCATCGGCCCGGGGTTGGGCCGGTCGGCAAACTCGCGATAAAAGCCGTTATCGCGAATTTTTCATGTAGTCTTTCGCCGCCGACAAACTTCCTCGAAGCAGACATCCAACATGTGGATTCGCATGACCGCTCCGCTGGCCGAACTCTGCCAGTGGTCAGGCCTGGCAGTAAGCTGGCCCACCGACCCCGGCTTGCTGGTGACAATTTCAGTTCGCAACCCGAAAACGCTTACCCAGCAAGGGATGGCGCAAAACTGACGGAAATCGCCGGGTGAGTTGACACTTTAACTGTCGCAACGGTGACAGATTTAATACGGTCTACGGGTGTTTTCTCTTTGACACGGCTCGCCAAAGCCACACAACGGTTATCGGTCGGCACCGATTAGCTATCTCGCCTCCGCTAGGGTTCCCGCAGGTGCTGCCAGCCAAACTTCCATCATTCCAGGTGTACCAGTGAAATTCTTGGGCAACGGGCGTGCGACGCCGTTAGCGAGTCCACTTGCTGTGAGCAAAGCGGTGGCGCATTCCGATTGGGAAAGCGGCTCATGCATGATGACAGCCGGTCGTTTCCAGCGAAATGGCGATTTGCTGCCGCGTACCTCTGCAGAGGCGACAACGTTCTCGACGTCCGTGACGATGATGCCGGGGTAATCCCCCCGCTGGATACGCGGGTCGGCAAGTAGAATATTCCAGCAAAGGGAGTTCTACGGATGAAGAAGTCGAAGTTCACGGACAGCCAGATCATGGAGGCGCTCAAGCGCGCGGAGTCGGGCCTGGCGGTGCCGGAGATTTGTCGCGAGATGGGCATCAGCACGGCTACCTTCTATAACTGGCGCGGGAAGTACGGCGGCATGGATGTGTCGCTGATGGCGCGGATGAAGGAGCTGGAGGCGGAGAATACCCGGCTGCGCAAGATGTACGTCGAAGAGAAAATCAAGGCCGAGATCGTTGCGGAGGCGCTGGCAAAAAAAGACTGAGGCCATCTACCCGCCGCGAGATGGCCAGGGACGCAGTGGCACGCCGGGGAGTGTCGATCCGGCTAGCCTGCGAGGTGTTGATTTGCACCGAGAACGAACCCACCGGGGGTGCGGCAAGAATCTTGGACTGTTTTATGCCGCGATTCCGAGACTCTCCCGGTATTCGATCGGGCTCAGGGAGCCGAGGGAGAGCTTGATCCGCTTTGCGTTGTACCAGCGGATGTAAGAGTCAACGACCTCGATGAACTGCTCAATGGTTACTGTCCGCCAGTCACGAGGATAGAACAACTCGGTTTTCAGCCGCCCAAAGAAACCTTCGCAGGCTGCGTTATCGGGCGAGCATCCTTTGCGTGACATCGAACGAATGAGCTTGGCATCGCGCATCCGTGAGAGCCATCCGGGCCAGCGATAGTGCGCGCCGCGATCGGAGTGAACCACAGGCCTTTCCTCGCAGTTGGCCACCGATTCGATGGCAGCATCCAGCATGGTATTGACGAGTTCAGCATCTGGCCGCGTGCCGATAGCCCAACTTACAACAAGGCCGTCAAAGCAGTCGATAACGGGCGAGAGATAGACCTTGCCTGCGGGGATCTGGAATTCGGTAATGTCGGTGAGCCACTTCTCATTTGGGGCCGCTGGAGCGGCCCCCCGTATCTGAGGACACGAGGATTCTCTTAAAATAAGGGATAGTCTTGTGTCTATCAGTAAGCCTAGTCATTACGTGGAACCCATCGAAATTCTGACCGAGCCGGAGCGCCGTCGTCGGCGCACGGCGCAGGAAAAAGTCGCTATCGTGCAGGAGACGCTGGCCCCTGGCGCCTCGGTGTCTGCCGTGGCCCGGCGGCATGGCGTGAATCCGAACCAGGTGTTCGGCTGGCGCAAGCAATACCAGGAAGGCAGTCTGGCAGCGGTGCAAGCTGGCGAAACTGTAGTCCCGGCATCGGAGTTGGCCGCCGCGATCAAGGAAATCAAGGAACTGCAGCGCCTGCTTGGGAAGAAGACGATGGAAGTCGAGATCCTGAAGGAGGCTGTTGAGTGGGGCCGCTCAAAAAACCTGATTGCGCGCTCGCCCTTGCTGCCGGGGGACGACCATTGAAAACGGTCTGCGAAGTTCTCGGCGTAGCGCGCTCCGGTGTGGCGGTGAAACGGGTTCGACCGTCCGATTGGCAAGATGGTCGCAGCGCTAGAGTGACTGACGACACGGAACTGGTCGAAGAAATCCAGGCCCACGTCGCGCACCTGCCAAGCTACGGCTACCGGCGCATCTGGGCGCTGCTGCGCCGCACTCGCGAGCTGGTCGGCGCACCGCGCACCAACCACAAGCGCGTGTATCGGGTCATGCGCGAGCATCATTTGTTGCTGCGCCGTCCCGGCGTGCGCCGAGACACTCGGCGGCACGACGGCCGCGTAGCCGTGGACACGAGCAATAGCCGCTGGTGCTCCGACGGATTCGAGTTCCGGTGCGACGACGGCACGCCGCTGCGCGTGACCTTCGCACTGGATTGCTACGACCGAGAAGCGATTAGCTGGGCGGCAACGACTGGCGGCCATAGCGGGGACGTGGTGCGCGACGTCATGCTGGCTGCCGTCGAACAGCGCTTCGGCACCACGCATGCCCCGCAGCCCATCGAATGGCTTACGGACAACGGCTCGGCCTACATCGACCACCGCACGCGCAGCTTCGCTCGCGAACTGGGCCTGGAGCCGCTGACTACGCCGGTACGTTCACCGCAGAGCAATGGCATGGCCGAATCGTTCGTGAAGACCATGAAGCACAACTACGTCGCCTATATGGACAAGGCCGACGTGCCAACGGCACTCTCTCGCCTGGCCATTGCGTTTGAACACTACAATGAGCGCCACCCGCACAAAGCCCTGAAATATCGCTCACCGCGCGAGTTCAGACGGACTGCAGTGTCATCAACCTAGCGGTGTCTGCGTGTCCTGAGGTACAGGGGCAACTCCAGCCGACCACTCCCCGAAGCTGAGGTTAGTGGTGATGATGAGGCTGGTGCGCTCGTAGAGCTTGCTGATGAGGTGGAACAGCATCGCGCCGCCGGCCTGGCTAAATGGTAGATAGCCCAACTCGTCGAGGATCACCAGATCGGCGTACATGAGCCGCGTCGCCAGATGTCCTGGCTTGCCGGCGGCCTTCTCCAGTTCCAGCGTGTTGACGAGTTCGATGGTCGAGTAAAACCGCACGCGCCGATGATGATGCTCTACGGCTTGCACGCCAATCGCTGTCCCGATGTGGGTCTTGCCGGTTCCCGGCCCACCAACCAGTACGACGTTGTGGGCAGACTCGAGGAAGTCACAGCGATGGAGCTGGCGAACCAGTGCTTCGTTGACTTCACTGCATGTGAAGTCGAAGCCCATGAGGTCTCGATACGCCGGAAACTTGGCTACCTTCATCTGGTAGGCCAGCGAGCGCACCTCGCGCTCAGTGAGTTCGGCCTTGAGCAGGCGAGACAGGATCGACACCGCCGCTTGGTATGCTGGCGAGTCCTGTTCAGCCAGATCACCCAGCGCCTGCGCCATGCCGTGCAGCTTGAGGGCCTTGAGCATCTCGACCATGATCTCATGCTGCATGATCGATCCCCCGCAGCGTGTCATAGCGTCCCACGTTGGCTTCCGGCTCGATCCGTAGGGTCAGTGCCTGAGGCGCGGTGATCGGAGAGATCGGCTCGCCCTGTAGCAACCGACTCAGGATGTTGAGGATCGTCTGCTTGGATGGGGCGCCAGCCTCCAGCGCAAGTTCGACGGCCGCCAGCACCGCCTGCTCGTCGTGAAGGAGGACCAGTGCGAGCACCTCCACCATCTCGCGATCGCCACCTGGTCGCTTGAGCAGGGCTCGCTGCAATCGTTTGAAGCCCTCCGGCAACTGTGTGAAGGGTGCACCATTGCGCAACGCGCCGGGCTTGCGCTGTAGCACGGCGAGATAGTGCCGCCAGTCATAGATAGTTCGACCGATCCCGTGGCTGCGGTCGATGTGCCGCACGTGCTCAGCGATGACGTGGCCCTCTGCGGCGAACACGAGACGTGAAGCGTAGACGCGCAGACTGATGGGACGATTGGCGAACGACGCCGGCACGCTGTAACGGTTGCGCTCGAAGTGCACCAGGCACGTCGGCGAGACACGCTTGGTGTGCTCAACGAAGCCATCGAAGGGCTGGCCCACCGGCATCAAGTGCGGGCGCTCCTCGGACCACGCTTCCCAGATGGTCATATCCAGCTCGGGGTGCCGTGTCTGCTGCCAGAGCAGCACGCACTGGTCCGCCAGCCAGTCGTTGAGTGCCTCGAGCGTGCCGAATGCAGGGACCCGCTGCCAGATCCGGTGGCGGCTATCCTGCACGTTCTTCTCTATCTGGCCCTTCTCCCAGCCAGACGCCGGGTTACAGAACTCGGCGTCGAACAGGTAGTGGCTGACCATGGTGCTGAAGCGCAGGTTGACGTCGCGCAGCTTGCCTCGCCCCACGCGGTCTACGGCGGTCCTCATGTTGTCGTAGATCCCGCGCCGCGGAATGCCGCCCCAGGCCGTGAAAGCGTGATAGTGGGCATCGAACAGCATCTCGTGCGTCTGGAGCGGATAGGCCCGCAGGAAGAACGCTCGGCTGTGGCTGAGCTTGAACTGCGCGACCTGCAGCTTGGTGCGCTCGCCCCCGAGCACGGCCCAGTCCTCACTCCAGTCAAACTGGAATGCTTCGCCTTCGGCGAAGCGCAGTGGAATGAACGTGCCCTTGCTCGCGGCCCTCGACTGTTGCTGCTGCTCTTGCCGCCATCGTCGTGCGAAGGCCGCCACACGATCGTAGGAGCCGGTGAAGCCGAGCGCGCACAGGTCGGTATGGATCTGCTTAAGCGTGCGTCGCTGCTTGCGCGGCTTGTTGGCCTCCGTCTTGAGCCACGCAGCGAGCTTGGCGGCATGGCCGTCCAGCTTGCTCGGACTGTGCCGAGGTGGATAAGCGGGAACCGTGACATCGGCGCGCAGATAGCGCCGTACGGTATTGCGGGAGATACCCAGACGCCTGGCGATCTCGCGAAGCGGGATCTGGTCGCGCAGGTGCCAGCGTCGAATGATGCTCAATATGGCCACGTCGATCACTCCGAACTCCTGCGCGTTGCCGAGCAGGACAGTGTTCTATACGTGGGTCAACATTCGATGAAAATTACAGGCCCCGGTGGGTCAGGATTGGGTGCAACTCAACATTATTCCGATGATCCTATCATTGCCGGACTCAATAACGTTGAACATCGGCACGCAAAGGGCCAATGCAAGAATCACCGCAATCGCGATCTGTGTAGTCGCCTTTATTTTGACCGATTTCATATGCCAGATGACACTAGGAAAGCCCATGGTGCGGTGATCTTAACTGATCTGGGAAGATAGTCAAAACTACCCAATTCGATGCCATGATTGAGTTTTTGCGATTCCTGAATAAGAAATTAATGTTTTTTTCTGCATAGCGGGCTGTAGATGCGCTAAGGGTGCGGGCCGTGTTTCGACCCTGCGGCTCTTCCAAACTGGCTCCTGAGGAAATAGCCCAAGGCCTATTTGCCGCCTCATCCTCGTAACGGTCAACAGAAGTTTCGGCTTCGTGTATCGAGGGTGCCGAGCATGGACGACAGGTCCACCGCATATTGCGCAACGAGATGGCGGACTTCGCCGTCGGCCTGCCACTGGCCATAGATGCCCAGCAGCGAAGCGTTGAGGATCTCCCTGCGGAATTTCTCGAGCACCGAGGGCCATACGATGACGTTCACGTTACCGGTCTCGTCCTCGATCGTCAGGAACAAGACGCCGTTGGCGGTTCCCGGGCGCTGTCGCACAGTGACAATCCCCGCTCCGCGGGCGAGCTGCCGATTTGCGTAGCCAGCTAGCGAGGCGGCAGTTTCGAACCGCTTGCTGGCTAGCTGCCGACGCAGGAGGGCGAGCGGATGCCGATGCAACGTCAGCCCCATCGAATGATAGTCTCCGAGGATCGTTTCGCCTTCGCTAGGCTGGGCCAGCGCTGGCTCCTCCTCGGGTAGATCGGCGACTTTGAGCAAGTCCTTGTCCGGCACCGCGGCGGACGCCTGCCACAGGGCCTGCCGGCGATTCCCGGCCAGCGTCCGAAGGGCGTCGCCGGCGGCGAGGACCTGCATGTCGTGCCGGTCCAGTGATGCACGACGCGCGAGATCCGTCACGCTGTCGAATTGACGGACGGCACGGCATGTTTCGATGCGACGGGCGGACTCTTCGCGCATGCCGCGGATCAGCGACAAGCCAAGCCGCACGCGAGGGCCATCGGCGCCAGGCTCAAGCGAGGAATCCCAGCCGCTCACAGCAACGTCGGCCGGTAACACGATGACGCCATGCCGCTTCGCATCCTGCACGAGCTGAGAGGGACTATAGAAGCCCATCGGCTGGCTGTTGAGCAGCGCGCAGAGGAAAGCCGCCGGTTCATGGCACTTGAGCCACGCGCTGGCGTAGACGAGCAGGGCGAAGCTCGCCGCATGGCTCTCCGGGAAGCCATACTCGCCGAACCCCTGAATCTGCTGGAAGATGGATTCCGCGAAGTCTCGCTCGTAGCCGCGCTCGAGCATGCCGCTCACGATGCGGTCGTAGTAGCGTTCAAGCCCCCCCCTTGCGTTTCCACGCGGCCATGGCGCGGCGCAGCTGGTCGGCTTCGCCGGCGGAGAAGCCCGCAGCCAGCATCGCGACCTGCATGACCTGCTCCTGAAAGATCGGCACGCCCAGCGTCCGAGACAGGGCCACCTCCATTTCCGGACTGGGATAGCTCACCGGTTCCTTGCCCTGCCGGCGGCGCAGGTAGGGATGCACCATCCCGCCCTGTACCGGGCCGGGCCGCACGATCGCGACCTCGATGACGAGATCGTAGAACGTCTGCGGCCGCAGGCGGGGTAACATCGACATCTGCGCGCGCGACTCGACCTGAAACACACCGACGCTATCGGCGCGGCACAGCATGTCGTAGGTCGCCGGATCTTCCGCCGGGATGTCCTGCAGCTCGAACACCTCGCCGCGTTGCTCGGACACGAGGTCGAGGGCCCGGTGGATCGCCGACAGCATGCCGAGGGCAAGCACGTCGACCTTCAGCAGTCCCACGGCATCCAGGTCGTCCTTGTCCCACTGGATGACGCTGCGGTCGGGCATCGCGGCATTCTCGATGGGCACGAGCCGTGACAGCTTGCCGCGCGCGATAACGAAACCGCCGCTGTGCTGCGACAGATGGCGCGGGAAGCCGAGCAGTTGCGTCGCCATGCTCGCCCACCGCTGCGATAACTCGCTCTGCGTATCGACGCCGCTTTCCTCAAAGCGTTTGAGCAGGTCGGCCTTGCTATCGAACCAGTGATGGGCCTTTGCCACCATGTCCACGATCGCGGGATCGACGCCGAGCGCCTTGCCTGACTCGCGCAGCGCACCACGTGGCCGGTATGTCGATACCGCGGCGGCCAGAGCGGCGCGGTCCCGACCGTACTTGGAGTAGAGATACTGGATGACCTCTTCGCGTCGCTGGTGCTCGAAGTCCACGTCGATGTCGGGCGGTTCGCTCACGCTCTATCGAGATGAACCGCTCGAATAGCAGATTGCCACGTGCAGGGTCTACTTCAGTGATGCCCAGGCAATAGCAAACTGCCGAGTTGGCTGCGGATCCGCGGCCCTGACAGAGAATCCCGTTGGAGCGGGCGAAGCGCACCAAGTCGTACACGGTCAGGAAATACCGCTCGTAGTCCATATCGCGCACGAGCGCGAGCTCATGCTCGATCTGCGCCTGCACATTGTGCGGGATGCCCTTCGGGAAACGTCTATGCGCGCCGATATAGGTCTCCTGCCGGAGATAATCCGCTGGCGACACCCCATCCGGCACAACTTCTTCCGGATACTCGTACCGCAGTTCATCTAAGGAGAACTTGCAGAGGTTCGCGATATGGAGCGACTCGGTGAGAAGCCGGTGCGGGTAGATGTTGGCCAGCCGCAGACGCGATCGCAGGTGTCGTTCGGCGTTCGGCGAAAGCTCATAGCCGCATGCCGGTACCGGTTTGCCAAGCCGGATGGCGGTCATGACGTCCTGCAGAGGCTTTCGTGACCGGACGTGCATGGCCACATGGCCAGCGGCAACGAGGCGCAGATGGTTCGCCGCCGCAGCCTGCTCGACGGCCGCGCGATGCAGATCGTCATAAGGCCGGTAATGAAGCGTCAATGTCATCCACGCTCGGCCAGAGAATGTACGGGAGACCCACGCCGCCTGCGCGTCGATCATTTCGGCAGGGGCTGCGTACTCGGGCATAAACAGCACGAGGCAGTCGGGCATCCCACGAAGATGGGCGTATGGCCCTTCGGGGGCCTCGAGATCGCGAGGTGTCAGCCAGTACGCCCCTTTTGCTGCGCGCATCCTCGCAAGCGTGATGAGCTCGCAGAGGTTGCCATAGCCCTCACGGTTGCGCGCCAGCACGACGATGGAAAGGGCAGGGGAGCCGTCCGCATTGACCAGACGGAAGGAGGCACCTACGACGAGTTTCATTCCGTGGGCCTTCGCTTCCGTGTGCGCGCGGACGATACCCGCGAGGGAGCACTCGTCGGTGATGGCGATCGCGCTATAGCCGAGTGCGGCCGCCCGCTCCACGAGTTCTTCGGCGCGGGACGCGCCCTCGAGGAACGTGAAGTTCGAGAGGCAATGAAACTCGGCATACTCGGGAAGTACGCCGCCGGCGAGTTGGCTCGACATGGCTCATCCAAAGAGGCCGTGCAGATACCATCGCGACTCGTCGCCCTCGCGGCTGCCCATGCGCTCCTGGTAAATCCAGTAGAAGCTATGGTCGCGGCCCTCCGCGACGTAGTAGTCGCGCGTCTGCAACTGCCCGTCCCACCAGCCCGCCTCGATGCGCTCCGGCGGCGAGACGATGCGCAGCGGCGAGCCGTAGAACGGCCGGTGGTCCCGCATGAGCAGGGCGATGGGCTTGTCCAGCAGCCAGGTGGGGCGGGGCAGCGGCGGCAAGGGCGTCGGCCGCGGCGCCTTGCCGACAGCCGGCACCCAACTGTTCGCCACCTCGGGCCGGTAATCCGGTACCGGTTCCGGGCGAAGGATGTTCTCTGCGCCCAGGCGCGCCGTCAGGAGTTCCATGACGCGGGCATGGTCCTCAGGATTGCCACCGGGCTCGGGAAAAAGCGATTCGCTCGGCGGCGCCAGCGGCTGCGCATCCGTCACCGTGAGCCGGACAGCAATCGCCGGGGCAACGAGCTCCAACCGACCAAGTCGCTCGCGCAACAGACGGACAAGGTGCCCATCGCTCCAACTCGGCTCTGCCAGCGAGATGTCGAGGACCGTCGGTGCGATCGCCTCACGCCCCCGCTCATGCTCGAGCTCGAATTGGAGCCGGGTGACCGCAAGGTGTTGTGACACCAACCAGCCGATCAGCTGCGCGATGAGACCATGGCCATAGGCAAGGATGGCGTCTGCGTGCTCGATCCGGTCAGGCAATTCCACCCGTGCGGTGAAGGTCGGTGGCGCTTCCAGCCAGTCGAACACCTCGGGGGCTTCGCCGAGGGCGCGGTCGAGCGTTTCGTTGAGGGCTTTGCCGCATCGGCGCTGCAGGCCGGCGCGCGGCAGTCGCCGCAACTGCGCGAGCGTGCGACAGCCCAGCCCGTCGAGCCATTCTGCGATGGGGCGGGCCGGAGGAAGCAATCCGACGGAGAGCGTGTCCATTCGCCGCGCGAAGCGATCGATCTTCAGCGATGTGCCGCCGCCCGCCCGCGCATGCAGCCAGGCGGCTTGTGCCGTAGGTGCGCAGCCGATGTCCGCCGAAAACCCCATGGTTCGCGCGGTATCGCGAACGCGCGATCGCAGTCGCCGAACCCCGCCGAACAGGCGCAGACTGGTCGATACCTCGACCAGAACCGATTCCTCCTCCGCCTCAACAACGTTCGGGGAGAACTGCAGCAGGGCCATCGCGACACGCCGAAGCGCTTCCGCTTCTTTCTCTGGCGCCCGATCAAGCATCAGGGTGTGGGGCGCAACCGTTTGCACGCCCCCGCGCCGCATATTGATCCGCACGCCACTGGCAGCAGCGAGTGACGTGGCGGCGTAGACGCGCTCCTTTTCCATGACAGCGACGGCCAGCTCAGTGGACCAGCTCGGTCGGAACACTTCGAGGCATAAGCGGGGCAGGCGCAGGCAGATCCACAGGTACGGCATGGCGATGAAGCAGGATCGGCGACGGTGTCAGGGAGACGAAAAGCGGCTCGTCTCGTTGCGGGCCGCGGCGTTTGATGAAGGTGAGTTCGACGCCGCCTTCAGCAGGCGCAACGGCGACGCGCAGGGGAGCGGGTGAAGCATCCCGGGCGCAGGCAAGCGGCCGGACCATGCAGAAGAACGCCTCACCGGACTGCGCTGCGAGGTTGAGTCGGCGCAGCGCGTCGTTGCGGACGTGCTGCTGCCAGAGGAGAACAGCACTGCAGGTCCCTGCCCGGAGCAGCTGCTCGGTCGCCCACAGCACATCCGCTGTACGCTGCGCGCGAATCCACATCAGGCGCTCTGGCGCGATGCCCCAGTTCGCGAGCGCATGCGCTTGCGGCGTGTGCGGTGGCATCACGAGCGCAATCGGCCGAGTGGCGCTGGCCAGAAGAGCAGGGCGCAGCAGACTCAGTTCGCCAATGCCGGGCTGCTGGACCAGCATCTCGACCAGCGTTCCGATCGGCCAGCCGCCAGCCGGTAGTTCCGACGAAAGCGACTTGTCGCCGGCGGGCACTGTGCGCACGGACCCCCGAGCCAGCTGAGTGGCCCGCCAAAGTGCGGGGTGGATGGCTTCTGGTTCGACGGTTAGCATGGTGGTCTCCGTCCGGGGAAGTGTACTGTATATCCATACAGTATTTCTACCTCTTTTCGGCAAGCGAGGCTTATCGGCATGCCGCCGCAGGCAAGTGCATCCGCCTCAACTATTGGCGGCCTCTGCCGATTACAAACGTTGGTGTGTTCATTCGCGGGCTCAATTTCGGAAGTCCCGCAACCCAGATATCAGGAATCCCATGACGACTATGGCCGGCGCCGTACGCTACTTCGTTGAATCCTCGCCAACCGGCGTTACGTCTCGCGAGATTCGAGACCACATCAACGGGACCTACCCAGACAAATGGACGCCAGGTACGCTGACGGCGCATCTCTATGGATGCTCCGTCAACCAGCCGAAGGCATATTTGCATCACAAGTCCGCAGATAAATTTCTCTATAGGTCCCAGGATGGGCGCTTCTTCATCTATGACGAGAGCAAGCACGGACCAAACGTGTGGGCACCGGTTGCTGAAGGCCCTTTGATCGAAGAGGAAGTCGAGGCCGTCGATGCGATCGAGCAGCGCATCGAAGCGTCTATAAGCTTCGAGCGCGATGTAGAAGAACATTTGATCCGCAATCTGGGCACGGTCGAGAAGGGACTCAGATTTGTGGAGCGCCAAGTTGGGATCGACGTCGGCCGCGTGGACATCCTTGCAGAAGATGCAAACGGCCGCCGTGTCGTCATCGAACTGAAAGTGGGGGATGCCAAGGACGCTGCGGTGGGGCAGATCGCCCGCTACCTTGGTTGGTACGCCAGGCTAGACAAGAAGCCGCCCCGCGGGATGCTTATCGCTGGCGACTTTCCTGAGCCGGTTCGCTACGCGGCGGAGGCTGTCAAAGATCTAGAACTGGTCCGCTATCGGGTTCAGTTTGCTTTCGACTCCATCGCTGTCGAAGGCTAAGCGGTCGGCGTCTTCTCGGCACAGGTCGGGCATCACCCCTATGGATCATCTCAAGCAAGTTAGCCGTGGGTCCGTGCTCCCAATCAGAGACAACTGGCATGCCACGCCGCTGTTCGAGGACGGCACCGCCGGCAACAGTCAGCGTTTCACTGAGGCAAGTGCGGCGTGGGATTGGGCTGTCATCGACTATCCCGGTGTACCGGTCTCGATTCAGGCTACCACGCGCCGTAGGATCCCGTCATCTCTTGGGAATCCACTCAAATATTCCTAAGCGGACCCGTGGGCCCGATTATTAACTGTTAGACAGTACAAGATGCAGATCAACTCTTCCTTCCGACGCTTTCTTTCGCTTGCAGGGGCTGTCATCAGAGGCTTCTTTTGGCCGGTTGTGATTGCGTTTGCAATCGTGGCGTGGAGTGCGTTTGCGCCTTGGCAGCCTTCGGATGACACTAAGGACAAGGTAAAGGCTTTTTTTGCAATCCTGTTCTTCATCATGTTCTTTTTCGGCCAATACAAGCGAGTCGAGAAGCAAACAGATGACAAGGATTCATTTAGAAGCATGAACGAGCAACTGCTGTCGTTGCAGGAACTCGTACTAAAAATTCGGCCCGCTACTCGCCCAGAGACGCCCACACCGTCTCGAATCATTGTTGGCGATGCTGGCGCCCTGCTAGTCGAATCAAGAAACCTTTTGAGGACCGGACATACGCTCGCCGCGCTACTTCAAGGTGGCGTAGCCTTTGAACATGCGCTAAGGGCTTTCGCACGTCATTTCAAGGGCGACGAGTCCGCAAAACTACCTCTACGCGACCTAATTCTCCGCCTAGCCCCGCAAGAAATGATGGGAGAGCTGCACGCCCTAAGGCAAATTCGAAACCGGTTGGCGCACATTTCAGAGGCAGAGCTGTCAGACCTGCCAGATGCGAACAGAGTCTTGGATGGTTACGAGTGGGCTGTGGGGGCGCTGGGGAATATGGTTGGGCGTGATGAAGCAGCCTAACTGGCCGTTTGCTTTGAAGAACATGGTTCGCTCGGGATATCGCTTCGTCCTGGGTGAGCGGTCACGATAACCCTAGCCTTTTCGATGGCTGCGATAACGTTTGCCGCGCAGACTAGTAGTCTTTGCACGGATCTTCGGATTCGAAGCTCAAGTACTCCCGCGCCGTACGGATGGTACAGGCGTCCCCGCTTCTTACGTCTGACAGCTCGTCCCACCCGATGGGCATTGATACACCATGCCCAGGGCGCGCCCTTGCGGAGAACGCGGCTGCCGTTGTTTGCGCATGTCGATTGAGCAGGTAATCCACGAAGATCTTGCCGAACGATTCGCTGGACCTGATCGCGCGGTGAATCGATCTGGAAGCGCGGTGGCTAGGTGTTGCACGACGGCGCGGGAGAAGTCTTTCACGACTTCATAAGTCTGGCGGCCAGAGAGCGGCACAACGACGTGCAGCCCCCCTTGCCGCCGCTTGTTTTCAGCCATGACAGGAGGCCAAGCTAATGAGCAGCGTCCTCACGAGCATTGCCTACCGAGGGCTTGGCGGGCTTGTAGGTCGAGCCCGCGCGTTTCCCCACGATTCCCTCCAGCTGCAGCGCCAAGGCCCGCTCATACAGCCATGCACCGTCAGGTGGGGACGTGACATGCAAAAGGCTGCCGCGACCTCGGGAAACCAGTTCGTTGCGTTGGTGCCGTTGCGTGTGAACAGTAGAGCATACACGCCAACAACGCGAACATCACGGAGTCCGAAGCCACCTTCGCAGCGATGAGCATCGAGGAGCGAAAAGCGCGTCTGGCTGACCTTGTAGCGAGTTTGCCGGACGTGGTGTACGTGAGTGGGATAGATGACGGCGCGCCGCGTGGGGTGCCGTCCTTGCGCTGCAGTGTGAGGGTATTGTGGCCAGGCGCGCGGGCAGCCCGTATGTGGCCGGCGGCTCGACGGACTGGCTCAAGACCAAGCGGCTTGGCGCCACGCCCCGGGTCGTTTCAAGCGTGGCACCTTCGGATAAACTCGCAGGCATTCGAGACAAAGATGCCCGAAATGGAAGAAATAATCAAAAACCTGGGGTCGCCAGCTTGGTGGTTTGCTGTCGTCGTTGTGGGCGTGGGCGTGAACATCTTGACAGGTGGGGTCCAAGCCGGCGCCGCGATGCTGACAAGCAAGTACAGCAAGATCGCTCGTCTTCGTTCGTTCAAAGCCAGGCGTCGGCATCTCACCGCTGTCGCCAACGCGTGCAGCAACCCGCGAGTCTTCGACTACTACGTCTCTGAAAAAACGAGCTCGATAGCTTCGGCGGCGTGGTGGATCGGTCTGGCGGCTTTCATGACCGGTTTAATTTGCATCTTGTATCTGCCAGTTGAAGCTAAGCCGGAGCTCGGCTTGTTCGAGATACCACGCAAGGTGATACTTTTTGTTCGAAAAGGCTCCCTCTTGTCGACATTGCTTTGTCTGCTCTTTAGTATCCGTTATGTTATGCGCGGATCACAATGCCACGCAGTCGTCATCGACAGCATCATCCGTCCGCAACGGAAGTCAGCGCGCATCGAACGAGCACGACGCAGCCGCGACGAATTTTTGCCTCCTGGGGTCGTCTCAGAAAACGGAAAATAAAGCACGCTAAGGCATAGCCGAACCTGCCAAGCTTGCTCCACCCTGTAGTGACGCGATCAGCGGGCAGGAAACGTTCCCCCTTCGCGCATGGCAGGCGCACACCAACTCAGACAGCACGGCCTCCATGCGCGCCAGGTCAGCCATTTTCTCGCGCACGTCCTTGAGCTTGTGCTCGGCCAGACTGCTGGCTTCCTCGCAATGGGTGCCATCCTCCAGCCGCAGCAGCTCGGCGATCTCATCCAGGCTGAAGCCCAGCCGCTGGGCTGATTTCACGAAGCGCACCCGCGTTACATCCGCCTCGCCATAGCGGCGGATGCTGCCATAGGGCTTGTCAGGCTCCAGCAACAAGCCCTTGCGCTGATAGAAACGGATGGTCTCCACATTGACCCCGGCCGCCTTGGCGAAAACGCCAATGGTCAGGTTCTCCAAATTGTTTTCCATATCGCTTGACTCCGTACATGAGTACGGAAGTAAGGTTACGCTATCCAATTTCAATTCGAAAGGACAAGCGCATGTCTGAACCAAAAACCGGGCGCGGCGCGCTCTTCACTGGAGGGCTTGCCGCCATCCTCGCCTCGGCTTGCTGCCTCGGGCCGTTGGTTCTGATCGCCTTGGGGTTCAGCGGCGCTTGGATCGGCAACTTGGCGGTGTTGGATCCCTATCGCCCCATCTTTATCGGCGTGGCGCTGGTGGCGTTGTTCTTCGCCTGGCGGCGCATCTACCGGCAGGCAGCGGCCTGCAAACCGGGTGAGGTCTGCGCGATTCCCCAAGTGCGAGCTACTTACAAGCTCATTTTCTGGATCGTGGCCGCGCTGGTTCTGGTCGCGCTCGGATTTCCCTACGTCATGCCATTTTTCTACTGATCGGAGTTCACCATGAAGAAACTGTTTGCCTCCCTCGCCCTCGCCGCCGTTGTTGCCCCCGTCTGGGCCGCCACCCAGACCGTCACGCTGTCCGTACCGGGCATGACCTGCTCCGCCTGCCCGATCACTGTCAAGAAGGCGATTTCCAAGGTCGAAGGCGTCAGCAAAGTTGACGTGACTTTCGAGACACGCCAAGCGGTCGTCACCTTCGACGATGCCAAGACCAGCGTGCAGAAGCTGACCAAGGCAACCGCAGACGCGGGCTATCCGTCCAGCGTCAAGCAGTGAGTCACTGAAAACGGCACCGCAGCACAACGGACGTCATTGTCTGGCGCCACAAACGATAAAGGATCTGTTGCATGACCCATCTAAAAATCACCGGCATGACTTGCGACTCGTGCGCGGCGCACGTCAAGGAAGCGCTGGAAAAAGTGCCAGGCGTGCAGTCGGCGCTGGTGTCCTATCCGAAGGGCACAGCGCAACTCGCCATCGTGCCGGGCACATCGCCGGACGCGCTGACTGCCGCCGTGGCCGGACTGGGCTACAAGGCAACGCTAGCCGATGCGCCACTGGCGGACAACCGCGTCGGACTGCTCGACAAGGTGCGGGGATGGATGGCCGCCGCCGAAAAGCACAGTGGCAACGAGCCCCCGGTGCAGGTAGCGGTCATTGGCAGCGGTGGAGCCGCGATGGCGGCGGCGCTGAAGGCCGTCGAGCAAGGCGCGCAGGTCACGCTGATCGAGCGCGGCACCATCGGCGGCACCTGCGTCAATGTCGGCTGTGTGCCGTCCAAGATCATGATCCGCGCCGCCCACATCGCCCATCTGCGCCGGGAAAGCCCGTTCGATGGCGGTATTGCGGCAACTGTGCCTACGATTGACCGCAGTAAGCTGCTGGCCCAGCAGCAGGCCCGCGTCGACGAACTGCGGCACGCCAAGTACGAAGGCATCCTGGGCGGTAATCCGGCCATCACCGTTGTGCACGGTGAGGCGCGCTTCAAGGACGACCAGAGCCTTACCGTCCGTTTGAACGAGGGTGGCGAGCGCGTCGTGATGTTCGACCGCTGCCTGGTCGCCGCGGGTGCCAGCCCGGCGGTCCCGCCGATTCCGGGCTTGAAAGAGTCACCCTACTGGACTTCCACCGAGGCCCTGGCGAGCGACACCATTCCCGAACGCCTTGCCGTAATCGGCTCGTCGGTGGTGGCGCTGGAGCTGGCGCAAGCCTTTGCCCGGCTGGGCAGCAAGGTCACGGTCCTGGCGCGCAATACCTTGTTCTTCCGTGAAGACCCGGCCATCGGCGAGGCGGTGACAGCCGCTTTCCGTGCCGAGGGCATCGAGGTGCTGGAGCACACGCAAGCCAGCCAGGTCGCCCATATGGACGGTGAATTCGTGCTGACCACCACGCACGGTGAATTGCGCGCCGACAAACTGCTGGTTGCCACCGGTCGGACACCGAACACGCGCAGCCTCGCGCTGGACGCAGCGGGGGTCACTGTCAATGCGCAAGGTGCCATCGTCATCGACCAAGGCATGCGCACGAGCAACCCGAACATCTACGCGGCCGGCGACTGCACCGACCAGCCGCAGTTCGTCTATGTGGCGGCAGCGGCCGGCACCCGTGCCGCGATCAACATGACCGGCGGCGATGCGGCGCTCGACCTGACCGCAATGCCGGCCGTGGTGTTCACCGATCCGCAAGTGGCGACCGTGGGCTACAGCGAGGCGGAAGCCCACCACGACGGGATCGAGACCGACAGCCGCACCTTGACCTTGGACAACGTGCCGCGTGCGCTCGCCAACTTCGACACACGCGGCTTCATCAAGTTGGTTATCGAGGAAGGCAGCCATCGGCTGATCGGCGTACAAGCGGTCGCGCCGGAAGCGGGTGAACTGATCCAGACGGCGGCTCTGGCCATTCGCAACCGCATGACGGTGCAGGAACTGGCCGACCAGTTGTTCCCCTACCTGACGATGGTCGAGGGGTTGAAGCTCGCGGCGCAGACCTTCAACAAGGATGTGAAGCAGCTTTCCTGCTGCGCCGGGTGAGAAAAAGGAGGTGTTCAATGAACGCCTACACGGTGTCCCGGCTGGCTCTTGATGCCGGGGTGAGCGTGCATATCGTGCGCGACTACCTGCTGCGCGGATTGCTGCGCCCGGTGGCGTGCACACCAGGCGGCTACGGCTTGTTCGATGACGCCGCCTTGCAACGGCTGTGCTTCGTGCGGGCGGCCTTCGAGGCGGGCATCGGCCTCGACGCGCTGGCGCGGCTGTGCCGGGCGCTGGATGCGGCGGACGGCGACGAAGCGGCCGCGCAGCTTGCCCTGCTGCGTCAGTTCGTCGAGCGTCGGCGCGAAGCGTTGGCCGATCTGGAAGTGCAGTTGGCCACCCTGCCGACCGAGCCGGCACAGCACGCGGAGAGTCTGCCATGAACAACCCCGAGCGCTTGCCGTCCGAGACGCACAAACCGATCACCGGCTACCTGTGGGGCGGACTGGCTGTGCTGACTTGCCCCTGCCACCTGCCCATCCTCGCTGTCGTGCTGGCCGGCACAACCGCCGGTGCTTTCCTCGGCGAGCATTGGGTCATCGCGGCGCTCGGTTTGACCGGCCTGTTCCTTCTGTCCCTGTCGCGGGCGTTGCGGGCATTCAGGGAAAGAGAATGAGCGCTTTCCGGCCGGATGGATGGACGACGCCGGAACTGGCCCAAGCGGTCGAGCGCGGGCAGCTTGAACTGCACTACCAGCCCGTCGTCGATCTGCGCAGTGGTGGGATTGTCGGCGCGGAAGCCCTGTTGCGCTGGCGTCATCCGACGCTTGGACTATTGCCACCGGGCCAGTTCCTGCCCGTGGTCGAATCGTCCGGCCTGATGCCTGAAATCGGCGCTTGGGTGCTGGGCGAAGCCTGCCGCCAGATGCGTGACTGGCGAATGCTGGCATGGCGACCGTTCCGGCTGGCCGTCAATGTTTCGGCGAGCCAAGTGGGACCGGACTTCGACGGGTGGGTAAAGGGCGTGCTGGCTGATGCCGAGTTGCCCGCCGAGTATCTCGAAATCGAGCTGACCGAATCGGTCGCGTTTGGTGATCCGGCGATCTTCCCCGCCCTGGACGCCTTGCGGCAGATCGGTGTGCGCTTCGCCGCCGATGACTTCGGGACGGGGTATTCCTGTCTGCAACATCTGAAGTGCTGCCCAATCAGCACGCTCAAGATCGACCAATCGTTTGTCGCCGGGCTCGCCAACGACCGCCGCGACCAAACCATCGTGCACACCGTGATTCAGCTTGCGCACGGGCTGGGCATGGATGTGGTGGCTGAAGGCGTGGAAACATCGGCGAGTCTTGATCTATTGCGACAAGCGGACTGCGACACAGGACAAGGCTTCCTGTTCGCGAAGCCAATGCCGGCGGCGGCATTCGCCGTCTTCGTCAGTCAATGGAGGGGTGCCACCATGAATGCAAGTGACTCGACCACCACCAGTTGCTGCGTGTGCTGCAAGGAAATCCCGCTCGATGCCGCCTTCACCCCGGAAGGCGCGGAATACGTCGAGCACTTCTGCGGGTTGGAGTGTTATCAACGCTTCGAAGCGCAAGCGCATCGGTTACGTCCGCGTCAGCAGCTTCGACCAGAACCCAGAACGGCAGCTCGAACAGATCCAGGTGGATAAAGTGTTCACCGACAAGGCGTCGGGCAAGGACACACGGCGGCCCGAACTGGAACGGCTGCTCGCCTTCGTGCGCGAAGGCGACACGGTCGTGGTGCACAGCATGGATCGTCTGGCGCGCAACCTCGACGACCTGCGCCGCCTGGTGCAGGGCCTCACCCAGCGCGGCGTACGCATCGAGTTCCTTAAGGAGCATTTGACCTTCACCGGCGAGGACTCGCCGATGGCGAACCTGATGCTGTCGGTAATGGGCGCGTTCGCCGAGTTCGAACGCGCCTTGATCCGCGAGCGGCAGCGCGAGGGCATCGCGCTCGCCAAGCAGCGCGGGGCCTACCGTGGCAGGAAGAAATCCCTGTCGTCTGAGCGTATTGCCGAACTGCGCCAACGTGTCGAGGCTGGCGAGCAAAAGACCAAGCTGGCTCGTGAATTCGGAATCAGTCGCGAAACCCTGTATCAATACTTGAGAACGGATCAGTAAATATGCCACGTCGTTCAATCCTGTCCGCCGCCGAGCGCGAAAGCCTGCTGGCGTTGCCGGACACCAAGGATGAGTTGATCCGTCACTACACGTTCAGCGAAACCGACCTCTCCATCATCCGGCAGCGGCGCGGCCCGGCCAACCGGCTGGGCTTCGCCGTGCAGCTCTGTTACCTGCGCTTTCCTGGTGTCATCCTGGGCGTCGATGAGCCGCCGTTTCCGCCCTTGTTGAAACTGGTCGCCGACCAGCTCAAGGTCAGCGTCGAAAGCTGGGACGAATACGGGCAGCGGGAGCAGACCCGGCGCGAGCACCTGGTCGAACTGCAAACGGTGTTCGGCTTCCAGCCCTTTACCATGGGCCACTACCGGCAGGCCGTCCAGTTGCTGACCGAGATGGCCTTGTGTGCGTGAGCACGAGATTCGATGGATGCGCGAGCACGGTAATTGATGGTCGGCTGCGGCACCGTCCATCACCAATGTTGCGTGCCGTCGGGCAACGCTGATGGACGTGGCGATCTATCGCGGTGGACCGGATGCGGAGCAGCGGCACTGATGTAACAAGGGGCCCGGCGGGCCCCTTGTTACTGGATCAGAAGTCGTTATCTGCGAGATCGCCAAGGCCATCAGGATGCTCCTGCCGATCTTCGGCCAGCCACTGGGCCAAGGCCAATTGATAGTGAGCATGCAGACGGTCGCGCAGATCGTCGAGCAATTCGATCACAGCCCAGGCCTGCGCGGGCGTCCAGTTGGCATCAATGAGCAGGGGCAGCCCCTGGGCGATGCCGGATGGCTGGTGGAAGGTCATGGTGATGTCGTCGTTGTGTTGATGGACGTGGCGGCGATGGCCAACGGCGCCACTCACCGCCTGGCGCGGCGGTTCAGGGTTGCGCTGTAGGTTTCCAGATAGAGCTTCTCGTCGATCTGCGGTAGCTCCCGCTGCGCGGCCTGGGCCAGAAGCTCGCCCGCCAGGTTCATCAGGATGCGGTAATTGCCGGCGGCGTGCTCACACAGGGTCTGGCGCAATGGCATGGTCATCAGGGTGGCGTTGCCGGCGGCGGCCAGCAAGTGGTCCAGGCAGGCCTGCAGCTCGTCGATGCTCGCACTCTCCAGCGCCAGACGGCAGCGGATGCGGCTGCCCAGCGGGATCAGGTCCTCGCGGCTGAACTTCTCCGGCAGGCGAGCGTCGCCGGCAAGCACCACGCACAGCAGCAATTGCGAGTCGAAGCGTGCCTGTGCGAGCAGGCGCAGTTCCGAGAGGGCTGGCACCGCCATCTCCTGGGCTTCATCGATGAGCAGCACGCAGCGGCGGCGGCTGGCCTCCATGTGGGTGAGCCAGCGCTCGCGCAGCGCCTTGAAGCCGCCCCAGCGATTGTGGGGCTTGAGCGGTACGGTAAAGATGTCGCTGAGCTCGCGATAGAAGTCCGCCAGATTGCTCTGTGGGTGAGCGATCGAGCCGACCATCAGATCGGGGACGCGCATGAGGCGCTGATGGAGCAGGCGCAGCGTGACGCTCTTGCCGCAACCGGGGTCGCCATGCACCATGGCGAAGCCGCCTTCGCGGGCCATACCGTTCTCAATGCGCCAGCAGAAGTGATCGAGCTTGGGTGGCACGAACACGGCCTCGACGGGGATGTCCTGGGCGAAGGGGTTGAACTTCAGACCGTACAAGGCCAGCAGGTTGGGTTGATTCATAGCTTGGTGGGTGCGGGTGGGAGATAGGCCGGCGGCAGGCCGGTGGCGGCGTGTTCGGCGAGCAACTGACGCAGCAGCGGCGCAGTGCCAGCCTGCGCGGGTTCCTCGTTAGCAGGCGAGGCACCCTTGGCCGTGAGATGCGCGCGCCGTGCGTCGGCATTGGCAGACTTGTCCAGCGGGAACACGGCGGCCAGGATCGCGCCGATGCGCGCATCGATCAGGTCGACTTGGGAGAGATCCCAGCGCGCGTAGCTCAGGCAGACTTGCTCGAGGTGGCGGTAAGCGCCGGGGATCTCGAAGCGCACGCCGTCCAACGTGAAGGTGCCGTCGGTTCTGCGCTGGCGGCGATGCTGGCGGATACGGAAGGCCCGGCGCAAGGCCAGCGCCTCGGGACTGGGGCGCGAGACGTCGGCACAGGACAGGTAGCGCTGCAGAGGCGTCGCCTCGAGTTCGGCGTGTTCCTTGTGGTGGTATTCCTGCTCGACCCAGGCCTGCGTGGCGAGGTTCAATTGCTCCAGGGTGAGGTGCGACTCACCTTCGAGCATGGCCATCAGCCGGGACTCGAGCTGTCCCCAGAAGCGTTCCTGCTTGGCATTCTGGTATGGGCTGTAGGGCAAGGTAGTCTGGTGCAGGATGCCCAGACTGGCCAGCCCCTCGACGAACTCGTCGGCCATCATGGCTGCGCCGTTATCGGTCATGATGGCCCGCGGCAGCCCTCGCTTCATGATCGCCTGCGAGACGCCGTGCACCAGCGAGGCAGTGGTCTCGTCGAGGAACCACTGCAGGTGGCAGACCAGCCGCGAATGGTCGTCCATAATGCAGAGCAGCAGCGGCTTGTGCCACTGCCCATCGGGGGTGAGCACCTTGCGCGAACCATGGTGGAAGTCCAGGTGCCAGAGCGCGGCCACGTGGTCGACCTCGTAGCTACGCACCTCGCGTGCCTCGCGGCGAGCCGCAGCAGCGATGGCCCCATCCGTGCTCGAGCGCGGGGTTGGCTTGCGCACCAGACCCTGCGCCTTCAGATACCGGCACACCGTGGTGTAGGACGGCAGCGTGTCCGGGCCATCCTTGGTCGCGACGCGCAGGTTGTCGTAATGCAACTGCATGGTCCAGCCGGGGTGCTGACGGTACTGCTCGACCAGCGCTTCGATGATGGCTGGGCTCAGACTGACGAAGTGGCCGCAATCGTCGCGCAGTCGGTTCTTGAGTTGATCGACCGGATCCTGGACGTGACGGGCCCGGTAATACCAGCGTTCGATGGAAGACGCGCCGAACTGAACGTCGGCGCCGGTGATGGGGTGCCGCCAGACCTTGGCGGCCAGTGCCTGGAACGCTTGCTGCAATTCTCCTTTGGCAGGCGGCGAAGCCAGCAAAGGGCCAATGACCGAGAAGCGCAAGCGCGCCCATCGGTTGCGATGATCAATCGATAGTGACATGACTCTCCGTTGGGGGGATAACGGGAGCAGGCTACGGGCAGTGCGGGTGACCCGCCATCGACATGTTCTGCGGGAGATTCCCCTATCTGGCGCATCCCTCAGCCAGCGTGGTCAGGCCGGGCCCAGCAGCAGAAGCAACACCGCGGCCAGACGCTCGTCTTCGCTGTCGTGCTCGACCGATTGCAGCAGGCAGTCGGGATAGATGAACGGCTCGGGCGTTGGCGGGATGAGGCCACGCAGCCACCGACCGACGGGGGTCTTGGGGAAGGTCTCGGTCCACCACTGACGCCAGCGCTTGAGCGTGGCCCAACTGATCGCCGGCAGGCCGTCCAGGCAGGCGCCAGTGGCACGGCTCGATCGCAGTACCAGGACAATGGCCAGCCAGACACGCCGGCCGAGAAAGCGCACCGAATCGGGCGTCATGCGTTTGCGGCATCCGGCACAGCACAGGCTCAGGCGCGTATTGCAGTCCGGGTGTGCTGCCGGTGGGCATCCGCGCGGCTTACGCGGATAGTTGGCACTGTGCAGCACAGAGCCGCAATGGCAGCAGCCCCTGTCTCGCGCCACCTTCATCAAGTCTTCGTCGATCCGGCGCAACAGGGCAAAAAACGCTGGCGTTTGTAGCAAGGCATGGCACACTGCTGAGGTCTCCTTCATTGCTCGACACAATAAAGGCGACATCTTCCCTCAGGCGCGTGCATGCACGCTCCCTGAGGGAACCCCTCCAGCGTCCATCACCGTTCTTGCTCAAATCCCCACGCTTTCGGCATCACGAAAGCTGCTTATGCACACTCAGCGCGAATCACGGCCACCGCGCGTGCCACGCGTTGCGCGTGACTATTTACCTTGCCCAACTTTCGGATTGCCGTGCCGTGGCGCCCCATCAGCAACCAGTAGTGCAGTTCGCGCACGATTTGTGCCCGTAATACTGGGACAGCCGCTGGACGATCGAGCAAACGCATCAACCGAAAGGCAGCGTCTGTGACTTCCGTATCGGTACGATCGACGCGTACGGGCGTTTCATCGATATCGCCGACAGTGCCAATCTCCTGGCACAGCTCGGCGATTAGCAAGTTATCGAGCTCCATGACCAGCGACAGATACGGGGCGGCTATGCTTGCCCCGGTGATCTGGCTGACGGTCGGCACATCGGCCGAAATCACCAGCGAATCCCCAGCGGTGAAATCGAAATTATGTGCATCTACCGTCACGCGTTTGCTGCCCTGCTGTACGAGGCAGATCAATGGCCGCGAGATCGAATAGTGCAGCGCGCTCGCCGACGTGGCCTGGATGATGGTGAGTCCGGTAACAGGCGTCAGGGCCGTGCCCGCTGCATCGGAATGGGCGTCGGCATAGCGTCGGACGGCGGAGAGCAGTGTTGATTCCATGGCGACAAGACTACACCTGTGGCTGCAGCGGCGCGACGCATTTGCAGGATTAGGCAAGAATCGCCGAGTTTTGGACAACCCTTCGAGGCGGTGGAATTCGATACTGGCTTCCAGTCATCCACACCAGAGACAGGAGCCAGACATGACCCGAATCACCGTTGTTACCGGCGCAAGCCGTGGGCTCGGCCGCAATACCGCACTGAGCATCGCCCGCCAGGGCGGCGACGTCATCATCACCTATCAAAGCCGGGCGCAGGACGCCCAAGCCGTCGTGGCTGAGATCGAGGCCATGGGACGCAAGGCGGTGGCGTTCCAGCTTGACTCAGGGGCTGTCGCCGCCTTTGCGCCGTTCGCCGAACAACTGCGGAAGGCGTTACAACAGCATTGGGGCCGCAATTCGTTCGACCATCTGGTCAACAACGCTGGCCACGGCGACTACGCACTGATCGCCGATACTACCGAGGCGCAATTTGATCGCCTGGTGGAGGTGCATTTCAAAGGCGTCTACTTCCTGACGCAAGCGCTGCTGCCCCTGATTGCCGATGGCGGCCGCATCGTCAATCTATCGTCGGGCCTGACACGCGTCAGCTATCCCGGCTATGCCGCTTATGCAGCGGCTAAGGGCGCCATCGAGGTGCTGTCGGTCTACATGGCCAAGGAGTTGGGCCAGCGTGGCATCGCGGTCAACACGGTGGCACCGGGAGCAATCGAGACCGACTTCGGCGGCGGTGCGGTGCGAGACAATCCCGAGCTGAACCAGTCCTTCGCAGCTATGACCGCTCTGGGCCGCGTCGGCGTGCCCGACGATATCGGCCCTATGATTGCGAGTTTGCTCTCCCCCGATAACCGGTGGATCAACGCGCAACGCATTGAGGTATCGGGCGGCCAGCGCATCTGAGCCCCGCTCCGTTGCGCTAGCCTTGCGCGGACGCGAGTCCGCGTTCGGCCAAAAGCGGCCACCGCTACCGCAATATCGAATGGCCGTTCAGATACCGATGCTGAACACCAATCGGCCCGGCCTAAGCTCCTAGAGGGAGCTCTCCCGCCACACGAAGGACTTCGGTACTGTCGAAGGCGAACGTACAAGACGGCGGGTAGCCGAGTGTCAGCGAGGTCGGACCGCCGCAGCTCGCCCGGGCCCGGCTGGAAAGGCGGCGATCAAGCTCCAGCCGCCTGTTTCCAGCGATCTACAAGTGGCACCAAGGTCAGCGACAGTTCGCGATTTTCGCCGATACGCGCCTGGTAGTCTTCCAACTCCTGTATCAGACTCGTCAAATGGTCGACATCCTGTGGCAAGATCGACGCAAACACAGCAGCATCGACCTGTCGAGGTCCATGACGGAGTGTATTTTTGAATAGGTTTGTTGTAAAACCGCGGTCCGTATTGCCTCGCAAGGCAGATAGTCGTCTACCGATCGCGGCGTAGAAAGCCCCACGCGATTCAGTTGACATGAATTCCACGTGCGTATCCGCTACCGCTCCGCCCGCACGTCTCGTTGCAAATCCAAGTGATATACCATCAACGAGTTGCTCCTGATTGCTCGCCGCTTCAAGCGCTGCCACCATGGCCTCTAGTTGACCTACGGATTCCGCGAGTTCGAGTGATGCAAGAACCCAATTGTGCACGAGGGCGCGTTCTGCGGGCTGCTTACGCAAAATTGCAAGGGGTGCGAATATCGATGGATGCTCAATCGCCGTATGCCAGACCCTTTCTAGTTGTCCGTATAACCCGGCGAGTGCACGGTCAAACTCATTCACCGGCATAGCCGATTCTCCGCATATATCTGTGCGGTAAGCAACCAGGTACCTGACAGGCGTAAAGGCCGCGCCGAAACTGAGCGCAGCCTTGCCACTCACCCCTGATTCGAGAATCTTACCTAAAATTTGTAGAACGATGGCAATAGCCTCATGACCGGCTGCTCGTGGGGCAACCAGTAACGCCATCATGTTATTTACGGCGTTGCTCGCATTGATTGCGGACGCCTTCTCAAGTGCCTGTCTGACCACCGGTTTGTATTGATCTTCGACCCCCTGGGCATGCAAAAGGACGGGGGAATAACGATTCAGTGCAAAGATGATATCGGCAGCGTATGTGCCATTGCTTTCCCCTCGATTGAACTTGAGGATTTCCCGCACAATCTCGCCACCGAGTTCACCGTCACGTTCAGCGAGGCTCCCAACGCACTCTTCACCGAGCAGTCGGATCGCTGGCTTCACAATCACCCAACTCCCATCAGATGGGGGTGTATTCTTCAAGAGCCTCACTGTAGAGCGTACTACATGCTCAAGTCCTTCTTCTGTGAAGACAGGAGCGCACTCCGTTGCCAGCCGCAATGCGGTGTCCTCTCCCGTCCAATAGCCGGTGCTACCGATGCGCCGAGCAAGTACATTCGCCAAATCATCGCGGATACCGGAGCGAAACTCGGGGCGACGTTTACAAATATCAAGAACAGCCTCGAAACATGTCTGGAAGTCAGCGCCGTTCTTGAGAAAATTGGAATTCGATTCCGAGCCGATGCGGATCAGGTAATCAAGCATCAGGGTAGCGAGACTTCCACGTCCCGCACCGATATCGCGCGCCCATTCGGAAAAAAGAACTATAGCGACGGTTCGACGATGCTTGCGAACGCCCGCATGAGCTTCTACATGGTCAATGACAAATTCGCACAACGCCTCATCCAAGCACGCGTCGAGCAATTCCTCGGACCAGTGTAATTCCTTCGCCCGTGCTGAGCTTTCACTTTCAATGAGCAAGCCGATAGCGAGCTTGAATGTCGCGGCATCGTAAGATTTACCCGACATCAAAGCGTCAATCAGGCACGACGCGAAATGACCCTTGGTCGCCTTGCTCTCTGTACTTAGACCGAGCGCAATCTGGCGGCGAAGCGTCGACCAAAACCATGCCTCTGCATCGTGAAATTCCTTTGCCCTCCACGACGCGAAGGCGTTCTCAGTCGTATGCGAAGCAGCGAGCAACGGAGCAATCAGTGTCGCGCTGCGTGTGTCTTCTTGAAAGATCACTTCACTCGAACGAACCCGGCTGGCGTACTCGTCCAGCCCGGCATTAGCTAACACCATCGTCTGCACGCTAGGAGGAGCGTTCAGCAAGTCCGCTAGCAGTTTCTGCCCGGCCCCGTACCCATCCGTGATGGTCGCAGCGGCGGCTAACGATTGATTGATCAAAGCCTTCATTGCCAGAGCAAAGTCGCTCCGCATCTCTGGCTCTGTCAGCTTCTCAATATCGGCCTTCGCATGCTCATATAGTCTTGCAGCCACCTCCCATCTATCACAATCGCAGAAAAGGTCGCCGAGATGCTTACGCGTGGCAATTCGGAGTTGGGGACTGACGTCGGCCAGAACCACATCTATATCAATGAGTAGCTGGTCAATCTCTGAGGCGCTCAATACGTCCGAACGCGAAGCGCACACTGAAATTGCACCGTACACTACCCTCAACTCAGCCTGTACATACTCATCTTCCGGAAGCGCCCTGGTGACGTGCAGCAGGTCACACCTGCCCAAATTGAAGGCAAACTGCAACGTTGCAAGTGGGAGTGCTGCCTCCTTCCCCAGCGACTCATCTGCGAACCAAGTTTCTTTGTCGTTCTGCCACACGATGCGCTGCACGTACCGTTGCAGATGGCTGGCCAGTTGCGTAGAGCAATGCCTTGGACGGATAAGCCAAGTCTCCATAAAGGGGTCTCCACCTCCGAGCCGCTCATCGACAAGTTCATCGAGCGAGAGTCGGCCATTACTCATGTCGCGGACCATCGTCTCACATAGCGCGCGAATACTCGAAGCGGGCAAGAAGTGCCTTAGGGCAATCCAGGGCAACCAGTTGTTCTCAAACTTCATGACAGATGCCAATGGGGTGGCAGTTTCCATTCTCTATAATCCCTTGGTTAGCCCTGCTCGGCGGTATTCATCGTCTCATCGCGAACCGCGCGCACATCGAGCTTCGTCACGCCGGGAAACTTTCCGCCGACAGGGTTGTCTCGGACCAGGCGGGATAGGGTAAAGCCCAAGGCCCTTGCGACATGCGGCGCCGGCTCACTCTCGTCATCAAGACAAATGAGATTAGGGCGATTCTTACTGTCTTTGGATACAGCATCGCTGTCCGCGCCCTCTACTCCAAATCCCGCGACACATTTCCACCCGTCTACCGAACCGGAGCCATGCTTCCCATAAGACCACATTGAAACTCCTTCTGGATACGAACTAGCGGAGAATGGAACAGGCATACAAGCACCGGACAATCCGCCCTTCTGGGTGCCAATTTCGTCAAAATTCGCCATGACAAAACTCGCAAAATGATGCCTGAAGCACTCGTCGCGCTTTCCCGCGTCCAGAAACGCCGACTCGAATTCTGACTTCCATCGTCGCCGTTTTCCAGTCCCATGAGTAACTTCGCCAACCGGCGTGCACAACGATAACGACACTATATCGACGTGATCCGCTGGAAGCCTCGGAAAATTCGCGGCGCTGCTATCGGCGAATGCCTTAATGGGATTTGGAATCATCGAATCTGTCGGCAACGACAAGGCGTCAGCACATATCAGAGGCTGAATCGTGACAGACATATATCTGCTGTTCGGTGGAACGAGCGTCACTAGGCTGAGCAGGTTGGCCTCTGTCATGTGGGTATCGGTTAGCGCGCTATATTCAATGCTAGCTCGAACCCCTTTGGGGTGGAGGCAGACCCGCACGCTACCCTTGGGCTCGACTAAAAACATGCAGCCGAGATTGAAATTGCTTCCAGGTTTCTGCTTCTCGAACCAAGCCTCGAAGCCAATAAGGTCATCTGTGTGTATGCCTGAAATGCGTTTGAGCTCCTTCAGCAAGCTCTCGATTTCAAGACGGGAAAACAAGTGATTGGGTTTTTCCAAACCAGGCCGCAATCCAACGTGCACACAGCACTGAAGACGCAGCGTTGCGAAGCCCTTCATCGCTTGAACGAGATCCTCGGCGGCCAGAAACGCTTCTGGGAAGACAATTAAATCTGCTTCTACAGGTTCACGAATGACGGGAGAGACATCACCCGCAACGACTTGACCAGATGCCGTATCGAAGAAATCGCGCAGCACCGCATCGAAGACTTCGCCATGTTTATCTGGCGCGTATGCCTTTGGCTCGACCACGTATATGCGAAATTGGCGGCTAGATCGCTCGAAGGGCCATTGTAGCCAGTTTGTTTCGAAGGTCATCTCGGAATGTACTTTCTGGGGATGTTTCAGCGCGCAGTCTCCGCGTAGCAAACCAATTCTGTCGATCTTCCCAAAGAATCAGCGGGCCGCACAAGTACTGTTCATTCCCTTTTTCGGCCTGTGGTGTGGTTCAACTCGCGGGCGCGAAGGACGACCAGCCTGACGAGAGCGAAGCATCTCACGATTGCGTTTAACGCCCATTATGCCGGATGAAGCACCTTCCGAGGCGTGACGCCTCTGCGGGAAGCACCGGGCCAACCACAATGCTATGTGCCGGCGATCAGTCTGCACGAGGACCGCTCAAGCTCTGTAAGCCGCCGTTGTGGTGACGAGCTTTGAACGACCGTAGCGGGTCGGAAATCGCCCTTGATGCCGGCAAGGCCCTACCCAGGTGGACCGAGGGCCGAGGCCGGCCATAAGCAGCCGGTCGGAAGGTCGGCAGAATTGTGCCAAAACATAGTATCTCGCCCAGGCGCCCGAAAGTGAACCCGGACCCGGGCGAACATATTGAATGTCCCAAAATGCCCTTTGTCGCGCCTTGCCACCGCACACCGGGTGATGTTAGCCGCCGTTCTCCACAGCTCTGCGTTATCGCAGTAAGCGCCTTACCTAGAAAACTGCAAGTCATGATTGTCATGATTTTCTGACGCACCTTCCCGTGGCCGCGGAGGCGCCTCGTCAAATCACTCACTCACCCTGATGCAACCTCTTCCAAAGCTCCTGCATAAGTGATCCAACAATCAACCTTGCGGAAGTTGCACTGCACAACAAATAATAGAGGGGCTTGTACCTCACGTGAGTCACCTTCGGGAGTGCTGGATGAACGAGGAAGGCAAGTCCCCCACCGCGCGCGAGCCGCTGCTGATCGACCTGGCGCTGCAGGGCGGTGGGGCCCATGGCGCCTTTACCTGGGGGGTGCTGGACCGGCTGCTGGAAGAACCGTGGCTTAATATCGACGGGATATCGGGTACTTCGGCCGGGGCGATGAATGCCGCCGTGCTGGTCTACGGCCACGCGCTCGATGGCGCCGCGGGGGCCCGCCGGGCACTGGAGGCGTTCTGGCAGCGGGTGTCCGATGCGGCCCGCTTCAGCCCGTTCCGGCGCACCCCTCTCGACGTGATCCTGGGCCGCTGGACGCTCGACAACTCCCCGCTTTTTGTTGCCGCCGACTTGGCCGCGCGCCTCTGGTCGCCCTACGACCTGAACCGCGCCGGCAGCAATCCGCTGGCCGAGGTGCTGCAGGCCACCATCGATTTCGATGTGCTGGCCCAGGCGCCGATTCATCTGTTTGTCACCGCCACCAATGTGGAAACCGGGCGCGGCCGCGTGTTCAAGAACACCGAGGTCACGGCCAGCGTGCTGCTGGCGTCGGCCTGCCTGCCGACAGTGTTCCAGGCCGTGGAGATCGACGGCGTGCCGTACTGGGACGGCGGATACGCCGGGAACCCCACCATCACGCCGCTGGTCCGCGAATGCCAGTCGCGCGACACCATCCTTGTGCAGATCAATCCGGTGGCCCGCGCCGGCGTGCCCCGCAGCGCGCGCGACATCCTGAGCCGGGTCAACGAGATTTCGTTCAATGCCGCCCTGCTCAAGGAGTTGCGCATGATCGCCGTACTGCAACGCGTGGCCGACCCCGGCGACGCCGAGGGCGCCCAATGGGCCGACATGCGCATCCACCGCATTGCCAGCGAGCGCATGGCCGACTTCGGTTCGTCGTCGAAGATGAATGCCGAATGGCCGTTCCTGTGCATGCTGCGCGACGAAGGCCGCGCGGCGGCCGAGCAGTTCTTGGGGATGCACGGCGATGCGCTGGGCAACTGCTCCTCGTTCGATCTCGACGAACTGCTGCAGGAGGTCTGACCCATGGGCTTGCTAGGCATCGTCATCGCCCTTGCGGCGATGATCTGGATGGCATTCCGTGGCTGGAGCATCCTTCTTATTGCCCCGGCCGCCGCCCTGCTGGCTGCCGCCACGGCGGGCGAGCCTCTGCTGGCACACTGGACGCAAACCTTTATGGGCACAGCGGCGGGCTTCGTGGCCCAGTTCTTTCCGCTGTTCCTGCTTGGCGCGCTGTTCGGCAAGCTGATGGACGACAGTGGATCGGTGAGCGCGATTGCCGACTGGATGACACGCACGCTGGGCCCGCAGCGCGCGATGCTGGCCGTGGTGCTGGCCGGCGCGCTGCTCACCTATGGCGGGGTCAGCCTGTTCGTGGCGTTCTTCGTGCTGGCGCCGATGGCCCATGCGCTGTTTCGTGCGGCCGACATCCCGCACCGGCTGATGCCGGCGGCCATCGTGCTGGGCACTTCGACCTTCACGATGTCGGCGCTGCCCGGCACGCCGGCCATCCAGAATGCGATCCCGATGCCCTTCTTCAGCACCAAGCCGTTCGCAGCGCCAGGGCTGGGCATCATCGCCAGCCTGCTGATGCTGGCGTTCGGCATGTGGTGGCTGACGCGTTGCGAAGGCGCCGCGCGGCGCAAAGGCGAAGGCTATGGCGAGGGGGGGGCTGCCGGCGTGGACGGGGTGGCGGAAGTGGCCGAGGTGGCCGAACGGCCGCTGATCCGCGAGCGCGCCAGCACCGCGCACGAATTCGATCCGGCCGAAGCGCGTCACGGCCAGCGCAGTGCCGAGCCGCCCGGCGCGCTGGTGGCGCTGCTGCCGCTGATCGTGGTGATTGCCGTGAACCTGACCATGAGCCTGGTCGTGTTGCCGCGCCTTGACGCGGACTATCTGGCCCTGCCCGAATGGGGCGCCACCACCTTGCAGGCCGTGGGCGGCGTGTGGTCGGTGATCGTGGCGTTGGCGGCGGCCATCCTCTGCCTGGTGCTGCTGAACTGGCGTCGCCTGACCGCGCTGCGCGAAACGATGGGTGCAGGCGCGCACGCGGCAGCCTTGCCGGTGCTCAGCGTGGCCAGCCTGGTCGGATTTGGCGCCGTGGTGGCCGCGCTGCCGGGCTTTGCCGTGGTACGGGACTGGGTATTATCGATTGAGGGCGGCCCGCTGGTATCGCTGGCCGTCGCGACGAATGTGCTATCAGCGCTGACCGGCTCGGCATCGGGCGGCCTGACCATCGCGCTCGACGCGCTGGGCAGCACCTATCTGGCGCGTGCGCTCGAAATCGGGCTCGATCCGGCTGTACTGCACCGCGTGGCCGTGATGAGCGCCGGTACGCTCGACACGCTGCCGCACAACGGCGCCGTGGTCACGCTGCTGGCCGTCTGCGGCACCACGCACAAGCAAAGCTACGGCGGCATTGTGATGGTCGGCATCGTCGGGCCGCTGCTGGCGCTTGTGGCCGTGATCGTGCTGGGTACGCTGGTCGGATCTTTCTGACCCGGCCAGCGCTGGCTCAGGTTCAGGCCGACTGCGCGCGGTAGCGTTCCAGCCAGTGGGCGTACGGCGCGGGTTCCGTCTATGGTTATGGCTTGGTGTGGCTAGGCGGGCGATTTACCCTTGCGTGGAGGCTGCAAACAAGCTTGTTACGTCGATGGGGGTCTCAACCTCCGCCAGACTTGGCAGGAGGTACTCATGCTCTACTGATTCCGGAGCTGATTGAGTCATGTCAGAATGCGTCGTGCGGTGACGCCTACGCCTCTTCTCGCTAAGCGTACGTTTTATATGGGTTGGAAAGTTGTCGTCCAGAAATGACATTGCCTGGCTTACCCACCCTAATGCTCACGCTCTCGGTACGAGTGGAGTTGAAATCCGGCAGGCACGACCGAACCTCAGGCTCTGATTCCAAGTGAGACCAAGGCGCCGCGCCATTGCCCGGTTTGGAGCAATCTGACGGCCGTTAAGGGTCGGAAATCGCCCTTGATGCCGGCAAGGCCCTACCCAGGTGGACCGAGGGCCGAGGCCGGCCAATTTCGGTCGTACAGAGGCAGCGTTTCAGTTGCCGGATGGCTGTGAACTTCGGACGCTCGGACACGGGAATTTCGCGCTCGAGAGCTAACCCGATTTTTCGGAAGACTCGCGTGAGAAGTTCCCAACAGTCTTGAATCAGGCTCGCCAGTTTAAGACCATATCGGCATATGCGGCACCGTCGCTTGTCGGTGCCGCATTCCAACTCCTTCTACTCGCTAAGCCATTTCTTGATCGACTGAATAACCACGTTGGTGGAAATGCCATAGCGGTCATGGAGCGTCGGGAGGGCGCCGGCATCCAGGAACTCGTCGGGCAGAGCCACTTGCCTGAAAGGCACGTGCGCGCCCGCGCGCAGCAATGTTCCAGCAACCGCCTCTCCAAGCCCCCCAATGACGGTATGATTCTCCGCCACAATCACCAGCCGACCCGGCTTTTGCGCCTCACGCAGGATGGTTTCCGTGTCGAGCGGCTTGATGGTGGGGACATGCAGCACGGCCACGCCAACACGGTCCGCTTCTAATTCCTTCGCAACCTCCAATGCGCGCATCGTCATGATCCCGGACGAGATGATCAGCACGTCGGCACCATCCCTGAGCAGCTTCGCCTTCCCAAGTTCGAATTTGTAGTCATACTCGTCCAGGACCACCGGCACATTGCCGCGTAGCAGGCGGGTATAGACCGGGCCGTCGTGTGCCGCAATGGCTGGCACCATCTGTTCGATCTCGATGGCGTCGCATGGGTCGATGACCGTCATACTCGGCATCGCACGCATCAGCGCCAAGTCCTCCGCAGCCTGGTGGCTCGGGCCATAGCCCGTGGTAAGCCCGGGCAGCGCGCAGACGATTTTGACGTTCAGGTTGTCCTCTGCAATCGTCTGATGCATGAAATCGTATGCGCGACGCGTTGCGAACACTGCGTAGGTCGTGACGAAGGGAACTGCACCTTCGTGCGCAAAGCCTGCGGCCGCTCCCATCAACAGTTGCTCCGCCATGCCCATCTGATAGTAGCGATCCGGGTAGGCCTTCGCAAAAATATGGAGGTCGGTGTATTTGCCCAGGTCAGCCGTCATGCCGATGATGTCCTGTCGCTCGGCCGCCAGTGCTGTCAACGCGTGACCGAATGGCGCCGACCGCGTAGTCTGCCCTTCGCCAGCGATCGACGCAATCATGGCCGAGGTCTTCAGACGGGGCTTGCCCGATTGAGTGCTGCTGCTCATGCTTTTCTCCCATCTTCGAGGGCCTGCAGGGCCAGTTGCCATTCGTGCGCATCCACCCGAATGAAGTGATTCTTTTCGCGTTGCTCAAGGAACGGCACACCGCAGCCCATTCGCGTGTCACAGACGATCATTCGCGGCTGCGCTTCTTTATGCGCGCGGGCATTGTCAAAGGCCGTGGCTACCGCATCGATGTCATTGCCGTCCACACGCTGCACATACCAGCCAAACGCCTCCAGCTTCGGAACCAGTGGCTCGAACGCCAGAATCTGCGTCGACGGTCCGTCGGCCTGCTGGTTGTTCACGTCAACCATGGCGATAAGGTTGTCCAGCTTCCAGTGGCTGGCGGACAGGATGCCTTCCCAGATTGATCCTTCGTCCAGTTCTCCATCCGAAAACAGCGTGTAGACGAACGCATCCGAGTTCTTGCGCTTCAGGCCCAGGCAACGACCCACGGCAATCGTGAGGCCTTGGCCAAGCGACCCACCGGACATCTCCATACCCGGTGTGTAGCTAGCCATGCCCGACATGGGCAAGCGGCTGTCATCGCTTCCGTAAGTTTCGAGTTCATCGGCAGGCAGAATGCCCGCCTCGAGCAGCGCGGCATACAGCGCAATCGCGTAATGACCGTTGGAAAGCAGGAAGCGATCTCGGCCATCCCATTGCGGATCCTCTGGACGGTACTTCATGGCACCGAAGTAGGCGACGGCAAGCACGTCCGCGATATCGAGAGCCTGGCCGACATAGCCTTGCCCCTGGACTTCGCCCATCAGGATGGCATTGCGTCGGATGTGATAGGCCCGTTCTGCCAGCGAGACAGGCGACGCCTCGAGATTTGTACGACTCATGATTGACTCCGTTGGATGGTGGTTGGCTCAGCGATTCACAGCTTTCGCCGGCACCAGGAATACGAGCAGCGCGCCGAAAACGACCGTTGCCGAGATGAAGATCAGGCCCGCAGTTGACTTGCCAGTGAAGTCGTTGAGCCAGCCTACGATGGCGGGTGAGAAGAAGCCTGCCAGGTTCGCTACACAGTTCACCGCAGCAATACCTGCTGCCGCCGACATCCCGCCCAGTACGGCCGTGGGTAGTGCCCAGAACTGTGATGACGAGGTCATGATTCCGGCAGCAGCAATGCAGAGGCAAATGACTGCTGCGGTAACACTGCCGAGCATTGGCAGCGTGGCGAAGCCAATAGCAGCCACCAGCATCGGAATGGCCAGGTGAAGACGGCGCTCGCGCCGACGGTCGGCCGACAGGCCAATCAGGGGCAGTGCAACGATGGCGCACAGATACGGCACAGCGGTGAGGATGCCAACCCATAGCGGGTCCGCGACACCAGTCTTGCGGATGATCGTCGGGAGCCAGAACGTCAAACCATACTGGCCCAGCACCACGCAGAAGTAGATGGCAGCCATCAACCACAGCCGGCGATCCACCATAAAGGCACGAATCGAAACGTGCTGCACCTTCTGGGCGTTGTCACCCTCCACATTACGCTGGAGTAACGCCTTTTCTTGATCAGTGAGCCATTTTGCGCCCTGGATGCCATTGTCGAGATAGAACAGAATGGCAATACCGAGAACCAGAGAAGGCAATGCCTCGATCAGGAACAGCCACTTCCAGCCGGCCAGATCATGCGCACCGTGGAATTCATGCATGATCCAGCCCGACAGCGGTCCACCCACGATGCCGGCCAAAGGAATCGCCATGAAGAACATCGACAATGCCTTCGCGCGGCGCTCCGACGGGAACCAATACGTGAGGTAAAGGATGACACCAGGTGCAAAGCCGGCCTCGGCGACACCGAGCATGAAACGCAGTACGTAAAACTGCGTTGGCGTGCTGACGAAAGCGAAGCCCGCCGAGATGACCGCCCAGGTCAGCATGATGCGCGCTAGCCAGTTGCGCGCGCCCACCTTGTGCAGGATGACGTTGCTCGGCACTTCGAAGATGAAATAACCAAGGAAGAAAATACCGGCGCCAAGGCCATAAATGGTTTCGCTGAATTGCAGATCGTTCAGCATCTGCAACTTGGCAAAGCCCACATTGACGCGATCAAGGTATGCTCCCAGGTAGCACAGCATCAGGAACGGAATCAGCCTCCGCATCACCTTGCCGTAGGTGCGAGACTCGAACGTGGCTTCATCGGCGCGCGTTGTCACCACGCCGGCCCCAAGGGCCGACGCTGCATACTTGGTCTTCATGGAATGTCTCCTGCCGGTGCCCCGGGTGGTCCCGGGTGCTTTGACATGGTGGGGAGGCGGCCCTCGGGCCGCTATCAGTGAATCAGCATGCCGCCGTTCACATCCAGCGTGATGCCAGTGAGATATGTGGAAAGATCGCTGACCAGGAACAGGCAAGCGTTGGCTACGTCAGCGGCATCGCCAAGCCGTCCAAGCGGAATACCCTTGATAATGTCTGCCCGCATTTCGGCGGTCAGCTTGTCCCCCGTAATGTCGGTTTGAATCAGACCAGGAGTAACGGAGTTCACGCGAATACGATTGCCGCCAAATTCCCGGGCCATGGCCTTAGCCAGCCCGAGAACGCCGGCTTTCGCGGCGCTATAGTGCGGGCCGCCAAAAATGCCGCCGCCGCGTTGCGCGGAAACTGACGACATGCAGACAATGCTTCCGCTCTTCTGCTCCTTCATCTGCGGCAGTACCGCCTGTGACATGTAAAGCGTACCGCGCAGGTTCACATCAACAACCGCATCGAAATTGGCGGCACCGATATCGAGCGTGCGGACTGGCTGTGTAATACCGGCATTGTTGATGAGACCATCAATGCGGCCATAGCGCTCGATAGTGGCCTGCACTGCAGCGTCGCATGATGCTTTGTCCGTGACGTCGCAGCGCAGTCCCAGATGGCCGTCACCCAGTTCGGCGGCCGCTGTCTGGGCTGCATCAAGCTGCAGGTCGACGATAACTACTTTTGCGCCCTGTTCCGCCAGCGCGCGGGCAGTTGCCTTGCCGATACCCCGAGGCGAAGCTGCGCCCGTGACGATGACTACTTTGTTCTCGACCAGCATCGCATGTCTCCTTGGTTATGCGTGGTGTTTTGATGGGTCGAGTTTTGTCTCTGGAGCGCTTCCAATCAATGCATTCGGTTTCAACTATTGCTGAGAAATTTTCAGATATCGAGGGTTCACGAGATTAGGGAAAACCCCGTTAGTCCGCACCCTCCTGACGGCGATTGACCTCCCGATCGAGCCAGGTCAGGAAACGCTGGACCCGCGGCAGGTCGGCATTTTGGGCTGGATACACCACGTGATGGCTGACGACCTCCACTGAATATTGCTCTTCGAACACAGGAACCAACGTCCCTTTCCGTAGCATCACCGATGCGAGGAGCGAGCTCTCAAGTGCCACCCCTAGACCCAGGGCAGCCGTTTCTAGTGACATGTATGAACGGTCGAAAGCGAAGTCGAAGTTCTTATGCATCGCGGGCACTCCGAACCGCGCAAACCACTGCTCCCACCGAATCAGCGGAGTTTCGGAGTTGATAAGCCGTCGTTGCACAAGGTCGGCGGGTTTTTGAACCGGATTCTTGCTCAGGTACTCAGGCGACGCGAGGGGAAGAATTCGTTCGTGTCGGAGCGTTTTAACCTCAAGATCTCGCCAGTGTGCGTGGCCATGCCGCACGTCCACGTCATAGAAGCCGGCGGTGAAGGACACATCCTCGTAGGAGCACGACAGGTTAATCTGAATATCGCCATTGTCAGCCTGGAAAGACCCCAGCCGCGGAAGCAACCACATAAGTCCGAAGCTTGGGCTGGTATGAACGCGCAGGATGTCAATTGCTGCAGGGGTGGAGGCACGCTCGGTCGCCCTGTTGAGCTCCGCGAGAGCTCCGGTGATGTCCCGGAGATACTGCTCACCGACGGGCGTAAGGACAAGACCCCGGCCTTGGCGAAAGAACAGCGGCTGGCCGATAGCCTCCTCCAGATTGGCCAGTTGATGGCTGACCGCCGACGCAGTCAAACCAAGTTCTTCTGCTGCCCTACTGACGCTTCGGTTGCGCGAAACGCTCTCAAAGGCAACGATGCTCTTCATTGGCGGAATGCGCATTGAGTTCCTTAGTAACGAGCTCTTCGGCCATTATCGTGCACACAAGCATCCGCCTCGTAAGGAGGAAAGGCGGGGTATCCTGGGATTCCGTCTTGCGAAGACAGGACGTCTCGGCGGTGCCTCGTTGCCCTTGCAAGCCCTTTGGATGGCTCGGCGCAGCCGGGACTCAATCCCCCCCTTCATCAGGGGGGAAGTGGTCGCGCGTCCGTACTTGCCCTCAGCCCAACGGCTCCGATTTTAGATGCCAGTTCCTCGGATAGGAATCCCCGTAAATGCGTCCCCGACCGCGTTGCAAGGCGCAAGTCTGGCCCGACATCGTATCCCGGGCGACGGCGAATGCCTTTCTTCTGCCGGTGGCTATCTCGCGTCTCAGGCGCGAAGCTGGACTGCTCGGTTCCTCTGGTGAAGCGGCATTCAACTCAGCTGGATATCGCGCGGACCTTACCTGTGCTTGCGAGTAATTCGCAGCAAGCGAACACTGCGCACACCACCGCCATCACAGGTCGGACAAGCACTCCCACGCGCATTAACCGATGCGGTCAGCGGTTGATCTGCTGTACCGCACGCTGCCGCTGTGTCTCAGCGTCCTTGAGCAGCCGGTAAGACACATAGTACTTATAAATATTCCTCACGTATGTCGTCGTCTCCACTCCAATTTTTTCCGCTACGACAATCTCGACGTTGTTGAACCAGACATCGGGGTTGAGCCCGCGATCTACCGCCAGCTTCCGCATTTTCGCGATGTTTCCCGGCCCCGCGTTATAGCTGGCGAACGCGAATAGCGGGCGGTCAACCTCGGAGAACTTGGCGTCCTGAAAGTAACGGCTCATGAGTTGATCCAGGTACTTGGCTCCGGCGTGGATGTTCGACTCAGCCACCTTGATGTCACCAACGTTCAACTCCTTGCCGGTGGCGGGCATCACTTGCATGATCCCGACCGCGCCAACCCGACTCTTAGCGTCCTGCCTGAGTTGCGATTCCTGAAAGCCCTGCGCCGCCAACATCAGGGGATCAAAGCGGTACTGCTGGCCGTACTTCTCGAAAATTGCGACCGTCTGTGTGAACCGCTTGAGCTCGGTGCTCTCAGAGTTGTTATGGATCTGCTTGATCCCCTGCATATACTGCTTCAGGCGGATCTCTGCGATGCTCTGCTTCCTGATGTAGTTTTCATAGAAGTCGCTGACGGCCGCCTGCAACTGGGGACTCTGCTTGCGTATGGCCCAGCCCACATAGCCACCTTCGCGCACGGCGATGTTCTCGTGGACTCTTACCTGTGGCAGCATCTGCGCCCACATGCGCGCCTTCCAGTCGTCCGCCACCAGAATCTGGAGAAGGCCCACATTCATCATCTCCATCGCATCCTCGTCCTCCAGCGCATCGGGCAGCAGCACGATCTTCATCGGCGGCTTACCCGATTGGCGGAAGTGGCCATTGAGCGCGTTCAAGCTTTCGTAATAGCTGCTGTGGCGGCGCACGTGGACAGTCTTGTCGCTCAGATCGTCGAGGGTGGTGAGCGCTGGCGACTTCGGCCCCGTCAGTATCAATTCCCGGGTGGGCTTACGCGCGCTTGCTGTAACGAAATCGGCCTGCTTCAATCTCTCGTCGGTGACGGTCAAGTTGCCGGCGGCGATATCTCCAAGACCTTCGTTAAGGGCCGGCAACAAACGGTCCCGTGTTGTCGGGATCATCACCACTGTCACGGGCCGCTTGTCCAGTTTGCCCGCGTAAGTCTTGTTGATAAATCGCTCAAAGTCTCGCGCGAAATCGGCGGTTAGCCCACGCTCCTGCCCCCGATCATTAAAGTAGAGCGAGCGACTGAATGGGACGAGCACCCGGATCACGCGTCGTTCGAGCATCGCGTCGAAGTCGCCCCGCCAGGGCTTCACGGTCAGGTCAAGCCTTCTGGCGGTGTTCGGGGCTGGTGGTGCAGACGCTGGTGCGGACGGCGGGGCGGACCATACTAGGACCGAAAGCGTGCCGGACAGCCACAGAGCCACGCCGACAAGTCCGGACCGAAGCCACTTGCGAGGAGTTTGCATCACGTTGCACCGTTCACTTTCGAGTCTTGCACGGCTATGCCTACCCAGCGACTTTGGGGCAGGCGAAAGAGAGCGCCAAGCTGGGGCTACGACTCTCGTTCAGCATAGGCTGCCGTCGCAGTGGTGCAAGCGCGCTCTCTGCCCCAAAGTGCCGTCTACATGTCGGCGCGGGCTTCTGTTCCTCTTCCCGGCCGATGCAACTGGGACGTGGAGAATGACGTCGATTGGCCTGGAATCGCCGCGAGTGTCGACAAGTCCCGCTGCAGGTTGGCCCGACTAAAGGACCAGCAGTGGTCGCGTTCGAGGGTTGAGACGGGGCGTGGGATAACCGATTTGCCGAGGGGGCGCACGATAAACGTCAAGGGGTGTGACCTTGACAAGCCTGCCGAACGCCACAAACAAGACCGTGGCGTCCGATGGGAGCTAGCCAGACCTATCTAACACGTCGCATGATCTGAACGGTATAAAAGCGACGTTTGCGCACGCTGAGAGCGTGCCGAGCCATCTAGTATTTAATGTCGCGAGCCGTTTGACGCCCGCCCTGCTTCGCTTGCCGTTTGTCCTGGCGGCACTGTGAATTGCTCTGCTGGTTTGCCGCCCGGCAATCCTGCTTATTCTCCCGTGCATCTTGCCTCGTGTCCTGGCGCACATCCCTGCCTTGACGACGCTGCTGCGCCTGCTCAGTAGCTGCGGCTGAGATGCTGCTCAGGAACACAATCGCAACCGTAACGGCCTTCGCCATTGCTCCCCGCGTGTTCATCTTCCGTCTCCCGTGGTCGCCTCGGATGTCGCTTGCTGCGCACAAGGACCGCACGGAGCCGACAATTCCGACATTAATTTGCACGATGCTCGCTTGGCTTGCCATTGGACCTTGGGCTCAGGACACCGTGGGCGTTCCAGTGCCCCCGGAGTTTCAATTGAGGGCAAGCCAGGGGGAGACAATTTTGTGACGTCCGCTTCGCCATCGCCTGCCCGATTCCGTTAGCTCCTGTCTCTCACAGCGGCGATCGCACGGTGATCAATTGGTGTTAAAGACTGGCGCACGTTCCGCAACCAGGGGTGACTAGACGGACGGAACAGAAGCACTCTGCGTGCGTCCGCAAAAGCGCTATCGCTACCGCGCCCGTCGCAGTTCCTCGATGCGAAGCCTATATGCACGAAGCAAGCAGGTCTTGTCCGTACATTGATTGCGCGAACGCCTTACCCAGTCACGTTGATCGTCTCGGATTGCCGCCTTGGTGCGGCTTTCAGACAGCTTTTCCCTGTATAGATCGGCGAGGTCGCGATCGACGCGAGCCAACTCAGCGTCACCACAGATTAGCTGAAAAACGGTGGAATTTAGCTTGCTGCAATCTAGGCTGCGCATCACGGCGTCGCGGGTTTCCGGAAGATCCTCCAACTTGCCGGGCTTGCATAGTCCTTGCAACAATCTGCAGGCGACGCGTCCGAGCCAAGCCATGTCGCGCGCTCCGTGATCGGCGACAAAGCGGTTGATGGCGGCATGACTGACGCCTCGTTGCATTGCGTTTGCGGCAACGATCTCGTTGCAGAGCGAATCGCTCACGTAGGACTGTCCAGTCCGTTTGTAGCAGCTATGGAATCCCAGCCTTCCCGATCCCAGAATGCCGCGGCGCTCCCCGGAGACAAACAAGATCGAAGCGCAGGCGGACGCGCATTGAGCGTTGTCTGGAACAACGGTATAGACGCGAATCTTGTCCATGACATCGATGAGTCTGAACGCTGCTTCGACGTTGCCGCCTTGGCTGTTCAGGATCAGTGTCACAAGTCCGTCGTCATCGCGGTCCGCGAGTCGCGCAACCGCGCGAAGCTTGTCGGCATCGCCCTCATCGATGCGTCCTTCCGCTATGATCATTCGCCGGTTAAGCTCGGGCTGTTGATAGAAGCGGAACTCCATGCTTAACGCTTCGACTGGAACGAGCATGGCCTGGAGGCAAAGCCATGGCAGTAGCGCCGCACTGTGTCGCAGCACCGATCCGCTGCGCTGAAAGCATGCAATCACGGGAACGGATTCCTCCGGGGCTGGATCGTTAGTGTTAAATGAGCAGATGCTACGAGCGCTACTCGACTGCGAACCATGCGCGGTCCGCGATTGACCTGCGGGACGGTGCGCTGGCGCTGCGTCCCGCCATCCTTCAGCAGCCGATCCTCATAAGAATAGCGTCGATTTTGACGGCTCTTCTACAGCATAGGCTGCACGTCCAAGCGGTCAAGCGCTGTACCGTACCGCCCGACTTCTATTTGGCGGACTTGTGTCGCATTGGAGTGGAAGGGACCGGCGTCTACGGGGCTAGCCTGGCCCGGGTGTTATGCGATCACGCGTTTGAGGTCGGGAAGCGCCCGTACCCACATCTGAAATTGCCCCCTAAGTTTCTTGCGCAAAGCCTCGACAGTCCTTGTGTACGGGCTAAATCAGGGAGTCCGCTTCGGCCGAACCTCTGGCTGCGGCGTGGTAGCTCCGGTACTCCGACGGCCGGGGCCTGCCAACGGCCGTATCGAAAGATGCGTCGTCGAACTTCGGCCAATCTGTCCATTCCGAAGAAACTTCGATCGGCGAAGAGCTATCAGCCGCGCGGAAGCTCGATCACATCGTGGCAGCAACGGGAAATCTTGGCCGCGCCAAGTCCCCATGCCCCCTAGGCGAAGAGCCAAGGCTCGGATACCCTGCGCTTGGCTTCATAGGCGCGGATGGCATTTGCCTGCTGCAGCGTCACGGCGATGTCGTCCAGCCCGTGCAGCAAGCGGTGCTTGCGCCCTGGGGCGATGTCAAACGGTATCGTGCGGCCGTGCAGTGAGATGATCTGCGCCTGGAGGTCGATCTGAAGCGTGCAGCCCGGTTGCTGGCCGACCCATTGAAACAGGTCGTCCACCACTGCCGACGGTTGCACGATGGGCAGGATGCCGTTTTTGAAGCAGTTGGCGTGGAAGATGTCGGCAAAGCTCGGCGCGATCAGTGCGCGGATGCCGAAATCCCGCAGCGCCCACGGTGCGTGCTCCCGGCTTGAACCACAGCCGAAATTCTCGCGGGCCAGCAGGATCTGCGCGCCCGCATAGCAAGGCTGGTTCAGCACGAAACGCGGGTTCAGCGGGCGCGTCGATGCGTCCTGGCCCAGGCGGCCACGATCCAGATACCGCCATTCGTCAAACAGGTGCTGGCCGAAGCCGGTACGCGAGATCGACTTCATGTACTGCTTCGGGATGATGGCATCGGTGTCGATGTTGCGGCGATCCAGCGGCGCCACCACCGCGTCTAGCGTCTTGAACGGTTCCATTCAACGTGTCTCCCGGGAAATATCAACAAAATGGCCGGCGATGGCTGCCGCGGCGGCCATCGCCGGGCTCACGAGGTGGGTGCGCCCGCCGGCGCCCTGCCTGCCTTCGAAGTTGCGGTTGGACGTCGACGCGCACCGCTCTCCTTCGCTCAGCCTGTCATCGTTCATCGCCAGGCACATCGAGCAGCCCGGCTCGCGCCACTCGAAGCCGGCCGATAGGAAGATCCCGTCCAGCCCCTCGGCTTCGGCCTGCGCCTTCACCAGGCCAGAGCCCGGCACCACGAAGGCCAGGCGCACCGAATCGGCTACGCGTCGGCCCGCCACGACGGCCGCGGCGGCGCGAAGGTCCTCGATGCGCGAATTCGTGCACGAGCCAATGAAGACCTTGTCGATCGCGACGTCGCGCATGGGCGTGCCTGCCGCGAGCCCCATGTAGGCCAGGGCGACTTCCATGCTCGCACGCTGAATCGGATCGGGCTCCCGGGCCGGGTCTGGCACTCGGCCATCAGCCGCGACCACCATGTCGGGCGACGTGCCCCACGTCACCATCGGCCGGATGGTGCTCGCATCAATCTCCACCGTGCGGTCGAAGCGGGCGCCGGCGTCGCTGACCAGCGTGCGCCAATGGAGCACGGCCCGGTCCCATTCGGCGCCGGCCGGGCTGTACGGCCGGCCACGCAGATAGTCGATCGTGGTGTCGTCGACGCCTACCAAGCCAACCCGCGCGCCAGCTTCGATAGCCATGTTGCACAGCGTCATACGGCCTTCCATCGACAGCGCCGCGATGGTGCTGCCCGCGAACTCGATGGCGTGGCCTGTGGCGCCGCCCATGCCGATGCGGCCGATGATGGCCAGGATCAGGTCTTTCGCGGTGACAGACGTGGCCAGCTTGCCCTCCACTTTGACGCACATGGTCTTCATGGGACGCATGGCCAGGCATTGCGTCGCGAGCACGTGCTCCACCTCGGACGTACCGATCCCGAATGCCATCGCCGCGAATGCGCCATGCGTGCTGGTATGGGAATCGCCGGCCACCACCGTCATGCCGGGCAAGGTGGCACCCTGCTCCGGACCCACGACGTGGATGATGCCCTGGCGGACATCGCCCAGTTCGAATGCCGAGATGCCGAATTCTCGGCAATTCTTGCCAAGTTGCTGCAACTGCTGGCGCGAGAAGGGATCGGCGATGCGGTCAACGCTCGTGCGTTCGGCCCGAGTGGTGGGCACGTTATGGTCCACCGTGGCGACCACAGTTTCGGGGCGCCACGGCGCACGGCCCGCCACGCGCAGACCTTCGAAGGCCTGAGGGCTGGTCACTTCGTAAAGCAGGTGACGGTCGACGTAGAGCAGCGCTTCGCCGTCGTCGTTCACGTGCACGAGATGGCTCTGCCAGAGCTTGTCGTAAAGCGTACGGGGTTCCCTGTTCGATGGCATGGGTATGTGGTTCCAGTAGTGGTGAAAACGGAAGTGGCCGGTGACTTACTCGACGACGAGCTTGACCTGCTTTGCGAGCGTCTCGTACGCCTGGAGTTCGGCCTTGATCTGTGCACCCATTTGCGCGGGCGTGCTGCCGACGGGCTCGGCCCCAATGTCGTGCAGTTGCCGCCGCACCTCGGGCGCGGCGACCATGCGGCGGATCTCGCCCTGTATCTTGTCGACAATGGGCGCGGGCGTGCCGCTCGGGGCCACGATGCCGAACCAGGTGCCGACGTCGAACCCCGGCAGCACGGTTTCCGACAGGGTCGGCAGTTCGGGCATGGCCGAGGCACGCCGGGCAGTGGTGACCGCCAGCGCCCGGGTCTTGTGGGCCTTGATCTGCGGCAGCGCCGAAGTCAGCGTGTCGAACATCACCTGCACCTGGCCGCCCATCAGGTCCGCCACCGCAGGCCCGCTGCCCTTGTAGGGCACGTGGACGAGGTCCACGCCGGCGCGCGTCTTGAACATCTCGCCGATCAGGTGATGGGCGGTGCCGGCCCCGGCCGTGCCGTAATTGAGCTTGCCGGGCTGGGACTTGGCCAGCGCCACCAATGCCTCAATGGTGGTCGCCGGTACCGCGTTATTCACCACGACCACGTTGGGCACCATCGCCATCACGCTGACCGGCGCGAAGTCGCGCCCGAAGTTGTAGGGCAGGTTCTTGTACACCGCTTGCGCGATGGTGTGATGGACGGTGCCGAGCAGCAACGTGTAGCCATCGGCGGGCGACCGCGCCACCATCCCGGCACCAATGGTGCCGCCTACGCCTGGCCGGTTCTCCACGATCACCGGCTGGCCCCATGCCACGGTCATGCGCTGGGCGAGTATCCGGGCCAGCAGGTCGGTGGTGCCGCCCGGTGCGAACGGCACGATGATTTTCACCGGCTTGCTGGGGTAGCCAGGTGTCGTTTGCGCCGCAGCCACGGTGCACGCCATGGCAATCGGTGCGATCAGAAGGACGCGCCGCAGGTTGTTCATTGATTGTCTCCGTAGTGTTTTCGGAGACTCTACGCACCGCATCCCGGCATGTGATGCCGATCGGGCCGGGCATCGCCGCGCCAGCCGGCAGAAGATGCCGGTTGCATAGCGCAGAACCGGTGCCGCAAGCTAGCGCCGCGTGCGTACGAATTCGGCCAAATAGCGGTGACTTTCGGCGGTGGCGCGGGTGGGTCCTTTCCGTTATCTTTGGGCCAGCTTTGCCAATCCGGAGCCGCGGCGCTCCAGCCACCCTATGACCCGACACATTGCGCTGCTGGTCTTCCCCGGCGTTCAGGCGCTGGACGTGACCGGCCCTATGGACGTCTTTGCCGAGGCCAACCGATTTCTTCCGCACGACGAACGCTATGTCCTGACAGTGATCGGCACCGAGCCGGGCCCCGTCGCCTGCTGCAACGGTCTGATCCTGCAGCCGCATCACGCTTACTCGGAAGTCGCCCCTGGCGAGCAGCAGTACGACCTCGTCCTGGCCGCCGGCGGCGCTGGATTGCAGGGCGATGCCTGGGACGTCGATGTCTACACATGGCTGCGACGCTTCTGCACGGCGGCGCGGCGCCATGGGTCGATCTGCAACGGGGCCTTCGTGCTCGCCCATGCCGGCCTGCTGGCCGGGCGTACGGTCACCACGCACTGGAACGCGGCGACGGCGCTAGGCACGCTGTGTCCGGATGCGAACGTCGTGGCGGACAACATCTTTGTGCAGGATGGCGCGTTGTACACGTCGGCCGGCGTCACGGCAGGCATCGACCTAGCGCTGTACCTCGTGGCGCAGGACCATGGCAAGGCCATCGCGCTCGACGTGGCCAAGCGGCTGGTGGTCTTCACGCAGCGCGCCGGCGGCCAGTCGCAGTTCAGTCCCTACCTGATGCCGTACACCGAGTACGCGTCGCCGGTGGCACAGGTGCAGGCGTACGTGCGGGAACACCTGGCGGAGGATCTGAGCGTCGGCGTGCTGGCCGGCGTCGCCCGGCAGAGCCTGCGCAACTTCGCGCGCGTGTTCGCGCAGGAGACCAGGATGACGCCCGCGGTATTCGTCGAGAGTGCGCGGATCGATGCAGCGCGCGTGCTACTGGAGCAAAGCCACGTGCCATTGAAGCGCATCGCCAGCCAATGCGGTTTTGGCGATGCGCACACGATGCGGCAGGTCTTCAAGCGGCGGCTCGGCATCACGCCGCAGCAGTACCGGGCCCATTTCCTGTCGCCCGGCGATTCAGAGGCCGGCGGATAGCCACTCTACTTCCGGTCCGTCTCCGAATACCCGTGGATCCGCTTGCGCTCGCCCACGCTAGTCAGCGTCACCTCCTGCACGCCGGCGTTGCCGCACCGACGCAACGATGCTAGCCCTCGAAGGCATACGTGCATTGGCATGGCAGCCACCGCTAGCGCCATCCACAGGAGGGCAACAGAAGATTCTACGTGCACGGAAAGTGCTCGGCCATTCAAAATCGACGCGACGAACCACGACTGACGCATGTGGCAACGCTATATGAGCCAATCGGCCAACTTCCGACTATGAGAGAGGCAAGCGGACTATTTCAGCGCTTTCTCTGAGGTCTTTGCGGTCTTCAAAATCATCTCGCGCAGCCAGGCATGCCCCACATCGTCATCGTCCCGGCCATGCCAGACCGCGCGCATGATTTCGGTGCGTGATGGGTAAGGTGGTACGCGACGAGCTAGACCCCCCCGGTCCGCGAGTGCGAGAGCAAGCGACGCTGGCACGATCGACAGCATGTCGGTCTGGCGAAGCAGGGCGGGAATGGCGAGCGCGTGTGGGGTAGTGACTCTTAGTCGCGGCGTCTCTCCACACGCAAGGAGCGCCTCCTCCAACGCCCGTCGATCGAACATCTCCGACTGGCGAGCCAGCCCGCGCTCGACGATGAATCCACCTATCGCCCCTTCCTCCTGCCCGCCTACTGACAGTGTGACAAGGGGGTACTTCGCCAGATCCTCGAGCCTGAGCTTTCTTCGCGAGGCCGGATGTCCTTTGCACATCAAGATCGATTCACCGAGAGACATCAAGTCGCACGAGTTAAGCCGAGGGGGAACCTGGGAAAAGATGCCAATAGCGATGTCGATACGGCCCAAGTCGATCTGCTCCGCGAGATCCAGTCGCGTTGACGGCCGAATGACGAGGTCCACGCCGGGCGCCAACTTCTCCAGCAGGCGGGAGAGTGGCGCAACGATTACTTCAGTGACGTGATCGTTCGCCGCAATCACGAATCTGCGTTTGGATTGACCTGGCGAGAACGGTTCCGTGCCCAAAGCATTTTCGATCCTGCGAAGCGAATCCAGCAACGTTGGCGCCATCGACATGGCACGGCCGGTCGGAACCATGCCCTTGCCCCTTCGTATGAAAAGCTCGTCCCCCACCAGCTCGCGCAGCCTGCGTAGCGCATGGCTGACCGCAGATTGCGTGAGGTGCAGACGTTTACCGGCCAGGATCAGATTCCGCTCTTCATAGACGGCCTCGAATACTTTCAGAAGGTTCAGGTCCGTGCGTCCGATGCTCATGATGGCGCCCCGTAATTGAATGCCGCTCATTATGCAGTTGCACAGACATCAATTCCATTCCATTCAATGGCGGCGCATCATGGCTTCCAATATTGGACAGGAGGCGAACCATGACTTCAGAAACGCTGCAAAACGATCGCGAAGCACTGATCGAGCGATGCATCCCCTTCCTTGAGGAAGTGAAGGACCTCACCACCGGTACCGAGGTGGAGAGTTGGCTCAACCAAAAATACGGACCTGACAGCGAGCTCTACAAGACATTGGCCTCGCTTGTGCGCAAGGGTGTGGAGGATGGCTGGGCGGCCAATATTGACATTGAAGGCTCAACCTATCGCCGTAGTCGCATCGCGGAGCCCTCCGAACGCACGCTGCACTTCAGCATTACTGCCGTGTACATGGACAGCGCTGGCAATGCCCAGGGACACTCGGATGGTCGCTTTCGGGGGCAATACCACGGCCATCCGTATGGGGAGTTCAACATGGTCGTTCCTTTGAACGCCGGGGCGGCACTCAACGGCCCGAATGGTTGGTGTGCGGGTGGCTGGACCGCCCCGGCTCCCGGGAGCCATCACTACCCCGAAGCAAAGGGTGGCGCCGTGATCGCGCTGTTCTTCTTACCTTCGGGGCGTATTTCATATCACGAAGCCCCGCAGGAGTGAGTCATGGTGAAGACAGCGAGTGAATGGTCTCAGGAGGCGATCGCGCAATGTGTTGCCTCAGTAGTGTCCTCGCGGCGTTCAGTCCGTGCGTTTAAGCCAGACCCCGTGTGTCAGGAAACGGTCGAACAGATCCTGCAGGAAGCAGCCACCGCACCAAGCGGGGCCAACATTCAGCCCTGGCGCGTGTACGTGGTTACAGGTGCGGTCAAGGACGAACTTGCCAACATCCTGGTCGCTGCCTACAGAGCTGGGGCAGCTACTGCTCCTGCTCACTTCCCCGAGCCATTGCCCGAACATTTTCGCAAAAGACTGATTGATTTCGGCGCGCGCTACTACGCGTCGCTTCGTATCGATCGCAACGACACGGCGGCCCGCTCGCGCCAGACCGAAAGGAACTTCTCGTTCTTTGGTGCTCCGGTGGGACTAATTTTCAGCATAGACCGCAGACTGAAACCCCACAGTTGGATCGATATCGGGCTTTTCGCGCAGAACCTCATGATTGCCGCGAAAGCGCGAGGCATTGACACATGCCCCCAGGTCGCCTTCGCACCGTTCCACGAGCAGATTGCATCGTACTTGAGCATGCCTGCCGAGGAAGTTACCGCTTTCGGTATGTCGTTGGGCTTCGGCGAACCCGAAGCCGAGGTCAATCAGACCAGGATGCCACGCGAACGTGTGCAGGACTTCGCCCGCCTATTCGGGTTTTCTGCTGCGGCCGGTCGGTAATCCCACGGCCGAATTCGCAAAAAACCCGTCCGACCGGACCGGGCCTCAGCCACCTCGAAGGCAACACTGCACAACACGTAACAGATGACCATCCCTTCCAAATTCAAGAAGTCCCGAGCAACCACGAATATCGTGTCCAGCGTCTTGCCGATAGGAATCAGCCTCGCGGCCGCAGCGTTCATACCCTTCGCTGCATCGGCTTCCGATGCAATCCAGGCAAGCGTTGCCAGCACGAAGGTGTTGCCCGACGACTATTTTCATACTGGGGCGGGCGCAAGGTATTTGCGCCGTGCCGACGACGATCTCGTCAAGAAGCCGCTGCGGGGTAATATCACCGTACTGATGGGCTCGGGGGGCAACATCACTGTGCTCGCGACTCGGGAAGGAAACTTCCTGGTCGATGCCGGCATCAGCAAGTCACGGGAGAAACTGCAGGCGGCCTTCAAAGAAATCGGACAGCGCCCGCTCCGGTACGTCGTGAACACGCATTGGCACTGGGACCACACGGACGGGAATGCATGGTTGCACGAGGCAGGGGCCACGATCGTCGCACAAAGGAATACCTACAGGCATCTTACCGAAAGAACACACGTGAACGCCTGGAACTGGACATTTGACCCCGTGCAACAATCAGCACGCCCAACGCTGCTAGTCGACGGCGAAATGACGTTCAACTTTGGCGGTGCTGTGATTGGAGTGGAGAACTTCGGCCAAGGTCATACGGACGGGGATTTGTGGGTCTACTTCAAGAACGCCGACGTGCTGGTGCTGGGCGACACTTTCTGGAACGGGTTTTATCCGTATATCGACAACGAAGATGGGGGAAGCATCGACGGCGCGATCGCATGGGCCAGCAAGGCGGTAGCTCGGACGACCTCCCGCACGATTGTCATTCCGGGGCGTGGGACTGTAGGCACTCGCGCTCAGCTCATTGAGTTTCGCGACATGCTGGTGACCGTGCGCAACAACGTAGCGGCGCTCAAGAAGGCCGGGAAGACGCTCGAGGAAATTGTGGCTGCCAAGCCAACGGCAAACTTCGACGCCAAATGGGGAAACTTCGTGTTCAACGGCGATCAATTTACGAGAATGGTCTACGCAGGACTGCAGGCTGATATCTAGCCCGGGCCTATTAAGCGGTGGGCCTTGGAGTTGCCGCGCACGGCAAGACCACCCTTAGACGCCCGATTATTTCGGTCATTCACAGAGAAGACCGCCGGAGGGCGCCACAGGGTCGTTCTGCGACGTGGCGCCCTACCCCTCGCAATGGGGCATCCTGGAGCTACTAACTGGCAGCCAACCAGCTATTCCTTTTAAGACGGCGCCCGCGGCAAGTATCTCGCTCCGCCGTGCTACCCGCTAGGTGGCAACGACCAGCACCACCGCCCTACCGTCACCCCTTTCGAACCCGCACAAGCCGCACCCCGAGCGGACACCTTTGAATGGCTGCCCGTATGGCGTTTTGGCAAAGCCAGAACAGTACGTGTGGCCGATTATCCTAGTGTCGTAGTTCGGAATCAAATGTCGGAAGAAGCATGCCGCACAATCCGGCCGCACTGGTGCTTGCGTTGCACGATGAGCGCGGCGGCATGGATTGGCAGGGTGTACGCCCCGCTCGGTCTTACGGGGCGAGATCGACGACTTTACGAATGCTGCTACGTAGGTTACTGCGATGCCTGTGTCGCGTTCAGTCTAACCAAGCCGCAGCGGCGGCGTACTGGCCGGTGGACGGCGGTGCCGGGTCAGTTGCTCGAAGGCCGATGCCAGCCGCAAGAGCAGCACATCGCTGCCTGCCCGGCCTAGCCAAGATACGCCAGCGGGAACGCCGGCCGACGTGAATCCCATCGGCACGCTGATCTCCGGAAAGCCGGCGGCGCTCGCCATATGCATCGGCGCTAGGGGCTGTTCGGCGCGGCAGTGGTAGGTCGCATCGACCATGTCGAAGCGCGGCGATGCGGGGCATGACAGCGTGGGGAATACCAATGCCTCCACCCCATTGGCAAGGAATATCTCGTCTAGCATGGCGCCAAAGCGGCGAGCCGCCTGGCGATCGGCTCGCGGTGGCAGGTCTCGTGTCTCGTACGCTTGCCTTAGCGCGAGAAGGGTAAGCGGGTTCACCGGACGGCGGACATCCGTTGCGGCCATCCGTGCAAGCAACGCAGAGGTGTCGGCGGGGGCGCCGCCAGGCAATCGTTCCAGCCAGCTATCGAGCCCGAACACCCATTCAGCGCGGGCGATATCGCCAAGGAGGTCGGTGTATAGCGTGCGCGCACCCGCTGGCAGGCGTACGGGTATGGTGTCCGCGCCCGCCCCACGCAGCGTCTGCGTCGCCGCAAGGAAGAGCCCATCGATCTCGTCATTGCCGCCCGCGAAGTCGGCCACGACGCCCAGCCTGCGGCCGGGCATCGATGTTGGCGTGCCGCTGAAACCTGCGCCTGGGGCCAGTGCATCCAGAACCACGGCCGCATCGGCGGCACAGCGCGCCACCGGCCCTACGGTGTCGAACGATGCCGCCAGCGGCAGTACGCCCTCCGCATCGAGCAACCCGTGGGTGGGCCGCACGCCAGTCAATGCATGCACGCAGGCAGGGCCTCGCACGGAACCGAATGAATCGGTGCCAAGCCCGAAGGCCGCGAAGTTGGCCGCCACTGCCGCGCCGGTGCCGCTGCTGGAACCGCTGGCATTGCGCGACAGGCGATAGGGATTTAGCGTCAGGCCATTGGCGGAGCTGTAGCCGAAGCGGCCGTTGGATGCAGCTAGCTCCGACATATTGGCCTTGGCCAGCACGATAGCACCGGCTTCGCGCAGGCGCGCCACGCACTGCGCATCCGCGCTCGGATAAGCTTCGCACAATGCCAAGCACCCGGCAGTGGTCGGCATGCCGACGGTATCGATATTGTCCTTCACCACCATGGGAATCCCGTGCAACGGCCCACGCGGGCCGCTTGCGCGCAACTCCTGGTCAAGGGCACGCGCCTCTTCCAAGGCGACGGGATTGACCCAACTGATCGCGTTGATCAGCGGGCCGGACTTGTCGAAGGCGGCGATGCGGGCGAGGTAGAAGTCGACCAGACCGGACGCCGAAAGGGTGCCGGTGCGCATGGCGGCCGCGAGCTCCCGCAGGGAGGCTTCGAACGGATCGAAACTGTCAGTCGGAGCAGCGGAAGAACTGGGGGTCATCGTCGAGCATTTGGTATTTAAGCAGTATTGGCCCGCCGATGCCCGATAGGCAATGGATGTTTTGTCGATCCATCTTTCCATCCCGGAATGAATGCACGACAATACCGGCACGCACCCCGCAACCGGACCCGGCTGCCTGCCCAGCCTATCGACATGAAGAGTACCAACGGCCGCCACCTGCCCGCGCTGGCGAACTTGATTGCATTCGAGACTACCGCGCGCACGGGTAGCGTCACTGGCGCCGCCGAAGAACTGTGCCTGACGCAAAGCGCGGTCAGCAAGCAAATCACCGAGCTGGAATCCTTCCTCGGCGCGCGCATGCTAAACCGCCGCAAGGGCGCTGTGGCGCCGACGCCTGCCGGCGAGGAGTACCTCAAGAGTGTGCGCAAGGCCCTTGCCATGCTCGAGGAGGCCACGATGGAGGTGCAATCGGGACGGGCCTCGGGCGGGCGACTGAACCTGTCCGTGCCGGTGTCGCTGGGCAATATCTGGCTGTTGCCGCGCATGCTCAGGTTCGCGCGCGAACAGCCGCATATCCAACTCAACGTCACCACCAAGGTCGGCCCGGTAGACCTCGAAAGCGCCGGGCTCGACGCGGCCATCATGTATTGCGCGGGTCCGCCACCGCGCCATTTCAGCCTGAAGGTCATGCCGCTGGAACTGTATCCGGTCTGCGCCCGTGAATTGATGCCGGCCGGCACTCCGCTGGCCAAAGCGGTGAGAATCCTGCCCTTACTGCACCAGAACGCCGCATTGGAAGCATGGCCGGCCTATCTCCAGCAGACCGGCATCAAGCTCGCGCACCCGCATGACGGTTCGCGTTACGGCCTGCTGACCATGGGCCTGCAGGCTGCCCTCGGCGGCTTGGGCCTGGCGCTGCTGCCGGAGTATGTTGCTGGAGACGACATCAAGGCGGGCCGTCTGCTGCGCCTGTCCGACGAGCCCTATGTCTCGCCCAAAGCCTACTACTTCATCTGTCGCGAGGATAAGCGGGACAGCCCCGCCATGGAGACCTTTATCGCGTGGCTGCTGGAGCAGAGCGCGGAAGCAAACCGACGCTAGTTGCTACCCCTGCGTCTTTACCAGGGTAGAGGTGACAAAGCGACCGGGTCGGCTGCTGGCCGGCTGGCCGTCGCGAAGGGTCGCCTCCCCAGCGACGAACACGTGCCGCACGCCAACGGAAGGCTGCTGTGGATCATCGAAGGTGGCGCGATCCTGGATCGTCGCCGGATCGAAGACGGTCATATCGGCGACATAGCCAGTCCTGAGTTCCCCACGCCGCTCCAGCCCAAAACGCTGTGCCGGCAAACCGGTCATCTTGTGGACCGCGCGCTCCAGCGGAAACAGACCTAGGTCACGCGCGTACAAGCCGAGCACGCGCGGGAACGTGCCCCACAGCCGCGGGTGCGGCGTTTCATCGGAAGGAATGCCGTCAGAGCCGATCATGGTGTCGGGATAGGCCAGGATGTCGCGCACGTCTGTCTCGTCCATGATGAAGTACACGGCACCCCCTGGCACCAGCGCCTGGGCAACTTCATGGCGTGATTGGCCCCATTCCTGCGCAAGGTCCTCCAGGTAACGTCCGGCGGCTTCAGGATGCGCAGCGGACCAAGTAATCAGGATGCGGTCGCATTGATACACACGCTCGGGACGCAGCATAGTCGACGATGCCGCATACGGATAGCAGTCCAGGCACAGCGGCATGGTTTTGGCCAGCCCCCGCACCTGCGCCAGCGTGTGGCGGCTGCGGCCGTAGTTCTGCTTGCCCACCAGCTTGTGGTGCGAGATCACCGTCGATACCCCCAGGGCCTTGCCGATGCGCGCGGTCTCGTCGATCGATGCGCCGACGTTGTCGCTTTCATCGCGCATATGGGAGACCAGCACGCCGCCGAGCCGCTTCATCGGCTCGCACATACGCACGATCTCATCCTCGGGTGCCGCGGCCGATGGCGGATAGAACGTGCCGGTGGACACACCGATCGCGCCCTGGCGCAGCGCGGCCTCGATGTCTTGCCGCATGCCTTCGATCTCCACATCGCTGGCGGGCAAGCCAAGCTGGCGCAGATGCCTGGCGCGCAGCGTGGACTGGCCCACCAGCACCGCGACATTGACCGCGGCCGGCTGCGCCGCGAATGATTCCCGGTAGGCCCGCACTGAATCGAAGCGGTAGCCGCCGCGCATGATGTCGAGCGGGGCCGGCGGGATGCCGTCAGTCACCAGGGGGAACAGGCTGATGCCGCAGTTGCCTGCGATAATGGTGGTGACGCCCTGCGTAACCTTGGGCAGCATCTCCGGGGACTGGAATACCATCCAGTCGTCGTGTGTGTGGGTGTCGATAAAGCCCGGCGCAACGATCAGCCCAGTAGCATCCACTTCGGTGTCCGCCCGCGCCGCAACGAGGTTTCCGATCGCGGCGATCTCGCCGTCCAACACTCCAATGTCGCCGGCGCGACGCGGCGCGCCGGTGCCGTCGATCAGGTCGCCGTTGCGGATGATCAGATCATAGTGCTTTTGCATGACGCTCCCCCTCAGTCGACCTTGGCGCCGCTCTTACGCACCAGTTCGCCGAACTTGACGGTCTCCGTCGTGATTAGTTGCTGGAAGTCGCGTGCGGTGCCACCCACCGGTTCGAACGAGAGCTTGTCCAAATGCGCACGGAAAGACGGATCCTTGATGATGGCATTGACTTCCCGGTTCAGGCGGTCGAGGGCCTCGGCAGGCGTCCCTGGCGCGGCCACCAGTCCAGCCCATGCAGTCAATTCATAGCCCTTCAGGCCGGCCTCCGCCATAGTGGGGAGGTCCGGGAACTGCGGCGACCGCTTGCTCGATGTCACCGCCAGCGCCCGCACACGGTTAGACGCCACGTAGGGCCCGATCGACGGCACGTTGTCGAACATGAGCTGCACGTTGTTGCCAACCAGATCCTGCAGCGCCGGCGTGCTGCCCTTGTAGGGCACGTGGGCGATGTCCAGGCTGGCCATGACCTTGAACAGCTCGCCGCCCAGGTGACTGGTGGTGCCGTTGCCGGCCGAGCCCATCGACAGCTTGCCCGGATTGGCGCGGGCGTAAGCCACCAGTTCCTGCGTGGTCTTGACCGGAAGCGAGGGGTTCACCGCAAGGATGTTGAAGGTCGTCACCAAGCCGACAATGGGCACTAGCTTGTCGGGGTCGTAGGGCAGCTTGGTATAGAGGAAACGGTTGGTCGACATCGTGGCGTTGTTGCCATAACCGATCGTGTAGCCGTCCGCCGGCGCGGCCAGCAGCGCCTGCATGCCGATATTGCCGCCCGCTCCGGGCCGGTTTTCGACAATCACGGCTTGGCCAAGCCGCTTCGACAACGCGTCGCCAAACAAGCGCGCAACGATGTCCGGTGCGCCGCCCGGCGCGGTCGGTACGATCAAGCGCACCGGCTTCTCCGGCCACGCCGCCTGCGCCGCAGCCGGCGCCAGCAGCAGCGTGCCGAAGATCCCCGCAGCCAGTGCTTGAATTGCTGTCTTCCTCATGCTGATTTCCTCGTCGTCGTGGTGTCACTGCGGATCGAGTATCAGCGCCGGCCGGACGGCAGCCTAGTGAAGTTTTGTGGTTCGATAGTTTCCGTGACGGAATAAATCTAGAAGGCTCCACGGCCGCGCCTCTCCTTCGGCGCAGTATCGCGACCGACTTGCCGGCGACGCTTTGAAAGAGTGCCGCGAGCGGGTCAACCGATCGCGGACGTTGAATCGCGCTACCTTAGCGTTTCAAGCAGCGCTGGCATGACGCGATCGTCTGCCGGCGCGATCCGGGAGACGAACGATATCTGACGAGACGGTGGCGAGGGGTGCCCCTCAGTTGCGAGCATAGATATGCCTTCTGCAGACTAGAGCTTCGGTAGGAACCTACGCAGTGCAAAAGAGCGCCGTCCACAATGTTGTTTGCACTCGGGGCAATGAAAAAAACCCCGTCATCGCTGGCGGGGTTTTTTCATAAATCTAGGAAACTGATTAGACTGGCTCGATCTTCGTTGCTGCGGGACCCTTCTGGCCCTTGCCTGCTACGAAACGAACCTTCTGTCCTTCTTGGAGGCTCTTGAAGCCAGCGCCTTGAATTTCAGAAAAATGTGCGAAAAGATCTTCGCCCCCTGCGTCGGGGGAAATAAAGCCGAAGCCTTTCGAATCGTTGAACCACTTTACAGTACCGGTTTCCATGTGAGGACTCCTTAAAGATTCTCGCCGGCGAAGGATGCAGACGAGGCACGACGATCAAGGAAGATGCATGGAGAGAAAGTGGCCCTAACGGGGTGCAACTGACGCTGCGAGACTAGCTTGAAGATCCTGCGAGGTCGGTTATACAGGTGAAGTCATACTCGGTCAATCAGAAATTCTTGCTGCATCTGCCGTTCCGGCTTCCATTGAGAACGGTATGGCTGTCAAGAATCCCGTTAACGCGCTGAGTACGGAAGGCTCCTTTCGGCGGGCGATCGCAGACACCTCGCCATGGAAGGGACGCGCCGTCCGGCGGCGCTCGTTCCCTCCAGAATCCGAGTCGCTGCACGACACCCCTTGTCTTGCCGTCGCACATGCCCGTCGGCAGCTGTCGCGCCCATCGGAAGCGACGGCGTTCTACAACTCCATTACGGCCTGAGGCGTGTTCCTGAAGCTGATCGCCATGCGGTTATAGGTATTCATCAGGCTGATGGCGATGGTCAGGTCAACAAGCTCGCGTTCATCGAACACGGCGCGTGCCGCCTCGTAGGCCATGTCGGGCACGCCAGTCTGTGCAACCAGCGTAACCGATTCGGCCCACGCTAGTGCCGCACGCTCGCGCTCGTCGAAGAGATGGCCCGCTTCCCTCCATGCCTGCACCAGCGCCAGCTTATCGACCGTAGCGCCTTTTTTCAGCAGGTCGCGTGTATGCATGTCGAGGCAATAGGCGCAGTTGTTGATCTGCGAGACGCGCAGGTAGACCAGATCGACGAGAACCGGCGACAGATCGCTCTGCATGACGTAGCCGTAGACGCCGCCAAGGGCTTTGACGCCCTCCGGCGCAATCTGAACGTAGTCAAGACGCTTGCTCACGAGGTTACTCCTTGAGGTAGGGGATTACTTGATGGGGGTGGTCAGCACTCTGTCGTTGCTGTCCGCGACGAACACGGCGAGCAACTTTGCAGACTTTGTTTCGCTCGCGTTGCGGCTTATGCGATGAACGGCGCCTGGCTCCTCGAAAAAGCTCTCGCCAGCATGGTAGACACGCTTGGGGCCATCATCGACCTGTGACTCTATATCGCCTGATACGACGTAGGCATAGATGAAAGCCGAGCCTGCGTGCCTATGTGCCTGCGACGCTGCGCCCGGTGCATAGTCAACGACGACAGCGATCAAGGACTTGCCCGGAATGTTAGGAATGGCACGCTGAAAGTTTGGTGTGACAGTCTCCGTCGTGTCATGCGCGTTGGCAGGAAGGGCGATGCCAAAGGCCACAGCTGTGCAGACGGCTTCTACGATACGTCGAATGTTCATGGAAGTTGGGGCTCCGATTTACCTCCCAGAATTGTCGTGCGACAGGCGGCTACTCAGAAAGCACCATGAATGAACATTTTCGATGTACCAAGACGCGACGAAAGATCTAGCGCCACGGGTCCATCAGTGGCGTCCGAGAACCAGTTCCAGCAGGCGTGAACAGTTGGACGCAAGGGTTCGTTCATCGATATTCGTGACGCCGAGCAGTAGCCCCTGCTGCGCCGGATGGCTCGTGTACCAAGGTGAGAGAGGAACTGGGGCTAGCCCGAAAGCTCGCGCCCGCGCAGCGATATCGACATCAGAGGCCGAAGGGGGCGTCGCGACCACGACGGTCATGCCGGCGGCCGCCTGCACTCTGATCGATTGCGAGGCCAGGCCCTTCAGGCAACGAACGAGTGATTCCTGTCGAGCAGCGTAGAGACGTTTCATACGCCGCAGATGGCGAAGATAGTGTCCGTCGTGCATGAACTCGGTAACGGCGTGTTGCACGGAAGTAGTCGGCGCGGGCGCAAGGCACGCTGCGACGTCTCCAAAGTGGCGTGCCAGGGCAGGCGGGACAACGAGAAACCCCAAACGCAGTGCCGGACTGATCGTCTTGCTGAAGGTCCCGATGTGCAGCACCCGTCCATCCGAATCGAGCGACGCCAGCGCCGGCGCGGCCCGCCCTTTCAGCTGCAAGTCGCCGAGATAATCGTCTTCGACAATCCAGGCATTGTTTTTTTGGGCCCAGCCGAGCAGTGAGATTCTTCGAGAAAGCGACATCGTCATTCCGAACGGCGCCTGCTGGCCCGGCGTGACCACCGCGAGGGCGGCTTCGGGAGCGATCTGAATGCCGGCGTCGACATTAAGCCCGTCCACATCGACCGGCACTCCTGCCACGGTTATGCCGGCCAGCCCGAGCGCCGCGCGTGTGAGCGGAAAGCCGGGCTCTTCCAGCCAGGCTTGGCGACCTTCCAAGCGAAGCCCGCGAATCGCCAGATTGAGCGCGCCGGAGAACCCTGCGGTGACGAAGACCTGGGAGGGGCTGCATCGAAGCCCGCGTGAGACGCCAAGATACGCAGCGATCTCCTGGCGCAAATCCGGCTCGCCACGTGGGTCGGGGTAGCCGACGGGAGCCGCTGCTGCTCGGCGGGCCGCACGCGCCTGAATGCGCGACCAGAGCTTGAATGGAAAGGCGTCCTGGGAGGGGACCCCCATTTGGAACGCCAACGGCGCTGTGCTGAAGTCGTAGAACAGATCCGGAAGCGGCGGCGCCTCCGGCGACCATCCCGTCGTCGCCGGCAATGGCCGCGCGGCTACTCGGGTGCCGGCCGCGCCAAGGCCGATCACGAATTGCTCGTCAATTAGCCGTTCATAGGCGGCCCGCACTGTGCCCCGGGACACGCCGAGCTGGGTGGAAAGATCAGACCAGGACGGCAGCCGTGCGCCAGCGGAAAGCTGGCCCGACTCGATCGCTTCTCGAATCGAGCCGTAAATTTGCGCCGATAGAGAGATGCGCCCGGACCGATCGAGGCCGATAGAAAGCTTTGTCATGGACGCGCATAGTACATTCGAATTGTCCAATCTTAGGCCTTTTCCATAACCCAAGGAGAGGTGTAATTTTGTCGGTGTCATGCCGCTAGGCCCGTTCGGGTTCAATGACTCACGCGGCGGGCTCCGGAAATCAAGCGTGCTGCAGGAATCGCACGCTCTCAACAACGCGAGGAATCCGATGAAGCAGGATAAGGCAGCGCCCGCAATCGAAAGTCTTGGTGTCGTCATCCCCGACAGCCAGCTAGCGCGCGAGGTCGCGCAGCTCATTCGCGACACCGAAAGCGAACTGCTCTTCAACCACTCCACGCGCGTCTATCTATGGGGCGCACTACTGGGAGAGCGAAAGCGCGTAGCGTTCGACCGTAAGCGGTCTTTTAAGGGCGCCCCTTGCGGCCGCCGGCGGTATCCGCTAGACGGTTGAGGGCTTGAGCCTCCAGGGCAGCAGAGCCTCGTAGTCGTCGGCGGTCTGTGCGTGTGGCAACGCCTTGAACAAGGCAACGAGATACTGATACGGATCGACGTCGTTGGCCTTGCAGGTTTCCACCAGCGAGTAAAGACTTGCGCTAGCGTTGGCACCGGCCACGGTGTCGCAGAAGAGGAAGTTTCTCCGTCCGATCACGAATGGCCTAATCGCGTTCTCGCAGGGATTGTTCGAGATCGGCCAGGTTCCGTTCTCGATGTAGCGCACGAGCTTTGGCCACTGCCCATGCAGGTAGTGCAGCGCCTTGCCGAACAGGCTTTGCGGCAGCACGGTATGCAGATGTTGCAGCAGCATCGTTTCGATCTCGGCCAGCAGCGGCTGGCTTTGTTCGGCGCGAACCTGCTGCCGTTGTTCCGGCTTCATCTTGAGCGTGTGGCTTTCGATGGCAAACAGCTTGCCGATGCGCTGCAGGAATCCGGTGACCGGGTGGTCGGGGCGTTTGTCCTTGGGCAAGGCTTGCTCCGCCTCGACCAGGTAGCGGCGCGCGTGTGCCCAGCATCCGAGATGCACCAACTGATAGGTGTTTGCGACGTCGTCGTATGGTGCATAGCCGTCGGTCATCAACACCGCCCCAGGCTTGATGCCGGCATAGAGAGCCGTAGCCTGCTTTGTCTCGCGTGTCGGGCTATAGGCAAACAACCGTACCGGCGGCCCTGTGCCATTCATCTGCGCCCATAGGAAGCTCTTTCTCTGGGCAGGCCTGCCGGGCTCCTTGAGCACCTGTACCGTTGTCTCGTCACCGTACACGACGTCTGCTTCCAGCAGATGGTCACGCAGCAGGTTGATGATTGGCTGCACCGCCTGGCCTACTCGCACTATGCTTGCGGCCAGGGTGCCGCGAGAGAGGTCCCCGCCGAAGCGATGCAGCAGCGCTGCCTGGCGGTACAGCGGCAGGCCATCCTGATACTTCGAGGTGATGCACCAGGCCAGCGCCGATTCGGTAAGGAGTCCCTTGGGAATAATGCGCGCCGGTGCCGGCGTCGTCTTGATGCCGCCGTCGCAGCATGGGCAGGCGTACTTGACCCGCTGGTGCTGGATCACGCGGACCTGCTGCGGCACGATGTCGAGCTGTTCGCTGACCTCGACGCCAATCTCGACCAGAGCCTGGCCATCGAGGGGGCAGACGCGTTCCGATTCGGGTAGTTCGTGACGAACCTCGACACGGGGCAGCGCCGGGTCGAGCGGCTTGCGGCCGCGCTTCTTGCGTTTGTGTCCGGCCACTTCGGTCTCGGGCGTACCTTCTTCTTCCTGCGCCGGCTGCGCGGCCGCCGTCGCCAAGGCCTCGGCCTCATTGAGGAACAAGTCCTTCTGCTCCGAGCCTCGCGCCTCGCTCTTTGCGGCGAACAGCTTACGCTGAAACGCCTTGAGCTGTTCCAAGAGCAGGTCTCGCTGGACCGTCATCACACGCAGTTCGCCCTTGATTGCCTCGCGTTCCGCGAGTATTGCCTTGAGCTCGCGCTCGGCGTCTCGCAACAGTTGCAGCTCGGCGGCGGTAACGGTGACGGGCGTGGATGGCATGGCGGGTTAGACCGCTGCCGCCAAACAGCGTTCACGCAGCGCGATGGTATTCTCGGTGCGGGTGCCGGCGCATCGCCTCGATGTCGATTCCCTCGAGCAGCCAGTGCAACTGTTCGACCGTCAGCGTAGCCACAGCCGCCTCGCGTGGCCAGGCAAACCGGTCCGCCTCCAATCGCTTCAACAATAGCCAGAAGCCGTTGCGATCCCACCCGAGAATCTTGATGCGATCGGCCCGCTGGTTACGGAACACAAATACAGCCGATGCAAACGGATCCAGCCCGAGCGTCTGCTCGACCAGCAGTGCCAGGCCGTTGATGTTCTTACGGAAGTCCACTGCGTCGCGATGCAGATACACCCGCAGCTCAGCGTCGAGCCGAAACATCAACGGTCTCCACTCAGTGCTTCGATCATTGCCTTTACGAGCCCAACGTCTCGCTCGCTGCATTCGAGCTCAAGTGATACACCGTTGGGCAGCTTTGCGCTCAAGAGCGCCAGCGGTTGCGCTTGCCGCGGTGGCGGATCGCCAGTCGCTGATGCCGCTTCGTGACGCGGCACCGCAACCTTTGCAAGTGTCTCGATTGGCCGCGAATCCTGAACCTCCTGGACAACCGGCACGAATGCCGGCAACGCACCTCGCGCCTGCACTGAATCTCGGTAGTCCCGAATCCATTTGCGCAACTGGTTAGCGTTGATACCGGCCTTGAGCGCCGTGCCCGAGACCGATGCTCCCGATTGAAGACAGAACTCAATCAGACGCCGCTTGGCCGCTGGCTCGTAGTCGCGCTTCCCATTGGAGCGGACTCGCACCGCCTGCAGCGGAAATAGGTCAATCTCGTCTTGGATCATGTTTGCGTCCGCAAAGTCTTTGCGGACGCTAGCCTGCCAACGTTCAGCCTTCAATACCAGACGTCGTCAATTGAGCGCTTACGGTCAATCGGATTAGCCAGCAGCAATCGACTGGGTTGTCACCCTACGAAGTCGCTCAGGAGTCCTTGTTGGCAGGGAACGGTAACGTAACGAACGACGACACTCTTTTCCTTCACCGATGGACGAACTCTACGACCGGATTGCCATTAGCTTTGACGCGCAGGGCTTGATGAGGACCCTTGGCGCGCGGCTGCTCCATGTTGCAAGCGGAGAGGTACACATAGAGCTACCCTTCTCCATGCATCTCTCTCAACAGCACGGCTATCTCCATGCGGGAGCAACAACGAGCGTGCTTGACAGCGCGTGCGGCTATGCTGCCCTGACGAAAGCCCAGCGTGGGCTAGAGGTTGTTACGGCCGAGTTCAAGGTCAATTTGATGCGCCCAGCACTGGGCGAGCGATTCCTGGCCATCGGACGGGTCCAGAATGCAGGGAAGCTATTGTCGGTCTGCACTGGCGAAATCCGAGCGTTCGGAGACGGCGACACCTACAAGGTGATTGCGCTCATGCAGGCCACGATGGTCACGGTTCCTAAGTAACATTTCCCGCAATGTGGCCGAAATATCCGGCAAATCCTAGCTGCACTCAGCCCCTATTCTTACACGCGGGCGCCCGCAGGGCGATCCCTGGCGTTTGCATCTCTTGGCAGTTAGTTGCATAAATCGCGCGACTTTACACGCGGTGTCTACAGGAAAATTGGCTGGCCTGGGCTTGACTTTGCTGGCCGTGGTGTAGCTTGAGGGTATCTAACTGGAGTCTCTATGACAGCCAGTGATTTCTTTCCAAGACCATGCTGAAGGCCGTCCATGCCCCTCGATTCCCAGCCACCCGTAGACCAGCCTAATGGCAATGAACAGCTTGACCGTACATTGGCCGCTATCGAGCGTTGGCTCGATAGCGACGCTTTCTGGCAGGTGGAAGCCTGCAAGGAGATCTTTCGCTTCGGAGCTGGGCCACTCGATTGCATCTCGCGCGATCAATTGCGCGCCATTTGGGCGGCCGCCAATACCGGTCTGTCGTACCAACACGGGCCGGAGGCCGGAATGCTTCCGGCCTGTGGCGACATCGATTGCACGACTTGCGAACTTGTCCCTTTCTCCTCCAAACCGTAGCCATCATCCGTAGCCCGACCAATACTGCGCGATGTTGGAGCAAGAGCGGGCACACGGTGCGCTACCCTGCCGTAACGTCAAATGTCGCGCCAGTGTTGGGCTTCTTGCCCTCACCGGATCATGCCTGTATATTCATACAGTATGAGGCCGGATAGCAGCAGCGATGCTTCTGCAGGTTTGCGCTGGGTCATCTGATGAACCGACAGGTCACGATTTAAATGCTGCCCCGCTGGCTTCGATTTCTCGGTAAAACCATTCTTGTCACTGCGCTGACCTTGGCGGCCGCATTCGCATCCAGGGCTGTCTACCTTGCGTCGCAGGTTCCTAAAGTCCAAATGGAGGATGCTCGCGGCGTCGATCAGCCTTCGGCGAATTGCCCTCCGCCCCTTTGGAATAAGGCTCCCGCTTATGATTACGGCCGCGATGGACGGAGCGACAAGGCGCCGGGGTGCTACGAGTCGTAGCTCGACGCGTCCCCGTGCTACTCCTTCGATGAAATTGGTTCGCTAGTAGTTTTCTTTGGCTCGCAGGCGTTACCGATCTAGAGGAGCGAATCAGGCTCGCTCAATCTCCCATGGGCAAGGAGTCGCCTGGTGAAGTTCGGCTCAAACCCCTTGAGTTCTAGGCTGCTTGTACAGTAGATGAGCAGTCGTCAGGCATCTGCGACGTGCTCGGGCCGGCCACGAACCCACTCGGCGAACGCTTCGTCTTCGATTCGGTAGTCGCCCATCGCCAGGCGCGTGACGAGATTCGCCGCCAGTAACCGCCTCAGTGCGTGACCTGTGGTGTTGCGCGTAGCTACTTTGCCAATCATTTTGCCCAGCCTTTCCAAAGTCGCCGCGGAATGCAGGTCGGACTCACCTCGGGCCAGAAGATACAAGATGGCGCGATCGGCAGGTTTCATGTCGCGCCATTGCGCCAGCGAATGCTCATCGGAGAATACCGAGGTCTTCGTGTAAGCTAGCGCGGCAGCCTCGCCCTGAGGTTGGTACATCATGTACCGCTCGATGAATCGTTTGAAGAATTCGGGTGTGCGGTGTAGTTCCTCAAAGGCCCGCTTGCCTTGCTCAAGGGTGAGCTTCTGGCGCGCCATGCTGTTCAGCAGCTTGACCGTGAAGGCGACAAATTCGTCGCCGAGAAGGGGAAACGGCTCAAGCGGCGCCCAGTTATAGAACGGCTCAGATGCTCGCGCAAACATTGCGCGGAGCGTTGTCTCGGAACTGCCAGCAAAGATCACCTTGATGCGATCTTTCCGGATATCAAGCGCGGCCCGCAAAGCGTGCGCAAAATCGCTGTGGTCCGCTCCGGCAAGCACCTGTGCTTCGTCGATGACAAGTAGAAGCGGCTTCTTCGCTCGGTCTATTTGTTTTAGCACCTCATGCAGTGCGATGGTCCGGTCCGAGCCCGGCTTCCCCAATTCGGCTTCGAGAGTCCCCTCCCCTACGCCGGTCAGCTTGGCACTCGCCTTTACCTTCTTGACCGGTGCGCCAAGCCTGGCCATCAGCGCACCCGCGCCTTTGGGCTCCAGCGCCTGGGTGAGTGCCGCCACGAGGGCTGTTTCCGGAGAGGATCTGTTATCCCAAAGATTCGTATACGCGGTCAGGTAGCCCCCAGCCACCGCCGCTGGCAAGAGATCCCGACGCAAGAACTCAGTCTTTCCCATGCGACGGCGAGCAAAGAGGCCACGCGCGGCGGACAGCCCGAGTTCGAACGCGCTCAGATACGCCTGCGCGAGTTCGGGGCGAGCAAAATGCCACGGATCGGGGAGGTTCTTCTCAACAGTTCTCATATTCCTTGAGAATTCTCAAAACTCTTGAGAAGACATGATACAAGGCCGGCTCTGAACTGAACAGGCCGATTACGGGTCACGATTTGCTGGATCGCAATCCGCCAAGTGCGGGGGATGGACCCCATGAGCCCTTGCCGAGGCTTGGCCGTTCCGAAAATGTATAAATGCCATAGAAATGGACGGCATGCACGCTCGCTTCCCAATGCACGGCTGTCCACGCTAAACGTCTTCGCAGTCCGAAATGCCCCTGGAAGCACATGAGTCACAAATTTCCTGACTTTCACGCTTGAAAATAGAAAACGAGCCGCTTGATCAAGGCAGACCACCCACATCTTTTGCGCGAATGGCGCATCGCACTCCATGACTTAAAAACGACGCATCTACGTTATTTACGCCATGGTTGTCGAATCTCAGAATTTGCATGCGCCCGATTCCCGACGCACATTCAGCCCAAGCGGAGTGGAACTACCGGCCACACCAGTGGGCACTACCTTGATCGGCCGAGCCTCGGCGGGAGCGTTCCGTCAACACGGCAACAAGGTCATCCTCGGTGGGCGCCAAGCTTGAAGCGTCATGGAGAAAAAACCGGATCCTGATCTTATCTACAAGAGCGGCGACCCTCCCCATACCGCTCGAAACCTTTCTCGCAGCGCTTCTCCTTGGATATAGCACCACGCGTACTGTAATGTAATATTTTCCTAGCGCACGTTTTCGCCAGCGATCCATTCGTAGTTGCTCACCATGACAGAACATATCGTTCGCATAAAAAGTGGCGTACCAGGCTTGGACACGGTCCTCTGCGGCGGTTTGGTGCGGGGGGCCTCCTACATAGTTCAAGGAAGTCCGGGTGCCGGCAAAACGATCCTGGCCAACCAGATAGCCTTTCATCAGGCGATGAAGGGGGAGCAGGTTTTGTATGTCACGCTACTGGCCGAGTCCCACGAAAGATTATTTCAGTCCCTGGCCACATTCGATTTCTACCGTCCGGCCACCATCGGAAGGAACGTTTTCTATCTGAGCCTCTTTAAGGTGCTCCAGGAAGAAGGCCTTCGCGCCCTGATAAGCACATTACGCAATGAGCTGGCCCGCCATCGCTGTACATTGCTTGTACTGGACGGATTGCTGATCGCTAAGGACAAGGCGGAGTCCGCGCTGGACGTCAAGACTTTTGTGGCAGAGTTGCAAAGCCACGCAGCCTTTAACAGCTGCACAGTCCTTCTGCTCACCAGCGCACACCACGATGACGTTAGCCCCGAGCACACCATGGTCGATGGCGTGATCCAGCTCAAGGAAGAGCTCGCCGGCATCCGCACTATGCGACAGCTCCGGATATGCAAGTCCCGAGGGAGTGAGGCGCTTGGCGGTCTGCACCAGTACAGAATCTCAGGCGTGGGTATTGATGTTTATCCGAGACTAGAGGCACTCCTACGAACACCATCGGCCGAAGAATGGTCCGTTCAGGCGCGCGTCGATCCGGGAGTACAGGGATTTGGCCAGTTAGTCGGCGGCGGTCTTCCACCTTCATCCGTCACTTTGTTGACGGGACCCGCTGGGAGCGGCAAGACAACTTTCGGTCTCAACTTTCTAAGCATGGCTACACCAGATAGCCCGGCTCTCTATTTTGGCTTCTACGAGTCCCCGCAGCGACTCCGAGCCAAGGGGCGTGCCCTGGGCATTGATCTTGAGAGGTTAGAGCGATCCGGGGCGCTGGTCATTCTTTGGAATCCCATGACAGAAAATTTATTGGATTCCTTGGGCCACGAACTTCTGGAAACTGTACGTCTTCATCGTATCCATCGACTTTTCGTCGACGGCATGATGGGTTTCCAGCGAGCAGCGCTGTACCCCTCCCGGCTTGTTGAGTTCTACACCGCTCTAGCTAACGAGCTGCGAGGCCAAGGCGTCTCGACTCTCGTGTCCCTGGAAGCCCGCGATGTGGAAACCTTGGTTGGCCCAGAGCACTTGCCTCAGTTTGCGGGCGTGATGGATAACCTGGTGTACTTGCGCCACGCGACCATCGACGGACAGCATCGCCGGTTCATCGGTATTGCGAAAATGCGGGACAGCGCTTTCGACGCCACTTTCCATCACGTCAGCATCGGACAGGGGGGGCTGCAGGTCGCAAACCGACTGCTGCTACCCGGCGGTCCTGAAATCACCCCAGTCTTCGACACAGGGAGCCAGAATTTTCACGGGTCCTAACCATGGCTGCGGTAGTTGTAATCGACGACGAGGAGATGAATGCGGATGCGCTGGCGTTCATGCTGGCAGCAGAGGGTATGTCAGTCCGCACTGCCACAAATGGTGAAGCTGGCCTACAGCTCATCGCGGAAGAGCGTCCAGACCTCGTCATCACGGACTTCATGATGCCAGTAATGACGGGGCTCGAGTTCGCCGAGAAGCTTCGGGCGAACGCTGCCACCGCCGATATCCCCGTGATCCTCCTTTCCGCAGCCCAGGCGAACATTGGTCGTCAGCATCCACATCTATTCAATGTGGTATTCGAGAAACCATGCCATCCACCACGGATTATCGAGGCGATCTCTCAGCTGTTAAACGACCACAAATAGCCTTCTGGGCCTTTGATATTCTCTAATTTCACAACCATCCGTCCGTGACGGCGACCACGCGCCAACTCGGGCAGCCATACGGTGACAGCCGGTCTCGCATATCCTCTCGCTTCCGATCTGAATGCGGGCCGACTTATGCGCAGTTCTGCTTATAGCTTTGCTGCAGACGTTTCAAGCTCTTGTCACGTTCAAGCTTGGGAATGGCGCGGCCCTGCGCACTGGTGGTCGCAGTACCAGGCGATGTATACGTGCGCTTCCGATCGGTCTCTTCGATGTCGCGCAGCAGTTGGTCGCAACGAGTGCGGCGCTGGTCCTCGTAGCTTGCGTCCGATTTGTTCTCCGGGTTGACCGCGGATGGCGGCCGATATGGGTTGCTGCCTTCCTGTACGGCCTCGGAGATCGCCGACGCCGCGCTTCCATTGTTCTGAGATTGCCCCCTGGCCACGCCCCCGGGAAGCAGGGCTAGCAGCAAGGCAACGGTCAGCAAACGCCGAGTCGTTTCCATAACGCCTCCATAGACGGTGAACCTTTGGGTTCTACCGTAACAGTAGCATGGGTCTCCGCGAAAGCCGAGGCCGCTTTTGGCAGCATCCTGAGCCAAATTCGCCGTCCGGCGTACCTGCGCGACTCCCCGCGCATGGACTTACCCATAGACCATCCAGCCCCTACTTCAGCCGGGAGGCCTTCGTTGCGCAGGTAGGCCATACTCGCTAGCCAATCTTCCTGGCTACACGAACTGAACAATAGGGGAGCAAATGGTCACCACTCTCTATTGGACTGCCTACGCCCTCACTGTCTTCGTCGCGCTTCTCGCCGGACTGCGGTGGATTATCCGGAACGATCCATGTTTCGCATGGGACAAATAGCGATACGCTGCGCCGTGCTTGCGTTGTTGTTGTCGCAAGCTGCAATGGTGCAAGCCTTCACCAAATGCCAGCGACCCGGAAAGGTGCTGTATACACAGGATCTACACTGCCCGAATGGCTTTGCACTCGTTCCAACCGCTGCAGGAGGGACGGTATCCACCGTCGGCAAAAGCGACTCGGTCCGTCAGCAGGAGCATGCGTTTCTCGCCTCGCGCTCGGCCCACATCTCGATGGCATCGCCCAGCAGCGTCACGATAACTAATTCCGTCGCGGTTCCGCCCCAAGCTGCTGTATGTGAGGCGCTGGCCGAACAGGCCCGAACCGTGGAAGCCTCCATGCGGCGGCACAACCCGCCTCAGTGGCAGGACACCCTGCATCAGCAATATCGAAGCCTTCGCGACCAACAGTACCGCCTGGGATGCTAGGCCACGACAGTTTAGCGATGCACCCATTGCGTAACTCCGGGCAAGTTCGCTAAGCTCCACGGATCCGGCCAGCATGCAAAGGTCCGGCACTACATGACTAAGGAGATCCATGGCAACGAAGAAGACGGCCGTCCCGAAACCCGTGCCAGAAGAAGCGGCGGCTCCCGCACCAAAGGCCGCAGCGGCCAAGAAGGCAGTCGTCGCACCCGTGGCGAAGCCGCTGAAAGACACGTTCAATAGGACTAGCCTGGTCGCACACCTAGTGGAACAAACGCATCTGGACAAAAAAACCGTTCAGACGGTGCTTGCGCACCTGGAAAACACGATCGTGAGCGCAGTGCACAAGAAGGGCGCGGGCGAATTCACCTTGCCCGGCCTCTTCAAGGTTTCTGCTGTCCAGGTACCGGCAACGAAGAAGCGGTTCGGCAAGAACCCCTTCACCGGCCAGGAGCAATGGTTCGCGGCCAAGCCTGCCTCGGTAAAGGTGAAGGTGCGTCCCCTGAAGAAGTTGAAGGACGCGGCGCTCTAAGACGCAATCCGTTGGCCCACGAAAAAGGGAGCTTGCTCCCTTTTCGGACATTCGTCCCCCTCGCTTGTCCGATTGATCGACCACTGCGGCCGCGCTCAAAGAGCCGCGCACTACGCGGTTCCAATAAACTCTCCGAATGCCGGCCTATCAGAAACGCCGCATTTTTTCCAGTCGCAGGCACACATGTCAACCGCTAGCTTGTAGAGCAAGCTCCTCCCATACGAAAGCGCATGCGGTACGCCGCCGTCGGCGGCTATTTGGAGATTCTATGTTTGCGGAAATCTATAAGGGCTACACAGTGCGCGCATTTGTCTGGAAGCTGTGCAACGGGCAATTTGAGGCCTCGGGTGGCGTGGACATCGCTAGCCGTCGTGTGGAGGATTCCGGGGCCATCGCGTGCTTCCCCACGATCGGGGAAGCAAAGGAAATGGGTCTAGCATGGGCCAAGGATTGGGTCGATTGGACCCTTGGTTGACCGGCTGCCTTATCGTTAAGACTACGTGCCATAGGGCGGGAGTCGCGAATTTCTTTGCAGGAAGACGAACAGGCGGCGGACTGCGATGTAGCTGGCCGTCAGGGACTGAACCGCGCCCGTGCCCAGATTTGCCTGCCGGTCCGTGTAGGCGTCGCGCCAGCTATAGGCTTTGCAGAGCAGCCATTTGAGCCTTCCGCCACCGCGCGTGAGCGCGCGGTCCCCATGCAGCGTGGCGCTAAACGAATCCGCGATCGCGCGCGAGGATCGCTAGTAGCCGAACGCTCCGCGCACTCGCGAGCCCTGCCCCACTGCGCCATCGCCACCGAGATAGAGCCCACGGTCCGCTAACTTACGGACGCTGCGATAGCGCTCCCGTGGAAGCGTTGCCAATGGCCAAGTACCTCCCCCCACAGCGGCTGGACAGCACAATCAGGCATCGCAGCGGCCGGCACGGCGCGGCAGAATGCCCCAGGGCAGAAACGGAACAAACGGCCGTTCGATATGCAGGAGCGGCGTCGTGCACGACCAAAAAAAGCCACGGCCGGGGTGGTCGTGGCTGAACGCAAAGATTGCCAATTTCTCGGCAACGAAAGGTTTGGCGCGAGTCGGTTATAGTTGTAGTTCCCCCAGCGGGTCATGCCTGCATCCGTCACTTCGGAGCGGCTCTTCAAATCTCGGCAACACTCGTGATGCCCGCGACAATGTGGCCGCGCTTCTACCTCGAGCCAGCCGCTCCCGATGTTGCCCCGCTACCGCTCGCACTACCGCTGGTACTACCACTGGCGCCCGTCGGGGCAGTCCCTGTGTGAGTGCCGCTGCTGCGAGAATCGGTGGGCGTTACGCTGCCTGACCCTGCGACGGAACCGGAACCTGTTCCGCTGCCGGCTGCGGTGCAGCCGGCCATTACCGCTGCCAGCATTGCAAAAGTCGCTGCCATTGCTCTGGTCTTCGTCATTTTTGCCTCCTTCATTTGCTGTATCGGCTCCATCGCTCGTCATGAGCTCTGGTTTCCTGCCCTTGCATGGTCCGTACCAACCGGCGGGCACGTCAAGGGGCGCGTATGACGGCACACATCCTGCAAGGTAGCGTTAAGAAACCTATTACGCCACTGTGCAGGAATGACGCGCAGATGTAATGGCTACGTTATCGAGTAACTCACCTTGGTGACCCGATGCCGATCTGAGTTGGCTCTATGCAACTCCAGAACAAACTTGTTGCGCGGCGTCGTATTCCGACAGTCAAGGTGTTGCCACAAGGTGACCATGTCGCCCTCTGCATCTCGATACTCGAACCGATCATCGACAGTAGCCCCAGCGTAGGGACTTTTGATATGGACCATGCCGAAGCGCTCGATCGCGACAAGGACATCGCGGTGGTCGAGCAGCTCCTCGGCCCGATGCAGGGCTGCAGCAAGCGCATCATAGACATGGGTGGCATTGGAAGCCGCAGATGGCATGGTATTGTTCTCTGGCTATGGGAGCCATACTGCCTGGTAGTTGTTGTAGTTTCCGTTCGCTAACGGACTATTCGCCTGCGGGAGGGAGGCCTGCGCGTCGTACGGGCATAGACCCGTAAGTCTCGCACCCGGATCTGCCTATCGAGACCATGGATGAACAGTGCCCCCTTGTCGCGTTTTGCGTTCGCGGTACTCGTCGCAATCGCGTCCTCCTGCGTGACGAACATAATCGAGTTCCGCCATCTGACACGTCGATGGCCCATCCCGTCTGCGTGGACTGCGTGAAGCTCTCGCAGAGACATCCAACTTCTGAAATGGTTAATTCAGTACGGGCGCGAAGGGGGGCAGACGTTAGGACTCGCCGCCAATGAGGAAAAAAGTGCCGCAGACAAACTGCGCTGCGGCGCAAAGATTTAGGATCGAGTTGCTGTTTCCAGCACCCGCAACACTGAAGGCAGCACTCTCTTTTCGATAGCCGACGTAAGGGGTAGTTGCGCCTCCGACACCGAGACGCCCGCCTTAATCTGCCGTTAATGTTCTGGGGAGGCCCTTGAAGCCCCCATACCCCTTGTGGTGCTGCCACCGACCGGCCTGCGCCACGCCCTACCATCGACATCGACAGGCCGCCTTCTGCACAGCCTGAGCATCCGACACTCGCTCAAATACAGAGAGTCAAAGTGAACGCGGGGCCAGCGGGAGCTGCGGTGGAATTTGTCCAGAAGTATGGAATCTTCGTACTCGACGCCGGGGTGATCACCAACCGGCTCTTCCAGCCCCTCAAGGAAGCCCTAGTCGGTAGCATGATGGGGTCGCCGCGTAGTTAAAGACCTGCGCATAGCGGTCAACACTGCTCAGCCACCAGCGTGCGGGCGTCCACCACCTTGTCGCGGTACGCCTCGAAGATGCGGCGCAGCGCCTGCTCCATCGTCACCTCGGGCTTCCAGCCCAGTTCCTGCACCGTGTTGTCGATCTTCGGCACGCGGTGCTGCACGTCCTGGTAGCCCTTGCCGTAGAAGTCGCCCGACGACGTTTCCACGATTCGGGTCTGGCGCGCGTAGTCGGCGTACTCGGGGTACTCGGCCGCCATCGACAGCATCATCTCGGCCAGCTCGCGCACCGAGTGGATGTTGGCCGGATTGCCGATGTTGAAGATCTTGCCGCTGGCCACGCCGTTCTTGTTCTCGATGATCTGCATCAGCGCCGAGATGCCGTCCGAGATATCGGCGAACGCGCGCTTCTGGGCGCCGCCGTCGACGAGCTTGATCGGCTCGCCGCGCACGATATGGCCCAGGAACTGCGTCACCACGCGCGACGAGCCTTCCTTCGACTCGAAGATCGAGTCCAGCCCGGCGCCGATCCAGTTGAACGGGCGGAACAGCGTGTAGTTCAGGCCCTGCTCCATACCGTAGGCGTGGATCACGCGGTCCATCAGTTGCTTGGAGCAGGCGTAGATCCAGCGCGGCTTGTTGATCGGGCCGTAGACCAGCGACGACGCCTCGGGATCGAATTCGTCATCGGTGCACATGCCATAGACCTCGGAGGTCGACGGGAACACCAGGTGCTTGCCGTACTTCACGGCGCTGCGCACGATCGGCAGGTTGGCCTCGAAGTCCAGCTCGAACACGCGCAGCGGGTTGCGGACGTAGGTGGCTGGCGTGGCGATGGCCACCAGCGGCAGGATCACGTCGCACTTGCGGATGTTGTACTCGACCCACTCCTTGTTGATCGTGATGTCACCCTCGGAGAAATGCATGCGCGGGTGGTTCACCAGGTCGCCAAGGCGGTCGGACGCCATGTCCATGCCGTAGACCTCCCACTGCGTGGTCTCCAGGATGCGGCGCGTCAGGTGGTGGCCAATGAAGCCGTTGACCCCCAGGATAAGCACTCTTTTCACGCCCGCCCCCGTATATCAGCATTGACGGCGGGACCATGTTGAAGTTCGTGTTTTCTCCGCATACTCAGTCACAAATAGGATATAAATGAGGGCGCGTAGCGTAACGGGTTTCCCTTAAGTCTTGATTAACCCGGAGCTACGGTCCGTTGTATACCCCCGCGGAATTGAGTAGACATGAGAATCCTGATCTGCGAAAGCGACCGAATGATCGGCGACGGACTGCAGCGAGGCCTAAAGATCATCGGACATTCAGTGGATTGGGCGGCGTCCGTTTCTGAAGCCGATGAGGCACTCGCTCTCGGCGACTATGAAGCAGTAGTCGTTTCCCTAGGCCCTAAAGATGAGGGGGAAGCGACGATAAGCCGCTGGCGCCAACAAGGACTGCGGGTTCCTATAGTCGCCCTTTCCGCGCGGGAGTTGCACTCCCACTATGTCCGCGGTGAGCAAGGAGTCATTTGCTATCTGCCGATGCCCGTTTCACTTGAGCTGCTGGCCACAACCCTGAATGACGTCACCTTCTCCGCCCACGCGGACAAAACGTGGAGTCATGGCCCCCTGGAGTTCGCGCCCGGCACGCTGCGAACACGTTGGCGCGGCAATCTCGTAGAGTTGACGCCTACCGAAGCGAAGCTGCTTCAGACTTTCCTCAGCCATCCGCGCCAGTTGCTGACCGTCGAGTTTCTGCAAAGCGCGCTCTTTTCCGATTGTCAAACCCTTGCAAGGAATCAAGTGGAGACTCAAATCGATAGCCTGCGGTCCAAGATACATCCAAATATCGTTCGCACTTGGCGGGGCGCTGGCTATACGCTTGGGACGTCAGAAACTCTTGAGACTGCCTTAACCTGACCTGCTCGCAACGACGCCACATCAGTTCCCGGGCAAGAGCTCTGCAGTGTTGGCTACCAGAACCCGATACCAATCCCTGTAGATGAGATGGAGCTTCGGCGTGCCGACAAGGGTTTCATAGGTCTGGGGCGTCATGATTGCCATGGCCGGCTGGGGCCCCGACCATTGTATTTCGAACGCGGCGATGGAAGGAACGGCGCGGCCTGGCTCGATGTCGGTGCCGAACGCCAGCTCGTCCGCCGCGCCGACCATCGTCAGCGGATGGCCGACGTAGAACGGCAGCGTGTGGTCAAGCATTTCGACGCCGTATAGCCGCATCTGGGGTGTCAGCACGCGTTTGATTTCGTTGGCTAGCGTTGCGCCCGATACGGGGCCTGCGACAGCCTGATAGCCGACCAGCGCCGTGCTGAAGCCCAGGTACATGCCCATCGCGTACACCGCCACGCTGCGCAGCACGCCGCGGCGCGCCAGCACGCCGGCGATGGCGATCGACACCAGCATGATCAGGAAGGCCGCGGCGACCCACACGGCGTAGACGCGCCAGACCGCGTTGGGCGTGTGGTTGGCATGCAGCGTCGCCACGAACGGCGCGGCCAGCAGCCCGCAGCCGGCAATCGCCGCCATGATCCGCAGTTGCCTGCGCCAGGCGGCGGGGTCGAGCTTGTCGAGCGCCACGCCGGCCAGCAGGCCGAGCGCCGGGACGACCGGCACGATATAGCCGGGCAGCTTGGAATGGGACAGGCTGAAGAACACGAAGATCGATGCGGCCCAGAGGCCGGCCATCAGTGCCGGCCGGAACGCGGGCGGCTGGCGCCCGTCCGTGCGGGGCACGGCCGCCCAGATCCGTGGCCACAGGCCGATCCAGGGCAGGAAGCCGCCGACCAGGATCGGCACGAAGTAGGCGAGGGGGCCGCTCCGGGCGTGCAGGTTGGTCGTGTAGCGCTGCCAGTGCTCGTGGATAAAGAAGAAATGGAGGAATTCCGCGTTGCGGCTGGCCACCAGATAGAACCACGGCACGGTGACGGCCAGCATGACCAGCGCGCCCAGCACGGGATGCAGGCGCCGCCACAGCCGCCAGTCGCGCGTCACGGCCATGTAGACCAGCAACACCAGCCCCGGCAGGACGATGCCGACCAGCCCCTTGGTCAGGATCGCCACGCCCATCGCGGCCCAGCAGGCCAGCATCCACCTGCGGCGCGCGGCGGGCGCGGCGTCCGGGTGCTGGGCCATCAGCATGCAGGCCAGCACGCAGGACATGACGCCGGCCAGCGTCATGTCGAGCGTGTTGTAGTGGGCGGCGATGCTCCAGATGGGTGCGGCCAGCAGCGCCAGCCCGGCAAAGGCGGCGGCCCGCAGGCCAAACCATCGCCACGTGGCCAGCATCGTCATCGCCATGCCGAGCAGGCCGGCCAGCGCCACCGTCAGCCGGGCCTGCCACTCGCCGATGCCGAACAGCGCGTAGACCACGGCGGTCGCCCACATGTGGAAGGGCGGTTTCTCGAAGTACTTGAGGTCGTTGTAGCGGATGGTGACCCAGTCACCGGTGGACAGCATTTCGCGCGAGATTTCCGCGTAGCGGCCTTCGTCGGGCCCCAGCAGGTGACCCAGGCCCAGCGTACCGAACCAGAGCAGCAGGGCGGCGGCAACCCACAGGGCGGCCCAGCCTGCGCCGGACAGATGGGGGGCGATCGATCCCTGGCCATACAGCGGTACGCCGGCCGGCGGGAGGCGAGAGAGCCGGGGCTTGCGGTGAGGCATGGGGATCTCTATGTAGCGACAGGGATACCGGCGGTCTCAATGCCGGCAAGGAACAGTCCCGACAGACTACCTAAAGAACCTTAATTGGACGTTAAGCCGGCTAGTAACGATGATTCGTCGGCGGCCATTACCAGTGGTATGTGGCCGCAGTTTCCTCTAGCGGCTTGGATCGGCCCCCTGAAACGCCGGACACAGTCTCCCACTTACAATAGCGGGCAGGCATACGACTGTGTTTATGACTAAAACGAAGCAGGAATTGGTGGAAGTGTTGACGGGGCCGGAGCGCCGGCGGCGATGGTCGCCGGATGAGAAGCTCGCCATGGTGCGCGAAAGCTGCGAGCCGGGTAAGACGGTATCGATGGTGGCGCGCCAGCATGGAGTCAATCCTAATCAGCTCTTTCAGTGGCGCAAGCTGTACCAGGGCGGCAGTCTATCTGCAGTCAGTGCCGGTGAAGAAGTCGTGCCGGCATCGGAGCTGAGCGAAGCGCTCAAGCAAGTCCGTGAGCTACAGCGCCTGCTTGGCAAGAAGACCATGGAGAACGAAATTCTCCGTGAGGCCGTGGAGGTAATGAAGTCGCGAAAATGGATTGCGCGCTCACCCTCATTGCCGGGGGACGACCTGTGAAGCGGGTCTGCGAAGTTCTCGGTGTAGCGCGCTCGAATGTGGCAGAGAAGCTGGCTCGCCCTGCAGACTGGCGTCGCCTTTATGCCCAAGCCTGATGCCGAGACGGCCGTTCGCAATCTGGCCATTGCCTTCGAGCACTACAACGAGCAGCACCCCCATAGCGCCCTGAATTACCGCTCTCCGCGCGAGTTCAGGCGTGCGATGGCCTTATCAATCTAAGGGTGTGACCGTGTCCGGGGACACGGGGGCAAATCCACGGCTCCTTGGTTTCCACGGTGATAGACGCTATGCCATCCCGCACCCGCAATCCGACCAAGCTGTCCACAACCGGCCCACCGCTTAAGCAAGACATGGATCATGCTGAAAGCCGACGTCTCCGTTAGCCCCTTTCTTGCGTCGAATCGGCGCGGTCTCGCTGCGAGTAGGCCGTTTTTGCACCTTGAACAGTAAGCCTCGACGGCTCTACACGGTGGCCACACAGCGAAAGGCGGGGCGAGCCGATGCGCTTACGGAATTGCATCTAGCTCTTGACGCTGTAGGGGTCACGGCTAAAGGAGTCTCTTGCCCGAATCCGGCCGTCGCGGCCGTGGATCAATAGCTCGACCCTTTCGCGCTGCGCGCGCTCGATGCCCGCCGCAATAGCCTCCTCCTGGGTTGAGAACATAGCTCGCTCTCCGCCTTGCGGCGTTTCAACGGCCCATCCCTCCCCTGCGGGAACCACATGGATGTCTCGATTAGCCACGAAGCTCTCCTGAAACGGTGAAACGGGGGTGGTTGCAAAAGGGGCGCTTCACCCTAGCCTGACCGCGGGGAACGCCAAAGAAAACACCGCAGCCGGAACGCGCTGCGGCGAAATTTAGGAACGAGTTGCTGTATCCAGCACCGCGATACTGAGGGCTTCCTTCTAGCTTAGATAGCGGACAAAAGAGGTAAGTGTGCGTCCTACAGCAGTCGGTCCGTGCTAATCTGAGATTAAGGATTAAGGTCTATTATCTCGCCCCCCTTTGGCACGCGTCGCAACGCAGTGTGGGTAAGCATTTTCTGCCCCCGCAGAAAGCGGCCGCCCAGACGGCTCCGCCAGCCTCGCCGCCCGTAGCAACTTGCAGCCCTTCTGCACCGGCTCGAATCCCCAAAATTGCTCGAAGGCATCGGGGTCGAAGTCCGCGCCCGTGATCGGGCGGATGTGCCCATGGCGTACTTACCAAAATGCACCTCAAGCGCTGTATGCATATACCGCCCCCCTTCCTCTGGGCGGTCCAGGAGAACGGTTCCTTGTACTCGGCTGCGTCCGAAAACAGAAGCTGCCAACCCATTTTCACTATATGAGGGAAAGTCCTGCCCTATTTCCTCTATTTTTCGACAAGCCGCTAGCGCCGAAGATGTACCCACGAAACCATCGCGCCCTCCTTCGATCTTCCGACGCGAATGGAACTGGAAAGTCTGCCAACCACGTACAAATCCACTAGGACTCTTATCATGAACTCAACGCTGAACAACAGAATTTGGGCCCGCCACCTCCGGGGGCCGCTTGCGTTCGCTGTCACCATGGCGGTGGCCTGGCTGGCTCCGCTCAGCGCTCCCCTTGCGGCAACTCCATCACCGACGTTGGAAGCGGTCGCAACATTCAACGGAGCCATGCCCACCGGCGTCACCGTCGCCGAAGGCGGTAGAATCTTCGTCAACTTTCCGCGCTGGGGCGATGATGTCCCGTTCACCGTCGGAGAGCTTCGGGACGGCCAGGTGCGCGCATACCCCGATGCAGCAGTCAATAAACCCGACAATTCGCGGCCACGGGACACCTTCCTCAGCGTTCAAAGCGTGGTGGCCGACGGCCAGGGGCGGGTCTGGGTACTTGATACCGGGGCTCCGAATTTCTCCAACCCAGCCCCAGGCGGAGCCAAGCTGGTCGCAATCGACCTGAAAACTGACCAGATTGCAAAGACTATCGTCTTCCCTCCCGACGTCATGCTTGAACGGACCTACGTCAATGACATGCGCTTCGACTTGCGCATCGGGAGGTCCGGCGTCGCGTATATCACGGATTCTTCGCTCTCCGGCACCGGGGGACTGATCGTAGTAGACCTGGACACGGGTAAGGCTGTCCGCCGCCTCACTGGCCATCCTTCGACGTCGGCTGATCCATCGTTCCGCCCGGTCGTTGAAGGCAAGCCAATGCGCGCGCGAGACGCTTCCGGCAATATCAGCCCGTTTACCGTGGCTTCCGACGGCATTGCGTTAAGCCCGGATGGCAAGACGCTTTACTACTCTCCACTATCCAGCCGACATCTCTATTCGGTGCCGACCGCCATGCTGCGCGATCCGGCATTGACCGACGCGCAGATCGGAAAGGCGGTCTCAGACCTCGGCGAGAAAGGCGCATCCGACGGGTTGGAGTCTGATGCTAATGGGACGGTCTACGCCAGCGACTATGAAAACAATGCCATCCGAACATTAGGCACGTCCGGTACGTGGAAAACCCTTGTGCAGGATGACCGGTTACTTTGGCCCGACACGCTTTCGGTTGGCCCAGACGGCTATCTTTATGTCACGGCCAACCAGTTGCATCGCCAGGCGGGATTTCAAGGCGGTAAGGATATGCGCGTGAAGCCCTACGTGCTGTACCGGCTGCACATTGGAGTAAAGCCTGCGCCTACTCGTTGAGCGAAATGCACAGTACTTCCACGTGAATGAGACGCTACCCTCTGCGCCGGCCATGCTTTCCTCGACGACGGTGTACAAACGGTACCGATCGGAACGGCGCCGGCGGCCGCCGCGTCAGGCAGTAGCCGTCATCCACCCAACCTACTTCCAGGTCCGCCCGGCACGGCGTAGAACATTAGTCACGTGGTCGAGCGAGCAATTCCGGACCTGGCTTAGCGGTGATTGCTGTTGCCGAAACGGGCCAGGCAGTGCCACACCTGCTTAAGCATCTGAGGATCGTACTGGCCGCTGCGCGCGGCCTCGCCAATCCGTACCGGCGTGAGTGGGTGTGCGCCTGCCAGGGACGCAGCAAGTTTTGCGACAGCCGACCCACGGTACTCGGACTGTCGGCGCAGCAGATCCGCTTCTGCGCGAAACCCAGCGTGCCATTCGACACGACAGGGCAATGCATGAGCAAGCGCCTCGACTTCGCTATGCCGGAACGATGGGTCGAGCACGATAGCCTCCACGTCGCGGTCAATCACCACGCCACCATGAACATGGGCCTCAATGTAATGGTCAAGCGGGTCGCCATGAGTAACCGCAGCAGCCAAACGTTCGACAAGGGCAAAACGGTCGGCCACGCCGAAATGACTCGGCTCGTAGACGCTGTCTGGATGGCAAAACGTCGTTCGAGACAGCACGCCGGGTGCAAGCCGTAAATGCGCCGACCCAAAGCGGGGCGCCGCGCCAGCGGATGCATGGCCTACATTCAGCGCGCCATAGCGCGGCCGCTCGGAAGCGGGTGCTGTGTCATAGGCCTGCCCGAAGATTCGGCTTTCCCATTGCCAGCGATCGCCACCGGGATAGGCGGACAGCCCCCCATTGCTCGTGCCAGTTTCGAACTGAGTTCGATACACGCCTTCTTCCGCCAACACTGCCAATAGAGGTCGACCACGAAACATTCGATCGGGGTGGAAGTTCAGCGTTACACGCCAAGCCGGATCGACCGGCTTGCCCGCGGATATTGCGGCAATGTGGGCCCATGCCCTGGCGGCGGAGGTGAGGGCTAATGACATGGTGTCGTAGAATCGACTTCAGGAAACGATTTGGCCAATTCTACGGGCAGCACACTGACCGCCCATAGAATTGATTGACACTTGCAGCCGGGAAGGATGTTCTACCTGTATCCCGCTTCATTTCCCTCAGTTGATCAGGCCTCGTGTTTTACTGTATGGGCGGCACGGTGCCTAGCTTCTCTGCCAGCATGCGCTCATAAACGCCAAAATGCGTATCCACCTCAGTCTGACTTACGACGACGACGTCAATCGTGACCTGTTCAGCCTTTAAGCCGAAAATCGTGGCCAGCGCCACTTCTAAGTGGGGAGCCGCCACTCTGTCTTTTTCGAAGGTCGTGCCGATACTGATCACGTAGGCGTCACCTTGCGCCGTAACATCGACCAAGCGCGCCCGCGCGCTGAGGTTGCTTTCGATCGCGACTGTGACAACCTCCGCCACGCGCCGCGTCCGCTCCGTAGGGAAACCTCTCGTGCATTTAAGTCGCACCCGATGCCTGCCCAAAGTAACCCACTCAGAATCGAACTCCATTGAATTCTCCATCTCGGATGTGTTTGCCGGACAAAATTGACACGCATCTTGGCGATTTCAAGAGACCCTGAGCATCGATTCGCAACAGCCAATTCCGCAGCTTACGAGCGCTTTGGGGGCAGCAACGGCAAACGGATGTCACGCTCGGGCAGCAGCGGATACTCCTGGCCGAGCGCAGCAAGGTCACGCGAGCACAATCATGGCGCAGCTATACACTTCCTGCTCACTACACCTGGATCTTTCTCACCACGGGTTGTGACGAGCTGAGCTTGGGGAACTGCAGCGTCAGCACGCCCTGGTCGAACTTCGCCTCAACGTTTTCAATATCGACACCATCCGGCAGCGGGATACTGCGCATGAAGTACCCGTATGCCCGCTCCAGTCTGTAGCAGCCGCTCTCTTCACTCCGAATGTCCTGCTTTTTTTCACCTCGCAACACCAGTGCGCCCTCCTCTATGGTGGTCTCTAGGTCTTCGCGATCCATACCCGGAAGCTCTGCCGTGATTCTCAGTGTCGATCCATCATCGACCACGTCGATCCGCGGCTGGAAACGAGACGAACTAAAGTCGCCGAACCAGCGATCGAGCCCCCGAAAGCCGGCCATGGGTTCATGTAGAAATTCGCCCATTGCCCGCCAGGGATCTCCTGAAAACAGGTCAGAGGCGTCAAGCCTATCTGGTGACCAGTGCTTCGGCGCGGGAAGATCCGGCGGCTCGCCCCTCGACTGAACGTCTGCGGTCGATTTGCGTAGGAACTTAAAGGGGTTCCACTTTCCCAGCTCGGTTTTCATCGTGCCCTCATCCAATGTGCAAGGCCAAAACTCCGCAGGCGTGACGAGGCCGCCCATTCAACCTCCCGGCGCCTGCCCGACCCAATTCACATGACGTTTACCGCAATGCGCCGCGGACGCGCTTCCTCGCGACGCGGAATCGTCAGCTTAAGCACGCCATCTTGCAGTGAAGCTTCGATCCTTGAGGGGTCAAGGTCCGCACTTAATGAAAAAGCGCGCGCGAAGTGGGGCTGGCGAATTTCCGCATGTTGCACCCGCAGTCCTTGAGGGGTTGGCACAACTGCTTCGGCCTCAATATGTAGGTTCCCGTCGTGAACATTCACGTTGAGCTTGTCCCTAGTGACACCTGGAAGGTCAGCCCAAAGGGTGACGCCGTTGCCGTCCTCGACGATGTCGACTGCGGGCGGCAGGGTCATCGCCGACGTTGACCTTTTCTCCTGACTTTCTGTCGCAGCGTACTGATTGCGTTCCGCCACTTGAGTAGTCTCGTTCATGGCAGTCTCCTTGGCATTACTGGACCGCGATCGCCCGCGGCTTCGAAGCTTCCCGCTTGCCGACACTGATAGACAGGCAGCCGTTCGAATAGCGCGCCTGGACTTTGTCAGGGTCTGCCCCTTGCGGCAATTCGACCACACGCCGAAACGTGCCGACGAAGCGCTCCTGCGCGTACAAACGCACCTCGGGATCATCTCCTGATTGCATCGCTGGGCGCTCACCACTGATTGTCAGCAAACCCTTGTCGATGGAGACTTCGAAATTGTCCGGACTGAGCCCCGCTGCGAACGCGACGATCTCGATGGAATTGTCCGTAGCTCCGATATTCACTGGGGGGAATGCCCCAAAGCGGCCGGAGCGAATGCTTGACGGGAAGCCGCCGAACAAGCTCGCCACCTGCCTTTGGACGCGGTCGAGTTCGTTGAAGAGGTCAGCCCCAATGGAAAGGTCGCTCATGGTCGTATCCTCCTTCCATGCAGCGAGGAGGCGAATGGCATACGCGCTCCCATCGACCTGCCAAGCTGCTGGCAAACAAACAGAAACACGCAGCGCGCGCGTTGGTCGCGACTGCCTGAGCGAAAATAAAAATAGTAGCTTGCCACCCAAATTTCAAGTGGGCAGGTTTGGCGAATCGCCAAGAAACGGATTCAGCCCCTACGTTGTGCTTACGTCACATTTTACTACTCCACAACGCGTCGAAATTCGCCCTGCGCCCCGTCTGCATCAGGTCTCCGGCGACCCGCATTGGATGGCACTGAGGTGGAATGATCGAACCCTATGAGCCCGCGACACACGTCACGGCCGATCTACGACCGCGCGCTTGCCTGTAGTTCGCACGGGGGTAACGGGTAGCTAGTGGCGCCCACTATTTGGGCGCGGGAAAGGGAACAAAGCGTTCTCCATACTCAAGCTCGTTTTCAGTGCGCACCGCACTGAGTCGCAGCGCGTTCTCGTAGTGTTTGAGAAGGAGATCGCTTTGGCGACAGGAGATGACGACCAGCTTCATGCCACGTCGGAGGCCGAGCATCCCGCGCAGTTTCTCCGTTTGCGGCGACATCCACAGCTGTCCGCTACTTGAGAAAGCTATGTGCCCGGCACTAAATAACGCGGCAATGTTAGGAGCAAGTAAGAGCGCCTCATCCACTCTCAGGAACCTGGGCGGGGCGTCTTCGGATTGCCTGAGTATTGGCGTGGCGCAAAGAATCTCGGGAATCCCTATACCGGAAACCTGACACCGGCCCATATGCCGTTCCATCAACGCCTCCCGCAAAGGTCCAGATAGGAAATCTGACCATGGAAGGAGCATTGCGTCTTCCAACGCCACAGTTGCATTCCCGTCCAGCGTCTTACGTTCAGCGAAGCGGGCCGTTGAAGTGAATACCCCCGGTTGATCGCCTCTCAAGAGGACCTCAAAGCCTAGCGCAACAAGACGAGCGTGCCAGTTTCCGCCGATGGTGAAAGTGAAATCTTTTGGTTGCAGAGGGCGCTGCCCGGAATGCGCTGATGCCAAACCAAGTATGGCTTTGGGCGGGAACGGCTCCGGCGGGCTTTCAAGATCGACAGATATCCATACGTTGTAGCGCGAACTAGGCCTATAGGAAGGCCTAATCTTTCCCTGCTTCCATTCCCTGGCAGCGGCAACGATATGCTCGGCCAAAATGTAATCAGGGCGCGCCAACGGCAGCGACTCGCGTGGATCTATCCCGGACTGAGCGTCCACTCGCCGCAGAGATCCCACGCTGCGCCTTTGGATTGGATAACCAAGCTCGGCGAGGCGTTGACGCCAAGCTTGGTCGTACTGGCCCACAACCGCCTTCGAGATGGGAATCCCTAGCTTGGAGCTTGCGGCCCTCAAAAGGTCTCGTGGGGTGAACCACTCGTCCCCCACATTGACACCATAATTCTTGGAATGGCTTCGCTCCGCCGGCCTACGCATAAGGTGCGAGGCCGCTTCTCTGACATCTGCAGCTCCGATCAATGCGACATTCACATATTTCTTAGCATGGGTGACTGAACGGTCCATCCTAGTCTCGCTGCCCCCGGGCAGGTACGGTAAGAAGAAAGCATGCCGGGAAGCCTACGACCGCTAGCTTCCAGTTCAGCGATACTCTGCCGATTGAACAAACAATATAGGCTATTGGCGATCCAGCGCCTTCGCATCTTCCATATGCACGTTCTCTAATAATCTAAATTTGCGAACGCGAACCGTCAAGCACAGTGGCGGCGTCTCCGACGGCTGGCACGCGATCGCGGTACCGGAAACGACGTACTCAGACAGTCTCTCGTTGGCCACTCAATCCCACTGCAGCACGCCCGGTGAGTGCTCAAGATGCAAGTGCCACCCGTCAACGGCGGCCGCCTCGCCGTGTCGGCGTTCTTCATCGTGGCTGTCGAAGCGGCGGCCGGAACATGCAAGAAAGCCAGGAGGCTGAACGCGGCAGATTCGCCACATGAGGGAGGCGACTAGCCAGGCAGGATGGGTCGTACCTCGGCCCCGCAGAGGTGCCTGCATCGGACATCGGCCGGGAAGCAATCTGGGAGGAAAAGCCCGCCCCAAGGTCGAGAGAGCCACGGAGACAAAAAATGGGCGGGCGTGTGCAAACAAAATTTGTCGCTGTTTACCTAGCTTCCCTCATCGCAGCGACGAATTCAGGGCCGATCTGTAACTTGTCGAACCGCGGGGGCGGGGGGGCGGGTCCGTGCCAATGTTGAGCGGATCGAAGAGTCCCTGCCTCGATGCGCCGCCTTTAAGCTTCCAACTTGTCCACAATGTGGGAAGGAAATGCCCAGGCTACTCAGCACTATTCGGGTAGCAGTTGTCCGTCGGACTTCATAGCCGAATGTCGAGCGCGCCGCGCATCGGCTGCATTGCTCGGGTGAATCCTGAACCAGATGGAGTACATGGCCGGCAGAAACACCAGGGTCAAGATCGTCCCGGCAAACGTCCCGCCGATGAGCGTGTAGGCCAAGGCTCCCCAGAACACCGAATGGGTCAACGGAATGAAGGCCAGAATGGCGGCCAACGCCGTCAGAATAACCGGCCGCGCACGCTGGACAGTGGCTTCCACGACGGCCCTGAACGGGTCCAGCCCTTCGTCCTTGTTGTGTTGAATCTGGCCGATCAGGATCAGCGTGTTGCGCATCAGGATGCCCGATAGCGCAATCAGGCCGACCAGCGCGTTGATGCCGAACGGCTGTCCGAACAGAATCAGCGTGGGCACCACACCAATCAGGCCGAGCGGACTGGTCAGGAACACCATCACCATCGCCGGGATCGACCTCACCTGAAAGATGAGGATCAGCAGGGTTACCGCCAGCATGATCGGGAACAGCGGCAGCATGGCTTTCGTCGCTTTCCCCGATTCTTCAATGGAGCCTGCTTGTTCAATGCGGTATCCGCCGGGCAGTTTGTCGATGATCGGTTGAAGCTGCTTGCTGATGGCTGTCGATACGTCGGGCGGTTGCAGGCCATCGGCAATATCGCCGCGTACCGTGATGGTCGGCATGCGGTCGCGCCGGCGGATGATGGGCTCTTCCATGCGAACATCAATCTTGCCCACCTGCGAGAGCGGAATGCGTTGCCCGTTGGCGCCCGCCAACGTGAAATCCGCAATCCTGGCGGGGTCGAGTCGGACCTCGCCGGCCGAGCGCGCAGTCACCTGTACGGTACGGATGTCCTCACGGACGGTCGTCACCGGAATGCCGTTGAGCAGGAATTGCAGCTGTTGTGCGACTGCGCTGGACGACAGTCCCACGGCTTGGAGGCGGTCCTGCTGCAAGGTGAAGTGCAGCGCCGGTACGCGTACCCCCCAGTCAGTGTTGACCGTGCGCATCATTGGGCTCGCGTCCATGACATGCTGCACATCGCTCGCGATGCGGCGCAACGTTTCCGCTTCCGGGCCGGTCACCCGATAGGCAACCGGGAACGGCGAATAGGGACCGAACACGAGTTGAGTGACGCGCACGCGCGCTTCGGGCGCAAGGCCGTTGGCGATGGCCTTGCGCATGCGCTGCTTCAACGCATCACGCTCTTCCTGGCTATCGGTCCGGATCACGATCTTGGCGAACGACGGATCGGGCAACTCCGGGCCCATCGCCAGATAAAAGCGCGGCGCACCCTGGCCAACGTAAGCCGTCACGATCCTGGCTTCCTTCTGTTTGGCCAGCCACGTTTCGAGCTTGGCCGTGGCGGCGCTGGTCTGGTTGATCGAAGTGCCATAGGGCATCTGCACCTCGACCAGCACTTCGGGTCGATCCGAGATCGGAAAGAACTGTTTCTTGACCACCGCCATGCCTAAAATGGCGAAGACGAAGAGCCCGACAACCGAAGCCGCGACCAGCCATTTACGCGCAATCACACGCCCCAGCAGTGCACGGAAGCGGTTGTAGCGCGGGGTATCGTAAATCGCATCGTGCCCGCCCTCGACCTTCTTGAAGTCGGGCAGCATCTTCACCCCCAGGTAAGGCGTGAACACCACGGCAACAACCCAGGACGCAATCAGCGCAATGCCTACTATCCAGAACATGTTGCTGGTGTATTCGCCCGCGGTGGATCGCGCAAAGCCATTTGGCATGAAGCCGACAGCCGTCACGAGCGTGCCCGACAGCATGGGCGCCGCGGTGTGGCTCCAGGCGTAAGCGGAGGCGGCGACGCGGCTGTAACCCTCTTCCATCTTCACCACCATCATCTCGATGGCGATGATGGCGTCGTCCACCAAAAGGCCCAGCGCCAGGATCAGGGAGCCGAGAGTGATGCGATCGAAGTTCTTGCCTGTCGCAGCCATCACCACAAAGACCACGGCGAGTGTCAGCGGCACAGCGGCGGCGACTACCATGCCGGCGCGCCAGCCCATGCTGACGAAGCTCACCAGCATGACCACCAGCAGTGCGGCGAAGAACTTGAGCATGAACTCATCGACGGCAGCGCTGATGTTGACCGACTGGTCCGTCACCTTTGTCAGGCTCATCCCAAGCGGCATCTCGGCGTTGATGGTACCAACCTCCTTGTCCAACGCCTTGCCAAGGTCCAGGCCGTTCCATCCCTCGCGCATGACGATGCCCATCAGCAAGGCAGGTTGCCCGCCGTTGCGCACCGTGAAAGTTGCGGGGTCTTCGTAGCCGCGCTTGACCGTGGCAATGTCCGACAGCTTCAACGTGCGCCCTTGTGACACCACGGGCGTATCGCGGATCTTCTGCAGGCCATCGAACGCGCCATCCAGGCGGATGAAGACCTGCGGCCCCTTCGTTTCCACAGAACCCGCTGCCGTCAGGGCATTCTGGCTGTTCAGGGCGGCGAAGACGTCTTGCGGACTCACGCCGAGCGTCGCGAGCCTGTCATGTGAAAACTCGACGTAGATGCGCTCCGACTGCTCACCGATGATGTTGACCTTCTTTACGCCGGGCACGTGCAATAGCCGCTGGCGTAGCGTCTCCGCATCACGCACGAGCATGCGTTGCGGCTCGCCCTTGGCCTTGAGCGCGAACAATGCAAAGGTCACGTCCGCATACTCGTCGTTGACCAGCGGCCCGATCACGCCGGGCGGCAGGTTGGCGATCTCGTCGCCCACCTTCTTGCGCGCCTGATAGAACTCGTCCTGCACTTCCGATGGTGGCGTGCTGTCCAGCAGGGTCAACGTGGTAAACGCCAGCCCCGGCCGGGTGTAGGTCTCCGTGCGGTCATACCAGCGCAGCTCCTGCATGCGCTTTTCGATCTTCTCGGCCACCTGGTCCTGCATTTCCTGCGCAGTGGCGCCCGGCCATGCCGTAATGATCGTCATGACCTTCACGGTAAACGCCGGATCTTCAGCACGGCCCAGCTTGAAGAAGGAAACGATGCCTGCCAGCGAGATCAGGCAGATGAGGAACAACGTAACGGCACGCTCACGCACGGCGAGCGCCGATAGATTGAAACGTCCGGGGCTCACAGGCGCACCCCTGCGATGGCAGCGCTGCCGCCCTGGCCAGCCACACGGACTTGCTGTCCTTCACGCAGCAGTTGCGCGCCGAGCGCGACGATCCGGTCCCCTTGCTTGAGCTGCCCCGTTACCTGAGCAGCTTCGTCGCCAAGGTGCACGATGGTGACGGATCGCCACGACACCGTGGCCGGATCCCCGTGGATGACCCATACGCCCGGCCCCTTGCCGGCGTCGAACACGGCGCCAAGTGGCACCTGCAGATCGCCTTGCGCGGTGGCCCGTGGATCGGGCACCTGGATGGTCACAGTAGCGCCCAGCGGCGCGTTGGCCAATTCACCGTCCAGCACATAGCGCGCTTCAAACGTGCGGGTCTGCCGATCTGCAGCATTCGAAAGTTGCCGGAGCTGGGCCGACACGCCGGCGTTGTTGCCACCGAAAAGCGTGGCCGTTGCGATAGATCCGATTGCCGGCCGCAGCGTTTCGGGCAATTGGACAACCGCTTCGCGGCGGCCAGCGTGCGCCAGGCGTACAACGGCCTGCCCCGCATTGACGACCTGGCCGCGTTCTGCCAGCGTTTCCATGACAACGCCATCGCCATCGGCAACCAGCTCGGCGTAGCGGCTGGCGTTACGTGCCACGTCGGCCTGTGCCTCCGCTGCGCTGAGTTGAGCGCGTGCCGCATCGGCAGCGGCCTTTGCTTGGTCGTAAGCGGAGGCGGAAATAGCGCCCGTGCCGCGCAGATCGCGATAACGGGCTTCGTCCTCCGCCGTCTGCTTCGCACGGGCCCGCGCAGCGGTCACGGCTTCTTGCTGGGCGTGAGCCGCTAGCAGCAGGTCGACGGGGTCAATTCGCATCAGTGGCTGCCCCCGCTTGACGGTCTGTCCGGCATCCACCAGCCGTTCCAGCACCTTGCCCGACACGCGGAAGCCTATGTCGCTCTGCACTCTGGCAGCGATGATCCCCGTGAAAGCACTTGATGGAGTGCCAGCCAGCTGGACGAGCGCGGTGCGCACCAACGGCGCCTCCGTGCGTGGATCATGAGCGGCCTTTTCGCCGCAAGCGGTCAATGCGAGCGGCAACGCACAAATGACGGTGAAAGTAACAAAGCGGCGCAAAAGCATGAAAGCCCCATCGATAGGGATGGCTGGGGTTTCATTCTGGTTCTTGTGACCTAATTAGTCAATAGTCACAAAGAAAAGTCGGTCGGAATTTGAGCGTCAGGGGGAAAGGCTCCTAAGCACGAGGCTCGAGAGCAGCCCGGGAGCAGTTTCCGTGTAGTCGAGGTTCTGCTGCAAAAGCAGAGGATTCATGTACGGGCGCATCACCAAGTAGATGGCGCTCGTGGCTTCGTCCAACGGCGTCTTGCGCTCGAAGTCTCCGGTTTCCCGACCCTCCTGCAACACCGCCCGCACTACCTTCTGGATGCGCTCCTCGTAGGCGAGTACTGCCTGCCACCGTTCGGTCGCTGCCGAGGCGGCGATCTCGTACAGCTTGCGGTCGCGGGAGAACAGTCGAAGACTGGCCTCCGTCACGGTTCTGAAAAGCCGCCGGAGCTTGTCGGGCGGTGACTCGGCTTCTGCGAGAGCAGCGCTGACCTCGGCCTCGATCTCGCGCAGGCAGTTCGCGCAAATCATCTCGCCGATGGCCTGCTTGGACTCGAAGAACTTGTAGATATAGGCCTTGGAGAAACCAATGGCTTTGGCCAGATCGGAAACAGTGGTCTTTTCGTAGCCGTAGCGGCTGAAGTGCTCGGTGGCGGCCGCCACGATTTGGTCTCGCACGTCATGGTCCACAGGACCGCGAGCGGGAGCGGGAGCGGGATAAGGGGTGGAGTTCATGGGCTCCAGCTTACGCCAGTCGGGAAAGTTGAACAACTTGTGACTATTTTGTATTATAGTCACCAGATATCCCGAGGAAAGCTTATGTTACCCAAACGCTACCTTGCGTCTCTCGTCGTTGCTAGCCTAGCAACCGGTTGCGCTGTCGGCCCAGATTACATGGAGCCCGACGTGTCAGTTCCGCGACGTTTCGAGGGACAGACCGCCGTGGAGCACCGTCCCGCCAACGCCGGAGCCGATCTGTCCGCGTGGTGGGTCGGGTTCCATGACCCGCAACTGACAGGTTTCGTGCACCTCGCGCTGGAACGAAACCTGGATCTCGCACAGGCATTCGCCCGCGTAGAACAGGCCCGTGCCGGCCTCGGTGCCGCAAATGCAGCGTTGCTGCCCTCCGGGAACGTCGGTGCCGACGCCGCACGGGCATACCGTTCCGTCGAAACGCCGTTAGGCAGAGTCCTGAATGCGCAGCCCGGTTTTGACCGATACGGCAATGCCTTTGAGGCTAATGTCAACGCGAGTTGGGAGGTGGACCTATTCGGCGGACTGCGTCGCGGCAGGGAAGCAGCGCTCGCCGAATACCAAGCCTCCAAGGCCGGTGCAAATGCCACGCGGCTGGCCGTCGCCGCACAAACCGCTGACATCTACATCACTGTCCGTGGCTTGCAGGCGCGCCTGAAGGTGGCGCGTCACCAGGTCCAGACGCAGGAAGAACTGCTCTCCACCATCAACCTGCTGTACGGCAAGGGGCTGGCGGCCGAGCTTCAAGTCAGGCAGGCCGAAGGCGCGCTGGCCCAGGTTCGCGCGTCGATCCCCCAACTTGAAGTCGGCTTGGATGCAGCGATGAACGCGCTCGACGTGATACTTGGCGCGCTGCCGGGGGCACATCGCGCGGAGTTGGGACAAGACGGCGATATCCCGGCCGCTCCACAGATCGCGACCAGCGGATCGCCGGGCGAATTGCTGAGGCGCCGGCCCGACCTCATCGTTGCCGAGCGCCGCCTGGCGGCTTCCAATGCGCGCATTGGCGCCTCCATTGCGGAGTTCTACCCGAAGTTCTCGATCAGTGGCCTGATCGGCAGCGCCACATCTGTGGGCGCCGGAAGCCTGTTCGGCAGCGGTGCCAGTCAGTATGCCGGCGTGCTCGGCCTGCGCTGGCGCCTGTTTGACTTCGGCCGCATCAATGCGCAAATCGATCGGGCCAAGGGGGAAGAAGCTGAAATGCTGGCCGCGTACCGACTCGCCGTGCTGCGCGCTACGGAAGACGTGGAAAACGCCTTCTCTGCCCTGGTCAAGCGCGAAGAGCAGGCAGCTTTGCTCACACAAGGCGTCGATTCTCTCAGCCGCGCGCGTAATGCTTCTTTTGCCGCCTATCAGAAAGGCGTGGTCAGCCTGATAGAAGTCCTGCAGGCCGACGAGAACCTGTTGCGTGCGTCAGATGCGCGCGTCCAGGCACAAACGGAGTCGGCACGCGCTGCTGTCGCGGCATTCAAGGCACTGGGCGGTGGCTGGCAGCCTGACGAATCGACCGCGGTTGCAGGCCGATAGTCCCTCCGTGAATGTGGATGGGGTTCGAGCGCCGCGCGCTTCGAAATACCCGAGTTTCCGCGTCTCGCCTTATCCATTCAGAAGGAAACCTCCATGTCCAATTCCAAAGTTGTCGTGATTACCGGTGTGTCTTCTGGCATCGGCCGCGCCACCGCAGCGAAGAATGCGCTTCACGGCTGACGGGTATTCGGCACCGTGCGGGACCTCGCAAAAGCGCAGCCGCTGCCAAGCGTTGAACTGATCGAGTTGGATATCCGCGATCAAGCGTCCGCCTATTTGCGCGGGCCGAACGCATCGGTGTGCTGGTGAACAGTGCGGGCGTAACGCTGCTGGGCGCAACAATGCCAACGTTCTTGGAATCAGCAATGTCCGAAACTGCCCCACACAAAATATTGGTCCTACGCTTCGGCTCTTCGGACCCTGCGGTGCCTCCGGTTGCACGTTAGGACGGTCAGTAACGCGTAATCCATGGAAATCTCCGGCCGTCACATGCTGCAATCCCCCTTAAGCTAAGGAGGTAAGCGATGGATGATCATACCCAGAAGCTCGTCTGCAAATGCGGGGCCCCCGTCCGGATTCGCGAAGTGCATTTCGAAGTCGGAGGCAATGAGGCCTTGGACTGGGTGCCATGTCCGCTGTGCTACCGGAAGCTCTACCAAATGAGCGTCGAAGGGGTCGTTTCAGCGGAGCTGGTTTCGGGGGCGGAGTGGGACTAGAAGGTTTCGGAGATCTGGGCCATCCGTAAGCGCTTGCAGCTCGGCGCTATCACGAGAGACTTGGCGATGTTCAACCTCGCCCTCGACAGCAAGCTGCGCGGGTGCGACCTGATTCGCCTCCGAGCTCAAGATATCAGTGTAGGAAGCCAGGTTGGCATGCGTGCAACGGTCATGCAACAGAAGACGCATCGACCCGTGCAGTTTAAGATTACTGGACAGACTCGGGAATGCTTCCAGGCTTGGATGCGTGCGACGTGGCTGAGCTGCGGCGACTTCCCTATTTCCCAGTCGGTTGCTTTCCTCGCCCCACCTATCGACCCGACAGTATGCACGATTGTTTCATCGGTGGGTGGCGTCGATCGGCCTCGATACTTTCGCTTCGGGACGCATTCAATCCGGCGAACTGGGTCTCTTTGATCTACCGACGGACCCGGAACCTGGGAGCCGTCCAACTGCTCCCTCGATCATATAGAGCTCGAGAGCGCCGTCAGGTATTTGGGGATTGAGGTTGATGACGCTTCGAAGGTTGCAGAGCAAACCGGAGTCTGACCTTACATCCGGCCGGCAGGCGATCGACGTCACCGGCAGAGTGTACCGGTTCAACCGGAAATCGCGAGAGCAGGTGGTTATTGCTGCGGTGACCGAGGCGTTCTAGGCAAGGTCTTACCGGAGCGCGGAACGATTCCCGGCCGGAAAGGCGTACCGCAGGTATACTTCGCGGCATCGCCGATTCGCCGTCCGTCATCCGTGAACAGCCAAAGCTTCGACCCGCGCGTGAACGACCATTACGATTTCACGGAACAGGTGGGACACCTCCTGCGCCGGGCCTATCAACGGCACGTCGCCATCTTCCAGCAGACCATTCCTGATTCCCAGCTCACGGCCGGTCAGTTTGTGGTGCTTTGTGCCGTGCAGGAGCAGGGATCGTGCTCCCTCAGCGAGATTGCCCGCGCCACGGCCATCGATCAGGCCACCGTGCGCGGCATTATCGAGCGCCTGAAGTCCCGCGAGCTGATCGTGGTGTCCCACGACGCGCGCGACCGCCGCAAGGTGGTGGTGCTGCTTTCCCCTGCCGGGCAGGCTCTAATCGACGAAGTGGTGCCGTTTGCGCAGGACATCAGCGAGCGTACCATGGGCGGCCTGAACCCCGCTGAACGCGTGGCGCTGCTCTATCTGCTGCGCAAAATGAGCGAACTAGACGACCTGCGCCCGGACGTCACCGCCGAATCCGACAGCCCGGCCTGATCACCAGCCACCGGCCACCCGACGGGCCCCGCGGACCGCCCGTCGCCCTACCCTTCCCTCTGCTCCCTGCCCCCGAGAATCCCTCCGGACATCGCCGCGTCAATTTATCTTAGAGATCGAATTATTATTGACATGGCCGCGCCACGCGCTAGTATTACGTCATGTACTTCGACGTCTAAGATTTCGATGTGCGACAACCCTGCTTAGGAGCCCACCCATGTTTGACATTTTCGCCACGGACAAGCTGATCGACCTTTGGCTGACCGAGGACATCGGCATCTGCGACCTGACGGTCCAGACCATGATCGAGCCCGGGGAGACCGGCTCGTTCTGTATGAACGCGCGGGAGCCGATGCGCATTGCAGGCATCGACGTCGCCGCCCGGATCTTTGCGCGCTACGATCCGTCGCTTTCCATCGACGTGCGCGTGGTGGACGGCGACAAGGTCGAGAAAGGTGCGATCCTGCTTAACGTGAGTGGCAATGCCCGCAGTGTGCTGACGGCCGAACGCACGGCGCTGAACATCATGCAGCGGCTCTGCGGCATCGCCAACCACACGGCCACGTACGCTCAGGCCATCGCGCACACCAAGGCGCGCCTGATCGACAGCCGCAAGACCACGCCGGGCTTGCGAGCGCTGGAAAAGCATGCCGTCACGTGCGGCGGCGGGCTGAATCACCGCCTGAGCCTGGACAACGGCGTGATGATCAAGGACAACCACATCGCGGTGTGCGGCAGCATTGCAGCCGCCGTCGAGCGCGTGCGCCGCAAGCTCCCTGTGCTGACCAAACTGGAAGTGGAGTGCGACCGGCTCGAACAGGTGCACGAAGCCCTGGCGGCCGGTGTGGACGTCATCATGCTGGACAACATGTCGGTGCCCGACATGAAAGAGGCAGTGCAGATCGTCAACGGCCGGACTAAGGTCGAGGCGTCCGGCGGTATCCGGCTCGAAACGATCCGTGCCGTGGCGGAAACCGGCGTCGACTACATCTCAACGAGCAAGATCACCCAGTCGGCCCCGGCCGTCGACATCGGGCTCGACGAAGCCTGACAGCCACCTGTTGATTGTCGCGCCTTCCACCCGAGAAGGCTTCACCCTCGCCGGCCCGCCGGCCGAGGGCCTTTTGCATTGGCTTCGGGACAGCCGCGACGATCCTAGAGATCGGCCAGCAGACGTCCGACTTCTTGCGTGGACGGCACGCGCCGACCCCGCTCGGCCAGCGCCATTTCGTCGGCCACCAGGCGCTGCGCGATCGTTATCAGCACGCGGCGCGTGGTCAGCACATCCTCCTCGCTGACCCCCTCCACGCTCAATGTATTGACCTCGGTCGCCAGCGGCTCCAGCTTGCGCCGCAGGGCTCGCCCTGTCTTGCTCAGGAACACGTGCACCTTCTTCTTGTTGCCCGGCAGGTGCGTACGCTCGACATAGCCGAGCGCTTCGAGCGCCTTGACGGCAGCGAACGTGGTGGGCTCCGTCACGCCGGCGCGTTCGCTGAGCTCGCGTTGCGACAGGCCGTCGTGTCGCCACAGGATCCGCAGGATGGTCCAGTGGCCATACGACACCGAATGCTCGGCCAAGCGCAACTGCAGCGCGCGGATATACGCTCGGGCCGCGTCCTTAACCAGATGGGCAAGGCGTTCTTCCTCGATCTCGTCGGAAGGCGTGATGGAGACAGGACTATCCGGCTTTCTTGTGGCCATGGCGTAAGCGGGTAATGACAAAGGCAGCGCACATGATAGCGCCTCCGGCATGACATCGCCGCGCGCTCCCGCTTGACATCGATGTAGCGCTCACAACATCAGTGCGCCGTGCGCGCTGCTGAGGCATGGGGCACCGAGGGCGCGCATGGCGCCCTGCGCGTTTTCCCTGAGAAACGGCCGGGTCCGGCGTACACACTGGATTTGCGGGAGCTGGCCCGTCCCTTGCATCAACTTAGACATCGAACTTTTCTTGACAGCGTTTCGGCCGGTGCTAGCATAAGCCTACAACTTCGACGTCTAAGTTAATCATGAAAGAGACCGGCACATTTTTTCTTGTGGTAGGCCCCAGCGGCGCGGGCAAGGACTCCCTGATCGATGGTGCACGCGCGATTCTCACCAGCGGCTACCGGTTCGCGCGGCGGGTGATCACGCGGCCGACCGGTTCTCCGGGAGAGGATCACGAAGGCGTATCCGACCTGGAGTTTGCGCATCGCCAGGAGGCTGGCGAGTTCCTGGTCACGTGGGACGCTCACGACTTGCGTTATGGCCTGCCCACCGCGCTTTTGGACACGCTGGCCACCGGTGTGCACGTCATTGCCAACGGCTCGCGCAGCGTGGTGGCGGAGCTTGCGGCCCGGCTGCCCCGCTTTACCGTGGTGATGGTGACCGCTCCACATGACGTGCTGGCCCAGCGCATCGCGGCGCGTGGCCGCGAATCGGCCGAAGCGGTGGGGCGGCGGGTCGCACGCCAGGCGATGCCGCTGCCGGATGGCGTGCGCTGCATCACTGTATCGAACGACAGCACACTCGAAGTGGGCGTGGCTCGCTTTGTCGAAGCGCTGCGGCAAGGCGCGCCCAGTGGTACTCCGCCAGTCAGCCACCTCAACCTACGCGCGAAGATCCGTGGCGATGCGCTGGACGAGGCCGCCTACGTGGCCGTGTTGCGCGACGCCATCGCTGGCCGCTACACCGAAGCCGAGTTGACCCAGTTCTTGATCGGCGCCACGGCCAGCCTGAGCGACGCCGAGGTGGTGGCACTGGCCCGCGCGCGCACAGCCTTTACGCCGCGCATCGATTGGGACGAGCCGCTGGTGGTGGACAAGCACTCGCTGGGCGGCGTCCCCGGCAGCCGCATCACGCTGATCCTCGTGCCCATCGTCGCGGCGTACGGGCTGGCGATGCCCAAGACGTCGTCGCGCGCCATCACCTCGGCGGCAGGCACGGCGGACGCGATGGAAACCGTCGCTCGCGTGGACCTGGCGCAGGCAGATGTGCGCCGCTGCGTGGCCCAGGCGCGCGCCTGCATCGCCTGGAACGGCCGCCTTAATCACTCCATCGTCGACGACGTGATGAACGCGATCACGCGGCCGCTGCAGATCGACTCGCGGCGCTGGTCGGTGGCATCGATCTTGTCGAAGAAGTACACCGCCGGGGCCACCCACGTCATGGTCGACCTGCCCTACGGGCCGCAGACCAAGATGGCTAGCCGCGCCGACGCCGAGGCGCTGGGCGCCCTCTTCGAGCAGGTTGGCAAGGGGCTTGGCCTGCACGTGCGCGCGATCGCCACCGACGGCAGCCGGCCCATCGGCCGTGGCATCGGCCCCGCACTGGAAGTGCGCGATGTCATGCAGGTCCTCGACAACAACCCGGCGGCCCCAGCGGACCTGCGCGCCAAGGCGCTGCGCTTTGCCGGCGAGATCATCGCCTTCGACCCGCGCGTCGGCTCGGCCGAACAGGGCCTGGAAATTGCGACGCGCCTGCTTGCGTCGGGCGAGGCGAAGGCCGCTTTCGATCAAATCGCCGCGGCACAGGGTCGCCATGCGGCACCAGTGCTGCCCAGTGCCCTCATCCACGAGATTCGCGCCGCACGCGCCGGCCGCGTGGCCTCCATCGAGGGCGTGCAGGTGTCTGGCGTGGCCCGCGCTGCAGGCGCACCGCGCAACGCCGGTGCAGGCCTAGACCTACTGTGCACGATTGGCGCGCATGTGGAAGTGGACCAGGCGCTGTACCGAATCCACGCCGCGTCTCCCGAGGCGCTCGCAGCCGCCGTGGCGCTGGCCTGCGGCGAAGGCGCTGACGCGATACGCATCGACCCCGATTGACCGGCTTTCCCCTTTCCTTCACCCTAACCGACGAGGTAAACACATGAGACCCCTATCCGTCGTCAGCAGTCTGGCATCGCTGCTGTTCGTGGCTGGTACGCTTGGCACCCTGCCCGGTCGTGCGCAGGCCAACATTGCGAGCGCGTTTCCCCAGAAACCGATACGCGTGGTCGTGACGTTTCCGGCTGGCGGCGGCACCGACGCGCTTGCGCGGCTGATTGGCGCGGACTTGAGCAAGTCGCTGGGCCAGCCCGTGGTGGTCGACAACCGCCCCGGCGCGAGCGGCAATATCGGCGCGGAGTTCGTGGCGAAAAGCCCGGCGGACGGCTACACGCTACTGATCGTCAACAGCAGCTTTGCGATCAACCCGAGCGTCTTCAAGAAGCTACAGTTCGACCCCAAGGGCGACTTCAGCGCCGTCATCACTTTTGCCTCGGTGCCTTCGGTGATCGCGGTGCCGTACCAGTCAAAGCTGCGCACGTTCAATGACCTGCTCGCCGCCGGCAAGAGCGGCACGCCGCCCAGCTACGCCTCGTGCGGCAATGGCACGCCGCAGCATCTGGCTGGCGAACTGCTGAAGGTCTCCGCTAGGATGGAAATGCTGCATGTGCCCTACAAGGGCTGCGCCCCGGCCATTGCCGATGTGCTGGGCGGTCAGGCCGACGTCAGCGTCAACACCCTGACCAACACGGTGCCCTATCTAAAGAGCAACAAGCTGCGCGCGTTGGCCGTTACGTCCAAGACCCGCTCGCCGTTCCTGCCCGACGTACCAACCGTCAGCGAACTGGGCCTGTCGGGATACGACGTTGACCAATGGTTCGGCATTCTGGCGCCTGCCCATACCCCGCCCGACATCGTGCGGAAGCTTAATGCCGAGATCGCGAAGGCGGTGGCCCGGCCCGAGACCAAGGCCACGCTCGCGCAGCTTGGCTTTGCCACCACGACCAGCACACCGGCCGAGTTCCAGAAGCTGGTGACCAGTGATATCGATCGCTGGCAGAAGTTCGCGACAAAGATCAACCTGCTGGTCGACTGACCCGCCGGGTCACCGCCCAGGTCACAGCAGGCCGACCCCTTTTTCCCCCTTCCTCCGCAACGTCACGCCTCGGGCGCCACGCCAGCCCCCGTGAGAGCGCGTTCGTCCCTGCGATCTGGACCCAACGTCCAGGCGTCGGGGGGCTGCGCGCCGAATTCCCGTGACGTACGGAGGAAGTCAGGGCATCTCCAACCGTCATACCAATACAATGAGCCAATCACGCCTTTCCTTTCGGCATGTCGCGCTAGCCGCGGCCATGCTCGCCGCGCCGGCGACACACGCGCAATCGTCGGTCACGCTGTACGGGGTAGCCGACGCCGGCATCGAGTTTCTAACCCATGCCGATGCCGCCAACCACAGCCTGACGCGCATGGCGTCCGGCAACTTGTCGGGCTCACGCTGGGGCATCCGCGGCACCGAAGACCTCGGCAACGGCCTGCAGGCGCTGTTCGTGCTGGAGAGCGGCTTCGACATCGACGCCGGCACGTCCGCCCAGGGCGGACGCCTGTTCGGGCGCCAGGCCTACTCGGGCCTGTCATCGCCGTACGGGCGCGTCACGCTGGGCAGGCAGAACAACATCCTGTATGACATCCTGATCAACTACGACGCCATGGCTGTGTCCCCGCGCTATTCCATTTTCATGATGGATACGATGACCGCCGGCCGCTACGACAACACGGCCAAGTATGTCGGCAGATTCGGCGGCCTCACGGTGACGGGACTTTATGCGTTCGCGCGCGGTACGTCGCTGTCGGGCGGCGGCATGGCCAGTGAAGTGGCCGGGAATCCGCAGAGCGACCGGGCAATCAGCGGCGGCCTGGAATACAACGCGGGCAACGTCGGGATGACGGTGATCTACGACATGCAGCAAGGCACCACCGGCATCGCGGGCCAGAATCCGTCCCAGAAGGACCAGCGTCTGGCTGTAGCCGCGACCTACAAGCTCCCCAATGCCAAGGTGTACGCGGGGTACCGCTGGCTTAACGGCAACATTGGCACGACGGCCACCGTGCCTTCGCGCCGCGCGGACCTGTACTGGATTGGCGTGGGATACCAGCTCACGCCAGCGCTATCGTTCAGCGGTGCGGCTTATCTGCTGGATGACCGGCGCGGCAATGGCAACGCGTGGAGCGCCGCGCTGCTGATCGACTATGCTTTCTCCAAACGCACGGACGTCTATGCGCAGGCTGCCTATGTACGCAACGACGACGGCGCGCGCATCGGCCTCAACGGGCCGGCGACGACCATCGGGCTGCCCGGCACCAACCAGCTAGGCGCGGTGGTCGGCATCCGCCATAAGTTCTGAGCACTTGCCTCGTTTTCTTCGCAAGACGGGAACGGGGCATCGGTTACACGGCTGCAAAGGGGCTGGAACACGCTTGCCGGAGCACCTCCGGTGTGAAGGGCGCCCGCGTCAGGCGGACGCCGGTGGCATCGAACAGCGCGTTGGCAATTGCCGGCGCACCGGGCAGCGATGCAGATTCCCCAGCGCCTAGGGGACTCTCCCCCTGGCGCGGCATCAGCAGAACGTCGATGTCGGGCAGATCGGTGAAGCCAGCGATGGGATAGCTGCCCCACTCGCGGCTGGCTACGCCCTGGGTATCGAACCGCACCTGCTCGCGCAGCACGCGGCTCAGGCTCTGCACCACGTTGCCATGAATCTGGTGGCGCACGCCGTCCGGGTTCACCATCAGGCCGGTGTCCTGCCCCACATGCAGCCGCGTCACGCCTACGTTGCCGGTGGCGGGGTCCACCTCCACGTCAACGATCCAGGCCGCCCAGGCGGCGCCGAAGCCAGGGAACTTGCTGTGGATATAGCGGGCATAGGCAATGCCGCGCCCGCGCAGCAGGCCGTCCGCCCCAGGCTGTCCGCGTGATCCGCGTATGCCCTCGTGCCACCCGGCGGCCTGCGCCAGTGCCACCAGCAGTTCGCAGGCGCGGGTGTCGGGCAGATGCCGCAGGCGGAACGCCAGCGGATCGGCGCCGCACTGGTGCGCCAGTTCATCGATGAAGGACTCGTGCGCGAAGGTATTGGGTAGCGCGGACACGCCGCGCAGCCAGGATGCGCGCGCAATAGCAGGCGTGTCGTCACAGGCGATGTCCATCGCGCGATAAGCGTAGGGGGGCACGGAGGTACGGTCGCCCATCTCCAGCATCCGCGGCGATGACGGCACCCGCCCGGTCAGCAGCAACGCCAGCACCGGCGCGTCATTCGACGGATAGCGCGTCAGGAACTCGTAGGCGGTCAGCGCGCCGTCGGCTTCCGCACCGCCGCGCACGTCCATCAACTGCGCCGCGCCCTTGGGCTCCCAGAGATGCTCCTGTTCGCGGCTGAGCTGCACGCGTACTGGGCGGCCCACCGCGCGCGACAGCAGCACCGCGTCGGCAGAGACGTCGTCAGCGCAGTTGCGGCCATAGCAGCCGGCGGCCTCCATCCGCACTACCTCGATGGCGCCTTCGTTCAGACCCGTCAGGCGCGCCATGTCGATACGGAGTACATGCGGATTCTGTGTCCCCGACCAGAGCGTCAGCCGGCCGTCGCGCCAGTCTGCCACTGCGCACGACGGCCCGATTGAGCCGTGCATCTGGTAGGGCCAGACATAGGTCCTTTCCAGCCGATGCGCGCTGGCGGCCAGTGCCGCGGAGGCTTCGCCGGTCTGCAGCAACGCGCGGCGGCGTGCCGGTGCCGCGCGCAGCGCCGTTTCGGGCGCGTTCAGATCCGGCAACGGTGGCACCGGCTTCCATCGCACCTTGAGCCGCCGCGCGGCCTCGATGGCCTGCTCCTCGCGCTCGGCCACCACCCCAACGAAGTCGCCCTCGGCGTAGACCCGCACCAGCCCCGGTACCGACGCCACCGACGCCTCGTCGACGTCGATCAGGCTTGTGCCGACGAAGTCGCCGCTGTCGCGACCGGCGTAAGGCGGCCGGATGACGCGACCGTGCAGCATGCCCGGCAAACGCACGTCGTGCACGAACGTCAGCTCGCCGGTGGCCTTGGCCGGGATATCGACGCGCGGCGCGCTGCGACCCACCACGCGGTACTGGTCGGCCGGCTTGGTCGGCACGTCGTCGGCCAGCGGCAGTTCGATGTGCTCGCCGCCGAGCAGCGCTGCCAAGTCCACCGTGCCTCCGTCGGCCCGTTTGACGAGCCAGGCGCGGGCCTGTGCGGCCGCCCGGCGCAGCGGCAGCGACGAAATCTGAATCGACGCGCTGGCAATGGTGGGCCCTTGGTTAGGCGTGGCCTCGGTATGGCCCAGCACCATGGTGACCGTGTCCGGTTCGACGTCGAGTTCTTCGGCCACGATCTGCGCCAGCGCCGTGCGGATGCCGGTGCCCAGGTCGACGTGGCCGTTGAAGGCCAGAATTTGGCCCGAGGCGCGGATCGCGATGAAGATGTCGGGCAGGTCGGAGACGAAATCAGAGGCGGCGCCGGGCTGGCCCGCCGACGGGCGCGGCGCCGCGGCCGCCGGCCGCGTTACCAGCAGCACGCCGGCCTCTCGGAACAACGTTTCACGCAATGCGCGGGGTGTCTCTGACATCGTTCGTCCTTCCATGCCGCACGCTCATGATGCGCGGCTATACTGGCAACCGCGCCGGCGTACAGGTCCGCCGGCGCCTTGTTGGAATTCTTCCGGACTACGGCCCGCATGCCCAAAGACACGAACACCGCGCCCGCCCGCCCCGGTACCCGCGCCCGCCAGGCTCAAGACACCCGCGCCAAGATCCTCAAGGCCGCCATCAAGGTTTTTGCGCAGCGCGGCTACGACGGCGGGCGCATCGAGAGTATCTCGTCGCTGGCCAATACGTACGACCGGATGATCTACTATTACTTCGGCAGCAAGGAGAAACTGTTCATCGAAGTGCTGGAGACCATCTACCTGCAGCTCAACGAGGCCGAGCAGCAACTCGTGCTGGACCCTGATGACCCGGTTCGCGCGCTGACGCAGCTCATCGACTTCGTCTGGCGATACTACCTTGACCATCCCGAGTTCGTCGCCATCCTCAACAGCGAGAACCTGAGCCGCGCGCGCCATGCCAGGAAGTCCGAGCGGCTCAACGAGATCTCGGGCTATGCGCTGTCGGTGCTCGACGGCATCCTGGCGCGCGGCATCGCGGCCGGCACGTTCCAGGCGGGCCTGACCGCGCGCGACGTGTACCTGATCATCGCGTCGCTGGGCTACTTCTACAACTCGAACCACCATACGCTGAGCGCTTTCCTGGGCGAGCCGATCATGCGCGCGGAGGCCGTCGCGCACTGGCGCGACGTCATCCAGCGTACCGTACTCAATGCCGTGTGCCATCGAGCCGAGATCCTGCCCGTGGAAGCCACGCGGGCGCCGCGCAGGCCGCGCGGCCGACCCCGCCGGGTGGCCTAGGCCGCCACGGCCTCCGCCGCGCCGATGGCCGACAGCGCGGCATCGCGCGGCATCACCATCGCGTACTTCTGCGACATGTCGAAGAGGTTCGCGTCGTGCGGACCGATGGCGCGGTCGCCAACGCAGTCGGACAGCACCAGCGGACGGAAGCCGTACGACATCGCGTCGACCACGCTGGCCCGCACGCAGCCGCTGGTCACGCAACCAGCCACCAGCAGCGTCTGCACGCCGCGCTGCGCCAGCCACGCGGCCAGCGACGTGCCGAAGAACGCCGACGGCACGGTCTTGCGCACCACCAACTCGCCGGGCGCCGGCGCAAGCTGCGGCACGATCTGGCTCGACGCGCCGTCCTCCTTCAGCGTCAGCATGCCAGGCACCTTCAACGTGAAGATGTTGTGGTCAGCGTCGTCATCGGCAAACACGATCCGGCTGTGCGCCACGGGCCAGCCCATCCGTCGAGCGGTAGCCAGCAGCGGCTGCGTGGCGGCGATGGCCTCGGGGATGTTGCCACCGCCGAACACGGCCGGATCGGCAAAACCATTGACGAAATCGATGATCAGCAGGCCGTAGGGGGCCTTTAGTTCCATCGCCGTGCCAAAACCCTGGCGGCGGTACGTCTGTTCTTCTTCATGCATGAGCGGGCTCCTGGCTGGGATGGGTTGCGCCGTCCAGCACCTTGCCGGCGGCCACCACGGGCTCGCCGTCCAGCCTGACTGTGCAGCGGCGCAGCGGAATGTCGATATGGCACGCCGTGGTGCGGCTGCCGCCTGCTTCGTTGTTCGGGCCGAACGAGCACAGAAAGTTGCCTTCGTAGGCTCGTGCGTCCATGCCGATGGTGGCTTCGCGGTCGTACATGGCCAGCGTCGACCAGCGGGCGCGCGGTTGCAGGCCCCAGCCAACGTGCGACATCGCATACGACTCGGGGTCGTTAAACGATGCCATATAGTCGGCCAGCAGCTCGGCATCCAGCCCGCCCTCGATGTTCGTCACGTAGCCGTTTTGCACGGTCACGTGGATCGGCTCCTGCACATAGGACTTCATTGGCAGCAGGATATCGCCGCGATCCAACACCAGGTGTCCGTTAGTGCCGCCCTCGTTTGGCCAAGTCAGCACGAAGCCGCTGGGCCAGTGGTCCCAGCGGCCGGGCTCGTCGACAAACCCGTACTCGCTGATGGCCGGGAACTCGCCCAGGTCGCAACGTAGATCTGTGCCCGCGTCAGAAGTGATGTGCATGGTCCGGGCTCCCGACAGCCGGGCGGTGGCGGCCTTGACGCGCACGCGGTCGGCTTCCGTGGGCACCAGTCGGACCAGCACTTCGGGCGGCTCCACGGCCAGCAGTATTCTGGTGCCCGTGGACAGGATGTCATGCTGCTCCGGCGAGAACAGCAGGGTCATCAGGTCCAGCACCAGGTCACTGGCCTTCAACGCTGCGATGGCGGCGGGGTTGCCGGTGAGCGGCGTGGTGCCCAGATAGGCCAGCGCGTCGCGGCTCAGCGCCTTTTCGCCGTTGACGGGCGGCAAGTCAAGCCGGTTGACGACGGCGCCCATCGACGCCGCCGCCACCAGCGCGGTGCGCAGCGTCTGCGGGTGGGTATCGGCCCCGGTCAGCACGGTGACGGTCTGCCCCGGCTCCAGTTTCGACAGCATAAGGACCTGCTTCCACGCGCAGGTCAGGTCATAGTCACTGACGGCCATGATGGGCTCCTTGCAGTTGGACTCAAGCGGCGAGCGGCGCGCCGAGGAAGTCACCGAAAGCCTGGTAGAAGCCGGGCTCGTTATCCCAGGGGATCATGTGGCCGGCGTCCGGCACCCGGGTTTCCAGCAGCCCCGGCCGCAGCGATTTCAGTTCCTCGACGTCCCCCGGCAGCACCACCTCCCCGCGCGCGGCCGTGATCAGCAGCGTCGGCACCTGCACATGAGGCAGGTCCGCGTGGATGTCGTCGGTATGAAAGCCCTCGAAACTGGCCAGCATCGCGCGCTCGTCGCAGGTATGCAGCCATTCGGCACGTAGCTGGCGCTGCTCCTCAGTCCACGTGGGGCAGAAGCGGCGCATGCCTTCGGCATTGATGCCCTGCATGGCCAGGCGGATTGAATCGACATACCACGGCAGTTGGGCCGGGTACGGCCGGCGGCCCGGGCCGGAGACCGGCGGGTCCACCATCACCAGCCGAGTCAGCCCAGCGGGCCGGGAGCGCGCGGCGCGGATGCCGATGCGGCCGCCCATGGAATGCCCGACGATCTGGTACCGGCTGAGCCCGAGCGCCTGGGCAAACGCGATCACGTCGGCGGCCTGCGCATCGAGGCTGTAGTCCAGTTCTGGCCCGGCGGAGGACAGGCCTCTGCCGCGCACGTCGAGGACGTAGGTATCGAAGCGGGTGCCAAACTGCGCGCCCACGAAGCCCCACGTGATGGCCGGGCTCGTGATGCCCGGCACAATGATGACGGCATCGCGCGCATCGCGGCCGTCACCGCTGCCGCCGTAGCGCAGGTAATGCTGGCGGATGCCGTTGGCGTGCACATTGCCGCCATACAGGAACATGCTCATGGTGCGCCTCCGTTCAATAGGCACCGGACAGCAACGCGCCGCCACCGGGGACCACCGCCTCCAGGTCCAGCTCCTTAAGCAGCGCGTAGGTCGTGGCGATGGCCGCCGTAATGACCGGCTTTCCAGTCATGGCCTCGACCTTTTCCACAACCGGAAGCGACGGCATTTGCACGCAGGCCGACAGCACCACTGCATCCACATCGCGCGTGTTCATCGTGGCGACGATGCCGGGCAGCCGCGACGGATCGTGGCGGCCGACTTCAAGGTTGTCCGGAATCTCGAGCGCGCGCCACTCCACCACTTCAAACCCCTCATGCTCGATGTAGTCGACCACCAGTCCTGTCAACGGCTTCATATAGGGCGCCACCAGCGCGATGCGCTTCGCCCCGATCACCTTGAGCGCATGGACCAGCGCGCCCGCGCTTGTCACAACCGGCGCCGTGGCGCCATTTTCCTCGGTGCGGGCTTTCAGGCGCGTCTCGGACTGGCGGTGGTAGCCGCGCCCCATCGACATGATCGCGACCAGGCAGGCGTAACCCAGCACGTCAACGCGAGCGTCGCTCAGTTCCAGCGCGCAGCGGTCGGACTCGGCATCCATGGCCGCCAGCTCTTCCTTCTTGACCGTCTTCATGCGCATGCGGCTTGAGTGGAACGTGAAGCGCTCGGGGCGCACCAGTTGGCGCGCGGCCAGCATGGCCGGAATCTCGGTCTCCATGGTGGTGTTGGAACTGGGAACGATCTGTCCGATCCGGAAAACTTTCTGCACTTGTCACTCCATCGTCTGTGTCTTTGTCTACCCACCCGCCCATGCCGCACGGGACGCATGGCGCACGGTCCGTCGCCTTCCGGAAAATTCTAGTGTACACATCTTATTTTTACAACAAGCGATTTGTTGCTCTGCAACGCACTCATTCAGTGCTTTCTGAATGAATGAATCCCGTCTATGGCGCATTATTTCGCCATTCATGGGCATTGATTTTTCTGCCTCGTCATCTTTTAAGGGTTTTCCATTACCTGCACACATGTCGGCTTTACTTGGAAATATGTGGTGTGTACACTCGATTTAACGTGACAGACTAACTCAGGAGAGACGTCGTGCAAGGGAATACTCGAATTGCTGTGATCGGTGCGGGCCTTGGCGGGACGGCTGCGGCCGCCCTGCTCCAGCGTGCAGGATTCAACGTGAAGCTGTACGAGCAGGCCCCAGCGTTCTCTCGGCTGGGTGCCGGCATCCACGTGGGCCCCAATGTGATGAAAATCCTGCGCCGCATCGGCATCGAGGACGCCATGAACGCGATGGGCTGCCACCCCGACTACTGGTACAGCCGCGACTGGAAGACCGGCGAGGTCGTGGCGCAGATTCCGCTGGGCGACTATGCGCTGTCCCACTACGGCGCCAGCTATCTGACCGTGCACCGTGGCGACTTCCACAAGCTGATGACCGACGCCGTGGACCCGGCCCGGCTGGCATTCAACAAGAAGCTGGAGCGCGTGGAAGACCTGGGCAATGTGGTCCAACTGACGTTTGCCGATGGTTCGGTGGAAGAGGCTGACATCGTCATCGGCGCGGACGGCGTGAATTCCCGCCTCCGCGAGCATCTGCTGGGCGCCGAGCCCCCCAAATACACCGGCTATGTGGCGCACCGCGCTGTGTTCCCGATTTCGCGCGTCAAGGGTTTCACGCACGACCGCTGCACCAAGTGGTGGTCCGATGATCGCCACATGATGGTCTATTTCGACACGAGCAAGCTGGATGAGATCTACTACGTGACGGGCGTGCCCGAGGCCGATTGGGACATGAGCCGGAGTTGGGTGCCGAGCAGCGTCGAGGAGATGCGCGCCGCCTTCGACGGCTGGCACCCGGGGGTGCAGTCGCTGATCGAGGGTACGGTCGAGGTGACCAAATGGCCGTTGCTGGAACGCGATCCGCTGCCGCTGTGGAGCCGCGGCCGCCTGGTGCTGCTGGGCGATGCCTGCCACCCGATGAAGCCGCACATGGCCCAGGGGGCCGCCATGGCCATCGAGGACGCGGCCATGTTGACCCGCTGCTTCGCGGAAGCCGGTTTGCAGGACCACGCCTACACGTTCGCGCTGTACGAGGCCAATCGCGCCGAGCGCGCCGGCAAGGTGCAGAAGGTATCGCACGATAACACCTGGCTGCGCACCAACGAGAACCCCGACTGGTGCTTCGGTTACGACGCGTTCTCGGTGGCCCTGCGCGAGCCGGCGTCCCGGCCTGTTCCGGCAGCCGCTTGACTCCCCCGCAGGGCGCCCAACGATGACCGCATCCCGTCCCCTGATGCTGCGCGTGAACCGGACGTCGCACGATGTCCGTGTCGATCCGCAAACGCCGTTGCTCTATGTTCTGCGCAATGACCTCGCCTGTAACGGTCCGAAGTATGGATGCGGGCTGGGCCAGTGTGGGGCCTGCACGGTGCTAATCGATGGCGTGGCGGCACGGTCGTGCATTGTGCCCGCCGGCGCGGCCGTGGGGCGTGCCGTGACCACGCTGGAAGGACTCGGCACCCGGGCGCAGCCGGACCCGGTTCAGCAGGGCTTCATCGACGAGCAAGCGGCCCAGTGCGGCTACTGCCTCAACGGAATGATCATGAGCACGAAGGCGCTGCTGGCGGTGAACCCGGACCCGAGCGACGCCGAGATCCGCGAGGCGCTGCGGTTCAACCTGTGCCGCTGTGGCACACACATGGAAATCCTTCGCGCAGTGCGGCGCGCCGCAGCGTTACAGCGCGAAGCCGACGCGCGACGCGAGTTCGAGGCAGTCCGATGAACGCGCGCACGCACGACACGGTTCGACTGGCGGTGCCGGCTGCGGTGCTGCATGGCTACGTGGCGCGTCCGGCCGGCGGGGCCGCCCGCCTTCAGCGCTTCGACGCCGATCTGGCGCGCCGCTGCGCCGGCGTGGTCGACATTGTCGCGCGTGGCAACTTCCTGGCGGTCGTGGCAGACACGCGCCACCAGGCCAAGGCCGCGGCGGCGGCCTTACAGCCTGTCTGGCGGGCCGACACGCCCCCCGCCCAGCCCATGCACACCCGGACGGTGCGCATCGCCTCCCGTGGCGATGCGGCAACTGCACTGGCGCAGAGCGCGCAGCGTGTCGACGCGAGCTACCGCTGGCCGCTGCTGAGTCCGCGCATCGACGCCTGCGGCACGGCAACAGCCGAATGGCGCCACGGAACGTTGCATGTGTGGCTGGCTTGCACGCAGCCAGCCGCGCTGCGGACGTCGCTGGCGGCGTTGCTGGACGTCCCCGAGAGCCGGGTCCTGATTGTTTGCGATCCCGACCCGACGGCGCGCCATGACAACTATTGCGCGGCCCAGGCGGCAGCCGATGCGGCGCTGATGACCCAGGTAGTAGGCCGGCCAGTGCAGGCGGAATGCCACGCGGCAGACCTGACCGGCGCGTCGGCGCACGTGACGCTGGTAGTCAGCGGCGCGCTGGCCCCGGAGTCGGCCTATCGCATCGCCGCAAGCGCGCCAGCGCATGCTAGCCAGCCCCTTGCCCTGGCGCAAATCGGAACGGCATCGCCGGCGGCCGACGACGTTGCGGTCGATCCGGGCCTGGTGCCGCCGTATGCGGTGGAGCACCTGGACGTCACGGCCACCCTGCCCATGGATGTGCCTTCGGACATCGCCGCGCGAGGCCAGGTATTCGCCCACGAATCCCACTGGGACGAACTCGCCGTGCGCGCCGATCTCGATCCGTTGGCTTTGCGGCTCCGCTCGCTGGAAGACTGCACCGGCACGGAACTGATCAAACGCGTCGCCGCCCAGTCCGGTTGGCGCGGACCGCTGCACGGCCGCGCAAGGACGGACGAAGGGGTTCGACACGGACGTGGCTTTGCCTACGCCAGCGTCGTCGACGTCGAGGATGGACGCCCCGCCCGCACGTGGTCGGCCTGGGTGGCGGACGTCGAAGTCGACAGCCGCACAGGCGACGTCAGCGTCACGCGCGTGACGGTCGGCCACGAGCGCGAAGTCACCCGCAGCGATGCGCCGGCACGGCCCACATCGCTCAAGGACGACGTAACCGTCGCCGCGCGGCAGCTCACCGCTGGCGGCAGCGCATACGATGCTTGGGGCGATGACGCGACAGCGGAACCGGCGTTTGCGCTGGCCACGCACGCAACCGGTGTGGCCATGGCAGCGCCGACACAGATCGACGTCGTTGGCTCTTTGGCCGGCAGTGCGGCGGCGACGCTGCCGGCCGCTGCCGCCGTCGCCAATGCGATCCATGACGCAACGGGCATTCGTCTGCGCGAGCCGCCATTCAGTGCCGGCCAGATTCGCGAAGCATTGGCCACGGCATCCGCCGCGTCCGATGAGACAGCGCGCCAGCGAGCAGGCAAGCGCCGCTGGCTGGTTGCCGTGCTGGCGCCGCTGACGGCGCTGGCCGGCCTGTTTGCCACCGTGATGCCATGGCGGGCACCCATCGCGCCCGTGGCGCCCACCGGCCCCGGCTTCTATTCGGCCGCCACCATCGAACGCGGTCGGCTGGTAGCCGCAGCCGGCGATTGCGCGGTGTGCCATAGCGTCCCAGGCGGTGCCCGCAACGCCGGCGGACTGGGACTGGAAACACCGTTCGGCACGGTCTACAGCACCAACATCACGCCCGATGTCGAAACCGGCATCGGCAACTGGTCGTACGCCGCGTTTGAGCGCGCCATGCGCGAGGGTATCCATCGGGATGGCCGGCGCCTCTATCCGGCCTTCCCGTACACCGCGTTTGCCAAGGTGAGCGATTCCGACATGCAGGCGCTCTACGCCTACCTGATGTCGACCGAGCCAGTGGCGTCGCGCCCGCCCGAGACGCAGCTCGCGTTCCCATTCAATCTCCGCCCCGCGCTGGCCGGTTGGAATGCGCTGTTCCACCGTAATGCGCCGTACGAGCCTGATGCCAGCCGGTCTGCGTTGTGGAATCGCGGCGCATATCTGGCCGAGGGGCTGGGGCATTGCAGCGCATGCCATTCGCCACGCAACGCGCTGGGCGCCGAGAAAGGCGGCAAGGCGTACTTGACCGGCGGCGAGGCCGAAGGGTGGGAAGCGCCGGCGTTGACCGCGCTGTCGAAGTCGCCAGTGCCGTGGACGGAAGACGACCTATTCCAGTACCTGCGCACTGGCTATGCCGCCCGCCACGGCGCAGCGGCCGGGCCGATGGCACCGGTGGTCGAGAGCTTGCGCGAACTGCCTGCCAGCGATGTGCGCGCGATTGCCCACTACGTAGCGTCGTTCCAGCCACCGGCGCCCGACGCGCCGGACGTGGCGACCGTTGAGGCGCGCAGCGATGCGGCGGCGCTCCGGCTATCGGGCGCGACCGACCGTCTTTACCAGAGCGCCTGCGCGGTGTGCCACCAGGGCAATGCCGGTGTGCCGCAGTTCGGCGTGAAGCCATCGCTGGCGCTCAATAGCAACCTACACAGTGTGCGCCCGGACAACGTGATCCAAGCGGTGCTGCACGGCAGCGACACGCCGCCGCAGTCGGGCATTGGCTACATGCCAGGGTTCGCGGACAGCTTCGACGATGCCCAGGTAACCGAACTCGTGCATTACCTGCGCCAGCGTTTCGCGCCGGGCCAGCCGGCATGGCACGACGTGGAAGCGACGGTCGCCAGGATAAGGCAGCAGCCCAAGCACTAATGTAGCGCTCACTACATCAGTGCCGATGTCCGGCACAAGGCGGCCGCACGCACCGGAAACAGGCGGCGGCGCGCTGCCAATGTGCCTGAAGTTGACCAGCAGTACACAGAATCGATAGCAATCGATCGCCATTCGGCTGGCGCGGACCTTGCGACCCCAGCAATGCCGCCCGGCACGGCCAGATCTCGGGTAGACAAACCACGGCGAACACGCCATAAGGAGCGACAATGCAATCCCCGTATCAAGACTCTGCGGCTGCCCTGCCCCCCGTGGCGGCCGCAACGCCTGACATTTACCGTGAGGACGTGCGCGTTGACCGCCTCGGCCTGAGCGCCCGCCATGGCGCCGCCGGCACGGCAGGCCAAGCATCGCTGGAAAGCGGCATCCAGGCCGCAGGCGTGGGCAAGTTCCAGTATCGGCTCTTCGTGATCTTCGGCTTGGTATGGCTGGCCGACGCGATGCAGGTCCTGTCGATCGGCTTCAGCGCACCGTCCATTGCCAAGACGTTCGGCATCACCGTGCCCCAGGCGCTGCAGACCGGCACGTTCTTCTTCGTGGGCATGCTGATCGGCGCGTTCTTCTTCGGACGCCTGGCCGATCGCATCGGCCGCCGGCCCGTTCTGATGATGGCCGTGGTCATCGATGCCGTGTGCGGTGTGGCATCGGCGTTTGCCCCGGAACTGACCTGGCTGCTGGCCCTGCGCTTCCTCACCGGCATCGGCGTAGGTGGCACGCTGCCCGTCGACTACACGATGATGGCCGAGTTCCTGCCCAGCGACCGACGTGGCCGATGGCTGGTGCTGCTGGAATCGTTCTGGGCCGTCGGCACCATCTGCCTGGCGCTGCTGGCGCTGGCGGCGCTTTCGTATGGCGATCAGGCATGGCGCGTGATCTTCCTGGTCACCGGCATTCCGGCATTGATCGGCGTGGTGCTACGCTTTTACATCCCCGAGTCGCCAATGTTCCTGAACCGCAGCGGCAGGTCCGACGAGGCCCGCAAGGTGCTGCAGCGCGTGGCCAAGGTGAATGGCCGCGACGTCGACATCCCGCCGCTCAAGTCCGAGCCGGTTGCCCCGAAGTCGGTCTTCGCGCTGTTTTCCACCAGCTTCCGGCGCCGCAGCATCGCCCTGCTGGCCGCCTGGGCGCTGATTTCGATCGCGTACTACGGCGTGTTTGTCTACCTGCCGATCAAGCTGAGCGCGGAAGGCTTTGCGTTCATGCGCGGCCAGGTGTTCCTGGTGGTGCTAGCGATCGTGCAATTGCCCGGCTTCGCGCTATCGGCCTATGGCGTGGAGCGCTGGGGTCGGAAGCCGACGCTGATCGGATTCCTGCTGCTCAGCGCGGTGGGTTGCATGCTGTACAGCCTGGGCACCTCCCCGACCGTGGTTATCGGCTCGACGCTGCTGATGAGTTTTTCGTTGCTGGGCACTTGGGGGGCGCTGTACGCGTTCACGCCCGAGGTCTACCCCACGGACCTGCGTGCCACCGGCATGGGCACCGCGGGCGCCGTGGCACGCTTCGGCGGCCTGTTCGCGCCGGCCATCATCGCGCCGGTCATGGCCTCGCACTTCACGCTTGCACTGGTGATGATCTCGACGATGCTGCTCGTCGGCGCGTTCGCCATCGCGGCCGTCAACGTTGAATCGAGGAATCGCGCGCTGGACTGAGCGCGTGGCCCGTGACATCCGACCGGGCGTTCCGGGTGGCGCACCATGAACGAAATGACAATCGGCGAGCCTTCCGCAGCGCGATGAAGTACTGCCACGTGCAGCACGAGGGCCGCCTCAGCACTATTGTCTTTGCCGCCGCTGAAGGCGACGACGGCGGGGTGCCGAGCCCGCAACAGCGCGATGATTGCCGCGATTGCCCGGTCGATTGCTTAAACTGTCGAACTGGTGCTGACCGTGGAAGCGGCCCCGGAGCCGCCCGTGGCTGTGGCGCCCGATATCGCGTTCATACCGACCGTGCCCTACGGCAACACGCTGATGATGGCTAGGACAGTGGGCTTGTGGTCACGTTCTGGAACACGGGGCAGGACGTCTACGGACCTTTCCGCTCGCGCGCCGCAGCAGCCTGGCGCCCCAGCGCCTCAGCCGCCCGGCTGAATAGGGACGGCCACGGTCGACACGCGCCAGCCGCCAGGCTGGCCGGTCAGCGTGGTCAGTGTCAGCGGCGCGATGTCCAGCCGCGTGGCAGCCCGCGCCGGCGCGCCCCGCGCATGCACCACCAGCGCGCGGATCACGCTCGCATGGGTCACGGCCAGCGTCGGTCCCGGCGCGCAGGCATCGATCCAGCGCGCCGCGCGCGACGCCACGGCCAGCAGCGATTCACCGCCGTGCCCGGCCATCGCCGGATCGGCCAGCCATGCGGCCAGCGCGTCCGGCGCCGATGCGGCCACGTCCTTGAGCGACTGGCCTGTCCACTTGCCGTAGTCCACCTCGCGCAACTCGGCGTCGGCGGCGGCCTCCAGCCCCAGCGCCTCGGCCGTGGCGCGCGCCACGGGGGCCGGACTGCGTGAGACGCGGGGCGAGTCCCCGCCTATCATCGCCAGCAGCGGATCACGCAGCGTCGGCAGACCTGCCAGATCGGCCGCATCTGGCAGGTCTAGCGCCGTGTTGGCCGGAAAGCGGCCGGTGCGCAGCGCGGCGGTGGCGGGGACGCAAAGCAGGGCGATGCGGGAAGTCATGCGGCGGGTCCGGGAGTCGATTAGAATGCACGGATTCCGAAGGGAGGAAGCCGGTGGAATTCCGGCACGGTCGCGCCACTGTAGAGTCAGACCTTCCCTGCGGGCAACGATCCGTGACAGGACGCGCCATCCTCAAGGAGAAATCCCATGCACGCAAGTGCCATCGCCACGCCGGCCGCCATCGCGCCGGTATCCCTGCCTGTTTCCATCCCCGTCCGCGAACTGCTGCCATGGGCCGTGTTCGGCGGCATGCTGCTGCTCCTGGCTATCTATTTCGTGGGTGTCGAAGCGGGCGCCATGGCGGTCTTCAACACCATGTACGTGCATGAATTCGTGCACGACGGCCGCCACCTGCTTGGCTTTCCTTGCCACTGAGGCAGTCGCCCCATGGTGAGACGTCTGCTGGTCCGCGGCATGGTCGCGGGCTTCCTGGCCAGCCTGCTGGCCTTTGGCTTTGCGCGCGTGGTGGGCGAGCCGCAGGTGGCGCGTGCCATCGCCGTCGAGGAACAGGCCGCCCATGAGATGGGCGGCAGCCACGCGCACGAGATGCCGGAACTGGTGAGCCGCGAGGTGCAGTCCGGCGCGGGCCTGTTCGTCGGCGTGGCCGTATTCGGCAGCGCGCTGGGCGGGCTGTTCGCGCTGGTGTTTGCCTACGTCTACGGCCGCATCGGGCGGCTCGATGCGCGCGCCACGTCGGTGCTGCTGTCGCTGCTGGGCTACGTGGCCATCGTGGTCGTGCCGTTTCTGAAGTACCCGCCCAATCCGCCGGCCGTGGGCGACCCGTCCACCATCGGCCTGCGCACGGCGCTGTTCTTCACGATGATCGCCGTTTCGCTGGTGGCGATGACCGTGGCGGTGGCGGCGGCGCGCCGACTGCTGGCGCGGGCCGATGCGTGGACGACGTGGCTAGGTGCCAGCGCGGCGTTCGTTGTGCTGGCCGGGGTGGCGCATGCCTGGCTGCCCGGCATCGACGAGGTGCCGAACGGCTTTCCCGCTACGCTGCTCTGGCAGTACCGGGTAGCTACCTTCGGCATACAGGCCGTGCTCTGGGGCGGGCTGGGACTGATCTTCGCGCGGCTGGCCCAGCCGCTGATGGCGGGCGGGGTGGCGCCGGCGCGCTAACCGGCCCTTACATCGACGCGGCGCGCACGTCGTCGGCGGCGGACACGAAGCGCCGCTGCCGCATCCACTTGGTCGCCACCCATTTCTCGCCGCGTGCCGCTGCGGCCGCCGCACGCACCGTGCGGCCGTCCAGCTGGCCGCCGTCGTCACAGTACTCGAAATAGAGCGCGTTGCCCTTGCGCGGCAACACCGACAGGCCGATCTCGGGAAACACGACCTCGCCGCCTTCGGGTACGTCGTTCAGGTAGATCACCATCATGCTCACGCGCTGACCTGATTCGACGAGTGATCCGGCATCACGAAGTCGAAATGCGGGACGGCTCTGGGCGTCGGGGTCGTAGTGCAGCGCTTAAGGAAGACACCTTCATAGCATTCCATAGCATCGGAGACAAAGGAAATGCCCGCACCCTTTCGGGAAGCGGACGTCTCGCATGCGCATGATGGTTGCCGGCGAGCCGACGTCACCGAGCTCCTTTCGCACTGCGCGGGCGTGACGTTGACGCCGGCGGCGCGGAGGGCATTATTGGCGGAGGGACCGCAAGGTGGATGCTTGACATGCCGATCAGTGGCGTACGCTCAAAGGGCAATTTCGCCACATCGCTTGAGTGCCCGCCATGCAACTTGCCCTCTTCCCACACCACACAAGGGTCGAATTTGATCCGGCGGCGCCCGCTCTAGTGGTTCTAGCCTGTTCTGGGAAGAAGGCTGCGATCCGCTCCCCTGCTCTGCAGCTGTACCAGGGCGTGATGTACCAGACCTACCGCACCCACACTCCATGCAGCGGCGCCACGCCTGCGATGGTGATCCTCTCTGCAAAATATGGCTGCGTATCGCCGGACGACACGCTGGACCCTTACGATTTGAAGATGACATCTGCCCGCGCAGACGAGTTTTTGGCGAGGCTGCACCAGTCCGTCGTGCAGGTGGCCTGGGCACGCTTGGCCAGCAGAGTGCTCCTCGGAGGTGGCCAAACCTACCGGCGCGTGATGCGCGCTGCGATTAAGCTGGTCGGCGCGGAGCGCCTGCCCATCGAGGATGTCGGCGGCGGTATCCGCAACCAGCGCTCTCAACTTGCTCGTTTCCTCGCTGGAATGGCCCCGCAGTTTGTCGAGCAGATTGGCTCGCATCCAAACGGCAACCCGGTGTTTCGGCGATATGGTCCATTCGAAGTGGGCGCCGAGGTCGAACTCCAATACCGGGCGATTCCAGGTTCGACGACCACGCCTGCGCACGTTCTTTCGCTCTTTCCGGGGCCTATGGGGCCGACCGCAGAGGTAGAAATCGCTTGCGATGTGAAAGGTCGCATGAGAGGGAGTACTCGCTGGGTCAGCGTAACGGACTTGGGGCTACCGTCATGAGCATCGAGGCCGAAAACCAGCGCATCTTGAGTGGGGAGGCCCAACGCCTCGCGGAACATCTGGACGGTACGGCCGAGCAGTTGCTCGCCCTCGCCTTTGCCGGCTACCACGCTTGGACAAGGAATCGTCGACTCCATTTTCCCGAGAGTCGCCGGCACACCCTTTTGCTTGAAATACTGCGTTACTGCGCAGACGAGCATCTACTCGAATGCCCGCCGCTTGAGCTGAGCCGCGTGGAAGCAGTGGAACAGGCGACGGACGCTTACTACCCCCGTTACGCGCGCCTTCGGCGGGCGCCGCGTTCGGGCAGGCCACCCCTCCACTTGCAAGCAGATCGCGTCGCGAAGCGACGATAGGTTTGCTAGGCAGGCAGCTTTCAGTATATAAATTAGTCATGGATAAACTGTGGCTTTCCGATCCTCAACGGGCGTATGCCGACTGGCAGGCCCGCGAAGCCGCTGGCGCTGACCGGCGGCCGTTCTCCCAGCAATCCATCGTTCAGCATCGGGCGATGTTCGACAGGTTCTACCGGTACCTGGTCGGCCGCGGTGCGACGTTGGCCAGCTTCGGCGCCGATGTCCTCGATGGCTTCTGGCGCGACGGCGATGCCGCAAACTACTCGCCAGCGACGCGCATGCGTTATCTCAAGTTGGTCGATCGCCTCTGCAGGCATCTTGTGGCCATCGGCGTACGAGATGCCAACCCTGCCAGCGAACTCGTACTCGGTCAGCACTGGCCCGTCGACGACCCCGATGTCCTGTTCCTGCCCGAGGACGTCGATCGAGACCTGCAGGAATTCGTACGGCCGCAATCCTCCGACGATCCGGCCACCCTGCAGAAACGGGCGATCATCGCGATGTTCCTCGGCACCGGTGTCACGGCCAGCGAAGGCCGCGCGGCGCGCATCCAAGACCTGAACCCCCACGCATCACCGCCATATCTCCACGTACCTGCGCGCCCGCCCAAGCTATCCCGAACCATCCATCTGGAACCCTTTGCGGTCGCGACACTGAGCGCATGGCTTGGTGAGCGCCCTGCTTGGCCAGCCGCAGGCGATCTCCTGTTCTCACTTCAGCGCACAGGTACGCCGATCACCGCCATGAGCCTTGGCAAGATCGTTCGTGAGGCATTCGCCGCGGTTGGCCACGATGCCGAAGACATGGGCCCGCGGATCCTGCGGAACACCTACTGCCGGCGGCTGTTGATTCGTGGCGTTGCGCCCGACGAAGTTACGGAACGGCTGGGCCTGGCGAGCAACAGGACGGTTGCACGAATCGTCGCGACACTCGACGCGCCTGAGAGCCAGGATCGCCCCCCTCTTTAGCCGGGAGGCCGTCGCAAGCCTGCTACGCCATACTCGCAGCTCGAATTTCCGGACAAACGAACTGAACAACACCGGGAGAAGCAGCATGGTTACCACCCTCGCCTGGGCGCTGTACGCCCTCACCCTCTTGGCCGCGCTTTTTGCGGGCCTGCGCTGGATTATCACGAACGACCCGAGCTCCGCATGGGTCGAGTAACGATCTGCTTGGCCGCCTTGGCCATGATCGGCGCTTCGCTGGGCACAGCCCATGCCTTTACGAAATGCCAGCGCGCCAGCCGAGTGTTGTACACGCAGGATCTCTACTGCCCAACAGGTTATTCTCCGATTGCCAGCACCGCCGTCGGGACGGTCTCTACTATCGGCAAAAGTGAAGGCGTGCGCCGGCAAGAGCAGGAGTACCTCGAGGCGCGCGCGAGCACGTCTCGCGCGGGGGCGCAGAACGCCACTGCTACCACGTCCGCACAGGCCCAGCCACAGGCCGTAGCATGCGATGCGCTCGCCGAGCAGGCCAGGGCCGTTGAAGCTTCGATGCGACGCCCCAACCCATCGTCGTGGCAAGACAACCTGCGCCAGCAGCACCGCGTGATCCGCGACCAACAGTACCGGACGGGATGCTAGGATTCCGAAGGTCTGAGTATCGATTGATCCCGTTGCACAGTGAAACAAGCCAGTCCCAAAACGTCGCAGCGCGCGGCGGCCGTCCTTACCAGGCTTCGCGCCGCCGCCACACTGCAAGGCTTCGTCTGTCACGGGGTCACTTCAGAAAACGGACAATATTGCCCAGTAAGACCTTTCTATGGCAGACGTTGGCACCCAGCCGATTGTGCGGTGCAGCGTATCGTGTGGCGTAGGCGGTTGAGGGGCGCTAGCCGGCTGCGGATTCAACCGGTCGATGCAACACCTAGAATCTGTGTGAGCAGTGGAGGTGTTGCAAATGAAGCAGAGGCCGAGGATTTATTATTCCGAGACGCAGAAGGCACTCATGTGGGATCGCTGGCGCAAGGGAGATACTATTCATGAGATCGCTAGGTTATTTGATCGCGGGCACTCTTCAGTCCAGAGGATCTTGTCGGACGCGGGAGGCATTCGACCGGCACAACGCCATCGCGCTGCGCGAGCGTTGACGTTTGCCGAGCGTGAGGAGATATCGCGCTCGCTGGCGTTAGGGCTTTCGATTCGGGCCATTGCATCGCGGCTGAATCGCGCTCCGTCTACCATTAGTCGTGAGCTCGAGCGCAATGGGGGGCGGCAGAGCTATCGCGCGAGCCAGGCCGACGCACTGGCCTGGGAGCGAGCGTGTCGCCCGAAGCTCTGTAAGCTTGTCAGGAACCGCGTGCTGGCGCGGGTCGTCGCCGGCAAGCTGAGGTTGCAGTGGTCCCCCGAGCAGATTGCGGGCTGGCTAAAGCATGTCTATGCGGTCAACAAGGACTACCAGGTGTCACACGAGGCGATCTATCGTAGCCTTTATATTCAGGCGCGTGGCGCTTTGAAGAAGGAGTTGCTGGAGCATTTGCGGCGCTCGAGGGTCATGCGTCGGTCGCGCCAGTACACAATGAAGACTGAGGGACGCACCAACATCGCGGACGCCGTCTCGATCAGTGAACGTCCTGCCACGGCCGAAGATCGTGCGATACCAGGGCACTGGGAGGGCGACCTGCTATTCGGCGACGCTAACAGCCAAATCGCAACGCTGGTTGAACGCCAGAGCCGGTTCGTGATGCTGGTGAAGACGGCTGGCAAGGATTCTGAGGCCGTGGTCAACGCGCTGATCAAGCACGTCAGGAAGCTGCCGCAGGAGCTCTACAAATCGCTGACTTGGGATCGGGGCACAGAAATGGCCGGGCACAAGCGCTTCACTGTGGCGACAAATATTCAAGTCTATTTCTGCGACCCTCAGCATCCCTGGCAACGCGGTTCGAATGAAAACATGAATGGACTGCTGAGGCAGTATTTTCCGAAGGGCACCAACCTCTCAGCATATTCGCAAGCGAAACTCAACGCCGTAGCCAGGCGACTAAACGAGCGCCCTCGCAAGACGTTGAACTTCGATACGCCGGCTGAAAGGTTTCACCAGTACGTTGCATCGACCGGTTGAATCCGCAACCAGTTTCCGTCATTGTTTATTTGGTCGGCGAACGTCTGCTGTCAATTGACGAAGCGACACTGGCTACGGCTACGGTCACTGACCTGATATACCCGTTCTCGAACTGAACGTGAAGCAGCAACTTCTGATAAATCGGCTGGCTATGGATCGCGCCTTCGAAGATCCAGTCTTGGGGCAAGCACCTAATTCCACAAACCGCCCAGCCCTGCGTCCGCTCCATGCCATTCCGCGCTGTCAGGGGCACTGCTCTCTTTGATCAACTCAAGGAAGGAAACAATCGCCTCGGCCTGTTGTACGGCAAAGCTCGTGCGGAACTCCTTCCACCCAGAGCGCGGTTCATACTTGGGATTATCCGGAAGCAGAGCGTCAAGTGCCAAGTACGAATAGTCACTATCCTGCAGAACCGCAACTAGGAGCGAAGGCAAATAGTATTTAAAGAAGTCACTATTTGAAGCGCTACGGATGGCAGACGGACTAATGCAGCGAATCCAATGGTCAAGTGAGATTTCCGTCCACATGCGGCTAAAAAACTTCTGAACATCGTCATCCGCCTCGTAGTTTGCGATGCCATCATCCCTCCTATGGTCCGATGGAATGGGAACGACAGCAAAAGCCGCACGAATAGTTGACTGCAGTTTCGCAGCTCGACGAGCGTATTCATTAGAGTCCATTGAAAAATACTCGATTAAAGTGCAAATGGCGGCAGCCGCACCAAGGCCTGCATCAGCACATGTAATCACAGTTCCAGCATTGCCCCGATCCACCTGGATAGAAATTTGATCCGCAATTGGGGCATGCTGCGGCTTTGCTCATCGGTCGATAGGGTTCCCAACCGAGCCTAAGATGTTGAACCGCTGCAGCCTCTTCAGCGCTTGCGGCTTCGATGACGAACATTAATCGCTCACAGAAGGGTTCGAGTGTGCCGTCGGCGAACTTCGGTCGCTCACTTCCTTCGCTCATAGTGATCTGAGACCCGTCTACCGAACTCCATACGGAAAAGATACGTCTATTCATATGCTCGAATTGCTCAAAGGGTCAATCTGCAGGCTTGCGCTACGCCGCTACTGGTTGGAAATCTATCAAAAATGTAGGATTCGAGCTTGTCGGCAACGTGGGGTGTGGCTGTGAGACAACTGGATTGGCCCTTCCGACCTGAGCTTTCTTTGATACCCTCCTTCCACTCGGAGGCAAGCATCCTCCCGCCACATTAGAAACTTGTTATGGTTGGCATAGAAATCTCGATTCGCTGGTGCGACGACGATCTTGTTGAAATGAGCATCAGCGCATCGAACGGTCGCTTTTCCGGCGAGGTCTTCGCGTATGCGAGGCCCGATACGGCTGCACGATTCGCTGCGGCTCTGCGGGGCTTTCCAAATGATAGGGCTGACGTCCGTCAATTCGAAATCGGGACTTTTGACCCGTCATTTGGCGGGGGCGGGGCGCGATTTGAGTTCGGTCTCCTTACGTCCACAGGTAAGGCATTCGTCGACGTAAGACTGCAAAGTGACCGCCGTAGAGTACCCCGTCCTGAATCGGCCTCATTTGGCATTGAGATTGAAGCTGCCGCCATAGACATATTTGTCCAGGGGTTGCAGCAGCTTGCGGGGAGAGGTGGCGAACCGGCCTACCTTCGTGCCGCCTCTTAGAGCCGCGGCCACTGCACCTGTCAGGACGTGCTGGTCATTGAGACGCAAAAGCGAATGACTGAGTATTGAATGGCTGCGGACAATCTACCTCAGACGCCAAGTGTCCCAGAAGGGTCGCGAACCGCCGATTGAGCTGGCCCTAGCCTGTGAATGTGGGTCGACGACGGGGTCCGGCCATGAGCGGACAATGGCCCAGACATTCCCAGTGGCAGCTTCCTAGACGACTTCAGCCGTTCGGATTTCGCTACAAATCCGGACGGCCGGCATACTCACGAACGGCAATTGGGACCGGACGGCCAATGTGCCGATGCCTCAGAATTTGTGCCGGACGCCAACCGACACGCCCATCATTGACGAGTTGCCGTTGCCGAGTACGTAGCTGTTGCCCACGCGAGGCTGTTCGCATACAAATCCGTTCAATCATGCCTGCACACCAACGACCTCGCTCAACCGGACGGCGCGGATCCGGTACGTCAGAACCAAACCTCCTAGTAACGCGCTGCAGTGGATTGGTACATAGCCTTTATCCAGTGCAAGGCTCTTCGCAAAGCCAACCAAAAAAATCCCACACCCGTCAGCACTAACGGAGTGTGGGCCAGTTGGAGCTCCCCGTTTGCGGCGACGAGGTCAGAAGACGTGCTTGACACCTAGCATCGCGCCAAGCTGGGTGCCGCCCGCTACCGGGCTGGCACCGGTCGACGCGCTATCTACCGAGAGCGCGAGCTTGCCACTATTGTCGATGTAGCCGAATGTCGAGTACACCGAGGTCCGCTTCGAGAATGCGTAGCTGGCGCGTACGGCGCCCAGCCATGCACGGTCGGAACTGTGGCGGTAGTCAAGGTAGAACGCTTCGCCTGACAGCGTTACCTGTGGCGTGATGTCGTACGCAACGCCTGCGTAGTACATGTTGCTGCGCGGTGTGGCCAGCGCCCCGTTGCGGCGCGCCAGCCAGCCCGCGCCGATCTTGGCGCGGCCTACGAGCGCATAGCCGCCCACCGTGGCACGGTCGTCCTTGAGCTCGCTCGATGTCAGGCCAGCGAACGCGTTAGGGCCGCCGCGCAGCGAGTCATAGGCAGCGAGCACGCCCCACCAGTTGGTTTCGTAGCCGAGCATCGCCGACCATTCGCGGCAAGTGGTCATGTTGCCGGCGGTCTCGCCTGCGCAGTTCGTGCCAGATGGGCTGGGCCCCGCATTGACCGAATCGCGGCCGAAGCTGTACGTCGCCCCGACCGTGAACCCGCCGAACTTGCCCTTGTAGGCAATGGCGTTGTCCACGCGGGCGTTGGGCAGGTAATTGTCGAGCGAACTGGAACCATAGGCGTTGGGCCCGAGAATGTCGGTGTCGAGCATGGCCCAGAACAGCATCGTGTACTGCCGGCCCAGGCTGACCTGGCCCCAGTTGCCGCTCAGACCCGCCCACGCTTGCCGCCCGAACAGGCGGCCGCCCTGGTTGGTGACGCCGCTATCGGGAGCAAATCCGGATTCCAGCACGAAGTTAGCCTTCATGCCGCCGCCAAGGTCCTCGGTGCCGCGCAGGCCCCAGCGCGACGGCACGGTGCCGCTCAGGTTGGCCATCTTCACCACCGAATTCCCGGCGGTGCCGACGTGGTTGAGGTACTCGATGCCCGTGTCGATGACGCCGTAGAGCGTCACGGATTGAGCCTGCGCCAGGGCTGGCAGCCCGAGCGCGATCGAAAACGCCAGGTGGCGCAGTTTCATCGTTTTCTCCTCCGTTGATATTCTTTTCGGTCTGTACCGCGTGATTGGGTCCGCCTACATGCCGCGCGCCTTCAGCCGCGCGTCCAGACGCGTGTAGACGCGGCGTGCGTTGCCTTCATAGATCAGGTGCCGCTCCTGGGCCGACAACGCCGCGTGCTCGATATAGCGGCGGGTGTCGTCGTAGTAATGGCCGGTCTCGGGGTCGATACCACGCACCGCTCCGATCATTTCCGAGGCGAACAGCACGTTTTCCACGGGGATCACGCGGGTCAGTAAATCGATGCCGGGCTGGTGATAGACACAGGTATCGAAGAACACGTTGTTCAGCAGATGCTCCTGCAACGGCGGCAGCTTCATTTCCTGCGCCAGGCCACGGAACCGACCCCAGTGGTAAGGCACGGCGCCGCCGCCATGGGGAATCACGAACTTCAGCGTGGGAAAGCGCCGGAACAGGTCGCTGGTCAGCACCTGCATGAACGCCGTGGTGTCGGCGTTCAGGTAGTAGGCACCGGTGGTGTGGAAGCAGGCGTTGCAACTGGTGCTGACGTGGATCATCGCCGGCACGTCAAGCTCCACCATCTTTTCGTAGATCGGGAACCAGTAGGGGTCGGACAGCGGCGGCGAAGTCCAGTGGCCGCCAGAGGGATCGGGATTCAGGTTCACACCGACAAAGCCGTACTCGAGCACGCAGCGTTCCAGCTCGGCGACGCAACTCCGCGTATCCACGCCCGGCGATTGGGGCAGCATGGCTGCACCCACGAGGTGATCGGGGAACAGTTCGCTGACGCGATGGCAAAGCGTGTTGCACATCGCGGCCCACGTGGCACTGGTCTCGAAGTTGCCGATGTGGTGCGCCATGAACGAAGCGCGCGGCGAGAAAATCGTCAGGTCGGCACCGCGCTCGCGCATCAGGCGCAACTGGTTGCCTTCGATGGCTTCTCGCAGTTCGTCGTCGCTGATGTGCAGCTCGCTGATGGACGGCGCCTGCTCCGGTGCGGTGAGCGCGGCAATCTGGCGCTTGCGCCAAGCTTCCAGTGCGTTCGGGGCGGTGGTGAAATGCCCGTGGCAATCAATGATCATAAACAGAGCGCTCAGAGTGGCCAGGCGCTGGCCGGAACCAGCACCTCGCCGCGCATGATGGGACGCGCCGTACGGATCAGCGCGCTGCGGAGTATCGTGGCGGGATCGGCGAGATCGGTTTCAAGTTCCACTGCGAAGTCGCCGGTGGGATGTTCGACGTTGATGGCGTGGACCGGCCCTGCATCGACGACCGCCACGCCCTCTGCCACCGTGCCGGGAAGCACGCACGCCGTGCCCACCGTGATGGCAGCCAGTACGCCAATGGCGTCATGACAGACGCGCGGGATGAAGCACCGCGTGGCAATGCTTCCGCCGGTGCGCGGCGCTGCGATCAAGCACATCTTGGGATAGCTTTTCTGCGCCACATTGCCCAGAGCCATCATCTCGCCGGCAACCAGCCGCAAGGCTTCGATGCGCTGCTTGAGCGGGGTGTCGGCATTCAGATCGGCGACGGATTCTCTGGCCGTGCGATCCAGATCTGCCGCGCGCATCAGCACCATGGGCATGCCGTTGTCGATCAGCGTGGCATCGATGGCGAGAGGCTTCCCGGTTACGGGGTCGATGATCGTCAGGCGGTCGACAGCGTTGCCTGTCGGCAGGAGCGCATGGCACACCGAGCCGGCCGTGTCGAGAAAGTTGATCACGATGGGCGATGCAGTGCCCGGCACGCCATCAATGCGAGCATCGCCATGGAAGCGCGGCACTCCTTGCGGAGTCTGCATCGTGACGTCGCACAGCATGCCCGTGTTGCGTGTCAGCACGCGGGCACGGGTGAAATCTCCCTGCGGTGCCACCAGCCCGCGCTCGATGGCGTACGGCAGTACCGCGGCCAGCATGTTGCCGCAGTTTGGCGTGGTGTCCACGGTGTCCGCATTGGGCTGCAATTGCGCGAACGTGAAGTCGAGATCGGCCTGCCCCGGCGTGCCGGGCGCCACAATGCCGACTTTGCTGGTTAGCGGGTGCGCGCCGCCCAGTCCGTCAATCTGGCGCGGGTCGGGGCTGCCCATGGCCGCCAGCAGCACGCGGTCGCGTGCGGCGGTGTCCGCGGGAAGGTCGCTGGCCAGGAAGAACGGTCCGCGCGACGTACCGCCCCGCATCAGGGTGCAAGGAATGCCGCGCAGATCAGAGTCAAGGCATGGCGTCATGGCGGGTTTAGCGTGGGCAGGCTCGGCATTTGTCGGGTGCCCGCAGTATCCGCGCCCGGTACAAGTCCTTGGTTGCGATCTCGCACGACAATTGTTCTAATCTGCTTATCGCCCGTAGGCGCGCTGCCCAGACCGACACGACAATAGCGATATGGAGACCGTCAGCCTGCATCACCTGCACGTATTTGCCGGCGTGGCCGCGGCCGGGGGCGTGCGCCGTTCGTCAGAAGCGCTGCACCGCGCTTCGTCGGCCATTGCACGCTCGGTGGCGGCGCTGGAACAGACGCTCGGTGTGGCGTTGTTCGAACGCAAGGGGCGCGGCATGCTGGTGACGCGTGCTGGCGAACTCGTGCTGGAGCGAGCCCGCCATATCGAGGCGGCGTTGCGCGAGGTGCGCGACGAAGCGGTGCGCCTGCGCACCCGGCCCGGCGTCACCGTAGCCAGCCTCGAAGCCCTGCACAACGAGCGCCGCCTGGAGGTGGCCGTGATACTGGCCGAGGTACACCATATGCCCAGCGTGGCGGCATCGGTGGGTGTATCGCAATCGGCGGTGAGCCAAGCCATCACCCGGCTGGAGGATGCGTTGGGCCAGCCTGTCTTCACGCGGACGGCACGCGGCATGGTACCCACCGATGCCGGTAGCCGGTGGGTGGTGCGTTTTGAGCGCGCGCTGGCCGAACTGCGCCACATCCGGGCCGATATTGCCGCGCTGCAAGGCGTGCTGGAAGGCGCCGTGACCGTCGGCGCACTGCCGCTGGGCCGCACGCTGCTGATGCCCATGGCCATCGCCGATGTCCACCGCCGGCACCCGCGACTGCGTTTCCGCTCGCTGGAGAGCCCTTACGAGGAACTCACCGGGGGCCTACTAAGCGGGCGCATCGATTTCATCCTGGGCGCATTGCGACCGCATCCATCGCAAGGACTTGCCACGGAAGTCCTGTTCACCGACCGTATCGCGCTGATCGCGCGGGCTTCGCATCCTCTGGCCCACCGCAAGCGCATCACGCTTGCCGACCTGGAGCCCTATCCCTGGGTGCTGTCGCGCGCCGCATCGCCGTCGCGGCAGGCGCTGGATGGCGTATTCGCATCGCGCGGGCTGGCGCTGCCACAACCGCTGGTGGAAACCGGTGACCTGGCTCTGGTGCGCGGCTTGCTGATGCAGGGCGATCTGGTCACCGCACTGTCGGCGCACCAGTTGCACCACGAGATCGAGGCCGGCTGGCTGGTCGAACTGGACCTACCGCTGTCCGACACCACGCGCAGTATCGGCATCACCACGCGCGCAGGGGCACGCCTTTCTCCTGGCGCCGATGCGCTGATCGCCGCGCTGCGGCAGGCGAGCCAATCCATGGAAACCCGGGGCCGATAAGTAAACGGCAACGCGGGCCGCCCCACAAAGCAATACTGCAGACCCGGCTCGAACGTAGACTGCCGTTGCCGTACACAGGGGGTGCGCGGCCATCCGCCCATGCGGCGATTAGCTTACCGATAACAAGATTCCGCCGTAGCACGCTCGGCGGGACTATGCCAGGAGACGGCACATGACCATCCAACGGCTCGATATCCGGGCCCATATCAACGAACGAAAGATGTCAGGCTACCAGTGGCTGCTGCTGGTACTGTGTTTCATGATCGTCGCCACCGATGGCATCGATGTGGCTATCATGGGCTTCCTGGCGCCGGGCATCACCAAGGAGTGGGGGATTTCCAAGGCCGCCTTCGGCGTGGTGATGAGCGCCGCCCCGATTGGACTGGCCATCGGGGCGCTGTTGGTAGGGCCGATGTCCGACCGTTTCGGCCGCAAGAAGCTGTTGATCGGCTCGGTCTTCCTCTTCGGCGTCTTCAACCTGCTGTGCGCGTTCGCGGAAAACACCACGCAGTTGTCGCTGCTGCGCTTTCTGACCGGCCTGGGATTGGGTGCGGCAATGCCCAGCACCACCACGCTACTGTCGGAGTACGTACCGGAGCGTTCGCGAAGCATGCTGCTTGCCACGATGTTCACGGGCTTCAACCTCGGCTCGGCGTTGGTCGGCTTCGGTGCCGCCGCCATCCTGCCCGAGCACGGATGGCGCGCCGTGCTGATCGTTGGCGGAGCGATCCCTTTGGTCTGCCTGCCGCTGTACATCTTGCTGATTCCGGAATCGGCCCGCTTCCTGGTGGCGCGCAATGCTTCGCCCGAACGCATCGCTCGTACGCTGCGGCGCGTGGTGGGCAGCGAGATTGCCGCCGGTACGACCTTTACGATCAGCGAGCCGGCCGTGCCGGGCAAGCAGCCAGTGCGTACCCTGTTGTCCACGGGCTATCGCGGCATGACGCTGGCGCTGTGGGTGACCTATTTCATGGGCCTGCTCGTGATTTACCTGCTCAGCGGCTGGCTGCCCACGCTGATCAAGGACGCCGGCCTGCCTATCGAACGCGCAGCCAACCTGACTGCACTGTTCCAGCTCGGCGGCACCGTTGGCGCGCTGGTGGTGGGATACTGCATGGACCGCTTTGCGCCCCATCGCGTAATCGGTGTGGCGTATGTGACCGGCGCGGTCTTTATCCTGCTGTTGGCTTCAGGCAGCGTGATGTCGTCGATGTTTGCGGCCTATGTGCTGTTGGCGGGCTTCTGCATGAGCGGTGCGCAGACCGGCCTGAACGCGTTCGCACCGCAGTGCTACCCGACGCTGGTGCGAGCCACCGGCGTAAGCTGGATGCTCGGCATCGGCCGATTCGGCAGCATCACGGGCTCGATGGCCGGTGGTCTTCTGCTTTCGATGGGCTGGAGCTTCAGCGCGGTGATCGCCATCCTGGCCATCCCCGCCACCGTGGCAGCGATTTCCATTGTTTCGACCAAGCGGGCACAGCTTCGCGCGGTCACAGCCTGACGTACTGACTTTATGGCCACCATCATCGGCGCAATCGCCTCGTCCCATACGCCCACCATCGGCTTCGCGCTGGACGCGGGCAAGCAGCAGGACCCCGCATGGGCCCCAATCTTCGCGGCCTACGCGCCGGTGAGCGAGTGGCTGCAACAAAAGAAGCCAGACGTGCTGCTGGTGATCTACAACGACCACGTCACGTCGTTCTTTTTCGATCACTACTCGGCCTTCGCACTGGGCATCGGCGAGAAATACGAGGCCGCTGACGAAGGGGGCGGCCCACGCAACCTGCCGCCGGCATATGGGCACGTCGAACTGGCCCGGCACGTTGGCGCGTCTCTGGTGGCCGATGAGTTCGACATGTCATTCTTCCAGGACAAGCCGCTCGATCACGGCTGTTTGTCGCCGATTTCGGTGATGTTGCCGCACGATGGCGCATGGCCCGTGAAGATCCTGCCGCTGCAAGTGGGGGTGTTGCAGTTCCCGGCACCATCCGCGCGCCGCTGCTTCAAGCTTGGCCAGGCGATTCGCCGTGCCGTGGAAAGTTATCCCGAGGATCTCAAGGTAGCGATCGTTGCTACCGGCGGACTGTCGCACCAGGTGCATGGAGAGCGCGCGGGCTTCAACAACCCGGCATGGGACCACGAATTCCTGGACCTGTTCGAGCGCGAGCCGCAGAAGTTGCTGGACATCACGCATGCCGAGTTCGCAAAGCGTGGCGGCTTCGAGAGCGCCGAGGTAGTGATGTGGATGGTCATGCGAGGCGCAATGGGCGACGTGCGCTGCCTGCATCGCGATTATTATCTGCCGTCGATGACGGGCATCGCCGTGGCGGTGTACGAGAACGTCGCCACTGAGGACGCTGACGTGCTGGCCGTGCGCGCCGCGCAGCAGCGGCAACACATCGGCCGCCAACTCGAGGGGATCGATGAACTCGAAGGCACGTACCCGTTCACGCTCGAACGCAGCGTGCGCGCGTATCGGATCAACCGCTATCTGCACCAGCTCATCGACCCGGACTTCCGCAAACGTTTCCGGAGCGATCCGGTTGCCACCTATGATGCGGCCGGCCTGACCGACGAAGAGCGCGACCTCATCACACGGCGCGACTGGCGCGGCATGATTCACTACGGTGTGATCTTCTTCCTGCTGGAAAAGCTCGGTGCAGTAAGCGGGGTGTCCAACTTGCACATCTACGCGGCCATGCGCGGACAGTCGCTGGAAGAGTTTCAGAAGACCCGCAATGCGCCGGGCGCACTCTATTCCGTGGCTGGCGGAACAAGCAGCGGCACGCAGTGCACAAGCAGCAAGTCGTAACCGTCCAGGGGTGATCGAGCCAACGTTAAGGATCCCGGTCAAGCCGAGCGTGGCAGGATCGGCAGGTCGGAAGCGGGCCGCCTTTCAGAAATACCCCACGAACCGCTTCATGATCGGCGACAACGCTTCGGCGCGATGCGCCATCAGGATGCGGCTGGCGGCGTCCGGACCGGCGATGGGCAAGTAGGTCACGCCCGGAATGCCCGTCCGAGCATAGATCTGCGGCAATACCGAAATCCCCGCGCCGCTGGCCACCAGGCCGATGATCGTGGTGGCCTCCCGCGCCTCCTGTGCGACGTTCGGCGCGAACCCCGCGCGGTTGCAAAGCGTGGTGGCGTGATCGAACAGGCCGCAACCCAGGCCGCGCGGGAACAGCAGGAAGCGTTCGCCAGACAGCGCGCCGATGTCGATCTCGTGCTGGCCCGACGCCAACGGATGAGCCACCGGCACCACCGCCACCAGCCGGTCAGCCAGGACCTCGCGCACGGCAATGCTGGCCGGCGGCCGGAATTGCGGCGACGGGCGCAGGAACGCGATATCGATCTCGCCGTTCTCCAATTGCTGCAGTTGCTGTCCCGTGGACATGTGGACCAGTTCCAGTTTCGCATTGCGATGCGCCTCGCGGAACGCATGCACGGCACGCGGAAAGATGTCCCGCATCGGCACCGACGCGGTGAACCCGACCCGAATCTCTCCGGCCTCGCCCGACGCCACCTGCCTGACCACTTCGCGCGCCTGGTCGAGGTTCGCCAGCGCCGCGCGTGCCTTGTCCAGAAACAGTTCGCCGGCGGGTGTCAGGGCCACGTGATGCCGCGACCGCTCCAGCAACGCACTGCCCAGTTCTTCTTCCAGCGCCTTGATCTGCACACTCAGTGGCGGCTGACTCACATGCAGTCGACGTGCGGCTTCGCTGAAGCTCAGTGCCTCGGCCACGGCCACGAAATAGCGGAGTTGGCGAAAATCCATTGATAGGGTTTCCGAATAACAAGTAATCTGAAAACGTATTGGACAGTATCACGGACGCCACCCAGAATGCGAGCACATCCTTACAACATATGGAGACTTGCATGCTGCGCGGGCTCGTTCGTATTCGTCATCTGCAGGGCGGGAGCCGCCCGGTACTGGCAACGCTGATGGCCGCCACGGTGGCAGCCCTGTCGCTGGGCGCCACGGTAGCGCTGGCCGAAAGTTATCCGGACAAGCCGATCCGCCTGGTGGTGCCGTACGCGGCCGGCGGCGCTGTCGACATCGTGGCCCGCTCGGTAGGCCAGCGCATGAGTCAACTGCTCAAGCAGCCGATCATCGTCGACAACCGGCCCGGCGCAAGCACCAATATCGGCATGGATTACGTCGCCAAGGCTCCGGCCGATGGCTACACGATCATGATGGCGTCGAACAGCCTGGCTACCAACGCGGCACTGTTCAACAAGCTCAGTTTCAATCCGACCACCGATTTCGCGCCCATCGCGCGCATCGGCGAAGCTTCGCTGGTGGTGGTGGTGCCGGCCAAGTCGCCCTTCAAGTCGTTGAAGGACCTGGTGGCACAGGCCAAGGCGCAGCCGGGCAGGCTCAACTACGCATCGGCCGGCAATGGCAGCTCGGGCCATCTGGCCGGCGAGATGCTCAAGGAAACGGCCGGCATCGACGTGCTCCACGTGCCATACAAAGGCGGCGCGCCCGCAATTACCGACCTGATCGGCGAGCGCATCACGTTCATGCCGATCAATCCGCTCGAAGTGGTTTCGCATATCAAGGCCGGCACGCTGCGTCCGCTGGCGGTGGCCAGTGCCCAGCATTCGGCGCAACTGCCGAACGTGCCGACGGCCAAGGAAGAGGGCCTGCCGAACTTCACCGCGTCGGTGTGGTGGGGCCTGGTGGCGCCGGCCAAGACGCCCGCGCCGGTCATCAAACAACTCAACACCGCCGCCAACACCGCGCTGGCCGACCCCGAGGTCAAGAAGCAACTTGGCCAGCTTGGCGTGACGATCGTATCGGGCACGCCGGAACAGTTCGGCCAGTTCTTGAAGTCGGAAACCACGACGTGGAACAACGTGATCCGCAAGGCCGGCATCACCGCGGACTGACGTTCCTACAGTTACAGACTTAAGGAAGTAACGATGTCCCAACCCCAAGCAACCCAGCCGTCGATCCTGGTGGTGAGCGCCCATGCGGCCGACTTTGTCTGGCGTGCAGGCGGCGCGATCGCGCTGTACGCAGAGCGCGGCTACCACGTGCGTATCGTGTGCCTGTCGTTCGGCGAGCGTGGCGAATCGGCCAAGATGTGGCGCCAGCCGGGCATGACGATCGAGCGCGTCAAGGCTGCACGTCTCGAAGAGGCGCAGCGCGCCGCCGACATCCTGGGCGGCACGCTGCAATGCTTCGACCTGGGCGACTATCCGCTGCGCGTGCCCGACCAGGTGCTACTGCGCCTGGCCGACATCTACCGCGAGATCCGCCCGGAACTGGTGCTCAGCCATTCGCACGAGGACATCTACAACTTTGACCATCCGCTGGCCACGCACGTGGCGCAGGAAGCGCGGGTCATCGCCCAGGCCCACGGCTACAAGCCCGAAGTGCCGGTGATTGGCGCGCCGCCGGTGTTCCTCTTCGAGCCGCATCAGCCCGAACAGTGCAACTGGAAGCCTGACGTGCTACTGGACATCTCATCCGTCTGGGAGAAGAAGCAGCGGGCTTTCACGACCATGGCCGCGCAGGAGCATCTGTGGGAGTACTACACCCGCGTGGCGCTGCAGCGCGGCGCGCAGGCCACGCGCAATTCGGACCGCAAGATTCAATACGGCGAGGGCTATGCCCGCGTGTTTCCGCAAGTATCGGAGGTTTTGGCATGAGAAACGTTGCCTACCGCAACATCCTGCGCGCCGAGGCGCGCGACATCGATTCGCTGGGCAAGTCCGGCGTGGCGACAGTGCACGAGGCCCAGCGCCGCACTGCCCTGATGAAGCCGTACCTGCGCCCGATCCAGTCGGGCACGGCCATCGCCGGCAGCGCCGTCACGGCCCTGATGCATCCAGGCGACAACTGGATGATCCACGTGGCCGTGGAGATGATCCAGCCGGGCGACGTCCTGGTGGTGGCGCTGGCCAGCGACTGCACCGACGGCGTGTTCGGCGACCTGCTGGCCACGTCGCTGAAGGCGCGCGGCGCTCGGGGCCTGATCCTCGACGCGGGCTGCCGTGACGTATCGACGCTCAATGCGATGGGCTTTCCGGTGTGGTCCCGCGCGGTGTCGGCACAAGGCGCGGTCAAAGAAACCTTGGGTGCAGTCAATGTGCCGGTGGTCTGCGCCGGTGCGCAGGTGCGCCCGGGCGACGTGATCGTGGCGGACGACGACGGCGTAGTCGTGGTGGCTCGTCCGCACGCCGCCGACATCGCCCGCAAGGCGGCCGAGCGCGAAGCCCTGGAGGCGGCCAAGCGGGACAAGCTGGCATCGGGCGTGCTGGGGGTGGACATGTACAACATGCGCCCCGGCCTGGCCGACAAGGGCCTGGTCTATTTGGACCAGACAGTCGACTGGTACATCGGCGCCGACGAGGCGTGACGCACTGACACGCCGGCCTAGTCGGGACGCCGGCTTGTCAGCCAATCTGGCACACGGACCGCGATGCCGGCGTATCTGATAAAAAGCGCCCCACAGCATCGAAGCAAGTTACTCTGCAGTGGCGCACCAGAGCCGGACGGCTGGAAGGTTCTTCGCATAGCCGAGTGGGGATGACCTAGAACGCCCCTCTGCAGTCTTGCGACCCGTCAGTCTCGAGGGTCCACCCAACTTGCCTTTCGAATTTTAGCTCCATATCTAGCGCCATAGTGGCCGTGCCATCTTCGCTTTTCATAGAGCGGCCGCCTGGCCACGGCCCTTCCTCCCAAAGCCCGCCACGAAACGGGAATTAGCGCTTTGGGTTGCGTCCTAATAGCCGACCAAAGCTGTTCTAGTGTCCGACCTCGTGGGGTATGGTCCGCCGTGGACCATGGCATGGCAACTTCCGCGCCTGTCGGGAGATCGCCGAACGCTTCTTTGCAAAATGTCTGCGCGCCCAGCGGGAGATGAACCGGCTGAGAATCGAATGGCCGGTCTGGGAAGCCATTGGAAGCGACCTTCCAGGCTGGCGACCCGCTTGATCCCTACAACGTACATCGTCGGGACTGGACGGCGGGCGAACGCATCGTCGGCGGCAAGGGTCGCTAGATCAGCGGCGCTTGCGGTTGCTCATCGGAGACTCCTGTGTGGGTCGATTGGGAGAATCCGACGGCGTTCCTTGAATTGATTCAACAATCACGCGGTAGGCCTGCGCCCCCTCGGCCATACAACCGGAGAGGGGGATAGACAAAGGTCAGGGCGCCGGCGCGCCTCGGACCTGGGCCGCGTACGGCGTGTAGAAGCTGGAGCCCGCCCACGGGGCTGTGGCGACGTTGTACAACGCAGCGCCTTGCGTGTAGTTGGCGCCCTCCCGCCAGTCGCCCGAGCCCTTGTATTTGGCAATCGCCGGGTACGGATACACGGGGCGCGACGCGGTCACCGTGCTCGTCGTTGCATCGGTCTGGTAAGTCATCACGTCGTTAGGCGCCGCGCCCTGCTCCACCCAGGCGGTCACTCGCGACACCAGGTCGATATTGGGATTGCCCTCGCCACCGCCACAGTGGCTCACGCCAGGAACCAGGTACATGCGCGCAAATCCGTCAACGGTGGAGCCCCCCATCGTGTCCTGCATCGCCTCGTAGTAGGCGATGGTGAACAGCGGCGAGATGTGCTGGTCGGCCCAGCCGTGCCACAGGATCAGCTTGCCGCCAGCCTTCTGGAACGCAGACAGGTCTGGGTTGGTCGCATCGTTCAGCGAATGATTGGCCCGTAGGTAGTCGGCGAAGAAGTTGGCGTCGTGATAGCCGAACGTATTGATGTTCGGCATGGTGGGCGAGCCCGTGAAGATCAGGTTGTAGGCCCCGGTCACGATCATGTTGCTGAACAAGCTCGTCACGGGCACGGCCGGGTCGGTCGAATTCGAGCTTGGCACTTCTACGCCGATCCAGTTGGCTTCCGAACCGAATTGCGGCGAGCCGGCCAGCATGCGCTTGCCGTTGGTCGTATCGAACGGGCCGCTGTAGATCTGGCTGGCGGTGGCGACCTCCGTGGCCGTCAGGCATTTGCTCGTGTCGGTAGCGCCCGCCGCGCACTGGATCGACACCGGATTGAAGTGGCAGACGCGCGGGTCGGCAAGCAGCCCATCAGGCGCGCCGCTGGTGCCGCCACATGCCGCCACCACGGCCTGGTGCAGCACGCGGGCCTTGTCCGCATACAGCACGACGTTGCCGGTGTTGTCGCCTGTGGTGCTGTTCGAGATCACGTTCCAGCCGTGATACAGCGAATTCTGGGTCTGGAAGTGCGCGGCCGGCGCGCCGGCAATGATGCCGTTGTAGTCGTTCGGATACCGCTGCGCGGCCATCAGCGCCTCACGCCCGCCATCGGAGCAGCCCACGAAGTACGCGTACTTCTGTGGCTGGCCGTAGTAGGTCTGGATCAGCTTCTTGGCCGCCAGCGTGGTGATGTGCTGGCCGCGATAGGCGAAGTCGGCCTGCTTCTGCGGGTCTGTAGACCACGTGGCATCCGCGCCAGTGTGCCCCATGTCGGTTGCCCCCGTCGCAAAGCCGCCCTGCTGCACCAGCGGGCAGTTGTAGCTGAAGCTGAATGAACTCTGCTTGGTCGGATCACTGAGGTTGCCGCACAGGCCGCCGCAGCCCAGTTCGGCAAAGCGCTGCGTCCAGGTGCTGACTGGCAGTGCCACCTCGAAGGGATTCGCCGGCGCCAGCGTCCCCTTGACCGTGCAGAACTGCACCGATGCACCGTTGACGGTTGCGGTGGTGACCGTGGCCGACGAAATCGTGCTGCCGGCGCCGCCGATGTCCGTTAGGTCTACCGACGCGAGCTTCGCGCAGTCCACCACGGGCGCCACCACCTGCAACGTGGTGGTGGGTGTTGTCCCAGTGCCCGGCGATGGAGTAGCCGTGCTGCTGCCCGATGAAGCGGTGGCACTGCCGTCGCCCCCACAGCCTGCCAGGCCCGTGGTTGCCACGCAGAGGGTAAGCCACGCCAGCAATGACGTGGCTGAAGCGCGCGCGATGGGGGCGAGCGCAAGCCGCCCGGCGCAAAGCCGATTTCTCATGGATGTCTCCTGGAACAGTCGCCTCACATTGAGGCGGGGCCGGCAGCAGTGCCAACCTCGCCACGACAGTGGGCGATGAGTGAAATGTCGGCATCGGACCTGCACCACGGTACGCGCCAACGAGACGAAGGATGCGCGTAACCGCCTCGCGCGCGGTTGCAATGTGACGCATCCTCCGTTGCCGTTCGCTTATTGAAGACAAAACGAGCGATCAACCAAATAGCCCCGATCATTGGTGATGATGACGCTGTTGTTCGTCTTCAGCCTCATCCCGCTTACGGTTGGCCTGTGAGCGCGAGATCTGTGCAGCGGGGCTGATGTCGACTGCGTCAGGGTGGGTTGTGGGTATCGGCGAGATGTTCGGCGGCGGGTTCACTCCAGTCGTTGCCGACTACCCTGGCAGTACATCGTGATCTCGGAATGGGCGCACTCGCGCGCTCGCGCCGCTGGGTTCGTACCGTGCTTAAAGAAACTAGGCCGCCGAGCCCCGTATGGAAGCGCGGGCGGTTCAATACCCGTGGCTCTCCTGAGCCTCCGAGTCCCTCGACCGCCGATGAAGACCGGGGCATCCTGTTCGATCCTTCTCGACTTGTCGAGGCTTACCGCGATACAGTCGCCAAAGAACAACGGACACGCGGCAACTAGCCGGCCAATTGGCGGTCTGTAAAGAATGCATTACGACGCTTGCGCCACTCCCAGCACTGCTGTCGACTACGACCGTCCGCTATATTCAGCTTCGGCCATTGTGGGAAAGAATCGCCGCCGGCGACTATGGGTCGACTACCGAAGTTCGGTCGGGCAGCGGGACCCGGAGGCACGGAGACTTCCGCCTTCGGCCAGAAACAGTTAGCCATGGGATGGTGCAGATCGGGGTCTATGTGATCTAGTCACGTGGCGTCATTCCAAATGCCAGAGTAGAGATCGTAAACACGTGCATGACTGAGCGCGGCTCGGATCCTCTCTTCCCCAACAGAGTCCAGCAACAACGTAGGAATGGAAACCCCAATGTTGTCCGTATCGATAGCGAATACTTCGACAGCGCTGCCGCAGGACGCAGAAAGCATGGTCTCTACTTTGGCGACACTGCCGCACTGAACGATGAGCTGAAGACTCATGATCGCTTCATCTTAACCTCAGCGATGTCCTGAAGAGCGTTAGTCAAGCGCGCTTCGAGGTCGCCCCCAACCTTTTGCCCGCGCACATCGTAGTACGCCACAAAACTCGCTGTGGGCGATGCGACGTGTTGGCGTCCGTAATGGACACGAGCACGAACGAAAGCGAGACTCAGCTTGAGCGCCTCCTCCGTCTCGATACAATGATTGACGATTAAAACATGTTCATGTCGATCACGGGCCGAAAACTCTGGGGTGAACATGGTGTGATTATCCGTACTGTGTGCTTAGTCTATTGACCGCTTTCGAGGATTCTAACTGACCGCTTCGGGTCGTTCTGTGACAGCCGACTCTCCTGGCGGACGACGCGTCATACCACTCAAGCGGCCGAGTTGCCTTGTGGGTCCGTCGACGCAACAGCCTAACTCGTTGGCTTAGACAGGCACAGTTAGTGGTCATGGCCACAGCTACCGAACCTCTCGTCGTTGTCCACATTTCCGGATGGCCGACGTTTCACATAGCTGACCCGCTCGAGCTGCATTCGGGGCGGTGCCGGATAGTCGGACAGCGCTGCCTTGATGCTGCCGTCCGGGAAGAAATGAACCTCCAGATACTGCGGATCGGCGGGCACCGGGCCATCTAGAACGGCGCTCTGCCTGCACCAAGGCACGCGCCCATCCCGTTTCCAAGCGATATCGATCGTAATCGGTAGTGCAGCGCCGGCTGGGATGGCGGCACAGCACACGCCACCGCCACCGCCAGATGTCTTTGACGAAACCTCGATGTTGCCTCCGCCGGCCCCGTTGACGGTAAAACTGCCTATGTAAGTATCCGTGTAGTTGTAGCCGACGATGGTCAGACCGCTCATGTTGCCCGGCAGGCGATTATGGGGGGTAATCGGAGGCATCCGGTCAATGCCCGGAACCGTGCCCGCCGCGGCGCCAAGCGATTTCGCCAACACCAGAAGCCCACACAGCACGGTTCCAAGGAAATTTGCAAATCCGTTAACTCGTGGCGACTTCATAAGCCATTAATTCCTATCTATTCGACGCGCACGGCGGCCGCGACCGCCAACGCATAGCACATGACCCTAACCTGGGCTCTACTGATGCCAGCGCTTACGCGCCCGCTCCTCTCTCGCTTGCCGGATTTTCCTTCGTCGGATTGCACTGCCTTTCCTCCAAACCGAAAAGCTCTTGACGAACCGGGAGGAGATTCCCCAGCCGTAGTCGATCAACCACACAAGCGCGAACAAGGCGATCACGATGCCGACGAGTATCAGTACGTCGACCAGCGTCTGCTCCCACGACACAAACCGCCCAATACCACTGCTCCCATGTCTCATTGACATCTACCTAAGATCGATCTCGAAAGCGCCGGTATGACCGGCACACCTCGTCCTGGTTTCCTTGGACTATCTCGACAGTATGTTTGCTTGCATGTCGGTGATGGGCCCACCTTGGTAGTCGAATCCTGCGCACACCTCTATCCTGCCAATCTGCCATCGGCTTCACAGCGCCCGTAGTCGAGCATCCAAAACTGATAGCGGTCTCCCAGCAAATCGACTGCCTCTCCCAGGGTCAGCGAGACGGCGGCCGACAGCTACTGGCGTGGAGACCGCCACGCGTAAGACCTGCGTCTCCACGGAAAGTACCTCGGGAATATGCATAAGCTGTTTGGGGTGAATAACGTATTGTGCCGAGATCCACGGTGGCTATGCAACTGCGAGAAGCAACGTTCTTTGCACGATATGTCACCAAAAAAAGAGCCCCGACTCTACGTGAGTCGGGGCTTCGGTTACATCAACACAGGGCCAACTGGGCCTGCTTGATCGCGTGGGTTCCCCACGCTTCTCGCGCACTGCCCGGCAAGGCCTCGGCGGGCACAGAGCGGGCCAGTACGTCACGGACATCATAAGCATCCGTCAATCCCAATCGGTCCTTGAAGGCGGTGCGCCTCGCAATGTCATCGTGCTCCACCTTCTGCGAATGAGATAGCGTGAGACATCCATAATGCAGGTACCAGCGGTACCCCGCCGTGATAGACCCGGGTCGGTCGCCCGCGTCATGCATCGCCAGCAGGCGCTCGACTTCGAACTCCACAATGAACGCAGCCGATTCGACATCGACATCGAATTGCTGCTCTGTTGGGAGATCCAGTACCGCACGACCGTCGGCCGTCGTGACGATCGCTGGCGCACAACAACTTCCCTCGGTGAGAGCTTCTCGCATCGGGTCACGCAGACCATTCCAATCCGCGCACGGTGCCGACTCGTCCCAACCGTCGCCTACGTGAAGGAATCGAGCCGTCGGAATAGGCGTCGGCGCGACTTCAGGCACATCCGGGATGTCGTATCGTATCCCTCTGGCACGAATGTCACGCAGATCGGACCAAGCCGCAAAGGGCCTTGCCACGCCGTTCAGAGACTGCATCGCATCGACGGCTATCATCAGGTCCACTGGCAGTAGCCGGAACTTTGGCGCCTCACCCGCAGCTGCCGCTCGTCGCTCTTCATCGAAGTCCAGCTGCAGCATGAAACGAGTCAACTGCCGCAGCATCGCCGGATGATACGTGTCAGGCTGGATTTTGATATAACCACCTCGAATTGTCCGGCCAATCCAGTGCCGACGCTCCCAATCATGGCGCGTAGCCCTGATGAAGCGGTTGAGCCGATGCAGGCCACGAGCATAGGCATAGCGCTCGTCGAATGCGATCATGTTGGCGAGGCTCTTGTCCTCCGCCATTTGGCACACGTGACATCCGAGACGGGCGCCGCACTTGCCCTGCTTTCTTGCCGCTCCATCAAGGATCGCGTCGGCCACTACTGCGCAGCTGGTGCCAACCGAATGAGCATAAATCCGGCGCATCTCTTCGAAATCCGAAAAGCCCGGCAAAGCACCGGACCCATAGAGAGCGACCGCCTCCCAGACATCGTCGTCGGACCACCGTGCGATCGGGCTGACTACCCAGTCGCCATCCTTGTTCTGCATGGGCGCATGATCCGACTCCCCCCGAGAACGCATTGCCGCCGCCCGCCTGGTGCTCTCGTCATACCGCGTGCCCAGGCAAGTTACCGGAGGTAGTAGACCTTTCGCCGCAAGGTCTCGGAATAGCTTTCGTCGGAACGCCCGTTGCGGACTGATCTTCAGGTCGGTACTGCAATCGCCGTGCGTCCCAGGAAAGCTGGGCAAGGCCCGGCCGGATAACACTTTCAACTGAAAGGTTGCTGCCATGGACGGTTGAACCACCTTGACGATAACCTTGAAGTCGTGATCCTTGCCGTACTGATGCATGCGGCGCAACTCCGCCCGGTAATGATGCGAAACCTCGGGCGACTCCACGAGGGTGTCGCCCGTCGTCGCAACGATGATCGGCGTGCCCCCTGCCGCGCGATGAAGCATCGCCGCGTGCAACACCAATGCCGCCACGACACTGCTATCTTTGCCGCCGCTGAATGCAACGACAAGCGGATGCCGTGCTTGCAACAGAGCGGTAACTATCGCGAGGGCGTTGTCGATTTTCTTCTCGATCGGCTCGAAAGCACCTTGGGGAAATAGTGAGATTGTTTCCATGATGGTCCTGAATGGACCAACGCCCAACGGGCGCCGGACCCGTTGGGTTGGAAGGAAAGAAGCCTGCGATGACGCAGGCGTTATGAGATGTGCCGGAGCGATTTCGCTCAAACCAGCTTGCGGTTAGGAGGAAGCAAACCGAACTTCGCGAGCGCCTTCAAATTGGTCTCGACGTACGTCACCATGCCGTCGATCGTGACAGCGAGATAGTGGTCAAAGCACGCGGCGTCTTGCGACACCTCCACGCTTTTCGCAGCGTGAAACACCTCGAGCAGCTTCTCGCGATCCACGTCGGCCCCCTGCCATCCGAAGATGCGGATGAACGTGTGAACCTTGAGGCGCCTCAGCAACAATTTTTCGGCCTCTTCGGCCGTGACGAATACTTTTGACATGACTAGTAACAGGGCTACGCCTGTGTGTTTAAAAGAAAAGCCCGCCCCCTTTCGGGAAGCGGGCATACGGTTAGTGAATGGCGCCGGTCTACTCGAGCGCCAGCGCAACGACATCAATGACACCGTCAGCGTCGTCCACCAAGTCAGGCGTTTGCGAGATGAAGAACTCACGCTCATACCCACCGACCCGCAGCACCTCGCGCTTCATCTTCATGAAGGCACGCTTGCGCTCCGGATCCAGCGGGCCATCCGCTTCATCGGTGAACAGCGTCTGGAAGGGCTGCTGCGCGTCCTGCGCCCGATAGAGGGCGATTCCGCGCGTCAGGCACTCATTGATCCATACCTTCTGTCCACCTGACATCACGCCGAATTCCTTTGTGGTGTCGTTGTCAGCGTCGATCACGTTGATGGAGAAGCCCTCGCGCAGTTCGCCGCTGGCCCGCGTTGTCTGCGTCTGAATCGCGATGGTGAATCGCGGTCCATAGCAGGCCAGCAGCAAGTCATTGACGATCTGCGTGATGGCGGGGCCCGCGTCGTCGATGGACAACGCAATTACGCCATCGTTGCCCAGGCCTTTCGCGAGCAGCTTCCATTGCGCAATCTGGTCGGACAGCGCCTGGGCCTTGGCCTCGAGCGCCGGCATGCCAGCCAGCTCGACCTCAAGACGCTCACGCTCGGCCACCAACATGCTCTGCTGCCGAATCAATGCTTCGATCCGGCCGGAGATCGCAGCGACAGCCTCCCGGCTGGCTGCGATCTGGCGGTCCAACTTAGCCAGCATGCCGGTCACGTCGTCCGTGGCCAGCGTCACCAGTTCCCGACAGACCGCAGCGACTTGCGATTGCACGTCCGCGATATCGCGCTTGTGGCGCATTTGGCGCGATGCATCCTCTTCGGCCAGCGCTGTCAGATCCCGTTCGGCCTGTGCGAGCCCTTGATGCGCGGCGTCCAGCAGTGGCTTCTTGGCGGCCATTGCCGTGAGTCGCTGCAGCAGTTGCTGATCGCGAACCAGGTGGGCCTCCAATGCCGACAAGGCAGCTCGTGCCGTAGCACGCTCGGATAGCGCGCCTTGCATCGATTGCACCTGCTCCTGCTTCTTTCTATAGCTTTCGCGCAGTGCTTTTACCGACACCACCTGCTCGCCGAGCCTCGCCTTTGCTGTGCGAGCCTGTGCCAGCAACGGACAGCTCGCGTGCATGGGATCATCACGGCATGGCACCGTTTCAATCACCTCGGCTTGCAGTTTCAAGGAATCGGCCAACTTCGCGCCGGCAATGCCTTGCTGTTCCAGGCCCTTCAACTCGGTACTGAGCGCTGCATGCTCGACCTGGACTGCATCTAGCTTCTCCACGATAGCGCGCTGGCTGACAATTTCCTCCTGCCTCCGGCCAATAGCCATCTGCAGAACGTCACGCTGGCCAGACGCCGCCTCAATGTCAACGGCCTCCGCCAGTACGGTGCGATGGCCTGCCGCCTGGCGATCCAGATCGCGCCGGCGTGTCAGAACACGTCCAGCCGCGGCCTGCTCGTCGCTGGCCAGCGATGCCGCACGCTGGTCCAATTCCCCCTTGCGCTGGTTCAGTTCCCGCAACCGCGCTTCGGTACCGGCATTGGCGGCTTGCTTCGCCGCCAGCGTCGCGCGCTCCTGCACCAGCTTGGCGCCGTTGGCGGTTTCACCGTCACGAGCATTGCGCTCCGCATCCAGGCTCTCGCCAATTTGCCAGATCTCGCCAGCCACCACAGTCGCCCGATCGCGCTTGCCCGCGAGGGTCAACATGTCGCGCTGCAGGGTGTCGAGCGAGCGGGTAAGCAGCTTGGCGACCTCGCCTGCCTTCGCAGACAAGTCACGCAAGTGATCGATCCCAAGCAGCTCGGCCAGCAGCTTCTTGATCTCGCCGGGCTGATAACTGGCGAGGGGCCTCCTGTTCTGGGCGGAAAACACGCTGGTGAAGAACGCCTCGGGAGACCCTAGGACGGCTTCGAGACACCGGTTATAGGTATCCGCCTTGCCGTCCGAGAGCGTGCCGTCTGCCAACTGCACAGGCTTCCAGCCATCCGCGCCGTCTTTCTCAAACAGGTAGTACTCGGCCTTGCGGCTCTTGCCAGGGTTGCGAAAGGCGAACGCGGAACGATATGTCTTGCCGCCGTGCTCCCATTCCAGGTCTTTCTCCGCGCGCGGGGCGCAGAGATGGTCCCAGTATGAGAATGCGTCGGCCGACATCTTGCTCGCGTGGCTTGGCATGATGGGAAACGGATGCAGGTTGTCCATGATCGTCGTCTTCCCTGCCCCGTTGGGGCCGACAAGGGCGATCAGGCCACCGGGCAGCGTCGACAAATCAAGCGTGACGCTATCCCGATGCATACCGTCGCGGATCCCGTGGAATCCGGAAAGCGACAACTTCAGTGGGCGCATTCGAACACCTCCGCGCCGTTGAAGGAGTGGAGATAGTCCGAAGGCACTTCCATCGCACTGTCGTCCCATTGCGGAACATCGGGCAGCGAAGGCGCGTCTTGCTCGGGCTTGTCGGCGATCGCACGTTCGACGGAGCGGCGCGCGGCAGAAAGCTGCTTGGCCGCAAGCTTCATCACGGCGTCCCAGTCCTTCGCCCCGGTGAGAGCGCGAAGTTCGAGTTCACTCCACTGCGAGGCCAGGCCGTTGGAGAACGACCAGATCAAGTCCTGCAGTTCCTTGGACGGCGCCACGGCAAAGAAGGTGTTGCCGCCAGCCTCACCCAGGGCCATCACCAGCATGTGGTCGCGCTTGGCGATCACAGCGCCGCGGCCAGGGCCGAACGGCTCGTACATCATGCACTGCGTGAAACCATGCTGTGCGGCCAGGCGCTTGGCCATGTCCGAACGATTGATGCAGGTTTCCTCGACAAAGAGCCACTCGGGGCCCGCGTGATAGAGAATCATCATGCACTCCAGAGATATGACGGAGTGCGCCCCGGACGGGAAGCACCCGTCTGGGTAAGTAAAAAGGAAATGGATACTGCTGGGTCGATGCGTCAGGGACGCGGGTGAAACCAGATTTCGACAGCCTCGCGGGCTGTCGGAACATGGCTTTCGCATGTTCTAGGGATTGGCGTAGTGCTACGCAAAAAGATCGTCGGTCAGCCAGTTCATCGGCGCTGACGCCGTATCAATGGGCGCTACGGGCTCCGTTACGGCCACGACCGGGAATGACTCAGGCGCGGCAGTCGGATCCTCGAGTTCCATGTCCATCAGCTTCGCAACGAACGGTGGCGCAACAGCTTCTACGGCGCCGACATTCTCCGTGACAGGCACGGACATTTCATCAAGGTCAGCCAGCACCTGCTCGGCAATCGCCTGGGCATCGAGATTCTGGAGCATCGACAGACTGTCCAGCAACGGATTCGCGGCGACGCCGGTCAGTTCGCACCAACGTCCCAGCTTCGCGGACAAGGTGGCGGCTCGGCTGATACCTTCAGCGCGGCTACGCACCGCCGGTAGAACTCGGGCTTCGAGCTTCACGTCCGCACTGGCACCAAAGAGGGCCTGAATGGCCTCCCGGTCCACGAGTTGACGATGCTCCTCGTTGACCGTCCAGCGCACACGCACGAACTTGTGTGCAGCATCGGCAGCCATCTCGGCAAGCTTTGCCATGTCCGGCGGCCCGTCGAAGTCGATGCAGACGGTCTCGCTCGCGGGGGTCTTCACCTGGGTAGCTACTGCCTCCCCCGGAGATACCTGCCACTGAAGATAGCCTTTCGCGCCGATTTCGCCGTAATGGAACCGTCCGATTGAGCCCGGATAGGCCACCACCCTGCCCTCACGTTCCCACTGCTGGGCCCGGTGTATGTGGCCAAGCATGAACGCGTCGCAGTGGACATCAAACAGTGCCCCGATGGTGAACTCGTGGTCGAGTCCGGCCATCGGCACGCCGTGCTCCGTCTGGCAACCGTTGACGGTGCCGTGGGAAATGCCGATGGTACGGACGCCCTGTGAGCGCCATTGACGATTCACAGCGCCTGCGGCCTCCAGATAGTCAGCCAGGTGGTCGCCAACCGCCGTCGCGGCGTTGGCCACGCCGGCCGCGGCCGCCAGCACCGCCTTGTTGACCGTGGGCACGCAGGTGAAGACGACGTCTGGCAGCCCTTGCCGGGTGAGCAGCTCGTCCATTTCCGCCTGGCTGAAGATCGCGCCATCGCTCGGAATGAACGCCCCGCCAACAAGCGCGACCTGGTGAATCCGGTCTGCAACGTATACCGGGAAGCTTGCGCCGATCAATCGGAACAGATCCAGCGTGCCGGGCGGTTCGTGACTGAACGTACCCTGCAGCATGATGACCGGCATGTGGGCCGACAACTGGTGGATCCGCCGTGCCAGCGCGGATAACGCCGGCGTGTGGGCATCGAGTCGGTGGTCGGTCGAGTCGCCCGACACCACGGCAACCCGGCAGCGATCTGCGATCGCGTCCTCCACCGCAAAGCCAAAGCAACGGTCCGCCTCGGCCAGATGGCCAGGGGAGTAGTGCAAATCAGAGAAATGCGCAGCCAACAGGCTCTCGCCATGGTTGAGCATAGTGATACCTCCAAGGGAATGTGCCGGCATGCGGCAAGAAAAATGAAAGGGAAGCCCATGGGCTTCCCTCAACTGCCGGCACAAGGCTGGCGATAGTTATGTAGTGACGTCAGCGGCGATAGCCGCCACCTGTTCACGGAAGGCTGCGGGATTGGTCAGCGCAGAGCGAAGTTGAGCCAGGAACCCCCGCACATCCTGTTCCCGCTTGGACCAGCCGCGCCCGAAGGTCGCCGCTGCATAGGCTTTCAGCTGGCGGGCGCCGTCCTCGCTATTGAGCCCAAGGCGCTTCACGAGATCGAGATACTCGCTCTCCAGGTCCTCAGTACCCGCCGTGTCGGACGGAGGTATCGAACTTACGGACTGCACTACGCCGCTTTCCGACGTCCCGGTCTGCGGCACCTCGATGGTGCCTTCATCTGCCGAGCGGTGCTCGAGTGGGACCTCCCTGCCCCCTTCCAGCATGGAAACGGCCTGTTCTGCCATCTCCAATGCCGGCGGCCGCCGATCCGAGCCATCAAGCAATGCTGCGATATCGATTTCGGCGTCCAGCGTAATCAGCCACTGCATCTGGCGCACCGGCTTGCCGGTGTCATCGATGCGGCTGATCTCCAGCTCTTGCTTCGACATCCAGAACTTGACCCCAACGAGCCGCCCTCGCGCCATCGCCACGGTCTGCATGGCCGCGTGGGCTTTTTGCAGGACGTAGATCGAGGTGGTGGGCATTTCAATAAGCCCGAGTCCGGAGACATGCGGAATCGCGAAGAAGAAGCTCGCTGACAGGTTGCAATGGCCGCCTTGGTACTGCGGGCATTCCTGCGGATCGCACAATCCGTCCCGAATATCGTTGTCCTGCCTCAGGATGACGGTGCGACCGCCCCAGTTGCGCTTGGCACGATTGGCGCGCTCGTCGCGCACCGCAGGTGCGTACATCTTGCAGTAGCGCCGGCCGTCGGAGCCATACTCCGAGAAGTACTGCCGGCCGCTCTTCGTCCATGCGACAAGCTGGTTGGGCATGTTGCTCAGCCAGTCATCGAACGCGAAGACCACGGGAAACCGCCAGAGACGAAGCCCGTTGCCGTCGTTGCGATCTTCGCCGTAACGTTGGACGATGTCTTCGGCCAACGCAGGATTGGCGAAGTCAGAAGCACGGCAGGTGAACCAGGGGACGTTTTTCGGCACGAGCGGCGTCTTGATGCCTGTCGCCCGCGCGATATCGCCTTCGATGCGCTCGAAGCTATCGCCCCGCGCGAGGCCAGCATCGTGGATCTTCACGGCCTCGGGCTTGTCGCACGCAGCCTTGGTGAGGACCTTGATGCCGGGTCGGATCTTGCCAATGATGGGCGGCCGCATGGGCCGCTCTTCTAGCAGGCTTCGGCGTCCGCCGGGCTCGCTGTAGGTGATGGGTGCATGCATGGGTAGTTCCTCCGTTCCAGGAAAAGAACGACTCGTGCCCGGATGGACGCAGCATGCTCCCGAAGGCGCAGGGCTGTGTCGGCCCCGCGCTGGGTCGTTACGCGATTGAGGAAGTCGTTTCGGGCGACTTCCGGAAGACTGGCGACGTATGCCGCCTCACAAAGGGACCGCCAGGCCTGCGGCATGTCCTTGTACTCGGGACGGCGCAGGTTCAGCGTTGCCGCGATCGCGGCGGAAATCTCGGTGTCCTGGTGCATGAGCGTCTCCTGAAGATCGAGGTCTCTCACCAGAAACAAAAAAAGCTCGCCCCGGTTTGCGCCGGCAGCGAGCTTGGATGTCAGGAACCCGAACTGCCACGCCCCTTCCGGGGGCGTGGCACTCAGGGAGCGGCGCACTCATGCGCGCGGCTCTATGTTGAGGACGTAAAGTCGTCCTCGTGCAGCATGGTCACGCTGCACAACAACCCTTTTCGCGAACCCACAGGTTCGGCCGCAGGTTCACGGATCGGCTCGACGTCTGCCGTTCTGCCTAGGAGGGGCCTTGAGAGAGCTCCACATGGTCCCAGGCTCGAACGGTGTCCGGCGTGCACTCATGAAGAGGCACAGCGAGGAACGCGTATTACGAGCTGATGAGGGGAAGTGTTCGGCGAAAACACTTAGCACAAGAGATATCCACACTGGTAGCCAACCAGTCGGCGCGTGCGCAAATGCACGACTTGAACAAAGAGATGGACTCGCCAGGAGTCAGAGTCGATGCGTCGATGACGCTAGGTGTGAAAGCATTGTGGCACAGGACTTTCTTTCAAAACAGGCGAATGCTCTGCTATTTCGCGTAGCTTTCGAAGTCATGTGATGTCCGTTCTTGTCCGACAATTCCAAGTGAGAGAGCATCCGAATACATGGACAAATGGCCGAACAGGATCCACCCAAGAAGCCCGCCAGCGGGCTCAGGCCCATCGAGCGCCTGAACAGCGAGGAACGCCTTAGCCGGCTGACACCGGCAACGGCATCCGCTACCCACCACGAATACTGCTCGAAGTTCGCTCGCGACTTTCTGGACGCGCACTTTTACTACTGCTCGTCGAAGTTTGTTGTCGCGCGCGGCGGCAAGGTCAAGGCGCTTGATGAGGCGTTTCGAGAGGCGGAGGCGTGGTACGCCAAGGCCTTGGACTGGATCGGCAGCAGGGACCAGATCGAGATTCCGTTGTTCTATGAGCAGCGCGAAGTACAGGTCTCCCATTCCTTCGCCGGCCGCCTACTTCGCCTGCTCATGCAATACGACAGGCTCTTCGCCGAAACGCTCTACGGCTTGAACTGCGACTCCATCTCTGCCGAAGCGCGGGAGAACACGACAGCAGTCGCGGCCAAGCGTATCAAAGCCATCCAGCAACTCTGCATCCCGGATACCGACAAGTTTAGTCCGGACGGCACCCTCATCAACCCTTCCCGGAGCCAGAACCATGGACATGCGTGAGATCGAGCAGCTGCATGCTCAGTACGCCCAACCCGCCCTGACCATCGACATCTCGCCCTCACCGGCACGTTCGTCGACGCCGCCGTTGTGGCTGGGCAACGATACGCGTGGCAACGTCGGTACGGGCAAATCCGCTCCCGCGAGCGGTAACTGGACGGTGACTCCGCGGGCGTTGTGGGCTGCCGTGTTCGTTGTCGGCGCGGCCGCAATGTTCCTCATCGGCAGCTCCATGGGCAAACGCGACGCCCGTACCCATGGCTCGGACGGGCCTGCCGCAGCCGTCAGCGCGTCGGAAGCAAGGCCGTCTGCGGCATCCACGCCAGAGCCCGAACGGCATTCGCACGAATGGCCCGTGCGCAGCGATGCGAACAATGTCACGGGCCCAACGCCGGCATCTGGCGCGGCGCCACTGGCGGCAGCAGCTGACACCCCGAGAATCGCCCTGCCTTCGCAGGAACCTGTCAAACCGACTACGCCCGCCCCGAAGCCCGCCCCCGCGCCTGCAGTGCCGGCAGCGGCGGCGTCCGCGCCGGCGAAAGCCGCGGCACCCGTCGCACCTGCGCAGATCGCCCGTCCTGCCGTATCGCCGCAAGCCGCCCCCAACCGCGAAATCAAACTGTTCTAAGAGAGCGCCCCATGACGATGCCAAGCACTCCAACTTTCAGCGTCCTGCGCGCCGGCATGAGCATTCACGGCGATCTCGTTTCGGAGGACGGCTTCACCTGCCTCGCCCTCGTTACCGGCAACGTCAGGGCCAGCCACGGCCTGTTGCATATCGGTCGTGGCGGCGTTGTCCATGGCGACGTGGAAGGCGAGCACATCATCATCGACGGTACCGTGGAAGGCGACGTCAAGAGCCGGGTCTCCCTCAAGATCAACGGTCGCGTGATCGGCCGCATCTTCTACGCAGGTACCATCCGGCTGGGAGAGAACGTGACACTTGAAGGCAGCTCCATCACGCGGGTGCCCGCTGTTGGCTACGTATCGTCCCCCCAAAAGGAGGATACGCCCCCTATCCACATCGATGACGCGGAAGTCCCCGGCACTGCGGTGTAAGGAAGGAACATGTTCCTTTCAAAAAACGCGAAAGCGACCGCCTGAAACCACTCTTTCAAAGACAAAAGGCCCGGCAACGTTAATTGCCGGGCCTTCTTGTTTAATAGACACGCCGCAGCGTCATCAGCTCCGCTTGCGTGAAGACGCTCGGGAACGTGATCCACGGGAAGTCAATTGCATTTGCGGGATCCCTGAAGGACATATAGGGAAATTCGCTGTCCAGTTGGATGCGGAAAATCCGGCGAAGGCGATCCTTACCGTTTACTTCATACAGCACGCCATGTATTAGATCGAAGACAACCGAACCTTGACTGAAACTTGCAGATGCGCCCTGATTCTGTTGGTAGCGTAGGTCCATCCACGTATCGTAAGTGAAGGCCGTCACCCGATCTCGTGTCTGGCCGAGCCAGGAGGCATATAGCCCGGTGAACCGCGTCTTATGCAGGCTGGATAATTCAACAGTTTGGTACATGAGTCGATCCTGCACTCGCTGCACCCTGTTTCCTGCCGTGCTACGGCAAACGTACTCGCCCCGTAGCCTGGATATCGCGGCATCGCCTGCGCGAAATAGCCATCGCGGATATCGTGAATAGAAATCAAAGTTGAACATGTCAAAGAACAAAAGAAAAAAGCCCCGGGCTGCGCCGGGGCTTTAAGACCTGAAACGACTACTCCATTACCAAACAACGGCAACGGAGCGGCTCGCTTAAGGGCGGATAGAAGAAACGCTCGAAGTGCTTATGCAAACCCCGCTAGTTCGAGGGCCGCGTCCCACGCACGCTGCTTGAGAATCGCGCCGGCGCCGAACCATGCGGAATCGAGCCTGTTACCCGGAGAGCGTGCACGCTGCTGATGGTCTACGTACTCGGTCACGCTGTTGACCAACCCCCAGGCGGTGCCGGATGCCGACTCCAGCCCGGCGCCGCGGCCAGCTCCATCGAAGAGATTGAGTACCGACTTCAATCCACGCTCGTTCATCCGCACAGGCGTGTCAGCATCCTCCGCCCAGGAGTAGGCAAAGAGGCGCTGGAAGAACCGCTCGGACTCGGCCTGGCTGACTTTGCGGTCCGCCAGACTGTGCATGTTGGCCATGAAGCCATCCCACGAGGAGATCGCAATGCCGAGCTCTTCCTTGACCGCGCGCGGATCGAACTGGCTGCGGTGCGGAACCTTCACCGCACCACGATTGCGACCCAGGGCGATCTGCAGGGTGTTGTTGCAGACCACGCGCACCGAGGTGAATTGCGCGGTGGTGGCCAGCGTACCGTCGCAGGCGGTGGCCAGGAGCAGGTAGCCGCGCACCTCGTCACCGCCCTTGAGCGTTGCCGACTGTCCCGTGCGCGCGAGCGCCCAGAGCTTTCGGCCCTCTTTCAGCACACCAGCCGTTTCGAGCTCGTAGCCGCCTACCTGAACCAGGTCGCGATAGCGAGTGGGTCGCCAGATGCCGACGAGAATGCGAGCGTACGGGTCGGAAGTTTCTATATTGGAAACAGGCGGCGCCGTCCCAATCCATCCGTCTGAATCCACTGGAAAACTGGTCGCAGCCATCGGAAATACCCACGCGTGTCGCCCAGCTCATGGAGGAAGGGCCGTTCCGGCAGTTCGCGTTCCTGTTCATCGATCGTTCTGTCAAAGGCGAGCTCTACGTCGGCGACAAGCCCAACCTGCGCTCCATCCTCCAATACGCACAGAACGGTATCAACAACCTGCTCGAGCGCGCGCTTCAGCGCTTTTTCCCCGAAGCCGGCATGACGGACTGGCAAGACGAGGTCGCCGGATACATGCAGCAAGTTGGTCAGAAAGGTGGCGGTACCCGTCTGGACGCTATGGTTCGACTGTATATCGACCGCTTCTCGAATCTGGGCAAGGGCCACGAGTCGATCGACGGTCTCATCTCGACGTTTCAACACGATCGAGACCACTACGGCCGGATCATCGCTTCCGCCCTGCCCCTCCTGCAGATGCTGGCCACCGGCGAGACCGGCCTCATGCTGGCGCCCAGAGCGGATGACTTCGAGGACGATCGAGAAATCTGGGATATCGACAAGGTCATCAAGCAGAAGGCCGTGCTCTACGTCGGTGCGGACTCCCTGTCGAACTCCATGGTCGCACAAGCCGTGATGTCGATGCTGCTTGCGGACATTGCTTCGGTCGCGGGCGCGATCTACAACTTCTACGCGAAGCCTCCCGAGATCGTCCTTCAGGTTGACGAAACGGCTGAGGCCATCAACGAGCAGTTGCTCCAGCTTCTCAACAAGGGGCGTGGTGCAGGCTTCAAGGCGTTCGTTGCTTACCAGACGCGTTCCGATTTCACGGCAAAACTTGGAAACGTGGCCAAAATGCAGCAGGTTTTGGGCAATCTGAACAACCAGATCGTTCTACGCTTGGAAGACATCGACACCGCCCAATGGTTTGCCGAGAAGGCTGGAACGACGGCAATCCGAAACCTGGTGATCTCCAGCAGCACAAGTACCGGCACGGAAGCGCACGTAGGTGAATTCAGTGGCTCCGTTTCGCGGTCCGCACAGCTTGAAAAGGTACCCCTGATTCCGCATGACCTGGTCATGCAACTGCCGAACCTCCAGTACTTCCTGCGGATATCCGGCGGCGCCGTCTACCAAGGTCGTATTCCAATTATTCAGGACTAACCATCCATGCGCAGCAGCCTGTTCCGCGAAGTTATCAAGCAACACAATCTGTCGGCGAAGCTCTCCCCGGTGTTCACCCTCTCTCCGGACCTCGACGAGATCTGCGCCCGCGTGGTCGACTACATCGGCACGAACTACCGTGTGCGGGAAGAGCCTTTGATCAAAGAAATGCTGACGGACGGCATCGCAGCATGGCGCGCCGCGCGCAAGCATGGCGATCCGTCTGTCGCGTTCATGAAGGGCCTCTTCTCGCGCGCGCACGACCTGTACAACAAGCGCTATGCCGCATTCAAGGGCGAGAAGTACAACGTCTGGTATCCGTTCCACGAATCGATCCCGGCATTCGAGCAACGGCAGCTGGCAGGCTACGTCTGCCAAGTCGTTGACGAGCCGGTCCCCGGCGAGATTTCCCAGCGCTGTGCTGCATTTCAACTTGCGGCCCGGGTGCTGACCGGATACGCCTTCTCCCGTTACTTCGAGAGCTACGATGTCGCTGGCAGCTTTGCACACTGACGCACGCCGAGTCGCGCAGCGGCTTCGCCGTATTCCGGCCATGGTGGCCGCGCGCATCTGTAACGTCGACCCGGCCCTGGCGCTGGCCATGGACGACTGGTTGGCCTCGCATGCCTACCCGGCCGAGACGCCGCCCGATGCCTTCACAGCCGCCAAGGCCGCACCTTGCTTCGCGCTTGTGCACATCTCTCTCGCCAGGCCGGGTGTGTTCTGGGCCGCGCTTGTCGCGATTCCCAGCTTCCCCGTCCTGCTGCTACTGCGGTGGATCTGAACCATGGCAAGGAGCCGATTCGCATCCCACGTCCGTCTTTGGCTGATTATTTCGCCACTCATGATCTGCACGCTGGCGCCATTCATTCAGGACCAGACAGCGTTCGAGATCAGTCGTTCCGAACAGGCGTCTGTCGAAGGGGTCCTTGGGACGGAGAAGGCAGAGATCGCGGTGGCATCGGCAAACGCCCGCTTTCGCGAGTGGTTTATCGACTCCGGGGCGGTGAAAGCATCCTTCGCGGGTTCCGATACCCCGACGGCTTTCTCGGACGGGGGCGCGTCAACGTTCGGCCGCGGCTGGATGCAGCACTTCTGGCTGACCATCTATCGCGCGCTATACCGTTCGGCGGTAGCCGACCACTGGCTCTTAGGCGCGGCAGTGTTGATTCTGGCAATTTTCAATGATGGGTCGGTATCACGAAAGATCCGGGCTGCAAGCGCGGGATTCGCCAATCCCGTGTCCTTCCATGTCGCAGCCCACGGCCTCATGCTTTGCTTCGGGATTGGAGCCTCCGCATTGCTTCTCCCGGTTTCCCTGCTCGCCAATTGGTGGACCTATGTGGTGTGCCTGGTGGGCCTGCTTTGCTGGCGCCTCGCGGCGTCGTTCCATGTCGGCAAATAGTCCGGCCACTCAATGACGACAAGGCCATGTGGATGGCCTTCCAAACGGAGAAATCATGACCACGACCGACCTGATCCCCGCCGATGAAAACATCCCGGACGCTTCGGTAGCGGCTTCCCCTACCCCGAGCACGCTCGGAACCATCGACAGCACCGGGGACGTCGAGCACGAGCTCAACGAGATGGATGCTTCGGCCGATGCGCTGCGCAACGAGGGCCTGCTCTCGCCGGCCGATCATGAGCAGCGCAAAGCTGACGTCGAGCGGACGCGCAAGCTGTGCATAAGCAGCTTTCGTGATGCCGAAAGCGTGGGGATTTGAGCAAGAACGGTGATGGACGCTGGAGGGGTTCCCTCAGGGAGCGTGCATGCACGCGCCTGAGGGAAGATGTCGCCTTTATTGTGTCGAGCAATGAAGGAGACCTCAGCAGTGTGCCATGCCTTGCTACAAACGCCAGCGTTTTTTGCCCTGTTGCGCCGGATCGACGAAGACTTGATGAAGGTGGCGCGAGACAGGGGCTGCTGCCATTGCGGCTCTGTGCTGCACAGTGCCAACTATCCGCGTAAGCCGCGCGGATGCCCACCGGCAGCACACCCGGACTGCAATACGCGCCTGAGCCTGTGCTGTGCCGGATGCCGCAAACGCATGACGCCCGATTCGGTGCGCTTTCTCGGCCGGCGTGTCTGGCTGGCCATTGTCCTGGTACTGCGATCGAGCCGTGCCACTGGCGCCTGCCTGGACGGCCTGCCGGCGATCAGTTGGGCCACGCTCAAGCGCTGGCGTCAGTGGTGGACCGAGACCTTCCCCAAGACCCCCGTCGGTCGGTGGCTGCGTGGCCTCATCCCGCCAACGCCCGAGCCGTTCATCTATCCCGACTGCCTGCTGCAATCGGTCGAGCACGACAGCGAAGACGAGCGTCTGGCCGCGGTGTTGCTTCTGCTGCTGGGCCCGGCCTGACCACGCTGGCTGAGGGATGCGCCAGATAGGGGAATCTCCCGCAGAACATGTCGATGGCGGGTCACCCGCACTGCCCGTAGCCTGCTCCCGTTATCCCCCCAACGGAGAGTCATGTCACTATCGATTGATCATCGCAACCGATGGGCGCGCTTGCGCTTCTCGGTCATTGGCCCTTTGCTGGCTTCGCCGCCTGCCAAAGGAGAATTGCAGCAAGCGTTCCAGGCACTGGCCGCCAAGGTCTGGCGGCACCCCATCACCGGCGCCGACGTTCAGTTCGGCGCGTCTTCCATCGAACGCTGGTATTACCGGGCCCGTCACGTCCAGGATCCGGTCGATCAACTCAAGAACCGACTGCGCGACGATTGCGGCCACTTCGTCAGTCTGAGCCCAGCCATCATCGAAGCGCTGGTCGAGCAGTACCGTCAGCACCCCGGCTGGACCATGCAGTTGCATTACGACAACCTGCGCGTCGCGACCAAGGATGGCCCGGACACGCTGCCGTCCTACACCACGGTGTGCCGGTATCTGAAGGCGCAGGGTCTGGTGCGCAAGCCAACCCCGCGCTCGAGCACGGATGGGGCCATCGCTGCTGCGGCTCGCCGCGAGGCACGCGAGGTGCGTAGCTACGAGGTCGACCACGTGGCCGCGCTCTGGCACCTGGACTTCCACCATGGTTCGCGCAAGGTGCTCACCCCCGATGGGCAGTGGCACAAGCCGCTGCTGCTCTGCATTATGGACGACCATTCGCGGCTGGTCTGCCACCTGCAGTGGTTCCTCGACGAGACCACTGCCTCGCTGGTGCACGGCGTCTCGCAGGCGATCATGAAGCGAGGGCTGCCGCGGGCCATCATGACCGATAACGGCGCAGCCATGATGGCCGACGAGTTCGTCGAGGGGCTGGCCAGTCTGGGCATCCTGCACCAGACTACCTTGCCCTACAGCCCATACCAGAATGCCAAGCAGGAACGCTTCTGGGGACAGCTCGAGTCCCGGCTGATGGCCATGCTCGAAGGTGAGTCGCACCTCACCCTGGAGCAATTGAACCTCGCCACGCAGGCCTGGGTCGAGCAGGAATACCACCACAAGGAACACGCCGAACTCGAGGCGACGCCTCTGCAGCGCTACCTGTCCTGTGCCGACGTCTCGCGCCCCAGTCCCGAGGCGCTGGCCTTGCGCCGGGCCTTCCGTATCCGCCAGCATCGCCGCCAGCGCAGAACCGACGGCACCTTCACGTTGGACGGCGTGCGCTTCGAGATCCCCGGCGCTTACCGCCACCTCGAGCAAGTCTGCCTGAGCTACGCGCGCTGGGATCTCTCCCAAGTCGACCTGATCGATGCGCGCATCGGCGCGATCCTGGCCGCCGTGTTCCCGCTGGACAAGTCTGCCAATGCCGACGCACGGCGCGCGCATCTCACGGCCAAGGGTGCCTCGCCTGCTAACGAGGAACCCGCGCAGGCTGGCACTGCGCCGCTGCTGCGTCAGTTGCTCGCCGAACACGCCGCCACCGGCCTGCCGCCGGCCTATCTCCCACCCGCACCCACCAAGCTATGAATCAACCCAACCTGCTGGCCTTGTACGGTCTGAAGTTCAACCCCTTCGCCCAGGACATCCCCGTCGAGGCCGTGTTCGTGCCACCCAAGCTCGATCACTTCTGCTGGCGCATTGAGAACGGTATGGCCCGCGAAGGCGGCTTCGCCATGGTGCATGGCGACCCCGGTTGCGGCAAGAGCGTCACGCTGCGCCTGCTCCATCAGCGCCTCATGCGCGTCCCCGATCTGATGGTCGGCTCGATCGCTCACCCACAGAGCAATCTGGCGGACTTCTATCGCGAGCTCAGCGACATCTTTACCGTACCGCTCAAGCCCCACAATCGCTGGGGCGGCTTCAAGGCGCTGCGCGAGCGCTGGCTCACCCACATGGAGGCCAGCCGCCGCCGCTGCGTGCTGCTCATCGATGAAGCCCAGGAGATGGCGGTGCCAGCCCTCTCGGAACTGCGCCTGCTCGCACAGGCACGCTTCGACTCGCAATTGCTGCTGTGCGTGGTGCTTGCCGGCGACGCTCGCCTGCCGGAGAAGTTCAGCCGCGAGGACCTGATCCCGCTGGGCAGCCGCATCCGCTGCCGTCTGGCGCTGGAGAGTGCGAGCATCGACGAGCTGCAGGCCTGCCTGGACCACTTGCTGGCCGCCGCCGGCAACGCCACCCTGATGACCATGCCATTGCGCCAGACCCTGTGTGAGCACGCCGCCGGCAATTACCGCATCCTGATGAACCTGGCGGGCGAGCTTCTGGCCCAGGCCGCGCAGCGGGAGCTACCGCAGATCGACGAGAAGCTCTATCTGGAAACCTACAGCGCAACCCTGAACCGCCGCGCCAGGCGGTGAGTGGCGCCGTTGGCCATCGCCGCCACGTCCATCAACACAACGACGACATCACCATGACCTTCCACCAGCCATCCGGCATCGCCCAGGGGCTGCCCCTGCTCATTGATGCCAACTGGACGCCCGCGCAGGCCTGGGCTGTGATCGAATTGCTCGACGATCTGCGCGACCGTCTGCATGCTCACTATCAATTGGCCTTGGCCCAGTGGCTGGCCGAAGATCGGCAGGAGCATCCTGATGGCCTTGGCGATCTCGCAGATAACGACTTCTGATCCAGTAACAAGGGGCCCGCCGGGCCCCTTGTTACATCAGTGCCGCTGCTCCGCATCCGGTCCACCGCGATAGATCGCCACGTCCATCAGCGTTGCCCGACGGCACGCAACATTGGTGATGGACGGTGCCGCAGCCGACCATCAATTACCGTGCTCGCGCATCCATCGAATCTCGTGCTCACGCACACAAGCTCTTTCGTGAACTTCCGCCTGAGCAGCGCCAGGCAATCATCCGCCGGCGTCGCGAACTCGGCCTGCAGATCCTCGACCGCGAGCTCGCAGGGGCAGCCGTCGTGCCTGTCGCTTTGAAACTGAATCACACGCGCCTGCGCCCCCTCTTCGAGCAATGGTGGCCCTACATGAACCGGATGTCGCTCAATCTCCAGCGGTTCGGCCAAAGCACCTTCACGCGCGCCGAGCTTTCCACGTTGGAGGCGTACCTGGAACGCGAGCTGTCGAAGCTCGAGGACTACGTCGACGAACAGGTACGCGTGGCGAAGGCGTACCGGGAGCAGCGCGAAACCGAGATGCGTGCGGCCGGAGATATTGTCTTTGCGCCGACGATCCAGCGCCCTTCGCTCTCGCTCGAGGTTCAGGCTTACTCGCGTTTTGCCGTCCGCGCGCTGCAGGTTCTGGTCAAGTTTGACCAGACGATGGATCAGTTCGATTTCATGGTCTGGAACGGCATCCGGGACCAGAGCGATGTCAACGAGGAAGTGTCGCGGTTCCTGCGCAAGTTCCAGCCGTTGGGTCTTCGCAGCTACACCACCCATCTGAAGCTCATGACGACGGTGCGCGGCATCTGATCTGCCGCCGTGGCATCAAGTCTGCCCCAATTGGCCATGTTCAGTCTTGATGCCACCAAGTGGCACATTTCTTTTTAACCCGATCCCCATCATGGTCAGAGGTGGTCGGACAAGTCCCGCCCATAAGGCAGTTCGTGGCAGATGCTCCGAGGACGCTCGTGGCACTTTGTGGCACGTACTGGCACGTGCGCCCACTCGAGGGGGCCTACGTCCGAGCGTCCTTACCAAACGGCTGAATCTGATCCAGCGCTATGTCCCTCGCAGAAGCCCTCGCAAAACTGAATCCCTCGCAGCGCGAGGTGGTGGAATGCCGCGACCATTGCGTTGCGGTCGCGGTGCCCGGCGCCGGAAAAACCGCCACAATTGCAGCCAAGGCTGCCTTGCTCCTTAGCGATCCGAACATGACTGTCGGAGCTGTCACCTTCAGCAAGGATGCCGCAATCGAGCTGCGCGATCGAATCCTGGCTCTGGCGGGCCCTTCAGCGAAGAAGCGCCTAATCGCTGGCACGTTCCATTCTTTGGCCTATAAGCAACTCGCATTGGCCGCCGGCAAGAAACCTGATATTGCAACTGATGGTGAGCGCACCGCGATTGTGACGCAGGTCATACAAGAGACGAGCACGGAATGGAAGCTCGAAGACGCCATTGCCACCATTGAGCGCCTAAAGACCGCATTCGACTTGCCCTCCGTCGAGTCTGCGGACGGCCAACTATTCGCCGCCTACCAAGACGCCCTTCTTCGCAATGGACGATTAGACTTTCAAGACCTGATGCGTTACGCCGTCCAGGGGATGCAAGGCGGGACAATCGCCCCATATAACGTACGAGTCTTATTGGTCGATGAATACCAGGACGTGGATTCCCACCAGGCCGCCTGGACCGCGTTGCATGCTCGCGCCGGCGCAGCGGTTTGCCTCGTCTGCGACGATGACCAGTCTGTGTACGGCTTCAGATCAGCCATGGGACTACGCGGCATTGAACAGTTTTCCGCCGAGTTCAACGCGCGGCAGATCGTGCTCGGTGTCAACTACCGTTCTCACAGTGAAATCTTGGCTGTAGCAGACAGGGTTATACGGAACAACACCGAACGGGTTGTAAAGCAGTTGGTCTCACACCGTGGCCCCGGTGGCGCAGTCTCATTTGCTCGTCACGATGATGAGTACAAAGAAGCAGTTGCGGCGATGGAAGCTATGGCGGAGGCAGTTCGCGCGGGGAAGACTTCAGCGATCCTCGCTCGCACCAACAGAATTCTCGATCCCGTGGAAGCCGTTTGCCGCTCTCATGGAATCAAGTACCACAGGGCTGCAGGGCGCTCGATTCTTGACCGTCCGGAATCAGCCCTAATGGGCAATGCGCTTGAGCTAATCGAAGAATCGCGAGGCGGCGGGTTGGACGCCATCCTAGGCTTCTCCGGGGTCGGTGGCGCCGATCTTCACACCCTCCACAGGAAGTTTGCGACCGCAATGCACGCTGGACGAGTAAAGAAGAAGGATCTGCTCGAGGCCGGCGTTGGGGAGGACGCAGCGGACAAGTACTTAGACCTAACGAAGCGGCTTTCCGAATGGCGTACGTTGTGCGAAAGGAAATTCCATGCCCTTGTTTTGGATGGAGTCTACGAATGGATGCTGAAGTGGCCAACGTCTGACCAAGGCAGGCGGGCGATCATCACTACCTACGATGTACTGTCCAGGTTGAACGGACCATTCTCCGATCGACTGAACTTTCTTCGTCGAAAGAACAACGAGGCTACTGCCGACGCGATCGTGCTTACGACATTCCATTCCAGCAAAGGGCTAGAGTGGGACCACACCGCCCTCATTCGGCTGGAGGAAACAGTCATCCCAGATGAAGGCAGCCTCGAGTCGGAGGAACGGAGGTTGTTCTACGTCGGGGTTACCCGCGCCAGACGCGTTATGCTTCTTTCTACAGCAAAGAAGAGCCCGACCTCTCGGTTCGTGATCGAAGCAGGTCTAGCTTAAGCTGCCCATTGAATCTGTCTAAGCTGGCTTTACAGACAGACAAATTTGCAAGTTCACTGCTGGAGAGCTCCAACTCGACCACAACGCCCGCACCTAGACAGCCACCTTTCCGGTTAATACGTAGGAAAGGATGTCCTCCGATGTAGGCGCCCCCCAAGTTTGGTCGGCTAGCCAAGTGTAGAAACTCGTTTGAGCAAGTTTCGAAGGACGCTTGTTGGCCACGAGCTTCAGATCGGCCGCCGCGCACTGGTCGTTGTACCGCTCCATCAGCGGCGTCTGCTCTTCCGCCGATAGTTCGGCGAAGTATTCTTGAGCAACGGGCAACCGAGCGGCAATGTACTTCTCCATCGCTTCGGCTGCAGACTTGGCTTTGGGAGCCTCGGCAGCCGCAGGCTGCTCGGTGACCTCTTCCGCGTCCATGCCTCGCCCCCAAGCCTCGGCCAACGTCTTACGGAAGTAGGCAGGGACGTTATCGACGGCAGGGGCATTTTTCTTCGACAGCCTGGCACGAACATAGGCCAAAGCGTCTCGCAACGATCCTGAGCTGTGAGTCTTGACAAGCTTTCGAGCCTCGCTTGCCGGAAGACCCAGTTTGATCATCGCTTGCACCAGTTCACCTCCCCCCGCGTCTTCTTGGACGGCTTGTTCCTTGCGGGTGATCTTGAACTGGAGGTCGGATACCGACCTACCGATCTTGTGCTCAATCAGTTCAAGAGTGTGGTCCGAGACGTCACAGATCTCCGCTATGCAGGGGTTCAGGACTGCACGCTTGAAGATCTTGTACTCCTTGTACTTCGTCTCGCTCTCCTCGCGTCCGAGAATCAGATTGCGAAACACCGGCAGAGGAATGCGGGCCGTAATTCCAACGCGTTCGTACCGAACCGTGTTCTCCCACAGGGCAAGGGAATGCGCCCTGCGGAATAGCTTCGCGATACGCATGTCGATCATTGCGTAGCGCTCCGGATTCAGGAGTTCCTCTCTGATCTGGGGCGCAAACGAGTAGGAAAGCAAGGAGCCGGTAATCTTCGCGCCGGCCAAGAGCGTCGACCCGGTCCAGGTTGCAGTTCCATCGCTATTCAGTTGATCCCAGTCGACAACCGTGCGCATCAGCGACTTTGCCGTCTCTTTGATGTACCCGGTGTCCTTTGTGGTCAAAGCCAGGTTGGACATCATCTCGGGGATCGAAATCTGGAAGGTGTCCGTAGACCCGGCTTGACCCAGGCGATGCTCGATTGCGTTTTTGATCAGCGCGTTAAACAGCCGGCGCTGTTGGAGAGTCAGTGCGCCGCCCACTGGCGAAACGTGGATTGCCTGGACCGCCTTCTTGAATGGTTCGGGCACCTCAGCTTGCTGGAACAGTGCAATCTGGGATCCCTTTGCAGGCGCCTTGGCTCGCGGCAT
>NZ_CP186011.1:980000-1958815 GCF_049393795.1 Cupriavidus sp. H18C2 | reverse complement strand
ATTGGTGGGCTTCCGGATTACCCGCCTTTTACGCGATCGCGTATACGTTGTCACGCAGAAACGGGTACGACTGGCAGCGTATACTCGGTTTCCCGTGGTTTCTGCAGGGCGTTCGGGCTTGATGCGCCTATGTCGTCTGCGATGCCGCGGCAGGTCTCGCCGTCTTGTCTGCCGGCTGTCTGGGTTGCCTGGCCGGGTATCCGGCGATTGGCAGGATGGCAGGCACACGGTGGGCAACCCCGAAGGGTTGTCCACGGTTGGCTGTCCATCAGCTACAAGTAAACGATACCGATACGGGTTAACTACTCGTAAACCGTATACGGAGCCTTCACGCGCTTGATTTGAAAGCGATTTCAGACGCTCTGCGTACCCGATTCTGCGCGCTTCCGTACTCGTTTCTGCGACGGGCCGAACCCGATTCTGCGGCAGACCGAACCCGTTTCAGCGCACGGCGCGAACCGAATTCTGCGAGGATAACCCATTGATCCCACAGGCTTTTCCACAGGCTGGCAGGACGAAAGCGTACCCGTTTCTGCGCCGTGGGCTGGTGAAGTGTGTGGCTGGCCGTCCTTCCGCGCTGGAAACCACGTTATCCACGCAGAATCTGGTACGCATTGGCGGCCAAAGACACTGGGCGGAAGCGGTGGGCGTACCCGATTCTGCGGGCACGGACTGCCGAAGCGTACCCAATTCTGCGCGAAACGGCTTCGGCGGCCGCCAAGACGACATCGAACCCGTTTCTGCGGCGTACCCGATTCTGCGAAATTGGCGTTGCGGGACAACTTCGACGCGGCCGTACCTGTTTCTGCGGGCAAACAGGGGGCAGCAAATCACAGGGGCGTACCCGTTTCTGCGTACCGCATCGGTGTGGGTGGACGGGCAGCCAGCGTACACGCGGACGTATACGTAAAGTTGGTGCCCACTAAGTAACGGCCAACCCGCGGATCAAGCGGCAAGCCCGTACCTATTTCTGCGTGTGAATAAGTGCTCGATTAGGCCGGTGACCAATACCTGAGCCAGCTCCATCTAGGGCGAGTACCCATTTCTGCGCAGGATGACGCTTCGTGGGCGTACCCGTTTCTGCGCCGCCCAAGCAGCATCGGTACGTATACGTGCCGCAGGCCGAAAACGTACCCAGTTCTGCGTGGATAACCCAGTTGCTCAAAACGAAGGCGGGATAACTGGAGAGCAAAGCAAGCGTTTCGGCCCTCGCCGCGCGAAAGCGTGCCCGTTTCTGCGTCGCACCATCGCGTGGCAATTCTGACCGCAGCGCGCCCAACCGTACCCATTTCTGCGCAGGACAGCGGCGACAACCGTACCCATTTCTGCGTTGCAACAATACGACGATCCGGAGCGTACCCGTTTCTGCGACGGAGTGCGAGGAGGGGCGCGGCGGCACAGCGCAAGAAGCACGCAACAGCAGCCGCGAGACAACCCAGGCCCACCGCACGGACGAAAAAAAACCCGCCGTAAGGCGGGTTTTTCTGAAGCTGGCCGTGCCGTTGCAGGCGCGGCCGACTTGAGCGGGACTTAGATCGGCGTGATGTTGGCCGCTTGCAGACCCTTCGGGCCGTTCTTCACTTCGAACGACACGCGCTGGTTTTCTTGCAGCGACTTGAAGCCCTCGACGCGAACTTCCGAGAAGTGCGCGAACAGGTCGTCACCGCCGGCGTCCGGCTTGATGAAGCCAAAGCCCTTGGCGTCGTTGAACCACTTGACGATACCGGTTTGCATGGTATTGCTTTCCAAAAAAGATAAAAAGAAACCGATGGTGCTCACACCACCGTACTGCCAACTCAAGGAAAGGACACCATGGACAACCGAAGTACCAAGACGGTGGCTAACGAATGAACTGTTGCCTCGTCGCTTGAATCTGGCGGAGATTTATACGGGGGATTGTCCTCCCCGTCAAGGCAGGGATTCCCCCGGCCCGGACTGGCTGCCCGCGCGGGCTTGTGGGATCATCCGGCCTTTTCCGACTTGCCCAGTCAACAAGGCGCCCGGCGCGCGTGCGATGCATGCGCCACCCAAGAACCTGGAGACCCCATGACCATGCCCGATCAGGCCCCCCGGCCCAGTCCATCCTCCCCGCCCGCCGGCGTCCCGGCCAGTCTCGTCGAACGGCTGTTCAAGCTGCGCGAACACAACACGAACGTGCGCACCGAGCTGCTGGCCGGCGTGACGACGTTCCTGACGATGGCCTACATCATCTTCGTCAACCCCAGCATCCTGGGCGATGCCGGCGTGCCGAAGGACGCCGTGTTCGTCGCCACCTGCCTGGCCGCCGCCATCGGCACGCTGATCATGGGCTTCTACGCGAACTATCCGATCGCGATGGCGCCGGGCATGGGGCTGAACGCCTACTTTGCCTACACCGTGGTCAAGGGCATGGGCCTGCCGTGGGAAGCGGCGCTCGGGGCCGTGTTCATCTCGGGCTGCCTGTTCCTGATCGTGACGCTCTTCCGCGTGCGCGAAGCCATCGTGAAAGGCATCCCCGCCGCCATCCGCGGGGCGATCACGGCCGGCATCGGCCTGTTCCTGGCGATCATCGCGCTGCACAGCGCGGGCATCATCACCGGCAACCCGGCCACGCTGGTGACGCTGGGCGACCTGCACCAGCCACCGGCCGTGCTGGCCATCATCGGCTTCTTCGTCATCGTCGCGCTGGACCGGCTCAAGGTGAAGGGCGCGATCCTGATCGGCATCCTGCTGACCACGGTGCTGAGCTTCGTGTTTGCGGGCAACCAGTTCCATGGCGTGGTGTCGGCCCCGCCGTCCATCTCGCCGACGCTGTTCAAGCTCGACATCTCCGCCGCCCTGTCCATCGGCATCATCAACGTGGTCCTGGTGTTCTTCCTCGTCGAGCTGTTCGATGCCACCGGCACGCTGATGGGCGTGGCCAACCGGGCGGGGCTGCTCAAGGCCGGCAAGATGGACCGCCTGAACAAGGCGCTGATGGCCGACAGCACGGCCATCATGGCCGGTTCGCTGCTCGGCACGTCGTCCACCACGGCCTATATCGAGAGCGCCTCCGGCGTGCAGGCCGGCGGCCGCACCGGGCTGACCGCCGTGACCGTGGCCGTGCTGTTCCTGGTCTGCCTGTTCATCGCCCCGCTGGCCGGCACCGTGCCGGCCTACGCCACGGCGCCGGCGCTGCTGTACGTGTCGTGCCTGATGCTGCGCGAACTGGTTGATATCGACTGGAGCGACGTCACCGAGGTCGTGCCCGCCGTGCTGACCGCGCTGGGCATGCCGTTCACCTACTCGGTGGCCAACGGCGTGGCGTTCGGCTTCATTTCCTATGCCGTGCTCAAGCTGCTCACCGGCCGCGCGCGCGAGGTGCCGCTGATGGCCTGGATCATCGCCGCGGTGTTCCTGTTCAAGTTCTACTACCTGCCGGGTCACTGAGCGGCGGCGGCCTTCCGCCCGGCGGACGTGCGAAGGGACAGCCCGCTGGCTGTCCCTTTTTCATGGTGCTGTCATCGTATGTTCAAAATGAAAACGATGACATCGGGCCCGTCCGAGGGATGAAAGCGTACCCGTTTCTTCGTATCAAACGACCGACCGCCGCCGACACGGCGTACCCGTTTCTGCGTCGAATGTAAGGACTCATTAACCTAATGGGCGATGCGCCAAGCCGCTCTCGCGTCTCATACAAAAGTATGAGACTTGGGTGAAGCCGAACATTCCGGGCTGGACAAAAGGGGTGAAATGCACTGAACTAGAGGCGTGGCAAAAATTTGAGGGCGCGTCGTAGCGCCCTTTGTTGACTCCGGGATCCGCAGGCGCCGCCGACGCATCGGCCGTGCTTGCCCGATGGACACGCGGCCAGGCCCGCCAGCCGTGACAGAGAAGCCGGCCAGCCGATAAAGAGACCGTCCGCAACAGGACGGCTTCGCCACCACGATACAAAGAGTGCGCGCAGCCATGCGCACCAGACAAAGACAGCTCGATTCCAGAACAGAGAAAGTGGTAACCGCGAACGTGTAGTGCCGGGGGATGTTGTTCAACGGGGAACAAATCATGACCGCAGGAGAAATCCGGCGTCCCGCCATCGGGCCCGACAGCCAGGCCGGCAGCCAGCCGGTACCGGGTGCCTGGGCTGCCCTGGGAGAAGCCTCAGCAGACGTCGCGCTTCAGGAAGCCGGCGAAAAGGGGCACGAGGATTACGCCATCACCGACGTCGCCGCGCTGCTGGCCGAAGACCGCGACGTCTCGCCACGCACCCGCGCGGCCGTCCAGAGCCTGTTGCAGCGCCATCGGCTGCTGTCCGAAGAACTGCACCGGCAACGCCTGCTGCTGCAGGAATGGATCCTGAGCCAGCTTACCTACAAGGCGCTCTACTACCAGTATTCGGGCCAGAAGCCCGAGGCGCCCAGCATCGAGCTGATGCGCGAGAAGGACATGGTGCGCCGGCGCATCCGCGACGAACTGTACGCGGGGGCCGACCCGGCGGCGCTGTCCGACGATTCCCCTCGCAGTCTGTCCAGACCGTGATTCACCAGACGTTGCGCGCGGACCCTTCCGCGCAGCCGGCGGAACCCGAGCGGGCCCAGTGGCCCGTGGCCGCGCGCGCGGCCGGCCCCGCCGCACCCAACAAGAAGTCCAACGTCAGGGAGAAGGTCATGGACCGACTGTGCAAGGCGCCGGCACGCACCGCACAGATCGTGCTCGTGTCGCGTTACGAAGATTTTGGTTTCAGTGCGAACCAGTTTGGCTCGGGGTGGGAGATCCGGCGCGTGCAACAGGTGCGAGACCTGGAACGCACCGTGCGCGGCAGCGCGCCCATGGCCGGCATCATCGACCTGCAGGCCCCCTATACCGATGCCGAACTGGCCCAGCTCGAACAGGGGCTGCAGCACCTGCACGTGATGTGGGTGGCCATCACGTCCACGGCCATGCTCGAAGACGAACGCGTGCGCCGCCTGATCCGCGACTACTGCGTGGATTACGTGCGCACGCCGTTCTCGTTCGACGAACTGCTCTACACGCTCAAGCACGCCCACGGCATGGCCTGCCTGCACGGCGCCCGGCTGCCGGAGCAGGCCGCGCGCGGCCCGATGATCGGCGAATGCCAGGCCATGCGCGCGATGTTCCGCTCGCTGGCCAAGGTGGCCCACAACGATGCGCCGGTGTTCATCTCGGGCGAATCGGGCACGGGCAAGGAACTGGCCGCGCAGGCTATCCACGAGTCATCCAGCCGCCGCAAGGGCCCGTTCGTCGCCATCAACTGCGGGGCGATCCCGTCGCACCTGGTGCAGTCCGAACTGTTCGGCTACGAGAAAGGCGCGTTCACCGGCGCCAACCAGCGCAAGATCGGCTGGATCGAGCAGGCGCAGGGCGGCACGCTGTTCCTGGACGAAATCGGCGACCTGCCGCTCGAAAGCCAGGTGGCGCTGCTGCGCTTTCTGCAGCAGGGCACGATCACGCGGCTGGGCGGCCACCAGTCGATTCCGCTGGACTTGCGCATCATCTCGGCCACGCACGTGGACCTGGTGGCGGCGCAGGCCGACGGCCGCTTCCGGGCCGACCTGTTCCACCGCCTGTGCGTGCTGACGCTGACGATCCCGCCGCTGCGCGAGCGCGGCGAGGACATCCTGCTGCTGGCCAACGCGGTGCTGGCCGAGCACGGCCACGAGGCGCACCGGCGCATCCGCGGCTTCTCGTCGTGCGCCACGCAGTCGATGATGCAGTACACGTGGCCCGGCAACGTGCGCGAGTTGATCAACCGGGTGCGGCGGGCCATCGTGATGACTGACAACCGCAAGATCACCGCCGAGGACCTGCAGCTCCACAGCGGCGTGGAAGTGCCCCGCAAGACGCTCGATGCGATCCGCGAGGAAGCCGAGCGCGAGGCTATCCGCACCGTGATGGCCAGCCACGGCTTCCACGTGGTGCCGGCGGCGCGCGAGCTGAACGTGTCGCGCGTGACGCTCTACCGGCTGATGCACAAGCACAACATCCGCGTCGATCTGCAGCCGGGCGCGCCGGGCGAGTAGTTTCTAAGCAAGGGATGCCAGGCGCGCCACGGCTTGCCCGTGGCGCCAAGGGGGCTCCGGCGACGTCCGCTCGCCGGAGCCCCTTCGTCCTTTCGCCCGGACAGCGGCGGAAGGCTGGCGCGGCTTGGCCCGCGCAACATCGTCCTAGCTCATGCTGACCTTGCCGCGCCGCCCGCGTGGCGGGGCGCTGTCGTCGTGCGGCAGCCGACCCGGCGCCAGGCCGTGCGGGTCGGTCAGGTTGTCGCGCGCCTGCCGCTCGGGCGGCTGCGGCGGCTGCGGCGTGCCGGGCTCCTGCTTGAACTGCAGGTCGCCCCAGGTCCAGCCGAATGCCCGCACGTAGCTGTCGTTGCTGACGGCGGCGTGGCTGTTCAGGTTGGCCGCCTCGGGCCGGTCGAAATAGGCATAGTTGCCGGCCAGCGCCGGCGCGGCAGCGGTCGAGAGCAGCGCCAGCGCGAAGGCGGCAAGGACTCTGGCGTACATGGGTGGCTCCCTCCCTTGCTGGAAAAAGGTGCCCGCCGGGGGACGGAGCACGTAAACCGGTTTAGGTCCGGCCGCGCGAAAAAGCAACGTGGACTTGCCCGGACCCGATGCCCGCCAGGCGTCGCACCCGCGCCTCAGCAGCCCGGATGGCCGTTGCGCTGGCGGCTGGCGGCCGCGGCCACGCCGCGCTGCGCGGTGGCGCAAAACGTCGTCGCGGGGCGCGCCGTGGGGCGCGGGGACGGCAACAGGGGCGGCGACAGCAGCTCCCTGACGGATGGGGCCGGGCCGGCTAGCCGATGGGCGCGCCGGCGGGCCGTCATTCGCGCTGGTGGATGACGCATGGCAGTGGTCCTCTCCTGCGTGCTGACGCTATTGTTTTTTTGACTCGAACTTCTCCCGGCATGGACAAGAGCGACAAGCGTGCCAATCGTCGGTAAACGCTTGTTCCAAAAGGGTTGTGGCAAGGCCGCCCGCGACCGTGCGGTGCCGATGACCGGCAGGCGGCGGCAATCGGTTACGCCGTTGCAACCCGATGCGGACGGCAGGCCGCGTGGCGGCGCCGGGCGTGAAACGTCGGCCCACCGGCGGCGCGCGGCGGGCGTGCGGCCGATGTCGCGCGCGGTGGGAGCGCGGCCCCCTGGCGCGTTCTAAACAAACACTTATGTCTGCCTTTCAGCGCGCGGGACGCCCGCCACAGGCGCAAAGTGCGGCACCGGGCGCGCGCCACCCCGGCCGGTGGGCCGGGCGTGCATCCGGTTGCATCGCTGAAACCCGCTGCGCCCGCAGAAATGGGTACGCCCCGGGGGTCAACGCGGCGTGCCTTGCGCGCCCGAGGCGCCGCTGGCGGCCGGGGTGGGCGCGCCGTTGCCCGAGATCGGCTTGGGGCCCGGGCCGGGCTGATTGCGTTCGCAGCCGGCCAGCAGGGCCAGGCAAAGCGCCAGGCCGGCGCACGCGGCGTATCGACGGCCGTTCAGGGAGAGGATCACGATGGCTCCTGTTCTGGCCGGACGCCGCGCGTCCAGCCTCGGGGGTCCGGCATGTGTGCCTGAATCAACTGTAGCAGGCGCCGCGTGCGCCGGCGGCCAAGCGGACTATGATGAACGCAAGCCGGTTTCGGGCCCCGCATGGGCATCAGACGCCGGCCGACAGACGCGGCGCGCGGCGCCAGCCAGACTCCACGGGTGTCCCGGCGGAACCTTCGGCCCGACACCTCCCAAGCCTTTCAAGGACGCCACGGCATGCCTTCCGACCACGTGCCCGAGAATCCCGACCGCTCGCCGCCCAGCCCCCGCCGCGGCCGCCTGCTGCCCGACCGCCACACCGGCGCCCGCACGGTGCGCGTGGTGTCCGCCGCGGTGATGTCGTGGTTCGACCACCGGGCCGCCAGCAAGGGCGCGGCGCTGTCGTTCTACATGCTGTTCTCGCTGGCGCCGATCCTGGTGCTCGTCATTTCGATTGCCGGCCTGTTCTTCGGCGCCGAGGCCGCGCGCGGCGAGATCTTCATGCAGCTCAACGGGCTGGTCGGCGAGCAGGGCGCCGCGGCCATCCAGGAAATCCTAGCGGCCACGCACCGGGCCGGCGGCGGCGGCGTGGCGGCCCTGATCGCGTTCGGCATCCTCGTGCTGGGCGCCACCAGTGCCTTTGCCGAGCTCAAGAGCAGCTTGGACGATATCTGGCAGGCGCCGCCGCCCACTGGCGCCGGCTGGAAAAAGCTGCTGCGGGCGCGGCTGCTGTCGTTCAGCATCGTGCTGGCGCTGGCGTTCATGCTGCTGGTGTCGCTGGTGGTCAACGCCGCGCTGGCCGTGGTCAACCGCTTCTGGGGCCAGCTCTGGACGGCGTCGTGGTTCGCGCCGGTGGCCGACGCCATTTCCACCGCGTTCTCGTTCGCCGTGGTGACCGCGCTGTTCGCCACGATCTTCAAGATGCTGCCCAACGTGCGCATCGCCTGGCGCGACGTGCTGATGGGGTCGATCATCACCGCGCTGCTGTTCTCGGTGGGCAAGCGGCTGATCGGCATCTACCTGGGCAACAGCGCGGTGGCGTCGTCCTATGGCGCGGCCGGCTCGGTCGTGGCGCTGATGCTCTGGGTGTATTACTCGGCACAAATATTTTTCTTCGGCGCCGAGCTGACGCGCCAGTACGCGCTGCAGTTCGGTAGCCTGCGCGGCCACGATCCGGCCCGCGAAAACCGGGCGGCGCCAGGCCATGCCCCGGCCGGCACCGCGAACCGGTAAAATAGCGCCCCAATCCGATCCCCGGGACGCGTCCCGGGCTGCCCCTGGCCTTTGGCGCCGCCCCCTGCCGCGCCAGCGCTCCGCCCGGGCCATCGCCCTTACCCGATTCCAGAAGCCGTGAGTTCGCTCGTTTCCGAAATTGCGCGTCGTCGCACGTTTGCCATCATTTCCCACCCGGATGCGGGTAAGACCACGCTGACCGAGAAGCTGCTCTGGTTCGGCGGCGCCATCCAGGTGGCCGGCGAGGTCCGCGCGCGCAAGGCCGACCGCCACGCCACGTCCGACTGGATGGAGCTGGAAAAGCAGCGCGGCATCTCGGTGACGTCGTCGGTGATGCAGTTCCCGTATCAGTCCCGCCCGGACCAGCCCGAGAACATCGTCAATCTGCTCGACACCCCGGGCCACGAGGACTTCTCGGAAGACACCTACCGCACGCTGACGGCCGTGGACTCGGCCGTGATGGTGATCGACTCGGTCAACGGCGTGGAAGCGCAGACCATCAAGCTGCTGAACGTCTGCCGGCTGCGCGACACGCCCATCCTGACGTTCATCAACAAGCTGGACCGCGAGGGCCGCTCGCCCATCGAACTGCTCGACGAGATCGAGGACGTGCTGAAGATCCAGTGCGCGCCGATGACGTGGCCCATCGGCATGGGCAAGGCGTTCCGCGGCGTGTACCACATGATCGACGACAAGGTGCAGCTCTTCGACCCCAAGGGGGAGAAGGGCACCGCCGCCATCCTGGACGGGCTGGACAGCCCCGAGCTGGACCGCATCCTCGGCTCGCAGGCCGACGAACTGCGCATGGAGATCGAACTGGTGCGCGGCGCGTCGCACACGTTCGACAAGGAGGCGTTCCTGGCCGGCAAGCAGACGCCGGTCTACTTTGGCTCGGCCATCAACAACTTCGGCGTGCAGTCGCTGCTGGACGCGCTGTGCCAGCTCTCGCCGCCGCCGCTGGCGCGCCAGACCGAGACGCGCACCGTGGAGCCCGAGGAACCCAAGTTCAGCGGCTTCGTGTTCAAGATCCAGGCCAACATGGACCCGCGCCACCGCGACCGCATTGCGTTCGTGCGCGTGTGCTCGGGCCGCTTCGACCGCGGCATGAAGCTGCTGCACGTGTCGCAGGGCAAGACCGTGGCGATCAACAACGCCATCACGTTCATGGCGCAGGACCGCAACACGACCGAGGAAGCGTTTGCCGGCGACATCATCGGCGTGCCCAACCACGGCACGATCCGCCTGGGCGACGTATTCACCGAGGGCGAGCCGCTGCGCTTTACCGGCATCCCGTCGTTCGCGCCCGAGTTCTTCCGCCGCGCGCGGCTGAACAACCCGCTCAAGGTCAAGCAGCTCCAGAAGGGCCTGCAGCAACTGGCTGAGGAGGGCGCCACGCAGATGTTCCGCCCGCTGATGTCGAACGAGCTGGTGCTGGGCGCCGTGGGCATGCTGCAGTTCGACGTGGTGGCGCACCGGCTGGAGCACGAGTACGGCGTGGATGCGATCTTCGAGTCGCACGAATGCGCCACGGCGCGCTGGCTCAAGGGCGACCCGGCCGAGATCGAGAAGCTGATCGACAAGAACGGCCACAACGTGGCAGTGGATGGCGCGGGCGACCACGTCTACCTGGCGCCCAGCATGGTCAACCTGCGCCTGACGCAGGAGCGCTTTCCGAACATCCGCTTCCTGGAGACGCGGGAAATCGCCTGATCCGCGCCGCGGGGGCCGGGGCGCCCCCGGCCGCGATGTATCGTTGCCGATACAACATTCGGCCGGCGCGATCGGCCGGGCTCGGCTAGAATCCCGAGCTTTGTACGCGATTGCGTACATTGCATCCGCCCGGCCCGTCCGGCGCCCCTTCGCCCCATGTCCAACGCCCCTGCGCAGCCGGCCGACGAGCCGGACACCGTCTTTCGCGACCCCGCCTTCCGGCATTTCTGGTTCGCGCGGCTCTGTACCACCATCGGCTACCAGATCTTCACGGTGGCCGTGGGCTGGCAGATGTACGACCTGACGCGCGACCCGTTCATGCTCGGCATGGTCGGGCTGGTGCAGTTCCTGCCGTCGATCGTGCTGCTGCTGATGTCCGGCCACGTGGCCGACCGCTTCGACCGCCGCATCATCGTGCGCACCTGCCAGATGCTGGAGGCCGTCATCGCGGCCGCGATGGCCGTGGCCAGTTTTTCGGGCTGGGTCACCAGCGAGCACATCTTCCTGTTTGTGGCGGCCATCGGCGGCTGCCGGGCGTTCGAGATGCCGACGTTCCAGGCGCTGCTGCCGAGCGTGGTGACGCCGCGCCAGTTGCCGCGTGCCGTGGCGCTGTCCAGCTCGGCCGCGCAGACGGCCATCATCATCGGCCCGGCGCTGGGCGGGTTTGCCTACGTGGCCGGCCCCGGCGTGGTCTACACGATCAGCGCCGTGCTGTTCGCCATCGCGGCGGGCCTGGTGTTCACGCTGAAGCTGCGCCAGGCGGCCCAGCGCCTGACGGCGCCGGTCAGCGTCAAGACCCTGTTTGCCGGCTTTGCGTACATCCGCAGCCATCAGGTGCTGCTGGGCGCGGTGTCGCTGGACCTGTTCGCGGTGCTGCTCGGCGGCGCCACGGCGCTGCTGCCGATCTATGCGCGCGACATCCTGCACACCGGGCCGTGGGGCCTGGGGCTGCTGCGCTCGTCGCCGGCCATCGGCGCGCTGGTCACGGCGCTCTGGCTGGCCCGGCATCCGCTGAACCGCCGCGTGGGCCGCGTGATGTTCGGCGCGGTGGCCATCTTCGGGGTGGCGACGATGGTGTTCGGCATCTCCACGTGGCTGCCGCTGTCGATGGGTGCGCTGGTGGTGCTGGGCGCATCGGACATGATCAGCGTCGTGGTGCGCCAGACGCTGGTGCAGCTCGATACCCCGGACGACATGCGCGGCCGCGTGGGCGCGGTTAATTCGGTCTTCATCGGCGCGTCGAACCAGCTGGGCGAGTTCGAATCGGGCGTCACGGCCGCGCTGCTGGGCCCGGTAGGCGCGGTGCTGCTGGGCGGCGCCGGCACGCTGCTGGTGGTGGGCGTCTGGATGAAGCTGTTCCCGGCGCTGACCAGCCGCGACCGCCTGCACGACCATCCCACCGAACCCAAGGCCGGGCAGGGCGCGGCGGCGGCACGCTAGGACCGACAGGGCGGCCAGACCGCCCTTTTTCGATGGCCGCGCGTACCCGTTTCTGCGTGAATGGCGGGTGGTCCTCCGGGTCCGCCATCCGCCCGCCATCGCCCCCGATTTGGGATAGAGTCACGTGATGCCCGACGCCCCCCAGCCCCTCAGCGGCAACGCCGTGTTCTCCGCGCTCACGCAGTCGCGTGCGTCGCTGGAGCGCGCCTGCGTGCTGGGCGACGGCCTGGGCCTGGCGCTATGGCGCAACCGCCAGGACGACACCGCCTACGCCCGGCCGGGCCACCACACGATGTCGGTCTACCTGGAAGGCGGGCAGGGCACCTATCGCCGCGACGCGCCGGACCGCAAGGGCGGCCCCGACCGGCTGTGCCTGCTGCCGGCCGACCATGAATCGGCCTGGCACGTCGGCGGCACCCAGCGCTTTCTCCATCTCTACTTCCAGCCCGAGCACCTGGCGTGGCACTGCGTGCGCGTGCTCGATGCGGAGCCGCGCGCGTTGCAGTTGCAGGACCGGCTGTTCGCCGAGGATGCCCGGCTGGTGGCGATGTCGCGCCGGCTGGTGGCGCTGGACTGGCAGGACCCCGACAGCCGCATGATCGGCAACGCCATGGCGCACGAGGCCGTGACGCACCTGCTGCTGTCCCATGGTGCGCGCCGGCCGTCCGCCGACTGGCGCGGCGGGCTGTCCGCCACGGCGCGGCGCCGCGTGGCCGACTGGATCCACGCCCATCCGGCCGACAATCCCACGCTCGGACAGCTTGCCGAACTGGCCGGCCTGTCGGAATTCCATTTCGCGCGGATGTTCCGCGTCTCGTTTGGCATGGCCCCGCACGCCTGGGTCATGCGGGCGCGGCTGGAACGGGCGCGGGGCCTGCTGGACGACCGCCGGCTGTCGTTGCAGCAGGTGGCGGCCCGCGCCGGCTTTGCGTCGGCCAGCCACCTCAGCAACCGCTTCGGCGCTGCCTACGGCGTCACCCCCGGCCAATGGCGCGGGGCGGCAACAATTCCCACCGCGTTGTAAAGACTGCACTCGCAGGGCCGCCCCGCCAGCAATAGTGACGCCGGCGGCGCGCCCGCCTGCGCGACACCCCGGCTCGCCGCCAGCCGTTGCGCGGCTTTGGCTCACGCAGAAACGGGTACGCCCGGGCGCCGCCGGGCGGCCCGGCTGGCACAGCCTTCGCAAGTCTGGCGGGGTTTGCCACCCGGAGCCTTTGCATGGACCTGAACCTGATCGATCACGCCAAGCTGGAAGCCACCTGGGCCTACCTGACCCAGTTCGCCGTCAGCCAGGGCCTGAACTGCCTGGCGGCCCTGGCCATCCTGACCATCGGCTGGTGGCTGTCCGGCCGCGCCGCCCGCGCGCTGCGCCAGACCCTGCAGCGCACCCATGTCGACGACACGCTGCGCCCGATGCTGGCCAGCGTCGCCCAGTGGGTGATCCGCGTGCTGACCGTGGTGCTGGTGCTGTCCCAGTTCGGCGTGCAGACGGCCAGCATCATCGCCATGCTCGGCGCCGCCGGCCTGGCCATCGGCCTGGCGCTGCAGGGCACGCTGCAGAACATTGCCGCCGGCATCATGCTGGTGCTGCTGCGGCCGTTCCGCGTCGGGCAGTACATCGACGCCCAGGGCGTGGCCGGCACCGTGCGCGAGACCGGGCTGTTCATGACCGAATTGCAGACGTTCGACGGCGTCTGCCTGCGCGTGCCCAACGGCAAGATCTGGGGCAGCCCGATCATGAACTACAGCGAGAACCCCACGCGGCGGATGGACATCGAGGTCACCGTCACCTTCGACAGCCCCGTGCAGGCCGGGCTGGACGCGCTGGCCGCCATGCTCGACAGCGAGAAGCGCCTGCTACCCGAGCCGCGGCGCGAAGTCATGGTAGTGCGCTACACCGACCGCGGCGTCACGCTGAACGCCCGCTACTGGACGTCGAACGACAACTTCTGGACCGTGCAGTACGGCTTCTTCGCGCGGCTGAAGTCGGTGCTGGAAGGCGCCGGCTGCCGCATCGCCGTGCCGATCCAGGAAGTGCACGTGCCCGAGATGGAAGACGCCGAACCGGCCGAATCGGGCAACGGCGACGCCCGCAGCCTGCCGTATCGCGGACGGCCAAACTAGCACGCAGAATTGGGTACGCTTTGGGCGCGCGGCAAGACATCGGGACGTCGAGCTCGCAGCCGAATTCCAGCGATGGTGGTCTCCCCTCTCCCGCAACGCGGGAGAGGGGCTGGGGAGAGGGCGTTGAGGCGCTGCTTGCCGACCACATCGCATTTTGAGCCGCCGGCCCTCTCCCCTGACCCCTCTCCCGCAGGCGGGAGAGGGGAACAAGACATCGGGACGTCGAGCTCGCAGCCGAATTCCAGCGATGGTGGTCTCCCCTCCCGCAACGCGGGAGAGGGGCTGGGGGAGAGGGCGTTGAGGCGCTGCTTGCCGACCACATCGCATTTTGAGCCGCCGGCCCTCTCCCCTGACCCCTCTCCCGCAGGCGGGAGAGGGCAATAACCAACAATCCTCAGCCCTCGTCCGCGAACAGCGAGCACGCGCCCATCTCGGCCGTGCCCACGTGCTTGCGGAACCCGCCAAACAGGTCGCGGCCCACGCCGTGGCGGTTGGCCGTGAGATCGGGGATCTGGACGGTGCGCGCGGCCCAGTCGTCGTCGGCGGCCAGCACGGTCAGCACGCCGGCCGGGGCGTCCACGCGGACGATATCGCCGGTGCGGACCTTGCCGATCGGCCCGCCGGCCAGCGCTTCCGGGCAGACGTGGATGGCGGCCGGCACCTTGCCCGACGCGCCCGACATGCGGCCGTCGGTCACCAGCGCCACCTGGAAGCCGCGGTCCTGCAGCAGCGTCAGCGTCGGCGTCAGCTTGTGCAGCTCGGGCATGCCGCACGCCGACGGCCCCTGCCACGGCAGCACGGCCACGAAATCGCGCTCCAGCTCGCCGCGCTTGAAGGCGGCCAGCACGTCGTCCTGATGCTGGAACACGATGGCCGGCGCCTCCACCACCTGGTGCTCGGGCTTGACCGCCGACGTCTTGATCACGCAGCGGCCCAGCTTTCCGTCCAGCAGCTTGATGCCGCCGTCCGGCGCAAACGGCTGGTCGGGGCCGCGCACGATGGTGTCGTCGAGCGACTTCTCCGGGCCGTCGGCCCACGTCAGCCGGCCCTCGCGCAGCGTCGGCTCGCGCGTGTAGTCGGCCAGCCCGCGCCCGACAATCGTCGTCACGTCGTCATGGAGCAGCCCCAGCGACAGCAGGCCGCGGATCACCAGCGACAGCCCGCCGGCGGCCTGGAACTGGTTCACGTCGGCCTTGCCGTTCGGATAGACGCGCGCCAGCAGCGGCACGGCGGCGGACAGCTCGTGGAAGTCGTCCCACGTAAGCTGGATGCCGGCCACGCGGGCCATGGCGATCAGGTGCAGCGTGTGGTTGGTGGACCCGCCCGTGGCCACCAGGCCGACGATGCCGTTCACGAACGCGCGTTCGTCCAGCACGTCGGCAATCGGCGTGTAGCGCTCGCCGCCGTGCACCAGCCGCAGTGCGTGGCGCGCCGATTCACGTGTCAGCGCCTCGCGCAGCGGCGTGTTGGGGTTGATGAATGCGGTGCCCGGCAGGTGCAGGCCCATGATTTCCATGAGCATCTGGTTTGAGTTGGCCGTGCCGTAGAACGTGCAGGTGCCGGGGCCGTGGTACGACCTGGATTCGGCCTCCAGCAGCCCGGCGCGGTCGATCTTGCCTTCGGCGTAGAGCTGGCGGATGTGGGCCTTCTCGTCGTTGCTCATGCCCGTGGTCATCGGCCCGGCCGGCACGAACACGGCGGGCAGGTGGCCGAACGACAGCGCGCCCATCACCAGGCCGGGGACGATCTTGTCGCACACGCCCAGGCACAGCACGCCGTCGAACATCTGGTGCGACAGCGCCACGGCCGTGGCCATCGCGATCACGTCGCGCGAGAACAGCGACAGGTCCATGCCGTCCTGCCCCTGGGTCACGCCGTCGCACATGGCCGGGGTGCCGCCCGCGAACTGCGCCGTGCCGCCCGCTTCGAGCGCGGCTTCCTTGATCCATTGCGGAAACGCCTGCAGCGGCTGGTGCGCCGACAGCATGTCGTTGTAGGCCGACACGATGGCCAGGTTCGGCCGCTCCTGCGCCTTCAGGCGGATCTTGGCCTCGTCGGGCATGGCGGCCACGGCATGGGCCAGGTTGGTACACGAGATGTTGGCGCGCTCGACCTTCTGGCCGGCCAAGGCGCGGGTGCGGTCCAGATACGCCTGCCGGGTGGCGGCGCTGCGGGCCACGATACGGGCCGTGACCTGCTCCAGAACGGGGTGGCGGGGCATTGTGATCTCCTGAAAGGGCGATTCTCAGCGTAGCCGAAAAAACGGGGCGCCACCGTCACGGCGGCGTCATCGAATGGGGACTGCCAGCCGTTGGGAGTGACGAAAGGGGGCGGATGTTCCGCATCCGGCCCGCCGGCGCGGCCCGCAGAAACGGGTACGCCCGTGCTGCCTGGCGGCGCGCCCGCCTGTCCAAGCGGCCATGAGTGACGTAACATCACTGGAACAAATGCGCCGCCCGGCGGCACTCAGTAGTTGCCGGGGGCGATCCCCCGAAGGAGCCCAGGGTGAGCATGCCCGATTTCGACATGGTGCTGTTTGGCGGCACCGGTGACCTGGCGCGGCGCAAGCTGCTGCCGTCCCTCTTCGACGCCCACCGCTGCGGCGTGCTGCATCCGTCGGCCCGCATCCTGGCCACGGGCAGCCATCCGCAGACCACCGAGCAGTACAAGGCCACGCTGGAAGACACCGTGCGCCCCGGCCTGGAGCACGCGCCGCCCGAGGCGTGGGCGTCGTTCCTGGACCGCATCTGCTATGTGCAGGCCGACGCCCGCGAGCCGGCCCACTTCGACGCGCTGGCCCAGAAGGTGCTGGCCCGCAAGCCCGAGGTGGTGGTCTGCTACCTGGCCACGGCGCCTCACATCTTCGTGCCGATCTGCGAACAGCTGGCCCGCACCGGGCTGAACACGCCGAACGTGCGCGTGGTGCTGGAGAAGCCGCTCGGCCACGACCTGGATTCGTCCGAGGCCATCAACGCGGCCGTGGGCAAGTACTTTGCCGAGGACCAGATCTACCGGATCGACCACTACCTGGGCAAGGAATCGGTCCAGAACCTGATGGCGATCCGCTTCGGCAATGCGCTGTTCGAGCCGCTGTGGCGGCGCGAATGGGTGCAGGACGTGCAGATCACGATTGCCGAGGAACTGGGCGTGGAGAAGCGCGGTGACTTCTACGACCAGACCGGCGCGCTGCGCGACATGGTGCAGAACCACCTGCTCCAGCTGCTGTGCATGGTGGCGATGGAGCCGCCGGCCAGCCTCAGCGAGGACGCCATCCGCGACGAGAAGATCAAGATCCTCAAGGCGCTCAAGCCCATCATGCCGCAGGACGTGGCCGAGAAGACCGTGCGCGGCCAGTACCGCTCGGGCGCCATCGCCGGCAAGCCCGTGGTGGGCTACCTGGAAGAGCAGGGCATTGCGCCGGACAGCCGCACCGAGACGTTCGTCGCCATCAAGGCCGAGATTGCCAACTGGCGCTGGGAAGGCGTGCCGTTCTACCTGCGCACCGGCAAGCGCATGCAGTCTCGCGTGGCCGAGATCGTGGTGCACTTCCGCGACGTGCCGCACGCCATCTTTCCCAAGCCGCTGGGCTTGTCGCCGCAGAACCGGCTGGTGATCCGGCTGCAGCCCGAGGAAAGCATCAGGCTGTACTTCCTGGTCAAGCAGGCCGGCGACACGCTGGAGCTGACGCCCACCTCGCTCGATCTCGATTTCGCCAACTCGTTCAAGGCGCGCCGCGCCGGGGCCTACGAGCGCCTGCTGCTGGACGTGATCCGCGGCCGGCTGGGCCTGTTCGTGCGGCGCGACGAGCAGGTGCAGGCGTGGCGCTGGGTGGAGCCGATCATCGACACCTGGGACGCCAGCACCGTGCCGCCCAAGCCGTACACGGCGGGCACGTGGGGGCCGGCGGCGTCCACGGCGCTGATGTCGCGCGACGGCGCGCTCTGGCACGAGGAAGTCTGATCCCGACCGAAAGGAGCCGCGCCATGCGCCAGTTCGAACATCCCACGCTGATGGACCAGGCCGAATCGCTGGCCATCTCGGTCAGCCATGCGCTGGACCTCGTCATCAAGGCCAAGGGCTGGGCCGTGCTGGCGGTATCGGGCGGCAAGTCGCCGGTGCCGATGTTCGAGCGGCTGCGCTACCGCCCCATCCGCTGGGACGCCGTGACCGTGACGCTGGTGGACGACCGCGCCGTGCCGCCCGACCACGCCGACAGCAACGGCGCGCTGGTGCGCAGCCACCTGCTGCGCGAGGGCGCGGCCGTGGCCGGCTGGGCGCCGCTGATCCGCGACGACGCCGAGGCCGCCGCGCCGCTGCAGGCCGTGCAGCGCCTGAACGCCAGCTTCCAGCAGCCCGACGTGGTGGTGCTGGGCATGGGCGAGGACGGGCACACGGCGTCGCTGTTCCCGGACGCGCCGGAGCTGCAGACCGGCCTGTCCGAGCCGCAGCCCGGCTACCTGGTCACCCATCCGTCCGTGGCGCCGCACGCGCGCGTGACGCTGAACCTGGCCGCGCTGCTGGCCGCCGAACGCACCTTCCTGGCCATCTCGGGCGCGCGCAAGAACGCGGTGCTGGCGCGCGCGCTGGAGGCGCCCACGCCGTCGCTGCCCGTCAGCGTCGTGCTGGCCCGGCACCGGCGCGGCGTGGACATCTTCCGCACCGAAGGCGGCTGACCCGCCATCCCACCCCACGCATCCACGCATCCACGCATCCACGCAGCGATCCACATGTCCTATCCCAGACTGCTGGCCGATGTCGGCGGCACCAATGTCCGTTTTGCCCTGGAAACCGCGCCGATGCGCATTGGCGCGGTCACGGCCTACAAGGTGGCCGATCACGTGTCGCTGGAAGCGGCGATGCGCCAGTACCTGTCCACGCTGCCCGACGACGCGCGGCCGGCCCATGCCGCCATCGGCCTGGCCAACCCGGTGACGGGCGACCACGTCAAGCTGACCAACCACAACTGGGCGTTCTCGGTCGAGGCCATGCGCCAGTCGCTGGCGCTGCAGACGCTGGTGGCCATCAACGACTTCACGTCGCTGGCGCTGGCGCTGCCGCACCTGTCCGACGACGACATCGTGCAGGTGCGGCCCGGCACGGCCGTGGCCACGGCGCCGCGCGCGCTGATCGGCCCGGGTACCGGGCTGGGCGTCTCCGGCCTCGTGCCGGCCCCTGGCGGCGGCGCGGTGGCGCTGGCGGGCGAGGGCGGCCACATCGAGGTCATGCCGGTCACGGACGACGAATGGATTGCCTGGCGCGCCGCGCATGACCAGTTGGGCCGGGTGTCGGCCGAGCGGCTGCTGTCGGGCATGGGGCTGTCGCACATCCACGCGTCGCTGTCCGCAGAAACGGGTACGCCGCTGGATACGCTGCTCACGCCCGCGCAGGTCACCGACGGCGCGCTGAAGCAGGGCGACCCGCTGTGCCGCCGCGCGTTCGACGCCTTCTGCGGGCTGCTGGGCTCGGTGGCGGGCGACATCGCGCTGGTGCTGGGCGCGCGCGGCGGCGTCTACATCGGCGGCGGCATCGTGCCGCGCTTCGTGCAGGCGTTCCATGCCTCGCCGTTCAACGCGCGCTTTGTCGACAAGGGGCGCATGGGCAAGTACCTGGCCGAGGTGCCCGTGTTCGTGATTGCCGCCGAATTCCCGGCCCTGCCGGGCCTGGCCCGCGCGCTGGCCGACCGGCTGCAGGGTGACATGCGCCACCCCGCCACCTGAGCGCCGACGACCATGCGAGTCCTGCTGGTGGAAGACGATGCCATGATCGGCGAGAGCGTGAAGACGGCGCTGCGCCAGGAGGGCTTTACGGTGGACTGGGTGACCGATGGCGACGCGGGGCTGGACGCCGCGTCCGACCAGCACGGCCCCCGCGCCGATGGCGGCTACGACCTCGTGCTGCTGGACCTGGGGCTGCCGCGCCGCTCGGGCATCGACGTGCTCAAGACGCTGCGCGCGCGCAACGTGCGCACGCCGGTGCTGATCGTCACCGCCCGCGACGCCGTGGCGGACCGCGTGGCCGGGCTCAACGCCGGCGCCGATGACTACGTGATCAAGCCATTCGACCTGCAGGAGCTGGTGGCGCGCATGCACGCGATGGCGCGCCGCGCCGAAGGCCGCGCGGAGCCGGAACTGCGCTACGGCGACATCGTGCTGAACCCGTCCACGCGCGAGGCCACGCAGGCCGGCACGCCGGTGCGGCTGTCGGCGCGCGAGTACGCGCTGCTGTCGGCGCTGATGGCCCGGCCCGGCAAGGTCTGGTCGGTGCCGCAGCTGCAGGAGCGGCTGTACGGCTGGGACGACGAGGTCGGCAGCAACACGGTGGAGGTCTATATCCACGCGCTGCGCCGCAAGTTCGGCGCGGGGCTGATCCGCAACATCCGCGGCGTCGGCTACCTGATGCCGCAGCTGGATGACGCGGCCAGCAAGGCGGCCGACTGATGCGATCGATCCAGCGAACGTTGCTGTGGTGGCTCGCGGCGGGCCTGGCGCTGGGCATCGCCGTGGCCACGGGCCTGATCTACGGCCAGGCGCGGCAGGAAGCCAACGCGCTGTTCGACTACCAGATGAAGCAGCTTGCCGCCGCGCTGCCCAGCCAGTTCCAGGCCCCGATGGCGCCGCCGTTCGATGGCGGCGGCAGTGCCACGGGCGCCGACCTGCTGCGCGCCGACGAGGACGTCGTGATCCATATCTGGGACGGCTCGGGCCGCAGCCTCTATCTGTCGCATTCCCGCCCGGCGCTGCCGCCGCGCGCCGAGCTGGGTTTCACCAACGCGCAGACCGAATCGGGCGAATGGCGCATCTACAGCGTCCAGCTGGGGCCGGCCGTGGTGCAGATCGCCCAGCCGCTCAGCGCGCGCCGCACGCTGGCGGCCCATATGGCGCTGCGCACCGTGGCACCGCTGCTGCTGTTGCTGCCGCTGCTGGCGTGGCTGGTGTGGATGGCGGTGGGACGCGGCCTGCGTCCGCTGCGCGAGATTGCCACCGAGGTGCGCGCGCGCGATGCCAACACGCTGGCGCCGCTGGCCGTGCGCGACATGCCCGACGAGATCGCGCCGCTGTCGGCCGCGCTGAACCAGTTGCTGGCACGGCTGGCCCATGCCATCGACACCCAGCGCGCCTTCGTGGCCGATGCCGCGCACGCGCTGCGCACGCCGCTGACCGCGTTGCAGCTCCAGGCGCAGCTGGTGGAGCGCGCCGAGAGCGCCGACGCGCGGCAGGCGGCGCTGGGCCAGCTACGGCAGGGGCTGGAGCGGCTCACGCATATGGTGGCGCAGCTGCTGACGCTGGCGCGCCAGGAGCCCGGCGCCGCGCCGCCGCCGCACGAACCGGTAAACCTGCGGGCGCTGGCTGGCGAAGTGGTGGTGCAGATGTCGCAGGCGGCCATCGACCGCGACATCGACCTGGGGCTGGAGGATGGCGGCACGCAGGGGCCGGTCACGGTGCGTGGCGATGCCGACGCGCTGCGCATCCTGTTGACCAACCTCGTCGACAACGCGCTGCACTACATCCCGCGCGGCGGCCGGGTCGACGTCTGCGTGGCGCACACCGGGCGCGGCATCGAACTGGTGGTGACCGACAACGGCCCCGGCATCCCGCCCGACGAACGCGCGCGCGTGTTCGACCGCTTCTACCGTGCGCCCGACGCGCCCACGGGCGGTAGCGGCCTGGGCCTGGCCATCGTCGCCGAGGTGGCGCAGTCCCACGGCGCGCAGGTGGCGCTGGAAGACGCGGCGCCGGGACTGCGCGTGCGCGTGGTGTTTCCGGCCGTCGGCTGAGGCCGGGGCGTCAGCCCACCGGGGCCACCAGCGGCTCGCCGGCAAAGTGGCGGCGGGCGTTTTCCAGGAACTGGTTCACCGATGCCAGCACCGCCTCGGGCGACCATCCGCCCACGTGCGGCGTCAGCACGACGTTCGGGCAATCGAACAGTTCGGCCGGCGGCTCGGGCTCGCTCTCGTAGACGTCCAGCCCGGCGCCGCCAAGCTGGCCGGCCCGCAGCGCGTTGCCCAGGGCGGCCGTGTCTACCACGCTGCCGCGCGCGATGTTGACCAGGTAGCCGCCCGGCCCCAGCGCGCGCAGCACGCCCGCATTGACCATATGGCGCGTGGCCGGGCCGCCCGGGGTGGCGACCACGAGGTAGTCGGCCCATTCGGCCAGCGCCATCACATCGGCAAAGTAACGGTACGGAGCGTCCTCGCGCGGGCGGCGGTTGTGGTAGCCCACCTCCAGATCGAACGCCTGGCCGCGCTGGGCGATGCGCCGGCCAATCGTGCCCAGCCCGATGATGCCCAGCCGCTTGCCGGACACATTGGGCGGCAGCGCGATGGTCGTGCGCCAGATGCCGTCGCGCGTGGCGCGGTCCAGCGAGGGCACGCGGCGCACGGTGGCCAGCAGCAGCGCCATCGCGTGGTCGGCCACGCAGCTATCGTTCGTGCCCGCGCCGTTGCCCACGGCAATGCCGCGCGCCCGGCAGGCGGCGATGTCGATGTTCTCGTACCCGGCGCCCAGCGCGCACACCAGCGTCAGTTGCGGCATGGCGGCAACGTCCGCGGCCGTCAGGCCCGTGGTGCCGTTGGTCAGCACCGCGCGGAACGTGCCGCCCTTGCTGGCGATGGCTTCGGCCCGCTGCGCGGCATCGGGCGCGTAGCAGACGTCGTATTGGCGGGAAACGAGGACGAGGTGGTCCGGTTCGAGCTGGACCAGGACGAGCAGGGCGGGCTTCATGCGTGACAGCGGATCGAGAGAGGAAAGTCGTAAAGGCCGGCCAGGGCCGACCCCGCATTCTATGCCCGGGGGCGCCGGGCTGCCTGCGGCGCGCCGGTGTTGTGGGCGATTATCAGTCGGGATCGGCGGGCGTGGCGGGGCGCAGAAATGGGTACGCTGTGGCGGGGCGGAGGGCGCAGAAATGGGTACGCTTTTGCAGGTGGGTGTTGTTTTTGGCGGGGGCGGTACGCATGCGCCTGCCCTCTCCCCCGGCCCCTCTCCCGCGTTGCGGGAGAGGGGAGAACCCCGCAGGTCTTTCGATCGCTCACGGTTTGCTCCCCTCTCCCGCTTGCGGGAGAGGGGCCGGGGGTGAGGGCCAGCCGGCCAATTGCCGACCACCCTGATTCGCCGCCACAATCGAGCCATGCGCCTGCCCACCCCCCACACCTGGCCCTACCACCTGCTGCTTGGCGCGGCCGGCATGCTCGTGCTGGGGCCGCTGGGGGGCGTGGCGGCGGCGTACATGAACTTCTCGCTGGGGTTCTTCGTGGGCGGGCAGGTGCTGGCCGGCATCCTTGGCTCGGCGGTGACGGCCGGGTATGGCGCGGCGGGGCGGCATGGGGCCAACTACATCCAGACCGCGGCGGCGTCGGTGGCGGGGATGGGTGGCATGGTGGTCGTCATCCAGGCGATGGGATGGATGGGCATGGCGCAGCCGCCGCTGTGGCAGTTGATCGGCTACATGCTCTGCATCGGCATGTACGGCGTGGGCGTGGGCATGCTCTACACGCCGTTGCTGGTGGATCGCATGCAGCTCACGTTCCCGTCCGGGCTGGCCGTGGCCAACATCCTGCGTGCGCTGACCGATCCGGTGCTGCTGCGCCGGTCGCTGGCGCGGCTGGCCGGCGGGATGGGCGCGGGCGTGCTGGCCGGGGTGGGGGCCACGCGCGTGGCGTGGCTGGGTGCCATCGACCTGTCGGCGTCGACGTTCGGCGTCGGGATGATCGTCGGCGCGCGCATCGGCATCGCCGCGCTGGTGGGCGGGCTGGCCGGGTGGGCGCTGACGCCGTACTTCGTGTCCATCGGCTGGCTGGCGCCGGGCGATCCCTATCGCAAGATCACGTTCCTGCTGGCGCTGGGGATGATCATGGGCGCCGCCGCCGTGGACGTGCTGCTCCTGCTGGCGCGTGCCTGGCAGCGCGCGCGGCGGGCCACCGGCGGATCGGCGGGCCGTGCGTCGGCGCCGCAGCGCTGGATCGTCGCCTGGGTCGTGGTCTGGGGCCTGGCGGTGGTCGCCAGCGGCGCCGCATGGTTCGACCAGCCCGTCGGCTACCAGTTGATGGCCGTCGGGCTGGTGCTGGTCTTTGCGCTGGTCAACGGCATCTCGGTGGGGATGGTCGACCAGAACCCGATTTCGTCCGCGTTCGTGCTGACCGTGATCCTGATGGCGGCGGTGGGGCTGCGCCAGCCCCATGTCGGGCTGATCGCGGCGACGGTGCTGCTGGTCTCCACGGCCGAGGCGTGCGACATGCAGCAGGACCGCTCCACGGGCTGGCGGCTCGGCACCAACCGCACGGTGCAGTTTGCCTACCAGGTGGCGGGGATCGTGGTGGGCGCGGTGCTGGCGGTGCTGCTGGCGCGGCTGTTCATGGATGCCTATCCGGTGCTGCGGCTCGACCAGACCGTGCTGCCGGCCGACCAGCAGCCGGCGCGCTGGACATCGGCCATGACCTACAAGATCGTCGGCGCGCTGCGCAGCATGACCGAGGACCGGCCCTACCAGCGGCTGGCGGTCTGGATCGGCGTGGGTATCGGACTGGTGACCGAGGTCCTGCGCAAGGCGCTGCGCGCGTGGCCGCGCTATATGCGGTTTGCCCAGGCGGGCCGGGCCGGCCGGACTTGCGATTTCGTGCTCGATGCGGTGGTGCTGCCGTCGCCGTATGCGTCGTCGTTTGGCGGCTTTGTCAACCTGCCGGCCACCGTGTGGATGGCGGCCGGCGGCGTGGCGGCCAGCCTGTGGGACAGCCGGGCGCGCCGGGCATCGCGCGACGCGGCGCTGCCCGAGGACATGAGCACGACTTCGCTGGTGGGCGGCGGGCTGATTGCCGGCGACGCGCTGGCCGCGCTGGGCTTCGGCGTGGCCGGGCTGCTGGCCGTGGTGGGCTGACGCCGGCTCAGATCACCGGCATCGACGCATGGGGCGGCTTGCCCGCCAGCAGGCCTGACAGCTTCTTCAGTGCCATCGATAGCTGCGCGCGGTCCGGCACGCCGCCCAGCGCGATGCGGATGGCGTTGGGCGGCGCGGCGCCGTCGTGGAACACGTCAGACGCGGTGACGCGCAGCGAGGCGTCCTGCGCCGCGCGGCTGAATCCGGCCGATGACCAGTAGCTGGGCAGCGCGTGCCAGACGTGGATGCCCGACGGCGCAAACGGGCCGCTGGCCGCCAGCCATTGCCGGGCAATCTGCTGGCGCGCGGCCGCTTCCTCGCGGATGCCGGCCAGCAGCGCGGCGGCCGAGCCGTCGCGGATCCACTGGGTCGCCAGCGCCGTGGCAATCGGCGACGCCATCAGCGTGATCGCGCGCAGCGCGCCGAGGATCGATTCCTGCATGTCGCGGTCGGGCGCCACCACATAGGCGGTGCGCAGCCCCGGACTCAGGCATTTGGCCAGCGTGGCGATGTAGACGGTCTGGTCCGGCGCGATGGCGGCCAGCGGCGGCGGCGCGTCGGGCGTCAGCAGCCAGTACGGGTCGTCCTCGACGATCAGCACGCCATGCTGCCGGGCCACGCGGACGATCTCGCGCCGGCGCGCCGCGGGCATCGTGTGGGTGGTGGGGTTCTGCAGCGTCGGGTTGAAGTAGACGAGCTGGACGTTGCCGCTGCGGCAGGCGGCGTCGAGCGCGTCGGGGCGCATGCCGTCGGCGTCGACGGCGATGGTGGCCACCTGCCGGCCCAGTTCGGCGGCCGCGCCGCGCACGCCCGGGTAGACCAGCGGTTCGGCGGCGATGGTGCCGCCGGGCGTGGTGCGGCTCAGGATCAAGGCGGCCAGCGCGGGCTGGGCGCCGGGGCTGGCCATCACGCGCTCGGGCGCCACGTCGCCCAGCATCGGCGCCAGCCACTGCGCGCCGGCCACGCGGTCGGGCATGGTGCCGCCGCCAAGCTGGTAGGTCATCAGCAGGTTGGCGTCGGCGCGCAGCGTCACCTGGGCCAGCCCGCGCCGCAGCAGGTCGGCAAAGTCGATGCCGGCCGGCGGGGGCGGCACGTTCATGCTCAGGTCCACGGCCTGCGCCAGTTCAAAGGCCGGGGCGGCGACGAAGGTGCCGAGCGAACCGCGCGGCGCCACCAGCCCGCGCCGGCGGGCCTCGGCCAGCGCCCGGGTGACCGTGGTCAGGTCGACGGCGAACAGCGCCGCCAGTTCGCGCTGGGGCGGCAGGCGGTCGCCGGGCACCAGCCGGCCGTCGGCCATCGCCATCTCCAGAAAACCGGCGATCTGGATGTAGCGCGGCCCGGCGCCGGGCGCGAACGCGCCGATCCACGCGGGTTTGGCGGGCGGCGGGTTGCCGGGGCGCACGGGCTGCGTTGTAGGCAAGACAAGACTCCACTTGTATGGATGTTGTCTTACCTTAGCATGCGCCGCACCGCAGGCAAATCCATACAAATACCCGGTTGCCGGGTCTGCCCCGCCTGCGCCCCCGAACCAAGGTGTTTGACATGCGTAAGCCACCAGCCGACCCGTGCGGGCGTCGGCGCCCCCCGTCCCGTCCTGCCGCCTCATCGTTCCTGCCGCCCGGCGCCTGCCTGGCCGCCATCGCGCCGCTGATCCTGACCGGCTGCACGTGGGACCTGCTGAACCCCAGCGGCTCCATCGGCGTGCAGACGCGCAACCTGATCGTGCTGGCCACGGCGCTGATGCTGCTGGTGGTGGTGCCCGTGATCATCCTGACGCTGGTGTTCGCGTGGCGCTACCGCGAAGGCAATACCCGGGCCGCGTACGCGCCGCGCTGGTCGCATTCCACCCGGATCGAAGTGGTGGTGTGGGGCATCCCGTGCGTCATCGTGGCGCTGCTGGGCATCATCATCTGGGACACCACGCACAAGCTGGACCCGTTCCGCCCGCTGGAATCAGCTGTCGCGCCGCTGCAGGTGGACGTGGTGGCGCTGGACTGGAAGTGGCTGTTCATCTATCCGCAGTACGGCGTGGCGTCGCTGAACGAACTGCCGATCCCGGTGGGCACGCCGGTCAACTTCCGCATCACGGCCGAGTCGACGATGAACGCGCTGTTCATCCCGCGGCTGGGCAGCATGGTCTATGCGATGGCCGGCATGCAGACGAAGCTGCACCTGATTGCCGACCAGCCCGGCGTGTTCGACGGCCGCTCGGCGGCCTACAGCGGCGCGGGGTTCTCGGACATGCATTTCCGGACCGTTGCCACGTCGCGGGCCGATTTCGACGCCTGGGTGGCGCGCGCCCGCGCATCGGGCCACACGCTGGACGCGGCGGCCTACCGCCGGCTGGAGCAGCCCAGCAGCAAGGACCCCGTCACCGTCTACGGCAAGGTGGACCCGCGCCTGTTCCAGGGCGTGGTGGACCAGTACATGGCCGGCAACGGCGACATCTGCCGGGCCGACACCCCGGTCACCCTGAGCGCCATTGCCGGCGCCAACATGCCGCCGCTCCCGGCGCAGCAGACCACGCTGGAGCGCTAACCCATCATGTTCGGAAAACTTTCTCTCGACGCCATCCCGCTGCACGAGCCCATCATCATGGGCACGCTGGTGGCGGTGCTGCTGGGCGGCGCCGCGCTGCTGGCCGCGATCACGCGCTACCGCAAGTGGGGCTATCTCTGGACCGAGTGGATCTGCTCGGTGGACCACAAGCGCATTGGCGTGATGTACATCGTGCTGGCGCTGGTCATGCTGCTGCGCGGGTTTGCCGACGCCATCATGATGCGCACGCAGCAGGCCATCGCCGTGGGCGAGGCGGCCGGCTACCTGCCGCCGCACCACTACGACCAGATCTTCACCGCGCACGGCGTGATCATGATCTTCTTCGTCGCCACGCCGTTCATCCTGGGCCTGATGAACGTGATCGTGCCGCTGCAGATTGGCGCGCGCGACGTGGCGTACCCGTTCGTCAACTCGCTGAGCTTCTGGATGTCGGCCATGGGCGCGGTGCTGGTCATGCTGTCGATGTTCGTCGGCGACTTCGCGGCCACGGGCTGGGTGGCCTATCCGCCGCTGAGCGGGCTCGGGTACAGCCCGACCGTGGGCGTGGACTACTACATCTGGTCGCTGCAGATATCGGGGCTGGGCACCACGCTGACCGGCATCAACTTCATCGTGACGATCCTGCGCATGCGCGCGCCGGGCCTGACGCTGATGAAGATGCCGGTGTTCACGTGGACGGCGCTGATCACCAACATCCTGATCGTGGCCATCTTCCCGGTGCTGACGGCCACGCTGGCGCTGCTGGCGGCCGACCGCTACCTGGACATGCACATCTTCACGACCGAGCTGGGCGGCAACGCGATGATGTACGTGAACCTGATCTGGATCTGGGGCCACCCGGAGGTCTACGTGCTGATCCTGCCGTGCTTCGGCGCGTTCTCGGAGATCATCGCCACGTTCTCGCGCAAGCCGCTGTTCGGGTACACGTCGATGGTGTACGCCACGTCGTCCATCGGCGTGCTGTCGTTCTTCGTCTGGCTGCACCACTTCTTCACGATGGGATCGGGCGCCAGCGTCAATGCGTTCTTCGGCATCATGACGTCGATCATCTCGATTCCCACCGGCGTCAAGCTGTTCAACTGGCTGTTCACGATGTACCGGGGGCGCATCCGCTTCCACTCGTCCACGCTCTGGACCATCGGCTTCATGGTCACGTTTGCCGTGGGCGGCATGACCGGCGTGCTGCTGGCCGTGCCGGGCGCGGACTTCGTGCTGCACAACAGCCTGTTCCTGATCGCCCACTTCCACAACGTGATCATTGGCGGCGTGGTGTTCGGCTGCCTGGCGGCCATGACGTTCTGGTTCCCCAAGGTGTTCGGCTTCACGCTGAACGAGTTCTGGGGCAAGGTGGCGTTCTGGTGCTGGCTGGTAGGCTTCTACCTGGCGTTCATGCCGCTCTACGCGCTGGGCCTGCAGGGCATGACGCGGCGCATGAACCACTACAACAACCCTGACTGGCAGCCGTACCTGATCGTCGCGCTGGTGGGCGCCGTGGTCATCGGCTGCGGCATCCTGGCGATCCTCTGGCAGCTGTTTGTCAGCGTGCGCGACCGCCACCAGCACCGCGACCTGACCGGCGATCCGTGGGACGGCCGCAGCCTGGAATGGGCCACCGCGTCGCCGGCGCCGTTCTACAACTTCGCGCACGTGCCGCAGATCACGTCGCTGGAGCAGCACTGGGACGACAAGGAGACCGGCCGCGCCTACCGGGTCGACGCGCCGTACGCGGACATCCACATGCCGCGCAACACGTCGGCGGGGTTCATCGTGTCGGCGTTCGGGCTGGTGCTGTGCTTCGCGCTGGTCTGGCACATCTGGTGGCTGGCCGGCTTCGGGCTGGTGGCGATGATCCTGACGTTCATCGCCCGCAGCTACGACCGCGACGTGGACTACTACGTGCCGGCCGCCGAGGTCGCGCGCATCGAACAGGCCCGCCACGCCCAGCTGGGCGCCGCGCTGGCCGCCCGGGGAGCCAACTGACCATGACCACCACCCTGAAACTCCAGGCCGGCGCGGCGGACGTGCCGCACGCGGCCGCCGCCCCTGCGCACGACGCCGGGCACGACCATCATGCCCAGGCCCAGGCATCGACGCTGAAGCTCGGGTTCTGGATCTACCTGATGAGCGACTGCCTGATCTTCGCGTCGCTGTTTGCCACGTTCGGCGTGCTGCTGCACGGCACGGCCGGCGGCCCCACCGGGCGCGAGCTGTTCGACCTGCGCTTCGTGCTGGCCGAGACCGTGCTGCTGCTGACCAGCAGCCTGACGTTCGGCGTGGCGATGCTGAAGCTGGACGAAGCCGGCAAGGGCGCCCCGCAGGCCGTGATTCGCTGGCTGGTGCTGACGTTCGCGCTGGGCGCCGCCTTCGTGTGCATGGAGGTATACGAATTCCGCGAACTGCTGCACGAGGGCGCGGGGCCGCACCGCAGCGCCTACCTGTCGGCGTTCTTCATGCTGGTGGGCACGCACGGGCTGCACGTCAGCGCCGGCCTGCTGTGGATCATCGTCATGGTCAACCAGGTGCAGGTGTTCGGGCTGGACGCCGTGGTGCGCCGCCGGCTGGCCTGCCTGAGCCTGTTCTGGCATTTCCTGGACCTGGTGTGGATCTTCGTGTTCACGGTGGTCTACCTGCGGGAGTTCCTGTGATGTCCCAATCCGAAGCCATCCATCCTGCCGCCCATGGCAGCCTGCGCAGCCACCTGATCGGCTACGCGCTGTCGCTGGTGCTGACGTTCCTGTCGTTTGGTGCCGTGATGGGCCGGCTGCTGCCGCCGCGCGCCGGGCTGGCGCTGATCGTGGCGCTGTGCGTGGTGCAACTGCTGGTGCAGCTCGTGTACTTCCTGCACCTGGGGCCGCGCCGCGGCCAGCGCGGCAATACGGCGATCTTCGCGTGCACGGTGGGCCTGATCGCCATCGTCGTGTCGGGGTCGCTGTGGGTCATGCACAACGCCAACCAGAACATGATGCCGATGCCGTCCGTGCCAGTTGGGGCGCGCGCGCCAGGCTGAGGCATCTGTGCCCGGCTCGGGCTGGAGCCGGTTCTTGACAGGACAGACGTGCGTTCCCCGCACGGCCTGTCCTTTTTTGCTGTGGAGGCCGGGCTAGTCGTCAGTGATGACGCTGATCTTGCCGTCGGGCTCCAGGTACATGACCTTGACGTGCCGGTACGACTCCACGCCCTTCTCGCGCAGCTGCGCGGCCAGTTCCTCGTCGGTGATCGTGTGGCGCTCCATGTTGCGCACCACCTTCTTGCCGTTGCGCACCAGCACCACCTTCTGCGGTGTGACAAAGCGCCGGATCGCGGGCGACAGCCACGCGCCCAGGTCGAACAGCCGGTTCCAGGCCACCAGCGTGCCCACCAGCAGCGCGGCGTCGGCCACGCTGTCGCCCTTGCCGGCCATGCCGTTCTGCGCGGCATCGGCCACGATCACCACGATCAGCAGGTCGGCAATGCCAAGCGAGCCCACGTCGCGCCGGGCGACAAAGCGGAACATCAGGAACAGGAACCAGTACATCAGCGTGCCGCGCAGCATGGTTTCGAGCGGCGAAATGCTGAAGTGGAGCAGGTTGCCCCAGTCGACCGAAAGGTCCATGGCGGGTGCGGCGCAGGGCGCCTTGTTGAGCCTGCTTCCATGGTAAGGACCGGCGCGCGGGCGGTGCGACGGTGGCTGTCCGATCCCGCTGTCAGGCGGCTCCTACCCCTCCAGGCTCCCTCGCGCGACCTAGCCCCCGCCAGGATGCGCCTGCGACGCTTCCGACGCATAGTCGGCCGCGATCAGGATGACCAGCCGTGCCGATTCGGCCCGCCCGCGCTGCCCGGCCGCCTCGCGCAGCGCGCCAACCAGCTGGCGCAGCAGCGCGCCGGTGGACCGGCCGCCATCGAGCGTGCGGAAATGCATCATCGCCTTGTCGATCTCGGACGTGGCCAGCGCGGACACCGGCTCGCCCTGCTGGGCGGCATCGGCCTTCTCGACGATCTGGGTGGCATAGAGCCGTACCACGGCATCATGGTCTGCCATCTCGACACTCCTTGGACGCCGGCGGCGCTGTGTTGGATGGCCGGACCATGCATATTCCGGTCCCGGCGCCGCCAAAGGGGGCCAGCCCCGCAGGCAGCGCGCATTCCCGGCCCGGCAGGCCGTGCAGATTTCACAAAGGCGGGAATTTATGGCCGTCGCGGTTGCGCAGGCGGGCCAAGGGGGGGAATGGCGGGGGATGGCAGGGGGGATGGCCGGGCAGACAGGGGCGGCGGCCGCGGACTTGCGCCGGCGTCCGTCGCCCCTGCGCAGTGCCGCCGTCAGGCCGGCGGCGCACCCTCCTTGAAACACGCCTTGAGCTGGCTGCGCAGTTCGGGCGAGTCCTGGTGGTCGTGAACCTGCACCGCGTGCTGCACGGCTGCTTCCAGCAGCTCGTCCTCCGTGTCGGCGCTCAATGCGACCGTGCAGTTCTTCTCGCTGGGAAACTCGCGGCAATCGATGTATTTGCGTCCCATGGCTGCCTCCTGGCGCGAATGATCGGCGCGCCAGAACCAGTATAGGGCGAGGGGTGATCGGGTGGGCGCCTGCACGCATCGGCAATTCGGACTAAGCTGTCGCGTCCCCGTTCTGAAAGCCGGCGCCGCCCGGACCATGCCATGCCCCAGTCACTCAGGATCGACTTTGTCTCGGATATCGCCTGCCCATGGTGCGCCATCGGCCTGGCGTCGCTGATGCAGGCGCTGGAGCGCACCCGCGACGTGGTGGACGCCCAAGTGGTCATGCACCCGTTCGAGCTGAACCCGCAGATGGGCCCGCAGGGCGAGGCCATCGTCGACTACCTGGGCAAGAAGTACGGCCGCACGCCGGCCCAGATTGCCGAGACGCAGGCCATGATCCGCGAGCGCGGCGCCAGCGTCGGGTTCAACTTCGGCCCGCGCGACTTTGTCTACAACACGTTCGACGCACACCGGCTGCTGCAATGGGCCGCCACGCAGGGCCGGCAGCTCCCGCTGAAGCAGGCGCTGCTGCAGGCGTACCACGGCGACGGCAAGGACCCCAGCAGCCACGACGTGCTGCGGGAGGCCGCCGCGTCCGTGGGGCTGGACGCCGCCGAGGCGCGCCGCGTCCTGGAGTCCGACGCCTACGCCGACGAAGTGCGGGCCGAGCAGCGCGAGTACCAGGGCATGGGCATCCAGTCGGTGCCGTCCGTGATCTTCAACAACCGCTACCTCGTCACCGGCGGCCAGCCGGTGGAGGCGTTCGAGCAGGCCATCCGCGAGATTGCCCGCGAGGCGCAGGGTCAGAACTGATGCCGCATGCCGACCATCACGCCCACGCGCGTGCTGCGGCTGACATCGGTGACCGGCGTGCCGGCCCAGTACTCGGTCTCGCGGCCCACCGTGCCGCCGCGCGCCACCACCACGTCTGACTCCAGGTACACGCTCGTGCGCTTGGAGAACGCGTAGTCGGCCACCAGCGCGACGCTGTCGGCATTGCCGGCGCCCAGGTGTACCGGTACATCCAGGAATTGCGTGGTGACGTTGCCTGACTGGCGATAGCGGTAGTAGGCGCCTGACAGGTGCAGCGCCTGCGTGAGCTGGTAGCCCAGGCCCACGTACGAGATGTTGAAGCGCGCGTCCTGGCCCGATTCGCGCCGCCCCAGGTGGCCGGCATAGGCGGTGGCCTTGCCCATCGCATACGAGCCGCCCACCGAGTAGTTGCGCACGGTGTTGGCGCCGTCGTCGCTGCGGCGCTGGTCGTACGCCACGCCCAGCGCCAGCGCGCCCTGCTGGTACTTCACCCCGCCGCCCAGCGTGGTGCCGCGCGCCAGCGTGCCGGGCTGCTCGCCCGCGCCGTAGTCGAGCTGGACCGAGAACGGGCCCACCTGCTTCTGGTAGACCACGCTGTTGTTGATCCGGTAGTCCTGGAAGAAGATGTCGCCGCCGATGTAGAGCGGGTCGGACCAGAACAGCCCCCAGCCCTTGGCCAGCGGGTCGAATTCCCAGGCGATGTTGTTCAGCGCGTTGTACTGGCGGCCAAAGGTCAGGCTGCCCCAGTGTCCGCTCAGGCCCACCCAGGCCTGGCGTCCGAACAGTGCGTCGTAGTTCATCTTGCCGGTATCGCTGCCGAAGCCGGCCTCCAGCTGGAAGATGGCATGGATGCCGCCGCCCAGGTCTTCGTCGCCCTTCAGGCCGAAGCGGCTGGCGGCCATGCCGCTGGACAGCACGCCCACCTGCGAATGGTGGCGGCCATCGATATTGGACGTATAGCGCACCGCCGAGTCGACGAGGCCATAGAGCGTCACGCCGGAGCCGGCGTACGCGGCGCAGGGCAACAGCCCGGCCGCTAGCAGCCAAAGGCTGGCTGGGGTCTTCACGAGTTGTCCTCCGGAATACGGATCGCATCCGGCGCGGGGCGCCGGAAGGGTCGGTTCAGGCAAGTACCTGAGGGGTTCCAGTCCTGCGCGGAAGTCCTTCGGCAAGAAGGACGCAGGGCGTTATCCGGCGAATGCGCCGGCCAGTTGGCACGGCGCCCGGATCGAGGGTCGAAGCGAATCGGCGAATGCTGTGAGCGGGCACAGGCAAGCCAGGGGGCGCGGGCGCGACGGCCCGGTGGTGATGCGCCGCCGTCACCTGCTTCGACATCGGCGCAGGTCCGGGTGCCTGAAAAGGCAGCACCGGCACGCACGGTGCGGCGGAAGGCCGGTAGTTTACCGCATCCGCTACGCCCGCAGCCCGTGCTCGGACGCGTAGTCGAACAGCTCGGCGTCGTTCTTGACCCCCAGCTTGCGCATGGCGCTGTGCTTCTGCGTGCTGACCGTATTGATGCTGCGATTCAGGTGCCGGGCCACCTCCGACGTGGTCATGCCGCCGACATAGAGCCGCAGCACTTCCATCTCGCGCGGGCTCAGCGTGTCCAGCGACCCGTTCTGCGACGTGCCGGGGCCGGGCCGGGTGATGGCCCGCCGCATCGTCGCGCCCAGATGCTCGCGCCCCTGAAAGGCGGCAATCACGGCGGCGGGCAGCTCGCGCATGTCGTCGCGCTTGTTCAGCAAGGCCAGCGCGCCGGCCCGGCGCATGCTGAGCAACAGCCCGGGGTTGTCCAGCATCGTCAGCACCACGATCCGCACCGCTGGAAACTTGGCGCGGATGGCGTTCAGCAGGACCAGCCCGTCGGGCACGCCGCTGCCCGGCATCGAGAAATCGGTAATCACCACGTCGCACTCGATGCGGGACAGGTTATCCATCAATCCCGGCGGATTGGCCGCCTCGGCGACCACGCTGAAGCCCAGTTGCCGGCTTAATATCTCCCGCACGCCGAACACGATGAATGGGTGATCGTCCGCGAGCATGACGCGTATGGTGGGCATAGTGCGTTTCCCAGAGTTTTCGGATGAGGGCGGCGGCCGCATGGAAAGCATCGCTGGCGAATCGCCAGGCCATTGGGGATCGGCACGCTTGGCATGTGGTGGGTCTGCTGCGGCAAGGCAGCGGAAGGGAGTCTGGCGTAGGACCGGCGATGGCGCCGCGGCGGGCGGGGCCGCCCGGCCGATACCGCAAGCATCAGGAAGGCGTAGGCAGATTCTGATTGGCGATCCGGCTGGACGCCACGCGGTCCAGACGAAGCCTAAGGACTCGTCATCTTTTGCGGGATGGAAACTTTTCTATTTTCTTTTTCAGATGTGACGCGCAAGGTCGCAATTCGCGCTGCCCTGGCGGACGGCCGATGTCGGGCCGATCTGGGCGTTTCTTGAGGACCTGTCCCACGTTTTAGTCGAATTACTATTTTATTTCCCGCATTCAAATCAGGCGACCCATTCGCCGCCGTCTGATTTTCTCTCAGATCCCCATCTTTAGAGTTTTTACGATTTTTGCTCGCTCCACGCGCTCATACGATTCGGTGCGTGGAGTAGCGGAACTCGTCCGTCCTGCCCTTCCGGCACCGACGGCCTCCGCATCCAGAACGAGACACCAGGCCTTACCGCCGCCTCTGCAGGCGGGCAACGCCTGCGAGTTGGGTCGCTGCCAGATGCAGCAGGTTTCTGAGAAATAGAGAGCAAGCAGTCATGAACAAGAATCGGTATCGCCGCGTATTCAGCAAGCATCTCGGCATGCTTGTGGCCGTTGCGGAAAATGTGAAGAGCCGCGGCAAGGCGCCTGGGGAAGGCGCCGCGGAGGCATCGCCCCAGCTGGGCGTGGTATCGGCGATGACGGCCATCGCCCTCGCCCTGTTTGCCTGGGACATGGACGAAGCCCGTGCCCAAGGACTGCCGACCCAGGGCAACGTCGTGGCCGGTCAGGCCACCATCTCGCAGCCGAACGGCTCGACGATGACCATCAATCAGGGCAGCCAGCGCGCTGTCATCGACTGGAACAGCTTCAGCATCGGCCAGGGCAATACTGTCCAGTTCAACCAGCCCAACGCACAGGCCCAGGCGCTGAACCGCGTCACGGGTGGGCTCCCCTCCAATATCCACGGCTCGCTGCTCGCCAACGGGCAGGTGCTGATCCAGAACGCCAACGGCGTGCTGTTCGGACGCGGTGCAGTGGTCAATGTCGGCTCGCTGCTCGCGACGACGAAATCCATCGACTCCAACGCCTTCATGGCCGGCAGCCCGCTGGCACTGAGCGCCACCGGCACGCAGGCCGGCATCATCAACGAAGGCTCCATCAACGCCCAGGGTTACGTGACCTTCATGGGCGACCAGGTCCGCAACGCGGGCGACATCAAGACCGGCCCGGGCGGACAAGTCCTGCTGGCCGCTGGCGATAGCGCCACGGTGGCCCTGCACAACGGCCAGGGCATCTCGCTGGTCCTGAACGACGCCACCGCCAACGCGCTGGCGGAAAACAGCGGCAACATCCACGCCCAGGACGGCACGGTGCTGATTACCGCGCGCGGCAAGGACACGCTCCTTAATACGGTTGTGAACCTCTCCGGCGTGGTCCGCGCCGGCACGGTCGTGGCCGACGCCGGCAAGACCGGCGACGTGGTCATGACCGGCAGCATCGACGCCTCGAACCGCAACGGCGGCCAGGGCGGCACGGTGGTACTGGCTGGCGACCGCGTCGGCCTGTTCGACAGCGCCTCGATCGATGCCTCGGGCGACTCGGCTGGCGGCAAGGTCATCCTTGGTGGTGACTCGCTGGGCAAGCTCGAAGGCACCGAAGCGCGCAAGCTGCTGCAGGATGGTGCGGGCTTTGCCAACTTCACGCAGGTGGGTGTCAACGCGCGGATCGATGCCGGTGCGCGGCATGGTGACGGTGGGTTCGTGGAAACCTCGGCTCACAACCTCAACGTCCAAGGCACGGTGACCGCCTCAGCGCCGAACGGCAAGTCTGGCGAATGGTTGATCGATCCGACCGATATCACCATCGGCACAGGTAACGATGCTGGCTACAGCGGTAGCGTCTCGGGTGGCTTCACGCCGACGGGCAGCACTGCCACGGTTCGCAACACGTCCATCAACGACGCCCTGAACGCAGGCACCGACGTCACGATCACCACGGCCAGCTCAGGTACGGCGGGCGGGAATATCGTGCAGAGCACCGGTGCCGACATTACAAAGACCGGCGGCGGCGCGGCGAATCTCACGCTGGTGGCAAACAGATCGATTACCCTCAACGGCAATATCACGTCCACCTCCGATGCGCTGAATCTGAATCTGACCTCGGGGATGGGCGGCGGATATGGCGCCGTTCTCCAATCAAGCGGCAGAACCATCGACTTGAATGGCGGACGGCTAACGGCGTACGGGGACACGACAAGCGCCTCAAGCGGCCATGCCATCAACATAAGCGGCACCCTGGCAAATATCGGCGGCGGCACCATTACCGGCTTTAGCGCCGGCAGCGTTGGCGTGTATATGAACACCGCCATGACGCAGGTGGGTGGCAGCCTCTCCATCTATGGCAGTTCCCGCTCGGAGACCGGCGTCTATATTGACAACGGATCCAACCTTACGATCTCCGGAGGATCGCAACTGGTCATCCATGGGGAAGGTGGCGGCTACGACGGCATCATGCACCGCGGCGTTCTTACCCTCAATGATGATGCCGCCGTCAGCTTGATTGGCAACACGACGGGCCGTTTGTACTCGGGCATTCGTCTCAACACGCTCAAGATTACAGTCAACAACAACGCCTCGCTGGATATCGAAGGCCACTCCACGGGCTCAGGAAGCGACTCGCAAGGCGTGACGATCCTGGGTGGCAATTACGCGACCAGCAGCATCTCGGTCTCGGGCAACGGGGTCGTCAACATTACCGGCGTAGGCAACTACGCGGATGGTATTCGAGCCTGCGGTGCGACGTCTATCAATATCTCGGACAACGGTGCGGTGAACCTCAACGGTACATCGAACAACGAGCCAGGCATATTCTTCGACACACTTCGGTATAACCTGCAGAACAATGCCACGCTGAATCTCAGCGGCAGCGGTAACGGATCGAATCCCGAATGGGCCGGCGTGGGTATCCTTGGCCAAGGATCCATGTCCGGAGACAGCAAGCTGACAGTCAACGGCGACGGACCCAAGGCCGCCGGTGTACGTTGGCAGGGTACGTTGAATATGTCGGGAAACGCGACCGTCGACATGACCGGCCAGTCGGATACCCAGGACGGCGTACTGATCCAAACCGTCATCAACGCCACTGACGATGCTCGAATCAACGTTTCGGGCACGTCGCGCGCCAACACCGCCACCTCAGCCGGCGTGCGCTTCGCATCCAACTCCAGCCTGAATCTCTCTGGAAACGTGAAGACCGACATCACTGGCGATTCGCGGTACCGCGAAGGGGTCCATTTCCAGGGTGGCGTCAACATCACCGACAACGCCTACATGAACGCTACCGGCACCTCCAGCGGTGGCGGTGACGCGGGCATCGGCGTGCGCGTGGGCACCACCAGCAACATTACCGTGAACGGCAACGGTACTGCCGTCCTGACGGGCGCCGCCCCCGACGGCCGCGACCACGCGCTCGAAGGCCGCATGCGGGTAAACGGAAACGGTGCCATCCACATCCTGACCGGCGATCGCGTCGCGCCTACCGATGGCAACGGCAACGGCCCGGACGGTAACGGCAATGGCCCGGACGGCAATGGCAACGGTCCCGATGGCAACGGTAACGGCCCTGACGGCAATGGCAACGGCCCCGACGGCAATGGCAACGGCCCCGACGGCAATGGCAACGGCCCCGACGGCAATGGCAACGGCCCCGACGGCAATGGCAACGGCCCCGACGGCAATGGCAACGGCCCCGATGGCAATGGCAACGGCCCCGATGGGAACGGCAATGGCCCCGACGGCAACGGTAACGGCCCGGATGGCAATGGCAACGGTCCTGACGGCAACGGCAACGGCCCCGACGGCAATGGCAACGGTCCCGACGGTAACGGCAATGGCCCGGACGGTAACGGCAACGGCCCCGACGGTAACGGCAACGGTCCCGACGGTAACGGCAATGGCCCGGACGGTAACGGCAACGGCCCCGACGGTAACGGCAATGGCCCCGACGGTAACGGCAATGGCCCCGACGGTAACGGCAATGGCCCCGACGGTAACGGTAACGGTCCCGACGGCAACGGCAATGGCCCCGACGGTAACGGCAATGGCCCGGACGGTAACGGCAACGGCCCCGACGGGAACGGTAACGGCCCGGACGGCAACGGTAACGGCCCCGACGGCAACGGCAATGGCCCGGACGGCAACGGTAACGGTCCCGATGGGAACGGTAACGGCCCCGACGGCAATGGCAACGGCCCCGACGGCAATGGCAACGGCCCCGACGGCAATGGCAACGGCCCCGATGGCAATGGCAACGGCCCCGATGGGAACGGCAATGGCCCCGACGGCAACGGTAACGGCCCGGATGGCAATGGCAACGGTCCTGACGGCAACGGCAACGGCCCCGACGGCAATGGCAACGGTCCCGACGGTAACGGCAATGGCCCGGACGGTAACGGCAACGGCCCCGACGGTAACGGCAACGGTCCCGACGGTAACGGCAATGGCCCGGACGGTAACGGCAACGGCCCCGACGGTAACGGCAATGGCCCCGACGGTAACGGCAATGGCCCCGACGGTAACGGCAATGGCCCCGATGGGAACGGCAACGGTCCCGACGGCAATGGCAACGGTCCCGACGGGAACGGCAACGGCCCCGATGGGAACGGCAACGGTCCGGACGGGAACGGTAACGGCCCGGACGGCAACGGCAACGGTCCCGACGGCAATGGCAACGGCCCCGACGGTAACGGCAATGGCCCGGACGGTAACGGCAATGGCCCTGACGGCAATGGCAACGGCCCGGACGGCAACGGCAACGGTCCCGATGGCAATGGCAACGGTCCCGACGGTAACGGCAATGGCCCGGACGGCAATGGCAACGGACCCGATGGGAACGGCAACGGCCCCGATGGGAACGGCAACGGTCCTGACGGGAACGGCAACGGCCCGGACGGTAACGGCAATGGCCCCGACGGCAATGGCAACGGCCCCGACGGTAATGGCAACGGCCCGGACGGTAACGGCAATGGCCCGGACGGGAACGGCAACGGCCCCGATGGGAACGGCAACGGCCCCGACGGGAACGGCAACGGCCCGGACGGGAACGGCAACGGCCCGGACGGTAACGGCAACGGCCCCGACGGGAACGGCAACGGCCCCGACGGCAATGGCAACGGCCCCGATGGGAACGGCAACGGCCCGGATGGCAATGGCAATGGCCCCGACGGGAACGGCAACGGCCCGGACGGCAATGGCAACGGTCCCGATGGGAACGGCAACGGCCCGGATGGCAATGGCAACGGTCCCGATGGCAACGGCAACGGCCCGGATGGCAACGGCAATGGCCCGGACGGTAACGGCAACGGTCCCGACGGCAACGGCAATGGCCCGGACGGTAACGGCAACGGCCCCGACGGTAACGGCAATGGCCCGGATGGCAATGGCAACGGTCCCGACGGGAACGGCAACGGCCCGGATGGGAACGGCAATGGCCCGGACGGCAACGGCAACGGCCCCGACGGCAATGGCAACGGTCCTGACGGCAACGGTAACGGCCCGGACGGGAACGGCAACGGCCCCGATGGCAACGGCAATGGCCCCGATGGGAACGGTAACGGCCCCGACGGTAACGGCAATGGCCCGGACGGTAACGGCAACGGCCCCGACGGGAACGGCAACGGCCCCGACGGCAATGGCAACGGCCCCGATGGCAATGGCAATGGCCCCGACGGGAACGGCAACGGCCCGGACGGCAATGGCAACGGTCCCGACGGGAACGGCAATGGCCCCGACGGGAACGGAAACGGTCCCGACGGCAATGGCAACGGTCCCGACGGGAACGGCAATGGCCCCGACGGGAACGGCAATGGCCCCGACGGCAATGGCAACGGTCCCGACGGCAATGGCAACGGCCCGGATGGGAACGGCAATGGCCCTGACGGAAACGGCAATGGCCCCGATGGGAACGGTAACGGCCCCGATGGGAACGGTAACGGCCCCGATGGGAACGGTAACGGCCCCGATGGGAACGGTAACGGCCCGGACGGCAATGGCAACGGCCCCGATGGGAACGGCAATGGCCCTGACGGCAACGGCAACGGCCCCGACGGTAACGGTAACGGCCCCGATGGGAACGGCAACGGCCCGGACGGTAATGGCAACGGCCCCGATGGGAACGGCAATGGCCCTGACGGCAACGGCAACGGCCCCGACGGGAACGGCAATGGCCCTGACGGGAACGGCAACGGTCCTGACGGAAACGGCAATGGCCCCGATGGCAACGGTAACGGCCCGGACGGCAACGGCAACGGCCCCGACGGCAACGGCAACGGCCCCGACGGCAACGGCAACGGCTCCGACGGCGGTAACGGCTCGAACGGTGGCAACGGCTCCGACGGCGGCGACAAGACGCCTGACGGGGGTTCGGACGGCTCCGGTGGTTCGGGCTCGGGTGGCTCCAACTCGGGTGCCACGGCCGGTGCAATCATGGGCGCGGTTGGCGCGGGCGGTATCCTCGCCTACGTGATCGACGACCTGGCCGACGCAAGCTGGTACCTCGATGCCCCGGTGCCGCTGACGGTCGAGTCCGACGAGGACAAGGCGTGGGAAGGTGCGCTGATGTCGGGTGCCACCGTCCAGGTGAAGGGCACGACGGCCACGGTCCAGGTGAAGACCAAGACCGGGACTGTCGAGCGCACGCTGACGTTGCGGGACGGCGCCAACGGGACGAAGCACTTCGTCTACGAGGACCCCGTCACCAAGACCAAGGCCGATCTGGCGGTGAACATGGAGACACGCGAGTTCTTCTACACCGAGGCCGGCGCGCCGAACGGCAAGCGCTACGTCGTGAAGAGCCACGGCTGGTTGAAGAGTGACGCTGCGCCAGCAGCAAGCACCAGCTCCACCGTCTCGGCTACGCCGGGTACGGCAGGCGGTATCGGCGGCTGACGATAGCCATGTGCCGGCGTCGAAAGGCGCCGGCATATTGGCGCCCGCCATGGGTCCAATCATTCAACAAGAACAAGCGGTTCCGATCAGTTTCCGATGCTGTTGATGCGGAAACTGATTCGGACCATTTTCATTTCGAACGCGCACATTCCCTGCCACACTCCGCTCACATGCATGGGGTGGGAGATGCTGGGTATGCGCCTAACGCTCGGGTCCACGTCGAGATTTCGTAAAACGGCTATTAGCCTGTGGCCGCTGCGCCGCTACGCTGACTTGCATGAACGCTCTCTGAGCAGAATCGGACATGCAAGATGTCTCGACCGGTTCTGGAAAATCTTGAAAACCATCGAAACCATGCTCCGGCAGCATGCCAGCCGCACGCGCATGCTCATGCGCTGCCTGTGCACCACGCTGCTAATCGCCGTCGCGCCTGTGCAGGCGCAGTCGGAAACACCACCCATCACGCAGACTGGCATTGCCGCCGCCAACGTCGCCTTTGACGTCGTCCCGGCGGGCAGCCGCGCACACGACGACATCGTCGGCGTTCTTCGCAAGGCTTCCGCCACGCTGGGCGACACGCCGACGACCCTCGAAGCCGTCGGGCAATGGTCGGACAGCCTCACCAATGCGTTGCGCCAGGGCGGCTATCCCGTCGGCCAGGTCCTTGTGACCGAGCCAGACTGGCAGGCGAGCCGGCAAGGCGCGCCGCTGAAGTTCACGGCCTTTCCTGGCCGCATTCATGAAGTCAAGATCGACAACAAGTCGCGCGTGAAGGATGCCCGGCTCTATCGGCTGATCACGAAGGCACTCTGTGGCGCCGACACGCTCGACCGCGTCTGCGTCCTGCAGACGTCGCGGCTGGAGCGCACCACGCAGCTCCTGCAGGACGTGCCGGGCGTGGCAATTGCCAAGGCGCCGCAGTTCTCGTCCGGTGGCGCGCTGGGCGGCATCGACGTGCTGTTCAGCCTGCAGCAGCGCGGCAAACCGTTGAGCGGCGACATCTTCATCGACAACCAGGGTATCGAGGCAACAGGTCTCACCCGACTCGGCGTGACCGGCTCCGGCAACAACTTCTTCGGGCTGGGCGAAAGCTACGCGCTGACGCTGACCGGCACCGAGAAACGCATGTGGACCGGGTCGCTGACCGGCAGCATTCCGATCTTCGACGACGGGCTGCGCCTCACGGGCGGCTTCACGCGCCAGCAGTACACGATCAACGCCTCCACGCGGCTGGCCGGCGTGGCCAACACCGCGCAGCTCGGGCTGAGCTACCCCATCACGCGCGGGCTCGACCGCAACGTTTGGGTCGGCGGCTCCTACCTGCACAGCCGCACGTCGACGTCGTATGTCGACTTCGAGAATGCGTTCTCGCACAGCACGCTCGATGCCTTCCGCTTCTCGCTGCAGGGGAACAATGGCGACCGGGCGCAGCAACTGCGTACCAACATCTGGAGCGGCGAAGTGGCTCTGACGGCCGGCCGCCGGCGCAGCAGTTCCCCGGCCACCGACGCGGCGGTCAATCGCAAGGACCATTACGGCAAGCTCGGCGTGTCGGCCTTCGGCACCTATGCACTGAACACCAGCGGCGACTTCTTCCTGTCCGGGCGCGCGAACGGCCAGTACGCCAGTACCAACCTGGACCCCAGCGAGAAGCTCAGCGTGGGCGGCCCCGGCGCCGTGCGCGCCTACCGGGCCGACGAAGGGTCGTTCGATGACGGCGTGATCCTCAATCTCGGCGTCCACAAGCGCGTGCCGATCGTCGCCGGCAATCAGCTCCAGTTCGGCCTGTTCTCGGACTTCGCGATCGGCAAGGTCAATCACAAGCCCTGGAGCCGCTGGGAATCCGGCTACGTCGGCATCCCCGGTGTCACCAACCGACGCATCCTGTCCGGCTACGGCCTGAGCGTGGAATGGCTGACATCGTTCGGCGCCACGTTCTCGGCCTCGGCATCCAAGGCATACGGCTTTTCCTCCACCTCATGGGTCGATCCCGGCAAGAAACCCGTGCAGTACTGGCTATCCGTGTCCTGGGCGAACTAGGCCAACGCAACGCAAGCACAACACGCCAAGCGCCCCTTTTCGAGAAAGACGGCTATGAAATTCGATATCACGACGTTCGAGCATCACTGTTATCGCAGTGATCCCGCGATTGCCTTCAACGGCCTGCGCGAGCTGCTGCAGAAGATTGCCGATGGCTATGGCGAGACCAGCCACCTTGATGAATGGGAGCAGTCGACGGAGGCCATCAATATCCGCGACGAGCATATGGTGACGCGGCTGGCCGCGGCGATCACCGCGCTGGCGACCAATCCGGACTTCCACATGTCCGAGCAGGACAGCGCATCGGTGCTCAAGCACCAGCGCTGGCTGGCCAGCATCTTTGCCAGCAGCCCGTTCCGCAATGCCGACCACATCCTGCGGGCGCTGGGCATCGACGAAACGGCGCGCGACAGCTTCGACATCCACCCGGCTGACCTGTGGAAGTTCCAGCTCTTCTACCTGCCGCAGTCGGAAATCAAGCTTGACTGGGACGCACTGTGGAAGCTCGACAAGGGCGCGGCTGGCGGGCTGGCCATGGCGATCCTCTCGCCGCGGTTCCAGGGCACCGTCGCCGCGCACCGGAAACGCGAGTTCCTGCTGGAATGGCTGCCCGGCCGTCTGGACCAGGTGGAAAACCTTGACCGGCTGCCGCATGTGATCATGCACGACGTCAACATGTTCTGCAGCTACGCGGACACGCCGGAAAAGCACAGCATCAAGAAGCCGCTCTGCACGCTGGTGCGCCGCAAGCTGGCGGGGATGGGCGTGCATGACACCGAGCGCAAGGCCGTGGCGCCGAAGGACGGGAAGAAGCCCGTGCTGCTGGTGGTGCTGGAATCGTTCCAGAAGAACCATTCGATCTACCGCACCCATTCGCAGACCATCGACCTGATGCGCCGGAAGTTCCACGTGGTCGGCATGGGCTACCGCGACCGGGTGGACGACGCCGGCCGGGCGGTGTTCGACGAGTTCATCGAGCTGCAGTACCACGGTGTGTGGAACTCGGCCGCCCATGTGCGTGACATCAGCGAGAAGTACCAGGCGCAGATGTTCTACATGCCCAGCGTCGGCATGTTCGCGGTCACCGTGGTCGTCTCGGCCTTCCGCGTCGCGCCGATCCAGATCATGGCGCTGGGTCATCCGGCGACGACCCATTCCCCCGCGATGGACTACGTGGTGGTCGAGCAGGACTACGTCGGCGATCCGGCCTGTTTCAGCGAGCAACTGCTGGTGCTGCCGCCCGATGGCATGCCCTACCGGCCGTCGGCCAACCTGCTGGCCTGGCCGCCAAAGCCGCCGGCCCGGTCGTCCGATGTCGTCAAGATCGCCGTGGCGGCCACGACCATGAAGCTCAACCCGGGGTTCATCGAGACCTGCGGCGCGATTGCCCGCGAGGCGCGTGTGCCGGTGGAGTTCCATTTCCTGGTGGGGCAGGGCAGCGGCCTGGTGTATCCGCAGGTCCGCAACATGATCCAGCGCGTGATGGGCAACAAGGCGGTGGTGCATCGGGACCAGCGCTACGGCGTCTACATGGACACCATCGCAAGCTGCCAGATGTTTGCGAACCCGTTCCCGTTCGGCAATACCAACGGCATCGTCGATACGGTCTGGCCGGGGCTGGTCGGCGTCTGCAAGACCGGGCGGGAGGTGCACGAGCACATCGACGAGGGCATGTTCCGCCGGCTGGGATTCCCGGAATGGACCATCGCCAAGACCGTGGACGAGTACAAGGCGGCCGTGATCCGCATGGCCGAGAACCACGAGGAACGCGAGGCGCTGGCGGCGAAGCTGGCCGGGCGAGAGGCCATCGAGACGCACATCTTCAAGGGCCGCCCGGAGATCCTGGGCGAGCGCATGTATGCGCTGTGGTCGGAACAAGTTGCCAATGAGAACGCGAACAGATCATGAATGAACTCAGCAAATCGGCGCTGCGGCGCTCGCACGACCCCGCCTTCCTGCAGCATTACTTTGCCGGCCGGGGACTGGACATCTGCGGGGCGGGCGAGAGCCTGGCCACGTTCGCGGGCTGGTTCCCGCGCGTGCAGGACGTGAAACCCTGGCGCAAGTCGGCGTCCGACATGCAGGAGGTGCCGGGCATCGACGAACAGTCGCTCGACTTCGTCCACGCCAGCCTGCGCCTGCAGACCCTGGCCAACCCGCACAAGGCGCTGGCGCGCTGGCTGGACCTGGTGAAGCCCGGCGGCTATGTGATCTTCACCGTGCCGGACGAGGACTTCCTGACGCCGCGCAATACCATCCGGCTGACGATGCCCGGCAAGAATCCCAAGGCGCAGTCGTCCGGCCAGGGCGGCGGCGCGCGCTTCACGATCTACAAGCCACCGCACGACGACGCGACGACCCAGAACCTGCTGGACACCATCCAGCTGTTCTCGCGCGTGGCGTCGTGCGAGCGGATGGCGCTGGTGCGGGACCATGAAGGCGAGGCGCCAGTCAACGGCGAGGCCGATACGCGGCGCTTTGTCGAGGGCGTGATCGAGGTGGTGCTGCGCAAGCGCGCCGCGCCGGGCATCCAGGACCTGCTCGGCCGCGCCAACGCGGCCCAGAACGCGGAAGACTGCGTGCGCTGCTGCCGCGAGGCCGTCGCGACCTATCCGTACCGGTTCCAGGCCTACCTTCGCTCGATCATGCTGGCGCAGCGCTGGAGCCTGATGGACGAGATCGACCACGTGCTGGATCTGGCCACGAAGCGCCTGCATGGCGAATGGAATCCGCAGCTCTACCAGATGCTCCACTACATCAAGAGCGGGCGCCTGAACCAGGGCTTCCAGCTGCGCGAGCAGATGTACGCCCGCATCAACTGGCAGCGTCGCACCAAGGCGCAGCCGCCGGCCAACACCCCGGCCTGGACAGGCCAGCCGCTGGAGGGCAAGCGCATTGTCATCTGGAGCGAGTTCGGGCTGGGGGACGAGATCTTCTTCCTGCGGTTCGCCCGGGTCCTGCGGGAGCAATGTGGCGCCGCCCACGTGACCGTGGTGTGCCAGGGACCGATCTTCGAGCTGTTCAAGGCGTCGGGCGAGGCGGACGACGTGGTCCGCGTGGACGCCACGTCCAGCCTGGCGCCGCACGATTTCTGGGTCTATCCGCACGCGATCATGGCCCACCTGCCGGTCGATGTGTCGAACCTGCCGCAAACGGTGCCGTTCCTGCGCGTGCCGGAGGCGGCCAGCCTGCCCGGGCGGCCCGAGGCGCTGAAGGTGGGCGTGGTGTTCAAGGGCGCGCCCAATCACGAGAACGACCATGCACGCTCGCTGCGGTCGCTCTCGGTGCTGGACGCGCTGTTCGCGCATCAGGAAGTGGACTTCTACAGCCTGCAGAAGGGCCCCGGCGCCGACGAGGCCGCCGATTACGCGCGGCGCCTGCCCAACTTCTACGACATCGGCGCCGGCGTGCAGACGATGATCGAGACGGCGCAGGCGGTCCAGGCGCTCGACCTGCTGGTGACGGTGGATACCTCGGTCGCCCACGTGGCCGGCGCGCTGGGCAAGCAGACGTGGCTGTTCCTGCCGTTCTACACGGACTGGCGCTGGTTCTACGAAGGCGAGGACAGCCCCTGGTATCCGTCGATGCGGCTGTTCCGCCAGCGTTGGGGCGCCGAGGTGCCCGAGGTAATCGCCCGCATGAACGGCGAACTGCTCGGTCTGATGCTGGACAAGCAGAGACGCCAGGTGGCTGTCGGCGAACCCAGAATCTGATGCCAATTGTTTAAAGAAATTGCTATTCGATGCGGTCAGGGACGGCTCTACCCTTCAGGTGAATTGACCAAGGAGTCCATCATGAAACATCCAGTCGACCGGCTGATTGCCGGCATCTTTCTGACAGTCGTGACGACGGTGGTGGCGATGCTGCTGCTGTCCGTCATACCCGTTGCCGAGATGAACGAAGGGCGGAACATCTGGCATCTGCTGATTGGCGTGACCATCGCCGCCTGCATTTGCCTGCCGCGTCCGATTCTGATGCGTACGTACTGGCGCGAGCGCTATCCGTTCGTGCTGGACGACGAACTCAACAACATGCTGCTGGGCCGGTTGATCGGCCTGGCCTGCGGGGCGATGGCGGGCATGTTCGTGCTCGCGAAGATTGCCTGACGCGCCACTGTCCCATCCTTTTCCTGCGAGGCCGATCATGACGATCACAAAATTCAGCATCAACAAGTTCGAGTACCTGTGCTACCTCGGCGAGCACGAAAAGGCCGGCCGCGAGCTGGTGGCCCTGATGGAGCTCATCGACCGCCACTACGGGCTGCTGATGGACGTCGACGAGTGGCCGCAATCGGTTGAGGCGCTCGACATCATGGACGACCACCTGCTCACGCGGCTGGCGTCCGCCATCACGAGCCTCGTCGCCAATCCGTCGTTCCGCTTCTCGGACCATGGGGCCGCCGTGCTGCTCCAGTACCAGCGCTGGCTGGCGGCCCTGTTCGCGGCCAGCCCGTTCCGGAATGGCGACCACATCCTGCGCACGCTGGGCGCGGACGAGGAGGCGCGCACGGCGCTGCAACTGCGCACGTCGGAGCTGCAGAAGTTTCAGTTGTTCTATTTCCCGGAATCGGAAGTCGTGCTCGACTGGGACGTGATCTGGGGCGTCGACAAGGTGCTGGCGGCCGGCCTGGCGCTGGCGATCATGTCGTCGCGCTTCCTGGCCACCCCGTCGGCGCACGCCAAGCGCGAGCTGCTGCTGCGCTGGCTGCCGCCGCGGCTGGCCGAGGTGGACAGCGTCGACCAGTTGCCGATGGCCATCCTGCACGACGTCTACATGCACTGCAGCTACGCCGACCTGCCGGGCAAGCACGACATCAAGAAGCCGATCAACACGCTGATCCGGCGCAAGCTGGCGTCGCTGGGCGTGGCCGATGTGGCGCGCCCGGCGGCCCGGCCGGCGTCGGGCAAGCCGGTGATCCTGGTGGTGCTGGAGTGGTTCTCAGAGAACCATTCGATCTACCGCACCCATTCGCAGACCATGGTGGCCATGCGCGACAAGTTCCATCTGGTCGGCATGGGCTACGAGGATCGTGTGGACGATGCCGGCAAGGCCGTGTTCGACGAGTTCGTGCCGCTGGAGGGCGGCAGCGTCTGGGAAAACGCCGCGCACGTGCGCGCCACCAGCGAGAAGTACCAGGCCCAGGCGGCCTACATGCCAAGTGTCGGCATGTTCCCGATCACGATGCTGCTGGCCAGCCTGCGCGTCGCGCCGCTGCAACTGATGGCGCTGGGCCATCCGGCCACGACCCACGGCCATGCGATGGATTACGTGGTGGTCGAGGAAGACTACGTCGGCGACGAGGCGTGCTTCAGCGAGACGCTGCTCAAGCTGCCGCCGGACGGCATGCCGTACCGGGCCCCGGCGGCGATGCTGCGGCTGGACCTGGACGCGGCAAGGAAGCCGCGGCCGACCGAAGTCGTCAAGGTCGCCGTGGCGGCCACGACGATCAAGCTCAATCCCAAGTTCCTGGCGGCCTGCGCGGCGATTGCCCGGACGACCAAGGTGCCGGTGGAGTTCCACTTCCTGGTGGGGCAGGCCACGGGGCTGATGTTCCCGCAGGTCCGCAATGTGGTGCGCCGGATCATCGGCCCGTCGGCCATCGTGCACAAGCACCAGAGCTACGACGACTACATGGCGGTCATCGCGGACTGCGACATGTTCCTGAACCCGTTCCCGTTCGGCAACACCAACGGAATCGTCGATACGGTCTGGTCGGGCCTGGTGGGCGTGTGCCGCACCGGCGCCGAGGTCCACGAGCATATCGACGAGGGCATGTTCCGCCGGCTCGGCTTTCCGGACTGGACGATCACCACGTCCACCGAGCAGTACATCGCGGCGGCCGTGCGGATGATCGAGCGCGCCGAGGAGCGGCGGGTCATGCAGGGCAAGCTGGCGGGCCCGCAGGCCATCGAGCGGCTGATCTTCAAGGGCCGCCCGGAGATCCTTGGCCAGCGCATCCAGGCGCTGTGGGAAGACAAGCTCAGGACGGCCACGCCGGCCTGAGCGCTGGGCGCCAAGGGTATCGCTTACTTCGCCCCCGTCACCGGCTCCGGCATGGCCGACGAGTGATGGTGGGCGATCAGCCACTTGCCGTCGTTCCACTCGTAGACGTAGGTGTACCGGGCGTGGACGGTCTTGCCGTCGGCGTACCGGAACGTGTAGTTGCCGACGTCCTGGGCCACGTTGCAGCCGATGCGGATAAAGCGGTCGTCGATCGATCCCTGCGGCTTGTACTTCAGGAACTTGACGAAGTAGTCCTTGATGGCGGCCGGCGTGGTGCGGGCCTGGTTGGACACGGTCGGCAGCAGCACGCCGTCCGGCGCGTAGTTGGCCAGCACCTTGTCCGGGTCGCCAGTGCGCAGCGAGTCGTTCCAGCGGTCGAACAGGCTGGCGATCTGCTGCTGGGTGGCGGGCGCGCAGGCTTGCTGCGCGGCGGCCGGCAGCGAGGTGAGAAGAACGCCTGCGGCAACGGCGGCGAGGGAAGCGGCACCAACGTATGTCATCGAATTTTTCCTGTGGTCAGTCTGGTCGTCACCCCTGTGCAGGGGTGGCGCCGGTGAATCGGCACGGGAAAATTCTGGGGGCCGAACGTTAACCGCAGGGCCCGGCTTCGATGAAGCGATGCTGACGATCAGATGAACGGCAGATGAACGAATCGTGCCGGGACCGGCGCAACTGGAATCAGGGTACATCGTCGATGCGGTAGCCAAGTCCGCGCACGGTCTTGAGCAGCGGCAGGGCGTGGCCGTCGTCGATCTTGCTGCGCAGCCGGCGCACGTAGACGTCGACGATATTGGTCAGCGGGTCCTCGTTGGCGCCCCAGACGTTGGACAGGATGCGCTCGCGGCTGAACACCCGGCCCGGCGCGCTCATCAGCAGTTCCAGGAAGGCCAGCTCCTTGGCCGTCAGCGGGATGGCCTGGCCGCCGCGCATGACCTGCATGCGGTCGCGGTCGAGCACCAGGTCCGCCACCTGTAGCTGCTGGGATATGGGCTGCTGCTCGCGGCCGCGTCTGAGCAAGGCCTCGATGCGGGCCAGCAGTTCCTCGAACGCGAACGGCTTGGTCAGGTAGTCGTCGGCGCCCAGCCGCAGGCCGGCCACGCGGTCGCCCACGTCGCTCAGCGAGGTCAGGATCAGGATCGGCACGTGGTTGCGCTCGGCGCGCAGCGTCTGGCACAGCTCCAGGCCGTCGATGCCGGGCAGCATCAGGTCCAGCAGCAGCAGCGACGCGTCGCCGCGGCGCGCCATGTCCAGCCCCTCGGGCCCGGTGCGCGCGAGCTGGACGAGATAGCCCTCCGCGCGCAGCCCGCGCACCAGGAAATCGGCCACGCGGGCGTCGTCTTCAATGACCAGGATGTTCATGGTGTGGGATGGCAGTGGCGCCGGCGCCGGCGGCATCGGCGCGCGGCCCGGGCGGCAGCTCAATGCAGGCGCGGGTGCCATGCGGCGCGGCGGCGCTGACGGAAAGGTTGCCATGATGGGCCCGCACGATCGCCAGCGCAATCGACAGGCCAATGCCGGTGCCGTCCGCCCGATGCGCCCGCGCGCGCCGGCCGCGCATGAAGCGCTCGAACACCGACCCCAGTTCCTCGGGGTCGATGCCGATGCCCCGGTCCTCCACTTCGATCCGTACGCCGTCGCCGCTGGCCGCCGCGCGCAGGCATACCGTGCTGCCGCGCGGCGAATAGCGGATGGCGTTGTCCAGCAGGATCACGATGGCCTGCCGCAGCCGGTCGGCATCGGCCATGACGGTGAGGCCGTCGGCGCCCTCGGGCGCCTGGAGCTGGATCTTGACGTCGTGCTCGGCCCCCAGCGCATCGGCAAAATCGGCGGAATCCTGCAGGAGCTGCCACAGCGCCACGCTGCGCGGCTGCATGACCAACTGGTCAGCTTCCGCCCGCGCGATCAGCAACAGGTCGTTGATATGCCCGGTCAGTTGCTCGGCCGCGCCGACGATGTGCTGCAGCGCCTGCCGGTACTCGTGCGCGGGCTTCTCGCCGCCGCGCAGCGCAATCTCGGCCTCGCCGCGAATGGCCGTGGTCGGCGTGCGCAACTCGTGGCCCAGGTCGGCAAACAGTTGCCGGCGGCGCTGGTCGATGCGCTGGAGCGTCTCGTGCGCCGAACTCAACTCGGCCGTCCGGGCCTGCACCGCCTCTTCCAGCCGGCGGCGCGCCGCGTCGGCGTCGATCCGGTGCTGCTGCAGCTCGGCGGCCATGGCGTTGAAGCCGGCCGCGACATGCCCGAATTCGTCGCCGGAATGGATCGGCAGGCGGTAGTCGAGCGCCCCGCTACGCAGCGCGCCGACGCCTTCGAGCAACTGGTCCAGCGGCCGCTTGAGCCGCCGGCCCAGGCGCAGCGCCAGCACGACGGCCGCCAACAGCGTCACGGCGGCCATCACGAATGCCTGGGTCCGCAGCCGGTCCAGCCCGCGCTCGGTGGCGGCCCGCGCCACCGGCACGGCGGCGCGCTGGCGTTCGATGGCGCCGTAAAGCAGTTCGCGCAGGTCACGGCCGCGCGCCTTGTCGAACACCTTGTTCAGTTCGTTCCAGACGCCCGCGAAGTCGGCGTCGCGCGGCAGGGGCTGCAGGGCCACGAGGCGGCCTTCCACGGCGCGGATGTTGTCGCCCAGCAGTTCGGACATGCCGGCCAGTTCGTTGACCTCGGGCGGCACGGGCACGCCATCGAGCGCCGAGATGGTGTTCCAGAGCACGATGTCGCGCTGGGCAAGCTGCTGCAGCCGGCCGGCGCTGCGCTTCATGCTGGCCAGCAGGCGGTCGCGGGCCTCGGGCGAGGCATCGGCGTTCATCAGCCGCTGCGACGCCCAGACGCGCAGCCGCTGCTTGTTGGCGGAAAGGTCCAGCAGTTCGGCCAGGATGTCGTTGGCCAGCCGGCTGTGCTGAGCGTAGTCGTTGACGCGGTTGGCGCCCCAATAGACGAACGCCGCCTGGATGCAGACCAGGGCGACGAGCAGGGCAAAGGCGAGCGTCAGGCGAAAACGGAACATGGCGGGGGTATCAGGGGCGCAGCGGTGGCGCGGCGCGCCACCGGGCTTGGCTTGGCGCGGCCAGCGGGCACCTTCCGGACGCCCGCGTGGCCGCAGCCGGCGCTCATACTTCCTTCGTCAGCGCCTTGAAGTCAATCCACTGGTCGAACTGTTCGTTCGTGACGTGACCGGAGTCAATGGCTGCCTCGCGCAGCGACAGGTTCTTCTTGACCGCGAGCTTGGCGATCTCGGCGGCCTTGTCGTAGCCGATATGCGGATTCAGCGCCGTCACCGACATCAGCGAGCGCTCCAGCAGTTCCTGAATCCGCGCGCGGTCCGGCTCGACGCCTTCCACCATGTGCTCGGCAAAGCTGGCGGCGGCGTCGGCCAGCAGCGTGACGGACTGCAACAGGCTGTAGACGATCACCGGCTTGTACGCGTTGAGTTCCAGCGTGCCCAGGCTGTTGGCCAGCGTGACCGTGGTGTGGTTGCCGATCACGCGGCAGCAGACCATCGCCAGCGCCTCGGCCTGCGTGGGGTTGACCTTGCCCGGCATGATCGACGAACCCGGCTCGTTGGCGGGCAACTGCAGCTCGGCAAAGCCGGCGCGCGGGCCCGAGCCCAGCAGCATAAAATCGCGCGCGATCTTCAGGAACGACGACGCCGTCGTGTTCAGCGCGCCGGACAGGTCCGCCAGCGCATCGTGCGCGGCCTGCAGCGCGTAGCGGTTGGCGGCCGGCTCGAACGGCAGGCCCGTGTAGCCGGCCAGCGCCCGGGCAAACGCCGCCGCGAACCCCGGCGGCGCGTTCAGGCCCGTGCCGACGGCGGTACCGCCCTGCGCCACGGGCATCGCACGCAGCATGGCCTGCTGCAGCCGCGACTGCGCGTCGGCCACTTGCGTCATGTAGCCGGAAAACTCCTGGCCCAGCGTCAGGGGCACGGCATCCTGCAGATGGGTGCGGCCGACCTTGACGATATCGGCAAAGGCGTCGACCTTCCTGGCGAACGCCTGTTGCAGCGTCTCCAGCGACGGCAACAGTGTCTGCTGGATGGCACGCGTGGCTGCGATATGCATCGCCGTCGGGAAGCTGTCGTTCGACGACTGGCTGGCGTTGACGTGGTCGTTCGGGTGAACCGGCTTCTTGCTGCCCACCTCGCCGCCCAGCATCTGGATGGCGCGGTTCGAGATCACCTCGTTGAGGTTCATGTTGGTCTGCGTGCCGGACCCGGTCTGCCACACCGACAGCGGGAACTCACCTGGCCACTTGCCGGCGATGACTTCCTCGGCGGCCTTCTCGATGGCATCCGCCACGTCGGGCTTGAGCACGCCAAGCTCGCGGTTGGCGCGGGCGGCGCACAGCTTCAGGACCGCGAACGCCTCGATCAGCGCGGGCGGCATTTTCTCGGTGCCGATACGAAAATTCTGACGCGACCTTTCGGTCTGGGCACCCCAGAGATGATCGGCCGGGACGGCAACGTCTCCCAGGCTGTCTTTCTCGATGCGGGTGGCTGGGGACTTCTCGGACATGGACGGACTCCTTCAGGAAAGAGATCGCAGTTGAATCTGAGCAGACCTAGAGGATAGCCGCCCGGTGGCATATGCGCCGCAAAGCCCTGCCGCCGGCGCGTGCTTGGGCAGCGGCCGGCGGCGGTTGCCTGGAATCAATGCCTACGGAGCGATTGGCGGGGCCGGGCCGGTGCCGGCGTCCCGCGCGCGCCACGCATGGCGTGGCATGGTCATGCGGTCATCTTCAGGCACATTTCCATGCAGGCCGTGCACGCCTTGGCGCATTCCTGGCAGTGCCAGTGGTCGTGCCGCTCGCATTCTTCCTTGCACCACTTGCACACTTCGGCGCAATCTTCGCAGACCAGCGGGGCGAACTCGCTGTTGCGGAGCATGTAGGACGCGGCCAGGTTGGCGATGCCGGCGCAGTCCATGTCCAGCGCGATGCAGCGCGACATCTTGCGGGTGTCGGGTTCCTCCAGGCACGCCGCCGCGCACTTCAGGCAGGCCGCCGCCGCGGCGTTGCACGCGGCGATGCAGTCGGCGTAGCGGGCAAAGTTTTCCTGCACGTTGGGTCGTATCATCGGTGTCCTCCTTGGGGGGATAGGTGGTAGGCAACCGTTATCCACAATAGGCAACATCGGGCGGCCGTGCAGTCCGGCGTGGTCTACAATGGCCCCCTCCACTTCGCCTACATGGCCCGATGCGGCGGGGCGAGGGCGGGGTTGCGCGCAGTTCGGCGCAGTACGCGGCAGTTGACAGATCCGGGCGGCATGAAAGGACAGCATCATGGGTGAGGCAAAACGACGGGGTACGCCTGAGGAACGGGCGCAGCAGGCGCGGGCACGGGTAGACGCGCTGCGGCCGGCGCAACTGGTCTGCGGATCGTGCAAGACCGCCTTCACGAACTTCGACGCCATTCCGGCGCCGGGCCTGCACGGCATCGACGCCGTGTTCGGCGGCGAGTGCCCCAACTGCGGCAACGACGTGGTCGTGTTCAAGGGCGAATCGAAGGCGGTGGCCGAGGCCATGCTGGCCTACCAGAGGATGATGGGCGAGAACGCCAAGCTCGGTTACCAGTCGGCGGACGGCCGGCACGTGCCGTTCGACGCCGACGCCCCGCAAGCATCGGACGCTTCCGACGAATCCACCAAGCACTGACAGGTCTGCAGCCGCGCCGCGCGCGGCGGCTTTCAGCGCCGAAAGTCGGCGCTCAGGCGTCCACTTCCAGCAGTTCCGCCGGGCCGATCTCGTAGCGGCCGCGGCCGGCCGCCTTGGCGCGGTACAGCAGCACGTCGGCCTGGCGCATCAACGCTTCCTCGCTCATCGGCGTGCCGCGATACAGCGCCACGCCGATGCTGACATCCACGTCGGCCAGCACCCCATCGAAATAGAATCCACGCGCCACCGCCTGCAGGATGGCCTCGGCCACGCGCTGCGCGGCGGCCGGGGTGGCGATGTCCGACAGGATCACGGCAAATTCGTCGCCACCCAGCCGCGCGACGTGGTCCTGCTTGCGCACGCAGCGCCGCAGCCGCAGCGCGAACGATTGCAGCAACTGGTCGCCCGTGGCGTGGCCGTGCATGTCGTTGACGGCCTTGAAGCGGTCCATGTCCAGATAGAGGAGCGCCATCAGTGCATCGTCGCTGCGGCTCAGCGCCATGGCGTCGCGCAGGTGGGTCTCGAACGCGGCGCGGTTGGGCAGCTGGGTCAGGTGATCGGTGCGGGACAGGTGCGACAGCCGCTGGGCTTCCAGCTTGCGCTGGGTGATGTCCTGCACGTGGATGTGCACGCCCACCACCTGCTTGCCGTCCTCGCTCCACTCGGGCCGGTAGCTCGTTTCCATCCAGTGCAGGTCGGGGTAGGCATATTCGGCCTCGAAGCTGACCACGCTGCCCGCCAGCGCCCGCTGCAGGTGGGGCCGGGCGCGCTGGTAGCGTTCCTCGCCCAGCAGCTCGCGCATGGTCATGCCGCGGATGCGGTCCACCGGCAGGCCGAACGCGCGCTCGTAGGCGGCGTTGTTGAAGACGTAGCGCTCGTCGTTGTCGATGAAGGCCAGCAGCGACGGCAGCGTATCGGTCACGGCGCGCAGCCGGCGCTCGCTGCGCGCCAGTTGCTGGCCGCGCTGCCGCACGTCGCGCATCAGGCCGATAAAGGCCCGCGTGACGTCGCCGATCTCGTCGCGCTGGGGCCGCTGCGGCAGCCGCTCGAAGGCGTCGACGTCGTTCGCGCTCTCGCGCACCACCTGGTGCAGCCGCGACAGCGGCATCAGCAGCCGCCGCACGGCCAGCCAGATCAGCAGTGCCACCACGGCCAGCACGATGCCGGACAACGTCAGGAAGCGCGCCTGCATCTGCCGCAGCGGGGCATACGCCTCGCGCGCGGGCAGCACGGCCACCAGCTCCCAGCCCGTGGTGGCCATCAGGCGCCGCGCGATGACCGGCTGAGCCGGCGTCAGGAATTCCAGCCGGGCCGTGTGGTTTTCGACGCCGCAGGTATCGTCGAACGGCCGCGCGGGCTGATGCAGCCGTGCCGCATCGGGATGCTGGATGTAGACCGGCGCCGCGCCGGCCGACACCAGGCAGTAGAAGCCCGTGATGCCCAGCCGGCTGCGCGCGATCTCGACCAGGAAATTGGAGTGGGCCAGGTTGAGCCAGCCGCCCACCAGCCCCATGAACTCCCCGGCCGGGGAGACCACCGGCACCGCCACCAGGGCACCCATCGCCCCGTTGGTGCGGGCGCGCAGCGGGGCGGCCACCACGACGTTGCGCGTGCGGGCTGCCTCATGGAAGTAGATGCGGTCGCTGACGTCGGCCGGCATGCCGTCCATCGTCAGCACCGTGCCGCGGGCGTCGGCGATGACCACGGCGTCGAACGCATCGGGGATCGAGATGGCGCGGTTGACCACGTCGAGCAGGCGCGGGCGCAGTTCGTCGTGCGGCGTGCCGGTCGCGGCGGCCAGCAGCGGCACTAGCTGGGGCGCCAGGTTCGTCAGCATCACGATGCGGTCTTCCATGGCCGTGTCCAGCAACTCGGTGGACAATTTGACGATGGAGTCCTGCTGGTTCTGCAGCACGTCCTCAAGGTCGCGGTGCGCGTGATAGAGCGAGCCGAGCACAATGCCGCCGCCAAGCACGGCGGCAAGCACCGTGGTGATCAGGGCGATTCGCGCCTTGAGCGATGGCAGTAATCGGGGCATGCGGTTCGGATGATTCCCGCGTGGCGGGCTGGGCGCCTCGGTAGTCGGCGGAGGCCGGGATTGCCCTGTGCCAGGGTCCGTCGAGCCAAAGTTACGGTATCACGACTCACCCGTTTGAGGCAGTCCGGGCATTCCGGGTTTGACAGCGCGGCCGCGCTGGCGCGTGTGGCGGTGACGCCATGTTTCGGCGGCAGCGGCCACGCTTCGTGAAGTTTCGGTGTCAGCGTCATCTGTCCTGTCACATAGCGCGTTCAATCTGCACGTTGGCGACCCAAACAGCGTGCAACGCGGCGCGCGGGCGGGCCGCCGTACACCAATAATCCACGTCATGGGCGGCGCGGACATGCCTGGGCATGCCGCCCGCCACCATGCGGAGGGGTCACCATGATCAAGACAATGCTGGGCCGGCTGGCTGCCATCCGCGTACGGCGGCGGGCGGCCGCGCCGCGGCAGGCCCGTGGCATCGAGCGGTTCGAAATGCAGCGCATGGCACCGGCGCAGCGCCGCCATCTCTGGCTGTCGTTCGTCTGCTGCGTCGCGTTGCTGGGATAGCCATCCGCCAAAAAGAAAACCCGGCTGGACGCACACGCGTGCAGCCGGGGTTTCAGGGGCGGGGGCGCCCGGTCTACCGCGTTCAGGTCTTGCTGGCGATGGTCAGCGGTTCGCCGACGCCGGTCGGGTTGTGCAGGCGCCGGTAAAGGTCGTCGATCCGCGAGCGGCTGCTGGCCAGCTCTTCGCGGCCTTGCTCGGTCAGCAGGTAGACCCGTCCGATGCCGTCGCGCAGCACGCTTTCCAGGTAACCCTCCATCTGCAGGGCGCGGAGCAAGGGCCGGACCGTGCCGATATCGACCTGGAATCCATACTCCATGAGCATTTCTGCAAGCATGGCCACGGTGGCGGGCACCTCCATGGCGAACTGCATGACGTAGACGCGGGCTAGCAAGCCGAGGAACTGTCGTTTCATGTGGCAGGCAACGCAAAACCGGGGCGGTAGGTTGACGCAGGAATGCAACGTGCGCGCAACGCCCCATCCCCCGATCGCTGCGCAGTCGCTACGATACGCCTTTCCGCCGACAAAAAAAAGAAGCCGCCAGGAGTTGCCTGGCGGCTTGTCGGGAATGCGTCGGAGGGGTCAATTAACTCTGGCGCAGGGCAGATTTTAATGGAACTGAATACGCAATGTCACGCCCTGTGGTAAGGCCCCCTACCACGGGGGGGTAAACCTGTAAGGCATCCGAAAGCGTCACTGCGGCGTGCATGCAACAAACGCCGCTTTTGCCCCTTTTTTGGGCGCCGATCCGGGACGTTGGGCGTTGCAGTCTGTCGTATTTGCCGGCCCGCATGTCCGATTCCAGCACGCCATGGTGGCCGGTATGCGGTGAAATGGCGCCCATCCAATGCCATGGCAATCCTCGGATTGGGGCGTAAAGCGACACAAGTGTCGCTTGGCTGCAACGGTCTGCGCTCCCAAACTCTAATTCTTGCTCCGATCGAACTGATGAAACCCGCTGACCTGCTTCGCCTGCTGCTGCTTTCCGCCATCTGGGGCGCAAGCTTTCTGTTCATCCGCATTGCCGCGCCGGTGCTGGGTCCGTTCCCGACGGCGTTCTTCCGCGTGCTGATCGGCGCCGTGACTCTGGTGGCCTGTCTGCCCCTGCTGGGCGTGAAATGGGACATGAAAGGCAAGTGGCCGGCCGTGGTGGGGCTCGGCATCATCAATTCGGGCATTCCATTCGTGATGTACTCGGTGGCGGCGCTCTGGCTGCCGGCCGGCTATTCGGCCATCTTCAACGCGATGACGCCGCTGATGGGCGTGGTGATCGGCACCCTGTTCTTTGCCGAGAAGCTGACGCGGGCCAAGGCGGCCGGCGTGATGATGGGGCTGGCGGGCGTGGCCGTGCTGACGCGCACCGGGCCGGTCGTGTTTTCGCACGATGTGCTGCTTGGGGCGCTTGCGTGCCTGATGGCGACGTCGTGCTACGCGCTGGCGGGCTTCCTGACCCGGCGCTGGATTACCGCCCAGGGCGGGCTGGACAGCCGGCTCGTGGCGGGCGGCAGCCTGGTCGGCGCCGCGCTGTTCCTGCTGCCGTTCAGCGCGGTGGCGCTGATCCGCGACAACACGCTGCCGGCCGCCGGTGTTGGTGTCTGGGCGGCGATGCTGGGCCTGGGCATGTTCTGCACGGCCATCGCCTACGTGCTCTATTTCCGGCTGATTGCCGACCTGGGACCGGTGCGCTCGCTGACCGTGACCTTCCTGATTCCGCCGTTCGGCATCGTCTGGGGCTGGATGTTCCTGGGCGAGGCGCTGTCCTGGGCGCACGCGGGCGGCATGCTGCTGATCGGACTGGCGGTGTGGCTGGTGCTGCGGCCGGCCGCGCCGGCGGCGACGCCGGCCGTGGCGCGGCCATGATGGCGGTGGCTTAGCGGCGATAGTAGCCGTGGTCGTAGCCATGACCGTGGTCGTGGCGGTGCCAGGCGTGGTATTCGCGGCGGTCGTACCAGCGGCGGCCATCCCAGTAGCGGTCGCCGTGCCAGCCGATGATGACGGCGGGCGGCGGCGCCACGACCACCGGCGGCGCCGGGCGATAAACCAGGGGCGGCGGCGGAGGCGGGGCTACGTACACGGGTTGGGGCGGGACATAGACCGGCGCCGGGGCGACGACCACCGGGGCCGGCGCGATCGGCACGCCGAGATTCACGTCGACATCGACGCGCGCCATGGCGGCGGTGGAAGCGGCCAGCGCGGCGGCGCCGGCAACGAACAGCGAGAGGTAGAGGGGGCGCTTGCTCATGGAAATCACCAGTGGGTGAGATGCGATGGCTCCACTCTACCCATCTGGCGTATTACCGTTTGCGCACCTTTGTAACGGCACCTGACGTTTCTGTAAGAAACGTCCGCGCTACTTGCCAGGCTAGGCGGCGGTGGCGCTTTCGGCACCCGCCGACTGGCAGGCCGGGCACAGGCCGTACAGCACCAGCATGTGCTCGCGCAGGACAAAGTCGTTCTGGGCGGCCACCTGTTTCTGGCGCTGCTCGATGCCTTCGTCGCGGAATTCCTCGACCACGCCGCAGCTCACGCAGATCAGGTGGTCATGGTGGCCGCCCTCGTTCAGCTCGAATACCGCGTGGTCCGACTCGAAGCTGTGGCGCAGCAGGATGTTGGCCTGCACGAGCTGGTTCAGCACACGGTAGACGGTGGACAAGCCCGCGTCGATATCGAGGTCGAGCAGGATCCGGTAGACGTCTTCCGCGCTGAGGTGCCGACGCTCGCTGCTGCGAAACGCTTCCAGCACGTGCATGCGCGGCGACGTGGCCTTCAGGCCCGCGCGCTTCAGGGGAACGGCATCGGAGTTCACGGTGGACATAGTCATGCGGCGGCTCGCGCCCGGTTGGGGCGCCTGGTTAGTACTCCAGTCGGTGGAACCCCGACGGGGCGGAAGCCGGCGCGTGGGGCCGGCCGCCACCGCCGGAGGCGTGGCGGGAGCAGGCGGAGAAGCGCCGGGCCGCATCCGCATGATGTGCGGGAGCGTCCCGGGCGGCGCGCTGTGCCTGCGTGGCGCGCGGAATAAAAAGGTGGCCTGGCTTGCTGCAGGATGACGCGATCGGGAAAACGGGGTCTGGATGTTTTCCCGATCTTCCTGCAGCTGGCTACTACCAAACGCTCCGTGTCTCGGAGCGGTCCCCACAAAAGACGGTATCGGGCGCCGTATCGGCGGGTGCGGACACGCCGCACGCTGAACCACGCCCTGCAATCTGTGCCTGCCCGGTGTCGGCGGTGCCGTGCGTCGGACAGTGATGCGAATAGTAAATGGGAATCGATCTCATTTCAAGGAATATTTTTGCCGTGGGGATTCGACCCTGCGGCGGGAGTGGTCATGGACACGACAACGCAACCGGGCTTGCCCCTGCGCCAGCGCATCGACGCGCTGGACTGGCCCGCCATCGCACACCAGCTCGACGCGTTCGGCTGTGCCGCCATCCCGGCGCTGGTGCCGCACGGGGTCTGCGACCGGCTCGTCGATCTCTATCGCGACGACACCCGCTTCCGGGCCCGCATCGACATGCGCCGGCACGGCTTCGGGCAGGGCGAGTACAAGTACTTCGCCTATCCGCTGCCTGACGCGGTGGAGACCCTGCGGACCGGCCTCTATCCCCGACTGGTGCCGATCGCCAACCGCTGGAACTCGGCGATGGGGATCGACACCCGCTATCCCGCCGCCCATGCCGATTTCCTGGCTCGCTGCCACCGTGCGGGCCAGCCGCGCCCCACGCCGCTGCTGCTGCAGTACACGGCCGGCGACTACAACTGCCTGCATCAGGACCTCTACGGCGAGCATGTTTTTCCGCTGCAGGTGGCGGTGCTGCTGTCCGCACCCGGCCAGGACTTCACGGGCGGCGAGTTCGTGATGACCGAGCAGCGGCCGCGCATGCAGTCGCGCGCCGAGGTGGTGTCGCTGCGCAAAGGCGACGCCGTGGTCTTCGCGGTCAGCCAGCGGCCCGTGCAGGGCACGCGCGGCGTCTATCGCGTGAACCTGCGGCATGGCGTGAGCCGGCTGCACACGGGCCACCGGCACACGCTCGGCATCATTTTCCACGACGCGGCGTGAGCCGCATAGCCGATTTACATCACAGGATGATGTAAATATTGCCGCCACGGGCCGAGCCGGGAAATCGCTCGGGGATTTCCCGTAGCTTCGCCCAATTACATCACGACATGATGTATTGTCCGTCCCTCCTGCACCGGCACATCGCGCAAGACGACCGACGGTGCGCAGACGAAACGGGGAAAGACAGATGCAAATACGGAGACAGACGGACCTGCTGTCCGGACTGATGTTCATCGCGGTGGGGCTCGGATTCTCGTTCATCGCCCGCGGCTACACGATGGGAACGGCGGCGCGCATGGGGCCGGGCTACTTCCCGTTCTGGCTCGGCATCGTGCTGGCGCTGCTGGGCGCGGTGGTAGCCATCGGCTCCACGTCGGGCAAGGCCGAGGCGGACCGCATGGCGCGCTGGGACATCAAGACGCTGCTCTGGATCCTGGGGTCGGTGGTGCTGTTCGGGCTCGTGCTGAAGCCGCTGGGCATGGTGCTGTCGGTGCTCGTGCTGGTGCTGACGTCGTCGATGGCAAGCCATGAATTCACGTGGAAGGGCGCCTGCCTGAACGCCGTGGTGCTGGTGCTGATCAGCACGTTCGCGTTCGTCTACGGCATCAACCTGCAGATGCCGGTGTGGCCGGCATTCCTGACCAACTGAGGAGGGCGCGGACATGGAACTGCTGAGCCATCTCGCGCTGGGATTTTCCACGGCGCTTTCGCTGCAAAACATCGCCTACGCCTTCCTGGGCTGCGTGCTGGGCACGCTGATCGGCGTGCTGCCGGGGCTGGGGCCGCTGGCGACCATCGCCATGCTGCTGCCGGTCACGTACTCGCTGCCCCCGGTGGCCGCGCTGATCATGCTGGCCGGCATCTACTACGGCGCGCAGTACGGCGGATCGACCACGGCCATCCTCGTGAACCTGCCCGGCGAGTCGTCGTCGGTCTGCACCACGCTGGACGGCTACCAGATGGCCCGCCGCGGCCGCGCCGGCGTGGCGCTGGCCACGGCCGGGCTGGGGTCGTTCTTCGCCGGCAGCGTCGCCACGCTGATCCTGGCCGCGTTTGCCACGCCGCTGTCGGAGCTGGCGTTCAAGTTTGGGCCGGCCGAATACTTCTCGCTGATGGTGCTGGGCCTGATCGGCGCCGTGGTGCTGGCGTCGGGCTCGCTGGTCAAGGCCGTGGGCATGATCGTGCTGGGCCTGCTGCTGGGGCTGGTGGGCACCGATGTCAACTCGGGCGCCGCGCGCTTCTCGTTCGATGTCCCCGAGCTGACCGACGGCATCAGCATTACGGCGCTGGCGATGGGCCTGTTCGGGTTTGCCGAGATCATCGCCAACCTGGAGCAGAAGGAAACGCGCGAGACGTTCACCGACAAGGTCTCCGGCCTGTTCCCGAACCGCGAGGATTTCCGCCGCATGATCCCGGCCGTGCTGCGGGGCACGGCGCTGGGGTCGGCGCTGGGCATCCTGCCGGGCGGCGGCGCGTCGCTGGCGTCGTTTGCGGCCTATTCGCTGGAAAAGAAGACGTCGAAGTTCTCGCACGAGTTCGGCAAGGGCGCCATCGAGGGCGTGGCCGGGCCGGAGTCGGCCAACAACGCCGCCGCGCAGACGTCCTTTATCCCGCTGCTGACGCTGGGCATCCCGCCCAATGCGGTCATGGCGCTGATGGTGGGCGCCATGACGATCCACAACATCCAGCCCGGCCCGCAGGTGATGACCAGCAACCCGTCGCTGTTCTGGGGGCTGATCGCGTCGATGTGGATCGGCAACTTCATGCTGGTGGTGCTGAACCTGCCGCTGATCGGCATCTGGGTGAAGCTGCTGACCGTGCCGTACCGCTTTCTCTATCCGGCCATCCTCACGTTTTGCAGCATCGGCGTGTACTCGGTCAACAACACGGTGTTCGACGTGTTCGTGGCCGCCGCCTGCGGCCTGGTGGGCTACCTGTTCCTGAAGCTGCGCTGCGAGCCGGCGCCGCTGCTGCTGGGCTTTGTGCTGGGGCCGATGATGGAGGAAAACTTCCGCCGCACGCTGCTGCTGTCGCGGGGCGACTTCAGCGTGTTCGTGTCGCGGCCGTTGTCGCTGGGCCTGCTGGTGGCGGCCGCGGCGCTGGTGGCCGTGGTGGCGCTGCCGTCGATCAAGGCCAAGCGCGAGGAAGCATTCCAGGAGGAATAATGTGGGCCACCCCACATTCTTATCGGTCACATAATCGGTAAATTACGGCGCTGTCATTATCCATATAATGACAGCGTCGTCATGTTAGGGTGTAGGCCGTTCCGGAAACCGGGCATTTAAAACGGGTCACTACAACCATAAGAACGAGGCCAGCAGCCAGATCCGGCTGTTACCGCACGAATATCCGCCCATTATCGGACGTAGCCGTAATCCCGTTGTCCGATGCCCTTCCAGACGTATGGCCAAGTGTGCCGGCGTGCCCGCTGTGAAAATATGGGAAACACATTCCATAAACCGAGGGGCATGCAAATGAAAGCGAAACTGGCTTCGTTATCGATGGCCGTGCTGTTGACGCTGGCCGGGTGCGGCGGCGGCGGAGACGGCGATTCGACGCAACAGGCGAACAACGGCGGCGGCACGCCGGCCCAGCCGGCCCAGCCCGCGCCCGCCACCCCCACGCCCGAGAAGCCGGCGACCGTCCTGGAGACCAACCAGGCGCTGCTCAAGGCCGCGTCCGCGCAGGGCGCCATGCCGACCAACATGACCTCGCCGCCCATCGTCACGCCAGGCACGCCCAACATGCCGACGACGATCGCCAATGGCGTGCTGATCGCGCCCGGCGACCCGGCGCTGCGCTTCAGCGGCACCATGGTGCAGAACGGCACCGTCCACCCCGACCAGCTTCTGATGAAGAACATCGCCGTCAACTACGGCGGGCTGGGCCGTGGCTCCAACGTGCTCTACATCGATTTCGTGACCGATGCGCCGGTCTTCGAGATCCTGGTCAAGGGCAACGTGGAGATCTCGCGCCACCGCATCCTCGTGGACGGCGCCTACGTGTCCGGCACGCCGGTCGGCTATCCCGACGACGGCAACCTGTACCTGACGCGCGTGGACTTCCAGGGCGCCCGCAAGACGCGCCACATCCGCATCGAATCGAACGACATGCGCTTCGGCGGCCTGTACGTCGCGCCGGGCGACAAGGTCACCGCCGTGCCGACGCTGGGCAACGTGCGCGCCATCGCGCTGGGCGATTCGGTCACCGAGGGCATGTCCGGCCAGGGCGACAGCTTCGACAACTACGCCAGCCGCCTGGGCTACATCATGGGCTGGAAGGACATGTACGTGTCCGGCGTGGGCTCCACGGGCTATCTGGCCGCGCCGTCCACCAAGCTCAAGTTCCGCGACCGCATGGAGACCGACGTCTACCCGTTCAACCCGCACGTGATCCTGATTGCCGGCGGCATCAACGACGCCCCGTTCACGCAGCAGGCGCTGCAGGCCGAGGCCGCGACGCTGTTCGACGAGATCGCCACCCGCCTGCCCAACACCACGGTGTTCGTGCTCGGGCCGTGGTCGCCCGGCTCCACCCACGTGGAGCAGCGTGACGCGATCCGGGCCGCCGTGGGCCAGCGCGCCAACTTCCACTTCATCGACAACATCGCCGAGCAGTGGCAGACCGGCACCGGCAACGTGGCCAACCCCAAGGGCGACGGCAACGGCGACATCTACGTCTCGGCCGATGGCACCCACCCGACGCTGGCCGGCCACATCTACCTGGCCGACAAGGTGGCCGCCGCCATGCGCGCGGTGATCGGCAAGTTCTGACCTGGGGGGCGCGCCGTCCGCAGGGGCGGCGCGCGCGGGGCGGGCCAGCCGGATCAGAGCAGGTCGATGGCGGCCAGTACCGAGCAGGCCAGCGCGAAGACCAGCCCGCCCAGGCCCATCCGCTGCTGGATGATGCCGAATTTCTCGCGCCGCTTGGCGGCCGGGTACGACGCGCTGATGCCGCTTTCCTCGATCAGCGACAGCGCGAACGGCACGTGGCGGAACGCCTTGGCCTTGAAGCGCGTGTAGTACTGCAGCACGAAGTCGAGGTCGCTGTAGATGCGCCATTTCTCGTCGTAGCGCAGGTCGCAGACGCGGAACGCCATGGCCTGGTGGCAGGCGTGGATGATGCCGGCGCGCAGCCGGTAGAGCGGGGCGGCCGGCTCCAGCCCGCGCGGGCTGATGTTGTCGCCGTAGATCAGCCACGCGCCACGGTGCTCGTGGGCGGCCTGGACGACGATGGAGAGCGCGTCGGGCCGGGCGAAGCAGTCGCCCGAGTTCATGAACAGCACCCATTCGCCGGTGGCGCGGGCCAGGCCCTTGTTCATCGCGGCGTAGACGCCGTTGTCGGGCTCGCTGACGAACACGTCGATCTCGGCGGCGCGGACGCGCGCCAGTTCCACGGAGCCGTCGGTGGAGCCGCCGTCGATGACCAGGTACTGCACGTCGAACGTGTCGGCCTGCTGCTGGGCCACGCTGTCCATGGTGCGCGCCAGCCCGTCGCGGTTGTTGTAGTTGACGGTGACTACGGAAATCTGGGTCATGACGAATTCCTGCCTGCGTAAGCGATAGCCAATATGGCGGCCGTCCGCGCCGATGACCCCGGCCGTCCCCTTCTTTTTGCATCGCGCAAGTTCGACGGCATGGCGCCAGCGTTCCACGTAAACGCTGGCGCCGATGTGGGACGCCGCACACAGCGTGCGCGGCGTGCGGCAGGAGGCTGACAGGAGGAATGCGGAAGGCGTGCGGAAGGGGCGGAAAGAACGGACGCCGGCAGGTCAGGCCCGGATCAGGCCCCTATCAGGCCGATACAGTGACCCGGGCATCACCCGCGGTCATGATGCCGATCTGGGCCGCATGGCCGAAGCCTGCCTGGCGGAAGCAGCGCAGGACCGCGTCGGCGGCGGACGGGGCACAGGTCACCAGCAGCCCGCCGCTGGTCTGCGGATCGGTCAGCAGCGCCTGCTGGACGTCGGATACGCCCGCGCCCAGCACCACGTCGTGCCCGTAGCTGGCCCAGTTGCGGCGCGACGCCCCGGTCACCGCGCCATGTTCTGCCAGCGCGGCCACGCCCGGCAGCAGCGGCACGCGCGCCATGTCCACCGTGGCGCCCAGCCCGCTGCCCCGGCACACCTCCAGCAGGTGGCCCAGCAGGCCAAAGCCGGTGACGTCGGTGATCGCGTGCACGCCGTCCAGCTCGCCCAGCGTGCGGCCGGGCGTGTTGAGCTGCGTGGTGCTGGCAATCATCTGGCGGTAGCCGTAGTCGTCGAGCAGGTCTTTCTTGATTGCCGCCGAGTAGACCCCCACGCCGAGCGGCTTGCCCAGGATCACCACGTCGCCGGCCTGCGCGTCGCGGTTGCGGCGGATGCGGTCCGGGTGGACCAGCCCCATCACCACCAGCCCGTAGATCGGCTCCACCGAGTCGATCGAGTGCCCGCCGGCAATCGGAATGCCGGCCTCGGCGCAGACCGCCTGGCCGCCGGCCAGGATCTTGCCGATGGTCTCGGGCGACAGCTTGTCCACCGGCATGCCGACCAGCGCCAGCGCCATGATCGGCGTGCCGCCCATCGCGTAGACATCGGAAATGGCATTGGTGGCGGCGATGCGGCCGAAGTCGTAGGGGTCGTCCACCACCGGCATGAAGAAGTCCGTGGTGGCAATCAGCGCCTGCGTGTCGTTGAGGCGGTAGACCGCCGCGTCGTCGCTGGTCTCGATGCCCACCAGCAGCGCGGGCGGCGCCGGAAACTGGCCGGTATTGCGCAGGATGTCGCTCAGCACACCCGGCGCGATCTTGCACCCGCAGCCGCCACCGTGCGCCAGCGACGTCAGCCTGACTTCCTTGTCCCCCGGCTTCGCATCCGCCATCACGCCACCCTGCGCGACGTGATGCGGTAGCCGAACGCGGCCGGGTCCAGGCTGTCGAGCGTGCCCGCCACCGTGCGGCCCTGTGGATACATCAGGAACGGCACCGGCGCCGCGTTGCTGCCCGGCAGCCGCACGTCGTGGCCATGGTTGTAGGCCACCCAGTTGCCTTCCCACGCGCCGAACAGCATCGCGCGCGCGGCGCGTACCTTGCCGTCGGTCATCGGCAGGCCGCCCGGCGTTTCCTCCAGCGCCACCTTACGCACGTCGCCGGGGTCGGCCGGGATCCAGCCATAGCCGGCGGCGTAGAACTCGGCGCGGCAGTGCTGGGCCTTGGAGATGTCGCCCGACTTGCCGAGCGCCCGGAAGCCTAGCTGCGAATCGTCGACGCGCACGCCATAGGCGTCGCGCGCCGGCACGCCGGCCGCCCGGGCCAGCGCGACAAACAGGCCGTTGATGTCGGCACACTTGCCGTTCATCACGCCGCCGGTCTTGAGCATCGTCACCACGTCGCCGGTGCCGCAGCCGCGCACGCTGGCGTCGCGGCAGGTATGGTCCACCACCCACTGGTAGATGGCCTGCGCCTTGGTCATGTCGTCGGTCATGCCGGCCGTGATGGCCAGCGCGGTCTGGCGCACGATGCCGTCGGTCGGCATCAGCGCCGTGGGCCGCAGGTATTCGCGTAGCGCCGCCGGCGATTCCGCGCCGGCGCCGCGGGCCGGTGCGGCGCCCAGGTCGACGTCGCGGTCGCGCAGCGCCACGGTGTTGGTTAGCCGGCCCGTCAGCGGCGCGCCATGTGTGGCGTTAGGCCAGTCGATGACCAGCATGTCGACGCCATAGCGCCCCGTGCGCACGGGGCGGACCCGCCCGCCGGGCGCCAGCCATTCGTTCGATACGGTGCGCTGGTAGTCGCCAAGCTGGCCGGCCGTCATCGGCACCCACACGGTGGCGGGCGCGGAGGCGGCGGGTAGCTGGATGTCGGTGGTCAGTTCGTAGACCCGCCAGCCCGCCGAGGCCGGAAAGGTGTCCGGCGTGGCTGTGGCAGCGGGGGTGGAGGTGGCGGCGAAGGCCGGGGCGATGCCCGTGGCGCCGAGGGTGGCCGGAATGGCGGCGCCAAGCCGCAGGAACGCGCGTCTGTCCATGGTGATCCCCTGGATGAGAAGTTCGAGACTCGAAACATGCCCAACCGCTGCCCTAGGATGGTAGGCGACGCCAAGGCGACAGGAAAGCGGAAACTGCCCCGGCTGGAACGAAAGTTGCGCGTCAGTCTGCGGTCGGGGCCGCATGGGGCGGCTGATCCAGCAGGAGACGTCATGAAGCAGAGCAGGCACGACACGTCGGGCAATCGCGAATTGGACAAGCGCCAGGGGCTCGACGACCGCGAATTGCGCGAGAACGCCGCCGCGAACCAGCAGGCGCGCGAGCGGGCGGACAAGGACTGGGAAAACGCGGCGTCGCATCGCAAGCCGTCGGAGCCGGAAACCGACAAGCCGGCCGGCCGGAAATAGCGCGCCGCCGGGCGTGCGGTGCCGGTCAGATTTGCACCGGGCACCGGCAGGAAAGATGGCGGAAAGCAGCAGGAGTCGAACCTACCTGGGAACGTCTGGCGCCCCCAACCGGGTTTGAAGCCCGGCCGCATCACCGGATACGGATGCCTTCCGTGGTGGGTGGCGCCGCCGGCCGCCATTCGCTGTCCGGCCGCAGCATGCGCGCATTCGCCACGCGGCGAGTGTATCCCGCGCGGTCGAAGAACTCCAGAAGCTGGATCGTCCGCTTGCGGCCCAGCCCCACCGCGTCACGGAACGCGATGACCTCCACGCGCCCGTGCGCGGCGGCCATGGCGCCAAACCGGCCCGCCAGCGCCTCGATGACCGGCGCGGCGTAGAACAGGTCGCGCACCACCTGGTGCACGTCGCCCTGCCGCGCCAGCTTGCGCAGCACCTGCCGCACCTGTTCCTCGGGCGCGTTCAGTGCCACCGCGTGCTCGCGCACCCAGGGCGGGTCGAAGCCGCCAGCCGCCACGCGCGGCAGCAGCCGTGCGGCCAGCGCCTGCTCGGCGTCGGTGAACGTGATGGCATGGCCGGGCAGCCGCAGCCAGCCGCCGTGCCGTTCCACGTCGTGCCGCTGGAGCAGCGTATCGAGCAGCGCGGACCAGAGCGCGTCCGGCAGCGGCGCGCCCGCAAAAGCCACGCGGCGCAGCGAGCCGGCCCCCAGGCCGGGTTCGTCGGGCATGCGCGCGTGAAAGCCGGCCAGCGTGTCCAGCACGCGCGCGCGCAACGCATCGACATCGCGCGCCAGGATCCACGTGTCGCCCACGCGCTGCGTGTCGGGCGGCAGCGTCCCCGCATCGGCGGCGCGGCCCGTGAGCTGCGCCAGCCGGCGCTCGCCCAGGCCGTGCGGCGCGTGTTCCAGCAGCGCCGCGAGACCCTGGCCGGACAGGTAGCGCTCCACGGCCTGCAGCCACGCCACCCGGGCCGGCGTGCGGCGGTGCCGCTCGGGGGCCAGGTTGTCCAGCACCACGCCACCGCCCACGGTCTGCGTGGCCTGCGCGTTGCGCACGATGATGCGGTCGCCGGCCAGCGCGCAGAGCGGCGTGGCGAACACCAGCTGCGCCAGCGCGGTGCCGCCGGCATCGAGCGACTCGGCGTCCAGCAGCACCACGTTGGCCACGCGATGCGCGGCGCCCAGATGCACGTGCACGGGCGTCCAGTGACCGATCCGCAGGTCGGCGCCCGGCTGCAGCGTCAGGCGGACATCGAGCCGCGTCACCGGCGCCATCAGCACGGGGTCGACGATCCAGTCGCCGCGCCGGATCGCGTCCTTGTCGACGCCGGCCAGATTCAGCGCGCAGCGCTGGCCGGCCAGCCCGGCTTCGGCCGGACGGTTCTGGGCGTGGATGCTGCGCACGCGCGCCGGCAGGCCCGACGGCGCCACCTGCATCACGTCGCCCACGGCCACGCGGCCGTCGAACACGGTGCCGGTGACCACCGTGCCGTGCCCGGCCAGCGTGAACACGCGGTCCACGGCCAGCCGGAACCGGCCATCGCTGCGGCGCGCGGGCTGCTGCCGCGCGGCATCGTGCAGCCAGTCGCGCAGCCGGGCCACGCCGGCGTCGGCGGCATCGGTGGCGTTGACCGCGAAGATGTCGGCGCCGGCGTAGGGCGTGGTGGCCAGCAGCGACGCGATCTCTTCGCGCACGGCGGCCAGGCGCACCGCGTCGGCATGGTCGGCCTTGGTCAGCACCACCACCGCGCGCGGCACGCCAAGCCGCTCGACGATGGCCACGTGCTCGCGCGTCTGCGGCATGACGCCGTCGTCGGCGGCCACCACCAGCAGCGCCAGGTCGATGCCGCTGGCGCCGGCCGACATCGTGTGGATCAGCCGCTCATGGCCGGGTACGTCGATGTAGCCCAGCACGTCGCCGCCGGGCAGCGGCGTGTACGCGTAGCCCAGTTCGATCGAGATGCCGCGCGCTTTCTCTTCCTTGAGCCGGTCGGTGTCGACGCCGGTCAGCGCCCGCACCAGCGTGGTCTTGCCATGGTCGATATGCCCGGCCGTGCCGACGATCATGCGTGCAGCGCCTCGGCCAGCCCAGGCAACTGGCCCGTGAACGCGGCTTCGTCGTGCGCTTCCAGGCAGCGCAGGTCGAGCCAGAGCGCGTCGTCGCGGATGCGGCCGATGATCGGGCGCGGCAGCGCGCGCAGCGCCGCTTCCAGTCGCTGCAGCCGGCAGCCGGCGCGCTTGCCCGCATCGCGCGGCGCCACCGCAAGCCCGAAGCTCGGCAGCTGCCCGCCCGGTAGCGCGCCGCTGCCAATCTGGCTGACGGTCGGCACCGCCGACACCTGCCACGCATCGCCCAGCGCCGCCTGCATGGCCGGCAGCAGCCGCCCGGCCAGCGCTGCCATCTCGCCCGCGGGGCGCGTCAGCAGCCGCAGCGTCGGCAGCGACGCCGCCAGCGTGTCCGGATCGCGATACAGCCGCAGCACTGGTTCCAGCGCCGCCAGCGTCAGCTTGCCCACGCGCAGCGCGCGCTTGAGCGGGTTCTTCTTGATCCTGGCGATCAGGTCCGCGCGGCCGACGATCAGCCCGGCCTGGGGCCCGCCCAGCAGCTTGTCGCCGCTGAAGGTCACCAGGTCCGCGCCGGCCGCGATGGTGTCGCGCACGGTGGTCTCGGGTGGCAGGCCCCAGCGCGCCAGGTCGCACAGCGTGCCGCTGCCCAGGTCCACCACCACGGGCAGGCCGTGCGGCTGGGCGGTGCGCACCACCTCGGCCACGTCGACGCTGCGCGTGAAACCGGTGATCTCGTAGTTGCTGCAGTGGACCTTCATCAGCAGCGCCGTGCGCGGGCCGATGGCGTTGGCGTAGTCGTGCGGATGGGTGCGGTTGGTCGTGCCGATCTCCACCAGCCGGGCGCCGGCCCGCTGCATCACGTCGGGAATCCGGAACGCGCCGCCGATCTCGACCAGTTCGCCGCGCGACACCACCACCTCGCGGCGCTGCGCCAGCGTGTTCAGCATCAGCAGCACGGCCGCCGCGTTGTTGTTGACCACCGTGGCGGCCTCGGCGCCAGTCAGCTCGCAGAGCAGGTCGTCGACCAGATCGTCGCGGTCGCCGCGACCGCCGGTGTCGAGGTCGAATTCAAGGTTGGCTGGCGCGGTCATCGCCCGCATCACGGCCTGCACCGCGCTGTCGGGCAGCAGCGCGCGGCCCAGGTTGGTGTGGAGCACGGTGCCGGTCAGGTTGAACACGGCGCGCAGGCGGGGCTGGCTGTCGCGCTGCACCTGGGCGGCCAGCCCGTCGCAGAGCGCGGCGTCGGCGATGGCGTGGCGCGTGAGCCGGCCTGCCACGGCCTGCGCGCGCAGCGTATCCAGCAGGCGGCGCAGCGCGGCCGTGACCGGGGCGCGGCCGTACTGGTCCAGCAGCGCCTGCGCGCCGGGCAGCCGTAGCAGGCGGTCCACCGACGGGATGTCCGCCGGCTGCGCGGGCATCGACACGCTGTCGTTCATCGCCGCGCCTCCCCGCCGTCCGCGTCGTCGTCATCGTCGTCGGGCAGCCACAGCAGCGGATTGCCGTTGGCGCGGCCGTAGCCGGCCTCGCCCATCATCACGTCGAGCGCCAGCGACGCCAGGTCGTCGGCCAGCGGCTCGGCCAGCGGGTCTTTCTCCATATAGCTGATCTTGCGGTAGTGGTGGCACTGGTCGCAGGTCTCGGCCTTGAGCGCGTCGCCGTGGCCTTCCACGGCGTAGTAGCTGATGCCTTCGGTCGTCTCGCAGTGGCTGCACTTGACGCGCACCATGTGCCATTCGGTAGCGCACAGCCCGCAATGCAGATAGCGCAGCCCCTGGTAGCGGCCGCCGATGCGCACGATGCTGGCCACGGGCGGCGTGCCGCAGACCGGGCAGACCGTGTGGACGTCGAGCACCGGGATGTCGCCTTCGCGCAGGCCGCTGGCCAGCACCGTGCGGTCCAGCTGCAGCACCGCCATCAGCAGCGGGGCCAGCGCGGGGTCCACGGGGCCGTCATGCTGGCCCAGCAGCGCGCGGACCTGATCGGCCAGCGCGGCCGGCGACAGGGCGCGCAGCGTGGCCAGCGGGGCGGCAAGCGCGGGCAGCGCAGCCAGGCGTTCGAACAGCGCCGGGGCCGACACCGGCACGCCGGCATCCTGCGCGGGCAGCAGCGGCATGCAGTGCTCGCCGGCGCGTTCGATGGTCTGGGGGGAGGGCGGGGGAATGTCCAGGGACTGGGCCACTGCGTGCTGCGCGTTGGCCACGGCGGCCATCAGCAGCAGGTAGGGCCCGATGGGGCTGGACGGCGCCAGTTGCCGCAGGCGCTGGGCCCGGGCGCCAAACACTTCGGCGCGCTCGGGCAACCGCACGCGCGCAATGGCGATGTGGTCGATCGATTCGATCTCCGCCGGCTCCAGAATGCGCTGCACCATCGTGTCGTCATCCTTTGGCGAGCCGGCCCGGGGGTGCCTGCCCGCTATTTGTCGCCTGGCCGGAAGTTCTCGCGGAACCAGGCGCGATGATGTTTCCACGCCCAGCCCGGCGTGACCGTCCCGCGCGTCATGGCCTGCACGGAACCCTTGACCCATACGGCTGCATAGATGTGCACAATGATGCCGCAAATCAGCAGGAAGGCGCAAACGGCGTGCACCACCGACGCGAGCCGGATGGCCCAGATCGGGAACAGGGCGGAGAACCACGCGCGCCACATCACCAGCCCGCTCAGCAACAGCAGCACCAGGCACGCCACCATCACGAAGAACAGCAGCTTCTGGCCGGCGTTGTAGCGGCCCACCTCGGGCACGTTTTCCTCGTGGTTGGTCAGCACGTCGCGGCCGTGGCGCAGCCATTCGCGGTCGCTCCAGGTCATGAGGTTGTGGTGCCAGAAGCGCAGCGCCAGGATCAGGAACGCCACGAACATGAACACGCCGATGTACGGGTGCAGGATGCGCGTCCACGTGCCGCCACCGAACAGCGCGCTCATCCAGTACATCGACGGATGGAACAGCGCCAGCCCGGACAGCGCCAGCAGCACGAACGTCAGCGCCACGATCCAGTGGTTGGTGCGCTCGCCGGCCGTATAGCGGCGGATGTTGGCCTCGCGGCGCTTATCGATTCTCATCGCGCACCTCCTCTGGCGGCGTCACTTCGTCGGGCGTGCCGCGCGGCCGGGGATTGTCGCGGCCCCAGCGCACGATCTCGTCCTCGGCGGCGGCCTCGTCCTCGGGGCCGGTCTCGTTCGGGCCCACGCGGATGTAGTGGAAGAAGCCCGCGATGGCCGCCAGCGCCATGCCGGCCACGGCCAGCGGTTTCGAGATGCCCTTCCACAGGCTCACCAGCGGGCTGATGTGCGGGTCGTCGGGCAGCTCGTGGTACAGGCTCGGCTTGTCGGCGTGATGCAGCACGTACATCACGTGCGTGCCGCCCACGCCGGCCGGGTCGTACAGGCCGGCCTTCTCGAAGCCGCGCGACTTCAGGTCGACGATCCGCTCCTCGGCGTGAGCCACCATGTCGGTCTTGGTGCCGAACACGATGGCGCCGGTCGGGCAGGTCTTCACGCAGGCCGGCTCCTGGCCCACGGCCACGCGGTCCGAGCACAGCGTGCACTTGTACGCCTTGTGGTCGGTCTTCGAGATCCGCGGGATGTTGAACGGGCAGCCGGTGATGCAATAGCCGCAGCCGATGCAGTTTTCCTCGTGGAAGTCGACGATCCCGTTGGCGTACTGGACGATCGCGCCCGGCGCGGGGCACGCCTTGAGGCAGCCGGGGTCCTCGCAGTGCATGCAGCCGTCCTTGCGGATCAGCCATTCCAGGTTGCCGTTCGGGTTCTCGTACTCGGTGAACCGCATCAGGGTCCACGTGTGCTCGTCCAGGTCGGCCGGGTTGTCGTAGATGCCGACGTTCACGCCCACGTCGCCGCGCAGGTCGTTCCATTCCATGCACGCCGCCTGGCAGGCCTTGCAGCCGATGCACTTGGTGGTGTCGATCAGCTTGGCCACGCTGCCGGTAACCGGCTGCCGCACGCTGGGCGGCTGCGTGGTGGTGGCCGAGCGGCGCACGATATCGAGAGACTGTAGTGCCATCGTTGCGCTCCTATGCCCTTTCCACCTTGACCATGAACGACTTGAACTCGGGCGTCTGGGTGTTGCCGTCGCCCACGAACGGCGTGAGCGTGTTGGCCAGGAAGCCCGGCTTGGTCAGCCCCGTGAAGCCCCAGTGCAGCGGTATGCCCACCATGTGCACGGTCTTGCCGTCGATCCGGAACGGCTTGATCCGCTTGGTGACCAGCGCCACGGCCTTGATGTAGCCGCGCGTCGAACTGACCTTCACGCGGTCGCCCGCCTTCACGCCCACCTGCTTGGCCAGGTCCTCGCCGATCTCGACGAACTGCTCGGGCTGCAGGATCGCGTTGATGTGGGCGTGCTTGGTCCAGTAGTGGAAGTGCTCGGTCAGGCGGTACGTGGTGGCGATGACCGGGTAGGCGTCGGGCTTGCCGAACTGCGCCCAGTCGTTCTTGAACACGCGCGCCGCCGGGTTGCTGACCACCTTGGATTCGCGCCCGTTCAGCGGGTTGTAGCCCAGCGGGTTCTCGAACGGCTCGTAGTGCTCGGGGAACGGCCCCTCCACCAGCGTCTGCCGGGCAAAGAACCGCGCCACGCCTTCGGCCTGCATGATGAACGGCCCCATGCCGTTGGCCGGGTCCTCGTCCAGCTTGAAGTCCGGCGTGTCGAAGCCCGTCCAGCTCTTGCCGTTCCAGGCAATCAGCTTGCGGCCCGGGTTGAACGGCTTGCCGTTCACGTCGCACGATGCCCGGTTGTACAGCACGCGCCGGTTGGCCGGCCACGACCACGCCCAGTTCAGGTTCTGGCCGATGCCGGTGGGGTCGCTGTTGTCGCGCTTGGCCATCTGGTTGCCGGCCTGCGTCCACGACCCGCAGTAGATCCAGCAGCCGCTCGCGGTGCTGCCGTCGGCCTGCAGCTCGCCAAAGCTGTTCAGCTGCTCGCCGGCCTTGCGCACCACCTTGGTCGGGTCTTTCGGGTCGACGAGGTCGGTCAGCGCGCGGCCCGAATACTCCTTCGCCAGCTCCTCGGGCGTGGGCGAATGCGGCACCGCGTACGGCCAGTGCAGGTTGACGATGGGGTCCGGATACTTGCCGCCGTCCTTCTGGTACAGCGTGCGGATGCGCAGCCACAGGTCGGACATGATCTCGATGTCGCTGCGCGCCTCGCCCGGCGGGTCGGCGCCCTGCCAGTGCCATTGCAGCCAGCGCGACGAATTCACGAGCGCGCCGTTTTCCTCGGCAAAGCAGGTGGTGGGCAGCCGGAAGACCTCGGTCTTGATCGACTTGGTGTCCACGTCGTTCGATTCGCCGACGTTGCGCCAGAACTCGGACGTCTCGGTGGCCAGCGGGTCCATCACCACCATGAACTTCAACTGGCTCAGGCTCTGCAATAGCTTGGCCTTGTTCGGCGCCGCCGCCAGCGGGTTGAAGCCCTGGAGGATGTAGCCGTTGACCCGGCCCGCGTGCATCAGCTCGAAGACCTGCAGCATGTCGTAGGCCTTGTCGAGCTTGGGCAGGTAGTCGAACGCCCAGTTGTTCTCCCTGGTGGCGGCCGGGCCCCACCACGCCTTCATCAGGCTGACGTGGAACTTGCCGTAGTTCTGCCAGTAGCTGAGCTGGTTGGGCCGCAGCGGCTTGAACGAGCGCGCCTCGATGTACTTGTCGTAGTCGACCTCGGAGTCGGCCGGCAGCGTCAGGTAGCCGGGCAGCAGGTTGGTCATCAGGCCCAGGTCGGTCAGGCCCTGGATGTTGGAGTGGCCGCGCAGCGCGTTCATGCCGCCGCCGGCAATGCCGATGTTGCCCAGAAGCAGTTGCACCATCGCGCCGCAGCGGATCATCTGCGAGCCGATGGAGTGCTGCGTCCAGCCCAGCGCGTACATGATGGTCATGGCGCGGCTTGGCGTGGCCGTGCTGGCCATCATCTCGCAGACCTTCAGGAAGCGGTCCTGCGGCGTGCCGCAGACGCGCTCGACCATTTCCGGCGTGTAGCGCGCGTAGTGGGCCTTGAGCAACTGGTAGACGCAGCGCGGGTGCTGCAGCGTCGGGTCGGTCTTCACATAGCCGTCGTCACCTTTCTCCCAGTCCCAGCTTTCCTTCAGGTAGTGGCGCTTCTCGGCGTCGTAGCCGGAGAAGATGCCGTCCTTGAACTGGTAGTCCTCGCGCACGATGAACGTGAGGTCGGTGTAGTTCTTCACGTACTCGTGCTGGATCCGGTCGTTTTCCAGCAGCCAGCGGATGACGCCGCCCAGGAACACGATGTCCGTGCCGGTGCGGATCTGCACGTAATAGTCGGCCACGGACGCCGAGCGCGTGAAGCGCGGGTCCACCACGATCAGGCGCGCCTTGTTGTGCGCCTTGGCTTCGGTCACCCACTTGAAACCGCACGGGTGGGCCTCGGCGGCATTGCCGCCCATGATCAGGATAACGTCCGCGTTCTTGATGTCGACCCAATGGTTCGTCATCGCTCCACGGCCAAACGTCGGGGCAAGACCTGCCACCGTCGGGCCATGTCAGACACGTGCCTGGTTGTCGAACCCCAGCATGCCAAGACTGCGGATCGTCTTGTGCGTGATGTATCCCGTCTCGTTGCTGCTGGCCGACGCGGCCAGCATCGCGGTACTGAGCCAGCGGTTCACGGTCTGGCCCTGCTCGTTCTTCTCGATGAAGTTGGCGTCGCGGTCCTGCTTCATCAGCGTGGCGATGCGGGCGAGCGCGTCGTCCCACGAGATGCGCTGCCACTTGTCCGATCCCGGCGCGCGGTACTCGGGGTACTGCAGCCGGTTGGGACTATGGATGAAGTCGATCAGGCCGGCGCCCTTGGGGCATAGCGTGCCGCGGTTGACCGGGTGGTCGGGGTCGCCCTCGATGTGGATGATGCTGGCCTTCGCGTTCTTGGCCTTGTCGCCAAGGCTGTACATCAGCAGGCCACATGCCACCGAGCAGTAGGGGCAGGTATTGCGGGTCTCGGTGGTGCGCGCCAGCTTGTAGGCCCGTACCTCCGCCAGCGCCGTGTCGGGCGCAAACCCGACCAGCGCGAGGCTCGATCCCGCCAGCGACGCTCCCGTGAACTTCAGGAACTGTCGGCGGTTCATCGTAACCATGAGCACACCTCCTTGTACCGACTCGCCGGCCGGTCATGGACTTGTTGCAGGGACAAGGACCAGTATAGGCATTAGTGGCGTTTTCGCTATGTATGCAGACCGAACGGGTGGCTCAAACGGCGATATTGGGGGTTTTGTGATTTAAAGATTACTTTAAGGTGCGCGCGAGGCGAAAAAAAACCCGCTGGCGAACCAGCGGGTTTCTCGTCTGGACAGCAATGGCTTGCCATGCACTGTCCGATGGCCCATTACCGCAGGCTTTGCAGTTCCTGCGTGTACACCTTCATGAACGTCGGGTTCGAGAAACCGGTGGGATAACCGTAGTTCGAAACCCATTTCACCGTACGGCCGTTTTCCGGAGACCACCAGCCCGTGACCGTTTCGCTGTACGTGGCGGTACCGAGGTTGCCGTTCGGCAGTTGAACATCGTTCGAGTTCGTGTAGGTGATGACGTAGTTGATGCGCAGCGCGTTGAACGTGCCGGCGGCCGTGGTGACCGGCTCATAACCCGCAACGGTAGCCTTCACTGCGCCGGTTTCACGATAGCCAGCCTGGCAGCTATAGGCCCACGTATCGCTCCACGTCTTGCCGACGTACATCGGGAAGCTGTAGAGATTGCGCTTCGGGGCGTACGTGCACACGTTGCCGTTGTCCAGGTACGTACGCGTCAGGCGGTTGCGGTCCTGATCCTGCGTGTAGCTCTGGGACGGCGTGTTGGTGTCGATGTTGAGACCGGTGATCGACGCGATACCGTTGCTGACGGCCGTCGTCGTGTAGGCGATGTGCTGCGTGCCACCGCCGCCGCCGAGACGTTGCGACGTTTCGGCGTACGTGGCGACTTCGCCAGCCTTCTGGACGGGCGAGGTGTAGCGCTGCGGCGCCACGGTCAGGTTCAGCTTGAACACCTTGCTGGCATCGTTCACCAGCGTGGCCGTGAGCTGGATGGTGTCGCCCGTCGGGCTGACCAGATTGCCCGACCAGTTGGTCTCGTTCAGCGTCTGGTTGGTCACCGTGGTCTGATTGCTTGTGATAACCGCCTGCCACTTGACCGGCGCGCTCGTCCGCAGTGCCAGGTAGTCACCCGATTGCACGCTCAGCGACGCGGCCTGGCCGGTAGCGACCGAGGTGCCTTGCGTCGTGCTGCCCGATGCGCTGACGCTCAGCGTGGCGCCGCCGCCGCTATCGTCGCCGCCACCACCGCACGCGCCAAGCATTGCGGCCAGCGCGAAGCTGGCCATCCATTTACCCATTCCCTTCATGATTTCCCCTAACGTTCTTTTTCGGTGTCTGGCCCCGGACCTGGTTTTGATATCAGGGCCGGGGCAGATTCTAGGGGGAAGTGATTTAAGCTGCGCCCCCAACCTCAGGGGGGCTTGACGGCGTTGCCGGGAAATCAGCGGCCGATAATCAATGTCGGGTTATACCGATTACCTGCCATGGTTTTCGGGGTTGCCCGACAACCGGTAATAACGATTATCTTGGGATGCGCCCGAGCTACCGAGCTTCAACCTTTAAAAATCCACCTTCTGCCCCGGCTCCGGCACGATCACGGCCGTGGCCGGGTTGTTGCCCAGCGCCGTCTTCAGTTCTGCCGGCGTGCCGCGCAGCATCGGGCTGGTGCCGTAGTGCATCGGGATCGCGTATTTCGGCTTGATGAAGTCGCGCAGCGCGATGGCGGCGTCTTGCGGGCCCATCGTGAAATGGCCGCCGATCGGGATCAGCACCAGGTCGGGCTTGTAGCGGTCGGCCACCATCATCATGTCGCCGTACAGGCCGGTGTCGCCCATGTGCCAGATCTTGAAGCCGTTTTCCATCTCGATGATGTAGCCCACCGGTTCGCCGCCGTAGTGGGTCTCGTCCTTGCCGGTGGCGGGATTCTTCCAGACCAGTTCCGACGAATGCTCGGCATGCACGGCCGTCACCTTGGGGCCGTTCGGGCCCAGCGGCTGGACCGTGCCGCTCTTGTTGAAGCGTTGCGACAGGTTGGCCGGCACCATGCCCAGGCTGACGAGCTGCTGGCCCATGCCGCCGCCGTTCCAGGTGGGCGCGTTGTTGAGCTTGGCCAGTTCGGCCGCGTCGCCCAGGTGGTCGCCGTGGGCGTGGGTGACCAGGATCAGGTCGACCTTGCCCAGCGCGGAAAGCTGCTTGAATGCGGCCGGGGTCTTGGGATTGCCGGTCAGCCACGGGTCGACCACGATGACCTTGCCGCCCGGTGTGGTGATGCGCATCGCGGCCTGCCCCAGCCAGAGCACCTCGGTCTTGCCGGCGGCCACCGGCGCGCCGGTGGCGCCGGGCTGGGCCGGGGCGGGCGGATTCGAAACATTGCTCGCGCAGGCGGTGAGCAGGGCCACCGCGCCGGCGATCAGCAGATGGCGGGGGCGCAGCGCAAAGCGGCGTGTGATCATGGTCGTCCCTTTTGGAATTGTCTAGACATTTGCCAGAACCGCACCGCTTCAGCAGGCTGACGCGCAGGCACCGAGGCGTTGCGATGTGGAGTATTTGCATCGCCCGAAACGCTGTCAACTGGCATTTCCCGCGCCATGACCGGACAGAAGTTGTAACGTCAGATTCAAGAAACGGCTATTTGCAGCCCGGTGCGGCCCGGCTGGCGGGGCGCCGGGGTGGCCTGGCATTTACATCTGCTCACCACCGTGTAACCCATCGTAATCATCGGGCGTCCATCATGCATTCCGTAGTGCGGGCCATTGGCGGCCCGCCAAGGAGTGAGAGATGCGCAAGTCGATTCGTTACACCGGTATCGCCGTCCTGAGTGCCGCCATGCTGGTCGCGGGGACGGCCTCGGCCCGTGACCGTTACCACCATGGTGGCGGCGGATCGTCCGCGGGGGCCGCGATTGCCGTGGCGGCGGTGGCCGGGCTGGCGCTCGGCGCGCTGGTGGCCAGCAGCCAGCCGGTGGTGGCCGCGCCGGCGCCGTACTATGCCCCGCCGCCGCAGCCGGTGGCCTACGCCGCGCCGGCCGTGCCGCCGGGCTACTGCTACGACAACTACCGCGGCGGCTACGTGCCGTGCGGCCGCCCGGCGCCGGTGCAATATGCGCCGCCGTCGTCGTACTACGGCTCGTCGTACTACGGGTATTGAGATCCGGGCCCGGCCGGGCCCATCGGGGGATGGACGGGAAGGCAGCCTGCGTGGCTGCCTTTCGTCATCTGGGGGTCAGGTCGCGGCGCCCAGCGTGATGGTGGACGCGCCGGCATCTTCCACGTCGATGCCCCAGTCGCCATGCATGTACCAATCGTCGCCCAGCAGTTCGGCCGGATGCTGCGTGCGGCTGGAGCCGTTGCCGCAGCCCATGGCGTCGACGGCGCAGTACTTGTCGCAGCCCCAGCAGATGCGCTCGGGATGCTTGGGATGAAGCGGAAATTTCTTGGCCATGTGGATGTGCCGGCGTGCGGATGGGGCGCCGACGCATTCGATGGTAGTGCGTCCGCCGGCAGGTTTTGGCGATTTTGCTAGTCGGTTTGCGCAGGATCAATTGCGATGCCACGTTGTGGAATCACAGTCCGCCCCGCTAGCGCCGGCGCATCACCAGATACAGCCCGGCCGCCGCGATGGCCATCCCCGGCCACGCCATCGGCGGCAGCGACTCGCCCAGCAGCACGAACGCGATGACGGCCGTCACGGGCGGCACCAGGAAGAACAGCGCCGACACGCGCGACGCCTCGCCATGGCGGATCATCGCCAGCAGCAGCGATATCGCCACCAGCGAATTGCACAACACCAGATACGCCAGCGAGCCGAACAGCCCCGGCGTCCACGCCACGTGCATCGGCTCGGTCAGCCACGCCAGCGGCGCGGTGACCGCCAGCGCCACCCCGTACTGCACGGTGTTGGCCAGTACCGGATGCACGGGCGAGCCGAAGCGCTTTTCCCAGAGCGTGCCGGCCGTGATGGCCAGCAGCGCCAGCACCGCGAACAGCAGGCCCAGCGCGGAACTCATCTGCACGGACGACCGGGCCGTGATGACCAGCGTCGCGCCCGTCACGCCCAGCGCCAGCCCGGCCCAGCGCACGCGATCCACGCGCTCGCCGGCAATCAGCGGCGCCAGCAGGCCGATCAGGATCGGCTGCTGCGACGTGACCAGCGCCACCGCGCCGGCCGACATCCCCAGCTTCAGGCTCAGGTACGTGAACGCGAAATAGCCGGCCTGGATCAGCAGGCCGATCATCGCCAGGTGCAGCCACGGCGCCAGCCCCGGCGGCATGGCGGGCCGCAGCCACAGGCACGGGCCGATCAGCAGCCCGACCACGATGGCGTAGCGCAGCGCCAGGAACGTCAGCGGATCGGCATATTGCAGGCCGAGCTTGAGGAACACGAAGCCGCAGGACCACAGCAGCAGGAACAGCGCGGGAGCCAGGCGCAGCCAGAGCGGGGCGGCCGGCGCCTGCAACGTACGGTCGGTCATGGATGGGCCAGCCGGGGCGGGCCGGCCACGGCGGAGTCAAGGGGGCAAGCCGAGACGATAGCACCGCATCGCATCAGGCCATCAGCTTTTCCTTGACGATCGGCAGGTCGCGCACGCGCTTGCCCGTGGCGTGGTACACCGCGTTGGCCACGGCGGCGGCAAAGCCGGTGATGCCGATCTCGCCAATGCCGCGCGCGCCGAACTCGTTGAACGCCAGGTCCGGATGGTCCAGCAGCAGCACGTCGATCTGCGGCTGGTCGGCGTGCACCGGCACCGCGTACTCGGCGTAGTTGTTGTTGCCCGGCATGCCGTTGCGCTCGTCGTACTCGGTGGCCTCGAACAGCGCCATGCCGATGCCCATCACGATGGCGCCCTCCACTTGGTTGCGCGCGGTCACGGGGTTGATCACGCGGCCCACGTCGATGGCGCTGACCACGCGCGACACGCGCAGCCGCGAGATGCCGGGGTCCCAGCGCACCTCCACGAAATGCGCGCCGAACGACATGAACGGCATCTTGTCGGTGTTCGGCGCGCCGCCCGTGCGCCCGAAGCCCTCGGCCGCGGCAAAGCGCTGCTGGTTCAGCACGTCCGCGTAGTCCACGCTGCGCTTGCCGTCGGTCAGCCTGCCGTCCTGGAGCTTCAGCGTCTCGGGGTTGGCGCCGGCAAACGCGCCGCCCTCGCCGGTAGCAAAGCCGCGTAGCTGGCCGATGGCCTCGCGGGTGGCCTCGGCCACGGCGGGCAGCACGCTGGCCGTTGCCCACGACCCGCCCGCCACGGGCGCGGCCGGGAACGACGAATCGCCGATCCGCACGTCGATCTTCTCGAACGGCAGCCCGGTCAGCTCGCTCACGGTCTGCGCGACGATCGTGTACATGCCGGTGCCGATGTCCTGGATCGCGCAGGTCACCTGCGCCGTGCCGTCGCCGCGCAGGAACACGCGGGCCTCGGCTGGGGTGCGCCACGCGTCCCAGTTGCAGACGGCCACGCCGTAGCCAATGACCTCGCTGCCGTCCCGCATCGACCCCGGGCGCGGGTCGCGCCTGTCCCAGCCGAACTTGCGGCTGCCCAGCTCGATGGCCTCGCGCAGGTGGTTGCTCGACCACGGCAGGTTCATGCTTTCGTCGCGCGTGGACAGGTTGGTCATGCGGAACTGCACCGGGTCCTGCCCGCAGGCCAGCGCCAGTTCGTCGATGGCCGATTCCAGCGCGAACAGCCCGGGCGCGGCGCCCGGCGCGCGCATCGACGTGGGCGCGCCCCGGTGCACGCTGGTCGTGTGGTGCGTGACCAGCACGTTCGGGCACGAATAGAGGCTCTGCGTCATGCCGCCGCAGTTCTCCACGTACTGCTCGATGAACGACGTGGTGTTGACCGATTCGTGCCGGATCGACGTGATGCGCCCGTCGGCACTGGCCGACAGCCGCAGGTGCTGGCGCGTCTCGGGCCGCTGGCCCGTGGTCGTGAACATGGCCGCGCGCGGCACCACGAACTTGACCGGCCGGCCCGTCATCTGCGCCGCCGCGCTGGTGGCCACCGAATGCGGCCACATGAACAGCTTGGCGCCAAAGCCGGACCCCAGGAACGGGCAGTCCACGGTCACGCGCTCGGGCGTCAGGCCGAATACCTGCGCGATGGTATTGCGGTGCACGGTGGCGCCCTGCGTGGCCTCGTAGAGATGCAGCTCGCCGCCTTCCCACCACGCCACGGTGGCGTGCATCTCCATCGGGTTGTGGGTCTCCACGGGCGTGCGGTAGATGGCGTCGACCTGGACCGCGCCCTGGTCGAACGCCGGCGCCGGCGTGCCGCGGGCATGGCCCGCTTGCGTCGGCTTCAGGCCATTGGCCTTGACACCGTGCTCCAGGTCCGCCACCGCCTTGTCTGGCGCGTACGACACGCGCACGCGGTACGCGGCGTCGCGCGCGTGCTCGAACGTGTCCGCCACCACCAGCGCCACCATCTGGCCGCCGTAGTGGATCGTCTGGTCCTCGAAGGGCAGCCGGTGCTCGTCGGTGATCGACGCGGTCAGGATCGTGGCGCCCGAGATCGGGCTCTTCGGCGTCCTGTACAGGCGCGGAAAGTTGCCGTGGTGCAGGATGTCGACCACGCCCGGCACGCGGCGCGCGTCGGCCACGTCGATGTCGGTGATGCGCCCGCTGGCCACGGTGCTGTAGACGCCGTAGGCGTGCAGCATGCCCGGCATCGAGCGGTCGGCGGTGTAGAGGGCGGCGCCGGTCACCTTGAGCCGGCCATCGATGCGGCGCGGCGAGGCGCCGATAGCAGTGCGGTTCACGCGGATATCTCCTTGGGCGGTGTCGGGCGCGTCAGGCCATCAGCCGCGACAGGTTCCGGATCACGGCCTGCTGGCCGAGCGGGATCTTGAAGCCGTTCTGGCCGTACGACTGCGCGCCGGCCAGCGCCGCGGCCGCGGCGTCGCGGATCGACGCCTCGGTCAGCGGCTTGCCGCGCAGCACGGCCTCGGCATCGGCGGCGCGCCACGGCTTGGTGGTGACGCCGCCCAGCGCGATGCGGATGTCGCGCACGCTGCCGCCGTCCATCGCCACGATGACCGCGCTCGACGCCAGCGCGAACTGGTACGACGTGCGGTCGCGCAGCTTCAGGTAGGCAGACCGGCTGCCCGCCATCGGCGCGTCCAGCGTCACGTGGGTGATCAGCTCGTCGGGCTCCAGCGCATGTTCCTTCCAGGGCGTGTCGCCGGGCAGCAGGTGGAAGTCCGCGAACGCGATGTCGCGCTTGCCGCGCGGGCCCTGCACGTGCACGGTGGCGCCGATGGCCACCATCGCCACGCACATGTCCGACGGATGCGCGGCGATGCACTGCGGGCTGCCGCCCAGCACCGCGTGGACATTGCGGTTCAGGCCCTCGATGGCGGCACAGCCGGACCCCGGCGCGCGCTTGTTGCACGGCGACACCCCGTCGCGGAAGTAGCCGCAGCGCACGCGCTGCATCACGTTGCCGGCCGTGGTGGCCTTGTTGCGGAGCTGCGTGCTGGCGCCGGACAGAATCGCTTCGGACAGCACCGGGTAGTGCCGCGCGACGTGCGCGTGCCGGGCCAGGTCGGTATTGCTGACCATGGCGCCCACGCGCACGCGGCCGTCGGGCAGCGGTTCGATCTGGTCCAGGCCGAGCTTGTGGATGTCCACCACGTGCGCGGGGCGCATGACGTCGAGCTTCATCAGGTCCAGCAGCGTCGTGCCGCCGGCCAGGAAGACCGTGTCGGCGCTGCGCGCGTGCAGCGCGATGGCCTGCTCCACGTCGGCCGCGCGGGCGTATTCGAAGTTGCGCATCACGCCCCCTGCATCTTGCCGCGCGCGTCCTGGATGGCCGCCACGATGTTCTTGTACGCGCCGCAGCGGCAGATGTTGCCGCTCATCGCCTCGCGCACGGCCGCCTCGTCGGCGGGCACGCGCTTGTCCTGCAGGATGCCCACGGCGCTCATCATCTGCCCGGCGGTGCAGTAGCCGCACTGGTAGGCATCGTGGTCCCAGAACGCCTGCTGCACGGGATGCAGCTGGCCGTCGCGCGCCAGGCCCTCCACGGTCGTGATCTCGTCGCCGTCGTGCATGACGGTGACCGACAGGCACGCATTGACCGTGACGCCGTTGACGATCAGCGTGCACGCGCCGCACTGGCCGTGGTCGCAGCCCTTCTTGGTGCCGGTGAGATGAAGCTGGTCGCGCAGCGTATCGAGCAGGATCGCATTGGCCGGCACGGTCAGCCGGTGCGCGGTGCCGTTGACCTTCAGCGTGACGGGATAGCCCTGCGCCTCGCCGGTCAGCGTGGCGGTGGCCGCGTTCGTGGGGTCTTCCATATGTTCTCCTTGTTCTGGAGCGCGTCCACGAGCCCGGCCACATTGCACCAATGTCATGTGCCGGGCAGGGGCAACAGCGTCGGGCGCGCTCTCACTTTATGCGCAACCCCAGCTTTTTCAAGGACGGCTTGCAGCGGCACGGCGCGCGCACCGTCGTGAGGCAAATGTCTTTGCTTGTCTCATCGGATGGGGCTCGCTCGTTCCCGCCGGGACACGGTGTTGTCACGCTGATGTGCCTCGTCGGCGGGACGCGTGTGCCGAGGAACGGTCCACCGTGGGCGTGCTAGATTGGCCACCTGCCCCCGCCATGGGGCGCAACCGCGTGGAGCTGGATGTCCATGGATTCATTGATTACCGCCGCGGCGCGGGCGCTGGCCCACGGCGATCCGCTGGGTGCGCTGGATCGCGTTGCGCTGCGTGACGATGCCCCGGCGCTGGCCTTGCGCGGCATCGCCATGTCGCAACTGGGCGACTTTGCGCGCGCCCGGGCGCTGCTGCGCGGGGCGGCGCGGGCGTTTGGTCCGCGCGAGAGCCTGGCGCGGGCGCGTTGCGCGGTGGCCGAGGCCGAGGTGGCGCTGGCCGCGCGAGACCTGGGCTGGCCCGCGCGGGCGCTGGATGCCGCGCGGCGCGTGCTCGATGCCCATGGCGACCACGTCAACGCCGCGCATGCCGGCTACCTGATCGCGCGGCATCACCTCATCACGGGACAACTGGAAGACGCCGAGCGCACGCTGGCGACGCTCGATGCCGCGCCGCTGCCGCCGGCGCTGCGCGCGGTGCACGAACTCGTGGCGGCCGGCATCGCGATTCGCCGCGTGCGGGCCGCCGACGCGCACGCGGCACTGGCCCGGGCGGCGGACGCCGCGCAGCGGGCCGGCATCCCGGCGCTGGTCGCGGAGGTGGCGGCGGCCGAGCAGGTGCTGCAGGCCCCGGTCGCGCAGCGCGTGGCGCGCGGGCAGGCGCTGCCGCTGCGGCTCGATGCAGTGGAAGCCTGCCTGGCGTCCGATGCGCTGATCGTAGATGCCTGCCGCATGACCGTGCGCCGGCGCGACACGGTGGTGGCGCTGGCGCGCCGGCCGGTGCTGTTCGGGCTGGCGCGCGCGCTGGCGCAAGCGTGGCCGGAGGACGTGCCGCGCGATGCGCTGATCGCCACGGCGTTCCGCATGCGCCATGCCGACGACACGCACCGCGCGCGGCTGCGCGTGGAGATGGGCCGGCTGCGGCAGGCGGTGGCGCCGCTGGCCGGCATCGACGCCACGCCACGCGGCTTTGCGCTGCGGCCGGCGGATGACGCCGAGGTGCTGCTGATCGTGCCGCCTGCCGACCAGCTTTACGCGCCGGTGCTGGCGTGCCTGGCCGACGGGCAGTCGTGGTCCAGTTCGGCACTGGCGCTGGCGCTGGGCATCAGCCAGCGCACGGTGCAGCGCGCGCTCGATGCGCTGGCCGCCGCCGGGCAGGTCCAGCCGGTGGGCAGTGGCCGCACGCGGCGCTGGATGACGCCGCCGGCCACCGGATTCGCGACGGCCTTGTTACTCCCCGCGCCGCTGCCTGGCGCGTAGCATGGGTTTCACGTTCACCACGTCAAAGGAAACCGTCATGAAACGCAATGCCGCAGAAATCGTTCAGGAATACGGCCCGTTCCCGGGGGTCGAGCATGTGCACGGGCTGACATTCGATGGCCGGCAGGTCTGGTTCGCGGTGGGCGACAGGCTGCTGGCGCTGGACCCGTCCAGCGGCGCCACCGCGCGCGAGATCGGCGTGCAGGCCGATGCCGGCACCGCGTTCGATGGCCGCTACCTGTTCCAGATCGCCGAGCGCCAGATCCAGAAGATCGATCCGCAGACCGGCAAGGTGGTGGCGACGATCCCGGCGCCGGGCCATGGCAACGATTCGGGCCTGACCTGGGCCGAGGGGTCGCTGTGGGTCGGCCAGTACCGCGACCGCAAGATCCACGAGATCGACCCGGAGACCGGCGCCATCCGCCGCACCATCGAATCGAGCCGCTACGTCACGGGCGTGACGTGGGTCGACGGGCAGCTCTGGCACGGCACCTGGGAAAACGACCAGAGCGAGTTGCGCCGCGTCGACCCGCAGACCGGCAAGGTGCTGGAGGCGCTGGAGATGCCGGCCGGCGTGGGCGTATCGGGGCTGGAATCGGATGGCGCCGACCGCTTCTACTGCGGCGGCGGCAACAGCGGCAAGGTACGCGCGGTGCGGCGGCCGCGCTAGCCGACCCGGCCCCGCGGTGCGTCAGCGGTCGCTGCGGATCGGGCCGAATTCCACGGGCACCCAGGTGTAGCCCACCTGGTCGCGCCGCACGTGGCCCAGGCCCGGGAACGGCAGGTGCGCGCCGCCCACCCAGAGCTTGTTGCGCGCCGCATCGGCCAGCACGCGCTTGCGCGTCTGCACGGCCTGCTGGCTGTCCACGTCGAACTCGATGGCGATGTTGGGCCGGCGGAACTGCGTGGCGTGGCTGTGGACGATGTCGCCCCAGAGCAGCAGGTTGTCCTTGCCGGCCGTGAACAGGTAGCCGGTGTGGCCCGGCGTGTGGCCCGGCGTGGGCACCGGCTGCACGCCCGGCACCGGCGACTCGCCCGACGCGCCGCGGAACGTGCGGAAACGGTTGGCGGCCTGGTACGGCGCCACGGCATTGCGCGCCATCGCAAAGAACGCCTGGGCGCCCTCGGGCGCGGCGGTGGCCACCGATTCGCTGAGCCAGTAGTCGGCGTCGGCCTGGTCCGCGTAGACCGTCGCGTTGGGGAACACCGGCTTGCCGTCGGCCACGAGGCCGCAGGCGTGGTCGCCGTGCAGGTGGGTCAGCAGCACCGCATCCACCTGTTCGGGGCTGTAGCCGGCCGCGCGCAGGTTCGGCACGATGCCGCCGAGCGTGGGGCCGAAGCAGGCCGCCGCGCCGGTATCCACCAGCACGAGTTGCGTGCCGGTGTGGACCAGGTAGGCGTTGACGGCGGTCTGCATGCCGGGCGTGGAGGCCACGAACATGCGCGCCAGCAGGCTCTGCACCTCGCGCGCGCTCGTGTACTTGAGCACCTTGGGGTCAAGGTCGATGTAGCCGTCGTAGAGGGCCGTGACTTCGAGCTGGCCGACCATCATCCGGTAATAGCCGGGCACCTGCGTCTTCTGCTGGGCGGGCGGGGCGGCATGGGCCACGCCGGACGCCAGCGGCAGTGCCGCGGCGGCGGCCAGCAGCGCGGCGGCCATGGCAGCCCGTGCGCGGGGCTGGCGGATTCGGGGGGGCGCGGGGCAGGCGCAGTTCCATGTGGGTTCTCCCTGGGGTCGGATTCGTCAAAGTGCGATGAAACGGAGATGCACGACGCTGCACATTACGCGTATCGACCGGACCGGGCAAGTTGGCACTCCGGACAACAGGGCCATACCTTTGGCTGATGCCCCGCACGGCCGCCATGGCAGGGTTCGCTGCCCGGCTTTGTAAAAACCACACACGGCACGGCGCGTGGTGATCGGTGCCACGGGGGCTGGCGCAGTGGCATCGATCTTGCCTGCAGCGTTTGAATCCGCTCCCGCCGCCGCGCGGGAAGCGGGACCATTCGAACGATGATGAAGGAGTCCCCATGTCTGAGAAGCAACCGTTCCTGACGGACGTCAAAACGATTCGCGAGCGTGCCCGGCAACACATCGACGACGGCGCCGTGACCGCCGGGTACAACGCCGAGCGCGACACGGTGATCAAGTTGCTCAACGAGGCGCTGGCCACCGAGATCGTCTGCACGCTGCGCTACCGCCGCCACTATTTCATGGCCAAGGGGCCGAACTCGAAGGGCGTGGCCGAGGAATTCCTGGCCCACTCGAACGAGGAACAGGGCCATGCCGACCAGATTGCCGAGCGCATCGTGCAACTGGGCGGCGAGCCGGACCTGTCGCCCAACACGCTGACCACGCGCAGCCACGCCGAGTACGTGGAAGGCACGTCGCTGTCGGACATGATCAAGGAAAACCTGGTGGCCGAGCGGATCGCCATCGACACGTACCGCGAGATCATCCAGTACCTGGGCGAGAAGGACCCGACGTCGCGCCGGCTGATGGAGAGCATCCTGGCCGTCGAGGAAGAGCACGCCGACGAGATGCTGGACCTGCTGTCGTCGCGCGAGGACGGGCAGAAGAAGTAGGCGGAAGCCAGCGGCCGCCGGAGTCTGGCCGGCAGCCAAGGAGAAAGGCGAGGCCACGGCCTCGCCTTTTTTCGTCGTGGCGCGTGGCGCCGTGGGCCCCGGTCGTCCGTCAGTTGACCGGCTGCGGCTCGGGGAAGCGGTACTTGCCGCCCAGCACTTCCTGGCGCGGGCGATACAGCCGCACCGTGTAGTTCCAGCCTTCGACGATCGGCAGGCAGTTGCTGGCGTTGGCGTCGCAGCCACCGAACTGGATGGTCACGCCGCCGTCGGCATCCTTCTTCGCCGTGAGGTTGTTCAGCGTGTAGGCGTTGGCGGCGTTCTTCTCGAAGTAGCCCTTGGCGTTGTAGACGCTGACCGACCAGAAGCCGTTGACGGGCACGTCCTTGACGTGCAGCCGGTAGACGGTCTTGCCGTCGTTCTTCGGCGGCGTGATGTTCAGGTAGGTGGCGTCCTTGTCCGGGTTGCCGCCCCACGCGGCGGCCGCGCCGATCAGGTGGCGCACCGGGTCCACCTCGCCGCGCTTGCCGAAGGCGCGCTTGAAGTCGGGCACCGTCGACGCCAGCACCAGGATGGCCTCGCGCACCTTCTTCTGGCTGGCCGCGTCCCAGTTCGGCAGTTCCAGTTGGCCGGGGGACTTCTGGGTGACCTGGATGGCGTCCTGCAGCGCGTGCACTTGCCGGACGTCGTCCGGACTGTTCGGGTCAACCAGCGTGCGGATGCCGACCACGGCGTAGCGCGTGCCCACGCTGTCGCGCGTCAGCACGCGCTTGCCGGCGCCGTAGTAGACGGCCGGCACGTAGTGGTCCGCGTTGATGACCTGCAGCGACATGTAGCGCTTGCCCGGATCGGGCATCGTGATCGTGACCGGCCCCGCGTCGAGGTCGAACACGGCCGACGAGTACAGCGTGTCGCGGTTGAGCCGGATCACGGTCTGCCGGTCGATCGACGACGGCTCGCGGCGGTGGTAGATCTTGCCGAGCCCGCCCTGCTTGGCCAGGCTGGCAATGTAGGTATCCGATTCCGCGCGGACGAAGTTGTCGACGGTGACCGGTACCGGATTGGTCGCGGGAGCGGTTGCGTCCTGCGCGTGGGCCATGCCGAAACCGGCCAGGGCCAGGCCCGCGAAGGTATTGACGATCTGCTTTCTGTTCACTGGTTTGCCTTCCACAAAGCGTGGCGCCAGGCCACTTGCGGGGCAAGTATGCGGCAGCGCGGCCGTGCCCGGCATCGCGCGCGAAAGGACTCAGATCGGGCGCCGAAACCTTTTAATTGGCGGGCGCCGCCGGCCGCCTGGCCTGCGGCCCAGCCGGCATCGGACGCATCCGAGCCTGCGCGGTCAGCGTACCGCCGTGCCGGGCTTGCAGTTCTTCACGTAGCCGGTGACGCGGCTCTTGCTGAGCATCGGACGCCAGTCGCCGGCGCTGCGGATCTCCACGTCGGTGCCCTGCCGGGCCGCGCGCAGGCTGATCAGGTATGACGTGCCGGCATCGGCGCGATGGCCGTAGCCCACGCGCACGTCGACCTTGCCGGGCTCGGGGTACGCCTGCACGCTGGCGTCGTCGCCGAGCTTCTGCTTCAGGCACAACACCAGGTCGCCGACGCTGGCGTCGGAGTGCAGCGTGCTGCCGTCCTGCGATTCCAGGTATTCCATGCTGGTGCCGCTGGCGCAGGCCGCCAGCAGCGGGGCTAGGATGGCCGCGATCATGAGTGGCCGGATTCGGGTCATTGAGGCTCCTGTCGTGCATCGGGGGGGGGGCGGAGGCGTCCGCCCCGCGATGCTGCCATGCCCGGGGCCGCGCGGTCAAAGCCGCCGGGCAGGGCCGGGCGCCCGTCAGCCGAACGTGAACGCGTACGCCTGCGCCCCGGCGTCCAGGAAGCGGATCTCGAACGTGTGCTCGCCCACGTCGCCGGCCTGGCGCACGAGCTGGTAGAGCCGCGTGGCGGTGACCGCGCCGTTGCCGTTGGCGTCGATGTCGGCACCGTGGCTGGCGCCGGGCGCCTTGCCGTCGATCGTCACCACGAAGCGCACCGCGCGGCCGTCGGCGCCGAGGCCCAGCACCAGGTGCAGGTCGCGGGCCCGGAAGCGGTAGCGGATGCTGCCGTCGGCGCGGTCCAGCATGGCCTGCTCGGGGCCCACGGTCCACTGGCCGGTCAGGCCCCACTGGTTCAGCGGCAGGCGGGTGCCCACGTCGTAGCGCTGCGATGCATCGGGCCGGATACCGCCCGGCGAGGCAAAGTTCGACGCCTGGCTGTAGCCAACGTACGTCTCGCCCGATCGGACGTTGCGCAGGTCAGGCGCGGCCTGGGCGCCCTGGGCGTCCGGCACCACCACGTCGCGCGACGCGGACGGCTGGCCGGCCTCGGCCAGCAGCGTCTGAATCACGCGCTCGGAGTTGGCGTAGTCGCCCTCGCCGAACTGGTGATGGCGGATGTTGCCGCGCGCATCGACAAAGTAGGCGGCCGGCCAGTAGTTGTTGTCGAACGCGCGCCAGATGCGGAAGTCGCTGTCCAGCGCCACCGGGAAGTTGATCTTGAAATCGCCAATCGCGCGGCGGACGTTCTCCGGGCGCTTTTCGAACGCAAACTCGGGCGTGTGCACGCCGATCACGGTCAGGCCGGGGTACTTGTCGGCCCAGGCCCGCAGGTACGGCAGCGTGCGGATGCAGTTGATGCACGAGTACGTCCAGAAGTAGACCAGCGTGACCTTGCCCTGCAGCTGCTGGCGGGTGATGGGCGCGCCGTTGGGCGTGTTGAACCACTGGACGGCGCCGTCCAGCGCCGGCAACTGGCCTTCCACGGGCAGGCGGCTGCCGAAGCCGGCGCTCATGTCGTTGGCCGCCAGCAGCATGCCGGGGCCGGCCTGGGCCACTTCCGGGGCGGCCGGCCGCACCGGCGCGGCCTCCTTGTGCAGCCGCTCGATCAGCGCTTGCTCCAACCGGGCCGGGCCGCCAATCGACAGCCGCGCCAGCAGGCCGGTATCGGCACCGATGGCGATGGCCGCCACGCCGCCCAGCACGCCCACGCCCAGGCCGCGGCGCAGCCATTCGCCCGCGCCCATCGACCGCTTCATGGCCGCGAAGAGCCGTCCGCCCACGCCCAGCGCGGCGGCCAGCGACGTCGCCGCGCCGGCCGCGTACGCCACCAGCAGCAGCGAACTCTGCACGCTGGCGCCCTGCAGTGCCGCCGTGGTCAGCACGATGCCGAGGATCGGGCCGGCGCACGGCGCCCAGAGCATGCCCGTGGCCACGCCAAGCAGCAGCGACGCCCACGGCGAGGCAACGGTGCCCGTGCCGTTGCCGGCCAGCCGGTTGCCCAGCGCCACCACCGGCCGCGTCAGCGCATCGGCCAGCCGCGGCACCAGCAGCGACACGCCAAAGACGGCCAGCAGCGCCAGCGCGGCGTAGCGGCCGTACTCGTTGGCGCGTACGGCCCAGGCCCCGCCCACCGACGCCAGCGTGGCCACGGCCGCAAAGGTCAGCGCCATGCCGGCCAGCATCGGCAGGCGGCCGCGCAGGAAGGGCTGGCCGCTGCCGCTCAGCACGAACGGCAGGACGGGCAGGATGCACGGGCTCAGGATGGTGAGCGCGCCGCCCAGGTAGGCAAGGATCAGCAGGGTCATGGTCGGGTCCTCTCGGCAAGGATGTCGGGCCAGCAATCTGGCATGCCCCAATGAGACGCCGCTGATCTACCGTAAATGTGTCGCCGAACGGCAAAGTTGTATGGCTTTGTGGGGCCCGCGCGCCCAGATACATTGCGATACACGGAAACCGGCGGCCGCCCATACAATCACGCCAACAGACGGATTGTTCACATTTCGCCAAGAACAAATTACCAGGGGTGACGCTGATGGAATCGCACGTAGACCACGTCCTGATCGTTGACGACGATCGGGAAATCCGGGAGTTGGTATCCACTTACCTGACCAAGAACGGCCTGCGCGTGACCATGGCGCCCGACGGCCGGCACATGCGCCAGTTCCTGGAGGCCAACACGGTGGACCTGATCGTGCTGGACGTGATGATGCCCGGCGACGACGGCCTGGTGCTCTGCCGTGAACTGCGTGCCGGCAAGCACAAGGCCACGCCGATCCTGATGCTGACCGCCCGCGACGACGAGACCGACCGCATCATCGGTCTGGAAATGGGCGCCGACGACTACCTGACCAAGCCGTTCGCGGCCCGCGAGCTGCTGGCGCGCATCAAGGCCGTGCTGCGCCGCACGCGCATGCTGCCGCCGAACCTGCAGATCACCGAGGCCGGCCAGTTGCTGGCCTTCGGCGACTGGCAGCTGGACACCACGGCGCGCCACCTGATCGACAAGGAAGGCACCATCGTCGCGCTGAGCGGCGCCGAGTACCGGCTGCTGCGCGTGTTCGTCGACCATCCGCAGCGCGTGCTGAACCGCGACCAGCTGCTGAACCTGACGCAGGGCCGCGAGGCCGACATGTTCGAGCGCTCGGTCGACCTGCTGGTCAGCCGGCTGCGGCAGCGTCTCAATGACGACGCCCGCGAGCCGGCCTATATCAAGACCGTGCGCAGCGAGGGCTATGTGTTCTCGATGCCCGTTGAAATCACGGAGGCACGTCAGTGAGCACTCGCCGCCGCTGGCACTGGCCCCATACGCTGGGGTCCCGGCTGTTCCTGATCCTGCTGACGGGGTTGATCGTCGCGCACCTGATGTCGATCGCCGTGCTGTTCTCCGAGCGCTACATGTCGGCCCGGCAGGTGATGCTGGGCACGCTGGAAACCGACGTGGCCACGTCCGTCGCCATCCTCGACCGGATTCCGGCCGCCGAACGGCCGCAGTGGCTGCCGCGCGTGAACCGGGGCAACTACCAGTACATCCTGGGCCCCGGGGCGCAGGGCGTGCCGGAAATGACCCAGCGCGGCAAGGACATCGCCGAGCGGATCATGGAGGCCACAGGCACGCGGTATCCGGTCACGGTGGAATGGATTCCCGGCGACGGCAAGCAGTTGCAGGCGCACCTGACGCTGACCGACGGCAGCCCGCTGACGATCGACGTGCATCCGCGCATGACGCCCATCGCCGAATGGCTGCCCTACGTGCTGGTGCTGCAACTGGCGTTGCTGGTGCTGTGCTGCTGGTTCGCCGTGCGGCTGTCGATCCGCCCGCTGGTCGCGCTGGCCGAGGCCGCCGACGCGATGAATCCGAATGTGAAGTCGGCGCCGCTCGACGAGGACGGGCCGACGGAGGTGGCGCGCGCCGCCCGGGCGTTCAACGCGATGCGTGGCCGGATTGCGCACTTCGTGGCCGAGCGCGTGCAGATCCTGGCCGCCATCTCGCATGACCTGCAGACGCCCATCACGCGGATGAAGCTGCGCGCGGAGATGGCCGAGGATTCCGAGGAAAAGCGCAAGATGGTCAACGATCTGAACGAAATCCAGACACTGGTGCGCGAGGGCCTGGCCTATGCCCGCAGCGCCAGCGGCGACGGCGAGCCGCCGTCGCGCGTGGATTTGGGATCGTTCGTCGAAAGCCTCGTCTACGACTACCAGGACACCGGCAAGGACGTGGCGGTGGTGCAGAACGCGGGCGGCGCCATCCTGACGCGGCCCAACGCGCTGCGGCGCGTGCTGACCAACCTGATCGACAACGCGATCAAATACGGCGGCGGGGCGGCGGAAGTCGGCGTCCGCCGCGAACCGGGCGCCGTGGTCATCGCCATCATGGACCGCGGGCCCGGCATCCCCGAAGACAAGCTCGACGCCGTGCTGCAGCCGTTTGTACGGCTGGAAGGCTCCCGCAACCGCGAAACCGGCGGCACCGGACTGGGCCTGGCCATCGCCCACCAGCTCGTGACAGCCGCCGGCGGCTCCCTGAGCCTGCGCAACCGCGATGGCGGCGGCCTGGCAGCGGAAATACGGCTGGCGGCCTAGCTGGGCGGCAGGACGTCTGCCTTTGTTTCGTAGTTCCGGGGGTTGCTCCCCCTCTGCCGCTTGCGCTGGACTTCGGCTGCGAGCTCGGCGTCCCGGTGTCTTGCTCCCCTCTGCCGCCTGCGGGAAAGGGGTCGGGGGAGAGGGCCGGCGGTTCAAATCGCGATGTTGGTCGGCAAGCAGAGCCTCAGCGCCCTCACCCCCAGCCCCTCTCCCGCGCTGCGGGAGAGGGGAGACCACCATCGCTGGAATTCGGCTGCGAGCTTGACGTCCCGATGTCTTGCTCCCCTCTGCCGGCTGCGGGAGAGGGGAGACCACCATCGCTGGAATTCGGCTGCGAGCTCGGCGTCCCGATGTCTTGCTCCCCTCTCCCCGCCTGCGGGAGAGGGGTCGGGGGAGAGGGCCAGCGGTTCAAATCGCGATGTTGGTCGGCAAGCAGAGCCTCAACGCCCTCACCCCCAGCCCCTCTCCCGCGCTGCGGGAGAGGGGAGACCACCATCGCTGGAATTCGGCTGCGAGCTTGACGTCCCGATGTCTTGCTCCCCTCTGCCGCCTGCGCTGGAATTCGGCGTCGAGCTCGACATCCCTATGTCTTGCTCCCCTCTCCCGCGCTGCGGGAGAGGGGTCGGGGGAGAGGGCCGGCGGTTCAAATCGCGATGTTGTTCGGCAAGCAGAGCCTCAACGCCCTCACCCCCAGCCCCTCTCCCGCGTTGCGGGAGAGGGGAGACCACCATCGCTGGAATTCCGCTGCGAGCTCGACATCCCGATGTCTTGCTCCCCTCTCCCGCCTGCGGGAGAGGGGTTGGGGGAGAGGGCCAGCGGTTCAAATCGCGATGTTGGCCGCCAAGCAGCGCAACCCGCCCCGCCGCGGAGCAAACTGCACTTCCTGACGCCGCAGCTCGCTGCGTCATCCCTTCCCAGCCCCTCCCGGCAGCACCTCCCACCCGGCCTGCCCAGGCCAGGCCACCCGCCTTCCAGCCGTCCTTCCCCCCTTTTTGTACGCGACTGTATCAACGCGCCGCGACGATACGTGCCCTGACAGAACGGCCGTGAAGTCGCTACGGGCGCGATACGTCGGGCGCCTTAAATACGTTCCGTGGCAGCGCAACGCAACAACGACAAGGCGAAAACGCTGCTTCGGCACAACCCCGACTCATACCGCAAACCGCTATCCAAAAGGAAACCGATCATGTCCAAGACTCTCGCCCAACGCCTCGTCCTCGCCGTTGCCCTCGCTGCCGCCGCTGCTGGCGCACAGGCTTCCGTCCTCGGTGCCCGCGACCCGTTCACCGAAGGCGCCCGTTCCGCCACCGAAGCACGCGACCCGTACACGGAAGGCGCCCGCTCGGTGCAGGAGCCGCGCAGCCCGTACTACGACGGCGCCCGCACGGTGGCCCTGGTCCGCTCGGCTGATCCGTTCCTCGATGGTGCCCGCTCGGTGCAGGATCAGCGCGACCCGTACACGGAAGGCGCCCGCTCGGTGCAGGAGCCGCGCAGCCCGTACTACGACGGCGCCCGCACGGTAGCCCTGGTCCGCTCGGCTGATCCGTTCCTCGATGGTGCCCGCTCGGTGCAGGACCAGCGTAGCCCCTACTACGATGGCGCCCGCTCGGTACAGGAACCGCGCAGCCCGTACTACGACGGCGCCCGCACGGTAGCCCTGGTCCGTTCGGCCGATCCGTTCCTCGATGGTGCCCGCTCGGTGCAGGACCAGCGCGACCCGTACTCGGAAGGCGCCCGCTCGGTGCAGGAACCGCGCAGCCCGTACTACGACGGCGCCCACACGGTGGCCGGCATGGACCGCACCGGCGTCTCGGCGCCCCCGGCGCGTAGCGCCGATCCCTACCTCGACGGCGCTTACGCCTGAGGCGGCATCCGCCCCCGATCGACCCTGAAAACCCTGACTCAACCCCTGCAACAGAAGGAAAAGGAACACCATGACCCGCATCGAAAAAGTCCTGTACACCGGCAAGGTCCACGTCACGTCCGGTGGCCGCGACGGATCGGCCCGCAGCAGCGACGGCAAGCTGGATATCCAGCTCTCGCACTTCGCCGGCAAGGGCCAGGGCACGAACCCCGAGCAGCTGCTGGCTGCCGGCTGGTCCGCCTGCTTCATCGGCGCCATCGGCATCGCGGCGTCGAAGGCCAAGGTGCAACTGCCGCAGGACCTGTCGGTGGATACCGAAGTCGACCTCGGCACGGCCGGCGTGGAGTTCCTGCTGCAGGCCCGGCTGCGCGTGCACATTCCCGGCGTGGACCGCGACGTGGCGCGCCAGCTTGTGGAAACGGCGCACCGCACCTGCCCGTACTCGAAGGCCCTGCACGGCAACGTCCACATCGAGACCGAACTGGTCTGACCCGCCCCGCGTGCCCCGTGGCCTGCCCAGGCAGGCGGCGGGGCGCCGACCTTACAGAAAGGCCCCCGAATCATGCGTAACGTACTCCGCGCCATGCTTGCCGCCATCGGCATCGCCGCGATCTATACCTTCGGCACCGGCGCGATTGCCGAAAGCCCGAAAGTGGGCGACCAGGGCGCCGCGCCCGAATTCGTGGGCATCAACAACTGGCTGAACACGACCCCGCTGACCATGCAGCAGTTGCGCGGCAAGGTGGTGCTGGTGGACTTCTGGACCTATGCCTGCGGCAACTGCGTGAACACGCTGCCGTACATCAAGCAGTGGCATGACAAGTACAAGGACCAGGGGCTCGTCGTGGTGGGCGTGCACACGCCCGAGTTTCCGTTCGAGAAATCGACCGAGAACGTGCAGGCGGCGCTGAAGCGGTACGACATCCGCTACCCGGTGGCGCAGGACAACGCCTACGGCACGTGGTCCGCGTATCGCAACCAGTACTGGCCGGCGCTGTACCTGATCGATGCCAACGGCCGCATCGTCTACCAGCACTATGGCGAGGGCCGCTACAAGGAAACCGAGGCGGCCATCCAGAAGCTGCTGGCCGAACGCCGCGCCGCGCCGTAGCGCGGGCCACGGCGCGATGGAAAGGGGCCCTGCGGGGCCCCTTCCTGCGTGGATGCGTGGCTAGCGCGCGCCGTCCAGCAGCACGATGGTCAGCAGCAGCGACGCGTCGCTGAGCGCCTTCACGTCGTGCCGGACGTTGCCGGCCAGGTAGATCAGGTCGCCCGCGCGCAGCCGTTGCGAACCGTGGTCGAGCGCGACCTCGATCTCGCCCTCGATGCACTGGATCGTCAGCGGCCCGGCCACGGCGTGCGGCGGCAACTGCTTGCCGGCCAGCATCACCAGGCGTGCCACTTCCATGTGGGGCGCCTTGAACAGCGCGGTGGTGGGGGTGTTCTTGAGGTTGGCGCCCAGCGGCAGCACGCTGGCGGTCTGGCCGGACGACAGGTGGGGAATCGACATGGTGCTTCGCTCGCTGGGTGGGGATTGGCTGGTTGTACAGCCGCGCCAGGCTGCGCGCGGTAGCTTTCAGTCTATGGCCAAACGATGCCCGCGGCCCAGTGCGAGTGTGGCAAAGGCAGCGTATGTCGACCCGGGACGGCATCGTCGGCGTAGGGCAGGCGCGGCCACGCCCGGTGGTCGGGCACGGCCGCGCGGGGGGCCTCAGGCGGCGGCGCCGTCGGTGTAGACGTCGACCGTGCGCGCCGGCTCGGCGGACACGCCGCGGCGATCCATGCCCGACAGCGAGCGGTCGTCGTCACGCTCGCGCGTGACCGGCGCAACGTTGCGCGCGCCTTCGCTGTACGGGTCGAACTGGCCGCTGCGGGCGCCATCGGTGTAGACGTCGCGCGTGTCGACGCGGTAGCTGTAGCCGTACAGCTCGCCGGCAGGCGTGCCGCCGCGCGGGGACGCGGCGTGGGCGGCGCCGGCGGTCAGCCCCAGGGCAACGATGGCGGTGAAAATGTGGAAAGCGGTAACTCTGCGGGACATGGCAACACTCCGTAAAACAGGTAGAAAGGCAACGAGCGCGTTGGCGCGCTCGGGGGGCTATAACGCACGAGCCGTACCACCATCAAACGGCCGCTTGAAGTGCCGGGCATGCCGCTCCCGGGGCCGATCCGGGCCCTTGGTGTCGGGCGAAGGCCAACAGCGCGCGCGCCGCCTGCCGGGCCGGGGCCGACACCCGCCGCGCCGCCGGGGCGCTGCTAGACTTCGGGCGTCCCCTGTAGCTGCCCGTCCTGACCGTGAACCTTTCCCACCTTGAACGCCAACTCCAGTTCCTGCGCGAGATCGACCGCCTCAAGCGCGTGATCCGCATGACGCCGCTGATCGACCAGTCGCGCCGCGAGAACAGTGCCGAGCACTCGTGGCACCTGGCCATGTACGCGCTGGTGCTGGCCGAGCATGCCGCCGAGCCCGTCGACGTGACCCGCGTGGTGAAGATGCTGCTGCTGCACGACATCGTCGAGATCGACGCCGGCGACGTGCCGTTCCACGATACCGCCGCGCACGCCGCCCAGGCCGCGCGCGAGCAACTGGCCGCCGAGCGGATCTTCGGGATGCTGCCCGATGCCCAGGCCGCCGAGTTCCGCAGCCTGTGGGACGAGTTCGAGGCCGGCCAGAGCGCCGACGCGCGCTTTGCCAAGGCGGTGGACCGCTTCCAGCCGCTGCTGCACAACGCGGCCACGGGCGGCGGATCGTGGGTGGAGATGCAGGTCACCGAGGCGCAGGCCGCCGCGCGCTACCGTCCGCCCATCGAGCGCGGCTCGCCGGTGCTGTGGGAAGAGGCCGCGCGGCTGGTGCGGCAGCACTTTGCCGGCGGCGCCGACCACTGACGCGGCGCCGATCGCCATTTGGCCTACACGGTTGTCAGACCCCGGCCGACTACCGCGCGGGGCGCTTTGGGTGAATAAGTACGCTATGTGACAAACATCCAGAGGTGACCCCATGAGCAAGGACGTACACGTGGTGCCCGCCCCCGAAGGCTGGGCCGTGGAAGAGGCCAGGACCCCGGCGGGCCGCAAGCTGTTCGCCACGCAGGAGGACGCCATCGAGGCGGCCACGGAGCTGGCCCGGCGCAACCAGTCGGAGCTGTTCATCCATGGCCGCGACGGCCAGATCCGCTCGCGCAACTCGTTCGGGCACGATCCCCGGTCGATCAAGGGATAAGTGGCCGGCGCGAATGGGAGGTCGATCATGCAACCGGCTGAACAGGCAGCGCAGTTCCTGCAGCGCCAGCAGTTGCGGCTGGCCACGGCGGAGTCGTGCACGGCGGGGCTGATCGCGTCGCATATCGCTGACGTGCCCGGCTGCGGCGGCACGCTCAAGTGCGCCATCGTCGCGTACTCGCCCGATGCCAAGGAGCAGATCCTGGGCGTCAATCCAGACCTGATTGCGCGCCACGGGCTGACCAGCGAGGCGGTGTCGCTGGCGATGGCGCGCGGCGTGATGCGCATCAGCCAGGCCGACGTGGCGGTGGCCAACACCGGCGTGGCCGACGATGGCGCGCCCGATGGCACGCCGGCCGGCACCCAGTGCTTCGCGTGGCTGTTCCGCCTGCCGGGCAAGACCCAGACGGTGCGCGAGTACACTGAGACGCGGCGCTTCAGCGGCAATCGCACGGAAATCCGCAAGGCGGCGTCCGAATGGGCGCTGGAGCGGATTTCGCACTATCATGCGCTCGCCATGGCGGCCGGGCGGCCCTAGTGGCATGGCGCGTGCTTCGTGATGGCAATCCATTGCCGTGGCGGGCGCCACGGCGCACGCTGCGCGCGTGTCCGGAAATTCACCGTTCCGCACAGCAACGGCCGGGCTGACGCGCAAGCGGGCGGCGGGCGGCCATCGCTATAGTGGAACCACGCATCACGGGCCCCGGCACCATGCACCAGGCAACGCGCACCCCCACGACCGACATGCCATTCCTCAAACCAAAAATCAGAGCCACGGTCATCTGCGTACGCGCGGGGCAGGTGCTGCTCGTGTCGAAGGACGGCGCGCGCTGGGCGCTGCCGGGCGGGCGGCCGGACAGCCAGGAGCCGCTGATCGACACCGGCCGCCGCGAACTGCGCGAGGAAACCGCGCTGGAGGCCAAGGCGATGACGGCCGCGTTCCAGTTCATCGGGGCGACGACGGTCCACCACGTGTTCGCGGCCACGGTCGGCAAGTCGGCCAACGCCAAGCCGCGCAACGAGATCAAGCACGTGAAATGGACGTCGCCCGACGGGCTGGACCACCTGGACACCAGCCCGACCACGCGGGCCATCGTCTCGCAGTACTTCCTCTGCAACGTCGACTAGGCGTCCCGGGCCGGGCAGATTTTGCACCGGGTGTGCGCGATGCCCGGCACGATCTGCAATCGGCCGGACCTGCACGTGAAGCGGCGTGCCTCGGCTACTTCACCTGGCCGGCCATCTGGCGGGCCATCTCAAGATGGTGGTTCAGCGTGGGCAGCGTCTCGCGCGCGAACGCCTTGACGCCGTCGTCCTTGGTGTCGTCCACGGCCTTCCGGAACAGCGCCACGGCGTCCTGGTGCGCGTCCACGCCAATCTGCTGCGCGTAGGCCCGGTCGAAATCGGCACCCTTGAGCTGCCCGAGCCTGGCGAGCGCCTGCTTGTCGTTGTCCAGCGGGGACGCCGGCACCTGCACGCCCAGGCGCTGCGCGTGCTGCTTGAGCTTGGCCTCCGCAGCGCGATGGTCCTTGACCATCTGCGCCGCAAACGCCTTCACGGCCGGGCTGCTGGCGCGGCTTTCGGCCAGCGTGCTGGCCTGGATCTCCATCGATCCGGCCAGCGCGGCCTTGCGCAGGAACATGGCGTCGGCGTCGCCGGCCAGCGCGGTGCCGGGTTTGTCGGACAGCGGCGCCGCCTGCGCCGGCGCGGCCAGCATCAGCAGCGATGCCGCGGCGGCCACGCAGCCAAGCCAGGCGCCAACGGATCGTGCATGGCGGGAAAGACGGGAAAGTTGTGCGCGCATGATCGGCCTCCGCAGATCGTTGGTATCCATGGCACGCAAGACGCAAGGGACATGCCGGTGGCCGCCACGGCGCATGCCCGCCAGACAGGCACGATGCTTGCGCGCGGTTCCGCAGACAGGCTTTCTGGAGATTGTGATGTCGAGCAAACCACGCACCGGCGGCGACGCCAAGCCCACCGACACCCCCACCAATCCCGGCGTGCGCACCGACCGCCGCGCCGACGAGGTGAAGAGCCGCAGCGCCGATCCGGGCCAGAGCAGCTACGGCGGGTTCCGCAACGAGGACCCAGGTGCCCAGCACCAGGCCGATTCGGGCGCGGCGGAGCCGTCCAGGGGCAAGGACGCGGGCGGCGAGTCCGGCAAGTCCGGCAAGTCCGGCAAGCAGGGCGCGGGGCGGCCATGAGGCGCGGCCCGCCCGATGACCGCTACCTCGACACCCTGCGCCAGCCGCCGCGCGGCTACGGCGGCGATCCGCGCCGCATGGAGCAGATGCGCTACACGGGGCGCGCCGGCTGGGGCATCGACGGTGGCTATCCCGACGAAATCCGCGACGGCGACCGCTACGACGGCGCCGCCGCCTATCGCCCCGGCCGCGGGCTGGGTGGGCCCAAGGGCTACACCCGCAGCGACGAACGGATCCGCGAGGACCTGTGCGAGCGGCTGGCCCATGCGCGCCATGTCGATGTACGCGAAGTGGAGGTGAACGTGACCGATGGATGGGTGAAGCTGACCGGCACCGTGCCGGCACGCCAGCAGAAATACCGGATCGAGGACATCGCCGCGATGGTGTCGGGCGTCAAGGACGTCGAGAACGACATCCGCGTGGTGCCCGGCACGCAGGACACGAGCTGGACCGGCCAGCCCGGCGAACCGGGCCTGACCGGGCAGCCGGGGCAGGCCGACCAGCCCGGCACGGCCGGGCAGAGCGAGGCCGAGCCGACGCCTGAGGAACTGGCCGATCCCGACGCGCCCACCCGGCCCGACGGCAAGCCAGCCTGACGCCCGTCACCGGCCCGCGCGGCCGGTGAAGTGGCAGGCCCCCCGGGGGACGCCACGGGCCGCGTATCGATATGCCGCGATCTTCGTTCGCGGCGGCCTTCCGTGCGCCTACGCTTGGCAGGCGCAGCCTTTGACGTGTCCGGTACGCCGACCTAGGCTACTCAGGCACGCGCCCCTGCGCGTTCCCGAGGAGACCTCACCATGGACCTGCGGCCCGATCCGACCTTCCATGCATCGCCGCGGCTCGCGATGCAGGCCCCGGCGGAAACCCACGCCTACACGCTGCTGCTGAGCCCCGATGCGTCGCAGCCCGACGCGCTGGCGGTCATCGACGTCAATCCCGCATCGCCGCGCTACGGCCAGGTGGTGCACACGGTACCCATGACGGCCAGGGGCGACGAGCTGCACCACTTCGGCTGGAATGCGTGCTCGTCGGCGCTGTCGCCGCTCACCGGCCACGCCTTCCTGCAGCGCCGCTACCTGGTCATCCCGGGCATGCGCAGCTCGCGCATCTACATCGTCGATACGCGGCCCGACCCCACGCAGGCACGCATCCACAAGGTCATCGAACCCGAGGAAGTGTTCCGCAAGACCGGCTATTCGCGCCCGCACACAGTGCATTGCGGCCCGGATGGCATCTACGTCAGCACGCTGGGCGGCGCCGGCCCCGACGGCACCGACGGCGCGCCGGGCATCTTCATCATGGACTGCGAGACATTCGAGGTGCTGGGCCGCTGGGAGATTGACCGCGGCCCGCAGGACAAGCACTACGACTTCTGGTGGAACCTGCCGCGCGACTACATGGTGTCGAGCGAATGGGCGCTGCCGCCGCAGTTCGAGCGCGGGCTGGTGCCCGAAGACCTGCTGGCCAACCGCTATGGCCACCGGCTGCACTTCTGGGACCTGCGCGCGCGGCGCAACGTGCAGACCATCGACCTTGGCGCGCAGCACCAGATGGCGCTGGAGGTGCGTCCCGCGCACGACCCCGTGCGCGAGTACGGCTTTGTTGGCGTGGTGGTCGACACGACCAACCTGGAAGGCTCGATCTGGACGTGGTGGCGCGAGGGCGGCCAGTTCCATATCGAGAAGACCGCGACGATCCCGCCCGAGCCGGCCGCCGCCGACGACCTGCCGCCACTGCTCAAGGGCTTTGGCGCCGTGCCGCCGCTGGTGACCGATATCGACCTGTCGCTGGACGACCGCTTCCTGTACGTGTCGTGCTGGGGCACGGGCGAGATGCGCCAGTACGACGTCAGCGACCCGCGCAAGCCCCGGCAGACCGGATCGGTGCACGTGGGCGGCATCGTCCGGCGCACGCCGCATCCCGATGGCCAGCCGTTCGCGGGCGGCCCGCAGATGGTGGAGATCAGCCGCGACGGGCGGCGCGTGTACTGGACCAATTCGCTGTATTCCACCTGGGACGACCAGTTCTATCCCGACGGCGTGCCCGGCACGCAGGTGATGGCCCACGCCGGCCCCGAGGGCGGGCTGACGCTCGACGACCGGTTTCGCGTGACGTTCCCCGACGGCTACCGCGCGCATCAGATCCGGCTCGAAGGCGGCGACTGCTCGACCGATTCGTTCTGCTACACGTCGGTGCAGGCGCCGGAGCACGCTTGACCGCAAGCTGGGAGCCGATCGGCCTGTGGGTCGCCGTGGTGGCGAGCGGCCTCTACCACGGCATCAACCCGGCGATGGGCTGGCCGCTGGCCGTCTCCGGCGCGATGCTCGCGCGCAGTGGCCGGCAGTTGCCGGTGTCGCTGGGCTACCTTGGCGTGGGCCACGCGGTGGCCGTGCTCGCGCTCACGCTGCCGTTCGGCCTGCTGGCCGCGCTGGCCGCATGGGCGCCAACGATCCGCATGACGGCGGCGGTGCTGGTGACGGCCTGCGGCGTGGTGCTGCTGTGCCGGCGCCGGCATCCGCGCGTGCTGGCGCGCATCCCGCCGTCACGGCTGATGCTCTGGTCGTTTGCGGTGGCGCTGGCCCACGGTGCCGGGCTGATGCTCCTGCCGATCTATCTGGGCCTCTGCACCGCGCCCGATGCCGGGCACCAGGCGGCCACCACGCTGGCCTTCGGCAACGCCGGCACCGCGCTGCTGGTGGCGGCCATCCACACCGCCGCGATGCTCGTGGCGGGCGGCGCGCTGGCGTGGCTGGCGTGGCGCTACGTCGGCCCGCAACTGGTCTCGCGCAGCTGGTTCAACCTCGACGCGGTCTGGGCGCTGAGCCTCGTGATCGTGGGCGTGGCGTCGCTGTGGCTGCTGGCCGTCGATCCAGGTGTCTGAGTGATCGGTGTCAGTCGTCGCGTCAGTCGTCGCTCTGATAGCGGCCGTCCAGCTCGTCGTAGCGCGGCTTGCGCACCAGCCGCTGGCGTTCGCCGAACGGGACGACGATGGCGGGGTCCTCGGTCATCTGGCCCTGGGTCTGCAGCAGGTCCAGCGCCTGCTGCATGCCGCGCACGGCGCCCTGCAACGCGGCGTTGGCGTACAGCACCAGGCCGTAGCCCATCCGCTCCAGCGCGTCGCGGCCCTGCACCGGTGTCTTGCCGCCGATCACGATGTTGATCAGCAGCGGCACGTCGAACAGGCCGGGCAGCCGCTCGATGTCGCGCAGGTCCTCGATGGCCTCCAGGAACAGGATGTCCGCGCCGGCTTCGGCAAACCGGTGGCCCCGGTCGATGGCGTCGTCGATGCCGTGCACGGCCGCCGCATCGGTACGGGCCACGATCAGGAAATCGGGGTCGTCGCGCGCGTCGGTGGCGGCCCGGATCTTGCCGACCATCTCGCCCGTGCCGATGACCTGCTTGCCGGCAAAGTGGCCGCACTTCTTCGGCATCACCTGGTCTTCGAGCTGGATGGCATCGGCGCCGGCCCGTTCCAGCGTGCGCACCGCGTGGTGCACGTTCAGCGCGTTGCCGAACCCGGTGTCCGCATCCACCAGCAGCGGCAGGTCCACGGCGTCGCGCACGCGGGCGGTGTGCTCGGCGATGTCGCTCAAGCCGATGAAGCCCAGGTCGGGCAGTCCGAACGACATGTTGGTGACGCCCGCGCCGGTCAGGTAGACCGCCTGGAAGCCGAGGTCCTCGATCACGCGCGCGCTCATGGCGTTGAACGCGCCGGGCATCAGCAGCGCCTGGCGCGCCGCCACCTGCTGCCGGAACGCCTGCCGGCGGGCGGAGGCTTTGGAAGTCATGGGGATTCTCCAGTCAGGCGGGACGCCGGCGGCATCCCGATGCAGGCTGAAGATTACACCTTGCCGGGCAACCGGCTAGAGCGCAGCCGGCACCTTGGCGGGGGCGGGCGCAGCCGAGGCGGCGGGCGCCTTGTCCGGGTTGCTGCCATAGGCAAAGTAGCGCGCCTTGGCGCCCTTGCCCCAGTACGCCACGGTGAACTGCTTGCCGTCGCGGGCGTACAGCAGTTCCAGCGTGCCATTGGCGGCCGCCCACTCGGCGTAGGCGTTCTGGGCGTTGGCGTCGGTCTTGCGCTTCGATTCGTAGCGCGCGTCGAGCTTGTGCGTGACGTCGTCCAGCGCGGTGCGGTCGAAGGTCAGCGTCACCAGCGTCACCAGGTCCTGCGCATCGCAATTGACGACCGCGCGCGTCAGTCCGGGCAGGTTGAATCGGTCGAGGTGGCGCAGCTCGAAGGCGTCGCCGCCGGCCCACGGCGTCTTGCCGGTCTTCTCGCGGTTCGGGCCGGGCGTCAGCCTTGCGCACTGGGTCTTGCCCAGCTCCAGCCCCAGCGGCGCCGCGACGGCGCCCACGGTGGACTGCGCATGGGCCGCGCCGGCCAGGCAGGCCAGGGCCAGCAGGAATACTTGCTTCATGGGATTGCTTCCAGACGATGTCCCGGGATTTTACGGCTTTCCGCGGGCCCGACTTGAGCGCGGCCGTCAGCCTTCGGTCAGTTGCCGCGCCAGCAGTTGCGCGTGGGGCGTCAGCGCCTGGAAATCGCGCGCGCAGAGATAGAGGCGGCGGGTCGCCCAGGGTTCGGACAGCGGCAGGATGGCCAGCCCGCGCGGCATGGTCTGCGCCAGTGCGTCGGACACGATCGAGATGCCGATGCCGGCGTCGACCAGCATCGCCACATGCTCGACGTTGCGAAGCTGCACGCGGTAGTGCAGCTGGCGCCCCAGCCGCGCGGCGCGCTCGGCCAGGTGCGATTCCAGCGCCGTGTCGGCCACGCCGACGATCGGCTCGCCCACGATGTCCGCAAACGCCACCGTTTCCTGCGTGGCAATCGGATGCATCCGGCCGGCCACGACCACGAGCTGGTCCTGGGCGATGCGGTGGGTCTGGAGCGTCGAGACATCGGTGATGTCGGCGACGATGCCCAGGTCGGCGCGGCCCTCGGCCAGCGCCTGGACGATCTCCGCGCTGGGACGCTCGCCCAGGTCGACCGACAGGTCCGGATGGGCGGCCAGGAAGCGGCACAGGGGGGGCGGCAGGAAGGCAGCCAGCGCGGCGGTATTCGACAGCAGCCGGATGCGGCCCTTGAGGCCCGTGGCGTAGTGGCGCAGTTCGCCGCGCATCTGCTCCACCTGGCCCAGGATCGAGCGCGCGTGGCGCACCAGCGCCTCGCCCGCCGCGGTGGGCCGCACGCCGCGCCGGTTGCGTTCCAGCAGCGGCGCGCCCAGCGCGGCCTCCATGCCGGCGATGCGCTCGCTGACGGACGCCACCGCAAGGTGCATCGCGCGGGCGCCGTGGGTCAGGCTGCCGCATTCCACGACGCTCAGGAACAGCCGCATGTCGGTCAGGTCGAAACGCACCGCAACGCTCCTCTGCTTTCGGATGCGCCGAAGTCTAGCACCGGAAATGCCAGATTGCGGACCGGGCCGCCGGTGCATAGCATTCCGTCCATGGATCCGATACTGATGGTTCTTGGCGCTGGATTTGTGGCTGGCGCGATGAATGCCCTGGCTGGCGGGGGCTCGTTCGTCAGCCTGCCGGCGATGATCGCCGCCGGGGTGCCACCGGTTCAGGCGAACACGTCCAGCACCGTGGCGCTGTTTCCGGGCGGGCTCGCCAGCGCGTGGGCCTATCGCGACGGGCTGGGCCCGGTGGGCGCCGTGTCGCTGCGGGCGCTGCTGGTGGCCACGCTGTGCGGCGGGCTGGCCGGGGCGCTGCTGCTGTTGCGCACGCCATCGGCCGCGTTCACGTTCGTGCTGCCGTGGCTGCTGCTGGTGGCCTGCGTGGCGCTGGCGTTCGGGCGCCAACTGGGCGAGGCGCTGCGCAGGCGCTGCCATGTCCACGCCAATGCCGTGCTGGCCGTGCAGTTCGCGCTGGGCGTCTATGGCGGCTATTTCGGCGGGGCCGTCGGCATCATGATGATCGCCATGTGGGGCCTGCTCGACAGCCGCGACATCAAGCGGCTCAATGCCCCGCGCACGCTGATGGTCAGCGCCGCCAACGCGGTGGCCGTGATCGCCTTTATCGTGGCGGGAGCCGTGCGCTGGCCAGAGACGCTGGCGATGCTGATCGGCGCGGTGCTGGGCGGCTACGGCGGCGCGCTGCTCGGCAAGCTCACGCCGCCGCGCGTGGTGCGGGCGGGCACGCTGCTGGCCACGTCGTGCATCACGCTGGCGTTTTTCGTCAAGACCTACGCGCCGGGGATGTTCCGGTAGCGCCCCCCGCCGGATCGGTCAGACCGCGTCCGTGGCGATGGCGGCATCCAGCATGGCGATGGTCAGCCCCACCAGCAGTGCCACCGCCGACGCAATGAACCAGCGTACGGTCTTGCGGTATTCCGGGATGCTGTCGTCTTCCAGCCGCAGCGCGCGAAACAGGGCCAGAATCTGCAGCGCCACCGCGACGATCAGGCACAACGCGGCCAGCAGCGCGCTGGCGCCCCAGTGGCCGGGACTCTCGAACCCCCAGAAACGCCAGAACGCCAGCGAAAAGCCCAGCAGCACCGTGATGGCCGTGATGATGCCCTGCCGGAAGCCCGACGGGACGCCGGTCGGCGGCGCAGGCGGTGGCGGGTGCGGCCCATCCGGCGTCGGCATCGGCGCGCTCAACCGGCGGCCCCCGGCATCTGCACCATGGCCAGCGTGGCGATATTGCCGCCGATCACGCGGCTGGCGTGGCCCTTGCCGTGCGTGTCCTCCAGCAGCAGTGCGTTGCCCGGTACCAGCGCGCGGCGCTCGCCGTCCGATGCCTCGAACTCCATCTCGCCATCGAGCACGAAGATCCACATGCGCACCGGCGCGGGATGGAACTGGCCGACCCAGCCGGTGGGGATGACCAGGAAACCCTGCCGCTCGGCCGGGTCCAGGCGCGAGACGCGGAACGCTGGCGCCGGCGGGGCGAAGTCGCGCTCGTGCATGTCGAACGACAGCGCGCCGAAATGCGATTCGCCGGCGTCGTCGCTGTAGAGGCGCCCGAAGGCCAGCGTCGAATGGCTGACGGGCGGGTCGGTGGAGGTGGCGTCGGCCATGGCAGGGCTCCGGTCCGCGTGGCGATCTACCCAGTCTAGTCGCGGCCCGGCTGCGGACCTAGCCCTGCACGCGCCGCGCGATGGCGCGCTCGAACCAGTCGTCGAGCATGGCTTTCTCGTAGCGCAGCGGGTCGCTGGGGCCGTACAGGTTGACGCCCCAGTTGAAGTGCATGTTGTGGATGCGTTCCTCGCGCGTGGCCAGCGTCTCGTCGCCGTGCGTCAGCACGTAGCGCAGCGTCATGCGCGGCCACGTGGCGTCGCGCACGATGCGCAGGCCGCTTGGGTAGCGCCAGTCGACGTAGCCGGCCAGGTCGATGTCCAGCACTTCGATCGACAGCGCGTAGCCGGGCGGCAGCCCACGGGCGGCCAGCTTCTGCAGGTGCTGGCGGATCGCCTGCAGCACCTGCGCGTCGCTGCCGTAGCCGGCGTGGCGCGAGGCGTCCTGGTACGTGTCGGGATGCAGGAACGTGACGGTCAGCGCGCTCGGCGGCTCGGCCGCCAGGGCGCCGCCCATGGTGGCCAGCATGGCAACGAGCGGCGCGCCGGCCAGCCGGATGGAGAAGCGCCAGGGAAGGCGCAAGGGAAAGCGAGACATGGCACCCCGCCGCGAAAACGCCCGGCTGCACCGCTGGCACGGCACGGCTTCCAGCCGGTGAAGCGCGTGGCCTGCTTCAGCTTAGTACACGGCGCAGCGGTTATGATCGGACCCTTCGCACGATGGAGACCGAGCATGACGCAAGCCCAACAGTATCTGCAGGAAGCCATCCGCCTGGCGCGCGCCAACATGGAAGCGGGCGGCCGCCCGTTCGGCGCCGTGATCGTCCGCGATGGCCAGGTCATCGCCACGGCCGTCAATGAGATCCACAAGACCCAGGACCCGACGTCGCACGCCGAGCTGAACGCCATCCGCGCCGCCAGCCACAAGCTCGGCAGCCCCAGCCTGGCCGGCTGCGCGGTCTACGCCAGCGGCCACCCGTGCCCGATGTGCATGGCGGCGATGCGGCTGGCCGGCGTGACCGAGGTGGCCTACGCCTATTCGAACGACGATGGCGAGCCGTTCGGGCTGTCCACGGCGGCCATCTACGCCGACCTGGCCCGGCCCTTCGCCGAGCAGTCGATGACCATCCAGTACCTGCCCGTGCGGCAGCAGGGCGAGCTCGACCTGTACGAGGCCTGGCAGCAGCGGCAGCGCTGACATCCGCCGCGCCGCCGCCGGCGGCGCTACTTCTGCCTGACCAGGTCGCTCGGCTTCCACGCCTTGTCGAAGAACGCCTGGGTCGGGCCGTACAGCCGCAGGATCACGAAGTAGCCCTGCCCCGGCAGCGTGCGCAGCCAGTTGCGGCCCTCGCCCGGCGATGTCGGCCCGAAGTAGATGTCGGTCGATCCATCGGCGTTCTGCGCGGGCTTGTCCATCGTGTTGATCGACGGGAAGGGCTGGCCGTTGTCGACGCCGGTCGCCTTCAGCGAGTCATAGATCGTGACGGACCAGAACAGCGCGGCCGGCACGTCCTTCGGCAGCGTCAGCTTGTAGCGGTTACCGCCGCTCAGGAACTTGCCGTCGGCATCGACGAACGTCGCCGGATACTTGGCGCCCACGTTCACCATTTCCACGGCCATGCCCGGGCTGGCCGAGTAGGCGTTGGCAAAGAACCCGGTGCGCGGGTCGATATAGTTGAACGTCTCGGCCGTGAACGTGGCGTTGCCCGGGAAGACGTTGAGCCAGCGCCGGTCCGGGTACCAGAGGCCGTTCTCGACGATGGTCTGCGGCTCGTAAGACGCCACGTGCGCCATCTTGGCTGCCGTGCGCGCGGCCTTGTCCAGCAGCGCCCGCTGCCGCGCGTCCGGCGCGAACGGCTTGTCCTTGCGGATGCCCAGCGCGGCCAGCATGCCGCGCATTTCCATGTCCTGCGGGTCGGCGTACTCGTGCGCGATGTAGCGGGCCAGCATGTCGAAGGCCGAGCCGTCGGTGGGGTACAGCATGTCGACGGGCACGCCCGACGCGTTCGGGAACTGCATCGGCCGCGCCGATGCCTCCTTGCCCAGCGGGTAGATGCGGGTCTGTTCCATCACGCGCACCGGCTCGGCCAGCGCCTTCGGGTCCTTGAAGAAGCCGCGCCAGAACACGAATACGCCGTAGGTGCGCGAGCGCATGGTGATGTAGCCCGGCGGCACCTCGCCGCGGTAGTCGGGCGGCAGCAGCAGGTACTTGCCGCCCTTGCCCTTGTCGGGCCCGGGCAGGCCCACGTCGCCGCACCAGCGGCGGCCTTCGATCTCGCCTTCCGTGCAGATCGGCCGCTGGAAGAAGTCGTCGAGGATGCCCTGCAGGCCCGGCGGCACCTCGATCACCATCGGCCCGTCCTCCTTGAGGTCCAGGTAGCCCATGGCGTAGATCACGTCCGAGTTCGGCGTGGTGACCCGCGTCTTGGCGTTCAGCCGGTCCTTCCAGATCGGCAGCACGTTGTAGCCCTTGCCGAACGTCTTCTCCGAGCCTTCCTTCATGCCGTACATGTTCAGCGCCGGCAGCGCCCAGATGTAGCTCTGCACCGCGCGCTGGAAGTACAGCTCGTCCTGCAGCGCGGTAATGCCCTGGCGGGTCGGGTAGCCGCCCTGGAACGGCGTGCCCGCCAGATTCTCGTATCGGGAAGACTGCCCGTGTGCCGCGCCGGCCAACGCCATCGCCAGCGGGGCCGCCGCCATCCATTTCAGTGCTCGTCGCATCGTGTTCTCCGCCAGTTGTGCCGGGTTCGACGGAAATGGTATCGACGATGCACCGGGTGCGGCATTCACTTCTTTCGGCGAACGATATGAATTTTCTCGGGCGGCGCCCCTGGACGGCTACTTCCAGGTGTACTTGAAGCCGACGCGGGCCGCGTACTGGTAGTAGTTCTGCTGGCCCCAGGAGCCCGAGACATTGGCCCAGGCCGTGCGGCCCTTGCCCAGGTCCGCGTTCAGGCCCAGCTTCAGCTCCATCCGGTTGTGGGGATAGAGGGTGCCCACCGGGATCTGGTTGAACGCGATGTTGCTGTCCGTGTCGCTGTACCACCAGTTCACGGTCAGGTACGGCTGGTACTTACGGCCGTCGGCGCGGTCGTAGGTGCGGTGCGTGCGCACGCCGAGCCGGGTGATGACGCCTGAGCTGTCGGCGCCGTTCACGCGCGTGCCGTTGGGCTCGGTGACATCGTCCTCGTTGTAGTCGACGTAGATCAATTGCGCCTGCGGCTCCACCACCCAGCCGTCGCGCAGCGGCACCGCGTAGCCCGCCTCGCCCGACAGCGCCAGCCCCTGCGCGTGGTAGCGCACCGAGGGCAGCAGGTCGCCCTCCACGCGGTTGGTGAACCAGCCGTATTGGAACCACGTGTCGACGTAGGCGCCCAGCCGGTTCTCGTCGTTCTGGTACCACGTGCCGTACGCGCCGACGCTCCAGCCTTCCACCTTGCCGCGCGCGTGGAACGCGTTGCCGGCGGCGTCCGCGTCGGTGCGGGCGTTGCCGTAGCTGGCCATCAGCCCGGCGTGCGCGCGGTCGGTCTCAGAGCCCAGGTGCCACTTGGCGAGTTCGAGCCCGCCGTGCAGCAGGAACGAGTCGGTGCTGGTCTTGTACACGCCGTCCTTGCTGCGGCTGCCCTGCCAGTTGCCCACGGCGCGCAGCCAGCCCGCGCGCGGCTTGTCCTCCGCCCGGTCGAAGCCCTGCGATTCCACGTACTGCGGCTCGCCCAGCCGGTCGTGCAGGCTGTGGACGAACATCTGCCCGGCCAGCCGCTGGTTGGCCAGGTAGGCGGCCACCTCGGGCCGGTACAGCGCCTGCGGGGTTGGCGTGGGCTCGGGGCTGCGCTCGGAGCGCAGGTACCAGACGTCCGGATTGGCGCCGGCCTGGTCGCCTCGAAACAGGCGGTACTCGTAGACCCCGGCCACGGCACGGCCGTTCAGCGCGAACGCGTTGGGGTCGCTGGCCGACGGCGCCTTGTTGGTCAGCTCGACCAGCGCGATGCCGGCGCCGTTGGTCAGCGCGCCCGCGCCGCCCACGTTGTTCACGGCGATGCGGGTCGGCCCGCCCGGGCCGGTGGCGGTGGCGTCGACGACGAGCATGTCGGACCGGCTGGCCGCGCCGCCTTCGTTGAGCACCGTGTTGAGCTTGAGCGCGCCGCCGTTCGACACGAATGTGCCGCCGCCATCGGCGCCGGGCGTCTGCCCGCCGGTGATCACCAGCACGTTGCCGACGGCCGTGCCGCCACCGGCCACGTCGATGGTGCCGCTGTTCGTGAACGTCCGCACGCCCAGCAATTGCCCCTGCACCGCGCCGCCCAGCACCGGCGCGTTGGCCGACTGGCCGAGCGGCAAGTAGGCGCCGGTGGCGTCGAACGTGGCGATGGCGTCGGCCGGGCTGCGCGTGGCGGCCGTGCCGACTGGCTGCGGCGCCAGCGACAGCGTGCCGCCGTTGTCGACGCTGTTGGCGCCGCTCGTGCCCAGGTTGGCCACCGCCACCTGCCACGTGTCGCGGACCCCCGTGCCGCTGCCGTCGATGAACCGACGCAGGTTCCAGGCCCCGGCGTTGGCGATCTGCGTGGCCGACGTGGCGGCGGTGACCACGCCCGTCATCGCGCCCGTGTTGCGCAGCACGAAGCTGCCCGCCGCGCCGTTGTCGGCCGCCACCGCCACGTCGCTGAGCGCCGACAGTCCGGCCCCGTTCTGCACGGCCTGCGCCGCGCCGCCCACGCGGATGCCGGCGCTGGTGCCCCATCCCGCCAAAATCGGCCCGGTGCTGGTGACGTCGACCGTGCCCTGCGTGGTGGCCTCGATGCCGGATGCGTTGTTGCCGACGGTCTGGATGCCGCCGCTGTTGGCCACGGTGATGGCCGCGGCGGCAGTCGCCTGGGCCAGGATGCCTTGCGAGTCGGCTACGCCGAGCGTCTGGATCGATCCGGTGTTCGTGATCTGCTGCGCGCCGGTGCTGCTGAAGCTGCGCATGCCGCGCTGGGTGGCGCCGCGCGCGAGGATCGCGCCGGCGTTGCGGACGGTGACGCTGCCCGCGCCGGTGCCGCCGCTGAAGCCCGAGCCGGCGACGATGCCCGCGCCCGACCCGTTGACGTCGATCTGCCCGCCCTGGAAGTCGATGCTGACCGGGCCGCCCAGCGTGGTGGCCTGCAGGCCGAACGAGCCGCCGCCGGAGCCGTCGCCGCCGCCGTTGTCGGCATGGGTGACGATGGTGCCCGACGCGCGCACGGTCACGGGCGCGGTGGCTGAATCATTGGTGGCGTAGATGCCGTTGGCGTTGGCGTTGAACGTTTCGAGCTTGCCCCCGTGGTAGTCCACCGTCGTCGCGTTGGTGTTCGAATGGGCGCGAATGGCGCCCGCGCCGTTGCCGACCACCGTGATGTTGCCGGAATAGTCCACCGTCGACGTGCCGTTGACCGCGCTCATGATGATGCCGTAGCCGCGCCCCGAGGTCGGCGCGCCGCGCACGGTAATGTCGCCCGAGCCCGTGACCTGGGCGTTGCTGGCGCCGCGCGCGATCACGTAGATGGCGCGCGACCCCTCCGCGTCGCCGGCGTTGGCGGGGCTGCCCACGGTCAGCGTGCCGTGGTTCTCCACGGCGATGTTGCCGTCGGTGGCGCCGCCGCTGACGTAGATGCCGTGGCCCTGTATCCCGGTGGTCGTCAGGGCGCCACGGTTGACGATGGTGATGTCGCCGCTGGTGGTGGCGGCGGCGCGCAGCGCGCTGCCGGCCGTGCCGTCGGTCGTGATCGCGCCCGTATTGCGGATGCTGACCGCGCCCGTGCCGCCCCAGCCCAGGATGCCGAACGCGTTCTCGTCGATGGACCGGATGCTGGCGCCGTTGTCGATCGTGATCGCGCCGCTGCCGACGGTGCGGGCCCAGATGCCGGCGTGGTTGGCCTTGCCCGCTTCCAGGCCGGGGTCGGCGGGGTCCGCCACGCCGTTGGTGTTGTCGACGATGATCGACACGCCGCTGCCGACCGTCGCGGAGATGGTGCCGGCGCCCACTGCGCGGCCATGGACGCCGTTGCCGCCCACCACCGAGATCTGGCCCGTGCCGTTGTGCACGATGCTGGCATTGCCGCCGCCGGTGTTGTTGGCGTCCAGCCCGTCATGGTCGTTGCCGTTGACGAGGTTGGTGATCTGGAGCGCCGTGCCGGCCGTGACCGAGATCGACGCCGCGCCCGCCGTGTTGTTGAGCGCGTTGGCGCCGTCCAGCGCAGTCGCGCCGGTTAGCGTGATGCCAGTGGCGCCGCCCGAGAACGTCACCGTGGCGTCGCCGGGCGCGCCCGTGACCTGGGCCTGGACCCCATGGGCGTTGCTGACCGTGGCGCTGTTCGTAATCGTCGCGCCGTCCACGGTCACCGACGCGCTGGCCTGTCGGCCGAATGCCCGCAGGCTGGAGGCGGTGGTGCCGCCGAACGTGGCGCCTGGCAGCGTGCCCAGCACGGCCGCCGTGCCGATGGCCGGCTGGCACAGCACGCCGGTCGGAAAGCTGCCCGAGATGTCGCTGCCGCAGCGCGCCGTGGCCTGGGCGGCGGCCGGCGTGGCATGCACGGACAGCGCCACCAGCGCGGCGGCGCCCAGCGTCACGCGCGGCGTGGGCGCGTCCGGCTCCGGACCATCGTTGCGGAAGGGTGGGTAAGAAGCAGACGCAGCCAGGCCCATGACATCGTTCGCCGGGGAACCATCGTCACTGCATTGTTGGCGGTCGCGTCACCTTCCGTAATTGAATCTTTTTTGATTGCGTCTGAAGAGATTTGTTAGAAGTATCAAAATCTCTGACTGCGCAGTGAAGGTGCGGGCGGGCCGGCTTCCGGTGGAAACCGCCCGCCCGTGCGGGCCGGCTGCCGTTCAGTCGAGCGTGATCTTGCCGGCCTTCACGATCTGCGCGTAGCGCGTGGTGTCGCGCTCGATCAGCTTGCGGAACTCGTCGGGCGTGCTGCCCACCGGGATGAAGCCCAGCTCGGTCAGCTTCTTCGCCACGTCGGGGCTGCGCGTGGCGGCCGCGATCTCCTTCGCCATGCGGTCGACCACCGGCTGCGGCGTGCCGGCCGGGGCCAGCAGGCCGGTCCACGAACTCATGATGAAGCCGGGAAAGCCGGACTCCTCCATGGTCGGGATGTTGGGCTCGCCGGGCCAGCGCTTGGCGGATGCCACGGCCAGCACGTTGATCTTGCCGGACTTCACATGCGGCATCGGCACCAGCAGCGGGTCGAACGCCACGGAGACCTCGCCGGCCACCAGCGCGGGCAGGATCGGCGCGCTGCCGTTGTACGGCACGTGCGTCATGCGGACTTTCGATTCCATCGCCAGCCGCTCGCCGGTCAGATGCGCCGAGCTGCCGACGCCGCTGGAGCCGAACGTCAGCGCGTCCGGATGCTTGCGGCCGTAGTCGACCAGCTCGCCGACGCTCCTGGCGGGCACCTTCTTGCTGGCAAACAGGAACAACGGCAGTTCTGCCATTTCCGCCACTGGTGTCAGGTCCGACGGCTTGTAGCTGAGCTTGGAGTACAGCGACATGTTGGCGCTGTACGCGGCCAGCACCGACACGAACGTGTAGCCGTCCGGCGCCGAGCGCGCGGCCACGCCCACGCCCAGCGTGCTGTTGGCGCCGGGCTTGTTCTCGATGATGATCGGCTGGCCCAGGCTCTGGGACACGCGCTCGAACACCACGCGCGACACGGTGTCGGTGGACCCGCCCGGCGTGTACGGCACGATGACCTTGATCGGCTTGCTGGGCCAGGCGTCCGCGGCAAAGGCGGACGGGGTGGACAGGGTGGCGATGGCAACGGCCATCCCGCACGCGGCGCGCGCGGCTTGACGCTTGATACGCACTACATCTCCTTCACTGATGTTCTGCTCGCACCCGGTGGCGGCGCCCCGGGGCTCTCGGCCGGACGGCGCCGGCCGGGCGATTATCGGCGAGGAACCGGGCGGCCGGCGTCAGGGTCAGCCCCCGGTTGTGCGATGCAATGTGCGATAGCCGCACCGGCGCGGGCCGGCCATGCTGCATGGCAGGCCGGCATGGCGCGACGGGTGCCGGTCAGTCGATGCGCGCGCCCGAGCTGACCACCACGGGCTTCCACGCCTGGTACTCGGCCACGACGAACTTGCCGAACGCGTCGGGCGTCAGGCTCATCGCCTCCGCGCCCTGCTGCGCGAGCTTGCTGCGCATCTCGGGCTGCGACAGCGCGTCGGTCACGGTGCGGTTCAGCCTGGCGACGATCTCCGGCGGCGTGCCCTTCGGCGCGAACAGGCCGAACCACGCGCCCGTCACCACGTTGCGCACGCCGGCCTCGGCCATGGTCGGCACGTCGGGCAGCGCGCTCGACCGCTTGCGCGACGTCACGGCCAGCGCGCGCAGTTGCCCACCGCGGATATGCGAGATCACCGACGGCACAGTCGCGAACATGAACTGCACGCGGCCGGCCAGCAGGTCGTTCAGCGCGTCGGCGCCCTTGTACGGCACGTGGGTCGTCTTGGTGCCCGCGCTCTCGTTGAACAGCACGCCGGACAGGTGCGCGGCCGTGCCCACGCCGGTGGAGCTGAAGTTGAGCTGGTTCGGGTGCGCCTTGGCGTAGGCGATGAACTCCTGCACGGTCTTGGCCGGCACGCCGGGGCTGACGACCATCACGTTGGGCACGTCGGCGATGGGCGCCACGGCCTGCAGGTCGGTCTGCGGGTTGACCTTGAGGCGGCTGTACAGCGTGGGATTGATCGCCACGGGGCCCACCGACGTGGCCAGTAGTGTGTAGCCGTCGGGGTCGCTGCGGCCGACGAAGTCCGTGCCGATGTTGCCGCCGGCGCCGGGGCGGTTTTCCACCACCACGCTCTGGCCCAGCGCCTTGCCCATCTGCTGCGCCACCTCGCGCGCCAGGATGTCGGTGGTGCCGCCGGCCGTGAACGCCACGACCACGCGGATCGGCTTCGACGGGTACGGTTGCTGGGCATGGGCTGTCGCGGCGCAAAAAAGCAGTACGCCGGCGGCCGAGCGCCGCAGGAAGTCTTTCATCGCTGTCTCCGTGTGTCTCTTGTCATGGGGCCTGCCGCTGGCGCGGTAGCCCTGGGACCATCTTAGAAAGACGGCGGCGCCGAGCTTTGACGAAACAGAAACGCTGCGTTCTTGCCGTGCGGCGCGGCCGCGGCTACCTGGGCTTCAGGAAATGCTGCTCCATCGCGGCGCAGCGGCTCAGGTATTCCAGCAGCCGGCCCACGGCCGATGGCAGGCTGTCGCGGTCGCGCACGCAGACATAGAACGCGCGCTCGGCCCAGTCGTCCTTCAGCGTCAGCAGCGACAGGCCCATCATCTGCAGGTAGTTGCGGGCGATGCCCTCGGGCACCACGGCCAGGCCCAGGCCCTCGCGCACCATGCGGCAGCGCGCCTCGAAGTTCGACACCTGCGTCTTGACGGTCAGCGGCCGCGAGATCGTGCCGGACACCAGCGTCAGGAACGCGTCGAACGTGTGGCGCGGAAAGTAGCCCAGGAAGTCGTAGTCCAGCGCCTCTTCCAGATGCAGCGCGCCGCGTGCCTCCAGCGGATGCCCGCGCGGCACCACCAACCCCACGCGGTCCTGGCGGTATGGCAGCGAGTGCACGCCGGGGCTGGGGCTGCGCGCGTGGTAGATGCCGATGTCGGCATCGCCGTTGGAGACCATGCGCGGGATGTCGAAGCTGAACGCTTCCACCAGGTCGATGCGGGCCTCGGGGTCGTGTTTCAGGAAGCCGCTGATGTCGGCCGGCAGGAACTGCAGGATGGTCGACCGGTTGGACGCCAGCCGGATCTTGGCGATGCCGTCGAGCGAGTAGGCCGCCAGCGCGTCCTGCGCAAGCTGCACGCTGCGCACGATGGCCTTGGCGCGCTGGTAGAGCATGGCGCCGGCCGGCGTGGGCTCCACGCCGCGCCCGTGGCGGCGCAGCAGCGCCGTGCCCGCGCGCCGTTCCAGCTCGGCAATCCGCTTGCTGGCGGCGGAGGTGACCAGGTTCTCGCGCTCGGCCGCACGTGACAGGCTCTTCTCTTCCACGGCGGCAATCAGGATGGCAAGCGAAGGAATGTCCATGTCCATGGGTCGGGCGTGCTCCGGAAGGAAAAGCTGCGCGCAAAACGGCGTGCGCCGAGTATGCACCAGCCCGGGCCGGGCCGGATACGCGGCCGGGCTCGGGAGCTTTCACCAAATGTCAAAGCTGGGCCGGTGGCGGTTCGTACGATGGAGGCATTCCAGAGGAGACCACCGGAGACCCCCGGCATGCTGATCGACCGATTTGCCGACTATGTCGGCAGCCAGGCCCATGCGCCGCTGCCCGACGACGTACAGCACCACGCCCGGCGCGTGGTGATCGACTGGTTTGCCGCGCTGCTGGCCGGCGTGCCGATGGCGCCGGGCCAGCAACTGATGGCGGCCCATCGCGCCGAACTGGGCGTGGGACACAGTACCGTGCTGGGCCATGGCACCACGGCCTTCCCGGCGCTGGCCGCGTGGATCAACGGCAGCGTGTCGCACGCGGCCGAGTTCGACGACATCTACCGCGACGCGGTCTATCACCCGGGCTGCCCGACCATCGCCGCCGCCCTGGCCGTGGCCGAGCAGTGCGACGCCAGCGGCACCGACCTGCTGCGCGCCGTGGGGGCCGGCTACGAGGTCTCCACGCGTATCGGCGCGGCGATCCAGCCCGCGCACTACCGCTACTTCCATACCACCGGCACGGTCGGCTGCATTGGCGCGGCGGCGGCCGGCGCGCTGCTGCTGGCGCCGGGCGATGCCGGCGTGGCAGGCCATGCGATGGCCACGGCCACCACGTTTGCCTCGGGGCTGCAGCAGGCCTTCCGCTCCGATGCGATGACCAAGGCGCTGCACGCGGGCCATGCGGCCCAGACCGGCGTGCTGGCCGCGCAGGGCGCCGCGCATGGCGTGACCGGCGTGCGCGACATCCTGGAAGGCGACGCCGGCTTTGGCGCGGCGCTGGGCGGCAGCCCGGACTGGTCGCGCGTCACCGACGGCCTGGGCAGCGACTTCCACGTCACGCGCATCACGCAGAAGAACCACGGCTGCTGCGGCCACACGTTCGCCGCCATCGACGCCGCGATGCAGCTCGTGCGCGACCATGACCTCGATCCGTCGCGCATTGCCGCCGTGCACGTGCAGGCGTACCAGGTGGCGCTGGACGTCACCGGCAACTTCCATCCGGCCACGCCGTTCGAGGCGCGCTTCAGCCTGCCCTACGTGGTGGCGCACGGCATCCTGCACGGCGCGGTGCGGCTCGATGCGTTCAGCCCCGCGCGCCTGGCCGATCCCGCCATCCGCGCGCTGATGCAGCGCATCACGCTGGCCGCCGATCCCGCGCTGACCGCCGCCTTTCCGCGCCAGCGCGCCGCGCGCGTGGCGATCGAGATGGCCGACGGCCGCCGCCACGAGCACTTCGCGCCCTACCGGCGCGGCGATCCCGAAGCGCCGCTCGACGACGCGACGCTGGCAGACAAGTTCATGGAGCTGGCCGGCCCCGTGCTGGGCACGATCCGCGCCGCCAGCCTGCTGGACGCGCTGTGGCAGCTCGACGCGCGCCCGGTGCGCGCGCTGGGGCTCGGTGCGCTGCGCGCGCGCTGAAGCCATCCCCTCATTGATACCGAAGCAGACGGAACAGTCATGACGAGAGTCGACAAGGAAATCGTGGCCGGCGCGCCCGCCGTGGCCGCCACGGGCAAGGACCTGGCGCGCGCGCTGTTCGCGCCGCAGGCCGTGGCGCTGGTGGGCGCTTCGGCCGACGAGAAGAAGAACACGGCCCGGCCGTTGCGCTTCATGCGCAAGCACGGCTTCCAGGGCCGCATCCTGCCGGTCAACGCCGGCCGGACCGAGGTGATGGGGCTGGCCGCGTACCCGAGCGTGGCCGCGCTGCCCGAGCCGATCGACCACGCGTTCGTGATGGTGCCCGGCGCCCACGTGGCCGAGGCGCTGGCGCAGAGCGCCGCGCAGGGCGCGCGCGTGGTGACCATCTTCTCCGACGGCTTTGCGGAACTGGGCCAGGCTGGCATGGCGGCGCAGCAGGCGCTGGCCGAGCAGGCGCGCGCGCTGGGCGTGCGCGTGCTGGGGCCGAACAGCATCGGCGTGGTCGACATCCATAGCGGCGCGGTGCTGTCCGTCAACGCGGTGCTGGAGATGGACGCGCTGCATGCCGGCCCCGTCAGCGTGGTGTCGCAGAGCGGGTCGATGCTGGGCGCGCTGCTGTCGCGGGGCGCGGCGCGCGGCATGGGCTTTGCCAAGCTCGTGTCGGTGGGCAACGAATGCGATATCGGCGTGGGCGAGCTGGTGGACCTGCTGGTCGACGACGCCGCCACCGAGGTCATCCTGCTGTTCCTGGAAACGATCCGCGACGCGGCGGTGCTGGGTCCGGCGCTGCGCCGCGCCAGGGCCGCCGGCAAGCCGGTGCTGGTCTACAAGCTCGGGCGTTCGGCGCAGGGCGAGGCGCTTGCCCAGTCGCACACGGGCGCGCTGGCCGGCAACGACGCGGCCGTGGACGCCTTTCTGCGCCAGCATGGCGCGATGCGCGTGGAACTGCTGGAAACACTGTTCGAGGCGGCGCCGCTGGCCAGCCGCTACGCGCGCACGGTGCCCGCGCTGGACCGCGCGCCGCGCGTGGCCGTGGTGACGACGACCGGCGGCGGGGCGGCCACGGTGGTGGACCGCCTGGGCCTGTCCGGCGTGGAAGCCGTGGCGCCGCCCGACGCCTTCATCGCACACATGGCGACGCGCGGCGTGAAGATCCGGCAGACGCCGATCATCGACCTGACGCTGGCCGCCAGCGGCGCGCAGTACCGCGACCTCGTGGAGCAGATGCTGCAGGGCGACTGGTGCGATGCCGTGTTGTGCGTGGCCGGGTCGTCGGCGCAGTTTCATCCGCAGCTTGCGGTCAGGCCCATCGTCGAGGCATCGGCGGTGGGCGGCAAGCCGCTGCTGGCGTTCCTGTCGCCGGAAGCCACGCAGTCGCTGCAGGTGCTGCAGGACGCCGGCGTGCCCGCGTTCCGCACGCCCGAAAGCTGCGCCGATGCGCTGGCCTGCCTGTTCCGCGCGGCCCGGGCGGGCCAGGCGGCGCCCGATGCGCCGCTGCCGCCGCTGGCGTGGCCGGCCGGGCTGCCGACGCAGGGCGACCTCAGCGAGATCGAGGCCGGCGCCGTCTTCGCGGCGCTGGGCGTGCCCGTGGCGCCGGCCGCGCTGGTCGATCCGGCGTCGCTGGCCCACGCGGTGCCGTATCCGGTGGTCGCCAAGGTGTGCTCGCGCGACATCCTGCACAAGACCGAGATCGGCGGCGTGCAGGTGGGCGTGCGCGACAACGCCGAACTGGCCGCCGCCGTACAGCGCCTGATGGCCAACGCGCGCGCCCACGCGCCGGCTGCCCGCGTCGACGGCATCCTCGTCCAGCGCATGGAGGACCGGCTGCTGGAGCTGATGCTCGGCTATCGGCTGGACCCGCTGGTGGGGCCCATCGTCGTGCTCGGCGCCGGCGGCATCACGGCCGAGCTGCATCGTGACGTCAGCCTGCGGCCGGCGCCCGTGAGCCTGGCCGACGCACGGCAGATGATCGACGAAGTGCGGTCCACGCGCATCGTGCGCGGCTTCCGTGGCCTGCCGCGCGGCGACGTCGACGCGCTGGCCGACGCCATCGTCCGCTTCTCTCGCCTGGCGGCGCTGGACGGCGCCACCGTGGCCGAGGCCGAGATCAACCCGCTGTTCGTGCGCGCCGACGGCGTGGTCGGCGTCGACTGCGTGCTGCGCCTGGCCGACTGATCGGCGCGCGCAGCCATCCCCATACCCAGCCTCACCGGAGACACCATGCATTTCAAGCTCACCCCCGAACAGCAGGAATTCCAGGACGCCGTGAGCCGCTTTGCCGAAAAGGCACTGCGCCCCGGCGCCCGCGAGCGCGCCCATACCGACGCCTACCCGTGGGACGTGGCGAAGAAGATGGCCGAGCAGGGCCTGCTCGGCATCACGATTGCCGAGGCCGACGGCGGCCAGGGCGGCACGCTGATGGACGCCGTGATCGCCATCCAGGCCGTGGCGGCCCACTGCCCCCGCAGCGCGGACGTGGTGCAGGCCGGCAACTTCGGCGCGATCCGCGTGCTGGCCGAGTACGGATCGCCGGCGCAGAAGGACAAGTGGCTGGCGCCGCTGCTGCGCGGCGAGACGCTGATCTCGGTTGGCATGACCGAGCCCGAGGCCGGATCGGCCGTCACCGAGCTGAAGACCAGCGCCACGCCCGACGGCGAGGGCTTCCGCATCAACGGCACCAAGATCTTCACCACGCATGGGCCCCATGCCGACGTGATCCTGGCGTACGTGCGATTCGGCCCCGGCGTAGGCGGCATCGGCTCGGTGCTGATCGACACGAAGGCGCCGGGCGTGCGCATCGGCCAGAAGTCGCGCTTCATGTCGGGCGAGGAATGGGCGCAGATCTACTTCGAGGACGTCTACGTGGCGCCGCAGGACGTGCTGCTGGGCGAGGGCGGCTTCAAGAAGCAGATTGCCGGCTTCAACGTCGAGCGCATGGGCAACACCGCGCGCTCGCTGGCGCTGGGCCGCTATGCGTACGAGGTGGCGCGCCAGTGGGCGCTGCAGCGCAAGCAGTTCGGGCGCCTGCTGTGCGAATTCCAGGGTCTGCAGTGGAAGTTCGCCGAGATGAAGATGAAGCTCGATGCCGGCCAGCTGCTGCTGTACCGGGCGGCCAGCAATGCCGACAGCGGCCTGCCGTCGGCCGAGGAAACGGCCATCGCCAAGGCGTTCTGCAACCAGGCCGGCTTCGACATCGCCAACGAGGCGCTGCAGGTGATGGGCGGCATGGGCTACAGCCAGGAGGAACTGGTCGAGTACTGCCAGCGGCGCTGCCGGGGCTGGATGATCGCGGGCGGCTCGATCGAGATCCTCAAGAACCGCATTGCCGAGGCGGTCTTCGAGCGGACGTTCCCGCAGCGGCCCTGATCGCCAGGGGCGCCGGGGGCGCCGGGATCAGGCCGCCTCGGCCGTCACGGCGGCCGACGGCACGCTCAGCATGGCGCCTTTCTCGCGCGCGCGGAACACGGCCTCGGTCTTGCTGCGGGCCGCCAGCCGGCGGTAGATCTGCAGCGTGTGGCTCTTGACCGTTGGCACCGAAATGTCCAGCCGGCGGCTGATCAGCTTGATCGACATGCCCTTGGACAGCAGCACGAGCACGTCGTACTGGCGCTGCGTCAGGTTCAGCAACTGGGCCTCGGCGGCAAACGCGGGCAAGCCCTGGCCGACATTGCGCGCGGGCACCATCGGCAGGACCACGGCGACCCCATCGTCGGCCAGCGCGGCTTCGCGGCCGGGCTCCGTGCCGCCGGTGCGCATGGCGCCGATGATCCGGCGCATGGTCTGCTCGATGTCGTCGGCCGGGGCGTTCTCCGGCAGCCACGACAGCAACGGCGACACTGTGCGCGGGGGCGTCCACTGGACCGTGCCGCTGGAGCCCAGGTACAGCACGCCCCGGACGGCGTCGGCGGTGCCCAGCAGTTCGAGCGTGGCGGCGTCGTACCCCTGGAACAGGTCGCCGACGATCAGCAACTCGATGCCCCGCAGGGAATGAGCGCGCGATGGCGATGGCGACAGCGCAGGCGAGACCACGCTGGCGTCGTGGACGTCCGCGATCCGGTGCAATACCTGCTGGATGCCAAGGCCGATCAGCGGCCTGGACTCTAGAACCGCAGCCTTCATCTGAAGCTCCCCTTGTTTCTGATTTTGTGTTTGAAAAAGGAGCAGCGCAAAAACCGTTCCAGAATGAAAATCGCGCCACAACCCGCATGGCGCCGTGAAAACCTGACCGGCGCCCGTTACGTGTTACGTAACATTGGGCGCCGCACGTGCTGCAATATTTACCTTTTTTCCGATGCCAGATTAAGGTGGGGTTAAGTCTAAATGTATGCATGCCCCGCCGTTGGGGGGTATTCGGATAATCGCCGCAGCATTTACTGGCTGGTCGCGTCCGCGTCGCCTTCGCCCGCCAGGCGCTCGTTCGGCGTCTTGCCGGGCGCGGGGTGCTCGGGCTTGAGTACGTGGCCGGAGGTTTCGTCGTCGACGAGTCCATTACCGTCGCCGGACACCTTGATTTCGACTGTCTGGTTTTCGCTCGCCTTGTTCGCGTCGTTTTCGGCGGGGGTGTTTTGCGGGGCATTGTCGCGGGGCGTATTCATCTTGGACTCCTTTGGCTGCTGAATAAGACATGGGTAACCGGATGTGCTTGGCGCAGCAAGGTTCAGACCAAGGTTTGCCGCCGGAACGCAAAAAGGCCCGCATCGCTGCGGGCCTTTGATACCGGCGCGAAGCCGGCGGGTTACAGCGCACCGGCCAGCCGGAACTGGCCCACGGCGCGGTGCAGCGCGTCGGCCTGGTCCTCCAGCGACGCGGCGGCGGCCGTGGCCTGCTCCACCAGCGCGGCGTTCTGCTGCGCCATCTGGTCCATCTGCGACACCGCCTGGTTGACCTGCTCGATGCCGCCGGTCTGTTCCTCGGTGGCGGCGCGCATCTCGCCCATCAGGTCGGTCACGCGCTTGACGGCCTCGACGATCTCTTCCATGGCCTTGCCGGCGCCTTCCACCAGCGTCGCGCCGTCTTCCACGCGCTGGGCCGAGTTGTCGATCAGCGACTTGATTTCCTTGGCCGCCGTGGCGCTGCGCTGGGCCAGGCTGCGGACTTCCCCGGCCACCACCGCGAAGCCGCGGCCCTGCTCGCCGGCCCGGGCCGCTTCCACGGCCGCGTTCAGGGCCAGGATGTTGGTCTGGAAGGCGATACCCTCGATCACGGCGATGATGTCCACCACCTTGCCCGAGGCGTCCTTGATCTCGCCCATCGTCGCCACGACCTTGTGCACGATCTCGCCACCGCGCACGGCGATATCCGATGCGCCCTCGGCCAGGTGCGCCGCCTGGCGCGCGTTATCGGCGCTCTGGCGCACGGTGCTGGTCAGTTCCTCCATGCTCGCGGCGGTCTGTTCCAGCGACGCCGCCTGTTCCTCGCTGCGGCGCGACAGGTCGACGTTGCCGGCCGAGATCTGGCGCGCCGCCCCGGCGATGGCGTCGGCGGAGCCGCGGATCTGGCCGATGGCGCCGGTCAGCCGTGCCTGCATCTGCTGCATGTTGTACAGCACGCTGTCGCGGTCGTGCGGTGCGGTCTCGACCTGCGTGGCAAGGTCGCCCTCGGCGATGCGCGCGGCAATGTGCGACGTCAGCGCCGGTTCGCCGCCAAGCTGCTTCTGCAGGCTTATCGACACCCGCACCATCACCACGCTCATCAGCGCGCCCACGGCCACCAGCCAGCCCAGCGCCTTCCAGAGCGCGGCGCGGAATTCGGCGTGGATGTCGTCGAGGTACAGGCCGGCGATGAAGTCCCAGTCCCACGGCTTGAAGTTCAGCGTGTAGCTGAGCTTGGGCTGCGGCGCCTCGGCGCCCGGCTTGGGCCACAGGTATTCGATGAAGCCCTTGCCGGTGGTCTTGCCGATCTGCGCGATGTCGCGGAACAGGTAGACGCCGTTCGGGTCCTTCATGTCGCCCATGAACTTGCCATTGAGTTCGGACTTGATCGGATGCATCAGCACGACCATGTCGGAGCGCATGATCGTGAAGTAGCCGTCGGCGCCAAAGCGGATGGCCCGCACGCGGTCGATGGCCTGCTTCTGCGCGTCCTCGCTGCTCAGCTTGCCGGCGCGCGCCAGCGCCTCGTATTCAGCAACCACTGAATTTGCCGCGTCGGTCACCTGCTCCAGCGCCACCTTGCGGTCCTCCAGGCGCTGCTCGCGCATCTGCCAGACGTTCCACAGCGTGATGGCCAGCAGGCAGGCCCAGCTCAGCACCAGGGGCAGCATGAGCTTCTTTCTCAGACTCAGGTTTTGCAGCATCCAACTCCTCCATTTCGCTTCGTTGATCGGCGGGACGTTTGGTCGCACGTCCTCTATGAGCGGCGCTAACGGCCGTCCGGAGCCGAAACTTGACTGAGGATTGATACCAATAGTGTGGGTAGTGGCGTGGGCGCCGCTTTCCGGGCGCCCCATGCCACGCATGGCTCACGCGAACATGCGGATCAGCTGCTGCAGCCGGTCGCAGGCGTTCGGCACCTGCCGCTCGATGGCCGTGGCCACGCCTAGCAGCAGCCCGGCGCGGGCCGTGCCGGGGTCGCAGTAGAAGCCGGACAGCGGCGCCGGCGCCAGCCCGTAGGCATAGGCTTCGCGGGCGATGCGCCGGTCGTCGGCGCCATCGGGCAACTGGACGACGACAGCCAGCCCGGCCGCGTAGGCGTGGAACTGGCGCGCCTGCAGCGCGGCCAGCAGCGTCTGGCTGCGCTGGGCGTAGATCCGCTTCATCCGGCGCAGGTGGCGCATGTAGTGGCCGTCGCGCATGAATTCGGCGGTGGCTAGTTGCACGGCCGGGCCCGGCGCCGATCCCAGGCAGGCCACGGCCTCCTCGAAGCGGCCGACCAGCGCGGGCGGCGCGACCACAAAGCCAAGCCGCAGCGTGGGGCTGATGGTCTTGCTGAACGAGCCGATGTGGATCACGCGGCCGGCGCGGTCCAGCGACGCCAGCGCCGGTGCCGCCCGGCGCCGCAGCTGCAACTCGCCCAGGTAGTCGTCCTCGATGACCCACGCGCCGGCCCGGCCCGCCCAGTCCAGCAACTGCATGCGCCGTGCGAGCGACAGCGTCGGCCCCAGCGGCGCGTGCTGGCCGGGCGTCACCAGCGCCACGGCGGCGTCGGGCGCCAGCCGCTCGCCCTGCGCCACGTCCAGCCCGTCCTCGTCGACCGGCACCGCAACCGTCCGGAACTGGGCGATCGACAGCGCGGTGCGGCTGGGCAGGAAGCCGGGATTCTCGACCCAGGCCGCGCGGCCCGGCGCCGGGATCACGCGCAGCGCCACGCCCAGCGCGCCCGTGAAGCCGGCGGCGATGAAGACCTGCGACGGCTGGCAGTCGATGCCGCGCGACAGCGCCACGTGGGCCGCGATCTCACGACGCAGCGCGTGCTCGCCGCGCGGATCGGGGTACGACGCGGGCGCCTCCACCTCGTCGCGCACGGCCCGCGCGCGCAGCCGCGCGACCAGCGACGCCGGAAAGCAGTCGGACGCCGGCACGCCCATCTGGAACACCGCCGGCCCTGGCAGAAAGTGCTGGTACAACGCGGACTGCAGGTCGGCGTCGATGGACCGCGCCGCGCCGGTGGGGCCGGGCAACGCGGCCGGCTGGTCCGCCACCCGCGTGCCGGCGGCGCGCGATGCGACCAGCAACTGCGCATCGACCAGCCGCTCGTAGGCGGCCTTGACCGTGCCGCGCGCCACGCCAAGCTGGGTGGCAAGGTCCATCCACGACGGCAGCCGCGCGCCGGGCGCCAGCACGCCGCTCTCGATGGCGGCGGCGATACCGGCGCGGATCTGCTCCGCAAGTGACGTGCGGGACGTGCGGTCAAGCTGCAGGTGGAGTGGGGGCGGCATGGTCGGGGGCGGTGCGGGATCGGCGTGGTACAGCCGGTTGCGCGCATCTTGGTGCTTTTCGGTGTACCAGCCGGCGTCCATGATTCTACCCATCGGCCGGGCGCTCGACCCGGCCTTCCACGACAGACAGGAGTTGGCAATGCGACTGGACTACACCAAGGCGGCGCCGGGCGGCGTGAAGGCATTCGGCGGCGTCTACGGCTACATCATGCAATCGGGGCTCGAAGACGTGCTGGTCGAGATGGTCTACCTGCGCGTAAGCCAGATCAACGGCTGCGCGTACTGCCTGGACATGCACACGCGCGACCTCGTCAGGAAGGGCGTGTCGCCGCAGAAGCTGGCGCTGGTGCAGGTCTGGCACGAGGCGGGCAGCCTGTTCAGCGCGCGCGAGCAGGCGGCGCTGCGCTGGGCGGAATCGGTCACGCGCGTGGCCGAGACCCACGTGCCGCAGGCGGATTTCGACGCCGCCGCGGCCGTGTTTGCCGAGAAGGAACTGGCCGACCTGACGATGGCGATCGGCCTGATGAACGCGTTCAACCGGCTGGCCATCAGCTTCCGGCGCGGCCCGGAGCCGGCCGAAGGCTGAGTACCCCGGCTGCCGGTGACGATGGCGGCTTAGCGCATCGGCAGGCTGTCGATGGCGTTGCCGCCGCCCTGGCCGGTGGGCACGCGCGCGTCGCGGCGGGCCGGCACGATGCCATCGTCGGCCAGCCGCTGCTGCAGGGTGCGGTTGTCGAGCTGGCAGTAGTCCTTGCCGATCTCGCGCGTGATGGCGTCGCTGACCGACGCCGGCAGCGCCTGCCGCAGCAGCCCCAGAAAGCGCGGCGGCGCGATCACGACCAGCTCGTCGAACCGTTGCCGGTTGCGCGCGTCCTCCAGCAGCTTCGCCACGCGGCGCGAGAAAAGCTGCGCCTCCTGATGCAGGGCGTCCTCGCCGGCCGACGACACCACCGTGGCCGTGCGGCCCGCGTGCGCGCCGGGGTGGCCGGCATCGCCCTGCACCGGGGCCTGCCCACGGCGGCCGTAGGCGTCGCGGCGCAGGTCGGCATTGTCGGCATGGGCGCCGGCGTCCGTGACCTTCTCGACTTCTTCCAGGCGGGCGTTGTCGCCCTGCGGTGCCAGCACGCGGGCGACACCTTCGTCCGCCACCAGTATCCAGACTGTTTTCATGGGAAGTCTCCGATTGGGGCCTGCAAATCAGGCCCGTGGAGAGAGAGGCTTGCAAACACCACGCCACGCCCGCCGGAGTGCGCGCGCGGCGGGTCGCGGCGGCGCCGATTGCAGCTTCGACGGGCAGCGTCGCAAGATTTGCAGCCCAGGCGTCATCAACGTAATCAAAACGCCCGGCCATCCGCGCCGGGATTGGTTGCCGCACCAGATGAGAATCATTATCAGCCTCGGCTTGCGGCGCCGGACGTGGCCGCCGCACCGCATGGACGATGCGGCGGGGTTGCGGCGGCGCATGATCGCCGTGGCCGTCACATTCCGCTATCCTCGCAGCAGTTTCCGCCGAGGAGTCGCGATGTCCCGTCTGATCCGTCCATGGCGCGGCGCTGTTGCCGTCGCCGCCTGGCTGGCCGCCGCCAGCCTGCCCGCCGGAGCCGCCGGCCCCGACAAGTTCGCCGTGCCGGGCCTGGAAAAACCGGCCACGGTGCTGGTGGACCGCTGGGGCGTGCCGCACATCTACGCCAATACGCTTTACGACGCGTTCTACGTGCAGGGCTTCATGGCCGCGCGCGACCGGCTCTGGCAGATCGACCTGTGGCGCAAGCGCGGGCTGGGCGAGATGGCCAGGGACTTCGGCCCGGCCTACGTCGACGGCGACCGCATGGCGCGCGCGGTGCTGTTCCGCGGCGACATGTACCGCGAATGGCTGGCCTACGGGTCCGATGCCAAGCGCGTGGCCGAGGCATTCGTGGCCGGCGTGAACGCCTACGTGGCGCAGGTGGAGGCCCGCCCGGAACTGCTGCCGCCCGAGTTCAAGATCCTCAACTACAAGCCGTCGCGCTGGCGCGCCGAGGACGTGGTGCGCATTCGCCACCACGGCCTGACGCTGAACTTCACCGGCGAGATTGACCGCGCGCAGGTGTTCTGCCACGCCAGGCCGAACGCGGTACGCGCCGACTGGGTGCGCCGCGAACTCGATCCGCCGGTGGAGCCCAGGCTGCCGGACGGGCTGGACCCGTGCGGGCTGCCCGGCGCCGAACTGCGCAAGGCGTACGACCTGGCCACGGCGCCGCCGCGCTTTCCGAAGGACTGGTGGCAGGGCGCCGCCAAGGCCGCCAGCCTGCCGGTGGACCAGCTCTACGCAACGGTGGACGCCAACAGCGACACGGGCCGCAGCCTGGGCTCGAACAACTGGGTCATCGCCGGCAGCCGCACCACCACGGGCCGGCCGATCCTGGCCAATGATCCGCACCGCGCGCATGGCGCGCCGAGCCTGCGCTACATCAGCCACCTGAACGCGCCGGGGCTGTCGGTGATCGGCGCGGGCGAGCCGTTCCTGCCCGGCATCTCGATCGGCCACAACGGCACCATCGCGTTCGGCCTGACCCGGTTCTACATGGACCAGGAAGACCTCTACGTCTACGAGACCAATCCCGCGCAGCCACACGAATATCGCTACAAGGGCCGCTGGGAGCCGATGGAAACGGTCACCGAGCAGATCGCCGTGCGCGGCGAGCCCACGCCCCGCAAGGTGACGATCGACTACACGCGGCACGGGCCGGTGCTGTACGCCGACACCAAGGCCGGCCGCGCCTACGCGCTGCGCGCCGCGTGGCTGGACTACGGCATGGCGCCGTACTTCGGGTCGATGGACTACATGCGCGCCCAGAACTGGGACCAGTTCCGCGCGGCGATGAACCGCTGGGGCGCGCCCGGCGAGAACCAGGTGTACGCGGACCGCACCGGCAACATCGGCTGGATTCCGGGCGGCCTGACCGTGAACCGCCCGAACTGGGACGGCCTGATGCCGGTGCCCGGCGATGGCCGCTACGAGTGGGCCGGGTATCGCAACATGGACGAGCTGCCGTGGGCGTTCAACCCGGCGCCGGGCTTCGTCGTGACGGCCAACGAGAACAACATCCCGCCCGAGCATCCGGCCGCGAAGATCGGCGTGGGGTACGAATGGAGCGACAGCTCGCGCGCACGCCGGCTCAAGGCGCTGGTGGCGGCGAATCCGCGCAGTTCGCTGGAGGATTCGATGGCGTGGCAGAACGACACCGTGTCGCTGCCCGCGCAGCGCGTGGTGGCGCTGGTCAAGCCGCTGAACAGCAGCGACCCGCAGGTGCAGCGCGGGCTGGACCTGCTGCGCAACTGGGACGGCAACGCCCGCGCCACCAGCGCGCCGGCCGCGCTGTTCGAGGTCTGGTTCAGTAAGTACCTGCGCCCGGCCGTGGTGCGGGCCGCGCTGCCGGCGGACGCGTCGCGCCTGGTCGGCGCCGGCGACGCCAGCCGCGTGATCGCGGTGCTGGAGCGTCCCGACACGTGGATGGCGATGGACAAGCGCAACGACATCCTGTTCGGCACGCTGAAGTCGGCCATGGTCGAAGTCGAGAAAAAGCTCGGCACCGACCCGAAGGCGTGGCAATGGGGCAAGCTGCACACGGCCGTGTTCAACCACCCGCTGGACCCGATCCTCGACGCCACGCAGCGCCAGCAGTTCGACGTCAACGCGGGCCCGATCGGCGGGTCGTCGTTCACGCCGATGAACACGAGCTACCGCAACAGCGACTTCCAGTTGACCGCCGGCGCGTCGTTCCGCATGGTGCTCGACGTCGGCAACTGGGACGCCTCGCGCGCGGTCAACACGCCGGGACAGTCGGGCAACCCGGCCAGCCCCCACTACCGCGACCTGGCGCCGCTGTGGGCCAAGGGCGAGTATTTCCCGCTGGTCTACACGCGCAAGGCGGTGGAAAAGGAAAGCAGGGAACGGGTGGAACTGGTGCCGCAGTAGGGGGGGTGTGCTCCCCTCTCCCGCTTGCGGGAGAGGGGCGGGGGAGAGGGCCAGTGGTGCAAATTGCGACGGTCGGCAAGCAGAACCTCGTCGCCCTCTCCCCCAACCCCTCTCCCACGGTGTGGGAGAGGGGAGCAAGGCACGTAGTGGGCGACGACAGGTCGCGATTTCAGGCGCCGGCCCTCTCCCCCAACCCCTCTCCCACGGTGTGGGAGAGGGGAGCAAAAACAAACCAAACCAAACCAAATCAGACCTACAACGCCATCTCCAGCACCCGGGCTACGTGGATGGCCTGGCGGCCGGTGCCGTCGTGGATCTGGTGGCGGCAGCTGGTGCCGTCGGCGACGACCAGCGTGTCGGCGTCGGCCTTGCGTACGGCGGGCAGCAGCGACAGCTCGCCCATCTTCATCGAGACCGCGTGGTGCTCGGCCTCGTAGCCGAAGCTGCCGGCCATGCCGCAGCATGACGATTCGATCAGCGACGTCTTCAGCCCGGGAATCCAGCCCAGCACCTGTTCCACCGGCCGTACCGCGTCGAATGCCTTCTGGTGGCAGTGGCCGTGCAGCAGCGCCTGGGCGTGGCCGACTGGCTTCAGCGCCGGGGCAAAGCGGCCGGCGGCGTGCTCGCGGACCAGGAATTCCTCGAACAGGAACGCGTGGTCGGCCAGCCGTCGCGCGGCGTCGCCGTAGCCGTACTGCAGGAATTCGTCGCGCATCGACAGCAGGCACGACGGCTCCAGCCCCACCACCGCCACGCCCCGTTCGACGTACGGCAGCAGCGCGTCGAGCGCGCGCCGGGCCTCCGCGCGGGCCTCGTCGACCAGCCCGGCGGCCAGGAACGTGCGGCCGCAGCAGAGCGGGCGCTCGCCGGGCACGCCGGACAGGTGGACGGTGTAGCCGGCCGCCTGCAGCACGCGCTGCGCCGCGCGGGCGTTTTCGGGCTCCATGTGGTTGTTGAAGGTATCGACGAACAGCAGCACTTCCTTGTCCGCCGTGGGCTGGGCGACATAGTCGTCGCGCACGAAGGCCGGCTGCCAGCGCGGCAGCGAGCGCCGCGCGGACAGGCCCAGCAGCCGCTCGCCAAGCTGCGGCAGCCCCGGCACGCGGTCGCGCAGGTTGAACAGCCAGGGCAGCTTGCTGGCGATGCCGGCGTAGCGGGGCAGGAAGGCCACCAGGCGGTCGCGCGCGCGCAGGCGGCCGGCGCGGGCGTTGGCGGCGCGCACCTCGATCTTCATCTTGGCCATGTCGATGCCGGTCGGGCAGTCGCGCTTGCAGCCCTTGCACGACACGCACAGGTCCATCGTCTCCTTGACGGCCGGGTCGAGCAGCCCGTCGGGGCCAAGCTGGCCGGACAGCGCCAGCCGCAGCGTGTTGGCGCGGCCGCGCGTCAGGTGCTGCTCGTCGCGCGTGACGCGGTAGCTGGGGCACATCGTGCCAGCGTCGAACTTGCGGCAGTGGCCGTTGTTGTTGCACATCTCCACGGCGGCGGCCAGGCCGCGCGCGGGGTCCAGGCCCGTGCCCGGCGCGCTCTCGGCCTCGGTGACGGGGTCTCGCGTGACGTTCCAGGCCGACCAGTCCAGCGCCGGCGTCAGCGGCGTGACGGTGTAGCCGGGCGGAAAGCGGAACAGCGCGGTGTCGTCCATCTTCGCCGTGCGCACGATCTTGCCCGGGTTGCAGCGATTGTCCGGATCGAACAGCGCCTTGACCTCTTCGAACGCGCGCGCCAGCGACGGCCCGAACTGCCAGGCCACCCATTCGCCGCGGCACAGGCCGTCGCCGTGCTCGCCCGAGTAGGCGCCCTTGTACTCGCGCACCATCGCGGCGGCTTCCTCGGCGATGGCGCGCATCTTGGCCGCGCCGTCGCGGCGCATGTCCAGGATCGGCCGCACGTGCAGCGTGCCCACGCTGGCGTGGGCGTACCAGGTGCCGCGCGTGCCGTGCTTGTGGAAGACCTCGGTCAGGCGCGACGTGTACTCGGCCAGGTGTTCCAGCGGCACCGCGCAGTCCTCGATGAACGACACCGGCTTGCCATCGCCCTTCATGCTCATCATGATGTTCAGCCCGGCCTTGCGGACTTCCCACAGCGCCTTCTGCGGGCCGGCGTCGGGCATCTCGACCACCGATCCGGGCAGGCCCAGGTCGGCCATCAGCTCCACCAGCTGGCGCAGGCCGCGCAGCGTGGCGTCGCGGTCCTCGCCGGCGAACTCGACCAGCAGGATGGCCTCGGGCTCGCCGATCAGCGCGCGCTCGATCACGGGCCGGAACGCGGGGTTGCCGCGCGCCAGGTCGATCATCGTGCGGTCCACCAGCTCCACGGCGGCCGGCTTGAGCGCGACGATATGGCGCGTCAGGTCCATCGACTGGTAGAAGGTGGGGAAGTTGACCACGCCGAGCGTCTTGTGCGTGGGCAGCGGCGCCAGCTGCAGCGTGATCTGGCGGAAGTAGGCCAGCGTGCCTTCGGAGCCCACCAGCAGGTGCGCCAGGTTGACGCTGCCGTCGGCCGTGTAGGGCCGCTCGTTGCGCGGCGCGAAGATGTCGAGGTTGTAGCCGCCCACGCGGCGCAGCACCCGGGGGTACATCTGCGCGATGGCATCGGCTTCGCGCGCGGCAATGCGGCGCACGCCGTCGGCGATGGCGCGGTGCGGGGCGTCGTCCGCCGGCCACTGCGTGTCGAAGCGCACGTCGTCGCCATTGGCCAGGATGGCCTGTACCCCCAGCACGTTGTGCACCATGTTGCCGTACTGGATGGAGCGCGAGCCGCACGAGTTGTTGCCGGTCATGCCGCCGATCGTGCATTGCGCGGCCGTGGACACGTCCACCGGAAACCACAGGCCGTGCGGCTTGAGCCAGGCGTTCAGGTGATCCAGCACGATGCCGGGCTGCACGGTCACCGTGCGCGCCACGGGATCGAAATCGACCACCTGGTTCAGGTACTTGCTGTTGTCGATGACCAGCGCCTCGCCCACGGTCTGGCCGCACTGGCTGGTGCCGCCGCCGCGCGGTAGCAGCGGCGCTTTGAGGTCGCGGGCGATGTCCAGCGCCAGCCTGGCGTCGGCTTCGTCGCGCGGCACCACCACGCCCAGCGGCATGATCTGGTAGATCGACGCGTCGGTGGCATAGCGGCCGCGGCTGGCGGTGTCGAACAGCACGTCGCCGCGCAGTTCGGCGGCCAGGCGCCGGTACAGCGGCGATTGCAGGGCAGGGGCGGAAGCCGCGCCGGGCATGAAGCGCAGCGGCTGCACGCCGGGCGGCGTGGGAGTGACGGGCAAGGCCATGGGCGGGGATGTCTCCGGGTTGCGGGCGCCTTGCCGGACCCCGCCACCTGTGCCCGATGCGCGCCGTGCGGCGCGCCGGCGGCTCAGGCGGCGACGTCCTGGGCGCGTTCTAGTTCGGCGATCAGCGCGTCGTGCTTGTGCTTCAGGTGCGCGCGCAGGATGTCTCGCAGCGCCGCGCCGTCGCGTCTGGCCAGGGCATCGAGCATGGCGCCGTGCTCGCGCACGGCCATGTCCCATTTGTCGTGGTCGAAGTTCGAGCGGAAGCGCAGCGCCTGGATACGCAGGTTGATGCGGCGATAAGTCTCCTCAAGGATCGGATTGCGAGCGGCGGCGTTGATGGCGTCGTGGATGCGCCGGTTCAGCGCGTAGTAGTTGGGCAGGTCGCGCCGCGCATGGCAGGCCAGCATCTCGAAGTGCAGCGCGCGGATTTCGTTGAGCTCGGCCTCGGTGATGCGCTCGCAGGCCAGTTCGCCGGACATGGCCTCCAGCGCGCCCATCATCTCGAACAGGTGGTCGATGGTTTCCTTCGACAGCACCACCACCTCGGCGCCGCGGTTGGGCAGCAGCGTCACCAGGCCGTCAGCGGCCAGCACCTTGAACGCCTCGCGCAGCGGCGTACGCGACACCTGGAGCAGATCGCACAGCACGCGCTCGTTCAGGCGGGTGCCGGGCGCCAGATCGCCTTCCATGATCATCGTGCGCAGGCGCTGGGCCACCGCCACATGCAGGATCTGGCGGTCGACGGCTGGCGCGGAGAGGGTCGGAATTGTGCTCATCAGGGATCGTGTGGCTTGACAGTATTGTATTCAAAACCTACTCTGGGGCAAGCACGAATCAGGTTCCGGTAGCGTTTTCCCTTACCGGCACCCGGCGGCGACCGGCAGGTATTCCTTATATGCGTTGATTTATAAGGGTTTGTAGCGGAGAGGCAGGTGCTTGCGCCGGCCAACATTATCCCGCATGCCGACGCGGTCGTGCATCCCGGTTTTTTGAATACAAAATTCAAACGTAAGGACGCGAGGCGACATGATCCGACTGAATTCCCATCCGAGTGGCCGGCACTTCCTGCAGATTCCGGGCCCCACCAACGTGCCCGACCGCGTGCTGCGCGCGATGGACTACCCGACCATCGACCATCGCGGCCCCGAGTTCCAGCAACTGGGCAAGAAGGTGCTGGCCGATATCCGCAAGGTGTTCCAGACCACGCAGCCGGTGGTGATCTACCCGGCGTCGGGCACCGGCGCGTGGGAGGCGGCGCTGGTCAACACGCTGTCGCCCGGCGACAAGGTGCTGATGTACGAGACCGGCCACTTCGCCTCACTCTGGAAGAAGATGGCCGACAAGCTGGGCCTGAAGCCCGAGTTCATCGTCGGCGACTGGCGCCATGGCGTGGATGCCGCCGCCATTGGCGCGCGGCTGGCCGAGGACCGCGGCCACGAGATCAAGGCGGTCTGCGTGGTGCACAACGAGACGTCGACCGGCGTCACGTCCGACATCGTGGCCGTGCGGCGCGCCATCGACGGCGCCAGCCATCCGGCGCTGCTGCTGGTCGACACCATCTCGTCGCTCGGTTCGGTCGACTACCGGCATGACGAGTGGGGCGTGGACGTGACGGTGTCGGGCTCGCAGAAGGGGCTGATGCTGCCGCCGGGCATCTCGTTCAACGCGGTCAGCCAGAAGGCCGTGGCGGCGTCTGCCCACGCAAAGCTGCCCAAGGCGTTCTGGGGCTGGGACGAGATCCTGGAATCGAACAAGAACGGCTTCTGGCCGTACACGCCGGCCACGAACCTGCTCTACGGGCTGTCCGAGGCGTGCGACATGCTGTTCGAGGAAGGGCTGCCCAACGTCTTTGCGCGCCACCAGCGCCACGCGGCCGCCACGCGCGCCTGCGTGACCGCCTGGGGGCTGGAGATCCTGTGCCAGAACCCGGCCGAGTACAGCCCGGCGCTGACCGCCGTAGTCATGCCCGATGGCCACAACGCCGACGCGTTCCGCAAGGCGACGCTCGAACATTTCAACATGTCGCTGGGACAGGGGCTGTCCAAGCTGTCCGGCAAGGTCTTCCGCATCGGCCACCTTGGCGATTTCAACGACCTGACGCTGATGGGCACGCTTGCCGGCGTGGAGATGGGGCTGGCGCTGGCCGGCGTGCCGCACCAGACCGGCGGCGTGCTGGCCGCGATGGCCAGCCTGCGCGAGGCGGCGTCGAAGCCGGCGCTGCGCGCGGCGTAGCAGGCCATGGCATGACACAGGCGCCCCGCTTCCCCAGGACAACTGGACGGGAGCGGGGCGCAGATCAGCAGGGATCGGCACAGGCTCGATCCGGTTTTTCCAGGAGTCCGCAGCACCCGCAGTCATCACCGCAAACCGAGGCCGCCCGCCAGAGGCGCCCCGCTACCCTAGGAGACAGATCATGACGTTGCGTTATGCCGCACGCGCGCTCGCGTGTGCTTCGCTGTTCGGCGCTGGTTGGGCCACCCCGGCCCTGGCCTGGGAGCCGACCAAGCCCGTGGAAGTGGTGGTGCCGTTCAGTGCCGGCGGCGCGTCGGACCAGATGGCGCGCTCGATCCAGGGCATCATCGCCAAGCACAAGCTGATGAACCAGCCGATGATCGTCGTGAACAAGGCGGGGGCCAGCGGCGCGGAAGGGCTGATGGACACCAAGGCGTCGAAGGGCGACGCGCACAAGCTGCTGGTCACGTCGTCGGCGCTCTACACGGTGCCGATGATCAGCCAGTTGCCGTTCAACTGGCGCGACCTGACGCCGGTGGCGATGGTCGCCATGGACGAGTTCGTGCTCTGGACCAACGCGCAGGACCCGTACAAGACGCCGTCGGACTACCTGGCCGAGGTCAAGAAGAGCCCGGGCAAGTTCAAGATGGGCGGCACCAGCTCCAAGCGCGAGGACCAGATCATCACCGCGCAGACCGAGCGCAAGGCCGGCGTGCGGTTCATCTACATCCCGTACAAGGGCGGCGGCGAGGCCGCCACGCAGCTATCGGGCAAGCACATCGACTCCAACGTCAACAACCCGTCCGAATCGGTGGGCCAGTGGCGCGCCGGCGAGCACCGCGCGCTGTGCGTGTTCGCGCCGGACCGCATGCAGTACACCTCGAAGATCACCGGCACGCAGAGCTGGCACGACATTCCCACCTGCAAGGAGCAGGGGCTGGACGTGCAGTACCAGATGCTGCGCGTGTTCATGCTGCCCGGCGGCGTCAAGCCGGACCAGCAGAAGTACTACGTCGACCTGATGCAGAAGGTGGTGGCCACGCCCGAGTGGAAGGAATACCTGGAAAAGAACGCGCTCAAGAACGACTTTGTCACGGGCCAGAAGCTGACCGAGTTCCTGACGACCGACGAGACGCGCCACAAGGACATCATCAAGGAAGCGGGCTTCGTGGCGGCCAAGTAGGGCAGGGTGGTCTCCCCCTGGCCCGCCGCGCGGGCGGGGGGGGCCTGACACAAGAGCGGGGAGACGGATTCCATGCACGACGAAACACATGAGGACGCCGCGCCGGCGGCGATATCGGTGCGCGCGGCGGAGATCGCCATGGCGGTGCTGATCGCGGCCGGCGCGGTGGTGGTGATGGTCACCAACTACGGGATCGGCGCGGGCTGGGCGCCCGACGGGCCGCAGGCCGGCTATTTTCCGCTGCGCATCGGCGCGCTGATCTTCATCGCCTGCTTGGCCGTGCTGTGGACGGCGCTGCGCACGCCGAACGATGCCGTCTTCGTGACGTGGCCGCAGTTGCGGCAGGTGGCGGTCATCCTGGTGCCGCTGACCGTGTACGTCGCGCTGATCGGGTTCCTGGGCATCTACGTGGCATCGGCCATCTTCATCGCCGGCTTCATGCTGGCCATCGGCAAGTTTGCGTGGTGGCGTGCCGTGCTGACCGGCGTGGTCATCAACGCGGCGCTGTTCTGGATCTTCGAGATGCAGTTCCGCGTGCCGCTGCCCAAGGGCCCGCTCGAAGCGGCCTTCGGCTTCTGAAGGGGAACGCGCATGGAAGAACTCAATGCATTGATGGGCGGCTTTGCCGTGGCCATGTCGTGGCACAACGTCGGCCTGATGCTGGTGGGCATCCTGCTCGGTATCGTGGTGGGCGTGCTGCCGGGGCTGGGCGGGCCCAACGGCGTGGCGATCCTGCTGCCGCTGACGTTCTCGATGGAGCCCACGTCGGCCATCATCATGCTGTCTTGCATCTACTGGGGCGCGCTGTTCGGCGGGGCCATCACGTCGATCCTGTTCAACATCCCCGGAGAGGCGTGGTCGGTGGCCACGACGTTCGACGGCTACCCGATGGCCCAGCAGGGCGAGGCCGGCCGGGCGCTGACGTCGGCGTTCACGGGGTCGTTCCTGGGCGCGCTGGCCGGCGTGCTGCTGATCACGTTCCTGGCGCCGATGGTGGCAAAGTTCGCGCTGCGGTTCGGGCCGCCGGAATTCTTCGCGGTCTACTTCCTCACGTTCTGCAGCTTCATCGGCATGGGCAAGGAGGCCAAGGCCAAGATCGTGATCGCGATGTGCATCGGCTTTGCGCTGGCGGCGGTGGGCATGGACACGGTGTCCGGCACGCTGCGCATGACCTTCGGCTCCACCGAGCTGCTGCGCGGCTTTGACTTCCTGGTGGTGGTGATCGGCCTGTTCGGCATCAGCGAGATCCTGATGACGATGGAAGAGGGCGTGGCGTTCCGCGGCAAGAAGGCCAGCATCGACCTCAAGGTGGTGCTCAGGACGTGGGCCGAACTGCCGCGCTACTGGATGACGCTGATCCGCTCGTCGGTCATCGGCTGCTGGCTTGGCGTGACGCCGGGCGGCGCCACGGCGGCGTCGTTCATGGGCTACGGCGTGGCCAAGCGCTTCTCGCGCAAGCGCGACACGTTCGGCAAGGGCAATGTCGAGGGCGTGATCGCACCGGAATGCGCCGCGCATGCGGCCGGCACCAGCGCGCTGCTGCCGATGCTGGCGCTGGGCATCCCGGGGTCGGCCACGGCGGCGGTGCTGCTGGGCGGGCTGATGATCTGGGGCCTGCAGCCGGGGCCGCTGCTGTTTGCCGAGCAGAAGACGTTCGTCTGGGGGCTGATCGCCAGCATGTACCTGGGCAACCTGGCGGGGCTGATCGTGGTGCTGTCCACGGTGCCGCTGTTTGCCGCCATCCTGCGCATTCCGTTCGCGATCATCGCGCCGCTGATCCTGGTGGTCTGCGCCATCGGCGCGTTCACGGTGCACAACGCCATGTTCGACGTCTGGCTGATGCTGATCTTCGGCGTCATCGGCTACGTGCTCAAGAAGCTCGACTACCCGCTGGCGCCGCTGGTGCTGGCGCTGGTGCTGGGCGACCGGGCCGAGGACGCGTTCCGGCAGACCATGCTGATGTCGCAGGGCGAGATGAACGTGTTCTGGTCGAACGGCCTGGTCGGCACGATCATGGCGCTGGCCGTGGTGATCCTGGTGTGGCCGGTGGTCGGCGGGGTGCTGGAGAAGTCCCGCCGCCGCAAGATGGTGTCGGCGCCGGGCGGCGCCGCGGAGTAGCCCCGGCCCAGGGCGGGCCGCGACGCATTCAGTTGACGTAGAACAGGATGCTGATGAACTGGCAGAAGCTGCCCGCCAGCACGAACAGGTGCCAGATGCCGTGGAAGTGCCGCACCTTCTCGTCGAACAGGAAGAAGCCGATGCCGGCGGTGTAGATAGCGCCGCCGGCCACCAGCCAGTACAGGCCAGCCGGCGGCAGCACCGCCGTGAGCGGCTGGAACGCGATCAGCACCAGCCAGCCCATGATCACGTAGATCGACAGCGACAGCACGCGGGTGCGGTGGCCGATCCATAGCTCCTGGACGATGCCGATGGCGGCCAGCGCCCAGTTGATGCCGAAGAGCGTCCAGCCCCACGGGCCGCGCAGCGTGACCAGCGCAAACGGCGTGTAGCTGCCGGCGATCAGCAGGTAGATCGCGCAGTAGTCGAGCCGCCGGAACACGTCCTTGGCCGGCCCGCGCACGCTGTGATAGACCGTGGAAATCGTGTAGAGCAGGACCAGCGTGGTGCCGTAGACCACCGAGCTGACCACCTTCCAGACGTCGTGGTAAAGCGCCGACGTCGTCACCAGTACGGCCATCCCTGCCGCAGACAACACCGCGCCCACCAGGTGGCTGTAGCCATTGAACCGTTCCCCGCGATACATCCCGAAAGCTCCGTGTGCGTAGTTGGCAAGCGGCCATTGTGGCATGGATCGGCGCCATACCCCGACGAAGCGGGCAGAAGCCGCGCAATTGGCCCCGCCAACATGACGTGCGTGTGTCCGGCTGTCGTTTTGCGTTCGTTTTCCGTTCATTCGCAAACGGTTGACTTTCAAACGGCCGATCGTATCGTTATGGTCACATGGTTGACATATCAAGCGTCCAGACTTCCACGTCTCGCCCGCCGATACCCCTCCACCGGGGGGTAATCGTTGTCAGACAAGACATTGGAGGACAAAGGCGGCCGGGATGTGCACGGGCGGCAAGGTGCTTCGACGCCCGGACCAGTGACGCGAACCAACCTGACCTCGACCATGATCCTCACGAAACCTGTTCATTCGCGCATGCACAGGCCGCTGCTTGGCGCCGGCGTGCTGTGCCTGGCGCTGCTGCTGGGCGGCTGCGGCGGCGATGACAACAACAACAGCGGCGGCCAGCCCACGCCGCCGCCGGCCACGGGTGGCGGCAACGACGGCGGCGGCACCAAGCCGCCCGCCGCCTGCACCACGGCGCATTGCGCGCCGGCACCGTGACGCAGGCGCCGCGCCTGCACCGATCCCACCCAACCGACACGCTCCCCGCATGACATTCAACCCATCCAAGCGCAAGTTCCTGCGCAACACGCTCGGCACCGCGGCCGCCGCCGCCACGCTGGCATCGTTCCCGCCCAGCATCCGCCGGGCGCTGGCCATCGAGGCGAACAACGCCACCGGCACCATCCAGGACGTCAAGCACGTGGTGCTGCTGATGCTGGAAAACCGCTCGTTCGACAACTACTTCGGCACGTTCAAGGGCGTGCGCGGCTATGGCGACCGCTTTGCGATCCCGCTGGCCAACGGCCAGAACGCGTTCTTCCAGACCGACGCCACCAACAACACGATCACCCCGTACCGGCTGGACGGCTCACTGGGCAACGCGCAGCGCGCCGGCAGCACGCCGCATACGTGGCCCGACGCCCAGGCCGCGTGGGACCACGGCCGCATGAACCGCTGGCCCGTGGCCAAGAACCGGCTGTCGATGTCGTACTACGACACGGCCGAGATTCCGTTCCAGCGCGCGCTGGCCGATGCGTTCACGCTGTGCGACGCCTACCACTGCTCGATGCACACGGGCACCATCCCGAACCGGCTGTTCTACTGGACCGGCACCAATGGCCCCAGCGGCGCCAACGTGGCGGCCATGGTCAACGAGTTCAACGGCGGCAACGACGTGGGGCCGTCCACGCAGGGCTGGACGTGGAAGACCTACGCGGACCGCCTGGTCGACGCCGGCGTGAGCTGGAAGGTCTACCAGAGCCTGGCCGACAACTACGGCTGCAACGAGATGATGAGCTTCCGCCACTGGCGCGCGGCCATCGAGTCGATGCCGGTGGCGCGCCGGCCCGTGGCGCTGCCGGGCACGTCGCCCGCCTACGACCCGGCCATCGACGACGCGCTGAGCCCGCTGGCCAGGGGCTTTGGCAACACGATGCCCGACGGGCTGCTGCAGTCGTTCCGCGACGACGTGCAGAACGGCACGCTGCCCGAGATCTCGTGGATCATCCCGCCGTCGCTCTACAGCGAGCATCCGGGGCCGTCCAGCCCGGCGCAGGGCGGCTGGTACGTGCAACAGGTGCTGGACGCGCTGACGGCCAACCCCGAGGTCTTCAGCAAGACCGTGCTGCTGATCAACTACGACGAGAACGACGGCTTCTTCGACCACATGCCGCCGCCGTCGGCCCCGTCGCGCAATGCCGATGCCTCGCTGGCCGGCGGCAGCACGCTCAGTGACGCCGACATGGCGTTCGAGTACCACAACTACACGCCGGCCACGGCCGCCCAGTCGGCCATCGACGGCAAGCCCTACGGCCCGGGCCCGCGCGTGCCGATGTGGGTGGTGTCGCCGTGGAGCCGCGGCGGCTACGTCAATTCGCAGGTGTTCGACCACACGTCGACGCTGCTCTTCCTGGAAAAGCGCTTTGGCGTGAAGGAGCCGCAGATCGGCGCCTATCGCCGGGCGGTCTGCGGCGACCTGACGTCGGCGTTCAACTTCGTCAACCCGAACAAGGACCCGCTGCCGACGCTGGCCGGCCGCAGCACCAAGGTGACGGTGGACAACCTTGCGCTGACGCAGAAGGCGATGGCCGCCATTCCGGTGCCCACCACGCCGGCGCTGCCGGCGCAGGCCACGGGCACGCGGCCGTCGCGCGCGCTGCCGTACGAGCTGCACACCACGTCGCGTGTCGATGGCACGGCCCGGACCGTGTCGCTGACGTTCGCCAACAACGGCACGGCCGGCGCGGTCTTCCACGTCTACGACCGGCTGCACCTGGACGCCATCCCGCGCCGCTACGTCGTGGAGGCCGGCAAGAGCCTGGACGGCGTGTGGAACGTGGCGGCCGACAACGGCAAGTACGACCTCTGGGTGCTGGGCCCGAACGGCTACCACCGCGCGTTCATCGGCGATGCCAGCGAGCAGGCCGGCGCGGCTGGCGCCGAGATCCAGGTCTGCTACGAACTGTGCGAGCCGCCGGTGCTGCAGGTAAAGCTGTACAACCGGAGCGACAAGGCGTGCACGTTCGGCGTGGCGGCCAAGGCGTACCGCACGGACGGCCCGTGGGGCCAGAAGGTGGAAGCCGGCAAGGTCGGCGAGCTGACGTGGCCGCTGGCCGACAGCGGCAACTGGTACGACTTCGAGGTGAGCTGCGACATCGCGCCGTCGTTCCGCCGCCGCGTGGCGGGCCGCATCGAGACCGGCAAGGATTCGGTCAGCGACCCGGCGATGGGCGTGGTGGCCTGAGGCGTGCCGTGGCGGTGCCGCGCCTACCCGCGCGGCCCCGGGGCCGGCCGGCATGGCGTGTACACTTGCCGGCTGGCACCGGGCCGCGCCGCGGCGTCGGGCGCCATCCTCCAGAACCCGACTCGACAGGATTCCATGAAGACCATTCCGATGTTCCTTGCTGCCGTCGCGCTGACCGCCTCGGGTGTGGCCGCCGCCGCCGAAACGCTGCCTTCGGGCGTGGTGATCGAAACCGTGACCAAGGGCACGGGCGCCTCGCCCAAGGCCAGCGACACCGTGAAGGTGCACTATCGCGGCACGCTGACCGACGGCAAGGAGTTCGACAGCTCGTACAAGCGCGGCCAGCCGATCTCGTTCCCGCTGAACCGCGTGATCCCGTGCTGGACCGAGGGCGTGCAGAAAATGCAGGTGGGCGGCAAGGCCAAGCTGACCTGCCCGGCGTCGACGGCCTATGGCGCGCGCGGCGTGCCGGGCACGATCCCGCCCAACGCGACGCTGAACTTCGAGGTGGAGCTGCTGGGCATCGGCGGCTGATTTCCGCACCGGGGCAGCGCCGTGGATTCCGTCATCGTGATCGTCGCGCTGGGCGCGGCGGTTGCGGGCTTCGTGCAGGGGCTGTCCGGCTTTGCGTTCGGCATGGTCGCCATGTCGTTCTGGGCCTGGGGCGTGGACCCGCGCATGGCCGCGGCGATGTCGGTGTTCGGCGCGCTGACCGGGCAACTGCTGGCCGCCGTGACCGTGCGGCGCCAGTTTCATCTGGCGGCCGTGCTGCCGTTCCTGCTGGGCGGCCTGGTCGGCATTCCCATCGGCGTGAGCCTGCTGCCCAGGCTGGACGTCAACCTGTTCAAGCTCTGCCTGGGCACCATCCTGATCGTGTTCTGCCCGATCATGCTGGTGGCGGCGCGGATGCCGAAGATCCATCACGGCGGCCGCGTGGCCGACGCGGTGGCCGGCGGCATCGGCGGCATCATGGGCGGCATTGGCGGCTTCACCGGTGTGGTGCCGACGCTCTGGTGCACGCTGCGCGGGTACGACAAGGACAAGCAGCGCGTCATCATCCAGAACTTCAACCTCGGCGCGCTGATCGTGACAATGGGCGTCTACATCGGCACCGGCATCATCACGCGCGAGATGCTGCCGATGTTCGCCATCGTGGCGCCCGCGATGCTGGTGCCGACACTGATCGGCACGCGGGTCTACCTCGGCATCAGCGATATCACCTTCCGGCGCATTGTGCTGACGCTGCTGACCGGCTCGGGCGTGGCGATGCTGGTGTCGGCCGTGCCGCGCGTGCTGGCATCCTGAGTGGCGAATACGTAACGTCTGGCGACGCGACACGAGCCCCCGGCATCAGGGTTTATACTGACGCCCGCGCCGGCCCCGCAGGGCCCGGCTTTTCGCCTATCTTTGAGTCAGGACCGGCCCTCCGCGCCGTCCGCAGGCTCCCCGCCGCATCATGAACAAGCGTTTCTACCTCTTCTGCGCCACCACGTGGGCCGCCGCCGCCATCCTGATTTTGGGCAACGGCGCCATGTCCACGGACGTCCTCAGCGGCGTGGTGGCCCTGGCCGGTTTCGACCTGCTGCGCCCCTGACCCCCTCTGCCTTGCGTGCCGCCCGGCACGATTTCGGCTTCGCACGGCCGGCTGCGCCCCGCGCGCGATCAGAGATGGCGGTTTCACTATCTGACGGCTACGCTTACGGATGGCCGTGCGGTTTCCGCACGATGTGTATCCACCCACCGTTTGCAGGAGATGTCGATGAAAGCGTCCACGATGGCACTGGCGGTAGCGGCAATGGCGGTACTGGCTCCGGGACTGGCAACCGCCGCCGGCCCGGCCAACCCTGCCGACCGGTACGACTACAACATGCGCGCCACCAACAAGGACGGCTATGTGCCGGACCCGGCGCGCGTGACCAACAAGGACGGCTACGTGCCCGACACCGCCCGCGCCGGCGACAAGTTCGACCCGTACACCCAGGGCGCGAACCAGGGCACCGCGTCGGCGCTGACCGACAGCAAGGCGACAAAGAAGAAGTCGTCGACCAAGGCACACAAGAAGGCGCCGGCTGCGCAGTAAGCGCTTTGGCAGGGGTTTGGCGAGCGTGGCCAGACCTCTTGTCTTCTTTCAAGCCAGATGATCCTCACCTGTGCAGGATCGCTATCTCAGAGACACATCGTTCTTCGATGCTGATATGGATCTTGCGGCTTCCGTAGTGGATGCCGGTCACCCCCCGTTCAAACATTCCCCACGCGTACGCTGGCTCGAATTTCGGAAGATCGGGCGTTTCCCGGTGTAAAGAGGGGGCAGGGTGCAAGGGGCGATAATCGCCGCCGATATAGACGGCGAGGTCATAGGGGTCGAGGCAGTATTTCTTCGGTGAGACTTTCAGGCGGATGTAGACGTAGTCGCCAAGCGCGGAACTTGGCCGGTACCGGTTTGCCTGACCTGAAAACGACGCCCCCGATGCCTGGTAGTTCGTTAGCCAGCCTGAGATGCCGTAGGGTGTGGCGCCGATGTGAGAGGTCAGTTTCGTATCGCCGTGCAATTTCACATCGAGCAGTTTCTCTATGGCGGCATTGTCGAAGGTGTGGATCCGCTGGCCCCTGGCCGCGTCCAGGAACATGACGACCCGCTCGATGCCCTCGCGCACTTCGACGGGCCAGTGTCTGCCGGCTGCGGTGGTCTGCGCCGGGAGCGGATCGCCGGGATTCCCGGGCCGCAGGACAATGTCGGTCGCCGAAGGATCCGCAACCGGCGTTTGATCCGAGGTGCTGGCGCAGCCCGACTGCAGTGCCGCGCAGAGCGCCGCAATCAAGGCGACTACACCTCGCGGCGCGGGTCGGGAGGATCCGATCGTCAAAATCATGGTTGTCTGCCGTCCAAAGTTGGGAGCCACTTGCCCCGCCCCAACCGGCGACAGTATTGCGATCGGTCAGTTTGTGGAATCGCAGTACCCTTGAATTGAGGAAGACTTCGCAAGCGGTGTCGGCAGGCATGAAAAAAAGCCCCGTTGAACCTTGGTTCAACGGGGCTTTCTGCTTTGGTACCGCTATCGTCGCCGGGCGACCTCAAGCAAGCATCAACGCTTGGCCGACTGATCCCCCCGTGCGAACACGCGCTCGCCGGCCACCCAGGTTTCCAGCACCTGGATCTTCCAGATGTCGGTCGCGGGCACCTTGAACAGGTCGCGGTCCACCACGATGAAGTCGGCCCACTTGCCGGCTTCCAGCGATCCCAGCGTCTTTTCCTGGTGCTCGGCGTAGGCGGCGTCCAGCGTGAACGCGCGGAATGCCTGGGGCAGCGTCATCGCTTCCTCGGGGTGCCAGCCCTTGATCGGGCGGCCTTCGTGGTCGGTGCGGGTCACGGCGGCGTGCAGGCCGTAGAACGGGTTGGCCGATTCCACCGGGAAGTCGGACCCGCCGGCAATGACGGTGCCCTGCTTCAGGAACGTGTGCCAGGCATAGGCGCCCTTGATGCGGTCCTTGCCGATGCGGTCCTCGGCCATGTTCATGTCGCTGGTGGCGTGCGTGGGCTGCATCGACGCGATCAGGTCCAGCTTCTTGAAGCGCGGGATGTCCGGCATCGACACCACCTGGGCGTGCTCGATGCGGTTGCGCAGCTGGCGGCCGCCCACGTCCTTGTAGGCCGCTTCCATGGCGTCCAGCACCTGGTGGTTGGTCTTGTCGCCGATGGCGTGGACGTTGACCTGGTAGCCGGCCTTGATGGCCGTCTTCACGGCCGCCTGCATGGCGGCGTCGCTCATGAACAGCAGGCCGCTGTGCGCGTGGTCGTCGGTGTACGGCTCCATCAGGGCCGCGCCCCGGCTGCCCAGCGCGCCGTCGCCATAGAGCTTCACCGCGCGCAGGTAGTAGCGGTCGTTGCCGTAGCCGATGACCGGGCCCTTGGCGGACAGCGCCTTGAAGTCGTCGCCGGTGTCGCGGATCATCGCGTAGATGCGCGTGGTCAGCTTGCCCTGGTCGGCGAACTCGCGGTAGATGCGGTCGTCGGTCACGGTCACGCCGGCGTCGCCCACGGCGGTCAGGCCCAGCGCGTTCATGTGCGCCAGCGCGGCGGCCAGCGCGGCGCGGCGGTCGTCGTCGGTGTACGGCGGGATGACGTCGTTGACCAGCGCCATCGCCTTGTCCACCAGCACGCCGGTCGGGTTGCCGTTGGCGTCGCGCTCGATGCGGCCGCCGGCCGGGTCCTTGGTATCGCGCGTGATGCCGGCCGCCTGCAGCGCCTTGGTGTTCAGCCACGCGGCGTGGCCGTCCACGCGCACCAGGCGGGCCGGACGGTCGGACACGGCGGCGTCCAGCTCGGCGGCGGTCGGAAAGCGGCCCAGCTTCCAGTTCACCTGGTTCCAGCCATAGCCCAGCAGCCACTGGCGCTGCGGGTTCTTCTGGCCGTAGGCGCGGATGATGCCCTGCGCCTCCTGCAGGTCACGGGTGCCCGAGAGCGAAATCTCCGTGGTCTTGAAGCCCAGGCGGAACACGTGGCCGTGGGCGTCGATCAGGCCCGGCAGCAGCGTCTTGCCCTGGCCGTCGATGCGCCGGGCATCGGGATACTTTGCGCGCAGCGCGGCGGCGTCGCCGGTGGCCAGCACCTTGCCCTGGTCGAACACCAGGCCGCTGAAGCTGGCGATCTTGTCGTTCTGCAGCGTGTAGCCCTGGACGGACTCCACCAGCGTGGGTGCCGCGTGGGCCTGCACCGCCGCCATGGCGGCCAGCGCCAGCAGGCGCGTGCGAATGGACTTCTTCACGGATGACTCCTTGTCGTTGTGCTTGTTGTGCTTGTTATGGGTGTTGCCAGGGCGCGCCCGGGAATGGCGCGCCGCTTTGCTGCTATTCACCGGCTGCCGGGGCCAGGCCGCGCCCGGAGGCGTCGGCGCTGGCCGGGGGCAGCGCGGGGAATTCCATCTCGGCATACCGCACGAAGCGCGACTTGCGCGCGATGCGATAGCCCATCCAGATCGCCAGGAAGATGGGAATGCCGACGTACGTGGCGGCCACGGCCACCCAGTCGATGTTGCCCGACGTGAACGCCTGGTAGTTCTGGCCCAGCGTCACGATCATGCAGAGCGCGAACGCGAAGATCGGCCCGTACGGGAAGAACGGCGAGCGGTACGGCAGCCGGTTCAGGTCCAGGCCCTGGGCCACGAAGCCCTTGCGAAAGCGGTAGTGGCTCACGGCGATGCCGAGCCACGCGATGAAGCCGGTCATGCCCGACAGGTTCAGCAGCCACAGGCACACCGACTTGCTTTCGAACAGCGACGTCAGGAAGCACAGCGCGCCCACGGCCGTGGTGGCCAGCAGCGCCATCAGCGGCACGCCATTGCGCGTGAGCCGGGCGAAGATGCGCGGCGCGCGGCCCTCGGTGGCCAGGTTGTAGAGCATGCGCGTGGACGCATACATGCCCGAGTTGCCCGCCGACAGCACGGCGGTCAGGATCACCGCGTTCATCACGCCGGCCGCAAAGGCCAGGCCTGCGTGCCGGAACACCAGCGTGAACGGGCTGACGCCCACGGTTTCCACATCGGTCTTGAGCAGGCTCGGATCGGTGTACGGAATCAGGATGCCGATGATCAGGATGGCCAGCACGTAGAACAGCAGGATGCGCCAGAACACCTGCCGCACCGCGCGCGGGATGTTCCTGGCCGGGTCCGCCGATTCCCCGGCGGCCACGCCGATCAGCTCCGTGCCCTGGAACGAGAAGCCCGCGATCATCGCCACGCCGATCAGCGCGGGCAGGCCGCCCACGAACGGGGCGTCGCCGGTGGTCAGGTTGGCCAGGCCGTTCACGTGCGCAAAGTCGCCGCGCATGATGCCGAAGATCATCAGCGTGCCGATGCCGATGAACGCGATGACCGTGACGACCTTGATCAGCGCGCACCAGTACTCGGCCTCGCCGAAGCCGCGCACCGAGATGGCGTTGAGCGCGAACATCAGGCCCAGGAACAGCGCGCTCCAGAGCATGCCGGGCGTGTCCGGGAACCAGTACTGCATCACAAGCTGCGCGGCGGCCAGTTCCACGGCGATGGTCACCGCCCAGTTGTACCAGTAGTTCCAGCCCAGCGCGAAGCCAAAGCCTTCGTCCACGTAGCGCGCGCCGTACGTGGCGAACGAGCCGGAGACCGGCATGTAGGCCGCCAGTTCGCCCAGGCTCGTCATCAGGAAGTACACCATCGCGCCGATCAGGATGTAGGCGGCCAGCGCGCCGCCGGGGCCGGCCTGGGCGATGGTGGCGCCCGAGGCCACGAACAGGCCGGTACCGATGGAGCCGCCGATGGCGATCATGGTGAGATGGCGCGCGCGCAGCGTGCGGCGCAGCCCGGGCGCGTGCGCGCCAGCTGTTGTATGCGATTGAGTGGACATATGAGACATGCGTCCGGCCCTTGTGAGGCCGGGCGGGGTTTACCGGCCCGCGGTCTCCTCTCCGCCGGCCGGCATGGTGGGCGGCATCATAAGAGAAAACAGCGGGCCAGCAAAGGCGGGAAATGCCGGACGCAAATGCCTTAGCGCAACCTTGTGTCGATGCGCGCGACGATGCCGTCCATCCAGTTGCGCAGGGCAGAATCGGACATGACCAGCGCCGTGCTGCGCCAGAGCACGCGATAGACGTGCCGGCGATCCACCTTGCTGATGCGCGCCGGGTCGAGCCATGCATCGTTTTCCACCAGCAGGGCCAGCGTCTCCAGCCCGATCAGGATCGGCCACAGGCAGGCCAGCCGCAGGCGCACGGCCGTGCGCGGCAGCGCGAACGTGTACGCCATGGCGTCGCGGAAATGATCGAGCGCAACCCGCACCAGCGCGTGCAGCACCGGCCGGGCCTGGGCCGAGCTTTGCGGATCGAGCAGATCCTGCACGGTCAGGCCATGCCGGGCCAGCATCTCCGTGGGCAGGTAGCAGCGGCCGATGCGCAGGTCCTTGCCGCAGTCGCGCAGCACGTTCACCAGTTGCAGTGCCTTGCCGAAGCGCACGCCGCGCGCCAGCATCGTGCCGACCGGCGCGCGGAACGTGCCGGGCAGGTGGGTGTCGGTCATCGTCGTCCAGAACTCGCCGACGCAGCCGGCCACGAGGTAGGTGTAGCGATCCAGTTCCGCCAGCGTGCCGAGCGCCGCCACCTGGCCCGAGCGCTCGTCGGGGAAGGTGCGCAGGTCGAACTCCATGCCTTCGGTCAGCGTGGTGACGATGCCCTGCACGGCAGCGCGATCGGCCGCGGAAAGCTGCGCCAGCACCGCCAGCGCGGGACCGACAGACTCCAGCAGCAGCTTCTCGTTCGAATCGGTCTGCTGGCCGGCGACTTCCACGGCAAGGCGCTGCGCCAGCGCGCCGCCATCGTCATCGCCATGGATGCGCGCGCGCAGGGCCAGCAGCAGGTCCAGCCGCTGCGCGGGCGGGATCAGCGACGTATCGGCGATGGTGTCCGCCGCGCGCGCCAGCAGATAGGCCAGCCCCACGGGGTCGCGCATGCCGGCGGGCAGGATGCGCAGGGTCAGGTAGAACGAACGGGAAACGCCCTTCAGCAACGGGCCGAGCAGGAAGGCCCGGTTGGGGTTTGGCATGACGCAGGTGGCAGACGGATGGGACGCGGCATTGTACCTATTGCGTCATCCTGCACCGCCGTTGGGGCTTAGGGTGAGGGCCGGCAGATCAAGGACGATTGCCGCAGTGTGAACCGCTTGCCCTCACCCCCGGCCGCTCTCCCGCATGGCGGGAGAGGGAAGTCACCCAGGTTATCGGTCAGCCATCCCCCCACCTACCCCCGCCCGTACTCCAGCTTCGGGTACCAGTTGCCGCGGCCCTCGGGTGTCGTGTCCAGCAGGGTCCAGAGCGGGTCGGGGTCGGGCGCGCTGCGGGGGTCCTCGCCGGGGTCGGCCATCTCGCCGCTCATTTCCACGCTGTAGAAATGCCGCAGCTTGCCGTCGCGCCGGGTGAAGACCGTGTAGGCCGGCATGTCGGCGTCCTCGGCGCTGACGTAGTCGCGCGTGAAATCGCCGTCGGTGTCGGCGTAGACCTTCAGTTGCGTCCAGCCGCGCGCGGCCTTGGCGGCCTTCAGGCGGTCGATGGGCGAGCGCGCCACCATCGACAGCGCCACGCGCTGCTCGATGTCGGGCACCTTGCCTTCCCACGACGCCATCAGCGACGTGCACATCGGGCACGGTTTCTCGCGCTGCGGCCCGAACATGTAGCTGTAGACCACCAGCGTGTCCTTGTCGCCGAACAGTTCGGCCAGCGTGACGGGGCCGTTCTCGCCCGTGAAACGATAGGTCTTCGTCACTTCTCCGCCGGGCGGCAGCGCGCGGCGCATGGCGGCCACGCGCTCGATGTGGCGGCGCAGCTCGATTTCCTCGGCCAGCAGCGCGTTGCGCGCCTGCCGGTACGCATCGCTCTCGTTCGGAAAATGCACGCGGTTGGTGTCGGCCAGGGCACGGGCCGGGGTCAATGTGGACGATTGCGTCATCGTCTTGCCTCCTCAACCAGGGTTTTCGTGGCGTGCGCGCCACGATAGGGAACACCCGCATCCGCCCGGAAAGCCCGGGCCGGCGCGGCCGTCTGACCAGCATAGGCAAGGAACTGTCCACATACGCACCCCGGGCCGCGCGCGGTCATTCCCATGTCATCCCGGGATATGCATAATCTGTAGCATCTGGGCTTCAAGACATGATCTGATGCGCGTGACGATTCGAACCACGACGATTCCCGGATCCCTTGACCGGGGCCCACTGCATCGTGCGGCGGTCTACCTCAATACCGAGGAAGATGCTTCGCCGCTGATGGTCAGTGCATGGAGTCAGCGTGAACCCGACGCCTTTCTGGCGGCCCAGCGCTGGGCCCGCAACCACCACTACATGGTGTCGAATCCCCGCAACGGCACGTACTACGGCGGACGCACCGCCCGCTGAGCTACCCCACCCGCCTGCTTCCATGAAACGATGGCTGCTGTACGGCCTCGCGCTTGCCGCGTCGGGGCCCGCCTTTGCCGATGCCGGCCTGCTCGAACGCCTGGTCGGCGGCTTTTCGCGCGATTCGCTGTGGAAGAACGTGCAGCAGCGCTGCCTGGTGCCGCCCAGCCCGGCCCATGCCGACTGCGTGATCGTGGACCGCGCGCAGGGCTTTGTGCTCTACAAGGACATGATCGGCGCGTCGCACTACCTGGTGATTCCCGATCACGCGATGGCCGGCGTGGATGACCCGCGCGTCTGGCAGGACGGCCCGCGCAACGCGTGGTCGTTCGGCTGGCAGGCGCGCGACATCGTCGGCAAGGCGGTGGGGCGTCCGCTGCCGGACACGCTGCTGGGGCTGGCGATCAACGCGCGCACGTCGCGCAGCCAGGACCAGCTCCATATCCACCTGGACTGCATCAGCGACCGCGCGCGCGAATTCCTGCTCAACGGCAATATCGGCACGCAGTGGCAGGACCTGAGCTTCAACGGCAAGCCGGTGCGCGCGATGCTGGTGCCGGCCGAGCCGGCGGCGCTGCCGGTCAACCCGTTCGCGCTGGTGCGGCAGGACGTGCTGGGCAAGGCTGGCGACGGCACCATTGCCGACCGGGGCGTGTTCGTGGCCTATGTGAAGCCCGCGGCCGGGCCGGCCGGGTTTGTGGTGGTCGACGAGCCCGTGGACAAGGCGCGCGGCAGCAACGGCCATGCGAGCGACTTCCTGGACCGGGGCTGCAAGCTGGGCCGGGCGGACCCGACCGACCGCTAGCCCTGGGTTTCGCCAGGCGGAACCCGGCGCCGGCTGCGCGGTGATCGACCGGTTTAATTGCCGCCACGCGCGCGCAGGCACGGCACGGGCGCGCGGCCCGCGTAGAATCGACGCGAAACACGGGCGGCAAGCCCTCCACGACGCGCATCGATGAATACCCCGGCAGCAGAACCGGCAGCAGACCGGCGCCCCCAACCTTCCCCCGCCATTGACGACAGCACGGCCGCGCGCGGCATTGCGCTGCTGACATTCGCCTTTATCCTGAGCCAGTTCTACCGGAGCTGCCTGGCCGTGATCGCGCCCGAGCTGCAGCACGATTTCGGGCTGTCGCCGGCCGGGTTTGGCGCGCTGTCGTCGTGCTTCTTCCTGGCGTTCGCGGTGGCGCAGATCCCGGTGGGCATCGCGTTCGACCGCTACGGCGTGGGCCGGCCCACGGCGTGGCTGCTCGGCGTGGGCGCCGCATCGGCCATCGGCTTCGTGCTGGCTCCCAGCGGGGTGCTGGCGATGGTGGCGCAGATGGGGCTCGGGCTGGCCTGCGCGCCGGTCTTCATGGGGTTGCTGCACTACGCTTCGGAGCAATTGTCCGAGCGCCAGTACATGCGCGTGGTGAGCCGGTCGAACGCCATGGGCATGATCGGCGCGCTCTGCGCCACGGCGCCGCTGGGCTGGTTCTCGCAGCATTTCGGCTGGCGGCCCGCGCTGGCGATCTCGGCGCTGTGCATGGTGGGCGCGTGCTGGGGCGTGTGGCGCCATGTGCGCGACGGCGGCCATGCGCAGGCGCGCCAGGCGCCGATGGGCGCGATGCTGGCCGAGAGCGCGCGGCTGCTGGGCATGTGGCCGCTCTGGACGCTGATTCCGCTGTGCGTGGCGATGGCCGCCGGCACGGGCTTTCGCAACGCGTGGAGCGGGCCGTACCTGGCTGACGTGTTCGGCCTGCAGGCGGGCCCGCGCGGCGTGGCGCTGACGCTGCTGAGCCTGGCCGGCTTTGCCACGGCGTTCCTGCTGCCGGTGCTGGTCCGGCGCAGCACGATCAAGGCGACCATCGGCGGCTGGGCCGGCCTGTCGATGGCGGGCGGCATCGTGCTGGCGGCGTGGCCCGATGCCGGCGTGGTGCAGGGCGTGGGCATGATGGCGCTGCTGTCGACCATCGGCATGCTGCATCCGCTGGTCATGGCGCAGGGCCGCGCGCTGATTCCGCCGGCCAAGCGCGGGCGCGGCCTGGGGCTGCTGAACACGTTCGTGTTCCTGGGCTCGGCGCTGACGTCGTGGGGCTTCGGGCTGATCGCCAACGCCGGGCACCTGCGCGACTGGCCCGTCGCCCATACCTATTCGGCGATCTTCCTGTCCGCCGTGGCCGTAGTGGCGCTGTCGCTGCTGCCGTACTGGTTCAGCCCCACGCGGGCCGGCCAGGCGTCGCGCTAGGCGCCAACTTTACAAACGGCTTTCAACGCGGCGCTGCCGCCGCAATCCGCGTTTTCCCTGAGTTTTCGCTCAAGTTCCGCTCCGCTCGTCCGTTAGGTCTTCCAATGTCTGTTCTTGCGTACATGGAGATGTGCGGGGACGCAGGCGGAGCGGCCGGACGCGCAGCGCGCGGTCTTCCGGCGGCCACGAACCCAATCGATCAGGTAGAAGACATGAAGAATCTTGGTATTGGTGTGCGCCTTGGCATTGGCTTTGGCGTGGTGCTGGTGTTGTCGCTGCTCATGACCGTCGTGGGCGTGCTGCGCCTGCAGGAGGTTGCGGGCCGCACGCACGCGATGATGCAGGAGCCGCTGGCCAAGGAACGCGTGGTCAGCGACTGGTACCGGCTGATGTATGCCAGCGTGCGCCGTACCACGGCCGTGGCCCGCAGCAGCGACCCCACGCTGGGCGCCTTCTTTGCCAAGGAGACGAAGTATTCGACCGACGCCATCGCGGCGCTGCGCGACAAGATGCAGCCGATGCTGACGTCCGACGCCGAGAAGGCCGCGTTCCAGCGCATCCTGGTGGTGCGCAACCCGTACAACGAATCGCGCGACAAGATCACCAAGCTCAAGGCCGAGGGCCTGACCGACGAGGCCAACAAGGTGCTGGATACCGAGTTCGTGCCCGCCGGCGACGCCTACCTGGGCGAAATCCAGAAGCTGCTGGACATCCAGCGCGCGGCCATCGACGCCACCGCGCTGGAGATCAACGGCATCTACGAAAGCGCGCGCAACGGCCTGATCGCCCTGGGCGTGATCGCGCTGGCCATCGGCGTGGCGTTTGCGTGGTGGCTGACCATCGGCATCACGCGCCCGCTGCACCGCGCCGTGGGCTTTGCCCGCACCGTGGCCGCCGGCGACCTGAGCAGCCGCATCGAGGTGGACAGCACCGACGAGACCGGCCAGTTGCTGGAAGCGCTGCGCGAGATGAACGACAACATCCTGGGCATCGTGCGCGAGGTGCGCAATGGCACCGAGGCCATCGCCACGGGCACCAGCCAGATCGCGGCCGGCAATACCGACCTGTCGCAGCGCACCGAGGAACAGGCGTCGTCGCTGCAGGAAACGGCGTCGAGCATGGAGGAACTGACCAGCATCGTCCGCCAGAACGCCGACAGCGCCAAGCAGGCCAGCGCGCTGGCCGTCAACGCGTCCGAGGTGGCCACACAGGGCGGCGAGGTGGTGGGGCAGGTCGTCAACACGATGGACGAGATCAACACGTCGTCGCGCAAGGTCGTCGACATCATCTCGGTGATCGAGGGCATCGCGTTCCAGACCAACATCCTGGCGCTGAACGCGGCGGTGGAAGCGGCCCGGGCCGGCGAGCAAGGCCGCGGCTTCGCGGTGGTGGCGGGCGAGGTGCGCAGCCTGGCGCAGCGCAGCGCCACGGCGGCCAAGGAAATTAAGTCGCTGATCGGGGATTCGGCGGATCGCGTCGAGCGCGGCTCGCAACTCGTGGCGCAGGCCGGCCAGACCATGGAGGAAATCGTCAGCGCGGTGAAGCGCGTGACCGACATCATGGGCGAGATCAGCGCGGCGTCGGCCGAGCAGAGCGCCGGCATCGAGCAGGTGAACCAGGCGGTCACGCAGATGGACACCGTGACGCAGCAGAACGCCGCGCTGGTGGAACAGGCCGCGGCGGCCGCGGGCTCGCTGGAAGAGCAGGCCCAGCGGCTCAAGGAGGCCGTGGCGACGTTCCGCCTGGCCGCCTGAGCGCCGCTGCTACTGGGTCTTGGGCGGCACGATCTTGCCGCCCGTCTCGCCGGCCGGTGCCTTGTGCTGCATCGACGGCATCATGTTGCTGTTCAGGTGGAACATCACCCAGAGCGACCCCGTGAGGGTGATGACCACCAGCGTGAGCGTGAACATCAGCGACAGCATGTTCCAGCCGCCTTCCGACTTCGCGTTCATATGCAGGAAGAAGATCATATGGACGACGATTTGCACCGCGCCGATCAGCAGGATCACGATCGCCGTGGTCGACGACTTCTCGAACACCTCGCCCATCACGAGCCAGAACGGTATGGCTGTCAGGAACACCGACAGCACGAAGCCGGTCAGGTAGCCGCCCAGCGTGGCGTGCGGCCCGATGTCCTCGTCATGATGGCCGTGGCCGTCGTGGCCGTGCCCGTCCAGGGCATGGTCTTGTGCGCTCATGGCAGGGTCCCCATCAGGTAGACGAACGTAAAGACGCCGATCCAGACGACGTCCAGGAAGTGCCAGAACATCGACAGGCACATCAGCCGCCGCTTGTTGGCCGTGATCAGGCCGTGCCGGCCCACCTGCACCATCAGCACGATCAGCCACACCATGCCGAACGTCACGTGCAGCCCGTGCGTGCCGACCAGCGCGAAGAACGACGTCAGGAACGCGCTGCGCGTGGGGCCGGCGCCCTCGTGGATCAGGTGCGCGAATTCATAAAGCTCCACGGCCAGGAAGGCCGCGCCGAACACGCCGGTGATGGCCAGCCAGATCTGCGTGCCGGCCACGCGGTTCTGCTGGAGCTGGAGCATCGCAAAGCCGTACGTGATCGACGACAGCAACAGGAACGACGTGTTCAGCGCCACCAGCGGCAGCTCGAACAGCTCCGCGCCGGTGGGGCCGCCCGCGTACTCGCGGCCCAGCACGCCGTAGGCGGCGAACAGGCACGCGAAGATCAGGCAGTCGCTCATCAGGTAGAGCCAGAACCCCAGCAGCGTGCCGTTCTGGGGGTGATGCTCCTCGGTCAGGTAGAACTGGTAGCCGCCGGGCGGCACGTCGTCTGCCGCGGCGGTGTCGTTCACATGGAGGGGGAGGGTGGTATCAGCCATGGCCTGCCATCAGTTGGGTGCGCGCCGCCTCCGTCCGGACCACGTCCTCGGTCGGGATGTAGTAGTCGCGCTTGTAGTTGAAGGTATGGATGATTGCCGCGATGACCGTGGCCGCGAACGACGCGATCACCAGCCACCAGATGTGCCAGATCAGCGCGAAGCCCATCAGCGTGGACAGCCCCGCCAGCACGATGCCGGCCGCCGTGTTCTTGGGCATGTGGATCGGGATGAAGCCCTCCAGCGGCCGCACATAGCCGTGCTGCTTCATCTGCCACCAGGCGTCGGTGTCGTGCACCACCGGCGTGAACGCGAAGTTGTACTGCGGCGGCGGCGACGACGTGGACCATTCCAGCGTGCGGCCGTTCCAGGGGTCGCCCGTGGTGTCGCGCAGTTCCTCGCGGCGCCGGAAGCTGACCACCAGCTGGATGATGAAGCAGGCAATGCCGCACGCGATCAGGAACGCGCCGAACGCGGCGGTGACGAACCAGGGCTGCAGCGTCGGGTCGTCGAAATGGTTCACGCGGCGCGTGACGCCGAGCATGCCCAGCCAGTACAGCGGCATGAACGCGAAGTAGAAGCCGACCAGCCAGAACCAGAACGACGCCTTGCCCCACGACGCCACCAGCCGGTAGCCGAACGCCTTGGGGAACCAGTAGTAGATGCCGGCCATGAGCCCGAACAGCACGCCGCCGATGATCACGTTGTGGAAGTGGGCGATCAGGAACAGGCTGTTGTGCAGCACGAAGTCCGCCGGCGGCACCGCCAGCAGCACCCCGGTCATGCCGCCGATCACGAAGGTGACCATGAAGCCCACCGTCCACAGCATCGGCGCCTCGAACTTGATCTTGCCGTGGTACATCGTGAACAGCCAGTTGAAGATCTTGGCCCCGGTCGGGATCGAGATGATCATCGTCGTGATCCCGAAGAACGAGTTCACGCTGGCGCCGGACCCCATGGTGAAGAAGTGGTGCAGCCACACCAGGTACGACAGCACGGTAATCACCACCGTGGCGTAGACCATCGACGCGTAGCCGAACAGGCGCTTGCGGCAGAACGTGGCGGTGACCTCCGAGAAGATGCCGAACACGGGCAGCACCAGGATGTAGACCTCGGGATGGCCCCAGATCCAGATCAGATTCACGTACAGCATGGCGCTGCCGCCCTGGTCGGCCGTGAAGAAGTTGGTGCCGACGTAGCGGTCCAGCGACAGCAGCGCCAGCGCGGCCGTCAGCACCGGGAACGCGGCGATGATCAGCACGTTGGTGCACAGCGACGTCCACGTGAAGATCGGCATGCGCATCAGCGTCATGCCCGGCGCGCGCATCTTGACGATCGTCACCAGCAGGTTGATCCCCGATAACAAGGTCCCCACGCCCGCCACCTGCAGCGCCCATATGTAGTAGTCGACGCCCACGTCCGGACTGTGCAGGATGCCCGACAGCGGTGGATAGGCCAGCCAGCCCGTGCGCGCGAATTCACCGACGAAGAGCGACATCATCACCAGGATGGCGCCGCCCGTGGTCATCCAGAAGCTGAAGTTGTTGAGGAACGGGAACGCCACGTCGCGCGCGCCAATCTGCAGCGGCACCACGAAGTTCATCAGCCCCGTGACCAGCGGCATCGCCACGAAGAAGATCATGATCACGCCGTGCGCCGTGAAGATCTGGTCGTAGTGGTGCGGCGGCAGGTAGCCCAGGTTGTCGCCAAAGGCGATGGCCTGCTGGATCCGCATCATGATCGCGTCGGCAAAGCCGCGCAGCAGCATGACGATGCCCAGCACCATGTACATGATGCCGATCTTCTTGTGGTCGATGCTGGTGAACCACTCGCGCCACAGGTACCCCCAGACGCGGTAGTAGGTCAGCAGCGCCACCAAGGCCAGGCCGCCCAGCACCACGACGGCGAAGGTGCCGATCAGGATCGGCTCGTGCAGCGGGATGGCCTCCCAGGTCAGGCGGCCAAAGATCGTATTGGCGAGTTCGGAACGCTCGGGCATGGTTGTCACCTGGGCCGGTACCGGCCCGCGAGGGCCGATGAAGACGGCAAATGTTGAAACGGGGTTGTCCTGCCGGCAGTACGGGCGGGGGCGGCAATGCGGGCGCCGCGCATCAGCGCAACAGCCGGTTGCCCTCGCCGGACGACGCGGTATCTGGCGCGAACGCCGGCGCGGCGGCCGGGGTGTTGCTCGCGGTGCAGATGGCCGATGACGGATCGAACCTCAGCCGGCCGGGATTCCGGTTCTGGGCCATGGTGTCCGCCAGGCAGGCGCCGCCGTCTACACAGCGGTTCAGGATCAGGTGATAAAGGTCGGGCGCCACGCTGGCGTAGCGCTGCACGGGCTCGCGCTCGCTAGGCTGGGCCAGCTTCAGGTAGGCGTCCTTCGACAACTGCGTGCCAGACGCCTTGGCCTGCGCCACCCAGCGGTCGAAATCGGCGTCGGCCAAGCCGTGGAACTTGAACGTCATGTGCGAGAAGCCGGCCCCGCTGTAGTTGGCGGATAGCCCCTCGTAGACGCCGGCCTTGTTGATCACGGCGTGGAGCTTGGTCTCCATGCCGGGCATCGCGTAGACCATGCCGGCCAGCGACGGCACGAAGAACGTGTTCATGACCGAGGTGGCGGTGATCTTGAAGGCAATCGGGCGATCCACCGGCGCGGCCAGTTCGTTGACGGTTGCGATCCCCTGTTCGGGGTAGAGGAACAGCCATTTCCAGTCCATCGCCACCACTTCCACGGTCAGCGGCTTGACGTCGGCCGGCACGGGGCGTCCTTCGTCGATGCGGGTCAGCGGGCGGTAGGGGTCGAGCTGGTGGGTGCTGACCCAGGTGACGGCGCCCAGCGCGATGATGATCAGCAGCGGGGCGGCCCAGATGGCCAGTTCCAGCACCGTGGAGTGGTCCCACTCGGGGTTGTACGGCGCGTCGCCTTTCTCGCGGTAACGCCACGCAAAGAGCAGCGTGAGGCATATGACCGGCACGATGATCAGCAGCATCAGGCAGGTGGCGATGATGATCAGGTCGCGCTGCCGGACGGCCATGTCGCCCTGGGGCGACAGCAGGACCGCGTTGCTGCATCCCGCAAGCGCCAGCAATAGGGCGATTGCGGCACTTCTCGCAAGTAATTTTCCCGTCACACTTAACTTCGGCACTACAGCTTCGGAGCGTGGCATGGTCTTGGAAGTGGCGTTTGATTCACGTCGATCTCGGACTGCCGTAGCAATCTTCTGATTTCCAATGGCAGTTTAGGCGCTATTCTTGTGACTGCGGGACTTTAAGTGCAGTACGACATTCCTTCCGCACTCGATGGAGACTTTCAGATGGCAAGTCTGACTCACCAGCATCGCGCGTCGCCGACTGCACCTCCGGCGCCCGGCCACCATGAGGTGGCACCTGCCGAAATCGCCACTGGCGTGGTGATTGGCCGCGCTTCCGAGTACTTCGATTTCTTCGTCTACGGCATCGCGTCGGTGCTGGTCTTTCCGTCGGTCTACTTCCCGTTCGCAAGCGAATTGGCGGGATTGCTATTCAGCTTCGCGATCTTCTCGTTCGCGTTTATCGGACGCCCGTTTGGAACGGCCCTGTTCATGCGCGTGCAGCGCCGCTGGGGGCGCGGCACCAAGCTCACGGCGTCGCTGTTCCTGCTGGGCACGGCCACGGTGGGCATCGCGTTCCTGCCGTCCTACGCCTCCATCGGCAGCGCGGCCATCTACCTGCTGTCGCTGTTCCGCTTCCTGCAGGGCATTGCGTTCGGCGGGTCGTGGGACGGGCTGCCGTCGCTGCTGGCCCTGAACGCGCCCGAGAACAAGCGCGGCTGGTACGCGATGGTGGGCCAGCTTGGCGCCCCGACCGGCTTCATCGTCGCCGGCGCGCTGTTCCTGTTCCTGAGCGTGAGCCTGACGCCGGCCGAGTTCATCGACTGGGGCTGGCGCTATCCGTTCTTCGTGGCGTTCGCGATCAACGTGGTGGCGCTGTTCGCGCGGCTGCGGCTGGTGGTGACGCACGAATACACGCGGCTGCTGGAAGAGGACGAACTGGAGCCGATCAGCACGCTGCAGATGGTGAACGCGCAGGGCTTCAACATCTTCCTGGGCGCGTTTGCGTCGCTGGCCAGCTATGCGCTGTTCCACCTCGTGACCGTGTTTCCGCTGTCGTGGGTGAGCCTGCACAAGACGCAGGCGATCAGCGACGTGCTGGCCGTGCAGATTGTCGGCGCCGGCATCGCGTTCATCGGCACGCTGATTTCCGGCTGGCTGGCCGACCGTATCGGCCGCCGCACCACGCTGGCGACGATGGCGGTGCTGATCGGCCTGTTCAGCCTGGCCGCGCCGTGGCTGCTCGATGGCGGGGCGACCGGGCAGGACATCTTCATCCTGGTGGGATTCGGGCTGCTCGGCCTGTCCTACGGGCAGGCGGCCGGCGTGGTGACGTCGAACTTCGACACCAAGTTCCGCTACACGGGCGCCGCGCTGACCACGGACTTCGGCTGGCTGTTCGGCGCCGCGTTCGCGCCGCTGGTGGCGCTGGGGCTGTCGTCGCTGTTCGGGCTGGCCGCGGTGAGCCTGTACCTGCTCTCCGGCGTGGTGGCCACGCTGATCGCGCTGCGGATCAACCGCGCGCTGGGCACGCCCGACAACGACTGAACCGGCCACCCTTCGGACCCCGGCCAGGCGCGTGCCGCAGCAATGCGGCGCGCGCCTTTGCATTGGAGCGCCCGGCGGCCCCTTTGACTATTGGCGCGGGCTTCGACATGCTCACGGTTCGAATTGGGAGATACCGTGAAAGACCTGATCCAGGGCATTCTGAAATTCCAGCGCGACGAATTCCCCAAGCGGTCCGCGCTGTTCCAGGAACTGGCCACGCAGCAAAGCCCCACCACGCTGTTCATCGCGTGCTCGGACAGCCGCGTTGAGCCGGCGCTGTTGACGCAGAGCGAGCCCGGCAAGCTGTTCGTGATCCGCAACGCCGGCAACATCGTGCCGGCCTACGCGGTGCAGCCCGGCGGCGTGTCGGCCAGCGTCGAATATGCGGTGGCCGGGCTCAAGGTGCGCGACATCGTGATCTGCGGCCACTCCAACTGCGGCGCGATGACGGCGGTGGCCATGTGCCAGTGCCTGGACCACATGCCGTCGGTGGCGCAGTGGCTGGAACATGCCGCCGGCGCCCGGCGCGTGAGCCTGGCGCGGCCGCATGCGTCGGACCGCGAGCGCGTGGACGACATGGTCCGCCAGAACGTGATCGAGCAGCTTGCCCACCTGCGCACCCACCCGTGCGTGGCCCAGGCGCTGGCCGCGCGCCAGATCGAGCTGCACGGCTGGTTCTACGACATCGGCACCGGCGCCATCGACGCGCTGGACGGCAAGACCGGCCAGTTCGTGCCGCTGGCCGATTTTCCGGCGGTCACCGCCACGGACATGGCCCCCTGAGCGCGCCGCGCGGCAGGTCCGGCGGAAAGTGAAACAAACCGTACATGGTGCACCATCGGCCGGATTTGCCGTTATTGTTGTCATTCAACGAGGACAAAAAACGGCCAATCCGCCCATGCAGTTGCCCCCGATTCCTTCCAACGAAGCCGCGCGCCTGGCCACGCTCCGCTCGCTGAGCGTGCTCGACACCCCGCCCGAGGAGCGGTTCGACCGCCTGACCCGTCTGGCCAAACGCCTGTTTGGCGTGCCCATCGCCGTCGTCAGCCTGATCGATGCCAACCGGCAGTGGTTCAAGTCCTGCCAGGGGCTGGACGTCACCGAAACCTCGCGCGGCACGTCGTTCTGCGGCCACGCCATCTGCGGCGACGACATCCTGCTGATTCCCGATGCCACGCAGGACGCCCGCTTCCATGACAACCCGCTGGTCACCGGCGAGCCCCATATCCGCTTCTACGCCGGCCGGCCGCTTTCCGCGCCCAACGGCGCCAAGCTGGGCACGCTCTGCCTGATCGACCGCAAGCCGCGGTCGTTCGACGACGAGGACCGCGCGCTGCTGCACGACCTGGCGCGCATGGCCGAGCAGGAGCTGGCGGCCGTGCATCTGGCGACGATGGACGAGCTGACGTCGCTGTCCAACCGGCGCGGCTTTGCCGTGCTCGGCCAGCACGCCATCGAGCTGTGCCGCCGCCTGAACCGCCCGGCGACGCTGGTCTTCTTCGACATGGATGGCTTCAAGCCGATCAACGACCGCTTTGGCCACGCCGAGGGCGACCGCGCGCTGATGGCGTTCGGCGCGGAGCTGCGCGCCGCGTTCCGGGAATCCGATGTGGTGGGCCGCCTGGGCGGCGATGAATTTGCGGCGCTGCTGACCAATACCGACGCCACCGGCTGCCAGGACGCGCTGGCGCGCCTGCACCTTCAGGTCGATGCCTGGAACACGCGCAACCCGGCCGGCTACGCGCTGCGCTTCAGCGCGGGGGTCATCGCCTTCGACCCCCAGCGGCACGGCAACGTGCACGACCTGCTGGCCGAGGCAGACGCGGCGATGTACCGCAACAAGGCCGCGCGCAAGGCCGGCCGGCACTAGCCGCGCGGGCTAGCGGCCGGCGGGGGCGGCGCGCATGACGCCGGCGGCAATCTCGCTGGTCAGCGCGTCCACCGCTTCCAGCTCGGCCTCGCCGATCATCACCGGCGCGCGGGCGGCGCCCCAGTCGCCGTAGATCATGGCGATGCAGCGGTTGCGGATCTTGACCGGCGCCAGCAGCACCGTGCGGGCGTCCGGAATCGCGTCGCGATACCAGCGCGGCATGCGGTGGGCCACTTCGGCGTCGAACGTATCCTCGATCAGCAGCGGGCGGGCCGCCAGGCCGGCAAAGTGGAATACGTCGGGCACGAAGCCTTCCTCGAACGACAGCGCGGGCAGTACCTCGCGCATGCCATCGCCGAAGCCCAGCCGCGCGTGAAAGCGGCGCGTGGTCGGGTTCAGCATCATCAGGAAGCAGCGCGAGAAATCCAGCGCCCGCATGGTGGTTTCCAGCACCATCGGCGCCAGCTGCGAGACGGTCAGGTTGGCCCCCTCGCGCTGGACTTCGTCCAGCCCCTGGCGCAGGCGCTCCAGCACGTTGACGGGCACCGGGCCGTGCGGCGCGGCGCCATCCGCCGGGGCGGCGGCTTCCGAGGCCGAGATCGACGTATTCAGCACCTCGGCCTGCCGCACCGCCACGCTGACATCGCTCGGATTGAGCCCCAGCACCTTGGCATGGGTGGTCAGCAGCGCCTCCACGGACGCCTCGGTGCCTTCGCGGACCATCGTCACGGCGGCCTCGGCCGACACATGGGCGATGGCGGACAGCCAGTCGGCATGGGTTTCCAGCACGGTCTCGTTGGACAGCGTGCGCGGCTTCATCGCGTGGGCGATCAGCCCCGGCAGCCGCCACTTGCGCGCGGCGGCCTCGGCAATCTCTTCCAGCGAGACGCCCAGCACTTCCTTGGCCGCCTCGTCCTCGGTCATCGGGTGCGCGGCGCACATGGCCTCCACGCGCTCCCATTCCTCGGGGAAGTAGAACACCAGCAGCAGGCGGCTCATGTGGTGCATCAGCGTGCAGACCACCGCCTCCTCGCCCTCGTTGATGCCGCGCGCCTGGGTCAGCGCGCGCGTGATCTCGCCCGCCACCAGCGCGCGCTGCAGCGCCTTGAGCGCCTGCGGCCGCTTGGGCGCCACGCCGTGGAAGTAGTCCAGCAACTGGATGCCGAGCGTGAGGTGGCTGATCGCCTCCACCCCCAGCACCAGGATGGCGCGCGACACGGTGGTGACCTCGCCGCCGAAGGACCGGTACATCGCCGAATTGGCCAGCCGAATGACCTTCTGCGACAGGCTGAAGTCGGACAGCACGCTCGTGGCCATCTCGCCCACGGTCAGGTCGGCGTTGAGCGTCTTGAAGATGTTGTCGACGCAGTACTGCAGCGTCGGAAAGTCGCCTTGCTGGGCCATGCGGGCCCACAAGGTCTCGAAGAATTCGGACTTGGACATCAGGCGCCCACCCGCTGCGTGAACACTTCGTCGTCGCCCATGATGAGCCTGCCGTCGAGCACTGCGTTCTCGAAGTCCGCCGGACTCAGCGCCCGCGCGTAGCGCCAGCCCTGCACGAGGTCGCAGCCCTGCGCGGCCAGCAGCGCGCCCTGCGCGTCGGTCTCCACGCCCTCGGCGATGGCCACCAGCCCCAGCTCGCGGGCCAGCGACAGCACGGCGGACACGATGGTGCGCGCGTGCGGGGAATCGATCATGTCGGCCACGAAGCTGCGGTCCACCTTCAGCGCCGACAGCGGGAAGCGCCGCAGGTACGACAGGCTCGAATAGCCGGTGCCGAAGTCGTCCACGGCAAAGCGGATGCCCAGCGCGCGCAGCGACAGCAGCAGCCGCTCGGCGGCCTTCGGGTCGGTCATCAGCACGCTTTCGGTGATTTCCAGCACCAGGCGGTCCGCGGCGATGCCGGCGTCCTGGATGGCGCTGCGCACGCTGTCGTAGAAGTTGGGATGCAGGAACTGTACTGCCGACACGTTGACCGACATATGGCCCACGTGGATGCCCTGGGCATCCCACGCGGCCAGCTGGGCGCAGGCGCAGCGCAGCGCCCACGAGCCCAGATGCTTGATCAGCCCGTTCTTCTCGGCCACCGGGATGAAGATGTCCGGGCGGATGTCCTCGCCGGCGTGTTCCCAGCGCATCAGCGCCTCGACGGCGCAGATCTCGCCCGTGCCGGGCCAGACGATCGGCTGGTAGTGCAGCAGGAATTCGCCGCTTTGCACCGCCTCGAACATGCTCTGCTCGATGCGGAACTGCTCGTCCAGCCGGCGTTCCAGCTCGGGCGAATAGATGCAGTAGCGGTTCTTGCCCAGCGCCTTGGCCTCGTACATCGCCAGGTCCGCGCGGCGCAGTCATTGCGATTCGGATTGCGCGGCGCCGGTGGAAAACGACAGCCCGATGCTGGTGGTGATCCGCACGTGGCAGCCGCCCAGCAGGAACGGCTGGCGGCAGACGTGGATCACGCGCTCCAGCAGGCGGTGCGCGTCGGCCTCGGTTTCCAGCCCGTCCAGCAGCAGCACGAACTCGTCGCCGCCCAGCCGCGCCACGCTGTGGTGGCTGCGCACGGTGTCCTGCAGCCGGGCGCCCACTTCCTTGAGCAGCGCGTCGCCGTACTCGTGGCCCAGCGAGTCGTTGATGTTCTTGAACCCGTCCAGGTCCATCAGCGCCAGCGCGAACGGCTGGCTGGCCAGCGGGCCGGATGTGTATTCCTCGATGCGCTTGCGGATATAGGCGCGGTTGCCCACGCCGGTCAGCGGATCCAGGAAGGCACGCTCGGTCAACTGGCGCTCGGATTCGATCCAGTCGGAAATGTCGTGGCCGAACAGCAGCAGGCTGGCGCCGCCGCCGGCGCCGCAGTGATGGCTCACGCGCAGGTCGATCCAGCCGGGGCCGCCGCTGCCGCCGGCCACCCGCACGCGCTCGCGCCGGGGGGCGTGGTCGTGGGCGCAGCCCTGGAGCATGCGCGCCACGCGCTCGCGCGATTCCAGCGCGATCAGGTCCAGCACGGACGTATGGAGCAGGTAGTCGAGCGGATAGACCAGCAGGTCGGCCGTGGTCTCGGTGGCTTCGAGGATGCGGCCCTGGACGTCGACCCGCATGGCCAGCGCGCCGGAAGCTTCCAGCAACGCCCAGGCCTCGCCCCCGGCAGGGGTGGCACCGGCCAGCCGGCGGTCGGCAGGCTCGGGTGCCAGGGCTACATCGAATGCAAGCGCGGTCATGTATCGGTTATGCCCGAAGTCCTGTGGACGCAGGACGGATATCGGATGGAATTCTATGAATCTGAAGCGCCGTGACCCCGGGAGATGACACCAGTCCGCGGCAAACCTTGGCACGGAACATGACCACTGGCATTGGCGGGGCGGTTTGACGCGACAGCGGCGATTCTAATACGACCTGGCGTCCGCCTGAACACCGCATGGACAAACGGATTGCGGGAATCGGCGCGCCCGCAACACGCGCCCCCGGCCGCCGGGGGGCGCGGCGCGGGCGGGATTGACTCCCCCGGCGAAATCCGTGACACTCGCCGGCATGACCTGCCTGGGCGGCCAATGGCCGCGGACAGTCATCGACAACCCGCCCATCGAGGCGGGTTTTTTGTGGCCGTCGTCCGGGAGGGGGGCTGGGGAAAGAGGGAAAACCCTGAGCGGGCTGGCGAAGCGATGGCCGGCGTGTCGGCCGGCCAGCTTCCCGCTCCCATGTGGCGGGAGCGGTGGAGTGCGTCAGGCCTTCTCGGGCCCGAAATCCTCGGCGTCCACGTCGTAGTTCGCCGGTTCCCAGCGGATTGCCAGCAGCGCCAGCAGGCCGGCCAGCGGGGCCAGCGCGATGACCCAGAACACCTTGGTCGACAGCGCGGCGGCCAGCACCGGGAACAGGAACAGCGACGCCGTGGAGCTGGCGCGCATCAGCGTCTGGTTGAAACCGACGCCCACGCCGCGCAGCGACGTCGGGTAGCTCAGCGACGCGTAGGTCATGGTATGCGCGCCCGGGCCAAAGCCCTGGCCCAGCAGGAACAGCGCCAGGAAGGCAATGGCGGTGGCCACCTGCGCGCCGCCGTCGGGTTTGCCAACCAGCGCCAGGCCCACCAGCGCGGCAAGCTGGCAGGCGTAGCCGGTGACGGTCAGCTTCCAGGCGCCCGTTTTGGGCACCAGATGCACGCCAATCAGCCCGCCGACGAACGCGAACAGCAGGTTCAGCGCCAGCGACACCAGGATGGTCGTCAGCATGGTCTGGGCCAGGAAGCTGGCGATGATGACCGGCAGGCCGAACGCCACGGCGTTGTAGGCGAACGACGACGCAATCGACATGATCGTGGCCAGCGTGGTGCGGCGCGCGTAGACCCCCTTGAGCAGCAGGCCGTAGTTGCGCCACGACGCCGGGCGCTTGGGCGGCTCGGCCACCGCGTCGGGCGCCACCACGGCGTCGATGCCGTACGACGTGCGCAGGATCTTGGCCGCGCCTTCCAGGTCGCCCTGGTTGGCGGCCCACACCGGCGATTCGCTCATGTAGCGGCTGCGCACGGCGATGATGATCAGCGCCGGCACCGCGCCAAAGCCCAGGATGATGCGCCAGAGCAGCCCGCTGTGCGATTCGGGCAGGATCGCGTAGCAGCCCAGCACCAGCAGGTACGACACGCAGATGGCCGCGTACCACGTGGGGCACCACATCGCCACGCGCGCGGCCTTGTTGCCGTGCCCCTTCAGTTTCGAGAATTCGGCCAGGAACGCCATGGCCACGGGCAGGTCGATGCCGACGCCCAGGCCCATCACGAACCGGGCGCCGGCCAGCACGTACTCGTTCGGGGCCAGCGCGCAGGCAATGGCGGCGATCACGAAGCAGAGCATGTCGGCCATGAACACGCGGTAGCGGCCGATGCGGTCGGTGAAATAGCCACCCAGGAAGGCGCCGACGATGGCGCCGAACGTAATGGCCGACGCCACCATGCCGGTACCGGCCGGCGTCAGGCCGAATTCCTTCGAAACGTCCTTGAGGCCGAAGGCGAGCGCGCCAAGGTCATAGGCATCGAGGAAAATGCCGCCCAGCGCAATGGCCACGACGATCCGGGCATTGCTGACGGCGGCACCGCCTTCGTTGACGAGCCGCGCCACGTCGGCGGCGGAACGGATGACGGCGCGCGCGGGCGGCGCCTGGGTGGCAGCCTGTGCGCCAGCGGGCGACAGGGCGAGATCGACTGACATTTGTAGTTTTCGAGGGCGCTTGAAAAGGAAGGCGGGCGCCTCCCAGCACCCGCCCGTCAGCGGTGGATCGTACGACAACCGGCCCGGCGCGGCCAAATGCATTGTTGTTATATCTTTAGAACCGCACCTTGGCGGGGCCTTGCCGGGCCTGGCATTGCAAGCTGGCTGAAAGGCAGCCGGCCGGACCCTGATGTACGATGACTGCCGTTGACCACAGCAAGTACCAACGGAGACAAGGGATGACAGGACAGAGCAAGGTGGCGCTGGTCACCGGCGCGGCGCGGGGCATCGGCAAGGCCGTGGCCCAGGCCATGCTGGAGGACGGCTATCGGGTCGTGCTGGCGGGCCGGACCGCCGAGACGCTGGAAGCGCTGGCCGCGCAGGCCCGCGCCGCGGGACAGACCGCGCTGGCCGTGCAATGCGACGTCAGCCGCCCGGAATCGGTCGATGCGCTGTACGCGACCGTGCGCGAGCACTTCGGCCGGCTCGACGTGCTGTTCAACAACGCCGGCATCAACGCGCCGGCCGTGCCCATCGACGAACTGTCGGTCGAACAGTGGAAGGCCGTGGTCGATACCAACCTGACCGGCGCCTTCCTGTGCGCGCGCGGCGCGTTTGCGCTGATGAAGTCGCAGGACCCGCGCGGCGGCCGGATCATCAATAATGGCTCGATCTCGGCCCACGCGCCACGCCCGAACACCGTGCCCTACACGGCCACCAAGCACGCCATCACCGGCCTGACCAAGAGCCTGTCGCTCGATGGCCGCGCCCACGACATCGCCTGCGGCCAGATCGACATCGGCAACGCCGGCACCGACATGGCCAACCGCATGGCGCGCGGCGTGCCGCAGGCCAATGGCGAAATCCGCCCCGAACCGCTGATGGACGTCGCCCATATCGCCAGCTCGGTGCTGCATATGGCCAACCTGCCGCTGGACGCCAACGTCCAGTTCATGACGGTGATGGCGACGAAGATGCCGTTCGTGGGACGGGGGTAAGGAGAGAGGCTGGGGACGGGGGAGAGGGCAAGCGGCTTAAAGCGATTCAGATTGCGACGATCGCATCGTGAGCCGCCAGCCCTTCAGGCTGCAGGCTACCGCCCGCCCTGCCGCCCCGCCATGAACGCCGCGGCGTCGGCCGCCGTCATGCCGCGCTCGTCGCGGGCTTCGGGGTCGGCGCCGTGGGCTTTCAGCAGTTCCACAATGTCGGTGCGCTGGAACATGGCGGCCGTCATCAGCGCCGTGCGGCCGTCGGGCGATGCGCCTTCGACGTCCGCGCCGTGTTCCAGCAGGATTTCGATGATGGCCTGGTAGCCCTTGTAGGCCGCGCCGGCAATCGGCGTCTGGCCCATGGCGTTGCGCGTGTCCGGCGATGCACCGGCCTGCAGCAGCGTGCGCAGGGCGTCGGCGTGGCCGTGGTAGGCGGCCAGCATCACCAGCGTGTCGCCTTTTTCGTTGCGCAGGTTTGGCGGCATGCCGCGTTCGATCAAGGCGGCCAGTGCCGCGGCGTCGCCATTGCGCGCGAGATCGAAGACCTGGCCAAGCGCGGCGATCATGCGGGCTTCTTCGTCCGCGGTCATGGTGGGGGCCCGGTTTTCGTCCATTGCCGATTCCTTTCTGATTCGCCCTCTCCCGGGCAGGGCGGGAGAGGGCGTACTGCCTGAACTACGTGATTACCTGGCCTCGATCTTCTCGATCGCGGCCGCCACGCCGGCGCCGTAGGCCGGGTCGGCCTTGGTGCAGTGCTCGATGTGGCGTTGCTGGATGGGCTTGGACACCCCCTTGATGGCGCGCGCCGTGTTGTCGAACAGCGCCTGCTGCTGCGCCGGCGACATCAGGCGGAACAGCGCGCCCGGCTGCGAGAAGTAGTCGTCGTCCACACGGTGGTTCCAGTGGTCGGCGCTGCCTTCCAGCGTCAGCGGCGGCTCGCGGAAGTCCGGCTGCTCGGCCCACTCGCCCTTGGTGTTCGGCTCGTAGGCGATGGTGCCGCCCTGGTTGCCGTCGGTCCGGCCGCGGCCGTCGCGGTGGTAGCTGTTGACGTAGCGCGCGGCCTTGGGCGAGTTCACCGGGATCAGGTGATGGTTCACGCCCAGGCGGTAACGCTCGGCGTCGCCGTACGAGAACAGGCGGCCCTGCAGCATCTTGTCGGGCGAGAAGCCGACGCCCGGCACGATCGTCGACGGCGCAAACGCGGACTGCTCCACCTCGGCGAAATGGTTCTCGGGGTTGCGGTTCAGCTCCAGCGTGCCCACTTCGATCAGCGGGTAGTCCTTGTGCGGCCAGACCTTGGTCAGGTCGAACGGGTTGTACGGCACCTTGCTGGCGTCGGCCTCGGGCATGATCTGCACGCAGAACTTCCAGCGCGGGAAGTCGCCGCGCTCGATGGCTTCATACAGGTCGCGCTGGTGGTATTCGCGGTCCTGGCCCGTCACCTCGGCGGCCTCGGCGTCGGTCAGGTTCTGGATGCCCTGCTGGGTGACGAAGTGGAACTTGACCCAGTAGCGCTCCATGTCCTTGTTGATGAAGCTGTAGGTGTGGCTGCCGAAGCCGTGCATGTTGCGCCAGCTGCGCGGGATGCCGCGGTCGCTCATCACGATGGTGACCTGGTGGAATGCCTCGGGCAGGCTGGTCCAGAAGTCCCAGTTGTTCTCGGCGCTGCGCATGCCGGTGCGCGGGTCGCGCTTCACGGCGTGGTTCAGGTCGGGGAACTTGAGCGGGTCGCGCAGGAAGAAGACCGGGGTGTTGTTGCCCACGAGGTCCCAGTTGCCTTCCTCGGTATAGAACTTGATGGCGAAGCCGCGGATGTCGCGCTCGGCGTCGGCCGCGCCACGCTCGCCGGCCACCGACGAGAAGCGCATGAACAGCTCGGTCTTCTTGCCGACCTGCGAGAACAGGTTGGCGCGGGTGTACTTGGTGATGTCGTTCGTGACGGTGAACGTGCCGTAGGCGCCCGAGCCCTTGGCGTGCATGCGGCGCTCGGGGATGACCTCGCGGTCGAAGTGGGCCAGCTTTTCCAGGAACCAGACATCCTGCAGCAGTGCCGGGCCGCGCGGGCCCGCGGTCTGGATATTGTTGTTGTCGACGACGGGCGCGCCGAAAGCGGTCGTGAGCTTTTTCATGGGACTGGACTCCTTGGTGCATGGCGCGCGACGGGCGGGTCATGCGTGGACGTTTGTGGGTCTGCTTCCAGGCTGCCACCGGCGCTGCGGTGCGACCGGCGGGAGACAGGTGGAACTATCGCAGATGGAATGCGACAAGTCATATTGTATTGATCAATGCCTCTGATAGGCATCAGACTTTTGTGTTACAGAATTAAATCTTTTGCTAGGTTGGCAGTATCGGGGCCGCCCGGTCAGTCGTCGGAGGTGGCGAACTGGAACTGGCCCTTGCCGCGCGCCTTGGCGCGGTACAGCGCCCGGTCGGCCAGGTGCAGGATGTCGTCGGCGGTCAGGCCCTCGGGCCGCACATGGGCGATGCCGATGCTGACGCCGAGCCGGGCCTGGTGGCCGGAGGAGAGCAGATAGGGGGCGCTTACCTCGCGCAGCAGGTCCTGCGCCAGCGCCTGCACGCTCTGGGTGCTTTCGTTGCGCAGCACGATCACGAATTCGTCGCCGCCGATGCGGTAGACCAGCCCGCGCCCCGGCACGGCGCCGCGCAGCCGCTCACCCACACGCACCAGCAACTCGTCGCCGCTGCCATGGCCGAACGAGTCGTTGACGGGCTTGAAGCCGTCCAGATCCATATAGAGCAGCGTCAGGTAGCGGCCGGCGGCCATGCGCAGCGCGCTGGCCTCGCGGATTTCCGCCAGCAGGCTCGACCGGTTCAGCAGCCCGGTCAGCGAGTCGTGGCGGGCGCGGTAGGCGTTTTCCCGCTCGGAACGCATCGTCGCCACCACCATCGCGTTCATCCGGAACGACGCGCTGGTCATGCTGAAGACATACACGGGCAGTTGCAGCAGCGTGAGCAGGAACAGCGGCTCGTGGGCCTGCAGCGCGCCCGCGCAGATCGGGCCCAGGCTCAGCAGAATCATCAGCGCCGTCAGGCGCGGCGCGCCGTAATTGCGAAAACAGATACCGCCGCACATGGCCGCGGCCGACAGGCACGCCATGGCCGCGCTGAGCCAGTCGCCGCTGATGACGCTCAGGTAGGCGCCCAGCCCGACGCTGGCCGCCCAGGCCAGGGTCAGCAGGATATGGAGGTCGGTGGGCGTAGCGCGGCCTTGCCGGGCGGCGGCGCGGGCGCGGAACAGAACGACCACGCGCGCCAGGCAGATGACCGCTTCCAGCCCCAGCCAGACCAGAAATTCGGGCCGGCGCAGATGCAGCGTGATGACGGTGGCCACCATCAGCGTGTTCAGGATGCCGCCAAAGAAGATCGACAGCGTGCCGAACAGGCTGCCCACCAGCGCCTCGCGGATTTCGGCCGGCACGTCCCGGCCAGGTTCGGCAACCCAGCGCGTGAAAGGCCAGCGCGGGGCACTGTAGACCTGGCCCGACAGGAACATGGGGGAGTAGCGTTGGGTCATCGCCCATGCATTCTGCCAGAGGCACGTTACGCCGCGTGCACCGATTCGGTGGGGTGGACGCGCCGGCGGCGCGCCTGCAACACCGCCGCATCGCGCCGTGGCCGGGCGGCGATTTTCCACATTTTCCGGTGACCCATTTGATTGATACGGATGGTTGATATAAAAATGATCCGATAAATGCATCCGGATTATCGGCGGCATTTCCATTCAAAGTCAGTCTTTGCGATATTAATAATCGCGGATGGATTATCTTGATAATCCATTGCGGTGGCGTGGAATATCGCTTTTCCGGAGATGGGTGCGGCCTATGAGAAAACGGATCCATGGCAGGCGCGGTGTCTGTGCGACGGTACTGGTCGGCGTGGCCACGTCCGCGCAGTCGGCAACGGTGGTGGGGCCCAGCACCACGGGCGTGACGCTATCCACCGACACCGCCTACCAGCTCGACGCGGGCACCACCGTATCCGCCCAGCATGGCGATGCGGTGGCGGTGGCCGGTATCGCCCCGGTCACGTTCACCAGCGCCGGCACCATCCAGTCGTCGCTGGACGGCAGGGCGTCGGCGGTGCGGTTCAACGTGCCGGGCACCTTCGTCAACCAGGCCAGCGGGCTCGTGCACGGCAATACCTTTGGCGTGCTGATGACCGGCGGCGGCGTGGGCAGCAATGTCGTCAACTATGGCGATATCAGCGTGCAGGCCAGCCATGCGATTTATTACGACACCGATACCAGCGGCACCATCGACAATTACGGCACGATCAATGCCGGCACCTCCGGCACCGTCCGCTCCACCGCCGACGGCATTTATATCGAATCCACCGGCACGGTCGCCATCAATAATCACGCCGGCGCGTCAATCCGCAGCGGCGTCGGCAACCGCGATTATGCGTACGGCATCATCGTCGAGCGCGGGACCGTGGACATCCGCAACGAAGGCAGCATCGAAGGCTACATCGGGGGCATCCGCAGCACGACGCCCAATGCGGTGCGGATCGTAAACACCGCGGGCGGGTCGATCGTGGCCAACGTGGGGACGGCCGTGCAGCTGGGCCAGGGCGGCACGCTGACCAACAACGGCGTGATTGCCGGCGGGGGCGGGCCGGCCATCTTGCTGACCGGGGCGAACAACCGCGTGGAACTGGGCACCGGGTCGGTGCTGCAAGGCACCGGCAACGTCGTGGTGGCCAGCCAGGGCACCGGCAACGCCATCGCGCTGTCTGGCACCGGCACCGAGGCTGGCGACTTCACAGCCACCGAAGGCAACGGGTTTGCCTCGCTGGCGGCCGGCGCGGGCGCCGACTGGACGCTCACCGGCAATGTCAGCATGCAGGGCAGCGGCGCGGCGACGGTATCGGTCGACGGCAACCTGGCGCTCGGCGGCACGGTCGCCATTGCGGGCACGGGCGGCACGACGATTGGCAGCACCGGCCGGCTGACGCTGGGAACCGGCGGCGCGGGCGGCTTCGTCAATGGCAATTTCGCCAACGATGGCGAACTGGTCTTGCGGCGCAGCGACAACTTCCAGATCGCCGGCGTGCTGGGCGGCGCCGGCACGCTGATCCAGGCCGGCTCCGGCATCACGGCGCTGACCGGCGCGGGATCGACGCAAGGCGCGGTGTCGGTGCGCAGCGGCGCGCTGCTGCTGGGCCAGGACGGCACGTTCACGACCACGGGCGATTTCACGACCGAGGCCGGCGCAACCACGGCCATCGCGGGCCGCTCGTCGCTGACCGTCGGCAACAGTTTCACAATGAACGGCACGCTCGACGTGGCCGTGGGCCGCAACAAGCGCGACATCACGGCCAGCACCGCCACCATTGGCCCGGGCGCCACGTTCAACCTGGTCGGCTATTCGGCCGACGACGCAGCCAGCGTGTCCGAGCTGGCGTCGAGCGCGTTCACCGTGATCCACGCCAACACGCCGAACGGGCTCACCGGCACGTTCGACGCGGTGCGGCTGGGCGGCAAGTCGAGCGCGGCCGATTACCTGACGCTGACCTCCAGCTACGGTCCGCAGAGCTTTGTCGTCGGCCTGGGCCTGACCTGGTACGCGGCCCACAGCACGAGGCCCGACCTTGCCGCCGGCACGTTCACGCTGGCCGATCCCGACGACAAGTTCGAGCTCGACGCGCGGCTGATCGACCAGGCGTCCAACCCGGCCACGGGCTGGGACGGCCGCACGCTGACCAAGCTCGGGCCCGGCACGCTGCAACTGTCGAAGGCCAACCGCTATACCGGCCCGACCCGGGTGGAAGCCGGCACGCTGCTGGCCGGCGCGGCGAACGTAGTGGCCGCCAGCGAGCGTGTCAGCCTGGGCCCGGCCGCGACGTTCGATCTGGGCGGCTTCGACCAGACGGTCAACAACCTGTCCGGCAGCGGCGCGGTGGCGCTCGGGACGGCAACGCTGACGCTCAATCAGGCGGCGGACGGCGCGTTCGATGGCGTCGTGAGCGGCCCCGGCGGGCTTGGCAAGACCGGCGCCGGCGCGCTGACGCTGACGCGCGACCAGACCTACGGCGGCAATACCACCGTCGATGCCGGCGCGCTGATCCTGGACAACGGCGCGCGGCTGGCCGGCACCGGGCAGGTTACCGTGGCGCCCGGCGCGCTGCTGGGCGGCTATGGCGGCGTGGGCGGTTCCGTCGTCAACCACGGCGTGCTGGCCGTGGCCGATGCCGCGCCGGGATTCGACGGCCGACCGGCCGGGGTGTTCGCCATCGCCGGCTCGCTGGTCAACCATGGCGAAATTCGCATGGGCAGTCCGGTGCCGGCCAGCACGCTGACCGTCGGCGGCGACTACACCGGCAACGGCGGCCGGCTGACGCTCTACACCGCGCTTGGCGACGACAATTCGGCCACCGACCGGCTGGTCATCAACGGCAACACGTCGGGCCAGACGCTGGTGGGCATCCGCAATGCCGGCGGCGTGGGCGCGCGGACCGTCAACGGCATCCGCATCGTCCAGGTCGACGGGCGCTCGGACGGCGTGTTCACGCTCGATGGCCGGGTCGTGGCCGGCGCCTACGAATACGCGCTGCAGCAGGGCGGCGTGGCATCGCCCGACGATGGTGACTGGTACCTGCGCTCGCTGTCGGCGGCGCCCACGCCGGTACCGCGGCCGGAGACCGGCGCCTACCTGGCCAACCAGATGGTGGCGCAGGCGATGTTCCAGCACACGTACCACGACCGCGCCGGGCTGCCCGATTCGGACGGGCCGGGCCAGGGGCGGCCGGCACGGTCCACCGGCTGGGCCAGGCTGGCGGGCGGCCATGCCGACGGCAACGCGGACGGCGGCCGCCTTGCCGCGTCGGCCGATACCTTCGTGATGCAGGCCGGCATCGACGTGCTGCACCGCGTGACCGCCAGCGGGCGCTGGCAGGCAGGGGTGATGGCCGGCTACGGCACGTCCACCACGCACGCCAGCGCGCGCGACAACCCGGCCATCGCGCGCGGCACCGTGAACGGCGTGGCCGCCGGGCTCTACGGCACGTGGCACCGCGACGCCGAGGGCCCCGCCGGCCCCTATGTCGACAGCTGGGTCCAGTACGGCAACTTCCGGCACACGGTCAAGGGCGGCGGGCTGGCCGGCGAGGACTACACGAGCCAGCTCTGGTCAGGGTCGGTGGAGGCCGGCTGGGCGCTGCCGGTGGGGCACACGGGCGCCGGCGTGGTGCACGTCGAGCCGCAGGTGCAACTGGTCTACACGGACTACCACGCCGGCAGCCATACCGAGCGCACCGGCACGGTGGTCCGCAGCGACCGCAGCGGCGGCGTGGCCACGCGCGTTGGCACGCGGCTGTTCCACGCGCCGGCTGGCGAGGGCGTGCCGACGTGGATGCCGTACCTGGAGCTGAACTGGTGGCACAACAGCCATGGCAACGCGATGGCGTTCGACGGCGTGGTGGTGACGCAGGACGGCCCGCGCAACCGCGTGGAGACGAAGGTCGGCGCGCAGGCGCGCATCGGCCAGCGCTGGCGGCTCTGGGGCAACCTTGGCTACCAGTACGGCAACGGCGGATACGAAAGCATCACAGGGCTGCTGGGCGTGCGCTACGCGTGGTGAGCCGGCCGCGCCGGCCGCCGGGTGATGCCGCCGCCGGTTCGGCCGGGCGGGCCGAGGTTTACCGTGCCTTTTCGGACGACGCCTATATCCTTACAAGGTAAAACAACGCGCAGGAGACAACGATGCAAGCGAGGTTTGCGCGCGGCATTGCGCAGACGCCACTGACGGTGGCGGCCCGGGAATATCCGCTGGCGGAGGAGGCCGCCAAGCCCGAGGTCGGCGACCTGGTGACCGTCTTCAGCCAGGACATGGAGACCGAGTTCAGCGTCCGGCTGAACGCCGTGGCCGGGCCCGATCTCTGGTACGGCGTGATCTACGGCATCAATCGCGGCGCCGAGATGCTGGTCGTGGCCGAGGGGCTGGAACTCGACGACGTGGTCAGCGTGCGGCGCCAGGAGATCGCCTCGGTCATCAAGGCCGACCACCCCCACTGACCCACGCCTCGCCTGCGGGCGCGGAGATTGCCGCGCGGGTCCGGCTGGCGGTATGCTGCGGCTGCACAATGCCTGCCAGGGCAGGCATCGCCTTTTCCCGTCCAGCCACCGAGCCCGCGCCGTTCCATGTCCTCGTCCTTCACCCCCGCCACCACCGTACGCCAGTTCATTGCCGGACCCGCCGGCCAGCTCGAAGTCTTGATCGACCCGCCCGATGGCGCGCCCCGTGGCGTGGCCGTGGTCGCGCATCCGCACCCGAGCCAGGGCGGCACCGCCGAGCACAAGATTCCGCAACTGCTGGCGCGCGTGCTGCAGGCGCATGGCTTCCTGGCGCTGCGGCCGAACTATCGGGGCGTGGGCCAGAGCGAGGGCCAGTATGACGACGGGGATGGCGAGACCGACGACGTGCTGGCCGTGATCCGCCACGTGCGGGCCGCGCATCCGGCGCTGCCGCTGGCGCTGGCCGGCTTCTCGTTCGGCGGATTCATCCAGGCCCGCGCCGCGGAGCGGCTGGCCGCCGACGGCGAGGCCGTGGCGCACCTGATCCTGACCGGCATGCCGGCCGGCGCGCTGTCCGAGCACCTGTCGTACGACACGCCGGCGGTGCCGGCCCACAGCCTGGTGGTACACGGCGAGCACGACGAGCGCGTGCCGCTGGCCAACGTCTTCAACTGGGCACGGCCGCAGGAACTGCCCGTGTTCGTGCTGCCCGGCGCGGGGCATTTCTTCACGGGCAAGCTGCCGGGATTGAAGCGGGTGGTGGAGGGATACCTGGCGCGGCGCGAGGACTGACGCCCCCGGGCCGCCGCGCCGGTCAGAACTGGTAGTTGATCGAGATGTCGCCGGTCCAGCTTGTGGAGCGCGACGTGACCGGGCTGCTGCGCGCGTCGCCGACCAGCGCCGACATGCCCACGTCGGCCGTCGAGAACCAGTGCTTGTTGAAGATCCAGATGGCCGACACGCCGCCGCCGTACGACTTGATGCCGGCGCCGGCGCGGTGCTGCGCTAGCCCCGAGCGGGCCGACTGCTCGGCCGTCACGCCGTACCAGCGGCTCATGTAGGCCGAATCGGCAAAGGTCATGGTCGGGCCCGCGAACCAGAAGAACTTGTCGCTGCTGCCCGGCAGCGGCATGTAGGCGCCGATGTCGCCGATCACGCCGTTGGCGCCGCCGAACTGGCGCCGGATGTTGGCGCGGATGACCAGCGGGAATTCCTTCGACACCACGTACTCGGCGAACACCTTCGTTTCCGCCGCCATGCCGATGTTGCCCAGGCCGCCCAGGTGCTCGTGGTCCTTTTTCTCGCGGCGGCCCAGGTCGTACGTCAACGCCACGCCGGCGCGGACGTTAGGGGTGTGGATGATGTTCCAGCCCAGCCCCTCGCCGGTGGAAAAGAACGCGCGGTCGCGGTAGCGGATGTCGATGACCGGCCCGCCCAGCAGGTAGTAGTTGGTGGTGCCTTCGTAGCGCGGCCGGGCGCTCAGGGCGGCGCCCACGCGCACGTCCCAGTCGTGGTCGGGCTCGCCCACGAACATCTTCTTGAGCGGCACCCCCACCGAGTACTGCCACTCGGCCAGCGGCGCGGGCGTCTGGGCGTGGGCGCGCGGCGCCAGCAGCAGCGCCAGGGCGGCCAGCAGCGCCAGGGCCAGCCATCGTGCGGCGTGGCGGCGCGCCGCACGGGATGGCAGGGGGTGGGAAGGGACGCGCCAGGGCTGGCTATCCAGGATGGTCGACACGTGGTTCTCCGGTGTTCTTGTTGCCCCGGCGGGCCGGGGCGGAATCGACTTGAGGCGGGATGCGGGGCCGCCGGGATGACGGCAACTTATCTTTTCACCGAAGCCGGCGCCCGGCAACTTCCCTGTCTCCCACAACCGTGTAGGAAGGACGCCGATTCCGAGGTCAGCCGGCCCTGCCTACCATCGAAACTGGCACGTATCCCGGCCCCTAGCCGTGGCCTTCCTCCTCGCCGCGCCAGTCGCGCCGCATGATCAGGAAGGTGAACGACGTGGACCAGCCGATCAGGATCAGGCCCACCAGCGGCTGCACCGAGGCCAGCAGCCGCAGGGGCCCGATCGGGAAGATATCGCCGATGCTCTGGGTCGTGAACGTTTCCAGCGAGAAATAGATGTAGGCCACCGGGCCGTGCTCGCGCATGCCGGTAAGCTGGCCGATGGCCAGCACGTCGGCGCCCAGCCAGTAGCCGGCGCTGAAGACGATGGCCTCGATGCAGTGGGTCACGATGATCAGCACGATCACTGCACCAATATTGAGCTTGCCGCTGAGCCGCCGCGGATGGAATTCGGAAATCAGCCGCAGCGCCTCGTAGTGGATGGCCACCGCCAGCAGCGTCAGCGTGGCGGTCAGGGCCACGGCAAGCAGGTAGTTGAGCGGGGTGTCGACCATCGGCGGCGGGCAAGGGACGCGGAGATGGCCAGACTATACGGCGGCCCCGGCCATGTAAATGCACAAGGGTGTGAGCAAACGGACACAATGCGGGGTTGCCAGCGCGGCGCCGCGCCCGGAGAATCGTCTCGCCCCGCCAGCGCGGGCGCGACGGGGAGAACAGCAATGACGACAGCGGACGGCTTCCTGCCGCCGACCGACCACGATGGCACCGCCCCGGCATTCCTGGCCGGCGCGGGCGAAATGGCGGCCCTGATCCGCCAGCATGACTGGACCGCCACGTCGCTGGGCCCGCCCGCGCAGTGGCCGCAGAGCCTGAAGACGGCCATCCGGATCATGCTCACGTCGCGCCAGCCGATCTGGATCGGCTGGGGCCCGGAGCTGTACTTCTTCTACAACGACCCGTACAAGGCGATCATCGGCGGCAAGCACCCGGTGGCGCTGGGCCAGCCGACGGCGCGCGTCTGGCGCGAGATCTGGCCGGAGATCGGCCCGCTGCTGGCCACGGCCATGAACGGCGTGGAAGGCACGTTCGTCGAGCAGAAGCTGCTGATCATGGAGCGCAACGGCTACCCGGAGGAGACGTACTACACGTTCTCGTACAGCCCGGTGCCGGATGACAACGGCGGCACCGGCGGCATTATCTGCGCCAACAGCGACGACACCGAGCGCGTGGTGGCCGAGCGCCAGCTGAACCTGCTGCGCGAGCTGGCGTCGTCGACCAACAACGCGCGCAGCGGCGCCGAGGCGTGCCGGCTCGGCGTGGCCGCGCTGCGAACCAACCCGTACGACATCCCGTTCGCGTTGCTCTACCTGGCCGGCCGGGGCGCCACCACGCTGACGCTGGCCGGCACCACGGGGCTGGCCGCCGATCATCCGGCCGCACCCGCGCAACTGGACGCCGACGACCCGGCCGCCCCCTGGCCCGTGGGCGACGCCATGCGCGCCGGCCAGCCGGTCCACGTCGGCGACCTGTCCGCCCGCTTTGCCACGCCGCTGCCCGGTGGCGCCTGGCAGATGCCGCCGCGCGCGGCCGTGGTGCTGCCCGTGCAGCTGTCGGGCGACAGCGCGCCCAGCGGCGTGCTGGTGGTCGGCCTGAACCCGTGCCGGCTGTTCGGCGACCGCTACCGCGCGTTCCTGGACCTCGTGGCCGGCCAGATCGGCCAGGCCATCAGCTACGCGCACGCCTACGAGGAGGAACGGCGCCGGGCCGAGGCGCTGGCCGAGCTGGATCGCGCCAAGACCACGTTCTTCTCGAATATCAGCCATGAATTCCGCACGCCGCTGACGCTGATGCTGGGCCCGCTGGAGGAAATGCTGGGCCGCGACGGCGTGCCCGAGCCAGACCGCGCGCTGGCCGAGATCGCCCATCGCAACGGGCAGCGGCTGCTGAAGCTGGTGAACGCGCTGCTGGATTTCTCGCGCATCGAGGCCGGGCGCGTGCAGATGCACGCCCAGCCCACGGACCTGCCGGCGTTCACGGCCGACCTGGCGTCGCTGTTCCGCTCGGCGATCGAATCGGCCGGCATGACGCTGCGCGTGGACTGCCCGCCGCTGCCGGTGGCCGTGGCGGTGGACCGCGACATGTGGGAGACGGTGGTCCTGAACCTGCTGTCCAACGCGTTCAAGTTCACGTACGCGGGCACCATCGGCGTGTCCGTGCGGATGCGCCAGACGGGCGAGGTGGAACTGAGCGTGACCGACACCGGCATCGGCATCGCACCCGAGGAGCTACCCCGGCTGTTCGAACGGTTCCACCGCGTGGCCGGCGCGGTTGGCCGGTCCATCGAAGGCAGCGGCATCGGGCTGGCCCTGGTGCAGGAACTGGTGCGGCTGCACGGCGGCACGATCGAGGTGGACAGCACGCCGGGCGAGGGGTCGCGCTTCCGCGTGACGCTGCCGCGCACGGTGGGCGTGGCCGAGCCCGCGCCCCCGGCGCCGGCCGCCAGCGCCCGCGCGCTGGCCTTTGCCGATGCGGCGCGGCGCTGGATGCCCGAGGCCGACGAGACTCCGGCGACGCCGCTGCCCGCCATCGCCACCGACGACGCGCAGGCAGACGTGCGCGGCCGGCTGCTGGTGGCCGACGACAACGCCGACCTGCGCGACTACATGCGCCGCATCCTGGCATCGGCCGGCCATGAGGTACTGGTGGCGGCCGACGGCCAGGAGGCGATGGAACTGGCGCAGCGCCACCTGCCGGACCTGATCGTCTCCGACGTGATGATGCCGCGGCTGGACGGCTTTGGCCTGCTGCGCGAAGTCCGCGCGTCCGACGCGCTGCGCCAGACGCCGGTGCTGCTGCTGTCCGCCCGCGCCGGCGAGGAAGCGCGCGTGAGCGGCCTGGCCTCGGGCGCCGACGACTACCTGATCAAGCCGTTCAACGCCCGCGAGCTCCTGGCGCGCGTGGCGGCCAACCTGCGGCTGTCGCGGCTGCGCGGACAGGCCCAGCGCGAACTGCGCGCGATGAACGATTCGCTGGAGCGCCGCGTGATCGAAACCGTGGCCGACCGTGACCGCCTGTGGGACCTGAGCGAGGACCTGCTGATGGTGACCAGCGTCGACGGCATGCTCGAACGCGTGAGCCCGTCGTGGCACCGCACGCTCGGGCACGACGCCGCGGCGCTGGCCGGGCGCTCCTGCCTGGCGTTCGTGCATCCCGAGGACCTCGTGGCGGTCACCGAGCAACTGATCGCGCTGCGCCAGCACGGCGCGCCGGTGCGCTACGAATGCCGGATGCTGTGCGCCAGCACGGCGGTGCGCTGGATGGCGTGGACGCTGTCGATCGATCCGGCCAGCGGGCGCATCCATGGCGTCGGCCGCGACGTGACCAGCGACAAGGACGCGGCCGAGGCGCTGCGGCACGCCGACGAGGCGCTGCGCATGGCGCAGAAGATGGAGTCCATCGGCAAGCTGACCGGCGGCGTGGCGCACGATTTCAACAACCTGCTGCAGGTGATTGGCGGCAACCTGCAGTTGCTGACCCGCGACGTGGCCGGCGACGACCGTGCCGAGACCCGCGTGCGTAACGCGCTGGCCGGCGTGGCGCGCGGCGCCAAGCTGGCGTCGCAACTGCTGGCCTTCGGCCGCCGCCAGCCGCTGGCGCCGAAGGTGGTCAATCTGGGCCGCTTCGTGCGCGGGCTCGACGACATGCTGCGGCGGGCGCTCGGTGACGGCGTGGAGATCGAAACAGTCATCGCGGCCGGGCTCTGGAACACGCTGGTGGACCCGTTCCAGGTGGAAAACGCGCTGCTGAACCTGGCCATCAACGCGCGCGACGCGATGAACGGCCACGGCCGGCTGACGGTGGAAGCCGGCAACGCCGTGATCGACGACGTCTACGCGCGCCGCAACGCCGACGTGGAGCCGGGCCAGTACGTGATGCTGGCAGTGACCGACACCGGCGCCGGGATGCCGCCCGATATCCAGGAACAGGTCTTCGAGCCGTTTTTCACGACCAAGCCCGAGGGACAGGGCACGGGGCTGGGCCTGAGCATGGTCTACGGCTTCGTGCGGCAGTCGGGCGGGCACGTGAAGATCTACAGCGAGGTGGGTGTCGGCACCACGGTGCGGCTGTACCTGCCGCGCGCACACGAGGCGGAGGACCTGGAGACCGAGGTGGACGTGGGCCCGGCCGGCGGCGGCACCGAGACGGTGCTGGTGGTGGAGGACGACGAGGACGTGCGGGCGACGGTGGTGGAGATGCTCGGCAGCCTGGGCTACCGCGTGCTCAAGGCGCGTGACGCCACGAGCGCGCTGGCCATCGTCGAGAGCGGCGTGCCGATCGATCTGCTGTTCAGCGACGTGGTCATGCCGGGGCCGCTGCGCAGCACCGAGATGGCGCGCAAGGTGCGCGAGCGGCTGCCGGGCATCGCGGTGCTGTTCACGTCGGGCTATACGGACAACGCCATCGTCCACACGGGACGGCTCGATCCCGGCGTGGAACTGCTGAGCAAGCCGTACACGCATGACGCGCTGGCGCGCAAGGTCCGGCATGTGCTGGCGGGCGGCGCGCGGCTGTCGGCGGTGCCGATGGAGCCCGCGCACACCCGGCTCGTCGATGGGGCGCCGCCGCAGCCGGTGGCCGACGTGCCCGATGGCAGGCCGGGCGAGGCGGGCGTGGTGCCGCCGCGCAGCCAGCGCGTGGTCTTTGTCGAGGACGACGACCTGCTGCGCGCCAGCACGGCCGAGCTGATGCGGATGTTCGGCATCGACGTGGTCGAGGCGCGCAACGACGTGGAGGCGATGGCCGCGCTGCGCGCCGATGGCGTGGACGTGCTGCTGACGGACGTGGGGCTGGGCGGGGTATCGGGCGTGGACCTGGCCATCGATGCCTGCCGGCTGCGGCCGGGGCTGCGCGTGATCTTCGTGAGCGGCTACGACGTGGTGCTGACGCCGGCGCAGCGCGCCGCGCTGCCGCACGCGGTGTCGCTGCGCAAGCCGTACGCGCTGGCCGATTTCATCAACCTGCTGCAGGCACGGCCGGCGGGGGAATGACGAAGGCCGCCAGATGGCGGCCTTCGGTGTTTTCAGACGGGCAGGGCGGTGGCGACGAGGGCGGCTGCGGCGCCGCTGGCGGCGGTCAGTGCCAGCCATCCGCCAACGATCAGGGCGCTGTTGCGGAAAGTCATGATGGGCTCCGTGGAGAGGGTCCGGAGCCCGTCATGGACTCCGGCTACTGCGTTTGGGCCGCCTGCATCGGGCGGGGCTCAGGCGTTGGCGCCGTCGGTGTAGATGTCGCGGGTGCGGGCACCGTCATAGAACGGGTTGCGCGGCTGGTTCACGCTGCGGGCGCCGTCGTAGTACGGGTCGGCGCTGCGGGCCGGGCTGGCGGACACGCCCACGCGGTCCAGGCCGGCGACGATGCGCGCACCGTCGGTGTACGGATCGGCCTTGCCGACCTTGGCGCCATCGGTGAACGGGTCAGCCTTGCCGACGCGGGCACCTTCCGAGAACGTGTCGAACTGGCCCTGACGGGCGCCGTCGGTGAAGCTGCTGCGCGCGTCCTGCACGCGGAAGCTGTAGCCGTAGACTTCGCCGGCCTTCTGCACGGCGGGGGCGGCCTGCACGGCACCGGTCACGAAAGCTGCGGCAAGGGCGGCGGCGGAAAGGATGGTCTTGGCGGTCATGATGGCTCTCCTGTCTGGTTGGCCGGGCGATCACGCTGTGGATCGCGGGGCCGGATACTGTTCGATGTCCGGTTCTTCCTGCTTGCTATCTACTGGTAGGTAGATTCGCTGCGCTAAAAAAGAACCGTTTCCGGTACTGCTGACTGCGGGTGTTGCGTGGAATCTGCCGGGCTGCGTCTTGCTTCTTGCTGCTGTCTTGCCGCTCGGCGTCGTCCATGGCTCGAATAGTATCTACTACTAGATAGACAAGCAAGGAGTTTTTGCGGAGCACAATCGTAGAAACGCCAAATTGCGGGTTTGGACGGGTTACTACGGGGTCAGGCGATGGCCGCTACATGACTGATTTCAAACGATAACTTGGCGATGGCTATCGCAGGATCGCCTCCGATTAGAGTGTTTGCTCTAGTTCGTGGAACCTTGGCGGTCACGCAACGACACGAGCCCGAGCAGCAAAATCCGCGTGTGTTCCTGTAGCACTTCCTGCACACGGCGGGTCTCGTCCTCGCCATAGCGTTCCCATTGCAGCGCGCGCAGCACGTGACGCCGCATCACCTTGAAGGCGGCAATCTGGCTGTCGATGGCGACGGTCCGGATGCGCGTGGTTTCGTCAGAGGCCGGCCGGCCGGTCAGCCGCCCGATCAGTGCCGATGTCAGCGCGAACAGGCGGCGGTTGATGCCCGCGTCGATGCGCTCGAACGCGGTGGGCGGCCCCAGCCCGGCGCGCTCGCGGGCCATGAACTGGCGCCAGTGGTCAGTTTCGGGGCATTCATAGAGGAAGTTGGCAAAGCGGGCCTGCAGCGCCAGGTAGATGTCGACCAGCTCGGCATCCGACAGGTCGGCCCGCGCCAGCTGGGCCTCGGCGGCGGCCACCACGTCCTGCAACGTCGCCCAGGCGCGCTCGACAAAGTAGTCGATGCAGGCCAGGTAGACCCCTTCCTTGTTGTCGAAGTAGTACTGCAAGGCCGGGGCGTTGACGCTGGCCTCGCGGGCGATGTCGCGCGTGGACGCGCCGTCGAAGCCGTGGGCGGCAAACAGCCGCATCGCCGCCTCGATGATGCGCGCCCGGGTCTCTTCCCCACGCTGGTAGCCGCCTTCGGCCGCTGGCCTGTGTCGCGCCATGTCGCCCCATCCCCTGTGTGAACAGGCTGAAATATATCAGTTGACAGATTTATTCCAAGTGGAATAATTGCGCGGCATTCCACACAAAAAGCCCCCACGCCCCATGTCCGCCCCCGACTCGGTTGCCGCACCCGCCGGCGCCGCTCCGCAATCCGTTTCCGCTTCCCGATCCACCCGCCGCCGCACCATCCTGTTCGGCATCGGCGGCGCGCTGCTGCTCGTTGCGCTGGTGTTCGGCGTTCGCTGGTGGCTGTACGGCCGGTTCATCGAAAGCACCGACGACGCCTATATCCAGGCCGACAGCGTGACCGTGGCCCCCAAGGTCAGCGGCTACGTGGCCGAGGTGTATGTCCGCGACAACCAGCAGGTCACCGCCGGCCAGCAGCTCGTGCGGCTGGACAACCGCCAGTACCAGGCGGCCCTGGACGAGGCCACGGCCACGGTGGCGTCGCGCCAGGCCGACGTGGCCCGCGCCGATGCCGACCTGCAGCAGCAGAAGGCCCGCATCGCACAGGCGGCCGCCGAGGTGGACGGCGCCCGCGCCAACGCGCGCTACGCCGCGTCGCAGGTGGAACGCTACGCGCCGCTGGTCCGGACCGGCGCCGAGACCGAGGAACGCACGGCCGAGCTGCGCAACGCCCAGACCCGCGCCGCCACCACGCTGGCCGCCAACGAGGCGGCGCTCAAGGTCGAGCAGAGCCAGGTGGTGACGCTGCAGACGCGGCTGCAGCAGGCCCAGGCCCAGCTGGAAGTGGCCGAAGCCAGCGCCCGCAAGGCGCGGCTGGACCTGGACGACACCGTGGTGCGCGCCAGCAAGGCGGGCCGCGTGGCCGACAAGGGCGTGCGCGTGGGCCAGTTCGCCCAGCCCGGCACGCGGCTGCTGACCGTGGTGCCGGTGCAGGACCTGTACCTGACCGCCAATTTCAAGGAAACACAGGTCGGCCGCATGCGCGCCGGCCAGTCGGTGACGCTGCATGTCGATGCGCTGTCCGGCGAGCCGCTGCATGGCGTGGTGGAAAGCCTGTCGCCGGGCACCGGCTCGCAGTTCGCGCTGCTGCCCGCGCAGAACGCCACCGGCAACTTCACCAAGATCGTCCAGCGCGTGCCGGTACGCATCCACGTGGACGTGCCGAACGATGCCCGGCCGGTGCTGGTGCCGGGGCTGTCCGTCGTGGTCGACGTCGATACGCGCGAGCTGCATCCGGCCCGCGCGCAGGCGCCGGCGGCCGGAGCCAGCCATGGCTGAGGCGGCCGCCGCCGGCCAGCCGGCCGCGGGCGCGGCGCCACAGCCCAACGCGACGGCCGCCGACTGGATCGCCGTGGCCGCCGGCTCGCTGGGCGCGCTGCTGGCCACGCTGGACATCTCGATCACGAACTCCGCGCTGCCGCAGATCCAGGGCCAGATTGGCGCGGCCGGCACCGAGGGCACCTGGGTGTCCACCGGCTACCTGATGGCCGAGATCGTCATCATCCCGCTCACGGCGTGGCTGACGCGCGTGTTCGGGCTGCGCCGCTTCCTGATGTGGAACGCGCTGCTGTTCACGGCGTTCTCGGTCATGTGCGGGCTGTCGCATAGCCTGACCGCGATGGTGATTGGCCGCATCGGGCAGGGGTTTGCGGGCGGCGCGATGATCCCGACCGCGCAGACCATCGTGCGCACCCGGCTACCGCGCCACCAGATGCCCATCGGCATGTCGATGTTCGGCCTGATCGTGCTGCTGGGGCCGCTGCTGGGCCCCGTGGTGGGTGGCTGGCTGGCCGAGAACATCAACTGGCGCTGGTGCTTCTTCCTCAACGTGCCGATCACGGCCGTGCTGGTGCCGCTGCTGTACTTCGGGCTCAAGCCCGAGCGGGCCGACGTGGAGGCGTTCTTCAAGGCCGACTGGCTGGGCATCGTCGGCCTGGCCATCGGGCTCAGCTCGCTGACCGTGGTGCTGGAGGAAGGCCAGCGCGAGCAGTGGTTCGAGTCGCGGTTCATCATCTACCTGTCGGTGCTGTCGGCCATCGGGCTGACGATGATGTTCATCGGCCAGTTCACGGCGCAGCGGCCCATCGTGCGGCTGCGGCTGCTGCTGAACCGCAGCTACGCAAGCGTGATCGTCATCGTCACGACGGTCGGCGCTGGGCTGTACGGCGTGTCGTACCTGCTGCCGCAGTTCCTGTCGCTGATCGCCGGGTACAACGCCGAGCAGGCCGGCGGCATCATGCTGCTGTCCGGGCTGCCCGCGTTCCTGCTGATGCCGGTGCTGCCGCGCATGCTGGGCAAGTTCGACAGCCGCTGGCTCGTCATCACCGGGCTGGTCTGCTTCTTTGCGAGCTGCATGCTCGACATCGGCCTGACCGTGGACAGCGTGGGCCACGACTTCACGGCGTCGCAGATCCTGCGCGGCTTTGGCCAGATCCTGGCCATGATGCCGCTGAACCAGGCGTCGATGGCGGCCGTGGCCACCCACGAGGCCGGCGACGCGGCGGGGCTCTACAACATGGCGCGCAACCTGGGCGGGTCGATCGGGCTGGCGCTGCTGGGCACGCTGATCGACCGCCGCAACGCCTACCACGACGCGGTGATCCGCGAATCGGTCACGGCCAATGGCGCGATCGGCCAGGAGCACATGGCGTCTAGCATCGCGAGCTTCGTGGCGCAGGGCGGCGACTACGCCCACGCGCAGTTGCAGGCGGTGGCCCAGCTCAGCGGCGAGATCGCCCGGCAGGCGGCCGTCATGACGTTTTCCGAAACCTTCTATGCGCTGGGCATCGCGCTGCTGTGCTGCGTGCCGCTGGCGCTGCTGCTCAAGCCGCCCCGTCCGGGCGCCCCCGTTTCCACCGGTCACTGATGATGATTGTCTTTTCCCGTGCCAGGTTGCCCCGCCTGCTGGCGATGGCCGCGGCGCTGCTGGCCGCCGGCTGCACCGTCGGCCCCGACTACCGTAGCGCGCCGCAGGTGGCTGCCAACGCCATCGACGCGGGCCGTTTTCCGCACGCGCCGGCTGGCGCCGAGCCGGCCGCGCCGCGTGCGGCTGACTGGTGGCATGCGCTGGGCGACAGCCAGCTGGACGCGCTGATCGAGACCGCGCTGCGCGACAGCCCCGACATCGACGCCGCCAGCGCCCGCGTGCGCCAGGCGCGTGCCGGGCTGGCCAGCAACAAGGCCAACCTGCTGCCGAAGGTGGGGTTCGACGCCGCCATGCTGCGCACGCGGTCGCCCGACCTGTCGGCGCTGTCGGGCGGCGAATCGTCCGGTGGCGGCAGGGGCCCGCTGTCGCTCTACGTCGCCGCGTTCGACGCAAGCTGGGAGATCGACCTGTTCGGCGGCACGCGCCGCTCGATCGAGGCCGCGTCGGCGGAGTCCGATGCCGCGTCGGCGCAGCTGGCCGACGCGCACGTGCAGCTTGCCGCCGAGGTGGCGCAGGCGTACATCACGCTGCGCGAGCAGCAGGCCAGCCTGGCGCACCTGCAGGCGTCCGAGACGCTGGAGGCCGACATGCTGGACCTGACCCGGCAGCGGCGTGCCCGTGGCGTGGCATCGCAACTGGAGGTCGAGCGGCTGCTGACCCAGCTCGACAACACCCGCGCGCAGATGTCGCCGGTGCAGGCCGGCATTGCCGAATCGTTCGACCAGCTCGCGCTGCTGACCGGCCGCGCGCCGGGCACGCTCGACGCGGGACTGGCCGCCCCGCGCCCGCTGCCGACCGTGCCGGAGACCGTGGCCGTGGGCGACCCCGCCACGCTGCTCAGGGCGCGCCCGGACATCCGCGCGGCCGAGCGCCGGCTGGCATCGAGCACGGCGCAGATCGGCGTGCGCAAGGCCGACTGGTTCCCGAAGCTGTCGCTGCTGGGCTCGCTGGGTTTCAGCGCGATGGACCCCGGCCACCTTGCGCGCAAGGACAACGGCACCTGGCTGACGCTGCCGCGCCTGCAATGGAACATCCTAGACTTCGGCCGGGTGGCGGCCGGCGTGGACAGCGCCGAGGCCGGCCGCGACGAGGCCGACGCCAACTATCGCGGCACGGTGCTCAAGGCGCTGCGCGACGCCGACGTGGCGCTGTCGCGCTACGGCCACCAGCGCGAGCACGTGGTGGTGCTGCGCCGTGTGGAACAGTCGGCCGACCGCGCGTCGACGCTGCAGCAGCAGCGCTACCGCGCCGGCACGGCCAGCATGCTCGAATGGCTGGACGTGGAACGCACGCGCGTGGTGGCGCAGCAGAACCGCATCTCGGGCGACGCCGACCTGCTCAAGGACTTTGTCTCGCTGCAGAAATCGCTCGGCCTGGGCTGGCAGACGCCCGTTGACCCGGCGTCGTAGGCCGGCCCGGCCGCCCCGCCGCCGCCCCCGCGTGGCGCCCGTGCCGCGTGCGGGTGCAGCAATTGCCAGAAAAACGCCGACAGCCGAACCGGACGGCGCCGACTACCCCGCCAGCGGGGTGCGCCGCACACTGGCAAGCGGATGGGAATGGATAGAATCGTCGTGGGCAGGCTGTCCCAACGGCGCGGTCGACAACAACCAGGCGGTGGGGAGCATGCGGGACACGGTAGCGCCGGCAGCGGCCGAACGGATACCGGCTGAACCATCGGGGAGAACACCATGGCGCAGGCGCTGATTCGATGGAATGCCGCGGCGGCGGCCCCGGCTGCGGCGCGCCGCTGGGGGCAGGCCCGCTCGCTGGTGTGGGTGATGGTCCTGTCGCTCTGCCTGGGCCTGCTGGCCGGGTGCGCCAGCCTGCCGGCCAACGCCGGGCGCACGCCCAGCTACGCGGCCACCGACACCGGCAACACGCTGCTGGCCCGCTCGCTGGCGCCACGGCTGGCAAAGAACCCCGGCCAGTCGATCTTCTACCCGCTGGGCGCCGGCCCTGACGCGCTGACGGCGCGCATGGCGCTGGCGCGGGCCGCGCAGAAGACGCTCGACATCCAGTACTACATCTACGACATCGACACCACCGGCAGCGCGCTGCTGGGCGAGATCATCGACGCCGCCGACCGTGGCGTGCGCGTGCGCATCCTGATGGACGACATCCACACGGCCAAGCAGGACAAGGTCTGGGCCGCGCTGGACTCCCATCCCAACATCGAGGTCCGCATCTTCAACCCGTTCGCCAACCGCAAGGCGCGCTGGCTGGAGATGGTCTGGGACTTCGGCCGGCTGAACCGGCGCATGCACAACAAGCAGATGACGGTCGACAACCTGGTGTCGATCATGGGCGGGCGCAACATCGGCGATGCGTATTTCTCGGCCAAGCCGGACATGGCGTTCAGCGACCTCGACGTGATGGTGGCCGGGCCGGTCGTGCCGGCCGCCAGCAAGGTCTTCGACGAATACTGGAACAGCGAGATGGCTTACCCGGTGGCCACGCTGACGCCCGAGGGCAAGGAGGCGCCCGAGGAGCTCAAGGCGTTCCGCAAGCGGATCGAGGCGCGCGGCGACCTGGCGCGGGCCAGCCCGTTCGTGCAGGAACTGCTCGATTCCGGCCTGGCCAAGGGGATCGAGGTGGGCCACCTGCCCGGCTTCATGGGCGGCGCGCGGGTCATCGCGGACAAGGCGGACAAGATCGAGGAAGACGAGGACGACCCGTCCACGCATGCCATTCCGCAACTGCGCGCGATGCTGGAAAAGGCGCAGACCGAGCTGGTGCTGGTGTCGCCGTACTTCGTGCCCGACGACGAGAACGAGAAGTGGCTGGCCGGCATTGCCCGGCGCGGCGTCAAGGTGCGCGTGCTGACCAATTCCTTCGCGGCCACCGACGTGTCGGCCGTGCATGCCGGCTACGCGCCGCGCCGCAAGGCGCTGCTGCGGGCCGGCGTGGAGCTGTGGGAGCTGAAGGCCACGGCGGCAAATGCCGAACTGGCGCGCAGCCGGTCGACCAAGCACCGCATGTTCGCGTCCAGCCGGGCCAGCCTGCATGCCAAGGCGTATGCGGTGGACCGCCACCTGCTGTTCATCGGCTCGATGAACCTGGACCCGCGCTCGATCAAGCTCAATACCGAGATGGGCGTGGTGCTGGACAGCCCGGCGCTGTCCCGGCAGCTCGTGGAGGACATGGACCGGCGTCTGATCGACATCGCCTACCGGGTGGAACTGAAGAAGGATGCCAACGGCGCGGAATCGCTGACGTGGACCACGCGCAACAATGGCAAGGAGGAAACGTTCGATTCCGAGCCGGACATGAACGTCTGGCAGCGGATGGGGATCGGCGTGCTGCAGTGGCTGCCGGTGGAGGACCAGCTCTAGGCCGCGCGCTATGCCGCCGGCAGGTCGGCCCCGCCGCCGGGCTGCAGCAGTTGCAGCAGGAAGTCCTGCAGCCGGGTCAGTTCGCCGGCGATGCCGCCCGGAAAGCCCTGCCGGCCGCCCCGGTCGTCGATCAGCAGCCCGGCCAGGAACGCCGACACGGCCGCCGCGTTGCCCAGTGCCCCAAGCTGGTTGCCGATGCGCGGGTAGGCATAGAACAGCTCCAGCGGGCGCACCTCGCGCGGCAACTGGGCCAGCCAGCGCAGCGCGGTGGGCGTGAGCGACAGGTTGACCGGGTTGTCGGGCTGGCGCAGCTCGCTCCAGTCGACGGCCGGCATGGCGGGCGGGCCGTCGTCCAGCACCTTCCGGGCTTCTTCGACCGTGACGAATTCGAACGAGATGGGGTCCATGGTGTGTGGCCCACTGGGGGCCGATAGATTGCGCGCCGACGCCCATCTTAACGGACACCCCGCCCCGTTTCTGTAGCCCCTTCGTAGGTCCCGTGGCGCCAAAGTCATGGCTGGGCGCCCGATTGGTCATGGCAGGCCGGCGCCGCTTTGCCACACTCCAGGCATGCAAACGGAGCTGCCATGACCTGGGATTTGCTGATCGAAGCGGATTGCGTACCGGTGACACTGCGCGCGGGCGCCGAAGTGGCGTGCCGTGCCGGCCGGCTGTGGATGACCGCCGAAGTCCGCCACGCCGGGCGCCAGGCGCGGCCATCGGCCGACGTCGTGCTGCTGGCCGGCCAGCGCTGCCGCGTGGACGCGGACGGCATCTACTTCCTGAGCGCGCTGCGCACGGCGGCGGGCAGCACCGCGCAATGCCAGATCATCCCGGGCGGCCAGCAGCGGCTGGTGCTGCGCCCGACCTGACGGCTGCGGCCTCCTCGGCGATCCAGTCGGCCACGTGGCGCACGTCGTCGCGCGGCGTCTCGGTGGCGTGGATCAGCCAGAACGCGTTGGGGCTGGGCATGGCCGCGCCGGCCGACGCAATCACGCTGAGCTGGCCGCCGTCGATTAGCGCCCGGATCAGTTCCAGCCGGCCCAGCGCCACGCCCTGGCCGGCCAGCGCGGCATGGATCATCTGGTCGTACTGGTTGAAGCGCAGCATGCCGCGCCGGCTGGCGTGGCGGTAGCCCTGCGCGCCCAGCCAGTTGCGCCAGTGCAGCCACGGGCGCGGATCGTCGAATTCCAGCAGCGGCAGGTCGGCCAGTGCCTCGGCGGACGCCAGCCGCCCCACGCCAAGCGACGGATTGGCCACGGGCGCGATGGTTTCGTCGAACAGCCGGATCGCGTGCGACGGGGCGGCCGACGCCGGGCAGTAGCGGATGGCAAGGTCGATGCCGTCGGCGCGCAGGTCGCTGATCTGGTTGCTGGCCGACAGCCGCACGTCGAGCTGCGGATGGCGGCGCTGCAGGCTGCCCAGCCGGGGCAGCAGCCACAACCCCGCCACGCCGATGCTGGCCGTCACCGTGACCGGCTGGCGGCCGTCGCGCTTGCGCAGTTCGGCGGCCACGTCCTGCAACTGCTGCACGGCGCCGTCGGCGCTGCGGAACAGCCGCTCGCCCTCGGGCGTGAAGGCCACGCCGCGATGCTGGCGCACGAACAGCCGCACCTGCAACTGGTCTTCGAGCGCGCGGATCTGCCGGCTCACGGCGGACTGGGTCAGGCACAGGTCATCGGCCGCCTGCGTGATGCTCATGCGCCGGCCCACGGCCACGAAGCCCTTGAGCAGGTCGAGCGGGAACAGCCGGACGAGGGGGACGGACATGGCGGGCGACTCGGGCAGGGCGGGGACGGGCACCCATTACAGCACGGAATGCCGACCGTCTGCCATGCGCCGTGGGAATGCCTGGCGACCCGAAAAGTCGTTTGCGCGGCGCGCCCCGATCGCATGAAATCGCAGGGATCAACCACCCCGTTCCGGGAGCCCGCCATGATCCGCACCCCTGCCACGCATGATGCCCGCGCATCGCAGCCCGCCGCCGCGCCGTGGTGGCGCGGGCCCGCCTTCCTGCTGCTGGCGGCCGGGCTGGTGATGGGGCTGGCCCTGGGCGTGCGCCACGTGCAGGGCCTGTTCCTGCTGCCCGTGGTGGCGGAGCGCGGCTGGACGCGCGAGACCTTCGGCTTCGCCATGGCCGTGCAGAACCTGGTGTGGGGCATCGCCCAGCCGTTCACGGGCATGGTGGCGGACCGCTTCGGGTCGTGGAAGGTGATGCTGGGCGGGCCGGCGCTGTACGCGGCCGGGCTGTGGGGCATGTCGATGGCGCCGTCGTCCACCGCGTTCGTGCTGACGGCGGGCATCCTCGTCGGCATCGCGCAGTCGGGGACGACGTTCGGCGTGGTCTACGGCGCGCTGAGCCGCATGGTGCCGCCCGCGGCGCGCAGCCGGACGCTCGGCATTGCCGGGGCGGCGGGCGGCATCGGCCAGTTCCTGATGGTGCCGGCGGCGCAGGCGCTGCTGTCGGTGGCGGGCTGGCAACTCGCGCTGATGGTGTTCGCGGTGGCGGCACTGGTGCTGCTGCCGCTGGCGCTGCCGTTCCAGGACCGCGCGGCCGGCACGGATGCGGGCGGCAGCCACCCGCCAATGGGCGCGGCCATTGCCGAGGCGTTCCGCCATTCGGGCTTCTGGCTGCTGAACCTGGGCTTCCTGGCGTGCGGCTTCCAGCTCGCGTTCATCGCCAACCACCTGCCGGCCTACCTGCGCGACAAGGGCATGGCGCCGGCCAGCGCGATGATTGCGCTGGCCATCATCGCGCTGGCCAATATCGGCGGCACCTTCGCGTTTGGCTGGCTGGGCGGCCGGCATGTGAAGAAGTACCTGCTGGCTGGCATCTACCTGGCGCGCACGTCGGCCATGGCGCTGTTCGTGCTGCTGCCGCTGAGCCCGGTGACGCTGTACGGGTTTGCGGCGGTGATGGGGTTCCTGTGGCTGGGCACCGTGCCGCTGACCAGCGGGATCGTGTCGCAGGTGTTCGGCGTGCGCTACATCACCACGCTGTTCGGCTTCGTGTTCTTCGGCCACCAGCTGGGGTCGTTCCTGGGGGTGTGGCTGGGCGGGCTGGTATTCGAGCTGACGCGTTCCTATGATCTGGTGTGGATGGGGGCCATGGCGCTGGGCGTGGTGGCCGCGGCGCTGCACTGGCCCATCGACGACCGTGAGATCGTGCGCGTGCCGTGGCGGCAGGCGCGGCCCTGATCCGGCGGGCGGCCGGCGGGCAGTGCGCGGCGCGGCAGGTGGAGTATGCTTGGCACGTCCGTCCCCGCACAGATTCTCCGGAGCCCGCCATGCCGATTCGATTCCCTGTCTGGATGGCCGCCATCGCCGCGGCCGTTGCGTTGAGCGCCTGCGCATCGTTGCAACCGGTGGACACGGGGCAGAAGCTGATCGGCAGCCCGCAGTCGGCCGTGCGCGACACGTTTGGCGCGCCCACCGACACGTTCCAGCTCGCCAACGGCACGCAGCGCTGGATCTATTCCAAGCAGCCGTACGGCTACGAGATCTACGTGGCCGACTTTGACGCCAGCGGCCGGCTGACCGGCTTCCGCCAGACGCTGACCGAGGCGGAGATTTACACCGCCCGGCCCGGCGTCTGGACCAAGCAGGACGTGCTGGAGCGCTGGGGCCGCCCGCGCGAGCCGGTGCAGTACTACTCGCTGATGAAGCGCGAGGCATGGTCCTATCGCATGTACCTGCCGGGCTACGTGCCGGCGCACTTCAGCGCCTACTTTGACGACAACGGCGTGCTGGACCGGACGATGATCATCCAGGACGCCCGCGGCGGCGAGCGCAGCCGGAAGTAGCCGCCGGGCCGGCCCGGCGCCGGCCTATAATGGCTCGCCCCCCGCACCGCCACACGGGGCGGCCTTCCGGTTCGGCCCCATCGTCAATGCCCTCGTATCCTCTCGTCCTTTGCCTGACCATTGCCGTGGTGTGTAGTGCGGGCATGGCCGTTGCCGCCTGGCCGCGCCGTGACGATCCCACCGTGCGCGCATTCCTGGTGCTGGCCGGCGGGGCGGCCATCTGGAGCGGCGGCCGGCTGCTGGAAATCAGCGAGACCGAGCTGGCGGGGCGGATCTTCTGGGCCAAGTTCCAGTACGCGGGCATCGTGGCGGTGCCCATCGGCTGGCTGGTGGCGATGGTCCACCTGAGCCGTCCGCGCTACGTCGTGCCGTGGTCGATGCTGTGGGTGCCGGTGCTGGCCGCGCTGCTGAGCCTGGTGCTGGTCTTCACCAACGAGCGCCACCACCTGATCTGGACGTCCATCGAGCTGATGCCGCCCGACGTGGCACCGGGCGCGGTATTCCATCACGGCATCGGGTACACGGCCGTGGCGGCGTGGACCTACGCGATGCTCGGCCTGAGCCTGTTCTTCCTGGCCACGGCCGAGGTGCCCAACGACGCGCTGTCGGTACGCGGCCGCAACGTGCTGATGGCTGGCCTGATGCTGCCGCTGGCGGCGCACATCGCCTATCTCTACCGCTGGACGGGCCCGCTCGGCGGCGACCTGACACCCGCGACCTTCTCGCTGATGACGCTGCTGGTCTGGTTCTGCGCGCTGCGCACGCACCTGGACGACACCGGCCACTACGCCCGGCTGCGCGTGTTCGACACGATCCGCGAGGGCTGCGTGATCCTGGGCGGCGACGGGCGGGTGGTCGAGTTCAACCCGGCCGCCGCGCGGCTGGTGCCGGAGCTGCGGCGCGGGCAGATGCCGCCGGCGCTCTGGCATCGCGCGCTCGGCGAGCCGGGCAGTGGTGCTTCGGCAATTCCCGAGGGCGCCGGCTACGAGGTGGCCGTGGAGCCGGTATGCCGCATGGACGGCCGGCAGATCGGCCTGCTGGTGTTCATGCGCGACGTCAGCCGCTACCAGTCGCGCGAACTGGCGCTGGCCACGCAGCTTGGCGAGACGGCGGAGCAGTTGTCGCGCGTGCAGGCCGACCTGGACATCGACGCGCTGACCGGCATTCCGAACCGGCGCTACTTCCAGCGCGAATCGCACGCGGCCGTGTCGCGCGCGTGGGAGCGGGGCACCGAGCTGGGGCTGCTGATCCTGGATGTCGACCTGTTCAAGCAGTACAACGACCTCTACGGCCACCCGCGCGGCGACGAATGCCTGCGGCAGGTGGCGGCGGCGCTGGTCGGCGTGCTGCGAGGCGCCCAGTTCTGCGCGCGCCTGGGCGGCGAGGAATTCGCCGTGGTGCTGCCCGAATCGTCGATGGAAGAAACCCGCGCCGTCGCCCGCGCCATGGTGGCTGCCGTGCGAGAACTGGGCATCGCGCACAACGGCACGCCGGTGCAGCCGTACGTGACGATCAGCGTCGGCGCCGTATGCGCGGTGCCGGACGCCGCCCGGCTGGAGCCGCTGCTGCACCGCGCCGACAGCGCGATGTACCGCGCCAAGCGCGCCGGCCGCAACCGCTACGTGCTCGACGGCAGCCTGTACCTGGGCGTGCAGAACAGCTGATTTCACGCCCTTGCCACAAAGGGCTTGCAAATTCCCAAACCTTCTGTAGAATTCGCGGCTCGCGTCGCAGCAGCAATGCAGCGAAACGAAGCCCAGATGGCGGAATTGGTAGACGCACTAGGTTCAGGTCCTAGCGGTGGCAACACTGTGGAGGTTCGAGTCCTCTTCTGGGCACCAATTCGAAAGCCCTGCTCATCGAGCAGGGCTTTTTCTTTTGTAGGCCCAGAAAGGGCAGTCCCTGCGGACTGCCCGCGAGGACTCGAATGGGTTGCGCTTGCAAGCGCAACCCCGGGGTCGCGCGTGGGTGACCGAGTCCTCTTCTGGGCACCAATTCAAAAGCCCTGCTCATCGAGCAGGGCTTTTTCATTTTCTGCTGGCGATGGCGGCTGTTGGGCGGCCGGCCCTCACCCCCGGCCCCTCTCCCGCAGGCGGGAGAGGGGAGAACCCAAACGGCATATCGAGCGCGGCGGGTTTGCTCCCCTCTCCCGCGCGCGGGAGAGGGGTTGGGGGAGAGGGCCAGCCGACCAACCGGCGACACTCACATCCGCAGCCCTGGCAACCGCGCCGCCGCAGGCCACCGCCACGCCATGGCAGACGCGCGGCTAGTCGCGCCCCCGGCGCTTGTATCCGGTGAGCATCGCGCCGATCAGGTTCTCCCGGCCCTTGATGCTCATCGCAATGGCCGCCGCCACATGCAGCACGACCAGCCCGAGCAGCGTGTTGGACAGCCAGCGGTGGATGTCGATCGGCCAGTCCTCGCCCCAGAACGGATCGAGCCGGGACATCCAGCCCGTGACGGCCAGCGCCAGGATCAGCGCCCACATCGCCAGCATCGTCACGGCGCCCAGCGGCGTATGGCTGATGAACCGGGGCGCCCGCCCGCGCAGCAGCGCGCGGCTGTACGCCAGCACCCCGGCAGGGCGCGGCAGCCACGCGCGAAAACGCGCGTGCTCGGTGCCGATGAAACCCCACAGGATGCGGAACAGCACCAGCCCGGCCGCCACGTAGCCCAGCACGCGGTGCACCTGGTCGCCGGAATCGTCGATCACGTCATAGAGGACGATGGCCGCCACGCTCCAATGCGTGAAGCGGACGGCCAGGTCCCAGACGCGAATCGAGTCGGACGTCCGGACCCGATCCGCCGGGGTTGCCATGCCTACTTCTCGATTTCGGATTTGACGATGTCGAGCGTCTTGGTATCGAAGTAGATCTCGGCCTTCTTGCCGTCCTTGGTGGTGCCGTAGATCTCGTAGCAGTTGCCGTCGATCTTGAACTTCTTGATGTTGTAGCCCTGCGCGGCAATCTTGGCCTTGGCATCGGCCTCGGGCATCCATTCGGACTTCGGATGCTTGGCGCAGTTGGCGCCGGCCAGCGCGGCGGTGGAGAACAGTCCGGCGACGGCTACGGCGGCGATCTTCTTGTACATGGCTCGACTCCTCGCAAAAAAGCCCATCGGGCAATGCCAAGCATCCTAGGCCGGGATGCAATTGATTCTCAATGTAGGTTTTCCCGGTCAACCGTCAAGGAAGGTGCGAATAAATCGCTCTATGGGGCGGTATGTCATCGCGCTGTCACCGTCCCGTAATGTCCCTACCAGGCACGTGGACTTCACGATTGTTCGCGTTGTGGGACAATCGCGGCCCATCGGGTAAGGGTTTTCCCGGTATCTCGCTTCGAAGGGCCTGCATGAAAACGATCGACTGGAAGGACTGGGAAATCTTCTGCCGCGTGGTGGAAGGCGGCGGCTTCACGCAGGGGGCGGAACTGGCGGAAGTGCCAAAGTCGTCGGCCAGCGCGGCAGTGGCGCGGCTGGAGGGCCAGCTCGGCGTGCGGCTGTTCGAGCGCACCACCCGCCGCGTGCGCGTGACGCAACGCGGCCAGCAGTTGTACGACCGCGTGGCGCCGCTGTTCGGCGCGCTGCGCGAGATCAGCGCCGAAGCGGCGTCGGTCAGCGCCGAGGTCAGCGGCACGCTGCGCATCGCCACGCCGTACGAGGTGGGCTCGCAGCACCTGGCGCCCACCGTGAACCGGCTGCTGAAGCTGCATCCGTCGCTGCGCGTGCAGCTCGACATGGCCTGGGACCAGCCCGACCTGATCCGCCACGGCTACGACCTGGCCTTCGTCATGACCGATACCGGCCTGCACGACAGCTCGTTCGCCAGCAAGCGCGTGGTGCTGATCGAGCGGGCGTTCTACGCGGCGCCTTCGCTGATCCGCGAACGCGGGCTGCCGCACGCGCCGCAGGACCTGCAGGGCTGGCCGACCGTCGGCAACCTGGACGACTCGCACTGGGAATTCGAGCGCGACGGCGTGCAGACGTATTCGCTCGATGTGCAGCCGCGCATCTGTACGCACAACGCCGAGGTGCGGCTGCAGGCGGCCGTCGACGGGCTGGGCGTGACGCGGCTGTCGCCGCGCTTCGTCCATGAGCAACTGGTGCAGGGCCAGCTCGTGCGCGTGCTGCCCGGTTATTCGTCGTCGCCGCTCAAGGTCTACGTGCTGATGCCCGCGCGCAAGCTGATGCCGGCCAGCGTGCGCGCGTTCCTGAACGCGCTGGAGGAAACGCTGGGCGTGCCGGAGACGCGCCGCCCGGTCACGCGCCTGGCGGCGACCCTGCAGCCGGATGCGTCCGCGCTGGTGCCGGAGGCACTGGCCGCATCGCTGCAAGACCCCGACGGCGCGCCCGCCATCGCCACGCTCGGCTGAGCAGGGCCCGTGCGGCGGGCCGGGTCAGTAGGGCTGGTCGCCGCTGCGCAGGTCGAAGGCCAGCGTGTCGGCGATCTCCAGCATCTCGTCGTCGTCCTCGCTGCGCGTGATCCAGCCCGCGTAGGCGTCGCCGCCGGTATCCCAGTTCCAGAGCGTGTAGCCGGCCACGCGTAGCTGGTCGGTCGCCAGCTCCATCAGCTCGGGCACGCTCGTGCCTTCCAGGAAGTCCTCGTCCTCGGGGTCGTCGGTGCCCCAGTCGATCTCCAGGTCGATCCGCTCGCACAGCTGGTTCAGGCAGCCGATGAAGGACTCGGCATCCTTCCAGTCGACATAGAAGCCGGCCTCCCAGTCGATGATCTCCTTGATCTGGAAGAGCAGCATGTCGGCGTCGGCCTCGTCCTCCTCGGCGTCTTCCAGCGCTTCTTCGAACAGCGCGAAGTGCCGCGTGGTCTGCTGGGTGTCTCCCAGGTTGATCAGCGCGAACAGCCGGCTCACGGCGTCCTGCGCGTCGTCGTCCAGTTCTATTGCCATCCGTGGCTCCTTGGTGGCCAGTGGTCTCCGTTCATGCGGCCACTTTTACGATTTCACGATGCCCGCGCGGCGTCACGCGCAACGCGCGCGACGTGCGGGTCGGTTCGATCCAGCCTTTGTCGAGCATGGTCTCCAGCAGGGCGGCACCCAGCGCGCCGCCCAGATGCGGCTTGCGCTCGCTCCAGTCCGGGCACGTGCACGCAAACTGCCGCCGCTTGCGCCGCGCGGCGGCCAGGTCGATGCCCAGCAGCGCCAGCGCCTGCGAGCCATCGGCCGTCAGATCCACGCGCGTGCCCGCCACGGCCAGCCACCCTGCCTGCGACATTCGTTCGAACAGCCCCACCGCAAGTTCCCCGGCCAGATGGTCGTAGCAGGTGCGCGCCTGCCGCAACGCGGGCGGCGTGGCACGCGACACCGGCACAGCCCGCAGACGCGGCGGCTGGCTGGCCAGCGACGCCGTCGCAAGTGCCTCGATCGCCACCCCGATCTCCGGCGCCGCCAGCCGGTAATACCGGTTGCGACCGCGCGATTCCACGGCCAGCAACCCGCCTTCCGACAACCGCGCCAGATGGCCGCTGGTGGACGACGCCGACAACCCGGCAATCGCCGCCAGCTCCCCCGCCGGCCGCGCACTACCGTCCATCAGCGCCCAGAGCATCGCCGCCCGGCCGGGATCGGCAAGCAGGCCAGCAAGCTGGCTGATGGCAGGAGCGTATTCCATAGTTCATGAAGGGGTGAAGGGACGATGGGAGTATAGGCGGTTGGCGGGGGAGTTGAGGGCGAGCGGTGGCGCGTTACGGCGCCAATGAGGCGACGCGGCTGACCGCTGTCGCAACCCATCCGCCGCGCGTCTGAACCACTGAAGCGGAGTCGTTCAAAAGCGACAACCAGGGCGGGCATCAGGGTGACAGGTCGGCAAAGCGTATCTTTCCACCGTCGGAGTTGAGAAAATCCCGCTTCGAGGATGGCCTCCTTGTGCATGGCTGGGGTTGATGCCCAAGCCACGACCGTTCGCACGGGAGCCCGACCGCAAGAACTAAAACGACGATGGCGCGTGCGTAGCTGGCAACCAGCCGGCGGCCGCGCAGGGAAAAAGGGTCGCCGGCCTGGCCGGCCACAAATCTGCATGACAAAACGCTTACGCCTCGCCGCCGGTGAACAGCCGTGCTTGCGCGCCATTGCTGGCGCCGTTTCCATTCTCTCGATGTCCCTCGCCGCGACGCCGGTGCAAGCCGCCGGTGGCAATGGCGGTGCCGGCGGGTATAGCGCTCCAACACCAGGCGGATTGGGCGGCTTCGCCCAGGGCGCGTCTGGCCAGAACGGACCGACCGTACTGGATGGGGATGGCACGGGTGGCGGCGGTGGCGCGCGCAATGCAGCCGGCGGCCAAGGCGGCATCAGCCAGTACATGACAGTGCCCGGCAATACAGCCGGCGCAGCAGGGACCGCACCGGGGCAAAGCGGCGGCGTTGGCGGCGACGGTGCCTTCGACAACCTCGCGTTTGCGGCCAGTGGCGGCGGTGGTGGCGGCGGTGGCGCGGACGGCTTGATCGTGGGCTCTGCACCGGTTGCCATTTCTACCGCGATCCTGGGCGGGAGCGGGGGCACGGGCGGCAATGGCGGTAGCGATGCGTCGTCGCCGCCTGCGGCCTACTTGGGCGCAGGGGGCGGTGGCGGCGAGGGCGGGTATGGCGTGGTCCACGCTGGCGGTGCGGAAATCGCGGTGAAGGCGGGCGCCGTGGTGTCCGGCGGCCGAGGCGGCAATGGTGGCAATGGCGGCGGTTCCAAGCCGACGGCGAACTTCCAGGGCGCGGGCAATGGCGGCGACGGCGGCGTCGGCATGTCGGTGACCAGTGCGGCCACCGTCCATATCGAAGCAAGTGCGGTCGTGTTCGGGGGCGGCGGCGGGGCAGGGGGATCGGGCGGAGACGGTGTCTACGACCTGTACGCCAGCCAAGGTGGCAGCGGCGGCAAGGGCGGCACCGGCATGGAACTCGCCAGCGGCTCGACGCTGCTCAACGAGGGCACGATCGCGGGGGGCTCCGGGGGCGCCGGTGGCCTGGGCGGCATGAACAACGATGGCTCGCGTGCCAACTTCGGCACCACAGGCGCATTTGGCGTGGGCGTGCGCGGCAGCAACCTCACCATCGTCAACAAGGGGACCATCCTGTCAGGCGGCTTTGGCGCGGCCGCTGTCCAGTTCACGAACGGCAGAAACCGTTTCGAGTTCTGGACCAACAGCGCCGTGGGAACAATCGAGGCCAACGGCACAGACGACACATTCGTGCTGGCCGGCGACACTGGCACTTCCACGCTTGCCGGCGGCATTGGCAACGCTGGCCTTTACCGTGGTTTCGAGCATTTCGAGAAGATTGGTGCGTCGGTCTGGACGCTTGCCGGGACCAATACCGACGTCACGAACTGGAAAATCCTGGGCGGCACCCTGGCGGTTGCCTCGGACGCCAACCTCGGCGACGCAGCCGGCACGCTGGCGCTGAACGGCGGCACGCTGCGGACCACGGCAACCATGACGACCGCGCGGGCCACCACGCTGGGCGCGGATGGCGGCACCTTCGAGGTCGCGAACGGTACGCTGACCCACAGCGGTGCGATCGACGGTGCAGGCAGCCTCGCCAAGACCGGGGGCGGTACGCTGGATCTGAACGCCGTGAACACCTATTCGGGCGGCACGCAGGTCAATGCCGGCATGCTAAGCGCCAACGTCAACGGTGCGCTCGGCACAGGGGCGGTGAGTGTGGACGGGGGCGCCACGCTGCGCCTGTACGGCAACTTTGACCTCGGCGGACGTCAGGTCACCAATCGGTCCGGCTACATCCAGCTTTTCGGCGCCGGGACGCTCGGCAACGCGCAGGTGACGAACCTCGGCGGATTCACCTACCTGCTGGGCAGCAGCACGGCGGCCAATGCCACCATCGTCAACGACGGCGGCACGATGTCGTTCCAGGAAGGCAGCAATGGCGGCAACAGCCGGGTCACCACACGTAGCGGCAGCCTGACCGAATTCTGGGGCTGGAGTACCGCCGGCAACGCCTCGCTCGTCGCGGAGGCAGGTGGCCGGGTCGATTTCTCAGGCACGTTCGGTACGACGCTTGACCACCGGATCAGTGCCGGCGCCATTGCAGGGGCAGGCCGCTTCCAGCTTGGTCAGAACATGCTCACGGTGGGTGGTGACAATGCCTCGACGACAGTGAGCGGCACGATCGAGGATGGCGGCGCGGGGGGCGGCAGCGGCGGGGGGCTCATCAAGGTGGGCACTGGCACGCTGACCTTGAGCGGGGCCAACACCTATACCGGTGCGACGTCGGTCAACGCGGGCACGCTGGCGGTGAATGGCAGTGTGATGGGCGCGGTCACGGTGAACAACGGTGCGACGCTCGGCGGGGTGGGCAGCGTGGGCAATACCGTGATTGCGTCGGGCGGCACGCTGGCCCCAGGCAACTCCATCGGCACGCTGACCGTGCATGGCGACCTGACGCTGGCCGCCGGCTCGACCTATCGCATCGAGGCCGATCCGGCTTCGTCGGCAAGCGATCGCGTGGCGGTCAGCGGCACGGCGACGCTCGCGGGTGCGGCGGTCCATGTGGGCCCCGACGGCAACTTTGCCTCCACCCGTCGCTACACCATCCTGACTGCCGGGGCGCTGCAGGGGCGTTTTGCCTCGACGGCCTCCAACTACGCGTTCCTTGAACCGACCCTGACCTATGGCGCCAACGAGGTCACGCTGGCGCTCACTCGCAAAGATGTCACGGCGCCGGAGCCTGGTTCGCCGGTCGATCCGGCCCCGGGCGCCGGCACGGGCGGCACAGGCGGCACGGGCGGTGCCACCCCGCGTCCGATGCGCTTTGCCGATGCGGCCGTGACGGGCAACCAGCGTGCCGTGGCCAACGCACTGGAGACCTTGCCGGACAGCAACCCCGTGCACGAAGCCGTGGTGACGTTGCCGGCGGGTGCGCCGCCTGCCGTCTTCGACAGCCTCTCCGGCGAAGCGCACGCCAGCGTGGCCACGGGCTTGATGACCCTGGCGGGTGGGGCACGGGCGGTGCCGGTCGCGCATCTGAACGACAGCCTGTCTGCCGGCATGCTGCCCGGCGCGCCGATTGCGCAGCTGGGCGGCGCCGTGCCGGCTGCTGCGATGCCTATCTCCGCTGCCCAGCCGCTGTGGGTGGAGGTACTGGGCAACTGGCAACGCTTCCACGGGAGCGCTGATGCAGCGTCCGCAAGCCAGCAGACCGGCGGATTCTATCTCGGTGGCGATGGCGCAGTGGGGCAGGGCTGGCGAGTGGGCGGAGCGTTCGGCTACGCCAATAGCACGCTGCGCGTGAGCGAGCGATCCTCGCGCGCGATCACGGATTCGTTCAGCGCCACGCTGTATGGGGGCCGCGCGTTCACGCTCGGCGGCGGCAAGCTCAAGTGGCTGTTCGGCACCGCCTATAGCTGGCACGACGCCGACACGGACCGGCAGGCGAATCTGGGCGGCAGCACGGTCCAGTCCCTGACGGCCAGCTATCACGCCAGCACGGCGCAAGTCTTTACGGAAGCTGGCTTCGCCATGCCGCTATCGGCGGCCACCCAGGTCGAACCGTACGCCGGCGTGGCCTGGAGCGACACACGCACGCGGAGCTTTGCGGAAACGGGCGGCTCGGCGGCGCTGCACAGCCCCGGCGACAGCAACACGCTGACGACGACCACGCTTGGCTTGCGTACCAGCGCGCGTGGTCGGGTGGCTGGTACTGACGCGGCAGTCTACGTCGGAGCGGGCTGGCGCCATGCTTTCGGCGATATCCGCCCGGCTACCACGCTCGCCTTCGACGGTAGCCAACCGTTCACAGTGACCGGCGCGCCGATCGCGCAGAACGCGGCGTTGGCCGAACTACGCGCCGACTTCGCCATCTCGCCCATGGCCACGCTTGCCTTGCGCTATACCGGCCAGTTCGGCGGCGGCAACCAGGACCACACTGGCACGGTGGGTTTGCGCTGGAGGTTCTAGCGTTGCAAGACAAGCGGGACGTGAGCGGTTCGGCCACGCTGATAACCGTAGCCGTCCCGCGACATCTTCCGCTTGCAGCCGTTACATAACGTCATGGCGTGATCTACCATCACCCCCGCTACGTCTTTGTAGCAAAAACAATACATATAAGGGTAGATCCATGCAGTCCAACATTTGTCGTGGAATGCGACGCGCCGGGGTGTGCGCGCCGCAAGCTTCTGCTATCGCGCTCGGCGTCGCACTGCTATTTCCGATAGGGGCGTCCGCCGGCGAGTACTTCGCCTCAAACCTGGCCGAATTGCAGACCGCCATGGCGGCGGCCAATGCTGACGGGGACCAGAGCGCGGTCATTCGCCTGACTGCGAGCTTTACAGTGTCCGGTGTCCTGGCAGTCCCGGCCCCCACCAAGCCGATCACGATCGACACGAACGGCTTTGTACTCTCCAAGAATGATGCCGCCGTGGGCAACTTTGTCACGTCGACCGCGGCGCCGCTTATCTTTAACGGGAACTATGCCGGCACGGCCGGCGCCACGGCGAACACCGCGCTCGTTCTCAACGGCGGCGGCCAGGCTGTCATCCATGGCACCGTGACTGGCGGCGACTCCACGGTGGCCGGCAGCGGTGGCGGCGCAGCCGTGTCGGTGCTGGCCAACACCAGCCTGGTGAACAATGGCTCGATCAAGGGAGGCAGTGCGACCGGCGCCGATCTGAGCGTGAGCGGCTTGAGTTCCGGGGTGTCGCTGTCGACCGGTGCGAATCTCGTCAATTCGGCGACGGGTCTGATTGTGGGAGGCGATGGTACTGGCGGCGTGGCGGGAGTCGGCGTCAACGTGAACGTGACCACGGGCAGCAGCATCGTCAACCAAGGCACCATTCGAGGCGGTGCCGACCTGAGCGGCGGCGCGGGCGGTGGCCGCGGCATCCGCTTCACGGGCGGTGTCAGGGCCTCGCTCGACAACTCCGGTCTTGTCGAGGGCGGGGTTGGCAACGTGGCGGTCTATGTTCAATCGGGCACGCCTTCCATTACGATCTTGAACTCCGGCACCATCCGCGCCGGCACCGGCTACGCGAATGCCATCGAATTTGCCACCGGCACAGGCGTCTCTGCGCTCGAACTGCAGGCCGGCTCCAACATCGTCGGCAACGTGGTCGCCAGCGCCACCGATACCAACGACGCCTTCCGCCTTGGCGGCGCCACCAACAGCGTGTTCGACGTGTCCACCATCGGCGACGCGGCACAGTACCGCTATTTCGATACCTTCACCAAGACCGGCACCAGCACGTGGGCGCTGATCGGGACCGGCACGATGACCACGCCGTGGACGGTGCAACAAGGCACGCTGCAGATCGGCAATAGCGGTAACAGCGGCAGCCTGGCCAGCAATGTCGTCGTCAATGACGGCGCCACGCTGGCCTTCAACCGCTCGGACAACTACACCTACGGCGGCATCGTCTCCGGTGCCGGCGGCCTGGCCCAGAACGGCACCGGCACCACGGTGCTGACGGCGGCCAGCTCCTACACCGGCCCGACCATCGTCAACCTCGGCACGCTGGGCATCGATGGCTCGATCGCCAGCCCCGTGACGGTCAACGCTGCCGGCACGCTGTCCGGCACCGGCACGATCTTCGGCAATGTCACCAACAGCGGCACGGTCACGCCGGGCGGCGGCGCGGGCGTGCTGACCATCGCCGGCAACTACATCGGCAATGGCGGTACCGTGCGCGTGAATACGGTATTTGGCGGCGATAGCTCGGCCACCGGACGCATGGTGGTCACCGGCGACACGTCTGGCACCAGCCAGATCCGCGCCGTCAAGGTCGGCGGCACCGGCGCCCCAACCGTCGAGGGGATCAAGATCATCGACGTGCAAGGCGCATCGCATGGCACCTTCACACTGGCCGGCGACTATACCTATCAGGGCGAGCCGGCGGTGTTGGCGGGTGCGTATGCGTATCGCCTGGCCAAGAACGGCGTATCGACGCCCAACGATGGCGACTGGTATCTGCGTTCGACGCTGGCCGAAACAGCCCCGACAGGCAACTCGGGCACGGCCACCGCTGCGGCCCCGCTGCTGGCCCCGACCGTGCCGCTGTATGAAGCCTATTCCAGCGTATTGCAGCGCTTCAACGAACTTGGCACGCTGCAGCAGCGCGTGGGCAATCGCTCGTGGTCCCCGAACGCCTCGGTGCAGGCCGAGCAGGACGCCGGCAAGCCGATCATCGGCCGCGGCGCGTGGGCGCGTGTGGAAGGCTCCACCACCCATGTCGACCCGTCGACCAGCACCACCAGCGCCAGCTACAACGTCCGCATGTGGAAGTTCGAGGGCGGTGTTGACGCCCCGGTCATCCAGAACGACGCCGGCACGCTGGTGGTAGGCCCCACCTTCCACTACGGCATCGCCAATTCCAACGTATCGTCGATGCTAGGCAACGGTTCGGTCGATGCGACTGGCTATGGCTTTGGCGGAACGGCCACGTGGTACGGCAACAATGGTGCCTATGTCGATGCCCGCGCAACGGTGACGTGGTACGACACCGATATCCGTTCGTCGACGCTGGCGACCAAGCTGGCCAATGGCAACCGGGGCAGCGGCGTGGCCACCAGCCTGGAAGCCGGCCACCAGTTGGCGCTGGGCGGCAACTGGTCGATCACGCCGCAGGCACAGCTCGCCTGGTCGCAGGTGCGGTTCGACGCCTTCACCGACCAATACGGCGCCAACGTGTCGCGCGACAACGGCAACAGCCTGGTCTCGCGCCTGGGCGTGTCGCTCGACCACGAGGCAAGGTGGGCGGCCGGCAACGGCAAGACGAGCCGCTCGCACGTCTATGGCATCACGAACCTGTACTACGACTTCCTGCACGGCACGTCGGCACGCGTGGCCGACCTCAGCGTCGTCAGCAAGGAACAGGCGCTGTGGGCTGGCCTGGGCATCGGCGCTTCGCTGAACTGGGATGACGACCGCTACACGGTCTATGGCGAACTGCTGGCGCGCACCAGCGTGCAGGACTTCGGCGACAGCAATGCAATCGGCGCCAAACTCGGCGTACGTTATCGCTGGTAACGGCGAATGGGGGGAGGGCCGGGCCCGTCTGGCGCCCTCCCTCCGCCCGAGAAAAACGGACCTGTCCCGCTGGTAACCCTACGCCGCGACCCCCTCCGCAATCTCCCCCAGCCCAATGACGACCGTGATATTCGGCGTCCAGTTCAAACGGTCCGTGTTCACTTCGGCAAACGTGCTCACCGTGGCGGCATAGCCCTGTGCGCGCAGGTCGTCGGCGAGCCGTTGGGCGCGGGGTTCCAATGCCGATTGGGGGTTGTCTTCGTTGATTTCCAGCACCAGCGTGGTCTCGAACTCTTCCTTGCCCTTCTGGATCGCGCTGTGCATCGCCTTGAGCTGCTTGTTCGCGAGTGCGACGAGGCGGCTGTACCGGGATTCTTCCTGGCTGGCGCGCAGGGCTTTGGCGGCGTTGATGATTTCGGTGCGATCCACGAACATGATGGCCTTTTCGATGTGGGGTGAGGACGCGCAGCGCCAGAAACGGCAGCCACGAGATACTGTATAAATATACAGTATTCGTCATTTGTCCCGCAAGGTCGAAAAGCGGACGTCTCTTGCATCGTGCCGAATCCGCTAGAACGCCACGGTCACCGCGGCAATCACCACCTGCTCCTGCGACTTCGGGTTGAACCAGTACACGCTGCCGGTGACCTTGCCGTACGTGAGTTGCAGCATGCCGCCGCGCTGGAACTCGCGGTCGCCGCCGTAGATGCGGGTGCGCTGCGCGACCAGCCCCAGCCGCAGCCATTGCACCGGCCGGAAGCCCAGTTCGCTCCAGGCATAGGTGTAGGGCGTGGTGGACCCCGTTCCCGGCAGGTATTCGGCTTCGATGTAGTAGTCGAACTTGCCGACCGCCAGGCTGGCTTCCACGCCGGCAATGGGGCCGTGGGCGCTGCCCGCCACGAATCCGACGATGGGCGTCACCTTGTACTGGATCTTCTCGCCGCCCGAGAACGACCAGCCGATAAAGCCGGACCTGGCGTCCAGCGCCTCGTAGTTGATGCGCGCTTCCAGGTGAAGCGCGCCACGGTCGGCGGCGAAGATGCCCGAGCCGTAGTTGCCTTCCTGCCGGGGCATGTTCCAGAAGCCGGTCGCCAGGAAGCTCCAGGCCGCCGGCGCGTCGCCGCCGGCGTCGGGCGGGTCGACGGCCACCTGCTGGGCCTGGACCCCGCCGCAGGCCAGTGCAAGGCCGACCAAGGCCCACCCCGCCCGCATCTCAGCCCCCCAACGCGATGACCGCCGCGGTCACCGCCACGCCCAGCGCCATCATGCCGAACCCGGCGCGCCACGGGTTCATGCCGCCGTAATGGCCCAGCGCGGCGCCGCCGACGAACAGCATGATCAGCGTCAGCACCCTCGACACGATGAGCGCCGTACCCACGTCGTGCAGCAGCACGAACGGCAGGGCCACGGGAAACGTCGACAACACGACGATGCAGAAGATGCGGATCGCCGCCAGGCCATCGCGAAGGTTCAGCGAAGGCCGCGTCGCCACGGTGGCGCCCGCTGCCAGCCGCGCCCGCATTGGCTCCAGGTCGTCGTCGGCGATGTGCGGGTTCATGGCCGGAGGCAGCGCGTCGCGGATCGCCGCGATGCCGGTGGCCGGGTTGCCGTCCTGCACGGTGGCCGCCAGCTTCTGCAGCATGCCGCGCCCGGCGAGCGTGCGCACCAGGTACATGATGGCGTCGACCAGTCCCCAGGCGAGGTTGCAGCCCAGCGCCGCGCGCAGCATGGTCTCGGGCGTGTCAGACCCGCCCGAGGCCGAGGCGACGGCGCCCACGAACGTCAGCGCCATGTAGAGCCCGAAACACATTTCGGACACCCGGTCCACCACATCCAGGCCCGGCGCGGGCGCGGCGGCAGTGACGACTTGGGGCGGATGGACAGTCGGCATGCTCGTGCCTCCCCCAGAGATCGGGAATCGACTCCGCACACGGTAGGCCGTTCGCCGCCGTCCATCCATTGGACCAAAGTCCCAGCGCATCCCGCCGCCCCTGTCGCATTCCGGATCGCGCGCCGTCGTGTTCCGGTTCGATAGCCCGGCACCCTGTGCCTAGACTCGTTGCACGTCAAACAAGGAGCCAACCCGTGTCGATCCTGTCCCTTCCCGCCAGCGCAGTGCGCCACGCCGCGCTGGCGCTCGGCCTGACCCTTGCGGCCAGCACCGGCGCCGCGCACGCCGAAACGTGGCCGGCGTGGGCCGTCGCGGTTGCCCTGTCTGTGCGTTGCCCCACGCTGACGGGCCGGTGCGCCGCACGGCGTGGAAGCCATCGGCCAGCGCTTACAGTAAATTCCAAGCATCCGCGCTTGCCGCGCCTTGCCGGGAGACCACCGTGGGCAACATGCATGATCGCCGCCGCTTCCTGGGCGCCGCACTGGGCGGCCTGCTGATTCCCACCCTGCCGGCCTGTGGCGGCGATGACGATCCCGCGCCGGCGCCGGGTCCGGCCCCGGTGCCGGACGCGCAGGTCTCGCAGGCCATCGCCCAGCTCGATACGCTGGCCAGCAACCTGATGACCCGCTCCGGCGTGCCCGGCATGGCCGTGGCCGTGGTGCGCAACGGCCAGACCGTCTATGCGAAGGGGTTTGGCCGCCGGCTGGTCAGCGATCCCGCGCCCGTCGATGCCGACACGGTTTTCCAGCTTGCCTCGGTCTCCAAGCCCATCGGGGCTACCGTGGTGGCGCGGCAGGTGGGCAGGGGCAGCATCCAGTGGGACACGCCCGTGGTCCGGCAACTGCCATGGTTCCAGCTATCGGACCCCGATTCCACCGCCGCAGTCACCGTCGGCGACCTCTATGCGCATCGCTCCGGCCTGCCCGACCACGCCGGAGACCGGCTCGAAGACATGGGCTATGACCGGCGCGAAGTGCTCACGCGCCTGCGCTACCTGCCGGTGCATCCGCTGCGCGCGGTCTACGAGTACACGAACTTCGGCATGACCGCGGCGGCCGAGGCCGTGGCCACGGCCGCCGGCATCGACTGGGCCACGCTGTCCGCGCAGGCAATCTACCAGCCGCTGGGCATGACCCGCACCAGTTCGCGCTACGCGGATTTCGCCGCGCGCGACAACCGCGCGCTCGGCCACGTGAAGGTCAATGGCGCCTGGGTGCAGGGCATGGGCACGATGCCGGACGCGCAATCGCCCGCGGGCGGCGTCAGCTCGTCGGTCAACGACATGGCGAAATGGCTGATCATGCTGCTGGCGCGCGGCGAATACGGCGGCCAGCGCATCGTCGATGCCGCTGCGCTGGCGCCCGCGCTGACGCAGCAGATGCAAAGCAGCCCGCCCGTCGATGGCCGGCCCGCCGGCTACTACGGCTACGGCTTCAACGTCGGCACGACCGAGCTGGGCCTGACCGCCTACAACCACTCGGGCGCCTTCGCGGTGGGGGCGGCCACCAGTTTCACCGCGGTGCCGTCGCTGAACCTGGCCATCGTCACGCTGACCAACGGCTATCCGATCGGTATCCCGGAAACGCTCAACGCCCAGTTTCTCGACCTGGTCCAGTACGGCGCTTTCCGCCGCGACTGGAACGCGATCTTCACTGAAGCCTTCGCGCCGCTGCTCATCCCCGAGGGGCGGCTGGTGGGCCAGTCGCCGCCGGCCAACCCGTTGCCGGCACGCGCGCTGTCCACGTACACCGGCACCTATCGCAACGACTACCACGGCCCGCTGACCGTGGCCGAGCAGGGCGGCGCGCTGGTCATGACGCTGGGCGCCCGGCCGCTGGTGCTGCCGCTGACCCACTGGGACGGCGACGTCTTCACCTTCACGCTCCACAACGAGAACGCCACGCCGGGGACGATCTCGCGCGCGACGTTCTCCAGCGACCAGGTCTGGCTGGAGTACTACGATCACGAGGGACTGGGGGTGTTTGTGCGGTAGGCGGGACGCTTGCCGGGGGACAGGCACTGGCCGGTTGCGGCTGCGAACGTCCCGATCCTCACCACCGCCCCTCACCCCCCGGCCTGCCCTGGCGGTGGGCCTCGAACCGTTCCAGCAGAAAGTCGACCAGTACCCGGATCCTGTCGGACCGGGAGCTGCTGCCGCTGTAGACCAGGTGGATGTCGGCCGGCGCGAAGTGCCATTGCGGCAGCACGCGGCACAGGCTGCCGTTGCGCAGATGGTCGGCGATGTCCCATTCCGAACGCACCACCAGCCCCTGGCCTTCCAGCGCCCAGATCACGGCCGATTCGCCGTCGTTGGTACTCATCGTGCCGCGCACCTTGACGGTTTCCTGCTGGGTGCCGTTGCGCAGGTGCCAGGTGCCGAAGGTTTCGTCCGCCTCGCGGATGAAGATGCAGCTATGCCGGCTCAGGTCGCGCGGCGTGGCCGGCAGGCCGGCGCGTGCCAGGTACGACGGCGCGGCCACCAGCAGGCGCCGGTTGTTGGCCAGCAGCCGGGCCGTGAGCCGCACGTCGGGCAGGTCGCCAAAGTGGATCACGGCGTCGAGCCCCAGTTCGGTCAGGTTCAGCGGCCGCTCGCTCAGATAGAGCTGGATTTCAATCTTGGGGAACGCCTGCGCGAACGCGGCCAGCGCCGGGGCGATGTGCCGCCGGCCAAAGCCCAGCGTCGCGCCGATCTTGAGCAGGCCGTGCGGCGTGCTGCTGTTGCCGGCCACCGCCCGTTCCAGCGTTTCCAGTTCGGCCAGGATGCGGCCGCCTTCCACCAGGTACGACTCGCCTTCGGGCGTCAGGCTGATGCGCCGCGTGGTGCGATTGAGCAGCCGCACGCCCAGCCGCGACTCCAGCGCCAGCAGCCGCTTGCTGACGGCGGACGGCGTCACGCCCAGTTCCTGCGCGGCGGCAGCCATGCTGCCGAACCTGTTGATCGCCATGAAAAAGGCGACGTCGGAGAACGCGTCCATTGGTGAATGGTAGGCAAGAAAGATGTGATTTTGCCTAAATTATGTTTCTGGGGGCAAGTGCTACGATGCTTTCCACAACAACGACCCGGACGGAGACCCCCATGACATTCCATCGACTTGCCGCTGGCATCGCGTGCGCCGCCGCCATGAGCAGCGCGTTTGCGCAGTCCTTTCCCCAGCGCCCGGTACGCCTCGTGGTGCCCTACGCCCCGGGCGGCAGCGCCGATATCGCCGCCCGCCTGATCTCGGATGCCTGGGCCAAGAACCTGGGCGGCACGATCGTCGTCGACAACCGCGCGGGCGCGGGCGGCAACATCGGCGTGGACGCCGTGGCCAAGTCGCCGGCTGATGGCTACACCATTGGCCTGCAAACCGTGTCGCTGGCAATCAACCCCGGCCTGTTCCCGCGCATGCCGTACGACACGCTCAAGGATCTGGCGCCCATCGGCATGGTGGCCGGGTCGCAGCACGTGCTGGTGGTCAACAACAAGATCCCGGCCAAGAACCTGCAGGAGCTGATCGCGCTGGCCAAGGCCAGGCCGGACAAGCTGACCTATGGCTCGGCCGGCAACGGCAGCACGTTCCATATGTCGGCCGAGCTGTTCAAGTCGGTGGCCAATGTGTCGATCGTCCACGTGCCGTATCGCGGCGGCGGCCCGGCCCTGGTCGACACCATCGCCGGGCAGGTCGACATGAGCTTCCCGGTCATCTCGGCCGCCCAGCAGCATGTGCAGGCCGGCAAGCTGACCGCGCTGGCGGTGACCGGGTCCCGGCGCTCGCCGCTGCTGCCCAATGTGCCGACGGCCGCCGAGGCCGGCCTGCCGGGCTACAACTTCGAGACGTGGTTCATGGTGTTCGCGCCGGCGGGCACGCCCAAGCCGGTCATCGACAAGCTGAACGCCACCCTCAACGCCGCCCTGACGGCCGACGCCACCCGCGACCGCATGACCAAGGAGGGCTTCGATCCGATGCCCACCACGCCGGAAGCGGCACGCAAGCGGCTGGAGCAGGAACTGCCGGTATGGGCCCAGCTGATCCGGCAACGCGGCATTACCGCCGAATGATTGTGAAACAGGCCAAATATGTCTCCACGTACCCTATATAACAAGCTGGTCGATTCCCACACGGTCGCCAGGATCGACGACGACAACGTGCTGTTGTTCTGCGACCTGCACCTGATGAACGAGTACACCAGCCCGCAGGCATTCGCCGGGCTGCACGAGCAGGGGCGCGGCGTGCTGATGCCGGGACAGAACGTCTCGGTGGTCAGCCACATCATCCCCACGCACCCGACAAAGATCCGCGTGATTGCGGATCCGGCATCGTCGCTGCAGGCGACAAACCTGCGCGCGAACTGCCAAAAGCACCAGATCCCGCTGTTCGATACCAATGACACGCTACAGGGTATCGAGCACGTGGTGGCGCCCGAGCACGGCATGATCCGCCCCGGCATGGTCGTCATGTGTGGCGACAGCCATACGACCACCTATGGCGCGCTGGCCGCGCTGGGCTTCGGCATCGGCACGTCGGAGGTGGAGCACGTGCTGGCCACGCAGACGCTGGTCTACCGCATGGCCCGGACGATGCGCATCCGCGTGGACGGCACGCTGCCGGCCGGCACCACCGCGAAGGACCTGATCCTGATGATCATCGGCCGGATCGGCGCGCAGGGCGCGCGCGGCTACGTGGTCGAATATTGCGGCTCGGCCATCCAGGCGCTCAGCGTCGAAGCGCGCTTCACGCTGTGCAACATGACGGTGGAAGCCGCCGCGCGCGGCGCGCTGATCGCGCCGGATGCCGTGTCGATCGACTACGTGCTGCGCCGCGCCGCCGACATGGACGCGCATCAGCGCACCGCCGCGCAGGCGCACTGGGCCTCGCTCCAGACCGATGCCGGCGCGGTGTTCGACCTCGACTTCACGTTCGATGCGAGCGACGTGGAGCCCCACGTGACGTGGGGCACCAGCCCGGACCAGGTGGTGCCGGTGTCCGGCCAGATTCCGTTTCCCGAGGACCAGATCGACGAGGCGGGCCAGCGCTCGGTGGAACGGGCGCTGTCGTACACGCACCTGCGGCCGGGCACGGCGCTCGAAGGCACGGCCATCCAGCACGTGTTCATCGGCTCCTGCACCAATGGCCGCATCGAGGACCTGCGCGCCGTGGCCGGCGTGGTGCGTGGCCGGCGCGTGGCCGACGGCGTGCGCGCAATGGTGGTGCCGGGGTCTGGCGCGGTCAAGGCACAGGCCGAGCGCGAAGGCATTGCCGACATCCTCACGGCCGCCGGCTTCGAATGGCGGCAGCCCGGCTGCTCGATGTGCCTGGCGATGAATGACGACGTGCTGGCCGATGGCGTGCGCTGCGCGTCGACCACCAACCGAAACTTCGAAGGCCGGCAGGGACGCGGCGCGATTACCCACCTGATGAGCCCGGCCATGGCGGCCGCGGCGGCCATCACCGGCAAGATCACCGACGTCCGCAAACTGGAGACCGCACATGTCTGAACAGGCCCGCATCACCGGCAAGGCGGCCGCCATCCGCTTCGAGAACCTCGATACCGACCAGATCATGCCCAAGCAGTTCTTGCGCGGCATCGACAAGGCAGGGCTCGACAAGGGCGTGCTGTACGACCAGCGCTTCGACGGCCAGGGCAAGCCGCGCCCGGACTTCGTGCTGAACCGCCCCGCGTATGCCAACACGCGCATTCTCGTCGGCGGGGCCAACTTCGGCTGTGGATCCAGCCGCGAGCACGCGGTCTGGGGCTTGCAGCAATTCGGCATCCGGGCCGTCATCGCCCCGAGCTTCGGCGAGATCTTCTACTCGAACGCGATGAACAACCGGCTGCTGCTGGTCATGCTGCCGCGCGAGGTCATCGAGGCGCTGATGGACGCCGTCGATGCGGACGCGGGCAACACGGTGTCGGTCGACGTCGAGACGATGCAGGTCACCACGCCGGTCGGCACGCACGGTTTCGCGCTGTCCGAGCGGCACCGCCGCATGTTCATCGAGGGGCTCGACATGATCGGCCTGTCACTGAAGTACCGCGCCGAGATCGAGCAGTTCGCCGCGCGGTACTGGGCCGCTTCGCCGTGGACCCGCGACGTTGCCCGCCGCACGCGCGAACGGCTGGGCACGACCTGAGCCGGCAATTCGTTATCCAGCGGGAGCCGGCAAGCCGGCCCCCTTTTCACCCGATCACGGCAGCACCGGGTTTGCCACGGCCCGCGCCACGATGGCGTCGGCGTCGCGTTGCAGCAGCAGCCGCTGTGCGACGAGGTCGTTGGCCGCGGCGGTCACCGCCGCCACGTAGCCGGCCTGGTTGGTGTAGAGCGATTCCAGCGAGGGGCGTCCGTCGCCCGCGGCAATGCGGGCCGCCTCGGTCTTGTGAAACGGGATGAACGCGCCGGTCAGGTTCGACAGGTCCACGATGCCCGGCGTGGCGACGTAGTTGAACTCGATGCTGGTGCCGAGCGGCGCCCGTGCCTCCACCGAGCGGATGCCGGCGCGCGGGATGCCCGTGGTGGCGTCCAACTGCGGCACCAGGATCGCGTAGTCGCGGTTCAGGTTCGCGGGCGGCAGGATGGTCGCGATGCCCGACTCGTCCTCGCGCCGGTACTGCGGCCCGAAATCGAGCAGCGCGTAGCCGTTGTAGCGCGCCAGGTACTGGAAGTCCGGGATTGGCGTCGAGACACCGCCCACGGGCCAGGACAGCCCCTTCATCGCCGGGAAGACCAGGCTGGCCGGACGCACCAGCGTGCCGTCGGCCAGCGTGGGCACTTGGCTCGGCGGCGGCGCGGTGCCCTTGACCACCCAGTCCTCCAGGTCCAGGAACAGCGCACGGAACGTGTCGTTGAAGTGGATCACGGTGCCGGCCGGATAGACGTTGCGCGTGGGCGCGTAGTTGATGCTGGCCGTGCCGCCGGCGCCGCCGTGCTGCGTGCCGGTGTAGTAGTAGATGCGCGCGTTGTCCGGTTGCTTGAGGTCGGCGAAGCCGTTGGCGTCGGTCAGCACCGGCGAGCCCTGCAACTGCCAGAACTCGGTGCCGGACAGGCCCAGGAAGAACTTCGGGCACGTGCTGGTGGCCGCGCAGCGGGTCATCACGCCGCCGGCCTTGCCGGCCACGTCGTCCACATAGTCCTTGTCCAGCCCGCGCGGCGCGGTCTGCCCGAATGCGGTGTGGTCGGTGCGCAGCCCGCCGCCGCCGCCCGGCACCGCAAAGCGCGTGTTGATGTTGGTCTGGCGCGCGGCCACGTGGGCGTACATGCCGTCGAACACCTTCGACCCGTCCAGCGCCTGGTTGAAGCCCAGGTGCAGGAACGTCTTCATCGCATTGCCCGACTGCGACGTGCCCTGGCCGATGGTGTAGCGAATGCGGCCAGCCAGCGGATTCGGCGTGCCGGCGCTGTCGGCGGCCTTGGCGCGGAAGAACGTCACCGTGTCGCGCAGCGCGGCCAGGCCCACGCCCATCACCTTCGGGTCCTTGGCCACGTAGACGAGTTCGTAGAGGTACTGCGGGTCAAAGCCGCCGCGCAGGCAGATGCTGGCCGGATCGGCCGTGCCGGGGAATGGCGCGCTGGCGTCGCACTTGGCAAACTTCCAGTCGGCGGCCGGGATGGCCACGCGCGCGTCGGTCTCGTTCTGGCGGCGCGTCAGCGAATAACCGGGCTGGGTGTTGTCCAGGCTGGCCGGCGCGTACGGGATCATCGTGCCGTTGAACACGCCGCCCGGCAGCGACATCGCGGGCGTGGCCGTGCTGGGGACCAGTTCGGTCCGATAGGTGCCCGTGATCGACGTGCCGTCGGCGTTCTTGGCCACCGGCACCGACACGGTCAGGCGGGCCGGGCTGGACTTCGGCACATCGCCCTGCCACGCCGAGTAGAGCATCACGTAGCCGCGTTCGAAGTACACGGCGTCGCTGGGCGTCGCAGCCGGGTTGGGCATCGTCAGGATGTTGCCGCGGTTCGGCGCGTCGTAGCGCAGCACGCCGCTGGCCTTGCTCATGTCCTTGGGCTTGAGCATCGTGAAGTCGGCGGTGTACTCGACCATGCCGTTGGCATTGACCGGCGCCAGCGCCAGGTCCTGGATGATCGCGTTCTTCGGGTCCTTCGGGTCCACCTCGCCGCGCAGCGTGCCGGTCACCTGCTCGTACTGGCCCACGTCGCCGTAGGTGCCGGCAAAGTCCTGCCGGCCCGTGATCGTCAGCGTCTGCGCCGGGGTGCGCGCCTGCGGCGTGCCGCCCGTGCCCCCGCCGCCGCCGGTGTTGCCGCCGCCGTTGTTGTCGTCGCTGCCACCGCAGCCCGCCACCGCCAGCATTGCCGCCAGCGCGAGCGCCGCCGCGTGCCGGCCCTGTGCACGTCCATCCATCGGGTGTCTCCTCGGTCTTTTATCTGTCGAAGCCGTCCGTTCATGCGACGGAGGGCGCCTCGACTATAGGTGCTGGGCATTGTGCTGATAAATTGATTGTTTGGATCGATTTATCGGTTGCCCAGAAAAAAGGCCGGGCGGGTGCCCGGCCTGCCTGCGCCAGCTTTTGCGGCGGCTATGACTTCGTGATGTCGAACACCAGGTTCACCGGCGACGGCCCGAACGATCCGTTCGGCACCACGCCAGACTGGTTGATGCCGGGGCGCGACCAGTCGCAGACACCGTTCGGGAAGATGGCCTGCAGCCGCGTCATTTCGGCGCCCGTGAACATCACCGCGTAGTCGGTGGCGGCAATCGGCTTGAGCGCGCACTTGATGACGTCGGCCGCCACCGGGCCACCCGCCACGATGCGCGGCGCCGTCCACGACGGGAACAGGCCGTTGCACGTGGTGTTGGCGATCTGGCTCAGCGTCTGTACCTCCTGCGTGAACGTCGTCGCGTTGCTCCAGCAGCCGTCCACCGCGTTGGCCGGCTTGTACGTCACCACCTTGTCCTTCTGCGCCGTGGTCGTGACGTCGGCCTTGTACGCGGCCACCCAGGTGATGAACGTGTTCCAGGCCGTGTCCGCGGGCACCGGGTTGCCGCGCCACATGACGTGGTTGTTGCTGTCGCCGTTGGCCCGCACCATCCGCTCGCGCAGCGCAAAGTGGAACCACTGGTAGTGGTAGGCGGTGTCCTCGTTGTAGATGCCGGTGACGTCGAACACGGGGATGCTGGCCAGCCCGCCGTTGGTGCCGAGCTGCAGGCCGCTCTGGTACGCGCGCAGGATGGCGCCGGGGTCGCCGGCCACGCGGTTCGGCACGTAGTTGGCATCCTGGTCGTAGCCGCCCACCTTCTCGTTGAGGTCCAGGAACTGCGTGGTCGTGATCGCGCCGCTGTTCAGCGCGGCCAGGCCGTACTGCACGCCGACGTTGTCGAACGGCCGCAGCGCGAAGCCGGTGGCCTTGTCCACGCCGTAGATGTTCCGCGCGGCGTCATAGACCGTCGGCCGGACCCCGGTGGGGTTGTTCACCGGGTGATACCGCAGCGATGCCGGCACCGCCGCGTTGAACACGCCCGAGTTGTAGCCCGCGTAGTCCACGCGTCCCGGCACGGGGTCGGTCCGCTGGGCCTGGTTGGCGGCATCCTCGAACGCCTTGCGGCTCTTGTACCCGGTCACGGCCGCGATCTGCGTGTCAGTCAGCGCCGATGGATTGAGCGTGATGTAGTGCGTGATGAGGTGGCCGTCGGACCCCGAGAATGCAATCGACAGCGGGTCGGGGAACGTGCACGAGATCAGCACGCCATCGAACAGGCCGGGAATGCGGTCGGCCGGCTGGGCGCTGCCGTACGAGCCGCCCGAGCAGCCCGCGCTCACGGTAAAGAGCGGCACGCCAAAGCGTTCGATGGTGGCCTCCTTCGACATCATCGCGGCCTCGCTGGCCAGCACCGCATTGCAGTTGTTCGACGCATGCTGCAGCGTGTTGGCGAACATCGCATAGCCTTCGGCCAGCCGCTGCGTATTGAGCAGGCTGAAGTCGAAGCCGGCCGACTGGATGTTGCCCTGCGCGCTGCCCTGGATGTACCAGCCGCCGGGGCAGCCAAAGCCCTCGATGGCGATCATCCGCCGGTTCCATGCCTTGGGCGGCGACGTGGGCGTGGGCGCGGGTTCGCTGGTCGGGTCGTGGATCACGGCGTTCTGGTAGATGCCGCGGTCGACGGTGCCCGTTTCCACGCGCACGATGAACGGCACCTGCGCGCCGCCAAGCGTGGTGACGGTGGCCACGTCCGCCGGGCGTGCCGACGTATCGCTCATCACCTTCAGCGCGCCGCCCTGCGTGGGCATGTACAGGTAGTTCACGCGCGTGGCGACGCTGCAGTTCTCGTCCAGCGGGGCGCCGAGCGTGCTGCCGTCGGGCAGCTGGAACGAACTGGTCTGGCATACGAACGGCGTCTGCCACGGGCCGGAGATCACCGGGCCGGTGATCGGATAGTTGGTCATCGTCAGCGTGTTCGACGCCTTGCCGACGCTGGCCACCACGGCATTGGCACCGTTGGCCAGCCCGCTCAGCACGGCCTGGCGGTGCGACGGGTCGGTGGGGCTGGGCCGGAACTGCGCGGTGACGTCGTTGCCGTTCAGCAGCACCCTGAGCGGACGGTCGTTGTTGACGGACGTGGGCACGCCGATGTCGATCAGCGCGGTGCCGCCGGTGACGTATTCGGGTTGCGACGAAAGCAACTGGACCGTCGGCGCGATGCCGGGGTCGTCGTCACCGCCTCCGCCGCACGCGGCAAGGCCAAGGGCCATCAGCCCGGCGAGCGTGACGCCGAGCCATCTCTTCAGCGATTTCATGGGGAGTCTCCAATCGTTGTCTTGAGGCTCCCGTCAACATGGGCGCCTGAGGCGAGCTTAGGCCGCCGTTCTGCATTGTCCAAGGCTCCCGGACCCTGAACGAAAACGGTTGCAACGGCGTAACGGTAGAAATTGCCCGCGCTGAACAGTGCGCCATATCGCGATTACAAAATGGCTGGCGATGGATGACGGGTGGATGCCTGACGCCGCTTCGAGCCGCACAGCGCTGCGGGTGCGAGGCCAAAAATAAAAAAGGGAAGCAAGGCGCGCGCCCTGCTTCCCTCAGTCCATCTGGCGGCCGCGTGGCCGCTCACTGCTTCACGGCTGGAAGAACGATACCGGCGTCATCAGCCGGTTCTCCTGGCGGATCAGGTAGCCCGCGTCGGCGCTGCGCTTGAGGTAGTCGGCCCAGGCCGGGTCCTTCTGCAGCGCCTGACGGCGGGCCTCGCGGTCGGCCGCGTTCTCGTAGACCCAGATGTGCATGTAGCTGTTCACGTCGCCGGTCTCCGTCTGCATGTAGGCCAGCGGCTTGCCCAGGTGGCGGCTCTGCGTGTCGAAGCCGTGCTCGGCGTAGAGCGCCAGATGCTTCTTGATGGTGCCGGGGCGGCAGGTGTAGGTGCGGACGTCGTACAGCATGAGGTTTCCTTTCGGTCTCGAATGGCGGAGGGTTGGGTCAGTCGACGCTGGCGCCGGACTGCTTGACCAGGACGGCCCAGCGCGCCACTTCCTGGTTCACGTACTTCTGGAACGCGGGCTGCTCGTCGCCCACGGGATCGGCGCCCAGGCCCTTCAGGCGTTCCTTGACGGCCGCATCGGCCACGCTCTGGACGATGGCGTGCGACAGCTTTTCCACGACGGCGGGCGGCGTGCCGGCCGGCACGAACAGGCCGAACCACGACCGCATGGTCATCGACGGGTAGGCCGTCTCGCCAAACGCGGGCACGTCGGGCAGCGCGGCGTGGCGCCGGGTGCCGGTCACGGCCAGCGCGCGCAGCTTGCCGCTCTGCACCTGCGCCAGCACTTCGGGCAGGTTGGCGAACATGGCCTGCACCTGGCCGCCCATCAGGTCGTTCAGCGCCTGCGAGCCGCCCTTGTAGGCCACGTGCTGCATCTTTGCGCCGGTCAGCGTGCTGAACTGCTCGCCGGCCAGGTGCGATGCGGTGCCCGTGCCGCCCGAGCCGTAGTTGACCTTGCCCGGATTGGCCTTGGCATAGGTCGCCAGCTCGCTGGCCGACTTGGCCGGCACCGATGGATTGACCACCAGCAGCAGCGGCACCGACGCCAGGTTCGACAGCGCGACGAAATCGCGCGTCAGGCTGTAGTTGAGCTTCTGGTACAGCGACGCGTTGATGGCATGGCTCGACGTGGCCATCAGCAGCGTGTAGCCGTCGGGGTCCGAGCGTGCGGCGGTGACGGCGCCGATATTGCCGTTGGCGCCGGCCTTGTTCTCGACCACGACCGACTGGCCGAGCCGGGCCGACATGGCCTGGGCCACCGTGCGGGCAATCACGTCCGTGGCGCCGCCCGGGGCGAACGGCACGATCACGCGCAGCGGACGGTCGGGATACTCGGCCATGGCATGGAAGGTGGTGAAGGCAAGTGCGGCGGCCACGACAAGGCGCCGCAGCCGGGCGGCTGCGCTGAACATCGTTGTCTCCTCTGGTTTTCTTGTCGGGACACTTTAGGCAGGCCCGCGCCAGCGGCGTTAGGACAGTTCAGACGTTGTATTGCACTTTTTCGCGCCGTTCAGGTGAGCGGGCGGCAGTGCTTGCGCCGGAAATCGCCTGGCGTCAGGCCGGTCTGCTTCTTGAAAAAGCGCGCGAAGTAGGCCGGATCCTCGATATTGAGCCGGAAAGCGATCTCGGCGATGCCGGTCTCGGTGTTCGACAGCCACCGCTTGGCCTCCAGCACCACCCGCTCCTGAATCACCTGGCTGGCCGTGCGGCCGATGGTCTGCTTGACCGCGTCGTTGAGCTGCCGCTCGCTCACGCAGAGCGCCTCGGCGTACTGGCCCACCGCGCCAAAGCGCAGGTAGTGGGTCTCCACCAGCATCGTGAAGCGCCGCGCCAGCGCCTGGCGCGGGCCCGCCTCGCCGGCCTGCTCGCCCTCGGGGCACAGCCGGCGCAGCCGCGTCAGCAGCACCAGCAGGCACGCCTGCACCACGTCGGCAAAGCCGGCTTGCCGGTCGCGTGCCTCGCGCTCCATCTCGGCCAGCAGCGGCAGCATGGCGTCGTGCTGGCCGGATGTCAGGTAGAGCGCGCTGTGGCCGCGCGTGGGCTGGTAGAACGGAAACCTGGCCGCGTCGTCGGCACGCGGGAACATCCGGGCAAAGAAGTCGGTGCTGAAGTTCAGCACATAGCCGTAGGGCTTGACCGTCGACGTCCACGCATGCACCTGCCCCGGCGAGAGGAAGAACACCGAATGGTCGCGCACGTCGAAATGCGCAAAGTCGAGCATGTGGGTGCCGCTGGCGCGGGTCATCCACAGCAGGTGGTAATAGTTGTGCCGATGCAGGAAGCCGCGCGGAATGTCGTCGCGGTCTTCGAGCCGGACGATATCGAAGTAGAACGTCCCTTCCACCGCGAAATCGGACGTCTCGAACGTGGGAAACGCGTCGGCGGGAGCGGGGCGGAGGACTTCTGACAAGCGGCGGTTCCTTGCGAGGGCGGCTGCGGGATCGGTCGACATCGTATCCCAGCCGGCGTGAAAGCGCAGCCTGCCGCTCGCGCGGCGCCGTCATGCGGCGCCACTGGTCGGGTCGTTCTGATCCCGGCCGCGCCGCTCAGCCCGCCTCGCCGCGCATGCCGATCTCGGCAATCAGCTTGCCGTACCGCGCGTTCTCGGCCGCCACCATCTGCGCGAACTGGGCCGGCGACGCGCTCTTGCGCAGCTCGCCCGAGTTGGCCTTGGTCGATGCGTCGAGCTTGCCGCTGGCCTGCAGCGTGGCGATGGCGTCGAACAGCCGCCTGGTGAGCGCCGGCGGCAGGCCGGCCGGCGCAAAGACGCCGCTCCAGTTGTCGAGCACGAAGCCGGGTGGCAGCGCCTCGGCCAGCGTCGGCACGTCCGGGAAGTAGACCGAGCGCGCCGCCGACGACACGGCTAGCGGCCGGATCTGCCCGTTGCGCAGGAACGGCGCGGCCGTCGACAGCACGGGCATGCCGAACTGGGTCTGCCCACTGACCATCGCCGTGACGATCTCGCTGGCCCCCTTGTACGGGATGTGCACGGCCTCGGTGCGCGTCTGGTGCAGCAGGCTTTCCACGGCCAGGTGCGCCACCGAACCCTTGCCGCCCGAGCCGTAGTTCAGCGCGCCGGGCTGGCGCTTCATCGCGTCCACCAGCTCGCGCGCGGTCCGGTACGGCGACGCGGCCGGCACGGCCAGTACCACCGGGCCGCCGGACACCGTGGTGATGGGCGTGAAGTCGCGCGTCGCGTCGTACGGCGGATCGCGGTACAGGTGCACGTTGATGACGTGCTGGTTGGCCAGCACGCCCAGCGTGTAGCCGTCCGGCTCGGCGCGCTTGAGCGCCCGGGCGCCGATGATGCCGCCGGCGCCGCCGATGTTCTCGACGACCACCGACTGGCCCAGCAGCGGCCCGAGCTCGGCCGCCAGGCTGCGCGCGGACGCATCGGGCGCGGTGCCGGCAATGAACGGCACGATCAGGCGGATCGGCCGCGAGGGGTAGGCGGGGGCGGCAGCCAGGCCGGTGCGGCAGGCCATGCCGCCCAGTGCGGCGGCGCCCGCCGTGGCAAGCCACTGACGACGGTTCATGCTTGTCTCCTGTTCTGGCCGGCGCGCGGTCTGCAGCCGCGTCGCCGTGGGTCGGCATTCAGGCTGCCGGGTCGAGGATGGCCTTGGCGATGGTATTGCGCTGGATCTCGCTGGTGCCCGTGAAAATGCGGAACATGCGCAGCTTGCGCCAGATCTGCTCCACCGGGTGCCCGCGCGTCACGCCAAGGTTGCCGTGGATCTGCACGGCCTTGTCCGCCACTTCGAAGCAGCGCTCTGACACGAACAGCTTGCACGCGGCCGCCTTCATGCGCAGGTCCGCGCCGGCATCGGCCAGCAGCGCGGTCTGCGCGATCATGCTCTCGCAGGCCCACAGCGCGGCGGCCATGTCGGCCAGCATATGCTGGATGGCCTGGAAGCGCGCGATCGGCCCGCCGAACTGGCGGCGTTGCCCGGCATACGCCACGGACGCCGCGTAGGCGTGCGTGGCCAGCCCCAGCATCGACGGGCAGTGCAGCAGCCGGTTCACGTTGATGCGCGACATGCCCAGCCGGAAGCCCTGGCCCTCGCCGCCGAAGATGTTGGCGCGCGGCACGCGCACGTTGTCGAAGTGGATGTCGGCGTCGATGTGCTGGCCCGACATCGGCACGTACTCGGTGCTGACCGTCACGCCCGGCAGGTCCAGGTCCACCAGCACGGCGGTAATGGCCGGCGGCGTGGTGGCGGGGTCCGTCACGCACATCACGATGGCAAAGTCCGCGAACGGGGCGCCGCTGATGTAGTGCTTGGTGCCGTTGATGAGCAGGTCGTCGCCATCGGCCACGGCGCTGGTGCGGATGCTCTGCGCGTCGGAGCCCGAATGGGGCTCGGTCAGCGCGAAGCAGGTGGACTTGCGGCCCCGGATCACCGGCTCGAAGTAGCGCGCAAGCTGGTCCGGCGTGGCGTACTTGAGCATGTTGCCCACGCGCGGCGGGCCGCCCAGGTCGCCCAGCACATGCGATGCCAGCGCCGCGCCGCTGGCGGCCAGGTCGGCCTTCAGCGCGCATTGCTCGGCGATATTGAGCCCGCGGCCGCCCAGTTCCACGGGCAGGCAGGCCGCGTACAGGCCCAGTTCGCTGGAACGGCGCCAGACGCCGCGCAGCACGTCGAGCGGCCAGGGGTCCTCGGTGCCCAGGCCCAGCTCGCGTTCGAGCGGGCGCAGTTCCTCGTCGATGTAGCGGCGCACGGCGGCGCGCGTCTCGATCAGCACCGGGTTGGTCAGATGGTCGAACATGGCGGCCCCTCAGTTGACGCGGCGGGCGGCGCCCACCCAGTATTGCTCGCGCACGAGCTTGCGGGCCAGCTTGCCGCTGGCGTTCTTGGGCAGCTCGGCCACGAAGTCGACCGAGCGCGGCGACTTGTAGTCGGCAATGCGCGCGCGGCAATGGCCGATCAGCTCGGCCGCGCTGGCCTGCCGGCCCGGCCACAGCGCCACCACGGCCTTCACGGATTCGCCCCAGGTGTCGTCCGGCACGCTGATCACGCACGCTTCCATCACGTCCGGGTGCTGGTACAGCGTGGCCTCCACCTCGGTCGGGTACACGTTGAAGCCGCCCGAGATGATCATGTCCTTCTTGCGGTCCACCAGGTAGATGTAGCCCTCGGCGTCCACGCGCGCCAGGTCGCCGGTGTGCAGCCAGCCGTCGACCAGCACCTCGCGCGTCAGATCGGGCTCGCCCCAGTAGCCCTGGAACACGTCGGCGCCACGGATCACCAGCTCGCCGATCGCGTCGCCGCTGACCTCCTGGCCGCGTTCGTCCACCACACGTACCTCGGTCTCGCTCATCGCGCGCCCGCACGACGCCAGCCGCTCGGGGTGGTCGGCCAGTGCCTTGGCGTGGTCGGCGGTGGACAGCCGCGTGACGCCCGACGTCGATTCGCTGGCCCCGTACCCCTGCGACAGGATCGGGCCGATGCGCTCCCATGCCTCGCGGATGCGGGCCGGTGCCATTGGCGCGGCGCCGTAGGCCAGCGTCTTGAGGCTGCGCAGGTCCGCCGTGGCCAGCGCGGGCTCGGCCAGCAGCATGTTGATCATCGCCGGCACCATGAACACGTGCGTGAGCTGCAGGCGCGGCACGTCGGCCAGGAACTGCGCGGTGTCGAATTTCTCGAACAGCACCAGCGTGGCGCCCAGGAACAGGTAGGGCTGCATCAGCATGCCGGACGCATGTGTGATCGGGCCGATCAGCGCCAGGCGGTCGCCGGGGCGGGCCGGGCGGTCCATCGTCAGGATCAGCTTGCGCATCGACGCCAGCCGGTTGCCGTAGCTCTGCATCGCGGCCTTGATCTTGCCGGTGGAGCCGGACGAGAAGTGCAGCACGGCGAGGTCGTCGGGCTGCGGCACGTAGTCGATGGCGGTGGTGGCGCCGTGGGCGATCAGGTCCTCGTAGGCGCCGTAGCCGTCGGTGGCGCCCGCGATGGCAAAGAAATGCTCGACGCTGCCAAAGCCGGGCGTGGCGCGGGAATAGCCCGTGTAGCCGGGGCCGGCGATCAGCACGCGCGGGGTGCAGTTCTCGGCCACGTCGGACGCCTCGGCGGCCGTGAAGCGCGGGTTCAGCGCCGCCTTGACCAACCCGGCCTTGTACAGCGCGCATTCGATCTCGACCACTTCCGGGCAGTTGCGTGACTGGATCGCCACGCGGTCGCCCTTGCGCAGACCCAGCGCCAGCAGCGCGTTGGCCAGCCGCGTCGAGCGTTCGTCGAGCTGGCGGAAGGTCAGCACCCGGTCGCGGTACAGCACGGCTGGGTTGTCGCCCCAGTAGCGCGCCGCGCGCCGCAGGAAATAGGCGAACGTCATCGTGTCTCCTTGCATTTCTGATCTTGTGTGCGACCAGTCTCGGCCATGCCGGACATGACTACAATGCTGCGTCGGGAATCAAGTCATAACCAACGGGAATGGGCGATGGAGACGCGGGATCTGGAATACGTGCTGGCGGTGGGCACCCATGGCGGTATCGGGCGCGCGGCGGAGGCGCTGGGCATGACGCAGCCTGCCGTCACCAAGGCCATCCAGCGCGTGGAGGCGCAACTGGGCGTGCCGCTGTTCGAGCGGACCACGCTGGGCATGCGCGTCACGCAGGCCGGCGCCGTGTTCCTGGAGCGCGCGCGGCGGATCCGGCTGGAATACGAGGACGCGATCAAGGAGATGCGCGGCATCCAGACCGGCGAGCAGGGGCTGCTGCGGCTGGGCTATTCGCCATCGATGCCGGCCGGGCTGGTGCTGGGCGCCTGCCGGCAACTGATCCGCGAGCGGCCCGTGGCGCGGCTGCGGCTGACGATGCGCGTGGCGCGCGAGCTGATGGATCTGGTGCAGGCCGGCGACCTGGACCTGGCCGTGGCGCCGCTGCCGCGCCAGCCCAATCCGGGCCTGGCGTCGCGGGAGCTGTTCACCGACCGGCTGGCCGTGGTGGCCGACGAGGACCATCCGCTGCACCGGCGGCGCAACCTCGGGCTGGCCGATCTGGTCGACCAGCACTGGCTGCTGCCCAGCGCCCACGTGCTGGTGCGCCAGCAGCTCGAAGTGGCATTCGCCGACCTGGGGCTGCCCGCGCCGATCCTGCGCGTGGAAACGGATTTCGGCAGCGCCACGCTGTTCGATCTGGTGCGCGGCACCGAACTGCTGTGCATCGCCGGCGCCACCGGCAACAGCGAGCGCGCCAGCCTGCGGCCCATCGCGCTGCGCGCCGACGCGCTGGACCTGGGCCGGCGCGTCGGCGTGATGTCGCGCGCGGGCGCCTACCTGTCGCCGCTGGCGCAGCGGATGATCGACCTGCTGGCCGCGCGCGTGGCCTGAGCGATGGCGCGCATGGCGGCGCTCACGGCGCGCGTTGCAGGCGCAGCACCTGGCCGCCCGCGCTGGTCTCGGCCAGCACGTACAGCTCGCCGGCGGCGTCCTTGCCAAACGAGTACACGGTGCCCGGCAGCGGCAGCGACCAGTCGATCGACTCGCTGACCGTGCCGCCGCGGTAGGCAAAGCTCTTCAGCGCGCCCTTGCAGAGGTCGGTGTAGAAGTAGCGGCCCTTGAGCTCCGGCACGGCGCTGCCGGCGTAGACAAAGCCCCCCAGGATCGCGCAGCTGCCGTCGTCGTGGCTGTACTCGAATGCGGGCGGCGTGAGCCCGGTGGTGTCGCAGTTGGTGCCGTTGACGCAGACGGTGCCTTCCAGCCGCACCCAGCCGTAGTTCAGGCCCGGGGCCGAGGCGGGGACGATGTTGACCTCCTCGCGCGCGTCCTGGCCCACGTCGGCAATGTAGACAAGCCCGGCGCTGTCGAACGAGAAGCGCCACGGGTTGCGCAGGCCGCGCGCCCAGACTTCGCCCCGGCCGCCGCCGCCGCTGGCGAACGGGTTGTCCGGCGGCACCGCGTAGCCGTTGCCGCGCACGTCGATGCGCAGCATCTTGCCCAGCAGCGAGCCGTTGTTCTGTGCGTTGCCGGGCGGGTCGTTGGCGCCCCCGCCGTCGCCGGTGCCCAGGTAGAGCATGCCGTCCGGCCCGAACGCAAGCTGGCCGCCGTTGTGGTTCGACTGCCCTGGGTGGGGGATCGACAGCAGCACCGTGCCGCTGGCGTCGGCCACGTCGGCGCCTGGCGTGGTCACCCGGTAGCGGGCCACGGTGATGGCGCCGCCGGTATCGGTGTAGTAGACGAAGAAGCGCCCGTTGGTGGCGAAGTCCGGATCGAACGCCATCGACAGCAGGCCGCGCTCGCCATCGGTGGTGGTCAGCGACGAGATGTCCAGGAACGGCGTGCCAAGCAGCGCGCCATTGCGGATCACGCGGATGCGGCCGGGCCGCTCGACCACGAACAGCCGCGGGTCGTTGGCCGGCGCGGTCAGGTAGATCGGCGCGTCCAGCCCGCCCGCCACCGCGGCCAGGCTCAGCCGCATCGTCTCGGGCGCGTTGTAGGCCACGGTGACGGTCGGCGAGAGATTGCCGGCATCGACCGTGACCGACTGCGTGGCCTGCGCGGCGTTGTAGAGCGAGGTGCCGTTGAGGACGTCGCCGGCCGTGATGGTGTAGGTGCCGGCCGCCAGGTTCGGCAGCGTGGCCGAGCGCGTCACGGTCTGCTGGAAGTTGCCCGGACCGGCCACCGACACGTTGGCGTCGGTGCCGGCAGGCAGGCCCGCGACAGCCAGCGACAGCGTGGCCGGGCCGGCGGCAGTGCCCGAGCCGGGCGCCGATCCCGAGCCCGCCCCGGCGTCGGCCGTGGTGCCGCTGCCCGACCCGTCGCCGCCGCAGGCGGCCAGTACGCATATGCATCCGCCGAGCAGAACGCTGGCGACCCACCGAAAGCTGCTGGTCATGGCTGGCTCCTGGAACCTGCTGTCCGCACGCTTGTAATGCCGGGTAGCAGTGCCTACACGTTCCTGCTGAAACCGCATCGGGAACGTGGGGGGCCGGGCCGCTGCACGATGGCGATGCGCGCGTTGCCGCCGTCGTGCTGACGCGACACAGCAAGGAACCTGCCAGCGCGACTAGCGCTTGGCGCGCCGCGACGCCTTGCGCTTCTTGCGTGGCTTTGGCGGCGTCAGGGCGGCCGTCCAGGCGTCGATGGCGGCGTTGGTGAACGCCGTGCTGGCCAGCGCCGTCTGCCGCCGGGCCTCGCTGGTTGCCCGGCCACGTGCCGCGCCCGCCACGGCGTTGGCGCCGCTGAGCCACAGGCTCAGCATCGGGTTCTTCTTCAGCCACGGGTTCTTCATGGGGACCTCCGTCTGGTGCGTGCGGCGCCGCGATGGTGCGCCACGGTAAAGACCACCGGGCAAGCAAGGATCGTACGTGGCGCGCGGGCGGCGCGTGACGTGTTCGGCAATGCTGTCAATGCGGGTGTTATGTGCGTTGGCGCATATTGCGGCCGATTTCGAGCAGGGACCATGGCGATGGCCCTGAGCCGACAGAATCCGACACGAGGAACCTCAATGCTCGATACCCCCGCAGCCCCGCTCCGGCAGCATCCCCAGGCAGGCGTCTTCGGCAACATCGGCAACCTGCCGGACCAGCCCTGTCCGATCGAACCGGACTGGATTCGCACCGGTGCGCCGGTCACCCGCTGCCGCGACCATTCGTCCACGCAGGACGGCTCGGCCTGGACGACGATGTGGGATTGCACGCGCAGCACGTTCGAATGGCATTACCAGTTCGACGAAGTCGTGGTGATCCTGGAAGGCAGCGTGCGCGTCACGGACAGCCAGGGCCAGTCCCGCGTGCTGGCCGAAGGCGACGTGGCGTTTTTTCCCTATGGGTCGTCGTGGCTCTGGGAAGTGGACCGCTATGTGCGCAAGGTGGCGTTCTGCCATAGCCCGGTGCCGCGCGGCCTGCGGCTGCCGGTGCGCATTGCCCGCCGGCTGGCACGCAAGCCCGGCACGCGGCACGGGCTGTTGGCCCGCATCGGCCAGCGGCTGTCGATGACGCTGCGGCGCCTGGGCGCGCTTGGCCGTACCACGGCCACCGTGCTGCTCTGCTGCCTGCCGCTGTAGCCGCGCCCGTCAGGGCTTGGGCATCTGGTTGGGCTCGCCGGGCGGCTGCACCGCCTGGAACGGCTGGCCGGGAATCTGCTGGTTGGGATCGGGCGTCGGCTGCGGCATCTGCGCCGGCTGGGCCTGCTGCGCCTGCTGTGCGGGCTGGTACTGCGGCGCGGGCCGCACCGGTGCGCTGGACACGGCTGGCGCGGTGGACTGCACCGGCGCCGGCATCGGCGTGGACAGCGGCGCGGCGGCCCCGGCAGGCGGCGCGGCGGGCACGTTGGCCCGGCCGCCGGCCGCCACGGTGTTCTGCAGCGGCAGCGCAATCTCCTGGCGCACGCCGTTGCGCTCGATCACCACGTTGCGGCCGTGAATCTCCACCAGCCGGATCTGCGACGACAGCGTCGCCCCCGCGCGCACCGCCTTGGGCGGACCGCCATCGAGCGACACGATGGCCGCCGCCGGCCCCACGCCGTCGAGGTCCGCCACCACGCCGATCAACTGCACGTCACGCACGCCCGACTGCGCGCTGCCGCCGAACAGCGTGGCCACGGCGCCGGTTTCCACGGCCTCGGTCTGGGCGATCCGGGCCGACTTGGGCACCGGGATGGTCCGCATCGCGCTGAACGCCAGCACCCAGTGCGTGACCAGCGCGCACAGGGCGACGAACAGCAGCAGCGCCACGGCCCGGGGCAGCCAGGCGGCGGTGGGATCGAAGCGGAGCGGAAGCCGGGATGACAGGGGCACGGGGCATGCGCCTTGGGGGCGGGTTCTTTGAGGTGCGGCTAGCGTAGCAGATCGCCGCGGCGTTTTGGTGTGGCGCAGGCGGGACATGCCGGCGCTTGTCAGCGTTATTCCGATGCCGATGTCGGCGCTTCACTGACGGCAGGCCCGCGCGCCCGACACTAGTATCCAGATGCGACCTGCCGGCGAGACAGCCCGATGCTTGCCCGGCATCCCGTCTCCGGCTGTTTGTTTCCCCACATCAAGGAAGAACAGCCATGGACCGTCGTCACTTTCTCAGGCTCGGAGGATTTCTCACCGTCACCGTTGCCGCAGGCGGCCTTGCCGCGTGCGGCGGAGGGGGCGGCGACGATCCACCCCCCGACACCGGCAATCCCGAAAACTTCAATTTCGTCCATGGCGTGGCCTCCGGCGACCCGCGCGCCGACAGCGTGGTGGTCTGGACGCGCGTCGAGGGCAGCAACGGCAAGCGGCCCGTGGTGGTGCGGCTGCAGGTCTCCACGCAGGCAGACTTCCCGCCGCAGGGGCTGATCGTCAACGAACCGCTGATGGCGCGGCCCGAATGGGACTACACGCTGCGCAACAAGGTCACCGGGCTCACGGCCGGCACGCGCTACTACTACCGCTTCCTGCTGGGCAACCGGGCCAGCACGGTTGGCCGCACCCGCACCGCCGCGGCGGCCGGCACCGCGCTGTCGCAGCTTCGCTTCGCGTTCGTGAGCTGCCAGGACTGGAACGCCAACCACTGGGGCGGCATGGAGGAACTGGCGCAGCAGGACCTGGACTTCATCGTCCACGTGGGCGACTACATCTACGAGGCCGTGCCGGGCGGCTCGCGCGCGGGCAATGTGGAAGACCGCCACGGCGCGCTGACCCTGCCCAACGGCACCGCGCTGCCCGACGGCAGCGTCTATGCGACCACGATCGACGACTACCGCTACCTGTACCGCAGCTATCGCGCCGACGCGCGGCTGCAGGCGCTGCATGCGTCCGCGCCGATGATCGCGATCTGGGACGACCACGAGTTCTCCGACAACTGCTGGCAGGACCGCCAGACCTATGACGCCGACGACGACCTGACACCCCGCACGGCCCGCCGGCGCGCGGCCAGCCAGGCGTGGTTCGAATACATGCCGGCCGATGTCAGCTTCGACGCCGCCAATCCGTCGTTCCAGAACATCCAGATCTATCGCGCGTTCACGTTCGGCAACCTGGCCACGCTGCTGATGACCGACGAGCGGCTGTACCGGGCCGACCACGTGATTCCGGAACCGACGGCCGGCGGCTCGGTGGGCAGCCTGTACCTGGTGCCGTTCGACACGCTGGCGACGGCCGAGGCGGCCAAGATCGCCACGGCCGGCGGCGCGCTGACGCCGGTGTCGATGCTGGGCGATGCGCAGCGCGCGTGGTGGCAGGACCGCGTGGGCGGGGCGGGCACGACGTGGAAGCTCTGGGGCAACCAGCTTGCCGCCCTGCGCATGCAGGTGGACATCACGCAGGCCGTCTCGCGGCTGGTGGCGCGGGCGCTGGTGCTGGCGAACAGCGCGCTGGCGGCCGTGGAGGACGCGATTGCCACGGCGCTGGCCAGCGATCTTGCCGCGGCGCGGGCGGCTGGCAGCTACGCCAACCTGGCCTATACGGCGCTGCGCAACGTGATGTCGCAGGCCGGCATCGACGCGGCCAGCTTCGACGCCAATGTCCGCCCGTTCGTCGAGGCGCGGTTGCCGCCGGCGTCGCTGCTGGGCAAGTTCATCCTCAATGCGGACCAGTGGGACGGCTTCAACGCAGAGCGCAAGAACCTGATGGCCTTCCTGAAGGCCAACGGCGTCAAGAACGTGGTGGCGCTGAGCGGGGACATCCACGCGTTCTTCGGCGGGCAGGTCATGGACGACTACGATGCCGCCAGCCCGGTCCCGGTGATGGTGGATCTGGTCACGGCGGGGCTATCGAGCAACACGCTGCTCAGTTCGTTCCGTACCGTGGTGGACAGCGACGCGGCGTTTGCCGCGCTGCGGGACCTGATCTACAGCGACGTGGGCGGCACGCTGGTCAACACGTTCGACACCACGCTGCGCACGTTCAACCCGTGGCTGCGCCATGTCGACACCAACGCCGAGGGCTACGCGCTGGTCACGCTGACGCCGGGCAAGCTCAGCTGTACATTCCACACGATGCAGCGGCTCAACGGCGGCACGGCGCCATCGCCGGCCACGGCCAGCACGCGGCTGCTGGAGGTGGCAGCCAACACGGCCGACGTCAGCGTGTCGTAGCGGCCCAGGGCGCGCGGCAGGCGGGGGAGGACGCCTGCCGCGCCGGGGCGGCCCGCTTACGGCTTGCGGCGCCGGCCCGGTGGCGGGTCCACGCGGTACTGGCCCGGCGTGCCCTTCCACGCGCAGCGGCCGGCGCCGCCGCCTATCTCGCAGGCCAGCGCGGACAGCGCCATCGTCGCCAGGATCAGCAGCCGGTGCAGCATGGCGGCGCCTTACTTGCGGTCGATGTCGAGCACGGCCTGCGCGAAGGCGGTGGGCGCCTCCTGCGGCAGGTTGTGGCCGATGCCGCCCGTGATGTCGCGGTGCTCGTAGCGGCCCGTGAACTTGCTCTTGTAGGCGCTGGGCGACGGGTGCGGCGCGCCGTTGGCGTCGCCTTCCATCGTGATGGTCGGCACGCTGATCGTCGGCGCCGTGGCCAGCTTCTTCTCGATGTCGTCGAACTTCGCCTCGCCCTCGACCAGGCCCAGGCGCCAGCGGTAGTTGTGGATCGTGATGGCCACGTGGTCGGGGTTGTCCAGCGACGCGGCGCTGCGCGCGAACGTGGCGTCGTCGAACTTCCACTGCGGCGACGCCAGCTTCCAGATCAGCTTCGAGAACTCGTGCGTGTACTTCTGGTAGCCCGCCACGCCACGGTCGGTGGCGAAGTAGAACTGGTACCACCACTGCAGTTCGGCCTCGGGCGGCAGCGGCTGCTTGCCCGCGGCCTGGCTGCCGATCAGGTAGCCGCTGACCGACACCAGCCCGCGGAAGCGGTCCGGCCACAGCGCGGCCATGATGTCGGCGGTGCGCGCGCCCCAGTCGAAGCCGGCCACCACGGCGCTGCGGATCTTCAGCGCGTCCAGCAGCGCCATCATGTCCACGGCCATGGCCGACGGCTGGCCGTTGCGCATCGTGTCGGCCGACAGGAACCGCGTGGTGCCGTAGCCGCGCAGGTGCGGAATGATCACGCGGTAGCCGCGCTGGGCCAGCAGGGGCGCCACGTCGACGAACGCGTGGATGTCGTACGGCCAGCCGTGCAGCAGCAGCGCCACCGGGCCGTCGGCCGGGCCCACTTCGGCGTAGCCGATGTTCAGCACGCCGGCGTTGATCTGCTTGATCGTGCCGAACGAGGTGTGCGTGCCGGGCGTGACCGGCGTCAGCGGCGCGGCCTTGGACACGGCCGACTGGGCGTTGGCCGAGCCGATCATGCCAAGCTGGGCGGCGGCCAGGGCCAGGCCGGCGGTGCCCAGGAAGTTACGGCGGGGCAGGTCGATGTTCTTCTTCATGATTTCTCCTTTTTGCGTCCAGACGCAGGCGTTGTACTGCGATGCGGCGCCACGGCGCCGGGTACGTGAAACATTCGGGTCACGGCCGATGCAAGACCGACCTATGCTGTGTAGCGCCCCGGCGGCCACGGCGATATAGACCCGGGACCACTGCTTTCCGAATGGCACGCCAGGGCGCCGATCCGGCCGGCGCGCCCGGCAGCGGGCGGCTTGTTGGCAGTGAGTCTAGGGGCCCCCCGCAGGCGGCATGTGTCGGACTGGCCCGGTTTTGTATCGCAATGTATTTGGCCGCCCCGCTGGGGCACGCCGATACAAAAAGGGCGGCCGGGGCGGGGTGGCGGGCGGGCCCCGGCGCCGCCGCCGCGATACGACTTTGGTATGACACTGCCACGCCGACGCGCTACGGCGGTCGAACCAACGGGCGATGCACACATGCGCCCCGCCTGCCTACCATGTGCTCACGGGGCACGCGGGCGTTGGCTCCGGGGAGAAAGCACATGAACCAATCGAATGGCCTCGAAATGGTCCGGCTGCGCGCGGCGGCGTCCGCGTCGAGCCAGGACGCGCGGTTGTGGCGCTGGTTTTCGGACCAGATGGAGGAGCACCGCCTGAGCTGCGAGCGCACCCGAGACTGGTGGCACATCACCGTGGCCGGGCGCGAGCTGGCCTGCGACCGGTCGTTCGACGTGGCGGTGCGCACCGCCTACACGCTGAGCCGGGCGCTGGAGGCCGTCTAGGGCGGCCTGACCGGCCCGCCGTCGTTGGCAATCTCGCGGAAAGCGCCGATAATCCCGCTTCGCATCGGGCGGAACGATGCCGGTTTGCGGCCGTTGCCGGCAAATCCAGCGCATCCTCGTGCAATGTCGGCCATCGGGTCGTGCATGGTCCGTCCCGACCGCGCCCCGGCGCGGTGCCCCTGAATGCAGAGTGAGAGCCAGATGACCAGCAGTGCCGCCATGTTGCGCGAACCGGCCGAAGACGCCGCCGACGGGCTCGTGCTCGTCGTGGACGATGACGACGACGTGCGGCGTGCGCTGTCGGGCCTGTTCCGCTCGGTGGGGCTGGCCAGCCTGGCGTTCGCCTCGGGCGAGGAACTGCTGGCCCACGGCTTTCCGGACCAGCCCACCTGCATCGTGCTGGATGTGCGGCTGCGTGGCGCCAGCGGGCTGGACCTGCAGAGCCACCTGAACCTGGCCGGCCGCACCGCTTCCATCGTGTTCATCACCGGCTACGGCGACGTGCCGATGACCGTGGCGGCCATGAAGGCCGGCGCCGTCAACTTCATCGCCAAGCCCTTCCGCGAGCAGGACCTGCTGGACGCCGTGAACGAGGCGCTGCAGCGCGACCGCCTGCGCCGCCAGGCGCGTTCCCAGACCCAGCAGCTCCGCGAGCGCTTTGGCGCGCTGACCGGCCGCGAGCAGGAGGTCATGAAGCTGCTGGTGCACGGCCTGATGAACAAGGAAGTGGCCGATGAACTGGGCATCAGCCAGGCCACGGTCAAGATCTACCGGGGGCAGGCCATGCGCAAGATGGCCGCGCGCACGTTTGCCGACCTGATCCTGATGGCCCAGGCGCTGGGGCTGGTGACGCCCCGCGCCCGACGCGCCGGCGCGACCGCCGCCGGCGACTGACCCGGCGGCTCCCGCCTATCGCAGCAGGTTGGTCTTCGCCAGTTCCACCAGTTCGTCCGCGCGGCCGTTCATGACCGCCTTCAGCGCCCACAGGCTGAACCCCTTGACCTGCTCGGCCTTCAGCGCGGGCGGCATCGCCAGTTCCTGCGTGTTGGTCACCACGTCGAGCAGCGCGGGGCCGTCGTGCGCCAGCATCATCGCCACGGCCTCGGGCAGCAGCAGCGGGTCTTCCACGCGCTGGGCGTGCACGCCCACGGCGCGCGCCATGGCCGCGAAATCGGGGTTCTGCAGCGACGTGCCGGTCTCCAGCAGGCCGGACGCCTTCATCTCCAGCGCCACAAAGCCCAGCACGCTGTTGTTGAAGATCACCACCTTTACCGGCAGCCCCTGCTGCACCAGCGTCAGGAAATCGCCCATCAGCATTGCAAAGCCGCCGTCGCCAGACAGGCTTATCACCTGCCGGTCCGGAAACGCGGCTTGCGCGCCGATGGCCTGCGGCAGCGCGTTCGCCATCGAGCCATGGGCCAGCGACCCGATCAGCCGCCGCCGGCCGTTCATGCGCAGGTAGCGCGCGGCCCAGATCGTCGGCGTGCCCACGTCGAACGTGAAGACGGCATCCTCGTCGGCCTGCTCGCTGAGCAGTCGCGCCAGGTATTGCGGATGGATGGGCTTGCGGCCGCTGTCGCCGGTGGCCAGGTCGTCAAGCTGCTGGCGGGCCTCGCGGTAGTGGCGCACGCTGGCGTCCAGGTGGGCGGTGTCGGCCTGCGGCGCCAGGCGCGGCTGCAGCGCGTCGAGCGTGGCGGCCACGTCACCCACCAGGCCCAGGTCCAGCCGCGTGCGGCGACCCAGGTTCTCGGGCCGCACGTCCACCTGCACCACGCGGGCGTCGGCGGGATAGAACTGCCGGTAGGGAAAGTCGGTGCCGAGCATGACCAGCGTGTCGCAGTTCTGCATCGCGTGGTAGCCGGAGCTGAAGCCGATCAGGCCGGTCATGCCGACGTCGTACGGGTTGTCGTACTCGATGTACTCCTTGCCGCCCAGCGCGTGGACGACCGGCGCCTTCAGCGTCTCGGCCAGCCGCACCACCTGGTCGTGCGCGCCGGCGCAGCCGCGCCCGCACAGCAGCGTCGTGCGGCGGCTGTCGCGCAGCAGGTGCGCCAGCGCGTCGAGCGACGCGGCGTCGGGCACCACCACGGGCGCCGGCAGCGCCATCGACGCCGGTGCCGACAGCGCGGCCGTGGCCGCGCGCAGCGCCACGTCGCCCGGAATCACGATCACGGCCACGCCGCGGCGGCCCACGGCGGTGCGGATGGCCGTTTCCAGCACGCCCGGCAACTGCTCCACGCTGCTCACCAGTTCGCAGTAGTGGCTGCATTCGCGGAACAGTTGCTCGGGGTGCGTTTCCTGGAAGTAGTTGCGGCCGATCTCGGCGCTGGGAATGTGGGCGGCGATGGCCAGCACCGGCACGCGCGAGCGGTGGCAGTCGAACAGCCCGTTGATCAGGTGCAGGTTGCCCGGCCCGCAGCTGCCGGCGCAGACCGCCAGTTCGCCGGTCAGGTGCGCCTCGGCGCCGGCCGCGAACGCTGCCGTTTCCTCGTGCCGCGTGTGGATCCAGTCGATGTCGCCGCGCCGGCGCAGCGATTCGGTCAGCCCGTTGAGGCTGTCGCCGACGACGCCGTAGATGCGGCGGACGCCCACGCCATGTAGCACCGAGGTAATCAGGTCGGCTGCGTTCTCCGTGGCCATGCTGTGCTCCTTGTCCGGTTGGGGATGCCTGTGGGATTCGCGCGGCGGCGAAAGATTCCACAGGCTACGCCGCGCCGGCGGGCACGGGTTCCGCCCCGGCGCGCGGCGTTCCGGATTCGCACGGCGTGGCTAGCCGGGCCCGCGCAGCGCGTGCTCGATGCAGGCGATGATCTCGGTGTCGTGGAACGGCTTGGTCAGGAAGCAGGTGGCGCCGGCGTCGCGGGCGCGCTGGGCGTAGCCGTCCCACACGAACGCGGTCATGAAGATCACGGGCATGCGGTGGTCGCCGGCCCGCAGTGCGTTGCAGAGCGCAAAGCCGTTCATCGCGGGCATCTGGACGTCGGTGATCACGCAGTCGATGCCGGCCAGCGACGGGGACGCCAGCAGCCCGGGCCCGCCGTCGTACAGCTCGGCGGCCATGTCCAGCGAGCGCACCAGCCGCCCCATGGCTTGCCGGACGGAAGCGTCGTCGTCGACGATGGCGATCACGGGGGTGGCAGTCAATCAGGTTCCTCTGTAGTGGGGCGACGCGCGGCACCGCCAGCCCCGCAGCATAATCGCGCCCGGACGCGGCCCATATCATACGGTGGTATTGTCAGCGCCCCGCCGACACGGCGCGCCGCCGATACCAACGTATCAGTGACGCGCCGAGCGTGCACCGGGATCAGAAGTTGTGCCGCATGCCCAGAGCGAAGGTCTGCGGATCGGCCCCGGCGTTCACCCCCAGCTCGTTGATGGCGAAGTCGTAGACCGCGTTGCGCCGGTTCTGGATGCGGCTGTAGTACGCAAACAGCGCCGTGCGCCGGGACAGCGGGTAGTCGTAGCCCACCGTGAACTGCGTGGCGCCGGTTTCCGCGCCGCTACGGAAGAAGCCGACCGTATCGGTCGACGACCCCGTGCCGTTGGCCGCCAGCGCAAAGCCCACCCGCAGGCTGCCCGGCCCAAGCTGCTGCACCAGCGACGCGTAGTAGCCGTTGCGCTGCAGGTCGCCGCTGTCGGTGCGGTAGTGCAGGTGCTCGTACAGCGCCGAGATCCGCGTGCCCTTGAATAGCTGGTACGCCACGCCCACCTTCAGCGCGTCGTCGTTGCGGCCGGCCGCCTGGTAGTGCTGGTGGATCTCGTACGCCACGGTCGCGTTCAGCGGGCCCTTGTCGTAGACCACCGCGGCCGAGTACAGCGCGGGGTTGCGCGCCACCGTGGTCTTTTCCTCGGGCAGCCCCCAGCCCAGCCACGCGCTGACGCCGGCAAGCTGCGGCGAGCGGTACTGCACGATGTTCTTCTGGCGCCGGTCGAACGAACTGGTGTCCTGCACGTTGTCGGAGGTCGACGTGGACCCGTTGCCGATCAGCGCCATGTAGCCGGCCGTCGTCGGGTAGTACGGGTCGTACGCCATGGTCGACTCGGTGTACGGCGTGTGCCAGTGGCCCATGAACAGCAGCCCGTAGTCGCCCTGCAGCCCGATCCGGGAATTGCGCGTGGCAATGCCGCCCTGGCCGTTGTCGACCGACAGGTTGCTCTCGATCTGCCAGAGCGCCTTCAGCGAGCCGCCCAGTTCCTCCTCGCCGCGCAGGCCCCATACCGAGCGGTTGTTGGTCTGCCGCACCACGCTGCCCAGCGACGTGCCGTCGGTGGCCGCGCTGGCCCGCGAGTATTCGATGGCGGTGTTCAGGCGGCCGTAGACGGTGACGGTGCCGGCCAGCGCGGGCGTCGATGCCAGGCTGGCCGCGGCCAGCGCGAGGGGTACGCCGACGCGCCCGCGCGTGGATGCTTCAGTGCGTCGACGCATCGCCCGCCTTCTTGTCGTTGGCTGCCACCAGCGGACCCGGCGTGCCGGTGATCTTCGGCACGCACTCGGCGTGGAACCATGCCACGCTGACCGGCTCGCCGGCGATCATGCGCTTGATGGGTGGCACGACCTGCTCGCCGATCAGCATGCCCAGCAGGCCCAGCAGCGCCACGGCGGGCGGCGCGGGCGAGCGCACCTGCAGCAGGGCGTAGATGACGCCGACCAGCACGCCGGCGCCCAGGGAAACAAGGTAGATCTTCATGGTTGGTTCTCGCTATGTCGGAAAAGGGTCAGCGCGATGCCGGCGGCAGCCCCACGCCCAGCAGGTGGCGCACGCGTGGCGGCTCGCTGGCGACGTGGAAGCCGGCCACGTCGCGCTGCAGGTCGGCGTCGGCGTTGGGCACGCGGCGGTGCTGGCGCAGGTGTTCGGCCCACGATTCCACCAGGAACCACTCGGTCAGCAGCTCGGGGTTGGCCGGGTCCTCCATCACGCCCCAGCTGAACGCGCCGTCGCGCAGCCGTTCTTCGGACAGCCGGTGCACGGCGCGCAGGAAGGCGTCACGGTTGGCGGCCGGAATGCAGTACTCGATCAGGATCATCACCGGGCCGCGGTCGTGGCCGATGGCGTCGGCCATCTCGGGCTCGGGCCAGTGGCGGGCCGGACCCAGGTCTTCCTCGCCACGCGGCAGGCGGATGCGGTGCAGCAGCAGCGCGGCCACCACCAGCCCGCCCGCCGCGATCAGCAGCGCGTGCGGCGTGCCCATGGCCTGCGCGACAAAGCCCCACAGCAGGCTGCCGCCGGCCAGCGCGCCGTTGAAGACCATCTGGTAGACGGCCAGCGCACGGCCCCGCACCCAGTTCGGCAGGATGGCCTGCGCGGCGCCACCCAGCGTGGTCAGCGCCAGGATCCACGCCGCACCCAGCACCAGCAGCAGCGGCAGCGCCAGCCAGACCGGCGGGGCGAACGACAGCCCGGCCATGACCGCCGCCGTGGCGATGGCCGATGCCAGCACCACGCCGTCGCCATCGAGCCGCTTCTGCAGCATCGGCATCGTCAGCGCGCCAAGGATGGCCCCGGCGCCCACGGCGCCCAGCAGCACCCCGTACAGGCCCGCGCCGCCGTGCAGCAGTTGCTTGGCCACCAGGGGCAGCAGCGCCCAGACGCTGCTGCCGAACGCGAAATGCACGGCCGCGCGCAGCAGCACGATATGGAGCTTGCCGTGCGCCCGCGTGAAGCGCAGGCCGGCGCGGAAGGCGCTGAAGAAATGCTCGCGCAGCGGGTCGGTCGGCTGCGCCGGCCGCTTCCACCAGATCAGCGCGGCAATCACGAACACGTAGCTGAGCAGGTCCACGCCATAGGTGGCCGCCGCGCCGAACGCGGCCAGCAGCAGGCCGCCCGTGGCCGGCCCGATGGCACGGGCGATATTCACGCCCAGCGCGTTCAGCGCCACGGCCTGCCGCAGCGTGCTGGGCGGCACCAGTTCGGGAACGATCGACTGCCATGTCGGGCCCATCATCGCCGCGCCGATGCCGCCGGCAAAGGCCAGTGCGATCAGGATTTCAATGGTCAGGCCGTCCTGCCATGCCAGGAACGCCAGCGTGCCGCTGACGGCGGCCAGCGCCACCTGGATCACGATCAGGAAGCGGCGGCGGTCCAGGATGTCGGACAGCACGCCGGCCGGAATCGCCAGCAGAAAGACCGGCAGCGTGGCCGCGGCCTGGATGGTCGCCACGGCGGCGGGCGACGTCGACAGGTCGGTGGCCAGCCACGCGCTGGCCACGTCGCGCATGAAGCTGCCGATGTTGCCCAGGATGGTGGCCGCCCAAAGCACGGCGAAGGTCGGCTGCGCCAGCGGCGCGAACGAGCCGGCGGGTTTGGCGGAGGTAGCGGCCTGCGTCATGGCCGGCTCCGCAGGTCGTGCCAGGCCACCAGCAGGAAGCCGCCGACGAGGCCCAGGTGCTCGAAGAACGCATTCATCAGCATGAACTGCGCCTCGGGCGGCGCGCTCCAGAACCGGTTGGCCATGAACGTGGCCGCCAGCGTGAAGGCCGCCAGCGCCAGCGCGCCAAGCCAGCGATACACGCCCAGCAGGATCATGGCCGGCGCGGCCAGCTCCAGCGCAATGGTCGCCGCCGCCAGCGGCACGGCAGGCGCCAGCCCGAAGTGCTGCATCTCGGCCACGGCACCGGGGAAATCGAACAGCTTGACGAGCCCGCCCTGCAGATAGGCCGCGCAAAGCAGCAGCAGGGCAATCCAGCGCAACCAGCCCGTGCTGGCGCCGGCTGCCGTCGGCGATGAGGAAGAAACTTGCATGGCGGGTCTCCGGAAAAGAAAAACGGGTTGGGGGTGGGGCGGGTTGCGGGGGTCAGCATGTGAGACGCTGGCCCTCACCCCCGGCCCCTCTCCCGCTGTGCGGGAGAGGGGAGACAACAATGGGTGATCGCAGCTTGGCGGTTTCAATACACCGCCGGGCCTGCTCCCCTCTCCCGCAAGCGGGAGAGGGGCTGGGGGAGAGGGCAAGCGGTGCAAATTGCCGATACCAGCACCGCGAGCCGCCGGCCCTCTCCCCCGACCCCTCTCCCGCCATGCGGGAGAGGGGAGACAACAATGGGTGATCGTAGCTTGGCGGTTTCAATACACCGCCGGGTTTGCTCCCCTCTCCCGCAAGCGGGAGAGGGGCTGGGGGTGAGGGCAAGCAGTGCAAATTGCCGATACCAGCACCGCGAGCCGCCAGCCCTCTCCCCCGACCCCTCTCCCGCCGTGCGGGAGAGGGGAGACAACAATGGGCCGGACAAGCTCAGGTGTTGTCAAACACGCCGGGCCTGCTCTGTAGTGGTCAAGTTTTTTCAGACAGGTATTAAGGTTGTCTGGCGTTTGAACTTGTCCTCAAACTCCTGCGGCGACTCATATCCCAGTGTCGAGTGCAATCGCACCGGGTTATAGAAGCCGACGATGTACTGCGTAATGTCGCGCCGGGCTTCAGCCCGGTCGACGTAGCGCCTTTGCCAGATGCGCTCCATCTTCAGGTTCAGGAAGAAGCGCTCGGCCACCGCATTGTCCCAACAATCGCCCAGCCGGCTCATGCTGCAAATGAGGCCGTGGCGTCCCAGCAAGCCCCGGTATTCCTCGCTCGCGTACTGGCTGCCCCGATCCGAATGCACGATCAGGCCCGGTGACGGATTGCGCTGCTGGATCGCCATCCTCAACGCCGTGACCACCAGCGATGCAGGCATGGCCGCTGCCATGGCCCATCCCACTACCTTGCGCGAATACAGGTCCAGCACCACCGCCACATACAGCCAGCCCTCGGCCGTGCGGACGTAGGTAATATCCGCCGCCCAGGCCTGGTTGGGCTGCACCGGACTGAACTGCCGGCCCAGCACGTTCGGCGCCACCGGCCGGTCGTGCCGGCTGTTGGTCGTCGCCACGAACTTGCGCTTCCAGACCGGACGCAGATCGGCCTGGCGCATCAGCGTGCGCGCCCGATAGCGCCCGATCTTCACGCCTTGTCTGCCCAGATCCCGTGCTACGCGCCGGCTGCCGTAGGTGCGCCCGCTCGCCTCGAATGCCGCCCGTACGTGGATCTGCTGCCGGTTGCGCTCCACGTTGACCGGCCGGCCGCGCCGGTGCGCGTAGTAACCCGCGCGACTCGCTCCCAGTACCCGACAGGCACGGCTGACCGCCACGGCCTCCTTCTCCAGCGCGCTGACTGCGTGATAGATCACTTCAGCTCGCGGGCGAAGAAGGCCGATGCCTTTTTTAGGATCAGGTTGTCCTCCTTCAGGCGGCGGTTCTCTTCCTCCAGCTGGCGGATGCGCTGCTGCTCGGGCGTCAGCGGCCGGCCAATGCCCTTGCCGCCGGCCAGTTCCGCGTCGTACTGCGCCAGCCAGCGCCGCACGGCCGTCTCGCCAATGGCCATCGTGTGGCAGACCTCGGCCACCGAAAGCCCCTGGTCCCGGATCATCCGGACCACCTCCAGCTTGAAGCTGGCGTCGAACTTGCGACGTTGCTTTGTCATGTCGTCCTTTCCTCGTCGATCGTGATTTTCCACCTATCGACCTGTCTGAGGAAATTGGACCACTACACTCCCCTCTCCCGCACGCGGGAGAGGGGCTGGGGGTGAGGGCAAGCGGTGCAAATTGCCGATACCAGCACCGCGAGCCACCAGCCCTCTCCCCCGACCCCTCTCCCGCCGTGCGGGAGAGGGGAGACAAAAATCGGCCGGTCAAGCTCAGGTGTATCAATCACGCCGGGCCTGCTCCCCTCTCCCGCGCGCGGGAGAGGGGCTGGGGGTGAGGGCAAGCGGTGCAAATTGCCGATACCAGCACCGCGAGCCACCGGCCCTCTCCCCCGACCCCTCTCCCGCCATGCGGGAGAGGGAGACAACAATCGGTCGGTCAAGCTCAGCGCTTGTCAAACCATCAGCCAGCCTCAGAACGCCCAGCAAGAACACCCGAGCGCGCCCCAGAAGCTGCTTTCGTCCGATGTCGGCACGCTCGACGTCCACGCCTTGGCGTGCGCGTGGCCGTGGACGCCGCACGAGCTGGCGCAGCCGCAGGCGGTGTTCATCGCGAGCTGCCTGGCCTGGGCGGTCGGGCGCGGCTGGTACTGGCTGCCGTGGCGGGCGGGAGACCAGTCGGGCATGGCCGGCGGGATGTCGGGCGAGTGCTTGCCGAACTCGTTGTCGCCGTAGACCACCTTGCCGCCCAGCACGGTCATGACCGACGTGATGTCCTGGATGTCGTCGCCGGGCACGCTGAAGTAGTCGGCGGACAGCACGGCCAGGTCGGCCAGCTGGCCGGCCTTGATCTGGCCCTTCTTGCCTTCCTCGGACGAGAACCACGTGTTGGCCTCGGTCCACAGCCGCAGCGCGGTCTCGCGGTCCAGCAGGTTGGCTTGCGGATACATCGACATGCCGCCGACGGTCTTGCCGGTGGTCAGCCAGTACAGCGACACCCACGGGTTGTACGACGCCACGCGCGTCGCGTCGGTGCCGGCGCCCACCTTCACGCCCTTTTCCAGCATCTTCTTGATCGGCGGCGTGGCTTCGGCCGCCTTGGCGCCGTAGCGCTCGACGAAGTATTCGCCCTGGTAGGCCATGCGGTGCTGCACGGCGATGCCGCCGCCCAGTGCCGCGATGCGGTCGATGTTGCGGTCGGAGATCGTCTCGGCGTGGTCGAAGAACCAGTTCAGGCCGTTGAACGGCACGTCCTTGGCCACCTTCTCGTAGACGTTCAGCGCGCGGGTGATGGTCTCGTCGTAGGTTGCGTGCAGGCGCCACGGCCAGCGCTTTTCGGCCAGCAGGCGGATCACGGGCTCCAGGTCGGCCTCCATCGACGGCGGCATGTCCGGGCGCTCGACGCGGAAGTCCTCGAAGTCGGCGGCCGTGTAGACCAGCATCTCGCCGGCGCCGTTGTGGCGGTACAGGTCGTCGCCCTGGCCCGGCTTGACCGTGGACGTCCAGGTCTTGAAGTCGGCCAGTTCCTCCTTGGGCTTCTGCGTGAACAGGTTGTACGCCAGGCGCACCGTGAGCTGGCCGTCCTTGTGCAGCTCCTCGATGATGTTGTAGTCCTCGGGGTAGTTCTGGTAGCCGCCGCCGGCGTCGATCACGCCGGTCACGCCCAGCCGGTTCACCTCGCGCATGAAATGGCGCGTGGAGTTCTTCTGGTACTCGGGCGGCAGCTTCGGGCCCTTGGCCAGCGTGGCGTAGAGGATGGTGGCGTTGGGCTTCGCCAGCAGCAGCCCGGTGGGGTTGCCGCGGGCGTCGCGGATGATCTCGCCGCCCGGCGGATTCGGCGTGTCCTTGTTGTAGCCCACGGCGCGCAGCGCGGCGCCGTTCAGGATGGCGCGGTCGTACAGGTGCAGGATGAACACGGGCGTGTCCGGCGCCACGGCGTTCAGTTCCTCGATGGTCGGCAGGCGCTTCTCGACGAACTGGTGCTCGGTGAAGCCGCCCACCACGCGCACCCACTGCGGGGCCGGCGTGCGGGCTACCTGGTCCTTGAGCATGCGCATGGCGTCGGCCAGCGAGCGCACGCCGTCCCAGCGCAGCTCCATGTTGTAGTTCAGGCCACCGCGGATGATGTGCATGTGGCTGTCGATCAGCCCGGGAATGGCCCGCCGGCCGTTCAGGTCGATGACCCGGGTGCCGGCCGCGGCCAGCTTCATGACCTCGTCGCGGGTGCCCACGGCGAGGAAGCGGCCGTCCTGGATGGCCACGGCGTCGGCCTGGGGGTTGGCCCGGTCCAGGGTGGCAAACTTGCCGTTGACGAGGATGAGGTCGGGTGTCGGGTTTGGCGACATGGCGAAAAGCTCCGAAGAGGCGGCCGCGCCGAGGGCGGCGGCCGAGGCGATGAATTGCCGGCGGGTCACTGACATGGCTGCGGCGCTCAGGCGTTCAGGAAGGCCAGCAGGTCTGCGTTGACCTGGTCGGCGTTGATCACGCACATGCCGTGCGACGCACCCGGGTACACCTTCAGCGTGGCGTTCTTGACGATCTTGGCCGACAGCTTGCCCGCATTGTCGATCGGCACGATCTGGTCGTCGTCACCGTGCAGGATCAGCGTGGGCACGTCGATCTTCTTCAGGTCGGCCGTGTAGTCCACTTCCGAGAACTCCTTGATGCACAGGTACTGGCCCAGGATGCCCCCAGCCATGCCCTGCGCCCAGAAGGCGTCGATGGTGCCCTGCGAGACCTTGGCGTTCGGACGGTTGAAGCCGAAGAACGGCGTGGCCAGGTCCTTGTAGAACTGCGAGCGGTTCTCGGCCACGCCCTTGCGGATGTTGTCGAACACTTCGAGCGGCAGGCCGTTCGGGTAGGCGGCGCTCTTGGCCATCGTCGGCGGCACGGCGCCGATCAGCACGGCCTTGGCCACGCGCTTCGTGCCATGGCGGCCGATGTAGCGGGCCACTTCGCCGCCACCGGTCGAGTGGCCCACCAGCGTGGCGCCCTTGATGTCCAGCGCGTCCAGCACGGCGGCCAGGTCGTCGGCGTAGGTGTTCATGTCGTTGCCCTGCGCCGGCTGGTCCGAGCGGCCATGGCCACGGCGGTCGTGGGCGATCACGCGGAAGCCCTTCTGCACCAGGAACAGCATCTGGGCGTCCCAGGCGTCGGCATCGAGCGGCCAGCCGTGCGAGAACACCACCGGGCGGCCCGAGCCCCAGTCCTTGTAGAAGATGCGCGTGCCGTCCCGGGTCGTCACGTAGCTGCCCTGCTTGCCCGGGCGGCCGGCGGCGGGCGCGGCTTCGGCGGCGGCGGGGGCCAGCGCGGCCATCGAGGCCACCGACGCGGCGGCGGCACCCACGGTGCTGCCAACCAGCAGCTTGCGGCGCGAGGCGTCCGGTTGTTCGGCGGAAGGCTGGGGGGCGAGGTTCGACATGAGACTTCTCCTGGCTAAAGGTGTATTCAGTTTGTTTGATTTGGTGATCCCGCCGGCGCTGGCCGGGTTCGCCGTCTGGCGCTGCGATGGATGGAACTTTAGCGGGGCGGATGCGCTGTTCGCGGCACCCGTCCTGCACGAGTTCATCAAAAAAATTGAAGCGCCGTTGGGCGGGGGATCGGCGGGCGGCCGTGCGCGCGCACGGCGCAACCCGCCGCAAGACTAGACGCGGCGTGCGCGGGCAACCATTGGCTGATCGTATTAGCCGGGGGTGGCCGTGGCCGGCGGGTGGCGGCACGGGGCTGTCCATGGCGCGCAGCGGCCGCGCGGCGGCCCTACGCACTTGGTATTAGTCGGGCGGATGCGGTGCGCGCCGGCGGCGCGATGCGCGTTGTCCACTCATCAATTGGTATGGGTGGCGCAGCCGCGGGGGCTGTGCTGAAATGCGGGGCGGACCGGGGCGGCCATCGCCGGCCGGCCCGCCGCGCATCCCGCCATCCATCCGCAATCCGCCCACAGGGCACCTTGGAGAGTCCCGTCGTGACATCGCAGAACGCAGACCCGGCCGGCCCCGGCGACAACGCCGACGCGCTGGTGCTGGTGGTGGACGACGACGCCATGCTGCGGGCCGCGCTGGGCAACCTGTTCCGCTCCGTGGGCATGCGCGTGGCGCTGTTCGGCTCGGCGGCCGAGCTGCTGGAATTTCCGCTGCCGGACACGCCGTGCTGCCTGGTGCTGGACGTGCGGCTGCGCGGCCCGAGCGGGCTGGACCTGCAAGGCCGGCTGGCGCAGATGGGCGTGCGCATCCCCATCATCTTCATGACGGGCCACGGCGACATTGCGATGACGGTCACGGCGATGAAGGCCGGGGCCGAGGACTTCATGGCCAAGCCGTTGCGCGAGCAGGACCTGCTCGATGCGGTGTCCGCCGCGCTGCAGAAGGACCGGCACCGCCGCCGCGGGCTGCGCCGGCTGCAGGACATCCGCGCGCACTACGCCACGCTGACGCCGCGCGAGGCCGAGGTCATGGGCAAGGCCGTCTCGGGGCTGCTGAACAAGCAGATTGCCAGCGAGATCGGCATCAGCGAGGTCACCGTCAAGATCCATCGCGGCCAGGCCATGCGCAAGATGCACGCGCGCACGTTTGCCGACCTGGTGCTGATGGCGCAGCAGATCGGGCTGTGCCAGGCAGACCAGTAGCCCGCCCGCTTCGTATCCCAATGTATCCGCAGGCCGCCAGGCCACAGTGGCTGACAAGACCGCCGCGCGCCGGATATCCCGCCGATACACGGCGGCCCTGAAATGGGGGCTCCACCACATACCGTACCAAGGAGCCCGCCATGAAACCGATTCGCCTGATGACCGCCGCGCTGCTGATGCTGGGCGCGGGGCTGCAACTGTCCGCCGCGCATGCCCAGGCGCCCGGCATCCATCGCACCGATCTTGTGCAGCAGCCGATTTCGGTGCCCGGCCACCAGACCGTGCAGGTGCGCGTGGATTTCGACCCGGGCGCGTTTGCCCCGGCGCACACGCACCCGGGTGAGGAGATTGCCTACGTGGTCGAAGGCTCGCTGGAATACCGGCTCGAAGGCCGCCCGCCCGTCACGCTGAAGGCTGGCGAGTCGCTGTTCATTCCCGATGGCGTCGCGCATTCGGCGCGCAACGTGGGCACCGGCAAGGCGTCGGAGCTGGCCACCTACATCGTCAAGACCGGGGCGCCGCTGGTGGTGCTGAAGAAGTAACGGGCCGGGGCGCCGCGCGCCTCAGCCGAACTTGCGGGCGGCGTCCAGCGCCAGGCCCGAGCCGATGCCGCCGAACAGGTCGCCTTCCACGCGCCGCGCGGCCGGCAGCAGCCGCGCCAGCTGCTCGCGCAGCATCGGCACGCTGCTGGAGCCGCCCGTGAACAGGATCGTGTCGACGCTGTCGGCGGCCACGCCGGCCGTCTTCAGCATGCCCTGCACGGTGCTGGCCGTCCTGGCCACTAGCTTGTCGATGGACCGGTCGAAGTCGTCGCGCGTGATGTCCAGCGTGGTGTCCGGCGCGATGCGGCCCAGGTCCAGCGTGGTGCGCGGGTCGGCCGACAGCGCGATCTTGGCCGCCTCCACCTGGATGGCCAGCCAGTGGCCGGCGCGGTCCTTGATCAGCCGGATCAGGCGGTCGAGCTTCTCGGTCTCGGCCGCGTCGCGGTAGTTGTCCATCACGATGGCCCACGCCTTGCGCGTGTAGACCAGGTTGATCGTGTGCCAGCTGGCCAGGTCGAAGTACTGGCCCGACGGCATCGCCTTGCCGTTGCGCAGCTGGCTGTTCAGCCCCAGCAGCGGCATCACGCTCGCCAGGCTCAGCGCGCGGTCGAAATCGGTGCCGCCGATGTGCACGCCGCCATTGGCCAGGATGTCCTCGCGGCGGTCCAGCTTCTTCGCGCGCTCCGGCGACAGCCGCACCAGCGAGAAGTCCGACGTGCCGCCGCCGATATCGGCCACCAGCACCAGTTCCTCGCCACCGATGCCGGCCTCGTAGTCGAACGCCGCGGCAATCGGCTCGTACTGGAACGCGATGTCCCGAAAGCCCGCGTCGCGCGCGATCTCGGCCAGCGTGTCCTCGGCCAGCTGGTCGGCCTGGGCGTCCTCGTCGATGAAATGCACCGGCCGGCCCAGCACCGCCGCATGGAATTCGCGGCCGGCGGCGCGCTCGGCGCGGCCCTTCAGCTCGCCGATGAAATGCGCCAGCAGCTTGCGGAACGGCATGGCCTGGCCCATCACCTCGGTGCTGTCGTCCATCATCGACGTGCCGAGCAGGCTCTTGATCGACCGCATCATGCGGCCCTCGTAGCCGGCCAGGTAGTCGGCCAGCGCGGCGCGGCCGTAGCTGACCAGCGGGTCTTCGGCGTGGAAGAAGAGCACGGAGGGCAGCGTGGCCTTGCCGTCTTCCAGCGGCAGCAGCGTGGGCGCGCCGGGGCGCAGCCAGCCGACGGTGGAATTGGACGTGCCGAAGTCGACGCCGCAAGCGTTGGAGATCATGGACATACAGGGATTCAGGGGGCAGCGGAGACGCGCGCGGCGCGGGTGTCGGGTGGCCGTGCGCGGGTGGCTATTGTAGGGGTTTTCCCCGCGGGGCGTCGGTCATCGGGGATCACCCCATGCGGGTTTGTGCCAACTGTTCGCCACCCCGGGGTTGCAGTCTACTGAAGGTGCAGGTTGCAGTGTGACCGGCCGATGCGACACCACCGGCTGGCCGTTTGGAAAACCGACTGGAGACAATACCATGGTGACCAAGCAGGACGAGACACGCATTTTCCGCGAACTGGTGGCGCTGGCCGCGCTGGAGACACTCGGCGGCGCCATCGCCCTGGGGCTGGCATTCAACGTGCTGACGTTCAACCTGCTCCGCTGACGCCACGCACGCCAAGGGGCCGCCACGACGGCCCCTTTTGCATGCCCGCAGGCGGCGGCTGACCGCTCATGCCAGCGCGGCCGGCGGCACGGGCGCGGGCGCATCGCGCGTGCGCAGCCACGCCAGCAGGTCTGCCTCGGGCATCGGCCGCGCCAGCAGGTAGCCCTGCATCGTGTGGCAGCCGATGTCGATCAGCGCCTGGCGGTCGGCCTCGTGCTCCACGCCCTCGGCCACCACCTCGAAGCCGAACGAGCGGCCCAGGTTCAGCACCGCGCGCATCAGGTCCTGGCTGCGCGCGGAGCCCGCGATGCCGGTGATGAAGCTGCGATCCACCTTCACGCAGGCCGCGCCAAGCTGGCGCAGCGCGCCCAGCCCCGAGTAGCCCACGCCAAAGTCGTCCAGCGCGATGGCCACGCCGGCGCGCGCCATGTTGGCGAGCTTGCCCTGCACGGCCACCACGTCTAGCGCCACTTCCTCGGTGATTTCCACGGTCAGCAGGCCCGGTTCGAGCTTGCATGACTCCAGCGTGGACAGCAGCAGACGGTCGACGTCCACCTGCGCCATCTCGCGCGGCGAGAGATTGATCGCGATTGGAATGCGCCGGCCGCCCCCGGCGTGCAGCGCCGTGGAGAGCCGGCAGATCTTGGACAGCGTCGCGCGCAGCAGCGCCTCGGACAGGCCCGACGCCGCCGCCACCGACACCAGCTCGGGCGGCGGCACCCAGCCGTGCCGCGCGTGCTTCCAGCGGATCAGCGCCTCCAGGCTGCGCACCTGCGTGCCGCCATCGCCAAAGATCGGCTGGAACCAGACTTCGAGCGTGTCGTCGGCCAGCGCGCGGGGCAGGTCGCGCTCGATGTCGCGCTGCATCTGCAGGTGGCGGTGCAGCTCGTCGTCGAACACGTAATGGCTGTTGCGGCCGATGCGCTTGGCCGCGTAGAGCGCGGCATCGGCAAACAGCAGCATGTCGTCCAGGCTGATATCGGGGCCCCGGCAGATGCCCACGCTGACGCCGACCTGGCAGAACTCGTAGCCCTCCAGCGGGCGGCGCACCGCCGCGATCAGCCGCGCGGCCAGCGCCGACGGGCAGTCGCTGGCGTCGAACGGGTCGTAGAGCATCATGAACTCGTCGCCGCCCATGCGCCCGACCAGCATGTTCGGCCCACCCACGGCCTCCAGCCGCCGCGCCACCTCGCGCAGCACGCCGTCGCCGGCCTTGTGGCCAAAGGCGTCGTTGATCAGCTTGAAGCCGTCCAGGTCCAGTAGCAGCAGGCAGTGGCGGCCAGACAGGCCGTTGGCAAAGCGTTTGTTGGCGCGGTCGAAGAAGCCGCTGCGGCTGAGCAGGCCGGTGAGCGGGTCCAGGCTGGCCAGCGTCCACATCTCGTCGGCGCGGTTCACGGCGTCGTCGTGGGCAATGCGCAGCGCGTCCTGCAGTGCCGTGGCCTCGTTCTTCAGCTGGATCGACTGCCGGATCTGCCGTTCGCTCTCCAGCGTGCAGCGCACCAGCGCGGCCAGGTACAGCACGGTCGTGCCGGCCAGCCAGTACTTGTCGAAGTTGCCGAACCAGACCAGGCACGCGGCTGCCGACAGCAGCGGCGGCGTGATGAAGCAGAGCGGAATCCGCGCGTAGGCAAAGCCGTGCGTGACCGCGCCGGCCGTGATGCCACAGACCACGGTGAGATAGAACAGCGACTGGGCCGACGTGTAGCCGTCGCAGAGCAGCGGAATGGCGGCCCAGGTCAGGCCGGACAGCAGCGCCAGCGTGCAGTGCAGGCGCAGGTGGCGGGCGACGGTGCGGGGCAGCCGCGCGTCGTCGTGGCCCAGCCCGGCGGGCACCCGCGACACCGGCAGCCCGCACAGCCGGATGCGCAGCGTGTTCCAGACCAGCGACACCAGGAACCAGCCCAGCGCGATGGCGCCGCGCCCCGCGTGCCACGACACGGCCAGCACGCACAGGCCCAGGATGATGTTGATCGGGATCGACAGCCGCACGGTGCGGCGCACCGCCAGCAACTGGTCGTGCCGGGTCAGCCGGGCCTGCGTGGCGTCCAGGGCCGCCACGGTGCCCGCCTCGGCGCGCATGGCGTGGAACGCCTTCCCCCGCGCGCTATGCGTTGTTTTCATCGGTTCATGCTCACCGCCACCCGTCCGGCCACGCCGGCGGGCGGTCTTCCGCGTCCTGAATAGTCCGGTTCCCGCTGCTTGTTCTGATGTGTTCGCTGTGCCGCGCGATCGGTGCCGGCGGCGCCAGGATCAGGAACCGTGGTGCAAGTCCGCCGGGCCGGCATGTCCCCGAAGGCCGGCAGGGCGGAACCGTCGTTCCGTCAGGTTGATGGCTTAACGCATGGTCGTTCGCTTCTTTCGCGTGGGGCGCAGGGGCATGGAAACGGCGAGTATAGGACCAAACCGCGCGAGCCCGCGTGGCGTGCAAGCGTCAGGCGGGCACCGCCGCGCGCGCGTGCGCCTGCCAGAAGGCCAGGAAATCGGCCACCGGCATGGCTTTGCCGAACAGCCACCCCTGGCCGTACTGCACGCCGCGCTGGCGCAGCGCCAGGCGCTGGGCGTCGGTCTCGATGCCCTCGGCCACCATGCGGATGTCCAGCGCGCGCGCCATGCCGATGATGTGCGGCCCCACCGACCGCGACGGCCCGTCGGTGGTGATCGCGCCGACGAACGCCTTGTCGATCTTGAGCCCGTCCACGTCCAGGTCTTCCAGGTAGGCCAGGCTCGCATAGCCGGTGCCGAAGTCGTCGATGTAGATCGGGTGCCCGGCGCGCCGGAACGCGGCGATGGTCTCGCGGCAGGCCGCGTCGTTGGCAAAGCCGCGCTCGGTGACCTCGATCCAGAGCTGCGCCGGGCGGATGCCGGCGCGGCGCAGCGCGGCGTCGATGGCGGGCAGCGTGTCCGGCGCGCGGAAATCGTCAGGCGACAGGTTGATCGACACGTGCAGCGCCGGGTTGGCCGCCATCTGCTCGCCCAGGTCAGCCACCACGGCGTCGATCATGCAGCGCGTGATGGCGTGGATGGCGCCCACTTCCTCGGCCATCGGGATAAAGCGGTCCGGCAGCACGATGGACCCGTCCGGCAGCCGCCAGCGGACCAGCGCCTCGGCGCCCACGCAGCGGCCGTCGTCCAGCGCCATCACGGGCTGGTAGACCGCGAAGAATTCCTTGCGGCGGATGGCGTCCTGCAGCACGTAGCGCGGGCTGCGCAGCCCGCGGCCCCAGCGCAGCATCAGCCAGGTGGCGATGGCGCTGACCGCCAGGCCCAGCGGCAGCCCTACGTAGAGCAGCCGCCGCCAGGTGCCGGCCACCTCGTTGACGGGCTCGTAGGCCACCACCGCGAACGGCAGCCCGCGCGACGCCTTGACGTCGAGGTACTGGCCCTGCCGCACCTGGCCGTCGAGCTGGCTGGCCCAGGCGTGCGCCAGCGTGCCCGGATCGGTACCGTTCCACGACGCCAGCACGTGGCCCGTGTGCGCGTCGATCAGGCCCAGCCGGATCTGGGTGTCGAGCGGCACGATGTCGATGAAGAACTGGGCGTCGACCACGGCCACGTGGCGGCCCACGCGGAACTGGACCATGCGCGGCGGCTGGCCGGCGGCATCCACGCGGTAGGCGGCCGCCAATTGCGGCAGCGCCACCCAGGGCCGGCGCTGGCCCTCGATGCTGCGCAGGGCGCCCGGAAACGACGACGACGCGCACAGTAGCTGTTCGTCGTCGAGATAGGTGATCTGGCGGGCGTAGCGGTGCTGGAGATCGGCCTCGCGCATGGCTTCCAGGTGCGCGGGGCTGCAGGGGGCGCCGGCAAAGCGGTCGGCCTGCCGGGCGGCCAGGATGGCGTCGCGCGCCACCACTTCCACGCGCTGGAGCGCGCGCTCGGTGAAGCGGTCCACGCGCTGGCGGAAAAGCTGCTCGGCGAATTCCCGCGACAGCCACGTGGTCAGTGCCACCGGGCCGCAGACGCCCAGCGCCACCACACAGAACATGAAGAGCCAGAGGCGCCGCGTCATGGAGAAGAGCCGTGAACAGTGCGACGCAGGATAGCAGAACGATATCGCTGCCAGATCCGATACTGCCAGGGCAACCAGACGCCGGCGCGGCCGGCCGGGCTGGCTATTTCGTGTCGACCGGGCACGCGCCTGATGCGCACCCTTGCGCGGCCTGCGCGGGCCCGGCCGTGGCGGCCACCGATGCGGCCTCGCGGGCTTCCAGCACCAGCGCGGCGATCTGCGCGCCGAGCGTCAGGTCGGCCACCGACCCGAAATGCTGGTGCCGCAGGTTGCCGGCCGCGTCGATCAGCACCAGCGTCGGCGTGCCGCGCATGGCGTAGGCGCGCATCGTGTGCGGAATGCCGCCGTGGCCATCGGGCTGGTCCACGCCCACCGGAAACGGAATGCGGTACTCGTGCAGGAACGCGGCCAGCGCCGTCGGCGTCATCGCGTCGTGGTGCTCGAACACCGTGTGCAGGCCGATCACGGCCACCTCGGACGCCGCGAACGTCTGGTGGACGCGCAGCGCCTGCGGCAGCCCGTGCGACACGCAGCCGGGGCAGAGCATCTGGAAGGCTTCGAGGACCACCACCTTGCCGCGCAGTGCTTCGAGCGACAGGGGCTGGTCGGTGTTGAACCATTGCTGGATGGCCCAGGCGGGCGCGGGCTGGAGCAGGGAATCGGTCATGGCGGGAAACTCCGTTGGCATGGCGGAAAGTATGCGGCGGCCCCTGGTGCCCCGGACGGCCGTTCGTCCACGATAGTTACCGATTCGTACAGCGCCCATGGCGCAGGCGACGTATTCGACATTTCACGACGCGCCGAAGCATCGCGCTGCCGTCCGCGGCGATCATGACCATCCCGTCAGCCACGTTCCACGCCCATGCAGCCCGCCGATCCCGTCGCCGCCGTCACGCATCCGGACCCGTATCCCTACTACCGCGCGCTGGCCCGCACGCGGCCGTTCCACTTCGACCAGGGCCTGAAGCTCTGGGTGGCCGCTGGCGCCGAGACCGTGGCGGCCGTGCTGGCGCACCCCGATGCCCGCGTGCGTCCGCCCGGCCAGCCCGTGCCGCCGGCGCTGGCTGGCGGGCCGGCGGGCGACCTGTTCGGCCGGCTGGTGCGGATGAACGACGGGCCGGCGCACGCGGCGCTGAAGCCGGCCATCCTGCGCGGGCTGGCCGGGCTGGACCTCGGGCTGGTGCGCGTGCGCGCGCATGCGCTGGCCGCCGCGCTGCCACGGCTGGGCACCGACGACGCCCACGAGGCCATGCAGTGGATGTTCACGCTGCCGGTGCTGACCGTGGCCGACCTGCTGGGCCTGCCGCTGGCGCGCGACGCCGATGGCCATGTCCTGACGCGGATTGCCGGCTTTGTCACGACGTTCGCCGCCGCCATGTCGCCGCTGGCATCGCCTGCCGATGTGGCTGCCGGCGCCGCCGCCGCGCAATGGCTGACCCGCTGTGTGGCGGACCAAGCCGACCAAGCCGACCCCGCGCCGCCCGACGGCCTGCTGCCGACGCTGTGGCGCGATGCCGCGCACGTCGAGCCGGCGGCGCGCGTGGCCAACGCCGTCGGCCTGATGATCCAGGCCTGCGAGGCAACGGCCGGGCTGATCGGCAATACGCTGGTCCACCTGGGCCGCGACGCGGCCGGGCGCCCGGTGGAGGACTTCGACGCCATCGACGCGACCGTGGCGCGCGTGGCCGACCTCGACCCGCCGGTGCAGAACACGCGGCGCTTTCTGGCCGCCGATGCCGTCGTCTGCGGCCAGCCGCTGCGGGCCGGCGACGCGGTGCTGGTGCTGCTGGCCGCCGCCGCGCACGATCCGTCGGCGCCGTCGGGCGGCCGGCCGTGGACCTTCGGCGCCGGCCGCCACGGCTGCCCCGGCGACGCACTGGCGCGGGTGCTGGCCGCCTGCACGGTCCAGGCGCTGCTGGCGCGCGGCGTGCAGCCCGCGCGGCTGGCCGCTGGCGTACGCTATCGGCCATCGGTCAACGCGCGCATTCCGCAGTTCACATCCCAACCCTGACACAGGAGCCCCCATGATCGCCGTGATCTTCGAAGTCGAGCCCGCGCCGGGCCGCCAGGACACCTATCTGGACATCGCCGCCCACCTGAAGCCGACGCTGGAAGGCATCGACGGCTTCATCTCGGTGGAGCGCTTCCAGAGCCTGACCACGCCGGGCAAGCTGCTGTCGCTGTCGTTCTTCCGCGACGAGGCGGCGGTGCTGGCGTGGCGCAATACGCTCGATCACCGCCGCGCGCAGGCGGCCGGGCGCGGCGGCGTGTTTGCCAACTACCGGCTGCGCGTGGCCCAGGTGCTGCGCGACTACGGCCTGCACGAGCGCGACGAGGCGCCCGCCGACAGCCGCGCCGCGCACGACGCCGCCACCCGGTAGCGCACGGCGGGCCGGGCGCCGACCCCGGCCTTCCTGACAAGCTGACATATTCGGCCGTTACACTCGTGCATCATCGGGGGTCTACCACGCGGCACCGGGACACGAGGGGCGAGGCGGCATGAGACGGCGCACGGGCGGCACGAAGCTGTGGACAACGTTGAGCAAGCAGGCGGCGCGCAGCGCACGCCAGTTCAGCCGCACGGTCACCCAGACCGTGACCGATCCGATGATGCGCGCGGCCCGCAAGCAGAGCCACGCCGTCAGCAAGGCCGTGGGCGAGGCCGTCGGCAAGGTCACGCGCCAGGCCATGACCGGCGTGGTCACGCCGGCGCGCGCCCCGGTCAGCCGCAGCGGCGGCACGTGGGAAGAGGGCCTGTGGGGTTTCAGCGTCGGCCTGGGCCGCATCGGCCCGCGCAAGTACCGCGTGTTCGTGCCGCCCGGCGTGAGCGCGGCGCGGCCGGCCCCGCTGCTGGTGCTGCTGCATGGCTGCGGGCAGGATTCGGCCAGCTTTGCCGCCTGCGCCCGCGTGGCCACCGTGGCGCGCGACGCGCGCTGGGTGGTGCTGATGCCCGAGCAGTCGGTGCAGGCCAACGCCCAGCGCTGCTGGAACTGGTTCCGGCCCGCCGCGCGCGGCGCATCGGAAAGCGCGCTGCTGATGTCCCTGATCGACCATGTCTGCCAGCGCTACGCCATCGTGGCGCATCGCGTCTGCGCGTTCGGCCTGTCGGCCGGCGGGGCCATGGCGATGATGCTGGGCCTGCGCTACCCCGACCGCTTTGCCGCCATCGGCTCGCACTCGGGCGCCGCGCCGTTCAGCGCCATCAATGCCACCCAGGCCCACAAGGCCATGCGCGGCGAGCGCGGCCCGGACGCCGTGGCCGCCCGGCTGGCGCTGGCGGGCCGCCGCGCGCCGCCGTTGCTGCTGCTGCACGGCGACGAGGACGGCGTGGTGTCCTATGACAACGCCACGTCCACGGCGGCGATGTGGCTCGAACTGCTGCCGCCGGGATCGTCACCGCCCACGGCGCTGCCGGCGCGCCGCGTGCGCCGGGGCACGCGCCGGGCTGTCGACGTATTCGACTGGCAGGCCGGCCCCCGGCCGTACCTGCGCGTGGTGAAGGTGGAAGGGCTGCGCCACGCGTGGAGCGGCGGCGCACCGGGCCAGGCGTTCTCCGACCCGGGCGGACCCGACGCGCTCAAGATCGCGCTGCGGTTTTTCTCGGTGAACGGGCGGCTGCCCGCGTGACCCGCTCAGCCCGCGCCGACCGGTTCGAACACGACGTCGCTGGTCGGGCAGGCCACGCAGGGCAGGATGAAGCCGTCTTCCTTCTCGTCCAGGCTCAGGCCGGGCCAGTCGATCCGGTAGCGCACGCTGCCGGCGTGCAGCCGGCTCATGCAGGCGCGGCACGTGCCGTTGCGGCACGAACTCGGCAGCGGCAGGCCCTCCAGCAGCGCGGCCTCCAGCAGGCTCAGCGACGCCGGCGCGGCAAAGCCGGCCCCGCCCGGCAGCACGCGGGCCGTGAAGGTGCGATCGTCGTCGGTCATGGCGCGTCGTCCTGCTGGGCCGGATACGCGGCGCGGCCGTGCGTGGCGTCGCGCAGCGCGGCCTCGGCCGTATCCCGCATCGCGGCGGGCAGGCGGATCACCAGCGTCGCCAGCGCGCCGTACGCGGTATCGGCCAGCGTGCAGCCAGCATCGGCCATCTGCTCGATCCAGCGCCGCACGCGCGGCTCGTCGGCGTAGTCGACCTGCACCGTCAGCGTGGCGTAGGCGATGCGCTCGATCCGCGCCGCGTCCTTGAGGGCCCCGGCAATGGCGTCGGTGTAGGCCCGTACCAGCCCGCCGGCGCCCAGCTTGACCCCGCCGTAGTAGCGCACCACGGCCGCCAGCACGCCGTCGAGGTCGTGGTGGCGCAGCACTTCCAGGATCGGCCGGCCCGCCGTGCCGGACGGCTCGCCGTCGTCAGACATGCCCGACTGGCCGCCGGCCAGCAGCGCCCAGCAGACGTGCGTGGCCGCCGGATGCTCCGCGCGCAGGCCGGCAATCACGGCCATGGCCGCGTCGCGGTCGGGCACGGGCACCGCCAGCGCGATAAAGCGGCTCTTGCGTATCTCGATGTCGGCGTGGACGGGGTGGGCAAGCGTGAAGGTGGGCAAGACAGGGTCGGGACGGGATGCAGGAGGCGAGTGTAGCGCAGCGCGCGCCGGGGCCATTCGTGTGACAGCTTGCTGACGGTCAAATGGCGGTCACGAAAACGCCTTACCATCCGGACGGGCCCGCATCCGTCCGATCCCGGTGCAGCGCGCCCGCCTTCTTCCCCGATTCCCCCTTGTCGCCACCGAGCGCCACCGAGCGCCACTGACCGCCATGACCGACCAGACCGTTACCGCCCGTCGCCGCGCCCTGAAGATCCTGGGCGGCGCCCCGATGCTGCCGCTCGGCGCCGCCGCCGCGACCCTGGCGGGCGGCATGACGGCGATGGAGGCCGCGCTGGCCGCCCCGGCGCGCCGCAAGCCGGCCGTGTTCGCATCGGCCACGTTCACGGGCATGGCGGCGCCGTCGCTGGACAATCCGGCGGCCATGGCGAACACAACGGTGGGGTCGTCGCTGACCGTGTCGTACCGCGACGGCACCTCGCAGTCGTACACGCTGGCCTACCAGCCGTTCTTCGTCACCGGCGACATGGTGCCCGACGGGCGCGGCGGCAAGGTGCTGGCGGGCGGCTACTACGACATCCAGAACCGGCCGATCGTCGACGATTCTGTGCCCGGCAAGTCGCGCCAGTTCTATTCCGATGCGCCCGACGGCAGCTCGCTGCTGACGCTGGGCAACGCCCGCGTGCCCGGCGTGCGCGGCAACGCGGTCTTTGCGGTGGTGCAGTTCGAGTACACGTCGCGCAACCAGGCCAACGCCGAGATGCACGGCATGCTGCCGTCGCCGATTGCCGTGCTGACGCTGGACCAGGACCCCCGGACCGGCAGCCTGCGCCTGGTGCGCTATCACAACGTCGATACGTCGGGCGTCAACGGGCTGTGGATCACCTGCGGCGCCAGCCTGTCGCCGTGGAACACCCACCTGTCGAGCGAGGAATACGAGCCCGACGCGGCCAAGGCCGCCACGGACAAGAAGCTGCGCGGCTTCAGCCAGCACCTGTACGGCGATCCGGCGCGCGCCAATCCGTACCACTACGGCCACCTGCCCGAGGTGACGGTCCACCCGGACGGCACCGGGTCCATCCGCAAGCACTACTGCCTGGGCCGCATCTCGCACGAACTGGTGCAGGTGATGCCCGACGAGCGCACCGTACTGATGGGCGACGACGCCACCAACGGCGGGCTGTTCCTGTTCATCGCCGACCGTCCGCGCGACCTGTCGGCCGGCCGGCTCTACGTGGCCAAGTGGCACCAGACGTCGGGCACGGGCCCGGGCGCGGCCACGCTGACGTGGATCCCGCTGGGCAGCGCCAGCAGCGACGAGATCCGCCGGCTTGTCGATGGCGGCATCCGCATCGCCGACATCATGGACGTGCAGTTCAAGGACCCCGAGGACGCTGGCTATACCCGCATCATGTTCGACGGCAAGCCGAACTGGGTGAAGGTCAAGCCGGGCCAGGAAAAGGCCGCGGCCTTCCTGGAAACGCACCGCTACGCGGCGCTGGCCGGCGGCAGCCTGGGCTTTACCAAGATGGAAGGCACGACGGTCAACATCGCCGACCGCAAGGCGTACTCGGCCATCTCGCGCATCGAGACGAGCATGCTGGCCGGCCACGCCGCCAATGCCGGCGACATCCGCGTGGAAGGGCCGTACTCGGGCGCCGTGTACGAGCTGAACCTGCGCGGCGGGCAGTCGGACCAGGCCGGCAACCGCATCGACAGCGAATGGGTGCCTGTGGACATGGCGCCGGTGCCGGCGCTGGTGTCCGAGGACCTGGGCGGCGGGCCGAAGAAGGCGCAGGACGCGCTCGGCAACTATGCCAACCCGGACAAGGTGGCCACGCCGGACAACCTGAAGTTCTCGGAATCGCTACGCACTCTGTTCATCGGCGAAGACAGCAACACGCACGTGAACAACTACCTGTGGGCCTACAACGTCGACACGAAGCAGCTATCGCGCCTGATGTCGTGCCCGGCCGGCGCCGAATCCACGGGGCTGCACGCGGTGGACGAGATCCACGGCTGGACCTACATCATGAGTAACTTCCAGCACGCCGGCGACTGGGAAAAGGGCCTGCACGACAAGGTCAAGGCCCGGCTGGAGCCGCTGGTGCAAGCCAACTACCACGGCGGCTTCGGGGCGGCCGTGGGCTACCTGACCGCCACGCCGGCCGCGATCCGGCTGAACCGGCGCGGCTGACCGGGTTGTCCTCCGCGCGGTTTCTGACCGCGCGGGCGTGGCGGGTTTGCTACCCTGTGCGTTCGGCGCCGGCGTCCGCCCGGTGCACCCACTGGAGACCCCATGACCCAGCCCGCCGCAGACCCCACCGCGCGCCGCATGGCGCCGGCCACCGAGCGCAATCGCGAACCGATCCTGGCCGTGCTGCGCGACGTGCTGCCGCCGCGCGGCACGGTGCTGGAGATTGCCAGCGGCACGGGCCAGCACGCGGTGCACTTTGCCACCGCGTTGCCGGGCCTGACCTGGCAGCCCAGCGATCCCGATGCCACCCACCGCGAGTCGATTGCCGCCTGGACGGCCCACGCGCAGGCTGCCAACGTGCTGCCGCCGCTGGCGCTGGACGTGCGGCAGGAGCCGTGGGGCATCGACCGCGTCGACGCCATCGTCTGCATCAACATGATCCATATCGCCCCGTGGGCCGCCGCCGAGGCGCTGTTCGCGGGCGCCGGCACGCGGCTGGGCGCGGGCGGCATTCTCTACCTGTACGGGCCCTACCGGCGCGATGGCGCGCACACGGCGCCCAGCAACGAGGCATTCGACCGGCAGCTCAGGGCGGCCGATGCCGCCTGGGGCGTGCGCGACATGGCGGACGTGATGGCGCTGGGCGCGGCCCAGGGGCTGGTGTGCGATGCGCCGGTACCGATGCCGGCCAACAACTTCAGCCTGGTGTTCCGCAAGGCGGGATAAGCAGGGATAAACACGGATAGGCCCGCGGCCGCCTCAGCCCTTGACCAGCATCACCAGCGCGGTGGCGATCAGGCACACTGCGAACGCGGCGCGCAGCCGCCGCTCGGGCATGCGGTGCGCCAGCGCCACGCCCCACGAGATCGTCAGCATGCCGCCGAGCGACAGCGGAATGCCGCTGTACCAGTCGACATGGCCGGCATGCGCATAGGTGGCCAGCGCGACCACGGCGCCGGGCGTGACCAGCGCCAGCGCCAGCCCCTGCGCCGCGGCCTGGCGCATGCCGAACAGGCCGACCAGTGCCGGGGCGGCCACCACGCCGCCGCCCACGCTGAAGAATCCGGAGAATGCGCCGCCGACCACGCCGACGGCCGGTATCCATGACGACGACACGCGCGCCTGCTGCTGGGGCGCGGCGCGGCCGGGCATCAGGCGCCAGAGGAAATAGACGGCCAGCCCGATCATGAAGAGCGCGAAGATGCGCCGCAGCAGCGCGGCGTCGATCGACGTGGCCAGCCGGGCGGACGCCCACGTGGCCAGCACGGCCGACAGGCCCAGCACGATGGCCGTGCGCAGGTCGATGTCGGCGCGCTTGCGGTACTGCCAGAAGCCGATCACCACGTTTGGCGCGATCATGACCAGCGAGGTGCCCTGCGCGAGCTGCTGGTCCATGCCGTAGAGCAGGCCCAGCGCAGGGATGGCGATCAGCCCGCCGCCGATGCCGAATAACCCGCCCACGCCGCCGAGCAGCCCTCCAAGTCCGAAAATCAGCAGGGCGGACAGCAGCGAATGGTCAGGCATGGCGATCGAAGGGGGCGTTCGGTTCAGGCGAGCGGCAGATGATACGCGGACATGGCGCAGACATGGCGCGAAATGCCGGACCGACAGTCGGTCGTCCGGCGACCGGATCGGCGGCCCGGGTCGAGGGGCCGTGCAGCGCTCAGTCCACCTGCGCGCCCGACTGCCTGACGATCTTCGCCCACTTGTCCATGTCGGCGCGCAGCAGCGTGGCCAGTTGCTGCGGCGTGCCGGGCAGCACCTCGGCGCCCTGCGCGGCCAGCTTGTCGCGCAGCGGCTTGTCGGCCAGCGCGGCCTGCAGCGTGGTGGACAGCTTCTGCGTGACGTCCCTGGGCGTGCCGCGCACCGCGAACAGCGCCACCCACAGGTCGCCGCTGTAGCCGGGCACCGTCTCGCCGATGGCCGGGATGTCCGGCGCGAACGGCGACCGCTTGGCCGAACTGACGCCCAGCGCGCGGACCTTGCCGGCCTTGATGTGCGACAGCACCGACGGCAGGCTGGCGAATGCCATCGGCACCTGGTTGCCAAGCACGTCGTTCAGCGCGGGCGCCACGCCCTTGTAGGGCACGTGTTCGAGCTTGATGCCGGCCGTGGTGTTCAGCATCTCGCCGAGCAGGTGGTTCAGCGTGCCGTTGCCGGCCGATGCGTAGCGATAGAAATCGGGCTTGGCCTTGGCCAGCGCGATCAGCTCCGCCATAGTCCGGGCCGGAAACGCCGGGTTGACGACCAGCACGTTGGGCACGGTGGCCACGGTGGCAATCGGCTCGAAATCCTTGACCGGGTCGAACGGCACGCTGCGGTAGAGCGACGGGTTGATGGCCTGCGTGCTGCTGATGGTCATCAGCAGCGTGTAACCGTCAGGCGTGGCGCGGGCCGCGGCCTGGGTGCCGATGTTGCCGCCGGCGCCGGGGCGGTTTTCCACCACCACCTGCTGGCCCAGCCGCTGCGAGAGGTCCGCGGCCACGAGCCGCGCCACGATGTCGTTGGTGCCGCCCGGGGCCTGCGGCACGATCATCTGGATCGGCTTCGACGGGTACGTGTCGGCGTGGGCGTGGCCGATGGCGGTGGCCGCCAGCGCCAGGCAGGCCACGGCGCGAAGGGTGCGGATCATGCTGTCTCCTGTTATGTGCCGCCCACTCTAGCCGAGCGCCCGCCGCAGGAGAAATTCAATCGGCGACTGGCGCCATAAGGTTTTCTTATCGGGCGGTCTCCACGGCGGGGCGCTGCGTTGGATATCACATGCCGATGGGTTGCTCCCCTCTCCCGCCCGCGGGAGAGGGGCCGGGGGTGAGGGCCAGCGGTGGCAGCCAGACAGGTCGGCGCCTGCACCGCCAGCCCCCACCCCCAACCCCTCCCATAGGCAGAGGGGAGTCACGTAGAGCGGGAGACCGCCGCCAGCGACCCGCCCGAGGCAATTTTCTCCGCCACGATCTCGCGCAGGATGTCGGCCACGGCTTCGGCGGCGTGGGACCGGGGTAGCGCGCGGGGCCAGCACAGCGACAGCGTGCGGCGCAGTTCGGGCGTGATGCGGCGGCGCGGCATGGCGGCGTCGGATTCGTCCAGCGACGACGCGGGCAGCACCGTGCAGGCCAGCCCCTCGCGCGCGGCGGCCAGCAGGATCGGCAGCGAATCCAGGTCCGCCACCACGTTCAGCGCGATGCCGGCCTTGGCAAAGCTGCGCTCCACCACCTCGCGCAGGCCCTGCGATCCGCTGGGCAGTACCAGCGGCAGGCCGTCCAGCGCCTTGAGCGGCACCGTGTCGCCCCGGCTGCGCGGCGCGGGGCCGGGTGGCGTGCCGATCAGGTAAAGCGGTTCGGTGGCCAGCGGCTCGGGCTCCACGGCGCGCGACGGCGTGTCGCGGAACAGGATGGCAAAGTCCAGCCGGTTCTGGTTCAGCAGTTCGGAGATATAGCCGCTCATGCTCTCGAAGAGCTGCAGCCGCACCTGCGGGTAGCGCTGGCGCACCGTGCGCACCAGCGCCATGCCGAAGGCCGCCGCCGCCGTGGTGGGCAGCCCGACCGCCACGGTGCCGGACACCTCGCTGCCGGCCACGCGCACGTCGGCGCCGGCAATCTCGATCTGTCGCAGGATGTTGCGCACATGGCGGTAAAGCGTGCGCCCGGCCTCGGTAGGCCGCACGCCCTTGGCGCCCCGGTGCACCAGTGGCACGCCGAATTCGTCCTCCAGCGCGGCAAGCTGCTGGGACAGCGCCGGCTGTGCCACGCAGACCACCTCGGCGGCGCGGGTCAGGCTGCCGTGGTCGACGATGGCCACGAAATAGCGCATGGCGCGGATGTCCATCCCGGTTCTCCCCTTGGTCGATCTATCAGATTGCAAAACGCCAGGGTATTGATTCTACTTATGGTGCCTTCCGCAATTGCTATTTCACAGCGGCGGCGCGGGCGGGTAGATTGGGCGCCATCGTGCCATGCGCACCATCCGCCCCAGACACTGCCATGTCCAGACCGCTTGAAGGCATCACCGTCCTCTCCCTCGAACAGGCCATTGCCGCGCCGTTCTGCACGCGCCAGCTTGCAGACCTGGGCGCGCGCGTGATCAAGATCGAACGGCCGGGCCCGGGCGATTTCGCACGCGCGTATGACAGCCGGGTGCGCGGGCTGTCGTCGCACTTCGTCTGGACCAACCGCTCGAAGGAAAGCCTGACGCTGGACGTCAAGGCGCCCGGCGCGGCCCCGGTGCTGGCGGCGCTGCTGGAGAAGACCGACGTGCTGGTGCAGAACCTGGCGCCGGGCGCGTCGGCACGGCTGGGGCTGGACTACGACACGCTGTCGGCCCGCTATCCGCGCCTGATCGTCTGCGATATCTCGGGCTACGGCGGCGACGGCCCCTACCGGGACAAGAAGGCGTACGACCTGCTGGTGCAGAGCGAATCGGGCTTTGTGTCGGTGACCGGCACGCCGGACGAAGGCGTCAAGGCCGGGGCGTCGGTGGCCGACATCGCCGCCGGCATGTACGCCTACAGCAACGTGCTGGCCGCGCTGATCGAGCGGGGCCAGACCGGGCGCGGCAAGCGCATCGACGTGTCGATGCTGGAATCGATGGTCGAGTGGATGAGTTTCCCGATGTACTACGCGTTCGAAGGCGCCGAGCCGCCGCCGCGCGCCGGTGCCGCCCACGCCACGATCTACCCGTACGGGCCGTTCCCCACCGGCGACGGCAAGACCGTGATGCTGGGCCTGCAGAACGAGCGCGAGTGGGCTGTGTTCTGCAAGGTGGTGCTGCAGGAGCCGGATCTGGCCACGCAGGCGGCGTTTGCCACCAACAGCCTGCGCAGCGCCAACCGCGCCCAGTTGCGCGCGCGGATCGTCGAGACCTTCGCACGCCTGACCGCCGCCGAGGTGGTGGCGCGGCTGGAAGCGGCCAATATCGCCAACGCCAACGTCAATACCATGGCCGACGTCTGGCACCACCCGCAACTGGCCGCGCGCCAGCGCTGGCGCCAGGTGGATACCGCCGCCGGCCCGGTGCCGGCGCTGCTGCCGCCGGGCATGACCGATGCACGGATGGACCCCGTGCCGGCCGTGGGCCAGCACACCGACGCCATTCTGGCCGAGGCCGGCTGCACGCCCGCGCAGATCGCCAGCCTGCATGCCGATGGCGTGGTCTGAGGGAGCCGGCATGACCACATCCACCGCCCGCCTGCCGCGCAGCTACCTGTTCGTGCCGGGGTCGCGCCCGGAGCGCATCGGCAAGGCCATCGCGGCCGGCGCCGATGCCGTGATCGTCGACCTGGAAGACGCCGTCGCGCCCGACGCCAAGCAGGTGGCGCGGGACGGCCTGCGCGACCCATGGCGCACGCTGCAGGACCAGGCCGACGCGGCCGGCGTGGCGCTGCTGCTGCGCGTGAATGGCGCCGATACCGTCTACTTTGCCGACGATCTGGCGTTTTGCCGCGCGCAGTCGGTGCGCGAGATCGTGCTGCCCAAGGCCGACCCCGGCGCGCTGGCGGCCTTGCGGGCCGGGCTGCCCGACACGCCGTGCCATGCGCTGCTGGAGACCGCCGCCGGGTTTGCCAGCCTGCGCGACGTGGCGCAGGCACCGGGCGTCACGCGGCTGCTGTTCGGCAGCATCGACCTGATGTTCGACCTCGACGTGGCCGACGACGACCTGCCGCTGCATGCATTCCGCAGCCAGATCGTGCTCCATTCGCGCGCGGCCGGGCTGCCCGCGCCGGTGGACGGCGTCTGCACCGCCATCGGCGACGCCGACGCACTGGCCGCCGACACGCAGCGCGGCCGGCGCTTCGGCTTTGGCGCCAAGCTGCTGATCCATCCCAACCAGGTGGAAGGCGTGCATCGCGCGCTGGCGCCGACCGGGCAGGAGGCGGCATGGGCGCGTCGGGTGGTGGAGCAGGCCGCCGCGGCGCAGGGCGCGGCCATCGCCGTGGACGGCAAGATGGTGGACCGCCCGGTGCTGGAACGGGCGCAGCGCATTGTCGCGGCGTTGGGGCGATAGCGGCCCTGCGGCGCCAATCGGTGTTTTCCCTGACCGGCGGGTTCGCGGCAAATGTCGAACAAACGCAGCAGGATGAAAGCCGTTTGTAATCAGGTTGCGTTCCAATGCGCGTGGAGTCGTGCCACGCCCATTGCATCGCGGCAACGGAAGCCGCCCGGGAAATGAAACAACCATAAAAGTCGCTTACCCGGTGCACCAATCCGCTGGCACGGTCGTTTACTGCAGACCGCAAGTCGAATCGAGCCAGACTGATCGTGCATTTTCCCGTACCCCGCGTGGCCGTGGCAGCGTTGCTTGCCCTGGCCGCCAGCGTTGGCCGCGCGGCCAGCGCGCCCATGCCGCCCGACGGCCCCTGCGTGGCGCCGCCGGCCCGGGCGGCCCTGACCTTGGCGCAGGCCCGGCTCGACGCGCTGCGCTGCAATCGCGACATCATCGCGGCGCGCCGCAGCGAGGAAGCCAGCCAGGCCGATATCCAGATTGCCTCCCAGCGGCCCAACCCGGTGCTGAGCCTGGGCGTGGCCAACATCAACCCGCACCTGGGCGTGGGCGCCGGCAACCTGCGCAGCAAGACCGTGGATTCGACGGTCCGCGTGGACCAGGTCATCGAGACCGCCAACAAGGGCAACCTGCGCACCGAGGCCGCCCGCAAGGCCAGCGCCGCGGCCGGCGAGCAGACGCAGGCCGTGGTGGCCCAGCAGCTTGGCGCGGTGGACCAGGCGTGGTACGAGGCCGTGGTCAGCCAGACCCGCGTGGAAGTGCTCACCGAGATGGTGGGCCTGTACGGCCGCACGCAGCAGGCCAATGAGGTGCGGCTCAAGGCGGGCGACGTGTCGCGCGCCGACGTGACCAAGCTCCAGCTGGAAACCCTGCGCGCCCAGAGCGACCTGCGCAACGCAATTGCCGACCACACCAGTGACAAGGCCGCACTGGCCGCCGCCATGGGCGTGCCGAGCACGCTGGCCGACAACCGGCTGGTGGCTGACTGGCCGGCGCCCGACGCCCCCGTGCCGGCCTTCGACCCCGACGTGCTGCAGCGCCGGCCCGACGTGACCGCGGCCGAGGCCCGGCTGGCGGCGGCGGCGTCGCAGCGCGACCTGGCCCGCGCCGGTCGCGTGCCCGACGTGACCGTCGGCGTGCAGTACGAGCACTATCCGATCTCCGAGACCAACACCACCGGCAGCGGCAACAGCTACGGCGCGTTCGTGTCGATCCCGCTGTTCGTGCGCCACAGCTACGGCGGCGAGGCGCGCCGCGCCGAGGTGGACTACTACGCCGCGCTGGACGACCGCAACCGCATCCTGCTCGAAGCCCAGAACGACATCGGCCGGCTGCGCGCGCAACTGGATGCCGCGCGGGCCAGCCTGCAGCAGATGCGGGAATCGGTGCTGCCGGCCGCCGAGAGCGTGGCCAACAGCGCCGAGTTCGCCTATTCGAAGGGCGCCAGCGGCGTGCTGGACCTGCTGGACGCGCGCCGCGCGCTGCGCCAGACGCGGGTGGAGGCCGTGGAGGCGCAGGGCAACTATGCCAAGGCGCTGTCGGCCTACCTGACCGCGCTGCAGACCACCCAATCCGATATCAACAAGCTTCCCCAGGTTCGTACCGATGCGTCGCGTCCTTGATTTCCCGTTTTTCTCCCGTGGCGCCCGCTCGGGCCGTCCCGGTGCCGTGCGGATGGCCGCCGTCCTGTCGCTGTGCGCGCTGGTGCTGGCCGGCTGCGGCAAGAAGGAAGTGCCGGACAACGACGACGATCCGAAGATCACCGGGCAGACCATCGCCTACCCGGCCAGCGTCAAGGCGCTGCCGGGGGTGGTGGGCCAGCCCGTGCAGAGCGGCGGCGACCGCATGCTGAGCATGCCGGGCCGGCTGGTCTGGAACGAGGACCGCACCGTGCGCGTGGCCACGCCATTCGCCGGGCGCGTGATGGAGATCCTGGTGCAGCCCGGCGCCACCGTGAAGGCCGGGCAGCCGCTGGCCATGCTGACGTCGCCGGACTTTGGCGTGGCGCAGGCCGACGCGCGCAAGTCCGCCGCCGACAGCGCCGTGGCGGCCAAGTCGCTGGCGCGCCAGCGCGAGCTGTACCAGGCCGGCGTGATCGCGCAGAAAGACTTCGAGCAGGCCCAGGCCGACAACGCCCGTGCCGCGGCCGACCTGGCCCGCACGCAGGCCGCGCTGCGCATGTACGGCGCGGGCGGCGGCGACGCGGTGAACCAGCGCTTCGCCCTGCGCAGCCCCATCGACGGCGTGGTGGTCGAGCGCAATATCAATACCGGCATGGAGCTCCGGCCCGACCAGCAGCCCAACGCGCCGCTGTTCCTGATTACCGATCCGTCCACGCTCTGGGCCCAGCTTGACGCGGCCGAGGCGGACCTGGGCCTGTTCAAGGCCGGCGTGTCCGTGCAGCTCACCAGCGCGGCCTATCCGGGCGAGACGTTCCTGGGCACCGTGGTCAAGATCGCGGACTATGTCGACCCCACGTCGCGCAGCGTCAAGGTGCGGCTGGCGGTGCCCAACGCCGACCGCCGCCTGAAGGCGGAGATGTACGTGACCGCGAAGCTGCAGGCGGCGTCGTTCCAGGGTATCTCGGTGCCGTCCAAGGCCGTGTTCCTGGCCGACAACAGGAACTACGTGTTCGTGCGCACGTCGGCCACGCCGTTCGTGTTCGAGCGCCGGGAGGTGAAGCTCGGCGTGACGCTGCCCGGCACGACCGAGGTGGTCCAGGGCCTCAAGGCCGGCGACGTGGTCATCACGGACGGCAACCTCTACCTGCAGGACATCCTGCGCGATGCCACCGCGGTGAACGCCGCGCGGGCGTCCGCCAAGCAATGAGGACGGCGGACCGATGATTTCGCGCATTGTTCATTTCGCGCTGCACCAGAAGCTGTTTGTCTGGCTCGGCCTGATCATCTTCATCGCGGGCGGCCTGGCCGCGTTCAAGAACCTGCCGATCGAGGCCTTTCCGGACGTGTCGGACATCCAGGTCAACGTGATCACGTTGTACCCGGGCCGCGCCGCCGAGGAGGTGGAGCGCCAGGTGACGATCCCGATCGAGACCGCGCTGGCCGGCACGCCGAATTCCGTGCGGGTGTTCTCGCACACCCAGTTCGGCCTGTCGTTCATGATGGTGACCTTCAACGACAAGGCCACCGACGTGACCGCGCGCCAGCAGATCATCGAGCGCCTGCGCAGCGTGGACCTGCCCGACGGCGTGCAGCCCGAGCTGGCGCCGCTGTCGACGGCCATCGGCGAGATCTTCCGCTTCCGGCTGACCGGCAAGGGCTACACGCCCCAGCAGTTGCGCACGCTGCAGGACTGGGTGGTGGAAAAGAACCTGCGCCAGGTGCCGGGCGTGGCCGACCTGGTGACGATCGGCGGGTCGATCAAGCAGTACGAAGTGAACCCGAACCTGGGCCGCATGCGCGACGCCCGCATCTCGCTGTCGCAACTGTTCACGGCGCTGCAGCGCGGCAATTCCAACGCCGGCGGCGGCGCGGTGGCGCACGGGCGGCAGCAGTACCTGCTGCGCTCGCTGGGCAGCTTCCGCTCGTCGGCCGACATCGCCAACGTGGTGGTGGCCGAGAACAACGGCACGCCGATCCTGGTGAAGGACATTGCCGAGGTGAAGGTGGGCTCGGCGCCGCCGCAGGGGCTGATGGGGCAGGACGACGAGGACGACATCGTGTCGGGCATCGTGGTCATGCGCAAGGGCGAGAACCCGTCGGTGGTGCTGGAGGCGCTGAAGCAGAAGATCGATCTGCTGGACACGCAGATCCTGCCCAAGGGCGTGAAGATCGTGCCGTACTACGACCGCTCGACGCTGATCGACAAGACGCTGCACACGGTGTTCGGCAACCTGGTGGAAGGCGCGCTGCTGGTGCTGGCCGTGCTGTACCTGTTCCTGGCGAACGTGCGCGCGGCGGCCATCGTGGCGCTGGTGATCCCGCTGTCGCTGCTGTCCACGTTCATCGGGCTGACCTGGGTGGGCATCCCGGCCAACCTGCTGTCGCTGGGCGCGATGGACTTCGGGATCATCGTCGACGGCGCGGTGATCGTCGTCGAGAACATCTTCAAGCGGCTGGGCGAGCTCAAGGAGCAGCAGATCCAGGACAGCAAGGCGCGGCTGTACGCGATCCTGCAGGCCACCACCGAGGTGGGCCGGCCCACCGTGTTCTCGATGGTCATCATCATCGCCGCGCACATCCCGATCTTCACGCTGCAGCGCCACGAGGGCAAGATCTTCGCGCCGATGGCGTACACGGTGACCGGCGCGCTGATCGGATCGCTGATCCTGTCGCTGACCGTCGTGCCGCTGCTGTGCCACCTGCTGCTCACGAAGAACATCGCCCACGACGACAACTTCGTCGTCCGCTTCTGCAAGCGGCTCTACGAGCCGATGCTGGCCTGGGCGCTGGACAACAAGAAGACGGTGGTGGGCGTGGCGCTGGGGCTGCTGGTGGTGACGTTCGGCGTGGGCAAGTTCCTGGGCAGCGAATTCCTGCCCGAGCTGGACGAGGGCTCGATGTGGGTCAGCTTCGACCTGCCGGCGTCGGTGTCGCTGGACGAGGCGCGCGACCAGGCCCGCATGCTGCGCGGCGTGATCCGCAAGACGCCGGAGGTCAACACGACGATCTCGAAGGTGGGTCGCCCCGACGATGGCACCGACCCGAAGCTCATCAACACCGTGGAAATCCTGGTGGACCTGAAGGGCGACCAGAAGTGGCGCGCCGGCTACGACAAGCGCCGGATCATCGAGGAGATCAACCACAACCTGCGCCAGTTGCCGGGCATCGAGCCAAACTTCTCGCAGCCGGTGCGCGACAACATCCTGGAAAGCATCTCGCAGATCAAGGGCCAGATCGTGATCAAGGTGCAGAGCGACAGCCTGGAGCACAACAAGCAGGTGGCCGACCAGATCCTGGCCAACGTGCAGTCGGTCAAGGGCGTGATGCGCGCGTTCATCGACCGCGACGGCGAACTGCCGCAGTACGTGCTGGAATTCGACCGCGCCCAGGCGGCCCGCTACGGGATCAACGTGGCCGACGTGCAGGACCTGATGGAAAGCGCGCTGGCCGGCAAGGCGGCCACCGAGCTGTGGGAAGGCGAGCGCCACTTCAGCGTGGTGGTGCGGCTGCGGCCCGGCGAGCGCGAGCTGCCGAACCTGCCGAACATCTTCATGCAGACCGCCGACGGCGCGCAGGTGCCGCTGTCGCAGCTCGTGACGTTCCGCGCGGCGTCCGGGGCGATGAACATCAGCCGCGAGAACGGCCAGCGCACCACGTCGATCGGCATCTTCATCCACGACCGCGACATGGGCAGCGTGGTGAAGGACATGCAGGCGCTGGTCAAGAAGAACGTCAATGCCGAAGACGTCAAGATCAGCTGGTCTGGCGAATTCGAGAACCAGGAGCGCGCCATGGCACGGCTGTCGATCGTGGTGCCGCTGTCGGTGCTGCTGATCTTCCTGCTGCTGTTCAATGCGTTCCAGTCGTTCAAGAGCGCGGCGCTGATCATCTCCAACATCCCGTTCGCGCTGATCGGCGGCGTGTTCGCGCTGTTCCTGACCGGTATCCCGCTGTCGGTGTCGGCCGCCATCGGCTTCATCGCGCTGTTCGGGCAGGCCGTGCTGAACGGCGTGGTGATGGTGACGTACTTCAACCAGCTGCGGCAGGAAGGCATGTCGGTGCGCCAGGCCGTGCTGACCGGATCGATGGACCGCCTGCGCACGGTGCTGATGACCGCCATGCTGGCCATGCTGGGCCTGTTCCCGATGGCCATCTCGCGTGCCATCGGCTCGGAAACCCAGCGCCCGCTGGCCATCGTCATCATCGGCGGCCTGATCACGGCCACGCTGCTGACGCTGATCGTGCTGCCGACGCTCTACGAGTGGATGGTTGGCCGAAGCTGGCCCGACGAGGAAGGCGAGCCGGACAACGACAACCGCCTGACCGACTCGCTGGCGCATTGAGCCGGGGTGGGATGGAAAAAGCCGGGGCGGGTGCTCCGGCTTTTTTTGTTGGCTGGCGCGACGGGGAGTACGCCGCCGGCGCCTGGCCGGCGGTCAGGCCATCACCCGCAGCAAATCCTCACCGACGCCCACCCGCCCGAAACAACGGCCAGACCAGCAGCGCCAGCCCGCCCGTGGTGGCCCACACCACCGGCCATGACGTCAGCGCCAGCCAATGCGGCAGCGCGAGCGGGGTCAGGAAGAAGCCGAGGAAGACTGCGGTGTTGGCCATGCCGAGCGCGGTGCCGGCGCGGTCGGGACCGGCCATGGCGGCCAGTTCGGTGTAGCCCACGCCGTGCCAGGCCGAGACGGCGATGCCGGCCAGTGCCAGCAGCACCGGCAGCGCGGCCATCAGCGCGGGACTGGCTGCGCTGGCGTACACGCCGGCGGCCAGCAGCAGGAAGGCCGCGGCCGATAGCAGCGTGCAGCCGCGCAGGTAGGCGCGGCGGTTGCCGTGGCGGTCGGTCCAGCGGCCGCTCCAGATGCGGGCGGCCATCGCGCCGGCCTGGATCGCGACCAGCGTGGCGGTGATGGTGCCGAGCCCGGCGTGGGCGTAGTCGTGCAGGAAGATCGACGCGAACGTCAGCACCGCGAACTGCGGCACGCAGAGCAGGCCGATGCCGAGCACGAGACGCCAGACCGCGGCGCGCCGTAGCGGATTCTCGTGCGTGGGTGGGGCGGCGGCGCCGGCGTGGCTGTCGGGCGGCTCGTGCAGCCAGTGCCATGTCAGCCCGGCCGCGATGCCGCACAGCAATGCCACCCAGCCATAGGCCCAGGCAAAGCCGTAGGTCGATGCCAGCCACGGCAACGTCAGCGCCCCGATGCCGCCGCCGAGCGGCACGGCGGTCTGGCGGATGCTCATCGCCAGGCCGCGCTCACCCTCGCGGAACCAGCGCATCACGGCGCGGCCGCTGGCGCCATTGACGCTACCGCCGACCAGCCCCACCACCGTCATGGCGACGACCAGCCACGCCAGCGACGGCAGATGCCCGGCGGCCGGCGCCAGCCACAGCGCCATGCCCAGCAACGCCGCGCAGGTGGCCGTCAGGCCGGCCAGCAGCACGGGGCGGTCGCCCCAGCGGTCGGCGGCTAGGCCCCACGGCAGTTCGGACAGGGCGGTGCCGAGCCCGATGGCGCCCACGGCCAGGCCGACTTCGGCGGTGTCGAGCTGGTAGCCGCTGCGCATCCAGACGGCCGTGGTGGGCAGGCCGCTGACGGCGGCCAGCACGCTGGCGTTGGCCGCCACGCCGACGCCCAGGACCTTCCAGCGATGGGATGGCGCCAGCGATCGGCCGCCATCGGACAGACACAAGGTGTGCGGGGACATGGGTGACACGTGATCCGGAAGTGGTTTGACGCGGTCCAGTCTGTCACCGAGAATCCATCCTGAAAATCGGAAAATATTCCGCTAATCGTTCGATAAAACAGGATGGTTGCCATGTCCCGAACCAATCTCGATGTGGCCGCGCTGCGCAGCCTGCTGGCCGGCATGGAACTGGGCAGTTTTGCCCGCGCGGCGGATCGCGTGGGCCGCTCCACCTCCGCCATCAGCGCCCAGATCCGCAAGCTCGAAGAGCAGGCCGGCACGCCGCTGTTCCGCAAGTCTGGCCGGGGCCTGGCGCTGACGGCGGCCGGCGAGGCGATGCTCGGCTACGCGCGCCGGCTGGTCGACCTGAACGACGAAGCCGTGACGGCCGTGCGGGGCGTGGACCTGTCGGGCGGCATCCGGCTCGGCCTGCAGGAGGAATTTGGCGAGGGGCTGCTGCCCGAGGTGCTGGGCCGGTTTGCGCGGGCGCATCCCAAGATACGCATCGAGGCGGTGGTGTCGCGCAATGCCGACCTGCTTGCGCGGATCGATGCCGGCGGCTGCGACCTGGCGCTGGTGTGGGCCGACATGCAGCCGGCCATGGCGGCGGAGATCGACGGTTATGTGCTGGGCCCGCGGCACGTGGAGCGGCTGGACGCCGTGCCGATGTGCTGGGTCGGTTCCGCGACGGAGCGCTGGGAGCCGGCCGATGGCGATCCGCTGCCGCTGGTGGCCTTCGACCGGCCATGCCAGTTCCACGCGGCGGCCACCGCGGCGCTGGACCGTGCAGGTCGGCCTTGGCGGGTCACGTTTTCGAGTCCGAACCTGGGGGGATTGTGGGCCGCGGCCGCCGCCGGGCTGGGGCTGACCGTGCGCTCGCGCTACGGGCTGCCGGCCGGGGTGCGCGCGTTGTCGCCCGAGGCGTCGGGCCTGCCGGCGCTGCCCTCGATGTCGCTGGCGATGGTGCGCGCCGCCGCGACGATGCCGCCGGAGGTGGAACGGCTGGCCGATATCCTCCACACGGCACTTGGCGATCTGGCGCGCCGCGACGGCCCGCCTGCCTGACCCTCCACGCGATGCGCGGCGTCAGGCGGGCGGGCGTCGGGGAGACGTTCAGTCGTCGTAGCGGCTGGAACGATGGGTCGGCCGGCAGAGCAGCGCGCCCAGCAGCACGCCGACGCCCAGCGCCATGCCCAGTGCCTTCATCGGCTCCTTGTGCGTGTAATCGGTCACGCATTCCTGGCCGCGCGACATGCTGTCGGTGACCGACGCCTTGATCGACGCGAGCTTGTCAGAGCCTTGCGCGGCCTTGGACAGGAATTTCTCCTTGGCCGCCTGGATGGCTTCGCCGGTCAGGTTGGGCAGCTGGGCCAGCAGGTCGTCCAGGTCCTGCGCCAGTTGCCGGGTATCGGATTGCAGCTTCTGCTGGGAAGTCGGCGGATTGATGTTGTTCGGTTCGTTCGGGTCCATGGGCGTCTCCAGGAAGGATGCGGGTGGATTCGTGCCAGCGCATGTTTCGTACCAGCGCGCGGCGCCAGCGCTGGCGCGGGCTGCAGGCCCCGGCGCGCGCATTCCGGGTCGCCAAGTTGCGCACCGTTGTAAATTTCGCCGCGCCAGGGCCCATGGCGGCCGGCACCTGGGCAGCGGGCGGGGCTTCTTGCATGCTGCGGATGCGGCGCATAATGCGCGTTGCCCTACCACGACAGAAGAGGAAGACATGCACGCCCCATCGGCTCCCCACGCCCGTATTCGTCGGTTGACCATGGCCGCCTTCGTGCTGGCCATGCTCGGCACGGCGCAGGCCGCCACGCTGGATCGCGGCCAGCTGGAACAGTCGGCCGACCGCGCTGCGGCGGCCAGCTACAAGGAGTGGGTGGAACTGCTCGCCATTCCCAACGACGCCACCGTGCCGGCCGACATCCAGAAGAACGTGGACTGGCTGGTCAAGGCGTTCGCGCGGCGCGGCTTCCAGGCCCGCGCGCTGCCCAATGGCGACAAGCCGATGGTTTACGCCGAGTACGCGGCGCCGGGCGCCCCGGCTGCTGGCCGCAAGACCGTGCTGTTCTACATGCACCTGGACGGCCAGTCGGTCACGCCGTCGCAGTGGGCGCAGAAGAGCCCGTGGGACGCCACGCTGAAGGCCCGCACGGCCGACGGCAAGTGGGAGGCGCTGCCGCTGGACAAGCTCTACGCGGGCCCGGTGGACCCGGAATGGCGGCTGTTTGCGCGGTCATCGTCGGACGACAAGGGGCCCATCGTGATGTTCCTGGCCGCGATGGACGCGCTGAAGGCCGCCGGCGTGGAGCCCGGCGTCGACATCAAGGTGCTGCTCGATTCGGAGGAGGAAAAGGGCTCGCCGTCGCTGGGGCAGGTCATCGGCCAGAACCTCGCGCTGCTGCGCAACGACGGCATGGTGATCCTGGACGGCCCGATGCACCAGAGCAACCAGCCCACGCTGGTGTTCGGCAATCGCGGCATCCAGCTCGTGCAGCTCAAGGTGTTCGGCGCGTCGCAGGGGCTGCACAGCGGCCACTACGGCAACTATTCGGCCAACCCGGTGCAGCGCATGGCGAGCCTGCTGGCGTCGATGAAGGACGACAACGGCCGCGTGACCATTCCCGGCTACTACACGCCGGTGAAGATCGACGCGCGCGCCCGGCAGATCATGGCCGCCGTGCCAGACGACGAGGCCGCGCTGAAGCGCCGGCTGGGCATTGCCAGCCCCGAGAAGGTGGGCGCCAATTACCAGGAGGCGATGCAGTACCCGAGCCTGAACGTGCGCGGCATTGCGGCCGGCGACGTCGGCCCGAAGGCGCGCACGATCATCCCGGAAGTGGCAGTGGCCGATATCGACCTGCGCACGGTGCCCGAGACGCCGCCCGAGACGCTGGTGGCGCTGCTGCGCAAGCACATCGAGAAGCAGGGCTACCACCTGGTGAACGGCGAGCCCACGGCCGAGGAACGGGCGCGCTATCCGAAGCTGGCGTCGCTGACGGCCGGCGAGGTATCGGCGTCCAGCTCTGCCGCGCGGACCGACCTGGACGCGCCGGTCAGCAAGTGGCTGCAGGGCGTGATGCAGGACACCTACGGCCGCGCGCCGGTGCAGATCCGCATGATGGGTGGCACGGTGCCCACGGGCGCCGCCGTGCAGGCGCTGAAGTCGCCGTTCGTGATCGTGCCGCTGGTCAACGCGGACAACAACCAGCACAGCTTTGACGAGAACATGCGGCTGGGCAACTACCGCGACGGCATCCGCACGCTGATGGGCATCCTGCAGACGCCGTTCCGCTAGGCGTGCCAGCTCAGGGCTTGCCAGCGCCGGTGCAGATGCCGTGCAGCTTGCGCAGGCCCGTGTACAGCCCGTGCCGTTCCTCGGGCGTCAGCAGGCGGATCACCGACGCCTGGCCGCGCCGCGCGAGCGGGATGACCTGGGCATGCAGCGCGGCGCCCGTTTCGCTGATCTTGCAGGCCAGGCGCTTGCGCGGCGTGGTGCCTTCCGATTCCAGCGTGACCAGTCCCCGGTCTTCCAGCAGCCGCAGCGTGCGGCTGACCAGCGCCTTGTCCGACGTGGACTGCCGCACCAGCTCGGCAAACGACATCGGCTCGCCATGGGCCAGCAGCGCCAGGATGCGCCATTCCGGCACGGTCAGGTCGAACTGCGACGCATAGGGCTCGGTCACGCTGTTGCGCAGCGCCGTGACAAGCTGGCTCAGCATCGTGGTGAGGAAATCGTTGACGGTCAGGCCGGTGCCGGCTTCGTCGAGGTCCGACCAGGGGTCGCGCATGTCGGACGTGGCCGGGGACTGCTGGATGGTGCTGGACATGAAGGGGGCGCCAAAAAGGAATGCCGGCAATCCGGCTGGAAACCGGCTGCGATTGTCTCACACCGCCTGTTGTTCGCAACTTTGTGCCGGCCCGCGCCATGGATCCGCCGATCGGCCGATGTCAATCCACGCTCTGTTCAGGTTGAGTCGTCAACTACGGCCCTTGATTGGCAGGAAGCAGGAAGAGAACCTGGCGACGAAGTCGCGCCGCCGCGCGAAGCCGATGACGCTGGCGGCGCAGGCCCCCGCCGATCAGTAGTTGACCACGACGTTCAGCATCGCCACGCGCGGGTTGCCCACCGGCAGCACGTTGTTGTTGAGGCCGCCCGCGTAGTACGCCTTGTCGAACACGTTCTTGATGTTGAGCGCGGCGCGCCAGTGGTTGGCCGTGTAGCCGACGCCCAGGTCCGCCACCGCGTAGCCCGGCACGGTGTAGCTGAAGCTGTAGCCGCGTTTGGCGCTTTCGCCGCGCGCGCCCACGCCGGCCCACCAGCCAGCCAGCGCGCCGCGGAAGCGGTACTGCGTCCACAGCGAGAAGCTGTGCCGCGGCACCGCGTTGAGCGGCTTGCCCACGTTGGCCGCTACCGTGTCCTCGGTCACCTCGCTGTCGATGTAGGCGTAGGCGCCGGTCACGCTCAGGCCATTGCCCAGGTCCTGCGTCAGCTCGGCCTCGAAACCGCGCGAGCGCTGCTCGCCCACGGCCACGCTGAAGCCGGTGTTGATCGGGTCCGACGCCAGCACGTTCTTGCGGGTCAGGTCGAACGCCGCCAGCGTCAGCAGGCCGGTCTTGCCCGGCATGTCGAACTTCACGCCCACTTCCACCTGGCGGCCCTTCTCGGGCTTGAACGTGCTGTTGTTCACGTCGGTGCCGATGTTCGGCAGGAACGACGTGGCGTAGCTGACGTACGGGCGGGCCCAGTGCGTCAGGTCGTACATCACGGCGGCGCTGCCGGTGACGGCGTGGTCGTCGTTGTCGGTGCGCGTGCCGGCCAGCCGGTTGGTGCTGGCCGAGCGCGCGGTTTCGTGGCGCACGCCGGCCGTGACCGTCCAGCGGTCGGCAATGCGGATCTGGTCGCGGAAGTACAGGCCCAGCGCGTTGAGCGTGTCGGTGCTGTCGGTGCTGAAGCTGGCCGGGCAGTTGATGGCGGCGCCGTACACGGGCCGGTAGACGTTCAGCGCGGCCACGCGGCAGGTCTTCTGCAGCCGGTCTTCCTTCGTGTGCCGGTAGTCAATGCCGAAGGTCAGGCTGTGCTGGTGGCCGGTGAACGCGAACGTCTTCTGCACGTTGGTGTCCACGCCGAACGAATCGCCCGAGAAGTCCTGCTGCGTGGCGCTGCGGTTCAGCGTCTGGCTGTTCACGGCCATCGTGCCGGCCGTGACGAACGTGCCCGTCAGCGACGACGTCTGGTAGCGCAGGTTCTGGTTGACCGTCCAGCCAGAATCGAAGCGGTGGGTCAGCGCGTAGCCCACGCGGTTCTGCTCGCCATCGTAGGGCTGGGCGCCGGGCTCGCCGATGAAGCGCGAACTGGGCACCACGCCGTTGACGTTGGGCGTCAGCGTGCCGTTGACCGGCAGGCCCTGCTGGCGCACGTAGTGGCGCTCGTTGTGGCTGACCAGCAGCGTGAAATCGGTGCGCTCGCCAAAATCGAGCGTCAGCGACGGCGCGACGTAGCGGTTGCGGTACCAGACGTGGTCGGTGGGGTCGTCGCTGTCCATCGCCAGCGCCGTCAGCCGGAACGCGGCCTTGCTGCCGGGCTTGAGCGGCGTACCGACGTCGGCGGTCACCTGCCGCAGGCCGTAGTTGCCAACGGTCAGGCCCAGTTCGCCGAACAGTTCGGGCCGGGGCCGCTTGGTGACGATGTTGACCAGCCCGCCCGGCTGCACCTGGCCGAACAGGACCGACGCCGGCCCCTTGAGCACTTCCACGCGCTCGGCGCCAAACACTTCCTGCGCCACGCGGTTGTTGCTGTCCACCAGCAGCCCGTCGGCAAAGACCGATTCGGACGCGCGCTGGCCGCGGATGATGAAGTCGTCCCAGCCGCGCCGGCCGTAGGTGTTGGCCGAGACGCCGGCGGCGTTCCAGAGCACGTCGCTCAGCGTTTGCGACTGCTGGCTGTCCATCAGGTCGCGCGTGATGACGGTGATGGACTGCGCGCTGTCCGCCGCCGATTCGTTCGATTTCGTCACGCCGGCCGCCCGGCGCGTGGCAAAGCCGACGTCGGCGCCGGTATTGGCGCCGGCGCTGACCGTGACGGTGGGCAGCACGCTGCCGTTGTCATCGGCATGGGCGGCAAGGGCAAACAGGGACAGGCAGGCGAGGGCGGTGGGCGTAAGCAGACAGCGAAGCGACATCGGGGATTTCCGGCGGGGCCGCAAGATGCGGCGAAAAAGGCGTCACCGAGGTGACGAAAGCGCCGAATTATAAATAGGAATTGTTCGCATTTGCGCCTTGCTTGCGATCTTTGTCTCCAAATAGATACAAGAATGACAACGGGCGGACCATCGTCCGCCCGTCGCGCGTCGTGGAGGCCAGGCAGCCGTTACGCCGCGAAGCCCCCGTCCACGTTGAGGCTGGCGCCGGTGACGAAGCTCGATTCCGGCCCGGCCAGGTATCCGACCATGCTGGCGATCTCGTCCGGATGGGCGTGGCGCGGCAGCGCCATCAGCCCGTGCAGCGACGTGGCGAAATCGGAGTTTTCCGGGTTCATGTCGGTGTTCACCGGCCCCGGCTGCACGTTGTTGACCGTGATGCCGCGCGGGCCCAGGTCGCGCGCCATGCCCTGCACCAGCCCCTTCAACGCGGACTTGCTCATCGCGTACGCCGCGCCGCCGGCGAACGGCATGCGGTCCGCATTGGTGCTGCCGACGTTGATGATCCGGCCGCCTTCGCCCATGTGGGACAGCGCGGCCTTGCTGGCCACGAACACGGCGCGCACGTTGACGGCCACGGTCTTGTCGAAGTCTTCCAGCGCGAAGGTGTCCACCGGGCCCAGGTACAGCACGCCGGCGTTGTTGACGAGGATGTCGATGCGGCCGAAGTCGATCGCGGCGTCGTTGACGGCGCGGGTCAGCGCGGCGGCGTCGGCCGCGTCGGCGGCATAGGCCCGGGCCCGGCCGCCGGCGGCCTCGATGGCGGCCACCAGTTCCTGCGCGGCGGCGCCCGAGCTCTGGTACGTGAAGGCCACGGCGGCGCCGTCGCGGGCCAGGCGGCGGACGATGGCCGCGCCAATGCCGCGTGCGCCGCCGGTGACGAAAGCTACCTTGTTGGTGAGAGGGGTGGTCATGATCGGCTCCTTGGGATGTCAGTGAAGGTGAACCGAGTATGGGCGGCGCACTCCGTTGCCGGTAGGCGGAAATCCGGATCAACTTCTTCAACCATTGGTATAAGATGCGGCGCCATGGAAGCCCTGAACCTGCTCGAATCGTTTGTCCAGAGCGCCGAGACCGGCAGCTTTTCGGCCGCCGCCCGGCGCCTGGGCCTGACCCCGGCCGCCGTCAGCAAGAACGTGGCCCGGCTGGAGCAGCACCTGGGGCTGCGCCTGTTCCAGCGCAGCACGCGCAAGCTCACGCTGACGCTGGGCGGCGAGCAGTTCCTGCGGCAGGTGGCCGACCCGTATTCGACACTGCGCGACGCGTTTGCCAGCGCCGCGCAGGACGACGGCAAGCCGGCCGGCGTGCTGCGGGTGAGCATGGGCGTGGCGTTCGGCCGCGAATACCTGGTGCCGCTGCTGGGCGACTTCCTGGCGCGCTACCCGGCCATCGTCCCGGACTGGCACTTCGACAACCGCGCGGTCGACCTGATCGCCGGCGGCTTCGATGCCGCCATCGGTGGCGGCATCGAACTGACCGAGGGCGTGGTGGCGCGCCAGTTGGCACGCACTCACATCGTCGCCACGGCCGCGCCGTCGTACCTGCGCGGCCGGCCGCTGCCGCGCCACCCGTCCGACCTGGCCGCGTTCGACGGCATCGCCCGCCGGTCCGCGTCCACCGGCCGCCTGCGGGCCTACAGCCTGCGCAACCAGGTGGGCGAGGACGCGCTGGCCGAACCGCGCACGCGGCTGATCTTCGACGACCCCGAGGCCATGGCCCACGCCGCCATGCAGGGGCTGGGCGTGGCGCTGCTGCCGATGCCCCACGCGGCGCCGTGGCTGGAAACCGGGGCGCTGGTGCGGCTGCTGCCGGGCTGGTGTGCAGACAACGGCCCGCTCACGCTCTACTATCCCAACCGCAAGCTCCTGCCGCCCAAGACGCGCGTGTTCATCGACTTCGTCGTCGACGCTTTTGAGAATCGGGGCCTTGCGCGCAGGTTCGATGGACGCTGAACTGTCGTTTCATGAAGCACCCCGACCGGGAGGGCTGTATGGCAACCGCAGTGCGCAGGAGCATGCCGCTCCATCTCCATGTCTGGCTATGGTTCGCCTCGCTGGTGCTGCTGCTGGGCGCGCTGATCTCCGGCATCCAGTACACGATGACCAAGGCGACGCTGGAACGCTCGGTGGCCGACACCACGCAGCGGATCAGCCGCGAGACGCTGGAGGAAGTGGACAACCTGATGCGGCCGGCCCAGATGGCCGTCAAGCTGGTCAGCCACAGCGCGCTGGCCGATGCGCCCACCGTCGCGCAGCGCATGGCGCGCGTGGCGCTGGTGCGCGACGCGCTGGAGACGTCGCCGGTGCTGCAGTCGCTGTACATCGGCTACGAGGATGGCAGCTTCTTCTTCGTGCGGCCCGTCCGTGACGACCGCGAGCGGGCCACCTACGGCGCCCCGGGCCATACCGCCTTCCTGATCCAGAGCGTGGACCGCGAGGCCGGCGCGCCGCGCGGCCGCTACTTCTACCTCGACGCCGACCTGCGCGTGACCGGCGAGGCGCCGGCGCCGGACCTGGCCACGCGCTTCGACCCGCGCCAGCGCCCGTGGTACCGGCAGGCGATGGCGTCTGGCGCGCTGGTGCGCACGGACCCCTACCTGTTCTATTCGGACCGCGAGTCCGGCGCCACGCTGGCCCTGCCCACCGGATCGCGCCGGGCCGTGGTGGGCGGCGATTTCCGGCTCGATGCGCTGGGCCAGTTGCTGAACCACGAGACCGTGACGCCGCGCGCGGTGCTGGCGTTGCTGGACCCGCAGGGCCGGCTCGTGGCGATCAATCGCCGCCCGCCCGATTCCGCCTCGGCGCCCGACACCATGGAGGCCCATCCGCTCGGTAATCCGCAGGACTACGGGCTGGCGGTGCTGACGCGGCTGGCGGCGAGCACGGTGTCCCGGCCGCCGGCCGCCGGGCCATCCGCTGGCCCGTCCGGCGGCCCCGAAAGCGTCGGGCTGGAGCATGCCGATGACGAGGACTGGTACACGTCGATCGACCGGCTGAACCCGGGCGCCAGCGACTCGCTGGTGCTGGTGTCGGCCATCCCGCAGTCGGAACTGCTGCACGAGCCCCGGCGGCAGGCGGCACTCGGCATGGCCGTGACGGGGCTGGTGCTGTTCCTGGCGCTGCCGCTGGTCTGGCTGGTGGCGCGCAGCGTCTCGCGGCCGCTGGCGTCGCTGGCCACCGAGGCCGACGCGGTGCGCCGCTTCGATTTCGTCCGCCCGGTTTCGGTCCGCTCGCGCATTACCGAGGTCAATGCGCTGGCCGGCACGATGGACGAGATGCGGGCCACGATCCAGCGCATGCTCCATGTCACGCAAGCGGTTTCGGCCGAGCATCGGCTGGAGACGCTGCTGCCGCTGCTGCTGCGCGAGACACTGCGCGCCGCCGGCGGCCAGGCCGGCGCGCTGTACCTGGCGGAGCCGGGCGACGGCCTGCGGCCCGTGGTCGGCTTTGACCGGCAGGGCCAGGACGTGACCGCGCAGATGGGCGAGCCGCTGCCCCGCGATGCGCTGCCGCTGGCACGCTCGGCCGTGCGCGAGGGCCGGGCGCTGGTCGGCCATCTGGGCAGCCAGGACGTGCGCGGCGCCCGGCTGGACGTGCTGGGCGGGCCGGCGCCGATGCACGGCGCCGTGATCCCGCTGATCAACCGCCAGCAGGCGCTGCTGGGCGTGGTGCTGGTGCTGCGCGACACGCCGATGGAGGCGGCCCAGCTGGCGTTTGTCAGCACGATGGCGAGCCTGTCGGCCGGCGCGATCGAGGTCGGCGAGCTGACCACGGCCCAGCGCGACCTGTTCGACGCGTTCATCCGCCTGCTGGCCGGCGCCATCGACGCCCGCAGCCCGCACACGGGCAGCCACTGCGCGCGCGTGCCCGAGCTGACCAAGATGCTGGCCCGGGCCGCCTGCGACGCGACGGACGGCCCGTACCGGTCGTTCCAGCTAACCGAGGCGCAGTGGGAGGCGCTGCATGTGGCGGCGTGGCTGCACGACTGCGGCAAGGTCACCACGCCCGACGACGTCATCGACAAGGCCACCAAGCTTGAGGCCCGCTACGACCGCATCCACGAGGTGCGCATGCGCTTCGAGGTGCTGAAGCGAGACGCGGAGATTGCCTGCCTGGAGGCCGTGGCCAATGGCGAGGACCCGGCGCAGGCCCGGACGCGCCGTGACGCGGCGCTGCGCGGGCTGGACGACGACTTTGCGTTCGTGGCGGCCTGCAACATCGGCGGCGAGCAGATGGACGCGGCGGACCAGGCGCGCCTGCGCGAGATTGGCGCGAGCACCTGGCGGCGCACGCTGGACGACCGGCTCGGCATCTCGCAGGAGGAACTGGCGCGCCGGCGCGACCGGCCCGCCGCGCCACTGCCGGCGGACGAGCCGCTGCTGGCGGACCGGCCCGAGCACATCATCGAGCGCGGGCCGCGCGACCGCATCGCCGCGGACAACCCGTGGGGCTTCCGGCTGACCATGCCGCCGCACCTGTACGACCGCGGCGAGCTGCACAACCTGACGGTGGCGCGCGGCACGCTGACGCCGGAGGAACGGTTCAAGATCGAGGACCACATCGTGCAGACGCAGATCATGCTGTCGAAGCTGCCGTTCCCCAAGCACCTGCGCGAGGTGCCGGAGATTGCGGGCGGCCACCACGAGCGGATGGACGGCACCGGCTACCCGCGCGGGCTGACGCGCGACCAGATGAGCCCGCTGGCACGGATGATGGGCATCGCCGACATCTTCGAGGCGCTGACGGCGGCCGACCGGCCGTACAAGAAGGCCAAGACGCTGTCGGAGGCCGTCGCCATCATGAAGCGGCTGCGCGACCAGCAGCATATCGACGCCGAACTGTTCGACCTGTTCCTGGGCGCGGGCATCCACCGGACCTATGCCGCGCGCTACATGGACCCGGCGCTGATCGACGACGCCTGATCGACGCCGCCTGACGCGCGGGGCGGCGTGGACTATGCTGGGGAGGTTCGAGACGCGGCATCACAGGGGCGACCATGAGCGTGGAAAAGATCGAGATTCCCGGCAGCCAGGGCGGCACGCTGGCCGGGCGGATGGAGTGGCCGGACGGCCCCGTGCGCGCGCACGCGCTGTTCGCGCACTGCTTCACCTGCGGCAAGGACAGCCTGGCCGCGTCGCGCATCGCGCGGGCGCTGACCGCGCAGGGCATTGCCGTGCTGCGTTTCGACTTCACCGGCATCGGCGCCAGCGAGGGCGATTTCGCCAGCACCAACTTCTCGTCGAACCTGGCCGACCTGGAGGCCGTGGCGCAGTTCATGCGCGCGCGCGGGCAGGCCCCGGCGCTGCTGATCGGCCATAGCCTGGGCGGCGCCGCCGTGCTGGGCGTGGCGCGGCGGCTGCCCGAGGTGCGGGCGGTGGCCACGATTGCGGCGCCCAGCGAGCCGTCCCATGTGCTCGGGATGCTTGGCGACAACGTCGCGCGCATCCGCGAAGCCGGCGAGCTGGAGGTGAAGCTGGCGGGCCGGCCGTTCCGCATCGCGCGGCAGTTCCTCGACGACCTGTCGGGCCACGCGCTGCTGGACGAGGTGGCCCGGCTCGGCAAGCCGCTGCTGGTGCTGCAATCGCCCATCGACGATACGGTGGAGCCCGAGAACGGCAGCGCGATCTTTGCGGCCGCCGCGCAGCCCAAGAGCTTCGTGTCGCTGGACGGGGCTGACCACCTGCTGCAGAACCGCGCGGCCGCCGCCTATGCCGCGAACATGATTGCCGCGTGGTCGCAGCACTACCTGCCGACGCTGGCCGAGGACGTGCAGGCCGAGATTCCGGAGCCGGGCGTGGTCGTGGTGGCCGAGCGCCACCGGGGCCGCTACCAGCAGACCGTACGCGTGGGGCGCCACGAACTCGTGGCCGACGAGCCCGCGACGCTCGGCGGCGACGATGCCGGGCCGAATCCGTACGAATGGCTGCTGGCGGCGCTGGGCGCGTGTACGTCGATGACGCTGCGGATGTACGCGGAACGCAAGGCGCTGCCGCTGGAGCACGTGGCCGTGCAGTTGCGCCACGAGAAGGTTCACGCCGAGGATTGCGCCGCCTGCGAGACCAAGGTCGGCAAGGTCGACCGGATCGAGCGGCGCATTGCGATCCGCGGCGAGCTGTCCGCCGAGCAGCGGGCGTCGCTGATGGCCATCGCCGACAAATGCCCGGTCCATCGCACGCTGGAATCGGAAATCATCATCGACACGCAGCCGGGCTAGGCTAGCCGGTCTGCAGCACGCGCCGGCGGGCGGCGTCGAAGGCGGCGCCCTCGGCCACGAGCCATGCTTCCACCTCGGCCACCTGCGCGGTCTGCCCGTGCGCGCAGACAAAGTGGTAGGCGGCCACACTCGGCGCGTGGATGCCCCACAGGTCCACCAGCCGGCCCGATTCCAGGTCTTCCAGGATCAGCGCGGAGCGGCCCATCGCCACGCCCTGGCCGGCCAGGGCGGCATTGATAGCCAGTTGCGACAGGTTGAAGCGCTGCCCCTCGGCCGCGTCGGGCAGGTCCACGCCCGCATGGCGCAGCCAGCCCTGCCATTCCTCGAACTCGCCGGCGCCGTCCCATGGTGTCACGTCGTGCAGCAGCATGGCGCCGCGCAGGCCGCCCGGCGTGCGCAGTTCGGGGTGCGCGGCCAGATAGGCCGGGCTGGCGACCGGGATCAGCCATTCGTCGAGAAAGCGGTGCGCCTTCAGGTCGGGATAGCCGCCGGGGTCGAAACGCACGGCCGCCTCGGTGCCGTCGCGCATCATCCGCGAGCGGTCCAGCGCGTGGAATTCGCCATAGACGCGCAGCCCGATGTCGGGATGCTGCCGGAAGAAGCCGCCCAGCCGTGGCGTGAGCCAGACCATGGCGAACGACGGCGAGCACGACAGTGCGATGGGCTGCTTCTCGCGCGGCCGGCGCAGTTGCGTGAGCGTGCCTTCGATGGCCTGGAACGACTCGCGCAGCACAAAGCGCAGCCGCTCGCCCTCGGGCGTCAGCACCAGCGCGCGGGGCGTGCGCAGGAACAGCGGCCGGTCCAGCCATTGTTCCAGCTGCTTGACCTGCTGGCTGACCGCGCCCTGGGTCACGCAAAGCTCGGCGGCGGCCTGGGTGAAGTTGCAATGCCGCGCCGCCGCCTCAAAACAGCGCAGCCATCCCAATAATGATGCAGAAAGCGTGTTGGCCATTAGTCAGACTAATGCTCGGATCAGTACAAATGGTTTGTCACACCCGCGTAATGGGACAAGAATGGGATCACCCCTTCCGAAGACAGAGTTGCCATGTCAAGCGATGTAACCGCCGACGTATCGGCATTTACCCCTAGTCTGCTCGCCGACCTGCAGGCTGGCCGGCCCGTGTTCTGGGCCAATCCGGCGCGCAGTGCGGCGCCCGCGATACAGACGTCGGTGGACGGGCGTGCCATTAGTCTAGCTGATGTACGCGCCGCCCAGGCCCGCTTCGTACGGTTTGCGCCGCTGCTGGCGCGGCTGTTCCCCGAACTGCAGGACAGCGCCGGGCGCATCGAGTCGCCGCTGCTGGCCGCCCCGGCGATGCAGCAGGCGCTGGGCCTGCCGGCGTCGGCCGGCGCGCTGTGGATCAAGGCCGACCACAGCCTGCCCGTGGCCGGGTCGATCAAGGCACGTGGCGGCATCCACGAGGTACTGGAATTTGCCGAGTCGCTGGCGCTGGAACACGGGCTGGTCACGCTCGACGCCGACTACGCCGTCCTGGCCGATGCCCCGGCGCGCGCGCTGTTCGGCCGCTACCAGGTGGCCGTGGGCTCCACGGGCAACCTGGGCCTGAGCATTGGCGTGATGGCATCGGCGCTGGGCTTCCGCGCGGCGGTCCACATGTCGTCCGATGCCAAGGCGTGGAAGAAAGACCGCCTGCGCAAGCGCGGCGTGCAGGTGGTGGAGCACACGGGCGACTACGCCGCCGCCGTGGCCGCCGGCCGGCGCGAGGCCGATGCCGACCCGTACGCCTACTTTGTCGACGACGAGCGCTCGCTGTCGCTGATGCTCGGCTATAGCGCCGCGGCGCTGCATCTGGCCGACCAGTTGGCCGCCGCCGGCGTGCAGGTCGACGCCGCCCACCCGCTGTGCGTCTACCTGCCATGTGGCGTGGGCGGCGCGCCGGCCGGCATCGCGTTCGGCCTGCGCCAGCTTTACGGGCCGCACGTCCACGCGTTCTTCGCGGAGCCCACCCAGTCGCCGTGCTTCCTCGTCGAAATGGTGGCACCCGGTGCGTCGGTCTATGACATCGGCCTGACCAACCGCACCGAGGCCGATGGCCTGGCCGTGCCGCAGGCATCGGAGCTGGCGGCCCAGGCCATGCGCCCGATGCTGGGCGGCGTCTACACGGTGGCCGATGACACGCTGTTCGCAGACCTGCACCGTGTGCGCGAGACCCAGGACCTGCGGATCGAGCCGTCTGCGGCGGCCGGTTTCAGCGGCCCGCACATGCTGACCGGCACCGACGCCGGCCGCGCCTACCTGCGGCAGCACCACCTGGACAGCGCAATGCCCGGCGCCACGCACCTCGTGTGGACCACCGGCGGCCTGTTCGTTCCTCCCGAGGAATACGCGCGCTTTGCCGAACGCGGCGCGGCGCTGGCGGCCACCCAGCCGGCCTGACCTCTTCCTTTCGATTGCATCGTTGCGGAGCTTCACCATGAACCGATCGTCCCTCCCCATCGCCCACGCCGTCGTTGCCGGCGTCCTGGCTGCCGGCGCCTCGCTGGCGTGCGCGCAAGGTTTTCCGACCAAGCCGATCCAGCTTGTCATCCCGTTCCCGCCCGGCGGCGCCACCGACGTCATCGGGCGCCTGGTGGGCAAGAAGCTTGGCGACAAGCTGGGCCAGCCGGTCGTGATCGACAACCGGCCCGGCGCCGGCACCATCGTCGGCGCCAGCTTCGTGGCCAAGGCCGCGCCGGACGGCTACACGCTGCTGGCCAGCTCGGGCACCACGTTCACGGTCAACCCGGCCATCCACGCCAAGCTGCCGTACGACCCGGTCAAGAGCTTCGAGCCGATCGGGTTTGCCGGCCGCACGGGCCTGATCCTGCTGGCCAACAAGGACCAGCCGGTCAGCAACCTCAAGCAGCTCGTGGCCGCCGCCAAGGCGCAGCCGGGCAAGTATTCGTACGGGTCGTTCGGCACCGGCACCACGGCCCAGTTCGCGGGCGAGATGCTGTTCAACCTGGCCGGCGTGAAACTGCTGCACGTGCCGTACAAGGGCAGCGCCCCGGCCATGACCGACCTGATCGGCGGACAGATCCCGTTCTCGGTGGACACCGTGGCCGCCGCCATTCCGCAGGTGAAGTCGGGCAAGGTCAAGGCCATCGCGGTGACCACCGCCAAGCGGTCCACGCTGCTGCCCGACGTGCCGACCGCGGCCGAGGCCGGCTACCCGGGCATCGACGCCGACACGTGGCTGGCGCTGGTGGCGCCGCGCGGCCTGCCCGCCGACGTGAGGCAGAAGCTGGAAAAGGCGCTGGCCGAGGTCATGGCCGATCCCGACACGCGCAAGCAGCTCACGCAGGCCGGCTTCGAACCGGTGGAAGGCAACGGCGCGGCCGTGTCGGCGCTGATCAACAAGGAACTGCCGCTGATGCGCGCCACCGCGCAGCGCGCCAGCATTACTGCAGAATAATGGCCCAGCCATACCGGAGACAGTCGTGAACGACGCCCAGAAGACGCTGGTGGCGCGCCCCGCCACCGAATTGCGCCGCATGATCGGCAGCAAGGAAATCTCGCCGGTCGAGCTGCTCGACGCGTGCATCGCCCAGATCGAGCGGGTCAACCCGTTCCTGAACGCGGTGACGGCCACCTGCTTCGACCGGGCCCGCGACGAAGCCCGCGCCGCCGAGCGCGCCGTGCTGGACGGCCAGCCGCTGGGGCTGCTGCACGGGCTGCCGCTCGGCGTGAAGGACCTGGAGGCCACGGCCGGCCTGCTGACCACCTACGGGTCGCCGCTGTACCGCGACAACGTGCCCGCCGAGGACAACGTGCTGGTGGCGCGCCTGCGCGCGGCCGGCGCCATCGTGGCCGGCAAGACCAACATCCCGGAGATGGGCGCCGGCGCCAACTCGCGCAACGACGTCTGGGGCGCCACGGGCAACCCGTTCAACCCGAACCTCAACGCGGGCGGGTCGTCGGGCGGCTCGGCCGCGGCGCTGGCGGCCGACCTGCTGCCCGTGTGCACGGGGTCCGATACCGGCGGCTCGCTGCGCATCCCGGCCGCCAAGTGCGGCGTGGTGGGCTTCCGGCCGTCGCCGGGCGTGGTGCCCAGTTCGCGCAAGCTGCTGGGCTGGACGCCGATCTCGGTGGTCGGGCCGATGGGCCGCACCGTGGCCGATGCCTGCCTGCAGCTAGCCGCGTCGGCCGGCGTGTCGGCCGGCGATCCGCTGACCTACCCGCTGGACCCGCTGTCGTTCCTGACCCCGGCGGCGGTGGACCTGGGCAGCCTTCGCGTGGCCTACACCGAGGACTTTGGCTGCTGCGACGTGGACGACGGCATCCGCCGCACGTTCCGCGAGAAGATCGACGCCATGCGGCACCTGTTCCGCACCTGCGACGCCATCGACGTGGACCTGGGCGAGGCGCACCGCTGCTTCGACGTGCTGCGCGCGGAAAGCTTCGTGGCCGGCATGCGCGACGCCTACGAGCGCGACCCGTCGCAACTGGGCCCGAACACGCGCGCCAACTTCGAGATGGGCGCGCGGATGTCGCTGCTGGACAGCGCCTGGGCGCAGGCCGAGCAGACGCGCATCCTGCAGCGGTTCCAGCAGCTTTACCGCGACTACGACGTGATCCTGTCGCCGACCACGCCGGTGTCGCCGTTCCCGTGGACGTCGCTGTACGCGGAATCGATCAACGGCGTGCGGCAGGAGAACTACTACCGCTGGCTGTCGCTGACGTACGTGGTGACGCTGGCCACGCATCCGGCACTGTCCCTGCCATGCGGCCGCGACCACCAGGGCATGCCGTTCGGTCTGCAGGTCGTGGGCGGCTTCCGCAAGGACCACGAGACGCTGGGCATCTCCCACGCGATGGAACAGGCCTTCGCGGCCATCCCGTCCCTGCGCCGCCCGCTGCCCGACCTCGACGCGCTGAAACCGGCCGAACCGGCGCTGACGTCGATCGTCACCGCCCCGCCGGTGCTGGACGCCAAAGTGAAGCAGGGCAGGGAGGCGTCGGCGGTGTAACGCCGGCGCGCGTCCATCCCGCTTGGTTTTGCTCCCCTCTCCCGCCTGCGGGAGAGGGGCTGGGGGAGAGGGCCAGCGGTTCAAATAGCGACCATCGCGTCTTGCACTGCCTGCCCTCACCCCCGACCCCTCTCCCGCAGGCGGGAGAGGGGAGCACACCATCGCCACACCTCCCTCCGCCTGCCCACCCCCCACTCACCACCCACCCCCCCCAATTCCATCCCACGGAATTACCCCGCTGCATTCCGCCTCCGCCCGGCCTAACCTCCTGTCATACCAGAACACAGACAGGAGACCCCCTTGGCAACCTTTGCACTGCGCGCCGCGCGCCAACTGCTGGCGCTGGCGCTTCCGCTGGCCGTGATGGCCGGCGCCCCGGCCCACGCCGCCTTCCCCGACAAGCCGATCCGCATCGTCGTGCCGTTCTCGCCCGGTGGCGGCACGGACCTGATTGCCCGTGCGATGGGCGTGGCGATGGCGCAGGACCTGGGCCAGCCCGTGGTGGTCGACAACAAGCCCGGTGGCGGCACGATCATCGGCACCGACAACGTTGCCAAGAGCGCGCCGGACGGCTACACGCTCGTGATGGCCACGTTCGCGCATGCGGTCAATCCGAGCCTGCAGCCGAAGCTGCCCTACGACACCGACAAGGCGTTCACGCCGGTGATGCTGGTGGGCCGCTCGCCCAACGTGCTCGTGGTGCGCGCCGACAGCCCGTACAAGACCGTGCGCGACGTGATCGCGGCGGCCAAGGGCAAGCCCGGTGGCCTGTCGTTCGCGTCGCAGGGGCCGGGCACGTCGGCGCACCTGGCGGGCGAGCTGTTCAAGCGGCTGGCCGGCGTGGACCTGAACCACATCCCGTACAAGGGTGCCGGCCCGGCCATCACCGACCTGCTGGGCGGCCAGGTGGACCTGATGTTCGCCACGGCGTCGGCCGTCGCCAACCTGCTGGAAACCGGCAAGCTGCGCGCGCTGGGCGTGACCACGGCGCAGCGGTCGCCCAGCCCCGACCTGTCCAAGGTGCCGACCATCGCCGAAAGCGGCGTACCCGGCTACGTGGCCGAAAGCTGGTACGGCCTGTTCGCGCCGGCCGGCACCCCGGCGGCCGTGGTGGCGCGTCTGAACGCCGCCGCGCGCAAGGCCGTCACGGCCGACGCATTCCGCAAGCGGGCCGAAGCCGAAGGGCTGATCGTCACCCCCGGCACGCCCGACGAACTGGGCCGCTACGTCCGCGCCGAAGAGGCGCGCTGGGGCAAGGTCGTCAAGGACGCCCGCGTCGGCGTCAACTGACCGCGCGCCGCACACCCCCGAATCCATCCGCAATGCATTGACCCGATCATGACCGCATACACCCTGATCCAGCTCGACCAGCGCGACGGCATCGCCGTGCTGACCCTGAACCGACCCGACAAGCGCAACGCCATCAGCGACGACATGCGCACCGAACTGATCGATGCGCTGGAGCGCGTGACGGCCGACCGCGCCGTGCGCGCGCTGGTGCTGACCGGCAGCGGCAAGGGCTTCTGCGCCGGTGGCGACGTGGCCGGCATGCAGCGCCGCATGGACGCGCCGCCGGGCGAAGTGGGTTTCAACGGCTGGTCGCGCCAGCAGCGCGTGCACCACTCCGTGGCGCTGCTGCATGACATGCCCAAGCCCGTCATCGCCGCCGTCAATGGCGGGGCCAACGGCCTGGGCGCCGACCTGGCGATGGCCTGCGATCTCGTGATCGCCGCGCCGGCGGCCAGCTTCACGTGGTCGTATATCCATCGCGGCCTGATCCCGGACGGCGGCGGCATGTACTTCCTGCCGCGCCGCGTCGGGCTGGCGCAGGCCAAGCAGTTGATCTTCGGCGGCCGCAAGGTGGAAGCGGCCGAGGCGCTGCAACTGGGCATCGCCGACCGGCTCAGCGCGTCGGGCGATTCGCTCGTCGACGAGGCCGTGGCCTGGGCGGCCGAGATGTCGCAGGGCTCGGCCACGGCGCTGGCGCTGGGCAAGTCGATCCTGAACCAGACCTTCGAGCTGACGGCCGACCAGGTTTTTGCGCAGGGCAGCCAGGCGCAGGGCATCTGCTACACCAGCAGCGCGCATCGCGAATCGGTGCTGGCGTTCCTGGCCAAGACCGCCAGCAAGGGTTGAACATGATGGCCGCACAGTCTTCCGCCGGCGCCATCGCCCGGCTCGTCAAACCGCGCAGCGTGGCCGTGATCGGCGCGTCGGCGGACCCCGCCAAGACCGCCGGGCGCCCGGTGTCGTACCTGACGCGCCACGGCTTTGCCGGCGCGATCTACCCGGTCAATCCGAAGGTCGACACGATCGACGGCATCCGCTGCTATCCGGACATCGGCTCGCTGCCCGAGGTGCCCGACGTGGGCATCGTGCTGCTGGGCGCCGAGCGCGCGCACCAGGCCGTGCGCGAACTGGCCGCGCGCGGCACCGGCGCCGCCATCGTGCTGGCCAGCGGCTACACGGAGACCGGCGACGCCGGCGCGCGGCGCCAGGCCGAGCTGATCGAGGCCGCCGGCAGCATGCGCCTGCTGGGGCCGAACACGATCGGGCTGGTCAACCTGACCGACAACATCCCGCTGTCGGCCAGCGGCGCGCTGGCGATGGACCACTTTCCGGCCGGCAGCATCGGCGTGGTGTCGCAGAGCGGCGGCATCCTGGGCGCGCTGCTGTCGCGCGCGGCGGCGCGCGGCATCGGGCTGTCCAAGCTGGTGTCCACCAGCAACGAGGCCGACCTGGAACTGGCCGACTTCATCGACTACCTGGCCGACGACCCAGCCACGCGCGTGATTGCGCTCTACGTGGAAAGCGTGCGCAACGTCGAGCGCTTTCGTGCGGCGGCGCTGAAGGCGGCGGCGGCCGGCAAGCCCGTGGTGGCGTTCAAGATCGGCCGCTCCGAGGCCGGCGCGCGCGCGGCGGTGTCGCACACGGGCGCCATGGCCGGCGCCGACCGCATGTACGACGCGCTGTTCCGGCAGGTCGGCGTGATCCGCGCGCAGACGTTCTCGGACCTGATCGACATCCCGGCCGCGCTGGCCACGGGCCGCGTGCTGCACGGCAACCGCATCGCGGTGCTGACGTCCACCGGTGGCGCCGGAACGCTGGTGTCCGACAGCCTGGGCGTGTCCGGCTTCGAGACCCCCGCGCCCGACCCGCAGACCGCCGCCCGCCTGCGCGCGCTGCAAACGGGCGACCACGCCGCGCTGGACCGCAATCCGATCGACGTGACGCTGGCCGGCCTGCAGCCCGACCTGCTGCGCGGCGCCATCCGCGCGCTGCTGGCCAGCCCCAGCTACGACGCGGTGACGATCATCGTCGGCTCGTCCGGGCTGGCCATGCCGGACCTGATGGCCGACGCGATCAACGATTGCCTGCCCGAGAGCGACAAGCCGGTACTGGCCTACGTCAGCCCGCATGCGCCGCAGGTGGCGGCCGTGCTGAACCAGCGCGGCGTGCCGGCCTTCAGCGCGCCCGAAAGCTGCGCGGTGGCGTTTGCCGCGATGCTGGCGGCGGGCCAGCCGCCCCAGAGTGCCGCCGATGCCGAACCGGTGTCCGCCGCCACGCCCGGCGACCTGCCGCAAGGCCCGCTCGACGAACACGCCGCCAAGCAACTGTTCGCGCGGTTCGGCGTGCCGGTCGTGCGCGAGACCGTGGTGGCGGACGAGGCCGGCGCAGAGGCCGCCGCGCGCACGCTGGGTGAGCGCGTGGTGTTGAAGATCCTGTCCGCGTCGATCACGCACAAGAGCGACGTCGGCGGCGTGGCGGTGAACGTGGCGCCGGACGCCATCGGCATGCGGCTGGCCGCCATGCGTGACGCCGTGCGGCAGCACACGGGCCAGGCGCCCACGCGCTTCCTGGTGCAGGAAATGGTTGGCGGCGGCGTGGAGCTGATCCTTGGCACGCACCGCGATGCGCTCGGTACAGCCATCCTGCTGGGCATGGGCGGCGTGACGGCCGAACTGTTCCAGGACACCACGCTGCGGCTGCTGCCCGCGTCGGGCGCGCTGTCGCGGGCCGAGGCGCTGTCGATGGTGCGCGCGCTGAAGACGTGGCCGCTGCTTGACGGCTATCGCGGCCGCCCGAAGGCCGACGTGGACGCGCTGGTCGATGCTATCGTGGCGTTTTCGCGGATGGCGGCCGCATTGGGGCCGCGTCTGGTGGAGGCCGAGATCAACCCGATCTTCGTGCTGCCGGCGGGCCAGGGGGTGCGCGCGGCGGACGGCGTGGCGGTGATCGGCCCATGACAGCAAGCACAGGGGAGTGCCCACGATGACCGAACCCGCCGCCGCCACAGCGGTACCGATCGACACCGACGCCAGCCGCCATGCCGCGGCGTTCGTCGACCAATTGGCGCGGCAGGCGGACGTCCATGTGACCGACGCGCTGGGCTGCCGCATGGTCTGGCGCCGCTTTGGCGCCGGGCCGCACCTGCTGCTGGTGCACGGCGGCCACGGTAGCTGGCTGCACTGGGCGCACAACATCGCGGCGCTGGCGCGGCGGCATACAGTCTGGGTGCCGGACCTGCCCGGCTACGGCGCGTCCGGCGATCCCGCCGACGGCACGCTGCGCACGCTGGTGGACACCGTGGCGGCCGGCTTTGCGCAACTGCCCGTGGACGGGCCGGTCGACATCGCCGGGTTCTCGTTCGGCGGCCTGACCGCCGCGAACCTGGCCAGCGTGCTGCCGGAGGTGCGCCGCCTGGCGCTGCTGGGGCCAGGCGGGCACGGCGGCGTGCGCCGGCAGGCCATCGACTTGGTCGACTGGCGCCGCGCGCCGGACGCGGCGGCGCTGGCCGACGCGATGCGCCACAACATCGCCGCGTTCATGATTGCCGATGCGCGCCGCATCGACGCGCTGGCCGTGCTGGCCTACACCGAGTCCTGCCGCCACGCGCGCTTTCGCAGCAAGCAGATTTCCCGCGCGGGCGGGCTGGCCGAGGCGCTGGACCGTTTCGGTGGCCCGGTGCTGGTCATCTACGGCGAGCACGATGTCACGGCCGATCCGCCGGCCGTGCTGGCCGCGCTGGTCGACGGGCGTGCGGATCGGCAGGGCGCGATTGTCGCGGGCGCGGGCCACTGGGTCCAGTACGAGGCGCCCGATGCCGTGCACGCGCGGCTGGACGACTGGCTGGCGGGCGGCGGCATCGACCGTGGACGCCGGTGACGCCCGGCGCCGGGCGCGCGGCCGCCCGGCCAATGCGCAGTCCAGCCGATCGCTGGAGCGCGGCATCGAGATCCTGCGCGCGTTCCGGCCGGGGTCGGAGGTGCTGGGCAACGGCGAACTGGCCGAGCGCACCGGGCTGGCGCGCTCGACGGTCAGCCGCCTGACGCAGAGCCTGGTCGACATGGGGTTCCTGCAGTACGACGCGGCGCTGCGCGCCTACCGGCTGGGCGTGCCCGTGCTGAGCCTGGCGCATGCGATGCGCAGCGGGTCGACGGTGCTGCAACTGGCGGCGCCGCGCATGCGCGACCTGGCGCAGGCGGCTTCGCTGAACGTGGGGCTGGCCATGGCCGACCGCGACGAGATGGTGTACCTGGAATCGATCCGGCATGGCCGCAAGGCGTCGCTGCGCAGCGTGGTGGCGGGGCAGCGGGTGCCGATGGCGCTCACGTCGCTGGGACGCGCGTGGCTGGCGGTGGCGCCCGAGGCCGACTACGCGGCCCGCATGGCCGATTTCGCGGCGCGCTCGGCGCACTGGCCGGCGCTGCGGCGCGAGATCGACACGGCCGTGGCGCACGTGCGCCGCCACGGCTGGTGCGCGGCAAGCTGGCAGCCCGAGGTGGTGGCCATCGCCACGCCGCTGGCGCTGGAACACTATCCGGTGCACGTGCTCAACGTGAGCGTGTCCACGCGCGTGCCCATTGGCGACGTCACGCGCGAGCTGGCCCCCCGGCTGATGCGGCTGGCCGCCGAGATCGGCGACGCGGTGCAGGCGGCGCAGGCCGGGCCGCCGTAATCGCCACTGCGGCCGGCGCCGGCGTCAGGTGATGCGCGTCTGCGTGACCGATACCACCTTGGCCCAGCGCGCAATCTCGCCCTGCAGGAACCGCGTGAACTGGGCCGCGTTGTTGCCAACCGGCTCCAGCCCTTCGCCAGTCAGCCGCTTGCGCGTGGCGGGCGACGCCACGGCCGCTGCGGCGGCGGCTTCCAGCTCCCTGACCGTCTCCGGCGCCATGCCGGCGGGCCCGAGCAGCCCGTACCAGGATCGATAGTCGAAATTCGGGATGGTCTCGGCAATTGGCGCCAGCTTCGGAAAGGCGGGCAGCCGGTTCGGGCTGCTGACGCCAAGCCCCTTGATCTTGCCGGCCTGCAGCAGCGGCTGCACCGTGGCGACGTTGCCCAGCAGCAGGTCGGCCTGGCTGCCGACCACGTCGGCCACGGCCGGGCCGGCGCCCTTGTACGGCACGCTGACGATGTCGACGCCGGCCTCGTGCTTGAGCATCTCGCCTGCCAGGTGGTTGGCGCTGCCCACGCCCGCCACGGCCAGGCTGATCTTGCCGGGCTTGGCCTTGGCCAGCGCAATCAGCTCGCGCAGGTTGTTCGCTTCCAGCCCGGGCCGCGCCACCAGGATCAGCGGCGAGCTGGCGATCAGCGAGATCGGCGTGAAGTCCTTGATCGGGTCGAACGGCTTCTTGTCGAACAGCGCCGGGTTGATCGCGTGGCTGGTGTAGCTGAGCAGCAGCGTGCCGCCGTCGGGCTCGGCCTTGGACACGGCCACCGCCGCGATGTTGCCGGCCGCACCGCCGCGGTTCTCGACGATGAACGGATGCTTGAGCCGCTGCTCCAGATCGGCCGCCAGCGCGCGGGCGACGATGTCGGTGCCGCCGCCGGGCGTGGCACCCACCAGCAGCTTGGTCACCGAGGGCGCGGCGTGTACCAGTTCGGGGGGCAACACCAGCGCTGCCGAAAGCAGCGCCAGGAAGTCGCGTCGTTGCATGGGTTGTCTCCGTTTCTCTTTCGAATCCGGCGCCTCGTCTGGCGGGCGCCGTGCGGGGATGCGGCCGGGGGGCGCCGGCCGCAAGGCTTGGGTCAGGCCGTGGCGGGCTCCGCCGGGTGCGTTGCCGCGGTGCCCGGCCAGGGCATCAGCGGCATGCCCATCGCCTGCGCCTGGCGCTGCTCGAAGGCGTCGAACGCGGCACTGCGCGCGCTGCCGCGCAGCCCGCCGCGCACGGCGCCGGCGCGGACATCGGTGAAATAGACCGCCCAGTCGTCGGGCAGCGGCTGCGACCCCGGCACCGACAGCCACAGGCGCAGCAGGTGGCGCTTGCGGTCGAATGCCTCGTAGTCCTCGAAGTTGGTGCGCGAGTGGACGGTCACATAGTTGTTCAGCAACTGCATGTCGCCCTGCTCAAGCTGCATCGAGAAGCACAGCGCGGGGTCGGCCAGCAGCGTGTCGAGCAGGTCCAGCGCCTCGGTCTGGGCGGGCGTCAGGCGCGGCACGTCGGGAAAGTCGCGCTGGGCAGCCACCACGTTCTTGCGGTTGATCCGGAACGCGAACGCCGTGGGATGGCTGCCCAGGATCGGCAGCGGGTAGTACGGCGGCTGCGACGGGTCCTGCGCTCCCTGGTAGCTGTAGTAGAACGGCTGCTGCAGCACCGGGATCAGGTCCGGGCGGCGCTGGGCCACGGCATCGCGCAGCGCGATGGAACTGACCACCTTGCTCTCGCCCCCGGAGCGGGCCGCGCGGCGGCAGATCAGGCCGACGATGTCGCCCGAATCGGTATGGAAATCGAGCCCGGCGTTGGTGTTGTAGCCACGGCCGTTGGTGGTCTTGTAGGCGGCGCCCACGTCGCGCACGTCGTTCATGAAGTCGCTGGTGCGGTTCTGGGTGCGGGCCACGCCCATGTGCAGCCCCATGCCCCAGTAGGCCAGGCGGGTGTCGTCCTCGGTCCAGCGGTCCACCGGAAAGCCCTTGACCAGGCACATGCCCCAGCGGCCCTGCGTCATCGCCACGGCCCGGTCCAGCGCCTGGCGCGCGCCGGCATCGAGCGGAAAGTCGTCGCGGGTCATCTCCAGCAGCGGCTTGCCCAGGGCGCGGGCGTGCGCCAGGGCGTGGTCGAAGCTGGCCACCTCGGCATCGGTCAGGCGCAGGATCCAGGAAGTATCGCGCTGGGCATCGGCGGCGAGCCAGGCTTGGGGGCGTTGTGCGGGCATGGGAATCGTTGTCTCTGTCAGGTTGTGGGCGGGGCTGTGCAGCCTTGCGCGACGTCGTGAAGCCAGTCTATGCTTGCCCGGCAACAAGAAAAAGTGACGTTGTTTGACGTCCTTCATAAGGATTGCTGATGAAGCTGGAGACCTTCGCCACGCTGGCGGCCGTGATCGAGGAAGGCTCGTTCGCCGCGGCGGCCGCGACGATGCACCTGACGCCGAGCGCGGTCAGCATGCAGATGAAGCAGCTGGAACAGTACCTGGGCCAGCCGCTGTTCGACCGCTCGGGGCTGCAGGTGCGGCCCAACGCGCTGGCCCGCGAGGTAGCTGCCGCGATGGAAGGCGGCCTGCGGCACCTGAACGCGCTGCGCCGCCGCGCCAGCGTGGCCGTGGAGGGCACGGTGCGGCTGGGGGTCATCGAGTCCATGCAGCCGGTGCTGCTGCCCGGCACGCTACGCTACCTGCGCGAGCGCTACCCGCGCCTGACCGTCAAGCCCGTGCGCGGGCGCAGCGCGGGGCTCATCGAAATGGTCAAGGCCGCCCAGCTGGACGCCGCCGTGGTGGCCCGCCCCGAAACGGGCCGGCTTGCGAGCTTGCGCTGGTATCCGGTGGCCACGCGCGAACTGCAACTGATCGCCCCACCCGGCAGCCGTGGCGAATCGGCCGCCGACCTGCTGGCCCGCTACGACTGGATCCGCTACGACAAGGCCACCGTCACCGGCGCCATGGCCGCCCGCCACGTGCACGGCCTGCTGCCCGACAAGCGCAGCGCGATGGAATTCGACAGCGTTACCGCCATCGTCGCGATGGTCAGCGCCGGGCTGGGGGTGTCGGTGGTGCAGTTGATGGACCCGACGGTGATCGACCGCTATCCGGTCCGCCGCATCCGCCTGGGCCCGGACGCGCCCGTGCTGCAGATGTCGCTTGTGCTGCGCAAGGCCGACGAAGACAACCGCCTGTTGCAGGCGCTGCGCGAAGCGGTGACGGCGACGTTGGGGGTGGGGTAAGGCGTTGGGGATTCAAGGTTTGCTCCCGTCTCCGGGATCGGGGAGAGGGCAGGCAATGTAGGGCGCGATGGTCGCCATTCGAACCGCTGGCCCTCACCCCCAGCCCCTCTCCCGCGCCGCGGGAGAGGGGAGCAGGTCATGGTGTGCGGCAAGCTATCGGCCGATCAATCGCAGCCGGTTTGCTCCCCTCTCCCGCCTGCGGGAGAGGGTCGGGGGAGAGGGCAGGCAGTGCAAGACGCGATGGTCGCCATTTGAACCGCTGGCCCTCACCCCCAGCCCCTCTCCCGCGACGCGGGAGAGGGGAGCAGGTCATGGTGTGCGGCAAGCTATCGGCCCATCAATCGCAGCTGGTTTGCTCCCCTCTCCCGCCTGCGGGAGAGGGTCGGGGGAGAGGGCAGGCAGTGCAAGACGCGATGGTCGCCATTTGAACCGCTGGCCCTCACCCCCAGCCCCCTCTCCCGCGACGCGGGAGAGGGGAGCAGGTCATGGTGTGCGGCAAGCTATCGGCCCATCAATAGCTACTGGTTTGCTCCCCCTCTCCCGCCTGCGGGAGAGGGGTCGGGGGTGAGGGCAGGCAATGCAAGACGCGATGGTCGCCATTTGAACCGCTGGCCCTCTCCCCCAGCCCCTCTCCCGCGGCGCGGGAGAGGGGAGCAGGTCATCGGATTTGGCAGGCTACCGGCCTATCAATCGCAGCCGGTTTGCTCCCCCTCTCCCGCCTGCGGGAGAGGGGTCGGGGGGAGAGGGCAGGCAATGCAAGACGCGATGGTCGCCATTTGAACCGCTGGCCCTCTCCCCCAGCCCCTCTCCCGCGGCGCGGGAGAGGGGAGCAGGTCATCGGATTTGGCAGGCTACCGGCCTATCAATCGCAGCCGGTTTGCTCCCCTCTCCCGCCATGGCGGGAGAGGGGAGTGTAGTGGTCAAGTTTTTTCAGACAGGTATTAAGGTTGTCTGGCGTTTGAACTTGTCCTCAAACTCCTGCGGCGACTCATATCCCAGTGTCGAGTGCAATCGCACCGGGTTATAGAAGCCGACGATGTACTGCGTAATGTCGCGCCGGGCTTCAGCCCGGTCGACGTAGCGCCTTTGCCAGATGCGCTCCATCTTCAGGTTCAGGAAGAAGCGCTCGGCCACCGCATTGTCCCAACAATCGCCCAGCCGGCTCATGCTGCAAATGAGGCCGTGGCGTCCCAGCAAGCCCCGGTATTCCTCGCTCGCGTACTGGCTGCCCCGATCCGAATGCACGATCAGGCCCGGTGACGGATTGCGCTGCTGGATCGCCATCCTCAACGCCGTGACCACCAGCGATGCAGGCATGGCCGCTGCCATGGCCCATCCCACTACCTTGCGCGAATACAGGTCCAGCACCACCGCCACATACAGCCAGCCCTCGGCCGTGCGGACGTAGGTAATATCCGCCGCCCAGGCCTGGTTGGGCTGCACCGGACTGAACTGCCGGCCCAGCACGTTCGGCGCCACCGGCCGGTCGTGCCGGCTGTTGGTCGTCGCCACGAACTTGCGCTTCCAGACCGGACGCAGATCGGCCTGGCGCATCAGCGTGCGCGCCCGATAGCGCCCGATCTTCACGCCTTGTCTGCCCAGATCCCGTGCTACGCGCCGGCTGCCGTAGGTGCGCCCGCTCGCCTCGAATGCCGCCCGTACGTGGATCTGCTGCCGGTTGCGCTCCACGTTGACCGGCCGGCCGCGCCGGTGCGCGTAGTAACCCGCGCGACTCGCTCCCAGTACCCGACAGGCACGGCTGACCGCCACGGCCTCCTTCTCCAGCGCGCTGACTGCGTGATAGATCACTTCAGCTCGCGGGCGAAGAAGGCCGATGCCTTTTTTAGGATCAGGTTGTCCTCCTTCAGGCGGCGGTTCTCTTCCTCCAGCTGGCGGATGCGCTGCTGCTCGGGCGTCAGCGGCCGGCCAATGCCCTTGCCGCCGGCCAGTTCCGCGTCGTACTGCGCCAGCCAGCGCCGCACGGCCGTCTCGCCAATGGCCATCGTGTGGCAGACCTCGGCCACCGAAAGCCCCTGGTCCCGGATCATCCGGACCACCTCCAGCTTGAAGCTGGCGTCGAACTTGCGACGTTGCTTTGTCATGTCGTCCTTTCCTCGTCGATCGTGATTTTCCACCTATCGACCTGTCTGAGGAAATTGGACCACTACAGGTCATGGTGTGCGGCAAGCTATCGGCCCACCAATCGCAGCCGGTTTGCTCCCCTCTCCCGCCTGCGGGAGAGGGGTCGGGGGAGAGGGCAGGCAATGCAAGACGCGATGGTCGTCATTTGAACCGCTGGCCCTCACCCCCAGCCCCTCTCCCGCGGCGCGGGAGAGGGGAGCAGGTCATCGGATTTGGCAAGCTATCGGCCCATCAATCGCTGCCGGTTTGTTCCCCTCTCCCGCCTGCGGGAGAGGGGTCGGGGGAGAGGGCAGGCAATGCAAGACGCGATGGTCGTCATTTGAACCGCTGGCCCTCACCCTCAGTCGTCCTCCCGCCCCATCAGCACCCGCACGCTATCGGCACGTATTTCCGCCAGCGCCACTGCCTGGGGAAACGTTGGCTGGCACAGACGGGTCAGCACGTTGCCTGGGGGCATTTCCACGGCCAGGCGCATGTCGCAGGCGCGGGCCAGGAGCATGGTTTCGTGCCAGCGGACGGGCAGGGCCATGTTGCGGGCCAGGTCTTCGGCGATGCGGGACGGGTCGCGCAGTTCGCGGGCGGCGCTGGCGCTGAAGTAGCGTAGCGACGGGCGTGCCAGCGTGATGCCGTCGAAGGCCCGGCGCAAGGCCTGGGCCGGTTCGTCGAGCAGCGGGCAGTGCGACGGTACGGCAATCGCCACGCGTTGCGCGGTGCGGGCGCCGGCGTTCAGGGCCAACGTGGCGACGCGGTCCATGGCGGCGTCCGATCCGGCGATGACGAGTTGACCTTCGGCGTTGTAGTTGGCGATATAGACCGGCATGTCGGGCGTGTGGACTTGCGCGACGCTGGCGGCCAGCGCGCGCTCGTCGAGCCCCAGGATCGCCGTCATGCCGTAGCCGCCGGGATAGGCGGTTTCCATCAGCCGGCCGCGCAGGGCCACGAGCCGTACGGCATCGGCGAACGGCAGCACGCCGGCCGTGACCGCCGCCGCGTAGGCGCCGATCGACAGCCCGGCCGCGGCGTGCGCGGGCGGGCCGTCTGCCAGCAGCGCCCGGGCGCTCGCCACGCCCGCGACGAGCAGGCATAGCTGCACCGATACCGTCGAGGCCAGGTGTGCGGCGTCGTCGTGGACCAGGATGTCGGCGCCCAGCGCGTCGCTGGCTTCGGCCAGCGTGCGGGCCACCGCCGGCGCGTCCGGCAGCGCGTGCAGCATGCCGGGACGCTGCGCGCCCTGGCCCGGAAACGTCAGCAGGGTTGGCATGGCGGCTGCCATGGGTCGTCGCAGAGCACCGGGCCGGTGTCGGTCTTCAGCAGCACGCGGCTCTGCGTGCGCAGCCGCTCGCGCAGCGCGAACGCGCCGTGTGGCGTGGCGATCTGGATATCGAGCCGTACGTCATCCCGCTCGACCAGCGCCTGCAGCGCGGCCAGCACGTCGGGCGCCGGCGGTTGCGGGCAATGGATCAGCAGGTCGATGTCGCTGCCGGCGTGCAGCACGTCGATGCCGGACGCCAGCGTGAAGCCGACCGCGCCGGTCACGCCCCAGTGGTGGGGCAGCGCGGCGAGCCGGCTGGCGATGGGGTCCAGCGCGTGCAGCGCGGGGATGTCGTCGCGGCGCGGATGCAGGCGCCAGAAGCCTTCGCGTGCGATGTCGAACGGCGACACCACGGTGGCGCACTGGGCGGCATCGATCCACGTGGCATGGCGCTGCGCGCGCACGCGGCCGCGGATGCCCACCGGGATGCGGCCCGTGCCGTCGCGGTCGCGCCGCACCACGAGCGGGGCCTGCGCCAGCCAGTCCGCATCGGCCCAGTCCGGCACGTCCCCGGCCGCGATGAACGCGGCGGGGTCGCGCAGCCAGACCAGGTCGTGCGGCTGCGGGCGCATGTCAGCCGTGCCACTGGCTGGCAAGGGCCTCCCGCGCGCGGCGCGTGGCGCCCCGGTTCTCGCCATGCAGGCGGCTGCGCAGGTCGCGGTGCGGATCGGCATCGATATCGTCCAAGACTTCCTGCAGATGGCGGCGGACCGTGGTCAGGTCGTCGGCCGATGGCGTGGCGGCCGGCTGCACGGGAATCGTGCGCCAGAGCAGCCCCAGCGTGGCGTAGTTGTCGAGGTCATAGGCCATCGGGGGCACGGTGGCCGCGAATGCTTCCAGATCCTCCACGCTGCGCAGCGTGATGCGCGCGGCGGCTTCCTTGCCCATCGCGTGCACCTGCACGGCGGGGTCGTGCAGCGCGAGGATGCGGTTGGCCTGGTAGCCGTGCGCCAGGAACGCGCCCGACATGGCCTTGCCGACCAGCAGCGCGATCACCGGATGCCCCTGCAGCCGGGCCGTCGCGTAGGCCGCGGCGGCGCTGGCCAGCGCCTGGTGGATGCCGAACGCTTCCTCGCGCCGGCCGTAGGCCTGGCTGGGCGTGTCGACCACGGCGACGATGGCGCGCTTGACCGGCCGGTCGCGGTCCGCGTCCACCACGTCATGCACGGCGCGCGCCAGCGACCAGCCTTCCAGCAGCCCCACCTCGCCCTGGCGGGCGCGCGGGAACGGGCTGGCGGCGTCTGGCACCACGGCGATCAGGCGCGCGGCGCGGCCGGCGATCTCGGTATCGGCCACCTGCACCGACGGCGGATAGCCGGGCAGCCGGGGGGCGGCGCCGGCCAGCGCGGCCAGCCACGCCGCGCCACGGCTGGGCAGATGCGGTTCGCTCATTGTCGTTCTCCATAGAGCCGGCGCACGGTGGCCGGATCGGGCTGATGCACGGCGTCGGCCGCGGCGTAGGCGGCCATCCGTTGCAGGTAGCGGTCGTAGTCGTCGCTGCGCGCGGCCGGCGTGGCCGGGGCCGCAACCAGTTCGGCCACGGTGTCGCGGATGACGGCCGCGTCGTCGTCGACGTAGCGGTCGGCCAGCCCCGTGGCAAAGCGTTGCTCGCCGCCGGTCAGGCCCCAGATGAACGGGCGGTCGCGCGAATCGTATTCGCCGATGCCGGCTTCCTGCTCGATCACGGCCGGGCCGTTCAGGCCCAGGCGCGCCTCGCGCGTCACCACCAGCGCGCTGCACAGGCCGGCCGCGATCGACATGCCGCCAAAGCAGCCCACCTGTCCGGCAATCACGCCGATCACGGGCTGGTAGCGGCGCAGGTCGACAATGCCGGCGTGGATCTCGGCAATCGCGGCCAGGCCCAGGTTGGCCTCCTGCAGCCGCACGCCGCCGGTCTCGAACAGGATGACCGCGCGCATCGGCACGCCGCGCCGGTTGTCCTCGGCGGCCAGCTCCAGCGCGCCGGCAATCTTGGCGCCGCCCACTTCGCCCAGGCTGCCGCCCTGGAACGCGCCCTCGATGGCCATGACCACCGTGGGCAGTCCGTCGACGGTGCCCTTGGCCACGATTACGCCGTCGTCGCCCTGTGGCACCACGCCCTGGCGTTCCAGCCACGGCGAGGTCAGGCCGTCGAACGGGCCGGCCAGTTCGCGGAAGCTGCCGGGGTCCAGCAGCGCGCGGGCGCGCTCGCGGGCGCCCATCTCGACAAAGCTCTCGCGGGAAAGCAGCGTGGCGCGGGTCATGTCGGCTCCTTGCTGTCCAGGGCCTCGAACGCCTCGGCCAGCCGCATGCCCACCACGCCCGGCGTGGCGCCGAAGTCGTGGATGCGGATCTTCATCGCCGCGCGCGGCTCGGCGCTGAAGACGCGGGTGAGCTGGGCGTCCCAGACGCGCGCGTAGCCGTTGACCGACGTGGTGACGTCGATCAGCGTCTTGCCCGCGTCGCCGGGCTCGATGATGACCTCCAGGTCGCCGGACCCCACCACGCCCACCAGCACGCGGCGTGATGCCGGGTTGCCGGCGGCGTATTCGAAACGGAGCTGTTCCATCAGATGTCTCCAGATTGCACGGCCGGAAGCCGGTCAAGGAATAGGGTGGCGGCCAGCAGGTCGGCCGCGCCGCCGGGCGATGCGTGCCGCGCCTGCATCGTGGCTTCCAGGTCGTGCAGCCGGCGCCGGCCCGCCAGCGTGCCGATGCCGCCGGCTTCCAGCACCGCCTCGGCGCCGGCCTGCACGTCGGCCAGCCCCGCCCGGCCCGCGCGGGCCAGCACGCAGGTGTCGTCGAGCCGCGCCATGATGGCCAGCAGCGCGTTGACCTGCGCCGTGGGCTCGGCGTCGCCGCGCGCGCGGCATCGCGCAGCGCCGGCAGGCCGATACCCGTCACGTGCGGAAAGCCGGCCTCGGCCTGCTCGCGCGCGCCGCCCACGCCGTACGCCGCGCAGGCCAGCTCGCCCTTGTTGCCGGTCTGGGCGGGGCGATGCCGGTCAGGCAGCCGCGCGATCACGGCGGCCATCTGCACCACGGCCTTGGCGTGCAGCCGCGCGCCATCGGTCTTGCCCAGCCAGCCGGCCGCGCCGGCCAGCAGGCCCAGCGCCCAGATGGCGCCGCGATGGGTGTTGACGCCGCCCGTGGCGCGCAGCATCGTCGCCTCGGCGTCGCGGCCCAGCGCGCCCAGCCGTTCGCGCAGCGTCACGTCGATACGGGGCGCCTGCCGGCCCGCGCGCGCCATCGCGGCAAAGCCGTCGCGCAGGCTGCGCGCAGAGGCCAGCATCAGCGGCAGCGTCATGTCGGCGTGGGCGCCGTTGCCGCGCGCATCCACCAGCCCCGGCTTGGGCGCCAGCGTGGCTTCGTCGACGAGTACCGCCACGGCAAGGTCGCCCAGCGCCTCGGCCATGCCGTGCGCCACGGGCGGGCGCGCTGCCAGGGTCGCCATCATCACCAGCTCCTGAAGCGTGCGGGCGGGTTGTAGAGGCCGCCCGACCATTCGACCAGGTCCGCCATGCTGCGCGCGGCCAGCAATGACCGCGTGGCCTGGGCGCGATGCACGCCAAGGTCCTCGGGCAGGGCGATCAGCCCGTCGCTGCGCATCTGGCGCGTGGTGGCCGGGTCGTGCTTCATGCCGATCGGCGTCACGCCGGCCACGGCGGCAATCATGCGGCGGCGCTCTTCCAGCGAGCGTGCCTTGTACAGGTAGGCGATGCCTTCCTCGGTCAGCACGTGGGTGACGTCGTCGCCGTAGATCATGACCGGTGCCAGCGGCATGCCGCTGTCACGCGCCACCTGCACGGCGTCCATCGATTCGACGAAGGTCGGCTTGCCGCCGGCCTGGAACGTTTCCACCATCTGCACCACGAGCTTGCGGCCGCGGGCCAGCGGGTCGTCGGTCTCGATCAGGTCCAGCCAGGCCGGCGTGGCATGGCGGCGGCCGCCGGGGTTGTGGCCCATGTTCGGCGCGCCGCCAAAGCCGGACAGGCGCCCGCGCGTGACCGTCGACGAATGGCCGTCGCCGTCGATCTGCAGCGTGGAGCCGATGAACAGGTCCACCGCGTACTGGCCGGCCAACTGGCAGAACGCGCGGTTGGAGCGCATGCTGCCGTCGGCGCCGGTGAAGAACACGTCGGGCCGCGCCGCCACGTAGTCTTCCATGCCCAGTTCGCTGCCAAAGCTGTGCACGCTTTCCACCCAGCCGGACTCGATGGCCGGGATCAGCGTGGGGTGCGGGTTCAGCGTCCAGTACTTGCAGATCTTGCCCTTCAGGCCAAGCTGCTCGCCGTAGGTGGGCAGGATCAGCTCGATGGCCGCCGTGTTGAAGCCGATGCCGTGGTTCAGCGACTGCACGTTGTGGCGCTCGTAGATGCCGCGGATCGCCATCATCGCCATCAGGATGTGCACGGGCTTGATGAGCCGGGGGTCGCGCGTGAACAGCGGCTCGCAGAAGAACGGCTTGTCGGACTGCACGACGTAGTCGATCCAGGACCCCGGAATGTCCACGCGCGACAGGTCGGCCGGGTCGTCGACGATCTCGTTGACCTGCGCGATCACGATGCCGTCGCGGAACGCCGCGGCCTCCACCAGCGCCGGGGAATCCTCGGTGCTGGGGCCGGTGTACAGGTTGCCGTGGCGGTCGGCCTTGTAGCCGGCCGTCAGCACGATGTGCGGCGTCAGGTCCACGTACAGCCGCGAGTACAGCTCGATGTAGGTGTGGATGGCGCCCACTTCCAGCAGGCCGTCTTCCAGGAACTGCGAGATCCGCACGCTCTGGGCGCCGGCGTACGCGAAGTCGAGCTTGCGGGCGATGCCGCGCTCGAACAGGTCCAGGTGTTCCACCCGGCTCACGCTCGGGATGATCATGTGCAGGTCGTGCACGCGCGCCGGGTCGGTCTCGGCCAGCGCGCGGGACAGGAAGTCGGCCTGCTTCTGGTTGTTGCCCTCCAGCACCACGCGGTCGCCCGGGGCGGTGATCGTCTCCAGGAAGCGGACGATGTCTGCCGTGGGCACCACCTTGCCCGTGGCGATCTGCGCGCCCAGGGCCTGGCGGCGCCGCTTCTCGGTGCGGCGCGTGTCCCATTGTCGTTCCGGTATCGGGTTCAGCATGACATCTCCGGTGTGCTGCGGTCGTTACCGGAAAGATAGGCCAGGCCGGCCGGGCGGAACAATCAACGTCGGCGACGGATCGTTACGGCCGGCGTAAATGTGATGGCGGCGGCGCTGGGCCGCGCGGCGCCCGTCAGCCGGGCTTGCCGGCCGGCGTCAGCATGCGGCAGACGGCCGCCAGCGCCAGCAGGTTCGGGTCGCGCTCGCGGCGGCGCAGGAACGACAGGCCGATGGTCTGCTTCATGCCGTAGTCGGCCGTCAGCGGCACGAACGCCACGTTGCGCGCGAACACGTCGCGCACGCGGCCCGGCAGCAGCGAGTAGCCGATGCCGCCGCCCACGAGGTTCATCAGCGAGAAGATGTCGCCCACCTTCATCACCACGTTGGGCGTGAAATCGGCAATGCGGAACGCCTCGGCAAAGCCGCTCGACGTCACGAAGCCGTCGCCCAGCGACACGAACGGCTCGTCGCGGCACTGGCGCAGGTCGATGGCGTCCAGCCGGGCGTACGGGGAATCGGCCGGGGTGGCAAAGAAGATGTCGTCCTCGAACATCGGAATGGACTCGATCTCGGCGCTGGGCTCGGGCATGCCCATCAGCGTGGCGTCGATGGTGCCCTGGCGCAGCTTGTCCAGCAGGTCGGCGTTGGAGCCCAGCACCAGCTCGGTCTGCAGCTCCGGGCGGCGCATCTTGATGCCGATCACCACCTGCGGCACGGTGCGGATGGTCAGCGAGTAGAGCGAGCCGATCTTGAGCTGGTCGGCCGAATAGCCGGCCGCCTCGCGCGTGACGCGCACGCCGTCGGCCATGGTTTTGAGTACGTCGCGCGCCACGTCGGCCAGCACGTGGGCGGCCTCGGTGGGCAGCAGGTTGCGGCCCTCGTGGCGGAACAGCGCGCAGCGCAGCCCCTCTTCCAGCGAATGCAGCGCCCGGTGCACGCTGACCGTGCTGATCTCCAGCGTCTCGGCGGCCTTGGCCAGGTTGCCGGTCTCCATGAAGGCGAGCAGCGCTTCGAGTTTGCGGAAGGTGATGTCTTCGCTGATGCGTTCGGGCATGGGGGCGGCGGCCGGAGGGTGCGGGACAGGCCACGATGATCGCACACCGGCGCCGCGCGTGGCGGCCATTTGTGTCGCCGCATGTCACCGGCCCGGCGTGACATGCCGTGACATGGTTTGCAGGGCGACAACGCCGGGCGTGCCGCCTAGAGTTCAGCCCGTCGATTTCCAACCCGCCGCCCAGGCATGGCGCCTGCGTCGGCAACCCAACGGAGTGTCACCATGAAGAAGATGATCGCAGTCATGATCTTGTGTATTGTTTCGGCAGGCGCCAGCGCGCAGGGCCTGATGGGCGGCGGCGACCGCATGGCGCGGACCGAGCAGGTGTTGTCGCAGTTGCAGGCGCGCTTTGCCAGTGCCAACACCACGCACGACGGCCGGCTGACGCGGACCCAGGCCCAGGCCGGCATGCCGATGGTGGCGAAGCACTTCGACGAGATCGACACGCACCACGCCGGCTTTGTCACGCTGCCGCAGGTGGAGGCATTCCTGGCGCAGCGCATGCGGCAGCGCTGAGGCCGCGCCGGCAAGAACAAGAACCGGAGACACGCCATGGAGCAGGGACACCGGATCATCGTGCTGGACGACGAGGCGGAGCTGCGCAACATGCTGCAGCGCTTTCTGACGGGCCACGGCTTTCAGGTGCGCGCCGTGGCCGACGGCAAGCAACTGAACCGCTACCTGCAGCGCGAGCCGTACGACCTGCTGGTGCTGGACCTGATGATGGAACCCGAGGACGGCCTGACGATCTGCCGCCGGCTGCGCGCCGAGGGCCAGACGCTGCCGATCCTGATGCTGACGGCCAAGGGCGAGCCGGCCGACCGCGTGGTCGGCCTGGACACCGGCGCCGACGACTACCTGGCCAAGCCGTTCCTGCCCGACGAACTGGTGGCGCGCATCCGCGCGCTGCTGCGGCGCCAGAAGATCGCGGCGGGCGATCCCACCGTCACCAGCCAGACGCTGAGCTTCGGCGAATTCCGCTTCGACGTGGGCAAGCAGACGCTCACGCGCGCCGGCGAGCCGGTGGCGGTGCATTCGGCCCAGATGCTGCTGCTGCACGCGCTGGGGTCGTCGCCCAACCGCGCGGTCAGCCGCGAGAACCTGCTGGCCCGCGCGCGCGGCCGCGACCACGACGCGCTGGACCGCAGCATCGACGTGCAGATCCTGCGGTTGCGCCAGATCGTGGAGGAAGACCCGTCCAGGCCGCGCTTCATCAAGACGGTCTGGGGCGTGGGCTACATGCTGGTGGCGGGCGTGGACGCGTGATGCGGCGCCTGCTGCCCCGCACGCTGCTGGCCCGCAGCATCGGACTGCTGGTGATCCTGGTGGTCGTCACGCAGGCGTGTTCCCTGTTCGTGCTGCTGCATTACGTGCAGCGCCCGCGCGTGGAGCGCGCCGCCACGGTGTTCTCGCAGTACATCGCCATGATGGATCGGGCGCTGCACGACATGGCGCCCGCCGAGGGCCGCGCCGCGCTGGCCCGCATCGGCGGGCAGGCCGATCCGCCGCCCCACGACCCGCCCGGCGCCGACATGGCGCATCCGTTCCGTACCTGGCAGCGCGACGTCTTCATGCAGGCGCTGCGGCGCCACCTGGACCGCGATACCGACGTGCGCTGGCAGAGCGGCGGCGACGAGGAAAAGATCTGGATCCAGGTACATGCCGCCGGCCATCCGGCCTGGATCGGCCTGCCGATGACGGCCGACGCGCAGGCCAGCGGCATCACGGCCGCCATTGCGCTGTCGGCGGCGCTGGCCATGCTGGCGGCGCTGACTGGCTACCTGCTGCAGCGCCACATCAACCGCCCGCTGCGCGACCTGGCGCAGGCGGCGCGCGAGATCCACGCTGGCGCGCTGCCCGCCCCGCTGCCCACCAGCGGGCCCACCGAGATTGCCGAGGTCAGCCGCGCTTTCAACGACATGACCGATGCGCTGCGCCAGGCCGAGACCACGCGCGCGCTGATGCTGGCGGGCGTCTCGCACGACATCCGCACGCCGCTCACCAAGCTGCGGCTGGCCATGGCGATGGCGCTGCCGCGCGGCACCGACGACGCCTTCGTGGGGTCCGTCGAGGGCTATCTCGATCACATCGACACGATCCTCCAGCAGTTCATGGACTACGCGGGCAGTGGCGAGAAAGAGGTGCCGCAGCCGGGCGACCTGAACGCGCTGGTCAGCCAGCTCGCGGCCGATTTTGCCGGGCTCGGCCATGAGTTCGCGCTGGAGCTGGGGCCGCTGCGGCCCGTGGCGTACCGCCCCACGAGCATGCTGCGGATGCTGATGAACCTGATGCAGAACGCGGTGAAGTACGGCAAGACCGGCCTGCTGGTGCGCACGTGGCAGGACGACGCCCGCGCCCATGTGGCGATCTGCGACCGTGGCACCGGCATCGGCGTGGCTGAGCTGGAGCGGCTGCGCGAGCCATTCAGCCGGGGCAGCAACACGCAGGGCGAAGGCGGCACCGGGCTTGGGCTGGCCATCGTCGACCGCATCGCGCGGCTGCACGGCGGCGCGCTGACGTTCCACGCGCGCGAGGGCGGCGGGCTGGCCGTGGTGGTGTCGCTGCCGGCGTGACATGGATTGACATAGTTCCTGGCTGGCTTGTGGCGCGGCTTCGTCCAATACTGGGTCTGCCTGGCACCGATGTCCGGTGCCACCCGAACCGGCAACTACCCAGCAAGGAATCCATCATGACCCACGTGCTCCACACCCTTTCCCGCCGCGCCAGCCACCTCGCCGTAGCCGCCGTGGCAGCCGCCACGCTGCTGATGGCCGGCGGCGCATCGGCCGCGACGATGATCGCCGAGGCATCGGTCCCGGCATCCATCGCTCCGGTGCGGCCGGACGTGGTCTACGTGCGCGGCTTCGACGCCGACGCGCGGCAGGTGAAGGTCGACGACACGATGGTCCACCGGCTCAAGGCGATGGCCACGGGCGACAACGCCGGCAGCGAGTCCACGCAGGCCGCCGACACCGCGCGCAACGCCACGGCCGACGAGATCGTCAAGCAACTCCAGGCGCGGGGCCTGCACGCGGTGCGTCTGGACGGCCTGGTGCCGGCCGACGCCAACGCGGTGATCGTCGAGGGCCGCTTCGACCGGATCGACGAAGGCATGCAGCGCCGCCGCACGCTGATCGGGCTGGGTGCGGGCCAGAGCGACGTGTCGGCGTCGGTGCAGGTGTTGTACCAGCCGGCCAACGCCGCCGCCGTGCCGCTGGCGCTGTTCGACACCCATGCCGACAGCGGCCACATGCCCGGTATCGCCGAAGTGGCCGGCGTGGGCGCCGCCGCCAGCCACGTGGCGCTATCGGCCGCGGCCGGCGTGGGCGTGCATGGCGCCACCGAACTCAAGCGCGACAGCGTGCAGGCCGAGGCGCGGCGCGTGGGCGATGCGGTGGCCACCCGTGTGCTGGCCGTGTTGGCCCAGGCGCCGGCCCCAGGTGCCGCGCGGCTCTGAAACCCGCGCCCCGGCAGGCAAAAGGGACGCCCCGGCGTCCCTTTCCTTTTCCTGATCGCTCAGATACATTGGCGTCTCGTGATCTGTCTGAAATGCCGTGAAACACTACACACGCGAAAATTTCCAGCTTACGCAAAGTGTTGGCTTTCACCTGAACCGGGCGCGCAACGGCCTGCTGATGGAGATGGATGCCGCGCTGCGCCCGCTGGACATCACCGCCCAGCAGATGGGCATCCTGCTGTCGCTGCTGCGCGGGGTGGCCAGCACCCCGCTGGAGGTCAGCCGGCTGCTCGGCATCGACACGGGTCTGATGACGCGGATGCTGGACAAGCTGGAAAACAAGGGCCTGCTCAAGCGCGAGCGCAGCGAGGACGACCGGCGCGTGATCCACCTGATCCTGTCGGCCAAGGGCAGGGCGGTGGCCGCCCAGGTGCCCGAGATCGCGCCCGAGGTGCTGAACCACCGGCTGCGCAATTTCTCCGTCGACGAATTCAACGAGTTCATGCGCCTGCTGCGCAAGTTCGCGGACGGCGAGTAGGCCGTCCGCACGCGGTCAGGCGGCCGGGGCGGGCTTGCGCACGGTGAAGTCGGCCGCGAACGCCACCGCCATCGCCACCGCGCCGCAGGCAAAGATCAGCGCGTGGTTCTCGTGAGTGTGCGAGAACAGCCAGGCGTAGCCATAGCCGCCCACGGCCTGGAACAGCGCGAACGACGCGGTGGCGCGGCTCCACGCGGCGCGTTGCGCCACGGGGTCGTACGGCAGCAGTTCCTGCACGCGGCCGAGCACCATCGGCACGATGCCGGTGGTGCAGGCGCCCAGCACCAGCGTGGCCGTCCAGAGCGCCGCCGGCGCATGGCACAGCGCCAGCATCGCGGCGGCCAGCCCCTGCAGCGCCATCGCGATGCGGTAGCCGTTGCGATAGCCAAGGCGCGGCCCGATCCAGCCGGTCAGCAGCGGCCCCGCAATGGCGGCCACGCCGTACAGCACCCAGTAACGCGCGCCCACCGCCGCACCCTGGCCCAGCCCGCGCGCCACGAAATCCACGAGCAATACCATCGCCGGCACCAGCCCGAGCGCGTTGGCCGCGTACTGCACGTAGATCACGCGCAGCGCGTGGCGCTGGCCGGACAGCGCGCCGTCCGCCGCATGGTGTCCGGCCGCGGTGGCGGCGGGCATGGCCGGCGGCGTATCGGCGGCGAACCAGCCCGTCCAGCTCAGCACGGTGAGCACCAGCGCGACGGCGCCGAGCCCGAACCACGTGGCGCGCAGGCCGAGCGTAAGCAGCTCCGGCACCAGCGTGCCCGACGCGGCAATGCCGAGCCCCAGCCCCAGGAAGATCATCCCGCTGACCAGCCCGCGCCGGCCCGGGGCGATGTGCGGCAGGATGGCCGTGGCCACCAGCACCATGATCGCGCCGCCCGACAGCCCCGACAGGAAGCGCCAGACGAAGAACCACCCCACCGACACCGGGAACGCGCACGCAAAGAACGCGGCGGTGGCCGTGACCATCAGCCAGCGCAGCGCGTGGCGGTTCGACAGCCGCGCGGCCAGCGGCCGGCCCAGCAGCGCACCGGCCAGGTAGCCGGCAAAGTTGGCCGCGCCCAGCGCGACCGTATCGGCGGCGCTGAACCAGTGGGCCTGGATCAGCGACGGTATCAGCGGGGTATAGGCAAAGCGGGCAAGGCCGATGGCGACAAGGCTGGCGCACAGGCCCGCAAATGCGGCGTGCAGGGCGCGGGCGTCGAGCGTGCGGCCATCGGGCACGGATGGATGGGAAGCGGTGGCGGGGGCATCGGCGGACATGGGGTTCCTTCGGCTGGGTCAGGACGAGTGCCCGCGCCACGCGGCCGGTGGCCGCGCGGGACGTGCACGTCGGAATAGGGGGAGTGGAGGCTAGCGGGCGGGCAGGCCCAGCGACGCCAGCGCGGGCCGCACCGCCGCCTCCAGCAGCGCGCGGTCCGGCATCACGCGCGACAGCACACGCATGCCCACCTGCAGCGACAGCAGCATCGCGGCCGCCTCGTCGGGGTCATGGCCGGGCGCAATGGTGCCGTCGGCCTGCGCGCCGCGCACGGCGCGGGCAAAGAAGTCGCGCAGCAGCGACAGCTCCTGCGCCACGGCGGCCTGGAGTTCGGGATCGTCATTCGAGGCTTCCAGCGCCGTGTTGATCAGCATGCAGCCCCGGTTCGGCAGCTCGGTGGCGCCGCGCTCGACGCTTTCGGCAAAGAACTGCACCAGCGCCTGCGCCGGCGCGAAACCGGCCTCGATGCGCACGATGCGCTCGCGCAGCGTGCGGTTCAGGTAGTCGTCCAGCGCCTGCAGGAAGAGCTGGCGCTTGTCGCCAAACGCGTTGTACAGGCTGGGCTGGGTCAGGCCCATCGCCTGCGTCAGCTCGCGCGTGGACGTGGCGTGGTAGCCCTTGGCCCAGAACGTGTGCTGGGCGGCCGACAGCGCGGCGTCGGCGTCGAATTGGCGGGGTCGTGCCATCGCATCCCTCGTTTTGTATCGATCAGTATGAAACCGTGGAAGCGATTATAGATCGCTCGATACAAAACGCAAGGCGGAGGCAGTGACCCCGCCGGCGGCAGGGGCAAGGCAGGGTCAGCCGCCGATGGCCACCTGCCGCGCGGCCACGTTGCGCGCCAGCGCCGCGTCATGCGTGACCAGCATCAGCGCGCAGCCGCGCTCGGCCGTGGCCTCGACCATCAGGTCGATCACCTCGCGCTGCGTGAGCGGGTCAAGCCGCGACGTGGGCTCGTCGGCAAACAGGAAGACCGGGTCGACCAGCAGCGCGCGCAGCAGCGCAAACCGTTGCAGCTCGCCGCCGGACAGGGCCGTCGGCCGCCGCTCCAGCAGCGCCGGGCGCAGGTGCATGCGCGCCATCAGCGGGGCGATCCGGCTGGGCGGCATGCGGTGGCGCGCGCACAGATCGTGCAGCGCGCGGCCCATCGTGCGCGCCGGCGCAAAGGCCGAGGCAGGGTCCTGATACAGCTTCTGGAAGCGCTCGCGCGCCACCTGCGGCGCGCGGCGCACGGTGCCGGCATCGGCGGGCAGCAGGCCGAGCAGCACGTTGCCCAGCGTCGACTTGCCGCTGCCGCTCGGGCCCGTCACGGCCAGCCGCTCGCCGGCGCGCAGCGTCAGGTCGATCTGCCGGAACAGCGGCCGCCCGCCAAGCTGCTTGGCGAGGCCGCTGGCGTGCAGCACCGTGTCGCCCGTGGCGGGATGGGGCCGCGCCGGCCACGCGTCGGGCGCGGCGGCCAGCAGCGTGCCCGTGTACGGATGACGCGGCGCGTGCAGCAGGTCTGCGGCGGGCCCCTGTTCGACGATCTGGCCGTCGCGCAGCACGGCCACGTCGCCGCCCAGCGTGCGGGCCACGGCAAGGTCGTGGGTGATGGCCAGCACGGCGCAGCCCTCACGCAGCGCGGCCTGCAGCTGGGCGATGACCGCGTCGCGCCAGTGCGGATCGAGCCCCTTGGTCGGCTCGTCGACGATCAGCACCGGCGCGCGGCCGGCCCGCGTGATTGCCAGCGCCGCGCGCTGCGCCATGCCGCCGGACAGCGTGCCCGGCCAGGCGTCGCCGGCCTGCGGCATGCCCAGCGCGGCCAGATCGTGCGCGGATTGCTGCCACGCCGCGCGCCAGGACTGGCCGCCGACCAGCGCGTGCGTCTCCGCCAGTTGGCGGCCCAGCCGCATGGTCGGGTCCAGCGCCAGCGCGGGCTCCTGCGGCAGCAGCGCCAGCCGCCGGCCCCAGTCGGCACGGCGCCCGCGTACGTCCATCGCCGCGAATTGGCGCTCGCCCAGCGTGATCCGGCCGTCCGCGCGCAGCCCGCGCGGCAGCGTGCCGAGGATGGCGTGGGCCAGCAGGCTCTTGCCCGCGCCGCTTTCGCCGATCAGCGTCAGCGCGCGGCCGGCCACGAGGTTGAACGAGAACGGCCCGATGCGCGGCCCGGTGGCGCTGCCGACGGTGAGCGCGTCCACGCGCAGCAGGATGTCGCACGCCGGCGTCATGGCACGTCTCCCTGCGCGTCGTCGCGCCCGCTCAGTAGCACCAGCGCCAGCGTGGCCAGCGTCAGCACGACGATCGGGCCGGCGATGATCCACGGCGCCTCGGCCGCGTAGGGCAGCAGTTCGGTCATCATCAGTCCCAGTTCGGCCTGCGGCGGCTGCGCGCCGAGCCCGACAAAGCCCATGGCGGCCAGCGCCAGCACCGCCGCGCTGGCGCCAAAGCACATCAGCGTGGCCAGCAGCGGCAGCAGCGCGGGCAGCACGTGGTGGCGCAGGATGTAGGCCGGGCCGAAGCCGAGCAGCCGCGCCGCTTCCACATGCGGGCTGGCCAGCACCACGCGCGCGGTGGCGCTGGTCAGCCGGAAGTATTCGACCCAGAGCACCAGCGACAGCCCCACGTAGAGCGGCCAGTACGCGCCCGGCGCAAACGCGCTGAGCAGCAGCACCAGCAGCAGGCCGGGCAGCGCCAGCACCGTGTCGGCCAGCCCGTTGGCGATGCGCAGCAGCCAGCCGCCGCGCCACGCGGCAGCCAGGCCCAGCAGCGTGCCCGGAGTGGCCGCCGACAGCGCGCTGGCCAGCGCCAGCCCCAGCGACAGCCGCGTGGCACTGGCCAGCCGGGCCAGCATGCTGCGGCCCAGGTGATCGGTGCCCAGCGGCTCACCCCACGCCGGCCCCTGCAGGATCGCGTACAGGTCCTGCTCGAACGGCGCGCGCGCCGCCAGCCATGGCGCGGCCACCGCGAACGCCAGCAGGCAGAGCAGCAGGCCGATGCCCAGACGGCGGCGCGTCACCATGACGCCCCCCGCGCAACGCGCACGCGCGGATCGATCCACGCGCAGGCCAGGTCGACCAGCGCATTCAGCGCGACGAACAACAGCCCCATGACGATGGCCGTGCCCTGGATCATCGGAATGTCCCGCCCGAAGATCGCGTGGACCAGCGCATGGCCAATGCCGGGCCACGCGAACAGTGTCTCGATGACCACCACGCCCTCCACCAGGTAGACCAGTTGCACGCCAAGGTAGGCCACCAGCGGAATCGCGGCGTTGCGCACGCCATGACGGTACAGCGCCTGCGCGTCGCCCAGGCCCTTGGTGCGGGCAAACTGGAAGTAGGGCGCGGCCGTGACCGACGCCATCGCGTGGCGCGCCACGCGCATCGCCGTGGCCGACAGCCCCAGGCCCAGCGTCAGCGCCGGCAGCAGCAGCGTGCCGTGGGTGTCGTGGCCGCCGGCCGGCACGAGGTTCCATTCGATGGCCAGCACGCTGACCAGCACGATGCCCAGCACGAACGGCGGCAGCGCGCGCAGCAGCGCCGACGCCACCAGCGTGGCGCGGTCCGCCAGCCCGCCCGCGCGCAGCCCGGCCGCAAAGCCCAGCGGCACGGCGATGGCGCACGACACGGCCAGCGCGGCCAGCGCCAGTTGCAGCGTATGGCCGAGCTGATGCGCGATCTCGTCGGCCACGCGCGCGCCGGTCACCACGGACACGCCCAGGTCCAACCGCATTAGCTGGCTCCACCATTGCAGCAGCGCGTGCGTCCACGGCTGGTCCAGCCCCAGCTCCGCGCGCACGGCCTCGGCGGCGGCCGTGGTCACCATGTCGTAGCCATAGCGGCCGGCGGCGATGCGGTAGGCGATATCGCCCGGCAGCAGCCGCATCATCAGGAAGCCCAGCGTGCCGACCAGCGCGGCCACGACCAGCGCCTGCATCGTCCGCTGCAGCACGATGCGGCCGACCAGCGATCCGGGCGCCGCCATGGCGCGCAGCTGGTCCGAGGGTTCGCCCGGCAGGGCCGCCACGCGATCGGTCATCGGTTCCACTCCATCTGTGTCAGGCGGTACGTGCGTTCGAACGGGTCGATCGACACGCCGCGCAGTTGCGGGCTGGCCGCCAGGGTCTGGCGATACCAGACCACGGGAATCAGCGGCAGGTCGCGCTGCAGCGTGCCGGCGACGGTGCGGCGCAGCGCGGCCGCGTCGGCCTCGCTGGCGGCGGGCAGGGCGGCCAGTGCTTCGGTCACGTCGGGTGCGCGCCAGTGCATCGGACCCCAGTCGCCGCCGTCGCCGGCCGGGCCGCCAAGGTCCTGCGCCACGGTGCCGAAGGCGTCGGGCACCACGCCGTAGTTGCGTGACATCAGCGCCATCTCCAGCGAGCCGTCGCGGTGGCCCAGCGGAATCTCGCTGGAATTGCCGACCGCCACGCGCACGGCGATACCGACCTGGCGCAGTTGCTCCTGGATGGCCGTGGCGATGACCGGCAGTTCGGGGCGGTCCGGGAACGAGCGCAGCGTCAGGGCGAAGCGATCGTCGCCGCGCCGCAGCGTGCCGTCGGGCCCGGGGCGCCAGCCGGCGGCGGCAAGCAACGCGCGGGCGCGGGCCGGATCGGTCGGCAGCGGCGGCAGCGCCGGGTCGTGCCAGCCGGGCAGCGCGGGCGGGAACAACTGCGCCGCCGCCAGCGACCGGTCGCGCAGGATGGCCGTGGCGATGCCGGCACGGTCGAGCGCGAGCGACATCGCCTGCCGCACGCGCACGTCGGCCAGCAGCGGATGGGCCGCATTGAGCTTGAGCACGGTCGTGCGCGGCAGTGTCACCGCGTGCAGCCGCACGCTGGCGCGCTGCGCCAGCCGCACCACGCTGCCCGGATCGAGCCCGTAGGCCAGGTCGGCCTGGCCGCCCTCGGCCATCAGCGCGCGCATCTCGGCACGACCGACGGACAGGTAGCTGGCCCGCGCGATGGCCGGACGCGCGCCCTGCCAGCCGTCGAACGCGGCCACGGCAAAGCGCTGCGGCGGTTCCAGTTCGACGATCCGGTACGGCCCGCTGCCGACGATCGTGCGCACCGTGCCGTCTGGCCCGAACGCGGACGGCGCCAGCACCTGCGTGCTGCTGTGCGACAGCAGCGCCGGCAGCGGCGCGAAGGGCCGGGTCAGGCGGATGCGGATGGTTTCGGCGGGCGTGTCTGCCGCCGCGATGGCGGCGATCGGTGCCACGCCCAGCACGCCGGCCGCGTGGCGGGCGCGTTCCAGCGCCGCCGCCACGTCGGCTGCACGCACCGGCGCGCCGTCATGGAAGCGTGCGCCGGGGCGCAGCGTGAACGTCCACAGCAACTGGTCGGCGCTGACCGTCCACTGCCGGGCGAGCCCCGGCGCGGGGCGTCCGGCCGCGTCGTAGTCGACCAGCGTCTCGGTGACCTGCATCCGCGAGAACAGGTAGCCGTTGCGCAGCGGGTCGAGGCTGGACAGCTCCCACGGGCCGATCACGCGCAGCGTGCGGTCGGGCGCTACCGTGGCGCGGGCCGGCGCTGTGGCCAGCCACGGCGCCAGCGCGGCGGCGCCCAGCAGGCGGCGGCGCCGGGGGGATCGGGGCGGCATCGGCATCAGTAGCTGAGCCGCAGGCCCAGCCGCACCGTGCGGCCTTCGCCGGGGGCGATCCAGACGTTGCTGTACGAGCTGGCGTAGTAGGTGCGGTCGAACAGGTTGTTGACGTTCAGCGTCACGCGCACGGCCTTGCTGTACTGCCAGTAGGCCAGCACGTCGGCCAGCGTGTAGGCGGGCAGCGAGAAGGTGTCCTGCGTGTCGCCGCTGCGCGTGCCCACGTAGCGCACGCCGGCGCCCACGCCGTAGCGCTGTCCCACGGGCGCGCGGTCCTCGTAAATCGCCATCAGGCTGCCGCTGGTGCGCGGCACGTTGGCCAGCGGCGTGCCGGCGGCCAGCCGGGCGTCCTGGGTGACCTCGGCATCGGTGAACGCAAAGCTGCCGGTCACGCGCCAGTGGTTGCCGATGCGGCCGGCCACGTCCAGTTCCACGCCCCGGCTGCGGGCCTCGCCGGCGGCGATCTGGAACGACGTGTTGGCCGGATCGGTGGTCAGCACGTTGCGCTTGCGGATGTCGAACAGGGCCAGCGTGACCGTGGTGCGCTGGTCGGTGGAGACGTACCTGACGCCGGTTTCGGCCGCGCGGCCGTGCTCGGGCGAGAACGCGTCGCCGCTGGCGTCGCTGCCGGGGTTGGGCCGGAACGACTTGCTGGCGTTGGCGAACAGCGACACCGTGGGCGTGGCCAGGTAGGTCACGCCGATGCGGGGCGAGAACGCGGTCTGGTGCTGGCTGGCGGTGCTGGCGCGCAGGCGGTTGTCGAGCGACTGGTTGTAGATGTCGAAGCGCGCGCCGGCCAGCACGCGCCACCGGTCGCCCAGCCGAAGCTGGTCCTGCGCGTACAGGCCGACGTTGGTCTGGCGCTCGTAGGTGCTGGTGTTGGGCAGCAGCGACGGCGGCGTCTGGCCGTAGACCGGGTCGTAGATGTCGATGGCGTACGGCGCGGCCGCCGTGGGGTTGCGCCGCAGCATGACCTGGGTGTTGCTGAAGCGGTAGGTATCCACGCCCAGCAGCAGTTCGTGGCCCACCGGGCCGGTGTCGAAGCGGCCGGTCACGTCGGCCTGCAGCGACAGGTCGTCGGATTGGAAGTCGCGGTAGCGGCGCTGGCGCGTCAGCGTGCGGTTGTCGGGCAGCAGCGCGGTGGCCTCGGTGGAGTAGCCCTCCAGCGAACCGCCGCGGTAGGCCATGGCCACGCGGCCCTTCCACCGGTCGGAAAACTCGTGCTCGACCGAGAGCTGGTGTGACTGGCTGTCCAGCCGGATGTCGCCGTCGCCGGGCTCGCCCAGGAAGCGCGAGCGCGGCAGCGCGTCGAGCCGGCCCGCGACGGCCACGATGCCGCGGTCCAGCGGCACGGTGTAGCGCTGGAACTCGGCGGTGTACTGGATCACGGTGCGCGGGCCGAGCATCCACGTGAACGACGGCGCCAGCAGGAAGCGGCGGCTGTTGACGAAGTCGCGCGTGCTGCCGTCGTGCTCGGCCACGGCGATCAGGCGGCCGGCCACGTCCTGGCCTAGCGCGCCGGTGACGTCGGCCGACGCGCGGTAGCGGTCGTGGTTGCCCACCTCGAAGCCATAGGTCTGCGCCGGCTTGAACTGCGGCGTCCTGGTGACGAGGTTGATGACGCCGCCGGGGTCCGCGCTGCCGTAGAGCGACGATGCCGGGCCCTTCAGCACCTCGATGCGCTCGATGGTGGCCGTGTCGCGCGGGGCGGTGTAGCCGCGGTTGGCGGCAAAGCCGTTGACCAGGTAGCTCGCGCCAGTGTTCTCGTTGCCGGTGAAGCCGCGGATGGCGAAGTTGTCCCACAGGCCGCCCAGGTTGTTCTGGCGCGACACGCCGCTCACGTAGTCGAACGTGTCGTCGAGCCGGGTGGCCGCGGCGTCATCGATCAGCGTGCGCGGCACCACCTGTACCGACTGGGGCACCTCACGCAGCGGCGTGTCGGTGCGCGTGGCGCCGGTGGCGTAGGGCGTGGCGGCGGCGCGGACCGATACCTCGGGCAGGGTTTGATCCTCGGCGGCGCCGGCAAATGGCGAGGTGGCGGCGGTGGCGGCGAAGAGAAAGGCGGGCGGGAGGCGGCGTCCGGACATGGGCAGGCGAGGGCGGCGTTATTGCAACAGTGTTGCATTATTAACGAGACGCCCGCGTCACGCCAGCTTTTTTTGTCTTCAGCAAGGCCGGCATCGCGCCGGCCTTTTCCTTTGCCTGTCACCACACAGAAAGATTAAGCAAATGTGACGTTGTGGGAATTGTCTTACGAATGTTTCAGCAGCGGACTTCTGCTTTGGAAAGGTCGCAAAACATAACCTGCAACTACAGCAGGGCCACAACGCAATCCAGTGCAAGTCACACGGAGATTGCCGGGCCTGATCAGTATCCACCTCGAGAAAAGGAGCACGACATGATTGCAAAGAAGTGGCTGAGTGCAGCAGTTTGTTCGCTGATGGTTGCCGCCCCGGTGGGCGTGGCGTACGCACAGGCCGGCTCCAAGGCCGACTATGACGCCGCCGTGAAGCAGGCCGACGCGGACTACAAGACCGCCAAGAGCCGTTGCGACGGCCAGTCGGGCAACGCCAAGGACGTCTGCAAGGCTGAAGCCAAGCGCGACCACGACGTGGCCAAGGCCAACGCCGAAGCCAAGCGCGACGGCACCGAGAAGGCCCACGCCAAGGCCCTGAAGACCAAGGCCGACCGTGACTACGACGTCGCCAAGGAAATGTGCGACGACAAGAAGGGCAACGACAAAGACGTGTGCGTGAAGGAAGCCAAGGCTACCCACGAACGTGCCCTGAGCAGCGCCAAGGTCGAGAAGGCTGCCGCTACCGGCACCAGCACCGACGTGGCCGAGGCCCGCGCCGACGCCCGCAAGGACACCGCCGACGCCGCCTACAAGGCTGACAAGGAAAAGTGCGATGCCATGTCCGGCGATGCCAAGGACAAGTGCCAGGCCAACGTGAAGGCCAAGTACAACAAGTAATCCGTCATCCACAGTCCATCGCAAGGCGCCAGTCGGACGGCTGGCGCTTTGCATGATCCGCAGTCCACTGACACGAAGGAGCCAGATATGAACTGGGACCAGATCGAAGGCAAATGGGACCAAGCCAAGGGCAAGGTCAAGGAAAAGTGGGGCAAGCTGACCGACGACGACATCGCGGTCATCAACGGCAAGCGTGACCAGCTCGCCGGCCGTATCCAGGAACGCTACGGCTACACGAAGGAACAGGTCGAGGACGAGATGAAGGCCTGGGAGCGCGACACGCGCTGGTAAGCCACCGGGCCCGCAAGGGCCGGCTGGATGTCGTGCGCGGACACGCATGGCATGCACCAAGGGCGGCGGAGCTTCGGCTCCGCCGCTTTTCGTTTGTCTCCGCCCATGTCAACGGCTTGTCAAATTTGTAACGGCGTCAACGCGGAATATTTCGGCGCGTTACGAATGATTACGAGCGGGCCTGCTTCCCCACGACAAGAAAAAACGGCAGGCCGCCGGCTGCACCTGGCTTCGGGTCGCGGCACGCAGGGTCTACACCACGCGACCAGGTTCCGCAGAAGGACCGGCGCGCCAGACAGGGGAGCAGTCAGTCGTGCATGGGCCAGTATCGTGTCTGCAAGGGCTTGCAAAAGCCCGGGCAGGGGGAATCTTTGACTTTTTTCCGAGCCAGTACGTTTGTTACCTGACGGCCGTGGCGTCGGTTTCCAGGTTTTGTTATCCGGTGGGCAGCCGCAAATGGCTGTCGCGCCGCATCAAGCTCGTCGCGCTGTCGGCGCTGCACGGGCGGATCGCGCGGCCGTGGCTGCGGGCGGCGGCGTCGTGCGCGCTGCTGCAGCGCTTGGTGACCGCGCGGCCGGTGCTGCTGGAACGGCCTTACCGGCCGCTCGGCGCCAACGGACTGTGCTTTGCCGAGCGGGCGCGGCTGGTGCTCGATCACTACGCGGCCGTGCGCGACACGCTGCCCGTCTGCGTGTGCGACAGCGTCTACCTGTCCGGTGGCATGACACGGTCGTTTGCCGAGGGCGCCTACACGCTGCGGCTGGCCGATGCCGGACAGAACACGCGCGAGGGCGAGCTGGCGTTCTACTGGACCGATACGGCGACCGGCGCCTGCCTGTCGCAGCTCTCCTTCTATCTGCGGCGTGGCGCCGACGGCCCCGAGATCTACATCGGCGGCCTGCAGGGGCCGATGCATGACGCCAGCCTCGACTGGATCCGCGCGTCCACACGTGCCTGCGAAGGGCTGCGGCCCAAGGATGCGGTGATGCAGGCGCTGTTCGGCTTTGCCCGGCGCATTGGCGCGCGCCGCATCGTCGCGGTCTCGCGCGCCAACCACGTGGGACGGCACCGGCTGCACGCGCGGCAGATCCAGTGCGACTACGAAGGCTTCTGGGCCGAGTACCACGGCGTGGCGCTGCCGGATGGCAACATCGAGATGCCGGCGCAGCCGCCCGAGCGCGACATTGCCGAAATCGCCTCGAAGAAGCGGTCGGCGTGGCGGCGCAAGCAGGCGCTGGCGGCGTTGATCCGCGATACGGTGGCCGATGCGCTGCACCCGGCGTCCCACGCCGCCGGCAACGACGACGGCCTGCCGGCCATCGTCCCGGCCGCCTGATCCCTGGCGGCCTGCAGGGCAAAACGGCGCGGCGTAAACCCTAGTAGTCTAGCTACCTAGACTTTTACTAGAGTCCGGTATCGGCCCTCCCGCCACGCGTGCCGCGTGCGGCGGGGGGGGGCTGCCTGCCGCCACCGATGCCGGACGCCAACGAACTCCTTTCCCGCAGCCGCGAACCCGTCTACCTGCAGCTCGCCACGATCTTTCGTCGACAGATCGAAAGCGGCGCGTGGCAGCCGGGCGAGCAGATTCCGTCGCTCGACGCGCTGTGCCGCCAGTACGGCGTGGCGCGCATGACGATGCACCACGCGCTGTCCCAGCTTGATGCCGAGGGCCTGGTGGACCGCGCGCGCGGCCGGGGCACCTTCGTCAAGGCCGCCGGCCGGGCGCGCCGCCCGATGGCGCTGCCGACGAGCTGGCACGAAGCCGTGGCCGTGGGCGGCCAGCTATCGACCGAAGCCATTGTCGAGTCGACGGCCGACGTCAGCCTGCCCGCCGACCTGGGCATGCCCTGCGACTTTCGCCGGGCCGACGCCTACCACTTCCTGCACCGCGCGCACCGCGTGGACGGCCGGCCGTTCGCCGTGGGCGAGGTCTACATTGCCGCCGATGTCTTTGCGCGCGAGCCCGAAGCGTTCCGGCAGGGCGCGTCGGTGCCGGTGCTCGACCGGTTTCCGGGCCTGACGGTCAGCGCGGCGCGCCAGCGGCTGACCATCGTGCCGGCCGGCGCCGAGGCCGCGCGCGCGCTGGCGCTGGCCGTGGGCGCGCCGGTGGCCGAGCTGCGCCGCTTCGCGTGCGTGGACGACGTCATCGTCTATTACGCACGCATCGAATTCCCCACCGAGTACGTCTGCCTGGACTTCGACCTGCTCGCCAACCCTTCCTGACACCGCCAACCCGTACGGATACCCAGATGGAGACTCAAGACAAGATGAACGGCGCGGAAAGCCTGGTGAAGACGCTGCTGGCCTGCGGCGTGGACACCTGCTTTGCCAACCCCGGCACCAGCGAGATGCACTTCGTGGCCGCGCTCGACCGCATTCCCGGCATGCGCTGCGTGCTGGGGCTGTTCGAAGGCGTGGTCACCGGCGCGGCCGATGGCTACGCGCGCATGGCCGACAAGCCGGCCGCCACGCTGCTGCACTGCGGCCCGGGGCTGGCCAACGGGCTGGCGAACCTGCACAACGCGCAGCGCGCGCAGACGCCGATCGTCAACATCGTCGGCGACCAGGCCACCTACCATCGCCCGCTCGATGCGCCGCTCACGGCCGATACCGAGGGCTGGGCCCGCCCGGTGTCGGTCTGGACGCGCACCGCGACGCACGCGGCGTCGGTGGGTGCCGATGCGGCCGCCGCCGTGCAGGCCGCGCGCGGCGCGTCGGGCGGCATCGCGAGCCTGATCCTGCCGTCCGACGTGTGCTGGGACGACGGCGGCCAGGTGGCCGGGCCGCTGCCCGCGCTGCCGGTGCCGAAGGTGTCGCCCGATGCCGTGCAGAAGGCTGCGCGCGTGCTGCGCAGCGGCCAGCCGACGCTGATCGTGCTGGCCGGCGCGGCGCTGCGCGAAGCGGCGCTGGCCGATGCGCACCGCATCGCCGCCGCCACGGACGCGCGGCTGATCACGCCGATGTCGAACGCCCGCGTGACGCGCGGCCGGGGCCGGCTGGCCGTCGACCGCATTCCGTATTCAGGCGACGCGGCGCGCCAGAAGCTGGCTGGCATCCGCAACGTGATCCTGGTGGGTGCGCCGCCGCCGGTCACGTTCTTCGCGTATCCGGGCAAGTCGCCGCGCCCGTATCCCGAGGATGCGGTGATCCACGTGCTGGCCCGCGCCGAGGAAGACCTGGGCGAGGCGCTGGCGCGGCTGGCCGATGAAGTGGGCGCACGGGGCGCGGCGCTGCCCGCATCCACGCCCCCGGCCACGGAAGCTGCGCGCGGCGCGATCACGTCGGAAGCGGTGGCGCAGTCGCTGACCGCGCTGCTGCCCGAGCAGGCCGTGGTGGTGGAGGAAAGCGTGAGCTTTGGACGCGCGTTCTATCCGGGCACGGTGCACGCGGCGCCGCACGACTGGCTGCAGCTGACTGGCGGCGCCATCGGCGCGGGCCTGCCGCTGGCCACGGGCGCGGCCATCGCGTCGCCGGGCCGCCGCGTGGTGGCGCTGCAGGCCGACGGCTCGGGCATGTACACGCTGCAATCGCTGTGGACCATGGCGCGCGAGCGGCTGGACGTGACCGTGGTGCTGCTGGCCAACCGCAAGTACGCCATCCTGCTCGGCGAGCTGGCCGGCGTGGGCGCCAATCCCGGCAAGACGGCGATGGACATGCTGGACCTGGGCAACCCGGACCTGGACTGGGTGGCGATGGCCAACGGCATGGGCGTGGAGGCCGCGCGCGCCGATACGATGGACGCGTTCAACGACCTGTTTGCCAGCGCCAACCAGCGCAAGGGGCCGTTCCTGATCGAACTGGTGATCTGACCGCGCGCCGATCCACCTGATCCAGCGTCTTCCATTGTGGCAACCGTGGGCGCCCCCCAGCATGGGGGCACCCCAACGGCCACAACGGAGGTCATCATGAGGCAGGCATGGATTGGCTTGGCGGCGCTGGCGAGCCTGCCGGGCTTGCCCGGCTGCGTGCACACGCCACCGCCCACGCAGACGCTTACCGACGGCAGCAACAACATCGTCTGCAATTTCTCGCACCGGCTGCCCGACGACCCCATCGTCTATCCGGGCCAGCCGGGCATCTCGATGCAGCACGACTTCTTCGGCAACACCACGGCCAACGCGTACACCACGGCCAGCACGCTGCAGCGCGTGTCCGGCACGACCTGCGAGAACGCGGCCGATGCGTCGGGCTACTGGGCGCCGTCTCTGCGGCTGCCGGACGGCACGGTGGTGGCGCCGATGTACCAGAAGACCTACTACACGAACCAGGCCGTGCCTTCGAGCCGCCGGGTGACGGTGCGGCCGTTCCCGCTGGGGCTGCAGATGATGGTCGGCGACCATTCCGGCAGCGGGCCGAACCCGCGCGTCTCGTTCCTGTGCACGGGCCGGGGCTACACCAACACGATCCCGACCAACTGCAAGCCCGACCCGGAGACCGGCACGCAGTTCAACATCGGCATGAACTTCCCGACGTGCTGGGACGGCCGGACGCTGGCGCCGGTGATGGGCGGCCGCGACAACATGGCCTACCCGGACAACGACGGCAACTGCCCGGCCGGCTACCCGGTGCACCTGCCCGAGGTGAACATGAACATCGCGTACCGGCTGGGGCAGATCACGGACCTGACGAACGTGCAGCTTTCGCTCGATCCGGAGCTGGACGCGCAGGGCAACGTGGTGCGCCAGCGCTGGGGGTCGCTGTACACGGCCCATGGCGACTTCTTCATGGGATGGCGCGAGCAGGCGGCGCGGTTCATGGTGGGGTACTGCATGAACAAGGGCCGCGTGTGCAACCGGGAGGTGGCCTACGCCTATGACGAGGTGACCGAGGACGCCACCGTGCGCAGCGGCGACGCCACCAACCGGGGCGGGGAGCCCGCGCTGTACGCCGAGCAGGCCAGCGGCACGACGCCCGAGTCGACCATCTACATCAAGGTGCGCATCCCGTCGGGCGCGGCGGCGCTGCCGCCGGATTTCGCGGCGCGCTACGTGCTGCTGGTGGACGGCGGCAACGTGACCGACACGTCGGCCGTCAACATCCACGCGTACAGCGTGTCCACGGCGTGGTCGGAGCAGACGATCTCGGGCACCAACGCGCCGGCGTGCAGCGGCACCAGCGCCGCGCTCTACCTCGACAACACGATGCAGTACCGGGGCTTCACGGTCACCCAGGCCGTCAACGAGGCGCTGGCCGCCGGGCGGGACACCGTGGCGTTCTGCATCCGCGGCGCGGGCGCGGGGCGGGTGTTCCAGTTCAGCAGCCGGGAGAGCGCCAACAAGCCCGTGCTGTACCTGATCGCCGTGAATCCGCTGCCAAGCTGAACGTCAGCGGTCGACCTCGGCCCAGGCCGACATGGCCTGGCCGCCGGCGTCGTCGCCGGTCCAGAGCACGACCTTGCCCGGTGTGGCGGGGTCGTTCATGCCGCCGACGGTCACCGTGTCCTGGTGGAACAGCGGCGCCACGCCCCGGAAGCCGAAGCGGCGCACGCGGGCTTGGGGCCGGGCCTGCCGCAGCAGCTCCAGCGTCAGCATGGCCTGCAGCGGGCCATGGACGATCAGGCCCGGATAGCCTTCCACGTCGCGCACGTAGTCGAGGTCGTAGTGGATGCGGTGGCCGTTGAACGTCAGCGCCGAGAAGCGGAACAGCATCACCGGATCGGCCTGGAGCGTGCGGCCGAACTGCGCCGCATGCGGCAGGCGGGGGCGCGGCGGCTGGGGCTGGCCGCGCTCGGGCATCGCGCGGTAGACGATGTCGTGGCGCTCGGTCAGCCGGGTTTCGCCGTCGACCGTGTACTGGTGGTCCACGCCGACGAACCACAGCTCGCCGGTGCGGCCCGACTTGTGCTGGACATCGGCAATCGTCGACGTCTTGGTGACCGTCTCGCCGACCGACAGCCCCCGGTGGAACGTCAGCTCGCCGCCGGCCCACATGCGGCGCGGCAGCGGCACGGGCGGCAGGAAGCCGCCCAGCGCCGGGTGCCCGTCCGGGCCCAGCGTGTGCTGCGGCGCGCGCGGCAGGAAGTAGAGCCAGTGCCAGAGCGGCGGCAGCGGCTGAGCGGCGATGGCGGGGCCGTCGAGGTCGAAGGTGGCGGCCAGCGCGTGCACGGGTTCGGCGGCGAGCGTCTCGGTGCGCGTTTCCGAGCGGCCGATCCATTCGCGCAGGTGTTCGAGCGTAGGGGTGGTCATCGTGGCTCCAGGGGTCATCGGGCGGCGGGCAGCCAGTCGTTGACGTGCGCCTCGCGGTCCAGGCGCCAGACGCGCGCGATGATGGCGCGCATCTCGGCCTCGCTGGCGCCGTGGCGGAACGCGCCAAGCTGCACGGCCTTGGCTTCCAGTTCGGGCCGCGACAGCGTGTTGTCGGGGTCGCCCTTGGGCACGTCCACGCGGGCTTCGAGCGTGCGGCCATCGGTGGTGCGCACGGTCACGCGGCCAATCCACTGGCGCGGATAGGCGGCGTTGATCTCGTCGTCGAGCGCCATCGACACGCGGTTGCAGAACGCGGCGATGCGCGGGTCCTGCAGCGCGTGCTGCTCGAACTCGCCCAGGCCAGCGTGCGCATGCACGGCCACCAGGCCCAGCACCGTGCCCATCGAGAACTTGGCCTGGTGGATCGTGACCGGGTTGACCACGGGGCCGAGCACGTCGATGGCGCCCTGGTGCACGTGGGCCGTCACGGCGTCGATCTGGTCGGCCTGCAGCCCCTCGCGCAGCATCAGCGCCTTGAGCGCGTCGGCGGCGGGGTGGGTGTGGCGGCACGACGCGAAGAACTTGAACGACGTCTCGGCCGTGGCCCAGCGCGTGCCCAGCCCGTCGGTCAGCGCGGCGGGGTTGGCGTCGCTGGACATGCCGGCGGCCATGCCCTGCGCGCCTTCGAGGATCTGCTTCGCCCCGGTAAAGCCGGCGCGCGCCAGCCAGGCCGATTGCAGGCCGTCAGCGGCGGCCTTGGCCGTGTGGAGCTGCTTGGAATCGGCGGCATCGCGCAGGAATTCCCACAGGCCGGCGGCCTGCGTGCCGGCGGAGCCGAGCGCCTGGTTGATGCCTTCGGCGTCCAGCCCGTAGAGCTTGGCCACCGCCGCGGCGGCGGCCAGCGTGCCGACGGTGCCCGTGGTGTGGAACACGCGGTAGTGCGAGCGGCCCATGAATTCGCCGATGCGGATGCCGGCCTCGTAGCCGGCGATCGACGCCAGCAGCACGTCGGCGCCGGTCTTGCCCTCGGCCTGGGCCGCGGCCACCACGGCCGGGAACACCACGGCGGCCGGGTGCAGTACCGAGCCGTTGTGCACGTCGTCCTGCTCCACCACGTGCGACGACGCGCCGTTGATTAGCGCGGCGAAGTAGGGCGAGGTGCGGCGACGGTCGACAAAGACTTCGGCGTCGCCGGTGGACGGACCCATCGCGGCGGCGAATTCCTGGATGCGGCGGATGGCCGGGGCGTCCTTGCCGGCGATGGCGGACGCGATCCAGTCGAGGAACAGGTCCTGCGTGCGCGCCACCACGGGCGCGGGTACGTCTTCGAGCTTCAGGCGCGCCAGGAAGTCGCAGAGCTGGCGGGTCGGGTAGAGGTCGGTGGGCATGGGCAGTGGGGCGGAATCAGAACGAACGCGGCAGGTCGAGCACGTGCTCGGCCACGTAGGACAGGATCAGGTTCGTCGAGATCGGCGCCACCTGGTAGAGCCGGGTCTCGCGGAACTTGCGCTCGATGTCGTATTCGGCGGCAAAGCCGAAGCCGCCGTGCGTCTGCAGGCAGACGTTGGCCGCTTCCCACGAGGCATCGGCGGCCAGCAGCTTGGCCATGTTGGCTTCCTTGCCGCAGGGCTTGCCGGCGTCGAACAGCTGCGCTGCCTTGTAGCGCATCAGGCTGGCCGCTTCCACGTTGACGTAGGCGCGCGCGATCGGGAACTGCACGCCCTGGTTCTGGCCGATGGGGCGGTCGAAGACGATGCGCTCGCGGGCATAGCCGCTGGCGCGCTCGACGAACCAGTAGCCGTCGCCAATGCACTCGGCGGCAATCAGGATGCGCTCGGCGTTCAGGCCGTCGAGGATGTACTTGAGGCCGCGGCCTTCCTCGCCGATCAGGTTCTCGGCAGGGATTTCAAGGTTGTCGAAGAACAGCTCGTTGGTCTCGTGGTTGACCATGTTGCGGATCGGCTGCACGGTCAGGCCGTTGCCGATGGCCTCGCGCAGGTCCACGACGAACACGGACAGGCCCTCGGACTTCTTCTTCACCTGGTCCAGCGGCGTGGTGCGGGCCAGCAGCAGCATCAGGTCAGAGTGCTGCACGCGCGAGATCCACACCTTCTGGCCGTTGATCACGTACTTGTCGCCCTTGCGGACGGCGGTGGTCTTGAGCTTGGTGGTATCGGTGCCCGTGGTGGGCTCGGTGACGGCCATCGACTGCATGCGCAGTTCGCCCGAGGCGATGCCGGGCAGCCAGCGCTGCTTCTGGGCGTCGGAGCCGTGGCGCAGCAGGCATCCCATCACGTACATCTGGCCGTGGCAGGCGCCGGAGTTGCCGCCGTTGCGGTTGATTTCCTCCATGATCACGGACGCGGCCGTCAGCGGCAGGCCCGAGCCGCCATACGCCTCCGGGATCAGCGCGGACAGCCAGCCGGCCTGGGTCAGGGCCTGGACGAATTCCTCGGGAAAGCCGTTGTGTTCCTCGATCCGCTGCCAGTAGGCGGAGTCGAACTGCGCGCAGAGGTCGCGTACGGCCTCGCGGATTTCGGGGTAGAGCTGGTCGGGGTCCTGCGCTGCTTGCATGGCGATGTCCGGTCGATGTCGGGGAGTGGTGGCCATTATTCCCCGAGCCGCCCCGGCCGCCCTATTCGGATTTGCTGAAGCGCGGCTTTTGCGGGGCTTAGGGTTTGCCTGGGCCGGTCAGGGTTATCCCGTGGCTTTTCCGGCGCCGTGTCCAGCCTTCGGCAAATCGGAATTGTGTGCGGCGGCGTTTGCTTTCACGCTGGCACCTGGATGATTTCGCAGCCCGAACGAGAGACGCGCGACACGCGCGCAGACCGGAGACGACGCATGACCCGCATGATCCGCATGATCCCTTTCCCCACCCTGATCCCCCGGATGCCCGCCTGGCTGGCCTGGGCCGCCATGAGCGTGGCCGCCGTGGCGGTGACACCAGGCACGGCGCGCGCGGCCGACCCGTACCCGTCGCGGCCCATCACGATGGTGGTGCCTTTCGCGGCCGGCGGCCCCACCGACGTGGTGGCGCGCTCGGTGGCCGCGGCGATGTCGAAGTCGCTGGGCCAGAGCGTGGTGGTCGAGAACCGGCTGGGCGCGGGCGGCACGGTGTCGGCCGCCTACGTGGCCAAGTCCGCGCCGGACGGCTACACGATCCTGATCCACCACAACGGCATGGCCACCGCGCCGGCGCTCTATTCCAAGTTGCCCTACAAGCCGCTGACCGATTTTTCGTTCGTGGGCCAGGTGGCCGATGTGCCGATGACGCTGCTGGGCCGCCACGACCTGCCGGCCAGCACGCTGCCCGAGCTGGTCAGCTACATCAAGCAGAACCAGACCAAGGTGAACCTGGCCAATGCGGGGCTGGGCGCGGTGTCGCAGCTGTGCGGCATGCTGTTCCAGAAGGCGATCGGCGTGGACCTGCAGACCATCCCGTACCAGGGCACGGCGCCGGCGCTGACCGCGCTGCTGGGCGGGCAGGTGGACATCCTGTGCGACCAGACCACGCAGACGCTGCCCCATATCAAGTCCGGCAAGGTCAAGCTGTACGGCGTGACCACGACCGAGCGGATTCCGGCGCTGCCGGACACGCCGACGCTGCGCGAGGGCGGGCTGAAGGGCTTCGAGGTCAAGGTCTGGCACGGCATCTACGCCCCCAAGGGCACGCCGCCGGCCGTCATCGACAAGCTCAACGGCGCCCTGCGCGCGGCGCTCAAGGACCCGGCCGTGGTAACCCGCATGACGGAACTGGGCGCGGTGATCGTGCCGGCCGACAAGCAGACCCCCGAAGGACTGCACGCGTGGCTGGCATCGGAGATCGACAAGTGGTCGCCGATCATCAAAGCCGCGGGGGTGAAGGCGGATTGATGGGGTGAACCGGCCAGGGAGCAACGAGGCAGCGGCAACCGGTTTCTACACCGGCTGCCTTGCCGCTTCCGCCAGGTACTGGATCAGGGTTTCCGCGAACTGCGGCAGCTCGCGGCCCGGGCGGCGCACCAGGCGCAGCTCGCGGCGGGCCCAGTCGTCTTCCAGCTTGATGAAGCGCAGCACCTTGCGGCTGGCGTAGCGGCGCGCGCAGCTGTTCGGCACGATGGCGATGCCCGCGCCCGCTTCCACCATCCGGCACACCGCGTCGAAGCTGCCGACCTGAATGCGCAGGCTGATGCGCTTGCCCATGCCGCCGGCAATGCGGTCCAGAAACGACTGGATGGCCGATGACTGGTTCAGGCCCACGAAGCGGCAGGTATCGAGCAGATCGGCGAAATGCAGCGCCTTGAACGCCGGCAGCGCGTGGTTGACGGGCGCGATGACGATCAGTTCGTCGCTGCACAGGTGCATGGCGTCCAGGTCGGCCGTGGCCACTTCTCCGGCCACGATGCCCAGGTCGGCGGCGCCGGCGCCCACCGCCGAGACGATGTCGGCCGACAGGTGTTCTTCCAGCTCGACATCGACATCGGGGTTCTCGGACAGGAAGCGCGACAGCCCGTGCGCCAGGAACGAGTTGGTGGCCGTAGTGTTGGCCAGCAGCCGGACGCGGCCCTTGACGCCCTTGGCATAGGGCCGCAGGTCGGCGTGCAGGCATTCCAGCTGGCGGAACACCTCGCGGGCGTGGCGCAGCAGTTCGTCGCCGGCGGGCGTCAGGCGGACGCCCTTCACCTGGCGGATCAGCAACTGCGTCTGGAACGCTTCCTCCAGTTGCTTGATGCGGGAGCTGGCGGCGGGCAGGGACAGGAAGCTGCGCTCCGCGGCGCGGGTCAGGTTCTCGGTTTCCCCGACATTGAGGAAGAGGCGCAGGTCGGTCAGGTCGTAGTGCATGGGTTCAGCGGGCGTGAAGCCCGCTTTTGTCATTCGAGAATTCCACAAACGGCGCCGCCAATTTATCGTATCCGCCTCGGCAATAGAACGGGGGCCAGTCCGGACCCCGGTAATCCGGCAGCCAAGGAGGCAAAGATGAGTGGAATGATGGCAGGCAAGGTCGTGGTGGTGACGGGCGCGGGCGGCGGCATTGGCCGTGGCATCGCGCTGGGCATGGCCGCTGCCGGCGCGCGCGTGGTGGCGAACGACCTTGGCGTATCGATGAGCGGCGAGGGCGGCGACGCCGGCCCGGCGCAGCGCGTGGTCGAGGAGATCCGGGCCGCCGGCGGCGAGGCCGTGGCCAGCACCGACAGCGTGTCCACGTGGGCCGGCGCCAATGCCATCGTGCAGTGCGCGATGGACAATTTCGGCCGCATCGACGCCGTGGTCAACAATGCCGGCAACCTGCGCGACCGCATGTTCTTCAAGATGAACGAGGAGGAATGGCGGTCGGTGATCGACGTGCACCTGCACGGCACGTTCTTCGTCAGCCGGGCGGCGGCCAGCTATTTCAAGGACCAGGAGGGTGGGGCGTTCGTGCACATGACGTCGACCTCGGGGCTGATCGGCAACCTGGGGCAGGCCAACTACTCGGCGGCCAAGCTCGGCATCGCGGCGCTGTCCAAATCGATCGCGCTGGACATGCAGCGCTTCAACGTCCGGTCGAATTGCATTGCACCATTTGCCTGGAGCCGGATGACCAGCTCGATCCCGGCCGAGACGCCCGAGGAAAAGGCGCGCGTGGCCCGGCTGCAGAAGATGGAGGCGGGCAAGATCGCCCCGGTGGCGGTGTTCCTGGCCAGCGACGCGGCGCAGCAGGTGAACGGCCAGATCTTTGCCGTGCGCGCCAACGAGATCATGCTGATGAGCCAGCCGCGCCCGGTGCGCTCGGTCCATACCAGCGAAGGCTGGACGCCCGAGACCGTGGCCGAGATCGCCATGCCGGCCATGCAGGGCAGCTTCTTCAAGCTCGAACGCTCGCCCGATGTGATCAACTGGGATCCGATCTGATCCACCGGAGTCCCCCCGGGCGCCGCAGCCGCCGCATTCCACCCTGCGGCACCACACGCTGCGGCGCAGCAACGCCAGTGCGTGGCACGCAACCTGCTCATTCAGTCCTCATCTGGGCTTATTCGACTTTCGTGATGTCAGCCAGGCGTTTGGCGCCGGTCCCGCGCACCTCGACTGTGCGGCGTGGCGGGCCGGGACGCATGGCGGTGCATGCGCGCGCCCGGCAATGTGCGTGACGCGGGCTGGCACTCTCGCGCCGACAGTGCTGGTGCGACGCGCCGCGCGTGCGGCATCGGGTCGCATGCCGCGATGACGCCGGCGGCGACGTTGCAGTCCGGCAGACTTTCCATGTCGCGCACAGGGTCATGCGTGCATGATGGGGCGGCGGCGAACATGCCAGCGACGCTGGCTCGCCGTGCATGCGCGGCGCGCGCTTCGATATGCGAAAAGCGGGGGAAATCATGCGTTTGCACGATGCCGGCGGCGGCCGCGTTCATGCATCGCGCCGCGCTGACTGTAGGAGCGCAGCCGACAGTTGCTGTCAGATGTTTCCGGATTTGATGGGCCGTTACACAACACGCTGTGCATCATCCGCGCTTAAGGTGTAATGTGTGTCACAAGCATGGTCAATGGCCCGTCGCAGCGGGGTGATGACGCGAGGGTTCGGTGAACGGCGTGCATGTCATGAGCGTGCGTGTCGGCGACCGAACCGACCGGCAACAGAAGCGGTCAACTCCGGATTCACGTTCGCCGTTATTTGACTATGATGAAGTAAAGACTTCGCAACTTGGCAACTCCACCAGGCCGGGGTGGTGGACCAGCAAAGTTGCCGCGAAGATCTTAGGGGAGTAGAACTACCTTCGCCTCGGACGTGGGACTCTGACGGGAGTGAGGTATGGACATTTTTGGCCACTACGCCACGCGCTTCGAAGCTCGCAAGGAAGAGGAATACAGCATCCAGGAGTACCTGGAGATCTGCAAGAAGGATCCTACTGCCTACGCGACCGCTGCCGAACGCATGCTCGCCGCAATCGGACAGCCCGAACTGGTGGACACCCACCACGATCCGCGCCTGTCCCGACTGTTCTTCAACAAGGTGATCCGGGTCTACCCGGCGTTCCGCGACTTCTATGGCATGGAGGACACGATCGAGCAGATCGTCTCGTTCTTCAAGCACGCGGCGCAGGGCCTGGAAGAGCGCAAGCAGATCCTCTATCTGCTGGGGCCTCCCGGAGGCGGCAAGTCGTCGCTGGCCGAGAAGCTCAAGGCGCTGATGGAAGAGATTCCCATCTACGCACTGAAGGGCTCGCCCATCCATGAATCGCCGCTCGGCCTCTTCTCTCCGGAGGAGGACGGCAAGATCATGGAGGAAGACTATGGCATTCCCATCCGCTACCTGAATACCATCCCGTCGCCGTGGGCCGTCAAGCGGCTGCACGAGTTCAACGGGGACATCACCAAGTTCCGCGTGGTGAAGCTGCGGCCGTCGGTGCTGGCGCAGATTGCCATCTCCAAGACCGAGCCGGGCGACGAAAACAACCAGGACATCTCGTCGCTGGTGGGCAAGGTCGACATCCGCAAGCTGGAAGACTTTCCGCAGGACGATCCGGACGCGTACTCGTATTCGGGCGGGCTCTGCCTGGCCAACCGCGGCCTGCTGGAGTTCGTGGAAATGTTCAAGGCACCGATCAAGGTGCTGCACCCGCTGCTGACCGCCACGCAGGAAGGCAACTACAAGGGCACGGAAGGCTTTGGCGCGATTCCGTTCGATGGCGTCATCCTGGCCCACTCGAACGAGGCCGAATGGCAGACGTTCAAGGCGGACAAGAACAACGAGGCATTCCTGGACCGGATCTACATCGTCAAGGTGCCGTACTGCCTGCGCGTGTCCGACGAGGTGAAGATCTACGACAAGCTGCTGCGCAGCAGTTCGCTGTCGGCCGCGCCCAACGCCCCGAACACGCTGAAGATGATGGCGCAGTTCGCGGTGCTCACGCGGATCAAGGAGCCCGAGAACTCGAACATCTTCTCGAAGATGCGCGTCTACGACGGCGAAAGCCTCAAGGATGTGGACCCGAAGGCCAAGTCGTACCAGGAGTACCGCGACTACGCCGGCATCGACGAGGGCATGAACGGGTTGTCCACGCGCTTCGCGTTCAAGGTGCTGTCCAAAGTCTTCAACTTCGACAACACCGAGGTGGCCGCCAATCCGGTGCACCTGCTCTACGTGCTCGAACAGCAGATCGAGCGCGAGCAGTTTCCGCCGGAGCAGGAAGCCAAGCTGATGTCGTACATCAAGGAGTACCTGACCACGCCTTATGTGGAGTTCATCGGCAAGGAGATCCAGACGGCGTACCTGGAGTCGTATTCCGAGTACGGGCAGAACATATTCGACCGCTACGTGGTGTTTGCCGACCTGTGGATCCAGGACCAGGAGTACCGCGATCCGAACACCGGTGAAATCCTTGACCGCAACGCACTGAACGACGAGCTCGAAAAGGTGGAGAAGCCGGCGGGCATCTCGAACCCTAAGGACTTCCGCAACGAGATCGTCAACTTCGTGCTGCGGGCGCGTGCCAACAATGGAGGCAAGAACCCGGTCTGGACCAGCTACGAGAAGCTGCGGATGGTGATCGAGAAGCGCATGTTCTCCACCACGGAGGACCTGCTGCCGGTGATCTCGTTCAACGCGAAGTCGTCGCGGGAGGACCAGGACAAGCACGAGAACTTCGTCAACCGCATGGTTGAGAAAGGCTATACACCCAAGCAGGTTCGGCTTCTGGTGGAGTGGTATCTGCGCGTCAGGAAATCGTCGTAATCACACCGGACGCGGTCTTTTTCCACGGCGCTGACTTTTCTGGCGTCTTAACAGGCGGGCGAACGGCATATGGCTACGGTCATCGATCGGCGCGAGAACGGCGGCAATAAAAGCGCCGTCAATCAGCAACGCTTCATCAAGCGCTACCGCGAGCAGATCCGGCAAGCGGTGGCGAAGGCGGTGTCCGGCCGGAAGATCATGGACATCGAACAGAGCGGGCAGGTGTCCATTCCGGTCAAGGACATCTCCGAGCCGATTTTCCATCACGGCCAGGGCGGCAAGCGGGAGTGGATCCACCCGGGCAACAAGAAGTTCGTCAAGGGTGACAGCTTCGACCGCCAGCAGCAGGGCAGTGGTGGGACCGGGTCGCGTGCCAGCGACAGCGGCGAGGGCGAGGATGAGTTCGTCTTCACGCTGTCGCGCGAGGACTTCCTGAACTTCTTCTTCGAGGACATGGCGCTGCCGGACCTGGCCAAGCGCCACCTTGCCAAGATTGCCGAGGTGCGCAAGGTGCGCGCCGGCTACTCCATCGACGGCACGCCCTCGAACCTGTCGATCCTGCGCACGATGCGCAGCTCGCTGGGGCGGCGCATCGCGCTGTCGAGCCCCTACATGAAGCGCCTGCACGAACTGGAAGCCGAGTACGGCGAGGTGCTGGAGAAGGAGGGCCCGTACTCCGAACGCGCCGAGGCGCTGATGGAAAAGATGCGGCACCTGCGCGCGCAGGTGGACCGCGTGCCCTTCATCGAGAAACTGGACCTGCGCTACAACAACCGTGTGCTCAAGAAGCGGCCCCAGGCCCAGGCGGTGATGTTCTGCCTGATGGACGTGTCGGGGTCGATGGACGAAAGCCGCAAGGACCTGGCCAAGCGCTTCTTCATGCTGCTGTACCTGTTCCTGAAGCGGAACTACGAGCGCATCGACGTCATCTTCATCCGGCACCACACGGTGGCGAAGGAAGTGGACGAGGAAGATTTCTTCCATTCGCGGGAGTCCGGTGGTACCGTGGTTTCGAGCGCGCTGAAGCTGATGGTGGAAGTGATCCACGACCGCTATCCGCCGAGCCAGTGGAACATCTATTGCGCCCAGGCGTCGGACGGCGACAACTGGGCCGGCGATTCCGAACTGTGCGGCAGGCTGCTGCGCGAGTCGATCCTGCCGCTGGTGCAGTACTACGCGTATGTGGAAGTTGCATCGGAGGAACCGCAGAACCTGTGGGAGGAGTACCTGACGGTAAAGAGCCAGTTCGAGCACTTTGCGATGCAGCGCATCATCGGTGCCGACGAGATCTACCCCGTCCTGCACGACCTCTTCCAGAAGCGCGCGGCGTGACACGTCACTGGGGAAGTCCATGGCTTATCTATCGACGGGCTCGGAGTGGACCTTCGAGCTGATCCAGCGTTATGACCGGGAGATCGCCCGCATCGCCGGCGAATTCGGCCTGGATACCTATCCGAACCAGATCGAGATCATCACGGCGGAGCAGATGCTGGACGCCTACGCGTCGGCCGGGCTGCCGGTGGGCTACAACCACTGGTCGTACGGCAAGCACTTCCTGTCGTCGGAGCGCAGCTACCAGCGCGGCTACATGGGGCTGGCCTACGAGATCGTCATCAACTCGAACCCGTGCATCGCCTACCTGATGGAGGAGAACACGATGCCGATGCAGGCGCTGACGATCGCGCATGCCTGCTACGGCCACAACTCGTTCTTCAAGGGCAACTACCTGTTCCGCACGTGGACCAATGCGGACGCCATCATCGACTACCTGCTGTTCGCCAAGAACTACGTGGCCGAGTGCGAGCAGCGCTACGGCGAGCAGGAAGTGGAACTGCTGCTGGATTCCTGCCACGCGCTGCAGAACTACGGCGTGGACCGCTACAAGCGGCCCAAGAAGCTGTCGATCACCGAGGAGCAGGCCCGCCAGGCCGAGCGCGAGAACTACCTGCAGATGCAGGTGAACGACCTCTGGCGCACCCTGCCCAAGCACCGCCCCCACGCGCTGCGCGAGGAGGAGGAAGCGGCGGAAATGGAGGCCAGCTTCCCGCCCGAGCCGCAGGAGAACCTGCTGTACTTCATCGAGAAGAACGCGCCCAAGCTGCAGCCGTGGCAGCGCGAGATCGTTCGGATCGTGCGCAAGATCGCGCAGTATTTCTATCCGCAGCGCCAGACCAAGGTGATGAACGAAGGCTGGGCCACGTTCTGGCACTACACGATCATCAACAAGCTCTACGAGGAAAAGCTGGTCAACGATGCATTCATGCTGGAGCTGCTGCAGGCCCACACCAACGTCATCTACCAGCCGCCGTACCACAGCCCGTACTACAGCGGGCTGAACCCGTACACGGTGGGTTTCCTGATGTTCCAGGACCTGCGCCGCATGTGCGAGGACCCCACCGAGGAAGACCGCCGCTGGGCGCCCGAGATTGCCGGCAGCGACTGGCGCGAGACGCTCGACTTTGCGATGCGCAACTTCAAGGACGAGAGCTTCCTGCTGCAGTTCCTGTCACCGCGCGTGATCCGCGAGCTGAAGCTGTTCTCGGTGCTGGACGACGACCGCGAGGGCAAGCTCCGCGTGACGGCGATCCATGACGACGAAGGCTACCGCGAGATCCGCCGCCTGCTGGCCACGCAGTACGACCTGTCGAACATGGAGCCGAACATCCAGGTGACCAACGTCGACATCGGCGGCGATCGCTCGCTGACGCTGCGGCACCTGCAGCAGGACCGCCGTCCGCTGGCACAGAACTTTGATGAAGTGGTGCGGCACGTGACCCGCCTGTGGGGCTTCACGGTGCGGCTGGAAGTGGTTTACGAAGATGGCCGGCGCGAACTCAAGTACGAGTGCAAGCCGGAACGCCGGCACCACCAGCATCGGAAGGCGGCGTAGAGGTAGGTTTGCTCCCTTCTCCCATTTGTGGGAGAGGGGAGAAAGCATCGAAACGGTAACGGAGCCCGTTACCGCCCCCGCTCCTGTCCCCGCGGCCTTGCCGTCGAGCATGCGCCCGCCCGTTCCAGATCCACGCCAGGCAGCAGATGCAGCAGCCGTACCAGTTCCGACTGGCGGTGCGTGCCGGTCTTGCGCAGCGTATCGCGGATATGCACGCGCACGGTGTGCGGCGACAGGAATTCGCGTTCGGCGATCTCGTTGAGCGTTTCGCCGGCCGCCAGGCGGATCGCGATGATGCTTTCCTTGCGCGACAGCCCGAACAGCGACGTCAGCACGCCGGCGTCAAGCACCGAGCGCGACTCCGAGTTGCCGAGCAGCATCATCGCCATCGGCAATTGCCACGGCCCCTCCACGGGCTGGCGCGACACCAGCGGCATGACGATGATCGGCACCGGCTGGCCGCCCGAGGTGATGTGCATCCACGACCCCGCCGCGGCGCCGCCATGGCGGCCGCCGTGCACGGCGTTGTCCAGCAGCTTGCGCAGCGTGGCCTGCAGCGATTCGGGCTGGGCGCACAGTACGCCGTTGTCGAGCGCCAGGTTGGCGTCGGCCTGCACCAGCGCCTCGGCCCAGCTATTGGCGTAGCGCACGCGCATGTCGGCCTGCAGGGCCATGACGCCAAAGTCGAGCGTGTCCAGCCCGGCCAGGCCCAGGGACGCCAGGCCGCTCAGTTCGAAGTTGCGATGCTGCATGCGCGCCGCGCGCGCCCAGTGGGGCATGACCTGCGCCACGCGGCGGTTGCAGTCCAGGCCGTGGCAGTCGTCGCAGCCGGGCGTGGCGCTCATCCAGACGCAAACGTCATGGGTATCGAACAGCCGGATGCCATGGGCCAGCCCGTTGCAGTCGAACGGCACGGCGTCGGCGGGATGGGGGTCGACGAGCATCCCGGCGGTGGCGCGCGGGGCGATGGCGGCGTGCGAGGGCAGCGTGCGCATGCTTTCGGGCATGTTGCCGGCGCTGGTATAGCAGCCGTGGCGCGTGACGCCCAGGCGGGCCTGCCCGGCGAGCTTGTCCCATATCAGGTAGCTCGGGCTGGCGGAACACGTGTAGTGGGAAAACAGGTCCAGGGCGGCCGGCATGGCGGCCACGTCCATGGCGGACTCATAGATGCGATCGACCAGACGATCGAAGACGTCGTCGGCAGACAAGTGTTCGCCCATTTCTTTTTTCCCCGGTGGCAAACGCCTTTTCCTCAAGGCCGCTGCGTCGGTGCGCGACCCTTCTTTTGTTGTGGTGACAGTGCCGTGCTCCCGTTGTCCGGGATCGCCTCCACGACGGCCGTCCGTGCAACGATGATCGCGCATGAACTGGCCGGGGGAATATCCCGCCAAGGGAGGGGGCATGTCCGGCATTGCGGCGCCACGCCTGCCTTTCCGGCCGTCCGGCGTGGCGGCGAGAGCCGCTGCGACAGATGGCCGAGATAGTAATGCCGTGACCCGCGTATTTCAAACGATTCGGCGCCCCGGGCCGGCGTCCGCATTGCGCAAATGCGACAACGGACGCCGTGGCGCGCATCGCCCGGCACATTGGCCGACCGTCATCGTGGTCTTCCCTGAGCCGAGGTGACGAGTTCGGCGCCCGCGCCAGCCACCGCGCTCAGGCCCGCTTCGGCGGCGGCCTGAGCGGCCGCGCCATTGCCGCCATCGACCTGCACGGTCACGTACGGCGCCGCCATGCGGATGCCCTCGGCGTCAAAATTGCGCTTGAGCCGGGCGTTGAACGCGCGCGAGATCTCGGCCTGCGTCAGCGGCCGGGTCTTGAACTGGGCCAGCACGACCTGGCCGTTCGGATCGAAGCGGTCCAGCCCCAGGATGTCCAGCCCGGACAGCAGGTTGCGCGAATAGCGGTGGTCGCGGGCCACCTCGGCGCCGGTCTCGCGGATGATCTCCAGCGCGCGGTCGAAGTCGCTCTGGTAGGCAATGGAGATGTTGAACACCGCGAACGCATAGTCGCGCGACAGGTTCTTCACCGCCTTGATCTGGCTGTACGGCAGCGTGTGCAGCGCGCCTTTGCCGTCGCGCAGCCGCACGGTGCGGATGGTCATGCCCTCCACCACGCCGGCGTGGTTGGGCAGTTCGATCGAGTCGCCGATCGCGATGGAATCCTCGATGACGATGAACAGCCCGGTGATCAGGTCCTGCACCAGGCTTTGCGCGCCAAAGCCGATGGCCAGGCCGACCACGCCGGCGCCGGCCAGCAGCGGCGTGACGTTGACGCCCAGGTTGGCCAGCACCGCGATCATCGCCACCACCAGCAGCGCCACGAACGACGCATTGCGCACCAGCGGCAGGATGGTCTTGGCCCGCATGCTCGGCTGCGCGGCGCGCGTGGACGACGGCGTCAGGGACTGCGTGATGGCCGTATCGATGACCAGCCACACCAGCCACGCCAGCAGCACCACGCCAATCACGCTCAGCACGGACTCGGTGATGTGCCGGCCCAGCACGGTCGAATCGGCAAGCTGGATCAGCGACGTGCCCCAGATACGTGCATTGAATTCCAGGAACGCCAGCCAGATCACCACGCGCATCAGCGCCACGCCAAAGCGGGCAAAGCGCTGCAGGTAGGCCGAGCGGCGGCGGTCACGCAGCCGGGGCGCCCGTACGGTGGCCTTGGGCGAGCGGCCCGCCACCAGCGTCAGCAGAATGGCCGCCACGAACAGCGCTACGGTGACCACGGCGCGCCGCAGGAATTCGTCGGCCCGGCCGGTGGCCATGACCGTGCCGATGACGGACGCCGCCACCACGGCCAGCATCGGCAGGTACCACGCCTGTCCGGCCATGCGCAGCAGCTCCATCAGCGCCGGGTGTTCCTGCCGGAACGCGAACGGCCGGAATGCGATGAGCTGGCCGATGGCCCGCCGGAACCGCACGGCGAACACGCCGATCAGCATGGCGGCCAGGATATTGGCAAAGGTGCTGATCAGCGCCGACAGGTTCACGCCCAGCGCCGCAATCACGCGCGTGTCGTTATTGGCCTCGCCCAGCGCGGCCAGCGCGCCGGTCACGAACAGCAGCATCGGCGAATGGAGCAGCAGGTCGCGCACCGCGTGCTTGCGATGGCCGGACTGGAACAGCGCGAAGATGACCTGGCAGACCGCCGACATCAGCGCGCCGGCCAGGATGGCATAGGCCACCAGCACCGCGCCCATGCTCGCGGGCGTGCGGCCGAAGACCTTGTAGGCCAGCAGTATGGTCAGCGCGAAGGCCGCGATCCACGGCCCGATCCGCCGCAGGAAATAGATGCCGACATCCACCCAGGACGGCACCACCGGCAGCGCCGTGGAGCGCTTGGGCCGGATGCGGCTGCGATGGAGCCGCCGCGACAGCTCGAACAGCAGCCAGCCCGTGAGCGCCCATCCCGCCAGCACGATGCCGAACTCGCGCCACGACTCCATCGCGGCGCGCGTCTGGCCAACCGTCACGGCCTCGCGCAGCTCCTCGCCGGCAAACCGCATGCGCCAGCGCCAGTACTGCCATGGCCCGCGATCCTTGTGCGGGCCATTGTCGATTTCCTGCAGCGCCTGGGCGACGGCGCCGATCAGACCGGTAGCCGGCTCGCTGGCGGCCGCGGCTGGTGCCGACGCGTCCAGCCCCTGGCGCAGCGTCTGCAACTGCGCCACCAGCGCCTGGCGTTCGGCATCGTTCTGCAGCGTGCCGATGACCTGGTCCAGGGACTTGGCCAGCGCGGCGCTGGCCGGGGGCGCAGAGGCGGCGCCGTTGGCCGGGGCCTTGACGGCGTTGAGCAGGGGCGAGCCGGCGCCCCATGCCGTGCCGCTGAGCAGCAGCATCAGGCACAGGGCTTGGAACCAGGCCAGAACCAGTGGACGGGGGCGCAAGCAATGCATGAAGAAAGGGGCGCGGGCGGTGGATGTCGCCGTCAGATAGCCAGCATGCGCGTCACTGTAGCGCATTGGCCATGCCGGCTGCAGCAAGTCGGCTCGGGAGCGCTTTCGCGGCCCGGCAACGAAAATCAAAAAATTTGAATAACTCGTCCGCGAATGCGTCACTTACAGGCCGGGGCCGAAGCCTATAGTTCTGTTCATGGACAGCGCGCAACGCTGAACCCGGCCAGGCAGACAAGCAGCGAAGCAGCCGGGACCATTCACAACAACTGAACAAATTTTTGATCGAATTCGGAGAGAAATCATGACCAAGACCACCGCCCTCAAGATTGCATCGACCCTGGTTCTGTCGCTGGCCGCGCTGGGCGCCGCCCAGGCCGAGACGGTTTCCGCAGACAAGTATGGCTACACGTTCCGCACGACGGCCTCGGCCGACACGTACGGTTACGGCTTCCGGACGCACGACGCCTTCACGGACGGCGCCCGCACCGGCAAGCCCGACGCCTTCACGGACGGCGCCCGCACGGTAGCCGGCCTCGACAGGGCAGGCGTGTCGGCTGCCCCGGGCCGCACGGCCGATCCGTACCTGGACGGCGCCCGCAACGCCGATCCCTATACCGATGGCGCCCGCTTCGTGGCCGGCCGCGATCGCGTCGGGGTGTCGGCCGAACCGGCCCGCAGCTTCGACCCGTACCTCGACGGCGCCCGTGCATGATCGATGTCACCCGCATCCCGCAAGGCGTTACGTAACCCGTAACGCCTTTTTGTTGGCGGAGCGCGTGCCGACCGGCCCGTCCGGCACTGTTTTGCGCCCGACTGAAGTGGGGTAACGCGGCGTGGAACGTCCGCCTGGCGCGGGCTGGCGGCCGGCCGATTGAAACGGGGGTATGGCAACGCGCGGCGCGTGCCGATATTGGCATGTCGTTTGCAGACTATCCCGGCAAACGCGGCGCCACCGTTGCGCCAGACTTGCCGACCGGGAGACCACCATGTTCCAGAACCTCGCTGCCTCCGTCCATGATGTGATCGTCCGCGATGCCGCCATCGTCGCGGCCATCGACGCCGCCATGCTTGGCCGTCGCGCAGACTATGCCGGCCAGCCGATGGCGTGGAAGATGTTCTGCGAGGCGTCGCACGTGGCGACGCTGAACGACGTGCTGCGCCACGCCTTCATCGAGCGCGTGGCCAACGAGCGCGGCGCCGACGTGGCGCTGCGGCTGAAGGCCAAGGCCGAGTCGATCCGCGCCGAAGCCATCGCGCGCCTGCGCTGAGGCGCTGGACCGGCGGCATTGGGCTACCATGGCGGCTTTGCCGCCGGAGCCGCCATGCCGCCGATCGAGACGCTGCTGCCATTCCTGGGAATCGCCCTGTTGCTGAGCCTGGCGCCGGGGCCGGACAACATCTTCGTGCTGCTGCAATCGGCCATGCACGGCACGCGCGCCGGGCTGACCGTGGTGCTGGGCCTGTGCACCGGGTTGCTGGTGCATACGGCCGTGGTGGCGGTGGGGCTGGCCGCGCTGCTGGCGGCGTCGGCCGTGGCGTTCACGATCCTGAAGGTCGCCGGGGCGCTCTACCTGGTCTATCTCGCCTGGCAGGCGTTCCGGGCACCGGTCGGGCAGGTCGGCACGCCCGGGCACGCCGCCCGGCCGGTCCGCAACATGTATCTGCGCGGCGTGGTCATGAACCTGACCAATCCCAAGGTCGTGGTCTTCTTCCTGGCCTTCCTGCCGCAGTTCGTCAACCCGCAACAGGGCCACGTGGCGGTCCAGCTCATGGTGCTGGGCTTCGTGTTCATAGTGGCCACGCTGCTCGTGTTCGGGTCGATCGCGTGGTTTTCGGGCGTGTTTGGCCGCGTGCTGATGCGCTCGGCGCGCGTGCAGCGGGCGGTCAACTGGTTCGCGGGCACGGTGTTCCTGGCGCTGGCCGGCCGGCTGGTGCTGTCCCAGCGCTAGCGCCGCCGTTCAGGCAAACGTGATGGCGCGGCGCCGTTCCGGGTGTTCCAGGTGCGGCACATTGTTGAAGCTCAGCAGCCGCTGCGTGCCGCGTCCCACAATCAGTTCGCAGAAGCCGGTGTTGCGGAACTGCAGGTTCAGCTCGATGGCCGTCTGCGTGGGCGCGCCGAGCAGGTCGGCAATAGCCCGGCCAATCGCGCCGCCCGAACTCACCACCAGCAGGGCATCCTCGCGCGCGGCGCCCTCGGTGGCCGTGGCCAGCGCCGCCTGCATGCGGGCGCCAAACGCCGCCCAGGTCTCGGGCATGCCGGGCAGCCCGTCCTGTGTCCACGCCGCAAACGCGGCCCGGAACGTGCGCCAGTAGTCCTGGTAGTCGCCGTTCTGGTGGGCGCGATGGTCGGCGCCGTTCGTAAAGCTGCGGTAGAGCGATTCGCCGTCGTACTCGTTCAGGCCGGCGTGGGTCTCCACGGCGACGCCGCTGGCGCCCATCCCGGCCAGGATTTCGGCGGCCGTGTCCTGCTGGCGCACCAGCGACCCGGCCACCACGCGCCGGAACTGCAGCCCGCGGTCCCGGAAATACTCCCCGAGCCAGCGTGCCTGCTGGCGGCCGACGTCCGACAGGCAGTCGTAGTTGGCGGCGCCAAAGGAGGCTTGTCCGTGACGGACGAGGAAGAGCGTGGCCATGATCGGGTGGGGGCGTGGGGAAGGAATGCCGCGATTCTAGATCGGGCCATTCCGGCGGAGCCAGCAGGCCCCGCCGGAATTCATGACGGCCATGGTTTCGCTGCATGCCGAGCAGCGGCGCGCCAGGCCGGGCGGGGCGAAAGTCAGTCCAGCGTCACGCCGGTGTCGGCGGTCAGCTTCAGCACCACCGGCAGGTAGGCCTTGTACGCGCGCTCGGCCTCGGCCGGCGTGTTGCCCACCGGCTCGGCGCCCATCTCGTCGATTCTGGCCTGCATCTCCGGCGTGCGAATCAGCGCGGACACCTCGCGGCCCAGCCGTTCGATCACCGCGTCGGGCGTCTTGGCCGGCGCCAGCAGCGTGGTCGGGCCGACGATCTTGTACGCCGCGTCGCCATAGCCGGCTTCGGCAAACGTCGGCACGTCGGGCAGCGCCCTGGCGCGCGTGGTGCCGGCCACGGCCAGCGGACGCAGCTTGCCGGTGGCCAGGTGCTGGCGCAGCGTGGTGATCGACCCGATCGTCACGTTGACCTGCCCGGCCAGCAGGTCGCTGACCATCGGCCCCTCGCCACGGTAGGGCACATGCAGGATGTCGACGCCGTAGGTCTTGTCCATGTACGCCTGGATCGTGTGCGGCTGGGTGCCGGGCCCCCAAGAGCCCATGCGCAGCTTGCCGGGTTCCTTCTTTGCGTAGGCCAGCAGTTCGTTGACCGTCTTGACCGGCACGCTGCTGTTGACGGCCAGCACCGTGCGCGCCAGGGCCACGTCCGAGATCGGCCGCAGGTCGGTGCGCGGGTCGTACGGCAGCTTCTTGTAGAGCGCCAGGTTGGCCGTGATCGGGCCCGGAATCGTCATCAGCAGCGTGTAGCCGTCCGGCGCCGACTTGGCGACGAAATCCGTGCCGATGATGCCGCCCGCGCCGCTCTTGTTTTCCACCACCACGGGCTGGCCCAGCCGCTTGGACAGCCCGTCGGCCACCTGGCGTGCCAGCGTGTCGGTCAGCCCGCCGGCCGGGTAGGGCACCACCAGCCGGACCGGCTTGGTCGGGTAGTCGCCCTGGGCCGATGCCGCGAACGGCAGCAGCGACAGCGCCGCGCAGGCAACGCGTGTCGCCCACCGCCGGCGGGGCGGCGTGGATTGCTTCATGGTGTGTCTCCTCTTTGGAGCCCGGCCTGTCAGGCGTGCCGCTTTTGGCTGCGGCTGTGCGGGCGGTTGGTGGGTGTCGGGCGAGGGATCAAACGCTTCAGTTGTCGATGCCCAGGTAGCCGCTGACGATGCGTGCCATCTCCACGGGCAGGCGCTCGTCGTCCAGCCTCAGCGGGCCGGGGTTGTTCAGCACCGCGTTGACCAGCATGCCGAACACCATCTGCATGGCAAACCGCACGCGCAGCTCGGCCTCGTCGGCCGGGCCGGCCAGCCGGGGCACCAGCAGCGTCACCAGCCGCTCGATCAGCGCCTGGCCGTTCTGCTGGTGTGGCAGCCATTGCTCGGGATGGGTCGTGGCGTGCTTGAGCGACGCGCGGATGATGCCGCGGTTGTTGCGGCAGCCGTTGACCATGAAGCGCATGGTCTTCTCGATGATCTGGCGCGCCGGCGCCTCCTGCCAGCGGTGCTCGGCCATGTAGCGCGCCACCGACTCGTCGGATTCGGCCATCACGGACGCCCGCAGCGCGTCGAAGTACGCCATCTTGTCGCGGAAGCGGCCGTAGAACGCGCCCACCGACACCTGGCAGGCGGCCGCGATCTGCGCCACCGACACCGCCGTGAAATCGCGCTCGGCCAGCAACTGGCGGCCCGCCGACAGCAGCGCGTGCTCGGTCTCGCGGGCGCGGCGCTGGCGCGGCGGCTGGAGGATCGACGTCGTGTCAACTTGCGGAAAGCCGGTGGCCGCGGCGGGGGCGGCGTTGTCGGCACTTTGGGGCGAGGCTGCTTGCATGGTGCATTTCCGTATTCGAATTCGGATTCGGTTTTGCACCTTACTTTTGGCCCCGGAATGCCGTCAAGTCAGGGTTTACGCGCCTGATTTCCAATATCTGGAAATTGATTCCACTTTTTGACACTATTGCCGGCAGGCGCCCACACTGGAATCAGGAGACGACATGCCCATGAACACCCCGGTCGAACAATTCATTGCCGAACGCCGCCGCGAAGATCCTTCGTTCGGCGGGCTGCTGGCCAAGGGGTTTGCGCTGCTGCGCTGCTTTGTCGACGATCCGCGCCCGCTGGGCAACGGCGAGCTGTCGCAGCGGCTGCAACTGCCGCGCGCCACGGTGTCGCGCATCTGCCGCACGCTGTTCGAACTGGGCTACCTGGACTGGGACCCAAAGCTCGACAAGTACTTCGTCGGCGCGCAGGTGCTGGCGCTGGGCTATCCGTACCTGGCCGGGCTGCCGGTGCGGCACCTGGCGCGCCCGCTGATGCAGGCGCTGGCCAACGAGGTGGAAGGCGCCGTGTCGCTGGGCGTGGCCCACCGGCTGGACGTGACGTACCTGGAATCGTGCACGCACCTGGAAGGCACCTCGGCGCGGCCGGCGGTGGGCGCGGTGCGGTCCGTGATGACCACGGCAATGGGGCGGGCGTTCCTGTGCACGCTGTCCAAGCGCGAGTTCGAGCAACTGATGATGCAGGCGCGCACCGAACGGCCCGACGAGTTCGCCGTCTGCTACGACACCGTGTGCCACAACGTCGCCCATTACCCCAAGCGCGGCTTCACGCTGAACGAGGGCGACGCCGGCGAGGGCATCCACGGCGTGGGCGTCTATTCGCGCATCACCTACCTGAACCGGCCGCTGCTGTTCAACTGCGCCATCCCGGGCCTGCGGGTACGGCGCGGCATGATGGAAAAGCGCGTGGCGCCGCTGCTGCGCGAGATGGTGCGGTCGATCGAAAACATGGCTGGCGTGGGACGCTAGCCGCCGGCGCGGGCCCGGTACGCCCGCATGGACAGAACGCCGTGGCACGTACCCGGCGTCATCAACGGAGACACCATGCTGGATCTGCAGCCCCTGCTGTGCCCGCGTTCGATCGCCGTGGTCGGCGCGTCGACGCAACCCGACAAGGTGGGCGGCGTGCCCGTCCGCCTGCTGGCCGAACTGGGCTACGCCGGCCCGGTGTACCCCGTCAATCCCGGCGCCGCCACCGTACAGGGCCTGCGCGCCTACGCCTCGGTGGCCGACATCGGCGCGCCGGTGGATCTGGCCATCGTGGCCGTGCCGGCGCCCGCCGCGCCCGACGTGATGGCGCAACTGGGCCAGGCCGGCACGCGCGCCGCCGTGGTCTTCACCTCCGGGTTTGCCGAAGTCAGCGGCGGCGACGCGCTGCAGCACGCGCTGGCCAGCCAGGCCCGCGCACACGGCGTGCAGTTGCTCGGGCCCAACTGCCTGGGCGCGATGAACCTGCGCGAGCGGATGTTCGCCACGTTCTCGCCCATCCCGTTGAGCGGCCTGCCGCCGGTGGGCGACGTGGGGCTGGTCAGCCAGAGCGGCGCGTTTGGCGCCTACGCGTTTGCGCTGGCCCGCGAGGCCGGGCTGGGCCTGAGCCATTGGGTCACCACCGGCAACGAGGCCGGCCTGCAGGTGGCCGACGTGATCGAGTGGCTGGCCGACGACCCGCAGACGCGCGTGATCCTGGCCTATATGGAAGGGGCGCGCGACGGCCTGCGCCTGCGCCGCGCGCTGGCTGCCGCGCGCCGGGCCGGCAAGCCGGTGGTGATCGCCAAGGTGGGCACCACGGCGGCCGGCGCCAGTGCCGCGCAATCGCACACGGCCAGCCTGGCCGGCGAGGACGCGGTCTATCAGGCCGTGTTCGACGAATACGGCGTGCATCGCGCGCATACGCTGGAAGCCTTCTTCCGGCTCGGCTACACGCTGGCGCGCGGGCGCCGGCCGGCCGTGTGGCAGGCGCCGTCGGGCATGCCGGCCGACGCGGTGGCGCCGCTGGCCATCGTCACGGTCTCTGGCGGGGTCGGCATCATGATGGCCGACAGTGCCGAATCGCAGGGGCTGCCGCTGCCGCCGATGCCGGACGCCGCCGCGCAGGCGCTGCGCACCGCGATTCCGTTTGCCAGCACCGCCAATCCCATCGACGTGACCGGGCAGGTGGTGGCCCAGCCGCAGGTGTTCGTCGATGCGCTGGGCAGCGTGGCGCGCTGCGGCCAGTACGGCGCCGTGGCCGCTTTTGTGGCCGGCGCCGCCAACGCACCGCGTGTGTGGGGGCCGCTCCAGGATGCCGTCACCGCGCTGCACGCCGATCCGCAGGCCGCGCCACTGTTGATCTCGGGCGTGATGGACGACCAGAAGCGCGCCTGGCTGGAAGCGCGCGGCTGCCTGGTGTTCCGCGAGCCGGCGTACACCGTGGAAGCCGTGGCCGCGCTGGCCAAGGCGGCCGCGCTGGAAGCCGCCGCGGGCGCGCCCGATGACGCCGACGGCTCGCCGCTGGTGCCCGTGCAGGTGCCGGCCGAAGCCAGCGCGCTGTCCGAAGCCGAAGCCATGGCGCTGCTGGCCGGTGCCGGCGTGCCGGTGGTGCGCCACGGCGTGGCCGGCGATGCCGATGCGGCGGTGCGCATTGCCGAATCGATCGGCTTCCCGGTGGCAGTCAAGCTCTGCTCGCGCCACATCCTGCACAAGAGCGACGTCGGCGGCGTGGTGCTGAACCTGCAGGACGCCGCCGCGGTGCGCGCCGCCTTTGCGCGCGTGCTGCAGGCGGCGGCCGAAGCGCGCGATGCGCAGGGTGGCCGGGTGCCATTCGAAGGCGTCATCGTCGCGCGCATGGCGCGGGGCTGGGGCGAGATCATGGTGGGCGTGCGGCGCGACCCCGTATTCGGGCTGGTGGCGCTGGCCGGTATCGGCGGCACGGCCGTCGAGATCTTCCGGCAGATGGCGTTCGGCCTGGCGCCGCTGTCGCGCCCGCGCGCCCGGACGATGCTGGAACAAAGCCGCGCCGCCGCGCTCTGCACCGGGCACCGTGGCCATCCCGCGCTCGACCTCGATGCCGTGGCCGACGTGCTGGTGCATGTGTCGCGCGCCGCCGCCGCCATCGGTGACCGGCTCGACACGCTCGAAATCAACCCGTTCATCGTCGGCCCGGACGGCCTGGTGGCGGCCGACGCGGTAATCACGCTGCGCTGAACGGCCAGCCCGCCCAACACGGAGACAAACGATGCGATCGATCTTTCGCAGGATGCGCCACGCCATGGCGTTCTGGATGGCCGCCGGCATCGCCGGCGCGACGCTGATGCCGGCCGCGACTGCGGCGCCGGCCTGGCCCGACCGGCCGATCCGGCTCGTGGTGCCGTTCCCGCCCGGCGGCGGCACTGACGTGATCGGCCGCATGCTGGCCGCGCGGCTGTCCACGGTGCTCAAGGGCACCGTGGTGGTCGAGAACGTCGCCGGGGCGACCGGCACGATCGGCGCCGCGCAGGTGGCCCGCGCCGCGCCGGGCGGCTACACGCTCGTACTCGGCATCTCGGCCACCCATGCCATCGCGCCGGCCATCTTCCCGAAGCTGCCGTACGACCCGCTGCGCGACTTCGTGCCCATCGGCCGCATTGCGTACGGCGGCAACGTGCTGGTCGTGAACCCGACGTTCCCGGCGCATGACCTGCGCGCGCTCGTCGCCATGGCCCGCCAGCCCGGCGCGGACCTGGCCTATGGTTCCTGGGGCCAGGGCTCGGGCGGCCATCTCGCGGGCGAGAGCATCAACGTGTCGGCCGGCGTCCGCCTGCGCCATGTGCCGTACAAGGGCGTGGCGCCGATGCTCAATGACGTGATGGGCGGCACGGTGCCGCTGGCCATGTCGGACCTGGCCGGCACGCTGCCGCTGATTCGCGCCGGCAAGGTGCGGCCGCTGGCCGTGACCGGCTCCGAACGCTCGGCGGCGCTGCCCGAGGTGCCGACGCTGGCCGAATCGGGCATCGCGTTCAAGGTGGATAGCTGGTTCGCGCTGTTCGCCCCGGCGCGCACGCCGGCCGCCATCGTCGAGCGGCTGGAAGCGGCCACGCACGAGGCGATGCAGGACGGCGCCATCCAGGCGCAGATCGCCACCATGGGCATGCGCTACGCGCCGATGTCCCGCGCGCGGTTCGCCGAGCAGATGCGCGACGACGCCCGCGCGTGGGCCGCCCTCGTCAAGTCCAGCGGCGCCGCGCTGGAATGAATCCACGACACCAACCAGAGGCTATTCCATGAACCATCCCGCGACGCCCCCCTGGCCGCATCGCTGCACACCAGCCCGCAGGAGGCGCTGGTCGCCGCCGCCGCCGTGCCGCTGGTGCTCTACGGCTATCCGCTGATCGAGACGCTGCGCACGTGCCGGCTGCAGACGTCGGTCGACGCGCCCACGTGCTACGGCCGCGCACCCATGAACACGCTGTCCGCCAGCGAGCGGCCATGGACGCACGAGGACCGCGACATCGTCACGCCGGCCAACGACCTGCTGTACTTCTGCGGCTGGCTGAACCTGGCCGATGGCCCGGTGACGCTGCGCGTGCCAGCGCTGCCGGACGCGGACCGCTACTACGTGGTGGAACTGCTGGACGCCCACACCAACAACTTCGCCAACCTGGGCCCCCGCAACGTGCCGGCGGACGGCGCCGACGTGCGCATCGTCGGCCCGGGCCAGCAGGCCGACGGGCCGCACGTGGTGCAGGCGCCCACGTCGCTGGTCTGGGTGCTCGGCCGCGTGCTGGTGACGGGCGCCGAAGACCTGCCGAAGGCCCATGCCTTCGAGCAGGGCTTCGAGGTGGTGCAACACCCCGGCACCGCGCAGCCCGCCAGCGTGGCGCGGTGGCAGGACACCGGCGACGCCGGCGTGGACTTCTTCCAGAACCTGTTCCGGGCGATGCGCGACTTTCCGCCCGCGCCGGCGGAGGCCGGCCTGTTCACGCTGCTGCGCAAGGTGGGGCTGCGGCTGGAGGACGAGGTGGAGATCGCCACGCTGCGGCCGGCCATCGTCAACGGCCTGCGCAGCGCCTACGCGCAGGGCATGGCGCTGATCGAGGCCCATACCCGCAGCCAGGGGCACAAGGCGTGGGGCTACAGCCTGCGCCTGGGCACCTATGGCGACGACTGGATGCTGCGCGCCTGCACGGCTATGAAGGGGCTGGGCGCGCTGCGGGCCGATGAAGCGGTCTACGCGATGGCCGATTTCGATGCCGGCGGCGAGCGCCTGCACGGCCGGCATCGCTACGTGCTGCGCTTTCCGGCCGGCATGCTGCCGCCGGCCGACGCCTTCTGGTCGGTGTCGCTGTACGGCGAGGACCGCTATTTCACGGCCAACGCGATCGGCCGCTACGCCATCGGCGATCGCACGCCGGGCCTGCGCCGCGAGCCGGACGGATCGCTCGCGATCGATATCGGCCACGCCCGGCCCGCCGACGACACCAACTGGCTGCCGGCGCCCGACGGCGTCTTCTACCTGATCCTGCGGCTCTACCACCCGACGCCGGGCTTCATCGCCGGCGAGTACCGCATCCCGGCCGTGCAGCGGATTGGCTGAAGACCCCTCTAACAATAATCAGGAGACACGAGACATGCCGCATCCCACCAACGACGTCCAGCAACTGGCACGGGACGCCGTGCTCTACACGCTGCCGCTATACGAGATGGCCCGCATGCGCGCGGCCACCTGCCCGCGCCGCGACCGCGCCGGCCGCTTTGCCGGCGACGGCCCCGAGAGCACGCTGCGCTGGATCAACCACCTGATCCACACGCGCGAACTGCTGGGGCCGCAGCATCGGCAGGTAGTCACGCCGAACAACGACACCCTGTACACGAACGCCTGGCTGGACTTGTCCCGCGAGCCGGTGGTGCTGGACGTGCCCGACTTCGCCGGCCGCTACTACGTGCTGGGCCTGCTGGACGCCTATACCAACCCGTTCGGCTACATCGGCAGCCGCACCACGGGCACCGGGGCGGGCCAGTTCCTGCTGCACGGTCCGGGCTGGCATGGCGAGGTGCCGGCCGGCATGCGCGCGGTGCGGTGCCCGACCGACGCAGTCTGGATGATCGGCCGGCTGCTCGTCGATGACGACGCCGACCTGGCGGCCGCCCACGCGCTGCAGGACGCCGTCGCGCTGAAACGCCTGGACGGTGCGCCCGCCGCGTTTGCCTTCGACGTCGGCATGCAGCCGCGCGAGCACCTGGGCGATGCGGCGCGCTTTGCGGCGGTGGTCAACGCGATGCTGGCGCATAACGCGCCGCCGCGCGACGAGGCCGGCATGGTCGCGCGGTTTGCCGCGGTGGGCATCGGCGCGGGGCTGACGCCCACGGCGGCGCAGGCCGAGGCGCTGGGCGCCGCGCTGCGGGCCGTGCTGGACGAGCTTGGCGCGCCGCAGGCGTCGGACATGGGCGGCGGCTGGACCATGTCGGTCGACGTGCGGGAATCGTATGGCCGCCACTACCTGCAGCGGGCGCTGGTGGCGCGCAACTACATCGGCGCGCTGGGCGTGCAGGAGGCCATGTACATCATGGCCGACCGCGACGCCGACGGCGCGCCGCTGGACGGCAGGCGCGCCTACCGGCTGCATTTCGCGGCCGACAACCTGCCGCGCGTGGACGCGTTCTGGTCGCTGACGATGTACGACAAGAGCGACTGCATGCTGGTGCCGAACGCGATATCGCGCTACTCGCTTGGCGACCGCTCGCCCACGCTGGTGCGCAATGCCGACGGCAGCCTGACGCTCCATCTGTCGGCCACGCCGCCGGCCGACCACGCCCGGCACGGCAACTGGCTGCCGGCGCCGGCCGGCCCGTTCTACGTGGCGCTGCGACTCTACGTGCCGCAGCCCGCGCACCTGGACCGCACCTACCGCTATCCGGCCATCGAGCCGGTCAAGGAGCCATCATGACGCCCCTCGCAACAGACCCGCCGCCGCCTGCTGGGCGCGCTGGCACTGGCCGGCGTGGTGCCGCGCGCGTTCGGCGAGGCATGGCCCGCCAAGACGGTGCGGCTGGTGTCGCCATACGGGCCTGGCGGCTCGAACGACACGTCGGCACGCGTGCTGGCCGAAGCGCTGAGCCGCAAGTACGGCCAGCAACTGGTGGTCGAGAACAAGCCGGGCGCCGGGACGCGCGTGGCTAGCGAGTCGGTGGCCCATGCGCCAGCCGACGGCTACACGCTGCTGTGGGCCGCCGCGCCGTTCGCGATCAATTCCGGGGCCGGGCTGAGCCAGCGGTTCGACATCCACAAGGATTTCGTGGCCGTCGGCCCGCGCGTGCTGGGCCCGATCTTCCTGATCGTCAACGCCGCGTCGCCGGTCAGGACCGTGGCGGACTTCGTCAAGATGGCAAAGCAGAAGCCGGGCGGCGTGACGTTTGCGTCGCCGGGCGTCGGGTCCGGCCCGCACCTGACGGCCGAACTGTTCGCCGCGCAGGCGGGGTTCAAGGCGCTGAACGTGCATTACCGCGGCGATGCCACGGCGTACACCGAGCTGCTGGCCGGCCGCGCGGACGCGACGCTGACCGCCATCACCACCGCGCTGCCATTCATCCAGGCCGGCAAGCTGCGCGTGATTGCGGTGGCGGCCGACGTGCGCACGCCGGTGTATCCGGACGCGCCGACGTTTGCCGAGCAGGGCGTGGCGGGGGTGGTCGGCTACGGCTGGTTCGGGATCGTGGCCCCGGCGGGCACGCCGCCAGCCATCGTCCAGCAGATCAACCACGATGCCAGCCAGGCGCTGGGCGACCCGCAGGTCAGGCAGAAGCTGCTGGGACTGGGGCTGCAGCCGGCGCCGGGCAGCAGCGCGGACTTTGCCGGTTTCATCGACGCCGAGGTCAAGAAGTGGGGCGCGCTGGTCAAGGCGCGTGGGATCGTGCTGGAGTAGCGCGCGTCAGCCCTGGCCGGCGGGCTTGCGGGCCAGGGTTGCGCACTGGCCGATCACGCGCTGGACGCAGCAGGCGGTGCCGCTCCATTCGCCCCGGCTGACGTTGCCGTCGGCGCCGGCTACCAGCTTGCGCTGGCACTGGGCCACGCGGGCCGGCGGCTCCAGCCCGGCGTCGCGCGGGCCGCTGCCGGGTGGGCGCGCCACCGGCATCTCTTGGGTCCAGACATAGGCCGTACCACCCGGCACGGTCTGCACGGCCTGGGGTGGCCCCCACTGGGCCTTGGCCTGCTCGACGGGCGCGCCTTTCCAGGAATCGACGATTCCCTGCATGGCGTTCGACTCGATGCTGGCGCAGGCCGCCGCCAGGGCAACGGTGCCGGCGGCGAGCAGAATGGCGCGGAATGAGGGCGGGCGGGGCGACGCGGGCATGGCGGCTCCATCGAGAGGGCGGGGCTCCCGTGGCAGCCTAGCTGACGCGGGCGGCGGATGGCAATGTGTGGATGTGCGTCGCCGCACCGATTTTTCAGCCGAACAGCGACGGCTGGCCGAGCGCCCGGGACGGCTCCCGGCGGACGGCCGGGCGGGGCAGGGCGGATCGGTCGGCGCGCAGCGGGGCGGGCTCGGGGGCGGTGAGCGCAAATTCGCGCACGGCTGCCAGCGGCACGGCGGTGGCCTGCAGCCGTGCCAGATGCGGCGCCAGTATCTGATAGGTATCGATGTCGAAGCGGGCCGGGGCGGCGGTCAGCGCCTGGGCGTCGTCCAGCGTCGCGGCCGTGCCCAGGTAGCACCAGTCCTCGATGACGTGCCATGGCTGCCCGGGCTGCTCGCCTTCGCGCCAGGCCACGGCGCCCCCGAACGGCCACGGCGTCAGCGCCAGCGCGTGCATCGCGGCCGCCAGGCGCAGCCGGTGGTCGGCGCGCGATTCGTGGCCCGTGCACGCGCCCGCGCATCGGTGAAGTTGCCGGGCGAAGCACGGATTGCCGCGCCGCGCGGTGGGTTCCATCATCAGCGTGACCTGGCAGAGCTGCTCGGTCTCGGCCAGCTCCCGCAGCCGGGCCTGGGCGCCGGTACGCGTGGCGAATACGCCATAGAGGGCGGCATGGCGGCTGAAATCGACGTGGCGGTCCGAGCGCAGCCGCGGCGCGGGCAGGCCATCGACCAGTTCCCAGGCGAACAGCTCGCCCGCGTGGCGTAGCTGCTGGTTGTGCAGCGGCCGCAGGGCCTTGACCAGATGGGCCTCCAGCAGCAAGGCGCCGATCTCGCCGCCGGTTTCGCGCCAGTCCACGCGGCGCACGGTGCGCGCGATCCGCATTTCCTTCGGATTGGCATGGTCGCCGGAAAAGTGGGCGCGGATGCGCTGTCGCAGGTGGATGCTCTTGCCGACATAGAGCGGCGCGTCGTCGTCGCCATAGAACAGATAGACGCCGGGGCGGTCTGGCACGTCGTCGAGCGCCGTCTCGCTCAGGCCCGCCGGCAGGCTGGCGTGCTTGACCAGCGCCTTGACGGCCGATTCCACCAGATCGACCGAATAGAGACCGTGGATCTTCTGCCAGAACTGCCAGAGCACCTCGGCATCGGCCAGCGCGCGGTGCCGGCCCTTGGGCACGAGGTTGAACCGGGCGATCAGGGCGTCGAGGCCGTGGCGCTCCACCGACGGGAACAGCGAGCGGGACAGGCGCAGCGTGCACAGGACGTCGGCCCGGAAGGTCACGCCGGCGCGGCGGAACTCGTTCTTCAGGAAGCCGTAGTCAAAGCGGGCGTTGTGGGCAACGAACAGGCGGCCCTGCAGGCGCTCGGCTAGCAACTCGGCAATCGACGCAAAGGTGGGCTGGCCGCGCACCATGTCGTCGGTGATGCCGGTCATCCCCTGGATAAAGGGCGGGATGCTGGCTTGCGGGTCGACCAGCGTGTCCCACTGGTGGATGCCGTCGGGGCCCACTTCGACCACGCCGATTTCGGTGATCCGGTCGCGCTGGGCGTCGGGGCCGGTGGTTTCCAGATCGACAAACGCAATGGGGCGCGCGAGCGCGGCCGCCAGCGCGTGGGCGTCGAGGGCACCCGCGTCGCGGCTGGGCAGGCGTTCGGGGAGATAGGTAGCGGGTTCCGCGGGCGTCGTCATGCGGCGATTCTACGGGATCGGAAAATTCTTTTGCGAAACCCCTTGCGCAGGTCGCCGGGCTCCTCTAATATTCGCCCCCTCGCAACACGAACCGCGCTGCAAACGCAGCAGCGACAAGGGTTGCGGGGTTGATGGGGGTTGGAGTTGGCGAGGTTTGCCAGCGCTGACCGGCAGAAAAAAGTTCTGCGAAACCTGTTGACGAAACGTTGAATGCTCTGCATAATCTCGTTTCTCCGCTGCGACGAAATACGCAGCGACAGCGAACGGCGAAGCCGGCCCGCTGAAGTTCTTTAACAACCAAACAACCGATAAGTGTGGGCGCTTGATGGCGAACGCCGCCGGGGACTTCGGGTTCCTGGTGTTGCTTCAACAGTATCAAGTGCTCGCACAGTAAAACATGTTGGTTTGGCTCTTCGGGGTCAAGCCAGTCAGTTTTCTGAGAGTGAGCGACCGCTCGAAAGAGCGAGCCCTTCGGGGCACACAGAGATTGAACTGAAGAGTTTGATCCTGGCTCAGATTGAACGCTGGCGGCATGCCTTACACATGCAAGTCGAACGGCAGCGCGGACTTCGGTCTGGCGGCGAGTGGCGAACGGGTGAGTAATACATCGGAACGTACCCTGTTGTGGGGGATAACTAGTCGAAAGATTAGCTAATACCGCATACGACCTGAGGGTGAAAGCGGGGGACCGCAAGGCCTCGCGCAGCAGGAGCGGCCGATGTCTGATTAGCTAGTTGGTGGGGTAAAGGCTCACCAAGGCGACGATCAGTAGCTGGTCTGAGAGGACGATCAGCCACACTGGGACTGAGACACGGCCCAGACTCCTACGGGAGGCAGCAGTGGGGAATTTTGGACAATGGGGGCAACCCTGATCCAGCAATGCCGCGTGTGTGAAGAAGGCCTTCGGGTTGTAAAGCACTTTTGTCCGGAAAGAAAACGTTCTGGTTAATACCTGGGGCGGATGACGGTACCGGAAGAATAAGCACCGGCTAACTACGTGCCAGCAGCCGCGGTAATACGTAGGGTGCGAGCGTTAATCGGAATTACTGGGCGTAAAGCGTGCGCAGGCGGTTTTGTAAGACAGGCGTGAAATCCCCGGGCTTAACCTGGGAATTGCGCTTGTGACTGCAAGGCTAGAGTGCGTCAGAGGGGGGTAGAATTCCACGTGTAGCAGTGAAATGCGTAGAGATGTGGAGGAATACCGATGGCGAAGGCAGCCCCCTGGGACGTGACTGACGCTCATGCACGAAAGCGTGGGGAGCAAACAGGATTAGATACCCTGGTAGTCCACGCCCTAAACGATGTCAACTAGTTGTTGGGGATTCATTTTCTCAGTAACGTAGCTAACGCGTGAAGTTGACCGCCTGGGGAGTACGGTCGCAAGATTAAAACTCAAAGGAATTGACGGGGACCCGCACAAGCGGTGGATGATGTGGATTAATTCGATGCAACGCGAAAAACCTTACCTACCCTTGACATGCCACTAACGAAGCAGAGATGCATTAGGTGCCCGAAAGGGAAAGTGGACACAGGTGCTGCATGGCTGTCGTCAGCTCGTGTCGTGAGATGTTGGGTTAAGTCCCGCAACGAGCGCAACCCTTATCTTTAGTTGCTACGAAAGGGCACTCTAGAGAGACTGCCGGTGACAAACCGGAGGAAGGTGGGGATGACGTCAAGTCCTCATGGCCCTTATGGGTAGGGCTTCACACGTCATACAATGGTGCGTACAGAGGGTTGCCAACCCGCGAGGGGGAGCTAATCCCAGAAAACGCATCGTAGTCCGGATCGCAGTCTGCAACTCGACTGCGTGAAGCTGGAATCGCTAGTAATCGCGGATCAGCATGCCGCGGTGAATACGTTCCCGGGTCTTGTACACACCGCCCGTCACACCATGGGAGTGGGTTTTGCCAGAAGTAGTTAGCCTAACCGCAAGGAGGGCGATTACCACGGCAGGGTTCATGACTGGGGTGAAGTCGTAACAAGGTAGCCGTATCGGAAGGTGCGGCTGGATCACCTCCTTTCCAGAGGCTTGTGTTCACAAGTCAAGCGTCCACACTTATCGGTTTGTTTGAGTGTTACAGCCAAGGGTCTGTAGCTCAGGTGGTTAGAGCACCGTCTTGATAAGGCGGGGGTCGTAGGTTCAAGTCCTACCAGACCCACCAAGTTATCCGGGGGATTAGCTCAGCTGGGAGAGCACCTGCTTTGCAAGCAGGGGGTCGTCGGTTCGATCCCGTCATCCTCCACCACTTACCTTGGGGTAGTTGTCAAAGAGAAGCGCTCGGTTGCGAGTGTTTGTCTTTGGCTGTTGCCATCGAGCATGTTTGCTCGGCTGTTCTTTAACAATATGGGATGTAGTAAAGGTGTCGCGAGTGCGTTGATGAGGCGTGCTGCAGTACGCGATACCGGGTTGTGATTGTATCAACCAAAATGTATTTAAGTGATCGAAAGATGACTTGGAATACGGCACAAACGCGAGAACTCAGACCTGTAATGGATGTGGAGACACACTCGTTATAGGGTCAAGCGAACAAGTGCATGTGGTGGATGCCTTGGCGATCACAGGCGATGAAGGACGCGGTAGCCTGCGAAAAGCTTCGGGGAGCTGGCAAACGAGCTTTGATCCGGAGATGTCCGAATGGGGAAACCCGGCCCGTATGGGTCATCCCTTGCTGAATACATAGGCAAGGGAAGCGAACGCGGCGAACTGAAACATCTAAGTAGCTGCAGGAACAGAAATCAACCGAGATTCCCAAAGTAGTGGCGAACGAAATGGGAAGAGCCTTGTACTCTTTAGCAGCATTGTTAGCAGAACGGGATGGAAAGCCCGGCCATAGCAGGTGATAGCCCTGTATGCGAAAACAGCGTTGTGGAACTAGGTGTACGACAAGTAGGGCGGGACACGTGAAATCCTGTCTGAAGATGGGGGGACCATCCTCCAAGGCTAAATACTCGTGATCGACCGATAGTGAACCAGTACCGTGAGGGAAAGGCGAAAAGAACCCCGGGAGGGGAGTGAAATAGATCCTGAAACCGCATGCATACAAACAGTCGGAGCCTGGCAACGGGTGACGGCGTACCTTTTGTATAATGGGTCAGCGACTTACATTCAGTGGCAAGCTTAACCGATTAGGGAAGGCGTAGCGAAAGCGAGTCCGAACAGGGCGTTGAGTCGCTGGGTGTAGACCCGAAACCAGATGATCTATCCATGGCCAGGTTGAAGGTGCGGTAACACGTACTGGAGGACCGAACCCACTAACGTTGAAAAGTTAGGGGATGAGCTGTGGATAGGGGTGAAAGGCTAAACAAATCTGGAAATAGCTGGTTCTCTCCGAAAACTATTTAGGTAGTGCCTCGTGTCTCACCTTCGGGGGTAGAGCACTGTCATGGTTGGGGGGTCTATTGCTGATTACCCCGCCATAGCAAACTCCGAATACCGAAGAGTGCAATCACGGGAGACAGACATCGGGTGCTAACGTCCGGTGTCAAGAGGGAAACAACCCAGACCGCCAGCTAAGGTCCCCAAGATTGGCTAAGTGGGAAACGAAGTGGGAAGGCTAAAACAGTCAGGAGGTTGGCTTAGAAGCAGCCACCCTTTAAAGAAAGCGTAATAGCTCACTGATCGAGTCGTCCTGCGCGGAAGATGTAACGGGGCTAAGCCAGTCACCGAAGCTGCGGACGCGCGCAAGCGCGTGGTAGGAGAGCGTTCTGTAAGCCTGTGAAGGTGTCTTGTAAAGGATGCTGGAGGTATCAGAAGTGCGAATGCTGACATGAGTAGCGATAAAGGGGGTGAAAGGCCCCCTCGCCGTAAGCCCAAGGTTTCCTACGCAACGTTCATCGGCGTAGGGTGAGTCGGCCCCTAAGGCGAGGCAGAGATGCGTAGCTGATGGGAAGCAGGTTAATATTCCTGCACCGTCGTATGATGCGATGGGGGGACGGATCGCGGAAGGTTGTCCGGGTGTTGGAAGTCCCGGTCCCTGCATTGGAGAAGGCGCTTAGGCAAATCCGGGCGCGGAATTCAAGGATGCGGGGCGAGCGGCCTAGTGCTGCGAAGCAATTGGAAGTGGTTCCAAGAAAAGCCTCTAAGCTTCAGTCATACGAGACCGTACCGCAAACCGACACAGGTGGGCGAGATGAGTATTCTAAGGCGCTTGAGAGAACTCGGGAGAAGGAACTCGGCAAATTGGTACCGTAACTTCGGGATAAGGTACGCCCTGGTAGCTTGACTGGCCTGCGCCAGAAGGGTGAAGGGGTTGCAATAAAATGGTGGCTGCGACTGTTTAATAAAAACACAGCACTCTGCAAACACGAAAGTGGACGTATAGGGTGTGACGCCTGCCCGGTGCCGGAAGATTAAATGATGGGGTGCAAGCTCTTGATTGAAGTCCCGGTAAACGGCGGCCGTAACTATAACGGTCCTAAGGTAGCGAAATTCCTTGTCGGGTAAGTTCCGACCTGCACGAATGGCGTAACGATGGCCACACTGTCTCCTCCCGAGACTCAGCGAAGTTGAAGTGTTTGTGATGATGCAATCTCCCCGCGGCTAGACGGACAGACCCCATGAACCTTTACTGTAGCTTTGCATTGGACTTTGAACCGATCTGTGTAGGATAGGTGGGAGGCTTTGAAGCGTGGACGCTAGTTCACGTGGAGCCGTCCTTGAAATACCACCCTGGTTTGTTTGAGGTTCTAACCTTGGCCCGTGAATCCGGGTCGGGGACAGTGCATGGTAGGCAGTTTGACTGGGGCGGTCTCCTCCCAAAGTGTAACGGAGGAGTTCGAAGGTACGCTTGGTACGGTCGGACATCGTACCTAAAGTGCAATGGCAAAAGCGTGCTTAACTGCGAGACCGACAAGTCGAGCAGGTGCGAAAGCAGGACATAGTGATCCGGTGGTTCTGAATGGAAGGGCCATCGCTCAACGGATAAAAGGTACTCTGGGGATAACAGGCTGATACCGCCCAAGAGTTCATATCGACGGCGGTGTTTGGCACCTCGATGTCGGCTCATCTCATCCTGGGGCTGTAGCCGGTCCCAAGGGTATGGCTGTTCGCCATTTAAAGAGGTACGTGAGCTGGGTTTAAAACGTCGTGAGACAGTTTGGTCCCTATCTGCCGTGGGCGTTGGAATCTTGACGGGGGCTGCTCCTAGTACGAGAGGACCGGAGTGGACGTACCGCTGGTGTACCTGTTGTCTCGCCAGAGGCATCGCAGGGTAGCTATGTACGGAAGAGATAACCGCTGAAAGCATCTAAGCGGGAAACTCGCCTGAAGATGAGGATTCCCTGGAGGCTTGACCTCCTTGAAGGGTCGTTCGAGACCAGGACGTTGATAGGCTGGGTGTGGAAGCGCAGTAATGCGTTAAGCTAACCAGTACTAATTGCCCGTAAGGCTTGATCCTATAACCAGTGTGTTTTACCTGGTGTTCCGCTGTGCCACAGGCATACAGCACAACCCCATATCTTTACTACACCCAGATTCGCCCGCGCTGACCACACGTCAGCGCCGGCAACCCCTCATGCCTGGTGACCATAGCGAGTTGGAACCACCCCTTCCCATCCCGAACAGGACCGTGAAACGACTTTGCGCCGATGATAGTGCGGACTACCCGTGTGAAAGTAGGTCATCGCCAGGCTCTTATACCCAGAACCCCCAAGCCCAAAAGCTTGGGGGTTTTGCTTTTGCAGCGGCGGTTTTGCGATTTTGCGTGCCGGGGGCGTGGCGCGTATGATGGCCGTCGCAACGACCGACGACCCATGATCGACGATAACGACGTCTCGCCGACACCGCCCGTGCAGTGGTTTCTCTACCTGCTCGAATGCGAGGGCAGCACGATTTACACCGGCATTACGACCGACGTACAACGCCGCTATGCGCAGCATGTCGCCGGCACCGGTGCCAAGTACACGCGGTCCCGCAAGCCGCTGCGGCTGTTGGGATGGCTGGCCTTTCCGACCCAGTCGGACGCACTCAAGGCCGAAATCCAGACCAAGCGCCTGACGGCCGCGCAGAAACGTGCGATGTGTGCCGACCTGGTACTCGCCGATCTGGCCGAACCCGCGGCACAATAGAAAACGCCGGCCCAAGGGCCGGCGTTTTGCATTTCAGGCTCGCAAAAGCCTGGCGGGCGACAGTCAGACCACAACCAGATTGACGTCGATATTGCCGCGGGTGGCGTTCGAGTACGGGCAGACCTGGTGAGCCGCTTCCACCAGCTTCTGGGCCGCTTCCTTCTCCATGCCCGGCAGCGAAATCTTCAGCTCCACCTGGATACCAAAGCCCTGCGGGATCTGGCCGATGCCGACCGCGCCGTCGATCTTCGCATCCGGCGATATGGTGATTTTCTGCTGGCCGGCCACGAAGCGGATGGCACCGAGGAAACAGGCCGAATAGCCGGCCGCAAACAGTTGCTCGGGGTTCAGGCCATTCCCGGCACCGCCCATTTCCTTCGGCACCGCCAGCTTGGCGTCGAGTTGGCCGTCCGACGTCGTGGCGCGGCCATCGCGGCCACCGGTTGCGGATGCGTGGGCGGTGTACAGGACTTTTTCCAGTTTCATTTGCACTCTCCTAGATATGCCCGGGGGCGGGCAGCAGTTTCAACATGCCGATTCACGGCGATCAATCTTCCGATCGCGCTGCTTCCAGCGTCGACCGTAAGTCATGCAAACGCGCTGTCAGGGCCTGGATTTCTTCCACCGAGCACTGCATCGCGCACAACAATCGTTCCGGAATGCCCTCCGCCGACTGGCGCAGCGCCTGGCCGGCATCCGTCAGGCTGACCAGTACCCGGCGCTCGTCGGACGTATCCCGCACGCGCCGCACATGTCCGGCCGATTCCAGCCGCTTCAGCAGCGGCGTCAGCGTCCCGGAATCCAGCCGCAACCGGGCACCCAGGTCCGACACGCTCAACTCCCGATGCTCCCACAACACAAGCATTGCCAGGTACTGCGGGTAAGTCAGCCCCAGCTCACCGAGGATCGGCTTGTAGATCTTGGTCATCGCCAGCGACGTGGAATACAGCGCAAAGCAGAGCTGCTGGTCCAGTTGCAGCCAGTCATCTGTTCTGGAAGGGGTCGTTGGCGTGGTCATGCAGCTATCTTATACGCAATTAGATTGTGCGCAAGATAAATTTTGCATCGACCCTATAGAGCATAGGGCCAGCCCGTGAAGGATCAAGGAAAGGGATCAAGGAAAGCCGGCCGTCGCAGAAGCCTTAAGTCTGGTTTAAGTGTGGCTCCCTACGATGTCACTGTCGCGCCAACGGGCCCACCCGTTGCGGCGCCGTCCAACATCCAGAAAGGAAAGCACCATGATTCGCCAGACCCTCGTCCGTTCCGCTGTCGGCGTTGCCGCGCTTGCTGCCCTGGCGGGCGGCTACGCGTATCTGCAGAAAGATGCCATCACGCCGGGATACGCCGCGCAGGCACCGGTCGTGTCCGCGCCGGCCGCGGTGGCCACGCCCACCGACTTCTCGGGCATCGTCGATCAATTCGGCCCCGCCGTGGTCAACATCAGCGTCACCGCCCGCGCCCAGCGCACGTCGGCCCAGGTGCCGCCGGGCATGGACCCCGACGATCCGCTGTTCCAGTTCTTCAAGCGCTTCGGCCCGCAGTTCCAGGGGCCGCAGAGCCAGCAGCCGCAACTGGTGAAGGGGCTGGGCTCGGGCTTCATCGTCAGCCCTGACGGCCTGATCTTGACGAACGCCCACGTTGTCGACAACGCCACGGAAGTCACCGTCAAGCTGACCGACCGCCGCGAATTCAAGGCCAAGGTGCTCGGCAGCGATCCGCAGACCGATATCGCCGTGATCCGCATCGACGCCAAGGACCTGCCGACCGTGCGACTCGGCGACCCGTCGAAGATCCGCGTGGGCGAGCCCGTGCTGGCCATCGGCTCGCCGTACGGCTTTGAGAACACCGTCACGGCCGGCATCGTCAGCGCCAAGTCGCGCTCGCTGCCCGACGACACCTACGTGCCGTTCATCCAGACCGATGTGGCCGTGAACCCCGGCAACTCGGGCGGGCCCCTGTTCAACCAGCGCGGCGAAGTCATCGGCATCAACTCGCAGATCTACAGCCAGACCGGCGGCTACCAGGGCCTGTCGTTTGCGATTCCGATCGACGTGGCGAAGAAGGTCGAGCAGCAGCTCGTCGCCCACGGCAAGGTCACGCGCGGCCGCCTGGGAATCTCGGTGCAGGAGGTGAACCAGGCCCTGGCGCAGTCGTTCAAGCTGCCCAAGCCGGCCGGCGCGCTGGTGAACTCGGTGGAACCGGACAGCCCCGCCGCGCAGGCCGGCCTGAAGCCCGGTGACGTGATCGTGCAGCTTGGCAACGACGTGATCGACCATTCGGGCGACCTGCCCGAGCACGTCGCCGACTTGCAACCGGGCACGAAGACCGATCTCAAGGTCATCCGCAAGGGCGAGCCGCTGACGCTGAGCGTGAAGATCGGCGCGGTCAAGGAAAGTGCGTCGGCGCAGGCCAAGAGCGGCGGCGAAGCCGGCGGACGCCTGGGCCTTGCGGTCCGTCCGCTGACCCCGGCCGAGAAGCGCGACAGCGGCATCGACGGCGGCCTCGTGGTCGAGGATGTCGCCGGTCCGGCCGCGCGCGTCGGCATCCAGCCGGGCGACGTCATCCTGTCGCTCAATGGCACGCCGATCGCATCGGTCGACCAGCTCCGCGCGCTGGTGTCGAAGTCGGGCAAGCAGGTGGCCCTGCTGGTGCAGCGCGACGACGCGCGCATCTTCATTCCGCTCGATCTGGGCTGATCGCCGGCCGCGATGCCGACCCCGAGGCCGGCAGGCGCGCGACAGGCCTCCGCGGGCGTATACGGTGATGCGTATACGCCCGCAAACCCTTGCCAGGCGCGGAATTCCGGGCGACAAAACATCCCAAATGGGCGTTCGAGCGGGTATGATCTCGACTGCGATGCATGAAGCGTGTGGTGACTCACGTCGCCACTTCTGGTTCTTGCTAAATCGACAGAAGAAGGAAGTCTATGCAGTTGGATTTCACCCGCGCCCCCATCTCGCCGGGCTCCGACCTGGCGCGGCGTCTGACGCCAGTGATCAAGCAGTCGACCGCACGTCGGCGCAAGAAGGAAGTCCCGCCCCACTGGGAGCGCGGCTACCGCTCCCACTACTACCGCAACGAGCGTGGCGACAAGCTTGGCGAAGTCCGCCTGTCCGATCGCGGCGACCTGCCCGTGGTCTACCACTGGGCCGCCGGCAACTATTCCGGCGCCGAAGGCTCGCTCGCGCATGCCCGTGCGCGCGTGGAGGAAACGGTCGGCTTTGGCATGCGCCAGTTGTCGCTGTTCTGATCGACCGCCCACGCGTGCCCGCCGGGCATGCATGTCATCCGCAAGGGCGCGCCGCCGCCGTTGCCGCGCTGTCGCCAGCGCCCCAGCAGTACCCCGCTCCGCGATGCAAGGCCCAGGCTAGTCCAGCCGGCGTTGCACCAGCATGAAGACCGCGGCCACCAGCGCCATCGCGGCAATCAACCGATACAGATCCTCGCAGGCCATCAGCCGCGCCTGCTGATCGACGATCGCAGCCATCTGCGCCAGCGCGCCCGCGTGTGCCTGCCCGGCATCGAATCCGCGCGCCGCCAGCAGCGACTGGGCCGCCTGCATCCACTCGGCGGTCTGCGCGGGACGTAGCCCGATGGCCTGCACCAGGCTCGCATGCACCGCGAACTGCCGGTTCTGCAGCAGCACCGCGCCCAGCGCCGACGCGAACGAGCTGGCGATCTGCCGCACCAGGTTCTTGCTGCGATAGCCGTGCGCAAAGTCGTCGCCGCTCAGGCTGCGGAACGTCAGGCCGGCAATCGGGATGATGACCATCACGCCAAACAGCCCCTTGCCGACAAGCCCCGGCACCAGCGCGGCGGGCCCCACATCGGGCGGCATGAACGAGAACCACGCCATCGCGGCCGCCATCAGCAGCAGCCCGGCCACCATGAGCGGCTTCTTGTGCGTCAGCCGGCGCGCCACGCGCAGGTAGATCCAGATGCCCGCCAGGCTGATGCCGGCCGCCAGCGTATTGAGCCAGCCCGTGGTGGCCAGCGGAAACCGCAGCGCCTGCTCCGCGAAGATCGGGAACACGTAGCCGCTCAGGTTGCTGATCATGTAGTAGACGAAGTACATCGCCAGGCCGGTCAGGTACACCGGTTCGCGCAGCGCGCGCAGGTGCAGCACGGGCGTGTCGTGGTGCCACTGCTGCCACAGGAAGAGGCCCAGCAGCCCCAGCGCCAGCGCCGCCACCAGCGCCACGCGCAGCGGGTGCGAGAAGATGTCGAACCGCGCCTCGGTCATCGACGCCTGCAGCACGACGATGGCCACGCCGAACAGCAGCAGCGGCCCCAGCGCCGGGCCGTCGTGCTCGGCGCGTGGCTCGGCATCGGGCAGCAGCAACCATGTGCCGACGGCCGCCAGGGCGGCAAACGGCAGCACGCCGTAGAACACGTCCTGCCAGACGCCATGCTCCACCAGCTCGGCCGCGAACGCCGGCGCCATGGCCGAAGCGCCAAAGATCCCGAGCATGAACAGGCGCGATGCACGCGGCCGGTCCTCGGGCGCGAACATCACGTTCACCAGGATGCGGCAGCTCGTGAACAGCGCCCCGCCGCCCACGCCCTGCAGGAACCGCGCGACCACCATCTGCGGCAGCCCCGTGCTGGTGGCCGCCACCACGGTGCCGCCCATGAACAGCAGCAGCGACCCGGTCAGGTAGTTGCGATAGCCAAACCGCCGCGCCAGCCATTGCTGCTTGAGGATCATCATCATGCTGCCCACCGCGTAGGCCGCCTGGACCAGCGCGAAGCTGCGCGGGTCGGCGTCGATGCCGCCGACGATATGGCTCGACGCAAAGACGAACATGATGTTTTCAAGGAATTCGACGCCCGTGGTCAGCCCCAGCAGCGCCATGATCAGCGTCTGCCGCTGCCGGTGGGTCAGCAGCCGCAGCCAGCGCACGCCGGCCTGCAGCCGGTGCCAGCGTCCGGCGGGCCTGCTCACGGCTGCGCTGCCTCCAGGGCAGCCAGATGCTGATGCAGCGCGGCCAGCTCGCGCGTGGCGGCGGCAAGCCCGGCATCGCCCAGCGGCGCCCACGCGGCGCCATAGGCGGCATGCACGACCGGCGCCACCTGCGCGAACAGCTCCCGCGCGGCCGGCGTCAGCGTCAGCGCCAGGCTGCGGCGGTCATGCTCGGCGGTCTTGCGCAGCACCAGCCCCCTGGCTTCCAGCCCGTCGACGAGCCGCGTCATCTGCGTGCGCGTGGCGTCGATGGTCAGGCCCAGCTCCGACGGCATGGTCGGCTCGCCGGCATCGGTGGCCAGCATGCTGATGACGAGGTATTGGTGCAGGTCCAGCTCGAACGGCGCCAGCGCGCGCTCGATATGCTGCCGCAGCAGCCGGGCCGAGCGCAGCAGCAGCCGCGACGCCAGGATCAGGTCGCGCGGCGCCTCGGGATGCTCGGCGCAGAAGCGGTCAATGCGACGTTCGAACGACATTTTGTTTCATCCGAGATAGTTACGAATGAAACTATATGAGGCCAAGGCCGCCATGGCAAGTTCGGCACCGTGGATAGTCTGGCCCGCCGGCCGAACGCTAGCGCCGCGCCAGGCAGCGGGACAGGTCGCGCAATGCCGCGCGCAATCCGCCGAGCACGCCGGCCTGCGACCCCCTGCCCGGCGCGCCGTACTTCCAGCCGACGTACTGGTCAGTGAACGCTCGCACTGCGTCGCGCGCCTGGGGTAGAGCGGCCTCGGCGCGGGCGGCGAAGTCGCGCGGACCTTCCGACGTCCCGCGCGACACGCCGTGCCGCGCCAGCAAGCCGCAGTAGCGGTCGTAGAGCGCCTGCACCGGATCCACCCGCCGGCGGCGCAGCCACATCGGCACCAGCGCGAGCACCGCGAGCAGGGCCAGCCCCGTCGCCAGCACCTGCGGCAGCCGATTGCCGAGCCCCGCCTGGTCGAGCAGCCGGTTCTGCTGGCCGCGGTCGTATTCGAGCACCCAGCGCTGCCACCGGTACGCCAGCCCGTCGAAGCTCCAGCGCAGGTCGCGCAGCCAGCCGGGCGCGCGCAGATCGCGCAACGCCTGCAGGTCCTCGCCCGCCAGCGCGGCGTCGACGCCGTTCTCCACCCGGCTCGGCGCGACGGCGCTGGTCGGATCGACGCGCACCCAACCCCGGCCGGCCAGCCAGACCTCGGCCCACGCATGGGCGTCCGACTGCCGGATCACATAGTGCCTGCCCATCGGGTTGTACTCGCCGCCCTGGTAGCCCAGCACCACCCGCGCCGGCACCCCGGCCGCGCGCATCAGGAACACGAAACTGCTGGCGTAGTGCTCGCAGAAGCCGCGCCGGGTATCGAACAGGAAGCTGTCCACCTGGGATGTGCCCAGCGGCGGCGGCGACAGCGTGTACGCAAACGGCGCGGCGGCGAACAGCCGCATGGCGGCCTGCACGCGCTGCCACGGGTCTGGATACCGGGCCATCCAGCCGGCGGCCAGCTCGCGGCTGCGCGGGTTGCCGTCCGGCAGCGCGAGCGACAGTTGCAGCGTGCGGCGCGTCAGCGGCTGCGGCAGGCCCTGCAGTTCGGACAGCGCGCGGTACCGCAGCGCCCGGTCCACCGGCGCCCGCATGAAGAATTCGCCATCGGCCGACGCCTGCGCCAGCAAGCTGTCCGACACCGCCACGCCGCGATCCAGCAGATACAGCCACGGCTTGTGATTGGGCTCCAGCGTGACGTTGTACGTGCGCAGACCGGCGCCGCCGCCATCGCGCAGGTCGCGGTCCCCATCGTCGTCGCGCAGCCCTGGCGCCGCGCGCAGCGTGGGCGCCTCGCCGGCGCGCCATGTCTGGCCGTCGTAGTGCCACAGCACCAGCGCCCGCCAGTAGAGCGCGCTCGCGGGCAGCGGGTCGCCGACGATATCGGCGCGGAACGCCACTTCCGGCGAGCGGATCAGTTCGCCAACGCTGCCCGGCCGCATCGTGTCGCTGATGCCGGTTCGGCCGGTCGGCTCGGACTGCGGCAGCCGCCACAGCGGATGGTCCAGGCGCGGAAACAGCAGGAACAGGAACAGCGCCCACGGCAGCCCGAACAGCGCCATGCGGCCCAGCAGCGGCCAGATTGCCAGCCGTCCACGCGCCTCGGGATGGTGGAACAGCAGCCAGTTGCGCAGGATCCATGCTCCGATCGCCATGCTGTAGATCGCCAGCCAGAACGGCTGGTCCTCCAGGTACAGCGTCAGCAGCAGGTAGAACGACAACTGCGTGACCAGCGTGGCATCAGCCAGCGCCCGGGTCTCCATCAGCTTGAGAATCACGAACGCCGCCAGTAGCGCCACGCAAAGCTCGCGCCCGAAGCTGCCGCCGCCCCGCCAGACCAGCGCGGCGGCAATCAGCAGCACCAGCACGCCGGCCGTGCCGACCAGGAATTTCGAAGGCAGCGGCGCGCGCTGGCGCCAGAGCAGCCAGCGCCAGGCCAGCAGCAGCACCAGCAGCAGGCTGACCGATACCGGTAGCGTGCGGGCCTGCGGCGCCAGCACGAGCGCCAACTGGGCAATCAGCATGCCGTGTTCCTGATGGCCAAGCGGCCGCGCTGGCTGCTGCGGCTTCATGATGCGCGGCGCTCCGGCCAGATGGCCAGCGCTTCCAGGCAGGCGCGGCGATGGGCCGGGCCGGCGCCCGGCGCGATCTCCACGCCGGGCAGGCGCAGGCCCAGGTCGACATGGTCGCCCGCGGCCAGCACCCAGGCGCACAGGCGCGACAGCCGCGCCTCGGTATCCATCGTGAACGGCAGCGCGTCCCAATCGATCCAGCAGCCGGGCTGGCGCGGCACGTGCCCGGTGCGGCTCAGCCATCGGCCGGTGCGGGCGCTGTGCTTCCAGGCGATGCGGTGCAGCGGGTCGCCGGGGCGGTATTTGCGCAGCTGGTCGATGCCATCGTCGGCGGCGGCCTGGAGCTGGCCGTCGTCGCCGTCCTCAGGGCGCGGCGTCAGCGGCAGCGGTGGCGCCGGCCGCTCGGGCGCGGGATAGACAAAGGTGGTGAGCGGCAGGTCCGCATAGCTCCAGACCCGGAACAGGCCGAACGGAAAGCGGCTGGACACGGTCACGCGTGGCAGCGCCAGCCGGCCGCGCCGTGGCGCCGCCACGCGCACGGCAAGCGCGCCCTGCCCCAGCCCGTCCAGCGTCAGACCCGGCGCGGCGTCGGCCACTCCGCCCGCGGCCATGGCTTCCACGCCGATGCGCGCGCCGCCGTCATGGTTGGCGACGTGCAGCACGAACGTGGCGGTCTCGCCCGCGAATGGCGCCGAGACCGGGCCCGCCGAGATATCGAGATCGAGCAGGTTGCGGTAGGCCATCCACATGCAGGCCATGCCGATGCCCACCAGCAGGAACGTCAGCGCAAAGCCCAGGCTGATGTTGTAGTTCAGCGAGGTGGTCAGCATCGCCAGCAGCAGCAGGGCAAAGCCCAGGCCGCTGCGCGTGGGCAGGATGTAGAGGTGGCGACGATCGAGCGTGACCACGCCGTTGACCGGCGGGCGCGGCCGGCGCGGGCGGGGCGTGGGCACCGGCAGGGGCAGCGCGGGGCCGGAAGCCGTCGGCGGACGTCGCATGGCTGGCCTGGGCGGCGGCGGTATCAGGGAATCGCCACGCGGGCGACCAGATGGTCCAGCGCGGTGGTGTCGGCATCGCCGGGCAGCAGCCGATGGCCGGCCACGGGCGCGAACACGGCCTGCACGTCTTCCGGCATCACCATGTCGCGCTGGTCCAGCAGCGCCCAGGCGCGGGCGCAGGCCAGCAGCGCCAGGCCGGCGCGCGGCGACAGCCCGGCCACGAAGCCGGACTCGGCGCGCGTGGCCTGCACCAGCGCCAGCACGTAATCGACCAGTGCGGGGCTGGTATAGACGCGGCTCGCGGCGGCCTGCAGCGCCACCACCTGCTCGGCGTCCATCACGGCCACCGGCTCGGGCCGGGTGGCGGCGCCCAGGTACAGCACGCGCTCGAACGCCGGGTCGGGATAGCCGAGCGAAATCCGCATCGTGAAGCGGTCCAGCTGCGATTCGGGCAGCGCATGCGTGCCGATCTGGTCCAGCGGATTCTGGGTGGCGACGACGAAGAACGGCGTGGGCAGCGCGTGGGTCACGCCGTCGTGCGTCACCTGGTGTTCGGCCATCGCTTCCAGCAGCGCGCTCTGCGTCTTCGGCGGCGCGCGGTTGATCTCGTCGGCCAGCACCAGTTGCGCGAAGACCGGGCCGCGATGGAAGCGGAAATCGCTGGATTCGCGTACGTAGACCGACACGCCGACCAGGTCCGCCGGCAGCAGGTCGCTGGTGAACTGCACGCGCTGGTACTGCAGCCCCAGCGTCTGCGCCAGCGCGTGAGCCAGCGTGGTCTTGCCCACGCCGGGCACGTCTTCCAGCAGCAGGTGGCCGCCGGCCAGCATGCACGCCAGCGCCAGCCGCACCTGGCGCGGCTTGCCCAGCACGATGCGGCTGAGCTGGTTCTGGGCCTCGGCCAGCGAGGCGGTGATCCGGGGTCTGGCAGTCACGATGGGCAGCCTTGGTGGCAGGTTGGCGATGACGGGACGGTGCGGCAGGGTCCGGCCATTGTAGCGGCGTGGAGGTCGCATGCGACAGTGGGTTTCCGCACGGTGGCGCGGCGGCGACGGTGGCCCGGTGCACCGGAATCGGGCGCCAGCCCGCGCCGGATCGCGCCGCTTCTGGCATCATCGGGCTGTCGCCGCCCCCTCACTTTCAGAATTGTCTTAGCTGCTGCAATGACTGCCTCGCAACCGCGCGTGTCTGGCGCGCCCCATTCCCTCGATTTCGATTGTTCCGCTCCGCTGGCCGACCAGGCGGCCCTGGCCAGCCTGGCGCGCGAATTCCACGCGGGCGGCTACATCGTGCTGCGCCAGTTTGCCAGCGAGGCCACATGCGCCGCGCTGGAGGCGGTGACGCGCCGCCACCTGGCCGACGCCGTGCCGCCGGTGGAGTTCGAAGCCGACCTGGGCTATCCCGGCGCGCCGGCCACGCGCGACGCGGCGGGCGGGCACACGGTGCGCCGGCTGCGCCAGGCGTATGGGCGGGACGAGGCGTTCCGGCGCTGGGCCAGCCATCCGCAGCTGGTGGCGACGGTGGAGGCGCTGCTAGGCGAGCCGGCCCGGCTCACGCTGGCCCACCACAACTGCGTGATGACCAAGCATCCGCACTATGGCAGCCAGACCGGCTGGCACCGCGACACGCGCTACTGGTCGTTCGTGAATCCGGAACTGGTCACCGTCTGGTTGGCGCTAGGCGACGAGGACGAGCGCAACGGGGTGCTGCGCGTGATTCCGGGCTCGCATCGCGCCAGGCTGGACCCGGCCCAGCTCGATCCGGCCGAGTTCCTGGTCGAGGCCCATCCGGCCAGCCAGGGGTTACTCAAGGGGGCGATGCCGCTGGCGCTGCATCGCGGCGACGTGCTGATGTTCGACAGCCGCCTGTTCCACGCGGCCGGCCGCAACGATTCGGAGGCGGTGAAGCTGTCGGTGGCGTTCGCGTATTTCGGCGCCAGCAACCGGCCGATCAGCGGGTCGCGGTCGGCCGAGTTCGGCAGCGTCGAGATGCCGCCTGCCGCACTCTGACGTTTCGTCGTACCCAATAAGAAAGCCGCCCATTCCGGGCGGCTTTTTTCGTTGCCAGTAGGACTCAGGCCGTCTTGCGCCGCGCGCTACGCCAGCGGAAGAAGGCAATGACGTCCGCCAGGCGCAGCGGCACGAGCGGCGTGGCATGGCGGACGGCATCGCGCCGGGCGTAGTGGCTCAGAAGCTGCGCGCCGACGGGGCGCTCAAGGTAGGAAGCTTCCGGGTAATGCATGGCAAATCCCTATTGTGGTCAACAAACGCCTACAGTATACACTTCGATGGTGCACTGCGCCATTTGCTGGTGCGCAACGGGGAATTGCCTGAACCGTGATCGGGCAGGGTCAGGCGTGGGTCTGGCGAGGGGCGTCCGCCGTGCCCGCCGTGGGTGCAGCCGTGGCGCCATCGGCCGCCATCGATTCCACCGCCTTGGCGGCGCTGTAGACGTGGCGCGTGGCCAGCAGCGACGCCAGGTCGGCATCGCCGGCAATCACGGCCTGCAGGATCTGGGCGTGCTCGTCCCAGTTGATGCGCGCCCGGCTCAGGTTGGCCGGCGCGAACAGCAGCGCGGTGCGCTCGCGCAGCGACCGCATCATGTCCTGCAGCACGCTGTTGGCGGCGATGTTGCCCAGCACCTCGTGAAAGCGCGAATTCAGTTCGACGAACCGCTCGGTCTGGCCGCTGTCGACCGCGTCGTTGCCTTCCTTGAGCACCTTTTCCAGTTCCTGGATCAGCGCCGGATCGCGGCGCTGCGCGGCCAGCTTGGCGTTCAGCCCTTCCAGCGTGGCGCGCACCTCGACCATTTCGCGGGCGATGTTGGGCGACAGCCGGGCCACGGACGCGCCGCGCCGCGGCTCGATCCGCACCAGCCCCTCGGCCGCCAGCGCCCGCAGCGCCTCGCGCACGGGAATGCGCGACACGCCCAGTTCCAGCGACAGCGTGTTTTCCACCAGCCGCTCGCCCTGTTCGTACTGGCCGCCCAGGATACGTTGCCGCAGCGTGTCGGTGACCAGCGCGAAAAGGGGAGAATGCTGGGCGCCCAGGCTTGCGGCCGGGGTGTCCGGATTCGGCTTGATGGCACTGGCGGTGGCGTCGTTCATGGTCGGGATCGGCCGTCGGATATCGGTGATGCGCCGCGGTCGATGGGCCACGGCGTGAATGCCGCTATTGTATACCGTTGCCTCCCCGCGCAAGACATAGGGTAGACATCTACCGTGGCCCCGCCGATGACGCCGCCGGGTTTGTCAGCCGCCCGCGTGCTGGAACGTGAAGCTGTCCGCGTAGATGAAAGGCGCCTCGGCACCAAGCGCCATGAACGTCTGCCGGGCGTCGCGGATCATGTGCGGCGACCCGCACAGGTAGATCGCGTGCTCGGACAGGTCGCCCAGGTCGGCCGCCACGGCGTCCTGCACGTAGCCGCGCCGCCCCTGCCAGTTGTCGCCGCCGCGCGACAGCACCGGCACGTACTGGAAGTCGTACAGCCGCTCGCCCCAGGTGGCGATCTCGTCGTGCAGATACAGGTCGGCGGCCGAGCGCGCGCCCCAGTAGAGCCAGACGGGCGGGCAATCGGGGTCGTCCATCAGCGATTCGAGCATGCTCTTGATCGGCGCCAGCCCGGTGCCGGTCGCCACCATCAGCAGCGGCCGGTAATCCTCCTTGCGCAGCGCAAAGCTGCCGTGCGGCAGTTCCACGTCGAGCCGGTCCCCGGCGCGCAGTTGCGGCAGGCGGCGCGACGTGAACCGCCCGCCGGCGATCTGCCGCACATGGAAGTCGACGCTGTTGCCGGCCGGTGCCGATGCCATGGAGAAACTGCGATGGCTGCCGTCCTCCAGCCAGACCTTCAGGTACTGGCCGGGCGCGTAGACGAACGGTTCGTCGTCGGGCAGGGCCAGCCGCAGGTGCTGGACGTCCGGACCCAGCGGCGCCACCGACATCACCGATGCCGACGTGCGGCGCGGCGGCGGCAGCGCGGCCCCGGCGCGCGCGGTGCTGATGACGAGGTCGCTCAGCGGGCGCGCCTGACAGGCCAGCGCGACGCCCTCGGCGTGTTCGGCCTCGGTCAGCGCCATCGGAAAATCCTCATAGGACACCGACCCTTCCACCACCTGCATGCGGCACGTGCCGCATCCGCCGAACGTGCATTCGTGGGCCAGCGCCACGCCGCTGCGCAGCGCGGCATCGAGCACCGACTCGCCGGCCGCCACCTGGAACACCTGTTGCGTTTCCGCAATCTCGACGCGATGGGCCATGACTGATTCCCCCGCCTACTTCTTGATGTCGGCCTGCGCCAGCACGGTCAGGTCGTCGGCGGCCAGCAGGTCGCGCAGCGCTTCCAGCGCGGCCACGCCGCACGCGGTGTCCTGCTCGCCGTTGCCGCCGGACAGCCCCACGCCGCCGATGACCTCGCCGTTCACCACGATCGGGTAGCCGCCCACGAACACCGCGAACTTGCCCTCGAAGCTCCACTGGATGCCGAACGCCTCGTTGCCGGGCAGTGCCGGGCCGTTCGGCGGCGTGTTGAACAGGTGCGTGGAGCGCTTGTGCCCGGCGGCCGTGAACGCCTTGTTCCAGGCAATCTGCGGCCCGGTGATGCGCGCGCCGTCCATGCGTTCGAGCAGCAGCGGGTAGCCGCCGTCATCGACGATGCAGACTGATTCCAGCACGCCGATTTCATCGGCCTTCCGGATCGCGGCGGCCACCATGTGGCGCGCCTCCCTGAGTTCGAGCTTGATCGATTTTTTCATCGTAGTTTCCTTGGATTCGGGTCAGACGCCCTGGTAGACGGTCTTGATCTGCGTATAGAACTCCAGCCCGGCGCGGCCCGATTCGCGGAACGTCGATGTGCTGGAGCGCTTGAGCCCGCCGAACGGGGCGTTGACGAGGTTGCCCGTGGTGGTGCGGTTGATCTTGACCGTGCCCGATTCGATGTCGCGCGCAAAGTCGTGCAGGTAGCGCGGGTTGCGCGTGGCGATGGCGGCGGACAGCCCGTAGTCGGTGTCGTTGGCCTTGGCGATGGCATCGGCGTAGCTGTCCACCTCGATGATCGCCAGCACCGGGCCGAAGATTTCCTCGCGGGCAATCCGCATCGACTGCGTGACGTCGGTGAACACGGCCGGCGCCACGTAGTAGCCGTGCGCGAAGTCGCCGTCGGTCAGCGCGTCGCCGCCGCACAGCAGCGTGGCTTCCTGCCGCCCGGCGGCGATGTAGCCCAGCACGGTCTCGCGCTGCTTGCGCGTGGCCAGCGGGCCCAGGTCCATGCCCGGCGTCATGCCGCTGCCGATCTTCAGCGCCTTGACCCTGGCCACCAGCTTGTCGGTGAACGCCTGCCGGACCTCGGGCATCACCAGGATGCGGCTGGTGCCGGTGCACGCCTGGCCCGACAGCGACAGCCCGCCCTTGATGGCCAGGTCCACGGCGTGGTCCAGGTCGGCGTCCTCCATCACGATCAGCGGATTCTTGCCGCCCAGCTCCATCTGCGTGCGCGTGGTCATCGGCACGGCCTTGTGGATCTGCTCGCCGGCCGCCGTGGACCCCGTGAACGACACGGCGCGCACCGCGCGCGATGCCACCAGCGTCGGGCCCACCTCGGCCGCGCTGCCGGTCACGAAGTTGAGCACGCCTTTCGGAATGCCGGCCTTGACGAACGCCTCGGCCAGCCGGTAGCCGGACAGCGGCGCGTCCGACGACGGCTTGAACACCACGGTGTTGCCCGTGATCAGCGCCGGCGCGATCTTGCGCGCGGGAATCGACACCGGGAAGTTCCACGGCGAGATCACGGTCACCACGCCCAGCGGCTCGCGCAGCGTGTAGACCAGCATGTCCGGATCGTCGTTAGGAAAACTCTCACCGCCGAAGGTCTGGCCTTCCACGGCGTAGAAGCGCAGGGTCTGGGCCGACCGCATGACTTCGTCGCGTGCCAGGTTCAGCGCCTTGCCTTCCTCGCGCGTCAGTTCGGCGGCGATGCTGTCGGCGTTGGCTTCCAGGTGCGCGGCGGCGTCGTTCAGGACCCTGGCGCGCTTGCCGATCGGGGTCTTCTTCCATCCGTCGAACGCGGCGGCGGCGGCGGCCACCGCGGCGGCGGCATCGCGGGCGTCCGACGCGGCGTGGCGGCTGACGATCTCGCGCGTGTCGGCGGGGTTGACGTTGTCGAGCGTGCGGCCGGTGGCGCTGTCGCACCATTCGCCGTCGATGTAGTTGCGGTACGTCTCGGTCATCTTGCGGGGGCCTGGTTGGAGGATTCGGGACGGCCCCGGACGCGCCGGGCGGCCAGGGTCACGCGGGGCGGTGCGGCCTCAGGCGGCCGCGGCCTCGGGCTTGGCGTCGACGTAGTCGTAGTACAGCGCCGTGGTGTAGAGCAGCCGCATCTGGGCGCCGATCTCGCAGATCTTCAGGCAACGCTGCTGCAGTTCGGGCGTGTTGGCGTGCTCCAGCACGATCTGGTAGCCGCGCTCGCCGTGGATTTCGTCGGACACGATGTGCAGGTCGAAGAATTCGACTTCCTCGTCGGTGAAGCCGTACTTCTCGCGCAGCGTCGGGGTTTGCTTGCGGTAGATCGACGGCACCTGCGACTCCAGCCCCACCACCAGGCCGGCCACGGCCACCACGGGGTCCTCGCGCATCGCCACGGCGTAGCACCAGCTTTGCAGCCCGCGCGTGGTCGGCGACATGTTGTCGGGGTTCACCACGCGCTCGCGTGAGGTGCCGCAGGCTTCGGCAAAGCGGATCAGCAGGTCCGTGTGGCGGTCGCCGCCGATTTCCTCCTCGTACATGTTGGCCAGCAGGAAGTCCTTGGCCTCGGTCATGTGGTCGGGCGTGCGGGCGTAGATATAGGCCAGGTAGTCGGCGAACGGCCCGACGTAGTGGTAGTGGTTCTCGGCCCAGCGGGCCAGGTGCTCGCGGCTCAGCGTGCCGCCGGCCCACGCCTTGCTGAAGGGCGCCTGGTTCGCGCTCTTGCCTTTGATGGCGTTTTCCAGCGCGGCACGGAAGTCTTCTCGGTTCATCAGTTCGGCCATTGGGGGCTCCTGTTTTCGTAGCGTTCGGGGTAAAAGGGGTTTGTATACTTTCTACAACGGCGCCCGGGCGATAAAAAAACCGCGCAGGGCGGTGACTGCAATCGTCGGCGGGTCAGGCGGCGACGGCCTGGGCGGCGGCGATCCGTTGCCAGGCCACGCCGGCCAGGGCCACGTCTTCCAGCCCGACGCCCACCGACTTGTAGATCACGATGTCGTCGGCATGGCGGCGCGCGGGTTCGGTATCGAGCAGCACATCGGCCAGTTCCACGATCTTGTTGTCGGGCAGTGCGGCCTTGTCGGCCAGCACAAGGTCGCCGGCTTCGCGCAGCGATTGCTGGCGCCACTCGACCACCACGGCGGCAGCGCGCGCCAGCAGCGTGTCGTCCAGCTCGCGCGTGTGCGGCAGGCTGGATCCGATGGCGGCCACGAACGCGCCGGGCTTGACGACGTTGCCGGGGAATAGCGGCGTGGTCGAGCGCGACGCCGTCACGATGATGTCCGCCGTCTTCGCGGCGGCCTCGGCCGGCGCGAAGGCCACCGGGATGCCGCACTGGCTGGCCAGGCGGTCGGCCGCGTCGGGCGCCGCGTACGGGTCGCAGACCAGCACCTGCCGCAGCGGCAGCGCGGCCGATAGCTGCAGCGCATGCTGCACGCCCTGCGTGCCGGCGCCGAACAGCGCCAGCGTCGACGCGCCGGGCGTGGCCAGCTTGCGGGCCGCCAGCACCGTGCAGGCCGCCGTGCGCAGCCGCGTGATCGCGCCGGCATCGAACGAGGCCAGCGGGCGGCCGTCAACCGTCGAAAACAGCAGGATGACAAACGAGAACTGGCCGGCGATGGTGGTGTAGACCTTGGCGCCCGCCACCTGCTGGGACGGGATGACCGCGCCGAGCGTCGACAGCTTCACGCCGCCCGCCTCGGTGCGGATGCGTTCCTGCATGGCCGCGTCGCCCCGGCCGAAGCTGCGGAAAGCGTCGAGCATGGCGGCCTGGGCGTCGGCGGCGGTGACGTGGCGATCGATCATCGCGTCGGTGACATGGAGCATGGGAACGGGCCTGTAAGTCATTTCGGTATACAGTCTACACACAGTTTACGAAAAAGCCAGAGGGTTTTCCAGCAGCCGCCAGCCCCGACCGGAACGGTGCGCACCGCCCGCAATCCGTGCAGTGTGGCCTGTTCCGGGGAATCTGCCGCACCGCGGCGGTGATTTCCCTAGGTCCGGCAGTTTTCGCTTGTGATCGTGATCGAGCGGGATATAGTATACAAAAAAGCGATTCGACAACGATTCATATACCGCCCCCACAAGGGCCTCCAGGAAAGGGGAGCCTCATGCAACAAACTGTTGAGATTGGCCTGGCACATTGGGTGTACCTGCTGGGCGTGGCAGTGATCGTGCTGACGATGATCCTGCGGGCCAATGTCGTGGTGCCGTCGATCCTGGGCACCTTCCTCGTGATCCTGGCCATCACGGGCAGCCCGATCAGCGCGCTGGGCGGCATCTTCTCGGCCAGCCTCGTGGCGGCCAAGGAACTGTTCAACATCTTCCTGGTGATCGCGTTCATGACGGCGCTGCTCAACGCGCTGAAGACGCTGCGATCCGATATCCGCATGGTCGAGCCGTTCCGGCTGGTGATGAAGAACGGCCATAGCGCCTATTTCATCCTGGCCGGCATCACCTACGTGATCTCGCTGTTCTTCTGGCCCACGCCGGCCGTGCCGCTGGTGTCGGCCATCCTGCTGCCGGCCGCCATCGCCGCCGGGCTGCCGCCGCTGGCTGGCGCCATGGCCATCGCGATTGCCGGGCAGGGCATGGCGCTGTCGTCGGACTACGTGATCGGCGTGGCGCCGGGCATCAGCGCCAAGGCGGCCGGCGCGGCGGTCAGCGCGGCCGTGGTGGCGGACCGCGCGCTGATCCTGTCGATCATCACCGGTGCCATCGCGCTGTCGCTGGCCTACCTGTCCATGCGCCGCCATATCGTGCCGGCCAGCGGCGCGCTGCTGGACCGCTGGCAGGCCCGCGCCACGGGCCCCGACGCCGCCGTGGAAGCCATCGGCACGTTCGACAAGGCCGAGATCGCGCGCGGCACGTCGCACGACGAGCCGCTGGCCACCGACGCCAACATCGAGCAGAGCCTGGCGATGGTGGCGCGCCGCCGCGTGAAGTGGTCAAAGTTCTTTGCCGTGCTGACGCCGCTGGCGTTCATCTGCGTGGTGACGCTGATGGTGCTGCCGAAGATCGCCTCCGGCATGCCCGACCTCAAGGGCGGCGCCGCCGCCGCGCTGGTGGGTGGCGTGGCCGCGCTGCTGATGATGCTGGCCACGCTGGCCGCCGAAGGGCCGCGCCGCATGCTCGACGTCTGCCCGGACCACATCACCGACGGCTTCGTGTTCGCGTTCAAGGCCATGGGCTCGGTGCTGCCGATTGCCGGCTTCTTCTTCGTGGGCGCCGGAGAAACCGCCGCGCAGATCCTGGGCGTGGATGCCGGCCGCGCGCCGAGCCTGCTGTTCGAACTGATCCAGGCGTACCAGCACATGATCCCGGACAACCACGTGCTGGTGGCATTCGGCGTGCTGCTGGTGGGCATGATCACCGGCATCGACGGCTCGGGGTTTGCCGGGCTGCCGCTGACCGGCACGCTGGCCGGGGCGCTGGGCCCGGTGGTCGGGTTCGATTCCGCCACGCTGGCCGCCGTGGGCCAGATGGGCGCGGTCTGGACGGGCGGCGGCACGCTGATCGCGTGGTCGTCGCTGATCGCCGTGGCCGGGTTTGCCCGCGTACCCGTGCTCGACGCCGTGCGCGCGCTGCTGCTGCCCGTGCTGGCCGGGCTGTTTGTCTCCACGATCTGCGCCATGCTGCTGTGGCATTGACGCGCCGGTCGTTTCCGCGGATTTAAAGAGATTGCTATGCCGAAAGTCGTCTTCCACAAGAACGGACAGGTGTTCACCGACGAGGTGAAGCCCGACACCAACCTGGTCGTGCGTGCCGGGATCAAGCAGTTCCCGTATCCGAACCTGCGCTACGAATGCGGCATGGGCAAGTGCTCGAAGTGCGCGTGCCGGGTGCTGGCCGGCGCCGAGCACCTGCCGCCGCCGAACTGGAAGGAAAAGAAGCAGCTTGGCGAGCGGCTGGACCAGGGATTCCGGCTGGCGTGCCAGATCTGGCTCACGCACGACATCGAGCTGGAACAGGAAGCGCTGGCGGCCTGACATGTTCGTGATCCTGACCAGCAAGCCGGGCCAGTTCCGCACCGAGCCCGTGCCCGGCGTGGAGCCGCGCGAGACCTGGGAATACCTGTTCTACGGCCGGCCCAAGGCCGTGTTCGTGATTGCCGAGCTGACGGCGCCGCGCGACGCCATCGTCAAGGTGCGCGTGATCGACGAATCCGGCCCGGCGGGCCCTGACGACCCTGCGCCCGTGGTCAACCACGTGCCAACCCGGTTCCTGGAGCGTTTCGACACGCTCGCCGCCGCCCACGACGCGCTGCACAAGCTGGCGCGCTTCGGCAGCATGGACCTCTCGATAAGGAAAATATGATGCGGGCCGACTCCGACGCTGCCATCGCCCCGACCACCCCGAACACCCCGGATGCGGCCGATGTCGCGCCACCGGCGCCGGCGCGCATGGTCGCCATCACGTTCGTGACCAACCAGGGCAAGACCGTGAACGCGCCCGAGAACAGCAACCTGCTGCGCGTGTCGCTGCGCGAGCAGGGCGGCATTCCGTTCAAGTGTGGCGGCGGCATCTGCGGCACGTGCAAGTGCCGGATCGAGCAGGGGCTGGAACATACGGACGCGGTCAAGCCCAAGGAGCGCAAGCACCTGACCGACGACGACCTGCGCGCCGGCTATCGCATGGCGTGCCAGACCTTCGTCAAGGGGGATGTGGCGGTGTCCTGGGAACCCCGCACCGGGCCCCGCTAGCGCGCCGGACCGCTCAGGTCCGCAGGCTCACCATCGCCGAGATCTTGCCGGCCGCCTCCAGCAGCGGTGGCAGGAAGCGGTCGACCATCTCCTGCGCGCTGGTGCGGTTGGCCTGCCCGCTGATGTTCAGCGCGGCAATCACCTGCCCGGTGCGGCTGCGGATCGGCGCCGCCAGCGACACCAGCCCTTCCTCCAGTTCCTGGTCGTTCTGGGCCCAGCCCCGGCTGCGGATGTCGGCGACCATCCGCTTCAACTGGTCGATGTCGGTAACCGTGCGGCGCGTGCGCGGCTGCAGGTCTGACGCCTGGAGTACGCGGTCCAGCTCGGCGTCGTCCAGGCCGGACAGCAGCACGCGGCCCATCGACGAGCAATAGGCCGGCAGCCGGCTGCCGATCGACAGGTTGATCGTCATGATCTTGCGCGCCGGCACGCGCAGCACGTAGACGATCTCGGTGCCGTCCAGCACGGAGATCGAGCAGCTTTCGTGCACCGACTGCGACAGCGCCTCCATGACCGGCTCGGCCAGGTTCCAGAACGGCATCGACGTCAGGTACGCGAACCCCAGGTCCAGGATCTTCGGCGTCAGGCGGAACAGCCGGCCATCGTTCTGCACATAGCCCAGCCCCACCAGCGTCAGCAGGATGCGCCGCGCGCCGGCCCGGGTCAGGCCGCTGGCCTGCGCAATCTCGGTCAGCGTCTGGGCCGGATGGGCGGCGTCGAAGGCGCGGATCACCGACAGGCCGCGCGCGAACGATTGCACGTAGCTGTCGCTCGGCTTTTCCGTCGTACCGGCAGCGGGCGCGCGGGTCGTAGCGGGATCGGCAGGATGCGCCATGGGTCTGGAAAGGGTGGCAGAGGCTTGGAAGGCCGAAAGGGTAGAGGAAATGTGCCTGCTTTGCCAGTCCGGGGCAACCTTGGCCGGCACAATCGGCTCTGCCGCATAATGTGCGGTCGATGCGTGGCGGCACGCGGCGGCGACAGGGCCCCGACAGGCGGCCGCCGACAACGGTGTCTGACAAGGGGAATGGGTCCGGTGAGCGAGACAATCCAGTGGAATGACTGGGAGGCGTTCTGCTGTGTGGTGGAACAGGGGACATTCACGGCGGCGGCGGCCGCGCTGGACTGTCCGAAGTCACGGGTATCGGCGGCGGTGATCCGGCTGGAAACGGCCATCGGCGCCAAGCTGCTGGAGCGCACCACGCGCCGCATGCGGCTGACCGATGCGGGCGGCGCGGTCTATCGCGACGTGGCGCCGCTGTTTGCGCGGCTGCGCGAGATCCGCCAGGAAACGCTGGCGCGCGAGGAACGCGTGCAGGGCATGCTGCGCATCGCCACGCCTTACGAATTCGGCGCCCAGCAGCTTGGCGGCGTGATCTGCCGGACGCTGGCCGCGCATCCGGCGCTGGACATCACCGTGGAAATCGCCCAGGGGCTCGTCGATCCGATCCGCGAGGGCTTTGACATCGCGTTCGTGACCGTCGATACCGAACTGCCGGATTCGGGCACCATCGCGCGCCGCATCTGGAACGTCGAGCGGGGCCTGGTGGCCGCGCCGAGCCTGGCCGCCAGCCTGCCGGCGCAGATGCAGCCCGAGGACCTGTCCAACATGCCGACGCTGGCCACGCCGGGCGTCTCCGTCTGGGAATTCTCGCGTCACGGGCAGCGCATCGCCGTGCCCATCCGGCCGCGCATGCAGACCTACAACGCCGAACTGCGGATGCAGGCCGCGCTGGCCGGGCTGGGCATCGCCCGCGTGCCGATGACGGCGGCCGAGACCGAGATCGCGCAGGGCCGGCTCGTGCGCGTCATGCCCGACTATCCGCTGCCACCGCTGCGCGTGTTCGCGCTGCTGCCGGACCGCCGGCTCCAGCCGCGCAAGGTGCGGGCGTTCATGGAAGCCATCGAATCGATGATGGGGGCGGACCTGGGAGATCTGGGCGACGCGGGACATCCGGCGGGATAGGTGCCGGGGGCGCTGCGGGTATGGCGGGGGAACTGGATGAGGGGCCCGGCAAGGACAGGGGGAGCACCCTGCCGGCAAGCCTCGCCGGGGGAAGTGGCGAGGCCGGGGGAGCGGGCGATCAGGCGCCTTCGGTAAAGGCGTCGCGCTGTTCGGTCACGCCACGGGCGCCTTCCGAGTACACGTCGCGCTTGTCGGTCACGCTGCGCGAACCTTCGGTGTACACGTCACGCTTTTCAGTCACGCCGCGCGCGCCGTCCAGGTACGGGTCGATCTTGCGGCCGATGCTGCCATCCAGGCGGGCAAGGTCAGAAATGGGCTGCGAAGCCTGGGCGGCGGTGGCGCCGACCGACAGGCCGAGGGCGCAGAGCAGGGAGAGGGCGAGGGTCTTCTTCATGGTTGTGCTGTTCCGACTTATGGCAAAGATCGCGGGTCGTGGCCCGCGGTGGCTGTAATGTAGGCGTCGGCCACAGCATGAAAAAGGTCGATTTCTCGACACACTGTCCAGTAGCGTGAACAGTACGGGAAAACCCTAGGACGGGATTTCCGGCAACCCCGGCGATCGTTTGCCCGCCGGGGTTGTAGGGTTAGCGGTCGCTTACACCACGCCCCGGCTCACGCCGGCGATCAGCATCAGCAAAATTTGCGCGACGACGAACAGCACCAGCGGTGAGAGGTCGAAGCCACCCAGGCGCGGCATCACGCGCTGGATCGGACGCAGCAGCGGCGCGGTCAGGTGCCAGATCGGGCCGGCCAGCGGCGACTGCGGGTTGAGCCACGACAGCACGGCCATCAGCAGCGTCACCCACATTACCATCGTGATGCCCCACTTCAGCATCGTCAGCAGCGCCAGCGCCAGGATGGCGGGCAGGAAGGCGATGGGGTCGGCGTCCAGCAGCAGCGCGCGGCAGACCAGGAAGGCCACGGCCGTCAGGTAGGCGGCCAGCACCGTGGCCCAGTCCACGCCGCCGATGCCGGGGATGATGCGGCGCAGCGGGCGCACGATCCAGTCGGTCACCTGGAACACGCCCTGCGACACCGGGTTGCGCGACGGCAGCCGGGTGAGCTGCATCCACAGCCGCAGCAGCAGGGCCATGCCGAACAGCGTGAAGACGGTATCCAGCAGGAACAGGAAGATTTCCATGAACATCGGGCGGCTTTCCCTTTGAAGACGTTAGGGGGGGCGACAAGGTGTCGACGACCGCACAGATTCTGCCATACCGCGCCGGCCGGGCTCCGTGGAAAATAGGGCCCGTATGCGCGCCAGCACACCGGATGGCCGTACGGCGACGCCATATAATGGGCGCCTTGTCCGATCCACCCGCGCCCACGAACAGCCCCTATGGCCCGCCAGCCTGCTTCCGCGAAGTCTTCCCCCGACACCGCACTGACCAAACAGGACTTCGAGGCGCTGTCCGATTTCCGCTACCAGTTGCGCCGCTTCCTGCGGTTTTCAGAGGAAGCTGCGCAGGCCGAGGGCGTGACGGTGCAGCAGTACGTGCTGATGCTCCATATCCGCGGCAGCCGGGACAAGAACTGGGCGTCCGTGGGCGAACTGGCCGAGCGGCTGCAGGCCAAGCAGCATGGCGTGGTGGCGCTGGTCAACCGCTGCGAGGCCGCGGGGCTGGTGGCGCGTCGCGTGCATCCCGACGACCGGCGCGTGGTGCAGATCCACCTGCTGGCCAAGGGCGAGCGATGCCTGAACCGGCTGGCCGCGCTGCACCGGGCCGAGCTGCAGTCCCTGCGCAACACGTTCCGCGTGGCCCGGATCACGGCCTTCAACGACGACGAGGCCGAGCGCGGCTGAGGCCGCCAGCGGGGCCGCCGGCCGGGGCGTTACAGCCGGTTACCCATCACAATCTCCGGTGACACCTGCCGCCATGGCGCGGCACTAGACTCCCGCGCATCACAGATACGCGCAACGTCGCAGGAGTCCCCACCATGTCCATCTCGATCCGCCCGGCCGTCCGCACGCTCGCCCTGGCCGTCCTGGCTGCCGGTACGCTGGCCGGTTGCGCCGCGCCCTACGGCGCGGGCTACGGCGATGGCTATGGCACGGGCTACCAGACCGGCTACCAGACCGCCGGCTACCAGGGCGCCTACGGCAACCCGGCCTACAACGGCGGCTACAACAACGGCTACAACACCGGTTACGGTACGTCCGGCACGCAGATCAGCGGCGCGCCGGGCTATCCGCAGTCGTCGCCGTACCCCGCCACGTCGTCCTATCCGCAACAGCCCGGCTACGACCAGTACGGCTATCCGCAACCGGCGCAGGGCGGCAGCTACGGCGCCTATGACGGCGCCAGCACCAACGGCGGCTACAGCGACCCGTACGCGGTGCGCTACGGCTGGGTGGAATCGATCGAACAGGTGGGCGGGCAGCCGGCCAACGCCAGCGGCGTCGGCGCGGTGCTGGGCGGCGTGGCCGGGGGCTTGCTGGGCCACCAGATCGGCGGCGGCCGGGGCAATACGGTGGCTACCATCGGCGGTGCCGTGGCCGGCGCGCTGGCCGGCAATGAGGTGGAAAAACGCACCAGCACCGCCCCGGCGGCGTTCCGCGTGCGGGTGCGCACGCAGGACAACGGCTACCTCACGCTGACGCAGGGCAGCCCGTACAACATGCGCATCGGCGACCGCGTCCGCATCCAGAACGGCGTGGCGATGCCGTACTGACCGGCGCTCAGGCCAGCGCGTTGACCAGGAACGTCAGCGCGCGGCCATGCGCCAGCGCGGCCGCGCGCTGGTTGTAGGATTCGCGCGCCCAGCAGTTGAAGCCGTGGTCGGCCTGGTCGTAGATCAGCACCTCGGTGCCGCGCTTGCCGGCCACGGCCTGGCGCACCTGCTCCACGTCGTCGGGCTTGATATGGGCGTCCAGCGCGCCGTAGTGGAACTGCACGGGCACGTTGAGCGCGGCCGCCTCGTGCAACTGGTTCTGGATGCCGCCGCCGTAATAGGGCACGGCGGCGTCCACCAGGCCGCGCGCCGCGGCCAGGTACGACACCAGGCCGCCAAAGCAGTAGCCCACGGCCGCCACCTTGCCGCCTTCGCCAATCTCGGCGCGCAGCGCCTGCACGGTGGCCGCGACGTCGCCCACCGTATCCTCCAGGTTCACGGCCTTGCGCAGTTCCATCGCGCGCTCCCAGTCCTTGCCGCTGTAGCCCAGCTCCACGCGCGGGCCGGTGCGCCAGAACACGTCCGGCGACAGCACCACGTAGCCGTCGGCCGCGTACTGGTCGGCCACCGAGCGGATGTGCTCGTTGACGCCAAAGATCTCCTGGATCAGCACGATGCCCGGGTTGCCGGGCTTCTTGCCGCCGGGCGGCAGGCTCAGGTAGGCGTCGAAGCTGCCGGCGTCGGTGTCGATGCGGATCCAGCGGCTGTTGGGGATCGTGGTCATGGTCGGGCACTCCAGGAGGTTGGTCGAGACGGGCGGCGCGCCCGGCAGCCGCCAAGTGTGCCACCGCCATGGCGATCGTGCAGGCCCCTGGCCGAACACCGCCCGACAAAAAAATATGCCGGCACCCGCGGGAGGGGTAGCCGGCATGGCGGCCGCCAGCGAACTGGCGGCTCAGGACTGCTTGACTCGCTCTTCAGCCTCGCGCGCTACCAGCGAAGCTGTACATTCTTCTCGCCCGGGCTCAGCGTCGTCTGCTTTGACTTGCCCTCGAACGTCGCCACCACCTGGTACGACGCACGCGGCCCCTTGATCAGGCAACGCGGGCCGGTGGCCTTGAATTCCGCCACCTGCTGGCCGTCGCGCATCAGCTTGACGTTGACATCCGAGAGGTACTCGCCCCGGGTGCCCTGGGTGAACAGCAGGCCCATGTCGTAGTTGCGGGCCTCGCTGTTCATCTGCGCCTGCTCGTCGGCGGCCACGCCGCCACAGACGTAGGTGAACGGGCCGGCCGTGTCGGTCCGCATGTCGGCGTGGGCGGCCATCGAGATGCCCAACGCCGCGGCGGCGGCACCCACGGCGCACCATTGGCGCGCCATGCGGCCCATCGAAGTGTTTCGTGCTTGCATCGCTTCCTCCTGCCGGAATGGGCGGGATGCGCGCGCATGGCGCTGACCACGGGGCAGGGAACTGTCAGAGACGCAGGCCTGGACATGCAGCCTGCCGCGGCATCCTCGCTCGGTACCTGAAGTACACACCACGGCACAGGAGGCGTCTGTCGGCGTTTGACTGATCTTCCTGCGGGAAGCGTCCGGGGGATGCGCGGAACAGCGGGCGGTTATGCCCGCATTCGTGCCGTTGACGGCAAAAGAGAGGCGCGGGACACCCGGCCGCCGCGCCCCGGCACGCTCAGTACGCCGACGACTTGTCGAAGCGCGTGCGCCAGTTGTCGGTATAGGCGCGCACCACGGCGCTGTCGCCACGGATCAGCATGCCGTTCTCCGCGTTACGTTCCTGGGCCGACTTGGTGAAATTGAACGACCCCGTGAACACGGCCTGGTCGTCGAACACCATCACCTTGTTGTGGGCGATGGCCGGCTTGGTATCGACCACCACCTGGATGCCCGCGTTCTTGAGGAAGGTGGCGCTCGTGTAGCGCTCAGACGCCTGGCTCTTGTCCACGATCACGCGCACGTCCACGCCGCGCTGGTGGGCCTCGGCCACGGCCTTGGCAATCGGGGTGCTGGTGAACGAGTACGCCTGGATCAGCAGCCTCTTGCGCGTGCGGTGGATGGCGTCGACGATCATGTCCTGGCAGCTCGGGCCGTCCGGCACGAAGCACAGCGTGTAGGTGCTGCCGCTGGCGAACGGCGTGGACTGGGCGCGCGGCGTGGTCAGCGCATCGACGGCACGGTCCAGCATGGATGTGGTGCGGGCCTGGGCGGCGCCCACGACGGCCAGCAGTCCGGCAATGCCGGCAACGGCCAGCCGGCGGCAGGGAAGCAAGGAAAGAAACATCAGGTTACAGGGGAGTGACGGGAAATCGAGGGCCCGCAGCGTAACAGGCGCCGCGCCGATCCCGCAACCGGAAACGCGCGGCAGCTTGATCGGGAACCTGCGGCCCGTCTTGGGACTCGACAGGGCTGGTGCTTATGATGAAGGCACGCACCGCCGCGGCACCCGCGCTGCATCGCCGCATCTCCCCACGCCAGACCCCAGGAGGCCCGCATGACCGATCACACCTACAAGCTCGTGGAAATCGTTGGATCCTCGCCCGATGGCAGCGACCAGGCCATCCGCAACGCGCTGGCCAAGGCCGCCGAGACCATCAAGCACATCGACTGGTTCGAAGTCGTCGAGACGCGCGGCCATGTGCAGGACGGCAAGGTCGGCCATTTCCAGGTCACGCTCAAGATCGGCTTCCGCGTGAACTGACCGGGCCGCGCCCGCCTGCCGCCCCGGCCGCGCGCCGCTTCAGTCGAACTGGTACGACCAGAGCAGGTTGATGCGCGGCGAGCGGTGGCTGGCGTTGGTCGGCCTGTCGCCCACGGGCTGGGCCACCGACACGTCCATCGTGTAGTAGCGCCGGTCCGAGAAGCGCAGGCCGATAGCCAGCGACTGCAGCGTCCGGTGCGACAGCGACACGCTGTTCGAGTACACGCGCGCCATGTCCGCCACCAGAAACGGCTGCAGCGTCTTCAGGTACGTGAAATCCACCGTGAACAGCCGGTTCAGCTCGGCCGATGCGCCCCAGCCCTTGTCGCCCGCCACCTCGCCAGCCGGGTAGCCCAGCCCGAAGAACCGGCCGCCAAAGCTGATCTGCTCGCTCGACGCCAGCCGGTTGGCGCTGTACTGGCCCGCCGCAGACAGCGCCATGCCGAAGCCGAACGGCAGGTCGCTGGCCTGCGACAGCAGCAGCCGCGTGCGGAAGAAGCTCAGGTCGTTGAGGTTGTTCTGCCGGCTCGCGCCCAGTCCGTCGATGCCCTTGTAGAAGCCCAGCGTGGCATTGCGCGTCACGCCCGTGCCGCGCTGCAGGTACGACGCCTCGGCCGTCGCCACGCGCACGCTCGTGGCCAGTTCCACCTGCCGGCCGGCGCCGGGCTGCACGGCCTGCGTGTAGCGCTCGAACTGGTTGTTGGCGTAGAAGCCGCCGGTCAGCGTCAGCGCGTGACGGTTGTTCAGGATCACCGGATAGCTCAGCGTGCCGCCCAGCCGCTTGGAATCGTTGACGTAGCGCGACTCGAACCCGATCGGCGCCAGCGCGTTGTTCTCGGGCACGCCGCGGTAGTGCGACGCCGTGAGCCGGGCCAGCATCCCCTCGGTGCCCAGCGGCTGCGCGTAGGTGGCCGAGTAGTACTCCTCGTTGTCGCGGCCCTTTGGGAACAGCGTCGAGAACGACAGCTGCTCGCCCAGCGGCGTCAGGCTGTTGGTGGTGGCCGTGGCGATGGCCCGCACGCCCGGCGACATCCATTCCACGCCGGTGCCGAACGTGAACGGCTTGCGCTTGACCTCCAGCACCATGTCGCACGCGCCGTCGGTGGTGGTCGGCGGCTGCACGGTGGCGTTGACCTGCATGCCGGGCTGCTGGGCCAGCACGTTCACGTAGTGCTCGAAGCTTTCCTGCCGCAGCGGGCGGTCCTTCTTCAACTGCTCGGCGATCTTGCGTAGCCGCCCCTCGGCCGGGCCGGGCTTGCCCTTGACCGTGATGTTGGCCACGTAGCCCTCCACCACGGTGATCAGCACGTTGCCGTTCTCGAACGCCTGCGCCGGCACGAACGCGAACGACAGCGGGTAGCCCGCGTCCCTGTACATCTGCGTGACGGATTCCGCGGCCTGCAGCAGCTCGGCCACCGTGATCTCGCGGTTGGCCAGCGGGGTGAATTTTGCCGCGATCTGGTCGAACGGCAGCGTCCGGGCGCCTTCGATCTGGAAATGCCGCGGTGTCAGCCGCGACGCCAGCAGGTTCTGCAGCGCCGAATCGGGCCGCTCCACCTGCACGGTCACGTTGCTCTGGGCGGGTTTGCTGGGTGCGATGCTGGGCAGCGTCTGCGTGGGATCGCCCTGCACCGGGCCGCGCTCCGCATGGGACAGCCCGCTATGGAAGAGGCCGACGCCGACCAGCAGCGCGGCAACGCTCTCGCGTGTACGCATGGTGTTACCCCTCGATGGAAACCTGCTTTGCGGCTATGTGGTGGCGTGCCACGGGCGGGAGAGGTGCCGCTCCCCTGCCGCCCCTGCGTGGCCGCAACGCTTGCTTGATGCGGGGCGCGCGGGCGCCCCTTGCCGCTATCGCTTGCCGCCGAGCGCGCCGGTCAGGCCGCCGACGAGTCCGCCCACCAGCCCCGTGACCGGGGCCAGCGGGCTGGCGGGCTTGGTGCCGCCCGTCGTCGGCGTGGTGCCGCCGCTAGTGGCCGGGGCGTTGCCGCCAGTCAGGCCGGCCACCAGCCCGGTGACCGGTGCGAGCGGGCTGGCGGTGCTGCCGCCCGCGCCGCCCGTGGCCCCCGACAGCGCACCGGTGGCGCCGTTGGCAATGCCGCTGACCAGGCCGGTCACCGGCGCCAGCGGGCTTGCCGTGCTGCCGCCCGTGGCGCTGGTCAGGCCGCTGGTGACTGTATTGACCAGGCCCGTGACCGGGGCGAGCGGGCTGGCCGCGCCGCCGGTGGCACTGGTCAGGCCGCCGGTCAGTCCGGCCACGAGGCCGGTCACCGGCGCCAGCGGGCTGCCGGTGCTGCCCGCCGGGCCATTCACGACGCCGCCCACCGCGGCCACCGTGTTGCCGGTGCCCGTGACGATGCCGCCCACGCCCGACACCACCGGCGTGTTGGTGCTGGTCAGTTGCGAGCCGGCCGTCGCCAGCGCGCCGCCCACGGTGGCAAGCAGGTTGTTGACCGGCTGGCCCAGGCCCGTGGCTGCGCCCAGCGATTGCGTGCTGCTGGTCAGCGTCGACGTCAGCGGCACGATGGCCTTGCTGACGCTCGACGTGAGCTGTTCGACCGGACCCGTCGAGAGCGCGGTGCCCAGTTGCCCGCCAAGGTTGTTCACCGCGCCGCCCACCTGCGAGACCACGCCGCCCAGCGGCGTCGTGACCGCGCCCAGCGGCGCCAGCGGGCCGCTGCCCAGGCCCGTGACCGCGCTGCCGGCGCTGGTCACGGCGTTACCAAGCTGGCTGACCACGCCGCCCGTGCTGGCCACCGTGCTTCCCACCGGGTTCGTGGCATTGGGCATGCTGCCCAGGCCGGATTGCACGCCGGTGCCCAGCGCGCCCACCGCGCCACCGATCGACGTCACCACGCCGGCCAGCCCGTCCTTGGTCTGCACGGAGACGACCGGCACGTTGGCGTCCTTGATGGCCTCGCCCACGCCGGTGACGGTATCGGCCACGCCGCCGATGATGCCGCCCGCGTTGTTGACGATGGCGCCGGTCGGCGTCAGCGCGGGCGTGGTGCCGCTGTTGTTGCCGTCGTTCGGGTTGCCGCCGTTGGGCTGCCCACCGTTGGGCTGCCCACCGTTGGGCTGGCCGCCGTTGCTGGCGGTGTCGGTGCCGCCGCCCGTGGTGGCGGTGCTGTTCGACCCGCCGGCGCCGCTGCTCCCACCCGCGCCGCTGGTGCCCATCGACGTCGAACCGCTGCCGCTGGCGCAGCCGCCCAGTGCCAGCAGGGACCCCAGCAATGCCGTGACGAAGCATTGCTTCGCCGAAAGTTGTGCCTTGCGCATGACCATTTCCTTTTTCAGATTTTCCCGACCAGGTTCACGGACACGCTGTGGATCGTCTCTGTTGCGATGCCTGTGGCGTGCCGCGTCTGTCATGGCTTGCGCAAGCGGTGTGCCAGTGGTTGGGCCATGTCGGCGCCAGACCCCGCGCAAGCAGGGGATGCCGCGCGCAAACGCGCGTGCCGCAAGGGTTTGCGGCCGATCGGTCAAACGCGCGCATGAAGCGGCCGGGTGCGGCGGGCCGCGTGTTTCGCGTTACGTGTTACGTAACGCACGGTGACGCGGAGGGAACGGCGCGGGGTGCGATGCCGCGCGCGCGGGCGGGGCGGCCGGTGTCCGGTGTAACGGGCGGTGCGGGAACACGTTACGTAGCACGTAACACCGTGCGGCCATCGCGCCAACGCTTGCTGCCGGGGCCCGCCGCGTGCCCGAAAGCCTTGCCCGGCAACGGTCTCCGGCCGGGGCACAGGCACGCGGCGCGCCTGTATCGAACACGCGATTGAGCCTGGCATACCGCTTGCGCTTCCGGTCCGCAGCCACGACGCATCACCCAGCCGCCGAACGGGTCGCGGCGATATGCGCGGGAAGACAGCGGGCCACGCCCAGCACATCGAAAAGGAGATCAGGACATGCAAGCAACCAAGCCGACGCGCCCCTTGAACATGATGGCCATCGCCTGCGCGGCGATGGTGGCCCTGCTGGCCGGCTGCGCCTCGGGCGGGTCCAGTGGCGGCAGCCCCAGCCCCGCCACGCCGGGCACCCCGACCAATCCCGGCACCGACAACCCGCAGCCCACCGCGGCAACCACGCCCACGGGCAAGGTGGTGGAAGGCGCGGGCAACACCGTGGTGGCCACCGGCAATGCGGTGAGCCAGATCGGCCAGCAGATCAAGGACACGAACCTGCCGCTGGTGCCGACCAATGCGAAGAACGCCACCGGCGACGTGGTGATCGAGGCGGGCCAGACCGTGGCCACGCTGGGCACCGGCGTGCGCGACGGCCTGGGCCAGATCGGCGCGGTGGACAACCCCGTGGGCGTGACCGTGGCCAACACCGGCAACGTCGTCACGCAGGCGGGCGCCACGGTGGTCAGCGCGGGCGATCTCGTCAAGGCCGTCGGCACGGACCAGCTCTCGCCGCTGTCGGCCGTGACCAATCCTGCCGGCGGACTCGTGCAGACCGTGGGACAGGGCGTGATGACGTTGGGCGGCAAGCTGGGCGAGACGCTGTCCACGGGCCCCGTGGCGCAGCTCACCGGCAGCACCAGCAAGGTCATCGTGCCACTGACCACGCAGCTCACCAACGCCACGCAGACCGTGGGCGGCGCCACCGGGCTCGGCGTGCCCGTCGACAACCTGCTGACCAAGCTCGGCAATACCGTCGCCACGGCGGGCAGCATGATCGCCAACACCAACACGCCGATCGTCTCGCCGCTGGGCGGCGTGGTGAACCAGACCGGCCAGACCGTTGCGGTGGCCGGCGTGCTGCTGAACCACAACGGCGCCACGGGCGGCAATCCGCTCGGTGGACTGCTCAACAACCTGCCGCTGGGCGGCACGGGCGGCGGCACGGGCGGCAGCAGCCCGCTGGCACCGGTCACCGGCCTGCTGGGATCGGTGGGTGGCGCGGCGGGCGGCAGCACCGGCGGCAGCAATCCGCTGGCGCCGGTCACAGGCCTGCTGACCACGGTCACGAGCGGCCTGACCGGTGCCACGAGCGGCGCCGCATCGGGCGGGACCACCGCCAGTCCGCTCGCCCCCGTTACTGGCCTGCTGGGCGGGCTGACGCGCCACTGAGCTGCAAACCTTTATCGCGGACGACTCGGGATTTTCCCTGTCATCCGCGCCGGCTACTTTACGGTGCGCTGTCGTCCTTACCCCGCGCGGCGCATCCTTTTATTTCGTGCCGTGCGTCCGCCTGCAGCAATACGTGCAGGCTGCCGCACGGCACACCGCCTTTATTGCGCGCTCTTTAACAATTCGGCTCAGGGTCATCCCGAAGTCGGAAGGCGGGCCGACATTGTTTCAAACGTCTGTCCGCCTTTAAGCTGAAACAGCCATAGCTCGAACGGGGGGTATGGTTGAGACATGCGTTGTCTTATAAATGTTTGCACCAGCGGTTTCACACATAAAAAACGCCACGCCGGGCTTGCGCCCGGCACAGATGGCAGAGGAACAGGGGTCAGGTCGTACCGCTGGATATCCGTGCAGGGTAGACACTTTCGGGAGTGAGATCATGCAAAAGAAACTGGCGCGCCATGGCAAGACCCAACGGGGAGCCACTGCCATCGAATATGGCCTGATCGTGGGCCTCATCTCCATCGCCATCGCAGCCGGAGTCGGCTTGATGGGCACCAACCTCGGCGCCGGGTTCAATACCCTGGCCGGCCGCATCGCGGGCTGGTTCGCCCCCTGAGCGCCCGCGGATTCGCGCACACACACCATTTTTTGACCCATCCGGCTCCGGCCGGACGCACCTGAAGCAACCGGTTCAACGTGCTGGCAGTCATGCCAGCCGTGGCGGGCGCTCGCGCGCCTGTCTGAAGCAGTGGCGGAAGTGGTAGCGGTAGGCACTGGCCGCAGGCACTGACGGACGGCCAGGCAAGAACGGTAAGAGTGGTTCCAAGTCGCGCATCAACGCAGTACGCCCACCGGGCACGCCGCTAGCCGGGCGCCGCGCAGCAATGCCGGCGCCTGGAGCGCGGTGTCGTGTGTCGCCAATGCAAGACGAATCGGGTGAAGCATGGCTTTACGGGGGAACGCGAACCAGCGGCGCGCGCGTGGCGTGGCCGCGGTGGAGTTTGCGCTGGTGTTTCCGCTGCTGTTGGCAGTGGTGCTGGGCATCGTCTACTACGGCGTGGTGCTGGCACTGCAGCAGGTACTGACGCTCGCCGCCCAGGAGGGTGCGCGGGCTGCCTTGCGTTATCCGCTCGCCGTCAACGGCGGCACGCTGGCCGATACGCTCGACCTGCGCGTGAGCGCCGCCAACCTGGCCGCACGCAACACGCTGCCGGAGGCCATCGCCGCGCAGATCGGTGACGGCGCCGTGGCCCAGCCCGTGGCCTGTACCGCCCCGGCCGGCACGCAATGCGTGCAGGTCACGCTGAACCTTCCCACCCGCGCGCTCCTGCCGGTCATCCCGCTGGTCCCCGTGCCCGGCACGCTGACCGGCGCCGCCGTCGTGCAGCTTTCTCCCGATCTCTGAGGCCACATGAGCAGCAAACAGATAAGGATCCTTGCCATCGTGCTGCTGGTACTGGCCGCGCTGCTGGCGGTCATGGCGTGGCAGGTGGCGCGCACGCAGTCGGTCGCCATTCCGCATGCCAAGGCCAGGCCGGCCCACGCCGTGGTGGTCACCACGCGCGCCGTGGAAGCGGGCAAGCCGCTGACGGCCGACGCGCTGGCGGTCATGGAGCTGCCGATCGACCCGGCCGGCGCCTACCAGGACGCCGCGCGCGTGGTGGGGCAGGTGCCGGTGGTCAACCTGGGCGCCAACGTGCCCGTGCTCGAAGGCCAGTTGCTGTCCGGGCTGGCGCGGCAGATTCCCGATGGCGAACGCGCGCTGGCCGTGGCCGTGGACGAGGTGATCGGCGTGGGCCACCAGGTGCAGCCCGGCGATTTCGTCGACGTGTTCGTGACGCTGCGCCGCGACAGCCAGGAGATTGGCGAAAGCCAGAGCCGCCTGCTGCTGTCTCACCTGCGCGTGCTGGCCTACGGCAGCGGCAGCGTCAGCGATACCCGCAAGGTGCAGGCCGAGCAGATGATGGCGCGCCGCGAGGGCGCCAAGACGGCGGTGCTGTCGGTGCCGGTGGACCAGGTGGGCAAGCTGGCGATGGCGCAGCAGGCCGGCCGGCTGGTGCTGGCGCTGCGCAACCCGGCCGATCCGTCGATCCCCAGCGACGGCATGTATGCCGAACCGCCGGCCGTGCTGCCGGCGCGCGCCGGCGTGCCGGCCGAGGCCCAGCGGTCGCCGGTGGACCGCGCCGCCGCCGGCATCAGCCTGGTCGGACTGGCCGGCCCGAATGCCGCGCCGACCCCGCGCACCACGGCGCAGCCTCCCCGCCCGCTGCCGGCACCGGTGCCGGCGGCCCCGGCCACGCGGCGCGAGCCCCAGGACAACCCCGTCGGCGTGGAAGTGATCCGCGCCGGCAAGCGAGCGATCGAATAACGGACAACAGGGCATGCCCAAACCCATGACAGCCCGAGGCAATACCGGCCGGATCGGCCGGCGCGTGGTCACCATCGCCCTGCTGGCGATGACGTCGATACCGATGACGGCGCCGCACCCGGTGGCGGCCCAGGAGAACACGGCGGCGGTTCCGTCGCCAGGCGCCGCGCGCACGTTGCGCCTGATGGCCGGCGCGCAGCAGGAGATCCGCCCCGGCCAGCCGCTGGAGCGCGTGGCCGTGGGCAACCCGGCCGTGGCTGATGCACTGCTGCTCAAGGCGCGCAGCGGCCCGCCGACCGTGCTGGTGGTGGCCAGGAAGCCCGGCGTGACCGACGTGATGCTTTGGACCCGCAACGCGGCGCCGGTCACGTACACGGTGCAGGTGGATGCCGTGTCGCCCGATGCCGGCGGCGCCAGCGTGGACCTGTCGGCGGTGGGCGCCGCCATTCGTGGCGAATCGCCCGACGCCGCGGCCGCCGCCCGCACGCAGCAGGCCGCGCGCGCCGCGGTGGCCGGGCCGGACGGCAAGGGCGGCGTGGTGGTCGACCGCTCGGTGGTGCCCGTATCGAACACGGTGCAGGTGGACGTGAAGGTCGTGGAGATCAGCAAGACCATCCTGAAGGAGGTGGGCTTCAACTTCATCAAGAGCAGCGGCGGCTTCACGTTCGGCCAGTTCAGCCCCACGTCGCTGACCAAGACCACGATCGGCCCGCAGCCAAGCTTCGAGGGCACGTTGCCGATCGGCAGCGCGTTCAACCTGGTGGCCGCGTGGGCCAAGGAGGGCATCTTCGCCAACCTGAGCCTGCTGGAGGCCAACGGGCTGGTGCGCGTGCTGGCGGAGCCGAGCCTGGTGGCGCTGTCCGGCCAGAGCGCGAGCTTTCTGGCGGGCGGCGAGATCCCGATCCCGGTGCCACAGGCGCTGGGCACGACGACCATCCAGTTCAAGCCATTCGGCATCGGGCTGACGGTGTCGCCCACGGTGGTGTCGAAGGAGCGCATCGCGCTGAAGGTGGCGCCCGAGGCCAGCGACCTCGACCCGTCGCGCGGCATCAGCATCAACGGCGCGTCGGTGCCCGCCATCGTCACGCGGCGCGCGGACACCACGGTGGAGCTGGGCGACGGCGAGAGCTTCGTGATCGGCGGGCTGGTCAGCCGCAACACGGTCAGCAACGTGAGCAAGGTGCCGTTCCTGGGCGATTTGCCGATCCTGGGCAGCTTCTTCAAGAACCTCAATTTCCACCAGGAGGACCGCGAGCTGATGATCGTGGTCACGCCACACCTGGTCAAGCCGCTGGCCCGCGATTCGCAGGTGGCGGCGAACGTGGCCAAGGACGGCCGCACGACCGCCAGCCCCAACGTCTGGGGCCGCTTCGTGCTGGGCGAATACGCAGACCCGACGCTGCCCGGCTTTTCGCGGTAGCGCAGATGGAGCGAATCACACCGATGGATGCCTTCCTGCTGAATACCCCGCGAGAAGACGTGCGGCTCTGGCTGGAGCAGGCGCTCGACGGCGCCGGCACGCTGGTGACCGAGGAAGGCGCGCAGGAAGCCTTTGTCGAGCAGATCTCGGAGCTGCGGCCGGGGCTGGTCTTTCTCGACTTCTCGGCGTCGCAGGCGCAGGCGTCGGCCCGGCTGGCCGAGCAGGTGGCGCGGCTGTTCCCGCAGTTGCCGCTGGTGGCCGTGGGCCACGCGGGGGATTCCGACGCGATGCTGGCCGCGCTGCGCGCCGGCGTGCGCGATTTCATCGACCTGCGCGGCGCGCCGTCGCAGGCCACGCATGCCGTGCGCCGCCTGATGGTGCCGCGCGCGCAGGTGCGCGCCGTGACGCCCGCGCACCGGCATGGCCGCATCGTGGCGCTGCTCGGCGCGCGCGCCGGCGTGGGCGTGACCAGCGTGGCGGTCAACCTGGCCGCGGCGGTGCGCCAGCGCGCCAGCGCCGAGGTACTGCTGCTGGACCTGGGCCTGCCCGCGCGCGACGGCGCGCTGCACATGAACATCGCGCCCGAATTCCACTTTGTCGAGGCCGTGCGCAACCTGCGCCGCTTCGACCAGGTGTTCGTCGATACCGCGCTGGCGCGCCATGCCAACGGCGTGTCGGTGCTGCCGCTGCCGGCCACGCTGTCCGAACTGCGCGACGTGTCGTTCTCCGAGGCGCTGGCGCTGCTGGACCGCCTGCGCGCGTTCTTCGACCTCCAGGTGATCGACCTGGGCGGCTTCTCGAACGCCGAGTTCATGTCGCAGATCGTCAAGGCCGCCGACGCCGTGGTGATGGTGGCCGAGCAGAGCGTGGGCGCCATCGTCTCGGCCGCCGAGCTGCTGCACGAGCTGAAGAAGCGCGAGATCGAGCGGCCAGACCTGCACCTGCTGGTGTCGCGCTTCGACGACGCGCTGGGCGTGGACGCCGCGCAGATGGCCGAGCGCATCGGCGTGGCGTCGGTCGATACGCTGCCGGAGCGGCGCGCGGCGCTGGTGCAGGCGGCCAACCGTGGCGTGGTGCTGGCCGACGACGCGCCGGCGGACCCGTACGTGCGCGCGCTGGGCGCGCTGATGGACCGGCTGGGCTACCGCGCGGGCCAGGCGCCCGAGCGCGGCATCCTGGCCCGGATCAAGCAAAAGCTGCCCGAGACGCTGCGTGTCGCGCGCACCGCGCGGGCGGGGAACTGACATGACCGAAGCGATCGAATTCTCGGACAACACCGCCGCGCCGTTTCCTGTGTCGCAGGAATTCCACAAGATCAAGGAAGCGGCGCACGAACACCTGCTCACGCGCATCGAGGAGCTGGGCGCCGAGTTCGGCCGCTGGTCGCGCTCCGCCATCCAGCGCTTTGTCGACCTGGAGCTCGAAAGCTTCACGCGGCTGCGCCGCATCCCGATCAACGAGGCCGAGCTGCACCAGATCTCCGAGGCGCTGACCAAGGAGCTGGCCGGCTTTGGCCCGATCGAGGACCTGCTGCACGACGTGGCCGTGGAGGACATCCTGGTGAACGGGCACATGGACGTCTACGTGTCGCGCCACGGCGTGCTGGAGCGGATTCCGGTGCGGTTTGCCGACAACGGCCACCTGCTGCGCATCGTGCGGCGCATCCTGGCGCCCATCGGCCGCCGGCTCGATGAATCGAACCCGATGGTCGACGCGCGGCTGCCCGACGGCGGCCGCATCAACGTGATCATCCCGCCGCTGGCGCTGGCCGGCCCCGTGGTGTCGATCCGCAAGTTCCGCAAGGACCCGCTGACGCCGGCCGACCTGCAGGCGCTGGGCACGATGAGCCCCGAGATCACCGAACTGCTGGAGGCGGCGGTGCGGGCGCGCTGCAACATCCTGGTCAGCGGCGGCACCAGTTCGGGCAAGACGTCGCTGCTCAACGCGCTGGCCACGTTCATCCCGCCGACCGAGCGCGTGATCACCATCGAGGACACGGCCGAGCTGGCGCTGAACCACCCGCACGTGGTGCGGCTGGAAAGCCGGCCCGGCGGGTTCGAGGGCACCGGCACGGTCACCATCCGCGACCTGCTGCGCAACAGCCTGCGGATGCGGCCGGACCGCATCATCGTGGGCGAGGTGCGCGGCGGCGAGGTGCTGGAGATGCTGCAGGCCATGAGCACCGGGCATGACGGCTCGATGGGCACGATCCACGCCAGCAGCCCGCGCGAATGCCTGTACCGGCTGGAGATGCTGGCCGGCTTTGCCGGCTTCCAGGGCAGCGAGGTGAGCCTGCGCCGGCAGATTGCCAACGCGGTGGACTTCATCGTGCAGATCGGGCGGCTGTCGAACGGCCGGCGGCGCATCCTGTCGATCACCGAGGTCACCGGGCTGGGCGACAACATCATCGCCACGCAGGAGCTGTATCGCCACGAGCCGGTGCCCAACCCCGACGGCACCGAAGGCGACCGCTGGCAGGCGCTGGGCATCCTGCCCCATTCGCCCAAGCTCGCGCGCATGCGCCCGGCCAACTTCGGACTGGACGATCGCTTTGATCTCTAGCGCCAGCCTTCTCGTCGCCGCGATGGCCCTGGTGCTGCTGGGGCTGGGCCTGCTGCTGCTGGCCACGGCCCGGGGGCGCGCCCAGGCCGAGCTGTCGCGCGCGCACCTGGCCGCGCAGACCGAGCAGGTGCGCGCCCGCTACGCCACGGCGGCCGAGCCCGGCCCGCAGGGCAATGTGCGCGACCTGCGCCGCCGCTGGGCGGACCTGATGCGGCGCGCGGACATCGCGCCCACGCGCGGCACGTGGCTGCGCTGGGGCGTGCCGCTGCTGTGCCTGGTGCTGGCCGGCGCGGCAGCCGGCGGCGCGCTCGGGGCGGTGGCGATGCTTGCGGTGGGCGTGGCGCTGGCCGCGTTCCTGCTGTGGCTGCGCATCGGCCGCGTACGCGACAGGATGCTGCGGCAGCTGCCCGGCTTTCTCGATGGCGTGGTGCGGCTGATGACCATCGGCAGCAGCGTGCCGGCCGCGTTCCAGAACTCGGTGGCCAACACCGAGCCGCCGCTGCGTCAGTGCCTGGTGCAGGCCATCCACCTGCAACGGGCCGGCAAGGAACTCGACCAGGCCGTGCTGCAGATGGGCCGCGCGTACCGGCTGGACGAGCTGGTCATCGTGTCGTCGGTGCTGCGGCTGTCGCAGCGCTACGGCGGCCGCGCCGACGTGGTGATGGAGCGCACCGCCACCTTCATGCGCGACCGCGAGGAAGCCCAGCGCGAGCTGCTGGCGCTGTCCGCCGAGACGCGGCTGTCGGCCTGGGTGCTGGGCCTGCTGCCGCTGGTGGTGGCGGGCGGGCTGTTCGTGCTGAATGCCGGCTACGTGATGCTGATGTGGAAGGACCCCACGGGCCGCAACCTGCTGCTGGGCGCGGCTGTGCTGGAAGTGGTAGGCGTGCTGATGCTGTACCGGCTGGCCAAGTCGATCTAGGGGCGCGCCATGCAGATGCCAGCCACCACCCTGATCTCCGCCAGCCTGATGGCAGCCGCCGTGGCGCTGCTGATGCTGGCGTGGCCGCTGCTACGGCAGTGGCGCCAGCGGCGCGTGGCCGCGCGGACAATCGATGCCGCGCTGGAACGGCAGGCCGCCGCGCAGCCGCATCCCGCCGGCCAGCCCTCGGCCCAGCCGGCGGCGCCGGCCACGCCGCAGATGTCGGCACGTGCCGCCGCGGCCGCCGCCGCGCTGGCGCAGGACGCGCCCCAGCCAGCCGAGGACGCCGCGCGCAAGCCGGCCGCCACGGGGCTGGGCGCGCGGCTGGGCGATGCTTTTGGCGAGCGCTTCAACCAGCGCTGGCTCGCGTCGCGGCTCGGGCGCGCCGTGGTGACGGCCGAGGAACAGCGGCTGCTGGAGCAGTGCGGCTACTACGGCGTGCAGCCGCGCGCGGTCTTTGGCGGCGTGCGGCTGGTGGTGCCGGCGGTGCTGGCGGCTGGCGTGCTGCTGTGGCGCATCGACGGGCCGATGGCGGCCACGTTTGCGTGGACCTTCGCCACGTTTGCGCTGGCCTTTCTGCTGGCCAAGCTGATCCTGCGCCGGTGGGCCGGCAGCCGGCAGCGCCAGGTGGCCGAGGAACTGCCGGTGCTGATCGACATGCTGCGGCTGCTGCAGGGTGTGGGCCTGTCGATGGACCAGAGCCTGCAGGTCATCGTCACCGAATTCGGCACGATGCTGCGCGTGCTGGGGCCCGAGCTGCAGCGCGCGAACCAGCAGTTCGCGTCCGGCCGCTCGCGCGAGCAGACGCTGCAGCGCATCGGCAAGCTGTTCGACGACGAGGACCTGAAGAGCCTGATCACGCTGCTGACGCAGGTGGACAAGCACGGCGGCGCCGTGCAGGAGCCGCTGCGCCAGTTCGGCGAGCGGCTGCAGGTGGCGCGCAAGGCGCGCATGAAGGACAAGATCGGCCGGCTGACGGTCAAGATGACCGGCGTGATGGTGGTGAGCCTGCTGCCGGTGCTGCTGATTCTGACGGCCGGGCCCGGCTTCCTGGGCGTGATCCGGATGCTGGCCCGCATGAACGGAGGAACCTAGATGACGATGACATCGCGTGGCCTGTGGGCCAGCGCGCTGGTGGCGGCCGGCGCGCTGCTGGGCGGCTGCGCCAGCGTGCCCGGCAGCGCCGAGGCCATGGCGCGGCAGGCCGACGCCCAGATCGAGCTGGCGAAGCTGCAGGAAAAGACCGCGCGCGCCGAGTACAACGACCAGAACGTCTACCTGGGCCTGATCGGCAAGATGCAGCAGGAAAGCATGTACTACGCGTCGCTGGCCCATATCGACGCCTTCCAGCAGCGCTTTGGCGCCACGCCCGCGCTGCAGGTGCTGCGCGCCGACGCGCTGCGCGAGACCGGCCAGGACGACGCGGCGCTGCAGGCGTACCGCGATCTGCTGAACACCGACCGCGCGGCCCGCGCGCAGCATGGCATCGGCCTGGTGCTGGGCCGGCAGGGCGATTTCATCCGCGCCGCCGTGGCGCTGCGCCAGGCGGCCACGCTGGACCCGGTCAACCCGCAGATCGCCAACGACCTGGGCTACGCGCTGATGCGCGGCGGCGCGCTGCAGGACGCGCGCGTGCCGGTGATGCAGGCGCTGGAGCTGGACGCCAACAACCCGCGCGCGATCAGCAACGCGGTGGTGTTGATGCTCGCCACCGGCAAGCGCACCGAAGCCACCGCGATGATGCAGCGTGCCGCCATGCCCGAGCCCACGCGCGCGGCCATCCGCAAGGAAGCGGACCGCGTGGCCCGCGCGGCCCAGTTGCGCGACAAGGCTGCGTCGCGCGGCAATCCGCAGACCACGATCCACCCGGCGTCCACGCAGGCCGTGGCGCTCAACGCAGGAGCCCGGCCATGAAGCGCGTTTGCCATGCCGTGATTGCCACGGCCATTGCCGCCACCGTTTGCGTGCCCGCCCTGGCCCAGCAGCCGCCCGCGCCCGAGGCCGCGCGCGCCGCCGAGGTGCCGGTGGGCGATACCACGCGCACGCTGCTAGAGATCCAGCGCAGCGGCGCGCAGGCCGGGCCGATGCTGCCGCTGACCGGCGACCAGGCCGCGCTGGGCTATGCGCGCTACATGCGCAGCTTCACGCATCCGCTGCCGGAATTCTTCACCACGATGGCCACCGGCAGCCCGTTGCGCGGCGGCGCGGGCAGCCAGCCCATGACCGGGCAGTAGGCACCGGCCATGCGCGCGCGAGCCGGCCCTCCGCGTCAACGCGGCGCCATCAGCGTGATGGTCGCCGTGCTGATCGCCACCGTCGCCATCGGCGCCCTGGTGTCGATCGACGTCGGCTTCGTGTTCTATACGCAGCGGCAATTGCAGAAATCGGTGGACCTGGCCGCGCTGTCGGGCGCCCAGCAACTGAAGCGGGCCGACGACCTGCCCACGACCACGGCCAACGTGCTGGCGTCGGTCACGGCGGCGGCCAGCCAGAACGGCTACGGCCAGCCCGTGGCGGCCAACTGCGCCGACATGGCGCCCGGCGGCGCCGACGGCATGCGTGCCTGCCTGGGCCTGTGGGACCCGGCCGATCCCGGCAATGGCGACGCGGTGCGGCACTTCAGCGCCGGCTACAACAGTGCGGTGGTTTCGCCCAACGCGGTGCGCGTGCAGGCCACGCGCACGGTGCCGCTGCTGTTCGTGCTGCCGGGGGGGCAGTCGCGGCAACTGCGCGCCGAGGCCATCGCGGCCGGCAGCCCGCCCGTGGCGGCGTTCGCGGTCGGCAGCGGGCTGCTGGACCTCGACCGCGCCAGCGGCGTGTTGGGGCTGCTGCTGGGCAACATCGTCAGTCTTTCCGTGGCCGACTGGACCGGACTGGCCAGTACCACGGTGACGCTGGACAAGCTCAAGCTCCAGCTCGGTGCCGGCACGGTCCAGCAACTGCTCGACACGCAACTGTCGATCCAGGATTTCTACGCGCTGGTGCTCAACGCGGCCGGTCGGCAGGCGCTGCTGGGCGCCGCGCTGGGCAGCCCCACCACGCAGCTCGGGCTCAACGGCATCGGCACGCGCTTCACGCTGGGCCAGATGCTGGACCTGGGCGTGCTGACGCCGGCTGCGTCGTCGGCGGCCGAGGTGGGGCTCAACGTGGCGTCGCTGCTGACCACGGCCGCCTATGTGGCGCGCGGCACCGATGCCGTGGCGCTGAACGTGCCGAACCTGAACCTCAACACGGGGCTGGTCAACGTCTCGGCGGTGGCGGCGCTGACCGTCATCGAACCGCCGCAGGTGGCCGTGGGCCCGGCGCGCCAGTTGGCGGACGGCCGCTGGCGCACCACGGCCAGCACCGCGCAACTGGGCGTGCGGGTGGCCGCGCAGGCGTCGGTCAACCTGGGGCTGGCATCGGCCCAGGTAGACCTGCCGGTGCTGCTGCGCGCCGCCACGGCCCGCGCGGACCTGACCGGCGTGCAATGCGCGGCCGCACGGGCGCAGCGCCGGGCCACGCTCAATGTCTCGTCCGAGCTGGTCAACGCCTGTCTGTCGACCGATGGACGCACCTGCCGTGGCAGCGGCGCGCCGCCGTTCCAGATCGCGCGGGTAAGCGGGCTGGGCCTGGGGCTGGCCAGCATCACCGCGCAGCCGGTGACGCCCGCGCGGCAGCGGCAGTCGGGCACCGACGTCGTACTGGCGCCCGAAGGGCACGCGCGCCTGTCGTTCACGTCCACGGCCGTCGACCAGGCGATCAGCGGGCTGCTCAACAACCTGAACCCGAGCCTCAACGTGCTGGGCGGCGATGCCAAGGTCGACGAACTGCTGAACCTGCTGGCCCCGCCGCTGAGCAGCCTGGTCGGCACGCTGGCCGGCTGGCTGCTGACCACGCTGGGCATCAACATCGCCAATGCCGATGTCTGGCTCAACGGCATCGACTGCAACAACGCAGAACTTGTGTATTGAACGAACATGAAAGCAGAGCGCTGGGCCTACGAGAGCCTTGAAGTCTATGTGTGGGAAGGCCAGTACGAGATTGCCGACCGCGTGGCGCGCTTTCTGGCGCCGCTGGGCGCCGAGGTGATCCGCGCCGGCGCGCTGGACGCGCTGCCCGGCGAGGCGCGCGTCAAGCCGTGCATCGCTGTGATCAGCGCGTCGGCCATCGGCTCGGCCAAGTTCACGCTGGACTGGGAGGCCGCGCACGGCATGCCCGTGATCTGGGTGGGCGCGCCCGACCGCGACAACGACCCGGGCCGCTTTCCGCCCGAGTACGCGCACATCCTGCCGCACGACTTCAACGGGGCCGACCTGCGCAATCAGATCGCCAAGCTGGTGCCGCAACTGCTGGCCGCCGCCGAGGCGCGGCCCGACGTGGCGGACCTGGTGGCCGAGTCCCCGGCCATGCTGGAGCTGATGGAGCAGGTGGACACGTTTGCCGGCTTCGACAGCAACGTGATGCTGTACGGCGAGACCGGCGCGGGCAAGGAACGCATCGCGCGGCTGTTCCACGACCGCAACGCCCAGTACGGCAAGGGCCCGTTCGTGGCCGTGAACTGCGGGGCGATCCCCGACGGGCTGTTCGAGTCGCAATTCTTCGGCCATGCCAAGGGCGCGTTCACGGGGGCCATGTTCGCGCACCGGGGCTTCTTCGAGCAGGCCACGGGCGGCACGCTGTTCCTGGACGAGATTGGCGACCTGCCGCTGTTCCAGCAGGTCAAGCTGCTGCGCGTGCTGGAGGAAAACGCGCTGACGCGGCTGGGATCGACGATGGCCGTCAAGCTGGACTTCCGGCTGGTGGCGGCCACCAACAAGGACCTGCGCGAGGCGGTGCGCGAGGGGCGCTTTCGCGCCGACCTGTACTTCCGGCTGGCCGTGATCGAGCTGCGCATCCCGAGCCTGGAGGAGCGCGGCGCCGGCGACAAGGTGGGCCTGCTGCAATCGTTCCTGCGCCACATGATGGGCGCGGCCACGTACGACGCGCTGCCGCCGATGCCCGACTGGCTCAAGGGCGCCGTGGGCACCGCGTACTTCGTCGGCAACGTGCGCGAGCTGCGCAACCTGGCCGAGCGCGTGGGCATCACGGTGCGCCAGTGCGGCGGGTGGGACGAGGAACGCATCCGCCCGCTGTTCCGCGGCCTGCGCCCCGGCGCGTTCGATGGCACGGAGCGCAGCGACCCGCGCGGCGATGCCGAGGAACGGCGCCGCATTATCGCCGCGCTCGATGCCAATGGCTGGCGGCGCCAGGACACGGCGGCGTGTCTGGGCATCAGCCGCAAGGTGCTCTGGGAGAAGATGCGCAAGTTCCAGATCGCCGACAGCGAAGCGGAGCCGGTCTGAGCGCCGGGCGCCGCCGCGCGGGCGTTATGATGCGGGACCGCGCGGCCCGGCCGTGCTCCCTGCGCCACCGCGCCGAAGGATCCGAATTGCGTTTTCTCCACACCGCCGACTGGCATCTGGGTCGGCTCTTCCATGCCCGCAGCCTGATCGAGGACCAGGCGCACGTGCTCGACCAGTTCGTGGCGCTGGTGCGCGACGTGCGGCCCGATGCCGTGCTGATTGCCGGCGACGTGTACGACCGCGCGGTGCCGCCGCCCGAGGCGGTGTCGCTGCTGGACGACGTACTGGCGCGCATCGTGGTGGAAGCCGGCGTGCCGGTGGTGATGATCGCGGGCAACCACGACAGCGCGCAGCGGCTGGACTTCGGCGCGCGGCTGCTGTCGGCGCGCGGGCTGCACGTGGCCGGCCGCACCGGCCCCGCCGCGTCGTCGGTGACGCTGCGCGACGCCCACGGCGACGTGCGGATCTACGCGCTGCCGTACGCGGAGCCGGCCACCGTGCGTGACGCGCTGGGCATCGACCTGGGCTCGCACGAGGCCGCGCTGGGCGCGCAGCTCGATGCGATCCGCGCCAGTCATCCGGCGGGCGTGCGCGCCGTGGCGGTGGGCCATGCGTTCGTGGTGGGCGGGGCGGTCAGCGAGTCGGAGCGGCCGCTGTCGGTGGGCGGCAGCGGCGCGGTGGCCGCCGACCTGTTCCACGGCTTCGATTTCGTCGCGTTGGGGCACCTGCACCGGCCGCAGACCATCGGCGGGCGCATCCACTACGCGGGGTCGCTGCTCAAGTATTCGCTGTCGGAAGCCGATCACCACAAGACCGTGTCACTGGTGGAACTGGACCAGAACGGCGGCGTGCGCATCGAAGCCATCGCGCTGCAGCCGCGCCGGGACTTGCGCATCCTGACTGGCGAACTGGCGCACCTGGTGCAGGCCGGCGCCGCCGACCCGCGCCGCGACGACTACGTGTATGCCGTGCTGACCGATGCCGGCGCGCTGCTGGACCCGATGGCGCGGCTGCGCGAGGCGTACCCGAACGCGCTGGCGATCGAGCGGGCCGTGCTGGCGCGCAGCGGCCAGGCCGGCGAGAGCGGCCGCCGCATGCGCGAGCTGGACACCGGCACGCTGTTCGCGCATTTCTTCCGCGAGGTCGCTGACGCGGACCTGGACGGCGACCAGCGCCGCGCGCTCGACCATCTACTGGCTGGCATGGAGGCTTCGGAAAGGGAATCGGCATGAAACCGCTGTACCTGAAGTTGCAGGCGTTCGGCCCGTTTGCCGCCACGGAGACCATCGATTTCACGCGGCTCGGGGACCAGGCGTTCTTCCTGATCCACGGCCCGACCGGCGCGGGCAAGACCACGCTGCTCGACGCCATCTGCTTTGCGCTCTATGGCGACACGTCGGGCGGCGAGCGCACCGCGCAGGACATGCGCAGCGCCAACGCCGACCCCGCGCTGCGCACCGAGGTGACGCTGGAATTCGGCCTGGGGCCGATGCACTACCGCGTGACGCGCTCGCCCACGCAGGACCGGCCGAGCCAGCGCGCGGCCGGCGGCTTCGTCAAGGAGGCCGCCAAGGCGCAGCTGGACGTGCTGCTGGACGACCAGTGGAAGAGCCACGCGAGCCAGCCGAACCGTGTCAGCGACGCCGTGCGCGACCTGCTGGGCTTCGACAGCGCCCAGTTCCGGCAGGTCATCGTGCTGCCGCAGGGGCGCTTTCGCGAACTGCTGACCGCCGATTCCCGCGCGCGCCAGGGCATTCTGGAGCGGCTGTTCCACACCGAGCTGTACCGGCGTGTGGAAGAGCAGCTCAAGGAGCAGGCCGCCAGCATCCGCCGCGAGGCGGAGGACATCGCCGTGCGCCGCAAGGCGCTGCTGGACCAGCACCAGATGGCGTCGGTGGAGGCGCTGGGCGCGCGCATCGACGACTTGCAGGGCACGCTTACCGAGTTGCAGCGCCGCGAGGATGTGGCGCGCGCGACCAGCGAGGCCGCCCAGGCGTCGCTGCGCAAGGGCGAACTCGAAAACGCCCAGATCAAGGCGTGGCAGGAAGCCGAAGGCGCCCACGCGGTGCTGGCCGCCCGGGCTGCGGGCGTCGATGCCGACCGCGCGCGGCTGCTGGCGGCGCGCCGCGCGGCACAGGTCACGCCGGCCGTGCAGCACCTGCAGGCGGCGCGGCAGGACCAGGCCGCCGCCCGGGCCGCCCAGGCCCAGGCCGAGGCATCGGCCGCGCGGGCCGCGCAGCAGGCCGAAGCCGCCGCGCGCGCGCTGCGTGCCGAGCTGTCGCGCCATGACGCCCGCACCGCCGCGCAACGCACCGTGGCCACGCTCGAACACCTGTTGCCGCAGGCCCGCAAGCTTGGTGTGCTGCGCAACGCAGTGGCACAGGCCGGCACCGCGCTGGCGATGGCGCAGTCGGTCTGCACGCAGCGGATCGAAGCGTTCGGGGCCGCCGCCGCCACGCTGAAGACGTGCGAAACCCGGTTCGAACAGGCGCGCCACGACGCGGCCGGGCTGCAGGCGCTGGAGCTGCAACTGGCGCAGGCGCGCGAACGTGCCGCGCGCGTGGCCCGGTATCGGCAACGTGAAGCCGAACTGGCGCCGCTGCGCGCCGCGCTGGCCACGCACGAGGCGGCCCGCCGCAGCGCCGCCGACGCGCGCGACGCGGCGCGCGTCGCCGTACGGCAGGCCGAGGTGGACTGGCGCCACGGCCAGGCCGCGCGGCTGGCCGGCAGCCTGAAGCGGGGCGAGGCATGTCCGGTCTGCGGCGGCAAGGACCATCCCGCACTGGCCCAGCGGACGCTGGCGCTGGTCAGCGACGACGACCTGGATGCCGCGCGGCTGGCGTTGCAACGCGACGAGGACCGCCTGGCGCAGGCCACGGCCGCCTGCCAGGACGCCGGGGCGAAGGTGGCGCAGTGCGAGGCGCGGCTGGCGGACCTGGCCGAGGCGGCCGGCGATGTCTCGGCCGCCTGCGCGCAGGCGCTGGACACGCAAATCGCCGAACTGGCGCAGGCGGTGGCACGCGCCGCACAGGCCGCGCAGCGCGCGGCGACGCTGGGCGAGCAACTGGCCCAGGCCCGCACCGCGCGCGAGGCGGCCGAGGCGGCGGCGCAGGCGGCCGACGTGGCCGTGCGCACCGCCACGCAGGAGCACGCGCGGCTGGACGGCGAATGGCAGGCCCACTGCGCGCAGGTGCCCGAGGCATCGCGCGACCCCGACGCGATGACCGTGGCGATCGAGGCGGCGCGCCGCGAATCGGGCGCGCTGGAAGCGGCCTTGCAGGCCGCGCAGGGTGCCGAGCGCGATGCGGTGGCGTTGCAGGCGGCCACGGCGGCCGCGCTGGCATCGGCGCGCGACAACGCCACGCAGGCCGACGCCCGCGTGCAGGAGCGCGAGGCCGCCCTGGCATCGGCCATGGGCGCGGCCGGGTTCGACGACGACGCGGCCTACGCCGCCGCCTTCCTGCCCGAGGCCGAGATGGCCGCGCTGGACGACGCGATCCGCGCGTTCGACGTGGAGATTGCCCGGGCGGCCGAATGGCGCGCCCGCACGGCCGCGCTTGCCCAGGCGCTGCCATTGCCCGACCTGCCGGCGCTGCTGGCCGCGCGCGACGAGGCGGCGGTGCGGCTGGAAAACGCGATCCGCCAGCGCAGCGAGGTGGCGGCCGCGCGCGATGCGCTGCTGCAATGCAAGGGCCAGGTGGAATCGCTGGCCGCCGAGGGCCGCGAGGTGGAAACGCGCTACGCGGTGCTGGGCCGGCTGTCGGAAGTGGCCAATGGCAACAATCCGCGCCGCATGACGTTCCAGCGCTTTGTGCTGGCCACGCTGCTGGACGAGGTGCTGGAGGCGGCGTCGCTGCGGCTGCTGCGCATGAGCCGGGGCCGCTACGCGCTGCAGCGCGTGCGCGAGCAGGGCGACCAGCGCATGGCCGGCGGGCTGGACCTGGAGGTGTTCGACCACGATACCGGGGTCACGCGGCCGGCCAATACGCTGTCGGGCGGCGAGGGCTTCCTGGCGTCGCTGTCGCTGGCGCTGGGGCTGGCCGACGTGGTGCAGTCGCGCGCCGGCGGCATCCAGCTCGACACGCTGTTCGTCGACGAAGGTTTCGGCACGCTCGATCCGGAGAGCCTGGACTTCGCCATCCGCACGCTGCTGGACCTGCAGCAGTCCGGGCGGCTGGTGGGCATCATTTCGCATGTGGCGGAGTTGCGCGAGCGCATCGACGTGCGGCTCGAAGTGCGCCCCGGCGTGGCCGGCAGCCAGGCGGTGCTGCGCCTGCCCTGATTGCTGCGCTGCAAAACGTCCCGTGTCCGATTATCGCCCTCGTCGCGCCAACCCTTATTGCGGGACGCGGGCGGGGGCGGTAACCTTTGTTCATTCTGCGAATTGGAGTTCGTATAGCGAACAGCGCTGTACGTTAGCTGTACGATCGCTCCACGGTTTGATCGCGGACCTTTCACATAGGCCGCCGCAAGACGGCTCATCAAGACAACTGCAAGATTGTTGGACCCTGTCCTGGAAATCCTCGGGACGCCCGTTCGCGCAGCCTGCCCGGAGACGACTTTGCGTGCCGCCCATCTTGCGGCCAGCTCCGGTGCGACGCCGGACCCTTCCGTACTGGAACGCAAGTGATCAACAAGCTATATGACTCGGTGGAAGCGGCGGTGGCCGGCATCCACGATGGCGCCACGATCCTGATCGGCGGCTTTGGCCTGGCGGGCATGCCTGCCGAACTGATCGACGCCCTGATCGCCCAGGGCGCGCGCGACCTGACCATCGTCAACAACAACGCCGGCAACGGCGACACCGGCCTGGCCGCGCTGCTGAAGACCAAGCGTGTGCGCAAGATCATTTGCTCGTTCCCGCGCCAGGTGGATTCGTACGTGTTCGATTCGCTCTACCATGCGGGCGAGATCGAGCTGGAACTGGTGCCGCAGGGCAACCTGGCCGAGCGCATCCGCGCCGCCGGTGCCGGCATCGGCGGGTTCTTCACGCGCACGGCCTACGGCACCCCGTTGGCCGAAGGCAAGGAAACGCGCATCATCGACGGCCAGGGCTACGTGTTCGAGAGCCCGATCCATGCCGACTTTGCGCTGATCAAGGCCGACACGGCCGACCGCTGGGGCAACCTGACCTACCGCAAGACGGCCCGCAACTTCGGCCCGATCATGGCGATGGCCGCCAAGTGCGCCATCGTGCAGGTCAGCAACGTCGTGGAACTGGGCGAGATGGACCCCGAGCACATCGTCACGCCGGGCCTGTTCGTCAAGCGCGTGGTCAAGGTCGGCGGCACCGCCGCCAAGGCCGCCTGAGCGCAGAAGGAGATAGAGACATGCAACGCCTGACCCGCGACCAGATGGCCGCCCGCGTGGCCAAAGACATTCCGGAAGGTGCCGTGGTGAACCTCGGCATCGGCCTGCCCACCCTGGTCGGCAACCACCTGCCGGCCGACCGCGAGATCCTGCTGCACAGCGAGAACGGCCTGCTCGGCATGGGCCCCGCGCCCGCGGCCGGCCAGGAAGATGGCGACCTGATCAACGCCGGCAAGCAGCCGGTGACGATCAAGGCCGGCGGCTCGTACTTCCACCATGCCGATTCGTTCGCGATGATGCGCGGCGGCCACCTGGACTTCTGCGTGCTGGGTGCCTTCCAGGTGTCCGAGCGCGGCGACCTGGCCAACTGGCACACCGGCGCGCCCGGCGCCATCCCCGCCGTGGGCGGCGCGATGGACCTGGCTATCGGCGCCAAGCAGGTGTTCGTGATGATGGAACACCAGACCAAGCAGGGCGAGAGCAAGATCGTGCCCGAGTGCACCTACCCGCTGACCGGCATCGGCTGCGTGACCCGCATCTACACGGACCTGGCGACCATCGACGTGACGCCGGACGGCCTGGTGGCGCGCGACCTGGTCGACGGCCTGTCGTTCGACGAACTGCAACGCCTGACCGGCGTGCCCCTGAAGCAGGCCGTAGCCGCCTGATATCCACCCCAGACGAGTGAGACAGAACATGAGCGACGCATTCATCGTTGACGCCATCCGCACCCCCATCGGCCGTTACGGCGGCAGCCTGTCGGCCGTGCGCGCGGACGACCTGGGCGCGGTGCCCCTGAAGGCCCTGATGGCCCGCAATGCCAACCTGGACTGGAAGGCCATCGACGACGTGATCTTCGGCAACGCCAACCAGGCGGGCGAGGACAACCGCAACGTGGCGCGCATGTCGCTGCTGCTGGCCGGGCTGCCGCAGGAAGTGCCGGGCGCGACGATCAACCGCCTGTGCGGCTCGGGCATGGACGCCACCGGCACGGCCGCGCGGGCGATCAAGTCGGGCGAAGCCAACCTGATGATCTCGGGCGGCGTGGAAAGCATGAGCCGCGCCCCGTTCGTGATGGGCAAGGCCACGTCGGCGTTCTCGCGCCAAGCCGAGATCTTCGACACCACCATCGGCTGGCGCTTCATCAACCCGGCCATGCGTGCCGCGTACGGCGTGGATTCGATGCCGGAGACGGCCGAGAACGTGGCCACCGACTACAAGATCAGCCGCGAGGACCAGGACCTGATGGCGCTGCGCAGCCAGGAAAAGGCGTCGCGCGCCCAGGCCGACGGTACGCTGGCCCAGGAAATCACCGCGGTCACCATCGCGCAGAAGAAGGGCGACCCGATCGTGGTGGACCGTGACGAGCACCCGCGCGCCACCAGCATGGAAGCGCTGGCCAAGCTGCGCGGCGTGGTGCGCCCGGACGGCACCGTGACGGCGGGCAATGCGTCGGGCGTGAACGACGGCGCCTGCGCGCTGCTGCTGGCAAGCGAGGCGGGCCTGAAGCAGCACGGCCTGAAGCCGCGCGCCCGCATTGTCGGCATGGCCACGGCCGGCGTGGCACCGCGCGTGATGGGCATCGGCCCGGCACCGGCCACGCAGAAGCTGATGAAGCAACTGGGCATGTCGCTGGACCAGATCGACGTGATCGAACTGAACGAGGCGTTCGCGGCGCAGGGCCTGGCCGTGCTGCGCGAACTGGGCGTGGCCGACGACGACAAGCGCGTGAACCCGAACGGCGGCGCCATCGCCCTGGGCCACCCGCTGGGCATGAGCGGCGCGCGCCTGGTGACCACCGCCCTGTACCAGCTCGAACGCACCAACGGCCGCTTTGCGCTGTGCACGATGTGCATCGGCGTGGGCCAGGGCATCGCGATGGTGATCGAGCGGGTTTGAGGTAATTGGGGGTCTTGAGCTGGCCCTGAGACCACTCAACTTCCCCTCGCTTCCTGCCGTTAACCCGGATGGGAAGTCCAGGTAGTGTCTCTTCCCCAACGAGGTAGAGCATTGCGGCCAGGCCGACGGGCTCGCCGGTCCGGCCGCATCTTTTTTGACTGACCCGGCGCCCTGGGCGGCCGGTGCGGAGTATCGAGATGTCCCTTCCCGTTGCCACGCTTGTGACTGGCGCCAGTTCCGGTATCGGCCGTGCCATTGCCGAGATGCTGCTCGCCGACGGCGTGACCCGTGTGATCAATGTCGACTATGCAGCGCCGACGTGGTCGCACCCCAACATGACCTTCTTCCAGGCCGACCTGACCGATGCCGACGCCACGCGCGCGGTGGGCGAGCAGGTGACCGCGCAGTTCGCGGTGACGCGGCTCGTGAACAACGCCGGCGCCACGCGGCCCGGCACGGCCGACACGGCCACGGCGGCCGATCTGGACTATGTCGTGGGCCTGACGCTGCAGGCCACGATGCTGCTGACCCAGGCCTGCCTGCCCGCGATGCGCGCGGCCGGCTTTGGACGTATCGTCAACATGGCCTCGCGCGCGGCGCTGGGCAAGCCCGAGCGCGTGGTGTATTCCGCGGCCAAGGCCGGGCTGGTTGGCATGACCCGAACGCTGGCGATGGAGCTGGGCGGCGACGGTATCACCGTCAACGCCGTGGCACCGGGTCCCATCGCCACCGAGCTGTTCCGACGGAGCAATCCGGAGGGCAGCGAACAGACACGGCGCATCCTGGCAAGCATCGCCGTGAAGAGAATGGGAACGCCGGAAGATGTGGCGCGTGCCTCGCTGTTCTTCCTCGCCCCCGAGAATGGTTTCGTGACGGGACAGGTGCTGTACGTCTGCGGCGGAACCACGCTGGGGGTGGCGCCCGTATAAGTTGCCCGCCCCGAGGCACGGGGTGGAATAGCGATACACAAGCATTGCGCCCGCGGCGGGGCCGTCGGGCGTGCATCAAACTCCTGGAGCACAAGATGAGCATCATCAACCAAACCTCGAAGGCGCGCAGACGCCTGCTGGCCGCTGGCGTGGCCATGGCCGCCGGCTTTGCCGTCATGACGGGCGCGCAGGCGCAGGGCAACTATCCGACCAAGCCGATCACGATGATCGTGCCGTTCTCGGCCGGTGGCACCACCGACATCCTGGCGCGTATCGTCAGCCTGCAACTGGGCAAGGCGCTGGGCCAGTCCGTGGTGGTGGACAACCGTCCGGGCGCCGGCGGCAACATCGGCGCGTCGCTGGCCGCCAAGGCCCCGGCCGACGGCTACACGCTGTTCATGGGCACCATCGGCACGCACGCGATCAACCAGTCGCTGTACTCGAAGCTGCCGTTCGACCCGGTCAAGGATTTCGCGCCGATCACGCGCGTGGCCATGGTGCCGAACATCGTCGTGGTGAACCCGAAGGTGCCGGTCCACAACATCAAGGAACTGATCGCCTACGTGAAGGCGAACCCGGACAAGCTGTCGTACGGTTCGTCGGGCAGCGGTTCGTCGATGCACCTGTCGGGCGAGCTGTTCAACTCGATGACCGGCCTGCACATCCAGCACATTCCGTACAAGGGCAGCGCCCCGGCCGTGAATGACCTGCTGGGCAACCAGATCGGCCTGATGTTCGACAACCTGCCGTCGTCGTACCCGCACGTGAAGGCTGGCAAGCTGCGCGCGCTGGCCGTGACGTCGGGCAAGCGCTCGCCGGCGCTGCCGGACGTGCCGACCGTGGCCGAAGCCGGCGTGCCGGGCTATGAAGCCACGTCGTGGTTCGCGCTGTACGCCACCGGCGGCACGCCGCAGCCGATCGTCGACCGCCTGAACGCCGAAGTGGTCAAGATCCTGGCCATGCCGGAAGTGAAGAAGCAGATGGCCGAGCAGGGCGCCGAAGCCAACCCCGAGAAGCCGGCCCAGCTGGCCGCGTTCATGAAGTCCGAGGCCGCCAAGTGGGCCAAGGTCGTGAAGGCGTCGGGCGCGACGGTGGACTGATCCGTCCCCACGTAGCTTGCTGTACTGAAACGGCCGCCGGGTGCCTTGCCCGGCGGCCGTTTTGCATTGGGCGCCGCGTCGGGGCGAAAAAAAACCCGCGAGATCATCGCGGGTTTAAATCCCAGGTCCGTGGAGGACAGGAGGAGACAAGCGTTGGCGCCGTCGGCGGGTACCAGGTCAGAACAGGCTGTACTTGACGACCTGTTCTTCCACGCCGACAAAGCGCACCAGTTGCCGCAGGCCGCTGGCGTATTCCTTGATGTGATGGCCGTCCGGGGTGTCCGGCAGCCGGTAATAAATCGGCGCGGCACCGGCACGGGCGCGCGCCGCACTGACGGAGGCGGAGATATCGCCCGCCGACGTGCCTTCGGAAATTTCCGGTCTTGCGTTCATCGACGACTCCCTTGAGACGCATGGCGCTGAACGTTGGGCCGGCAAACAAAAGGCGCGCGCATGCGGGTAACAATGTCTGGAATGTATTGCAGGCGGTCGCGAAAAGCCATTTCGATTTTTTTAAATCAGTTTCAGGACAATTGACTTTCTTGTCATATTTCAGAATTCCACCGGGGCGGTCGATATCGGAAGATGTCTCCCTTCGTGGCCAGCCGCTCGGCGCGTCCAAGGGGTTAACGGCATGACGGGCCCCGACTTGCGGGTTACCATAGCGCCACCCTGAACATTCCCGGCACTAGGCAGCAATCTCCATGCCAACCGGGCTCACTGGACGCTCCGGCGAATGTCGACCCAGCACGCGCTCCTGATTTCCCTGATCGAAAAGCCATCGTCGGGCTACGACCTGGCGCGCCGGTTCGACAAGTCCATCGGCTACTTCTGGCACGCCACGCACCAGCAGATCTACCGCGAGCTGGGCCGCATGGCCGAACTGGGCTGGATCTCGGCCGAAGATCCCGCGCGCGAGGCGCCGGTGGCCGAGCCGGCGGACGCCGCCGGCAGCAGCGAGAAGAAGAGCCGCAAGAAGGTGTACTACGTGCTGCCGGCCGGCCGCGAGGAACTGGTGCGATGGGTGCTGGCGCCCGGTGCCGGGCTGGACCAGCGTGAGGAAATTCTGGTCAAGCTACGTGCAGATGCTGCAATCGGGCCGCTGGGGCTGGACCAGGAGATGCTGCGGCTGATCGCGCTGCACGAGGAGCGGCTGGCGCTCTACCGGCGCATCGAAAGCAAGGATTTCGCGGGGACGCTGGACCGGCGCCAGCAGATCCAGTACGCGCTGCTGATGCGCGGCATCCGGTTCCAGGAGGACTGGGTGAAGTGGGGGCGGGAACTGCTGCCGATGCTCCGCAAGCCCGGCTGAGACCGGGTGGGGCTGGCGCCCGCCGCCGGCATGGCCGGCGCGGGCAAGCGAGTGAGCCAGTCAGCTAGGGTGAGCGGGATCAGGCCACGCTGGCGGCGCGGGCGGCCGCTTCGGCCGGGGCCAGGCCCAGGCGGCGGCGGGCCAGCGCGTACTCTTCCACAAACCGGCGCACCAGCTCGGCGGCCGGCACCACGCGCTTGATGGCGCCCACGCCCTGGCCGGCACCCCAGATATCCTTCCACGGCTTGACGCGGGTCGAGCCAAAGTTCATGGCCGAGGCGTCCGACGTCGGCAGCGCCTCCGGGTCCAGGCCCGACCGCACGATGCTTTCGCGCAGGTAGTTGCCGTGCACCCCGGTGAACAGGTTCGAGTAGATGATGTCGTCGGCCGTGCTGTCGACGATCATCTGCTTGTAGGCGTCCTGGGCGTTGGCTTCCAGCGTGGCGATGAAGGCCGAGCCGATGTAGGCCAGGTCGGCGCCGGCGGCCTGCGCGGCCAGCACCGCGTCGCCGCTGGCAATGGCGCCCGACAGCAGCAGCGGGCCATCGAACCATTCGCGGATCTCGTGCAGCAGCGCAAACGGCGACAGCGTGCCGGCATGGCCGCCCGCGCCGGCTGCCACGGCGATCAGGCCGTCGGCACCTTTCTCGATCGCCTTGCGGGCGAACTTGTTGTTGATCACGTCGTGCAGCACGATGCCGCCGTAGCCGTGCACGGCGTCGTTGACCTCGGCGCGCGCGCCCAGCGACGTGATCACGATCGGCACCTTGTAGCGCACGCACTGTTCCAGGTCGTGTTCGAGCCGGTCGTTCGACTTGTGCACGATCTGGTTCACGGCGAACGGAGCGGCGGGACGGTCCGGGTGCTTGGCGTCGTGCTCGCCCAGTTCGGTCGTGATGCGGTCCAGCCATTCCGACAGCTTCTCGGCCGGCCGGGCGTTCAGGGCCGGGAACGAGCCGACCACGCCGGCCTTGCACTGGGCAATCACGAGGTCCGGGTTGGAAATGATGAACAGCGGCGAGCAGACGGCCGGCAGCGACAGGTTTTGCAGCAGGGCGGGAATGGCCATGACGGTTCCTTCGGGGTCATCGGAGCGAATGCAACTATGCAACCAGTTGCATGATGGCTGGCAAGGTATCACGGTGCCCGCGCATCGTGCAACTTGTTGGCAGGACATTTCCGCGCAGGCGTCCGGCTGCCAGTGGCGCTTTGTCTACAATGAGCGGATTGCGACGCGCCAAGCAGGAGATCAGTGGTGACTCACCCAGCGACCGACGGTGTCCCGGCCAAAGGGCCGAAGCCGGTGTCCGACGACCTGTTCGACGCCGACCTGGCGGCGTGGTATGGCCAGCCCGAACGCGCGTTCGATGGCTGGCTGGCGCACCATGGTTTTCGGCCCGGCACGGCCGTCGTCTACCGGGCGATGTGGGGCAAGCTGCTGCGCTGGTCGGGCGAGCAGGGCCTGCCGCCGCTGAAATGGTCGGCGGCCCAGATCGGCGCGTTCCTGGACGCCCAGGACCTGCACAAGCGCCATCGCTATCGCTACGCCAGATTGATAGAGCGGATCTTCCACCACCTGGCCTCGCTGCAGCAGAACCTTCACAACCCGGCCAGCCAGGCCGTGAAGTCGCATCTGGCCGAGGGCGAGAACGATCCGACCGCCTTCCTGCTGCCCGGCGAGCGTGACCTGCTGGTGGCGCGCATCCTCGCGCCGGGGCTGCCGGCCGAGCGCGACGGCAAGGCTGGCAAGGACGGCATTTCGCCGACGGCGTGGAAGCGCGCGCGTGACGTGGCGCTGCTGGCCGTGCTGCTGGGCGGCGGGCTCAAGGTGGCCGAGGTGCGCGCGTTGCGCATCGAGTCCATCAAACGGGTCAACGACGGTGCCATGTCGATCCGCATGGTCCGGCCCGACAACGGCCGCGCGTACACGGTGCCGCTGTTCGGCTTTGCCCGCGCGCCGCTGCGCCAGTGGCTGGCCTTGCGGGCGGCCGCCGACACGCTCGGCGACCTGGTCTTCCCGGCCATGGCCAACGGCCGGCCCATGCACGCGGCGTCGGTCTATCGGCGGGTCGAGATCCTGCTGGAGGAAGCCGGCGTGCTGGCCGGGCGCAGCGAGCGGGCATCGCCGCAGACGCTGCGCAACACGTGCGGTGCGATGCACTTCGATGCTGGCGCAACGCCGGCCGCCGTGGCGCAACTGCTGGGCATGCGCGACCTGGAATCGGGCTGGCGGCTCCATGCGGCCTACGAAGCCTGGCAGGCGCGGGCCGGCCTGCCGCTGATGGCCCGGCAGCCCGAACGGGCCGGGCGGGAAATGTAGACGACCGTACAAACGGACGAGGCGGTCGTAATATCGCTCGGTTAAGATGGGTGCCGGCCGGCCATTTGCCGCCGGCACCGACACAAATCCGATCTCAATATCTCCATGGCTCAAACCCTATTGCTCACTGGCGCAACCGGATATATCGCTTCCCACACCTGGCTGGCGCTCCATGCCGCTGGCTATCAGGTGATCGGGCTCGATAATCTTTGCAACAGTAACCGCGAGGTCGTGAACCGCCTGGCCCGCATTACCGGCACCACGCCGCAATTTGTCGAGGGTGACGTGCGCGACCGCGCGCTGCTGGACCGCCTGTTTGCCGAGCACGACATCACGGGCGCCATCCATTTCGCGGCGCTCAAGGCCGTGGGGGAATCGGTCAGCCAGCCGCTGGCGTATTACGGTAACAATCTCGAAGGGATGATTACGCTGTGCAGCGCCATGCAGGCGGCCGGCGTCAAGCAACTGGTCTTCAGTTCGTCGGCCACCGTGTATGGCAATCCGCATACCGTGCCGATTCTGGAAGATTTCCCGCTATCGGCCACGAATCCCTACGGCCAGACCAAACTGATGGGCGAGCAGATCCTGCGCGATCTCGAAAAATCGGATCCGGAATAGCGCATCGCGTTTTTGCGATATTTCAATCCGGTCGGCGCGCATGAAAGCGGGCTGATCGGCGAAGACCCGGGCGGTATTCCCAACAACCTGATGCCGTACGTGGCCCAGGTGGCCGGCGGGCGCCGGGAAAAACTCAGTGTTTATGGCGACGACTACCCAACCGTGGACGGCACCGGCGTGCGCGACTACATCCACGTCTGCGACCTCGCCGACGGCCACGTGGCGGCGCTGAACTACCTGCGCGACCACACCGGCGGCGTCACGGTCAACCTCGGCACCGGCCGTGGCTACAGCGTCCTGGAGGTAGTGAAGGCCTACGAACGTGCCAGCGGTCGCCCGGTGCCGTACCAGATCGTCGACCGGCGGCCCGGCGATATCGCGTCGTGCTACGCCGATCCGTCGCTGGCCCAGTCGCTGCTCGGGTGGCGTGCCCGGCACGACCTCGACCGCATGTGCGAGGATTCCTGGCGCTGGCAGTCGATGAATCCGATGGGGTTTGCGAACTGAATCGACGCAGCCAATAAAAAACCGGGCGGAAGCCCGGTTTTTTTATGATCCCGCGTGGCGGCGGAGATCAGCGAATCAGAAAGTCTTCCATCGACTTGCCGTTGGCCAGGGCCTGGGTCAGCCAGCCCGGGCGCTTGCCGCGGCCCGTCCAGGTATTGCCGGCGCTGTCGCGGTAACGGACCGGCACCTTGCGGGCCACCGGCACCTTCTTGCCGGCCGCGGCCTTGCCGCCAAATCCCAGGTCTTCGGCGGTCAGGCCAAATTGTTCGATTTTCTCGCGAATCTCGGCGATCACGGACGCTTGTTCGCGTGCCTTGATCTCTTCGGCCTGCTTCTGCAGTTCGCTGATTTTCTGAACGATTTCCTGATATGTCGCCATTTGTATCCCTCGATTTACTGGTGGGTCCGTGAATTGACGCAAAGCATTTTATAACCATAGACGGCCGGGCTGCAAATGCTTTAAGGCGTCAGACCCGCATTTTGCGAAAATTCTCAATAACGAAGAATTACTGAACTTATATCGGACGACAAAGTCAGCCAGGGCGAGCGCAAAATGCGCGGCCCATCTGCAAACGCGCGGCCCATGGGGCGCCAGCCTTGCGGTGCCGGTACGGGCCGCCGCCATCAGACAATTCCGCCATTCGCCATTGGCCGGGCCGCCATTCAAAGCGCGGATTCAGCAGGCGCTGAATACAGTCTTCAAGGATTTTCATTACCGCCGGGGCAAATGGCGCGTTGGCGCGGCAGCGGTGTTTAATCGGGCTGGCGCGAATCCAAGTGCATCACGCGCCATACCCGAAATCGATTTGCCGCGCAACTCAAGTAAGGTTGCCAGCCGACCGTTATCGAGTCCTGAGCAGGCCGTACGGGGTGTCGGTCTGCCGGACCGGGGCAGGGGAGTGGCTCCGGGTTATCTCCTAATGGTCAGCACATCATGTCCTTTCACCAGAATATCCAGATCAAGACCCTCCTGCGGGGCGCCATGGCCTTGCTCGGGGCCATCCTGCTGCTTGTGGGCGGCGCGGGACTGCATGGGATTTCCCAGTCCAATGATGCGCTGAGGGAGACCTACACGAACCAGCTGGCGTCGTCGCAGGCGCTGGCCGAGGCCATGGTCGGCACCACCCGCCTGCGCCTGGCGCTGGACCGCACCGTCATGCCGGGTAGCGAGGGCGACGACATGCAGAAGCACGTGGACCGCTCCAAGACGTTCATCGAATCGTCCGAGCGCGGCTGGAAGCGCTACATGGCCTTGCCGCAGAACGACGAGGAAAAGGTGCTGTCCAGCGCGCTGGCCGCCAAGCGCCAGGACTTCTTCGAGAAAGGCGTGGCCAGGTGGCAGCAGGCGCTGACCGCCGGCAACCGTGAAGAATCGCTGAAGCTGGCGCGCGACGTGATGCCCGAGCTGCAGCGCAGCATGGCCTCCGCGCACGACAAGCTCGAAAAATTCCAGATGGAAGCGGCCAGGACGAGCTTCGAGACGGCCCAGTCGCGCTTCGAGACGATCCGGATGATGGCGATCGTGCTGATCGTCGCCGGCATCGCCATTGCCATCGGCGCGGCCGTGATGCTCCACCGCGCCATCGTGCGCCCGGTGGAAGAGGCGCTGACCGTGTTCGAGCGCATGGCCGGCGGCGACCTGACGTCGCACATCAGCAGCATGTCGAAGAACGAGATTGGCCGGATGATGCAGGCGCTGGCGAAGATGCAGGACAGCCTGTCCGGCATCGTGTCCGAAGTGCGCGGCGGGACCGATTCGATCGCGTCCGCCACCAAGCAGATCGCCGCGGGCAACACCGACCTCTCGCAGCGCACCGAGGAACAGGCCGCGTCGCTGGAGCAGACCGCCGCGAGCATGGAGGAACTGACCACGGTCGTGCGGCAGAACGCCGACAACGCGCGCCAGGCCGGCATGCTGGCCGGCGAGGCGTCGCAGATCGCCATGAAGGGCGGCGACGTGGTGGGCCGCGTGGTGGACACGATGAACGAGATCAACGGCGCGTCGCGCAAGGTGGTGGAGATCATCGGCGTGATCGAGGGTATCGCGTTCCAGACCAACATCCTGGCGCTGAACGCGGCCGTGGAAGCGGCCCGCGCCGGCGAGCAGGGCCGTGGCTTTGCCGTGGTGGCGGGCGAGGTGCGCAGCCTGGCGCAGCGCAGCGCCAACGCCGCCAAGGAAATTGAGTCGCTGATCAGTGAGTCCGGCCAGCGCGTGGAAAGCGGCACGAAGCTCGTGGCCGAGGCCGGCCAGACGATGGGCGAGATCGTGCAGGCCGTGCGCCGCGTGACGGACATCATGAACGAGATCAGCGCGGCGTCGCAGGAGCAGACCACCGGCATCGAGCAGGTGAACCAGGCCGTGTCGCAGATGGACCAGGTAACGCAGCAGAACGCGGCACTGGTGGAAGAAGCCGCCGCCGCAGCCGGCGCGCTGGAAGAACAGGCGCAGAAGCTGAAGAGCGTGGTGTCGGTGTTCTCGCTGGCATCCGACGGCGGCGCGACGCGCCAGCTTGCCGCCCCGGCCCGTCCGGCCCCGGCCCCCGCCCCGGCCGCGCCCAAGGCTGCCCCGGCTGCCAAGGCACCGGCCCGCCCGGCCGCCAAGCGTCAGCCCGTGGTCCGCACGGCCCGCGAGCCCAAGCTGCTGCGTCCCGCGATGAACCAGCCGGGCGGCGGATCGGCCGACGACGACTGGGCTGCCTTCTGATTGTTTCCGGACCGATACAAGACAGGACAGATTGCCACGCGGTTCCAGGTTCACAGCACGCGCGCGGGATGCCATGATGCGGGGTTTTTCCCATCCCGCATCTTGTTGTCCGCCGCGCCGCTGCCGTCATTCTTCGCGCCCCCCCGATGATTGCCACGAATACCCTCCTGTTGCTGCTTGCGGCCACGCTCGGCGTCGCGGCCGCGCTGTGGCTGCGCGCGGCCAAAGCGGACGGCGAGCCGGGGCGCAAGGCGGTCCGGTCGCTGGGCTGGTCCGCCGCGCTGATGTCGCAGACCACGACCGGCATGCCGCTCTGGGTGACGCTCGCCTCCGGCACGATCAGCGCCGCCAACCAGGGCGCCGAGATGGCTGCCACGTTCGCCGCCACGCTGGCCGCCAGCGTGGCGGCGTCGAACCTGCTGGCGCCGGTGATGCAGTGGACGCGCCACGGCGGCCGGGGCTGGCAACTGGCCATCGCCACGGCGATGCTGGCCGGCGCCGGGCTGGTGGCCGTGGCCGGCGCGCGGCTGGGCCGGGCGTGCGGCGGGCTGTCGATGTCGCCGCGCGGCTGCCTCGATGCGGCCGGCGTGCACGGGCCGGCGTGGCTGGCCGGCGGGCTGGCGCTGCTGTGCTCGGGGCTTTACGCGATGCACCGGCTGCAGTCGCGCAAGTGGGCGGGCGCGTTCGGCGACATGGCGCTGCCCGATGACGCCATCGACGATCATCCGGCGGCCGGGCGCGGCGGCGAGTCGCGCGTGGTGCGCCGCGCCCATGGCCGCATGGGCGGCCTGACCGTGCGCTCGCCGGGCCGGGGCCAGCCGCCCGTGGGCGAATACAGCGTCAGCACCGAACTGCCCGACCGCACCGCGTTTGCGCGCTGGCTGGACCAGACCATCGCGCACGCGCGGCTGTCGGAAACCGCCTGCGCGGTGCTGCTGATTCATATCGCCGATTTCCGCGAGGTGGACGAAGTCTTCGAAGTCCGCGCCGACGACATCCTGGCGCAGGACGCCGGCGCGCTGGCGCAGGCCGCGCTGGAGCCGCACCACTTCCTGGCCCGGCTGGCGCGCGACGAATTTGCCGTGGGCGTGCCCGAACTAGTGCAGCACAGCCGCGCGCACGACGTGGGCGCCCGCGTGCTGGGGTCGCTGTCCGAATTCGTGGCCGCGCGCGGGCTGCAGATGCAGATCGGCGTCAACATCGGCATCGCGATCTACCCGCGCGACGCGGCCACGTCGGAGTCGCTGATGCAGGCCGCGCGCGTGAGCCTGTCCGAGGCGCGCGAAAGCGGGTCCAACCAGATGCGGGTGTTCAATTCGGCCGCCGGCGAGCGCGCGCGCCGCATGCGGGTGATCCGCCGCGACCTCTGGCCCGCCATCCAGGACGACGCCCTGTCGCTGGTCTACCAGCCCAAGTACGACGTGAAGTCGCGCGGCGTGGTGGGCGCCGAGGCGCTGTGCCGCTGGCGCCATCCGACGCTCGGGCCCGTGAATCCGGCCGAATTCATCATGGTGGCCGAGCAGTCGGGCCAGATCGACAAGCTTGACGACTGGGTCATCTCCACGGTCTGCGCGCAGGTGCGCCAGTGGCAGGACGCCGGGCTGCCGACGGTGCCGGTGGCCATCAACGTGTCCGGCCTGCGCTTTGCCAGCCGCAATTTCCCGCAGTACCTGCTCGAACAGATCCACCAGCACGACATTCCGCCGTCGGCCATCACGCTGGAAATCACCGAGACGGCGGCCATGAAGGACATCGGCAAGTCGATGGAGACGCTGGCGGAGCTGCAGTCGCTGGGCATCCACGTGGCGCTGGACGACTTCGGCAGCGGCTATTCCAGCCTGGGTTACCTGAAGCGGCTGCGGGTGGGCACGCTGAAGATCGACCGCACGCTGATCGGCGGGCTGGACGCCGACCCGCAGGGCCGGGCCATCGTCGGGTCGATGGTGGCGCTGGCGCACGAACTGCGCATGAAGGTGGTGGCCGAGGGCGTGGAATCGGCGTCGCAGCTGGAAATCCTGCACGACATGGGCTGCGACGAGGTGCAGGGCTACCTGATGGCCATGCCGCTCGACGTGCCGGCCTTTGCCGAGCTGATGGCCGGCGCCCAGCGGCTGCGGGCGTAGGCGCCGGGGCCGGTCCGCCCATTGCCGGAACCGCCGAAACCGCGCGAACGTGAAAAATTGTCAACTTTGCCCCGCCAACGCTAAAGCGCGGCGCTGGCGTGTCGATATGGAAAGGACAGGGCAGTGGCGCGTGCCGGCATTGGCGCGCGCCAGCCAGCTGGCCTGTCCGTCGCCGGCCGCATTGCCTTGGCACTGGCGGACCCACCGCTTCTGGAGTCACCGATGTCCCTTCCGCACATCCTCGTCGTCGACGATTCGCCGTCCCTGCGCCGCATGACCGTTGCCTGCCTGCGCGCGGGCGGATTCACGGTCACCGAGGCGGCCGACGGCAAGGAAGCGCACGAGGTGGCGATGGAGGGCGGGTTCGGCATGCTGGTGACCGACCAGGTCATGCCCGGCATGGACGGCCTGTCGCTGATCCGCGCGCTGCGCGCCACGCCGGCCTACGCCGCCATCCCCATCCTGATGCTGTCCACCGAGCACGACAGCCGCATCCTGGACCAGGCCCGCGAGGCCGGTGCCTCGGGCTTCCTGGCCAAGCCGTTCGACCCCGAAGAGCTGATGGCGTCGGTCCACGCGCTGCTGGACCCTCCCACGGAGGGGTAATCCGGGCACGAAGTCGTGCTTAATTCACCCCGCCGCCTGCCGTAAATACTGGAGGGCCATAGCAGGTGGTCCGGCCGGGGCCATGGGGCCGCGCCGGGTGCCGCCTCGGGTCGCCAGCAGCCAGGGGCACGCTACCCCGGCCACGACCAACCTTGCCAGCGGGGGCAACATGAACACCAGCAACAGCCGCGCGGACGGCGCGGGCGAAGAATTCCTGGCCTTCCGGCTGGGCCGCGAGGAATACGGCATCGACATCCTCAAGGTCCAGGAAATCCGTGGCTACGAATCGGTCACGCAGATCGCCAACGCGCCTGACTACCTGAAGGGCGTGATCAACCTGCGCGGCACCATCGTCCCGATCATCGACCTGCGCATCAAGTTCCGGCAGGCCCAGATCAGCTACGACCAGTACACCGTGGTGATCATCGTCGATATCCATGAACGCACCACCGGCATCGTGGTTGACGGCGTGTCCGACGTGCTGACGCTGACCGCGTCGCAGATCAAGCCCGCGCCGGCGCTGTCCGGCGGCGTGGAAACCGAATACATCCGCGGGCTCGGCTCGCTCGAAGGTCGCATGCTGATTCTGGCCGACATCGAGAAGCTGATGAACGTCGACGACCTCGCGGCGCTGGACGCCGCCGCCGGCACCGCCTGAACCCCCGACCAACCCGCGGCCCGGCCCGCGCCGACGCGGCGGGCCAGGCCCCAGAGCCGCCACACAGCAATGCGCAACAACCAGCCAGTCACGCAGCACGAGCACCTGCTCTCGCCGGACGATTACCTGATCTCGCGGACCGACCTCAAGGGGCGGATCACCTTCGCGAACCGGGCGTTCGTGGAGACCAGCGGCTTCCCGGCGGCCGAGCTGCTGGGCGCGCCGCACAACCTCGTGCGCCATCCCGACATGCCGCCGGAAGCGTTTGCCGACCTCTGGGCATCGATCCAGGCCGGCAAGTCGTGGGTCGGCATCGTCAAGAACCGCCGCAAGAACGGCGACTACTACTGGGTGCAGGCCACCGTGACCGCCACGCGCGTGGACGGCCGCATCATCGGCTGCACGTCCGTGCGCTCGATGGCCACGCGCGAGCAGATCGAGGCCGCCGACGCGGCCTACCGGCGCTTCCGCGAAAACCGCGCCGCCGGCCTGGCGATCCGCGATGGCGCCGTGGTGCGCACCGGCGTGGCGGGGCTGTTCGGCCGGCTCACGCGGCTGACGCTGCGCCGGCGCATCCTCTGGGCGCAGGCGGCCGGGCTGGCCTGGTTCCTGGCGGCGCTGGGCGGCGTGCACTGGATGTCGGCCGAGGCCGCCGCGCAACTGTGGCCATGGCTGTGGGGCGCGTTCGCGCTGGCCGTGCTGTCGTCGATGGCGTCGGGCGCGCTGCTGGTGGCGCGCGTGGAGCGGCCCGTGAGCGAGATGCTCGACTTCGCGCTGCGCATGGGCGCCGGCGACCTGACCACGACGTTCGAACACAAGGCCGCCGACGAGGTGGGCGCGCTGGCGCGTGCAATGCGCACGATGCAGCGCAGCCTGCTGTCGGTGGTGCATGACATCCAGGAAGGCATGACCAGCATCTCCACGGCCACGCACCAGGTGGCGGCGGGCAACAACGACCTGTCGCAGCGTACCGAGCAGCAGGCCGCGTCGCTGGAGGAGACCGCGTCGAGCATGGAGCAGTTGACCGGCACGGTGCGCCAGAACGCCGACAACGCGCGGCAGGCCAGCGGGCTGGCCGCCAACGCTTCCGAGACCGCGCTGCGCGGCGGCGAGGCCGTGGGGCGCGTGGTGCACACCATGCAGGACATCAACGAGGCGTCGCGCAAGATCGTAGACATCATCGGCGTGATCGAGGGCATCGCGTTCCAGACCAACATCCTGGCGCTGAATGCGGCCGTGGAGGCGGCGCGGGCCGGCGAACAGGGCCGCGGGTTTGCCGTGGTGGCGGGCGAGGTGCGCAGCCTGGCCCAGCGCAGCGCCAATGCGGCCAAGGAAATCAAGGGGCTGATCGGCAACACCGTGGCGCGCGTGGAAAACGGCGCCGCGCAGGTCAGCGAGGCTGGCGCGACGATGGACGAGATCGTCCAGGCCGTGAAGCGCGTGACCGACATCATGGGCGACATCAGTTCGGCATCGGCCGAGCAGAGCGCGGGCATCGAACAGGTGAACGAGGCGGTGGCGCAGATGGACGAAGGCACGCAGCAGAACGCCGCGCTGGTGGAGCAGGCCGCTGCCGCGGCCGGCGCACTGGAGGAACAGGCCGAGCGCCTGCGCGAGTCGATCTCCACGTTCCGCGTGAGCACGCAGGCCGAGGTCCGGCCCGCGCGCCCGCGCGGCGTGGCGGCGCTGGCGCATGTGGCTGGCTGAAGTGGGGAGCAGGCCCGCGCGCCGCAGGGTGGCCGGGCTTTCATAAAAGGGCCGCGTCTCGGGCGCGGCATCAGGAACGGGGTAGAGCGGCCGCCCACGCAGGCGGCAGCGACATGCAACCCGGAGCGGCGTGGCCGTTCCGGTCATTTCTGACAGAAGAAGGGGGTAGTTCTATGCAGTGGTTCAATCAACTTCGCGTGACGACCAGGCTGATCGCCGGCTTCCTGGTCGTATCCGTGATCGGTGCCGTCATCGGCCTGCTGGGCGTGGTCAACATGGGGCGCATGGCGGAATGGACCGGCAAGATCTACAACACCGACCTGCAGGCGCTGAAGGCCGTGCAGGACGGCAACATCAACCTGGTCTACGCCAGCCGCGCCCAGATTGCGCTGCTGTCGGCGTCGACCATGGGCGAGCGGGCGACCGAGAAGGAACAGATCCAGAAGTCGCTGACCGCCATGGAAACCCGCGTCAAGCTGGCCAAGGACTCGTTCGCGTCGCCCGAGGGCCAGGCCCTGTTCAAGCAGTACGAGACGCTGGTGCCGCCGTTCCGCGAGCGCATGCAGAAGTACGTCGACCTGGTCAGCAAGCAGCCGCTGGACACGTCGCAGTTCGAAAGCACCGTGTTCACGGAAAGTACCGACCTGCTCAAGGACAGCCGCGCGCTGGAAGACGTGCTGTTCAAGATGGTCAAGCGCCGCGACGAGCGCGCCAAGGCCAACATGGATGAATCGACCAGCGTCTACAACAGCTCGCGCGTGCTGATGCTGCTGCTGGTGCTGGGCGGCGTCGTGATCTCGGTGGTGCTGGGCTGGCTGCTGGCCCGCCAGCTGTCGCGCCAGCTTGGCGGCGAGCCGGGCTACGCCGCGTCGATTGCCGCGCGCATCGCCGACGGCGACTTCTCGGGCAAGGTGGAACTGCGCCGTGGCGACGACCACAGCCTGCTGCACGCCATGAGCCAGATGCAGCAGCAGCTCTCGGGCATGGTGCGCGACTTCAAGGAATCGGCCGAATCGATCGGCACGGCGTCGCGCCAGATCGCGGCGGGCAACAACGACCTGTCGCAGCGTACCGAGCAGCAGGCCGCGTCGCTGGAGGAAACGGCGTCGAGCATGGAGGAACTGACCAGCACCGTGCGCCAGAACGCCGACAACGCGCGCCAGGCCAGCGGGCTGGCGGCCAACGCGTCGGATACAGCCGTGCGCGGCGGCGAGGTGGTGGGCCGCGTGGTGGAGACGATGGGCGAGATCAACGACGCCTCGCGCAAGATCGTCGACATCATCGGCGTGATCGAGGGCATCGCGTTCCAGACCAACATCCTGGCGCTGAACGCGGCCGTGGAAGCGGCCCGCGCCGGCGAGCAGGGCCGTGGTTTTGCGGTGGTGGCCGGTGAAGTGCGCAGCCTGGCGCAGCGCAGCGCCAACGCCGCCAAGGAAATCAAGACGCTGATCGACAACTCGGTGGCGCAGGTGGATACCGGCGCGGCGCTGGTGAGCCAGGCCGGCACGACCATGGACGAGATCGTGCAGGCCGTGAAGCGCGTGACCGACATCATGGGCGAGATCAGCGCGGCCTCCGCCGAGCAGAGCTCGGGCATCGAGCAGGTGAACCAGGCCGTGGCGCAGATGGACGAGGTGACGCAGCAGAACGCGGCGCTGGTGGAGCAGGCTGCCGCGGCGGCCGGGTCGCTGCAGGACCAGGCGTCGCGCCTGATGGATTCGGTGTCCAGCTTCCGCCTGTCCGACGACGACGGCCACGTGGCGGCGGCCCCGATGCTGGCCGCCCCGGCCGCCCCGACCGTGCGCTCGGTGGTCAAGCCGGCCGCCAAGCCGGCTGTGGCCCGCGTGGGCAAGGCTCGCAAGACCGGTGGCAAGGCGTCCCGCGCCGCGACCGCGCTGGTGGCCGTGGCGGCCGCCGCGCCGGCCGTCGGTGAAGAAGCCGAGGAAGCTGCCGATAGCTACAAGAAGCGCCCGGCATTGACCGCCGCGTCCGACAACGGCGACTGGAGCGCCTTCTGATCGACCGCCGGGACTGGTCCCGGCGCCTGAACTCGCCGTCGTCACCAGACGGCACGCCCCGGCACAGCGGCACCCCCGCTGCGCCGGGGCGTTCACACGTCCGCAGAACATCATGCATACGGAAATCAGTCTGTCCCTGTCGGCCGAAGCCGTAGCGCGGTTGCGAGCGGACTTCGACGCCTTTGTAAAAGTTTCCACCGGGCTGGACCCGCAGTTCATCCCGCCCGCCTTTGACGACTTCATGCGCGCGCGGCTGATGCAGCAGGACGGGCCGCTGACCGAGCGGGCCGTGATGCGGCTGCTGGCCAGTGGCGAGTACGGCTGGGCCAAGAAGGTCTTCGACAAGCAACTGCCCAACGCGCTGGCGGCGCTGATGCGTGACGCGCAGCGCTTTGGCTTTGCGCTGGTCGTGCAGCCGGACTGGACGCCCCAGCAGCGCGTGGATCACGCGCGCGAGTGGGCGGCCAACATCCTGTCCGAAGCGGGCGCCGACGCGGCGTTCACCGAGGCGCTGGCGGCGCAGATCTCGTCGTCGGCCGTCGATGTGCGCGCCATCGAGGAACGCATGCGCACGCCGGCCTGGCGGATTGCCGACGGGCTGCGCCAGCGGGCCTACGACGTCATGTACGCGCTGCAGACCGAGCAGAGCGAGGCGCTGGGCCGCAGCAAGGTGGGCGAGCTGCGGACGCTGCTGGGGCTGGCGCTCGAATACGGTTCTGTAAGTGCCGAGGAAGCCGCCCGCGTGCTCGAACAAGTGGAGCGTGCGCGGCCGCATCTGTTCCGCGAAGCCCCCGACGACGTCTTTGCGCGGCTGGCCGCGTGGCTGCGGCGCGTGTTTAGCCAAGGCGCGCTGGTTCGTCAATAGTGGAAAGCAGCAACCCCACTTCAGCAGGTGGCGTGTGCACGGCTCGGGAACCCTATCCGTTCTGTACACAAACTGTTACACCTTTGATGAAAATCAGAAGTCAGTCACATTCGCTGTTACAAATTTGGCTGGCCATGTCTTTTCCTTGCGACATTCCGCAATCCCCAACGTAAGTAGGGATTGGCATTGTGGGCGGATTGCCGATATAAACGTAACAGTTTCACTTGCACTCTGTAACATCTGTAACGTTTCAGGGTTAAGGTGTAACCGGGCGAAGTATCTTTCGTTGTACGTCGTACCTACTCGAACACGCACCAAACGATCTGGTCGCCGGCAGGAGTTCCATGCCGGTAAGCGCCGGACAAGCGGTCGAGAGGTTTTTTGGTAGCGGGGAAAAATTGGAAAGCAGTGAAGTTCTCCAGGAGATCAGGGAGGTCAATCTCGCCTATCTTCTGCTTGCGCAACGACTGGTGCGCGAAAACCAGGTGGAAGCCATGTTCAGGCTTGGTGTCAGCAAGGAAATTGCTGAGATCCTTGCCAAGCTGACGTCGGCGCAACTCGTCAAGCTGGCAGCATCCAACATGGTGCTGTGCCGTTTCCGCTTCGACGACCATGCGTTGCTGTCCACCCTCACCCACACGGCCAAGAGCCATGATATGCAGCAGATCCACGCTGCTATCCTGCTGGCCCGGCAACCTGTGGAGTCGCTCAATTGACCGCGCTCCTCCAGGCCCAGCCGGCCCGCAGCTTCACGGCCACACCCGTACCCAACCGCAAGAGCGTCCTGCAGGATGCCAACCAGACCCAGCTCGCCATCGAGCTGATCGGACTGGGGGCGCGCCTGCAGGTGCTTGAAGCCGAGACCACGCTCTCGCGCGACCGGTTGATCCGGCTCTACAAGGAGCTCCGGGGCGCGTCGCCGCCCAAGGGCATGCTCCCCTTCTCGACGGACTGGTTCACCACCTGGCTGCCGAATATCCACTCGTCGCTGTTCTTCTCGGCGTACCAGTTCATGGTGCAGGAAGGCGAGACGTCGGGCATTCGTGCCGTAGTGGCCGCTTACCGTCTGTACCTCGAGCACGTTTCGCTGCTCGGCGGCGAAATCGTCTTAAGTTTCACCCGTGCCTGGACGTTAGTACGGTTTTTCGAGAGCAACATGCTGCAGCTTTCCACGTGCACCTGTTGCGGCGGCCAGTTCGTGACGCATGCCTATGAGCCGCACGCGAACTTCGTCTGCAGCCTGTGCCGTCCGCCCTCGCGGGCCGGAAAGGTGAAGAAGCTCTCGAAGGACGCCACAGCCGCGCAGACCGAAGCCTGAGTTCATCGGGACTGACGTCTTCACGGCAGGTGGGCCCCGGACGTACCGGCGGGCGCTGACCCCGTTCGCCTGTACGCCAGGGAGCCCTTGTGCGCCTGACGCGTGTTTTTCAGACGGGGATCCGATCGTGCTAGTAGTTCTTGGCTATGTCGTCGTAGTTGTGGCGGTGCTGGGTGGTTACGCCCTCACCGGCGGCCACATGGGCGCGCTTTACCAACCGGCGGAGCTGATCATCATTGGCGGCGCCGCGGTGGGCGCCTTCATCAGCTCCAACAGCGGCAAGGCCATCAAGGCCACGATGAAGGCCATGCCCTCGCTGCTCAAGGGCTCCAAGTACAAGAAGGAACTGTACCTGGACGTGATGGCGCTGCTCTACGTGCTGCTGTCCAAGGCACGCCGCGAGGGCATCCTGTTCCTCGAAAAGGAAATTGCCGATCCCGCATCGAGCAGTGTCTTCAGCCAGTACCCCCGCATCCTGGCCGACGCCAAGATGATGGAGTTCCTGACCGACTACCTGCGCATGATGGTCAACGGCAACATGAACGCCTTCGAGATCGAGGCGCTCATGGACCACGAAATCGAAACGTTCCGCCACGAGGCCGAGATTCCCGCCCATGCGCTGTCGCGCGTCGGCGACGGCCTGCCCGCCTTCGGCATCGTTGCCGCGGTGATGGGCGTGGTGCACGCGCTGGCCTCGGCAGACCTGCCGCCGGCCGAACTGGGCGCCCTGATCGCCCACGCCATGGTGGGTACGTTCCTGGGCATCCTGCTGGCCTACGGCTTCGTGTCGCCGCTGGCGTCGCGGGTGGAGCACCAGGTGTCCGAGAGCATCAAGATGTACGAATGCATCAAGGTGACCCTGCTGGCGTCGCTCAACGGCTACGCGCCGCTGGTGGCGGTGGAATTTGGCCGCAAGGTGCTGTACTCCACGGTACGTCCGTCGTTCCTCGAGCTCGACGACCACGTCCGCGAAGTCAAGAGCCTGACCTGACGGGAGAGCAGCCATGAGCAGCGCCCAGGACCTTCGTCCGATCATCATCAAGAAGGCGAAGTCGCACGCCAAGCCGCACGGCAACCATAGCTGGAAGATTGCCTACGCCGACTTCATGACGGCCATGATGGCGCTGTTCCTGGTGCTGTGGCTGCTGAGTTCGTCGTCGCCCAAGACGCTGGTGGGCGTGGCCGAGTACTTCAAGACGCCGCTGAAGGTGGCGGTGGCCGGCGGCGACAAGAGCAGCCTGTCGAAGAGCGTGATCCCCGGCGGCGGCAAGGACCCCACGGCCAAGGACGGCGAGGTCATGCGCGCCATGACCAACGACCCGGCCGACGCCCAGCGCCGCCGCGACCAGATGGACAGCGAGCGCCTGCGCGCGCTCAAGGGCCGCCTGGAACAGATCATCGAGAACAACCCCACGCTGCGCCAGTTCCGGCCGCAGTTGCTGCTGGATATCACCAGCGAGGGCCTGCGCATCCAGATCCTGGATACGCAGAACCGGCCGATGTTCCGCACCGGCAGCGCCGCGGTGGAGCCGTACATGCGCACCATCCTGCGCGAGATCGGCCCGGTGCTCAACGAGATGCCCAACAAGGTGAGCCTGTCTGGCCACACCGACTCGGCCACGTACATGCGCGGGGAGCGCGCGTACAGCAACTGGGAGCTGTCGGCCGACCGCGCCAACGCGTCGCGCCAGGAGCTGATTGCCGGCGGCATGCAGGAAGGCAAGGTGCTGCGCGTGCTGGGCCTGGCCGACACGATGCCGCTGGAAAAGAACGACGCGCTGGCGCCCACCAACCGCCGCATCAGCATCGTGGTGCTGAACAAGCGTGCGCAGGCCCAGTTCGAGCAGGAAAACGCCAGCGCCGCCGACGTGCAGGTGCAGGCCACTAAGGGGCGCGCGGCCGAGGAGTTCCAGGCGCAGGTGGAGGGCGCCCCGGGCGCGGCGGCAGTGGCTGCCAGCGCGCCGAAGGCCAAGTAGGAACAGAGGGAAGAAGGGGGCGCGCCACCGCGGTGGGCGGCGCGTCCTCCCAGCAATCTAGCGAGCCAGGACAACCATGTCTGTCGATATCGATATCACGCAGTTCTACCAGACCTTCTTCGAAGAGGCAGAGGAACTGCTCGTTGAAATGGAGCAGCTGCTGCTCGAGGTGGACATCGAGTCGCCCGATGCCGAAGCGCTCAACGCCATCTTCCGTGCCGCGCATTCCATCAAGGGCGGTGCCGCCACGTTCGGCTTCACGGCCCTGACCGAGACCACGCACATCTTCGAGAACCTGCTAGACCGCACGCGGCGGCGGGAACTGGCCCTGACCCGGGTCATCATCGACACCTTTCTGGAAACCAAGGACGTGTTGCAAGACCAGCTCAACGCCTATCGCAACGGCACCGAACCCGATCCGGAAACGTTCAAGCGCATCTGCGCCGTCCTGCAACAACTGGCGCAGGAAGCCGGCGGCGATGCGGGCCACGCTCCGGCCCCCGCACCCGCTGCCGTGGCGGCCCCGGCCCCCGCGCCGGCCGCAGCGCCGGCCGGCGGCAACCTCAAGGTTCGCCTGATCAAGGTGTCCCCGGCCGACCAGGCGCTGCTGCGCGAGGAACTGGCCAACCTGGGCGAGATCACCGGCCAGGAAGAGGCCGACGGCGACCTGACCATCTGGCTGAACAGCCAGTGCGGCACCGACGACATCATCGCGGTCTGCTGTTTCGTGATCGACGAGAAGCAGATCGCCGTGGAAGCCGTGGCCCCCGGCGAGGCACCCGCCGCCGCGCCGGCCCCGGCACCGGCCCCCGCGGCCGCCCCGGCGCCGGTTGCCGCCGCGCCCGCCGCCGCCCCGGCCGCCAAGGACAAGGAAAAAGCCAAGCCGGCCGCCGCGGCCGCCGCGCATGCGCCGGATTCGGGCTCGATCCGCGTGCCGACCGAGAAGGTCGACCAGATCATCAACCTGGTGGGCGAACTGGTCATCACCCAGTCGATGCTGGCGCAGACCGCCTCGTCGCTGGACCCGGTACTGTTCGACCGCCTGTTCTCGGGCATGGGCCAGCTGGAGCGCAACGCCCGCGACCTGCAGGAAGCGGTGATGTCGATCCGCATGATGCCGATGGACTACGTGTTCTCGCGCTTCCCGCGCCTGGTGCGCGACCTGGCCAGCAAGCTGGGCAAGCAGATCGACCTGGTCACCTTCGGCAAGGCCACCGAGCTGGACAAGAGCCTGATCGAGCGGATCATCGACCCGCTGACCCACCTGGTGCGCAACAGCCTGGACCACGGCATCGAGACCCCCGAGAAGCGCGTGGCCGCCGGCAAGGAGCCGACCGGCCAGCTCATCCTGTCCGCGCAGCACGCGGGCGGCAACATCGTGATCGAGGTCAGCGACGACGGCGGTGGCCTGAACCGCGACCGCATCCTGTCCAAGGCGCTGCAGAACAACCTGCCGGGCGTGTCGGAGAGCATGCCCGACGAGGAAGTCTGGCAGCTCATCTTCGCGCCGGGCTTTTCCACGGCCGAGGTGGTGACCGACGTGTCGGGCCGCGGCGTGGGCATGGACGTGGTCAAGCGGAACATCCAGGAAATGGGCGGCCACGTGGAAATCAGCTCGCGCCAGGGCCTGGGCGCCACCACGCGCATCGTGCTGCCGCTGACGCTGGCCATCCTGGACGGCATGTCGGTGCGCACCGGCGAGGAAACGTTCATCCTGCCGCTGAACTGCGTGATGGAGTCTCTGCAGCCGAAGGCCGACGACGTGCACACCGCCGCCAACGGCGAGCGCGTGATGAACGTGCGCGGCGAATACCTGCCGCTGCTGGAACTGCACAAGGTCTTCAACGTGGCCAACGCCGTGCAGGAGCCCACGCAGGGCATCGCCGTGATCCTGTCCGCCGAGGGCAAGCGCTTCGCGCTGCTGGTGGACCAGTTGATCGGCCAGCACCAGGTGGTGCTGAAGAACCTGGAAACCAACTACCGCAAGGTGCCGTGCATCTCGGCCGCGACGATCCTGGGCGACGGCAGCGTCGCGCTGATCGTGGACGTGGCCGCGCTGCAGCGCACCGGCGTGCGCCGCCAGGACATGGCGATCGCACTGTAACTGACAGCAAGGAGAACGGACATGGCCGGCATCGGACACATCGATACCCAGGGCAGCGAAGCCTCTGGCCAGGAATACCTGGTCTTCACGCTGGGCACCGAGGAATATGGCATCGACATCCTGAAGGTGCAGGAGATCCGCAGCTACGAGACGGTGACCCGCATCGCCAACGCGCCCGATTTCATCAAGGGCGTCACCAACCTGCGCGGCGTGATCGTGCCGATCGTCGACCTGCGCCTGAAGTTCAACCTGGCCAACGTGCGGTATGACCACCAGACCGTGGTGATCATCCTGAACGTGGCGGGCCGCGTGGTGGGCATCGTGGTCGACGGCGTGTCGGACGTGCTGACGCTGACCGGCGACGACATCAAGGCCGCGCCGGAATTCGGCGTGTCGGTGTCGAACGAGCACCTGACGGGCCTGGGTTCGGTGGAAGGCCGGATGCTGATCCTGATCGACATCGAACGCATGATGACCAGCCCCGAGATGGAGCTGATCGAGGCCGAGCTCGCCTAAAGCGCCTGCCGGCCCGCCCCCGAAGACGCCTGTAACCGCCGTGCATCGGCAACCCTGAAGACATACACCCATGACGCCGCTCCGTTCTTCCTCCAGCGCCACCGGGAAGCCAGGCGCGGCCGCCAGTGCCGGCACGCCGGTGCTGGCGCCGCTGCGCGACGACATGCGTGACTTTCTGCTGACCGAGCGTGACTTCGAGAAAGTCCGCACGCTGATCCACAAGCGCGCGGGCATCTCGCTGGGCAGCCACAAGCGCGAGATGGTCTACAGCCGCCTGGCGCGGCGCCTGCGCTCGCTGCAGATCAGCGATTTCGGCACGTACCTGGAACTGCTCGAAGCCGACGAACGGTCGGACGAGTGGGAATACTTCACCAACGCGCTGACCACCAACCTCACGTCGTTCTTCCGGGAATCGCACCACTTTCCGCTGCTGGCCGAACATGCCAGGAAGGTGGGCCGGCCCTACAGCGTGTGGTGCGCGGCGGCATCCACCGGCGAAGAGCCGTACTCGATCGCCATCACGCTGGCCGAGGCGCTGGGCGACCGCGCCGCCACCGTGCTGGCCACCGACATCGACACGCAGGTGCTGTCCAAGGCGCGCGCGGGGGTCTATACCACCGAGCAGGTGGCGCGCCTGCAGCAGGAACAGCTGCGCCGCTTCTTCCTGAAAGGCACCGGCGCCCGTGCGGGGTCGGTCAAGGTCAAGCCCGACCTGGCGTCGACCATCACGTTCGCGCCGCTGAACCTGCTGGCGCCCGACTGGGGCATCCGCGAGAAGTTCGACGCGATCTTCTGCCGCAACGTGATGATCTACTTCGACAAGCCGACCCAGGGCCGCATCCTGGAACGGTTCGCGCCGATGCTCAAGCCGCATGGCCTGCTGTTCGCCGGCCATTCGGAAAACTTTTCCTATGTCTCGCGCGCGTTCCAGCTGCGCGGGCAGACCGTCTACGAACTGGCCGGCAAGGGCGGGGGTGCATGATGCGCGGCACGCCCCAGATTCCAGAGGCCATCGCGACGCGCAAGTACTTCGACCGCGAGTTCGGCAAGCAGGCCATCAAGCTGCTGCCCAACGAGTACTACGTGACCGGCGACGACGTGGTGCTGACCACGGTGCTGGGGTCGTGCGTGGCCGCGTGCATCCGCGACGAGTACGCGGGCGTGGGCGGCATGAACCATTTCATGCTGCCCGACGACGAGAACGCCGGCGCCGACCGCCTGCTGTCGGCGTCGATGCGCTACGGCTGCTATGCGCTGGAAGTGCTGATCAATGAACTGCTGAAGATGGGCGCCCGCCGCGAGCGCCTGGAGGCCAAGGTTTTTGGCGGCGGCGCGGTGCTGGCGAACATGACGACCCTCAATATTGGGGACCGGAATGCCGATTTCGTACTGAAGTACCTGCGCACCGAGGAGATCCGCGTCGCCGCCCAGGACCTGCGCGGTCCGCACGCCCGGCGCGTGAGCTACTTCCCGCGCACGGGCCTGGCGCTGGTGCGCCGGCTGACGCGCCAGGACGATACGGTTGGCGTGGAACGCGAGGAACGTGCCCTGGCACGCGCGCTGTCCACATCCACGAAGGCGCCCGCGCGTGGTGCCGTGGAATTGTTTACGCGGCAGGCAACGGCGAAGACGCCGTCCTGAAAACTGAAGACGTAGAGACGAACATGACCGCCGCGAAAATCAAGGTGCTGTGCGTGGATGATTCCGCGCTGATCCGCAGCCTGATGACGGAGATCATCAACAGCCAGCCGGACATGGAGGTGGTGGGTACCGCCCCCGACCCGCTGGTGGCCCGCGACATGATCAAGCGCCTGAACCCCGACGTGCTGACGCTGGACGTGGAAATGCCACGGATGGACGGGCTCGACTTCCTGGAGCGCCTGATGCGGCTGAGGCCGATGCCGGTGCTGATGGTGTCGTCGCTGACCGAGCGCGGGTCCGAGATCACGATGCGCGCGCTGGAACTGGGCGCCGTGGACTTCGTGACCAAGCCCAAGCTGGGCATCCGCGACGGCCTGATCGAGTACACCGACACCATCGCCGACAAGCTCCGCGCCGCGGCCCGCGCCCGCGTGCGGGCCCGGCCCGAGGCGGCGGCCACCGGTGGGGCCCCGGCCGCGCCGATCCTGCGCGCGCCGCTGCTGTCGACCGAGAAGCTGATCATCGTCGGCGCGTCCACCGGCGGCACCGAGGCCATCAAGGAATTCCTGATGCCGCTGCCGCCCGATTCGCCCGCCGTCATGATCGTGCAGCACATGCCGGCCGGCTTCACCAAGTCGTTCGCGCAGCGCCTGAACGGGCTGTGCCGCATCACGGTCAAGGAAGCCGAGCACGGCGAGCGCGTGCTGCCCGGCTACGCGTACATCGCCCCGGGCGACTCGCACCTGCTGCTGGCGCGCAGCGGCGCCAACTACGTGGCGCACCTGTCGGCCGAGGCGCCGGTGAACCGGCATCGCCCGTCCGTGGACGTGCTGTTCGATTCGGCCGCCATCCACGGCGGCAAGAACGTGACCGGCGTGATCCTGACCGGCATGGGCAAGGACGGCGCCCGCGGCATGCTGCGGATGAAGGAAGCCGGGTCGTACAACCTGGCGCAGGACGAGCAGTCCTGCATCGTATTCGGCATGCCGAAGGAGGCAATTGCCACCGGCGGCGTGCATGAAGTCGTGCCACTGAACCAGATGAGCCAGCGCGTCATGGCCCACCTGGCGACGTTCGGCGCGCGGGCGCAGCGCGTGTAGTGCCGGAGCGCGCGCGGGAGAGGTCAGATCAGCAACAACAACCGGATGGCACCGTCATCCGCAACCGTTTTGGAGCCGTATAGTGGACAAGAACATCAAGATCCTCGTGGTCGACGACTTCCCGACCATGCGTCGGATCATCCGTAACCTGCTCAAGGAGCTGGGTTTCACCAACGTCGAGGAAGCCGAGGACGGCGCCGCCGGCCTGGAAAAGGCCAAGGACGGCAGCTTCCAGTTCGTGGTGTCGGACTGGAACATGCCCAACATGGACGGCCTGACCATGCTGCAGTCGATCCGCGCCACGCCCGGCATCGAGAAGACGCCGGTGCTGATGGTGACGGCCGAGGCAAAGAAGGAGAACATCATCGCCGCCGCGCAGGCCGGCGCCAACGGCTACGTGGTCAAGCCCTTCACGGCCGCAACGCTGGACGAAAAGATCACCAAGATCTTCGAGAAGCTCGGTCAATAAGAAGAGGTACGCGACATGTCGACGACTCCGACTTTCAGCCAAGAATCGGCCGAGCAGATCATCCATCGCATCGGCAACCTGACGCGAATGCTGCGCGACAACATGCGTGAGCTGGGGCTCGACAAGGAAATCGAGAAGGCCGCCCTGGCCATTCCCGATGCGCGCGACCGCCTCAACTACATCGCCGCCATGACCGAGCAGGCGGCCGAGCGCACGCTTACCGCCGTGGAACTGGCGCAGCCGCTGCAGGAAGACCTGGAAGGCAAGGCCACCGCGCTGGACAAGCGCTGGGACGAGTGGTTCGCGCAACCGGTGGAGCTGGGCGACGCCCGCGCGCTGGTGCTGGACACCCGCGAGTTCCTGACCGAGGTCCCGCAGAAGGCCAAGGCCACCGGCGGCCACCTGCTCGAAATCATGATGGCCCAGGACTTCCAGGACCTGACTGGCCAGGTGATCAAGAAGATGATGGACATGATCCGCACCCTGGAGCAGGAACTGCTGCAGGTGCTGATCGACAACGTGCCGGCGGACCGCCGCGTGGAAGCGGCCCCGACGCTGATGAACGGCCCGCAGATCAACCCGGAAGGCAAGGCCGACGTCGTGTCCGACCAGTCCCAGGTGGACGACCTGCTGGCCAGCCTGGGCTTCTGAGCCCGGCCTCCCTCTCCCGCCCCCCCCGGGGGTTGAGGATGGCGTCTGTGGTCTCCCCTCTCCCGCTGCGCGGGAGAGGGGCCGGGGGAGAGGGCCAGCGACCCAACCTGCCACCCACGCCGCCACCCCCAACTCCCACCCCCAACCCCCACCCGCATTCGCTGGCACAATCGTGGTCGACCACGGTTTCCCCACTGCCAGAGGATCGCCCCCATGCATGCTCGCCGTACCGTTGTTGTCGTCGCCGTTGCCGCCGCGTTTTCCGCCGGCATCGCCCAGGGTCAGACGCTGACCGTCCCGCAGGTTTCCCCCATCCGTCGATAGCGCCTACGCCAGGCTGGAGGCCGCCCCGGTCTACCAGAAGCTGATGGCCGACGTGCGCGCCGACGACGCCCGCGCGCTGGCCGAGTTGAAGACGATGACCGAGATCCCCGCGCCGCCGTTCAAGGAAAAGGCGCGCGCCGAATACTTCGTGGCCCGGCTCAAGGCGCTGGGGCTGTCGGACGCCCATATCGACGCCGAAGGCAACGCCATCGGCATCCGCAAGGGCACCGGCAACGGGCCCAAGCTGCTGGTATCGGCCCACCTGGACACGGTCTTCCCGGAAGGCACCGACGTTACCGTGAAGGCGCGCGACGGCAAGCTCTACGCGCCCGGCATCGGCGACGACACGCGCGGGCTGGCCGTGCTGCTCTCCTGGCTCAAGGTGCTCAACGACAACAACGTGCGCACCGTGGGCGACCTGGTCTTCGTCGGCAACGTCGGTGAGGAGGAACTGGGCAACCTGCGCGGCATGAAGGCCGTGTTCCGCGACCATGCCGACATCGACGGCATGGTCGGCATCGAACCCGGCACCGGCGAGCGCGTGCTCACGCAGGGCACCGGCAGCCACCGCTACGAAGTCACGTTCAAGGGGCCGGGCGGCCACAGCTTCGGCGCGTTCGGCCTGCCCAGCGCGATCCATGCGATGGGCCGCGCCGTCAGCAAGATTGGCGACGTCCGCACGCCCACCGATCCCAAGACCACGTTCACGGTGGGCACAGTGGGCGGTGGCACGTCGGTCAACGCGATTGCCGGCGATGCCCGCATGGCCATCGACATCCGCTCCAACGGCACGCCTGCGCTGCTGGAGGCCGAAAAGCAGATCATGGACGCGATCGCCGCCGGCGTGGCCGACGAGAACGCCCGCTGGAAGCCCGCGCGCGGGCAGGAGATCACGTTCCAGACGCGCATGATCGGCGACCGGCCTGCCGGGCAGACGCCCACCGACGCCGTGATCGTGCAGTCGGCGGTGCGCGTGATCCGCAGCCGCGCCAAGGAAGCGCCCTCGCTGCGCGGCGGCAGCACCGACGCCAATGTGCCGATGTCGCTGGGCATCCCGGCCATCATCATCGGCAGCGGCGGCAAGTCGGGCGGCTCGCACTCGCGCGACGAATGGTTCGACCCCACCAACGCCTACGAAGGCGCGCAATGGGGCCTGACCACGGTGCTCGGCCTGGTGGGCGTCGACGGCGTGGCCGATCCGCTGCTGGCGCGCCGCGCGGCCCGCACGGCCGCCGCGCGCTGATTGCAACGGCCGGCTAGGCGGTCAGCGGAAAGTTGCGGTCGAACGTGGCCGCCACGTCCAGCCGCTGCTTCAGCAGCCCGGCCTGCAGGTAGAAGTCGGCGGTCTGCTGCTGGATGGCGACCACCTCGGCGTCGATGGCCTGCCAGCGTGTGCGGCGGCGCTCGAACTGCAGCCGCGCCGCCTCGGGCGGAATGCCGATGATGCGCGCCAGCGTGGCCGAGAACTCGGGCACGTGCTGGTACGACCAGACCTGCGCGCGCACCACGCGCTGCAGGAAGTCGGCCAGCACGGCGCGCTTGGTGGCCAGCGCCGTGTCGGTGGCGGCCAGGTAGCTCAGGCCGGACCACAGGCCGCGCCCGCTGACCAGCACGCGCGCATGGCCGCTGGTCTCGGCCATGGCCGTATACGGCTCCCACGTGGCCCAGGCATCCACCGAGCCGTTGGTCAGCGCCAGCTTGGCATCGGCTGGCGGCAGGAAGCGGATGTCGGCGTCCTCGGGCTTCAGGCCGGCCGACGCCAGCGCCTTGAGCGTCACGAAATGGCCGATCGAGCCGCGATTGGTGCCGATGCGCTTGCCCTTCAGGTCGGCCGCGCTGCGCAGCGGCGAATCCGGCCGCACCAGCACGGCGGTGCCATACGGGTCTGACCGATTGGCGCCGATCAGGCGGATGCGCGTGCCCGCCGCCAGCGCGAAGATCGCGGGCGCGTCGCCAATCGGCCCGCTGTCGACGGCGCCGGCGTTAAGCGCCTCGGCCAGCGGCGCGGCGGCCGGGAACTCGGTCCACTGGATGTCGTAGGTCAGGCCCTTGAGCGCATCGGCCGATTCCAGCAGCGCGCGCAGGCCGCCTTTCTGGTCGCCGGCCTTCAGCACCGGGCGGGGCTGGGCGTGCGCGGTGGGCAGGGCGCCGGCCAGCGCAACGGCGCTGGCGGCATGCAGGAACTGGCGGCGATCGATCGTCATGCGGGGCGGCAGTAAGGGTGACTGGAGCCCCGACCGTACGCCCGCCGCGCGCGAATCCCAACGAATGTTTTCGCAAGTCGTTATGCCCGGCCCCGGCCCGCACGCCTACGTGCGCGGCGCCGGCGCGTTGAGCGCGAACGCCGGCACGTCGTGCAGCGCCGCGACGATGGCGGCGATGTGCGGCCAGCGCTGCGCGACGTCAAAGCCCATGCGCCCGGCACCAATGGCCTGCGGGAACAGGTAGATGTCGGCCACGGTCGGCACGTCGCCCACCACGAAGCGCCCGGTGCGGCGCGCCGCCAGCCGTTCCTCGATCGCGCAGAAGCCCATGTCGACCCAGTGGCGCGCCCACGCGGCCACGCCCTCGGCGTCCATGCCGGGAATGGTCGACAGGCGCGCAGCCACGCGCGGCGGCAGCAAGGCGTGGATCTCGGCGGCGATCGACAGCGCAATGGCGCGCGCAAACGCGCGGTCCTCGGGGTCGGCCGGCAGCAGCGGCGGCGTGCGGTAGCGTTCGTCCAGGTATTCGATGATGGCCAGCGACTGGGTAATCAGCTCGCCGGTGTCGGTCTGCAGCGCGGGCACCAGCCCCTGCGGGTTGATCGCGCGGTAGCGGGCCTGGCGTGACTCGGCCGCCTCGCCAAAGATCGTGACCGGCTCGATCTCGACCGCCAGGCCCTTGAGCGCCAGCGCGATCTTCACGCGCGACGTGGCCGATGACACCTCGTTGGCATAGAGCTTCATGATGTTCCTTCCGGGGCGGTCCCCGCTTGCAGTGGCGATGGCGCAAGCTTCGGGCGCCGGCGTATCGGCGATGTGTCGCGCACCGCCCGCGCGCGTATCGGCCTGTGGCCCCGCCGGCGCCAGATACACTGCGTGACAATGCAGCTTGCCCGGCGCGGTTGCATCGCCCGCCCGGTTGCGCTTCAATGGGCCCCTCGAAAACCTGCCCGATGCCATCATGGAACCCACGCCCGACACCCCGTCCCGCCCCGCGCTGCGCGCGCTGACCCCGCTGGAGGGCCGCGTGGTGGCCGTGCTGCTGGAAAAGCAGTTCACCGTGCCGGACACCTATCCGCTGTCGCTGAACGCGCTGGCCGCGGGATGCAACCAGAAGACGGCGCGCGCGCCGGTGATGAGCGTGACCGAGGACGAGATCCTGGCCGCCATCGACGGCCTGAAGTCGCTGAGCCTGGTCTTCGAGGGCAGCAGCAGCCGCGTGCCGCGCTTCGAACAGAACCTGGGCAAGGTGCTGGGCGTGCCGAGCCAGTCGGCGGCGCTGCTGTCCACGCTGCTGCTGCGCGGCCCCCAGACGGCCGCCGAACTGCGCCTGAACACGGCCCGGCTGCACGCGTTTGCCGATATCTCGTCGGTCGAGGCGTTCCTGGACGAACTGGCCGAACGTGCGCCCGCGCTGGTCGTGAAGCTGCCGCGCGCGCCCGGCGAGCGTGAGCACCGGTGGATGCACCTGCTGTGCGGCGACGTCAACGTGGCCGAGCTGGCCGCGCCCTCGCGCGCCGACGCGGCGCCCGCGTCGCCGTCCGAGCTGGAAGCGCTGCGCATCGGCCACCGCGAACTGCAGGAAAAGGTGGCCCGGCTGCAGGCGCTGGTCGTGGAAATGGCCGGCCAGCTCGGCATCGAGATCGAACCGGGCCGGCTGGGCTGATCCGCCGGCCAGGCATGTAAGTGTTCGCTCTGCCCGCCCGCCATGCAGCAGGGCGGCAGGCCGGCCAGGACCTCGGTCCGGGCGTCCCGCCCACCGGCCAACCCGCCGGCGCCCGATGCCACGTCCGAAACGTGACATCATCGGCCCCGATCCCGTCCGATGCCGGCATGATCGGCACATTCCGGCGATCCGGGCCTAAAGATCGCCACATCGGGGCCGTTATTCCCGCTGCCCCCCTCATTCCTGAAACAGGCACCTGTTTCCCCGCCTTTTCCCCCCAATGCCGTGACCCCCCGGGCTTTGATAATCCTCGGTGACGAAGTGCCGCCCGCGCGCTTTGCACTGGAGCATTCATGTCCGAGGAAAGCGATCTCGAAAAAACCGAACCCGCCTCACCCCGGCGCCTGGAAAAGGCGCGCGAGGAGGGGCAGGTGGTGCGTTCGCGCGAACTCGGCACGTTCGTGATGCTGATGACCGGCGTGCTGGGGCTCTGGACGCTGGGCGGCCCGCTAGGCCGCAAGCTGAACGGGGTGATGCAGGCCAGCCTGGCGTTCGAGCCGGCCACGGCCTTCGACCCCAACCGCATGCTGTCGCAGTTCGCCATCGCCATCTGGGACAGCCTGCTGGCCTTCATGCCGCTGCTGCTGATGTTTGGCGTGGCCGCGCTGGTGGCCCCGCTGGCGCTGGGCGGCTGGCTGTTCTCGACCAAGTCGTTCGCGCCCAATTTCTCGCGCCTGTCGCCGCTGGAGGGGCTGGGCCGGATGTTCTCGTCGCAGTCGCTGGCGGAACTGGTCAAGGCCATCGCCAAGTCGGTGCTGGTGGGCGGCGTGGGCGCGTGGATGGTGTGGCGCGAGCTGCCGGAGGCCATCGCGCTGATGAACGCCCCGGTCAACGAGGCCATGCTGCGCATGATGGACATGGTGCTGTACGTGTGCGGCATCGTGGCGGGATCGCTGATCCTGGTGGCGGCGCTCGACACGCCGTGGCAGCTCTGGACGTTCTACAAGAAACTCCGCATGACCAAGGAAGAGGTCAAGCAGGAGATGAAGGAAACCGACGGCGACCCGCACATCAAGGCGCGCATCCGCCAGCAGCAGCGGGCCATGGCCCGGCGCCGGATGATGGCCGAGGTGCCCAAGGCCGACGTCGTGGTGACCAACCCCACGCACTTCGCCGTGGCGCTGCGCTACGACGAAGGCGCGCGCTGGAACGCGCCCCGCGTGGTGGCCAAGGGCGCCGACGAGGTGGCGGCCCGCATCCGCGAACTGGCCCGCGAAAACCGCGTGCCGGTGCTGTCGGCACCGCCGCTGGCCCGCGCGCTGCACCGCCACGTGGAAATCGGCCACGAGATCCCGGCCGGCCTGTACACGGCCGTCGCCGAGATCCTCGCCTGGGTTTATCAATTGAAGAACTGGCACTACAGCTATGGTCCGCAGCCCGATTCGCCGACCGACCTGCTGGTGCCGGATGAACTAGCCGTACCGGAAAGCCGCGCATGAACGCCCTGACCAACCTATTCAACATGCCCGCACTGCGGGGTGGCGCCCAGATGAAGGCGCTGGCTGGCCCGCTGCTGATCGTCATGATCCTCGGCATGATGATCCTGCCGCTGCCGGCGTTCATCCTGGACCTGCTGTTCACGTTCAACATCGCGCTGTCGATCATGGTGCTGCTGGTGGGCATGTACACGCAGCGCCCGCTGGATTTCGCGGCGTTCCCGGCCGTGCTGCTGTTCTCCACGCTGCTGCGCCTGTCGCTGAACGTGGCGTCGACCCGCGTGGTGCTGCTGGAAGGCCATACCGGCCCCGACGCGGCCGGCAAGGTGATCGAGGCGTTCGGCCACTTCCTGGTGGGCGGCAACTTTGCGGTCGGTATCGTGGTGTTCGCCATCCTGGTCGTCATCAACTTCATGGTGATTACCAAAGGCGCGGGCCGTATCGCCGAAGTCGGCGCGCGCTTCATGCTCGACGCCATGCCCGGCAAGCAGATGGCCATCGACGCCGACCTGAACGCGGGCCTGATCAACGAGGAAGGCGCCCGCAAGCGCCGGTCCGAGGTGGCGCAGGAATCGGACTTCTACGGCGCCATGGACGGTGCGTCGAAGTTCGTGCGCGGCGACGCCATCGCCGGCCTGCTGATCATGTTCATCAACGTGGCCGCCGGCATGGTCGTGGGCATGGTCCAGCACGACCTGGATTTCGGCACGGCCGTCCACAACTACACGCTGCTGACGATTGGCGACGGCCTGGTGGCCCAGATCCCCGCGCTGGTGATCTCCACGGCCGCCGGTGTGATCGTGTCGCGCGTGTCGAACGAGCAGGACGTTGGCCAGCAGCTGACCGGCCAGCTGTTCTCTGACCCGCGCGTGATGTTCATCACCGCCGGCATCATCGGCACGATGGGCCTGATCCCGGGCATGCCGCACTTTGCCTTCCTGCTGCTGGCCGGCGCGCTGATCTGGTTTGGCCGCTACATGATGCGCCGCGAGGTCAAGGCGACCGAGTCCAAGGCCAGCGAGGAACGCAGCCCGGCCGTGCAGGCCGAGGTGGCCGAAGCCACGTGGGAAGACGTCACGATGGTCGACCCGCTGGGCATGGAAGTGGGCTACCGCCTGATCACGCTGGTGGACCGCGGCCAGAACGGCGAGCTGCTGGGCCGCATCAAGAGCATCCGCAAGAAGATCGCGCAGGACATCGGCTTCCTGGTGCCGGTGGTGCACATCCGCGACAACCTGGAACTGAAGCCCAACGCCTACCGCATCACGCTCAAGGGCGTGGAGATCGGCAGCGGCGAGGCCAACCCCGGCCAGTGGATGGCGATCAACCCCGGGCAGGTCACCGGCACGCTGCCGGGCGCCGCCACGCGCGACCCCGCGTTCGGCCTGCCGGCCGTGTGGATCGACGCCGCGCTCAAGGAGCAGGCCCAGGCATACGGCTACACGGTGGTGGACGCCAGCACCGTGGTGGCCACGCACCTGAACCACCTGATCCAGATGCACGCATCGGAACTGCTGGGCCGCCAGGAAGTGCAGGCGCTGCTGGACCGCATCGGCAAGGAAGCGCCCAAGCTGACCGAGGACCTGGTGCCCAAGACGATCTCGCTGACCGGCCTGCAGAAGGTGCTGCAGAACCTGCTGGACGAAGGCGTGGCGATCCGCGACATGCGCACGGTGCTGGACGTGGTGGCCGAGAACGCGCCGAAGATCAACGACCCGGCCGAGCTGACCACGCTGGTGCGCGTGGCCCTGGGCCGCGCCATCACGCAGCAGCTCTTCCCGAACAACGCCGACATGCAGGTGATCGGCCTGGACGCCGGCCTGGAGCGCGTGCTGACGCAGGCGCTGGCCAACGGCGGCGGCATCGAGCCGGGCCTGGCCGATGCACTGCTGCAGCAGGCGCAGGGCGCCGTGGCCCGCCAGGAACAACTGGGGCTGGACCCGGTGCTGCTGGTGCCGCCGCCGATGCGTCCGCTGATGGCCCGCTTCCTGCGCCGCACGCTGCCCCAGCTGAAAGTGCTGTCGCATGCCGAGGTACCGGACAACCGCAACATTCGCATTACCGCCATGATCGGCGGCGCAGCGTGAGGACTGAACGATGAGCGTGGCAAAGTTTGTGGCGGCCAACGGCCGCGAAGCGATGCGCAAGGTGCGCGAGGCCATGGGCCCCGACGCCGTGGTGCTCTCCAACCGCACCATCGAGGGCGGCGTGGAAATCGTGGCGATGCGCGATACCGACCTGGGTTCGGTCAGCGCCAGCGCCCAGCTCTACGAGCCGGCCGCACTGGCGTCGCCGGCGCCGCTGCCGATGCTGCAGGCGCTGCACGATGCCTACCCGTCGCAGCCGGCCACCATCCTGGCGCCGACGCCCGACGCCTTCGCAGCCATGCCGCCGGCCCACGCCGGCCAGGGCGACGCGATGCTCGGCGACCTGCGCGGTGAACTGGCGTCGATGCGCTCGCTGCTGGAGCGCCAGTTCGCCGGCCTGTCGCAGGGCGGCAATGGCGTGGCCGCCGGCGATCCGCTGCGCGAGTCGCTGTTCGAATGGATGGTCAACGCCGGGTTCTCGGGCCAGCTTGCGCGCACGCTGCTGTCGCGCCTGCCCGTGGGTACCGACCGCCCGGCCGCGATGGCCTGGATCCGCCAGGAACTGGCCAGCAAGGTGCCGGTACTGGCCGACGAGGACGCGCTGTTCGCGCAGGGCGGCGTGCTGGCGCTGATCGGCCCGACCGGCGTGGGCAAGACCACCACCACCGCCAAGCTGGCGGCCCGCTTCGTGCTGCGCCACGGCCCCCAGAGCCTGGCCCTGCTGACGACCGACCGCTTCCGGATCGGCGCGCACGAGCAGCTTCGCATCTACGGCGACATCCTCGGCGTGCCCGTGCACGCGGTCAAGGACGCCGCGGACCTGCGCTTTGCGCTGTCGGCCATGAAGGACAAACACCTCGTGATCATCGACACGGTGGGCATGAGCCAGCGCGACCGCAGCCTGTCGGACCAGATTGCCATGCTGGCCGGCGTGCAGATGCCGATGCAGCGCGTGCTGCTGCTGAACGGCGCCGCGCACGGCGACACGCTCAACGAGGTGGTGCACGCCTACCGCAACGACGCCGCCGGCGCCGCTGGCGGCATAGACGGCTGCATCATCAGCAAGCTCGACGAAGCCACGCACCTGGGGTCCGTGCTGGACGTGGTGATCCGCCACCGGCTGCCGGTGTTCTACGCCTCCACCGGCCAGCGCGTGCCCGAGCATCTGGAACTGGCCCAGGCTGGTGCGCTCGTGGAACGTGCATTCCTGACGCCGCGCCGTGGCTCGCTGTTCAATGACGCCGACGTGGCGCGCCGCCAGGCCGGGGCTGCCGAAGCCGCCACGCCGCGCCAGGCCGACCGCAACGGCGGCGCCGACGACGTGCTGCGCTCGCTGACCGACAGCGCCAACGCCGTGGGCGTCTGCGTGGAAGAACTGAGCGGCCCGCAGTACGGCTTCGACCTGGCCCGCCAGCTCTGGCAGCAGCGTGCCGGCGGCGCGTCGGCACTGCGTCCGATGGTGCAGCAGGTGCGCCTGGCCATGTGCCGCGACGCCAGCCGCGCGTGCGACCGCTACGTGCTGAACGTGACGCAGAACGTCGCGCAGACCGTGCAGGGCCGCCGCGCCCCGCAGATGATGCAGCACACGCTGTGGCTGGCCGACCGCGACGGCATGCCGCTGGCCAGCACGGTGGTGTCCGCCGTGCGCGCCCGCCATTCGCTGTCGGAAGCCGAGGCCGATGCCGAAGCCGCCACGGTGCGCGCCACGCTGGCCGCCGCCCGCACGGTGGTGAACCTGAACAGCTCGCTGCCCACGCCCGCCACGCTGGCCCGCTGGCAGCAGACGGGCGAGCGCTGGATCGCCGGCGCGCGCAAGACCATGCGCGTGATCGCCGACGGCGCCGCCAACAAGCTCGACACGGTGGCCGACACGCTGACGTTCCACGCCATCGGCGACGTGACGTACCGCGACCGCGCCGCCGCGCACTGGCTGGCCCACGGGCTGGTCCGCATTCCGGACGGCCAGGTGCGTGCCGCCGCGCGCGGCAAGGGCCATGCCGGCGAGAGCGGCACCGAAGCCTGCCTGGTGGTGTCCCGCCTGGTCGACCACGAGACCGGCGACACGCTGTCGGTCGAATACACGCTGTGCGATCCGGCACTGGCCGACGACGCCGCCCAGGTGGCGCGCTGGTCGCAGTGGACGCTGGCGGCCGAGGAACAGTTCCGCACGCTGCGCCACGCGATCGAGCATTTTGCGCAGGACGGTGACGCGGATGCGGCCCCGTGCGAAGGCATGGTGTCGCTGCAACTGGGCCTGACCGCGCTGCGCCTGCAGCACACGCCCACGCCGACCGCGCCGGCCTTCCTGTCGCGCCTGGCTGGCCGGGCTTCCGCCCGCGTGAACGCTCCGGTGGCCGGCGCCGTGCTTAACGAAGGCATGGGCCGCCTGCTGGCGCTGCTGGACGTGCTGGAGAACTATCCGGGCCGCGGCGCCGCGCCGGCGCCCGCGCTGCACGACGACGTGCCCGGATCGGCCACGTCCGCCATGCAGGCCATGGCCGCCATGGAAGCCACGCAAGCCATGCCGCAACTCGCGGCCGCCGGGGAGTAAGCCTTGAACCTGATGGGCTCCGATCAGGCCGAAAGCCTGCGCCGCCTGCTGGCGCCGCGCGTGACGCGCCGCATCGCCGTGGTGGGTGCCGAGCCGGGCGTGGGCGCCACGACCGTGGCGCTGGGCCTGGCCAACGCGCTAGCGATGCAGGGCGAGCGTGTGCTGCTGGTGGACGAGGACCGCTACGGCGCGCGCGCCATGCGGCTGGCAGGTGCCGCCCCGGCCGCGACGCTGGCCGACGTGCTCGACGGCCGCGCGCCGTTCGCGGCGGCGGTGGGTACGCGGCCTGCCACCGGCATTGCCGTGCTGCAGGCCGGCCATCCGCCGGTTGGCATGTTGCCGGCCGAGCCGGTGCTGGCCGCGCGGCTGCCCGACGTGCGCTCGCTGCTGGTGGACGCCCGCCGCGACGCCACGGGCGCGCTGTCGGTGCTGGCCGGGCAGTCGCACAACTTCGTGATCGTCATGCGGCCCGAGGCCACGTCGATCACGGCCGCCTATGCCTGCATCAAGCGGCTGCATCACGAATACGCATGCCGTCACTTCCAGCTCGTCGTCAACCTGGCGGCCGCGGAGGGAACGGTCACGGCGCTCGCGCGCAACCTGGCCCGCACGGCGAGCCAGTACCTGGGCGTGGAGGCCAGCCTGGCAGGGTATCTGCCGATGGATCCGCTGGTGGCGCGTGCGCTCCAGCTGGGGCGGTGCGTGGTGGAGGCGTATCCCGCCGCCACGGCCACCGGTGCGTTGCGGCACATCGCCAGCCGTATCGGCGCATGGCCGATGCGCCAGGAAGCAGCGCCCCTGGGCACGGCTCCGGCCGTGCCCGCATGACCTCGCAAAGAACAAGAAGTCCCGACAAGACCGGAAACTCAGCCTGCCAGACGCCGACTCCCAGTAACAGCCGGCTTTGGCAAACATAGAAAGCATTTAACGAGAGTTCCACCATGTACACGATTCAGGGAAAGCTCGAGCAGGCGGACGTGGTCAAGTCGCACGCGCCGCTGGTGCGGCGCATCGCGCTGCAACTGGCGGCCAAGCTGCCCGCCAGCGTACAGATCGACGACCTGATACAGGCCGGCATGATCGGCCTGCTCGACGCCGCCAAGCGCTACGAAGACAACCATGGCGCGCGGTTCGAGACCTACGCCAGCCAGCGCATCCGGGGTGCCATGCTCGACGAGGTGCGCGCCAACGACTGGCAATCGCGCAGCCTGCGGCAGTTCACGCGCAAGATCGAGCGCACGCAGCGCCAGCTGGAGCAGAAGCTGGGCCGCACGCCGATCGACTCCGAGGTGGCCAAGGAGCTGGAGATGCCGCTTGAGGAGTACCAGGAGCTGCTCAACGAGGTCTACGGCTGCCAGCTGCTGCACTACGAGGATTTCGAGCGCTCGGGTGAGGAAGACTTCCTGGACCGCCACCTGGGCGTCACCGACGATGCCAACCCGCTGACGGTGCTGATGGAGTCGGGCATGCGCGAGGCGCTGATCCGCGCCATCGACAAGCTGCCGGAGCGCGAGAAGCTGGTGCTGTCGCTGTGCTACGACCAGGAACTGAACCTGCGCGAAATCGGCGCGGTGCTGGAAGTGACCGAGTCGCGCGTGTGCCAGATCCGCAGCCAGGCCATCGCGCGCCTGCGCACCCAGTTGCGCGGGATGCTGTGATGCGGCGCGTACTGATCCTTGCCGCGCTCTGGGCAATGGGCCAGGCCGCGTCCCACGCGCAGACGCCGGCGCCCGTGTTCACCCGGGCCAACTACGAGATCGCCGGGTCGCGCTTTGCGTGGACAGCGTCGTCGATGGGCCCGCAGATCGCCAGCAAGGGCCAGCGCGCGCTGTCAGCGCCGATCATGCCGCTGGCGACGATGCCGCAGGCCATGGGCCGCATCACGTCGGTGCGCTGGCGCTACAGCTTTACCCGCACGCCGCCGGTGGACCTGCAGGCCTACCTGTGCAATGCCGACCGCTGCGTGATGCTGCCTGGCGCCGAGGGCCGCACCGACGCCTTCGTGGGCGACGATGCCTCCAAGGGCTTCGTGTTTGCCTATCGCATCCCTGGCCAGGGCGGGCTCGCCCCGATGCTCCAGGGCCGCAGCAACGAGGTCACCGTCAACTACCGCTGACCCGCCGCCGGGCCCCCACCGGCCCAGCAGACGGTCATCGGACGCCACATCCGGCGCCCGGTGGCACGCTTCCTGCGCTTTCCCCGCCCAGCAACGTGCGGAAAGCGCGACATTCGTCCCCTATGCATCCCGGCTGCGGCGTGGCCATGCCCGCGTATCGCTGCCGCCATGTAATTCCTACGTGCAAGTCTCGCCACGTTGCCATCCTCTGTCAGCCAGAAAGGATCCAACGCAATGGAAGATTTCCGCGACATCAAGCTTTCCCGCCGCGAGTTCGTGGTGGCCGGGGCGGCATCGGTCACGGCCGCCGCCGTGCCGGCCGGCGCCGCCACGCCCCCGGCGCCCGGTGCCAGCGTGGCGCCCGGCGCGCTTAAGCCCGTGGCCGCCAACGTATCGTTCGTCGTCAACGGCCAGCCGCGCGCGCTGGCGCTGGACACCCGTACCACGCTGCTCGATGCGCTGCGCGAGCACCTGCACCTGACCGGCACCAAGAAGGGCTGCGACCACGGCCAGTGCGGCGCCTGCACGGTCATCGTGGACGGCCGGCGCATCAATTCCTGCCTGACGCTGGCCGTGATGCACGAAGGCGCCACCATCACGACCGTGGAAGGGCTGGGCCATCCGAACCGGATGCACCCGATGCAGGTGGCATTCGTCAAGCATGACGGCTACCAGTGCGGCTACTGCACGCCGGGCCAGATCTGCTCGGCCGTGGCCGTGCTGGACGAGATTCGCGCCGGCATTCCCAGCCACGTGACGCCGGACCTGAACGCCCGGCCGCAGGCGTCGCCGGGCGAGATCCGCGAGCGCATGAGCGGCAACATCTGCCGCTGCGGCGCCTATTCGAACATCCTGGACGCAATCACCGAGGTGGCGGGAGGCCAGTCATGAACCCGTTTACCTACGAACGCGCGGCCACCCCGGCCGACGCCGCCGCAGCGGCGATGAAGCACCCCGGCGCGCGCTTCATCGCCGGCGGCACCAACCTGCTGGACCTGATGAAGCTCGGCATCGAGGCGCCCACGCATCTGGTGGACGTCAACGGGCTGGCGCTGGACAAGATCGAGCCGACGCAGCAGGGCGGCCTGCGCGTGGGCGCGCTGGTGCGCAACACCGACCTTGCGGCGGACCCGCGCGTGCGGCGCGACTACGGCGTGCTGTCGCGCGCGCTGCTGGCCGGTGCGTCGGGCCAGTTGCGCAACCGCGCCACCACGGCCGGCAACCTGCTGCAGCGCACGCGCTGCCCCTATTTCTACGACACGGCCCAGCCGTGCAACAAGCGCCGGCCGGGCAGCGGCTGCGGCGCCATCGGCGGCTTCAGCCGGCAACTGGCCGTGATCGGCGGCAGCGACGCCTGCATCGCCACGCATCCGAGCGACATGGCCGTGGCCATGCGCGTGCTGGACGCCAGCGTCGAGACGGTGCGCCCGGACGGCCAGCGGCGCGTCATCCCGATTGCCGATTTCCATCGGCTGCCCGGCAACACGCCGCATATCGAAACCGTGCTGGAGCGCGGCGAGCTGATCACGGCCGTGACGCTGCCGCCGCCGGTGGGCGGCGTCCACCTCTACCGCAAGGTCCGCGACCGCGCCTCGTACGCGTTTGCGCTGGTGTCCGTGGCGGCCATCGTGCAGCGCGACGGCACCGGCCGCGTGGCGCTGGGCGGCGTGGCCCACAAGCCGTGGCGCGTGGCCGCGGCCGATGCCGAGATGCCGCACGGGCCCACGGCCGTCACCCAGCGACTGCTGGAGGGCGCCACGCCGACGGCGGAAAACGCCTACAAGATCCAACTGGTGCGGCGCACGGTGGCCGCGGTCCTGACGCAGGCCAAGGGGTGAAGCCATGAAATTCGACACACCCGCGACAACCAATCCCATCGACGCCGGCCGCGTGGTCGGCCAGGCAGTGGACCGTATCGACGGCGCCCGCAAGACCACGGGCACGGCCACCTACGCCTATGAATGGCACGACGTGGCGCCGAACCCGGCCTACGGCTACGTGGTCGGCGCCGGCATCGCCAAGGGGCGCATCCGCACGATGCAGCTGGACGCCGCCCGCCGCGCGCCGGGCGTGCTGGCCATCGTCACGGCCCAGAACGCCGGCAAGCTCGGCAAGGCCAAGCGCAACACGGCCAGGCTGCTGGCCGGGCCCGAGATCCAGCACTACCACCAGGCCATCGCGCTGGTGGTGGCCGAGACGTTCGAGCAGGCCCGTGCCGCCGCCGCGCTGATCCGCGTCGACTACGCGGCCGAGAAAGGCCAGTTCGACCTGGAGGACGCGTGCTGCTTTTCCGCCAAGCCGAAGAAGGATTCGAAGCCCGATACCGAGGTCGGCGACTTCGAAGGCGCCTTCGCAGCCGCGCCGGTGCAGCTCGACGCGCGCTACACGACGCCGGACCAGTCGCACTGCATGATGGAACCGCATGCGTCGATGGCTGCGTGGTCGGGCGACAAGGTGACGATCTGGACCGCCAACCAGATGGTGGCCTGGGCGCACGAGGACATGGCGACCACGCTTGGCATCCCGAAGGAAAAGATCCGCATCGTCTCGCCGTTCATTGGCGGCGGCTTCGGCGGCAAGCTGTTCCTGCGCGCCGAGGTGCTGCTGGCCGTGCTGGGCGCGCGCGAGGCCCGGCGGCCCGTGAAGGTGGCGCTGACGCGGCCGCTGATGGCCAACAACACCACGCACCGGCCGGCCACGATCCAGCGCATCCGCATCGGCGCCACGCGCGATGGCAAGATCACGGCCATCGGCCACGAAAGCTGGTCGGGCGACCTGCAGGGCGGCCAGCCGGAGACGGCCGTGATGCAGACGCGCCTGCTCTATGCAGGCGCCAACCGCATGACGACGATGCGGCTGGCGACGCTGGACCTGCCCGAGGGCAACGCCATGCGCGCGCCGGGCGAGGCGCCCGGGCTGATGGCGCTGGAAATCGCCATCGACGAGATGGCCGGGAAGCTGGGCATGGACCCGGTGCAGTTCCGCATCCTCAATGACACCCAGGTGGACCCGGAGAAGCCCGAGCGGCCGTTCTCGCAGCGCCGTTTCGTGGAATGCCTGCGGCTGGGGGCCGAGCATTTCGGCTGGAACCGGCGCAACCCGAAGCCGGGGTCGATGCGCGAGGGCCAGTGGCTGATCGGCATGGGCGTGGCGTCGGCGTTCCGCAACAACCTGCTGACGAAGTCCGGCGCGCGCGTGGCCATCGACGCGGGCGGCGCCGTGGTCGTGGAAACCGACATGACCGACATCGGCACGGGCAGCTACACGATCATCGCGCAGACCGCCGCCGAGATGATGGGCGTGCCGCTGGACCGCGTGGTGGTGCGGCTCGGCGATTCGAACTTTCCGGAGTCGTGCGGCTCGGGCGGGCAGTGGGGCGGCAACAACGCCACGGCGGGCGTCTACGCGGCCTGCATGAAGCTGCGCCAGACGCTGGCCGAACGCGCCGGGCTGGACGCCGCGCACGCGGTGTTCGAGAGCGGCCAGATCCGGGCGGGCGGACGCAGCGTGCCCCTGGCGCAGTTCGCGGGCGCGTCGGCCGAGGACATCATCGAGTACGGCGACCTGGACAAGAAGTACCAGCAGTCCACGTTCGGCGGCCACTTCGTGGAGGTGGCCGTGGACCTGGCCACCGCCGAGGTGCGCGTGCAGCGCATGCTGGCCGTCTGCGCGGCGGGCCGCATCCTGAACCCCAAGTCGGCCCGCAGCCAGGTGATCGGCGCGATGACGATGGGCGTGGGCGCGGCGCTGATGGAGGCGCTGCACGTCGACAAGCGCGTGGGCTTTTTCGCCAACCACGACCTGGCCAGCTATGAGGTGCCCGTGCACGCCGACATCCCGCACCAGGAAGTCATCTTCCTGGACGAGACCGACCCGATCTCGTCGCCGATGAAGGCCAAGGGCGTGGGCGAACTGGGCATCTGCGGCGTAGCCGCCGCCGTGGCCAACGCGGTGTACCACGCTACCGGCGTCAGGGTGAGGGATTATCCGGTCACGCTGGACAAGATGCTGGCGGCGATGCCGGTGGTGGGGTAGGGGGGATTTGGCGCGGGGGATTTGCTCCCCTCTCCCGCAAGCGGGAGAGGGGAGACAACCGGCGGCAATGAAGTAGCGCAGTCGAACACCCCCTACCGCCCCAGCCGCTCCAGCAATCCCTTCAACACCCGCTGTTCCTCCGCCGACAGGCCGCCCGCGATCCGGGCGTCGTGCGCGCAGACCGCATCGGTGACCTCCCGCAGCGTCTTTTGCCCCGCATCCGTCAGCACCAGGCCGAACGCGCGCCGGTCGGTCGGGGAGGGCACGCGCTCGACCAGGCCCATTGCCTCCAGCGCGTCGACGAGCAGCACCGCGCCGGAGCGGGCGATGCCCAGGATCGTTGCTAGATCGGTCAGTTTCAGGTTGGCGTTGCGCGCGATGATCTGCAGCGCGGAGAAGCGGGGCGGCGTGATGTTCCACGGGGCCAGCGCGGCCACGAAGTCCTCGTAGACACGGATCTGCGCGCGGCGGATCGCGTATCCGATCAGCGAATCGAGCACCCCGTAGTCGACATTGGGCAGGTGGGGGTCGAAGTGCCCGCCGTTGGGGTCGGGCGCCAGCGCCTCGCGTGGCTTGCGGGACGGCGCCATGCTCACCTGACCATGAAGTAGCGCAGCACCACCCGGTCCGGGTAGCGCGCGCCCGAGGCCACGAACAGGTGCTGCATCAGCCAGCGATAGCGCGGCGCGGCGGTCTCGAAGCGGGGCGCGGTGCGGAAGTAGATCTCGGCCGGGTCCACCTGTTCGCCGCGGTTGAGCCGGGCGATGACCGCCGCGCTGCCGCTGCGCACGCCGGCGTTGACGATGTAGATGCGCGCGCCGTCGTCGGTTTCCAGCACATAGCGGGCCTCGATGTCGGCGGTGGTCACGTCGTCGCCGCCCGGGTGCCGGATCAACTGGAAGTCCGCGCCGCCCGGCAGGATGTGGCCGTTCAGGCGCGGGCCGCGCACCGTGCCCGACAGGATCGGGATCACGCGGCGCTGGCCCAGCGGCGTGACGCCAACCTCGGTGGGCGGCGCCACCTGCAGGTCGAAGTCGGCCACGTGTTCCAGCGTGGGCTGGGCGATGCCGGCGCTCATTTCAGGAGCTTCCAGTTGCCGTTGTCGATGGTCAGCAGCACCCGCCCGCGCTGGTCGAAGCCGAAGTGGTCCTGCGCCGTGTAGTTCAGCACGCCGTGCGACACGACGATGTCGCGCTCGGACTCCAGCGCGTCCTTGAGCGCCTTGCGGAATTCCGGCGTGCCCGGCTTGGCCTTCTTCAGCGCCACCGGCACGATCCGCTGCAGCACCAGCCCCGCGTCATACGGATGCGCACCGAACTGCGTGCGGCTCTCGGGGCCGTACTGTTTCTCGTAGCGGGTCACGTAGTCCATGCCCGGCTTCTTGGCGGCGCTGGTGGCGGGAAGCTGCTCGGCCACGATCACCGGGCCGGCGGGCAGGATGGCGCCGTTGACGGCCTTGCCGCCGATGCGGATCAGGTCGCGCGTGGCGGCGCCGTGGGTCTGGTAGACCGGGCCCGTATAGCCGCGCTCGCGCAGCGTGGTATGCGGCAGCGCCGCGCCCGTGCCCGCGCCGGCAATCAGCACGGCATCCGCGCGCGCGGCAATCAGCTTCAGCGTCTGGGCCGTGACGCTGGTGTCGGAACGCGCATAGCGCTCGGCGGCCACGACCTTGATGCCGTTGGCCTGCGCGGCGGTGGTGAATTCCTTGAGCCAGGTTTCGCCGTAGGCATCGGCAAAGCCGATGAACGCCACGGTCTTCACGCCGTTGGCCTTGGCGGCGCCGGCCACCGCCTCGGCCATCAGCTTCACGGGCTGCGCCAGCCGGTACGTCCACGCGCCGCGGCCGGGCTTGAGTTCGATCGGCGAGAACGCCAGCTGCACGGTCTGGCTTTCGTCGGCCACTTCGGAGATGGCGATCGACGGCGCCACGGCCGAAGAGCCCAGGATGATGTCGACCTTGTCCTCGGTGACAAAGCGCCGCGCGATCTTGGTGCCCTGCGTGGGGTCCGAGCCATCGTCCATGACGATGTAGTGGATCTTCTCGCCCGCAATGGTCTCGGGCAGGAACGGCATGGTGTTCTTCTGCGGGATGCCCAGCGACGCGGACGGCCCGGTGGAGGCGATGCTGACGCCGACGGTCACGTCGGCCCGCGCCGTGGCGCTCAGCAGCATCAGCGCGGCGGCCGCCATGGCGGCGCGCGGGATCAGGATTTGGGGCATGTTTTGGTCTCCCTTGTTATCTGGATGCCTGCGGCTGGCTGGCCTGCAACTGCTGCTGCCCAAAGCCGGCCAGTGTCTTGTAGCGCCGGGCAATCGCCTCGCGTTCGCGCAGCGGAATCACGGTGTCGATATCGCTGAAGCCCTGCGGCGCGCGTTCCTCGGCCAGCTGCATCACCTGCTCGGGGCCGTTCATGCGGTTGCGCAGCACGATACCGGCCGTGCGCGGCAGGCGTTCCGCCTCGTACTCGCGCAGCGCGTAGTCGGGGTCGCGTTCGGCCAGCAGGCAGTCGGTCAGGTAGCGCGCGTCCACGATGGCCTGCGCGCTGCCGTTGGAGCCGATGGGGTACATCGGATGCGCGGCGTCGCCCAGCAGCGTCACGCGGCCGAACGTCCAGCGCGGCAGCGGGTCCTTGTCGACCATCGGGAACTCGTAGATGGCTTCGGCGCCGTCGATCAGCGCCGGGATGTCGATCCAGTCCCAGCGCCAGCCGGCAAAGGCATCGCGGAAGACTGACTTGTCGACCTGGCGGTTCCAGTCGCTGCGCGGCGGCGTGTCGGGGTAGTCGTCGGGCACCTTCAGCTCGGCGATCCAGTTGATGCGCGAGCGGCCCTGCGCGCGTAGCGGCTCGGAGATCGGATAGGCCACGAACTTCTGGTCCTGGAAGCCGGCCATGAACATCGAGCGGCCGTCGAGGTAGGGCGCCGCGTCGGTGGTGGCGCGCCACAGCAGGCGGCGCGAGAAGCGCGGGGCGTCGCCGGTCGGATAGAAATGCCGGCGCACGGCCGAGTGGATGCCGTCGGCGCCCACCAGCACGTCGGCCTGGGCCGCGACCAGCGCCTGGTCATGGCGCCGGCGCAGCGTGAAGCGCGCCGGCTCGCCCTGGCCGCCGGTGTGTTCGATCGACTCCAGCGCATGGCCCGTGTGCAGCCGGTCGGCGCCAAGCCGTTGCCGCGCGGTCTCGTACAGCAGCATCTGGAATTCGCCGCGATGGACCGAGAACTGCGGCCAGTCGTAGCCGGCCGCGCGGCCGCGGGGCTCGTGCCAGATGCGCTGGCCGAACTTGTTGTAGTAGGACAGTGACGATGTCTGGATGCCGATGCGGGCCAGGTCCGCCTCCAGCCCCAGCGCGCAGAGTTCGCGCACGGCATGGGGCAGCAGGTTGATGCCGACGCCGAGCGGGCGCAGCGATTCGCTCGCTTCCCACACCTCCACGTCGAGCCCGTGGCGATGGCAGAGCAGCGCGAGCGTCAGCCCGCCGATGCCACCGCCGGCGATTGCGATCTTCATGAGTCTCCTGGCACCGCCGTGTTCTGTGATTGTTCTACTGTATAACTAATCGGCCGCGCCGCCAGCTAGCGGTTTCCCTGAGCGGTCTCTTGGCCAGCAGGGCGTCGACGATGCGCGCGGGTCGTGGACAACGTGGCGGCGGCCACCCGCCTTGAATTTGCGCACGCATGCCCCATCTGCGGTCTGCTTGTTTTCACTTCGCCCCGCCCCCCGCATGTACAAGAAAGGCACTTCCGTCGAGATCCAGTTTCCCCCGCAACGCCTGAACGACGCCGCCGGCGATCCGTACTGGGTGGACCTGACGACCGACGAGGCGCAGGCGCTGCTCGCGCGCCTGCAACAGCATCTGGCCCAGTCGGGCGACCCCACGGCCGCGCCGCTGGTGTTCAGCTTGGAAGGCCCGCCGGTCATCCACGCACAGAAGGACGCTGCGGCGCAGGCGCCTGTCGCACCCCCGGCCGACGATTTCAGGCAGTGGGTCTGCATCATCTGCGGCTGGATCTACGACGAGGCGGCCGGCCTGCCCGAGGACGGCATCGCGCCCGGCACGCGCTGGGAAGATATTCCGGACGACTGGCGTTGCCCCGAATGCGACGTCGGCAAGGAAGACTTTGCGATGGTGGCGTTCTAAGGCCGGCGCTCAGCGCTCCGCCGGCGGGACGTCGGCTACCCGCGCCGCGAATGCGGCATGCGCGGCCGCGTCGACCGGGCGGTGCTTGACGGTGGCCGACGGCGGATACTTGGCCACGGTATTGCCGTTCTTCCAGTCGCGGGCCGGACGCACCGGGCGCGGGGCAAAGCCGCCGCCGCAGTTGGGGCAGACGTTGCCGAGCACGCCATCGACACAGTTCGCGCAGAACGTGCATTCGAAGCTGCAGATGCGCGCCTGCGTGGATGCGGGTGGCAGGGCGACGTTGCAGTGTTCGCAGGTGGGGCGCAGCTCAAGCACGGCGTTCTCCTTGGGTCGTGATGGTTCGCGCCATCATAGCCGCCAACCTGTCCCGCACGCCATGCAGGTGCATTCGCACGCGCCAGCTTTCGGCCAAGAAAAAAAACGCCCCGGGGCATCGCTGCCCCGGGGCGTTTCGCTTGCGGCGCGTGGCCGGTGCGGGCTTACGCCTTTACCGATTCCAGCGCGGCGTTCAGCGTCTTGCTCGGACGCATCACGGCCGACAGCTTGGCCTCGTCCGGCTTGTAGTAGCCGCCGATGTCGGCCGGCTTGCCCTGGACGTCGCCCAGTTCGCCGATGATGGTCTTCTCGTTCTCGGTCAGCGTCTTGGCCAGCGGAGCAAACGCCTTGGCCAGTTCGGCGTCGTCGGTCTGCGCGGCCAGTTCCTGGGCCCAGTACATCGCCAGGTAGAACTGGCTGCCACGGTTGTCGAGCTGGCCGGTCTTCGGCGACGGGCTCTTGGCGTTGTCCAGCAGCTTGCCGGTGGCGGCGTCCAGCGTCTTGGCCAGGATCTTGGCGCGGGCATTGCCCGACTTGATGCCCAGCTCTTCCAGCGACACGGCCAGGGCCAGGAATTCACCCAGCGAGTCCCAGCGCAGGTGGTTTTCTTCCACCAGTTGCTGCACGTGCTTCGGGGCCGAACCGCCGGCGCCGGTCTCGTACATGCCGCCGCCGGCCATCAGCGGGACGATCGACAGCATCTTGGCGCTGGTGCCCAGTTCCATGATCGGAAACAGGTCGGTCAGGTAGTCGCGCAGGATGTTGCCGGTGACCGAGATGGTGTCCAGGCCGCGGATCACGCGCTCCAGCGTGTAGCGCATGGCGCGCACCTGCGACATGATCTGGATGTCCAGCCCGTTGGTGTCGTGATCCTTCAGGTACGTTTCCACCTTCTTGATCAGCTCGGCCTCGTGCGGACGGTACGGGTCAAGCCAGAAGACGGCCGGCATGCCCGAGTTGCGGGCGCGCGTCACGGCCAGCTTCACCCAGTCACGGATCGGTGCGTCCTTGACCTGGCACATGCGCCAGATGTCGCCCTGCTCGACCTGCTGCGTCAGCGCCGTCAGCACTTCGCCGGTGGCGTTGTCGACGATGCGGGCCTCGCCGTCCTCGGGAATCTCGAAGGTCTTGTCGTGCGAGCCGTATTCCTCGGCCTTCTGCGCCATCAGGCCGACGTTCGGCACCGTGCCCATCGTCACCGGGTCGAACGCGCCGTTGGTCTTGCAGAAGTTGATGATTTCCTGGTAGATCCGGGCGAACGTCGATTCCGGGATCAGGCACTTGGTGTCCTTGGTGCGGCCGTCGGCGCCCCACATCTTGCCGCCGATACGGATCATGGCCGGCATCGATGCGTCGACGATCACGTCGTTCGGCGCGTGCAGGTTCGAGATGCCCTTGGCCGAGTCCACCATCGCCAGTTCCGGGCGATGCTCGTGGCAGGCGTGCATGTCGCGGATGACTTCTTCCTTCTTCGACTCGGGCAGCGCCTCGATCTTGGTGTACAGGTCCACCAGGCCGTTGTTGACGTTCACGCCCAGCTCGTCGAACAGCTTCTGGTGCTTGGCGAAGGCGTCCTTGTAGAAAACCTTGACGGCGTGGCCGAACACGATGGGGTGCGACACCTTCATCATCGTCGCCTTGACGTGCAGGCTCAGCATGACGCCGGTCTTGCGCGCGTCTTCCATCTGTTCCTCGTAGAAGGCCAGCAGGGCCTTCTTGCTCATGAACATGCTGTCGATGATCTCGCCGTCCTGCAGGGCCACCTTCGGCTTGAGCACGATGGTCTTGCCGCTCTTGGTCACCAGCTCCATGCGCACTTCACGGCCCTTTTCGAGCGTGATCGACTTTTCGCCGTGGTAGAAGTCGCCGTGCTTCATGTGGGCCACGTGCGTGCGCGACGCCATGCTCCACTCGCCCATGCTGTGCGGGTGCTTGCGGGCGTAGTTCTTGACGGCGGCCGGGGCGCGGCGGTCCGAGTTGCCTTCGCGCAGCACCGGGTTCACGGCGCTGCCCAGGCACTTGGAGTAGCGCTTCTGGATGGCCTTTTCCTCGTCGGTCTTGGGATCTTCGGGGTAGTCGGGGATGCGATAGCCCTTCGACTGCAGTTCCTTGATCGCGCTGACGAGCTGGAACACCGACGCGCTGATGTTCGGCAGCTTGATGATGTTGGTGTCGGGATCCTGCGTGAGCTTGCCCAGTTCGGCCAGGTTGTCCGGCACGCGCTGCTCTTCGGTCAGGAATTCGGGGAATTCGCCCAGGATACGGCCGGCCACCGAGATGTCGCTGGTTACCACGTTCACGCCGGCGGGCTTGGTGAACGTGCGGATGATGGGCAGGAAGGCACTGGTGGCCAGCAGCGGAGCTTCGTCGGTTAGGGTGTAGATGATGGTGGGCTGCTGGTTACTCATCGCTGATCTCGCATCAAATTCGGGGTTGGAAAATGCCCCGCCCGGGTCGCGGTCCGAGGCAAGACTCGAATTTTGCCTGATTTTGCATGGCGGAGGGGCCATCCTTCATGTGAAATTTGTGTGCTGCATACACCGGCATCCAACGCCCGTTTGCGCAACGTTGTGTCAATGTCTGTCTTCGGCGCTCAAAATCATCAATCTAGGATAGATTCTGGCGCATGCAAAATTGACGATTCTTATGTCTTATAGAAGAGTTCGACTGCGTTGCTCGGGTATCCCGGCATGTGAAGTGCGCCAAGACGCACTTTGAGGCGTTGGCGTCAGGTGTGGAAGGCGCCGGCGTCGCGCGCGCCCGGGGCGGGCGTGGCACTGCGCTCGAAGTCCGCAATGATCTGCGCGCCAAACAGCAGCAGCGTGGCGGCGATCTCCAGGCTCAGCAACACCACGATGGCCGTGGTCAGCGAGCCATAGACCCGCCCCACCTGGGACAGCGTCGAGAAGTACCAGACCAGCACATGGCGCGAGATTTCCCAGAGCACCGCCGCAAAGATCGCGCCGACCAGCGCATGGCGCACCGACAGCCGGCCCACCGGCATGACCAGGTAGATCGACGTCAGCAGCAGGATCTCGCCGATGAATCCCAGCAGGTAGAGCAGCGTGCCGGACAGGCGGTCGAGCGACCAGTCGTGGCCCAGCACCTCCAGGTGCCGCTCGCCGATGGTCTGCAGGCCGCCGGCCACCACGGTCACGATCAGCAGGCCGACACTGAGCACAAGGATGTAGCAGTACGGCAGGATGGCCGACACTAGGAAGTGCCGCCGCCGGATGGCCACGCGATGGACGAAGATCACCGACATCGCGTTTTCCAGCACCGTGAACGCCAGCGAGCTGAAGAAGATCATCGTGATGGCCAGCACCCAGCCAATCACGCCGCGATTGTTCAGAAAGCGCGCCAGTTCGGTGACCAGCGCGTGGGACTGCCCGGGCAGCAGCCATTCCAGGTAGCGCTCCAGCGTTTCCAGCAGCTCCACGGGGTCGGCGATATGGGACAGCCCGATCAGCATCAGGATCAGCAGCGGCACGATCGACAGCAGCGCGTAGTACGCCACCGCGCCGGCCAGCAGCAGGCCCTGGTTGGCGCGGAAGTGGACCAGCGCATCGAGCAGGAAGCGGGCCGGGTGCTGGAGCACCTGCCGCAGGCGGGCGTCGAGAAGTTGCATGTTCGAAAGCTTGCGGCCCGGGCCCGGCGCCCGTCACCGCGCGCTGTACGGGAACCGGGTTTGCGCGGCCATCCGCGACAGGTGATCGTGCAGGTGGGCCAGTTCGGCGGACAGTTGCAGGGTCAGGAATGCGTGGGAGCTTTGGCCGATGGTCGGGTCGTCGGGGTGCGGTGTCGGCAGCGCGGCGTGCTGGCGTACCAGCGCGATGTCGGCGGCCTCCAGCGCCGCCGCCATCTCCAGCAGCAGGTCGCGGATGTAGCGCTCGTTGCCGTCCGCCTCGCTGGCGTCGGGATCGATGGCGGCCAGCATTTCCAGCGCGCTGATGCTGACGCGGGCGCTGTGCTGCACTTCCTCCAGGTCGGCGGCGGGCACGCTGGTCTCCTTGGCGACCGAGGGGATCAGGCTGCGCATCTGCACCAGCAGGTTGGACAGCTTCATCATGTCCTGCTGCCGCGCCTTCTCGTCGCGCTCGCCGCGCTCGATCTTGGCGTGCACCGCCGCGCAGCCGCGCAGCAGCGCGGCCAGCTTGAAGCGCCACGAATACGATGCATACGCCGGGAACGCAAACGAGAACACCAGTGCGATGGCGGTGCCGATCAGCACGTCCACGGTCCGCCACAGCGCGTCGTAGACGTTCTGCTCGCCGTGCCCGGCCGTGATGACCACGGTCACGGCCGCCAGCAGCGCGATATAGCCGCCCTTGCCGACCGCGTGATACGCGCAGTAGCCGCAGATCACGGCCATCAGCCCCCACGTCAGCATCGGAATGCCGAAGTAGGTCTCCTGGATGATCAGGAACAGGCCGATCAGCGCGCCGATCACGGTGCCGGCGCCGCGTTCCGCCGCCCGCCGGCGGATGTTGCCGTGGTGCTGCAGCCCGCCGATCACGACCAGCACGGTGATGGTGGCCCATTCGCCGTGCGGGACGTCGATGCCGGTGGTCAGCGCAATCGACACCAGCAGGGCCAGCGCCACGCGCGTGGCGTGGAAGATGCGGGCCTGCCGGAATCGTCGGTCGGGGTCGAACAGCGCGCTGGTTGTTTTTCGCAGGGCCTCGATCATGGCGGCGATCACCGTGCGGAGATCTGAACGCTTCGAGTGTATAGAGCGGGGCCCATGTTCCGCAATGTTTACATTTGGCGGAAGCGGTGGCCGGGCCAGGCCCGGCGGCGTCGGTTCGAGGCTCACGGCTGCTGCGCGCCGCGGCCGTCAGGAAGGATCTTTGGTGCGCGTGCGCGACACGGCCGACATGATGCCGATGCCCAGCACGATCACGCAGGCGATGCCGATATAGACCTGGGAGATGCCGGCGACGGAAAGCCCCCAGGCGATACCGCCCACGAGCACCAGGAGTCCGATCACATAGAGCAGGAATGACATGGCGTTACCTCCGGACATTGTTTTTGACTACCGGACGTCACTCCGCCGTGCTTGCCGGCAACGGCGGGTGGCTACATGTCAATGTAGGGAGGATGTTTGCCGCGCGCGATCAGACGCGCGCCGAGCCTGTCGTAGGCAGGTTCTGACGCGCCACGCGCGCCAGCGGGCAGGGGGGCGCTCAGCCGGCCGCCAGGCTCACGCCGCCGCCAGCGGCCTGGGCCTTGCCGTCGCGGCCGTACATTTCGTTGGGCACCATGCCGCCCTGGCGCAGCACCTGGATGGCTTCCTGGGTGAAGTCCAGATGGGCGTTGACGATGGCGCCGTTGAGCGTGTTGGCGTCCCTGGCCTTGTGGGCGAAGAACACGACCTTGCGCCAGGCCTCGGCCACGGCCGGATCCACCGGGCGGCCCACCAGCAGGCCGCCGGCGCCGGCGCGCAGGCCCAGCGCAATCATCTGCGCCTCGCGCGTGGCGCTGGCGCGTGTCAGCGCCTGGGCCAGTTCCATCTTCGTGTTGAGCAGGTCGCTCAGCGCCTGGAAATCCTGCCGCCGGATGGCGTCGCGTTCTTCCGCAAGGGCGCGGCCGAAAGCGGCAATGGCGTTGGCTTCTACCGAAAGGGACTGGATCAGGGCTGCTTGGCTCATGTCAGGTTCAGGATTGGGCGCCGCCCTGGCTCAGCTCGTGCAGAGACGCGAGCAGGCCATCGGCGATCTTGCTGGGATCGATCTTGATCCGGCCTTCCGCAATGGCCTGACGGACTTCCGCCACCTTGGCGGCGTCGATGTCGCCGTCGCTGTCCTGCAGCAGGCGCGCACCGATATCGCGAACCTGGGCAGCCAGCGGGCTGACGCGCACGCCGGTCAGGGCGGAAGGATCCGTCAACGTGGCGCCGTTGGCTGCCTGGCGGGCGTTGCCTTCGGTGGCCGTGGCGTCGGCGGGCCGGGACGGAGTGGAGTTGTTGATCTTCACGGTGAAATCCTTGCTGGGTTCGTCTGGTTTATCGACCGGCGCGCCAGAAACTTTAGGCCGTATCGCGCGGATCCGGGTCGACTTCCCGAAACGGGCAGCCGGCATTCTCGCACGGCCTGCCGCGCAGCGGTGACGGCCACCCTGACTGTTGCCCCGCAGGGATTTCAGCCCGTGTGACGACTAACTTTCACGACTTCCATACGGACGCAGAAAGTGCCGTCCGCACATCTTTTTGAAGCGATTTACTGCAGCACCACGGTGTCGCCGCTGCGCACCAGCCCGCTGACGACCTGGCCGTTGCGCAGCCTTACCTGCACCGGGTTGCCGGTGGCGGCGTCGGTCAGCACCTTGCCTTCGCTGCTGAGCTGGAACGATTCGCCCTCGACGGTCACGTTGACGGTCTGGCCGGACTTGACCGCGATGGGCCGCTTGATCAGGTCCGTGCGCATCGGCGATCCGGCCGCGACGCGGTTGGCGACGACCGAGCCGTCCACCTGCGACGGATCCGTCACCACGGCGCGCGGCAACTGGCCCAGGTCGCCCTGGCGCAGCTCCAGGTCGGCCGCGGTGATGGACTCGCCCGGCGCCATGGCGCGGGCGGCCACGTAGTAGTTCGTCAGCACGGCCACGCGGGCCTGCATGTAGCGCGTCCAGGGCCGCTCGCCGCCGCACCGCACGCCCACGTTGACGCGGCCATAGGGCGCGGCGCCGGCGGGCAGGAACGGCTCGGGATTCACGCATTCGGGCGCGCGGCCGCCGGACGGCGGCACCACCTGCACGCTGACCTTGCCGGGCAGTCCCATGGACTGGCGCAGCAGGAACTGCTCGACGGCCACGCGCGCGGGATCGTCGTTGGCAAACGGATTCTGTGCGGCCTGTACCGGCGCCGCGCCCGGAGGCGCGACCGGCGAGACCTGGGCGGGCGCGGCCATGGCGGGCGCGGTCAGCGCAATGCCGGCCAGCGCCAGCCAGGCGGCGGCCTGGCGGTGGAGAGTCATAGAGAGCATCCCAGCAAGGACGGTCAATCAGTGGAGCCCATTGTAGGCAGCCTCGCGCGGAAGACCGAACCGGAAATGCGCGGATTTCTCCTGCCTATTCGCACGATTGGCGTGACAACCCGGCCCCTAAGATGGCAACCCTGAAGAAGCCCGGCCGGCGGTGTGCGACAGGTATACCCAAGGTCTACGGCAGCTCTCTCCCCGAAATGAAGCCATTGCAGGAAAGGCAGACATCATGGACAGACTCGATGCGGCGTTCCGCTTCCAGCAGGAAGCACTGAGCCTGCGGACCCAGCGGCAATCGGTGATTGCCTCGAACATCGCCCACGCGGACACGCCGGGCTACAAGGCGCGCGACTTCGATTTCGCCAGCACGCTGGCCCAGTCGGTGGAGCGCGGCAACCAGCAGCGCGACGGCGTGTCGCTGTCCACCACGTCCGCCCGCCACTTGCCGGCCCAGGCGCCCGCCATGAGCAACAGCGACCGCGACCTGCAGTACCGCATTCCGCTGCAGTCCAGCGTCGACGGCAACACGGTCGAGATGGACACCGAGCGCGTGGCGTTTGCCGACAACACGGTGCACTACGAGGCCGGGCTGACGGTGATGAGCAGCAAGATCCGGACGATGCTGTCCGCGATCCAGAACTGATCGGGGGGCAGGCAGACATGGGCAGCATGAACATTTTCGACGTGGCCGGATCGGCCATGGCCGCGCAGTCGCAGCGCATGAACGTCACGGCGTCGAACCTGGCCAACGCCGACAGCGCCGTGGCGCCGAACGGCCAGCCGTACCGCGCCAAGCAGGTGATCTTCGAGATGGCGCCCACGCCCGGCCAGACCGACGTGGGCGGCGTGCAGGTGGCCGGGGTGATGGAAGACTCCGCGCCGCCGCGCATGATCCACAACCCCACGCATCCGCTGGCCGACGCCAACGGCTACGTGACGATGCCCAACGTGAACCCGGTGGAAGAGATGGTCAACATGATCTCGGCGTCGCGTTCGTACCAGGCCAACGTGGAGGTGCTCAACACCGCCAAGAACATGATGCTGAAGACGCTGACCATCGGTCAGTGACGGCAGCCTCCCCAACGCAACCTCTTACCGGATTCACCGAACCACCATGGCAACTTCGAACGTAGGCAGCAGCACCTCCAACGCCGCCGTGAACCAGGCCCTGCAAAGCGGCAGCGCCAACGCGGCCGACCTGCAGAGCAACTTCCTGACGATGCTGGTCACGCAGATGAACAACCAGGATCCGCTCAACCCGATGGACAACGCGCAGCTCACCTCGCAGCTCGCGCAGATCAGCACCGTGAGCGGCCTGCAGACCATGAACGAGACCATGACGCAGTTGCTGACGCAGACCGCTGCCAGCCGCGCGATGGATTCCGCCGCGCTGATCGGCAAGACCGTCATGGTGCCGGGATCGGCCGTGACCGTGGATGGCGGCGTGGCCGGCAAGATCGGCGTGGACGTGCCGTCGACGGCCGACAGCGTGACCGTGCAGGTGCTGGACAAGAGCGGCAACGTGGTGCGCACGATCGACATGAAGGGCCAGACCGCCGGCGTGCACGACATCGCCTGGGACGGCAAGAACGACCAGGGCGGCGCGGTGCCCGACGGCGAATACAGCTTCAAGGTGGCCGCCACGGCCGACGGCAAGGACATCAAGCCGATCTCGCTGGTCTACGGCAAGGTGCAGTCCATCAGCGGCGACAGCAGCGGCGTGCTGGTGGAACTGGGCGACGGCAAGAAGGCCAACGTCGACGACGTGCGCCGCATCTCCTGATCCGCGCACCGCAGCAGCGAATACATCCAACACTAACGCATCACCCGGTCCGGGCATACGCGCGGGCATTTCACGAACGACAGCCTACTTAGGGGAAACATCATGGGTTTTGGTCAAGGGGTAAGCGGCCTCAACGCCGCGGCGTCCAACCTGGACGTGATCGGTAACAACATCGCCAACGCCAACACGGTTGGCTTCAAGCAATCCACCGCGCAGTTCGCGGACGTGTACGCCGGTTCCAAGATCGGCCTGGGCACGCGCGTGAACGCCGTGGTGCAGTCGTTTACGAACGGCAACATCTCGACGTCGGGCCGCTACCTGGACGTGGCCATCAGCAACGGCAACGGCTTTTTCCGGCTGACCAACCCCGACGGCCAGGTCTTCTACTCGCGCAACGGCCAGCTCAACCGCCTGGACGACGGCCGCCTGGTGAACGCCACCGGCCTGCAGGTGACGGGCTACCCCGCTGGCGCCACCGCCGGTGGCGTGGCACCGCAGCCGATCACCATCAGCAACGCGCAGATGCCGCCGAAGGCCACCACCAACATCGACGCCCAGTTCCAGCTCGATTCGCGCAGCGCCGTGCCGACCAGCGCGTTCGCCAGCACGCCGGCCGCCAAGCCCGATTCGACGATGTTCAGCTACAGCACGGCCATGACCGTGTACGACTCGCTGGGCAACAAGCAGCAGCTGACCGCCTACTTCGGCCGCTCGGTCGTGGCCGGCCCGCCGGTTGCCCCGGCCCCGACCAACGCGTTCGGCGGCAATGACTGGTCGATGAACGTGACCGATTCCGCCGGCAACGTGCTGCAGACCGTGACGATGTCGTTCGACGCCGATGGCAAGCTGCGTGCCCCGGCTGCAGGCGCCATGCCCAACATCACGCTGCCGGCATCGAACGGTGCCGCCGCGCTGACCGCCCAGCTCAACCTGACCGGCACCACGCAGTTCGGCGCCGACAACGACCCGAAGAAGATCGTGCAGAACGGCTACACGTCGGGCGCGCTGGTGGGCTTCTCGGTGCAGGAAGACGGCACGATCCTGGGTTCGTACTCGAACGAGCAGACCATGTCGCTGGGCCAGATCGCGATGGCGTCGTTCGGCAACGTCGAGGGCCTGAAGCCCGAAGGCGACAACGTGTGGTCCGCCACCGGTGCGTCGGGCCAGGAACTGCTGGGCGTGGCCGGCGGCGCGATGGGTACGCTGAAGTCCAACGCCGTGGAAGAGTCGAACGTCGACCTGTCCGGCCAGCTTGTGAACCTGATCGTCGCGCAGCGCAACTACCAGGCCAACGCGCAGACCATCAAGGCGCAGGACACCGTCCTGCAGACCCTGGTGAACATCTGACCGACGCGACTAGCCGGAAGCCTCCGCCATGGACCGCATGATCTACACCGCCCTGTCGGGCGCCAAGCAGATACTCGACCAGCAGGCCGCAGTATCGAACAACCTGGCCAACGCCTCCACGCCGGCGTTCAAGGCGCAGGTGAACCTGTACCGCGCCGTGCCGGTGCAGGGCCAGGAGACGCAGACGCGCGCGTTCACGCTCGCGTCCACGCCCGGCGCCGACATGAAGGCCGGACCGCTGACCTACACCGGCCGCGACCTCGACGTGGCGCTGCAGGGCAACGGCTGGCTGGCGGTGCAGATGCCCGACGGCTCCGAGGCCTACACCCGCGCCGGCGCGCTGCAGGTGTCGGCCGACGGCCAGCTCCAGACGTCGTCCGGACGTCCGGTGCTGGGCGACGGCGGCCCCATCGCGGTGCCGCCGGGCTCCACCGTGTCGATCGGCACGGACGGCAGCGTGGTGGCGCGCGGCCCGGGCGAGGCCGCCAACGGCCTGGCCCAGGTGGGCAAGCTGCGCGTGGTCACGCCGCCGCCCGAAGGGCTGGCCCGTGGCGACGACGGCTACTTCCGGCTGCGCCCCGGCGTGGACGCGCTCCAGCAGGACCCTAACGTGCGCGTGATTTCCGGCGCGATCGAGGGCAGCAACGTCAACCCGGTCGAGGCCATGGTGGACATGATCGCCAACGCCCGCCGCTTCGAGATGCAGATGAAGATGATCTCGGGCGCGGACTCCAACGACCAGCGGGCCAACGCGCTGCTGTCGAACAACTGATGACGCGCGCGGTACCGATCGCACGCACAACGAACTTCCGAACCAGGACAACTCCATGATTCGCTCCCTCTGGATCGCCAAGACCGGCCTCGATGCGCAGCAGACGCAGATGGACGTGATTTCGAACAACCTGGCCAACGTGTCGACCACGGGCTTCAAGCGCAGCCGCGCGGTGTTCGAGGAACTGATGTACCAGACGATCCGCCAGCCCGGCGCGCTGTCGTCGGACCAGACCGTGCTGCCGTCGGGCATGCAGCTTGGTACCGGCGTGCGCCCCGTGGCCACGGAACGGATCCACACGCAGGGCAACCCCACGCAGACCGGCAACTCGCGCGACGTGGCCATCATCGGCCAGGGCTTCTTCCAGGTGACGATGCCCGACGGCACCACGTCGTACACGCGCGACGGCTCGTTCCAGGTAGACCCGAACGGCCAGCTGGTGACGTCCAGCGGCTTCGTGCTGAACCCGGCCATCACGCTGCCGGCCAACTACACGTCGGTGAACGTTGCCCGTGACGGCACGGTGACGGTGATGCAGCCGGGCTCGACCAACGCGGCCACCGTGGGCCAGATCCAGCTTGCCACGTTCCCGAACCCGGCCGGCCTGGAAAGCCTGGGCGAGAACCTGTACGTGCAGACCGACGCCTCGGGCGCGCCGAACACCACGGTGCCAGGCCTGAACGGCGCGGGCACGCTGCAGAACAACTACGTCGAGGCGTCCAACGTCAACGTGGTGGAGGAACTGGTCAGCATGATCCAGACGCAGCGCGCGTACGAGATCAACAGCAAGGCGGTGCAGACGTCGGACCAGATGCTCCAGCGCCTGAGCCAAATGGGTTAAGAACGGGAATGATCATGGCCGCCACGCAGTATCGCATCGGTGCAATCGTCACGTACGCCATCGTCGGCCTGGCCGCGCTGGCCAGTGGCGGCTGCGCGATGATGCCCAAGGAGCCGCTGGTGCAGATGCCCACCACCGCACGCGCCGAGCCGCGCGCGATGGGCCCTGCCACGGGTTCCATCTACGCATCCTCGTACGCGGGCAACCCGCTGTTCGAGGATCGGCGGCCGCGTAACGTTGGCGACATCCTCACGATCGTGATCAGCGAGAACGTCAACGCCAGCAAGAATTCCGCCACCAACGCCAACCGCACCGGCAGCACCACGCTGGCGTTCAACGCGGTGCCGCGTGCCCTGGGCGGCCTGTTCGGCACGAGCCAGAACGCCGACGCCAACGGATCCAATTCGCTGAAGGCCGGCGGGGGCGCCAGCGCCGCCAACACCTTCAACGGCACGATCACGGTCACGGTGCTCGAAGTGCTGCCCAACGGCAACCTCGTGGTGTCCGGAGAGAAGCAGATGGCCATCAACCAGGGCGCGGAATTCATCCGCTTCTCGGGGGTGGTCAATCCCCGCACGATTACCGGCGACAACGCAGTGCCGTCCACGCAGGTGGCGGATGCGCGCATCGAGTACACCGCCAAGGGGTACATCGACGAGGCGCAGAACATGGGCTGGCTGCAGCGCTTCTTCCTCAATGTCTTACCGTTCTGATCCCGCCATGTTTCTGCCTCCGATGCCTCTCCACAAGCCAGGCTCGTTTTTTGGCACCCCGCCCGGCCGACATTCCCGCTCAGGCCGCGCGGTCTCTTCTGCCAGCGTGCTGCGTGTGCTCTGCCTGGTCCTGCTGCTGCTGCTGCTGGGCGCGGGCGCCGCGCACGCGGAGCGCCTGAAGAACCTGGCCACGTTCCAGGGCGTGCGCGACAACCCGCTGGTTGGCTACGGCCTGGTCGTGGGGCTGGACAACACCGGCGACCAGACGATGCAGACGCCGTTCACCACGCAGAGCTTGAGCAACATGCTGTCGCAGCTTGGCATCACGCTGCCGGCCGGCAAGAACATGCAGCTCAAGAACGTGGCGGCCGTGATGGTCACCGCCACGCTGCCGGCCTACGCCCAGCCGGGCAGCCAGCTCGACGTGGTGGTGTCGTCGATGGGTAACGCCAAGAGCCTGCGCGGCGGCACGCTGCTGATGACGCCGCTCAAGGGCGCCGACGGCAACGTGTACGCCATCGCGCAGGGCAACATGCTGGTGGGCGGCGCCGGGGCGTCGGCCAACGGCAGCAAGGTCCAGATCAACCAGCTGGCCGTCGGGCGCATCGCCAATGGCGCGATCGTCGAACGTGCCGTGCCGTCGTTCCAGCCGGACGGCGGCTTCATGAACCTCGAACTCAAGGACACCGACTTCGGCACCGCCGAACGCGTGGTCGACGCGATCAACCGCAACCTTGGCCCCGGCACCGCCGCCGCCATGGACGGCCGCGTGGTGCAGGTGCGCACGCCGCAGACCCCGGCCGCGCGCGTGGGCTTCATGGCCCGCATCGAGAACCTTGACGTCACGCCGGCGCGCGCCGCGGCCAAGGTCATCCTGAACGCCCGCACCGGTTCCATCGTGATGAACCAGGCGGTGACGGTGGAAGACTGCGCCATTGCGCACGGCAACCTGTCGGTGGTCATCAACACCCAGCCGGTGATCAGCCAGCCGGCGCCGTTCAGCCAGGGCCAGACCGTGGTGGCGCCGGTGTCGCAGATCGACCTGAAGCGCGACGGTGGGTCGCTGCAGATCGTCAAGGCGGGCGCGTCGCTGGCGGCCGTGGTCAAGGGCCTGAACGCGCTGGGCGCCACGCCGGCCGACCTGCAGACCATCCTGGAAGCCATGCGGGCCGCTGGCGCGCTGCGCGCCGAACTGGAGATCATCTGATGGCGGCGGGCAACACGCTGGGCGCGCAGGCTGACGTCTCGCAGCGCTTCGCCCTGGATACGCAGGGGTTCGAGGCGCTCAAGAGCCAGGCCCGCGCGGGCAACAATTCGAACACGCTGCAGGCCGCCGCCAAGCAGTTCGAGGCGGTGTTCACGCAGATGGTGCTCAAGAGCATGCGCGACGCCACGCCGTCCGATGGCCTGTTCGACAACGAGCAGACCAAGCTCTACATGTCGATGATGGACCAGCAGTTGTCGCAGCAGTTGTCGTCGCGCGGCATCGGGCTTGCCGACGTGATGATCCGCCAGCTTGCGCGTGCCACCGGCACGCAACTGCCGCCGACGATGGGCGGCGCGGGCGGCATCACCGGCGCCAGCGCGCGCGACGCCCAGCTGGCCCAGCTGCTGGACAGCCGCGGCGCCACCGACGCCGACGGCCCGCCGCCCGTGGGCACCACGCTGCCCGGCGCGGCATGGAATCCCACCGCCGGCCTGCGCCAGTACCAGAACCAGGCCGACTGGCAGGGCAACGGCCAGACGCAACTGGGCCAGTTGCCGGACGATTCGCCCGAACACATCAGCAACTTCGTCAACCGCCTGGCCGAGCCGGCCATGGCGGCGTCGCGCGCCTCCGGCGTGCCGGCCAAGCTGATCGTCGGCCAGGCCGCGCTGGAATCGGGCTGGGGCCGCCGCGAGATCCGCAATGCCGATGGCACCAGCAGCTTCAACGTGTTCGGCATCAAGGCCGGCGCCAACTGGAAGGGCCCGACCACCGAGATCCTGACGACCGAATACGTCGACGGCCAGCCGCAGAAGGTGCGCGCAAAATTCCGCGCCTACGGGTCGTACGAGGAAGCGTGCAACGACTACGCCAGGCTGATCAGCAACAACCCGCGCTACGCCGGCGTGGTCAGCGCCGCCAACGCCGAGGAAGCGGCCCACGGCCTGCAGCGGGCCGGGTATGCCACCGATCCGGCGTACGGCGAAAAGCTGGTGCGGATCATGAAGAAGGTTTCGACGTAACGGTTGTCTTCGGTTTTGCTCCCCTCTCCCGCATGCGGGAGAGGGGTCGGGGGTGAGGGCCAGCGCTTCGCAAGTGCGACATCGCGCTTGAGCCGCCTGCCCTCACCCCAGCCCCCTCTCCCACTTCGCGGGAGAGGGGAGCAAACACGCAACCAAGCACTCCCGGCGCTACCTTCATCGGTCGCGCCGTCCCCGCTTGTACGCGCCGCAAACCAAAGAGTGAGCACTAACAACACCGACACCTTCGACACCATTGCGACGCTAAAGTCGCGCCGCATTTGCGCCGATAACCAACACATCCACCGCCGTCGGCAGCGTGCCGCTGGCTAGCCATTCGATCCGGAGTCAGACGAACATGTCTCTGTTTAATATCGGTCTGTCGGGCCTGAACGTCGCCCAGAACGGGCTCACCACGGTCGGCCACAACTTCAGCAACGCGGCCACCGTCGGCTATACCCGCCAGAACACGATCATTGCGTCGGCCGGCGGCCAGGCCACCGGTGCCGGCTTCTACGGCCAGGGTTCGAACACCATCACCGTGCAGCGCGTGTACGACGGCTTCCTGACCGGGCAGCTTCGCGGCGCCACGTCGGCCAGCTTCGAGCTGTCGACGTACGCGGAACAGATCGGCCAGATCGACAACCTGCTGGCGGACGAGAAAGGTGGCCTGGCGCCGCTGATGCAGAAGTTCTTCGCGGCCGTGCAGGCCGTGTCCGATACCCCGGCCGATCCGGCGACCCGCCAGGGCCTGATCTCGTCGGCCCAGGCGCTGGCCGGGCAGATCAAGTCGTCCAGCGACTACTTCAAGCAGCTGCAGGACGGCATCAACACCCAGCTCCAGTCGTCGGTGACGCAGGTCAATGACTACTCGAAGCAGATCGCCAACCTGAACAAGGAAATCTCGCGCATGACCGCCGCGTCGGGCGGCCACGCGCCGAACGACCTGCTGGACCAGCGCGACCAGGCCGTGGCCAAGCTGACCGAACTGGTCGGCGCCAAGGTGGTGGTGCAGGACGGCGGCACGTACAACGTGTTCGTCGGCAACGGCCAGCCGCTGGTGATGGGCACCGATTCGTACGACATCAAGACGGTGCCGTCGTCGGTGGACCCGAGCCGCCAGACCATCGCCTACACGCTGCCGAACGGCACGACGATCGAGGCCGAGGAAGGCGCGGTCACGGGCGGCTCCATTGGCGGGCTGCTGCGTTTCCGCAGCGAATCGCTGGACACGGCGCAGAACGCCATTGGCCGCCTGTCGCTGGCCATCGGCCAGACGTTCAACAACCAGCACAAGCTGGGCATCGACCTGAACGGCGCCATCGGCACCGACATGTTCACGCTGGGCAAGCCGACCGTGTTCTCGAACGACAAGAACACGTCGGGCGCGCAGCTCACGGCCACGATCACCAACACCGGCAACCTGACGACCAGCGATTACACGCTGAAGTTCGCCGGCGGCAGCTATTCGCTGGTGCGCAAGTCCGACAACGTGGTGGTGTCGAACACCGCTGCCCCGGGCACCTATCCGCTGACGATCAACACGCCCGAAGGCTTCTCGCTGACGCTCGACCGCGCGATGAACGCCAACGAATCGTTCGAGATCCAGCCCACGCGCAATGCCGCGGCCGGCTTTGGCACGCTGATCACGGACCCGGCCAAGATCGCCGCCGCATCGCCGGCGCGCGCCGACGCCAGCACGCAGAACACCGGCACGGTCAAGGCATCGCTGACCAACGTCGCGCCCGGCTTCACGCTGATGACCAATCCGGTCAAGGTGACGTTCACGGGCGGCGCCTACACGATCGTCGACTCGGTGACCAATGCGCCGCTGGTGCCGGCACCGACGGTGACGGCCACCGCGTCGGGCACCGACATCACGATCAACAACATGACGTTCAGCCTGAACGGCACGCCGAAGAATGGCGACACGTTCACGCTGTCGAACAACACGGGCGCGGTGTCGGACAACGGCAACATGCTCAAGCTGGCCAAGCTGCAGACGGCCAAGACCATCAACGGCACGTCGAGCTTCAACGACGCCTACGCCCAGCTGGTCAACGACGTGGGCAGCAAGGCCAAGTCCACGACGATCGCGTCGGCGTCGCAGGACAGCATCACGAACCAGATCTACACGTCCCAGCAGTCGGTGTCGGGCGTGAACATGGACGAGGAAACGGTCAACCTGCTGAAGTTCCAGCAGCTTTACCAGGCCAACGCCAAGGTGATCCAGGCCGCCAGCACCATCTTCGACACGCTGGTCAGCATCGCCTGATCGCGCACACCCCCGATACAACCTCCGGACAAGAAGGAATCACGCCATGCGCGTCGCCACCTCCACCCTGTATCACCAGGGCCTGTCGTCGATGAACAGCCAGCAGTCCAGCCTGCTGCACGTGCAGCAGCAGTTGGCCACCGGCCGCCGCGTGCTGACGCCGTCGGACGACCCCGTTGCCGCCACGCGCGCGCTCGGCGTGTCGCAGTCGATGGCCGTGAACGGCCAGTACACGGCGTCGCGCAAGCAGGCCAACATGTCGCTGGGGCTGGAGGAAAACACGCTCCAGTCGGTCACCACCACGCTGCAGAACATCAAGACCCTGCTGGTGAACGCCGGCAACGGCACGCTGAGCGACAACGACCGCGCGTCGCTGGCCACGGCGCTGCAGGGCCAGTACGACCAGCTCGTGGGCCTGGCCAACGCCGACGACGGCAACGGCAACTTCCTGTTCGGCGGCCTGAAGTCGGGCTCGGCACCGTTCGCGGCCGATGCCGCGGGCAACCTGACCTACCAGGGCGACACCGGCCACCAACTGCTGCAGGTGGACGTCGCGCGCCAGATGGAAGCAGGCAACCACGGCGCCGAGATCTTCCAGTCGGTGACCGCCAATGCCGGCTACGTGATCAAGGGCACCGGCACCAACGCCGGCACCGGCGTGTTCAGCGCGATCTCGGTGACCAACCCGACCGATCCCGCCTACGGCCACTCGTTCAGCGTCGCGTTCCAGACCGACGCCGGCACCGGCAAGAAGCAGTACGTGGTGACCGACACCACGACCGGCACGACCGCTGCACCGGTGGACTACGTCGAAAACGGCTCGATCAGCGTGGGCGGCGTGTCGTTCTCGGTCAAGGGCGTGCCGGCCGACACCGACAAGTTCACGGTCCAGCCGGCCCAGCAGGCGGGCGCCGACATGTTCGCCAACCTGAAGAACGTGATCAGCGCACTGCGCCAGCCGATCAGCTCGGGCACGTCGCCCGACGTGGCGGCCGCCAACCTGCAGAACGCCATCGCCACTGGCCTGCGCCAGAACGACAACTCGCTGGACAACGTGCTGACCGTGCGTTCGTCGGTGGGCTCGCGCATGAACGAAGTCGACGCGCTGGACACCATCGGCGATAACCGCGACCTCAGCAGCGCACAGACGCTGTCGAACCTGACCGAGCTGGACTACGCCGCCGCGATCACTGAGTACTACCAGCGCCAGACCGCGCTGCAGGGCGCGCAGCAATCGTTCATGCAGATCCAGCAGATGAACCTGTTCAGGTTCCTGTAACGGACGTGGCGCGCCCAGGCGCTGGGTGGGGAAGTGTCTGACCGGGCTGCTGGCTGTGCGTCAGTGGATCGACCGCGCCTTTGGCGGGCTTCTGGTCGGTTTTGGCGTCTTGCTGGCGGTGGCACGCGGCTCGCGCTGACATCTTTCACGCCGCGGAGGTTGTCCCGCTCCGTGCACAAGATTGGTGATATATTACATATCACCAATCTGCACCTGCCGCCGCCATGCTCGATCCTTCTCTGCTGGGCCGGATAACTTTCACCCACAGCGAGCCGTCAGAGGCCCCGTTGCCGCCGGGGCGCCACCGGCTTGGACTGGCCGACGAGCGCGATGCGGTGCTCTACGTGCCGCCGGAGCTTGGCCCTGGCCCCGTGCCGCTGCTGGTCATGTTTCACGGTGCCGGCGGCTTTCCCGAGAAGGTTTTGCCCTTTGTCGAGCCGCACGCGGATGCGCATGGCTTTCTGGTGCTGGCGCCGCATTCGACCTATCCCACGTGGGACATCGTCATCGGCGGCAACGGCCCCGACCTGCAGAAGTTGCACAGGGGGCTGGACGCCGTCTCGGCCCGCTACCGCATTCGCCCGGAACGGCTGGCGTTCGCCGGCTTTTCGGATGGGGCGAGCTACGCGCTGTCCATCGGCATCACCAACGGCGACATTGCCAGCCACGTCATCGCTTTCTCAGGCGGGTTCATGTCCGTCTTCCTGCAGGAAGGCTCGCCGAAGGTGTTTATCGCGCATGGGCTGGTTGACGAGCAACTGCCCATCCAGACCAGCGGCCGGACCAATGCCGCCAAGCTGAAGGCTGCCGGATACGACGTCGAGTATGTCGAATTTCACGGCACGCACCTGATCCATCCCCCGATCGTGACCGAGGCCATCCGCTTCTTCCTGGCGTAGCGCGCCGTCGCCAGCCCCAGGATCTGCCGCCAACGGAGTGCAATCCATGAATATCGAGATTCCGCAGTCTCTGATCCACCCGCTGCTTGCCATGGTCGAGGCCGAGTCTCCGCTGGCACGGCAGCTCAAGGAGCACGGTCTCTGTCACGGCAGCATGTCGGTGTCGGCGCGGCTGTTCGACGCACAGTCGCTCAACATGCTCTACACGCTGAGCAAGGCGAAGAACGAACGGCAGCTCACGTTCCAGATGCTGGCGCTCGACAACGTCTACAACGCTCCGCAGGCGCGGACCATTCCCGGCCTGGAGCGCTTGGTGGCGGGGCTGGTGGCGTACCTGTCGCGCGATGTCATCGACGGCTGGCTGTACCAGCGCAGCCGCGATGGCGTACTGCTGCCGTGGCTGGTCTATCGCATCCGCCATGTGGAGCCCGAGCAGGGCATGGCCTACGTGGCCATCGACCTGCTGGCGAATACCATGCTGTCCGCCAACTCGGAGCTGACCGACCCCACGCGGCGCAGAGGGGGCATGACGACGTCGATCATCGTCACGCGCGACGAGATCGTGGACCGCACGATTCCGCAGCTGCTCGCCGATTTCGGGTTTTTCAAGGAGTGCGCGGAATTCCGGCAGGAGTACGACCGGCACGCGCAGCTTTTTCTGCGCTACCAGCGCAGCTTCGGCGCCCAGTACATCGCCACGGGACCCGCCTTCACCGTGGAAGGCAAGGGCACCGTTTCGCTGGCACGGCTGGGCGATGGCGTGGCGGCCCGCTGCATCAATGACGAGGAACGGCTGGAGCGCCGCTTCGAAGTGACATGCGACGCCGAATTCTGGCGCAAGGCCGGGGTGGCCACCGGATTTGAACGGATGCCGCTGCACGGCTACGTGCATCTGTTCCACCTGGAATGGCACCGCAACATCTGGGTGCATGTGCAGCACCTGACCGAATACCAGTACCAGCCCGGGCTGCGCGACAAGCTCGTGCTGCCGGACCACCACCGCGACCTGATCGACATCCTGACCTCGCACCTGGACGTCCTGGTGCAGGACGTGGTGCCTGGCAAATCGGGCGGCACGACCATCCTCTGCCAGGGCGCGCCCGGCCTTGGCAAGACATTGACGGCCGAGGTGTACGCGGAAGTCGTCGGCCGGCCGCTCTACCGCGTGCATTCCGGACAGCTCGGCACGACCGCCGCCTCGGTCGGCGCCAGCCTGATGGAGATACTGCGCCGCGCCATGCGCTGGAATGCCGTGCTGTTGCTCGACGAGGCCGACGTCTACATCCGCCGCCGCGACAACGACCTGGAGCACAACGCCATCGTTGCGGAATTCCTGCGCACGCTGGAGTATTTCAGCGGCCTGCTGTTCATGACCACCAACCGTACCGGTGACGTCGATGACGCCATCCTGTCGCGGTGCATCGCCACCATCCAGTACGAGACGCCCGACCGGGCGGATGCATCGCGCCTGTGGCGTCTGCAAGCCGACCAGTTCGGCGCGACCCTCGATGACGAACTGGTGGAGGCGTTGACCGCGGCCTACCCGACAGCAAGCGGACGCGACATCAAGGAACTGATGAAACTCGCCACCCGCTATGCCAAGGCGAAGCAGACGGCGCTGTCGGAAGACGTGTTCCGGCTGTGCGCGCAGTTCCGGGCCATCGCACCGGCGGGATGACGCGTCGCGGCGTTCATGGTGAAGAGGTGCTGTTTTCGTCATATTTATGCGTTCTTCTCGAAACAAATAATCATCCTTTGCAGAATCTTTCACTTCCGCCGCTGCGAAGTAGCTGAAAGTATTTCGCTCGATAGTCCGCCGATGCGCCGGGCCGTCGGGAGATTGCCCGGTCAATACCCCGGGACGGCGCGAATCAAAAAAGGGAGATGGCGGGCCGTACCACGGAGTCCACCATGAGCGCCGCCTTCGACTGGTTCCAGCACCTGCTTCGTCCGCATCCAGAAGTCACTTTCTTCCTGGTGCTGGGGCTGGGATACGCGCTGGGCAAGCTGAAAATCGGCAGCTTTACGCTGGGCGCGGTCACCGGGACGCTTCTTGCCGGCGTGCTGGTCGGGCAACTCGGGCTCAAGATCTCCGGCGAAGTGAAGCAGTGCTTCTTCCTGCTTTTCCTGTTTTCCATCGGATTCCGCACGGGCCCGCAGTTCTTTCGCGGATTGCGTAGCGACGGCCTGCAGCAGGCGCTGCTGGCGGGCATCGTCGCCACAACGGGGCTCGTGGTCGCGTTCATCGTCAGCAAGCTGTTTGGCTACCAGGCCGGCACCGCTGCGGGCGTGGTGGCTGGCGCGTTGACGGAGTCCGCCACCATCGGTACGGCCGGTGACGCCATCTCGCGGCTGGCCCTGTCCGAAGCCGATCGACAGGTGTTGACGAACCAGATTCCCGTCGCGTTCGCCGTCACCTATCTGGTGGGTGTGGTCGGCGCGGCGTGGATCCTCGCCCAACTTGCCCCCCGGCTGCTTCGCGTGGACCTGCCAGCGGCGTGCCGCGAGCTTGAAAGCCGGATGGAGGGCAACACCGCACATGCCATCCCGAGCCGGCGGGAGATCGAGTTCCGCGCCTACCAGATCGACGCAGGTTCGCCGCTGGCGGGCATGACCGTGGCCCAGCTGGAGGTGGATATCGGTGGCCAGCGCATCTGCGTGGAACGTCTTCGCCGCAGTGGCGCGATGATGCGCATCGCGCCGGACATCGTCCTGCGCGCGGGCGACGCGCTCAGTGTCTCAGGCCGTCGCACCTTGTTGGTCGAGCGGATGGACGGCCCGCATTCCGGCCTGCACGAGATCGATGATCGTGAGTTGCTGGACGTGGAAGTGGAACTGCTGGACGTCATCATCACATCCAAGGCCGTCGACGGCCGCCGGCTGGGCGATCTGGCCAAGGAAGAAAGCGCGCGCGGGGTGTTCGTGGCGCGTGTGTCGCGCGCCGGCACGCCGGTAATGGTGTCACCGGAAACCGTCCTCAACCGTGGCGATGTCGTCTCGCTGGTGGGCAGCGCGAGAAGCGTGGAAGGCGCGGTCGACAAGATTGGCGTCGCCGATCGGGCCACCAATGCGACCGATATGGTGCTGGTATCGCTGGGCATCGTCGCCGGCGCGCTCGTGGGCGTGCCGGCACTGGTCGTGGGTGGCATCGAGATCGGGCTGTCGCTCAGCGTCGGGGTGCTGCTGGGCGGGCTGGTGTGTGGCTGGCTCCGGTCGGTACAGCCGCGGCTGTTCGGGCGTATTCCCGGGCCGACGCTGTGGGTGTTCGAATCGATTGGCCTGACCGGCTTCGTGGCAATCGTGGGCCTGAACGCCGGCCCCGACTTCGTCAAGGGGCTTCAGTCCAGCGGCCTCTCGCTGCTGCTGGCCGGCGTGCTGACGGTGAGCATCCCGATGCTGACGGGCGTCTTCGTCGGACACAAGCTCATGAAGATGCATCCGGGCATCCTGCTCGGCGTATGCGCGGGCGCTTCCACGGCGACGCCGGCGCTGGCTGCCGTACAGGAAGCCGCAAAGAGCGCGGTGCCCACGCTGGGCTACGGCGTCGCCTATGCCGTCGGAAACGTCCTGCTGGCGCTGTGGGGCACGGTGATCGTGGCGCTGATGACCTGAGCAAGCAACGGATACCCTGACCACGGCAACGAATATTTCCGCAGAACGGCATGCGGAAACGTTGTTTGGATTTGGCGCGGCGCAGCCATAGCATGGCCAGCTCCTTTCACGGTAGCGCCAGACAACAATGCCAACACGTAACGCTTCCCCGTCCGTTCGTCGTGCCCGTTCCACGGCTGCGCCCCGGCGCGCCGCTCCTGTCTTGCGCATCGGCCTGGCCGGCGCGGTGGCCGCCGCGCTCGTTTCGCTGGTGGCCTGCGGGTCCGACGGCGGTACCCCGGTGGCCTCCACCGGCAACACCGCGACGTCGCCGGGCACGGGTACCGTGCAGAAGCGTCCGAACATCCTGTACATCATGGCCGACGACCTCGGCTATTCCGATATCCGCGCGTTCGGCGGCGAGATCGACACGCCGAACCTGGACGCACTGGTGGCGTCCGGCCGCATCCTGACCAATCACCACACCGGCACGGTCTGCGCGATCACGCGGTCGATGCTGATCTCCGGCACCGACCACCACCTCGTCGGCGAAGGCACGATGGGCGCGCCGAACGACGAACGCAAAGGCCTGCCCGGCTACGAAGGCTATCTCAACGACAGCGCGCTGTCCGTGGCCCAGCTGCTGCAGGACGCTGGCTACCACACGTACATGGCCGGCAAGTGGCATCTCGGTTCCGGCATCGCCGGGGCGGCCGCCACCAGCGGCAAGACGCCTGACCAGTGGGGTTTCGAGCGCAGCTACGCGCTGCTGGGCGGCGCGGCGTCGAACCACTTCGGACACGAGGCCGCCGGATCGCGCAACTACACCGAGAACGGCAAGTACGTGCAGCCGGGCCAGCCGGGGCAGCCCGGCGGCGCCGGCGGATCGCCCGCGCTGTTCTACTCGACCAACTTCTATACGCAGAAGCTGATCGAGTACATCGACGCCAACAAGGCCGATGGCAAGCCGTTCTTTGCGTATGCCGCGTACACGTCGCCGCACTGGCCGCTGCAGGTGCCGGAGCCCTGGCTGAGCAAGTACAAGGGCCGGTACGACGCGGGCTATGACGCCGTCCGCAACGCGCGTATCGCGCGTCAGAAGGCGCTCGGCATCATCCCCGCCGACTTCAATCCGTATGCGGGCCAGCCCGAGGCACTGGTTGCGCCGGCGGGCACGGCCGCCAACGGCACGGCCGGCGCCAAATACATCAACGCGCTGAACGGCCCGGCGCAGGGCTATACCGACTACGGCCCCGGCCTGGTGGACAAGGCATGGGCCAGCCTGGGCGCGGACGAACGCAAGGCGCAGGCGCGCTACATGGAGATCTACGCGGGCATGGTCGAAAACCTCGACTACAACATCGGCCTGCTGGTCCAGCACCTGAAGGACATCGGCGAGTACGACAACACGTTCATCATGTTCCAGTCCGACAACGGCGCGGAGGGATGGCCGATCACCAATGGCGACCCGACCGCCACCGACACCGCCAACGCCGCCGAGCCCGTGTACTCGACGCTGGGCACCGACAACGGCCTGCAGGCCGCGCGGCGCCTGCAGTACGGGCTGCGCTGGGCCGAGGTCAGCGCCACGCCGTTCCGCCAGACCAAGGGGTACATGGGCGAAGGCGGCATCTCCACGCCGGCGATCGTGAAACTGCCGGGGCAGACGCAGCAGCAGCCCACGCTGCGCGCCTTCACGCACGTGACCGACAACACGGCAACGTTCCTGGCCGTGGCCGGCATCGCGCTGCCATCCACCGCCGCCGCGCCCAGCATCGATCCGGCAACCGGCACGGACCGGAACCGGGGCAAGGTGGTCTACAACGGCCGCAACGTCTGGCCGATCACCGGGCAATCGCTGCTGCCGGTGCTGCGTGGCGAGGCGACGGGCGAGGTGCGCACCACCGCGTTTGGCGAAGAGTCGTACGGCCGGGCGCAGATCCGCAGCGCCGATGGCCGGTGGAAGGCGCTGTGGACCGAGCCCGCGCAGTTCGGCCAGGCCGACGGCCATTGGGAGCTGTTCGACCTGGCCACCGACCGCAGCGAGAACCACGACGTCTCCGCCAGCAACGCGACGGTGCTGGACAGCCTGATCGCACAGTGGAAGACGTACATGCAGGGCGTGGGCGGCGTGGAGCCGGTGCGGCCCAAGGGCTACTACTGATCGATGCGTCGCGTCATGGCAGCTTCTGCAAAGCTACGGGGCGCCGCGAAGGTGGCGGTCGTCGCAGTGGCGTTCGGCGTGGCGTTTGCGGCCGTGTCCGGCGTCTATGCATCGCGCGCCGCCCACGGCCCGCGCGATGCCGCGTTACCGTCCGGCGGGCTGGACGGCAGCAACACCGGCAGGCCGGCGGCGCCGCTGGGCAGCGGGCGGCAATGCGTGCAATACAGCGGCCTGCCAGATGGTTGGGGCGCCGATGCCCGCGCCGGCATGGTGCACCTGAGCGGCGGCGATTTCGTGCTCGGCACCCGTCATGGCTATCCCGACGAACGCCCGGCCGGCAGCGGCCGCACGCGCGTGGCCGGTTTCTGGATCGACCAGACGGAGGTCACCAACGCACAGTTCGCCGCGTTCGTGCAGGCCACGAACTATGTAACCGATGCCGAGCGGCAGCAGGGCGCCGCCGTGTTCCACTCGCCGACGCAGGCCGAACTGGATGCCCGGCCGCTGGCGTGGTGGTCGTGGGTCAAGGGCGCATCGTGGCGACATCCGGACGGGCCGGCCAGCGACCTGCGCGGCCGCGCCAACCATCCGGTCACGCTGGTCACGCAACGCGACGCGCTGGCCTATGCGCAATGGCTCGGCCGCGACCTGCCGACAGAAGCCGAATGGGAGTACGCCGGCAAGGCCGGGCACGAGGACGCCACGCTTGACACCGCGCCGCGCGATCCGGCCGGCAAGCCATCCGCCAACTACTGGCAGGGCGCGTTCCCGCTGATGAACACGAACGAGGATGGGCACGTCGGGCGCTCGCCCGTGGGCTGCTACGCGGCCAGCGACTACCGGCTGTTCGACATGATCGGCAACGCGTGGGAATGGACGCGCGACGTCTACCGTGGCGAGCACCAGGGCCATGCCAACGGCGACACCGCCGCCATTGCCCCCGCCAATCGGCCCCATGGTGCGGCCGGCAACACGCCGATGGTTATCAAGGGCGGCTCGTTCCTTTGCTCGTCCGACTATTGCGTACGCTACCGCGCGTCGTCGCGCGAGCAGCAGGAAGCGGACTTGCCCGCTTCACATATCGGCTTCCGCACGGTGTTGCGCGACAAGGGGTGACGACGCGCGCTCAACTGCCCCGGGCCGCCGGCCGGCGCTCCAGAAGCTGCACCAGCGTCATCAGCGCCTGGTTCACCGGCGTGGCGATGCCGTGCGCCAAGCCGCGTCGCACGATGGCGCCATTCAGGTAGTCAATCTCCGTGGGACGAGCGCGGGCCAGGTCCTGCGCCATCGACGAATACTGGCCGGCAGGGATCGTATGGCGGATGCGCTCGAACTGGCGCTCGACGTCGAGGTCGATGCCGACGCGCTCGGCGCACGCCACGGCCAGGCATTCGGCGATCAGTTGCTTCATCGTCTCCTCGGCCGCCTCGACGTTGCGGATCTCGCCATAGGGGAGGTTGGCGATGCCCGAGAGCGCGTTGTACGCGCAGTTGAGCACAAGCTTGTCCCAGAGCGGCACCCGCACGTCGGCGGACACCACGGTCGGTACGCCGGCCGCGCCCAGCATCCGGGCGATGTCGGCGCTTTGCGGCGAATCGCCGATCACAAGGTCGCCGCGTCCGTGGCGCCTGAGATGGCCGGGGCCGGCCATCTCGCACGCCACGTAGACGGCGGCCGCGATGACCGGCCGGCCTAGCGCGCCTTCCAGCATCGCCGCGTTGTCGATGCCGTTCTGAAGCGACAGCACTGCGGCATCGGCTTTCAGGAACGGGCGCAACTGCCGCGCGGCGTCGACCGTGTCGGCAGACTTCACGCAGACGAGCACGAGGTCGGCGTCCTCGGCCGCCTGCACGCGCGTGTCCGCGGCGACGGCGATGTACGTGTCCATCGCCGGCGATTCGAACCGCAGGCCATGGCGCGTCACGCTGTCGACATGTACCGGCCGGCCGACCAGCGTCACGGGATGCCCCGCCCTGGCCAGCATGGCGCCATAGAAACATCCCACGGCACCCGCGCCGATAACGGTGATCTTCATGCGGCCTCCTTGGCTGTGATCGCAACTTGCGATCGGAGAACGCGGCGGCGTGTGGTGGTGTTGACGGCGGGCGGGTCAGCAGCGTGCGAATTGGCAACCGTTGGTGCGGGCGCTGAAAATGCGAAATGCCGCGAGTGTTGAAATCGCGGCATTCGCTTCAGCGGTCAGGATTGGCGGCCGTCGGCGCGCGCCCCCCGATCAGTAATCCCACTGCACCGGCACGAAGCGGAAGCCGTTGCCGTTCTTCGCGATATGGCCGATGGACGGGAACGCGATATGTGCCGCCGCCAGCAGGGAACCCGTTTCCGCGGCTTCGTTGAGCAGGCCGATCCGCACGTCGACAGCCAGCTCCGGCTCGTGCTCGAAACCGTTCTGCCATGCGGGATTGTCGAAGCCCACCTCGAAGATCGCATCGCCCACGAACGTCAGCTTCTCGCCGCCCGAGGCCACGTCCACGACGCAATGCCCTGGCGTATGGCCGCCCGTCACGCGCGCCGACACGCCCGGCGCCACCTGCACAGTGCGGTCGAACTGCACGATGTTCTTGCTGTACAGCTCCACAAAGCGGGCAGCGGCCTTGCGCAGCGCGGGCGGCACGGTCTCCGGCATCACGGTCTTGCTGAAGTCCGGGTTCTTCCAGAACTCCACCTCCGCACCGGCCACGTGGATCCGCACGTCGGGGCGCAGCTTGGCCTTGACCCCCTCGACGTTCAGCCCGCCGACGTGGTCCATGTGCATGTGCGTGATCACGATATCGGTGATCGCGCCCAGGTCGATGCCGGCCGATTCCAGCCGCATCACCGAGCGGCCGGCGCGCGTGAAGTACTCGAAGCCGTCGCCCACGCCCGAATCGATCAGGATCAGGCGGTCGCCGCTGCGGACCAGCGCGATGTTGAGCGCCCAGTCGAACATGTCGCGGCGCAGGAAGCGGCCGTCGAACCACTCGTTGCGGTCTTCAGGGCTCACATTGGTGGACATGGTCGAGGTCGGCAGCGGCAGGATGCCGTCGCTGATCAGCACCACGTCGACGTCTCCGATCCGTACCGCGTAGCGGGAAGGCACGAGTTCGCCGGAACCCTCCTTGCCAAGGTTGGCGGTCACCGGCTGCAGATTGCGGGTTGTTTCGCTCATGATCAGTTCCTGTCTTTGGGTGGGTAGGCCGCTGGGCGGCTGGCGCGGGTCCGCTTGGTCGCACGGACATCCTCCTCGACCGTCGCGCGGCTTGCGCAACCATCGGTGCAACGGATTCTAGGCAGGGGGCGCGGCAGGCAGTAGGGCCGTGGCGGCCTTCACTATGTTGTACGGCGCGCAACAATGGCTAGCGGGGGATCGGGCGGGAAACAACCCCCAAACGGAGGGTGACATTTTTGGATTTTTTGCCGATATAGGAGAGCCGCGCATTGATAGACGCGGCCCATCCAACAAGGAGAAATTTCCATGCAGCGCACTCAGCGCCCGCTGTCCTTCCCGGGGTCACTTGCTCTGGCATTGCTGACTTCGGCAGTTCTGGCCGCCTGCGGAGGCGGTGGGGACGGCGGGGAGGCCGCGACACAGACGTCGGCTACCACGGCCACCACTGCACCGGGCACCCCGGTCACCGCAACGCCGGCCGAACCGGTCACCGCAGCGCCGGCCGAACCGGTCGCCAAGCCGGTCAGCGTCGTCACGCCGGCGTGCTCCGGCTGCGCCGCCGTCGACGCCAATACCTATGCCGGCAGCGGCGTGGGCGTCTGGCAGAACCCGAACGCCACGGCCGCCGCGGTGGACATGCCGATCAGCATCGCTGGCCTGACGGGCCAGGACGTGACGCTGGTGTTCACCAACCAGACCGGCGTGCCCCAGACCATGCCCACGATCGCGCTGACTTCGTCGTACATGCCGACGATTGCCGCCAGCGCCATCCAGTGGGATAACGGCGTCAACGCCACCAAGCGACGGATTGCCGACTTCAACCGCGATGGCTGGGTGGCGCTTGCCGGCCCGCGCGGTACCGCACCGAACCGTTCGTCGTTCGGCGCCTCGTCGCCGCTGCGCGCAGCGGGCTATGTCGTGGGTTCGCCCCGCAACTTCTACCACGAGGACAATTCCTCGCGCAGCACGACGCTGGTCCGCACCGATACCACGTCCGACGGCACGGTGGTGAACTTCTGGGTGGAGGACAGCGAGAACGACGTCGCCAAGGTCAGCCCGACCATCGTCAACCAGCTCTACGCCGGCTTCGTCCCGGGCGGCAAGATCTACGACATGCTCAAGCAGACCGGCGGCCCGGTCTGGGGCCCGCACGCCTACGGCGACCTGGTCGACGGCTCGGTGCCGCAGCCCATCGACATCGTGATTCTGAACTTCGACAACAACGCCACGCCGTTCGGAATGGTCGGCTACTTCTTCGCACGCAACGCGATCAAGATGGACCCGAGCACGAACCCGTACAGCAACGAGTCGGTGTCGCTGTACCTGGATTCGGAGACGCTGTATCGCGGCGGCGCAGACGGCATGCAGTCCATGCTGCTGACGATGGCGCATGAAGGCATGCACATGCAGAACTTCTATCGCCGCGCGGTGGTGAAGGGCCCGTCGTATGCCTTCGATACCTGGCTGGAAGAAGCCAGCGCGATGATGATGGAGGATTTCGCGAGCCAGTCGATCGATCCGACGTACAACGCCATCCGCGACGTGCGCTTCCCGAACTACGTGGGCTACAAGGCGGGTTCGTACAACTGCAGCCTGCTGACCTGGGATGCCTTTGGTCCGTCGTGCGACAGCTATTCGGTGTCGGGCTCGCTCGGCGGCTTCCTGGATCGCCAGCTCGGCCTGGGCTTCTACAAGCACCTGCTGTCCAACGTGAGCAGCACCGATTCGGTGGCGGTGCTCGATGCGTCGATCCGGGCGACCGTGCCGACGTCGAGCCTGGGCGAGCAACTGCGCCGCTTCGCCGCGACGTCGGGTGCGCTGATGAAGTCCCCGAGCCCCACCGGCTTTGGCTTTCCGGCGCGTGCCGAAGGTGGCTTCACGCTGCCGGTCATCGAGCCGCAACTGTACCTGCCGCTGCGCACGCTGACGCAGTCGGTGCCGGCCACGCTGCAGCCGTACGCCAGCCTGCCGGTGGTGCGCAAGGCCGTGTCGGGTACCTATAGCGAGACGGTCAAGGTGCCGGCACAATCGACGCTGTCGGTCGTGATCCAGTAAGACCAACGGGGCGGCGCAATCCGCCCCGTCTTTTCGTCAGACACCATGCAGAGATTCGCACTATCGGGCCTCATCGCCCTGACGCTCGCGGCGTGTGCCGCGGCAACGACGCCGCAGGGCCAGACAGCCCTCGTCGGCCAAATCCGTATCAAGGGCAACGAGCCGTTCCCGACGGTCATGCTGGAGACGCCCGCACACGACAGTTGGGAACTGGTCGGCGTGCCGCTGGCTGACGCCCGCGCGCTGACCGGCCGGCAAGTGACCGTGCACGGCACCGTAATCCGGGCGCCCGGGCCGGGCGTGTGGCTGCCGTCGATGCGGGTGACGGGAAAGCCGGAGGTTGTTCGTTAGGACCACAGCGTCCGGCGCGGCGCCGCATTCGCGACCCGCACTCCCCAACCCACCCCACCCCTACCCCCCGCGATCCGTACGCGGCACATACGGGATCTTTTCTTCCTCGTAGAGCCGGTAGATCAGTTCCAGCATTTCCTTGATGTCGCGCGATTCGTCCATCGCGCGCATGCTCATGATGATGGGCGACGTGAGCGTGGGGTCGTCCAGTTCCATGTAGCTCACGTCATCGCGCTTCAGGCCGTAGACGCTGCTCGGCACCACCGAGATGCCTTCGCCGGCCGCCACCAGTCCCAGCGCGATCTGCAGTTCGCGCACTTCGTAGATGCGGCGCGGGGTCAGCGCGCGTTCCTGGAATGCCGACAGGACCTGGTCGGCGTAGCTGGGGCGGGGCGCCTTGGGAAAGACGATCAGCGTCTCGTGGATCAGGTCGCGCAGCGACAGGACCGGCTTTGCCGTGGACAGCGGATGGCCGATGGGCAGCGCAACGATCATCTTTTCCTCGCGCAGGATCACGCGGCGGATGTTGGCGTCCTCGTGGCGGATGCGGCCGAAGCCCACGTCGATGCGGCCGTCCTTGAGCGCGCGGATCTGGTCCATCGTCGACATCTCGTGCAGGCTCAGTTCGACCGACTTGTTCTCGTCGCGGAACCGCCGGATGATCTTGGGCAGCATGCCGTAGAGCGTGGAGCCGACAAAGCCGACCGACAGGCTGCGCTCGATATTGCCCACGCGCCGCGTCATCGATTCCAGTTCGCTGGTCTGCGCCAGCAGGTGCACCGCGTGGGAATAAAAGAACTTGCCGGTCTCGGTCAGCTTGAGCGGCCGGGCGTTGCGCTCGAACAGTTGCACGCCCAGTTCTTCTTCCAGTTGCTGGATCTGACGGCTCAGTGGCGGCTGCGCAATATGCAGCCGCTGGGCCGCGCGCGTGAAGTTGCGTTCTTCCGCGACGGCCACGAAATAGCGCAGGTGACGCAACTCCATACAATACCTCCAGGATATAGCCCGATACTAAAACGGTGTTGGACTGGCTGGTTTGCCGCCTCTATTCTGCTTTCAACCCCGGTTTTCGGGGCGCGATTATACCTTCCAAGTTGATTCAGACCGACCTGGAATGAGGGTTAACCCCACAAAAATGACAGAGCGTTAGGAGCAGACATGAGTGCCAAGGTGTTCGACACGAAAGAAGTTCAGGACCTGCTGAAGGCCGCCGCCAACCTGGGCAATGACGCCGGCAGCGCGCGCACCAAGCAGATTGCTCACCGTCTGCTGAGCGACCTCTTCAAGGCCATCGACGACCTCGACATGACGCCCGACGAAATCTGGGCCGGCGTGCATTACTTCAACAAGCTCGGCCAGGACGGCGAAGCGGCGCTGCTGGCCGCCGGGGTGGGGCTGGAGAAGTATCTCGACATCCGCATGGACGCCGCCGACCGCGAGGCCGACATCCACGGCGGCACGCCGCGCACGATCGAAGGCCCGCTCTACGTCGCCGGCGCGCCGGTGCGCGACGGCGTCTCCCGGATCGATATCAACCCCGACGCCGATGCCGGCCCGCTGGTCATCCGCGGCACGGTCACGGGGCCGGACGGCAAGCCGTTGGCCGGCGCGGTGGTGGAGTGCTGGCACGCCAACTCCAAGGGCTTCTACTCGCACTTCGACCCGACTGGCGCGCAGGACGACTTCAACCTGCGCGGCGCCGTGAAGACAGGTGCCGACGGCCAGTACGAGTTCCGCACGCTGATGCCGGTGGGCTATGGCTGCCCGCCGCAGGGCGCCACGCAGCAACTGCTCGACGCACTGGGCCGCCACGGCAACCGTCCCGCGCACGTGCACTTCTTCGTTACCAGCGACAAGACGCGCAAGCTGACCACGCAGATCAACATCGAAGGCGACCCGCTGATCTGGGACGACTTTGCCTACGCCACGCGCGAGGAACTGGTGCCGCACGTGGTGGAGAAGACCGGTGGCACCGCGCTGGGCCTGAAGGCCGACGCGTACAAGGAAATCCGGTTCGATATCGCGCTGACGCCGCTGGTGCAAGGCCAGGACAACCAGCGCGTGAACCGTCCGCGCGCTGCCGCGACCACCGCCGCCGTGGCCGCCTGAGCCCACCCGGCGCCGTACCCGCGGCCTGACTGCCAGGCCGCCCCCCTTCCTCGCAAACCACATGGACCGATGCCATGGGCGCCACGCCCGCCGGCATCGGGGAGACGACTCATGCCCGCAAACCTTGACAAGGCACAACAGCTCGACGACCTGCTGCGCAACGCGGTCCAGGACGACCCGGAGAACGGCATCTTCCGCTGCCGCCGCGACATCTTCACCAACGCCGACCTGTACGAGCTCGAAATGAAGCACATCTTCGAGCGCAACTGGGTCTACCTGGCGCACGAGAGCCAGGTGCCGAACAACAACGACTACTACACCACGTGGATCGGCCGCCAGCCGATCGTCATCACGCGCGACAAGACCGGCGCCCTGCACGCCGTGATCAACGCCTGCGCGCACAAGGGCGCGATGCTGTGCCGCCGCAAGCATGGCAACAAGGGCAGCTTCACGTGCCCGTTCCACGGCTGGACGTTTTCCAACGCCGGCAAACTGCTGAAGGTGAAGGACGAGAAGACCACCGAGTATCCGGTGCAGTTCAACCAGCACGGCTCGCATGACCTGCGCAAGGTGGCCCGCTTCGAGAACTACCGTGGCTTCCTGTTTGGCAGCCTCAGCGACGACGTGATGCCGCTGGAAGAGTACCTGGGCGAGACGCGCGTCATCATCGACCAGATCGTGGCGCAGGCGCCCGAGGGGCTGGAAGTGCTGCGCGGCAATTCGTCCTACATCTACGACGGCAACTGGAAGATGCAGATGGAAAACGGCTGCGACGGCTACCACGTCAGCACCGTGCACTGGAACTATGCCGCGACGATGGGCCGCCGCAAGGTGGAAGGCACCAAGGCCGTCGACGCCAACGGCTGGAGCAGGTCGACGGCCGGCGTCTACGGCTTCGAGCACGGCCACATCCTGCTCTGGACGCGGACGATGAACCCCGAGGTGCGCCCGGTGTACCAGCATCGCGACGAGATTGCGGCACGCGTCGGCCCCGACCAGGCGAACTACATCGTCAACCAGACGCGCAATCTCTGCCTGTACCCGAATGTGTTCCTGATGGACCAGTTCAGCACCCAGATCCGCGTGGTGCGTCCGATCAGCGTCGACAAGACCGAAGTCAGCATCTTCTGCTTTGCGCCGAAGGGTGAAAGCGCCGAGAGCCGTGCCATCCGCATCCGCCAGTACGAGGACTTCTTCAACGTGTCCGGCATGGGCACCAGCGACGATCTCGAAGAATTCCGCGCCTGCCAGGCCGGCTACGCGGGCTCGACGTCGATGTGGAACGACATGTCGCGCGGCGCGCCGCTGTGGATCCACGGCCCCGACGCCAACGCGCAGGGCATGGGCCTGAAGCCGGTGATCTCGGGCGAGCGCAGCGAGGACGAAGGCTTGTTCGTGGTCCAGCACGAATACTGGCGGCAAGTCATGCGCGCCGCGCTGCGCAAGGAACAGGCGGAGGCATTGGCATGAGCTTCGACCATCCATCCATCTGCCAGGCGCTCTACCGCGAGGCGCGTTTCCTGGATGACCGCCAGTGGGACGAATGGCTGGCCTGCTACGCCGATGACGTCACCTACTGGATGCCGGCCTGGGACGACGACGACCAGCCCACCGAAGACCCGCAGCGCGAGATATCCCTGATGTACTACGCCGATCGCGGCGGCCTGGAAGACCGCGTGTTCCGCATCCGGACCGAGCGCAGCAGCGCGTCGATGCCCGAGCCGCGCACGAGCCACTACATCGCCAACGTCGAGGTACTGGCCGAACGCGATGACGAGGTGGACGTCCGCTACAACTTCCACACGCTCAGCCATCGCTACAAGGTGACCGACCAGTTCTTCGGCACGGTATTCCTCACGTTCCGCAAGGTGGAAGGCCGCCTGCTCATCGCGGCCAAGAAGATCTTGCTCAAGAACGACTACATCCGCCAGGTGCTCGACGTCTACCACGTCTGAGGCCACGCAGCGGATTGCAAACGGACGCAGGAGGCAACATGTCCAGCTACAACATTGCATTGAACTTCGAAGACGGCGTGACTCGCTTTGTCGAGTGCCGGGCCGGTGAAAAGGTACTGGACGCCGCGTTCCGCGCCCGGATCAACCTGCCGATGGATTGCTCCGACGGCGTCTGCGGCACGTGCAAGTGCCGCGCCGAAAGCGGCCGTTACGACCTTGGCGACGACTACATCGAGGACGCGCTCAGTGACGACGAGAAGGCCAGCGGCCTCGTGCTGACCTGCCAGATGGTGCCCGAGAGCGACTGCGTGATCGCGGTGCCGGCGTCGTCGGCGGTGTGCAAGACCGAGCAGAGCCAGTTTGCCGCGACGGTGGCCAGCGTGGTGCCGCACAACGACGCCGCCGTGGTGCTCGAACTCGACGTCGATAGCATCCCGCCGGTCTTCCTGGCAGGCCAGTACGTCAACATCGACGTGCCGGGCAGCGGCCAGCATCGCTCGTACTCGTTCTCGTCCGCGCCCGGTGCGTCGCGTATCAGCTTCCTGATCAAGAAGATTCCCGGCGGCGTCATGAGCACCTGGCTGGAGACCGCGCGGCCCGGGCACAAGGTCAACCTGACCGGCCCGCTCGGCAGCTTCTACCTGCGCGCCGTGGAGCGCCCGCTGCTGTTCCTGGCCGGCGGCACCGGGCTGGCGCCGTTCCTGTCGATGCTCGAAGTGCTGGTGCGCGCGGCGTCCGACCAGAAGGTGCACCTGATCTACGGCGTGACGCGCGATCTCGATCTGGTGCAGGTCGGCGCGATCGAAGCCTACGCCGCGCGGCTGCCGAACTTCACGTACACCACCGTGGTGGCCGACGACGCGTCGTGCCACCCGTGCAAGGGCTGGGTCACGCAGCACTTGCCGCCCGCCTGCCTGCACGACGGCAACGTGGACGTGTACCTGTGCGGGCCGCCGCCGATGGTGGACGCCGTGCGCAAGCATTTCGATGACAACGGCGTGAAGCCCAACAGCTTCCACTACGAGAAGTTCACGCCCAATGCCGTGGCGGTGGCGGCATGAGTGCCGGACGCTTCGCGGGCAAGGTGATGGTCGTCACCGGTGCCGCGCAGGGCATCGGGCGCGGCGTGGCGCTGCGCGCTGCGGCCGAGGGCGCGCAAGTCCTGCTGGTGGATCGCGCCGAGTTTGTCGGCGAGGTCGCGGCCGAGGTACACGGGGCCGCCGGCTTCGTTGCCGACATGGAAACCTATGCGGGCGCCGCCGCCGCAATGGCCTGCGCAGCGGAGACGTTCGGCCGCATCGACATCCTCGTCAACGGCGTCGGCGGTGCCATCCGCATGCGGCCGTTCGCCGAATTCGAACCGGCGCAGATCGACGCGGAGATCCGCCGTTCGCTGATGCCGACGCTGTACGCCTGCCACGCCGTGCTGCCGCGCATGCTGGCGCAGGGTGGCGGCACCATCGTCAACATCTCGTCGAATGCCACGCGCGGCATCCGGCGCGTGCCGTACTCGGCCGCCAAGGGCGGCGTCAATGCGATGACCCAGGCGCTGGCCATGGAGTACGGGCCGCACAACATCCGCGTGGTGGCCGCCGCGCCGGGCGGTACGCAGGCACCGCCGCGCCGCGTGCCGCGCAATGCGGCCGGCGACAGCGCGCAGGAACGCGCCTGGATGGCCGAGGCGGTGACGCAGGTCACCGGCTCCACGTTCTTCGGGCGCTACGGCACGCTGGACGAACAGGTCGCACCGATCCTGTTCCTGGCGTCCGACGAAGCCAGCTACATCACGGGCGCCGTGCTGCCCGTGGCCGGCGGCGACAACGGGTAGGACAACGCGGGGGATACCGCGCACCATTCCATCAACGAGGAGACAAGCCATGCGTCATGTCGACGTCCACCAGCTCGCGGACGACGCGCGCTTCAACCGCTTTCATGCCGGCGTGCTGTTCTGGTGCGCGCTGATCATCATCTTCGACGGCTACGATCTGGCCGTGGTCGGCATCGCGCTGCCATCGATCATGAAGGACATGGGCGTCGACGCCACGCGCGCCGGCTTCATGGTCAGCGCCGCGCTGTTCGGCATGATGTTCGGCGCGGTCATCATGGGCACCGTGGCCGACCGCATTGGCCGGCCACGCGCCATTGCCATCTGCATTGCGCTGTTCAGCATCTTCACGGCCGCCGCGGGCATGACCCGCGACCCGGTCGCCTTCAGCGTGACGCGCTTTCTGGCCGGACTGGGCATTGGCGGCGTGATGCCGAACGTGGTGGCGCAGATGACCGAGTTCTCGCCGCGCCGCCTGCGCGGCACGATGGTCACGCTGATGTTCAGCGGCTACTCGGTGGGCGGCATGCTGGCCGCGCTGATGGGCAAGTCGCTGATCGAGACCTACGGCTGGCAGTCGGTCTTCCTGGCGGCGGGCGCGCCGGTGCTGATCATTCCGGCCGTACTCAGGCGGATGCCGGAGTCGCTGCCGTTCCTGATCCGCCGCAACCGGCTCGATACGCTGCGCGCCGTGCTGGCCCGCATGGCGCCCACGTACCGCCCGCAGGCCACCGACCGCTTCGACCTGCCGCAGGCCGACGCCTCCAGCGCCCCCATCCGCATGTTGTTCCGCGACGGCCGCGGCTTCAGCACCGTGATGCTCTGGGTTGCGTTCTTCATGTGCCTGTTCATGGTCTATGCGCTGAGTTCGTGGCTGACCAAGCTGATGGCCGGCGCGGGCTACAGCCTGGGATCGGCGCTGACGTTCGTGCTGGTGCTGAACTTCGGCGCGATGGCCGGCGCGATTGGCGGCGGCTGGCTGGCCGACCGCTTCAACATCAAGCACGTGCTGGTGGGCATGTACGTGCTGGCGGCGGTTTCGATCACGCTGCTCGGCTATCGGATGCCGACCGGCGCCCTGTTCGTGGTGGTAGCGCTGGCCGGTGCCTCGACCATCGGCACGCAGATCGTGACCTATGCCTACGCGGGGCAGTTCTATCCAGCGGCCGTGCGTGGCACGGGCATCGGCTGGGCGTCGGGCGTTGGCAGAAGCGGTGCGATCCTGGCGCCGATCGTGATCGGCGTCCTGGTGGGCATGTCGCTGTCCCACCAGCAGAACTTCGCGGCGATGGCCGTGCCGGCCGTCATCGCCGTGGTCGCCGTGCTGCTGATCGACCACAAGTGCTCGGCGTCGGTCATCGGCAGCGCGTCGCCCCAGGCCGGCGCGGCGCAGCCGGTGGCCATGCAGGTCAGTCACGGCGGATCCTGATCCCGCGGCGTCAGCAACGTATCGAGGGTTAACGCGGATACGGGCGCCAGGTGCTTCGCTCAGGAGCCCTTCAGCGTGCCGCCCAGCACTTCGCGCCGGGCCCGCAGCACGTAGATGGCCTGCCGAAGGCTGGCCAGCATCGGGTTGGCACGGTTGTCGTCGCCGCCCGGCTGGGCCCGCGCAGCCTGTTCCAGGCGCTGGAGTTCGGCCTCGCGCTCGGCGATATAGCGGTCCAGGATCACCACGTCCCGGAGCGTCTTTCCTTTTTGCATCGGTTTGCTTGCCAGTAATGGATCAGTCAACGGGTCGTTTCAATATATCCACTGGCCCGTGCGCCGTGGCCGCCCGTGCGCCGCGCGGGACACCCGGCACGATGTCCATATAGCAAGCATTTGGGAACATCCGCAATGTCATGTCTGGACATATATTTCATGCGTCTCTTGCAACGATTCGCGCCGCGCAAGAGAACTAGTTCGACTTCCCGCCGCTCCTTCAGGAGCGGTTTTTTTTCGCCAATCGGCGGGGAATGGCTGGCCCGGGGCGAATCCTTGCGTAGAGTATGATTGCGTCCTTCCCTCCAGCATTGGCGCATCCCACGGTCATGGCCCGAACCCCGGTGAAGTCCACTCCCAGCCAACTTCATTTCCCGGTTGTCGGGATCGGCGCGTCGGCCGGCGGAATCGAGGCGTTGAAGGCATTTTTCGAGGCCCTGCCCACGCGCACCGGCGCCGCCTACGTCATCGTCCTGCACCTGTCCCCCGACCACTCCAGCGTGCTGCCGGAAGTGCTGGCCAACGTCACGTCCATGCCGGTCCGGCAGGTCACGGACGCTGTGCCGATCGAAGCCAACCACGTCTACCTGATCCCGCCGTCGAAGGTGCTGGTCATGGAGGACAGCTACCTGCGCGTGCAGCCGCCGGCGTCCAACGCGGAACGCCGGATGGCGATCGACCTGTTCCTGCGCTCGCTGGCCGAGGCGCACCGCGACCGCGCCGTAGGCATCGTGCTGTCGGGCGCGGGGTCCGACGGTGCCGTCGGGCTGACGCGCGTGAAGGAACTGGGCGGCATCGTCCTGGCCCAGCAGCCCGAGGATGCGGCGTTCTCCAGCATGCCGCGCGCGGCCATCGCCACGGGTCAGGTGGACCTGACGCTGCCGGTGGCCGACATGCCGCAGCGGCTGATGGAGATGTGGTCCAGCGGCCGCCGGATCCGCGCCGTGACCGAGGCGCCCGCCGAGAGCGACGACGGGCTTGCCGGCGACCACGAGCGCGTGCTGCGCGAGATCATGGTCATCCTGCGCACCCGCACGGCGCACGATTTCCGGCAGTACAAGCGCGCGACGGTGCTGCGGCGCGTGGAGCGCCGCATGCAGGTCAACGGCCTGTCGGACCTGCAGGACTATCGCGATTTCCTGCACGACCATCCCGACGAGACGCCGCTGCTGCTGCAGGACATGCTGATCAGCGTGACCAACTTCTTCCGCGACAAGGAAGCGTTCGACGTCCTGGAAAAGGAGGTGATGCCGCTGGTGGTGGAGAACCGCTTCGCCAACGAGCCGCTCCGCATCTGGTCGGCCGGCTGCGCCACGGGCGAAGAGGCGTACTCGATTGCGATGCTGCTGCAGGAGGCGTCGTCGCGCACCGCCGACGCCGTGCCCTACCAGGTGTTCGCCACCGACATCGACGAACGCGCCATCTCGTTCGCGCGGCTGGGCCTGTATCCGGAGTCGATCCTGGCCGACGTGGAACCGACCCGCGCGCGGCAGTTCCTGACCAAGGACGCCGCCCACTACCGCGTCAAGAAGGAATTGCGCGAGCACGTGCTGTTCGCGCTGCACAACCTGCTGCGCGATCCGCCGTTCTCGCGGCTGGACATGATCTGCTGCCGCAACCTGCTGATCTACCTGGACCGCGAGGCGCAGCTTGACGTGCTGCGCACGTTCCACTTCGCGCTGCGCCCGGGCGGCTACCTGTTCCTGGGCAGCTCCGAGGCGGCCGACAGCGTCAGCACGCTGTTCACCGTGGTGGACAAGAAGGCGCGCATCTACCGCGCCAATGTGGCGGTCCGCGCCGACGCACCGGTGCCGATGTCGGCGTCGATGCAGAGCCTGCGCATGCCGGTCACCGTGATGCAGCCGCAGGGCCGCCGCAAGTTCTCTTTCGGCGATCTGCACCAGCGGCTGGTGGAGCAGCATGCGCCGCCCAGCGTGCTGGTCAGCCGCGAATCGGACATCGTGCACCTGTCGGACCGCGCCGGGCGCTTTCTCGAATACGCGGGCGGCGAGCCGTCCCACAACGTCATTGCGGCGGTACGGCCCGAGTTGCGGCTGGAACTGCGCACGGCCATCTTCCAGGCGCTGCAGACCAATCACAGCGTGGAGGCGCGGCGCGTGCAACTGACGCGCGACGGCCGCAATTTCTTCGTCAACATGGTGGCGCGGCCCGTGCATGACGCCGAGGCCAACGCCGATTTCGTGCTGATCCTGTTCCACGAGGTCGAGGACAGCATGGGCGAGGCGTCCGACACGCCGCAGAAGCGCCAGCCAGACCCGATCGTCAGCCAGCTCGAACGCGAGCTGCAGCGCACCAAGGAGCAGTTGCAGGCCACCATCGAGCAGTCCGAGACGTCGACCGAGGAACTGAAGGCGTCCAACGAGGAACTGCAGGCGATCAACGAGGAACTGCGCTCGGCCACCGAAGAGCTGGAAACCAGCAAGGAAGAGCTGCAGTCGATCAACGAGGAACTGGTCACCGTCAACGCCGAGCTGAAGTCGAAGGTCGAGGAAACCGGCAAGATCAACGACGACCTGCAGAACCTGATTACCGCCAACGACATCGGCACGATCTTCGTCGACCGCAATATCCGCATCAAGCGCTACACGCCGCGCGCCGTGGACGTGTTCAGCATCATCCCGTCCGATATCGGGCGCTCGCTGCTGGACATTACGCACCGGCTGGACTACCCGAACCTGGCCGACGACGCGGCCGAGGCGTTCGATTCGCTGCGGCTGATCGAGCGCGAGGTACCGAGCAACGACGGCCGCTGGTACCTGGCGCGCTTCCTGCCATACCGCACGACCGAGGATCGCATTGATGGCGCCGTGCTGTCGTTCATCGACATCACGTCGCGCATGGCAGCCGAAGCCCGGCTGCGCGAGGGCGAGCGGCGCATGCGCATCGTGGCGGAGAGTACGCGCGACTACGCGATCATCACGTTCGACGACGACGGCCGGGTCACGAGCTGGAACCTGGGCGCCGAGCGCATCTTCGGGCATGCCGAGGCCGAGATGCTGGGCCAGCCGGCCGACGTGCTGTTCACGCCCGAAGACCGCGAGCACGGCGTGCCGGCCGAGGAAATGTCCCGCGCGCGCAAGTTCGGGCGCGTGGAGGAAGACCGCTGGCACCTGCGCAAGGACGGCACGCGCTTTCGTTCCAGCGGCGTGCTGTCGCGGCTGGACCAGTCCGGCATCAGCGGGTTTGCCAAGATCGCGCGCGACCTGGACGAGGTGCTGCCCCCCAGCGCGCCGCGCCGCGACCCCGGCTTCTGGAATGCGTCTGCGCACGACCAGCGCGACGAGTTCCTGGCCGTGGCGTCACACGAACTGAAGCACCCGCTGAACCTGATCAGCGCCAGTACCGAACTGATCGCGCGGGCGCCCGAGACGCGCGGCAACCCGCTGATCGCGCGCGCGGCCGAGACCATCCGGCGCACCGTGCAGGGCCAGGCGCAGATCATCGACGACCTGCTCGACATGTCGCGCGTGCGCACCGGCAAGCTGTCGGTCTCGCGCGCCACCATCGACCTCGTGGCGGTCGTCCGCCACGTCTGCGGCGCCGTGCGCGAGGAAGCCGCGCAGCACGACACCGCGCTGGAAGAACACCTGCCGGCCGAGCCGCTCTGGATCGAGGCCGACGTCACGCGCATCGAGCAGGTGGTGTGGAACCTGCTGCGCAACGCGCTGAACTTCACGCCGGCGGGCGGCCGCATCACCGTGTCGCTGACGCAGGCCGATGGCAAGGCGCAGCTGACCGTGCGCGACACGGGGCAGGGGATCGAGCCCGAGGCGCTGCCCCATATCTTCGATATGTACCGGCAGGCCCACACGCCCAAGGGCCGCGCGCGCGGGCTGGGCATCGGGCTGAACCTCGTCAAGGAAATCGTCACGCTGCATGGCGGGGCCGTGCGGGCCGAATCCGCGGGGCGCGGACACGGCGCAACGTTCTCGGTGACGCTGCCGCTGGGCCGGTTGCGCCGCGATGCCGCGGCCGATGGCGACGGCACCGCCGCTTCGTCGATGTTGCGCGGCCTGCATGTGATGCTGGTGGACGACGACGAGGAAACCGTGGATACGTTCCGGCTGCTGCTGGAAACGGAAGGCGCGGTCGTCGACGTGGCGACCAGCGGCGAATCGGCGCTGGCGCGCATGGATGCCCGGCGGCCGGACCTGCTGCTGTCCGATATCGGCATGCCCGACATGGACGGCTACCAGCTGGTGCACCGCCTGCGCGAACACGTGGCGCTGAAGGATGTGCCGGCGATCGCGCTCAGCGGCTACGGCCGCCACAGCGACGTGGAAGCGGCGCTGCGTGCCGGCTTCAACGCCCACCTGCCCAAGCCTGTCCTGCTCGACAACCTGCTCTCCACGCTCATGCGCCTTCGGCATCGCTGAGCACGGCGTGCCCGTCGGCCTGCCCTAAGCCGGCGCCGGGGCACTGGTTGCAGTCGATCCAGCGTTTGCCCCAGGCCAGCCCTTCGGCCATGGCGCGTTCCCGCGTGCGGAAGATGCCGATCTCGCATGACTGCACCAGCGCCGCTCCGCCTTGCGTCACGCGCGCGGTGGCCCGCCATTGTTCCTCGCCCACAAAGACGGCCGTGCCCTCGACGGTATGTCCGTAATACTGCTGTGTCGCCATGGCACCCTCCTGTTTCCAGCGCAGGCACATCGCTTGCCCTCTGAAAAAATTGTATGGGTGACTGCGGGCTTGGGTATCCATCTGCCCCTGTCCGGAATGTCGAGGTTGGGGACGTTTGCTATGCTTGCGCATCCCCCCGCCCCACGCCCCCATGCCCTCGACCCACTTCTATACGAACCAGGCCGATTCCCTGCGGGATTTCGAGGCCGAGTGCCTGAGCCTGGACGCAGCCGGCTACGTGGTCGACCTGGGGCAGGCGTGGTGGGAGCGCGTGCCGGCCGCCGTGGCCGCGCTGGACCGGCCCCGCATGCAATTGCTGCTGCGGCGGCTGCGCGCCGGCGATACGGTCGTGACGCTCAGGCTGTGCAGCATCGGCAGTTCGGTGCGCGACGTGCGCGCGACGGTCGAACGGTTTCGCACGCTGGGCGTCAGGCTCTACTGCGTCGAAACCGGCGACAGTTCGCTGACCGAGGCCGGCTCGCCGATCTTCCGCACGCTGGTGGCCGTGGAAGGACTGGAACGCACCACGCGCAGCGCCCGCATGAAGGCCAGCGCGGAACTGGCCGTGGAACGCGGCAGCCGGCTGGGCCGGCGCCCGGCGCTGGCCGCGACCGTGCACGACGAGATCCGCGCGGCACTGCGGCAGGGCACGTCGGTCAGCGAGCTGGCGCGCATGTTCAAGGTGTCGCGCCAGACCATCATGCGCATCCGCGACGGCCGCGCCGAGTGACGCGGCGGCCATCCCTTATTGCACGTTCGGTGTGAGCCGATGCAATTCCTGCCGCGTCGCAGCGGCGGGAACCACCGGGCGGGCGTCGGGCATGGACCTTGCGCCCCGCGATACCGTTGCCCACTCGATCCCCTGGATGCGGAGGCCGCACGCATGCCACACACCGCGCCGCCGGTGTCGCGCCGGCGCATTGCCCGCGAACTCTGGAGTGCCATCTGGCGCCACCGGCTGCGCGTCATGGCGGCCATCGCGCTGCTGCTGCTGGCCAAGGCCGCCACGGTGTCGGTGCCGCTGGTGCTGAAGCTGATCGTCGACGAGGCCGCCTCCACTCAGACGCTGATGAACCCGGCCGGCGCCGCACGCGCGGGGCCGCTGGTGCACCTGATCGTCACGGTCCCGGTCTTCCTGGTGCTGGCCTACGCCATCCTGCGGCTGCTGGGCAACGCGTTCAACGAGCTGCGCGACGTGGTGTTCGCGCACGTGGCGCAGAGCACGGTGGCCGGCTTCATGGCGCGCGCATTCGCGCACCTGCACGGGCTGGGCGCGCGCTTTCATTCGCAGCGCGAGACCGGCGCCATCATCCGGGACCTCGACAAGGGCACCGCCGCGATCGGCTTCCTGCTTGGCGTGGCCGTGTTCACCATCGTGCCGACGCTGCTGGAGATTGCCGCCGTGCTGGTGATCATGGTGGCGGCCTACGGCGGGCAGTTCGCAGCCATCATCCTGCTGGTCTTTGCGCTGTACGCGGGCTGCACGGTGCTGCTGACGCGGCGCCGCATGAAGGTCCAGCGCCAGGTGAACGTCGTAGAGGCCCAGACCAACAGCAAGGTCGTGGACAGCCTGCTCAACTACGACACGGTCAAGTACTTTGCGCGCGAATCGTTCGAAGCGCGCCGGCTCGGCAGCCTGCTGGACCGCTGGGTGGTGACCAGCGTGCAGAACCAGCATGCGCTCTCGGCGCTGCATATCGCGCAGAGCGGCTGCATCGCGGTGGGCGTGGCGTGCGTGATGCTGCTGGGCGTGCAGCGCGTGGCGCAGGGCGCGCTCACCGTGGGCGACCTTGTGCTGATCAATGCCTACATCATCCAGGTGGTGCTGCCGCTCAACACGCTGGGCTTCATCTTCCGGGAATCCAACGACGCCATGACCAACGTCGAGCGGCTGTTTGCGCTGCTCGATGCCAAGGGTCGGGCCGGCGAGGACGACGATGCCCCCGGCGCGCGGCCGCTTGCCGTGTCGCGGGGCGAGATCGCGTTCGAGCACGTGAACTTCAGCTACGACCCCAGCCGCCAGACGCTGTGGGACGTGAGTTTTCGCGTCGGGGCCGGCCAGACCGTGGCCGTGGTCGGCGGCAGCGGCTCGGGCAAGTCCACGCTGGCGCGGCTGCTGTTCCGGCTCTACCAGCCCGATTCGGGCCGCGTGCTGATCGACGGGCAGGACCTGCGGCTCGTCACGCAGCGCAGCCTGCGCGAGGCGGTGGGCATCGTGCCGCAGGACACGATCCTGTTCAACGACACCATTGCCTACAACATCGCCTATGGGCTCGAAGGCGCCTCGCGCGCCGACGTGGTGGCCGCGGCGCGCGCCGCCCAGCTCGACACCTTTGTCGACCGCCTGCCCGATGGCTACGAGACCATGGTGGGCGAGCGCGGCGTGCGGCTCTCGGGCGGCGAACGCCAGCGCGTGGCCATCGCGCGCGCCATGCTCAAGCGGCCGCCGATCGTCGTGTTCGACGAAGCCACCTCGGCGCTGGACACGCGCACCGAACGCGCCATCCAGCAGGAACTGACGCGCGTGGCCAAGGGCCGCACGGCGTTCATCATCGCGCACCGGCTGTCCACGATCACCGACGCCGACCACATCCTGGTGATGGAGCACGGCCGCGTGGTCGAGGCAGGCACGCACCAGGCGCTGCTGGCGCGCGGCGGTGTCTACGCCCAGATGTGGCGGCTGCAGCAGCAACAGCGCGAACTCGAACGCACCGAGGAACGGCTGGCACTGCAGCCGATCCGGCTCGAAGCCATCGTGGCAGGCGTGGTCGATGGCCTGCGCGAGCGCATGGCCGAGCGCCATATCCACCTGTTCACGGTGGTCGGCGAGACCGAGCTGCGCGTGACCGGCGACCCCGGCGTGCTGCAGAAGGCCGTCTGGGAACTGTGCGACCGCATCGTCGATGCCGTCGACGATGGCGGGCGCATCGAACTGCGGCTGGAACGCAGCAATGGCGACGCCACGCTGACGCTGGCGGCGCTGGCGTCCGCACAGGGCCATCCGGTGCCCGCCGCCGAGATCCAGCGGCTGCAGGCCGAACTGGCCGAAGCGGGCATCACGCTGATGGCCGACGCCGCGCAGCAGGTGTGGCGGCTGCGCATGCCGATGCGCCCGGTCAGCGAGCCGCTGGCGCCGGCGCAGTTGCCCGACGTGGCGGGCCCGCCATCGGTCATGGGGCCGCAGACGCTGCGTGGCAGCCATATCCTCGTGCTCGACGACGACGCACCCACGCGCGACGTGCTGGTCGAGGCGCTGGAAGACCTGGGCGCCGATGCCATCGCGTTCGCCCACGGGCGCGACCTGCTGCAGCACCTGTCCGACGCGGCGATTCAGGACTGGCCGCAGGTGCTGCTCTGCGATATCGCGCTGGACGAGGAAGACGGCTACACGGTGCTGCGCGATGTGCGCCGGCTGGAATCGCAGCGCGACGTGCCGCTGGTGCGGCGTTTCACCGCCATCGCGCTGTCCGGCCACGCGCAGCCGCAGGACCGCATCCGCGCGATGATGGCCGGCTTTCAGATGCACCTGTCCAAGCCCGTGCAGATGGCCGAACTGATTGCCGCCATCACCGCGCACCTGCACCAGGGGCAGGCCGGGGCCGCGCCGCTGGCACCGGCGCCCGATGATGCGCGGCTGTCGCGCGACCCGTGATGGCGTCACGGTGCCCGGCGCGGTTCAGCCCCGTTGCCGCGTGAGCCGTACCGCGGCCACCACGCGGTCGTCGACCACGCGGCGTTCGCGCAGTACCCAGCGCATGCCGCGTGCCAGCTCGCGCCAGCCGGCCGCGTCGAGGTGCCGGGCCAGCGCCGGAATGGCGCGCACGGTATCGCCGATGGCCATCGGCGCCGGCAGGCACAGCCACGACGTCCACACCGCGTTGCGCGCCAGCAGGCTGCGGCGGCTGGCGGCGTCGCGCTGCGGGCTCGGGTGATGATGGACGACCAGCTCGGGCACGTACACCATCAACCAGCCTTGCCCCGCCAGTTGCAGGGCTAGCGCCGCCTCCTCGCCACCGATGAAGAAGCGCGGATCGTAGCCGCCGGCGGCCAGGAACGCGCGGACGCGGAACACCGTGGCGCCCGCCATGAAGCCCAGGATGGCGCGCCCCGGCAGGTCCGCCGATGGCAGCGGGCTGCGCGCCATATGGGTACTCGCAGGGTCTTCGCGGTTGTCGGCGCCGACCAGGATGCGGGCGGTCAGCGACACCACGCCGGCATTGGCATCGAGCAGCGCGCGGGCGCGCGCGAGCGATCCGTCGTGCCACCAGCAGTCGTCGTCGCAGAACGCCACGTAAGGCGTGCCGGCGACGTCCGACGCCCATTGCGCGCCCAGGTTGCGGCCCGCCGCGCCAAGGTTGATGTCGCTGCGCAGGCAGGCGACGCCGGGGAACGCCTGGCGCAGCATCGCCGCCGTGCCGTCGCCGGAGCCGTTGTCGACCACGGCGATGCGTGGCCGCTCGGGCAGCGTCAGCAGATGCTGCAGGGTGCGCCGCAGCGTATCGCGCCGATTGTGCGTCAGCACGACCACGCAGATGCCGGCGTGGCAGGGCGTGGACGCCATGCGGATCAGGTGCCCGGCGCCGGCGAGATGTCGAGCGACCAGTAGCGCTCGGGCGCGCCGATGTCGGCAAGCTGCCCGGCATTGAACAGCGGTAGCTGGCTCTCGTACGCTTCCACCGCTGCCATCTTCGCGGCGTGCCACGGCGCTACCGGAAAGTGCACGGGCGACGCGACGAGCCCGGCCTGCCACCAGCCCAGCAGCCGGCTCTGCACCATGCCGGGCAGCCTGCGGTAGATCGCATCCTCATAGAACAGCCACTGCGTGGGCGGCACGGGCGCGCGATCCTCAACGCCATCACCCGCATCATCGTCCGCGGTCTGCGTGGCGCGGGCCGTCTGCATGCCCATGACCGTCGTGCGCAGCAGCATGCACGCCTGGCTGACCAGCACGTGGTCGCTGTGGAACAGGCCCATCGGCGCCACCACCGTGCCACCGCGTTGCAGCGCCGGTGATGCGGCCAGGCCGGCCATGATGTCCTCGGCGCTCTGCGGCTTGCCGTACTGGCCGTCCAGGAATCTCAGCCATTCGGGCCGCGCACCCAGCATGTTCAGGCTGCGGGCGTCTTCCCGGCGGCGGTTGGCCACGGCCTGCGTCACGCTGGCAAAGCCGGCGGCGCGGTCCCAGTCGGTCAGGGCGGTATCGGCATCGGGCATGCCGGCCAGCACCGTGACGACCACGGCATCGCGGGCGGCGGCGATCAGCGCGCCGCAACTGAAGACGGCATCGTCGAGATGCGGCGAAATGACAGTCAGCGGTTCAGGTATCTGCAAGATCGGCATCGATGGAAATCGGTGGTCAATGGGGCCGGGCAGCGTCCCGGGCGGCCTGTCCGGCATCGTCGAACGGGGCCGGCGGCGGCTGCCAGGCGCTGGCGCTTGCGTGCAGGCGCTGCTGGGCGGCGCGCCGTGACACGAATGCAGCCACGGTCAATCGCAAGCCCTGTGCCAGCGCCACGGTCGGCTGCCATTGCAGCAGCGTGCGGGCCAGTGTGATGTCCGGGCATCGCTGGCGCGGATCGTCGGCGGGCAGCGGGCGGTGTTCGATTGGCGACGTGGAGCCGGTGGCGTGCAGGATCCCGGTGGCGATGTCGCGCATGGTCGTCTCGCACGGGTTGCCAAGATTGACCGGCGTGCCGGCGGCGTCGGCGGCCATCAGCCGGATCAGCCCTTCCACCAGGTCGTCCACATAGCAGAACGAGCGCGTCTGGGATCCGTCGCCGTAGAGCGTCAGCGGCTCGCCGGCCAGCGCCTGCGATATGAAGTTGGACACCACGCGGCCGTCGGCCGGATGCATGCGCGGCCCGTAGGTATTGAAAATCCGCGCAATCCGCACGTCCACGCCGTGCTGGCGGTGGTAGTCCATGAACAGCGTCTCGGCGCAGCGCTTGCCCTCGTCGTAGCACGCGCGCCGGCCCACCGGGTTCACATGGCCCCAGTAGCTTTCCTGCTGCGGATGGTTGTCAGGGTCGCCATAGACCTCGCTCGTCGACGCCTGGAGGATGCGCGCCTTGACGCGCTTGGCCAGCCCCAGCAGGTTGATCGCGCCATGCACGCTGGTCTTGGTGGTCTGCACCGGGTCGCTCTGGTAGTGCACCGGCGACGCCGGGCAGGCAAGGTTGTAGATCTCGTCGACTTCCACATAGAGCGGGAACGTCACGTCGTGGCGCAGCAGCTCGAAGTTGGGCCGGTGCAGCAGCTGGGCGATGTTTTCCTTGCTGCCCGTGTAGAAGTTATCGACGCAAAGTACATCATGGCCGGCTTCGACCAGCCGGTCGCACAGGTGCGAGCCCAGAAAGCCGGCGCCGCCGGTGACCAGGATGCGCTTGAGGGCGGGGTCCTTCATGGCTGTCTCCCGGGCCGTTCAGGCCGCCACGCGGCCGGTGCCGGCGTGGGCCTGGGTCAGCCGCGCGTAGACCTGTTCCATCTGGCGCGCCACGCCGGCCCACGTGAAGTGCGTCTGGGCGCGCGCGCGGCCGGCCTGGCCCATGCGGTCGATCAGCGCCGGGTCCATCGCCAGCCGGGCCAGCCGCTCGGCCAGCGGCTGCGGCGCGTGCGGCGGCACCAGGAAGCCCGTCTCGCCATCGACCACCGTGGAGCGGATGCCGCCCACGCTGGCGCCCACCACCGGCACGCCGCACGCCATCGCCTCCACCGGCGTGATGCCGAACGGCTCGTACCACGGCGTGGTCACGAACACGTCGGACGCGCCATAGAACTGGCGCAACTGGTCGCGGCCGCGCCGGCCCACGAACGTGACCATGTCGCTGACGCCGGCCTCGCCGGCCACCTGCCTGAGCCGGCCGATCTCGGGTGTGGCCGCCTCGCTGGGGGAATCGGCGTTGCCGCCCACCACGTAGAGCCGGGCGCGCACGCCGAGCGTGTGGCGCAGGTAACCCACCGCGCGGATCACGTTGTCGATGCCCTTGCGCGGCACCAGCCGGCCGAGCTGCAGCACCGTGAAGTCGTCGCGCTGCCAGCCAAGGTCGCGGCGCGCCTGCGCGCGATCCACCGGCGAGAACTCCTCGTCGTCAAAGCCGCAGGGCACGGTTTCGATGCGGCTGCGTTCGGCGCCGCACAGACCGACCAGGTCTTCCTCGTCCTGCGGGCATTCGGCGATCACGCAGTCGGCCTCGCGCGCCAGCGTGTCCTCGATGTCGAAGCGCGCGTCGGGAAAGCCGTCGGCGCTGCCCTGGTGCTGCCGGCGCACCTTGCCGAGCGCGTGGAAGGTCATGACCAGCGGAATGCCGAGTGACGCGCGGGCACGCAGCGCGGCCACGCCGGACATGAAGAAGTTGGCGTGCAGCACGTCGTAGCCGATGGCGTCGCGCCGGATGAAGTCGACCATGAAGTCCCCGAACGCCGGCATGTACTGCAGCAGCGCTTCCTTCGGTACATGCACCGCCGGGCCGGCCGGCACGTGCACCACGCGCACATTGGGCGCAAAGCCGACCACGTCGGGCAGCAGCGCCTTGTCGCGGCGCGTGAACACGTCCACGGGATAGCCGCACTTGCCCAGTTGGCGGGCCAGGTGCGCCACGTAGACATTCTGGCCGCCGCTGTCGACGCTGCCAATGCTGGCAAGCGGCGACGCGTGTTCGCTGATCAGGGCAATTCTTCGCATGGCTGGCTCCGCGTGTCGTGAGGGACTTCAGACCCGCCGTCTGCAGCATGCATGCCAATGCCGGCGGCCGTTGCGCCAGCGCGGGCGGCGAGAAGCGTTATAACGGTTCTCCCCGTCGCGCGCCGTTGCGGCCCGCGTTGCACGGCGTCGCGGCACCGTTTGCAGTTCGTGAGCGCCGTTTCTACTGCCTGCATGTAGAAGCGTTGGTCCAGCCGTGATACCGGCCATGCCACGCGGGCGGACGCACCGGTACATGGGCCATCGCAGCGGTGCGCCGGGCGCGGACCTTGCGTGGATGCCGGTCCCACACGGACCACGGAGACCAGCGATGGGAGACCACGCGGAAACCGGCTGCATGCCGCTTGCCGATGCCAGCTGCGCGCGTCGCGCGCTGGAGCTGGCGCTGCCGATGCTCACCGCCAGCCTAGAGGACAAGGCCGTTGGCGAGAGCCACTGCATGCACATCGTGATCATGGACCCGACACGGCCCTATGGCAGCGGCACGTTCGAGTCCGCCATCCTCCGCGAACACTCGCTGCCGTCGCGCGATCGCTGGGATGCCGACTACGCGCACTACGCGCGCGAGAAAGCGCGGCTGACGTGGCGCACGCAGGTGGACAGCGGCCAGCTCATGGACCGTGCGCCGCACCTGCTGTGCGTGGGCGACACCGTGCTGGCCGGCGCCATCGTGCTGGACGGCATTGTCGTGGCCGTCAGCGGCGCCAACGGCTGGTACGACGAGGCGTTCGCGCGCTGCGTGGCCAGCCTGCTGCGCGCCGTCGTGCGTGAGCGCCTGCACGGCGCGCCGCGCTGAAGCGCGTTGCCCGCTGGCATGCAATTCGCTGCTACGGGCCCTCACCGAACCACCACTACAGGGGAATGCGACATGCAGGACATCGACCAAGGCCGGCACCCGTTGCTGGAAGGAAAGCGGTACCTGGTGACGGGCGGCGGGCGCGGCCTGGGTGGCGAGATCTGCCGCATGCTCGCGGCCAGCGGCGCCCATGTGATCGTGGCGGACATCGACGAGGCGCTGGCCAGCCAGTGCGCGGCCACGCTGCGCGAAAGCGGCGCCGAGGCGACGGCCTGCGGTGCCGACGTCTCCGACCCCATGGCCGTGCAGCGGCTCTTTGCTGACATCGCGCGCGGAGGCGGCAGGCTCGACGGCCTGATCAACAACGCCGCCATCGACATCACGCTGCCGGTGGAGGAAGTCGACACCGAGCAATGGCGCCGCGTGCTGATGGTGAACCTGTACGGCCCGTACCTGCTGGCCCACGCGGCCGTGCCGCTGATGAAGGCGCAGGGGGGCGGGCATATCGTCACTATCGCGTCCACGGCGTCCAAGCGCGCCTGGCCCAATGCGTCGGCCTATCACGCGACCAAATGGGGCGTGCTCGGCTTTTCGCACGCGCTGCACGCGGAGCTGCGGCCGCACCGCATCAAGGTGTCGGCCGTGGTGGCGGGCGGCATGCGCACGCCGTTCCTGCTCGACCGCTTCCCAGATATCGACACCTCGACGCTGCAGGACCCCGCCAATGTCGCGCGCGCCGTGCGCTTCGTGCTGACCCAGCCCGAGGAAACCGTGATTCCCGAAGTCATGGTGTTGCCGATGAAGGAGACGTCATGGCCCTAGACACATCGGGTGGCGGCGCGGTGCTGCTGGACAAGGACGGCACGCTGCTGCAGGACGTGCCCTACAACGTCGATCCGGGCCGGATCCGGCTGGCCGAGTCGGCTGGCGACGCGCTGCGCAGGCTGGCGCGGCTCGGCATGCCGCTCGCCGTGGTCAGCAACCAGCCCGGCGTGGCGCTGGGCCGCTTCGACGAACCCGCGCTGGAAGCCGTCCGCCACTGCCTGAGCGAGTTGTTCGCGCGGCACGGGGCCAGGCTGTCCGGCTTCTTCTATTGCCCGCACCACCCGGCCGGGCAGGTCTCGGCCTACGCGATGCACTGCCTGTGCCGCAAGCCCGCGCCGGGCCTGTTGCGCCGGGCGTGCAGCGCGCTGGGCTGCGACCCGGCGCAGTCGTGGATGGTCGGCGACATCCTTGACGACGTGGAGGCGGGCCGGCGCGCCGGCTGCGGCACGGTGCTTGTCGATTGCGGCAACGAGACCGAATGGGTGGGCGGGGCGCTGCGCACGCCGGACTTCATCGTGCCGACGCTGGAGCGCGCCGCGCAGGTCATCGCGGCCGGGCTGCCGGTGTCGCCGTCGCCGCCGCTGATGACGGAGCGGCCATGCTGACGTGGCCGCAGGCGCGCCGCGTGCTCTGCGTGCGGCCCGACAACCTGGGCGACGTGCTGATGACCACGCCCGCCATGCAGGCGCTGGCCGACAGCGCGCCGCACCGCGCGCTGACGCTGCTGACCTCGCGCGCGTCGGCCGCGCTGGCGCCGCATCTGGACATGATCGACGACGTGATTGCCTGGGACGCGCCGTGGGTGCGCCACGCGCATGACGTCGATGCAAGCAGGCTGTCGGCCGAGCTCGCCGGTTGCGCGGCCCGGCTCGCCGCGCGCAACTTCGACGCCGCCGTGATCTTCACCGTCTATAGCCAGAGTGCGCTGCCGGCCGCCACGCTGTGCAGCCTGGCCGGTATTCCGCTGCGGCTCGCGCACTGCCGCGAGAACCCGTATGCGCTGCTGACCGACTGGGTGCCCGACCCCGAGCCGTCCAACCCGCCACGCCACGAAGTGCAGCGCCAGCTCGACCTTGTCGCCAGCATCGGCGCCACCACCCGCGATGCGCACCTGCGCTTCGCGCTGGCCGATGCGGATCGCCACGCCGTGCAGCGGCTGCTCGCGCCGCTGGTGGCGCGCCACGGCCGCCGCGCCTGCATCGTGATCCATCCCGGCGCCACGGCGGCTTCGCGGCGTTGGCCGGCGGATCGGTTCGCGAGCGTGGCGCGCGAACTGGCCGCGCAGGCCGGCGCACTGGTGCTGGTGACCGGCTCGGCCGCCGAGGCGCCGGTCGTCGACACGGTCTGCACGCTGGCCGCCCATCCGGCAGTCCTGCCGATGGCAGGCCGCTTCACGCTTGGCGAAATGGGTGCGCTGCTGGCGGCGGCGGACTTGCTCGTGTCGAACAACAGCGGCCCGGTGCACATGGCGGCCGCGCTGGGCACGCCGGTCGTCGACCTCTATGCGCTGACCAATCCGCAGCACACGCCGTGGATGGTGCCCAGCCGCGTGCTGTTCCAGGACGTGCCGTGCCGCTATTGCTACAAGAGCACCTGTCCGCAGGGTCATCACCGCTGCCTGGCCGACGTTCCCGCGCGCGACGTCGTGGCGGCGGCCGCGATGCTGCTCGATGGCGCGCCTGCCGTCGCGGCGCCGATGCCGTGGGTGTCGCCCGCGCCGCGTCCGGCGCTGCCGGTCACCGTGGCGGCCGTACCGAACATCGTCAAGGAGGACGCGCATGTACACGCTCGGCATTAATGCCGCCTATCACGATTCCGCCGCTTGCCTGGTGCATGACGGCGTGGTGGTGGCCGCGGCGGAGGACGAACGCTTCACGCACATCAAGCACGGCAAGCGCCCGGTGCCGTTCAGCGCGTGGGAGTTGCCCTGGCATGCGATCGACTATTGCCTGCAGGAAGCCGGTATCGGGCTGGCCCAGGTGGACCACGTGGCCTATTCGTACGATCCCGCGCTGCTGCTGGGCGAAATGGGCGGCGCGGAATCGGTGGTGCTGCCGCTGGAGCCGTCGCGTGGCGGCACGCCGGACGCGGTGTCGTCGCCGTGGGACCCGCTGTTCCTGTCGTACGTGGTCAACGCCCCCCGCCAGTTGGCTTCGGGCGCGCCGCACCACCTGTCCGCGCGCTTTCGGCAGGTGCGCCACGACGGGCCGTTCCGCTGGCATTTCGTCGAACACCACATGGCGCACGAGGCCAGCGCATTCCTGGCCGCGCCGTTCGCGCGCTGCGCGGTGCTGACGATGGACGGGCGCGGCGAGCGCGCCACCACCAGCTACGGCGTGTTCGACGGCCGCGCGTACCGCCGCATCAAGCAGATCGACCTGCCCGACTCGCTGGGCCTGCTCTACGAACGCGTCACGCGGCACCTGGGTTTCCTGCATTCGTCGGACGAGTACAAGGTCATGGCGCTGGCGTCGTACGGCAAGCCGGCCTGGCTCGATGCTTTCCGCCAGATGGTCAGCACCGACGCGGAGGGCGGCTACCACGTGGCCGATTCGGACCTCGAAGCGGTGCTGGGCCCGGCGCGCCAGCGTGGCGAGGCGTTCGAGGGCAAGCATTTCGACATCGCGCGCTCGCTGCAGCAGGTGCTGGAGGAAACGGTGGTCGGCATGGCCACGTGGCTGGCGCAGGCCAGCGGCGAGCGGCAACTGGCGATGGCCGGCGGCGTGGCGCTGAACTGCGTGATGAACGCGCGCGTGCGCGACCAGGCGCCGTTCGATGCCGTCTGGGTGCAGCCGGCCGCTGGCGACGCCGGCACGGCGCTGGGCGCGGCGCTCTGGGTCGACTTCCAGGAACGCGGCACGTCCGGGCAATCCGGCAAGCATTGGCAGATGGATCACGCCTACCTGGGCCCCGCGTTTGGCGACGACGAGATTGCCGCATTCCTGGACTGGGCCAAGCTGCCATATCGCCAGCTTGACGACGTGCCCGCGCAGACCGCCGCACTGCTGGCGCAAGGCCGCATCATCGGCTGGTTCCAGGGGCGCATGGAGTTCGGCCCCCGGGCGCTTGGCGCGCGATCGATCCTGGCGTCGCCGATCGACCCCGGCATGCAGCAGCGGCTCAACGAGATCAAGGACCGCGAGGACTTCCGGCCCGTGGCGCCGGTGGTCATGCAGGAGCGGCTCGGCGACTGGTTCCGCGCGCGCAAGCCCGGCGACGGCATCGCGCCGTTCATGCTGTTTGTCTACGACGTGATCCCGGAGCAGGCCCGCCGCATTCCAGCGGTGACCCACGTCGACGGCACGGCCCGCGTGCAGACGATCCGGCGCGACCAGAACGCGGCCTACTACGACGTGCTGGCCGCGTTCGAGAAGCTGACTGGCGTGCCGGTGCTGGTCAACACGTCGTTCAATACGCGCGGCGAGCCCATCGTCTGCACGCCGCGCGATGCCGTGGAGTGCTTCTGGACGTCGCCGCTCGACGCGCTGGTCATCGGCTCGTTCCTGCTCGAAAAGCCCGGCGCGCGCGCGCCGGCACGGTCCGCCGCGGCGCAGCGCAAGGAGACGGCCGATGCGGGCGCCTGAGCCGCTGGTCTCGGTGGTGATCGCCACCTACCGCCGCCCGGCGCTGTTGCAGCGCTGCCTGGCGGCGCTGTGCGCGCAGCGGATGGACGCCAGCGCGTTCGAGATCATCGTTGCCGACGATGGCTGCGAGCGCCGCATTGCTGCGCTGGTGGCCGCGCTGGCCGCCCGGCATCGCGACGTGGCGCTGCGCTATACGGCGGTGCCGCACACGCAGGGCCCCGCCGGCGCGCGCAACGCGGGCGCACGGCTGGCGCGCGGCGAGATCCTGGCCTTTACCGACGACGACACGATCCCATCCCCCGAATGGGTGTGCCAGGGCTACCTTGCGCTGGCCGCGCAGCAAATGTGGTGCGCCGCGGCCGGCCGTGTGGTGGTGCCCACGCCGGTGCGGCCCACCGACCATGAACGCGACACGGCCGGGCTGGCGAGCGCCGAGTTCGTGACGGCCAACTGCTTTGTGCGGCGGTCGGCGTTCCAGCGCGTGGGCGGCTTCGACGAGCGCTTCACGCGAGCGTGGCGCGAGGATTCGGACCTGCAGTTCCGGCTTGAGCAGCAGGCCGGCGTGGTGGGCCGCGCCGAAGCGGCCGTGGTCGAGCATCCGGTGCGGCCGGCGCAATGGGGTGCCAGCGCGCTGGCACAGGCCAAGGTCTACTTCGACGCGCTGCTCTACAAGAAGCATCCGCGCCTGTACCGCACGCGCATCCGGCCGGTGCCGCCGTGGGACTACTACGTGATCGTGGGCAGCGCCTGCGTGGCCGGGCTGGCGCTGCTGGCCGGCGCGCCGCGCGTGGCGGCCGGCGCGGGTGGCATCTGGCTGGCCATGACGGCGGTGTTCTGCCTGCGCCGGTTGCGCGGCGCGTCTTGGCGGCCCGCCCATGTGCTGGAGATGATCGCGACGTCGGTGGTGATTCCGCCGCTGTCGCTGTACTGGCGCCTGCGCGGCGCGCTGGCGTTCCGCACGGGGTTCTTGTGATGGCCGCCGCCATGCGCAGCATCGCGGTGTTCCGGGCGCTGCAGTTGGGCGACATGCTGTGCGCGGTGCCGGCCCTGCGCGCGCTGCGCCAGGGCGAGCCGGACGCGCACATCACGCTGATCGGGCTGCCGTGGGCGCGCGACTTTGTCGACCGCTACGCCAGCCTGCTCGATGACTTTGTGCCGTTTCCGGGCGCGGCAGGCATGCCCGAGCAGCCGTGCGACGCCACGGCGCTGCCCGGCTTCTTTGCGCAGGCGCGCGCGCGCAAGTTCGACCTTGCCATCCAGCTCCACGGCAGCGGCACGCTGACCAACCCGCTGGTCCGCCAGCTTGGCGCGCGCGCCATCGCCGGCTTCCATGACGATCCCGCGCAGGCAGGCGACGGCCAGTGGCTGCCTTGGCCGGACGGCAACGAGATCGAGCGACTGCTGGCGCTGATGCAGCGGCTTGGCTATCCGTCGACCGACGCCCACCTGTCGTTTCCGCTCCATCCCGCCGATCACGCGGCGTGGCAGGCATTGGCGCAGGCGCACGCGCTGCAACCGGGCGGCTATGTTTGCGTGCATCCCGGCGCGCGGATGCTGTCGCGGCGCTGGCCGGTCGAGCGCTTTGCCGACGTGGCGCGCCAGCTGGGCGGCCCGTGGCAGGTGGTGGTCACCGGCGCGCCCGACGAAATGCCGCTGGCCGCGCGCTTCTGCGCGCTGGCGGGCCGGCCGGTGGTCAACCTTTGCGGCCAGACCACGCTCGGCGCCATGGCGGCGCTGATCGGCCATGCGCGGCTGCTGATCTGCAACGACACCGGCGCTTCGCACATCGCCGCCGCGATGGGCACGCCCAGCGTGGTCGTCTCGTGCGGCAGCGACAGCGCGCGCTGCGCGCCGCTGGACCGCGCGCGGCACCGCGTGCTGGCCGACTACCCGCCGTGCCGGCCGTGCACGTGGCACGCCTGCCCGTACGGCCACGAATGCGCGCGCCATATCGACGTGGCGCAGGTCGTCGCGGCGGCGCGCCAGCTTGTGGATCTCTCCTTGACGGAAACCGCCCATGCCTGAGCGACTGCGCATCCTGACGTGGCATGTCCACGGCAACTACCTGTATTACTTGTCGCAGGTGCCGCACGACTTCCTGCTCGTCACGCGGCCCGGCTATCCGCCCGGCTACGCGGGCGTGGGCGGGCAACTGCCGTGGGGCGGCAACGTCCGCGAGGTACCGCACGACCAGGTGCCCGGCACTGCGTTCGACTGCGTGCTGTACCAGCACCGCGACCACTACGCCGGCGACCGGCTGACGCTGCTGACGCCGGCGCAGCAGCGGCTGCCGGCGATCTACCTCGAACACGACCCGCCCCAGGAGCATCCGACCAACACGCGGCACCCGGTGCAGGACCCGGCCATGCTGCTGGTGCACGTGACGCCGTTCAACGCGCTGATGTGGGATAGCGGCGTGACGCCGACGCGCGTGATCGACCATGGCGTGGTGGTGGACCCGCAGGTGCGCTACACCGGCCAGCTTGCGCGCGGTATCAGCGTGGTCAACCATCTGGCCCGGCGCGGCCGGCGCCTGGGTGCCGACGTGTTCGACGCCGTGCGCCAGCGCGTGGCGCTGGACCTCGTCGGCATGGACGCGCAGGCGGCCGGCGGACTGGGCGAGGTACCCAATCCGGAACTGGCCGCGTTCATGGCGCGCTACCGGTTTTTCTTCCACCCCATCCGCTATACAAGCCTGGGGCTGGCCGTGGTCGAGGCCATGTCGATCGGCATGCCCGTGGTGGGGCTGGCCACGACGGAGCTGGCCACCGTGATCCGCAATGGCGTGAACGGGCACGTCGACACGCGGCTGGACAGCCTGGTTGACGTCATGCGGGCCCTGATGGAAGATCCGCGCATGGCCGCCGCATGGGGCCAGTCCGCCGCCCGGACGGCGCGCGAGCGCTTCGGCATCGGGCGTTTCGTCGCGGACTGGCAGGCGGCATTTGCCGATGTGACGTCGTAGGAGCGCCTGATGCAGGACGCCGTGCGCACGATTCTGATGTACGGCGTGGTCCCGCTGTGGATCCTCGCCGGCCTGGGGGACTGGTGGTGGCACCGCCGCACCGCCATCGAGCGCAATGCCGGCGTGCTCGAATCGGCCATGCACAGCCTGATGATGGTCCAGGTGGGCATACCGGTGCTGCTGGCCCTGTTCCTGGAAATCAACGCCATGCTGTTCGCGATCATGCTGGTGGCCGTGGTGGTCCACGCGGTCACCGCCTGGATCGACGTGGCCTACGCGTCGAAGTGGCGCGAGATCCGGCCCGGCGAGCAGCACATGCACAGCCTGCTGGAAATGCTGCCGGTCATGGCCGTGGCGCTGATTGCCAGCGCCTACTGGGACCAGTTTCTGGCGCTGTTCGGCGCCGGCCCGGCGCAGGCCGACTTTGCGCTGCGGCTCAAGGACCAACCGCTGCCCGCGCGCTACCTGGCCGGGCTGTTCGTCACGCTGCTGTTTCTGGTGGTGGCGCCGTATGCAGAAGAGCTGCTTCGCTGTGCACGGGCGCGGGGGCAGGGGCGGGCAGCAATGCCGGCGGGGCATCGGCGCAAAGCGTAGCCAGCATGGCGAGATGGTCGGCAAAGCCGGCCGGGGCCCGGCCACGGGCCCGCGCGCTGGTCACCACGCGCGGCAGTGTGCTCCACGCGATCTGGGCTTCCAGCGCGATCAGGCGCTGCACCAGTGCCACGTCCTCGCTGCTGGCATGGGGCGGGAAGCCGCCGGCGCGGCGATAGGCGCGCGAGCAGACCCCCAGGTTGGCGCCGTGGATATGGCGATGGTTTTCCACGCGCTGGTAGCGCGCCGCGAAGCGCGCGGCCACGTGCGGCGGATGCTCGCCCCAGTCGTCCACCGTGACCAGCCCGCACACGGCATCGGCGCACAGCGCAAGCTGCGCCACGAGCCAGTCTGGCGCCACGCGGCTGTCGGCGTCGGTAAAGGCCAGCCAGCGCGCGTCGCGCGCCAGAAGGTGCTCGGCGCCGGTGTGGCGGGCCATGCCGACGTTGCGCGCGGCGATGGTCAGGCAGGTGACCTGGGCGGTGGCGTGGCGGCGTGCAATGGCCAGCGAGTTGTCGGTGCAGTCGTCGAACACCAGCACCACCATCACCGGCTCCTGGCGCAGCCCCGGGTGCTGCGCAGCGGCGGCCAGCGCCAGCAGGCAGCCTTCCAGGCAAGCCTCTTCGTTATGCACGGGAACGACGACGCCGATCATCGGTAAGCCTCCCGCTGGCGCAGCGGCCGGGGGTTGCGCGACCAGACTTCCAGCAGAAAATCCGGCTCGATGTGGCGCACGTGGCGATGCAGGCCCGCGTGGCGCGCGATGGCGGCATGCACCTGCCGCGTCGACAGGTTCCGCTCGGCGAACGGACGCAGGTAGTGGCAGGCCACGATCGTGCCGTCCGGGCCCAGCGCGTGAGTCGCGGCCGTGGCGGTGCGCGCCCAGTCGTCGGCCGTGAAGTAGTAGCCAAGCTCGCTTAGCACGATCAGGTCGAAGCGGCCGTCGGGCCAGTCCTGCGGCAGTTGCGCGACGCGCGCGTCGACGTGGCGCTGGCCGGCCATCCGCGCCCGCGTCAGTTCGATGGCGCGCGGCACCAGGTCCACGGCCAGCAGCGTGTCGCAGCGCGCGGCCAGCCGTTCGGTCAGTAGGCCCGTGGCGCAGCCGGCTTCCAGCGCGCGGGCGTAGCGCGCCTCGGGCAGGGCGGCCATCACGATGTCGCGCTTGCGGGCCTCGTACCAGAGCGATTCGAAGCCCCACGGATCGTCCTGCTCGAAGATCGCCACAAAATCTGTCTGGATCGCGTTTGCGCTGTCAGTCATCGCTGTCAGTCATGGGTGAGGGGTCATGGGTCAGGGGGCGTTGTCGTAGTCGTCGGCGTCGCGGCTCACGGCCGCGCCCAGCTTGGCCAGGTCGCGCTCGGCATGGCTCTGGCGCAGGAACACGGGCAGGTCCGCGAACAGCGCCGCCAGCCGCGCGTCGCGGCACAGCGGGCCGGCGCCCAGCACGTTGCCGGCGCGCTGCATCACGCGCTGCACCGTGGCTTCCACCGTGGTGCGCAGGCACATAGCCGGCACGTAGGCATCGGCCTGCGGCTGCGCGTCGATCCACGCGGCGGTCTCGCGCAGCAGCGCGGCCGCCGCGCGCAGGTCGCTGTCGATGGCACCCAGGTGCGCGCAGGCGTGCGGGTCGTTGTGCCGCCGCACGGTATCGCGCACGGCCCACGCAAACGGCAGCACGGTGCCGTACCAGCACGCGGCAATGCCGGCGCCGCCATGCCAGAAGCCGGGGCGCGCCACGTAGGCGCCGGCCGGGCCGATCTGCAGCGCCGGGCAATTGTCGAGCAGCACGTCGCCGCTGCGCGTATCGGCCATGCCCACCGCATGCCAGCCGCCGTCGGTGACGGCCACGCCCGGGCCCTTGAGGTCGATGGCGGCGATCAGCGCGTCTTCGCCGTCGTGGCACGTCACCAGCGCGTGCGACACGCTGGCGGCGCCCGAGCACCACGCCTTGCGCCCGTCGAGCCGCAGCGGCTTGCCGTGGGCAATGCCGCTCTCGCGCGCAAGCGTGCGGGTATCGGCCTCCACGTCGGGCGTGGCGCGCACGCGCGCGTCGGGCGGCTCGGCGGCCCACACGGCCCAGCTGGTCGACGGCTGCGGCGTGGCGTCCGCCACTTCGGCCAGGATCGCCAGCGCGTCGGCGTGTGCTTCGAACAGCTTGATGGCCACCGCGCCGTGCTCGGCCGCGATGGCGGCGAACAGTTTCCAGCGCGCCGCCGTGTGGCCGCCACCGGGCAGCGGGATGCCGTCCGGCCCGGCATGGCTGGCGATCAGGGCATCGAGCGTGGCGTCGGGGGCATCGGCTGACATGGCGGGGTCCAGGGCGTTCCAGTGCAGTCGGCTCCGCAAGTTCCCTGCCAGCCCGTTGGCGGACCTGGGCGCGGTGGTTGCGCGCGCCGTGTGGCACGGGTTTCGCAGCAACTTGCGCCGATGCGCCGGCCGTGGCGCCGGCCGTCCCGCGTTCCGTCCGCCGCTAACCGCCGCGTGTGCAATCCTTACCGGTGCATGTAAGCCGCGAACGCCCCTAGCTCCATGAATCTGCAATGCCAGCCGGACCGATCTCGCCGTGCCGCCCGTTCACGCCGGGTTAGCGCTGGCGGCTGGTGTCGCCCATGATCGTCCGCACCATCGCCTTGCGGTAGGCGCGGTCGGCGGCCAACGTGCGGCACAGCAGCACCAGCAGGCGGCGCGAGTGGTCCAGCGGGTAGCCTTTTTCCTTCAGCGCGCGCAGGTGATGCAGCCGCTTGCGGATGTCGGCGCGCAGGCGCTTGATGCGGTGGTCGATCGGAAAGATGTCGCGGTCCAGCCGGGCTTGCCGGCGCTGCGCCGCCCAGTAGTCCGCCCGGTTGCGCGTGGGGTCCATGGGCCGTCCGGCAGGTTGGGGGTGCCGGACAGGCTTGCATCTTTCGTACCGGGGTCGGCACGTCGACCATGGCGCACTTCGGCACCGGTGCTACGCCGTCACCCACCCCTGGCAATGCCCGGCGATGCGCTGCGCCAGCGCCGCGATGCCCTCGGGCGTCAGGTTGTCCGCCGCGATCACGGTCCGCGTCGCCCAGCGGTGGAAGTGCCGCCGCTGCGAGCGCGCGTAGGCCGGGTCGTAGTGCCGGGCGGCCAGCGCGGCGAACAGGTGCGGCAGGTCGCCGGTGCGCGCCATCGCCTGCCACGTCTCGATGGTGGCGCCGCCGTGCAGCGCCCGGAGCCGGCCGAGCTGTTCCACCAGCCAGTCGGGCCGGTCGCCCAGGTAGGCGTAGTCGTGCAGCAGATAGGCTAGCCGCGCCGGCATCGGCACGTCGATCTCCACGCATGGGCTGTCGCGCATCCGCGTCACCAGCGGCACCGGCAGGTTGAGCTGGCCGATGCGGGCGCCTTCGCCTTCCACATAGAGCGGGCGGCCCAGGTCGACGCGCTCGATCGCGTCGGCCAGCGCGGTCTCGAAGCCGGTCTGCGACGGCTGGGCGACGCCGGGCAGCGCGCCCAGCAGCGAGCCCTTGTGGCGGGCCAGCGCCTCGATGTCGAGCACCTGCTCGCCGCTGGCGGCCAGCGCCTGCAGCACGCGCGTCTTGCCGCTGCCGGTGGCGCCGCAGATGACCACGAGCGGCAGCCGGGGCGCCTGCGTCTCCAGCAGGGCGATCACGTGCCGGCGCCAGGACTTGTAGCCGCCGGCCAGTTGCTGGGCGTCCCAGCCCACCATGCGCAGCCACGTGACCATCGACGCGCTGCGCAGCCCGCCGCGCCAGCAGTAGACCATCGGCCGCCAGCTTGCTGGCTGGTCCGCCAGCCGCTCGCGCAGGTGGCGCGCCAGGTTGGCCGCCACCATGGCGCCGCCCACGCGCCGGGCCTCGAACGCGCCGGACTGCTTGTAGAGCGTGCCGACGATGCGCCGCTCCTCGTCGTCGAGGACCGGGCAGTTGAGCGCGCCGGGGATATGGTCGATGGCGAATTCGGCCGGCGAGCGGACGTCGATCAGGGTGTCGAAGCCGTGCCGGTCATCGACGCGAACGTAGGGTTTCATGGCTGGAGCCGCCTTGTCGCCCGGCGGGGGCGTGCCGGTATTGTGCGATAACCGGCCCGGCGCCGAAAGGGGCGCCGGGGGCCCGTGCTATCGTGCGCCGGCCCCCGCTTCTGCAAGGATCCAGTAAGAAACGGGCGGCATCATCGGGAATCCTCGTGGAAGGCACAGCATGTCGACACTCAGCACCTCCTCCGCTCCGAAGGGTCCGAACGGTCTGGTCGACGCCTTCGGCTGTGCCGCCGACAAGCTGCACGCCAACCAGTCGCTGGCCGGCAGCGACCTCCAGTTCCATCGCAAGACCTCGGGCCAGCAGGCCGGCCAGATCGCCATGGCGGCGGCCGAGCGCGGCTTCGTGGCGGGCGTGGCGCTGCGCGCCGGGCACCGCCGCCGCATCGTCCAGGGCCGCCACGCGCGCACGCACGACTTTGCCACCGGCGATATCTATATCCGCAGCCTGGCCGAGGACTACAAGGCCGACTACCAGACCTGTTTCGACTTCGTGCTGATGGAGCTGCCGCGCAGCTTTATCGAGCGCACCAGCAGCGAACTGGGGCGCGGCCGGCTGCGCGGGCTGGACGAGACGGCCGGCCGCGCCGACCCGGTGCTGGCCCATCTGGCGCAGGCGCTGGTGCCGGCGCTGTGCTACCCCGAGCAGGCGTGCCGGCTGTACATCGACCAGTTGAGCGCCAGCATCGGCACGCACCTGGTGAGCCAGTACGGCGGCGACCCGGTGGCGTCGGCCAAGGCCAACCGGCTGCTGTCGCCGCGCTGCGTGGCGCGGGCCAAGGAGATGCTGGCGGCCAAGATCGACGGCGACCTGTCGATGGCCGAAGTGGCCGATGCCTGCGGGCTGTCGCGCAGCCACTTCTCGCGGGCGTTCCACGACACCACGGGCCAGACGCCCTACCAGTGGCTGATGGCGCGCCGCATGGAACTGGCGTGCAGGCTGCTGCGCGACGCCAGCCTGCCGCTGGCCGACGTGGCGATGGGCTGCGGGTTTGCCGACCAGAGCCATTTCACGCGCGTGTTCGCGCGGCAGATGGGCATGCCGCCGGGGCTCTGGCGCCGCCGCCAGCCCGCCTAGGCCCCCGCGCGGCACAAATCGACAAGGCAACGGCGCCGGCATCGCGTAGATTGGCGTGGACTGCCGCGCGAGCGGCGCTTCGTGACCGCAAAACTGGAGATGCCGGCTGTGACATCGCAAAGCCCCCCGCCCCCCCCGGGTCGGCCTACGAGCAGGAGGCCATCCAGATGGTGCGCAACGTGGCGCTGGCCGTCGAGCGCCGCATCCACGAGAACCTGAGCGGCGCCCATCCCCACGCGGGGCCGTGCTACACCGAATCCACGATCATCCAGTGCCTGCAGGAGCAGGTGGTGCACCTGGCGCGCGTGGCCACGCTGGGCACGCTGGCCGCGTCCATCGCGCATGAAATCCGCCAGCCGCTGACCGCCATCCGCATCGAGGCGGGCGCCATCCAGCGCTGGATGGGCCGCCCCGTCCCGGCCACGGACGAAGTGACCGAGGGCATCGCCCGCATCCAGGAACAGTCCGAGCGCGCCGAGCGCGTGATCCGCAGCCTGCGCGCGCTGATGCGCCGCGAGCCGGCCACGCCCGAGCCGTTCCGGCTGGACCACGCCGTGCAAGACGTGCTGCCGCTGGCCGATTGCCGCATCCACGACGCCAGCATCGACCTGCAGCTCGACCTCGACGCCACGCTGCCGCCGGTGCAGGGTGACCGCGTGCAGATCCAGCAGGTCATCCTGAACCTGCTGCTCAATGCCGTGGAAGCCCGCCGCGAAGGGCCGCCGGGCAGCGCCCGGGTGCTGCTGCGCGCGCGGCGCGGGCCGGCGGGTGCCGCGACTGCCGTGATCGAGGTTGTCGACAACGGCCGTGGCATCGCGCCGGACAAGCTCGCGCGCGTGTTCGAGCCCTTCTTCAGCACCAAGGACGACGGCATGGGCATCGGGCTGGCCATCTGCCGCTCGATCGTGGAAGTGCACGGCGGCACCATCGCGGTGGCGTCGGGCGATGGCCAGACCACCGTGACGGTGACGCTGCCGGTCCACTCATAGTCTCCGCTTGCCCACGCGCGCCAGGTAGCCGAACACGGCCGCGCGCAGTCGGTGTTCCAGGAACGGGATGTCGGTCTCGCCACGCCCGGCGGCGGCATCGACCATGCCCACGATCATCGCGAACAGGTCGGACGCCACCACGTCCACGCGCACGTGGTCCGGAAAGATGAGCTGGGTGACGATCTCGGTGAACAGCCGCCGCAGTTCGGCGTCGCTGACCTCGCCGCGCAGCGCTGGCCGCTCGTCGGCCGCGTCCAGCAGCCGCGCCAGCCCGGGCCGCTGCCACTGCAGCCGGACGGTCGCCGAGATCACCAGTTCCAGCGTGGCCTTGGCGGTGCGCTGGTCCAGCGCGGCGGCCAGTTCGCGCCGGAAGCGCTGCGTTTCGCGCTGGATCAGCGCCACGGTCAGCGCGTCCCGATTCGGAAAATGCTGACGGAGCGCGTCGATGTCGACGCCCGCCCGCGCCGCCACGGCTTCCACCGTGAAGCGGTCTGGCCCGTCGGCTGCGAGCACCTGCGCGGCTGCCTCGACGATGGCGGCCCTGGGATCGGGCGGACAACTGGACATGGCCGGGCCCTTGCCGCTAGCCGGCGCGCGGCAGCACCGTGCCGGGCAGCGCGGCCAGCCGGGCGCAGCCCAGCAGCGCCATCGCCACTTCCAGCTCGGTCTGCAGCACGGTCAGCATATGGGCCACGCCGGGCACGCCACCCACGGCCAGCGCATGGAGCACGGGCTGGCCCACCATCACCGCGCGGGCGCCGAGCGCGATGGCCTTGACGATATCGGTGCCGCGCCGGATGCCGCCGTCCAGCAGCACCGGCACCGCGCCATCCACGGCGCGCACCACGGCTGGCAGCGCGTCGATGGTGGCCGGCACGCCGTCGAGCGTGCGGCCGCCATGGTTGGAGACGACGATGCCGGACACGCCGGCGTCCAGCGCGGGCACGACATCGGCCGGATGCAGCAGCCCCTTGACCAGCACCGGCAGCACGGTCTGGCTGCACAGCCACGCCACGTCGCGCCACGTCGGGGCATCGCGCAGCATCTGGCGGAATACCGGGCTGCCCTGGCTGGCATCGACCGGCGCCGGCGGCGCAAAGCCGGCGAGGTTGACCGCGCCGATGCCGTCCGGCAGCCGGAATCCCGCGCGCTGTTCCACGTTGCGGATGCCGCTGACCACCGCGTCGATGGTCAGCACGATGGCCTGGTAGCCGGCCTGCTCCGCGCGGCGCACCAGCGTCAACGTGTCTTCGCGGCGCGGCTGCAGGTAGAGCTGGAACCAGAGCGTGGTGGCTGCGGCGCGCGCGATGTCCTCCAGCGTGACGCTGGCCTGCGTGCTGACCGTCATCCACGTGCGCGCCAGCGACGCCGCGTGGACCGTGGCCAGTTCCCCGTCAGCGTGCACCAGCCTGTGCCAGGCAGTGGGCGCGATCAGGATCGGGTAGTCGAGCGGCTGGCCGAACAGCTCCGTCCGCGCCGACGGCTGCGACAGGTCGGCCAGCGCCCGGGGCAGCAGCCGCAGCCGGTCGAATGCGACGCGGTTGTCGCGCTGGGTCAGGCCATCGGCGGCGTAGCCGGCCACGTAGGCGGCGATGGCCGGCGGCACGCGCTCGTGGAAGCGGCGTTCGTAGTCGCGCAGCGCGACCGTATCGGCGGGAATCGTCGTCATAGCTCCGCCCAGCGTCGCAGCAGGTTGTGATAGTGGTTCACCAGCGCCGGCACGGCCGGGTCGCCGTCGCCCAGCCGCACGCGCAGGTCCAGGATCGTCTGGTCCAGCGCGTAGAGCGTGGTGCGCATGCCGTCGTCCTTGACCATCGACTGCGCCCAGAAAAACGACGCCCAGCGGCAGCCGCGCGTGACCGGCGTGACCCGGTGCAGCGACGCCGCCGGGTACACGACCATGTGGCCGGCCGGCAGCTTCACCGTGTGCGTGCCGTACAGGTCCTCGACGACCAGTTCGCCGCCGTCGTATTCATCAGGGTCCGACAGGAACAGCGTGGTCGAGACATCGGCGCGCATGCGCAGGCCGCCGGTGCCCGGCATCGTGCGGATGGCGTTGTCGACGTGCGTGCCGAACGTCATGCCGGCCTCGTAGCGGTTGAACATCGGCGGCAGCACGCGCAGTGGCAGGGCGGCCGAGTGGTAGGCCGGGCAGCGCCCCAGCGCCTGCAGCACGGCGTCGCCCAGCGCCAGCGCCTCGCGGTCGTCCACGGGCAGTTGCAGGTTGGCCTTGCACTGGGCGGCCAGGTCGCCGGCCGTGGCGCGGCCGTCGATCCATGTCGCGGCTTGCAGCCGCTGGCGCAGGGCGCGGACTTCGTCCGGCGACAGGACATCGGGAATCTGTATCAGCATGGTGGGACCCTTGCGGGGACGTGGTAAGGGACGTCGTGGGGATCGGTCAGAACGTCATGCCCACGTTGAGCAGGAACGTGCGGCCGGCCGTGGGCACCGCGCGGGACGCGTTGAACGCCGACAGGTAGTTCACGCGGCCGGTCAGGTTGTAGCCGTTCAGCGACGCGCGGAAGCGGCCCTGGCGGTACGACACCATCGCGTCCAGCGACAGGGTGTGGGGCACGCGGCCCTTGTTGGCCGAATCGGCCCAGTACGGCGACGCGTACTGCAGGCCGCCGCCGATGGTCAGCCGGCCCGGCAGCGGCACGATGGACTGCGGGATGTCGTAGGCGGTCCAGACCGTGACGTTGTGCTGCGGCGCGCCGGGCGCCTCCTTGCCGACCAGCGCCGGATTGGTGGCGGCCGTGACCTTGCCATCGAGGTAGGTGTACGCCACGTTGGCCGTCCAGTGGGGCGTGATGCGGCCGGTCAGGCCCAGTTCCACCCCCCGGATGCGGCGGCCCTCGCCCGATTCCGAGAAGCCGTTGACCACCTCGCCCGTCACCGGGTCCTCGGTGTAGGCGTTGTCCTTGTCGATCTGGAACAGCGCGCCGGTCACGCCGATCCGCTTGTCCAGGAAGTCGAGCTTGGCGCCCACTTCCAGCGTGTCGGAGCGCTCGGGCGTGTTGCTGGCCCCGGCGCGCGGCACCTCGGTCTGCACGCCGCCCACGGCCAGCGCGATGTCGGTGCCCACGGGCCGGTAGGCGCGCGAGAACGCCGCGTAGAACATCGTGTCGTCGGTTGGCTCCCAGATGGCGCTCAGGGCCGGGCTCAGCTTCTTCGCGTCGGCCGTGCCGCCGGTGGCAAACGCGCTGCTGGCGTACTCGCTGCGGAAGTAGTCCCAGCGCAGGCTGCCCAGCAGCGAGAACGACTGCGTCAGCCAGGCGCGGTCGCGCAGGAACACGCCGACGTCCGTGGCGTTGGCGTCGCGCCGCACGCCGCCGTAGCTGACGCTGGCGTTCTGGCTGGCATCGAACGCCGGATTGACGATGGTCTGGTTGTTGAGCCGGCCCGTCCAGGTGCCGATGTCGCGGTGGTCGCGCTGATAGCTGGCGTCGAGCCCGGCCATGGCGCGGTGGCGGACGCTGCCGGTGTGGAACTCGCCCCGGGCCGTCAGCACGTTCTGCACGCCCCAGCCGCGTTGCAGGTAGGTGCTGCCGCCGCGCGCGCCGTAACGCAGGCTGGCGTTGCCGCCGGCCAGCAGCCTGCGCAGCGTGGCGTTGTTGACGGCGGCCGGGTTCGTGCTGGAGAAATCGCGCTGGTAGAAGCTGAAGCGCGTGTCGTTGTGGAGCGTGATGCCGTTGCCCAGGCTGGTCTCCAGCGCCGATGTCACCACGTGGGCGTCGCCGAAGTCGCGGTCGGTGTTGCGCACGTAGGACGTGGACGACGACAGGCCCGGCACGCCGTATTCGGTGATCGGCCGGTAGACGCCGTCGTCGCCCTCGGCCATCGGCATGCCAAAGTCGGGCGGCCCGCTGCGGTGCAGGTAGGCGTAGCTCAGGTGCCATTCGGTCGGGGTGCCCAGCCCGAGCCCCAGGTCCAGCGCGATGCCGCGCCGGTCGTCGTCCACGTGGTCGCGGCCCGGCTTGCTGCCGTCCTGGAACAGGCCGGTCACGCGCAGCGCCGACGTCTCGCCGAGCGCGTAGTTGCCGTCCACCGTGGTGCGAAATGTCGTACCGGAGCCGAAGCTCTGGTCGATGCTGGTGTGCGTGCCGGGGCCGGCGCGCCGCGAGGTCTGGTTGATGATGCCGCCCAGGCTGCCCACGCCGAAGCTCTCGCCGGACGGGCCCTTGATGACTTCGACGCTGTCGAGGTTGAAGCTGTCGCGCCGGTAGGCGCCGAAGTCGCGCAGGCCGTCCAGGTAGATATCGCCCTTGGCCGTCAGCCCCCGGATGCGGAACTGGTCGCCGTTCAGCCCGCCGTTGCCTTCGCCGGTGGAGATGGTGATGCCCGGCACGTTCTTCAGCGCCTGCTCCAGCGACGTGGTCTGCTGCTGGTCGAGCAGGTCGCGCGGGATCACGAGGATGGTCTTGGGCGTTTCCCGGACCGTGTCGGGCAGCCGCGCGACGCCGGTGCCGGCATCGTTGGTATTGGCGGTGGACTGGCCCGTCACGGTGACGGCCGGCAACTGCCTGAGCGGCTGCGCCTGGACGGCATGCGGCAACGCCGCGAGCGAGAGGACCGAGCCGGTGCCCGCGGCCCCGGACACCAGCGCGCGGATCGAGGAGGAAACGATTTTCTGCTGCACAACTGAACTCCAGCATGGAAGACAACGATCGGACGGACGTGAACATCCGTTGCACCTGTCGCAGGACAGGCGCGCGAGGGCGGTCGAAGGGGGGCGGGAGTGTTGTGACGCGAAGGGCTTGCTGGTCGCCGTGCAGGACGATGGCTGGCTGGGGCGCGGTCAGTGCCGATGCGTCTCGCACATCGTGCCGGACCGCGCCCCGCGCCTTGTGATCTTCAACAACGGGGGCAACCGTAAGGCATCGGCACCGGCCCGGTCAATCGAAGTCGGCCTGCGGGGAAAGAATTCAGGGAACTGCGAAGTGGGGGGGATTGCGGGGAATTTCGGATGTTTCCGAGGATGGGTAAGGCAGGCTCCGGCGCCCGACCCGAGGCGCCTAGAAGCTGGCCGCCAGCCCCAGCGAGATGCCCGACACGTTGTTGCCGAACACGTAGCGCACCACGGCGCGCACCCGGGTGACGAACACTTCATGCGCGCTGGTGTCCAGTTCGAGCCCCATCCCCAGCGTGGTCAGGTAGTCGAAGCCCAGCGCGCCGGCCTGCGCCCCGAGGTAGTGGGAATGCGACAGTTCCAGCACATAGCGCACGGGCCGGTCCAGCGCGTGCCAGCCGGTGGGAGCACGCCAGCGCGCGTACAGGCTGGCGGTCTGGGCATTGGCCGACCCCTGCACGGCCTCCGACGACCCGCCGAAGCTGCGCAGGTGGATATTGGTGTAGCGCAGTTCCAGGTCGATGTCGTGCTCGGGCCGGTAGTGTTCCCAGTCGATCATCACCGATCCGCCCAGCCCGTAGGCGTTCAGCGATCCGCCGTCCAGGAAGTTGATGTCGCGGTCTGTCTTGCGGTCGACAAAGCCCTGCGCCAGCCGCAGGTCGCTGGACACATTGCCCAGCGACGCGTTGAAGATCGGCCGGAACACCAGTTCCCTGCTGGCCGTCAGCGGAAAGTCCCAGCCGATGCCGATGGTGCCGGCCACGGTGTTCCAGCGCGTGGGCAGCTCGCGCGATTCGGTGCCGTTCGATGCCACGAACGTGGGGTCGTAGCGGCTGTAGGCGATGGACCCCTCCATGTACACCGGCACCGACTTGCTGAGCGTGAACCCTCCTCCCAGCTGGGACATGACCATGCCCGGGTTGGCGGTCTGCGAGTCGGTGATCGACAGCGAACTGGACGCCAGGTCCGGCACGACGGAAAAGCTCATCAGCGTCAGCACCGCGTTGGCCTGGCGCTGCACGCCGGGGCCAAAGGCCACCCGCAGGTCCTGGGCGGGCTGGGCGTGCGCGGGCAGGCCGCCCAGCAGCAGCCAGGGCAGCAGTGCAGCCAGGCACCCCCGACGGACGACACCGGTTGCTGGTAACGGCAGGCGGCCCATGCGGTCGGCCGGGGCGGCGCCCGGCGGGGTTCGGCGATGGGGGCCAGCGTAACCCGGCTGGCCGCGCCTGCGTATTGGACCAAGGTTCCATTGCCGCGCCGCGGTGCGCCATCTATATGTTGTGCTGAAAGCTGGAACGGGAGCAGGCGGCATCATTTGGGAGGGGGGTGCCATGACGTTGGGCAGCGTGCGACGTACTGAGGATATGCGACGTATGCCACCCATGCGAGGCGGGCGTGGCATCGGCCGGTGGATGCTGGCGTGCCTGCTGGGGTTGGGCAGCGCCGTGGCGCCGGCTGCGCTGGCCCAATCGCCGCAAGCGGCGCAGTCGGCCCAGGCGCCCCAGTCGGCCCAGGCGCCGACCTTCAAGCCCGAAGAGCTGGAGGCGCTGGTGGCGCCCATCGCGCTCTATCCCGATTCGGTGCTGTCCCAGGTGCTGATGGCGTCGACCTATCCGCTGGAAATCGTGCAGGCCGCCCGCTGGCAGAAGGCCAACGCGAGCCTCAAGGGCGAGGCGGCGGTCAAGGCCGTGCAGGACCAGCCGTGGGATGTCAGCGTGAAGTCGCTGGTGGCGTTTCCGCAGGTGCTGGAGCCGCTGAACGACAAGCTCGACTGGACGCAGAAGCTTGGCGACGCCTTCCTGGCGCAGGAAAAGGACGTGCTGGCGGCCGTCCAGCGGCTGCGCGCCAAGGCGCAGCAGTCGGGCAACCTCAAGTCGAACGAGCAGCAGAACGTGGTGGTGCAGCAGGCACCCCAGGGCGCGGCCACGCCGCAGACCATCGTCATCGAGCCGGCCAATCCGCAGGTCATCTACGTGCCGGCCTACAACCCGACCGTGGTCTACGGCAGCTGGGGGTACCCGAGCTACCCGCCGTACTACTGGCCGCCGTATCCGGCCTACTACCCGGGCGCCGCGCTGATGACCGGGTTTGCCTGGGGCGTGGGGCTGGCCGCCGCCGGGGCCATCTTCGGCGACTGCAACTGGGGCGGCGGGGACGTGAACATCGACGTGAACCGCGCCACCAACATCGACCGCAACTTCGACCGGACCAAGGTGGAGGGCGGCAACAAGTGGAAGCACGATTCCAGCCACCGCAAGGGCGTGGCCTACCGCGACAACGCCACGCGCGAGAAATTCGGCAACAACGTGGGCGGCGCGGACCGGCGCAACGACTTCAGGGGGCGCGAGGGGGCCGGTGACCGGGGCGACCGGGCGGGCAATCGCGGGCAGGATCGCGCCGGCGACCGCATGGCGGACCGGGGCGGGGATCGGGCCGGCGACCGTGCCGGCGACCGGGCGGGCGACCGGGCAGGAGACCGTGCCGGGGATCGCGCCGGGGGGGCCGGGGATCGCTCGGCAAATCGCGGGCAGGGGGCCGGAGGTGACCGGTTGTCCACGGCGGACCGGGGCGGCGGCGGTGGCGACCGAGGCGGCGGCTACGGCGGCGGTGGACGCGACAACGCATTCCAGGGCGTGGGCGGCGGCGGCGCGCAGCGCGATTTCGACCGCGGCAACGCCAGCGCCGGCGGGGGCTTTGGTGGCGGCAACACGGCGGCCAACCGGGGCGGTGGCGGCGGCGGCTTCAGCGGGGGCGGCGGAGGCCGGGGCGGTGGCGGCTTCAGCGGGGGCGGCGGCGGGCGTGGCGGTGGCTTTGGCGGCGGCGGTGGCCGCGGCGGCCGCCGGTGACCGGGCATGGCGATGACGACCACAGGGTGGAACGCATGCGGGCAATGACAGCAAACTCGCGGCTGCGCCTGGCGCGCGCTCTGGTCACGCTGGGGCTGGGGCTCGCGCTGGCGCTGCCGGCGCTGGCGCAGAAGGGCTTCGACACCCCGGAGGCCGCGATGAACGCCTTTGGCGACGCCGTGGCGACCAGCGACGATGCTGCGATGACGGCGCTGCTGGGCGCGTCGGCGCGGCGCATGATCCCGCCCGTGGGCGCGGACCTGCGCTACCGCTTCCTGTCGGCGTGGAGCCAGTCGCACAGCGTGGTGCGGGGCGACGATGGCCGCGCGCGCATCGCCGTGGGCAACGACGGCTGGACGCTGCCGATTCCGCTGGTGTCGACCAACGGCCGCTGGCATTTCGACGCGCGGGCCGGCAGCGACGAGATCCGGCTGCGGCGCATCGGCCGCAACGAGCTGTCGACCATCCAGACCATGCTGGCGATCTACGACGCCCAGCACGAGTACGCGCTGGGCCGGCACGACGGCGGCGGGCTGGTCGTCTACGCGCGCAAGCTCGTCAGTTCGCCGGGCAAGCAGGATGGGCTGTACTGGCCCACCCGGCCCGGCGAGCCCGAAAGCCCCCTGGGCCCCGCGTTCATCGACGCCGTGACCAGCCATCGCGGCGGGTCGGACGGCTACAACGGCTATCGCTACAAATTGCTGACCGGACAGGGACCAGCGGCGCCCGGCGGCCGGTACACGTACCTGGTCGACGGCAAGCTGTTCGGCGGGTTTGCGGTGCTGGCGTGGCCGGCCCGCTATGGCGACACGGGCATCAAGAGCTTCATGGTCAGCCACGACGGCCAGGTCTACGAACGCGACCTGGGCCGCGACACCCCGGCGCGCGCCGCCGCCATCACGACGTTCGACCCCGGCAACGGGTGGAGCAAGGTGGCGCCCGAACTGCTGCAGCCGGTGCCGGCCATGCCGGCGGCGCAGCCCACCGCGGCCACGCGCTGAGCCCGGCTTTTCTCCCGCCTGTTTCCGCCTGGATTGACGGCTGCTTAATTAAGCGGCCGATGAAAATCGCCGCGCCTTAAGAAAGATTTTATTCACGCTCGAAAGCTCTTTACACGGAATGGCAAGTAGAGATTGCAATCGGCAGGGCGCCGACCTAACGTGATATGGCACAAACAAACGAGTCAGAAAAAGCAACAGGAATCGATCGTATTTGACGATCGCAATTCGGCGTGGGGTAGGTCAACACAGGGACGTTTCATCGATCTGGCGGCGCCACGGTCTGGCCGTGCGCCGGTGGCAGTCCAATCATTCATGCCCCCTGACCGGCTCCCGCTCTCAACAGGGAGATCATCATGAATCGACGGCTGTTCATCAGTCTGCCCGCCTTGAGCCTGGCGCCCTTGCTGGGCGCCTGCACCACCAATACGTCCGGCAGCGATGCGGCGGCCAAACGCCGGGAGATCGATGCCGGCGTAGACGGCACCATGAGCAAGCTGTTTGCGTCGGCCAGCTCCGCGCAGGCGCTGGCGCAGCAGGCCAAGGGCATCCTGGTGTTCCCGAAGATCCTGGCCGGCGGCTTCATCGTCGGCGCCGAGTACGGCGAGGGGGCGCTGCGCGTGAACAATGCGTCGGTGGGCTACTACCGCACCACCAGCGCGCAGTTCGGCCTGCTGGCGGGCGCACAGTCCAAGGCGCTGATCCTGATGTTCATGACCGACGACGCGCTGCGGGCCTTCCAGGCCAGCAAGGGGTGGACGGCCGGCGTGGACGGCTCCATCGCGCTGGCGACGATCGGCGCGAACGGGCAGATCGACACCAACACGGCGCGCGCCCCGATTGTCGGCTTCATGCTGACCAATGCCGGGCTGATGGCCAACCTCTCGCTAGAAGGCACCAAGATCAGCAAGCTCGATATCTGAGCGGGCGCGGCCATGAGATGGATTCCACTGCTGCTGGCGGGCGCGTCCATGGCCCTGGCGTTCGTGGCGCTGCCCCGCACGGCAGCCCCGCGCCGCCCGGCCGACCGCCTGCGCATGGTGGAAGGCAGCCCGCTCTGCGACACCGCCAGCCGGCCGGGGATGGTCGAGCTGGCGGGATCGCTCGCGCATGAGCTGAACCAGCCGCTGACGGCCATTACCAGCAATGCCCAGGCCGCGCGCGAGTACCTGATGTCGGGCGCGGCGGCGCAGGACGAAATCCGCGAGATCCTGGACGACATCGTCACCGACGCCTCGCGTGCCAGCGACATCGTCAAGGGCGTGCGCGCGCTGATCCGTGGCGAGGCGCCCCGGCTGGTGGCGTTTCCGATTGCCGACGTGGTCGACCGCGCGCTGGAGCTGGTGCGCGACGAAGCGCGGGCGCGTGGCGTGACGGTGCAGGGCGCGGCAGACCCGGCGCTGCCCCGTGCGATGGGCGACCCGATGGAAATCCAGCTCGTGCTGCTGAACCTGCTGGTCAACGCGCTGGACGCCGTGCAGGCCGCCCCGTCCGGCGTCGCACGGCAAGTCAACGTGTCGGCCGCCGCGCGCGACGGCCTGCTGCTGATAGCCGTGCGCGACAACGGCTGCGGCGTCAGCGAAGGCGACCTCGACAAGATCTTCCGGCCGTTCTTCTCGTCCAAGCCGCGCGGCATGGGGCTGGGCCTGTCGTTCAGCCGCGCGCTGATGGAGCGCAACGGCGGGCGCCTGCGCGCCATCCGCAACCGCGACATCGGCATGACCTTCGAATGCCTGCTGCGCACCGAGGCGGCCACTGCCCACCACGCCGCGCCCGCGACGATGGCATCCCGCCTGCGCACCGCCACCTCCAGGAGATAGCACCGCCATGCTTGCCACCAGGACCACCATCCATATCGTCGACGACGACGACAGCGTGCGCCGCGCGCTGGGCCGGGTGCTTGCGGCCCACGGCTATCTCACGGCGGGGTTTGCCTCGGCCAGCCAGTTCCTGGAAGAGGCGGACCTGGACAGCACGCCGGGCTGCGCGCTGCTGGACCTGCAGTTGCCCGACATCAGCGGCATCGACCTGCAGCAGGCGCTGTGCAGCCGCATCCCGGTCATCATCCTGACCGGCCACGCCGACGTGGCCAGCGCGGTGCTGACGATGCAGGCCGGCGCCATCGACTTCCTGCAGAAGCCGGTGTCCGACGTGCAACTGCTGGCGTCGGTGGCGCGCGGCTGCGAATGCGCGGCGCGCCAGTTCACGCAGGCGCGCGAGTTGCGCGAGCTGCGCAAGAAGGTGGATCGCCTGACGCCGCGCGAGCGCGAGGTGCTGGCGTGGATCGTCACCGGGTTCCGCAACAAGCAGGTAGCCAACCGGCTGGGCACGGTGGAGAAGACCATCAAGGTGCATCGCGCCCATGTGATGCAGAAGCTGGAGGTCGATTCGCTGCCCGCGCTGGTCCGCATTGCCGACCGCATGGGCATGGTGGCCGACACGGCCGCCTGAGCGCGCCGCGGCTGGACCATGGGCCAATATCGCGCGCCGCGCGGGTCTCGTAGCCTAGGCAGATACATGCTTACCATCGGCTGCGCCGCTCGCACATGGGTCCTACCGGAAAATTCGTGGCGGTTGTCGACGACGATGCGTCCGTGGCGCGCTCCACGGCGCGGCTGTTGCACGCGGCCGGCATCGCGGCGGACACCTTTGCCAGCGGCGACGCCTTCCTGGCCCGGATACACGGCCCGGCCGCGTACCGCCCGAGCTGCGTGATCCTGGACGTCTGCATGCCGGGCGTGGACGGGCTGGAAGTGCAGCAGCAGCTGGCCGGCCTGGGCCTGCCGCTGATCTTCATCACCGCCCACGAACTGCCCGAGGTGCGCGACCGCGCGCTGGCGGCCGGCGCCGTGGGCTACCTGCGCAAGCCGTTCGACGCCAACCAGCTGATCCGGCTGGTGCGCAGCGTGATGCTGTAGCCCCATGCCTTTGGTCCTTGGTCCAATTGCCAAGCAGCCGGCGGCGGGCGCACTCTTGTCAGGACGCGGCCCGCAGGCCAACCAGGGGGACTGGCAAATGGCGATACTGATGCTTTCCAACCTCCATCCCGACACCACCGAGGAACAGGTGCGCGAATTCCTCGAACGCTATGGCTTTCCGCCGTTCGACGCGATCGAGCGGCAAGAGGGCGACGGCACGCGGCCGGGCATGACGCTGACGTTCAACACGGTGGACATGGTGGCCCTGCAGCACTTCGTGCCGCGCATCCACGGCGTGTTCTGGAACGGCCACAAGCTCAACGCGCTGCTGCTGCGGGAACGCTTCAACTAGTCGCGCGGGCCGCGCGCGGGGAGGGACGACGATGGCAAGCGGTCTGCAATCCATGCGCGGCCTGGGGGTCTGGCTGGCGGCGGCCGGACTGGCCATGGCCGCCTGCAACCGCCACGAGGCCAAGGCCCCGGCCGCGCCGCCGGTGACCGAGGTGGGCGTCGTCAAGGTGGCGCTGCGCGACGTGCCGCTCACGTACGAGTACGTCGGCGAGACGCAAAGCTCGCAGCAGGTGGAAATCCGCGCGCGCGTCAACGGCTTCCTGGAACAGCGGCTGTACACCGAGGGCGCGCTGGTCAAGGCCGGGCAGGTCATGTTCCGGATGGACCAGAAGCCGTTCAAGGCGGCGCTGGAGGCCGCGCAGGCCGAACTGGCCCAGCAGCAGGCCCGGCTTACCACCGCGCGCGCCAACCTGGCCAGGGTGCGCCCGCTGGCGGCGCGCAACGCGTTGAGCCAGAAGGACCTGGACGACGCCACCGGCCAGGAGCAGGCGGCGGCCGCCGCCGTCGAGGCCGCCAAGGCCAATGTCACCAATGCCAAGCTGAACCTGGGCTACACCACGATCATGTCGCCGGTGGACGGCCTGTCGAGCTACGCCAAGAAGCAGGTGGGCTCGTACATCGACCCCTCGAACAGCCTGCTGACCTACGTGGCCAAGCTCGATCCGATCTGGATCAACTTCAGCCTGTCGGAAAACGAGGTGCTGGGCTTCCAGTCGCAGTCGGCGGCCGGCACGCTGAAGCTGCCCGACCGGGGCGCGATGGAGGTGGAGATCGTGCTGGCCGACGGCAGCGTCTATCCCAGGCGCGGGCATATCGCGTTTGCCGATGCGTCGTTCAACTCCGAGACCGGCACCTACCTGATCCGAGCCGAGATGCCGAACGGCCAGGGCATGCTGCGGCCCGGACAGTTCGTGCGCGTGCGGGTGATGGGCGCGCTGCGCACGCGGGCCATCACCGTGCCGCAGGAGGCCGTGGTGCAGGGCCAGCGCGGGCAGTCGGTATGGCTGGTGGGCAAGGACAACAAGGCCGAGTCGCGCGTGGTAGACGTGGGCGAGTGGTCGCACGGCAACTGGGTGATCCGCTCGGGCCTGCGCGAAGGCGACACGGTCATCGTCGACGGTTCGGTGCGGCTGGCGCCCGGCGCGCCGGTCAAGCCCGTGGCGGCGGCTCCGCAGGCCACCGACGGGGCGCGGCCGCCCGCCGCGCCACCAGGGCCGCCCGCCGCCGCGCCGACGGCCCCGGCCGGGGCCCAGCCGGCGAAGGGTGCCGCGTCATGAAGCTGTCCCACTTCTTCATCGACCGCCCGATCTTTGCGTCGGTGCTGTCCATCATCATCGTGGTGGGCGGCATGGTGGCGCTGTTCAACCTGCCGATTGCCCAGTTTCCCGAGATCACGCCGCCCAGCATCACGGTGTCGACCACGTACCCCGGCGCCAGCTCGGAGGTGGTGGCCCAGAACGTGGCCGCGCCGATCGAGCAGCAGGTGAACGGCGCGGACAACATGCTGTACATGTCGTCCACCAGCTCGTCCACGGGCAACATGACGCTGACCACGTTCTTCGAGATCGGCACCGACCCGTCGCTGGCGCAGGTGGACGTGCAGAACCGCGTGAACCTGGCGCTGCCGACGCTGCCGGACGCCGTGACGCGCCAGGGCGTGACCGTGGAAAAGCGCTCGCAGGCGTTCATGATGGTGATCGCGGTGTATTCGCCGGACAACAGCTACCCGCAGACCTTCGTCGACAACTACACGAGCATCTACATCCTGGACGCGCTCAAGCGCATTCCGGGCGCCAACCAGTCGTCGATCTTCGGCACGCCGGACTACGCCATGCGGATCTGGCTCAAGCCGGACCGCATGGCGCAGCTCGGCATCACGGCCGAGGACGTCAAGAACGCCGTGGCCAACCAGAACGAGCAGTTCTCGGCGGGGCGGATCGGCCAGTCGCCCACGTCGGAGCCGGTCAAGCAGACGTTCCCGGTGGCCACCAAGGGACGCATGACCGAGCCGCAGGAGTTCGAGAACATCATCCTGCGCGCGGCCTCCGGCGACGCGGCGCTGGTGCGGCTCAAGGACATCGGCCGGGCCGAACTGGGGTCCAAGGACTACTCGCTGCGCAGCCGCTACCAGGGCAAGACGGCCACGCTGCTGGCCGTGTACCAGCAGCCCGGCGCCAACGCGCTGGCCGTGGCCGGCGAGGTGCGCAAGACGCTGGAGGCGGCCAAGAAGACGTTCCCGCCGGGGCTGGAATACGAGATCGCGCTGGACACCACCGAGTTCGTGCACGAGTCGATCAACGAGGTGGTGCATACGCTGCGCGACGCGGTGATTCTGGTGATCCTGGTCGTCTACCTGTTCCTGCAGAGCTTCCGCGCCACGCTGGTGCCGATCCTGGCCGTGCCGGTGTCGATCATCGGCACGTTCACGGCCATGGCCGCGTTCGGCTTCTCGGTGAACATGCTCACGCTGTTCGGGATGGTGCTGGCCATCGGCATCGTGGTGGACGACGCCATCGTGGTGATCGAGAACGTCGAGCGCAACATGATGGAGTTCCACATGCCGCCCAAGGAGGCCGCCAAGGCCGCCATGGACGAGGTGGGCGGGCCGGTGATCGCCATCGTGCTGGTGCTGCTGGCCGTGTTCATCCCGGTGGCGTTCCTGTCCGGCATCACGGGCCAGCTCTACAAGCAGTTCGCCATCACGCTGGCGGTGTCGGTGCTGCTGTCCGGGGTGGTGGCGCTGACGCTGTCGCCCGCGCTGGCGGCCATCCTGCTCAAGCCCGGCACGCACGAGAAGAACCGCTTCTTCCGCTGGTTCAACCGCAGCTTCGACCGCGTGGTGGAAGGCTACGGCTCGGCGGTGCAGACCGTGATCCGGCGCACGGTGATCTCGCTGGCCATCGTGGTGGCGCTGGTCGTGGCGGCCGTGCTGATGTTCGTACGCATTCCGTCGTCGTTCCTGCCCGTGGAGGACCAGGGCTACCTGCTGGGCGCCGTGATCCTGCCCGACGCGGCCAGCCTGGATCGCACCGGCGCCCTGTCCCGGCGCGCGGCGGAGTGGTTCGAGAAGCAGCCGGCGGTGAAATCGGTGGCCGTGCCGGACGGCTACAGCCTGATCGATTCGCAGAACAAGTCGAACGCCGGCACGCTGTTCATCACGCTGAAGGGCTTTCACGAGCGCGGCAAGGGCGAGAGCGCGGCGGACCTGATCGCGCAGGCCACGCAGGAGTTTTCCACCTACCGCGACGGGCTGGTGATACCGGTCAACCCGCCGTCGATCCCGGGGCTGGGCACCACGGGCGGCTTCGAGTTCTGGCTGCAAAGCACCGGCGACGGCACCTACCAGCAACTGGAGGAACGCACGCGCGCGTTCATTGCCAAGGCGCGGCAGCGGCCGGAGCTGCGCGGCGTGAGCACGACGATCAACACGCGGTCGCGCCAGCTGCTGGTGGACCTGGACCGCGAGCGCGCCGAGACGCAGGGCGTGCCCGTGGAGCAGGTGTACTCGGCGCTGCAGACGATGTTCGGCTCGCTGTACGTGAGCCAGTTCCCGAAGAACAGCCGCCTGTTCCAGGTGATCCTGCAGGCCGAGCCCGAGTACCGGTCGCGGCCCGAGGACCTGGACAAGGTCTACGTGCGCAACGCCCGCAACGAGATGGTGCCGATCAAGGCCGTCACGACCGTGCGCTGGGTGGCCGGCGCGGACCTGGTCACCCGCTTCAACAACTTCCCGGCGGCCAAGATCACCGGCGATGCCGCGCCCGGCTACAGCTCGGGCCAGGCGCTGCAGGCCATGGAGGAGATTGCCGCCGAGGTGCTGGGCGAGGGCTACAGCTACGCGTGGAGCGGGCAGGCATACGAGGAAAAGAAGGCCGGCTCCACCGCCGCCATGGTGTTCGCGTTCGCGCTGCTGATGGTGTTCCTGATCCTGGCGGCGCAGTACGAGAAGTGGTCGCTGCCGCTGGGCGTGCTGCTGGCCGTGCCGTTCGCGCTGTTCGGCGCGCTGGTCGGCATCCTGCTGCGCGGCATGGAGAACGACGTGTACTTCCAGATCGGCCTGACGGTGCTGATCGCGCTGGCGGCCAAGAACGCGATCCTGATCTTCGAGTTCGCGGTGGAGATGCGCGTCAAGGAAGGGCTGAGCGCGTACGACGCGGCGGTCAAGGCGTCCAAGCTGCGGCTGCGGCCGATCATCATGACGTCGCTGGCGTTCATCCTGGGCTGCATTCCGCTGGCCATCGCCAGCGGCGCGTCGGCCGCCAGCCGCCAGTCGCTGGGGACCGGTGTGATCGGCGGCATGCTCGGCGCCACGATCATCGCCATCTTCTTCATCCCGATGTTCTTCTGGGGGCTGGAGCGCGAGAGCAAGAAGAAGCTGGCGCGGCAGGCCGCTCGCGACGCCGGCCCGGCCGAGCCCACCGGAGGCACCCTGTGAACCGGCCGGCGCCGAGCGCTGCCGGCCCCGAGAAGGAGCGAACCATGTCCAGATCGAAGATTTCCGTGGTGCTGCTGTGCGCGGGGCTGGGCGCCGCGCTGAGCGTGCCGGCGCTGGCGCAGAAGCCCATCGCCTATCCGGCCAAGGGCCAGAGCCAGGCGCAGCAGCAACAGGACGACGGCTACTGCTATTCGTGGGCCAAGTCCAACACCGGCATCGACCCGGCCGCGGTGGCCGCCGCGCCGCCGCCCCAGCAGGGTGGCCCGGCCGTCGGCGGCGGCGAGCGCGTGGGCGGTGCCGCGCGCGGGGCGCTGGGCGGCGCGGTCATCGGCGGCATTGCCGGCGACGCGGGCAAGGGCGCCGCGGCCGGCGCGGCGGTCGGCACGATGGCGGGCGGCCATCGCGCGCGCCAGAACCAGCGCAATGCGCAGGCCAACGCCCAGCAACAGCAGTCCGGCGCCATGAGCACCTACTACCGCGCCTATTCCGCCTGCATGCAGGGGCGCGGCTACACCATCCAGTGACTGGCACCGGCATCCGCATGGAGACAGCCTTGAAACCGATTCCGCGACGCCAGGCGCTGGCCCTGGCCGTACTGCTTGCCGCGGCCTGGCCGGCGCGGGCCTATTACGACCACTTCCTGAGCGGCACGATCATCGGCACGCTGAACAAGGACCAGACCGCCGAGCTGACCACGGCGTTCGGCAAGACGCTGTCCGAGTCCGACGATGGCAAGAGCGTGCCGTTCCACCTGGCGCCGAACGCCAAGGGCAAGCCCACCGATGGCACGTTCACGCCGCTCGTGACCCGCACCGAGAACGGCCAGCGCTGCCGCAAGGTGCGCAGCGAGCTGCGCCAGCCGGGCCGCCAGCCCGAACGCTGGACGGGCTGGTACTGCCAGCAGCCGGACGGCGAATGGAAGAAGACGCTGCTGAAGGACTAGCGGCCGGCGTTGGCCGCCAGCCCGGCCGCTAGAAGCGCTCGGGGATGTAGCGGTAGGGGTAGTCGGGCGCCCGGTAGCCGCCGGCCTTCTGCCGCGCCGGCAGCGTGATCTTCTTGCGCGCGATGCGCTCGTAGGGCACGGTGTCCAGCAGGTGGCGGATGATGTTGAGCCGGGCGCGGCGCTTGTTGTCCGAGCGCACCACGTGCCAGGGCGCGAACTCGGTGTCAGACGCCTCGAACATCGCGTCGCGGGCGCGCGAGTAGTCATACCAGCGGCTGTACGACTTCAGGTCCATGTCGGTCAGCTTCCAGGTCTTGCGGCCGTCCTTGATGCGCTGCTCCAGCCGGCGCGTCTGTTCCTCGGGGCTGACTTCCAGCCAGTATTTCAGCAGCCGGACGTTGGAGCCGACGATGGCGCGCTCGATCAGCGGCACCGCGCGCAGGAAGATATCCACCTGGCTGTCGTCGGCAAAGCCCATCACCCGTTCCACGCCGGCGCGGTTATACCAGCTGCGGTCGAAGATCACCACCTCGCCAGCGGCCGGCAGGTAGGGGATGTAGCGCTGCATGTACATCTGGCTCTTCTCGCGCTCGGTGGGCGCGGGCAGCGCCACCACGCGGAACACGCGCGGGCTGACGCGCTCGGTCAGCGCCTTGATGGTGCCGCCCTTGCCGGCGCCGTCGCGCCCCTCGAAGACGATGCAGATCTTGGCGCCGGTGGCCTTGACCCAGTCCTGCAGGTGCACCAGTTCCACGTGCAGGTCGGCCAGCGCCGCCTCGTATTCCTTGCGGCCGAGCGCGTTACCGTCGCCGGCAGCGTCGGCGGCGCCCCCCTTCCGTTTTGCCATGGCTGATCCCCCGCGTGCGATGCACGGACTTTGCAATGCCGTACCAATCTGGACACTGCGCCGCGCTTTGGCAATGGACCTTGGTCCAATGCTTGGCCCAAGGACCAATTGCATTGCCCCGGCGATTGGCGGACGCTTGCCGTCAGCGCCTTATTTTCCAGGGTGGCCGGCATGCGCAAGAGCGGATTCCTGTTGATGGTGGGAGCGATGTGGCTGGCCGTGATCGGCATCTTCTGGAGCGATCCGAGCGGCCAGACGCCCGACAAGCTGAACCTGTTCCGGTTTGCGCTGCACGGCCTGGAGGTGCAGTTGTTCCGCACCGGCGGCGACCCGCCGCGCTACCTGGTGAACGTGCTGGCCCGCGACTGGCTGCTGGGCTGCCTGCTGATATTTGCCGCCGGGGCGGTGCTGGTGTTGGTTGCGCGCCGCCGCCAGCAGGTGTGAAGCCCGGCCGCATGCCGGGCGGACAACGGAGTCATACGATGCTGCAAGCGCCGTATTCCACCGCGACCGTGTCGCGCACGCTGATCGATTCGCTGATCCGGTTCGGCCTCGTGGCGCTGCTGGCCACGTTCTGCTTCCAGATCTTCCGGCCGTTCATGAACCTGCTGGTCTGGTCCGTGATCCTGGCCATCACGCTCTATCCGCTGCAGGTGCGGCTGCGCGGCCGGGTGTTTGCCGGCGATGGCCGCACCGCCACGCTGATCATCGTGCTGGTCATCGCCATCGTGCTGGTGCCCACCTACCTGCTGGGCACGGCGCTGATCGAATCGATGGAGCAGGCGATGGCGATTGCCCGGCGCGGCGAATTCCATATCCCCCCGCCCCCGGAGGCGCTGGCCGGCTGGCCGCTGGTGGGGCGCCGGCTACACGACGCCTGGGCCATGGCCGCTACCGACGCGGCCAGCCTGATGGAAAGGCTCGGCCCGCAGATCAAGGCGGCCAGCCTGACGGTGCTGGGCGCCATCGGCGGCGTGGGCGTGGGGCTGCTGGTCTTTGTGGGCGCGCTGATCATCGCCGGCATCATCATGGCCTACGGCGAGCAGGGCACGCGCAGCGCCGTGCGCATCGCGACGCGCATCACGGGGCCGGAGCGGGGCCCGCGCCTCACGGCGCTCTGCACGGCCACGATCCGGGCCGTGGCGCAGGGCGTGGTGGGCATCGCGTTTATCCAGATGCTGCTGATTGGCGTGGCGTTCGTGCTCAAGGGCGTGCCCGGCGCGGGGCTGCTGGCGCTGGCGGTGCTGCTGCTGGGCATCATGCAGTTGCCGGCCACGCTGATCACGATTCCGGTGATCCTGCTGGTTTTTGCGTCCGAAGGCGCCAGCGCCACCAATATCGTCTTTGCCATCTACGTGTTCATCGCCGGGCTGGCCGACAACGTGCTCAAGCCGCTGATGCTGGGCCGGGGCGTGGATGTGCCGATGCCGGTGATCCTGGTGGGCGCGCTGGGCGGCATGGTCACGGGCGGCGTGATCGGGCTGTTCATCGGGCCCATCGTGCTGGCGGTGGGCTACCAGTTGTTCTGGCAGTGGGTGGACGAGCCGCTGCCGCGCATCGAAGCGGAGCCGCGCAGCAACGCCGACATCACCGGAGGCTAGCCGTGGCCGCGCGTGCCGGCGCCTGGCTGGCAACCGCCGCGCTGCTGGGTGCCTGCGCCCGCGTGGGCCCGGACTTCCAGCCACAGCCAGAGGCGTGGAGCGCTGGCTGGCGCAGCGACGCCATCGAGCAGGTCAGCACGCAGCAGGCCGAGCCGGACCTGCGGCAGTGGTGGCAGGTGTTCGGCGACCCGGTGCTGGAGGCGCTGATGGCCGAGGCCGATGCCGGCAACGCCGACGTCAAGGTGGCCGGGCTGCGCGTGATGGAGGCGCGCGCCCAGCTGGGCATGGCGCTGGCGGGCCGCTATCCGCAGATGCAGCAGGCCAGCGCCGCCGCGCTGTACGTGAACAGTCGCCAGTCGGGGCCCACGGCGCAGACCAGCCGGCTCTGGGAGTACAGCGCGGGCGTCGACATCGGCTGGGAACTCGACTTCTGGGGCCGCTTTGCGCGGGCCATCGAGTCGGCGGACGCCGCGTACTTCGCGGCCCAGGCCAACCGCGAGGCGGTGCTGGTGCTACTGCACGCGCAGGTGGCCAACACCTACTTTGCGCTGCGCACGGCGGAGGCGCGGCTGCGCATCGCGCGGGACAACGCACGGCTGCAGCACCGCAGCTTCGAGATCACCGAGCGGCTGTTCAAGGGCGGCGAGAGCGACGAGCTCGATTTCCAGCAGGCACGCACGCAGTACCTGGGCACGCTGAGCAGCATTCCGGAGTTCGAGAACCAGATCGCGCAGGCCCGCAACGCGCTTGGCGTGCTGCTGGGCCGTCCGCCGGGGTCGCTGCCGGAACTGGCCGATGCCGGCGCGCGCGAGGGCGTGCTGCCGCTGATCGACCGCGCGGTGCTGCAGGACGTGCCGGCCAGCCTGCTGCTGCGCCGGCCCGACATCCGCGCCGCCGAATGGCGCGTGGCCGCGCAGTCGGCCCAGATTGGCGTGGCGCGGGCCGACCTGTATCCGTCGGTGTCGCTGATCGGCAGCATCGGCTGGTCGGCCACGTCGCTGCCCGGCACGCAGAACGGCCTGCTGCTGGTGGGCGGCCCCAGCGTGCGCTGGAACATCTTCGACTACGGCCGCATCGTCAACAACGTGCGCGTGCAGGACGCGCGGCTGCAGCAGTTGATCGTCGACTACCAGGCCGCAGTCCGGCAGGCGGCGCGCGAGGCCGACGACGCGGCCAGCGGGCTGATCCGGGCGCTGCAGCGCGAGCGGATACTGGGCGAGGCGGCGGTATCGGCCGAGCGTTCGCTGTCGCTGGCCAACACCGTGTTCCGCGAGGGCTATTCGGACTTCCAGCGCGTGCTGGACGCGCAGCGCGCGCTGTTCGCGCAGCAGGATGGCTACCTGGTCAATCGTGGCAACGCCGTGAACTACCTGATCGCGCTGTACAAGTCGCTGGGCGGCGGCTGGGACACGCCGGTGCCGCTGGTGGATGCCGGCACGCGCGCGCAGATGCGCCAGCGCACCAACTGGGGCAACCTGCTGGATGAGGTGCCGTCGCCGCCATGAACGATCGCGCCGATCCCGCCGCCGCGCCGCCGCAGGCGGCCCCCACTCAGGACGCCCCGCCGCCCCCGCCGCGCGATCCGTCGCGCAAGGCCGTGCGCGGGATCGTCGCGCTGATCGTGCTGACCCTGGCGTGGTACCTGCTGGCCGACCGGCTGACGCCCTACACCCAGCAGGCGCGCGTGCAGGCGTTCGTGATTCCGGTGGCGTCCGAAGTATCGGGCCGCGTCACGCGCGTGTACGTGCGCAACAACCAGAACGTGGCGGCCGGCACGGTGCTGTTCGACGTCGATCCGCAGCACTACCGGATCGCGCTGGACCGCGCCCGCGCGGACCTGGAATCGACGCGGCGGCAGATTGGCGCCAACACGGCCGGCATCGATGCGGCGCGGGCGTCGCTGCGCGCGGCGCAGGCCAACGAGCTCAAGGCGCGGCAGGACAGCGAGCGGCTGGAGCGGCTGTATCGCGAGGACCCCGGCACGGTGTCGGTGCGGCGGCTGGAGGTGGCGCGCGCCACGCATACGCAGGCCGTGAGCCAGGTGGCGGCGGCGCGTGCCGAGGTGGAACGCGCGCGCGAGCAGCAGGGCGGCGGCGACGACGACAACGCCAAGCTGCGCAGCGCCGCGGCGGCCGTGGAAAAAGCCGAGCTCGACATGGCCAACGCGCAGGTGCGCGCGCGCACGGCCGGGCTGGTCACCGACCTGCGCACCGAGGCCGGCCTGTACGCGGCGGCCGGCAGCCCGGTCATGACGCTGATCGCCATCCACGACGTATGGATCAGCGCCGACATGACCGAGAACAACCTTGGCCACCTGGCGCCCGGCACGCCGGTCGGTATCGTGCTGGACGCGCTGCCCGGCCGGGTGCTGAGCGGCAAGGTGCGCAGCATCGGCTACGGCATCAGCGCCGGCCAGCCCGCGCCGCCGGGCGGGTTGCCCACCGTGCAGAACAGCCGCGACTGGCTGCGGCCCGCGCAGCGCTTTCCGGTCATCGTCGACATCGATCCCGGCCAGCTCGATACGCTGCGCGGCATCCGCGTGGGCGGGCAGGCCGAGGTGATGGCGTTTCCGCGCGATGGCAACCCGCTGAACCTGCTGGGCCGCGCGTTTCTGCGCGTGATGAGCTGGATGTCCTATGTCTACTGACGCGGCCGCCGCGCCGGCCCTGCGCGCCGCCATGGCCCGCCGCGCGCTGCGGCTGGCGCTGGGCACGGCGGGCTGCCTGGCCGTCAGCTTCGGCCTGCAATGGCCGGTGCCCGTCATGGCGCCGGTGCTGGCCGTGTTCGTCTTTGCCGCGCTGGACCGGCCGCTGCCGCTCAAGGCCGGGCTGGGGCTGGCACTGGTGGTGATGCTGGCCACGGGCAGCGGGCTGCTGCTGGTGCCGTTCCTGCGCCATGCGCCGGCCGCCGGCGTGCTGATGGCGGCCCTGTGCCTGTTTCTGGCGTTCCGCTATGGCCTGCGCGGTGGCAACGGGCTGGTGTCGACGTTCGTCGTGGCCGGGGTCACGCTGATTGCGGCGGCCGGCACGGCCAGCGGCGCGCTGGCGCTGACGGTGATCGGCGCGCTGACACAGGGGCTCACTGCGGCGGTGCTGGCGCTGGGCGCCTGCCATGCGCTGGTGCCCGAGCATGGCGCGCCGGCCCCGCGCCCGCCGCCGCGCGCCGTGCCGGACGCGGACCGTATCGCCTGGCGCGCCACGCTGGTGGTGATGCCGCCGTTCCTGCTGGCGCTGTCGGACCCGGCCGCCTATCTGCCGATCATCATGAAGGCTGTCAGCCTGGGCCGGCAGAGCTGCACCACGGCGCGCGGCGCGGCGCTGGAGCTGGTGGGCTCCACGCTGATGGGCGGGCTGCTGGCCATCGCGTGCTGGCTGGCGCTGGGGCTCTTCGTCCATCTGTGGATGTTCTTCCTGTGGATGGCGCTGTTCGCGCTGCTGGTGGCGCGCCGGCTGTTCCGCGTGGCGCCCACGGCGCTGTCGCCGGGATTCTGGCTCAACAGCCTCGTGACGATGATCATCCTGCTCGGCCAGTCCGTGGCTGACAGCGCGGCGGGCAAGGACGTCTACCAGGCGTTCATGGTGCGCATGGGCCTGTTCGTGGCCGTGTCGCTCTATGCCTGGCTGATGCTGGCGCTGCTGGACCGCCCGCGCGCCGTGGCCGCCGCATAAGGCTGCATCAGGGCCGTCCGCCATGGCGCCGGCGCCACGCAATCGGCGCCTCGCCGAACTGCGCGGAGAACCAGCGCGAGAACGACGCCGCCGAGCCGTAGCCCAGCAGCCCCGACACGCGCAGCAGCGAATAGTCGGGATTGGCGACGTAGCGCAGCGCCAGGTCGCGCCGCACCGTGTTGACGATGTCGGTGAACGACTCGCCCGACGCGTCGAGCTGGCGCTGCATCGTGCGCAGGCTCAGTCCCAGGCCCTGCGCCACGGCGTCGGCGGTGGCGCGGCCCATCGGCAGCATCAGGTAGACGGCATTGCGGACTTCGCGCCCGATGGAGGCGTCGTTGACGCGCGGCAGCGTTTCCACCACCCGCTCTGCGTGGCGCGCCATGGCCGGGTTGCCGGTGGGATTGGGCGCCGACAGGTCTTCCGCCGCGCAGACGATGCCGTTGAACTCGCTGCCGAACGCCAGCGGGCAGCCGAACAGCCGGCGATGCACCTGCGTGTCCTGCGGCGCCGTGTGCGTGAAGTGCACGCCCACCGGATGCCACTGCGGCCCCAGCAGCGCGCGGCAGAGCCGGAACACCACGCCGATGGCCAGCTCCGTGGCCTGCCGAGACGGCGTATCGAGCACCACTTCCTGGCGGATCACCGCCACCCGGCCGGTCGTCTCCAGCAGGATCGCCACCGACTCGTTGACCAGGTGACGGTAGCGGATGATCGTTTCCAGCGCGTCGCGCAGCGTGGCTTGCTGGCTGATCAGCAGGCTCATCACGCCGAAATCCGAAAGCTGGCGCGATTCCGCCATGCGCAGGCCGAAGGTGGGGCACGTGGCGGCCTGGGCGGCACTTTCCAGCAGCGCGGCGCAGGCTTCGGCGGGGATGCGCTGCTCCGGATCGGTCAGCAGCGCCTGGGTCAGGCGCGCGCCGCGCAGCAGCGGCAGCGGGTTGATGCCGAGGTCGCGCGCGACGTCGAAGAAGTTGGTCAGCGCGGCCGCGCGCACCAGGGTTTTCACGGGGGTCTCCTGTTGGGACGTGCGCCGCATGCGTGGCCGCGGCGCATCGTTGCCGCGATGATAGGTGCCCGTGGCATGAAATGCAAAGTCGCTGGATGGCCGTGCAAAGCAGCGGGGGCCGCGCGCTTCTAGATTGTCGACATGGCGGCGCAGATCGTGCCGCCAGCCGAATTTGGAGACGATCCCCATGGCAAAGGCAGTGCGCATGTATGAAACCGGCGGGCCCGAGGTGCTTCGCTACGAAGACGCGGAAGTGGGCGAGCCGGGTGCCGGCCAGGTCCGTATCCGCCACGTGGCGGTGGGCCTCAACTACGCGGACACGTACTTCCGCAACGGTACCTATCCCGTGCCGCTGCCGGCCGGCATGGGCGTCGAGGCGGCAGGCGTGGTGCAGGCCATCGGCCCGGGCGTGACCAACGTGGCCGTGGGCGACCGCGTGACCTACACCGGCTTTGTCAACACGCTGGGCGCGTACAGCACCGAGCGCCTGGTGCCGGCCGCGCCGCTGATCCGGCTGCCGGAAAGCATCGGCTTCGAGACCGCCGCGGCCATGACCATGCGCGGGCTGACGTCGGCCTACCTGATGCGCCGCATCCACACGTTCCGCAAGGGCGACACGATCCTGCTGCACGCGGCGGCCGGCGGCGTGGGGCTGATTGTGTCGCAGTGGGCGCGCCTGCTGGGGCTGAACGTGATCGGCACCGTTTCCACCGAGGAAAAAGGCGAGGTGGCGCGCGCCCATGGCTGCCAGCACATCATCAACTACAGCCACGAGGACGTGGCGGCCCGCGTGCGCGAGATTACCGATGGCGTGGGCGCCAACGTGGTGTTCGACAGCGTGGGCAAGAGCACCTTCATGGCGTCGCTGGATTCGCTCAAGCGGCGCGGCCTGCTGGTGTGCGTGGGCACGGCGTCGGGCCCGGTGCCGCCGTTCGACCCGGTGCTGCTGGCGATGAAGGGATCGGTCTACGTGACCCGTCCCGCGCTGGCCGACTACATCGCCGATCCGGCCGAGAAGGCCGAGCTGGCCGGCGAGCTGTTCGACCACGTGGGCGCCGGCCGCATCCGCATCGAGATCCACCAGCGCTACGCGCTGCAGGACGCGGTGCAGGCCCACCGGGACCTGGAGTCGCGCAAGACCACGGGTTCGTCGATCTTCGTCATCTAAGGAGCCGCCATGCAAGTCCGACAACTGAGCTGTGCCCTGGGCGCCGAACTGCAGGGCGTGGACCTGGCCGATGCCGTCCGCAGCGACGACCTGTTTGGCGAGATCCGCGCGCTGCTGCTGAAGCACCGCGTGCTGTTCCTGCGCAACCAGCAGTTCAGCCGCGCCGAGCATGTGGCGTTTGCGCGCCGCTTTGGCGAGCTGGAGGACCACCCGGTGGCCGGCAGCGACCCCGAGCATCCGGGCCTGGTACGCATCTACAAGTCGCCCGACCAGCCGAACGACCGCTACGAGAACTGCTGGCATGCCGACACCACGTGGCGCGAGGCGCCTCAGTTTGGCGCGGTGCTGCGCTGCGTGGAATGCCCGCCCGTGGGCGGCGACACGATGTGGGCCAACATGGCGCTGGCCTACGAGCGGCTGCCTGACACGGTGAAGGCCCAGATTGCCGACCTGCGCGCGCGCCACAGCATCGAGGCCAGCTTTGGCGCGGCCATGCCGATCGAGAAGCGGCTGGCGCTGAAGGCCCAGTACCCCGACGCCGAGCACCCGGTGGTGCGCACCCATCCCGACACCGGCGAGAAGGTGCTCTACGTGAACGGCTTCACCACGCATTTCACCAACTACCACACGCCCGGGCGCGTGCGGTTCGGCCAGGACGCCAACCCCGGCGCGGCCGACCTGCTGCGCTACCTGGTGTCGCAGGCGTACATCCCCGAGTTCCAGGTGCGCTGGCGCTGGGAACCGAACAGCGTGGCGATCTGGGACAACACGGCCACCCAGCACTACGCGGTGATGGACTACGCGCCGTGCCACCGCAAGATGGAGCGCGCCGGCATCATCGGCAGCGTGCCTTACTGAAGTTTGAAAGGAAACACAGGCATGAGAGACCAGAATCTCGTCGTGACGACCCCTTCGGCATACGCCTACCCGCTGCTGGTCAAGCAGCTGCTGACCAACGCAATGAGCCTGTATGGCGACCAGGAGATCAGCTACCGGGGCGAGATGCGCTACACGTACCGCGACTTTCACGCGCGGCTGGGCCGGCTGGCCGGCGCGCTGGCGTCGCTGGGCGTGCGCCATGGCAGCACCGTGGCCGTGATGGACTGGGACAGCCATCGCTACCTGGAGTGCTACTTCGGCGTGCCGATGATGGGCGCCACGCTGTTCACGGTGAACGTGCGGCTGTCGCCGCAGCAGATCCTGTACACGCTCAACGACGCCGGCGCCGACGTGGTGCTGGTGCATCCGGACTTCCTGCCCGTGCTGGCGCAGATAAGCGACGGGCTGGTGCGCCAGCCGCGCCTGGTGCTGATGGCCGACGGACAGGACGTGCCGCCGGGCCCGCTGGCGTTCGACGGCGAGTACGAGGCCATGCTGGCCGCCGCGCCGGACGGCTACGACTTTCCGGACTTCGACGAGCGCACCAAGGCCACCACGTTCTACACCACGGGCACCACGGGCGACCCCAAGGGCGTCTGCTACAGCCACCGCGACATCGTGCTGCACACGCTGACGGCGGCCACCAGCCTGTGCGCGCCGCGCGAAGGCCAGCGCATGCACCGGGAAGACGTGTACATGCCGATCACGCCGATGTTCCACGTGATGGCGTGGGGCATGCCGTACGTAGCCATCATGCTCGGCCTGCGCACGGTGCTGCCGGGCCGCTACGTGCCGGCCGCGCTGCTGGCGCTGCGCGAAGCGGAAAAGGTGACGTTCTCGCACTGCGTGCCGACGATCCTGCAGATGCTGCTGCAGGCGGCCGGCGAAGGGCAGCACAACCTGTGGGGCTGGAAGATGATCATCGGCGGTTCGGCCCTGCCGCCGGTGCTGTGCGAGGCGGCGCTGGCGCGCGGCATCGACATCTTTGCCGGCTACGGCATGTCCGAGACCGGCCCGATCGTGGCGCTGGCCCAGTTGCCGCCGGGCTACGTGGCGGGCAGCCGCGAGGAAGAAGTGGCGCTGCGCTGCGCCACGGGCCGGCCGGTGCCGCTGGCGGACTTCCGCGTCGTCGGCCCCGACATGCGCGAGGTGCCGCACGACGGCAAGGCGCAGGGCGAGATCGTGCTGCGCGCGCCGTACCTGACGAAGTCGTACTTCCGCAAGCCGTCGGCGTCGGAGGAGCTGTGGGCCGATGGCTACCTGCACACGCAGGACGTGGCGGTGATGGGGCCGGACGGCTTCGTGCAGATCGTCGACCGGCTCAAGGACGTGATCAAGACGGGCGGCGAATGGGTGTCGTCGATCGAGATCGAGAACCTCGTGACGCAGGTGGCGGGCGTGCAGGAATGCGCGGTGATCGGCGTGCCCGACGCGCGCTGGGGCGAGCGGCCGATGGCCTACGTGGTGCGGCAGGCGGGCGTGGAGGTGGACGCGCAGCAGATCCGCACGGCGCTGCTGGACCATGTGGCAACGCAGCGGCTCAGCAAGTTCGCGGTGCCCGAATCGGACCGGATCGCCTTTGTGGCGGCGATTCCCAAGACCAGCGTCGGCAAGATTGACAAGAAGCTGCTGCGGGAACGCAAGGCAGCCTGAGGCGAGAAGGAAAGGGAAACTTGGATGCCGCCCGGCCAGCCGGGCGGTTTTTTTTATTGGCGCGGGCCGGTCAGACCAGCGTCCGGAACGCGCCCAGCGCGTGGTGGGCCAGCAGCGCGGCCAGCACCAGCATCGTGATGCCAATCAGCCGGTCCAGCACCTGCCACGCGCGGGGGCTGGCAAACCACGGCGCCAGCCAGCGCGCGCCAAAGCCCAGCGCGCCGAACCACAGCAGGCTGCCGCAACTGGCGCCGGCCACGAACCACGTGCGCATCGGCGCGGGATGCTGGGCGCCGATGCTGCCCACCAGCAGCACGGTGTCCAGGTAGACGTGGGGATTGAGCAGCGTGAAGGCCAGCGCCTGGGCCAGTACCGCGCCACGGCTGGCGTTGCCGGCGGCCTGCGCGGTCTGCATCGCGTGCTGCTGCCGCGCGCGGCGCCACGCGCGCCAGCCGTAGTACGCCAGGAAGACGGCGCCCGCGAGCGCCAGCGTGGCCGCCAGCGCGGGGCGGTCCCCCAGCGCCTGGGCCATGCCCATCACGCCGGCGGCGATCAGCAGCGCGTCGGCCAGCGCACACAGCAGCACCACGCTGCCCACGTGCTCGCGCCGCAGCCCCTGGCGCAGCACGAACGCATTCTGGGCGCCGATGGCGACGATCAGGCCGAGGCTCAGTGCCAGGCCCTGGAACAGGACGGCGAGGCCGGGGGATGGGGTGGCGGCGATGGCTAGCATGGCGCGCAGCTTGCCATCATGGCGCCGTGAAGACAAACTAAACCATCTTCATCCACATTAGCCAGGCTAAATCATGCTCGACTACGCCGCGCTGTCCGCGCTGGCCGCCGTGGTGCGCGAGGGCAGCTTCGAGCGCGCCGCCCGGGCGCTGCACGTGACCCCTTCGGCAATTTCGCAGCGCATCCGCATGCTGGAGGAGCGCGTGGGCTGCGCGCTGGTGATCCGCGACACACCATGCCGCGCCACGGAGACCGGGCGCCGGCTGTGCCAGCACGTGGACCATGTGCGGCTGCTCGAACAGGAATTGCACGATGCGCTGCCCGCGCTGGCGCCCGACGGCACGTCGCGCGTGCCGCTGCCCGTGGCGGTCAATGCCGACAGCCTGGCGACGTGGCTGGCCGATCCGCTGGCCACGTTCGCGGCGCGGCACGCGGTGCTGATGGATGTGTCGGTCGACGACCAGGACCATACGACCGAGTGGCTGCGCAGCGGCGCGGTGCTGGCCGCCGTGACCGCCACGGCGCGGCCGGCGGCGGGCTGCAACAGCCGGCCGCTCGGGGCGATGCGCTACGTGGCGGCGGCCAGTCCGGCGTTCATGGCGCGCTATTTCCCGGATGGGGTGGGCGCCGGCAGCCTGGCCAGCGCCCCGAGCCTGGTCTTCAACGGCAAGGACGAATTGCAGGCGCGCTGGGCCAGCCGGCTATGCCACCGGACGGTGGCGCTGCCGCGGCATATGCTGCCGTCGTCGCACGCGTTCGTGACGGCGGCGCTGGCCGGCATGGGGTGGGGCATGCATCCCCAGCTGATGATCGCGCCGCACCTGAAGCGCGGCACGCTGGTGGAACTGGTGCCGGAGACGCCGCTGGACGTGGCGCTGCACTGGCAGCATGCGCGCGCGGCGTCGGCACTGCTGGAGGGGCTGGGCAACGAGGTGCTGGCCGCCGCCCGCCGCGCGCTGCTGCCGCTGTGACGGACGCGTAGCGCGGCGTGGCGAACTGGGGTAATGGCCCCGGCGGCGCCGTTACGGCTTGATGTGGAAGGTCTTGACGATGCCGGCGTTGCGGTCAAACTCGGCGTGCAGCGACTGGTTCAGGTCCTGCAGCGACTGGGCCGGCATCGGCTCGTAGCCCAGCGCCTCCAGCCGCTGGCGGACCTTGGGATTGGCCGCCGCCTTGTAGACCGCGCCCTGGATCTTCTGCGCCACGTCGGCCGGCACCTGTGCCGACGCGATCACGCCCACCCAGTTGCTGAAGTCGATGTCGGGGTAGCCCTGCTCGGCGAAGGTCGGCACCTGCGGCAGCAGCGGCGAGCGGGTCTTCGACGCCACCGCGTACGGCTGGAGCTTGCCCGCGCGGATCATTGGCAGCGACGTGACCATGCCGTCATACATCAGCGGGATCTGACCGCCCATGACCTGCGTGAGCGCCGGGCCCGAACCGGGGAACGGCACGTGCTGCAGGTCCATGCCGGCCTCCTGGTTCAGGATCGCGCCGGCGTAGTGCGATGCCGTGCCGGCGCTGTACGACGCGAAGCTGAGCTTGCCGGGATTGGCCTTGGCGTAGGCGATCAGGCTCTTGAGGTCCTTGGCCGGCAGGCTGGGTGTGCCCACCAGCACCATGCGCGAGCGGCCAACGGCCGCCAGCGGCCGGATGTCCTTCATCGTGTCGTACGGCGTTTTCTGGACTTGCGGCACCTCGGTCAGCACGTTGGTGGCGGTGACCATCACGGTATGGCCGTCGGCCGGCGCGGCCAGCATGGTGTTGATGGCGATGGCCCCGCCCCCGCCGGGCTTGTTGTCGACGACCACGGGCTGGCCCAGGTCGGCGGAAAGCTGCTCGGCCAGCAGGCGCGCCATGACGTCCATGGTGCCGCCGGCCGGGGCGGGCACCAGCACGCGCACGGGCTTGGTGGTCCATGCCATCGCGGCAGGCATCGCCAGGGTCAGCAGCGCCGCCAGCGTGGCGCGGCGCAGGAGGAATCGGGCAGGGTGGTTGGGCATCTGTGTCTCCAATATAGGTCTTGTAGGGTGTAAAGGTCCGGACCTGCCCACGTGCGGCGGTAGAGGGTAGTGTCGTGGCGTGAAATCGGCAGGTCCGGTGAAAGCGGCCCCGGCGCGGGCGTCCGGGGCGTTCCGGGCCGTCAGGGCTTGCCGGACGGCCCGGCCCAGCGGCCGCGCCGGGCCGGCAGCGCGGCCAGCACGAAGGCGCGCTGGGCATCGGTCATGCCGTCCCAGAGGCCGATCTCGGTCGAGGTGCGGCCGCATCCCTGGCAGTAACGGCGTGCCGCGTCCATGCGGCAGATGTTGATGCAGGGATTGGCCGGGCGGGGCGGGACGGACTGCGTCATGGCGATGGTGCGTGCAGTGGCCCGCGTCAGGCGGCGCGGCGCAGCGGCAGGTTCTTCTGCCCGGCCTGGCGGTTCGGCAGCATGCCGTGCGCGGCCAGCGTCTCGTCCACACTGTCGTACCACGTGCCGATGCGGTAGATCTCGCGCGCTTCCTTGCCGGTGGCAATCTCGCGGCCCAGTTCATGCGCCACGCGCACGCACTGCTGGATCTGCTGCACGGACGTCATGCGCCGGCCGTGCTGGTCGATGATCGTGTCCTCGATGCCGCAGCGCGGGTGCAGGCCCATGGCCATCGCCATCATGTTGAACGGCAGCACGTTCTTGAGCAGCGACTCGGCGGTCAGCGTGCAGCCGTCCGGCGCGCGATGGATGAAGTTGAAGAAGTTGAACGGGTTGGGGCCGTCAAAGCCGCCGCCGATGCCGATCCACGTCAGGTTCAGCGGGCCCATGTAGGCGCCGGCGCGCACCATGCGCTCCAGCGTTTCAAGCGCGTGGATGCCGGTGAGCTGGAAATGCGGCTGGATGCCCGCGGCCGACAGGCGGCGCAGGTGTTCCTCCACCCAGCCCGGGCCGGCCGGCACGGTCATCTCGCGGTACGCCTCGATGAACGCCGGGTTGGACAGCGACGTGCCCGCCAGGTATTCGGGGTACAGCAGCTCCATGATGTTCATCTGCGTGGTGTTGATGGCCACGGTCACCTGGTCCGGCGCGGGCGTCAGGTCGGCCAGCATGTGGCGCGTGTCGTCCGACAGCCACACGGCGGCCTGGCCCTCGTCCTCGGGCGCGAACGAGATGGAGCCGCCCACCTGGATGATCATGTCGGGCACGGCCTCGCGCACGCCGGCAATCAGCTCGTTGAACTTGGACAGGCGCTTGGACCCCTTGCCGTCCAGCTCGCGCACGTGCAGGTGCAGCACGGTGGCGCCGGCCTGGTAGCAGTCCACGGCCTTCTGCACCTGCTCTTCCATCGTCACGGGGATGTCTTCCGGGAAGTCCTCGGGCATCCACTCGGGGCCGTACGGGGCCACGGTGATGACCACCTTGTCCATGTTCTCGGGGTGCAGGGAATCGTCGAGGAATTGCATGTCGTCTCCTTGTTTGGTCGGTGCGTATCCAGTGCCTGAAGTATCGGCCAACACAGGGCGGCAATTTGACGCTCCGGGACGCTCGATTTACATTTCGGGACAGTCAGGGAAAACACGATGTCCTACTTTCTGCGCAGTGCCAGCCTTACCAACTACGTGGATGTGGCGCGGGCCGTGGGGCTCGATCCGCACCAGATGCTGCGCGCGGCACGCATCAGCCGCAACGCGCTGCTGGACCCCGATATCCGCATTCCGGCCGCGCACGTGGGGCGGCTGCTGGAGGCGTCGGCCAGCGCGGCGCAGGTCGATGATTTCGGGCTGCGCATGGCCGAGCTGCGGCAGTTCTCGAACCTGGGCCCGCTGGCGTTCGTGGTGCGCGAGGAGCCCACGCTGCGGCGCGCGCTGGAATCGATGGTGCGGCACATGAGCCTGCAGAACGAGGCGCTGGCGATGCGGGTGGAAGAAGCCGACGGGCTGGTGCTGATCCGGCTGCAACTGCTGGGCGACGTGCCGGGCCGGCTGCGCCAGGCCACCGAGCTGGCGGCGGGGGTGATGTATCGCATGCTCACGCTGTTCCTGGGCCCGGCGTGGCGGCCGCGCAGCATCTGCTTCACGCATGCGCCGCCAGAAAGCCAGGCGGCCTGCCAGCGCGTGTTCGGCATGCCGGCGCTCTACAACCAGGATTTCGATGGCATCGTCTGCGTGGTGCGCGACCTGGAGGCGCCGCTGCCGTCGTATGACCCGGTGATGGCGCAGCAGGTGAAGCGCTACCTTGGCACACTGCTGGCGCAGTCGAACACCAGCATGGCCGACAAGGTGCGCAAGCTGGTGCACGCGCTGCTGCCCAGCGGCATGTGTTCGGTGGATCGCGTGGCGCAGCAGCTTGGCGTGGACCGCCGCACCGTGCACCGCTGGCTGGAGCAGGAGGGCACCACGTACTCGGCCATCGTCAACGATGCGCGTGCGGGGCTGGCCACGCGCTACATCGAGAACCGGGCGCGGCCGTTGTCGGAGGTGGCGACGCTGCTGGGGTTCTCGTCGCTGAGCGCGTTCTCGCGCTGGTTTGGCGTGCAGTTTGGCTGCAGCGTGTCGAAATGGCGCGCCCAGCACGCCGACGGCGCGGACGCGGCAGGCTGACGGACGACGAAACGAAAAAGGGCCACGCGGGCGGGTGCCTGCGTGGCCAACGAAGCCCCGGCGCCGCCCGGCCGGACGGGTATGCGGCCACCCCGCCCGGACGGCGCCGGTTCGCTGCGCGGTCAGAACTTGTGGCGGATGCCGAGCGCCACGCCCAGCATATTGCTCTGGCCGTTGGCCAGCGCGTAGCTGTTGCCCAGCGACAGGCTGTTGGCGTAGACGGTGCCCAGCGATTCCAGCATCAGCCCGGCGTTCTTCGCATAGGCCGTGGACAGGTAGACGTCCGTGCGCTTGGAGAACGTGTAGTTCGCCACGAACGCCACCTGCCACGGGTTCGGGGCGTTGGTGCCGAACAGGTTCTTCATGTCGTCGTAGTGGTAGGCCAGCGTCAGGCCCACGGCCGGCGTGACCTGGTAGTTGGCGCCGATCCAGTAGTAGTCGTCGCGCTGGATCACCGCGCCGGCCGCGTTCTTGTTCTGGCCCCAGCGGTAGCCGCCCATGATCTTGGCAACGTTGCTGAACGTGTAGCTGGCGCCCACCACGGCCTTGCGCATGGTGCCGCTGCTGGTGCCGATGGTCGGGTTCCACTGGTCGTAGCCGACGGTCAGGCCCAGCGGACCGCTGGCGTAGGCCACGGCGGCACCGTAGGCGGTGTCGCGGCGGAACGCGCCCGGCACCTCGCCGTTGCCGCCGATCGGCGTGGGAATGCCCACCGATGCCGGCAGCGCCAGGCCGGTGCCGAACGACCAGTGCGCCAGCGCGGTGACGGGGCCGAACTGGCCCGTGTACTTGACCGTGTTGTCCTCGCGGAAGTTGGCGCCCGACTGGAGCACCACCGGCTCGTACTGCGTGGCGTAGGCGGTTGGCGAGAAATTGGCCAGGGCCTCGAACATCGACGTGTACTGGCGGCCCAGGCTCAGTTGCCCGATGCCGGCCTTGGTGACGCCGATGAACGCCTGGCGGCCGAACAGTCGCCCGCTCTGCTGCAGCGTGCCGTTGTCCAGGCTGAAGCCGCTTTCCAGCACGAACACGCTCTTCACGCCGCCACCCAGGTCCTCGGTGCCGCGCAGGCCCCAGCGCGACCCGGCCAGGCCGCCCGAATCCATGCGGTAGACCTTGTTGGACGGACCGGGATTGAACCCGTTGGCCGCCGTCGGGATGTTGCCCACGTGGTTGGCGTATTCGATGTTGATGTCCGCCACGCCGTACAGCGTGACGTTGGACTGCGCGAAAGCGCTGCCCGCGCCGGCCAGCGATGCGGCAATGACCATGCCCTTGAGCTTCATGAAACTGTCTCCTCTCTTCTGTTGTCGTGTTTGCGTGTTGCAGCGGTACTTCCCGTCGGAATCGGTACTGCGGTAAGGCGCGTGCCGGCTGGCGCTCAACGGCGGCGTTGCAGCCGCGCCAGCAGCTCTGTCGCGCCGGGCCACGGGCCGAAGCCCGCGGCCGGATTCAGGTGGCCGACCTTGCCCAGGTCGACCAGTTCGCTGCCCCAGTCGCACGCCATGCCGGCCGCGCGCTCGTAGCTGGCCAGCGGGTCGTTGCGGCTGGCGGCCACGATCGTCGGGAACGGCAGCGGCTCGCGCGGGATCGGCAGCCAGCCGCCGAATTCCAGCGAGGTGCGGTCCGGATAGCCGGCCGGCAGCGGGGTTTCCAGGTCGGCCGGCGTGGCCAGCAACGCGCCGATCACCTTGCCCTGCGGCACGCGGTGGTACAGGTGGCGCGCCCAGTGCGCGGCGATCATCACGCCGGCGCTGTGGCAGGCCAGCAGCACGGGGCCGTCGATGGCCAGCAGCGCCTTGTCGAGCGCGACCATGCGCGCGGCACAGCTGAGCTTGTCGTGATCGAGCGGCGGCACGGCGGCCACCTTCTTGCGCGCGGCCAGCAGGTCGTTCTGGAGCAGCGTCTGCCAGTGCTCGGCAACGTGATCGCGCAGGCCGGGCACGATCAGCACGGTGGTATCGGGGGACAGGAACATCGTGTATGGCGTGGTGACTGGATGGGTAGGCACGCCAGCGCGGCCGGCTGCCCGTCGACACGAAGTATTTGGTCAACGGGGGCGCGCAGTTTGACTTTCCGGGACAACTACTTTGCTTGACGGGACAGTGCGGGAAAACCCCGCCGGCCTGGGCGGCGGCGGGGTTGCGGGGGCGGCACGCGGCGGGCGGGGCTGGCGCCCCGTGTGGCGGAAGCGCTAGGCGGCGGCGCGGTCGATCCAGCCGGCCGCTTCATCCGTCCAGGCCGTGAAGGCGTCGAAGACGCGGTCGACCAGGGCGATGCAGTGCTGGCGCCGGGCGTCGTCGAGCACGATGGCGGCAAAGGCGCGGTGATCGGCGTGTTGGGCGTGGCCCGATTCCAGCGCAAAGTGGAACGGGCCCAGGTAGCGCAGCTCGACGCCCAGCTTCGGGTGCAGGGCCTCGGCCAGCGGCGTGGTCAGCGAGAACAGCACGTTGCCGGTTTCCTCGATGGCCTCGATCACCGCCAGCCGCTCGGCGCCATCGCGGGCCTGCGCCACGATGGCGCACAGCTCGTACATCAGCACGCGGCAGCGGTGGGAGTCGTCGCTCCAGAGTGTGCGCAGCGCGTCGGTGGTGGTCGTGGTGGTGTCCCAGCCAAGCTTGCGGAAGTCTTCCAGGTACCAGGGCCAGTGATGGTCGTCCTCGTAGGTGTGGGCGTTGACCTTGGCCTGGTGCGCATCGCCGTGCGGCGCGCGGCGCAGCAGGTAACGGTTCAGGTCGCCAAACGCCATGACGAAGAACGCAAAGCCGCGCATGAAATCGAGCCGAATCTGCGGGGGCAGGCGTTCGTCGCGCATGCGCTCGAACAGCGGTAACTGCGCGTACGACAGCTTCCTGCGCAGAATGTGAGCGAGCACGGCTTGCATGAAGACTCCTGCGATGCAGCGGGCGTCCTGATTCTAGGCAACGCGGGGCCGAAGTCAAAGCCGGTCATGGCGTGACATATTCAGTGTCTGTGCCGAGTCTGACTGCGCGCGACGATTCGGTCCTTCGTCTCGCGGCGGCCCCGCCGGGGGATGCGTGCCTCAGCCCTTGCTGAAGATGCTGTAGAAATCGGGCGCGCCGGTTTCGCGCACGGTCAGGTCCAGCGAGCCTTCGATATGGGCCAGGTGCTCGGCCATCGTCGCCTGGGCCTGCGCGGTGTTGCGCTGCTCGATGGCGTCCACGAGCATGCGGTGTTCGTGCTCGGGGCAGGCCGGAGCGCCCGGACGGTCGTAGAGCGTGATGATCAGGCAGGTCAGCGACACCATCTCGCGGATCAGCTTTTCCAGGATCGCGTTGCCGGCCATTTCGGCCAGCACGATGTGGAATTCGCCGGACAGCCGGATCACAGCGGCGCGGTCGCCGCGCGCGCGGGCATCGTCCTCCTGGCGGATATGGCGGCGCAGGCCGCGAATCTGCGCGGCCGTGGCCGTGGTGGCCAGCACGCCGGCCAGTTCGGGTTCCACCAGCCGGCGCGCCTGGAACACCTGGCGCGCTTCCTCGATGCTGGGGCTGGAAATGAACGCGCCCCGGTTGGGCACCAGCGTCACCAGCTTCTCGTGCGCCAGCCGGGCAAACACCTGCCGGATCCGCGCGCGGCTGGCGCCGGTCACCTCGCACAGCCGTTCCTCCACGAGCTTGGTGCCGGCCAGCAGCCGGTGCTCCATGATCGCGTTCAGCAGATCCTGGTAGATGCCTTCGTTGACGGAGGATTCGGAAGCGTCGGCGGCCACGGCGTCGCCACTGACCTGCGGCACAGGCAGTTCGGCGTCCGCGGCTTTCTTGCGTCGGGTGACCATTTCGGGAACGATATCCCGCCGCGAGGGCGGCGGGTGGTGACAAAAGTTGTGCATATCGTACACAAAAATGGTGCAGGGCTTGGTTTTGGGGTTGGCTTGCTCCCCTCTCCCGCAGGCGGGAGAGGGGAGCTAGAACAGCTCGAACAGCCCTCACCCATTCAACGCATACTGGCTCAGCATCCCCGCGTATGCCTTGGGCAGCGGCCGGGCCCAGTCGCCGCGCTTGCTGGTGGACAGGCGGACGGAGACCAGCGCTTCGGCCATCTTGACCGCGCAGGTCACGCCGTCGATGACCGGGGCGCCGATGGCGTCGGCGATCTCCTCGCAGAGGTCGGTCATGCCCGCGCAGCCCAGCACGATGCAGTCGCTGCGGTCTTCGGCCAGCGCCTGGCGGCAGGCGTCGGTGATGATGCGGCGCGCGTCGGAGCCCGGTTTTTCCAGGTCCAGCACGGGCAGGTCGCTGGCGCGCACGTTGCGGCAGAAGCGTTCCATGCCGTAGCGCTCGGCCAGGTGCCAGGCGATATTGCACGTGCGCGACAGCGTGGTGACCACGCTGAAGCTGGTGCCGATGAAGCTCGCCGCGTGCATGGCGGCCTCGGCGATGCCGATCACCGGGCCCCGCGCCAGCTCGCGTGCCGCGTAGAGGCCGGGGTCGCCAAAGCAGGCGATCACGTAGCCGTCCACGCCCTCGCGCTCGCCCAGCAGGACCTCGTCCAGGATGCCCGGCACGCTGAGCGCCTCGTCGTAGTGGCTTTCGATCGACGCCGGCCCCATGCGCGGGCTGACCGCGATGATGCGCGTATCGGCCTGGGCCACGGCGCGGGCGCACTGGCCAATCTTCTCGGTCATGCTCTGCGTGGTGTTCGGGTTGATGATCTTCAGTTTCATGGTCGGAGAGAGCAGGGGAGGAAGGGGTCAGGCCTGGCGGGCGTCCGCCAGATGGCCGGGCATCAGCCGGGGGGCCAGCGCGCGGTACAGCACCAATGCAATCCCCATGCCGATGAACCAGCTGTAGTTGGCCAGCCACTGCCACGACGGAATGACCACGCAGAGCACCGGCACGATGGCCGACGGGATCATCGTCGCCACGGCGGCCGGGTTGTAGCCCTTGCGGTACCAGTAGGCACCGTTGCGGCGCATTGTGTAGAGGTCGTCCACCACCACGCGCTGGCCGCGCACGAGGAAGAAGTCCGAGATCAGGATGCCGAACAGCGGGCCGATGAAGGCGCCCAGCACGTCCAGCGTGTAGTGGATCATCGTCGGGTGGTTGTACAGGTTCCACGGCGTGATGAAGATCGACGCCACGGCCGCGATCATGCCGCCCGTGCGCCAGCTGATGTACTTGGGCGCGACGTTGGAGAAGTCGAACGCGGGCGAGACGAAGTTGGCCACGATGTTGATGCCGATGGTGGCCGTCATGAACGTGAACGCGCCCAGCAGCATGGCAAACGTGCTGTCGATATGGCTGACCGTTTCCACCGGGTCCGTGATCAGCTTGCCGAACACGGGCAGCGTGGCCGAGGTGGTCACCACCACCAGCAGCGAGAACCCGAGGAAGTTCACCGGCAGGCCCCAGAAGTTGCCGCGTTTCACCGAGCGGAAGTCGCGGGCGTAGCGCGAGAAATCGCCGAAGTTCAGCATCGGGCCCGAGAAGTACGACACCACCAGCGCGATGGCGCTCAGCATCACGGGCACGGCGTCCCAGCCCTGGTATTTCAGGAAGCTCAGCGTGAAGTTGACGTTCTCGATGCCGGCCTTGTTGATGAGCCAGATGGCCAGCGCGATTATCACCACGTAGACGGCCGGGCCGGCCCAGTCGATGAACTTGCGGATGGTCTCCATGCCGGTCCAGAACACCAGCGCCTGAAGCACCCAGAGCGTCATGAACGCGGCCCAGCCGAGCGTGGACAGCCCCGCAAAGCCGTGCTGCTTCAGGTCGGCATAGGGCGCCAGCGACGGGAAGAAGTGCAGCGCCAGCACCAGGAACGCGCTGGACGCCAGGTAGGTCTGGATGCCGTACCACGCCACGGCGATCAGGCCCCGGATGATGGCGGGGATGTTGGCGCCCAGCACGCCGAACGACGCGCGGCAGATTACCGGATACGGCGTGCCGGTGACCTGGCTGGGCTTGGCCACGAGGTTGCAGAAGAACTGCACGATCAGGATGCCCACCAGCAGCGCCAGCAGCACCTGCCAGCTCGACAGGCCCAGCGCGAACAGGCTGCCGGCCGTGATGTAGCCGCCCACGCTGTGCACGTCGGACATCCAGAACGCGAAAATGTTGTACGTGCCCCAGGTCTGCTTGCGCAGCGGGGCCAGGTCCTCATTGGTCAGCCGGTCGTCGTAGCCTGGCTTGATCACGGCGTTGCTTTCGGGGGCGTGCGTGCCGATGGTATCGACCGCGGGCGAAGCTGTCACTGGCATCTCTTGTCTCCGTTGGTGGCCGGGCGTCGGGGCGCCGGCCATCTTTCGATTTCGTCTTGACGACAAAATTGTCTACAAAATCGTTTTTGTTTGTGTACGGAGTTGTAGGCGACGACTACGGGATTGTCAACGCGGCAGCAGCCGGGCTTCGGGTAGACCCCTAAGCCGGCGCGGGTTGCGCGGTCAACGGGGTGGCCCGCGCGGCAACTGGCGACGATTGCAGCTTTTACCGGCCGGCCCCGTAATGTGCGGTGAATTCCGCAAAGACCGGCCGCCGCGCGGTGCCGTGTGCCACAATCGGCTCCAAGCGTTTGGCGGAGCCAGCATGACTCAAGATTCCACGTCCGCGGCGGCGATCCTGGCCAAGGATTGCGCCCGGGAACCGATCCACATTCCCGGCGGCATCCAGCCCCACGGCTTCCTGGTCAGCGTGGACGCGGCCGGCACCGTGGTGCAGGCCAGCCGCAATACAGCGCTGCTCGCGGGCAAGGCCCCGGAGGCCGTCGACGAGGTGCTGGGCCAGCCGCTGGACGCGCTGATCGGCGACGGCGCGCGGCTGGCGCTCCAGGCGCTGGACGCGCTGCGGGCCGACGGCATCCCGCTCTATGCCGGGTCCATCGCGGACCCGCGCGGCGGCAGCAGCGGGGCATCGCCGCTGGCCATCATCGTGCACACCTGGCAGGGCGTGCGATTCGTCGAACTGGAACCGGCGCGCGGCACCGAGGACGTATTCGCGTCGATCTACCCGCTCGTGCGCACCTTCATCAACAGCCTGCAGACGGTGGACGGCGTGGAGGGGCTGGCCCGGCTGGCGGCCGAGGAAGTGCACCGGATCACCGGCTACGGCCGCACGATGGTGTACGCCTTCGACGAGGAAGGCCATGGCCACGTGCTGGCCGAGTCGATGGAGCCTGGCTACGCCAGCTACCTGGGCCAGCGCTTTCCCGCGTCGGACATCCCGCAGCAGGCCCGCGCGCTCTACGTGCGCAACCGCATCCGGCTGATTGCCGACGCCGACTACGAGCCCTCGCCGCTGGTGCCTGCGCTGCACCCGGCCACCGGCCAGCCCACCGACCTGACCTTTGCCTCGCTGCGCAGCATCTCGCCGGTGCACGTGCGGTACATGAAGAACATGGGTACGTGGTCGTCGATGTCGATGTCGATCGTGGTGCGCGGCCGGCTCTGGGGCCTGATCTCGTGCCACCACGCCACGGCGCGCGTGCCGTCGTTCGAGGTGCGCACCGCGTGCGAGCACATCGCCCAGGTGCTGTCGCTGCAGGTGGAAGCCAAGGAAGACCATGCCGAAGCCAGCTACCGGCTGCTGTTGCGCCAGCGGCAGTCGCGGCTGCTGGCGTCGATGACCAACACCGACGATTTCATCGAGGCCATCTCGGGCGATGCCGAGGACCTGCTGGCGCTGGTGGGCGCCACCGGGGCCGTGGCCGTGTTCGAGGGTCGCGTGGTGCGGATTGGCGACGCGCCGGGCAACGACGTCATCCAGAAGCTGCTGGCGTGGCTCGATACGCGCAGCGAGGACGTGTATGCGACCGACCAGCTTGCCGTGGACTGGCCCGAGGCCGCCGCGTCAGGCGTGGGCGACGGCGCGGCGGGGATGCTCGTGGTGTCGCTGTCGCGGTTGTTCCGCAACTACGTGATCTGGTTCCGTGCCGAGGTGGTGCAGACGGTGCGCTGGGCCGGCGATCCGCGCGCCAAGCTGTCGGGGCTGTCCACGTCGCTGTCGCCGCGCGAGAGCTTCGAGGTCTGGACGCAGACGGTACGTGGGCGGTCCGAGCCATGGCGCGCCGCGGACCTGGAGATCGCCGCCGAATTCCGTGGCGCGCTGCTCGGTATCGTGCTGCGCCGCGCCGAGGAACTGGCGCAGCTGGCGCTGGAACTGGGCCGCGCCAACCGCGAGCTGGAGGGCTTCTCGTACACCGTGTCGCACGACCTGCGCGCGCCGCTGCGCCATATCGTCGGGTTTGCCGACCTGCTCCGCGAGATGGACCATAGCCGGCTCTCGGAGCGCGGCCGCCACTTTGTCGACCGCATCATCGCGCAGGCCCGTTTCGGCGGCAAGCTGGTGGACGACCTGCTGGCGTTCTCGCAGATGGGCCGCGCGGCGCTGCGCCCGCAGCGCCTGAACCTGCACGCGCTGGCGGAGCGGCTGCTGGCCGAGGAATCGAAGGATATTGGCGAGCGGCGGCTGGAATGCCGCGTCGGCGCGCTGGGCGACGTGACGGCCGATCCGGTGCTGATGGACGTGGTTTTGCGCAACCTGATCGCCAACGCGATAAAATTCAGCAGTACGCGTGGCGTGGACGCAGACGGCCCGCCTGCCGTGGTCGAGGTTGGCACCAAGCCCGGCGAGGGCGAACTGGCTGGCCAGGACGTGTTCTACGTCCGCGACAACGGCGTGGGTTTCGACATGCGCTACGTCGACAAGCTGTTCGGCGTGTTCCAGCGTCTGCACCGCGTCGAGGAGTTTCCGGGCACCGGCATCGGGCTGGCCAGCGTGCGGCGCATCATCGAGCGCCACGGCGGCACCACCTGGGCCGAAGGCGAAATCGACAAGGGCGCGACGATCTGGTTCTCGCTGCCGCGCGAGTTCGTGCCCGAGGGCACGGCGGGCGTGAACGAGACCGCCGCCGAGGCCGCGGCCCGGCTGGCTGCCATGTCGTCGGGCCAGCCCTACCGCCCGGTGTTGAAAGATACGAGGAATACTGAAAATGAGCGCACTGAGGCCGATCCTGCTGGTGGAAGACAATCCTGACGATATCGAGCTGACCCTGATCGCGCTGCAGAAGAGCCGCCTGGCCAATCCGGTGGTGTCCGTGCGCGATGGCGCCGAGGCGCTGGACTTCCTGCGCCGCGAAGGCGCCTATGCCGACCGCCAGGAAGAAAACCCGGCGGTGATCCTGCTGGACAAGAAGCTGCCGAAGGTGGATGGCCACGAGGTGCTGCGCGAAGTGCGCGCCGATGAGCGGCTGCGCCGCGTGCCCGTGGTGATGCTGACGTCGTCGCGCGAGGAGCGCGACCTGCTGAAGAGCTACGACCTGGGCGTCAACGCCTACGTGGTGAAGCCCGTGGAGTTCGACGATTTCATGGCCGCCATCAACGACCTGGGCGTGTTCTGGGCGGTGCTGAACGAGCCGCCGCCCTACACCCGCTGAGACCCTATACGCGCCAAGACGTACCGCGGGCCGTCAGACGCCCCGCACCAGCGGCAGTTGCACGCGGAAGGTGGCGCCCTTGCCCAGCCCGTCGCTGTGCGCGCTGACGCTGCCGTTGTGCATCAGCACCAGGTTCTTCACCATCCAGAGACCCAGTCCCAGCCCCGGCACGCGGTTGGCGCGCTCCAGATGCGCCTGCTCGAACCGCTCGAAGATCCGCTCCAGCGCTTCCGGCGAGATGCCCACGCCGGTGTCGCGCACCGACAGCACGGCGTGATCGCCTTCCTCCGCCACTGATAGCTCCACCGTGCCGCGCTCGGCAAACTTCAGCGCGTTGGTCAGCAGGTTCAGCACCACCTGCTTGAGCCGGTTCTCGTCGCCCATCACCTGGCACGGCGCGGCCGCCTGCACGATCAGCGTGACATGACGCGATTCGGCGTCCATGCGCAGGTCCTCGGCCACCGTGGCCGCCAGCGACGCCACGTCCAGCGGACGCAGTTCCACGGACAGCTTGCCCGTGGCGATGGCACCGCTGTCGAGCAGGTCGTCGACCATGCGGGCTAGCTGGCGCGTGTTGCGTTCGATGACCTCGCCGGCGCGCTTGACGTGCGCGGGGTCGGTGCCGCGCTCCAGCAGCGTGGTCCACCAGAGGATGGCGTGCAGCGGCGAGCGCAGTTCGTGGCTCACGGCCGCGACGAAATGGTCCATGGCCCGCGCGCCGCGCTCGCTGATCTCGCGTGCGCGCTGTTCTTCCTCGGCCACGGCCTGGTAGTGCAGTTCCGACGCCTTGCGGGCCGTGATGTCGATCGTGAAGCCGATCAGCGACTGCGCCGAGCCGTCGGCCAGGTAGCGCGCGGCGCCGCGCGACATCAGCCAGCGCATGGTGCCGTCCTGCCAGACCACGCGGTATTCGACCTCGAAGTGCGAGCGGGTGGCGATGGCGCGGTCCATGGCGGCGCGTACGTCGCGGCGGTCCGCCGGGTACATCAGTTCGCCAAAGACGCGCGCCTCGTCGATGCTGTCGTCCGGCTGCAGGCCCATGTTGGCCTTGCACTGGTCGGTGCAGTTCATGTAGCCGGTGGCGACGTCCAGTTCCCACGCGCCGACGCGGGCAAATGCCAGCAATTCCTCTAGCTGCTTGCGGTGCGTCTGCAGCGCCGCATTGGCCTCTTCCACCAGCACCTGGCGCAGCCGCGCCTGCGAGCGCAGCTTGGCGTGCTCACGCCGCGTCTGCTCGGTGCGCAGCATCTGATCGGTCACGTCCGTCACCAGCAGCACGAACACCGCGCCCGGCGCGTTGTCGCCCGCCACGCGGGTGGCCTTGGCCTGCCAGTAGCGCTCGTCGGTGCCGTCGCCGGCCGGATAGCCGTCGTAGCGGATGGGCGGGGACAGCCGCGATTCGCCGAGCGCCAGGGTGTCCAGCGTGGCCATCAGCCACTCGCGGCGCGCCAGCATCTGCGGCTCGGACAGCGTGGGGTTGATGTCGAAGACCGACTTGCCCACGACGTCGTCACGGGTCCGTCCGGCCTGCGTCAGGTAGCGCGTGTTGGCGCCCACCACTTCGCGCCGGCCGTTCAGGATCAGGTAGGACTCGGGCAGGGTGTCGAACAGCAGCGCCGTATCGAGCGGCGTGTCCTCCGAGAGCATCTGGTCGGCACCTTGCATGACGCTGAGCCCGTTCAAAGTGTGCCCGGCGCGGCAGGCGCGAAAGCGGGGACGCGGTCCAGCAGGGCATCGAACGCCGCTTGGGCGCCGGCGCAGGCCAGCGCGATATCCGCCGGCTCGCGCACGCTGGCGTGCAACGCGTGCAGGAACTGCTTCCAGCGCGGGCCTGGCGACTGTCCGGCGCCCAGATAGTGCAGCGGATGCGGCGCCAGCCGCCCGGCCAGTTGCCGGTACAGCACCGCGCCGCCCAGTTGCGAGCCTTCGATCACGTAGCAGACGCCCCAGCGGAAGGCCGGTTCGCGGCGCAGTGGGGTCACGTCGAAGTCGCGCACTGGCGTGCCGCCGGCCGGCGTGGCCGGGTGCGAAAGATCCGCGTTGAGTTCGGGCATCCGGGTGATCGGCGCCAGCAGGGCCGGGTCCTGCGGCCCGTCGCCAAAGCTGGCCAGCCAGCGCTCCAGCGGTGCCAGCCAAGCGCGCAGGATCAACAGGTGATCGCGGTAGTCGGCCAGCGACGGCGCGGCATGGGACAGCGGCATCGAACGGTCAAGCGTGGCGTGCCGTTCGGCGGTGGCCGCGCGCAGGGACGCCAGTACGTCGGTGGATGGGGGCGAGAGTTCAGTCACGCGATGGATGGTCCTTGGGGGCAGCGAGACGGCAAGCCCACATGGTACCCGAATGGCGCCGCGACCGGCCGGGTGCGGGGCCGCGATGACGCCCGCATGACAATCGTGTCATGCAAGGGGGCCGGCGGGCCGCCGCCGATAGAATCGTCCCATCGCGCCCGATGGCGCAACCGTTTGGAAGGAGTCTGAAATGAAGTGTCCGACTTGTCCCGACGCAACGCTCGTGATGGCCGAGCGGCAGGGCGTGGAAATCGACTACTGCCCGCAGTGCCGCGGCGTCTGGCTGGACCGCGGGGAGCTCGACAAGATCCTGGAGCGCTCCACGCAGGTCGAAGCGGCGCCCCAGCCGGCGGGGCAGCGTGAACAGCGCCCGTACCAGTCCGACGACCGCGGCCGGCGCGACCGTCATGGCTATGACCGGGGGCACGACCGGGGCTACGACAAGCACTACGACAAGCGCAAGAAGTCCTGGCTGTACGATATCTTCGACTGACGTGCCCAAGACAAAGGGGCGCTGCCTTCACCCGGCAGCGCCCCTTTTTTATTGGCTCAAGACGTCAGACATCCTATCAATGTCTGGTCTTTCAGACAGGCAGGGCCCGTCCGTATCAGGCGGCCTTGACGGCCTGCCGGGCGATCAGCTTCCAGTGGCCACCCTGCTTTTGCCAGACCTGCAATACCTTCAGCTGCACGGTGCCGGACTTGCCGCTGTCCAGCGTCTCGCCGGCCAGCGTGTGGCGGATCACGGCCACGTCGCCCGACACGTTCACGGTCTGGTCCGTGATGTTGATGCTGACGAAGTCCGACTTCTTGTCGAGCAGGTCGCCGATAAAGCTCGACTTGGTGTCGATGCGGCCGCCCGAATGGCCGTAGCTCAGCGATTCGGCCACCAGTTGCGACAGCGTCGCCTGGTCCGGATCGACCATCGCCACGCGCAGCTTCTCGGCGGCGGACGTGACGGCCTGGGTGTCGTTCGATTGGGCCAGCGCAGGCGCGGCGGCGATGCCAAGCACGAGGGCGGCGCCGATGGCCGCGGTGAATTTACGCATGATGTCTCCCGATTGTTCTGAACTGCCTGGGGTGTCGATGTGGAAAACCGTCGCGGACGAAGTCGCGCGACGGTTGTAGGTCATCGTATCACAAGGGCGTGGAGACGCAACCTCGGGTTGCGTCGGGGAGACAGCGGTCAGCCTTCCTTGCCGTCCAGGCGCGGGCGGGTCAGGAACGGCGCGTACTTGATGGCGTAGAGGATCAGCGACGCCGCCCAGCAGGCCCCGGCCAGCGTGACGGCCTGCAGCTTGAGCGCCGGCAGTGCGAGCGGGCCGGCCACGCGGATGACGGCGGCCAGGATCATCAGCAGGTAGGCCAGGTGCTCCATGGTGCCCGTTTGAAGCGGCCGTCCGGTGTGGCCCAGCGCCGTGCGCGTGATCATCGCGATGATGGCGCAGCCGATTACCCCCACGGTCAGCGCGTGCAGCGCGGTGGAGCGGTCGATCCAGCCGGCTGCCGCCGCCGCGATCAGCAGGAAGCCGACCGGCAGGAATGCGTAGGCCACGTGCAGGATGGCGACGATAGGCTTGCGCAGCGTGCGCATCGAATCCCAGCCGTACAGCCGCACGCCCTGTGCGACAGCCGCGCCGAGCGCCAGCACCGCCACCAGCCAGCCCGGCGCCGGGGAAGCCGCCGCCAGGGTAGCCAGCAGCGTCAGCGGAATGACGCCGCGCTCCACGGTTGCCCAGCGGCGAATGTGTACGCCCGGCACTGCGTTGGCCGTGAACATTGGAATGACCCGGCCGCCGATCACGGTGACGAAGACCGTCACCAGCCCCGTCGCCGCTTCTGACGTGTAGAGCGACCAGTCCAGCCGCCCGGCCAGGGCGGCGGCGTGAAAGCCGATGTTCAGCGCGCCCATCAGGCCCAGCGCGATGGCCAGCCCGTAGTTGCGCTGGCTCTTTGCGCGCCGCAGGATCGCGTAGAAGCTCAGGCTGCAGAGCGGCAGGAATGCCACGTCGGCCGCGATGGCGGCCCAGGCCGGCCCGGTCCACATCAGCACGCGGGCCAGCAGCCAGACGCCGGCTAGCGCGCCCAGCCACGCGCCCTGCGGCGTCTGCAGCCCCGTCCAGTTCTTGCCCGCCGTGAACAGAAAGCCCACCACGACCGCGGCGGAGAAGCCGAAGACCATCTCGTGGGCGTGCCAGAGCATGCCGCCCAGCCACGGCGAGGCCGCCGGTATCCACAGGCCCGCATACATCGCCACCCACGCGGCAATGGACAGCGCGCCAAACAGCGCGGCCAGCAGGTAGAACGGACGGAAACCGAGCGCCAGGACGGGCAGGCCGCGATAGGCCGATTGGCGCGAGGGCGGGGAGATCTGCAGCAGGACGGACATGGTGAGAGCGCCAACGGGCGCACAAGAACGTGGCAGGCGGCGCGCCGGGAGCGGCACGCCGGTGTGACGGAATCGATTCTAGAAAAGATGCAAAACAAATGCAATTTAATGGTTCGGCTATCGCCATCTTGTTGATGCAACCGGCTGCCTTCGGGAAAACACTGACGCGGTATGCCGCACATCCCCTCCTCGCGTAGGGGTGAATCGCGGGCCAGGCTGCCGATACCCAAGACAAAGCAGACATTCAGAGCCGGTGCCACGACGCCGCGCCAAGCCAATCGAACGGGCTTTCTCAGCGATGCCGCGCCACGGCCAGTTGCCGCGTGGCGCAATCGTCATTCGGTCCAGCCTTGGGCCATTCATCGGGAATACAGAGGGGAAACCGTGAAATTCAAAGACTTGTCCATCAAGACCAAGCTCCTTGCGGGGTTTGGCACGCTGGCGCTGATCGTGCTGGTGGTGTCGGGGCTGTCGTTGCGGGCCCTGAGCCGCTCCACCGACGGCTTTTCGGCCTACATCAACGGCCTGAACGCGCGCGCCGAGGCGGCGTCGCTGGTGCGCACGGCCGTGGACCGCCGCGCCATTGCGGCGCGCAACCTTGTGCTGGTCAGCGCGCAGTCCGACCTGGACCTGGAGAAAGCCGAGGTCCTCAAGGCCCATGCCGACGTCCAGGAGCGGCTGGCCCGGCTCAGGCAGATGGTCATGGCCGAAGGCGTCAGCGACGCCGCCCGCCAGCTCGTGGCCGAAGTCGACCGGATCGAATCGAAGTACGGCCCGGTGGCCACCGACATCGTCGGGCTGGCGCTCGACGGCAAGCGGGACGCCGCCATCGCCAAGATGAACGCCGAGTGCCGGCCGCTGCTGGCCGCGCTGGTCAAGGCCACGCGCGACTACGCGCAGTTCACGCGCGAGCGCCAGACCGACATGGTCAAGCAGTTGGAGGAAGAGTACGGGCGGCAGCGCCTGTTCCTGATCGTCGTGGCGATTGCCGCCGTGGTGTTCGGCATCGTCGGCGGGCTGGTGCTGACGCGCGCGATCACGGGGCCGATCCAGCGCGCCGTGGACGTGGCGCGTACCGTGGCGCGCGGCGAGGTGGGCATGCATATCGAGGTGGATTCGCAGGACGAGCCGGGCCGCCTGCTGGCCGCGCTGCGCGACATGAACGACCGGCTGGCCGAGACCGTGGCCAGCGTGCGCGAGAGCAGCGGCAATATCGCGGTGGCTACGGGCGAGATCGCCAGCGGCAACATGGACCTGTCCAGCCGTACCGAGCAGCAGGCCGCGTCGCTGGAGGAAACCGCCGCCAGCATGGAGCAACTGACCGCCACGGTGCGCCACAACACCGAGAACGCCCGGCAGGCCAGCGAACTGGCGCGCAGCGCCGCCGACGTGGCGCAGCAGGGCAGCGGCACGGTGGGCCGCGTGGTGGACACCATGGAAGGCATCAGTGCCAGTTCCAGCAAGATTGCCGAGATCACCGGCATCATCGAAAGCATCGCGTTCCAGACCAACATCCTGGCGCTGAACGCGGCGGTCGAGGCCGCCCGGGCCGGCGAGCAGGGCCGCGGGTTTGCCGTGGTGGCCAGCGAAGTGCGTAGCCTGGCGCAGCGTTCGTCGAACGCGGCCAAGGAGATCAAGGAGCTGATCGATGCCTCGGTGGCGCAGGTGCAGGCCGGCTCCGCGCTGGCCAGCGAGGCCGGGCAGACCATGTCGGCGGTGACCGAAGCGGTGGAGCGCGTGACCCATATCGTCGGCGAGATCGCGGCGGCCTCCGCCGAGCAGAATCGCGGCATCGAGCAGGTGAACCAGGCCATCGTGCAGATCGACCAGGTGACGCAGCAGAACGCGTCGCTGGTGCATGAGGCGGCCACCGCGTCGAAATCGCTCGAAGAGCAGGGCAGGCTGCTGACCGATGCCGTGGCGTTCTTCAAGCTGCCGGGCCACGACAAGGCGGCGCGCCGCGCGTTGCCGGGCCGGCGGGCCGTTGTGGCGGGCGAGGTGGCCTACGGCTGACCTCGCCGCGCGCGCGTGGCCTCGGCGGCGGCCGCGCGCAGTTCGGGCGGAAACGCCCGGATCTCGGTGTGGAAGAAGCCGCGCTCGGCCGCCCGCAGCGTGCCAAGCTGCACGGCCAGCCGCTCCATGGCGGCATACGCCTGCGCGGACGCCCCCTGCTCGTGCACGAGGTACCACGCCGATTCCAGCAGCAGGTTGGCCAGTTGCAGCGCGTTGTAGCGGACGTGGCCGTTGTCGTGCTCTTCCAGCGCGAACGCGGCCACCGACGACCACCGCACAAAGCCCTTGGCCGGCGCGAACGGCGCATGGAAGGGGCGCAGCGCGTCCACGGCGGCGGCTACGGTCAGCGGCTGCTGGGCGCGGAAGGCCGCCAGCGATGCCGACATTGGCGCGGCATCCTCATGGGCGCCGGCCCCGGCATGCCCGCGCGCCACGCGCAGCAGGAAGATCGTGTTCCACGCCGAACCGCCTCCCACGCCAAAGCGGTCGCAGATCCATTCCGACAGCCCCAGCCAGCGCATCGACTGCCGCTGCACGTCGCCGGCCGCCATCGTCCGCTCGCCGTCGACCAGGCCGTATTGCCAGAACAGCCACAGCGACCAGCCAATGTTGGCGGCCGCGTGCTGCACGGCGTCGACCGAATCGGCCTCGTAGGCAGCCTGCAGCGCGCCCGAGAACGCGTCCAGCGCCTGGCGCGCGGCGTCGTGGCGTGACGACGGGCCGCGCGGCGCGTCCGGCCGCAGCGCGACGCTCTTGCAGACCAGCGCCTCCAGGTTCAGCGTCTCAAAGCGGATGCGCGGGTTGTAGCGCACCACGGGCCGCAGTTCAGCATCGGCGGACAGGCGGCCCAGCTCGCGCTGCGCCGCGTCCAGATCGCCGCGCGCATAGTGTTCCCAGGCCCGCACCACGTGGGCCATGGCCGCAAAGGTCGGCAGCGCGGCATTGACGCCGCCGGCCACCACGATGCGCTCGAAGCGGCGCAGCGCGGCGCGGCTCTTGTCCAGGCGGTCGCTGCGGCGCCAGGCCAGGCTTTCCTTGAGCAGTGACAGCGCCTGCTGGAAGTCGTCGGCCGCCGAACGCTGCGCCGCGCGAAACGACTCGGCCACGCCATGGTCGATCTCGCCCGCAAAGCCGTCCTGAGCGCCCCGCATGGCCTGCGTCAGGTGCCGCCAGAACGCCATGTCCCGCATCACGTACTGCAACCCCTGGCTGGCCGGTGCGGGCGCCGCGTCGCCGCCGTCGGGCGCCTGGCCCAGCCAGCGCGCCACGCCGGCCGTGCCCAGGGCCTTGCCGTGCGCGACGAAGCGCAGCCGGCGGGCCGTGGCCGCCGTCATCCAGAACGGCCCCCGGCTGCGGCCTTCCGCGCGCAGCGCGGACACGCCCACGGCCTTGTCGTGGCCCCAGCCAACCGGCACGCCCCAGCGCGCGAAATCGGCGAACGCGCGAGAGACGATCATCCGCACGTTGGCCGCGTCCGCAAAGCGCGTGCGCACGGCTGCCGCGCCCAGGTCTTCCTGGTCGCGCGACACGGCCAGCCAGATGCGCGCCAGCAGCCAGACGGACTGGTAGCGCGCGGCGTGCCCGCCCACGCGGTAGGGCGGCGACAGGTCGATCGGGATCACGGTGGTGGCTGGCATGGCCGCCATGTTACGCGTGTTACAGTAGCGCCGGTTGGCGTTCCGCGCCGCCACCTATGCTCCGCACCACGATCCGGGCCTGGATTGCCAACCGTCGACATGGACGACACCCACAACCAATAACCATAGCGTGCAGATATGCCAAACCGACTCCTCCGCTGGCTCCTGATGCCCCTGATCGCGGCCTGTGCCGCCACGGTCGTGCAGGCCGCCGAGACCCCGCTCGACGCCAGATCGCTGTTCGACGCCGCCGGCGTGGACGGCACGATGGTCGTCTACGACGTGCGCCAGCAGCGCACGATGACCTACAACCCGCGCCGCGCGGCCACGCCGTACTCGCCGGCGTCGACGTTCAAGATCTTCAATTCGCTGATCGGGCTGGAAACCGGCGCCGTGGCCGACGTGGACCACGACAAGCTGCCGTGGGACGGCAAGGTCTGGATGCACCACGGCAAGCCGATCCTGCCGCCCGTCTGCAACGGCGAGGTGGCGCTGCGCGTGGCGCTGAAGAACTCGTGCGTGCCGGCGTACCAGGCGCTGGCGCGCCGCGTAGGCACGGCGCAGTACCGCAAGTACCTGGGCGCGGCGCACTTCGGCAACGCCGACGTGGAGGGCCCGGTGGACCGCTTCTGGCTCAACGGCCGCCTGCAGGTCACCACCTACCAGCAGATCGACTTCCTGCGCGCCGCGGCGGCTCACAAGGTGCCGCTGATCTCCGAGCGCAGCTTCGAGGCGCTGGACGACATCCTGACCATCGAGCGCACGCCGGCGTACACGCTGCGCGCCAAGACCGGCTGGGCCACGTCGGGCAAGATGGATGTGGGCTGGTGGGTGGGCTGGGTGACGCGCGGCGACGATACCTACGTGTTCGCGATGAACCTGGACATGCCGCAGCCGGAAGTCGGCGCCAGGCGCCAGGAAATCGCCCGCGCGGTGCTGCGCCAGGTGGGCGCGCTGCCGTAAGCCGGCGGGCCGCCGCTACGGGGCGAGCTGGTCGATGACCGAGGCGGCGGTCTGCAGCCCGGTATCGACCAGATGCTGCATGTAGACGCCCATCTGCGGCATGCACAGCGCCAGCACCAGCATGCCGCCCAGCAGCGTCACCGGAAAGCCGACCGCGAAGATCGACAACTGCGGCGACGCGCGGTTCAGGATACCCATTGCCAGGTTCAGCGTCAGCAGCGCGGCAATCATCGGCAGCGACAGCAGCATGCCCGAGGCAAAGACCGTGCCGCCGGCGCGCGCCACCATGCCCCAGCCGTGGCCGGACAGCGGCACGGCGGCAATCGGCACGCCCTGGAAGCTGTCGACCAGCGCGGCCAGCATCATCAGGTGGCCGTCCAGCGACAGGAACATCAGCGTGGCGACGATGTTCAGGAAGCGCGACAGCACCATGGTCTGCCCGCCGGACGAGCGGTCGTAGAACGCGGCGAACGACAGGCCCATCTGCAGGCCGATGATTTCGCCGGCCATCTGCACCGCGGCAAACATCAGCCGCATGGTGAAGCCCATGGCCACGCCGATGCCAACCTCGTTCAGGATGATCAGCAGGCCCTCGTACGAATAGACCGGCGCGGCCGGGATGGCGCCGATGGTGGGCGAGACCACCGTGGACAGCGCCGCGGCCAGCAGCACCTTGGCGCGGCGCGGGATGGTCGACTCGCTGAAGACGGGCGCGGTGGCGATCAGCGCCAGCAGCCGGAACATCGGCCACAGGAAGGCGGCGATCCACCCGTAGAGCTGGTCGGTGGTGACCTCTAGCACGGCGCCGGTTTCCTGCGGATAGCCTGGGGGAGCGGGCGCGTCAGTGCGCCAGGGCGGGGATGCCCTGGAAGACTTCGCGCATGTAGTCGACGAACGTGTTGAGCATCCACGGGCCGACCAGCACCATCGTCACGAACAGTGCCACCAGCTTGGGGATGAACGTCAGCGTCATCTCGTTGATCTGGGTGGCGGCCTGGAACAGGCTCACCACCAGGCCGGCGGCCAGCGCCACCAGCAGCAGCGGGGCAGACAGCATCAGCGTCATCTTCATCGCCTGCGTGGCGATCGTCATGACCATCTCGGGCGTCATCTCGGGCTCCGCGTCAATTCATGAAGCTCTGCGCCAGGGACCCCAGCAGCAGTTGCCAGCCATCGACCAGCACGAACAGCATCAGCTTGAACGGCAGCGAAATGGTGGCGGGTGGCACCATCATCATCCCCATGGCCATCAGCACGCTGGCGACGACGAGGTCGATGATCAGGAACGGAATGAAGATCGTGAAGCCGATCTGGAACGCGGTCTTCAGCTCGCTGGTGACAAAGGCCGGCACCAGTACCGCGAACGGTACGTCGTCCGGGCTCTGCATCTCGGGCGTCTTGGCCATCTGCGCGAACAGCGCCAGGTCCTTCTCGCGCGTCTGGTGCAGCATGAACGCGCGCACCGGCACGGCGGCGCGCTGGGCGGCCGTCTCCAGGCTGATGCGGTTTTCGGACAGCGGCTTGTAGGCGTCGGTGTAGACCTTGTCGAAGACCGGCGACATCACGAAGAACGTGAGGAACAGCGACAGGCCCACCAGCACCTGGTTGGGCGGCGACGAGGCCGTGCCCAGCGCGTTGCGCAGCAGGCCCAGCACGATGATGATGCGCGTGAAGCCGGTCATCATCAGCATGGCGGCCGGCAGGAACGACAGCGACGTGAGCAGGACCAGCGTCTGGATCGACAGCGACCAGATCTGGCCGCCGCCAGCGGCCGGCTTGCTCGTCACGCCCGGCAGCGACTGCGCCAGCGCGGCGTCCGGCACGAGGCAGAGCGCCAGCGGCAGCAGCGCCAGCAAGGCGCCCGCCACGTGCGGCGGACGCACGAAGGGCTTCACGGGTAGCCGCTGGACAGCGGCGGCACGCGGCGTGTTCATTTCTTGAGGTTTTCCTGCATGGCGCGCATCAGCCGTTCGCCAAAGCTGCCTTGCATCGGCGGCATGGGGGTCGAACCGGCGGGCGCGCTGGTGTCCGGCTGGGCCGGCAGCGTATGGAGCGGGCGGATTTCGTTGGGCGAGACACCGAGCACCAGCCAGGTATCGCCCACTTCCACGGTCACCACTTTCTGGCGCGTGCTCAGCGCCAGGCTGTTGACGACCTTGATCGATGCATTGCCGGTGCCGTGGCGCACCAGGCCCACGCGGCGCGCCAGCCAGGCCATGCCCAGGATCAGCGCGATGACGGCAAACAGCCCCAGGCCGGCCTGCGCCAGGCTGGCGCCGCTGCCGATGGCCGGCGCGTTGCCCGCGATGGCGGGGCTGGCGGCGGCACCGCTGGCGGCATGGGCCGTGCCGGGCACGACGTCGGCGGCCTGCGCACCGGCGGCGGCAAGGCCGCTGGCGGCCGTGCCGAGGATCATGCGCGCGGCAGCTGCAAGCCGGCGCGGGGCGGCTGTCATTTGTTGAGCTTCCGGATGCGTTCGGACGGCGTGATGATGTCCGTCAGGCGAATGCCGAACTTGTCGTTCACCACCACCACCTCGCCCTGGGCGATCAGGTAGCCGTTCACGAGCACGTCCATCGGTTCGCCGGCCAGGCCGTCCAGTTCCACCACCGAGCCCTGCGCCAGTTGCAGCAGGTTCTTGATGGGTACCTTGGTGCGGCCCAGTTCGACGGTCAGCTGCACGGGGATATCGAGGATCATCCCGATATCGTTGTGGAAGCCGCTCGGTGCGTCCTGCGCCAGGGGCGGGAACACCGTGGAAGCCGCCGGCGTGGCCGTGGCCATGGCCGAAGCGGGAGCCACCGGCGCTGCCGTGGCGGTGGCGTCGGCCGCAGGTGCCGCCTGTTCGGCGCTGGTCTGCTCAGCCAGGGCGCTGGCCCAGTCGTCCATCGGATCGACCGGCTTGTCCTGAGTGCCGTCAGTCATGATCGGTTTCCTTGTTGGAATCGCTGTCTTGGTAATTGATCATTCGTTCCACGCGCAGTGCGTACTGGCCGTTCATCGTGCCGAAGCCGCACTGCATGACGGGTACGCCGTCGACCTTGCCGAAGATCTTCTCCGGCAGCTCGATCGGCAGCACGTCGCCCTCGCGCATGGCCAGAACCTCGGCCACGGTGCTGCGCAGGTGTGCGAATTCGGCCACCAGTTCCACTTCGGCGGCACGTAGCTGGTTGGAAAGCTGGCCGAGCCAGCGTTTGTCCACCTCGACCTCGTCCTGCAGCGGATTCATCAGCAGATCACGCAGCGGCTCGATCATCGAAAAGGGGATACAGATGTGCAACTGCCCGCCAACCGCGCCCAGTTCGATATGGAACGCGGTGGTGACCACGGCGTCGTTCGGGCCGGCGACGTTGGCAAACTTGGTGTGCATCTCCGAGCGGACGTAGTCGAACTCGATGGGATGCACCGTGCCCCATGCCTGGCTGTAGCTGTTCAGCGTCAGGTCCAGCATGCGGCGGATGATGCGCTGCTCGGTCTGGGTGAAGTCGCGGCCTTCCACGCGGGTGTGGAAGCGGCCGTCGCCGCCAAACAGGTTGTCGACCACCAGGAACACGAGGTTCGGGTCGTACACGAACAGCGCGGTGCCCCGCAGCGGCTTCATGTGGACCAGGTTCAGGTTGGTCGGCACCGGCAGGTTGCGCACGAAGTCGCCGTACTTCTCGATCCTGACCGAACCCACCGAGATGTCGGCGCCGCGGCGGATGAAGTTGAACAGCGCGGTGCGCAGTGCCCGGGCAAATCGCTCGTTGATGATTTCGAGCGTATGCAGGCGGCCGCGAACCACGCGCTCCTGGTTGGCCAGGTTGTACGGGCGCACGCCGCCTTCTTCGACGACTGGCGCGCTCGCCGCCGGCGTATCGGTTTCGCCCGATACGCCCTTGAGTAGTTCGTCTACCTCGTCCTGCGAGAGGAACTTGTCGTAGGCCATCTAGTGTCCTGCCCCGTGAACGGCTGTAAGGATGAAACGGTCCATGTCCGGCTTCAGGCGTCGCGCATGACGCGGCGGCAGGAAGGAAGGTTGGCGGGCAGTTTCATGGCTATCGGTTTGGCTCGGGGTTCGCGGCGGCAGGGTACGGCTTACTGCACCACGAACGATGTAAACAAGACATCCAGGATCTTCTGGGGCGGCAGGCCGGGGGCAAACGGCTGGCTGATCGCCGCCTGGATGTCCTGGGCCAGCTTGCGCTTGCCTTCCACCGTGGCCAGATCGCCTGGCTGGCGTGCCGAGAGCAGCAGCAGGATGCGGCTGCGTGCTTCCGGCTGGTACTGCGCCAGACGACCCTGCGTGTCGGCGTCCGCCACCTTCAGCGACAGGCCGGTGTGTAGGAAGCGGTCGCCGTCCTCGCTCTTGAGGTTGACGGTGAACGCATCGAGCGGCACGAAGATCGGCGGCGGCACCACCGGGGCAGCCGGCGCAGCCGGTTGATGATTGCTGCTGAGAATGCTGCCCAGGAAAAAGCCGCCAGCGGCCAGCACCACCACCAGCACGCCGCCGCCAATCAGCAGCAGTCGGCCGCGCTTGCTCGAAGTGCCGCCAGTCTGGGAGGGGGAAAGCGTGTTCGCCATGAGATGCCTGTGTCGGAATGCCTGCCATTCTTCCCGAATCGCAGGCAAGCAAAGGGCCGATAAAAAGGGGGAAACCCGCTCAGCTTGGCCGTTTGAGCTGAACGGGCATCGGGCGCAGGGGCGCTTCGGCGCGCCATTCGCGCCTGCATGCTGGTTAACGAATACCGGCAGCCGAACTTAAGACGCGCGTGGCGGTTCCGTAGGCTTTGGCGTCGAAATGTGGTCTAAAAGACTCTTACGGCGAGATGCTGGCCATCTCCGGCGTCCGCTCGGCAGATCGCCCGCGATGCGTGCCCATCTGCGAATCCGCTACAGTCCTTCACCCGCCAGCCGTTGTCCTGCTGGCGTTCGCGTCGTTTAACTCTTATATAAGATATAAGACATTTGATCTCGGCCAGACTTAGGATTACAATCACGCGGCAGCGACGGCCCCCAGGGGTCGCCAGCCCACAAGAGACAAGGCCGTACCCGTTACCACCCTATTAACAGCAGGTTCCCATGCTTGATACCTATCGCGCCCATGTTGCCGAACGCGCCGCGCTTGGCATTCCCCCTCTGCCGCTGACTGCCAAGCAGACCGCCGAGCTGATCGAACTGATCAAGAACCCGCCGGCGGGCGAGGAGCAGGCCCTGGTGGACCTGATCACCTACCGCGTGCCGGCCGGCGTGGACGACGCCGCGAAAGTCAAGGCGTCGTACCTGGCCGCCGTGGCGCTGGGTTCGGAAAAGACCCCGCTGATCTCGCGCGCCCGTGCCACCGAGCTGCTCGGCACGATGCTGGGCGGCTACAACATCTCGCCGCTGATCGAGCTGCTCGATGACGCCGAGGTGGGCACCGTGGCCGCCAACGCGCTCAAGAAGACCCTGCTGATGTTCGACGCCTTCCACGACGTAAAGGAAAAGGCCGACAAGGGCAACGCCAACGCCAAGGCCGTGCTGCAGAGCTGGGCCGACGCCGAGTGGTTCACGAGCCGCCCCGCGCTGCCGGAATCGCTGACGATCACCGTGTTCAAGGTGCCGGGCGAGACCAACACCGACGACCTGTCGCCGGCCCCGGACGCCACCACGCGCCCGGACATCCCGATGCACGCGCTGGCCATGCTGAAGAACAAGCGCGAAGGCGCCGCGTTCCAGCCCGAGGAAGACGGCAAGCGCGGCCCGGTGAAATTCATCGAATCGCTCAAGGAAAAGGGCCACCTGGTGGCCTACGTCGGCGACGTGGTGGGTACCGGTTCCAGCCGCAAGTCGGCCACCAACTCGGTGCTGTGGTTCACGGGTGAAGACATCCCGTTCGTGCCGAACAAGCGCTTTGGCGGCGTGTGCCTGGGCAGCAAGATCGCCCCGATCTTCTACAACACGATGGAAGACGCCGGCGCGCTGCCGATCGAGCTGGACGTGTCGCAGATGGAAATGGGCGACGTCGTGGAACTGCGCCCGTACGAAGGCAAGGCGCTCAAGAACGGCGCCGTGATCGCCGAGTTCAAGGTCAAGTCCGACGTGCTGTTCGACGAAGTGCGCGCCGGCGGCCGCATTCCGCTGATCATCGGCCGGGGCCTGACCGCCAAGGCCCGCGAGGCGCTGGGCCTGGCCCCGTCGGACCTGTTCCGCCTGCCGCAGAACCCGGCCGATACCGGCCGCGGCTTCACGCTGGCCCAGAAGATGGTGGGCCGCGCCTGCGGCCTGGCCGAAGGCCAGGGCATCCGCCCGGGCACGTACTGCGAACCGAAGATGACCTCGGTGGGCTCGCAGGACACCACCGGCCCGATGACGCGCGACGAGCTGAAGGACCTGGCCTGCCTGGGCTTCTCGGCCGACCTGGTGATGCAGTCGTTCTGCCACACGGCCGCCTACCCGAAGCCGGTGGACGTCAAGACGCACCACACGCTGCCGCAGTTCATCAGCACCCGTGGCGGCATCTCGCTGCGCCCCGGTGACGGCGTGATCCACTCGTGGCTGAACCGCATGCTGCTGCCCGACACCGTCGGCACCGGCGGCGATTCGCACACCCGCTTCCCGATCGGCATCAGCTTCCCGGCCGGCTCGGGCCTGGTCGCCTTTGCCGCCGCCACCGGCGTGATGCCGCTGGACATGCCGGAATCGGTGCTGGTCCGCTTCAAGGGCAAGATGCAGCCGGGCGTGACGCTGCGCGACCTGGTCAACGCCATTCCGCTGTACGCGATCAAGCAGGGCCTGCTGACCGTGGCCAAGCAGGGCAAGAAGAACATCTTCTCGGGCCGCATCCTGGAGATCGAGGGCCTGCCGGAACTGAAGGTGGAACAGGCTTTCGAGCTGTCGGACGCCTCGGCCGAGCGTTCGGCCGCCGGTTGCACGGTGCGCCTGAACAAGGAACCGATCATCGAGTACATCAACAGCAACATCACGCTGCTGAAGTGGATGATCGCCGAGGGCTACCAGGACCCGCGCAGCCTGCAGCGCCGCATCAAGGCGATGGAGGCATGGCTGGCCGATCCGAAGCTGCTGGAGCCGGACACCGACGCCGAGTACGCCGCCGTGATCGAGATCGACCTGGCCGACGTGCACGAGCCGATCGTGGCCTGCCCGAACGACCCGGACGACGTGAAGACGCTGTCCGACGTGGCCGGCGCCAAGATCGACGAAGTGTTCATCGGTTCGTGCATGACGAACATCGGCCATTTCCGGGCCGCGTCGAAGCTGCTGGAAGGCAAGCGCGACATCCCCGTGAAGCTGTGGGTCGCCCCGCCGACCAAGATGGACCAGAAGCAGCTGACCGAGGAAGGCCACTACGGCGTGTTCGGCACGGCCGGCGCCCGTACCGAAATGCCGGGCTGCTCGCTGTGCATGGGTAACCAGGCACAGGTGCGCGAAGGCGCCACGGTCATGTCCACGTCGACGCGTAACTTCCCGAACCGTCTGGGCAAGAACACGAACGTGTACCTGGGTTCGGCCGAACTGGCCGCCATCTGCTCGCGCCTGGGCCGCATCCCGACCAAGGACGAGTACATGGCCGACATCGGCGTGATCAACGCCAATGGCGACAAGATCTACAAGTACATGAACTTCGACCAGATCGAGGACTTCAAGGAAGTTGCCGATTCGGTGACGATCTGAGCGACGGTGTTCCGCGCCCGAGGATGGGCGGCGGAACCCAGCCTGACTGATGAACCCCGCGGCGCGCAGGCGCTTGCGGGGTTTTTTGTTTCCGGCCTCCGGCATCGCGGTGGCCACCAGCCGCCAGCCGCCAGCCGCCAGCCGCTAGCCGCTGCGCAACCCCCGCGCCAGTGCGTCCAGCCAAGCCGGGTCGGCAATGCGCCAGTGGCGGCCCCGGCCTTCCAGGTGGCCCAGCTTCTGCCAGTCGGACAGCAGCCGGTTCAGCGTCTCGGCCCGCACGGCCAGCTTGGCGGCCAGCTGGCGCTGGCTGAGCGGCAGTTCGATGGCTGGCCCGGCCTGCGCCCGCAGCTTCAGCAGGTAGGCGGCCAGGCGCTGGGCGGCGCTGGTGCTGGCCAGGCTGTCCACGTCGTCGATCCGCAGCGTCACCGTCTGCGCGGCCAGATGCAGCATGTTCACGGCCAGCGCCGGATGGTCCAGGCACGCCTGCCGCAGCGCGGCGCGCGGGAACTGGCATAGCGTGCTGTCCACGGCAGCACGGGCTTCCACGGGATAGCGCGGCTGGTGCAGGAACATCACGATGGCGCCCAGCAACTGGCCCGCTTCCACGTGGTGGATGATGCGGTCCTCGCCATCGATGCCGATGCGCAGCGTGTCCACGCGGCCGCGCATGACCAGGTACCAGAAATCGGCCCGCTCGCCCTGGCTGAACACGTAATCGCCCCGCGCCAGCTCGCGCACCGACGCCTGCGCCAGCAGCCGCCCGCCCTGGGCGGCCGCGTGCAGCACCGGGTGGCCGGCCAGCATCGCCTGCGCCTCGGCCACCCCGCCCGCCGCCGTCTTGACATTTCTCATTGGTGTTTCGACCCACGCCCCGAATAATTCGCAAATGATAATCATTTTCAAGTAGTTGTCGCCCGCCAATCGGGCGATCTTTGATCGGGGATAGATCGTGGTTCGTCATTTCACATCGGGCCGGCGCCGCTGGCCGGCAGGCGTCGCCTTTGGCGTCGCATTGGTCTGGCCGGGCCTGGGGTCGGCAACCGTGGCCGATCAGGTCCATGAACTGGAAAGCGTGACCGTCAGCGCCATGCGCTCGGCCAGCACCGTGGAGGAAACACCGCGCACCGTCACCGTCATCACGGGCGAGCAGGTGCGCGAGCGGGTGGGCAGCGGCGGCATCCAGGGGCTGCTGGCGGACCTGCCCGGCATCGCGTTCGCCCGCACCGGCGGGCTGGGCGGCCAGCTCGTGATGCGCGGCTTCAACACCAACTCGGGCCACTCGATCATGGCCATCGACGGCGACCGCTACCGGGGCCGCAGCACGCTCGAATACAACATGATCGACCCGGCCACCATCGAGCGCATCGAGGTCATCCGCGGCCCGGCGTCGGCGCTGTACGGCTCCGACGCCATGAACGGCGTGGTCAACATCGTCACCCGGCGCGCGAAGGTCGACGCCGACCAGCCGTTCACGCTCAAGCCAAGGCTGCGCTCGCTGGAGTGGAACAGCGTCAACAACATGGTCGGCGGCCGCGTGGAAGTGCTGGGCGGCGGCAACGGCTTCGACGTGATGCTCGGCGTCAACCACCGCGATGGCGACGACTATTCCACGCCCCTCGGCGACGCGCTGAACAGCGGCTTCAACTCGACCGGCGCCGACCTTGCCATCGGATACCGGCCGCACGCGGACGCGCGCTGGGAGCTGTCCGCGCGCTACCAGCGGGTGGTCAGCGAGCGCGCCGGCGGCCTGGGCGCCGCGCCCGGCGAGCCGTGGATGAGCGTGCGCGAGGACCCGATCATCGAGCGCTACGTGCGGCTGGCCTACCAGGGCCGCAAGTTCGGCGCGCTGGCCGACAGCATCGACGCCAGCGTCTACGTGCGCGACTTCGACACCGACATCTACCAGCGCAACGCGCGCTCGCCGGTCTTCACGGCCTACAACCACATCAAGGTCTACACGCCCACCGTCTGGGGCGGGCACCTGACCGTGAACAAGCGGCTTGGCAGCCATGCGCTGAGCTTTGGCGGCGATTTCTTCAACGAAAGCTTCGACGGCCGCATCAACCAGGTCCAGCGCTACAGCAACAGCACCGGCGCGCTGCTGGGCAGCACCGGCTGGCGGCAGATGGAACGCGCGGCCCACCAGACCAACGTGGGCCTGTTCGTCCACGACGACTGGCACGTCGGCGACGCATGGACGCTGTCCGGGTCGCTGCGCGGCGACATGGTCGACATCCGCATCGGCGATACCTACGCGGGCGAGCCGCCCAAGCTGACCGAGGCGTACGCCGGCTCGACCCGACCCCGGCACTACGCCGTGACCGGCGGGCTGGGCGCGATCTACGAGTTCGTGCCGGGCTGGCAGGTGGTGGGCAACCTGAGCCGGGGTTTCCGGGCGCCGTCGGGCATGAACCTGACGATTTCCAGCGTGGCGGGCACGCAGGCCACGCTGCCGTCGCCGCACCTGACGCCCGAGACCAACCTGACCGCCGAGGCCGGCGTGCGCTGGTTCGGCACCGACGGCTGGGCGCGGCTGACGGCCTACCAGAGCAAGTACACGGACCTGATCGCGCTGCAGCGGATCGATGCCAACCTGTTCCAGCGCCAGAACATCGGCAAGGCCACGATCCGGGGCGTGGAGCTGGAAGGCCGCACGAAGATCTTCCGGCGCTGGAGCGTGGGCGCGGCCGCCACGTACACGCACGCCCGCAACGACATCACGGGCCGGCCGCTGCCGTACGTGGCGCCGCTGACGGCCAATGCATCGCTGCGCTACGACGGCGCGGGCTGGCACGCCGAGGGCGTGGTCCGCGCGTTCCGGGCCAAGACCGACATCGACCCGTCGCAGGAGCGGCGTACGGCCGGCTACGGCATGGTCGACCTGTTCGTCGGCATGGACGTCAGCCGCGTGCTGGGCGATGGCTGGCGCGACTGGAAGCTGCTGGCCGGCGTGGAGAACGTGTTCAACAAGGTGGGCCGCAATCCCACCGTGACCGAGAACCTGTCGTACCCGAACACGCTGGTCGGCAACCCGCTCGTGGAACCGGGCCGCGCGGTGACGCTGAAGCTGACGGGGGTCTATTGATGCGGGGCGTGCGTGGTGCGATGGCGCTGGTGGGGGTGGCGGGGGGTGGTGGGGATGGCGGCGATGGCGTGGATGGGTGCGGCGGCGGCGGCCGACGCGCCCGCTGTCGTCGACCAGAACGGCCATCGGGTGGTGCTGCCGGCGCAGGTGCGGCGCGTGGCGGTGATCCCGATCCCGCTCGCGTCGATGGTGATGGCCGTCGATGGCGGCGCCCAGCGGCTGGCGGCCATGCACACGGCCAGCCGTGCCGACTTCGATTACGGCCTGCTCGGCCGGCTGTTCCCGGACGCGGCCCGCATCCCGGCGCAGATCGCGGGCGAGGGCTTCGTGCCGAACGTGGAGGCGCTGGCCGCCAGCGGCGCCGACGTCGTGATCCAGTGGGGCGACCGGGGCGACGACATCGTGCGGCCGATCCGCGAACTGGGCCTGCCGGTGGTGACCGTGCGCTACGGCGACAGCAGCCTGGCGGCCGGCTGGCTGCGGCTGGTCGGCGCCAGCCTGGGCAAGCCGGCGCGCGGCGAGCGGCTGGCGCAATGGTTCGAGTCGCGCCGCGCCGACGTCGCCGCCCGTACCGCGCCGATTGCCGCCGCCGAGCGTCCGCGCGTGCTGTACCTGCAACGGGCGCGCTCGGGCCTGCGCGCGGCCGGCAAGGGCACCAGCATGGACGGCGATATCCGGCTGGCGGGCGGCGTGAACGTGGCGGCCGGCGTGCCGGGCTTCGCGCAGGTCAGCGTCGAGCAACTGCTGGCCTGGGACCCGCAGGTCGTGCTGCTGAACAACTTCGAGCCCGGCCTGGTGCCGGCCGACCTCTATGGCGATGCGCGGCTGCGCGGGCTGGCCGCGGTGCGCGAGCGGCGTGTCTACAGCTATCCGCACGGCGGTTTCCGCTGGGACCCGCCCAGCCAGGAAACGCCGCTGACGCTCGACTGGCTGTCCAGCCTGTTTCATCCGCAACGGGCCGAGTCCGGCATCCGCGACCGGATTGCCGACGCCTACCGCCTGCTTTACGACTACCGCATGACGCCGCGCGATACCGACGACCTGCTCAAGCTCGACGCCAACGGCGCCAGCGCCCACTACCGCGCACTGTTCGGCCAGGGCGCCGCGCCATGACGCGCACCCGTACCCTGGCCACGCCCGTCCTGCTGACGGCCTTGCCGGTCATCGCACTGCTGGCCATCGGGCTGGGCCGCTACACCGTGGACCCGGGCACCGTGCTGCGCATCCTGGCGTCGCCGCTGCTGGGGCCGGGCGATGTGGCGCCGATGCAGGCCAGCGTCGTGGCCGGCGTGCGGCTGCCGCGCGTGCTGCTGGCCGGGCTGGTCGGCGCGGGGCTGGCCGGCGCCGGCGCGGCGTTGCAGGCGCTGTTCCGCAACCCGCTGGCCGAGCCGCAGCTGCTGGGCGTGTCGTCCGGCGCGGCGTTCGGCGGCGTGCTGGCGCTGCTCTGGCTGGGCGATGGCTGGCCCGTGGTCTCGGGCGCGCTGCTATGGGGGATGCTGGCGCTGTTCGCGGTGTACTGGCTCGCGGGCGGCCGGCGCGGCCAGTCCGGCACGGTGCTGCTGGTGCTGGCCGGCATCGTCGTCAACGCGGTGTTCGCGGCCGGCGTGTCGCTGATCAAGCTGATGGCGGACCCGCAGAACCAGTTGCCGGCCATCGTCTTCTGGCTCATGGGCAGCCTTGCGGCGGCCGACCACGCGCGGCTGGCGCTGGCGCTGCCGTGCATCGGCGCCAGCCTGCTGCTGCTGTACGGGCTGCGGTTCCACCTGATGGCGCTGGCCGTGGGGGACGCCGACGCGCGCAGCCTCGGCGTGCCGGTGGCGCGCGTGCGCGTGCTGGCGCTGCTGGCCGTCGGCCTGATCGCGGCGTCCAGCGTGGCCGTCTGCGGCGTGGTGGGCTGGGTGGGGCTGGTGGTGCCGCATCTGGTGCGCATGGCCTGCGGCAGCCACCATCGCCATTTCCTGCTGCATACCGTGCTGGCGGGCGCCGGCTACCTGATCGTCGTCGATACGCTGGCACGCACGCTGACGCCGATGGAGATACCGCTCGGCGCGCTGACGGCCTTGCTGGGCGCGCCGGTGTTCGCGGTGCTGATCCGCAGGCTCGGAGGCAGCGCCCATGGCTGACATCGTCCTGTCCTGCGACGGCATCGGGCACCGCTACGGCGACCGCACCGTGCTGCGCGACATCGGCCTGCGGCTGCCGCGTGGCGCGCGCTGCGCGCTGCTGGGCGCCAACGGGGCCGGCAAGTCGACACTGCTGCGGATTCTGGCCGGACAACTGGCGCCGGCCACGGGGCGGGTCGTGCGCGCGGGCCGCATCGGCTTCGTGCCGCAGGAGGTGCATCCGGCCCTGCCTATCAGCGCGCTGGAAATGGTGCTGCTGGGCCGCGCCGGCGGCATCTCGCTGCTGCGCGCACCGGGCCGGGCCGACTACGACGCGGCGCGCGCCGCCCTGGGCCGCGTGCAGGCGTTGCACCTGGCCGACCGCACGTTCCTGTCGCTCTCCGGCGGCGAACGCCAACTGGTGGTGCTGGCGCGTGCGCTGGCCGCGCAGGCGAGCCTGCTGCTGCTGGACGAGCCTTGCGCGGCGATGGACTGGCACAACCAGGCGCTGACGCTGCGGCTGCTGGCCGAACTGGCGGCCGATAGCATCACCGTGCTGTTCAGCACGCACGTGCCGCAGCACGCGCTGGAATGCGCGAGCCATGCCGTGCTGCTGTTCGGCGATGGCCGACACGCCTTCGGGCCGCCGGACGCCGTCATGGACGAGGCCGCGCTGTCCCGCCTCTATCGCCTGCCCGTGCGCCGCGTGCGCATGGCCGGGCTGGGCGGCGCCGGCACGGCTGTGCCGGTGTTCTCGCATCCCCCCTCCCAACCGTCTTCTCCACAGCCGGCGCAACCCTGCGCAACATCGTCATGAGTTCTGTCCTGCACGTCCGTGCCATCGCCCACGAGGTGCCGTCGTTCATCGCGCTGCTTCAGGCACGCGGCATGGCGTCGCATTCGCTGCGCGATCTGCACGATGCCGACTTCCTGGGCCGGCGCGCCATCCTGATCGAAGCCCATGTCGACCAGCGCGCGCTGCTGCGCCACCGCGCGGTCCTGCGCACCCATCTGGACGCCGGCGGCACGCTGGTCTTCAACGGCCATCTGGTCTATCCGATCTTCGACGAACTGGCGCCGTTCCGCGTGGCGGCGGGGCGGGGCGTGCGCGACCTGATCGTCGAGCGGGTGCACGACCACCCAGTCTTCGCCGGCGTGTCGTGCGACGACCTGAGCTTCCGGCGCGGCGTGGCCGGCTTCTACGGCCGGGGCGCCAACCCCGCGCCGCCGGGCGCCGTGGTGCTGCACCGGCTGCGGCAGGACGGCTCGCCGCTGGACTGGGTCTGGCAGCGCCCGGCCGGCGGGCAGGTATTCATGCACGGCGGCAATTCGTGCTGGATGTACGTGGACGACGAGACCAGCGCGGCGCGCATCGGCCCGCAGTTGCTGGACTGGATCCAGGCCGGCGCACCCGCGCTGGCCACAGCCAACGGAGACTGAACCGTGCGTATCGCATTCGTGGATGGCGGCACCTATTACCATCACGCAACCTTCAACGACCCCGCGCTGCGCGGGTATTTCGACGCCAACGTCTACGCGCCAGACCTGCCGCAGGCAGACCTGGCCCCGTTCGACTGCCTGTACGTGGCCAGCCGCCAGAACCCGGCGGACCTGGTGGCGGCGCGCCCGGCGATCGACGCCTTCCTGGCGGCCGGCAAGCTCGTGGTGGCGCTGGGCGAATGCCGCGCCGACCTGTGGCTCGACGGCGTGCAATGGCGGCCCACGGTCACCAATTTCTGGTGGTGGCTGGAGCCCGATGCGGACAGCGGGCTGCGCGTCGGCGATCCCGGCCACGGGCTGTTCCGCCGGATGCGGCTGGCCGACGCCACGTGGCACCGCCATGGCGACCTGCTGACGCCACCCGGTGCGGTGTCGGTGGTGGATACCGTCGATGGCCGCTCGGTGCTGTACGACGACGCGGCCACCGGCCCGGGCCGGCGCATCGTGGCGACGCTGGACCCGTGCTATCACCACGGCAGCTACTTCATGCCGGCCGCGTCGCGGTTCCTGCACCACTTCCTGCCGTGGCTCAAGGACGGCGCGCCACCGACGTGACCGCCAGCCGGCCCCGGACGCAAAAACGCCCGGCGAGGCATCGCCGGGCGTCGGGTGGCGGCGGCGGGCCGCGCGGGGTTACTTGCTGGACTTGGCGCCGTCGGTATAGGGATCGGGCTTGCCGACCCGCGCGCCGTCGGTATAGGGATCGGGCTTGCCGGTGCGGGCGCCGTCCGTGTACGGGTTGTACTTGTCCGACTTCGCACCGTCCGTGTACGGATCGGCCTTGGCCGACGGGGCCAGGTCGGTCCGCGTGGACTGCTTGGCGCCATCGGTGTAGGGGTCGAACTTGCCGGCCTTGGCGCCGTCGGTGTACGGGTCGGCCTTGCCGGCCTTGGCACCCTGCGAGTACGGATCGAACTGCTTGGTCTGCCCGTGTGCAAGCGGGGCCATGGCCACGGCCGCGGCTGCGACGATCAGGCTGGAAAGGAGTGTCTTGCTCATGAGAGCCTCGCCAGTTGAGGGCGCGATTCAGGGGCCCGCCCGAGTGCGCCCACTAAGCCATCGGGCAGGCGGCATGACGCCTGGAATGCAATCTCTGCAAGGATAGTCGCTGACGCCGGAACCTGCCGTTACGGCCGGTAACGGTTCTCGGCGGCTAGTGCGCCGCCGGCTTGCGCGGCCGGGGCGTCTCGCGGACCTGCGCGGCCGGGACATCGACCACCGCATCGGCCGCCGCATCCGTGGCCGCGGTGGCCAGCGCCGGCATGCCCAGCATGTGGCCCCAGGCGTCCATCCACGCCCGCTGCGTGGCCGCGCCCAGCTCCATCATGGCCGACGCGTAGTGCAGCGGAATCGACAACAGCGGCATCTGGTTGTTCCACTGGCGCGCGTACAGCTCCTCCGGGTCCTGCGGGACAAAGAACGACGCCCAGTCGAACTGCGCCTCCTCGGTCATGGACTTCGTGAAATCGGTGTTCAGGCCCATGAACTTCTGCCACGTTTCCATCACCTTGGCGTCGCCGAACGGCGCAAAGGCGGGGAACGGGAAGGCGGCAGGCATGGCCCAGGTGGCCCAGAAGGTCGTCGGATTGCTTGGCATGCTGGAAACTCCGGTTGAAAAACCTGTGAGGAAAAAAGTGCTGCAAGCGGGGCGCGTGATGGTTGTCTGGCGGTGCGCAGGGCGCGCACATCACGGCAACCCCCGGGGGCGACCACCACATCGTGTGCCCATCCGGCCGATGGGTCAACCGGCAGGCGCGACGCGGTGGCCCGGGCATCACGTGTGCGCCGCGCCGGGGCGCGGAGCGGCCCAGCGTGTGACATATCGCAGGCACAATAGCGGCTCTTCATGACCGGGATGGGAAATGGAACTGCGGCAACTGCGCTACTTCGTGCACGTGGTGGAACTGGGCAGCATGGGGCAGGCGGCCCAGCGGCTCGGCGTGGTCACGTCGGCGCTGAGCCAGCAGATCAGCCGGCTGGAAAGCGAACTGTCCACGCGCCTGCTGCAGCGTACGTCCACGGGCGTGGTGCCCACCGATGCCGGGCTGGCGTTCTGGCGCCAGGCGCAACTGGCGCTGCGCCATGCCGACGATGCGGCGCTGGCGGCCCGTACCGCGCGGCTGTCGGGCCATGTCAGCGTGGGCATGGCACCGAGCACGCTGGCCGTGCTGGGCCCGTCGTTCATGGTCGCCATGCGCGACCGCTATCCCGATATCCGCCTGCACCTCGTGGAAAGCCTGTCCGGCGGGCTGGCGACGATGATCGGCGCGCGGCAGCTCGACCTTGCCGTGCTGTTCCAGCTTGAGCCGGGGCAGCGCTGGAGCAGCCTGCCGCTGCTGGAAGAACGGCTGTTCGTGATCGCGCGGGCCGACCAGCCGGGGCTGCCGGCGGCCGGCACCATGCGGCTCGACGAGATTGGCGACCTGCCGCTGATCCTGCCCAGCGGCTCGCATGGCCTGCGGGCGGTGCTCAACGCCGCGTCGGCGCGCAGCCAGCGGCCGCTGAACGTGGTGGCCGAGATCGACGGGCTGGCCGTGCTGATGGATGCGGTGCGCGCCGGCATCGGCGCGACGATCCAGCCCGGCGCGGCCGTGGCGCGCCACCTGGGCGATCCGCTGGCGCTGATCGAGATCTCGGACGCCGGCGTGAGCCGGCCCAACCTGCTGGTCAGCCTGTCCGACGACGAACTGTCGCCGGCCGGCCTGGCCGCGCGCGGCGTGCTGGAGCAGGTGGCGCGCCAGCTGGTGACGGCCGGCCGCTGGCCCGGCGCGACCCTTCACAAATCCTGAACACGGTACGCCGGGGCGGGGCTGGCGCGCCGGGTGCCCGCTTGCGTAGAGTCGGGGGTCCAGCAGATCCCACAAATCCAACGATTCCCGCAGGAGACTCCGCATGACCTCACGCATGCCGCGCCGCGTCGCGCTCAAGGCGCTTGGCACCTTTGCCCTGGCCGCCGCCCTTTCCGGTTCCGCCCTGGCCGCCGACAACTGGCCGTCCAAGCCGATCACGCTGGTCGTGCCGTTCGCGTCGGGCGGCACCACCGACATCATCGGCCGGGCGGTCGGCCAGCGGCTGGGCGAGGCGCTGGGCCAGCCTGTGGTGGTGGACAACCGCCCCGGCGCGGGCGGCACCATCGGCGGCGCCCTGGTGGCGCGCGCCAACCCGGACGGCTACACGTTCCTGCTGGCCACCGTGGCCCACACCATGGCGCCCGGCATCTACAAGTCCCTGCCGTACGACTTCCAGAAGGATCTGGCGCCGATCGGCATGGTGGCGCTGACGCCCAACGTGCTGATCGTCAATCCGTCGATCCCGGCCAAGACCGTGCAGGAGCTGGTGGCCTACATCAAGGCCAATCCGGGCAAGGTCAACTATGGCTCGGCCGGCATCGGCAGCACCGAGCACCTGTCCGGCGAGCTGTTCCGCGCGCTGACCAGGACCGATATTTCGCACGTGCCGTACAAGGGCGGCGCGCCGATGATGACCGACCTGATGGCCGGCCAGATCCAGATGGCCATCGAGACCAGCCCGTCGGCCAATCCCCATATCAAGAGCGGCAAGGTCAAGGCGCTGGCGGTGACGTCGGCCAAGCGCTCGGCGGCCTATCCCGGCGTGCCGACCGTGGCGGAGAGCGGCGTGCCCGGCTACGAGGTGACCACGTGGTACGCGCTGATGGCCCCGCACGGCACGCCCGAGCCGATCCGCCAGCGCATGAGCGCCGAACTGGCCAAGGTGCTGAAGCAGCCCGACGTGCAGAAGCGCTTTGAAGAGCAGGGCGTGACCGCCGGCGACATGACGCCGCCGCAGCTGGCCGGCTTCATCAAGACCGAAACCGCCAAGTGGACGCAGGTGGCGAAGGATTCCGGCGCCAAGGCCGAATAACGCCACCCACCGCCGTGGTGCCTACAGCGCGCGGCGGATCTCCGCCACGCCAAACGCGGCCAGCGCCAGCCCGGCCACGCGGTCGATCCACTGGCGCAGCCGCGTGCCCAGCGCATGCCGGGCGCCGGTGACCATCGCCACCAGCACGCACCACCAGGCGATGGACCCGCAGAACACGCCCAGCACCGTGGTCATGGCGATGGTCGTCGAGAACGCCCCGCGCGGCGCCAGCGTGGCGAACAGCGCGGCGAACATGATCACGGTCTGCGGGTTGGTCAGCGTCAGCAGCAAGGCGCTGCCGAACGCGCGCAGCTTCGACCCATTGGCGCGCAGCGTGGCCACCTGCTCCGTCGGCTTCTGGAAGAACGTGCGCAGCCCCAGGTAGAGCAGGAACAGCCCGGCGGCCACGTGCAGCGGCTTGTCGTAGGCCAGCATGAACTGCGACACCCCCACCAGCCCCAGCGCGGCCACCAGCCCGTAGACCGCGTCGCCGCAGGCAATGCCGAAGCCGATGGCCAGCCCGGCGCGCGGGCCGTCGGTCAGTGTGCGGCGGATGCAGAGCATGCCCATCGGGCCGACGGGCGCGGCCACCGCCAGGCCAACGCCGGCAGCGGTCAGGAACAGGGCGGGCAGGGACATCGCGGGGTCTCCGTTCATGGTGGTCGTGGCAGGCCGATCGCAGCGATTCTATCGGCTAGGCCGCCACCTGCGGCGTGGAGCGCGCCAGCAGTTGCGCCAGTTCCACAGCGGGCACCGGGCGTCCGAACAGCCAGCCCTGGCCGTAGTCCACGCCCTGCGCGCGCAGGAAATCGGCCTGGTTGCGGTCCTCGATGCCCTCGGCCACCACCTGCAGGCCCAGCGACTGGGCCATGGCGATGATGTGCGGTGCCACGGTGCTCGACGCCGCCTCCTGCCCGATGGTGTCGACGAACGACTTGTCGATCTTCAGCGCGTCCACCTTGAAGCTCTGCAGGTACGACAGGCTCGAATAGCCGGTGCCGAAGTCGTCGATATAGACCGGGTGGCCGGCGTCGCGGAATGCCTGGATGGTGTCGCGCGCCACGTCGGGCTCCAGAAAGCCGCGCTCGGTGGCCTCGATGCGGATCTGGTCCGGCGCGATGCCGGTGCCGCGCAGCCGCGCCGTCAGCACGCTCAGGAAGCGGCGGCTCTTCAGGTCTTCCACGCCGACGTTGATCGACACGTAGAAGTGCGGATGCCGCCGCAGCAGCGTGCCCAGTTCGGCCAGCACGATGTCCAGCACCTGGTCCGTGATCTGCTGGATCAGCCCGGCGTTCTCGGCCATCGGGATGAACAGGTTCGGGCGCACCAGCCGCCCGTGGCGGCGCCAGCGGACCAGCGCCTCGACGCCCACCGGCTGGTTGTCGGCCAGCGACACGATGGGCTGGTAGTGGACGGCCATCTCGTGCCGCCGCACCGCGCCGCGCAGTTCGCCCTCCAGGCTGAAGCGCCGCGTGGCGCGCCGCCAGACCAGGATGCCCAGCGGCATGCCGGCCGCCAGCCCCACGCCCAGGCCACCCACCAGCAGCGCCTTCCAGTTGGCCAGCAGCGCCGTGCGCGGCGCCAGCACCACCACGGCCAGCGGCATGGTGCGCGAGCGGCGCAGCACGATCGACGCATCGTCGTCGCTGCCCACGTCCTTGCCCGATCCGTAGGCATGGTCGGCGTAGGCGCGCTGCAGGCGCGGCACGCTGGCGCCCTGCGACGCCGCGAAGATCCGTCCGGCATCGGTCTGCACGGCGGCCAGCATGCGCGTCTCGCGGTCCACCACGTCGACGAAGGTCTGCGGGTCCATGCCGACGTAGCTGCCGTTGCGCCCCAGCAGCATCGACCGGCGCGGCGCGGCGAACGGGTTGGGCTGGTCGAACCAGTAGTCCAGGCCGTCGGGCGTGCGCCAGTCGGGCGGCGGCAGCAGGAACTGGTTGGCCTGCACGGCGCCCAGCAGCGCCGAGCACAGCCGCTTGCCGCCGCGGTAGGCGCCGGCGTCCTGGATATGGCGGTAGGTGTAGGTGATGCGCCGCATCTCCACCAGGTGCGACGCCGAGCACGGGTCGTCGCGCAGCGATTCCAGGTCCTGCAGCGCGTTCAGGGCCTGGGTCATGACCGTTTCGGCGCGGGCCACGGCGGCGTCCGCGAACACGCTGAGCTGCTCGGATTCGCGCCGGTTGGCTTCGAGCTGGGCCATGAACACGCCGATCCCGACCGGGAACAGCGTGGCCATCGTCGCCAGCACGATTGTCACAACCACGAACCAGCTACGCTGCATCGGGTGCCCTCAGGAGACGCGCCGCGGCGGCGCCGTCCCGTCTCAACGGAAGTGAAAGTGCCGCCGCGCCAGCCGTGGCCCCGGGCCGGCGGCAGGGGCCCGGGATCATCTACCCGCTCTGGGGAGCATAGCTAACAATCGGCCTGCCCGTCTGTCATGCCGGCCCGGCGGTTGCATTTTTGCAGGCCGGCGACGGCGCGCCCAGGGGCGGAACCTGCGCACAGGGTAAGTGAATTTGCGCTACGCCCGAATCCATCCAGATGGCGGGGGGTGGGCTGGCGCACGGTGGCGGCGCGCCCAGGGGGGGCCGGGCGCGCGGAGGTGGCGGCTCAGCGGGGGATGCCCGGCAGCCGCGCCGCGCCGCGGGCCGGGCCGCGCGCGGGTTTGCGCCGGGAGTCGACCCGGCTACGCTTTTTCAGCGCCTCAGATCGCGGACCGCAGGACGGCCCCGGTGGCAAAGAAGCTCTGCAGGTTGTCGAACACCAGCCCGGCCATGGCGGCGCGGGTCTCGTGCGTGCCGCTGGCCACGTGGGGCAGCAGCACCACGTTGTCCAGCCCGAACAGCGCGGGCGGCACGTTGGGCTCGTCCTCGAACACGTCCAGCCCGGCGCCGGCGATGCGCTGGTTCGCCAGCGCATCGACCAGCGCGGCCTCGTCGACCACGGTGCCGCGCGCGATGTTGATCAGGTAGCCCTGCGGGCCCAGCGCCTTGAGCACGTCGGCCGACACGAGGTGGCGCGTCTCGGGCCCGCCCGAGGCGGCAATCACCAGGAAGTCGGCCCATTCGGCCAGCGCCGGCAGCGATGGCTCGAAGCCGTACGGCACGCCGTCCTGCGCCTTGCGGCCGAAGTAGCGTACTTCCATGTCGAACCCGCTGGACCGCTTGGCGATGACCCGGCCGATGCGGCCCATGCCGACGATGCCCAGCCGCTTGCCGCTCACGCGCGTGGTGAGCGGGTACGGGCCGCGCGGCCATGCGCCGCGCCGCACGTAGCGGTCGGCGGCGCTGACCTGGCGCGCCGCGTCCATCAGCAGCGCGAAGGCGGTGTCGGCCACGCAGTCGTTGAGCACGTCGGGTGTGTAACCCACGGCGATGCCGCGCGCGCGGGCCGTGTCGAGGTCGAGCTTGTCCAGCCCCACGCCGAAGCTGGAAACGACGCGCAGATTCGGCAGCGCGGCCAGCATCGTGGCGTCCACGCCCGTGGCGGCGCGCGTGGTCATCGCCACGAACTCGCCGCCGTGTTGCGCCAGGTAGGCGGCCGGGTCGCTTTCGGCCCAGAACGGATGCACGTCGAAATGCTCGGCCAGGCGGGCTTCGGTCTGTTCGGGCAGCCGGCCATGCTGCAGGAGGCGGGGTTTCATGCGGAAGGGGTCCTTGGTGTCCGTTGGGTGGGAAAGGGCGCGGTCAGTCGGCGCTCAGGTGATTATCGGCGATGATCCTTGCGTAACGCTTGCGGTCATTGGCAATGGTCTCGGCAAACTGCTGCGGCGTGCTGCCCACCGGAATCGCGCCCTGTTCCACGAGCTGCTTCTTCACCTCGGGCATGGCCACCACCTTCTTCACGTCGGCGGCGATCTTGTCGACGACGTCCTTCGGCGTGCCGGCGGGGGCCAGCAGGCCCACCCACGAGCCGGATTCCGCGTTCTGGATGCCGGCCTCGGCCAGCGTCGGCACGTCGGGCATCGACGGCGAGCGCACCGACCCCGTTACCGCCAGCGCGCGCAGCTTGCCGGCCTTGACGTGGCCCGTGGTCTCCAGGATCGACGCGAACAGCATGTCGACGTTGCCGGCCATCAGGTCGGTCATCGCGGCGCCGCCGCCCTTGTAGGGCACGTGCAGCATGTCGGTGCCGGTGGCGGCCTTGAAGATCTCGCCCGACAGGTGCGGCGAGCCGCCCGTGCCGGAGCTGGCAAACGTCAGCTTGCCCGGCTTGGCCTTGGCCAGCGCCACCAGTTCCTTCGGCGTCCTGGCGGGCAGCCCCGGCGTGACCACCAGCGCGAACGGCAGCTCGGCCATCATCGTCACGGGCACGAAGCTGTCGGGCTTGTAGTTGAGCTTCTTGTAGAGAAACGGGTTGATCGACTGCGTGCCGACGTTGCCGGCCACCAGCGTGTAGCCGTCTGGCTTGGCCCGGGCGGTCAGTTCCAGCCCCACGTTGCCGGCCGCGCCGGGACGGTTGTCCACCACGACGGGCTGGCCCCAGAGCTGCGCCAGCCGCTGCGCCACCAGCCGCGTGCCGATGTCGGTGCCGCCCCCCGGCGTGAACGGCACGATGATGGTCACCGACCGCGTGGGCCACGGGTCTTGCGCGTGCGCGGGCAGGGCAAGCGTGGCAGCGGCCAGGGCGAGGGCGGCGATGCGGGGAGGGGTGGGCATGGGGGTCTCCGGGGTGTTCTTGTGGTGGTGTCGTTTCGATTTTTCTCCCCTCTCGCGTGCGAGAGGGGAGCAAACAGTGGGTGTGTTTCCAGCCGCCGCCTCAGCGGCCGGCTGCCTTTCGCCATGCGGCAAAGTCCTCGCGGGCCTGCTCGGATGTCGGGGGGTAGAGGCCGATGATCGAGCGGCCGTTGCGGACCTGTTCGGTCACGAAGTCCTCGAACGCGGTCATCTCCACCGCCTCGGCGGCGATTTCCTCGGCCATGTGGCGCGGAATGACGACCACGCCCTCGGCGTCGCCGACCATCACGTCGCCGGGGAACACCGCCACGTCACCGCAGCCGATCGGCACGTCGAACTCCAGCGCCTGGTGCAGCGTCAGGTTGGTCGGTGCCGACGGGCGGTGGTGATAGGCCGGCATCGCCATCTGCGCGATCTCGGGCGAGTCGCGGAAGCCGCCGTCGGTGACGATGCCCGCGCCGCCGCGCTGCATCAGCCGCGTGACCAGGATGGACCCGGCGCTGGCGGCGCGGGCGTCCTTGCGGCTGTCGATCACCAGCACGGCGCCGGGCGGGCACTGCTCGATGGCCTGGCGCTGCGGGTGGTTCGGGTCCTGGAACACGGTGATTGGGTTCAGGTCCTCGCGGGCGGGGATGTAGCGCAGTGTGAAGGCCGGGCCGACCATCGTGCCGCCGGCCGGGTTCAGCGGCCGCACGTCCTGGATGAACTGGTTGCGCAGGCCGCGCTTGAACAGCGCGGTGCACAGCGTGGCCGTGCTGACGGTCTTCAGCGCATCGCGCAGGCTGGAACTGAGCGGGGTCATCGGTCGGGCCTCAGTAGATGCTCGGTTCGCCCACGGGGGCGCCGAAGTCGGTTTGCAGGAAGTCGAAGTCGCAGCCGTCGTTGGCCTGCCGCACGTGCTGCGAAAAGATGTAGCCGTAGCCGCGCGCGTAGCGCGGCGGCGGCGGGGTCCAGGCGGCGCGGCGGGCCGCCAGTTCCTCGTCGGACACTTCCAGGTGGATGCGGCGCTGGTCGATATCCACGGTGATCAGGTCGCCGGTGCGGACCAGTGCGAACGGGCCGCCGATATACGCCTCGGGCGCCACGTGCAGGATGCAGGCGCCGTAGCTGGTGCCGCTCATGCGCGCGTCGGACATCCGCAGCATGTCGCGCACGCCCTGCTTCACCAGTTTCTTCGGAATCGGCAGCATGCCCCACTCGGGCATGCCGGGGCCGCCCAGCGGGCCGGCGTTGCGCAGGATCAGGATGTGGTCGGCGGTCACGTCCAGCGTCTCGTCCTCGACGGCTGCCTTCATCGACGGATAGTCGTCGAACACCAGCGCCGGCCCCGTATGCCGGAAAAACCGCTTCTCGCAGGCGCTGGGCTTGATCACGCAGCCGTCGGGGGCGATGTTGCCACGCAGGACGGCCAGCGCGCCTTCCTGGTACAGCGCGTTGGCCGGGGTGCGGATCACGTCGTCGTTGTGTACCTCGGCGCCGGCGATGTTCTCGCCCAGCGTGCGGCCCGTGACCGTGGGCGCGTCCAGGTGCAGCTTGTCCCGGATGCGCGTCATCAGCGCCGGCAGCCCGCCCGCGTAGAAGAAGTCCTCCATCAGGTACTTGTCGCCGCTGGGCCGGATATTGGCAATCACGGGCACGTGGCGGCTCATGCGGTCGAAGTCGTCCAGGCCGATGTCGTGGCCGGCGCGGCGGGCCATGGCGATGACGTGGATGATGGCGTTGGTGGAGCAGCCCATCGCCATGGCCACCGCGATGGCGTTTTCGAACGACGCGTGCGTCTGGATGCGCTGGGGCGTCAGGTCTTCCCAGACCATGCCGACGATGCGGCGGCCGGCCTCGGAGCACATGCGGATATGGTTGGCGTCGGCGGCCGGGATCGACGACGCGCCGGGCAGCGTCATGCCGATGGTCTCGGCGATGGCCGTCATCGTGCTGGCCGTGCCCATCGTCATGCAGGTGCCGTGGCTGCGCGCGATGCCGCCCTCGATGCCGATCCATTCGGTCTTGCTGATGTTGCCCGCGCGGCGCTCGTCCCAGAACTTCCAGGCGTCGGAGCCCGACCCCAGCACCTGGCCCTTGTAGTTGCCGCGCAGCATGGTGCCGGCGGGCACATAGATGGCCGGCACGCCGGCGCTGGTGGCGCCCATCAGCAGGCCCGGCGTGGTCTTGTCGCAGCCGCCCATCAGCACGGCGCCGTCGATGGGGTGGGAGCGGATCAGCTCCTCGGTCTCGATGGCCAGCAGGTTGCGGTAGAGCATCGTGGTCGGCTTGACCGAGCTCTCGGACAACGAAATGGCCGGCAGTTCCACGGGGAAACCGCCGGCCTGCAGGATGCCGCGCTTCACGTCGTCCACGCGCTGCTTGAAGTGCGCGTGGCAGGGGTTGATGTCGGACCAGGTGTTGATGATCGCGATGAGCGGCTTGCCCATCCATTCATCGGGCGCGTAGCCCATCTGCATGATCCGGGAGCGATGCCCGGACGAACGCAAGTCGTCGGGCGCGAACCAGCGCGCGCTGCGTAGCTGGTCCGGCGTCTTCTTCGGTGCCGTCATGGTTGTCTCTTCCACTTGGTAATCATTCGGCCGTTCACTTGTACGACGACCGTGTTTCGCTGGATTAAAGCACTAATATATTAGTACGTCAACGCGATCTTCCCCTCGTTCGTTCAGCTAGAATCGCGCCCAACGCACTTGTCACCTTCGCATGGCCGCCACGCTACCCAATCCCGCCCAGTTCCACTTCGACCGCACGCGCCAGGCGGCGCCGCAGGTGTTCGAGCACATGCGCGACCAGATCATCTCGCTGGCGCTGCCGCCCGGCACGGTGCTGTCCCGCCCGGAGCTGGCGCTGCAATACGGCATCAGCCAGACGCCCGTGCGCGACGCGCTGATGCGGCTGGCCGAGGAAGGGCTGGTCGACGTGTTCCCGCAGCACGCCACGCGCGTGAGCCGGATCGACGTGGCGCTGGCACGGCAGGCGCACTTCCTGCGCCGGTCGGTGGAGGTGGAGATCGTCCGCGCGCTGGCCGGCGCGCCCGACGCCGCCCTGGTGGACCGGCTGCGTGCCACCATCGCGCGCCAGCAGCGCATGCTGGAACTCGACGATCTGGCCGAATTCACAGCCAACGACCAGTATTTCCATCGCCAGCTCTACGAGGCCGCCGCCGTGCCCGACCTGTTCGGGCTGGTGCGCCGCCAGAGCGGCCACCTGGACCGCCTGCGCCGCCTGCACCTGCCGATTCCTGGCAAGGCTCATGCGGTGCTGCGCGACCATGCGGCCATCGTCGACGCCATTGCGGCCGGTGACGTGCCCGGTGCCGAGGCGGCGCTGCGCGGCCACCTGACCGGCACGCTGGCCAACGTCGAGGAAATCCGCGCCAGCTTCCGCGACTACCTGCGCTGACCGCGCGCCGTTTGTTTTTGGCAACGACTGCGCGCAAATCTACCCATCGGATGGGTATTGGCAGCATCTCCGCAAACGTCAGCCACGAAGAATTTGTCGATTGCCGGTGGAAATTGATAGATTCGGGAGGTACCTACTGCCGGGTAGACCGAGATGTCCGCCAGAGTCACCATTACCACCAGCGAGCAATTGGGGCAGGTGCTCCAGGGCGCGCGCAAGATCGCCGGCCTGACCCAGGCCGACGCCGCCGCGCGGCTGGCCATCAGCCAGAGCCGCGTGTCCCATATGGAACTGAATCCCGAAACCATCAGCGTGGCGCAGCTGCTGGCGCTGCTGGGCGCCTACGACCTGGACCTCGTCATCGAGCCGCGCGTGATGAGCGATGCACTGCTGGACAAGCTGGAGTGGTAGGCGCCGCGCATCAGGGCAGGTAGCCCAGCAGCTTCCACCAGAAGTAGTCGAGCGGCAGCAGCAGCACGATCGTCAGCGCCGCCATCGCCAGGCACAGCCGCGTGCCATGCCGCAGCCCCACGCCGCCAAGCTGCATCGCAATCACGATCGGCGGCGACTGGTACGGAAAGAACACGGTCGAGAACACCGGCACCTGCAGCATCAGCACCGTTTCCAGCGGCAGCCCCGTGGCGGTTGCCAGGTCGCGCGCCAGCGGCGTGAGCACGGCCGGCAGCGCCGGCAGCGTCGACATCATCCCCAGCACCGCCCCCATCGCCCCGATCGTGCCGACATTGGCCGCCGTGTGGCCCGGCGTCAGCGGCAGCACGTGCAGCAGCCCGGCGCTGATGGCGCTGCCCAGGCCCGTGGATTCCACCACGGCGCCCAGCCCCAGAAAGCCCGCCACGTAGATCAGCGGCACCAGGTGGGCCTGCTCGGACAGCGCCTTTGGCGACACCAGCCCGATGCCGGGCAGCAGGCACACGATGCAGGCGGCCAGCGAGATCCAGGCGGGCGAGATGCCGTGCCACGCATCGGTGGCGAACCCGGCCACGGCCAGCGCCAGGATGATGGCCAGCATCCGCTCCTGCGCGCCCATCGCCGTGGCCGTGACGGGCGCCTGCGCCGGCAGCGGGCCTTTTTCCGGGAACAGCTTGCAGATCATCCAGATCAGCAGCACGGTCTTCAGCGCGCCCAGCACCGGGAAATGCAGCAGCAGGTAGCTGCCGTAGCTGAGGTTGATGTGGTACAGCGAACTGGCCGCGCCCAGCAGCACGCTGTTCGGGATATTGGCCGGAAGGATCGTGGTGGGCGGCATGTAGCTGGCCAGCGCCACGGTCATCACCATGCCGATGCGGCCGTTGGACGCCGGGGCAAAGCCCAGCCGGTCCGCCAGCGCCAGCACGATCGGCATCAGCAGCAGCACGCGGCCCGTGGTGGACGGCATCAGGAACGCCAGCCCCACCGCGCTGAGCGCCACGGTGGTGATGACCTGCGGATAGGTGCCCACGCGCTTGCGGAAGATGATGTCGGCCAGCCGCAGCGCCAGCCCCGTGCTGCGCAGCGCCACGCCGGTCACGGCGCCGCCGAACATCAGCCACCACGCGGTGGACGTGAAACCGGAGAACACCACGGTTGGCGGCGCGATGTGGAACACCACGGCGGCCAGGAAGAACAGCAGCGTGGCCGTGGGCTCGGGCAGCACGCCCACGGCCCAGCAGCAGACCGTCGACAGGACCAGCGCCCCGGCCCAGATCAGTGCGGGCGGCGCATGCAGCGCACTGCCGGCGATCCAGACGGCGGCAATGCAGGCGCCGATCAGCAGGGCGGCGCACAGCGAATCGGCGGGACGGCCGGCAAGCTGGGGCGACGGGGGAGGGGGCGGCGGGGCGCCAGGCCGCGCGTCGGCACGGCCGGGGGTAATCGACATCGGGATCTGTCTCGGAGCGCCCGCCGATGCGGGTCTTGTTTGATGAGCGGAAGTGCTGAGTCGCTATCGTAGGATTGTCTCGACAGGCAGGCAACTGCCGCGTGACCCCGCTAGCGCGTCTTGCGGAAGGTCAGGTTGATGCGCTCGGCACCGGTCAGTGGGTGGTCACCTGCGGCCAGCGGCGCGATCCCATGGAACACCAGCCGCGACGGGCCACCCCAGACCACCACGTCGCCATGCGCCAGCCGCACCCGCGCCGGCCGGTCGGCCCGCCGCAGCCCGCCCCAGAGGAACGTGGCCGGCAGGCCCAGCGACACCGACACGATCGGCGCGCGCAGGTCCAGCTCGTCACGATCCTGGTGCAGCGACAGCCGCGTGCCGGGCAGGTAGCGGTTGATCAGGCAGGCGTCGGGCCGGAAATCGGCATATCCGGCCGCGGCGGCGGCATCGCGCGCCAGTTGGCGGAACGGCTCGGGCATCGGCGGCCAGGGCCGGCCCGAATCGGGATCGACGCCATCGTAGCGGTAGCCTGTGCGATCCGACACCCACCCCCGCTCGCCGCAATTGGTCATCGCCACCGACATCCGCAGCCCGCCCGGCGTCACCAGATGCCGGAAAGGTGAGCCCGCGCTGACTTCGCCCACGGCGCCCAGCAGCGCCGGCCCGGCCTCGCGCGCAAAGCCGCGCAGCACCACCGCGCCGGGCGCCAGGGGCTCGGCGGCCGGCGCGGCGTCGGGGTCGGTGGGAAGGGCGTCGAAGAGGTCGAAGGTCATGTCAAAGGGCAGCGTTTCGTTTGTTGCGAATGGCGATTGTTTCACGCTGGATGCCGCCGCCGTCGTAACGGCCGCCCGGAAGTCACGCGCCAGCCCCTACCTGCCCTTCATCCCCTCCAGCAACGCCTTGTGGAACGCCGCCGGGTCCTGCATCTGCGGCGCGTGGCCCAGTTCGGGGAATTGCACCAGCGTCGTGTTCGGGATGGCCTTGGCCGTGCGCTGGGCCAGTTCGGGGTAGCGGCCCAGCGTGGGCTGGATCTCGGGCGGGGCGGCGTCCTTCCCGATGGCCGTGGTGTCCTTGTCGCCGATCATCAGCAGTGTGGGGGCCTGGATGGCGCCCATTTCGTAGACCACGGGCTGGGTGTAGATCATGTCGTACAGCAGCGCGGAGTTCCAGGCGACGATCTGCTTGCCGGGGCCGCGGTACATGCCGGCCAGCATCTGCACCCACGGTTCGTACGCCGGCTTCCACTGGTTCACGTAGTACGTGGATTTCTCGTAGTTGCGGATGCGGTCGGCCGTGGTGTTCAGCTCGCGGGCGTACCACTGGTCCACCGACAGCGGCGGCACGCCCTTGGCCTTCCAGTCCTCCAGCCCGATCGGGTTGACGAGCACCAGCTGGCGGGTCTCCTTCGGATACATCAGCGCGTAGCGCATCGCCAGCATCCCGCCGGTGGAGTGGCCCATGACGGTGACGTCGCGGATGCCGATCGATGCCAGCAGGTCATGCGTGTTACGCGCCAGTTGCTGGAACGTGTACTGATAGTGCGCCGGCTTGGTCGACTTGCAGAAGCCGACCTGGTCGGGCGCCACCACGCGGTAGCCGGCACCGCTCAGTTCGCGGATCGTCTCCTGCCACGTGGCGCCGCAGAAGTTCTTGCCATGCAGCAGCACCACGGCGCGGCCGTTTGGCTTTTCGGGCTGGATGTCCATGAACGCCATGTCGAGCGGCTGGCCTTGCGACGTGAAGCGGTAGTGCTGGACAGAGTAGGGGTAGTCGAAACCTTCGAGCTGCGGGCCGTAGGCGGGGCCGTCATCGGCAGCGTGGGCAAGCGGGGCGATGGCAAGGGCTGCCAGGAGCAGGAGACGGCGTGCGGGCATGGTCGGGGGCGGCTTGTGGATGGGACGCACAAGTGACCATGCGGGGGTGGGGGAAGTTCCGGGTGGGGCTTGAAGGGCTGAGGGTTTGCTCCCCTCTCCCGCACGCGGGAGAGGGGAGCAAACCGGCGACGTTGCGATTCGTCGCCATGTACCGACTCAAGCGAACGTATCCACCTCGCCCCGTGCCAGCGGGCGCGGGGTGCGGGGGGTGGCGGCGACCGGGGTGGCTGGTTCGTTGCCGAAGCCCGTGGTCTGGCCAAAGCTGCTGCCGCTGGCCTGGCGTTGCGGCTGCTGTTGCTGGCCGCCCGAGTTGGCCTGGGCAAAGCCGTCGGCGCCCACCGAGGTCTGGCCGAGCTGGATGCCGGCTTCGGCCATCGACGTGCGCAGTTGGGGCAGCGCCGCTTCCACGGCGGCGCGCACGGCTTGGTGGGGCGATACGAACTGGGCCTGGGCCTGGTCGTTGACCACGTTCAGCACCACCTTCAGCGGGCCGAGGTTGGGCGGGTTCAGGTCCAGCTCGGCGGTCTGGTTGCCTTGCGTCGACAGGCGCACCATCTGCTGGCCCAGCGCCTGCGACCACTGGCTGTCGCCGACGTTCGGCGCGATGACCGGGCGGGCTGCTGCTGCGGCGGCGCTGGCATGGCCGGCGTGGTTCGGGGCCTGGGCCGCCGCCAGGGCGGATGCCAGCGTGGCGGCGCTGCTGCTGTTGGTGGCGCCCGTGTCAGCCGCCTCGCCGGTGCGGGCGGCGGCCTGTGCGGCGGCGAACGGCGTGGCGGACGGCTGGGTCGACGGAGCAGCCTGCGTGTTGTCCGCGATGGTCGGCGCCGGCTGGTTCGACTGGCCGAGGTTGCCCTGCTGCTGACCGGCGCCCTGGCCGCCTGCGTGCTGCGGCGCGCCCTGCGCGGGTGCGGCGGTGGTGGCCGCGGCGGCCAGCTTGTCGGCCGTGGTTGGCGAGGCGTTCTGCAGCGCGGCGCGTTGCTGGGCGATCAGCGCCAGCGTGTCGCCCGCGTTCGGCACGCTGCCCTTGGGGGCTTCGGTGACGATGCCGGCCGGCACGTTGGCGTCCACCTGCGCCTGCAGCGCGGCGGCGTCCGGTGCGGCGGCCGGCGCGGCGTTGGCTGCGGTGGCGGGTGCCGTGGCGGCAGGCTGGCCGGGCAGTCCCGGCAGGCCGGTCAGCGCGGTGCCATCGGCGCCGGCGCCGGTGGGCTGGGCCTGCTGCGGATTGGGCAGCGGGGCCAGCAGCGCGGCGGCGGCCAGTGCGGCGGCCACGGCGGCGGCGTCGGCGCTGGCCGTGGCCGTGTCGTCCTTGTCGGCCGTCTCGGGGTCGGCAGCGTCAGCCGTATCGGCCGCGCCATCCTTCTTCGCAACCTTGGCGTCGTCCTGCTTGGGCAGCGCGTTGTTCGTGCCGGCCTGTTCGGGCTGGGGCTTCTGGGTGTTCTGCCCGGCGTCGGGCTTGCTGTCCCTGGCGGGCACCTTGGCCTGCTGGGCGGCCGGCTGGCCGTCCTGGCGCGCGCGGGTCAGCGTGTCCTTGAACAGGTTGGCATCGGCGCCCTTGCCGCCGGCGTCCGGCGACTTGAGGCTGTTCAGGGCTGCGGCGGCGTTGCCGGCCAACTGGCTGATATCGATCATGGTGGTATGGGGCAGGTCAGTTGTGGCCGCTTGCCGGCTGGCGGGCGATGCGGGCGGCGTATTCGTCGTTGGCGCGCTGTTCGCGGCGCGTGGCTACCTGCTGCTCGCGCACCTCGGCGCGCGTGATCAGCGTGTCGAACGAGTTCTGGCGGCGCTTCTGCTGCTGCCAGTGGGTGCGGCCGGCCAGCAGGTCGGCCTCGGCCTTGGCCAGCGTGGCGGTCTGCTGGCGGATGGCGTGGTCCAGCGAATCCAGGAAGCGCGAGAAATCCTGCCAGCGGCTGGACGTCATGCCCTCGGCGGCAATCGCCTGCATGCGCGCGCGGTACTCGTGGCGGTACTCGGTCAGCGCGTGCAGTTGCTGCTCGGCCTGCGTGCGCAGCCCCTGCAGGCGGCCCAGCTCGCGCGCGGCCTTGTCCGTGTTGTCCTGGGCGATGTCGGCCAGCGTGTTCAGCGGCGAAGTCTTAGCCATGGTGGGTTGCTCCGATGGTCGCGTGCAGCTGGGCAATCGACGCCTCGTAGTCGGCGCGCTCGTGGATGTCCTGCTGCAGGAATGCCTCCATGCGCGGATGCAGGCGGATCGCGAGGTCCAGCTCCGGGTCGTTGCCGGGCACGTAGGCGCCGACGCTGATCAGGTCGCGATTGCGCTGGTAGCGCGACATCAACTGCTTGAACCGCCGCACGGAGGCAAACTGCGGCGGCTCGATCAGCGCGGTCATGGCGCGGCTGATCGACGCTTCCACGTCGATGGCCGGGTAGTGGCCGGCCTCGGCCAGGCTGCGGGACAGCACGATATGGCCGTCCAGGATGGCGCGGGCCGAGTCGGCGATCGGGTCCTGCTGGTCGTCGCCCTCGGTCAGCACCGTGTAGAACGCGGTGATCGATCCGCCGCCCTCGGGGCCGTTGCCGGTGCGTTCCACCAGCGTCGGCAGCTTGGCGAACACTGACGGCGGGTAGCCCTTGGTGGCGGGCGGCTCGCCGATGGCCAGCGCAATCTCGCGCTGGGCCATCGCGTAGCGGGTCAGCGAATCCATGATCAGCAGCACGTGCTGGCCCTTGTCGCGGAAGTACTCGGCCAGCCGCGTGGCGTAGGCCGCGCCCTGCATGCGCAGCAGCGGCGAGCAGTCGGCCGGCGCCGCCACCACCACTGACCGCTTGCGGCCTTCCTCGCCCAGGATGTTCTCGATGAATTCCTTCACTTCGCGGCCGCGCTCGCCGATCAGGCCGACGACGATCACGTCGGCGTTCGTGTAGCGCGCCATCATGCCCAGCAGCACCGACTTGCCCACGCCCGAGCCCGCGAACAGGCCCATGCGCTGGCCGCGGCCCACGGTCAGCATGCCGTTGATGGCGCGCACGCCGGTGTCCAGCACCGTTTCGATCGGCGCGCGCATCAGCGGGTTGATCTGGGCGCCCGACAGCGGCACCTCGCTGGCGGCCGTGATCGGGCCCAGGCCATCGAGCGGACGGCCGGCGGCGTCGAGCACGCGGCCCAGCAGGCCGTCGCCCACGGGCAGCCGCTTGGAGCCCGGCTCGCGCGGCGCGCTGACGCCCTTGGGCAGCGGCGACGGTTCCAGCGGATAGACGCGCGCGCCCGGCACCAGGCCGGCCACGTCGGATTGCGGCATCAGGTAGAGGCGGTCGGCGCCAAAGCCCACCACTTCGGCCTCGGCCGTGCGCGGGCCGCCATGCGAATGCTGGCCCGCCGGCAGTTCTATCAGGCAGTCGCTGCCCACGGGCATGCGCAGGCCCACGGCTTCCAGCACCAGCCCGGCGGCGCGCGTCAGGCGGCCACAGGTGCGCTTGCTGTCGATCTCGGCGATGCTCGACGACGCGGACGCCAGCGCGTCGCGCCAGCGGCCGGTGTGCGCGGCGGCGGCGTCGGGGGCGGGGGCGGCGGCCGGGGTGTCATGCATGGGGCGGCTCCCACGGGTCGTTGCGGCCCAGCGCCTTGATCACGCGCTCCCAGCGCGTGGCCAGCGTGCCGTCCAGTTCGCCGCTGGCCGCGCTGGCGATGCAGCCGCCACGTGCCACGGCGGGGTCGGCGCGCAGCGTCCAGCCGGCGGCCTGGAGCTCGCCCTGCAGGTGGGTTTCCACCAGCGCGACATCGTCGGGATTGAGCAGCAGGCACGGCGCGCCTGACAGCGGCGGCTCGGCGTTGATCAGTTCGCGCGCGGCGGGCACCAGCGCGGCGGGGTCGATTTCCATCGTCTTGCGCACCAGCTGGCGCGCCACGTCCAGCGCCAGCGAGATCAGCGCATCGGCAATCTCGGTATCGACGCGGCCCAGCGCGTCGCGGAAGTTGCCGGCCAGCTCCTGCAGCCGGGCCGCTTCGCTGCGGGCCGATTCGAGGCCGCGCGCGTAGCCTTCGCGGTGGCCGTCGCCGTAGCCCTGCGTCTGCCCCTGCGTGTAGCCCTGGGCGTAGCCTTCCTTGCGGGCGCCGTCGCGCATGGCGTCGAGCGCGGCGAAGTCGATCGGCGGCGGGGGCGGCGGCTCCACCGGCAACTGCGCGGCCAGCACCTTCTTCAGGGCGTCGCGCGGGTCGAGCGATTCGGGCTGCCAGCGCTTCCAGGCGTCGCCGCCGGTGTGGCGGCGCCCGGGCGGCTCGAAGCCCTGGAAGCCTTCGTCGCTGCGGTGCAGGTTGCCGAGGCCGCGCGGCGCCTGCGGCGTGCCGCCCGCGTCGCGCATGTCGCGCATGTCGTGCATGTCGTGCATGTCGGACCGGTCCGGCGTGCGGCCGCCCTGGCCGCTGCCGGGCGCCGCCGGCGCGCCGAAGAACCCCGGGTCGCCACGGCCCGGGCCGCGGCCTGCGGCAAAGCCGCGTTCAAACGTAGGCATCGTCGCCTCCGCCAATCTGGATTTCGCCGGCCTCGGCCAGGCGTCTCACCACCTGCAGGATGGCCTTCTGCTCGGCCTCCACCTGCGACACGCGCACCGGACCCAGCGCGTCCAGGTCCTCGCGCAGCATCTCGCCGGCCCGGGTCGACATGTTGCGGATGAACTTGTCGCGCAGCTCCTGCGGCGCGCCCTTGAGCGCGACGATGAGCGATTCGGTGGCGATTTCCTTGAGCACGCGCTGGATGCCGCGGTCGTCCACTTCCAGCAGGTTCTCGAACAGGAACATCTCGTCGATGATCTTCTGTGCCAGGTCGGCGTCGTGCGTGCGCACGCCGTCGATGACCGCTTCCTCGTGGGCCGTGCTCATCAGGTTGATGATCTCGGCCGCCGTGCGCACGCCGCCCATGCGGCTGCGCTTCAGGCTCTGGCCCGCCAGCAGCTTGGTCAGCACGTCGGTCAGTTCCTGCAGCGCGCCCGGCTGCACGCCGCCGAACGTGGCAATACGCAGCACCACGTCGTTGCGCAGCCGCTCGGTGAAGAAGCCCAGCACCTCGGAAGACTTCTGGCGGTCCAGGTGGATCAGGATCGTGGCGATGATCTGCGGGTGCTCGTCCTTGATCAGCTCGGCCACCGACGTGGCTTCCATCCAGTTCAGCGAGTCGATGCCGCCGCCCGGGTCGCGGGCTTCCAGGATGTCCTCGATCACGGACAGCGCGCGTTCCTCGCCCAGCGCCTTGTTCAGCACGCTCTTGATGAACGAGCTGGAGTCCACGTTCAGCGCCAGGTACTGCTCGGTCTCGCCGCGGAACTCGGCCAGCACCTCGGCCATTTCCTCGCGGGTCACGGCCGACAGGTTGGCCATGGCCGAGCCCAGCTGCTGCACTTCGCGCGGCGACAGATGCTTGAAGACCTCGGCGGCCGAATCCTCGCCCACCGCCATCATCAGGATGGCGCTCTTCTGCAGGCCCTTCTCGGGCGCTCCCTTGTTAGCCTTCGTCATTTGCCATCCAGGTCTTGATTACGCTGGCGACCAGGCGCGGGTCGCGTTGCGCGGCGTCGCGCACCAGGGCGAGATCGCTTTCGTATTTGGCCGCCAGGCGCAGCACTTCCGGATTGGTTTCCTCTTCCGGCGGCGGCAGCGCGGCGTCCGCTGCGGCGGCGTCCGCGGTGTCGATCGTGGGCGGCAGCGGCGGCGCGGTGTACTTGCGCAGCACCGGACGCGCCACCTTGAACCACAGGAACATCGCCAGCAGGGCCAGCAGCAGGTAGCCGACGCCGGTCTTGGCCAGGTCGATCATCTGCGGCTGCTTCCAGAGCGGCAGTTCCGGTTCCTTGTTGTTCTCGGCCGTGAACGGGCTGTTGACCACGTTCAGCGAATCGCCGCGCTCGGCGGAAAAGCCCATCGCTTCCTTGGTCAGGTTCTCGATCTGGGCCAGTTCCTTGGCGGTCAGCGCCTCGGTGACCGGCTTGCCCTTGGCGTCCACCTTGCTGCGGTAGTTCACGACCACGGCCACCGACAGGCGCTTGACGCCGCCCGGGGCCTGCTGCACGTGGCGCACGGTGCGGTCCAGCTCGTAGTTGGTGGTGGCGTCGCGGCGGTTGCTGCTCGGGCCGGTCTTCTCGGCCGTCTGCGTGGCCTGGTTGGCCTGCGCCTGGGCGGGCGGATTCGGCTGGCCGGGCTGGCGCGGCGGCTGCGGCGTGGTCACCGGGGCCACGGCGGCGGCGGGCGGCTGGTTCGACAGCGCGCCGGGCACGCCGCCGACGGCCGAGCCGCCCTGCTGGTTCGATTCGCTGGTCTGCTGGCTGCGGATGGCGGCCTTGGTCGGGTCCTGGTTCGGCTTGAAGCTTTCGTCGGTGTGCTCGACCGACGAGAAATCGATGTCGGCCGTGACCTGGGCGTGGACGTTGTCCTTGCCCAGGATCGGCAGCAGGATCGATTCCACGCGCTTCACGTACGCCTGTTCCACCTGCTGCACGAACTTGAGCTGGGTGGCGTCCATCGAGCGGTCGTTGCTGCCCGACAGCAGGTTGCCGTGCTGGTCGACGATGGAAATGGACTTGGGCGTCAGTTCCGGCACGCTGGACGACACCAGGTGCGTGATGGCGGCCACCTGGCCTTCATCGACGGCGCGGCCCGGGTAGAGCTGCAGCACCACCGACGCGGTGGGCTTCTGGCGCTCGCGCACGAACAGCGTGGGCTTGGGGATGGCCAGGTGCACGCGGGCCGACTGCACGGCGCCGATGGATTCGATCGAACGGGCCAGCTCGCCTTCCAGGCCGCGCTGGTAGTTCACCTGCTCGGCAAACTGGCTGATGCCGAACTTCTGGTTGTCCATCAGTTCCATGCCCGTGGTGCCGCTCTTGGGCAGGCCCTGGCTGGCCAGGCGCAGGCGCGTCTCGGCCACCTTGTCGGCCGGCACCATCACCGCACCGCCGCCTTCGGCGAACTTGTACGGGACGTTCATCTGCTGCAGCGACTGGATCACCGCGCCGCCGTCGCGTTCGGACAGGTTCGTGTACAGGACCTTGTAGTCGGGCTGGCGCGACCACATCACGCCCACGGCGATGGCGGCAACCAGCGCCGCGCCGCCCAGCATCAGCGGCAGGCGCGGGTTGCCCTTGAGTTTTTCGACCAGGGCCGCGCCGTTCGGCAGGGTGGCGGCCGCGTTCATGCGCGCATCTCCGGCTTGGCCGGGCATACCCTGCCCTTACCACTCTGGCCTTCGCTGCCGTTAATCATTCCGGCACGGCTCACATTACGCTGCAGACAAAACACGCGCACTCCCCGCGATAGTTGATGTTCCCTGGCCGTGGGCGGTAAGGCAAAAACGCGGCGAACCGCCAGATCCGGCACGGTAGCGATGATCGGTCAGACGGCTGATGGACAATCGGCTGAATAGGCCATGTTTTCCCGCCGATTTCAGCCTTTGGGAGGAGGCGGGCCGCCAGTACAGTGCGAGGGCTGAAACAGGGAGCGACGTGACGTTTACGGCACGTTGGGCGATTTCAGGTCGCATTTTCCCCTGTCTCCCCTTCATCCAACCTGTACGAGCCATGACCATTTCCTCTATCGAAGGCATGCTCCAGCAACTGCGCGGCCTTGCGCAGGTGGCTGGCGGCGGCACCGCGTCCCAGGCCACGGCGGCGGCGTCCGCGTCCGGCTTTGCCGGCGAGCTGCAACGATCGCTGCAACGGCTGAACACCAGCCAGGAACGCGCCTACGGCCAGGCCGAGGCGTTTGAAGTGGGCAAGCCCGGCGTGTCGCTGAACGACGTGATGATCGACATGCAGAAGGCCAACATTTCGTTCCAGACGGCCGTCCAGGTACGCAACCGCCTGGCGGCGGCGTACCAGGAAATGATGAACATGCCGGTGTAAGCCCGCGCGGCACGGCAGCAGTACGGATTTCCAGAGCACAGAAGGAACGCCATGGCGACACAGAACATGACGGTTGACGATGCCATGCAGCTCGCGGCCAACGCCTGGGTGCAGGGCAACCCCGCCCAGGCGGCCGACATCGCGCGGCAGATCCTGGCGAACCGGCCCGGCCATGTGGGTGCCCGCCATCTGGACCTGACGATCCGGCACGGCGTGAACCACCTGCAGTTCACCGCCATCGGGCCGCACCGGCCCGACCTGTATGACATTGGCGACTTCAGCTACGGCGTGCCGGCCGTGTTCCCGCACAACCAGGCGGACCAGCCGGCGCGGCTGCGCGTGGGCCGCTATTGCACGATCGCGCACGACGTCAAGGTCATCCTGGGCAGCTACCACCGCCACGACTGGCACACGATCTACCCGTTCACGGCGCCCAACTTCGGCACGCTGTTCCGGCCGGCCCGGCCCGTGCCGGACTTCTCGTCCACGCGCGGCGGGGTCAGCATCGGCAACGACGTCTGGATCGGCGCGCATTCGGTGATCCTGTCGGGCGTGACGATTGGCGACGGCGCGGTGATCGGCGCCGGCTCGGTGGTGTCGCGCGACGTGGGCGCCTACGAGGTCTGGGCCGGCAATCCTGCCCAGTTCGTCAAGCGCCGCTTCGACGAGGCCACCAGCGCCCGGCTGCAGGCGCTGCGCTGGTGGGACTGGCCGAAAGAGGAAGTGGAAGCCAGCATCGGCTGGATCATGAACGGAGGCGGCCCCGCGCTGGACAAGCTCGCGCAGCACAAGGCCGCGATGATCCACAAGATGCGCGCCACCACCAAGGGCGAGCGCATCGTGGCCGGTGCCAGCGGCATCGTCCGGCTGCGGCTGCCGCAGCAGTGGAAGGCCGGCGCGCCCACCTGGGTGGTGCTGCATGGCTCGCTGGGCTCGATCGACGGCGTGAAGGACTTCGAGGCCGCCGCGCCCGGCGTCAACCTGGTCTTTGCCGACCTGCCGGGCTCGGGTGCGTCGTGGTACCCGGCCGACTACTCGGCCGAAGGGTTCGCGCGCGAGCTGCGCCCGGCCATCGACCAGGCCATCGACGGCGACTACCGCATCGTGGGCGTCAGCTTTGGCGGCGCGGTGGGCCTGGCGATGGCGCGCGACAACGACCGCTGCCAGGGCGTGCTGCTGCTGGACACGCCGTTCGAGGCGAAGAAGCTCTGGCACAACCACCAGTTCCTGCGCGGCGCCATTGCCAGCGACCCCGACAACCAGCACGTGCGCCGCTTTGCCTGGGAAATCTACGGCGTCACCGAGCACGCGCTGACCGAGCGCACCTACTGGCACCTGCTGGACGACCTGCCCACGCCGGTGCAGGTGCTGACCGGCGACGTGCCGATGCATCCGCCGCGCCGCACCGCCAAGGTGGCGTGCTGCCTGGACAAGGAAGACCTGGCCGCGCTGCGCCGCCGGGGGATTGGCGTGCAGCAGGTGGCCGGCGGCCACGACCTGATCCACGACAACCCCGCGGCAGTCGTCAAGGCCATGGACGCGTTCGCGGCCGAGGCCGTGGCCGCCGCCTGATCCGCCACTACAACGGACCTGCCCACCATGCCGGGGCAGGCCAGCATGAGTCATGGGAATGAGCAAAGAATCTCTACGCGCAAAGATTGCCGGTCTCGTCGAAGAGTACGCGGCACTGGTCCAGAGCGAGACGCCGGGCTTCCGGCCCGGTGAAACCGTCATCCCGCCGTCGGGCAAGGTGGTGGGCGCCCCGGAAATGAAGGCGATGGTCGAGGCGTCGCTGGACGCCTGGCTGACCACGGGCCGCTTTAACGACGCGTTCGAGCAGCGGCTGGGCCAGCTGCTGGGCGTGAAGCACGTGCTGACGGTCAACTCGGGCTCGTCGGCCAACCTGGTGGCGTTTGCCACGCTGACGTCGCCGCGCCTGGGCGATCGTGCCATCCGCCCCGGCGACGAGGTGATCGGCGTGGCCGCCGGCTTTCCGACCACGGTCAACCCGATCCTGCAGTGCGGCGCCGTGCCGGTGTTCGTCGACGTGGAACTGGGCACGTACAACGTGGACGCCAGCCGCATCGAGGCCGCCATCACGCCGCGCACCAAGGCGATCATGCTGGCCCACACGCTGGGCAACCCGTTCAACCTGGAAGTGGTGACGGCGCTGTGCCGCAAGTACAACCTCTGGCTGGTGGAGGACTGCTGCGACGCGCTGGGCGCCACCTACAACGGCCAGCTGGTCGGCACGTTCGGCGACATCGGCACGCTGAGCTTCTACCCGGCCCACCACATCACGATGGGCGAGGGCGGCGCGGTGTTCACGAACAACCACGCGCTGAAGACCATCGCCGAGTCGTTCCGCGACTGGGGCCGCGACTGCTACTGCCCGCCGGGCAAGGACAACACCTGCAACCGGCGCTTCTGCTGGAAGCTCGGTAACCTGCCCGAGGGCTACGACCACAAGTACACGTACTCGCACCTGGGCTACAACCTCAAGATCACCGACATGCAGGCCGCCTGCGGCCTGGCGCAGATCGACCGCGCCGAGGGCTTCATCGCCGCGCGCCGCCACAACTTCAGCTTCCTGCGCGAGCGCCTGGCCGCCTGCAGCGAGATGCTGATCCTGCCGGAAGCCACGCCGAACTCGGACCCGTCGTGGTTCGGCTTCCCGGTGACGCTGCGGCCCGAGGCCAACGTGCGCCGCACCGACGTGGTCACGTACCTGGACCAGTACCGCATCGGCACGCGGCTGCTGTTCGCGGGCAACCTGACGCGCCAGCCGTACATGATCGGCCGCAACTACCGCGTGGTGGGCGACCTGACCAACTCGGACATCGTCATGAACGACACGTTCTGGCTGGGCATCTATCCGGGGCTGTCGGAGTCGATGCTCGACTTCGTGGGCGAGAAGCTCGAACAGTTCTTCGGCATCGGGTTCTGACCATGCAGTGCGAGGCGCTGGCGCTGCCCGGCTGCTTTCTGCTGCACGGTGCTCGCCTGGGCGACGCGCGGGGCGACTTCATGAAGCTGTTCCACGCGCCCACGCTGGCCGCCCAGGGGCTGGAGACCGCGTTTGCCGAATCGTACGTGTCGACGTCCCACGCGGGCGTGATCCGCGGCATGCACTTTCAGCGGCCGCCGCACGACCACGCCAAGCTGGTGAGCTGCCTGACCGGCCGCGCGCGCGACGGGCTGGTGGACCTGCGGCGCGGCTCGCCGACCTTTGGCCGCAGCCTGAGTCTGATGCTCAGCGCCGACGTGCCGGCCATGCTCTACATCCCGCGCGGCATCGCGCACGGCTTTGCCGCCCATGTCGACGACACGCGGCTCTGGTACCTGGTTTCCAGCGTGCATGAGCCGGCGGCCGACGCCGGCATCCATGTGGACGACGTCGGCATCGACTGGTGGGACGGTGCGCCCGCGCTGGCCGGCGCCACGCCGATCCTGTCGCCGCGCGACACCGCACACCCGTCGCTGGCCGCGTACCTGGCCCACACCGACTTTTCCTGAACCGCCATGCCGACCGTCTTGCTGACCGGTGCATCGGGCTACGCGGGCGGCGCCATCCGCGACGTCCTGCGCCAGGCCGGCATGACCGTGCTGACCGCCGGCCGCCGTGCCGATGACGACCTGCCGTTCGATCTGCTGCGGCCCGACCGCCTGCCCGCGCTGCCCGCCGGCATCGACGCCTGCGTCCATGCCGCCGCCGCCAACGAGGTGCTGTGCCGGCAGGACCCGCTGGCCGCGTTCACGGCCAACGTGACCGCCACGCGCGCGCTGGCCGGCCGGTTGCGCGACGCGCAGGTCGGTCACGTGGTCTACCTGTCGACGTTCCACGTATTCGGCCGCCCGGCCGGCCGGCTCGACGAGACCGCCGAGCCGGTGCCGGCCAACGACTACGGCCTGACCCATCTGCTGGCCGAGCACCTGCTGCGCGCGCAGCCGTTTCGCACCACCGTCATTCGCCCGGCCAATCTGTTCGGCACGCCGGCCGACTGGTCGACATTCAACCGCTGGACGCTGGCACCGTTTGACTTCATGCAGCAGGCGCTGCGCGACGGCGCGGTGCGGCTGCTGTCCGACGGCTCGCCGGTGCGCTGCTACGTCTCGCTGGAGCGGCTGGCGGCGGCGGTCGTCCAGGGGCTGCAAGGCCACCTGCCGCCCGTGACGCACGTCTCCGGCCAGCCGTGGCGCATGGACGCCCTGGCGCGGCTGTGCGCCGGCGTGGCCGCGCAGGCCAGCGGGCGCGACGTGCCGGTATCGCTCGGCACGCACCGGCCCGCGGAAGCGGCCTACACGTTCGGCTCGGGGCACTGGGCCGATGAAACCGACGCAGTAGGCGAAGGCGAACGGTCGTGCATGGCGACGTTCGCGCGCCACGTCGCCGACAGACTGCTGCAAGACAGCAAGGCAGGAACACCATGAACCGGATCTCCACGCTGGCGAAGATCTCGCCGCTGGCCGACATCGAACGCTCGGTGCGCGGCAACCACGTGGCCGTGGGCGACGACGTGACCATCGACAGCTTCGTCAAGATCAAGTTCGCGGGCGGCGACGGCAACGTCGAAATCGGCCCGCGCTGCTACCTGAACTCGGGCGTGGTGATCTACTCGGGCAATGGCGTGCGGATGGGGGAGGGCGTGCTGATCGCGGCCAACACCACGCTGGCGCCGACCAACCACGAGTACCGCTCGCGCGAACGTACGATCATCGCGCAGCGCTTCATGCCGTCGCGCGGCGGCATCGTCATCGGCGACGACTGCTGGATCGGCGCGAACTGCGTGCTGCTGGACGGCACCGTGCTCGGCACGGGCTGTGTGGTGGGCGCCGGCACCGTGCTCAAGGGCGAGTGGCCGGATTACGCGGTGATCGCTGGCAATCCGGCCCGCATCGTCAAGTATCGCGACTGACGAACGCGTCGATCTGGGCCTCGGTGATGGCGCGCGCCTGGGCGGGCGATGCCTGCACCTGGCGGTACCAGTCGGCCGTGGCCAGCAGGGCGCGGTCGAGCGTCCAGCGTGGCTGCCAGCCGAGCGTGCGCATGGCCTTCGACGAATCCAGGTACAGATAGCCGGCCTCGTGCGGCGCCGCCGCGCGCATCGCGGCATCGAGTTCCCAGCGCAGTTGCGGCCAGTGACGCTGCAAGCCTTCCAGCACGGCCTGGACGGGCCGGTTGTCGCTGGCGGCCGGGCCGAAGTTGAAGGCGTCGGCAAAGGCGGCCGCGTCGTCGCCGAGCAACCGGGTGCCGAGCAGCAGGTAGCCGTGCAGCGATTCCAGCACGTGCTGCCACGGCCGCGTGGCTTCCGGATGGCGGATGCGCAGCGGCTGGCCCGCCGCCGCGGCGCGCGCGGCATCGGGGATCAGTCGGTCGGCCGACCAGTCGCCGCCGCCGATCACGTTGCCGGCGCGGGCGCTGGCCAGATGCTGGCCGGCCGACGCCAGGAACGCACGGCGATAGCTCGCCACGACCAGCTCCGCGCCGGCCTTGCTGGCGCTGTAGGGGTCATGGCCGCCGAGCGGATCGGTCTCGCGGTAGCCCCAGAGCCATTCGCGGTTCTCGTAGCACTTGTCGGTCGTGACCACCACCACGGCGCGCACCGATGGACTGGCGCGCACCGCTTCGAGCACGTTGACGGTGCCCATCACGTTGGTCGACCACGTATCGACCGGCGTGCGGTAGCTTTCGCGCACCAGCGGCTGGGCCGCCAGGTGGAACACGATCTCGGGCTCGGCCGCCTGCATGGCCTGCTGCAGGCGCGCGGCGTCGCGGATATCGGCGACATGGTGCGCGTGCAGGTCGCGGGCGACATCGGCCAGCGTGAACAGGTTGGGCTCGGTGGCGGGGGCCAGCGCGTAGCCGGTGACGCGGGCGCCGGCACGCGCGAGCCACATCGACAGCCACGCGCCCTTGAAGCCGGTGTGGCCGGTCACGAACACGCGCCGGCCGCGGTAAGCGGCGAGCGCCTCCATCACCAGACCTTCCACGGCGCCTTGCCGGTCTGCCAGAGCTGTTCGAGCTGGTTCTTCTCGCGCAGCGTGTCCATCGGCTGCCAGAAGCCGCCGTGCTCGAACGCCAGCAGGTGGCCCTCGCGCGCCAGGCGGCCCATCGGCTCCTGTTCCCAGCTGATGTGGTCGCCGTCGATCAGGTCGAGCACCTCGGGCTGCAGCACGAAGAAGCCGCCGTTGATCCAGCCGCCGTCGCCGCGCGGCTTTTCGGCAAAGCCGGTGACCATGTCCTCGTTCGTGCGCTGCAGCGCGCCGTAGCGGCCCGGGGGCTGCACGGCGGCCACGGTGGCCCAGCGGCCGTGGCGGCGGTGGAACGCGATCTCGGCACTGATGTCGATGTCGGACACGCCGTCGCCGTAGGTGAAGCAGAACGTCTCGCCGGCGGGCAGGTAGTCGCGCACGCGGCGCAGGCGGCCGCCGGTCTGCGATTCCTCGCCCGTGTCCACCAGCGTCACGCGCCACGGCTCGGCCTTCTGGCAGTGCACTTCCATGCGGTTGCCGGACATGTCGAACGTGACGTCGGACATGTGCAGGAAGTAGTTGGCGAAGTATTCCTTGATGACGTAGCCCTTGTAGCCCAGGCAGATCACGAACTCGTTGACGCCGTGCGCCGAGTACATCTTCATGATGTGCCACAGGATGGGCTTGCCGCCGATCTCGATCATCGGCTTCGGACGCAGGTGCGATTCCTCGGAAATGCGGGTGCCAAGGCCACCGGCCAGGATCACGGCTTTCATGCGACGGCCTCTTCCTGCGCGTCCACGACCTCGACCTTCATGCCGGCGATCTCGAACGCGCTGGGCACGGGGCCGGCTTCGAGCGTGGCCAGGTCCAGGCCGAACTGCTCGGCCAGCAGGCCGGCCAGCGCGGACTTGTCGTAGTCGTTCTCTTCCAGCCACGCGGCCAGCAGGCGGTACAGCGGCAGCGCGTACGGGCGCTGGCCGATGGCCTCGATCAGCAGGTCGATGGCCTCGGTGCGCGACGCCATGTGGTACTTGTAGACGGCCAGCCCGTAGGTGACCATCCAGTGGCGGTACCACGTGGAACTGAGGTTTTCCAGCACGTTGTGCAGCTTGTCGTACTGGCCGGTCTCGATGTGGGCGGCCACGCTTAGCGCCATGTCGGTGGTGGAGTACCACGTGCCGCCGAAGTAGACACCCTGCTCGCGCGCGGGCATCGCCTCGGGCAGGCCCTTGCGCGCGTGCGACAGCGCGTAGGCCTGCTGCTCGACCCACGCGGCGAAGGCCGGCGCGTCGGTCATCGCGCTGGTCTCCACGCGCTGGCGCAGCGACAGGCGCAGTTCGTTGAGCCGGCCCACGTCGGACGCCAGCTCGCAGGCCATGTTGACGTACGCGGCCTCGTCCTCGCAGATCAGCGGGTCGAGCCCGCAGTCCTTGAGGAACACGGCCGAGATGCGCTGGTGGAAGGCCGGGCCGGTCAGCGACACCACGGGCACGCCCATCCACAGCGCATCGCACGTGGTGGTGCCGCCCGTGTACGGCGTGGCGTCCAGCGCGATGTCGATGCGGTGGTACATCACGTACTGGTTCTCGGCCACGCGGTCGATCAGCTCCACGCGGTCCAGGTCGATGCGGTGCGCGGCCAGGCGGGCCTCGAACAGCTCGCGCACGCCTTCGCGGGCCACGTTCTGGGCCTCGATCAGCAGGCGGCTGTCCGGGCAGGCGGCCAGCACGGCGGACCAGAGCCGCAGCGTCAGGTCGCTCAGCTTGGTCAGCCCGTTGCACGAGCCGAACGTGATGTAGCCGTTGCGCAGCGCGGGAGTGTCCTTGACGCGGTACTTGTCCTCGTAGACCTGCAGCGGGCTGGTGACCAGCGGATGGAACGCGCAGAACACCGGCGCGCGCAGCAGCGTCTCGGTGTAGTGGCTCTCCGTGCCGGCCGGGTCGCCGGTCCAGTCGGAGATCCGGTAGTCGATCGACGGCATGCCGGTGGTACCCGGAAAGCCCAGCCACGTCATCTGCACCGGCGCCACGCGGTGCGCCAGCACCAGCAGCGGCGACTGGCCGGTGTAGCCGCCCAGGTCGACCATCACGTCGATGTCCTCGCGGCGGATGCGCTCCACGGTGTCCAGCGTGGACAGGGTGCTCACGTCGATCATCGCCGTGGCGTACTGCGCCAGCTTCTCGGTCAGCACGTCGTGCTTCCGGTTCATGCGGAACAGGTAGACGTCGAAGCGGTTGCGGTCGATGTTGGCGATCAGCGGGATCAGGAAGTAGGCAATGGCGTGCCAGCCCAGGTCGGCGGACAGGAAGCCGATGCGGATGCGCGGCGCCGTGCTGCCCAGCGGCGCCGTGGCGGGCACGGCATCGCGCGTCAGCATCGCGGCAAAGTCCTCGGCCTCGGCGCGCAGCGTCTGGGCGGTGGTGTCTTCGGCGCTCAGCATGCCCAGCAGCACGTTGGAGCGGTTGGTTGCCAGCGACGGATCGCCGTAGCGGGCCACGCGGTACGCCTGCAGGCCGCCGGCCGGGTCGCCGTTGGCGCGGCGCTCGTTGCCCAGGTTGGCGAACGCGATGTAGTTGGTGGGATCGGTCTCGACCAGACGCTGGTAGAGGTCCTGCGCGGCGCGGCGCTCGTTCATCATCGTGTGGACGCGCGCCATCGACAACTGCAGGTTCGTGTCGTCCGGACGGGCCACCAGCGCGCGTTCCAGCAGCGGCCGGGCGTCACGGGCATTGTCCTGGCGGGTCAGCAGCATGCCCAGCAGGCCCTGCAGGGCCAGGTCGTCGGGCCACCTGGCCAGCGCCTGCTCGGCCAGCGGCAGGGCCTCGGCGTCGCGGTCCAGCAGCAGCAGCGAGTAACCCTTCAGGTATTCCACCTGCGCCGGTGGCGCGCCGCGCCGGCCGGCCTGGTCGGCCGTGCCGTAGGCGGCCTGATAGTTGCCGATCCGGAACAATGCCCACGCTTCTTCCAGCGCGTGCGATCCGCTTCCCCTTGGCTGTCTTTTCATTTGCTTGTGTCTTTCGATGGCCTGCAGACGCCCGGACGATCCAGGAATGGATGGTCTGGTCCCATGCCAACAAATTAACAAGCCGCCGTGCGGGGCGACGGCGCGAACACAACGCGAAAAAAGGGCTATTTCGGCCGGTAGCGCGGCCGGCGTGGCGGATCGGCCCCACCGGCCGGGGCCGGGGCCGTCAGGCCGGTGTCAGGGCGAGCGGGTTGGCCGCGTCGGGGCCGGCTTCCATGCGGTGCAGCCACGCCAGCAGTTCGGCCACGGCCACGTAGAGCTGGGGCGGGATCTGGCTGTCCAGATCCACCTGCATCAGCAGGTTGACCAGCGCGGGCGATCCGTGCACGTAGACGCCGGCCTCGCGGGCGCGGGCGATGATGGCCTCGGCGGACATGCCGTAGCCCTTGGCCACCACGCGCGGGGCGTTGTCGCTGGACTGGTAGGAGAGGGCGACGGCGGCGCCGCGGTCGGACGGGTGGTCGCTCATGCTGGCAGCGCGATGACGGTGGGCGTCGACGGGGCGTCCTCGGTCGACACGTTCATGTTCAGCAGCGCGATGCCGCGTGCCTCCAGTTGCGCGCGAAAATCGGCGCGGCCCTGGATCAGCCGCGCGGCGGCGTCGCTGTCGGCGGCGACCAGCCGTGCTTCGAGCCCGTGGGCGCCGAGCGTCAGCACCGCATCGACGCTGCCCAGCATCGGCAGGTTCAGGCGCAGGCGCGTGCTCCAGCTTGCGGCGGCGGCCGGCGCGCCGCCGGCCTCGCGTTCGGCCACGTGGTCCGGATGGCGGGTGATTTCCCAGTCGACGGGCATGCCGGGCCAGGCGTCGATCGTCGCGCGAAATTGCTGCGAGGCCAGCAGTTCAAGCTGCTGGCGCACCACGCCCTCGCTGGACGGATGGATCGGCGGGCCTCGGTCGGGCTGCGGCTGGGTGGCGCTGTTGTCGGGCGCGTTCCAGCTCGCCACGATGGCGGCATGCTGGGCGCGCGCGATATGGTGGCCCTCGTGCGAGATCTCGGCCGTGAGCTGGTAGGCGTGCGCGGCGGCGCTGGCATGGGCGGCCAGCCGCTGCTCGGCGGCGGGGCTGGACGGCGTCTGTGGTGCCTGCGCGGTGGCCGCGTTGCCCGGCGACGGCTGCGCCGGTTTGGCGGGGTCGCCGTGCGCGGGCACGCCGGTCGACAGCGGATAGATGACCGGCCGCGTCAGTTCGGCCAGGATCGTCGCGCTGGGCGGCGCCATCGGGCTGGGCGTGGACGGGCCGCCGTAGGGCAGCAGCGCGGCCGGTGCCGGCGCCGGGGCCGATGGCGTCGCAGCGGGCTGGCCTTGCGGCTGGGGCTGGGCAGGGTTGCGCAGCGTGGCCTGCGGCTCCTGCAGCAGCGTGGCAAGCGGGCGCTGGCCCGTGACCCATTGCGTCAGGTGCGATTCATAGAACAGCCCGCTCTGGTCGACAAAGCGCGCCAGTGCGCTGGCCAGGTCCTGCGTGGCGCCGGGCTGGCCGGCCGGCGCGGTGGCCAGCAGCGGCGCGCCGGGGCGTGCCGGCGCGGCGTCGCCGCCTTCGAACAGGTCCAGGATCGCCTTGGCGGCAAAGCTCAGTGTTTCGCGCGTGGAGGTGGTCTGGCCGGCCAGCCGGGGGTCGGTGCCGCCCGGCGTCAGCGTGCCGGGCTGGCGCGCCTGCACCGTCTCGCCGGTGGACGACTGCACGTCGCCCTGCGACACGTCGGGCACCGGCATCAGCGCGGCGAGCTTGTCGATGGCCAGCGCCGGGCGCGATAGCTGCGGGTCCGGGGCCTGATGCGGGATCAGGCTGGGAGGAATCTGGATGCCGGTCATGGCCGCGTGTCAGCGATGGGAACGGATGCGCCACGCGCGCGCGCGGCGCCCCGGTCGGCCCGGGGGCGCGGTGGGTCAGACGGCGCCGTAGGCCGTGGAAAGTTCGAGCTTACGGCGCGAGTTGTTGAGCAGTGCGCCCAGTTCGGCCAGGCGCGGCATGGTCAGGTCGCGGATGCGGGCGTCGTGGGCCAGGATGCGCTCCAGCAGCTGGAAGCGGCGCAGGCGCTCGGCGTCGGTGAACGGCGCGCTGTGGTCCAGCAGGCGCAGGCGGTCCACTTCGGCCATGTAGACCTTCTGCAGGTCAGCCAGCGCGTCCCAGTTCGACGCGCGCGCGGCGTCGAGCATCTGCTCGGACAGCACCAGCAGCTCTTCGTAGCTGCGAACGATGGGGGACATGGCAAACATCATCAGTTGTCCTGCAAAACGGGTTGGGCCGCCACGGCCGGCTCGTGCGGCATGGCGTCGGCGGGGGCCGCCGGGTCGATGGCCGCCCAGGCCGAGGCCAGGTTTTCAAGCAGGGTGTCGACTTCGGCCAGCAGGGCCGGGTCGCTGCGCAGGTTGGCCAGCATCAGGCGGCGGGTCATGTATTCGTACAGCGATTCGAGGCTGGCGGAGATCTCTCCGCCCGCCTCGTGATCCAGCACCGCGCGCAGGCCGTTGTCGATGATGTTGATGGCCTTGGAGATTGCATTGCCGCGCGCTTCCAGCTCGCCGTTTTCCATATGGAACTTCGCCCGGGCGATGGCCGAGCGCGCGCCGTCGTACAGCATGGCGATCAGCTTGTGCGGGCTGGCACTCATGACCCCGGTCTGGACACCGACCTGGGCATAGGCGTTGATACCTTGGCGCGCGAACATGGCGAGACTCCGTTGGATTACTTCTTGGTGCTGCTGCCGTTGAGGGCCGAGAACTGCTGCGTCAGGTAGCTGCTGGTCTGGTTCATCTGGGCGACCAGCAGGTCGAGCTGCGTGAACTGCTTGCGGTAGCGGTCCATCGTCGCGGTGATCTGGTCCTGGGTGAACGTGTACTTGTCTTCCAGGTCCTTCAGCGTCGACGTGATGCCGTCGGTGGCCGCGGACAGCGCGCCGCCGGTGGCGTTCAGCGAGTCGTTGTAGTCGGTCACGGTCTTGCCGATGCCGGCAGCGCCGTTCACGCCGGCAAACACGGCCTTCAGCTTGTCCATGTTGTTCGTGATGGTCTTGGACAGCTTGTCGTCGTTGACCTTCAGCGTGCCGTTGTTGCTGCTGTCCAGCGAGAACTCCACGCCGATATCGGACAGCGTGATGGTCTTGCCGTTGCCGTCGGACATCGGCGTGTTCAGCATGGCGCGCATGCGGGCCTGGATGTTGCGCAGCGTGCCGTCGCCGTTGAGCGCGCCCTTGGTGCCGGCGTCGGTGTCGAAGGCGGTCAGCGTCTTGGCGGCGGTCAGCACGTTGTTGTACGCGGCCACGAAGCCGGCCACGGCGGTCTTGATCGACGCCGTGTCCACCGTCATGTCGAGGCTGGTGGTGCCCAGGCTCTTCAGGTTCAGCGTGACGCCCTGCGCGGCCTCGGAGATCGTGTTGCTCTGGCTCGTGACGGCGATGTTGTTGATCGTCAGCGCGGCGTTGGCGGCCTTGACCTTCTCGGACATGCCGTTGGGCTGCGTGGCCAGGGTGGGGTCGAAGGCGACCACGTCACCCACGGCGCTGTCGCTGGCGGAAACCTTGAAGCCCGACTTCGTGCCGGTCTGGTCCGACGTCAGCACCAGGCGGTAGGGCGTGCCGCTGCCGTCGTTGATGATGCTGGCCGTCACGCCGATGCCGGCCTTGTTGATCGAGTCGCGGATGCCTTGCAGCGACGTGTCCGAGCCAATCGTCACGGTCTTGGTGCTGGTGGGCGTGCCGCCCGAGCCCAGGTTCTCGCCAAAGTCGAATGTGATGGTGCCGCCGCCGATGGCGGCCTTCTGGTCGGCCACCCGCTTGGAGACCACGCTCTGCGCGGCGGCCAGCGAGGTGACGTTGACCGTGTACTTGCCGGACACGGCCGTGGCGTCGTTGGTGGCCGTCAGCACGCTGTCGCTGCCCACCTTGGCGGTCACGGCGCTGTAGGTCTGGGCGTTGGCCAGCGTCTTGGCGGCGGCCGCGTAGGCGTCCAGCACGCTCTTGACGGTGCCGTAGCCGCTCAGCTTGGCCTGGTAGCTCTTGGCCTGGGTGTTGATGGCGTCCAGCCGGGTGTTCTCGCTCGCTTCCAGCTTGTCGAGCAGATCGCCAAGCTGGAGATTGGAGCCTACGCCGATGTTCGAGATCGCTGCCATGTTCTTTTACCTGTTTTTGTTGTGCTTCAACTGACGGGTTGCGAGGAATCAGACTGCCTGGCTGACGAACAGCCCCTGGAGCTTGTCGATGGCGCGCGCGAAGCGCAGCACCTCTTCACTGGGCAACTGGCGGATCAGTTCGCCGGTTTCCTTGTCCACTACCTTGGTGATCACGCGGTGCGTGGTGTCGTCGATTTCGAACCGCAGGCCGATGGAGGTGGTCTTGAGCACGTCGACCAGTTCGTCGACGGCGGCCGTCATGTCGCCCGGGCCGGTGCGGCCACCCATGTCCTGGGCGGCGGCGGCCGGCCGGACGGCACCGGCGGTCACGGCCGCCGCGGCGGGCGCGGGGGCGTGCGTGACGGCGGCGGGTTCGGCGGGAATGCGTGCCGCCGGGATGGAAACGGGTTGGGTGGATGCCATGGTCAGCTCCGTCCGGTAGGGCAGGGATAACACTACGGTTGAAATGTTTTGCAGGCAGTGGTCTGCCTGCAAAACACTCCGGCAAAAAAACCGGGCCTTGCGGCCCGGTTCTCTGCGGCGCGGCGATTAACGCAGCAGCGAGAGCACGTTTTGCGTGGTCTGGTTGGCTTGCGACAGCACCGACGTACCAGCTTGTTGCAGGATGTTCGCGCGGGTCATGTTCGACACTTCCGTTGCGTAGTCTGCGTCTTCGATGCGCGAACGCGAGGCCGACAGGTTGTTGATCGTCGTGCTCAGGTTGTTGATCGCGGATTCGAAGCGGTTCTGCACGGCACCCAGCGAGGAGCGCAGGGCGTCGACCGAAGCCAGGGCCTTGTCCAGCGTTGCCAGCGGGTTGGCCGTGGCAGCGTTGGTGACAGCCGACGTCGTCGTGGCGGCCTTGATGGCAACCACACCGGTCGTCGTGTTCAGCGTGCCCATCGACGAGTCGATGGCGATGTACACGTTGGCTTGCGTGTCGTCCAGGTTCTTGGCGTTCAGTGCCTTGACGTCGGCGGCGTTCGTTGCCGTGGTCAGGGCCACTTGCATGAACAGCTTGCCGTTGCTGTCCTTGACCAGCGAGGCGGTAGCGCCCGTGTTGGTCGACACGCCCAGGGCGGTGCGCAGGGCAGCCGTCGTGTTGGCGGTGGTAGCGTCGGCAGCGGCGGTTGCGCCAGCGCCGAACACGTCGGTCACGGCCTTGTCGCCAGCCGTCACAGCGGTCACGCCGCCTTGCGGGCCGTTCACGTTGAAGCCCATGGCGCCCAGGGTCTTCGAGGTGATTTCCTTCAGGTCGATCGAGATCGTTTCGCTGTCGTTGGCGCCAACTTGGATCGTCATCTTCTGATCCTTGGCCAGAACCTTCACGCCGTTGAATTGCGTTTGGGCCGACACGCGGTCGATTTCAGCCAGACGTTGTGCGATTTCGTCCTGGACCGACTTCAGGTCCGACTGCGAGTTCGTGCCGTTGGCGGCTTGCACCGACAGTTCACGGATACGTTGCAGGTTGTTGTTGACTTCGGTCAGCGCGCCTTCGGTCGTCTGCGAGATCGAGATACCGTCGTTGGCGTTGCGCGAAGCTTGCGTCAGGCCCTTGATGTTGGCGGTGAAGCGGTTGGCAATGGCTTGGCCAGCTGCGTCGTCCTTGGCGCTGTTGATGCGCAGACCCGACGACAGGCGTTGGATTGCGGTGTTCAGCGACGATTGCGACGTGTTCAGGTTGCTCTGCGTTTGCAGCGACAGAATGTTGGTGTTGATGACTTGCGCCATGGTACGACTCCTATTTGCAATGTTTTAGGCATTCCGGCAGTTGCCGTAACGTTGGCTGCCTGCGTTGCAGGGCGTAGAGTGCCTCCGTTGCAAAGGTTATCGACCGTGGGTGAGAAGACTTTAGAGTGACTTTTGCGCGCGTTGCGGGCGCAGGCAAAACGTGTGCAGGCAGCCTGGCCGGGCCATCGGCGCGCCGCCCGCGCGGCGCTATATATATAGGGGCGCGCACTTGGGGGCGGCCGCCGGCCGGGCCGCTCAGCGGCGCTTGCGGGTGCGCGGGATGAACAGGCGCACGAAGTCCGGCGACGCCTCGGCGTCCAGCATGGCCGTGGCCTCGCCCGCGCCATGGGCGGGCGTCACCACCGTGATGGCGCGCTTGTAGATCACCGTGGGGGTGGCATCTTCCGCGGAACGCCCCAGCAGGATCATGTAGTTGTCCGACGCCAGCACCACGCCGTTGAGACGCGTGCCGTTCGACAGGTGGACAACCACCGCGGCGCGGCTGGCGCTGTGCGCGGCGAACTGCAACTGCTGCAGCTTTCTGCTGGGTCTGGGAGCCTTGATTTCCTTCTTCACAACTTCTCCGGAAGAGCCCGCGAGGGTTCTGGCGGCTGACAACGGTCCGATGGTCGGGGCCTGTGGGCGGCGTCGCTCTAAAAGTGACGTTCCGGCCAGGCCGACGGCGGCGAGAATTGAAACATTCGCTCTCGGAACCGGCGCTGGGACGTGCCACCATCATTGCAGCAGACAAGCGTTTCACGAAAGTGGCGAACGCTGCCCAACTGCGCCGGCGTGGCGGCACTGCCAGGAGAGAAGGGGAATACTTCAGGCGGGAGAGTAACAAAGTTTTACAAGCGTTGACGAAGCCCCGGTGATGCTGGGCCTAGAGGATTTGCTCTATTTCACCGATTGCGTGATGCTTGCGATTCAGGTAGCACTTTTGCTCGCGAGCTTGCAGGCGGTAGCCGGAGGCGCGTCCCGCAGCCCGCGCCAGCTAAAGGTTTGCGGGCATCGTCCGTAAATCATCGACAAGTACAAAAGTGAGTCGGACCATCACTTTTGGCAGTCATGTGCGCCATACGTTACACCCGCCATCAGGGGAATCCCTGATAGAAACGCGATTTACACCTCATGTAAGCGGGTTTATATTCCCGGTTCGGGTCCGGGTACAGCCGGTCCCTTCACAGCAGTCCTGAAAGCCTACGAGCACCCCGCGCGTGGGCTTCTTTTTTTTGAGCCCGCGTCCTGCGCGGCGATCCGTCTGATCGCGGTACCTGCCGCGTCCGCCGTTTGCGGCGGCACTCGGAGTGCACGAGGCAGATTAGACGCCATGCGCTGCCCCACCAATTTGTGGAAGAGCAGCGACTTTCCCCCCCATTTCATTTTTTCGCTCAAGTGCCCAGCCTGCCGCGCCGATACCGGGCGGTGCGATGCCCCTTGGCGGGCGGATGCAGCGCGTACACGCACAAAACCGAACAAGGCGAACAACGTGAAAGGTACGAAGTGATGGGCTTGCGGAAAATGGGGATCGGCGCGCGGATGTCGCTGGCGTTCCTGGCCGTGGTGGTGCTGCTGGCCGTGGTGGCCACGGTGGGGGTCAGGGCGCTGGGCAGCATGAACGACGCGATGCATCTGGCCGTGGAGCAGCGGCTGATGCGCGTGATGGAACTGAAGGTGGCCAAGGAGCGGGTGCTGACGATCGGCATCCTGGTGCGCGACGCGGCATTGACCGAAGACCCCGCGCTGGCCGAGCAGAACGCCGAGAAGGTGAACAAGCTGCGCGGCCAGGTCAGCGCCACGCTGGAAGACCTGGGCAAGGTGATGCGGACATCGGCCAATCCGGAGTCCGCCGGAAAGCTGGACGCGCTGACCAAGGCGCGCGCCGACTACAACGGCCAGCTCGACCTCGTGCTGCAGCAACTGCGCAGCGGCGCCTTCGATGGCGCGCGCGCCGGGCTGGTGGTGACGCTGCCGGCCGCGCAGGCGGCCTATTTCGAACAGCTCGACGGCGTGGCCGAGATGGGCCGCCAGTTGGCGATGGCCGCCGTGGCCGATGCCACGCGCCAGTACCAGTTCACGCGCAACGTGCTGATCGGCATGTCGGTGGCGGCGGCCATCATCGCCGCGCTGCTGGGCGTGGCGCTGACGCGATCGGTCACGCGGCCGGCGCATCAGGCGCTGGATGCCGCCGAGGCGCTGGCGCAGGGCCAGCTTGGCCACGCCATCGTCGTGCGTAGCCAGGACGAGATGGGCCGCATGCTGGGCGCGCTGGAGCGGGCGTTTGGCCAGCTTGGCGTGCTAGTGCGTGGCATCCAGCAGGCGGCCGGGTCGATCGACACGGCCGCGCGCGAGATTGCCAGCGGCAATACGGACCTGTCGCAGCGCACCGAGGAGCAGGCGGCGTCGCTGGAACAGACCGCCGCGTCGATGGAGCAACTGACGTCGACCGTGCGCCAGAACGCCGAGAATGCCCGCCAGGCCAACCAGCTGGCGGTCAACGCGTCGGACGTGGCCACCGAGGGCGGCCGCGCGGTGCGTAGCGTCGTCGACACGATGGACGGTATCTCCAAGTCGTCGGCCCGTGTGTCGGAAATCATCGGCGTGATCGAAGGCATCGCGTTCCAGACCAATATCCTGGCGCTGAACGCGGCGGTGGAAGCGGCCCGCGCCGGCGAGCATGGCCGCGGCTTCAGCGTGGTGGCGGCGGAAGTGCGCACGCTGGCGCAGCGGTCGTCGTCGGCGGCGAAGGAAATCGGCGAACTGATCAACGGCTCGGTGCGTCAGGTGCAGGACGGCGCCAGGCAGGTGGAAGTGGCCGGCAAGACGATGGACGACATCGTCAGCGCCGTGCGCCGCGTGACCGACATCATGGGCGAGATCACGGCGGCCAGCCAGGAGCAGACGGCCGGCATCGAGCAGGTGAGCCTGGCGATTACCCAGATGGAAAGCGTGACGCAGCAGAACGCCGCGCTGGTGGAGCAGGCCAGCGCCGCCGCCGAAAGCCTGATGCAGCAGGCCGGCAGCCTGGTGACCGAGGTGGCGCGCTTCGACCTGGGCCAGCACGGCGGCCCGTCGGGCCGTGGCGTGGTGGGCCGGGCCGTGGCCGAGGTGGAAACGATTGCGCCGCGCGCGGTGCGGCAGATCGCCGCCAAGCCCGCGCCCGCGCTGCCGCGCCCGGCCGCCCGGCCGCAACCGGCGCCGGCCCGTCTGGCGCCGGCCGCCCGGCCGCAGCCGGCAGCCCGCGTGGCCGCCGTGCCGGCCGCGGCGCGTCCGCCGGTGCAGCGCAAGCCGCAGGCCGATTCGGTGCTGTCGCGTCAGCCGGCCAAGCCGGCCACGCCGCGCGCGCCGGTGTCGCACCAGCGCAAGGAACCGGTGCTGGGCGCCACGGCGCGCCGCCGCCCGGCTGCCGCGCCGGTGCCCGCCACCGCCGATGCCGGCGACTGGGAAACGTTCTGACCTTGTCCGCACCGGGGTACCCGGCGGCGCCGCAGCCGCCGGGCCGTGATCCCGCTGTCGCCCCGGCGCGCGGCGCGCTGCTGAAAGGGACCGGACAAGCACGGTTTTCAGCAGTCGCATAAAATACCGGCTCTCCTTCACCGACAGAAGAGCAGCGGAGCCCGGCCGGGCTTCATCTGCCAGCCGAGCCATTCCATGTCCGCAGCGCCCGCCTCCAGCCTTACTCCCGACGCACCGCCGCCCGATGTCCCTGTCATGCAGGTGATCTTCGGCCTGATGCTGGCCATCCTGCTCGGCGCGCTGGAACAGTCGATCGTGGCCGTGGTGCTGCCCGACATCGCGCTGCAACTGAACGGCTTCGAGGACATGGCGTGGGTGATTTCCGCCTACCTGGTGGCGTCGACCGTGGTGACGCCGATCTACGGCAAGCTGTCCGACGTGCTCGGGCGGCGCTCGGTGCTGACGTTCTCGATCGTGCTGTTCCTGCTGGCGTCGGTGGCGTGCGCGATGGCCACGACCATGCCGATGCTGATTGGCGCCCGCATCCTGCAGGGGCTGGGCGGCGGCGGGCTGATCTCGGTGTCGCAGGCGACCATTGCCGACGTGGTGCCGCTGCGCGAGCGCGGCAAGTACCAGGGCTACGTGAGCGGCGTGTGGGCCGTGGCGAGCATGGCCGGCCCGGTGATCGGCGGCTATCTGGCGCACTTCCTGTCCTGGCGCTGGATTTTCTGGATCAACATTCCGCTGTCGCTGCTGGCGCTGGTCGTGGTGCGGCGCGCGCTGCGCCATCTGCCGGTGAGCGGCCGCCGCCACCGTATCGACTATCTGGGCGCGCTGCTGTTTGGCGGCGGCCTGTCTGGCGTGCTGGTGTTCCTGACGCGCCTGGGGCAAGGCCATTCGCCGCTGGAGCCGCAGACCATTGGCCTGCTGGCGGCCGGACTGGTCGGCCTGGCGCTGTTCGTCTGGCAGGAGCGCCGCGCGACCGATCCCGTGATTCCGCTGGCGATGCTGGGCGTGCCGACCGTGGCCATCTGCTGCCTGACGCTGTTCCTGTGCTTCTTCCAGTTGATCGCGATGTCGGTGCTGCTGCCGCTGCGCTTTCAGGTGGTGGGCGGCGCGCACGCGGACACGGCGGCGCTGCGGCTGGTGCCGCTGACGCTGGCGATTCCGTTCGGCGCCTATATCTCGGGCCGGCTGATGTCGTGGAGCGGCCGCTACAAGCCGCTGCAGATGACGGGCTGCCTGGTGGCGCCGGTGGCCATCGTGGCGCTGGCGTTCACGCCGCCGCACGCGGTGCTGCCGGCGGCGCTGGTCATGATCGTGCTGGGCCTGTCGATCGGATTGCAACTGCCGAGCGGGCTGGTGGCCACGCAGAACTCGGTGCCGCCGCAGCAGGTGGGCATCGCCACGGCGCTGACCGCATTTTCGCGGCTGCTGGGTGGCGCGGTGGGCGTGGCGGTGCTGACGACGGTGCTGATCGCGCTGCTGCGCCATAGCGGCGTGGCCGTATCGGACCTGAGCGGCGGCGAGGACGTGCTGATGAGCATGTTCCGGCGCGCCATCGCCGCAACGGATCAGGGCGATGCCGCCGCCGTGCGGGTGGCCGCCGAGCGCGCGTTCCGCGTGCTGTTCCTGCTGAGCGCGGGGGTGTCGCTGATCGCGCCGTTCTTTGTGGCGCGGCTCAAGGAGACGACGCTGCGCGGCAGCCCTGCCGCGGCGGCCAAGGCGGCTGCCGCGACGGCGGAGTGAACGGTTAGTCCTGCGGCGGCGCCAGCGCGCGCCGCCGGGCCCTGGCCGCCAGCCCCGGGCCCAGCGCCCAGCGCAGCGTCGGCGCCAGCCCGCGCATGCCGGCCAGCGCCAGCGAGCGGCGCAGCGACGGCCGGTGCAGCCCCAGCATCTGGCGCGCCCACGGCGGCAGCAGCGCCACGCCGGCGTCGGCCATCGTCCGCACGGCCGGTATCAGCAGCGGGTTGGCCACCGGCATCGCCATGATCAGCCGCACCACTTCGCGCGTACGGTCGGTACTGGCCAGCCCGGCGCGCTGGGCTTCCAGGTAGGCGTCGATCTGCGCACGCGTGCGCGGCACGTCGGGCGCGCCCAGCAGGGCTGCCACTGTCGCTTCTTCCTCGAAATACCGGTCCTGTTCGGCCAGTGACAGCGGCTTCACGTAGCGCAGGTAGCCGGCCAGGAAGCTCGATACCTCGGCCACGTGCACCCATGTCAGCAACTCGGGATCGTCGGCGGCATAGGGCTGGCCGTCCGGCGCGGTGCCGCGGATCGAGGCGTGGATGCGGCGCACGCGCTCGATCAACTGCATCGCATCGGCACGGCTACCGTAGGTGGTGCCGGCGATGAACTGCGCGGTGCGGCCCAGCCGGCCCTGCATGTCGGTGCGGAACGAGGAGTGGTCCCACACGCCGGCCAACGCGCGCGGGTGCAGCGCCTGCAACAGCAGGGCGCTGACGCCGCCCGCCAGCATCGCCGGGAAATCGGCGTGGACGCGCCAGCAGACGGCGTCCGGGCCGAACAGGCCGGGGTCGCCGGGCGGGTTGTCGTAGTCGAGCGTGAGACCGGAATTGCTGCGGGTGAGCGCGCGGACCTGCGCGCCGGCATGGCTGCGCAGCCGCTGCAGCAGCAGCCCGCTGGCGGCGCCGGCGGGCGGGCGGTTCGATGGGTCGGGTGTAGCGGCCAAGGTGACGAGTCGGGGGCGATGGCGCGATGTACGCCAGCATACACCCCCGGCGCGCGCGGTCGGCGGGTCAGTCGTAGCGCAGGTCCGTGGCCTTGCCCCAGAACACGCGGTAGGCGTAGGCGGTGTAGCCGAGGATCGTCGGCAGCACGATCACCGCGCCGACCAGGATCGCCATCAGCGATTCCGGCGCGCTGGCCGCCTGCCAGATGTCGATGCGGTCCACCACGAGGTACGGGAACAGGCTGTAGGCCAGCCCGTTGAACGCCAGCAGGAAGATCACGGCCGTGCCCGCGAACGGCACCCAGCACCAGCGGTCGTTGCCGCCCGCGTGGAGGTTGCGCATGCGCCGCAGGAACCGCTCGATCGCCACGAACAGGCCCATCGTCAGCAGCGGGATCGGCGCCAGCATGATGATGTTGGGCAGCGCGAACCATTTGTCGAAGATGCGCGCGCTGACCATCGGCGTGACCACCGAGATGGCCGCCACGCCGGCCGCCGTGAGCCACAGGCTGCGCCGCGCCCAGTAGATGGCGCGCAGCTGCAGGCTGCCCGTGGTCTTCATGATCAGCCACGTGGCGCCCAGCAGGCAGTAGCCGGCCACCAGGCACAGGCCGACGGCCACGGCGAACAGCAGGTTGGGCAGGTCGTAGCGGAAGCCGGTGATGTAGAGCCCGAGCATCAGCCCCTGCGAGAAGCTGGCCAGCAGCGAGCCGGCGTAGAACGCGAAGTTCCACCACGGCTTGTGCGGATCGCGCGCCTTGACGCGGAAGTCGAACGCCACGCCGCGGATGATCAGCCCGGCCAGCATCAGCGCCACGGGCAGGTACAGGTTGGTCAGGATCACGCCGTGGGTCAGCGGAAAGGCCGTCAGCAGCAGGCCGACGCCCAGCACCAGCCACGTCTCGTTGGCATCCCAGAACGGGCCGATCGACGCGATCATGGTGTCCTTGTCGGCATCGTCGGCGCGGCGCAGCAGCACGCCCACGCCCAGGTCGTAGCCGTCCAGGATCACGTAGATCAGCATCGACAGCCCCATCAGCGCCAGGAACACCAGCGGCATCCAGCCGGCCGGCTGGCTCAGGTCGTGCATCGTGGCCGGGTTCATTGCGGGCTCCTGGGGTGGGCGAGGACGGGTTGCGGGGTGGCGATGGCCGGCCCGGCGCCGGGCTGGCCGGCCTTGCGGGCCAGGTGGAACACCACCGAGATGTAGGCGACGATCAGCACGAGGTAGAGCGACAGGTACATGGCCAGCGTGCTGCCGATCATCGTGGCGGGCACCTTGGACGCCGCCTGCGCCGTGGTCAGCACGCCGTAGACCAGATAGGGCTGGCGGCCGATCTCGGTAACGTACCAGCCGGCCACTAGGGCGATCCAGCCAGAGAACGTCATCGCCACCAGCACGCGCGCCAGCCAAGGGGCCGGGGCGCCACGCCGGCGGATCTGCCAGGCGCCCAGCCACGATACGGCCAGCATCAGCAGGCAGACGCCCACCATGATCCGGAACGCAAAGAACAGCGGGGCCACGGGCGGGTGGCGGTCGGCAAAGGCATCGATGCCCAGGATCTCGCCATCGGCCTTGTGCGTCAGGTAGATCGACGCGAGCTTGGGAATGGCGATCTCGAAGTCGTTCTGCCGCGTGGTGGCGTTGGGCAGCCCGAACAGCACGGCCGGCGCGCCTTTTTCCGTCTTCCAGATGCCTTCCATGGCGGCGATCTTGGCGGGCTGGTGGTGCAGCGTGTTCAGGCCGTGCAGGTCGCCGGCAACGATCTGCAGCGGAATCAGCATCGCGGCCAGCATCACGCCGGTGCGCAGCGAATGCATGACCTCGCGGCTGCGGTCATGGCGCAGCCAGCGGTAGGCCGAGATGCCCGCCAGCAGAAAGGCGACGGTCAGGCCAGAGGCCAGCAGCATGTGGACCAGCCGGTACGGGAACGACGGGTTGAAGATGACGGCCAGCCAGCTCACCACGTGGGCGCGGCCGTCGATCATCTCGAAACCGGCGGGCGTCTGCATCCACGAATTCAGCGCCAGGATCCAGAACGCCGACAGCGTCGTGCCGCCGGCCACCAGCAGCGTGGCGATGGTGTGCATGCGGTTGCTGACGCGGCGCATGCCGAACAGCATGATGCCGAGGAAGGTGGCTTCCAGGAAGAAGGCGGTCAGCACCTCGTACGCCAGCAGCGGGCCGGCGATATTGCCGACGGTCTCCATGTAGCCCGGCCAGTTGGTGCCGAACTGGAAGCTCATGGTGATGCCGCTGACCACGCCCAGCGCGAACGTCAGCGCGAAGATCTTGACCCAGACGCGGTAGGCGTCCATCCAGCTTTCGTCGCCGGTCTTGCCATAGCGCAGCTTGAAGAACAGCAGCACCCAGGCCAGCGAGATGCTGATGGTCGGAAACAGAATGTGGAACGTGATATTCGCGGCGAACTGGATGCGGGCCAGTATCACCGGATCGACACTTGCAAACACGGGTTACTCCTTGCGGGGGCGGGCAGGCTTGGCGGGGGATTTGCTGCTGGCCGGCGTGGCGGGCGTGGCGGGCGTGGCGGGCGTGGCGGGCGACTTGGCGGCCTTGGTGGCCTTGTCAGGGGCCTTGTCGGCGCCTTTCTGCCGGGCGCCGCCGCCTATGCCGATGGCGGTGGTCAGCCGGTCCTTGACGTCCAGCAGCTTGGTGACGCGCGAGCCCAGGCGCATCAGTTTTTCCAGCGTGGCGACGTCGAGCTTCTGCATGTCGCCAAACCACGTGGTGACCAGCAGGATCAGTCCGTACATCTCTTTCATGCGGGCCTGCGCGTGGCGGTCTTCGTCGGACAGAGGTGTCTCAAGCTGCACTTCGCGCAGCATCGACAGCGTCGGATCAATCTCGCGCCGGCGCCGCTCCTCGGCCAGCGTGCGAAAGATGGCCCAGACATCATCGGGCGCGGAGAAGTACTCGCGCCGGTCCCCCGGCTGGTGAGACAGCCGCACGAGGTTCCAGGACTCCAGTTCCTTGAGCCCGATGCTGACATTGGAGCGGGAAAAGCCCAGAGATTCGGCAATTTCGTCGGCATTGAGCGGACGCGCCGCCGTGAAAAGCAGGGCGTATATCTGACCGACCGTTCGGTTGATTCCCCACCGGCTACCCATCTCACCGAAGTGGAGGACAAACCGCTGGACCAGGGGCGAGAGCTGCATTGTCTGTTTTGAATTTTCAGAAAGTTGTGAAAGTTTAGAACAAAACGTTGCAGGACGTGTGCAGGTGTGACGGGGTGTCGCAGTGGGGGTGGGTTATGGGGGGGCAGGGTGGTGTCACGTCTCACAGTTATTGAGTTTTGTCTCACAGTTAGTGGGTCAAATTCTCAAAGTTAGTGGGTAAAAGTGTCCGCACAATGGCGTGCGGGGTGTGACTCTGAGATGGGGAGGGCCTCCACGATCGGGGTCGTCATTCGGATTCGGCAATCTCCAGTCGGTCGCAACCATGAGTCCGAGTTCCTGCATCGGCTGAAGATCGATGCATCAACGATGTGCGAGGTGGAAGTTCGACACGAAGGCGGGCACTCTTCGTACGGCGCGGTAGTCAACACGTCGAGGCCCTGGGCTGTAGTTCGCTCTTGGCGGCGTGCGAAGGGATTTAGTCGGGTTTGTCTGGCGACCAAAGCGGCAATGCCCTCCAACCTTTGCGCCAGGCAGAGGTCAGTTCGGCGTTTAGAAAGGGGCACTCGGAGATCGGGATGCCGTGCCTCGCCGCAGCACTCCCACGATCGTGCGCTGACTCTGGCGTGGCGGCCTGTTCAAGTGCCCATCGCCACGCCTTGTCGCAAGCCGCCTCGTCAAAGAGGCCAAAATTGCATAGTTCAATATCGATGGTCAGATGAGCGGCGAGCGCTTGATATGCCGCGGAGCGCTTCTTCGTGCTGGGCTTCCAAAGCAGATCAAACGGTGCCTTCGCTTTGTTCCGCGCTCCGGAGTGCTTTGTTAGCTAGAGTTCCCAGCGGCGTGGCGGTGAACGGATGCATGCCCACATAGGCATCGCAATGTGTGCATGCGTAGGACCACGGCCATTCCCCGTACGATGCGCCGTAGATCTCACTGTTATTGACTATGCGAACCGGGCTATCGCAGTAGGGGCATGCTCGGGGAGCCGGCATCTTGCTTCTGATGCGGGCGACATGTTGAGGGCTTGGATCCCACGGAGTCTTGTCTGTTAGTGCCATCATCAATTCTCCGGATCGCTTCTTGCCCAAGTTGGCGATGAGCTAGAAGTACGGGGAGTCTTCTGTATCTTCTGCATCGTCCTCGGAATCCTCGTCGTCCTCATCGAAGCCGTCGGTGTCGCCTTCGAACGACACAATGACACCTTCGTAGCTGCCATCGCCCTCCTCGTAGTCAAGCCAGTTCTCCACATCGTCAAGATCGAATAGCGCTTCAATCCCCGCAAGATTCTTCCGTGCTAGCGCATCTTGCTTTGCCGTGAACAGGGGATTCAGAGTCGCGGCTTGATCGTAGAAATGTACGTTCAGCGCCAGGAGGCAATTGAAAACTGGATCCGCAGCGATATGCGTGTTGGCGAATCCACCCCATCCTTTGATTCCTGCTTCGTAGGCCAGCAGCCACAGGTCATCATAGAGGGCACTGGATTGTTCCTGTGCTTTCCAGAATGAGTTTTTCGGTATCTTAGTCAGACGTCCGGTGCTATGAAGGTCCATCAAAATCAGCGCGCATACGGAACTGTGCATCTCTGCGACAAGATCGATGTTTGCTTCAGACAGGAGCAAGCCGAGATCCTTTGCCATCCACAGGCACCATGCCACTTCGCTGTGGTGACCTAGAGGGGCATGATCTTCGATCAAAGCGTTGATAAAGCGGCTGAGCCTTGTTTTCCCCAATGGATAGCCGACGTTCTTGTAAGTTGAGAAGATCCGAGCAATGGTTTGCAGAGTATTTGGGTATCCCATTGCGACTTGACAAATATGAGCCTCGAAGCGATCCCAGTTGTTCTTCCGGACAATGACAGAGGATGCCTTTTTGAGCGCATAAATCATGACGCTTTCATCGGCGTTTAATCGTGCCAGCTCTTTCGCCAACTCGAAGAAATGGCTGAAATCTGCCACCTGCTTGGGGCCGGTTTTGGCGATCGAAAAGCTACGGAGCCTGTGGCTCCAGAAATCATCCGTTATCTCAAGAACTGGCGATGTTTTGGTTTTTTCAAAATTGACTTGCAGCTCAAATTCTTTCAGCGAGCGGATAAGCGCCGCGAGTGCCGATTCCGCTTCGCGGGCTGTGGCAAAAAACATGAAGTAGTCATCGACATAACGGAAGCCCGCGGGCAGTCCTTTCAGGCGCTTCTTCAACTCCAGATCAACGGCTGTGGCGATGGCTTCAGCAATGATGTGTGACGTGTCCGGTCCAATCGGGAGGCCGAATGTCTGTTCGTCCTGCGCCTGACGAAGTGCCAGATCCAACAGGTTGCCAAAAAATTTCGGCGTCGGCTTCCGGCTCTTCTTTGCTGCGGCTTTGCCGTGAAGTGCCCATGGAACGGAGTGTGTGTAGATTGTCGGGAAGAATCTCGAGATGTCGGTGCGAAGCATATACCTATACCCTGCAGATTCCAGGACCTTGCGATTGTAGAGAAACTGCATCGAAGGTATGTTCGCGCCTCGAGATCCTTTGTGCAAAAATCTCGGGCGACTTGCCGATAGTCTGGATTGCCGGTAGTGCTTTAGTAACTCGCCCCAGTTCTCTGCAATATGCTTCGATAGATATGTTTGCGCAACGGGATTCGTCAGGCTCGTGACGCGCCGCTGATGACCGGCCCGCGCGACGCTGGAAAGCTCTGCCCTTGCGCCTGGTGCTTTTGGAATCTTTGGGCCTGTTTTTGGGGGCGTCTGAAGAGCGAACCATTGCGCATATAGAGCCGCATGATTTTTTGCCAGATTCTCCGTCGTGAATGATGGTGGTAGTTGGGAGGGGAAATAGCCACGCTCAAGCAGTCGTTCGGTGCGGTCCATTGTTTTTCCTTCAAGCCGCAGCGTCCCAATCTGGATTCTCCGCAGCGTTCCAAGTTGTTCGCCCAGGAACGTGCCACGATACCGCACTGCCGTGGGTCTTACACTCCCCCGCTAGCGGGGCAGTTGCTGGCGACGGTTGCGATACTACGCCGGGGTCAATGCAAGTCGATGGGCGGGGAGTTACGGAATCCAGAACGGCAAAGCGGACGTGCCCGCTTTGTCAGTAACGATGGCAACACTTTGTTCAGCGCGGGTCACTGCCACGTAGAAACTTGCCGCGGGTACTGGCTCGAGCATTGATCCTTTGGGCCGGACGCGGGCCGCGGATTGACCGCGTCGCAATGGCAGGTCGTACTGGAGGCGCTCGCCCGACTGCCGGCCACAGTGTCATCGCGACGTCTGCAGTTCGCGTTGCCGCTGCTGCACGAAACCGGTTTGCGCCTGGCCGAGTTGATGTCGACGACCACCGGAGACCTGACGTGGGAGGTCCTGCCACAACCGGGAATGCCGCCGCTCGAAGGATGGTGGCTGACCGTGCGGGGTAAGGGCGATCGGATGCGGCAGGTTCCCGTGTCGCCGGATTCGGTCTCGCGGCTGCGCGACTATCTGCGGGCACGCGGCCTGTCTGCGGACCCGGCGGCTTCGCCCGCCGTTGCGCTGATTGGGGCAAATCCGTCCGCCCGGCGCGAGCGTGGCGAGACGGCTTGGGATCCGACTCGGCACGTTGCGGCAAGCAGCTTCCACCGGCATCTTCGGGCGTTCTTCACGCACTGCGCGCAAGGTCTGCTGGAAAGCGACCCGGCGAGTGCCGCACGCCTGGGGCGAGCCACCACCCATTGGCTGCGCCACACGCACGTATGGCACGCGCTCGATGCGGGAGTCGCTGTCGAGATCGTCCAGCAGAACGTCGGCCATGTTTCACTGGACACGACCACTCGCTACGTGAAGACCGAGCGCGTGCGCAGGCTGCAGGCGATGCAGCAACTGTGGCAGGCAAGCCATGTCATGTCATGCGGCGCTGTCGCCGCGCAAGCTCAATCTTGCTAGCGCCCATGAAGCCGCGGCGATCGCCCCGTGTGGTCGCGGAAAGCCGGCTTGCGCCGGGCTCATCGAGCCGATGAAATTTATATACTGAAAAATAGAGGCGCATCTCTCGTCCAGCCTGGCAAGGCAAAGGATGCGCTCTGAGTTTGGAAGGCCTCGCATCTCGGACTATGCTTAGCTCGGACGTTTCCGCTCTGGCGAGCGGAAACGAAAAACCGCGTGGGGCAGTTGGCGCTGCGTCACGCGGTTTAGAGTTCTGCGTACGACCGTAGAGGCCTACGCATGTTGCTTGTTCGGTTACTGGGTCGGACAACCCCAGTATTGAACAGGGGGCATGCCAGGTCAAGGACTTTGTCGTCCCGCAGTTCACGAGGTGATTGAGATAAGACTTCGTGGAGGCTGGTATGCCTACGACCTCATCCATCCAATTCTTCGACGGCTTCCGGTGGGCGTTCTTGCCACCGCGAACGGGCCGGCGCGCCGTGAGTTATTACGGTCGCTGGCCGTCGCCGAGCCAGGGGCGTTCGATTCTGCTTCGCGCCAAGGAATTGCTCCCGCTGGTGGGCTTTCTGGAGGCGTGTGCCACCCTTCAGCTCATCCAGGAATTTCGCGAGCAGCCTGGCGTGCTGACGCATTTTGCTTCTGGAAAACTGGTCGAACATCGTCCGGACTTTCTTTTCTCCAGCGACGGGATCGCGCATCTGATCTTCATCCCTACGCGAGCCGGCATGCCGTTCGCATCGCCGGATAGGCAACTCGTCGCCCATGGTGACGAGGGCGTCTGCCATTTCCGCGTCTGTGCATTCTCGCCGACGAAGCCTTCCATCATCGAGCTGTCTACGTTGAGCCCATCTCATCTCATCCGGGGACCACTGAGTGGTGCCCAGCTAAGCGTGGTGCGAAGTGTTTATGACGAGTTGATCGGCGGGGCTGAGATGCGTCGGCATCGGTTCGTATGAGGAGGCGGAAATGAAGAATTCTCGACAACAAGCAGCTGTTCGTATGACGGGCGGATCCCCCGTGGCCGGCGCCGTAGGAAGTGCGGCCAACCAATCCGCGCGGATCTTTCATCGGGGTGGCAAGGCCTTTCAGGTGTGCGCTGGGCTGGATGCTAGAACCCTGATTTGCCGCGACCTTCAAGACGGCCACCTTGTCGAGTTCACAGTGGAAGAGATCGGCCTGGATTCAGGCCTCATCCGGCAGAGCGCCGGCGGACAGCTTCGCGACGCACCCGATTCCGTGCGCAAGGAGACGGCGCGCAGGCGCGGCTACCTGCGCGAAGTCGCCAAGCAGGGTGTGAGCATGTTCCGGCGGGGAAGGTGGCTGCGGGACGCCATCGATCGCGCGGCGCATCGGCTGGGCGACGCACGACCTCCCTCAGACTCCACGGTCGTGCGGTGGTGGCAGGCCTTCCTTCGCGATGGCTTCGCGGCGCTCATGTCGCACACGGATCTTCGGGGGGGCAAGGGAAAGCCTCGCTTAGCCCCAGGCCACGCCGAGAAGGTCTCCCGTGCCGTGGATCAGTGCCTGCAGCGGCCACGGCGTCCCGTCGTGGAGATCCTGGACGATCTCAATACGCAGGTCTCGGTGGAGAACGCCTGGGCGCTCGGTCCGCCTGCCCGACCCGTTAGCCGGGCTACCCTATATCGATCGCTTCACAATCGGCCGGCCATCGAGCGGTTGTCCGCGAAGGTTGGGGCCGCCGAGGCACGCCGGATGTTGAGTCTGTCCAAGGCCAATCCGAGCGAAGCGCCGCGCCGCCCGCTGCAGATAGTGCAGTCCGACCACGGTGTGCTCGATGTGGTTCTCGTTGACGAGGTGACCGGAAAGCCCGTCGGCCGACCGAATCTGTCCGTCATGATCTGCGTGGCCACACGCATGGTCGTCGCATGGGAGGTGTCGCTTGCCAGCCCGAACGAACAAACCGTCTTGGCTCTATTACGCCAGGCCATGACAGGGGCTTCCGATACGCGGTCTGGTGCGGGCGGCAGCGGCGTAGACGCTGGCCATCTATCGATCAACACACCGCGACGGCTCGCCCATGGGCAGATCGAGATGGTGCTGTTCGACCGCGCCAAGGAATTCGACTCCGCTGCAGTTCAGGCGGCCTGCACCGAGTTGGATATTGTGACGATGTTCTGCCCGGCCTATCGTCCAGATAACAAGGGGCATATCGAGCGGTTCATTGGGACGGTAAATCGCAGCTTCATCAGTTCGTTGCCCGGCACGACATATGGCAGTCCGAAAGAGCGGCTTGGCTATGATGCAGAAGGCAACGCAACGCTGACGATCTCGGCGCTCCGTGAGATCCTGGGTAGGTGGATCGATACGGTCTATGGGCTCGCGCCACACCAAGGCTTGGGTGGTGCGACGCCGGAGCTTGTCTGGCGGCAATGTGCGCCTGGCCGTCAGCTGGACTCGCTACATAGCGACGAGGCGGTGGCGCGTGCCTGTCGCCCATCGGCGCGGCGGCACGTTGGGAAAAGCGGCATCAAGCTGTTCGGTAACCAACGTTATGCCTCTGCCGAACTCGAGGGGCTCAGGCTTCGATATGGCAGGCACTGCGAAGTTACCGTTCGGTTCGACCCAATGGACCTCGGGCATATCTGGATCACTCACCCGGACACGCGATTCGAACTACTCGTACCTAACGTCGATCCCGGCTACGCGCATGGTCTTACCTTGCGTGAGCACGACCTTTTGCGTAAGCATCAACGAGCCAAGAATCTCAATGAGACGGAGCGTGTCCGGCTCGCGGCCAGCCGCACGGCATTGCGCCGAGAAATTGAAGCGGCACAGGCCGATGGAACTGTCCGACGACGCAAAGCCGCGGCGATTGCCAAGGATGCCGGCAAACGTGCGAGAGTGCGGCAGCCACAGGAAGCTGCACCGCCGCACGCCGACAACTCGCAGACCTTAGGTGTCTTTCGCATGCGCCCTCGCAAAGCGTTGCCCGGTTTCGCCTTGGGACGGATGAGCCGTCTTGGTGTCCCCCCCGTCGGATCCAGCGAGGCTGATGGAGCCGATCATGAGAGTTGAGACACAGGCCCACTTGGCTGCAAACGAAGTTTCAAAGTACATCATCGACTATCCCGCATTCCATGATTTGAGGGCGCGCATGGACGGTATGATCACCTCGCCCGATCCGAAGGGAATGTTGGTGGTGGGTGATACCCGCGTCGGAAAAACGACACTGGCGCGATCGCTTCTGGACACCCATCCCAAGACTTTTGTCGATGGCACGCCGAGCGTCCCCGTCCTCTACATCGAGATTCCCACAATACCCACCGAGAAATCCATTGCACGTGCCCTCATGCTGCAACTGGATGTGACCACGGGGCGGACGCTCAGCGAGCAGGAACTGATTGCTCGCTTCGCCAAGATTGCCGAGTATTGCCGCATCAAGCTGGTCATCATCGATGAGTTTCACCACTTCACCGAATCGTCGCACTATCCAAAGCTGCTGCGTTATGCCAATTCCGTAAAGAGCCTGATGAATCAATCGGGAGTATCGGTCGTGCTGATGGGACTGCCAAACTCGCGTGCCATCCTGGACAAAAACCAGCAACTGCGAGGCCGGTTCTCATCGGTGCAGCACATCGGCGCGTTCGCGATGGAGGAGACGGATCAGTTCAACGACTTCCTTGATGTCCTGCGAGCCCTGGCAGACAAGCTGCCGTTTGAGAACGCGGCTGAGATCGCTGACCATTTGTACGGGCCACGCATGTGGTATGCCACTCACGGCGCGCTTGGCTACGTCAAGAAACTGCTGATCGAAGCCATCGAGATGAGCGGCGCCTCAAAAAATAAGCAGCTTAGTATGAACTTGATGGAGAAGGCCTTCACTGCCGCGATCTGGCACGACGGTATCGGGAAACTGAATCCGTTCAATCGCAGCTTCAGCCATAACCTGCTGGACGAGGTGGGGCAACCATTCTGTCCTGATATGGCCTTCTGAGATGCCTCGCGCCGGTTCATGCCAAGGCGACGGGAAGTCGCCAATGAGAACGACATCCGTGGCTCAAAAGTCCCCGTTGTCGGGGGCGAATGCCGCACGATCCGTGGTGTTGGCAAGCCGTTGTGAAGTGCAAAGGGGCAGCGAAGCCCTTTGCGACGAGAGCGCACGCGGCTACGTGTTACGCGTACGATACCAGCAAGCGCTTTCGCTTGACCAGAGCAAGGCTCTCGAGGAAGAGTCAAAGAGGAAGGTTAAGGGAATTGATCGGCTACGCCAACGGGCAGCCTTCTGCCCCGAATGCTTTCAACACGCAGCATATTGGCGCGAGGATTGGGAGAGGCGGGCGGTACTCGCATGTCTTGTGCATCGACTCCGCCTCGTGGCCATCTGCCCCATTTGTAGTAGGGCGCTGAGTTGGCGCCGCTTTGATGTAGCCCATTGCATCTGCGGATTTCCGCTCGCGCTTTGGCGGCGCGAGATGGCAGGGGACGCCGAGATCCGGGTCACGCGCTATGTTCTGGGGCTACGATTGACGAACGGCGAAATGAGAAACGACTGGGGGAAACTCCCGTTACCCGTTCGCGTGCCATTTCTCAGGGCGCTCGGTTATGCGTGGATGGGCAATTCCATCACTGAACAGGAGCGCCTCGGTGGCTTGGGCGAGCGAGGGGATGCCTGTGCGTTTGCCGCCGCGGGTGACGCCCTATCTCGCCTCCGGAATCCTGCGCTATTCCTAGTAAAGGACTTTGCCGGAAGGGAGGATAGCGATCTGGTTCAGTTGCAGAAATTGGTCGCGACCGAGCTGTTTCGCGGCACCCATGGACCGATGGGAGTGAGTTTGCAGCGATACCTGCAAACAGCGGTAGCAGAGCTCTATAGAAGTGCGCCGGCCAAAGGGACTGTCCTGGGCTACTGGCTTCCCATTTTTTTGGGTGGGTCGGATACTTGGCCCGTCGATGTGGAGCAGCTTCCAAAGTGGGTGAGGCGATCCCCAACCGTGTGGACAAAAAATCCGAAAAGGGTCTCGCTAGAGGCTCTGCATGACGCTTGGCATACACGCCACGAAGGCCTGTCGTCTCGCGATTGCGCTGAGCGGTTCAACGTGCCGACGTCGATCATTGTCGCTATGTTCAAGCGGTGTGGGCACAGACGGCAAGGCGGCGAACACAAATATCCCCGACGGGCAATCGAGGAACTGTTGGGCCGTTACAAGCAATCTAGACGGACGGACGACTACATCGACATCGCTACGGTATTGCGCTATGGCATGACGATAGGAGAGTGTGTCAGCCGCTTGCTAAATCCCGCCGTCATCGAGAGGCGAGCTGTCGCCTTGGTGCGTCGGGACGCAAGTGTCGAATTAATGTTCGCCAAATGGGTTCTTCCATACTTCTGGTCCGTACGAGTTGTGGTCCCTTATGGCTATGGTGGGATTCACTGCGATTTGCGGTGGACCAGCGTTGGAGTCGCGGCGAGATTCCTGCACGTCGAGCGGGAAGACATCGTGCGATGGGTGCGCGAAGGCCGCTTGGGGGTCATTCTGCCAGGCGTGCCCAGCGAGGATATGGGAATTCCGCGCGAGATGTTGCGACGAATACGTCGGAGTCAGCAAGGCTGGCACAATGCAGAGAGCGCTCTGGATTGGCGCCCCCATACGGTTGAAACTGTTTCGACTTACCTCGTGAGATTGCCGGCGCCTACTCGCGCCAGTCCTGCGATCTAGGCGTAAGCCGGTCCCTGGCGTGTTTCCTCGGAAATATCCGGGTCTGACCTCCCAAGATGCGCTGCAAGGGACCATTGATAGTTCACCTATGCCTGGCGCGACCCGACGCCTGAGTTGGCATTTAGTAGCTAGTCTCAAGACGGGCGTGCCGAGTAAGTTGCATTGTATGTTGCACAAACCTCTGCAACGAGATACCGTTCTGTTTAACAGCTAACCCGCGGTGTCGGTGTGGCTCGACCACCTGGGATGCGGGGGAAAAAGCCGGCGTAAGCCGGTTTTTTCATTTGCGCTGGCCATGCGTTTATGGCGGAAGCGCATTGCGTGAAGAGGGACTGCCTTACCGAGAGGCGCGGTGGCGCACGCATGGTAGGAATCAGGTCGGTGACAGTCCCAAACAGACCCTTCTCGGACATCGAGCTTCCCTATGGCAATGTCGGATAGTTCTCCAAATGAAGACATTGACCTGACAGCCCAAGTCCCCGGTTACTTCGTGGCGATGCACTCGACCTCGACGCGGGCGCCTAGTGCCAACTCGCGGACGCCCACCGCACTTCTCGCCGGATAACGCCTCGGCTGGAAGTTACGTGGTGTAGACGGTATTGAAGTCTGCCCATTCCTTCAAATCAACGAGGAAGACCGTGCATTTTGCGACGCTTTCAAGGCTGTGTCCGTGCGCCTCGAGAACGGCTTTGATGTTATCCATTGTCTGACGCGACTCGGCCGCGATGCCACCGGGTGCAAGCTTCTGGGTTCCCGGGACTAAGCCGACTTGGCCGGAAAGGATAGAGCGTCGTTCCGGCTTGCACGGCTTCGGAGAAAGGGAGGGTTCCCTTTGTGACCGTGTTGGAATCTAGAAACCGAGGTTCCGCGAAAGCCGAGGAGACACATAGCGCCCCGATGACGGCGAAGAGAGCTTGACGATGTTTCATGGCCAGTCCTTAGAGAGTGGGAAATTCGATGGGTTGATCTTTTGAGGGTCCTGGCTCAATACGCTCGTAGCGTCGTCGACAGGGGGGGCGGCGCTCGGTCGAGGACGCTAGGCGCTTCGTGCAAAGCAGAATGCCGACGCCGATGGCTATCGTCCCGACGGCGTGATGCAAGTGAATGGACTCATGAAGGAAGAGCACAGCCAAGACCACGCCGAAGAGAGGGAGCAGGTGAATCGACAGCCCTGCGCGCGCGGCGCCAACGCGAGCAACGCCGATGTTGTAGAGCAGGTATGCGACAACCGAGGGGAAGATTCCTAGATATGCCATAGCACTCAGGGATTGGACGGACCAGACGGGAGCTGGTCCTGAGAAGCGCTCCCACAGATACAGGGGAAGCAGCACAGCCAACCCGATGACGATCTGTGCGGCCATAAGGCCGATGCGGTCGATGTCTGAGGGGAATGCGCGAAGCCACAGCGTATAGAGCGCCCAAGACACCATTGCGCACAATACGATTGAATCCCCCAGAGAAAACGACAGCGAGAAAAGTCGCGACCAGTCGCCTTGCAACACGATGGTGAGTACGCCCGCGAATGAGAGCGTCAGCCCCAGAATTTGAGCTCGCTTTAGAGGCTGCTTATAGAACAGAGCAGCAAACAGTGCGATCAAAATTGGGATGAAGGAGCTAAGCAACAGCGCGTTCGACGCGGTCGTGGATTGTAGGCCAACGCAGACGAAAGCGTTGAATGCGACGATGCCCATCATCGATACGCCAACTAGGCGCCCCGCATACTGTCGGTAGCGATGACGATCCCGGCGCATAACGCGCCAAGCGAACGGCAGCAACAGTGTCAAGGCGATTTGCCACCGCCAGAACAGCATCATGAATGGTGGCACTTCATCGCGGATTGCACGCCCAACAATGAAGTTGCCCGCCCAGAATAGAGGGGGCGGAATTAGTACCAGCAGGCTGAACCAATCCACACGTGAATCGATGGCCTGCTGTGCTGCTACGGCGGGGACGGGCGACTGTATGGTCATCGCGACTCCCGCTCGCCGAGACAGTCGCTGGTGCACGCACGATCTATGCGCCCCAGCCGATTTTCATCGTCCACCGTGCAAACTAAACCTGTTTCTACGTGTGTCTTGCTCATGCCTTAACTTCTGCCGCTCTGCGCTATGGGCGCCCGCTGTCAGTGTAGATTCATGGCAGCTTAGACGGCGACACACTTCGCGTAAACGAATTTAGTGTCATGCGACACTTTTATCGAAAGCGAGTTTAAAAGAGGGAGCTCGATATTGCCGTTGGGGCGCTTGCTTGTGCCAAAAGCTTCGCCATGGACTCTAGGGCACAGGTCAGATCTGGCAGAGACGGCGCGCCCAGGCAAAGTCGAAGGCCGCCGTCGTTGTCGTCAGTCGCAGCGGTCGAAGACGGCGGGGTGAGCAGAACACCTATCGACCTCGCTGCGAGTTCGATGTGAGCTGCTTTTTGCTTTGTCATTGGCAGCCAGACGTGATATCCCCGCCTTTCGCGCTTTTTCATCAGGCCGCCGAGGATGGTTTCTGCGATGATGGTCCGACGCTCGGCTTCAGTTTGTATGGAGAGGCTGAGGGCGTCAGCCGTGCCGTCGAGGATCCATTGTTCCATGAGTGCACACGTGAGGGGCGACACCATGACGGCAGTGGCTTGTAGTGTGTTAAGCGCGGCGTCAATGCTTGATCCTGGAACGACTAGTCCCCCAATGCGCATCGAAGGGTTGACCGTCTTCGACATGCTGTTCGCATAGAAGGTACGCTCTGGAGCGAGCATCGCGAGCGGCGGGAGTGATTCATCTGCGCGCAGCGCATACACATCGTCTTCGATGATTGTGGCGCTGCGCGCGCGGCACACTGAGACGATGTCCTGTCGTCTCGAAAGGCTCATGGTCGCCGCAGTCGGGTTCTGCATGGTCGGTGTTACATAGACTGCCGCACGCTCTGTTTTGCAGTTAGCTAGTGCTCGGTCCAATGCGTCAGGAATCAGACCCTCATCATCGATCGCCACGCCACGCAAGGGGACACCCTGAAATCTGGCGAGGGCGATGGCTCCCGGATAAGTCTCCGACTCCGTGAAAAGCGTGCCGTTGTGACCGCAGGCCACTGACATGGCTACTGCTACGGCGTGATGGGCTCCGCTTGTCAGCATCAGGACATTGGGATCGGCTGCCAAACCGACTTTCGCGAACCACTGCGCCATCATTCTTCGGTGTTCATCGTGGCCGCCAAATGGCGGGTAGTGGTTGAAGTGACCAGCGTCGGCCCGTTTGGCGACGGCTGCGAGCGTGCGGGCGAGTACGCGCTCAGTCATCGCAGCAGGCGGCGCGTTCCGAGACAAGTCGATGAGGGGGCCTCGTCGAGCGTGACTGATTGCGACGAACGTTCCTCTTCCTTTGACGCTTCTTACTAGACCCCTACGTTCCAACATGCCATACGCTTTCGTGACCGTCCCGATGCCAATGCCGAGTTGATCGGCAAGATCCCGATGCGCCGGCAATCGGTCGCCTGTTTCGAGTGAGCCGTCCAGGATGTCTTCCGACAAAGCTGTGGCTAGTCGGTCGCAAGGAGATGAAGAAGTGGCGTCGGAAAGACGAGGGTTCCACGGAGATCGAAGGCGCATGACCAGTACCAATAGTGTGTTGTGACACTTTGCTGATTGGCTTGTAGTGTCACGTCAACTATGATGGCACTCTCTACTTTCAGTGTACAGCGCACAGCGGTAGGTGGCAGAGTATCGAGCCCTTGCTGCGCGCTGATTTTCATCCAAGGCGGCGCGCGATCAGGTCCGCCGCGTCAACAACCGTCAGCAGAAATGACTCATCATCAGGTTCTTACCGATTCGGAAAAGGCCCAAGTGTTCCGGCCGAAATCGGCTGCACGTGTGCTGCTTATCCAAGTTGGAACGCCGCCTCTCGAGATTCGCGACTCGCAAGGGGATCTCCCAATCTGGTTTAGCCAAGCCTTGGGCAAGCCGGTGGCAGACCTGGATGTGGTCCGCGTTTTCGAAGATGAGCAGTTGCCTCCGCCCGATCCGAACAAGGTCGCAATCATCACCGGGTCTTGGGAAATGGTTACGGATCGTCATGGCTGGAGTGAGTTGACTGCGGAGTGGATTCGACAGGCCGTTGCCATACGGATGCCGCTCTTCGGCGTGTGCTACGGGCATCAACTGATGGCTCATGCACTAGGAGGGCGTGTGGATTTCCATCCGGAAGGCAGAGAGATGGGCTGTCTGGATATTGTCAAAACGGCCGCGGGCGAAGCGGATCCGTTCCTGATGAACTGGCCGCATCGCTTCCAGGCGCACCTCACTCACTTGCAAACCGTCATGGAGTTGCCGCCGGGGGCCACGACCTTGGCCGTGTCTCGTCACGATCGCCATCAGGTTGTTCGTTACGGGCCCAACGCTATCTCGACGCAGTTTCATCCTGAGTTCACTCCCGCTATTTCTGCAGCGTGCATCCAGAAGAGACGCCAAGCACTGCATGAGGAAGGTCGAGACCCAGACGCAATGCTCAGCGCGTTGAAGGATACGCCGGAGGCGATGGGAATGCTACGCGCGTTCGTCGCAAGCGCGGCTGGTGAAAGCGCTCACCAGGAACCATCCTCGACTACTTTCTGTGACACGATCGGTTGACGGTCGTTTGACAACCCATATAAAGGCAACCATGACGCCCGTACCCTTCAAACAAGTGGACGTTTTCACGAACACGCCTTATCGCGGTAATCCGGTCGCGGTAGTTCTAGACGCCCAAGGACTAAGTTCCGACCAGATGCAACGGATCGCGAACTGGACGAATCTGTCGGAGACCACCTTCGTATTGCCGCCCACTCACGCGGATGCGGACTACCAGGTCAGGATATTTACCCCGCAGTCCGAGCTTCCGTTTGCCGGCCATCCAACGCTGGGCACGGCTCACGCACTGATCGAAGCAGGAGTTGTTGCGGTAAAGCAGGGCAAGTTAGTGCAGGAATGCGGTGCAGGTTTGATCGAACTCAGTGTTACTGCACGCACCGGAGAGAGTCCGCTGATTGCGTTCAAGCTTCCTGTGCCCACCCTGACGCCTGTCAAAGAAGATCGGCTCCAGGAACTGGAGTCAATCTTGGGGGCATCGATACTTCGCGAACATAGTCCGAAGCTCGTGAACGTCGGACCCGTTTGGACCATCGTTCAGCTTCAAAGTGCGGACGCCGTTCTCGGTCTTCGCCCGGACTACGCACGTATGGCGGATTTCAACAGGCAGGATGAGTCTATCGGGGTTGTCGTATTCGGTGCATATGGAGAGGATGCGAACGCCGCGATCGAGGTGCGTGCTTTCGCACCCAGTGTAGGGGTCAACGAGGATCCGGTCTGCGGTAGTGGCAATGGCTCTGTCGCGGCATTTATCCGCGATGCCGGTCAGATCGGGCAGTTCGGTGCGACGTATGTAGCGACCCAAGGTTCTATCGTAGGCCGCGATGGGAAGCTCGTTGTGTCGTTCGAGGGGGCCGATACCATTCGCGTCGGCGGCCAGTCTGTGACGTGTATCGAAGGCGTCATAACGCAATGAGCTCCACGCGACGGACAGCCGTCGCTCGTAGAGGCGCGGAGGGCAGAACCCTCTCTCGCAACTTTTCTTGGTCTGCACCCGTACTATGAAAAAGATTGGTCTTATTGGCGGCATCGGTCCCGAGTCAACGGTCTCGTACTATCGCCAGCTCGTTGAGGGGCTGAAGGACAAGATGGGGCCGGAGGTTCTTCCGCGACTGTCTATCGAAACCTTGAGCGCGTTTGAAGTCTTCAAGATGTGCAAGGAGATGCGCTACGACGACCTGACTGCCTATGTCCTGGATGCGATTCACTGTCTGGCCGCCGCGGGCGCGGACTATGCCGCCCTCACAGGGAACACACCAAATATCGTCTTCGACGACCTCAAGGCGAAATCTCCGATCCCTCTCGTTAGTGCTATTGAAGCGACGCTTGCGACGGCGCAAAGGCGAAACCTGAAGACAGTTGGATTGCTCGGCACAGTGTTCACGATGTCCAATTCATTCTTCCGGACGCCGTTCGAGAAGGCGGGCATTGAAATCGTCTGCCCGAACGGGGAACAGATGTCGTATATCCAGGATCGCATTGAAGCGGAACTCGAACACGGGGTGGTCACTGACGACGCGCGCGAAGGCTTTGTGCAGATCATTCGATCAATGCATGAGCAGCAGGGAATTCAGCAAGTTATTCTGGGCTGTACCGAGCTTCCGCTTCTGTTGAGCGATGAGAATTGCCCAGTGCCGTGCCTCGACACCGTCGATATCCACGTAGCAACCCTCATCGATCTGATGACGGAAGGCTGATGCCGAGTTTGTAGGCGCACAGCGCCCCCTTTCCGGCAAGGATGTTTCGTTTCGATTGCTGCTCCGTACCCTCGTCATACTATTGACCACGTCCGGATTGGAAGGGCGAGCAAAGCTGTTCGGGGGGGACGTCATGCCATACCGCCATGAGCGAGGCAGACAAGGCTATCGCCGGGATTGACGTCTCACACGATGTCGCATCGATGGCTTGCCTGAGCACGCGCGCTCTGGCGCAGGCTGGAGCGTCGCAGTGGCTGAGTCTGTCATCGACCAACTTCATGCCGATGGCCTGCACCTGCGCCAGCCCATGAGACATTGTGGCTTCAGCGGCCGGCGCAGCAAGCGAAACCAAGACCAGGACGAGAAGAATGTAGGCCAGCGGAGAAGGCGTGTCTCGAGGCATATTCTTCTCCCGCCGCTACAGATCCAATACCAATGTTCCTCCGCTGCAGCGAGACACACACGGCGTCATGACTGTCTGTCTTTCTGACTCGTCCAGAATAAAGTCCTGATGGTCGACCTCTCCAGCCAGGTAGCGGACCTTGCAGGTTCCACATAGGCCGGATTGGCACGACGTTTCCACGGCGGCGCCTGCCTGCTGGAGGACCTCCGCCAGATTCTGGCCGGGCGCGACGGTGAGCTTCTTGTCGGATCTGGCCAGCTCGACCACATATCCCTCCGCGGGCGAGTCGCTGGAAGTGGGTGCCTTTTGCACGGGCGCCTTGAAATGCTCGCAATGCACGAGCTCCTGTGGCCAATGCGCGGCGGCATCCGCGCAAGCCTGCATAAACCCCCCCCGGGCCGCAGTAGTAGATATGGGTATCCGCCTCGGGATGCTTCAGCAGCTTGGCGATGTTCAGCCCCTTTTTCGGGTCTCCACCATCGAAGTGACAGTGGATCTTGCCGATGCGGGCGATGCTTCGCAGTTCCGACTCGAAGGCGGCGTACTGCAGACCCTTTGCACAGTAATGCAGTTCGTAGTCAACCCATTTCGCTTCCAGTCGATGCACCATCGACTTGAGCGGTGTCACGCCGATACCGCCGGCCAGCATGATGATCTTCTTTGCGCCTTCCGCGAGTGGGAAGTTGTTGCGCGGCACGCTGACCTTGACGCGGTTGGGTACGCGCAACGTTTCGTGCATGCCGCGAGATCCGCCGCGCCCGGCTTCGTCTCGCAATACTGCCACCACGTAACGGTGGCGTTCTTCAGGACTGTTGCATAGCGAATACTGGCGAATCACGCCCGGTGCGATATGCACGTCGATGTGGGCGCCAGCGGTAAAGGCGGGCAGTTCGTTGCCATCGGCATCCACAAACTCATAGGAGTTGATGCCGGTGGCCTCCATGCGGACTTGCCGCAGGACGAGTTCCAGGTGCGTGAGCGTAGCGCGCTCGGCAAGGGGGAGGGGGGCGTTCATGATGTGGTCTCCAGGGACATCGGCCGGGCGATGCAGTGCCGCCCGGCGTTATTTCAGTGGCGTCAGGCCTTGAGGCTTTGTTCCAGTTCCTCGAGCCGGGCCTTCACGAACGCTGCACGTTCCTCGCCTCTGAGGCTGTCGGCCTCGGTGATGATGGCCACCGCCTTGCGAGCGAGCAGTCGGCGATTGGCAACCTCCTTCTCAACCGTATCCGCTTCCGGCAATTCGAATACGTTGCCGGTGCAGTAGCTGTTAGGCGCGCCGCCCACGTCGCGCAACCATTGCGCAAAGCCTTGCGCGGCTGCTGCGGCATTGGACCCTCGCACTGCCTCGCGCAGCATCTTGCGGAACGCGTAGAGGCCGGCATCGAACTTGGTGGGGTTTTCCAGCGAATGCACGGCGATGGGACGCTGGCTGATGATGGCTTCGTAATCGCCAGGCGCGTACTGGGCATCCTTGTAGTTGGCGCGCTCGCGGTGATTGGGCGGAATCGGCGGCATATCTTCGAGCTTGTACTTGCCGAATCGTTCGGGGCGACGCATCGCCACCTGGCCGTCGAGGAAGTCGATGCTTTCGTAACCGACCATGCTCTTGTCGCCCACGAGTCGGGTGTCGATGCCGGGGCCCATGACACGCCAGCCGATCATCTTGCTGTTCTCGTCATCGACCGGCACCGTCCAGCGGATGATGTGGAAGCGGCTAAACAGCTTTTTCTTCGAACCGTCTTCCGAGGTATAGGCGTGCAGACTCAGGTTCGGCAGCACCTGATGCTGAATACGCAGGAACATCTTGTCCTTGTCGACGCGCCGGGCACCCGCGCAGGCAAGGCCGCGCCCCTGATGGACGGGGATGAACTGCATGTCTGGTGCCACTTCCATCGACGCGGCACCGACTTCGTCGAAGGTTGTGTTCTGGAACTTGCCACCCACGACGTTCTTGGCGGCGTGCAGCGCGGTCGGGTGGAAGTTGTCAGCGGCATTGTCTTGCACCTGTAGCCAGTTGCAGTGTTGGAAGTTGCTGTACGGCACCAGTTCGTCTGTAGGCAACACCGTGAAGTCCTGCTCCCACTCCGGGAACGGCGGCTCTTCCTCGGGCGGCCCCATATACGCGAATACCAGGCCGTTGCGCTCGATGGCCTTGTACGCGCCCTGACGGATCGAGCACGCGTACTTGTCGGCGTCCTTTTCCTCGCCAGCAGGGAAGGGCACGTGCAGGCACGCACCATCCACATCGAACACCATGCCGTGGTAGCAGCACTTGATGCCGCGTTCCTGGATTGCGCCGTATTCGAGGGAGGCGCCGCGGTGCACGCAATGGGCGTGCAGCACGCCGACGCGGCCACTGCCGTCGCGGAACGCCACCAACTCTTCGCTCAGGATCTTAAGGAAGCGCGGCGTGTCCGTGAGTTCCATCGACATGCACACCGGATGCCAGAAGCGGCGCATGTATTCGCCGGTCGGCGTGCCCGGGCCGGTTTCCGTAAGTTCGGGGTCGTGGCCCGGCACGCGGCTTGTGTAGTAGCCGCCGTAGGGGATCAGCTTCTTTGCCGTGGGCGCAGCCGTTGCGTTGCCACCGCTGGTCTTGCTGGCGTCGTGTTGGTCGAAAGGCGTGGTCATGATGGGTGTCTCCTGGGGGATCTCGTAGTCTTTGACTACTGAATTCTGAACTCTGTATCCAAAGTGTACGCGCGCAATACGTCGATGCAAGATCGGGTTTACGCGCGCAACGCTGTCAGCACTTCGTTAGTTTTTTGCCTTGTCGACGAGGGCGGAGGCTTGGATCCACGGCATCATGCCGCGCAGCTTCGCCCCGACGGTTTCAATGGGATGGGCGGCAGTCAGGCGCCGCCGCGATTGCAGGGTCGGTGCGCCCGCCTGGCTTTCCAGGATGAAGGCTTTCGCATATTCCCCGGTCTGGATGTCAGCCAGCACGGCCTTCATGGCTGCCCGGGTTTCGTCTGTGACAATGCGTGGACCGGTCAGGTACTCGCCATACTCCGCATTGTTGGAAATGCCGTAGTTCATCGTGCCGATGCCGCCTTCGTATATGAGGTCCACAATCAGCTTGAGCTCATGCAGGCACTCGAAGTAGGCCATCTCGGGCGCGTAGCCTGCCTCCACGAGTGTGTCGAAGCCTGCCTTGATCAGTTCGACGGCACCGCCGCACAGCACGGCCTGCTCGCCAAAGAGGTCTGTCTCGGTTTCTTCCCGGAAGTTGGTTTCGATGACGCCTGACCGTCCGCAACCGATGGCGGAGGCGTACGCCAGCGCGACATCGCGCGCGCGTCCAGAACGGTCCTGGGCCACCGCGATGAGACCGGGAACGCCGCCACCATCAACGTAGGTCGACCGCACCGTATGGCCGGGCGCCTTCGGCGCGATCATCACCACATCGAGGTCGGCACGCGGTGATACCTGCCCGTAGTGGATATTGAATCCGTGGGCGAAGGCAAGGGTGGCCCCCTCGCGGATCGCCGGGGCAATGGTGTCCCGATAGACCTTCCCGATCGTTTCGTCGGGAATCAGCACGATCACGACATCCGCCATCTTCGTCGCTTCGCTCATGCTGGCCACAGAAAGGCCAGCGGCCTGTGCCTTGCGCCAGGAGTCGCCCCCTTCACGCAGGCCAACCACGACATCGATATGACTGTCCTTCAGGTTCAGCGCATGGGCGTGGCCCTGCGAGCCGTAGCCGATGACGGCAACCTTCTTGCCGCGCAGCAGCGACAGATCGGCATCCTTGTCGTAGAAAACTTTCATTGCAGTGTCTCCGTTCCTATCGTGGGTTCTGAACTCTGTATTCAGAGTTCAAATTTAGGGTGGGACCGATCCGAATGTCAAGGGGGATATCCCTCGCATATGCCGAGATTGCAATCGGCACACCGCTCGCCCACAATGCTTTGGATACAGAGTGCAAAGGCAGTCACCATGGCAACCACCTTCTCCAAGATCCAGACCCGTCCCGACTATGTCGACGAGGTCTACAAGATGCTTCTCGATGCCATCAGCGCCGGCACGCTTGCGCCCGGCACGCGCCTCACACAGGAAGAGATCGCAGACCAGATGCAGGTGTCCCGCTCGCCCGTGATTCAGGCACTGCGCATCCTGAAGAAAGATGGCTTCGTGCAGGACGCGCCTGGCCGCGGCGTGCTGGTCACGCCGCTCGATGCCGAGGCAGTCGGCCAGCTCTACGAGATCCGCGGTTCGCTGGATGCCCTCGCTGCGCGGCTGGCGGCCAAGCGTCATTTCAAGGTCGATCCGAAGATCATCGCCAACGGCCGTCGCGTTGCCCGTGGCAAGGACGTCAAGGCGATGATGGATGCCGACATGGAGTTCCACAATGCGATCTACCGTGCGGCCGGGAATCCGTTCCTGGAGCAGAGCGCTCAGAACTACTGGATGCACCTGCGCCGCGCCATGGGTGCGGTACTGCAGTCCTCTGCTCAGCAGCGCCAGACCATCTGGGATGAACACGAAGCCATTGCCGAAGCTATCGCCGCCGGGGACGCTGCACGCGCTGCCGAGTTGACCGATGTGCATACGACCCAGGCTCGCGAGAATCTGACGCGCCGCCTGGACGAGTATTTCTCCGATACTCGCCAGACGGCGGCGTAAGCGCTCCAACTATCGACGACCGGCCCTGTCAGGGTTGACGAGCTTGGCCGGCACGGCGAACACAAGCACACCACCGATGACCAGGCTTGCAGCGAGCACCAGTACGCCGTTGCCCGTTGTGCCCGTGGACGTTTGCACCCAGCCGATCAGGTACGGACTGATCACGCCCGAAATGCTGCCCACCGAGTTCGCCAGTGCGATGCCCGCTGCTGCTGCGGCACCACCAAGGATGGCCGGCGGCAGCGTCCAGAACTGGGAGATCGTGGTCATGATGCCCATCGTACCGATCGTCAGCGCCATCATCGCGAGGGCCGTGTTGTTGGCATAGGCCACGCTCACGCATAGTCCCATCGCACCGATCACGCCTGGCACGGCCAGATGCCAGCGGCGCTCGCCGCGGCTGTCGGAGCTTTGGCCGACCAGGATCATCGAGGCTGTAGCGGCTGCGTAGGGAATAGCCGACAGCAAGCCAATGTCGAGCGGGTTCGATACGCCACTGGCCTTGACGATGGTGGGTAGCCAGAAGCTGACGCCGTAGAGACCCATGGTGAAGAAGAAGTAGATCACGCTGAGCAGCAGGATCTTCGGGTTGGTCAGGCCATCGCGTACGGAATGCAGCGCGTGCCCCTTGCTCTCAGCCGCCAGATTTGATTCGATCATCGCGCGCTGCGAACTGCTCAGCCATTTGGCATCGGCCACTTTGTCGTCGAGGTAAAAGTAGGCCACGATGCCGACCAGTACGGTGGGAATGCCTTCGAGCAGGAACAGCCACTGCCAGCCCGCCCAACCGTGCGAGCCGTGCATGGAGTTCATGATCCAGCCCGATAGCGGCCCGCCGATCACGCCAGACATCGGGATGCCGGTCAGGAAGAGGGCGGTGACCTTGCTGCGACGCGACGCCGGGAACCAGTACGTCAGATAGAGCAGGATGGCCGGAATGAAGCCGGCCTCCGCCACGCCGAGCAGGAAGCGCATGATGTAGAAGCTCGTCGGTGAGTTGACGAACATCATCGCGGCGGAAATCAGACCCCATGTCACCATGATGCGAGCGATCCATCGCCGTGCGCCCACGCGCAGCAGGATCAGGTTGCTGGGCACTTCAAAGAGCAGGTAGCCCACGAAGAAGATGCCGGCGCCCAGGCCGTAGACGGCGTCGCTCAAGCCAAGATCCTGCATCATCTGCAGCTTTGCGTACCCGACGTTGATCCGGTCGAGGTATGCGCACATGTAGCAGAGGAAGAGGAACGGCAAGAGCCGCCACATGACCTTCGAATAGGTTTCGGATTCGGTGGGGACGAATGGCGTCACCACGCTCGCTGGTGTTTGCATGGGGTGTCTCCTAGGGGCTTAGTTATGGATATGGGAGAGCGGGCCGCCGGTGGCTGATGCCATCGAAGGTGGCGGCCCGCTTCAAGACCGCAGGGATGCGGCCCGTACAACGGTGAAGATCAGTCGAACATGTCGGGCTGCGTGAGACGCAGGTGGTCCCAGATCGGCTGGAAATGCAGCCAGCCGATGTAATCGCTGCCTACGTGCTCGCGGCTATATCGCGCGCGCTCCGGCGTGACGAGGTGCGGCTTGATTCCCGTGGCTTCGATCATCAGTTGCTGCTTGCAGCAGCGTTCCAGCGCGATGAACCAGAAGGCGGCGGCCTCGATGCTGTGACGGCTTGCGGTCAGAAGCCCGTGGTTCTGGTGGATGGCAGCCTTCACGCCGGCGAATGCGTTCGCCACCTTGTGCCCGCCCTTGACCTCGACGGCTACCTTGCCGGCTTCCTCGCCAATCACCACGTGGTCTTCAAAGAAGGCGCACGCGTCCTGCGTGATCGGTTCGATGGCCTTGCCGAGCGAGGCGAATGCGGTGCCGTATTCGGTGTGGGCGTGGCACATCGCCACGATGTCCTGGTGCATCTCGTGCACGGCAGCGTGCAGGACAAAGCCGGCGCGGTTGATCGCATATTCGCCTTCGACTACACGCCCTTCGTGGTCCGCGCAGATCAGGTTCGAGACATTGACCTGCGCGAAATGCACGGCCATCGGATTGGTCCAGTACAGCTCGGGGTGTTCCGGATCGCGCACGGTCAGGTGGCCGGCAAAGCCATAGTCCAGCCGTTCGAGGGCGAAAGCGCGGCAGGCGGCCACGAGCCGCTCCTTGCGATGCTGCCGCTCCTCCGCAAACGTGGCGTATGTCTGGACCGACGGGTAAATGAGCCCCGTCTGTTCGGGCTGGTAAATGGACGTGCGCTCCTCGCTATTGAAAACCTGCGGGGCGCGTTCGAGTACGGCTGCCATGTCAACTCCTCGGTATAAATGTGGGGACTATTGGTATTCGCGGGATGCCGTGCTGGCGTCTGCGGTACGGCTTCATAGTCGTCGCCGAGGGGTGCGTTGACAAACGATGGGTGTTCATGAAAGCATGAACCGGGTTCATGCATCAGTCCATTCGTATGAGACGCGTACCGAATTTTGTGTTGTTGCGTGCCTTTGAGGCGGCCGCCCGGTTGGAGAGCTTCACGCTTGCCGGCAAGGAGCTATACCTGACGCAGTCCGCGATCAGCCACCAGGTCAAGGAACTGGAGGAGTATTTCGGTCGCAAGCTGTTCGACCGCCGCACCAGGCGAGTGGAATTGACGCCCGAGGGCAAGCGACTGCAGGAAAGCCTGTCCCGGGTATTCGACGTCATCGAGGCCGCTTGCAACGAGGTCGCACTGGCTCCGCAGTCTCAGGTGCTGGCGGTCTACTGCGCACCGAGTTTCGCCGCGAAATGGTTAGGCCCACGGCTGCCACAGTTCATGCAGACACATGGCGACATTACGATCCGGCTGTCGTCGGGTGCGGACGCCATCGATCTGACACATGCCCGCGAAGTCGACGTCGCCATTACATATGGATCAGCCCACACCAGGGCGGGCCTTGTGGTGCGCGCGTTGGGCAAGGAACGCATCGTTCCGTTGTGCTCGCCTTCTCTAATCGAGGCCGGCGAGCCCCTACAGCTTCAGATGGAGAGACTTCCTCTGATCGATTCGCAACTCAGCCGCGTAAGCTGGCCAGACTGGTTCGGCGCCAACGGAATGGTCTGCCCAACGCGACCGCGCGCATCGTTCGACCGTGGTGCATTGGCAATTTCTGCTGCAGTCGATGGCATGGGCATTGCGCTCGAAAGCATCCGTCTCGCGGAGCGAGAACTGGCGCGGGGCGACCTCGTGGCGATCGGTGAAAACGAGTTCACTCACATTGCTCGCGAAACCCACTTCTTGTCCTACCGGCAGAATGAGAAGCACTTGTACAAGGTAGGGACATTCGTGGAATGGCTGATCCAGGAAATGGGTCTGGGATCGGAAACGTAGCAGTCGCCGGAAGGTGCGCAGCGGCGAATGTGAAGCTCGGAATGGCCGATGTACTGCGTTATTGCGTCGAATAGAGGGGCTCCTCCCGGCCAGTCTGGGACACTCGTTAGTCATCGGCGAATGCCTGTCGTTTGACTTCGACGATAAGCCCTGACCACTTCTGCGGCTGGAACCGACTTCCGGCCTGCCGTCCGCTAGCCATCCCTTTGTACCCACATACTGTGAGACGGACCGCCCCTTTTACCCACTAACTGTGAGATTTCGACCCAGGTAGTTTGCGACGGCGCTCAGCAACTCCTTGATTTATCTAGTGGATTTGCCCCCGTGTCCCCGGACACGGTCACACCCTTAGATTGATAAGGCCATCGCACGCCTGAACTCGCGCGGAGAGCGGTAATTCAGGGCGCTATGGGGATGCTGCTCGTTGTAGTGCTCGAAGGCAATGGCCAGATTGCGAACGGCCGTCTCGGCATCAGGCTTGGGCATAAAGGCGACATAGTCGCGCTTCATAGTCTTCACAAAGCTCTCGGCCATGCCGTTGCTCTGCGGGCTGCAGACCGGCGTGGTCAGTGGCTTCAAGCCGATTGCCGACGCAAACGCCTTGGTCTTGTCTGCCGTGTAGCCTGAGCCATTATCGGTCAGCCATTCAATTTCCGTCGGCGTCTTCAGCACGTTTCCAAAGCGATTCTCGACGGCGGCCAACATCACGTCGCGGACCACGTCACCGCTATGCCCGCCAGTGGTCGCCGCCCAACTCATCGCCTCGCGGTCGCAGCAGTCCAGGGCAAACGTCACGCGCAGTGGCTCGCCGTTGTCGCAGCGGAACTCAAAGCCGTCAGAGCACCACCGCTGGTTCGTCTTTGCTACCGCAACCTTACCCTCATGCCTGCGCTGCGGGCGTGGCGGGGCCACCCTGCGTTGCAGCAGCAGGCCGTACATTCGCATGACCCGATAGACCCGTTTCGCATTGACGGGCGGTGCACTGTGGCGCTCGCGCTCCCTGCGCAGTACACCCCAGACCCGGCGATAGCCGTAGCTGGGCAGATGAGCGACCGCATTGCGAATCTCCTCGACCAACCCTGCATCGTCGGTTTGTCGGGCGCTGCGCCCGTCCCGCCAGTCTGCAGGGCGAGCCAGCTTCTCTGCCACATTCGAGCGCGCTACACCGAGAACTTCGCAGACCCGCTTCACAGGTCGTCCCCCGGCAATGAGGGTGAGCGCGCAATCCATTTTCGCGACTTCATCACCTCCACTGCCTCACGGAGAATCTCGTTCTCCATAGTCTTCTTGCCCAGCAGGCGCTGTAGCTCACGGACTTGCTTGAGCGCGTCGCTCAACTCCGATGCCGGCACGACTTCTTCACCGGCACTGACCGCCGATAGGCTGCCATCCTGGTACAGCTTGCGCCAATGAAAGAGCTGATTCGGATTGACGCCATGCTGGCGCGCCACCATCGACACCGTCTTGCCCGGCTCGCAGCTCTCGCGCACCATCGCGAGCTTCTCGTCCGGCGACCACCGCCGCCGGCGCTCCGGCCCCGTCAACACTTCCACCAATTCCTGCTTCGTTTTAGTCATAAACACAGTCGTATGCCTACCCGCTATTGTAAGTGGGGGACTGTGTCCGGCGATTCAGGGGGCCGCTCCATCTAGGTCGGGCTTCCCATTAACTTTGAGATGGGACAGGTGGGCTGGGGCGGGTGTCACGTCCCAAAGCTAGTGCGATCGCGCTGTGGGAGGCGAGATAGCGGACGACGCCGAGGGGTTGCCCAGATGACGGGACGCCGACGGGAGCGTGCTGGGATGGAATTGCGTCGGCAAAGGGCCGGAGTTGCGGCAGGGCGTCGGCAGCCGGTGTACGCGTTAGAGCGAAGACTTAACGGAGCAGGAGTTCGTCGGCCGCTTCCTGTCGCGTTGGGGTCGCTAGGTATACAGAAAGATTGAGTGTCTCTGACCGACCGTGGATTCAATGGGTCGATGCAACACTAGACACTGCGTAAGCCGTGGAGGTGCTGCAAATGAAACAAAGGCGCCGGATTTACTACACCGAGACTCAGAAGGCACTAATGTGGGAGCGGTGGCGAAAAGGGGACACGCTTCACCAGATCGCCCGGCTGTTTGATCGGTACCATTCATCAGTACAAGGGATTCTGGCGAAGTCCGGCGGCATTCAACCGTCACCGCGACACCGTTCCAGGCTTGCCCTGACCCTCGCCGAACGGGAAGAAATCTCTCGCTCGGTAGTGGCGGGTCTGTCGGTCCGATCGATCGCCTGCCGGCTCGGGCGCGCCCCATCGACCATTAGCCGGGAGTTGCGGCGCAATGGCGGCAGCCAATGCTATCGCGCAAGTCAAGCCGATGAACTCGCCTGGGTTCGCGCGCTCCGTCCGAAGACCTGTAAGCTCGTCAGAAATCCTGCGCTGGCACAGGTTGTGGCGGCCAAACTGAAGATGCGGTGGTCTCCGGAACAGATTGCTGGCTGGCTCAAGCATGACTATGCGGTCAACAAGGACTACCAGGTGTCACACGAGACCATCTACCGTAGCCTCTATGTCCAGGCCCGCGGCGCCCTAAAGAAGGAGTTGCTCGCACATCTGAGGCGGTGCCGGATCATGCGTCACGCACGGAACTACTCGGCGAAGACCGATGAGCGCGGAAGAATCCGTGATGCCGTTTCAATAAGCGAGCGGCCTGCGAGCGTTGAAGACCGCGCGATACCAGGCCACTGGGAAGGAGACTTGCTCTTCGGCAGTGCCAACAGCCAGATAGTAACCTTGGTCGAGCGTCAGACGAGGTTCGTGATGCTGCTCAAGGTCTCCAGCAAAGACACAGAGACGGTCGTCAACGCGCTGATCAAACATGCTGGAAAGCTGCCACAAGAACTGTACAAATCCCTGACGTGGGATCGTGGCAAAGAACTGGCCGATCACAAGCGCTTCACCGTCTCGACCGACATCAAGGTCTACTTCTGCGACCCTCAACATCCCTGGCAACGCGGTTCCAACGAGAACACAAATGGCCTCTTGAGGCAGTACCTCCCAAAAGGCACTGATCTCTCCATCTATTCCCAGGCAAAGCTCAACGGCATAGCGAGGCAACTCAATGAACGGCCGCGAAAGACATTAAACTTCGACACACCTGCAGAACGATTCCATCAGACCGTTGCGTTGACCGGTTGAATTCACAAAGCACAACGGCCATAGCGGTGTAGCGAGGCGAGCACCATGCAATTACATATCGTCATCTCAAATAGCGTCATTGCTCTGGCCATTCCTCCGGTACAAGCGCGGGTGGCTTAGTCCAGGGCCGTTCCACCAACGCGTCTTGAAACCACTTGTCGCGAAGATTTGCGTGCTCGGTGACGATTAACTGGAAGCCTGGCGCATCTTCCTTCGTGAACTTGAGCAGCAACTCGAACAATCGCCGAACCGCCCTGAGGTCTGCATCGGCTTCTTCCGTCTTTTGAACTGAGCCGTCAGCTTCCTTGTAGACCTGCTCCGACGGGAAATAGACTTGGGTCGGCTGATCGATCAACAGAAATCGGGGAATCGGTCGGTTGTTCTTGACCGCAAACAAGTGTAGGGCGAGCAGTGCTGAGAGGTGGTAGGCCAGATGGTTCTCGCCCCCGCCTGTACGACTCATGGGAACCGGGCGTTCGGGGCGATCGAAGACGATCGTGATGTTGGCCAGATCGAAACGCGCTGGATAGGCTCTGAACTCGGCTTCGAACTTCTGAATATATTGCGATACCTGCGTGGAGATGATGTTCAATATCGAATTGAGCCGGTCGTTGCTGTCGTCCGCACCAACACGCTTTTCCAGATCCTCAACCTTCAGCTTGAGGCGGCGATGTTCGGCCTCGAGCCTAGCAAGCTCTTCATTCGGAGCGAGGCTCTCTATGAACAAGCTGATGCGACCGACGACACGTGCAGCCGCGTTGTTGCGCGTGCCCATCTGGGCAACGACTTCATTGGCCGCAATTGCTGCGGATAGCTCGGCTTCCTTGACTTTGATGGCGCCAGCGACCTCTTGAGCCTTGTCATCTAACCCAGCCAAATAGGCATCCAGCTTGGGCCGTTGACCTGTGGCAATGCGCAATTCGGCGTCAAGCGATTGTAGCTCGTTGAGCAGTAGCGTGGCCACAGGAGACTTCAGCGCAAGGTTTGGCTCGCTGAATGGCCACTGCCACTCGCCGGTATCGGGGTTTTTCGGTAGCGCTTTGATTGAAGCCAGTCGATCCAACTGTTCAGTGGCCTCGTTTTCGTAGCCGCCAGCACGCTTTGAGAATTGGCGAGCGGCGTCAATCTTCCCTTGTGCTTCCCGACGATCCTTGCGCAATTGGCCCAGTTCCTCTTCAAGACGAGAAATCCTGCTCCCGTCGTCATCGGGAATCTTCTCGGGCTTCCAGTCGAGCGCGGTTCGCAGGACTTCAATGATCTCCTTCGCGGTGGTGTCGGGGCCTTTGCCGCCGATTACGCCAACGGCTTTGGCCTCGGAGTAGAGACCAATCGCCTTCTGGTGAGATGTGTCGATGGCGTCCCGTGCCTGTTCCAATAGTTTTGCGTTGAGCCGGAGATCCCGCTGTGCGATGCGCAGCTTGGATTCGAGTTCGTACCGATCGTGGGAAGAGACTCCAAGTAGGATCGGTAGCGTGTCACGGATCGCCTGCGGCTGAAACTGCTCGTTCTGGCGATAGAGGAGTTGGTCCTTGTTCGCGACCAGCCCTTGTTTCTGGAACAGGTAATAAAACGTGTGCTTGACGTTGGCGTCGTAACTGTCTCTGCTGTGTTCCAAGGCTACATCGGTACGATTCTCGGGAATTCCGAGGAGGCGCGATAGCAACGTAACGACAGCGTCGTCGTCTGAGTTGACCACCAGTTCCTCAAATGAGGGAACCTGCAGCTTGGTACCTCGGCGCAACATTGCGATACTGCAACTCGCTCCGCCTACTGGGGGCGTGGGTTTTGCGACTAACACTTGTTCGCGATCGAACTGATAGATGACGGTGAACCACGCCACCTTATCGCGAATAATGCCCTCCGGGACATTGAACGAGGACCGCCCCATGCAGTACTCGACGATCTCGGAAAGCGCAGACTTGCCGGTAGACGAGCGCCCTGTGATGACGTTGAGGCCGTCCACCCGGAATTGCAGATCTCGGCGTTGCCCGTCGTGGCTGTAGATGTGGATGGACTTGATCTTCATGGGCGAATTCCGAAAGTCGTATATACGGTCACTCGGTCGGCGATACGTGCGAATTCCTTCCCGACGATTCGTGCCACGCGCTGGCAGGATTTCGTTTCGTCGGTTCCCGCTATTGTTTTCCGAACCTTGTCGGCGACAGTTTGGAGCCGACCGTCAGGCGCGACCGAGATGCAGCCTCTCTCCATCAACAAGCCGAAGCCTTCGAGCGCATAGGGAAGCATGGCGGTAACTCTGTCGGCGAAGCCTACTTGCACCTGGGGATTCTCTTCGATGCTCTTTAAGAGGTAGCTTCGAGGATTAATTGCTTCGCGCGAAGCCTTGTGCAGGCATAGGGGCAGGACGAGCAAAGAGAGCGAGAAGGGCAAACCTCGGGCATCTTCTTCCTCATAACCCTGCATGGCACGGAACAGGATGAGGCCGCAGAAGGCCGGATTGAACAAGTTCCGTATTTCGATAGGGCGCTGGTCCCAACGCTTCACTTGGCGACCTCCAGCAATTGACTAACGCGGTCGAGGAATCGAGGATGCCAGTGGACCCGGGGTTGGGGTGCTGCATCGGCCAGGATGTGGAAGGAGCCACGGGTGACATAGGGTTCTGTCACGCGTGCCCGGATACGCAACGATTCGTAATTTCCGGTCTGTTGGTCCGCCCACGTGTAAAGCTCTCTGCCTGCTCGCAGCAGCAAGTCCTCGGCGCTGTTCTCGTCAAGTCCTTCGAATACAACGTCCTTGTAACGGCTCCACTCGTCGACAAGGCGGTCTTCATAGTCCTCGATTTCTCCGGAAACCAGGAGGTTTTCGCGTGCCCATTCCGATCGTTGCTCAAATGCTCTGTAGTAGTCGAGGATCGCATTGCGGATACGGTTGGAGGAAATCCCGATCTTCCGAAGCTGTACCACGAAGGTCCGAGGGTCGCTATCGGTGTCAATTTCGTCGGCAGGCGCCTTGCCGCGGAATGTGATGGGCAGGTTGTCCAGCTTGTATTCCTCGGATAGCGCAGAGAACTTGTCCGATACCTCGTAGCCGAAAATTCCTCCGTCCGTGCCGCCAGTCAACTGCTTGATAACCGTGTCGTTCCACCATCCTTCCAGTCTCTCAAATACAGCATTCCGGTGCTCGCGCCGAATGCTTCGCATGTGCATGTCCTTGATTGTCTCTGGAATGTCCTCGATGCGGGGGCTGCCGTCGAGAATCAGAATACGGGCAAGGAAGTCTTCCTTCTCGGTGGGGGTAAGTTCGTTAAATGCCATCGCGATTTCCCCGATCAGCTCCGACTTCGATCTGCCGAGCGCATTTTCCGCCTGTTCGGCCAACGTCATCGTTTCGTCGTTAGATCTGAGTTGGGCGGGTAAGAATCTCTTCAGGAACGAGGAGTCCGAAACTGTGCCCGTCGTGAACAGAAAAAAACGTAGGTTGGATGCGCTTCGACCATCGCGCTTATATCGTGCCAACCAGATGCGGGCGGACTTCCAAAAGTCGGTCGAAAGATCGGTTAGACGATCACCAGAGGCCTTGTGCTTTAACGATGCGAGGGACTTTCTGCCGTTGCTATCCACGAAGTCCAGGTCGTCATCCATCTCGAGAAAGACGGCCGTATCTTCTGGTAGCTGCAATAACTGGAGCAAAGCAAGGCGTCCTTGGTAGATGTACCCCAGTCCCTGTTCGCTCGCCGAGAACTTATCTGTGGTTGCCACGACGATCCCCAAGTCATTTCAATATTGCAATGAGAGCAGGTGGCCGATGCGTCGTACAGAGAGGACGCGTCTGCCCACGCGCCCTGTTGATCTGTATTCTTTCCTCGCAGCTATAGTAGCTAATCCAAACTACCACCTGCCTGTTCTGTGAATAGTAACAAATCTAGATGGCTAGCTACCTTGACCGATTACTTTACGGCTAGAGTCTCTGAGAACAGATCGCGACAGTTGCTCCTGTAATCAAGCCAAGCAAAACAGCGTGCTACAGGCTTCGACACTTGCAATGACGTGAGAAGAAAAAATACCATCGACTTCGCCAACTCCATGCACTTGTATAGCGAGATCTGACGGATGTCATCACGCTTTCGTCGTCATCCGACCTCCCCCGTTTTGCCCCGCGGCTCCTTCCTTTCTGCATATGAGGCGGATCGCACCACTGTAGCATTGATAACGCGCCATTAAACCCCCTCAATTGGAGGAGTATCGCGCTAGAATTCCGCACGGGAGAATCCATAGACGTGTAAAAATCGGGGGAGCAATGGCGACAGCAACGCTGTGCAAGCTGGAGCAGAGGAAGATTAACGTTCATGAGGCGATTCGGCTGAGACAGATCGCTCGCGCGGCCAAACGACCGATGCCGGCGTTCACTTGTACAGAATGCGCTCGGCCAGTCCGTCCACACAAAGGCGGTGGCCACACTCCCGCTCACTTTGAACATTTGCATCGCAACAGGAATTGCTCGCTGAGCCACAAGGCGGCGCACCAAAAGCCCGCGGCAGCGAAGCATGCCAGTTCGATTGACACGGCCGAGCTGGCGCGCTTGACTGCCGGAGGGGACGACTATATCCGCACCAAGGATGGAGAGGTTAAAGGGCTTGCCCTTCGCCTTGACTTGAACGAAGGAGCTCCCGAAGTCGTTGTTGTTGGGAAGGGCCCGCGCATCGAACGTCGCGCGAAGCTGTTACTTGATACGCCGTACGCCGTCCCAACGTACGTAAAGCGCGGCACCAATGCGTGGGAGTACCTCGGTGAATACAGAGCAATAGCCTACAGGGAAGATAGGTCTACGATCGAGCAGTACCGTGGCGAGCGCAGAGCCGAGGACGTCGCGGGTATCTTGTTTCTCGAGTCCGACGAGGCTCTTTCTGTAACCGTGCGTGGCGGCGGGTTTGCTGACCCGCAAACTAGATGGGAAATTGAGCTGGCGGCGATCCAATACGTTACGCGAGAGCTGGAGCGCAAAGGTTTTATTGTCGAGGACCGTCAGCGAGAGAACCGCGGTTACGATCTGCTTGCTCGACGTGGGCAGGAAGAGCTTTTCTATGAGGTGAAGGGCACGGATGCGATCGCCCCGCGCTTCTTCATTTCTCGAAACGAGCGCAATTTCTCAAAGCGGAATCAGAACTGGCGTCTTGCGGTCGTGACGTCTGCGCGTGCGAATCCGACGCTACTCGTTCTGACGGCAGCCGAGATGGAAGCTCGGTTCACCTTCGACTGCCTTGCGTGGGAGTGCACGGCAGCCTAAATGGATTCCGTTTTCGGCGATAGCCGATGGCCGCTTCGCGGTGAGGTTGAGACGATTGAACGTCCGCGCGTCGAACGGCGCGATCGACTCTTTCTGGCCGAAAAGCGACCGCCTCCCGGCCAACCGTAGTCAACTGCGAACGCTGGAAATGGTCTTTAGATCGCCGAGATCATGGTAGCAATCTGCTTACGGTCGTCGCTTGAGAGTCGCATTGCCGTCATGGTGTCGTTGAGCGTAGCCGTGGCAGCTTGGATGGCCGAAGACAGCGTTCCAACGGCGCTCCGGATGGCATCAACCTTCATTTCGCGCTGACGGGCTGGCAGTTTTTGGTCGGCCGCCGCCTCTTGTAGCTCGGCTGCCTTGTCGCGCAACTGTTGTTGAAGGTCTCGTATCTTGATCATCAGCTTCTTGATCGCGTCAGGGTACTTGCTGTCCTCGATCGCCCGAGTCGTCGCATCCTTGTCTTCCGTTTTCGACAAGACACGGCCGCCATGGGACATCGTAATCCGGTCGGATGCGGACTTCGGCGTACCATCGGCTTTTGTGGCGAAACTCTTTTCGTCAGGACGCGTCGCCTCGGGCCTGTCCTGCGCAACTGGTGAAGAGGAAGCCGCGTTCGACGGCAGCTCTGTAGTCGCCAGGGGCGAGACCGTTGTAACAACACCAAAATACATTATGGTTATCCTTTAAATTTCGCGTGATCTGGCCCAAGGGCCACAACGTATGACGCGATTCACTAACGGATAGCCTCGGTTAACGTTTAACCGCAGAAACGAAAAAATGTGTTCCGAGAATCACAACAATAGGTCGTGAGCATATAACCGCAACGGTCATGGGGGATCATCCGTCTGACCAGCTGCTACTGGCCGGTCCCCGCCCTCGGCTTTCCCACGCGGGGCTTGTCGGCGCCATAGACGACTTCAGAACCGAAGCGGTCTATGGTGTTGCGCCAACTAAACACCCATCCATTAGGGGGTATTCGTGCCCGCAGGGGGGCGAGGCGTACGGCGATGGCCCTGGTCTGCTACCCCCTCATCGCCTGAAATGCTGCCAAGATAGTGCGGGCGCGCTCCACGAAGGGGCGATCCACCATCTTGCCGTCGACCAGATAGGCGCCCACGCCCTTGGCGTCGGCCTCGTCGGCGGCCGCCACAATGCGCTGTGCCGCGGCGATCTCTGCCTCGGTTGGCTGGAACACGGCGTTAGCCAGTGCAATCTGGCTTGGATGGATGCAGCTCTTGCCCAGATAGCCCAGCCGGCGTGCCAGTTCGGCTTCGGCGCGATAGCCGTCCGCGTCCTTTACATCCGCGAACGCGGCGTCATAGGCGAATACGCCAGCTTCGGCGGCGGCCATGCGCATCTGGTACATCGTCTGCGCCACGGCCAGCGTCTCGCGCCGGTGGATGCCGGCCGGCTCGAACAGGTCGGCATAGCCGAGCTGCAGCCCCGCCACGCGCGGATCGGCGGCTGCCAGTTCATGCGCCTTGCGCAGCCCGCGCGGCGACTCGATATTGAGCAGCAGCTTCACCGGCGTGGTCACGCCGTTGGCGGCCTCGGCCTGTGCCACGGCGTGGGCGGCCAGGTGCACCTGCTCGACTTCCTCCACCTTCGGCACGTTCACCAGATGCAGCCCGGAGCGCACCACGGCGACGATGTCGGGCGCGAAGTGCGCGGTGTCCGGCGCGTTCACGCGCACGATCAGGGTCTTGCACGATGCCGCCGTGCGGCCCGAGGCCAGCAGGTCCTGCAGCGCGGCGCGGGCCTCGGCCTTGCGCGGCTCGGCCACGGCGTCTTCCAGGTCGAACGACAGGGCATCGGCGGCGCTGGCCAATGCCTTGTCGAACAGCTCCGGGCGCGATCCCGGTACAAACAGTTTGCTGCGCATGATCGTCCTCACCGTCATTCGGCCCGGATGTTGCGCTGCTTGACCAGCGCCCCCCAGCGTGCCGCCTCGCCCTGCACGAACTTGCCGAACTGCTGCGGCGTGTTGCCGACGGGCTCCAGCCCCATCTGACGCAGCTTGTCCTGCACCTGCGGGTCGGCCACGGCGTCCTGCACTTCCTTCGCCAGTCGCGCCACCACGTCGGGCGGCGTACCCTTGGGCACCCACACGCCGTTCCATTCCAGCACCTGGAACTCCGGCAGGCCGCTTTCGGCCAGCGTCGGCGTATCGGGCAGGCCGGGGTTGCGCTTGAGCGACGTCACCGCCAGCGCCTTGAGCTTGCCGCTCTTCGCATAGTTGAGCGTGGATGCCACGTTGCCGAAATAGGCCGACACCTGGTTGCCCATCACGTCGGTCAGCGCCGGCGCACCACCCTTGTACGGCACGTGCAGCAGGTCGATGCCGGCCTTGGCGTTCAGCAGTTCGCCCGCCAGGTGCGACCCGCTGCCCGAGCCTGCCGAGGCAAACGTCAGCTTGCCTGGATTGGCCTTGGCATAGGCGATGAAGTCCTTGACCGTCTTGTATGGCGCATTGGGCGGCACGACCAGGATGTTGGCCGCGGTGGCCACCAGCGAAATCGGCACCAGATCCTTGAGCGGGTCGAACGACATCTTGCGCAGGCTCGGATTGACCGCGAACGCCGAGGCGTCGTAGAGCACTGTGTAGCCATCGGGCGTGGCCTTGGCCACAGCTTCCTCGCCAATCACGCCGGCTGCGCCGGGACGGTTGTCGATGACCACCTGCTGGCCCATCGACGCGCTCATGCGCTGCGCGATCACGCGCGCCGTGTTGTCGGCGCCACCGCCGGCGGAATAGGGCACGATCATGCGGATCGGGCGGTCGGGATAGGCAGCGGCGGCCAGCAGCGGCGCGCACGCGGCCACTGCGACCAGCAGTTTGCGGCAGGTCGGATGCATGAACAGGTCTCCAGGTTTCTTGGAATTGTGGGGATCGTCAGACAGTGGCGATCGGATTGGCCGGCGATCCCACGGCGCGCGGCAGGTGCATCGGCGGCGCGCTCAGCAGGAACGATGCGCGCCCGGCCTGGTGCAGCCACGCCGCCAGCGGCGTCAGGTGCCACATCTCGCCCAGCGGCATGCCAAGCTTGACCAGGCAAAGCTCATGCAGCGGCAGCAGCGGGCCGGTCGTGCCCGGCGGCAGGGCGTGGCGGCGTTCTTCCACCGCATGGTTGTCGGCGGCGATGGCGGCAATCCCGGCGTCGTCGATCCAGCGCAGCAGCCGCGCGTCGGTGCCGTCCAGCACGGCGCAGGCGTTGCGCAGCCCGGCGTGATCGTCAGCGGCGGACAGTTGCAGCGCCATGTCGGCCAGCCCGGTATGCACGCAGAGGATGTCGCCGCGCCGCACATCGGCGCCATCGGCCTCGATCACGCGCATCAGGTCGTCGTAGCCCACGGCGCGACGGGCCGGCCCGAAATGCCGGTGCAGGTCCACGAGCGTGCCGCGCCCCTGGATGCCGCGCGCCGCCATCGGCGCAATCGACAGCGCCTGTGCCCCGATGAACGTGCCATCGGCCGCGCTGCCGGTGCCAACCGAGAAGCCGTTGTAGCCCACCGTTTCGGCGTGGCCGTCGCCATCGGCATCGAACAGGCAGTTCACGTGCCCCAGGGCGTCCCACTGCGTCGAGTACTGTGGTGACAGCGTGACGTGGTCGTCGCTGATCACATCGGTGGCGCCCGGAGTATCGCCAGCCATTGGCCGGTTGAACACGCGCTGGCCGTCTTTTTCCGATGGATGCAGCACCGGTGGACGGCGGCGCGGGTTCAGCACGCCAGCACGCGGCACGTCGAGCGGCAGGCTGAGCGAGAACGTCAGCCCTTCGCGCACCTCGCGCACGGCGGCCAGCACCTGCGCGGGGCCGATCAGGTTGAGCCGGCCAAGCTGGTCGTCGGGGCCAAAGTCGCCCCAGTTGGATCCTTCCGGACGATGCGTCCAGCGTGGGTTCGTGGCCATCATCGATCCTTGCCGGCGTCGCTGGCGTCAATCACCACCCCGGCGGCGCGCAGCGCGGCGATGCGTGCATCGTCCAGGCCGGCGGCGCGCAGCGCTTCCACCGAATGCTCGCCCAGCGCAGGTGCCACGCGCCGGAAGGCGCCCGGGGTGCCGCCCAGCCGGGGAGAGATGTTATGCACGGGAATCTGGCCCATCTCGGCATCGGGAATCTCGACCACGATATCGCGCGCCTGGAAGTGGGGGTCCTGCTCGATATCGGCGATGTCGTAGATCGGGCCAATCGTCACGCCGGCCTTGTCGAAGAACGCCACGCAGTCGGGCTGGGTCATCGTGCCCAGGAATTCGCCGATGATGCCGTCCAGCAGCGCGGCATGCTTTACGCGCTCGCCATTGGTGGCGAAGCGTGGATCGGCAATCAGTTCCGGCCGGCCGATGGCGCGGAATAGCCGCTCGGTCATGGCCTGCGTCGATGCCGACAGGCACACCCATTTGCCATCCGCCGTCTGGTAGGCATTGCGCGGTGCGCTGTTGGTGGATCGGCTGCCCGTACGCGGCTTGACCTTGCCGGTCAGTCGATAGTTGGCCGCCTGCGCGCCCAGGATGGCGAAGATCGGGTCCAGCAGCGGCAGGTCGATCACTTGCCCCACGCCGCCGCGCACTTCCACGTTACGCACGGCGCTTAGCACGCCAATCGCGCCATACAGGCCGGCGGTCATGTCGCCCAGGTAGATCGGCGGCAGCACCGGCTCGCGGTCGGCAAAGCCGTTCATCGACGCGAAGCCCGACATGCCTTCCACCAGCGTGCCAAAGCCGGGGCGATGCGAATACGGGCCGTCCTGGCCCCAGCCCGAAACGCGCACGATGACCAGCCTCGGGTTGCGCGCCATCAGCACGTCGGGCCCCAGGCCCATGGATTCGAGCGTGCCTGGCTTGAAGCTTTCCACGAACACATCGGCGTGCGCCACGAGGTCCAGAATCACGTCGATGGCGCCTTCGGCCCGGAAGTTCAGGCACAGGCTGCGCTTGTTGCGGCAGTACGCCTTCCACGCCGTGGGCACGTCCTTGACCTTCCAGTCGCGCAGCGTGTCGCCGCTGGCCGGCTCTACCTTGAGCACGTCGGCGCCCAGGTCGGCCAGCGCCATCGTCAGCGTGTTGCCCGCCACCAGCCGGGAAAGATCGAGGATGCGGATGCCGTCGAGCGGTCCGGTGGCGTCGGGCGCCAGGGGTTGCTGCCTGAACATGGAAAAGACTCGGTGAATTATTCGGCGGTGATGTTGCGGGCCTTGGCCACCTGCTTCCAGCGCGCGCTGTCGCGGCGGATATGCTCGGCGAACTGGGCCGCGGTCATCGCGGACGGCTCGGCGCCCTCGCGCGAGAAGATCTCGCGCATTTCGGGCGTGGCGATGATGTCGCGGATCTCGGCGTTGAGCTTGTCCACCAGCGCCTGCGGGGTGCCGGCCGGCGCGAACGCGCCCCACCAGAGTTCGGCGGAATAGTTCGGTACGGTCTCGGCCACCGATGGCCACTGCGGCGCAAACCGCGAGCGCGACGGCGACGTCACGCCCAACGCGCGCACCTTGCCGCTCTTCACCTGCGTGGCCACCGACGGGAAGCTGGCAATCACGAACTGCACCTGCCCGGCGATCAGGTCCGTCAGCGCGTTGGAAATGCCCTTGTAGGGCACATGCGTGAACTCGATGCCGGCGTCGCCGGCCAGCAGTTCGCTGGACATCTGGTTGATCGATCCGACGCCGGCCGATCCGTAGTTGATCGCGCCCTTGTCCTTCCTGGCGGCTGCAATCAGGTCGCCCACGGTCTTGTACGGCGACTTGTCGGACACGGCCAGCACCATCGGGCCGCTGGCCAGCATCGCCACGGGCGCGAAGCTCTTGTTCACGTCGTAGCTGGTCTTCGGCTGGACGGCGGCATTGGCGGTCAGCGTGGAAGACGTCACCAGCAGCGTCGCGCCGTCGGGTGCGGAACGGGCCACGAACTCGGCACCGATGGCGCCGCCGGCACCGGGCTTGTTGTCGACGATGGCCGTGACGCCAAGCTTCTTCGACAACTTGTCGCTGACCAGTCGCGCGAACACGTCGTTGCTGCCGCTGGGCGGGAAGGGCACCACCATGCGGATGGACTTCGGAATCGCCGCGTCCGCCGCATGCGCGGACGGCGTGACGCCGAAAGTCAGGCCAACGGCGGCAAGGACGGCAAGGGCCGGGATTCCGGGAAGGGCCAGAAAGGCGGTGGCGCGGGTGCGCAGACGCGGGCGATGCGGCATCACGAAGTTGTCTCCATATATTGTGCGGTGCGGCGCCTGTTGGATCGACACCGTCTGCCAAGCATCTTAGCCACGCCGGCGATTGAGCTAAAGTGACGTTTTTAAACCTATCGGTGAGAAAAACTCATGAAGGTGGAGTGCTTCCAGACGCTGGCCGCGGTGCTGCGCTGCGGCAGCTTTGCCGGGGCGGCGGCCGAGATGAACCTGTCGCCAAGCGCCGTCAGCCTGCAGATGAAGCAGCTGGAGTCGTATTTCGGACAACCGCTGTTCGACCGCTCGGCGCTCCAGGTGCGGCCCACGCCGTTCGCGCTGGAGGTGAGCGCCACGCTGGACGGTGCGATCCACGCGATGGAGTCGCTGCGGCGCCGTTCCGCGCCCGTGGTGGAGGGTAAGGTGACGCTGGGCATCATCGAGCCGATGCAGGTGAAGCTGTTGCCGCCGTTCACCACGCTGGTCCGCGAGCGCTATCCCAATCTGGACGTGCGGCTGGAACGCGGCCGCTCGACCGCGCTGGTGGAAGCGCTGCGCTCCGGTACCATCGACGCCGCCGTGGTGGCCCAGCCGGAATCCGGCGCTTCCGCGCGCGTGCGCTGGACGCCGCTGTTCCGCGAGCCGTGCGTGCTGGTAGCGCCGCTCGATTCAACGGCCCGCACCGTCAAGGCGCTGCTCAAGGCGTATGAATGGATTCGCTTCGATACGTCGACCATCGCCGGCTCGGCGGCGGCCGAGTTCGTGCGCCGCACGGCGCCCGATACGCGCTCGCGTATCGAGCTGCTGTCCATTCCCGCCATCGTTGCGATGGCGTCGCGCGGGCTGGGCGTGTCCGTGCTGCCGCAGCCCGACCCCTATCTGCTTGAGGCATTCCCCGTGCGCGTGATAGCGCTGGGCGACGCGCCACCGTCTCGCCAGATATCGTTCGTCTCGCGGATCGCGCCGGCAGAAGATCGCGTCATCGCAGCGCTGCTGGAAACGCTCCGTAGCGCGATTCAACGTCCGTGATCGGTGGGTTCAAGCGGGACGAAGCGATACAAGCTCGCCCAGAACCGTGTCCAGTGCGACGTGGCCGCGCAGGATCTGGTCAGGACTGCTTTCGAAATCGATCCAGCCTTCGTTGAAGCCATCCAGCATGCGCATGCGGGCCAGCGGATGCTTCATGCCCTGCGCGCGGAACAGTGCTTCCCACATCGGCCGGTCGACCACTTCAGCGCGTACCGGGCGGGACAGCACTCGGGCAAAGGCCGAAGCGAGGTCGTTGGGACTGACCCGCCGGGGGCCCTCAAGCTCCACGACGCGCACACCGTGCCATGTCTGCTGCAACAGCTGGGCCGCAACGCGGCCTACGTCTGCGGTGGCAACCATTGGCACCGGCTTGTCGAGCGGCTGCAGGTAGCTGGCGATGACGCCATCGTCGCGCGCGGACGCGACATCCCACGCGGCGTTCTCCATGAACCAGCCGGGCCGCAGGAACGTGACGGGCATCGGCATCTCGCGCAGCGCCTGCTCCATCAGCGTACGCTGGGTCAGCAGGTTGAACTCGTTGGCCTGAGCGCCGATCGTCGACAGGCAAACGACCTTTTCTGGCCGTGCCTTCCGCAGCGCCGTGCACACGGCTTCAATGACCTTGCGCGCCTCGGGAAAGCCGGGCGCCGGATCGAACTCCGAAGGCGGCAGGATAAAGACGCCCGTCGCGCCTTCGAACGCGGCGGCGAGCGACGAACCATCTTCCATCACGGCCGTCGCGATCTCGCAACCGCGCTTTGCCCATGAGCCGGCCCGTGTCGCGTCGCGCACGACGGCGCGCACTGCCCGGCCCGACGCCAGCAACTCGCGGGCCAATGCGCCGCCGACCTTTCCGGTGATTCCAGTGATTGCATACATTGCTCGTTCTCCTTGAGTGAATACGCCGGACGCATTCTGGCTACTCACCGAGCCAAACAAAATGACAGGGACGGCATCAGATAAGTGACAACACGTCATCAATTTGGCATGATCGCGGGTGGGTCGCCCGCGTTTTTCCACGCCTATTCACTTGAACCACAATGAGATCCCGTAGCGAGAAACTGTCCGGCAGCATCAGCGTGTTCGCCGCCGTGGTGGATGCCGGGACATTCGCGGCTGCGTCGGAAGTCATCGGCATGACGCCGCCGGGTGTGAGTCGTGCGATTGCGCGACTGGAGAAGCGGCTGAACATCCGGCTCTTCAACCGAACCACGCGCTCCGTCTCGCTGACGGAAGAGGGCCGGCGCTTCTACGAACAGGTCATGCCCCATCTGGCCGGCCTGGAGGAGGCGGCCGCAGCGGCTGCGGGCAGTGCCTCGGCCGTGCGCGGAAAGCTGCGAATCAATCTGGATCCTGTCGTCTACCGCGCCGTGCTCGGGCAGCAATTCGATGCATTCATGGACGCGCATCCGGAACTCGAAATCGAGCTCATCGCGCGCGACAGCCTGGGCGACCTCGTCATGGACGGCTTCGACCTTGCCGTGCGATTCGGCGAACCGCGGGCGTCCAGCCTGGTCGCGCGAAAGCTGCTGGATACCGGCATCGTGACGGTCGCGGCGCCCGCGTATATTGCTCGCCGGGGACGGCCGGCAAAACCGCAGGACCTGGAAAGCCGAGACCACCGGTGCCTTGAGTTCCGCAATCCGGAGACCGGCAAGCCATTCGCCTGGGAGTTCCATCGCGGGCGCAAACGCCTCGTGGTGGACACGCGGGGGCGCCTCACGGTCAACGATCCGGGCGCGCTGCTCAATGCGTGCCTCGCCGGCTCCGGCATCGCGCAGATGCTGCTGCTGGGTGCCGAGCCGCTGATCGCAGCCGGCAAGTTGATCAATCTGTTTCCCGAGTGGGCCGACGAGCGTTTTCCGTTGTACGCGTACTACCCGTCCCGACATCACGTGCCGGCAAAGACCCGGGCGTTCCTGGATTTCATGGTCGGATTGACGGGGGCCAATGGCCGCTTTGGCAAGGGCTAGCGCCGTTCGAGATCGCGGCGCTCATCAGCCCGCGCGTATCATCCCCGGCGTTGCTGACCCGGATGTCCCGTCCCCCATTCGACCGCATCAACTCCCATGATCGATCTCAACGGCGTCTACTACTTTGCGAAGGTCGTCGAACACCAGGGCATCACCGCCGCCGCCCGCGTGCTCGATGTGCCGAAGTCCAGCATCAGCCGCCGCATTCTCGCGCTGGAGGCGGCGCTGGGTGCGCGTCTGATCCAGCGCACGTCACGCCGGTTCGTGATTACCGAGCTCGGCACCGAGTTCCATCGCCACGCGCTGGCGATGCTGGTGGAGGCGGAGGCCGCGGAGAACGTCGTGCGCACGCGCACGGCCGAGCCGAGCGGCACGATCCGGTTCACGTGTTCGGTGGCAGTGGCGCAGCTGGTGCTGGCGACGCTGATTCCGCGTTTCATGGCCCGGCATCCGCGTGTGCGCATCGTCGAGCACGCGACGAACCGGCATGTGGATCTGGTGCACGAGGGCTTTGACATGGGGCTGCGCGCGCATATGGCGCCGCTGCCCGATTCTTCACTGGTGCAGCGCTCGCTGGCGCAGATTCCCTGGACGCTGTTCGCCAGCCCCGGCTATCTCAAGCGCAGGGGGACGCCGGATTCGCCCGAGGCGCTGGCCGGGCACGATGCCATCGCGCTGGGCGCGCCGCAGGACGCCTATGTATGGAACCTGCGCGACGTCCGGCATGCGGGACAGATCCATGCGGTGACATACGACCCGTCGCTCGTCAGCGACGACATGGCCACGCTGAAGGCAGCCGCGTGCGAAGGGGTGGGCATCGTCGCGCTGCCCGGCTATGTCGGCAAGGCCGAGATGGCGGCCGGCAAGCTTGTGCGGGTGTTGCCGCAGTGGATCGCGGGCGTGGCCACGCTGACGCTGCTGATGCCGTCGCGGCGCGGGCTGCTGCCGTCCGTGCGGGCGTTCAGCGAGTTCCTGGCCGACGAGGTGCCGCTGCTGGTCCAGTAGCACTGGCGGCGCGTTTCCTGCGTTCAGCGTTGCCATCATCCCAAAAATGGGACGATGGTTCCTGTTTTGCCTCGCTGTTTTTCCATCGTCCCATTTGTAAAGTGGTTCTCACGCCGCGACCGATGCCGGAGCGGTACCAACCGAAAGGAGAGAACCATGCCCCCTCGCAACAACCGCCTGACCCGTGACAACGCCGTGCTGCTGCTGGTGGATCACCAGATCGGCCTTTACACCGGCGTGCGCGATATCGACACGCTGGAGCTGACGCATAACGTGGTTGGCCTGGCAAAGGCCGCCGTGGCGCTTGGCGTGCCCGTAATCGTTACCACGACGACCGAGAACGTCTGGGGCCCGATGATCCCGGCGCTGCGCGAAGCGCTGCCGGGCGTGCCCGTGATCGAACGCACGACCGTGAACGCATGGGACGAGCCGCGCGTGGTGGCCGCGGTGGAGGCCACGGGCCGCAAGAAGCTAGTCGTCTCGGGCATCTCTACCGACGTGTGCCTGGCGTTCCCCGCCATGTCCGCGCTCGACGCCGGATACGACAGCTTCGCCGTGATCGATGCCTCGGGCGGCTTCTCGGATACCCAGGTGCGGATGGGCGTGGCGCGCATGCAGCAGGCCGGCGTGGTGCCGGTCTGCTATTCGAACGTGGCGGTCGAGATCCTGGCCGACAACGCTGCTCCGGAGGCCCAGGCCGTCTACGCCGCGCTTGGCATGCCGTTCGGCGGGCTGGTGTCCGGCCTGAAGCAGTACTTCTCGCGCGTCTGAACGTGGTGTCGATCCGGAGAGCGACCATGGAACACGACATCGTCATCGTCGGCGGCGGCAGCGCGGGGGCCGTGCTGGCGCGCCGGCTCAGCGACGTGCCGCACCGACGCGTGCTGTTGCTGGAAGCGGGCCCGGCCTACCGCCCGTCTGGCTATCCCGATGCGCTGGCCCTGGCCGACAACGTCGGCGGCGACGCCGCGCATGACTGGGGCTACAAGTCGGAGTCGGGCGCCATCGGCCACGCGATTCACGCGCGCCGGGGCCGCGTGCTTGGCGGCAGTTCCGCCATCAACGCTGCCGTGGCGATGCGGGCCCGGGCCGCGGATTTCGACCGCTGGGCGCGGCGCGGCATTACGGGCTGGTCTGCGGCGGAAGTCCTGCAAAGCTTTCGCAAGCTCGAATCGGCACCCTATGGTGACGATGCCTGGCATGGCCGGGACGGTCCGTTGCCGGTCCGGCAGATGACGGCCGAAGCCCTGACGCCGTCGCTGCGGAGTTTCGTCGACGCCACCGCCGCGCTGGGTTTCGAGCGTATCGCCGATTTCAATGCGGACGCCCAGCACGGTGTTGGCCCTTATCCGCTCAACGTGGTCGATGGCGTGCGGCAGAACACCGGCATCGCCTATCTGACGGCCGATGTGCGCCGCCGCGCGAACCTGGAAATCCGTGCCGAGGCGGAAGTCGATCGCGTGCTGCTGGAAGGCGGCCGTGCGTGCGGCGTGCGGCTTGTCGACGGCACGCTGATCGCGGCCGGTGCGGTCGTGCTGTCGGCCGGCGCCTACGGCAGTCCCGCGATCCTGATGCGCTCGGGCATCGGCCCCGCCAACGACCTGCGCGCGCTCGGCATCGCACCGGTTGCTGATCTGCCGGTGGGACGACGGCTGATGGACCATCCGTTCTACTACAACGTCTACGCGTTGCGGCGCGAGTTCAGTGCGATGACACCGGCGGCTGGCGCGATCCTGTGGACACGCTCGCAGTCCGCCGCGCCGGACGAACTGGACCTGCACGTCTCCGCAACGCATATCTGGGACCCCGCCGCGAGCCCCACGGGCGGCGCCGTTGTGCTGGCCGCCGCGCTGACCCTGCCGGAATCGACGGGCACGGTACGGCTGGCGAGCGCCGATCCGCGTGTCGCGCCGCGTATCGACTTCAATTTCCTGTCCACTGCGCGCGACCGGCGCCGGCTGCTGGAGGGCGTGCGCCTGTCGCGGCGCATCGGGTCCACGGCGCCGTTTGCGAACCTCGTCGCGCACGAAATGGAGCCGGGGCGCAGCGTGCAGACCGATGCCGAACTCGAAGCCGCCATCGTTGCCGGGCTGGATACCTATCAGCACGCCACGTCGACGGCACCAATGGGGGCGGCGGGGGATCCTCACGCCGTCGTCGATACGCTGGGCGCAGTGCATGGCATTGGCGGGCTGCATGTCGTCGACGCGTCGATCCTGCCCGAGATTCCGTCCGTGGCAACCAACCTCACGACCATCATGGCGGCGGAGCATATCGCCGCACGCGTAACGGACTGGAGCCGATGATGACGACAGCTTGGGGTACCACCCAACTCATACCGCTGCGTGAGGCCGATCAATGCTGGTGCTCGACTATCCGCTGGCGCCCGAGCAAGCACTGCCGGTGGCGCACGACATCGCACTGACCGCGGTGAAATGGCTCGCCAGGCAGGGCGTGCGGCGGCTGGCAATCGTCGGCGATTCGGCTGGCGGCGGGTTGGGCAGCGAGGAACTGCTGCGCGACGATGCGCTGCGTTACGCCGGGCAGGCGCGCGCGCAGGGCAATACCGTGACGCTGGAGATCTGGCAGGGGCTGCATCACGTGTTCCACTTCAACGTGGCCGAACTGGAGAGCGCACGCATCGCGCTGGATCGGGTGGCGGCGTTTGTGGTCGAGCACCTGTAGGTTGCCGCCAGCAAGACTGGCAGGGATGGGCGAAAGCGCGCCGGCGTGCATTCGGTAGCCCCAGCCGCAGTTCCTCTCCGTTCCGCCAACGCCACGTCGGCACAGGTGGCGCAGGCTCAGAAGATCGCGCGCCGCGTTACTACGACTATCACAGTCCTAGATTTGATAGCGGTTACCCGCATGCTGTGATCGCAAAAGGGGATCGCAAGACCCCTGCAAGAAAACTTCTTGCACGCCTTAACTACGACTACTAGAATCTGAGTTAAGGCGTGGCGATTGACGCGGCGCGGATACCCGGGCGGCGCCGCCGCTGGTCAGTGCAGTACAGAATCGATCAGGAGCAGTAGTGATGTCACAACGCATTCTTGTTATTGGCGCCGGCTTTGCCGGCATGTGGAGCGCCCTGGCTGCGGCCCGTCTGCTCGACGAGGCCGCGCGCACCGATGTGGAGATCGTGCTGGTGGCGCCCGAGCCCGCGCTGCACGTGCGGCCCCGCCTTTACGAACAACATCCGCTCAAGATGAAGGCGCCGCTGCTGGAGATCTTCGCAGCCACTGGTGTGCGGTTTGTGCAGGGCATCGTCGAGCAGATCGACGTGGCGGCGCGTCAGGTGACGGTCAAGGGCGTGGGCGCCGATACATCGCACCAGACGCTGGGCTACGACCGCCTTGTGCTGGCGGCGGGCAGCCGGCTGTTCCGGCCGGCGATCGACGGCCTTGACGCGCATGCTTTCAACGTCGATCAGGTGGCCGATGCTTCCCGGCTGGAAGCGCATCTGCATGGCCTGGCGAGCCGGCCCGATAGCGAGGCCCGGAACACCGTCGTGATTGCCGGCGCCGGCTTCACCGGTATCGAAACGGCGGCCGAGATGCCCGCGCGACTGCGTGAGGTGCTCGGTGCCGACGCCGCCGTGCGCGTCATCATGGTGGAGCGCAATAGCGAGATCGGCCCGGACCTGGGGCAGGGCCCGCGCCCCGTCATCACACAGGCGCTGACCGAACTGGGCGTGACGTGGAAGCTGGGCTCCGGCGTGGCATCGGTGGACGCGCAAGGCGTCACGCTGCAGAGCGGCGAGCGCATCCAGGCCCAGACCGTGATCTGGACTGCCGGCGCACGGGCCAGCGCGTTGACCGACCAGATTCCCGCGCAGCGCGACAACTTCGGCCGCCTGTATGTCGATCGCAACCTGCAGGTGGAGGGCGTGGACCACGTCTATGCCACGGGTGACGTGGCCCGTGCCGCCACCGACGACGACGGCAACGTGACCATGATGTCTTGCCAGCACGCGATGAACCTCGGTCGCTCGGCGGGACACAACGTGGCCGCTGACCTGCTGGGCCAGCCGCCGATCCCGTACAGCCAGCCAAAGTACGTCACGTGCCTGGACCTGGGCCCGTGGGGCGCGGTGTACACGGAAGGGTGGGACCGCCAGGTCAAGCTGTCCGGCGCCGAAGCCAAGGCGTTGAAGACCCGGATCAACACGGAGTGGATCTATCCGCCGAGCGCCAACCGGGCCGAGGCGCTGGCATCCGCCGATCCGCGCCGTATCGTCGTGGCCTGACCGGCCGCCAGAAAGAAGAAGGGCGATCCATCGGGATCGCCCTTTTTTATCGGCTGCTGGACCTTACCGGCTACCGCGCCGGTTCTCCGCGCGATCGGTCAGCCACTGTACGACCTGACCGCCGTAGGCAGCGGGCGCCTTCTCCACGGTACGCTCGGCAATATCGGCCAGCGTGTGATTCTTCAACTCCGCGCGCATCGCCTTCTCGGCCGACTGCATCACCGCATGGATCGAGCAGACCCCGCGCGTGGCCCACGCGGGTGCGTAGCCTTCGAACACAGCGTTGCGCTCGCGAATCTCCCGGCACTCGAACAGCGCTTTGTCTCCGTCGATGGCGACGACGACGTCATGGACCGTGATGCGCGACGGCGGCCGCGCCAGCCGGAAACCGCCCTTGATGCCTTCAGTGGCCACCACGAGCCCGGCCTTCGCGAGCTTGGTGAACAGCTTGGCGAGGAAGTCGTGGGGGATGCCTTGCAAATCGGCGAGGTCGCGTACGCTTGCTTCTTCCACCGCGATGCTGGAGCGGGACAGGTGGAGCAGGCAGTGCAGGCCGTACTCCACGCCCGTGCTGATGTGGGACATATCTAACTCGGACAGGCTAAATCGTAGTTGGAAGCCTACACCAGCAGGCAAGCGGCAGCAACCGCGGGTTATATGCCAAGAATGTGAATTAATCTGCGCCCGACGGCCACTCGCCACCGAGGACACGCGCGAAATGGGCACAGCTTGTCGCGTAAGCCGGCCTCGACTAGCCTGATAATCGGTTCAAATTACTCGCCGCCCCGCGACCCACCTTGATGCCAGAACCGTTCGCCACCCGATATGGCTGGGCGCTGCAGCGCCTGCGCGAGGTTTTCTCCCCATTGAACGTGGCCGCGGCGGCATGGCTGATCGCAACATGGTCGTTCGCGGCCTATCAGCTTGTGAGCGAGCGCGACCGCCTGCTGCATGTCGCCGCCGAGCGCACCCAGGCGGAAGCCCGCGCGTTTGGCGCCTATTCCAAATCCAGCATCCTGCGGCTGTCCGAGTTCCTGCTTGACCTGCGGGCTAGTTGGCTGGTGGGCCAGGACGGCTTTGTCGAGCTGGTGCGGGAACGGGAGAACCTCGTGGTGGACCTGTCGTTCCAGGTGGCGGTGATCGACAAGCACGGCATGCTCGTCTACTCATCCATCGGTTCCCCGGCGCGCGGAGAGAAGGTCGACCTGAGCAAGCGCGAGCATTTTCGCGTCCATCAGAACGCCGGGGGCCGGGACGTACTGTTTATCAGCGACCCGGTGAAGGGCAAGGTCTCCGGCAAATGGTCGATCCAGTTCACCCGTCCCATCCTGCGCGGTGGCGTTTTCGACGGCGTCATCGTGGTGTCGGTCAGTCCCGAACAGTTCGCCAGCTTTGCGCAGACCTTTACCTCGCTCGACGGCGAAGTCGCGTCGGTCATCAAGACGTCCGGCCAGGTCATGGCCAGGGTCCCGGCACTGGAAGGCGCGCTGGGCAGGGCGGTCACCAACAACCGGCCTTACCTGGCCAGCGACGCGCCCGTGGCCGGTAGCTTCCGCGGAGTGTCCGGCTCCGAAGGCGTGGAGCGTCTCTTCGGTTACTACCGCATGCCGGAGTTCGGGCTGAACTTCGTCGTCGGCGAGTCGATCGATCTTGTGCTGGCGCCGTACGAGTCGTACCGACGCATTGCCTTCGCCAGCGCCATTGCATCCACATTGCTGCTGGGGCTGCTCTACTACAGCCTGCGCCGTTCCATGGCCGAGCGGCAGCGCCATATGGAAGAGATGCGGCTGGCGTCGCTGGTCTACTCGTCCAGCAGCGAGGCGATGGTCGTCACATCGCTGGACGGCACCATCATCGACGCGAACCCGGCGTTCTCGGCTGCCACGGGCTATGCGGCGGACGAGGTCAGGGGGCGCTCTGGCTACAGCCTCGGCGGCACGGAAACGACGCCCGGGCTGATCGAACGGCTGCGGGCCGCCGTGGAGGCCACGGGAAAATGGAGCGGCGAGATCGCGGTGCGGCGCAAGGACGGGAGCGAGTTTCCGGCTTACCTGACGGTGGACACCTACCTGGCCCACGCCTACGGGGAGCGCCGCCGCGTGGCGCTGATCCATGACATGACCGAGAAACGCCAGGCGGAGGAAGTCATCCGGCACCAGGCGAACTTCGACGCGCTGACCGATCTGCCCAACCGCCGGCTGTTCTTCGACCGGCTCAGGCAGGAGATCGAACGCCCGCGTGGCGCCCAGGATTCGCTGGCGCTGCTGTTCATCGACCTCGACCGCTTCAAGGAGGTCAACGATACGCTGGGCCACGACCAGGGCGACCAGTTGCTGCTGGAGGCCGTACGTCGTATCGCCGCATCGGTGCGCGCATCGGACACCGTGGCGCGGCTGGCCGGCGACGAGTTCACCGTGATCCTGCCGACGGTCAACGATGTCGGCGTGGCGCAGGGCATTGCCCAGGCGATCCTGGAACGCATCGCGGCACCTTACCGGCTGGCCGGCGAACTGGTGGTCGTGTCAGCCAGCATCGGCGTGGCCCTGTATCCCAAAGACGCCGATAACGCCGAGGCGCTACTGGTGTGCGCCGACCAGGCGATGTTCGCGGCCAAGAAGGAGGGCCGCAATCGCGCGAAGGTTTTCAGCAAGGCGCTGCTGCACGCCGAGAAAGAGCGCCTGCGCATTACGCAGGACCTGCGTGCGGCGCTGACCGCGGGGCAGTTCGCCCTCCATTACCAACCCATTGTCGACCTGCGGACCGGAAAGGTCTGCAAGGCCGAGGCGCTGATCCGCTGGGATCATCCGGTACGCGGGTCCATCCCGCCCGACGATTTCATCCCCGTTGCGGAAGAGTCCGGCCTCATCATCGACATCGGCCGCTGGGTGCTGGCGGAAGCGCTGGACCAACTGGCGCGCTGGCAGACCGTGCTGGGCAATGGCTTCCAGATGTCCGTCAACAAGTCGCCGATGGAGTTCTGCGCGCCCGCCAGCGGGCCGGAATCCTGGTCCGGGCTGATCGAGCGTCGAAACGTGCCGGTCGGCAGCCTTGTCATCGAGATAACCGAAAGCTCGGTGATGGAGCAGGGCGCCGACGTCATCAATCAACTGTCCCGCTTCCAGGCCGCCGGCATCGAGATCGCGCTCGACGATTTCGGCACGGGCTATTCGTCGCTGTCGTACCTGCGGCGTCTCGATATCGACTACATCAAGATCGACCGCTCCTTCATCCGGTCGCTGACGCGAGGCCCGGACGACGTGGCCCTGTGCCGCGCCATCATCAGCATGGCCCACGCGCTGCGCATCCGCGTGATCGCCGAGGGCATCGAGACCGAGTCGCAACGCAGGATCCTGCTGGAGGCTGGCTGCGACTACGGCCAAGGCTTTCTGTTCTGCCCGCCCGTAGACGCCCGGGCGTTCGAGGCGTTTGCGAGCGCGGTGACTTGACGCGTGGCGCCACTGGTTTATGGTGTAGGCCCACTATCGACCCAAATTGGTGAGCCAGTATTTATGCCCAGACGCAGACAGGCCGTGGAACTGCCGTTCGTCGGCACCCTGGATCGGGCCGAGGGTCAGCTTGGTCGGCAGTTGACCGTGGTGCTGCGGGCGGCGATCCGCGCGGGCGATTTGAAGCCCGGCGAAGCGTTGCCATCGACCCGGCATCTGGCCAGTTCACTCGGGATTTCGCGCGGGCTGGTCACCGATGCCTTCGAGCAGCTCATTGCCGAAGGCTTTCTGGAGGCGCAGGCCGGGTCCGGGACTCGGGTATCGACGACGCTCTCCTCGGTGGCGCCGACGGCTGGCGAGACCGCGCCACGGCGTGTGAAAGGCAAGCCGACGTTGCCGCCCCGGGCCGCCGCATTTGCCGAAGTTGCCCGCCAGTTCTCGCCGCTGCCGTCGGTTCCGTTCGCGGTGTCGGTGCCGGTCGGGCCGACCGCGCCCGACGATACCTGGCGGCGCGTGGGCAACCGGACGCGCGGGCTGCGCGCGGCGGCGCCATCGGGTTACGACGATCCGCAGGGCGTTGCCGTATTGCGTGCCGCCATTGCGGACTACGTGCGCAAGTCGCGCTCGGTGCATTGCTCGCCGGCGCAGGTCATCATCACGGCCGGCACGCAGCAGGGGCTCTATCTGGCCTGCCAGGTGTTGCTGGAGCCGACCGACCGGGTCTGGGTGGAAGAGCCCGCGTATCGCGGCATCACCGGCATCCTGGAAGCGATGGGCGCGCGGGAGCGGATGGTGCGGGTGCCCGTGGACGAGGCCGGCATGGACGTGGACGCCGGCGTGCGCATGGCCGACGACGCGCGCGCCGCGTTTGTCACGCCTTCGCACCAGTATCCGCTGGGCATGCCGTTGAGCATGGCCCGCCGCACCGCGCTCGTTGCGTGGGCGCGGCGCCATGACGCGTGGATCGTCGAGGATGACTACGACAGCGAACTGCGCTACGTGGGGCACCCGTTTCCGTCGCTGCAGGGGCTGGCGCCCGACCGGGTCATCTACCTGGGCACCTTCAGCAAGATCCTGTTTCCGTCATTGCGGCTGGGCTATGTGATCGTGCCGGAGCATCTGGTGGCGTCGTTCTGCGGCGCGCGCAGCCTGATGGACCGGCATCCGCCTAGCGCGGACCAGCACGCGCTGGCCGCGTTCATCGCCGAGGGCCACCTTGACCGGCACATCCGGCGCGTGCGGCTGGTGTATGCCGACCGGCGCGCGTACCTGATCGACATCATCGCGCGGCTGATCCCGCCTGAGCACGCGTGGGTCCAGCCCGGCGACCAGGGCATGCACCTTGTCCTGTGGCTGGCCGATACGGTCCGTGACGAGACCGTGGCTGCGCGGGCGCTGGAGCAAGGCGTCTCGGTGCGGGCCGTGTCGCCGATGTATGCCGACCACGGGCGCCCGGGGCTGATCCTGGGCCTGGGCGGCTACTCGAACGAGCAGATGGAGCGGGCCGTCAAGACGCTGGCGGCCATCATCGCCGAGCAGGCCGGCGGCAAAGCTGTCCGGCGGCGCGCGCATTAGGGCGGCGGGCCGGACTTACTTCGCCGTGGGCATGGCGAATTCCGCGCCACGCGCCGTGTCGTTGGGCCAACGCTGCATGACGCTCTTCTGGCGGGTATAGAAGCGCACGCCTTCCTCGCCATAGGCGTGCATGTCACCGAACAGCGAGCGCTTCCAGCCGCCAAAGCCGTGCCATGCCATCGGCACCGGGATGGGCACGTTGATGCCCACCATGCCCACTTCGATGCGGCGGCTGAACTCGCGCGCGATCTGGCCGTCGCGCGTGTAGCAGGCCACGCCGTTCGCAAACTCGTGGCTGTTGACCAGCTTGACCGCTTCGGCAAAGTCCTTGACGCGCACGCACCCCAGCACCGGTCCGAAGATTTCCTCGCGGTAGATGCGCATGTCGGGCGTCACGTGGTCGAACAGCGTGCCGCCCGTGAAGAAGCCGTTTTCATGGCCGGGGACGCGGTAGTTGCGTCCGTCCACCAGCAGCTCGGCGCCTTCCTGCACGCCGATGCCGATGTAGTTCTCGATCCGCTCCAGCGCTTCGCGCGTCACCACCGGCCCCATCTCGGCGTCGGCCTCCATGCCGTTCTTGATGACCAGTTCCAGCGCCCGCGCCTTGAGCCTGGGGATGATCTTGTCCGCCACGTCACCCACCAGCACGGCGACGGAAATCGCCATGCAGCGCTCGCCAGCCGACCCGTAGGCGGCGCCGATCAGGCCGTCCACCGCCTGGTCGATATCGGCGTCGGGCATCACGACCATGTGGTTCTTGGCGCCGCCCAGCGCCTGCACGCGCTTGCCCAGCCGGGCGCCGGTCTCGTAGATGTAGTTCGCGATCGGCGTGGAACCGACAAAGCTCACCGCGCGCACGTCGTCGTGATGGAGCAGCGCGTCCACCACCGGCTTGCCGCCCTGCACCACGTTGAACACGCCATCGGGCAGGCCGGCTTCCTTGAGCAGGTTGGCCATGAACAGCGATGCCGACGGATCGCGCTCGCTGGGCTTGAGGATGAAGCAGTTGCCGGCCGCGATGGCCACCGGGAACATCCAGCAGGGCACCATGCACGGGAAGTTGAACGGGGTGATGCCGGCCACCACGCCCAACGGCTGCCGCAGCGTCCAGTTGTCCATGCCCGTGGAGACCTGGTCGGTGAAGTCGCCCTTGAGCAACTGCGGGATGCCGCAGGCGAACTCGATGATGTCGATGCCGCGGCTCACCTCGCCCGCGGCGTCGCTGAGCACCTTGCCGTGCTCGGCCGTGATGATGGCCGCCAGCGCGTCCTTGTCGCGGTTCATCAGTTCCAGGAACTTCAGCATGATGCGGGCGCGGCGGATCGGCGGCGTATCGGCCCACGCCGGAAACGCGGCCCTGGCGCTGGCCACGGCCGCGTCCACGTCCTTGCTGTTGCCAAGCCGGACCTGCCGCGCCACCGCACCGGTTGCCGGGTTGTACACGGCCTGCGTCTGCGCGCCGTGGCCCACGTAGGGCTTGCCGGCAACGTAGTGGACGACTTCGGCGGAACTGGTGAATGGTGCGGTCACGGGCATCTCCTTCGATAGTGGTGCGAGTCAACGGCTGCAGTGTAGGAACCGGCAGCCGGGCGCGGTAGATGGCCAAACGCAAACTTATTGTTTAGGATTTTGATCCAGTGAGATGCCGGTTTGCAAAATAATGGGGGTGGCCATGGCGAAGGCGGGCAAGGACAGCGTGGAGCGGTTGTGGGAGCACTTGCACTGGCTGGCGGTGCTGGACCAGCAGGGGAGCTTCAGCAAGGCTGCGGACCGGCTGGGCGTCAGCAAGGCGTCGATGAGCCAGCGCATCGCCGAACTGGAACGCTCGGCCGGCATCATGCTGGTGCAGCGCACCACGCGCAGCGCGGCGCTCACGGACGCCGGGCGCCAGCTTGTCGAATCGACGCGCGGGGCGTTCGAACAGATCGCCAACGGGTTTGCCAACGTGCGCGAGCTGGCCGAGACGCCCCGGGGCATCCTGCGGGTCACGGCGCCGGTGGCCTTCGCCCGCCAGCAACTGGTGCCGCTGTTGCCCGGCTTCCTGGCCACGTACCCCGACATCCGGCTGGAACTCGACATGTCAGACCGGCTGCGCGCGCTGGCGCAGGAAGGGTTCGACATGGCCATCCGCCACACGGCCGCGCCGCCGGAGACCCATGTGGCGTGGATGCTGTCGCAGACCCGCACGGTGCTGGTGGCCAGCGGCAAGTACCTGAAGACCCACGGCACGCCGGCGTCGCCGGCCGGGCTGGCTGACCACCAGTGTCTGCACTACCCGCGCGCGCACGGGGCGGTGACGTGGACCTTTGTCCCGGCGAAGGGCGGACATCAGCGCCGCGTGGATCCAATCACGGTGGCGGTCAGCGGGCCGCTGGGCGTCAACAACAGCGAGGCGCTGCGCGATGCGGCCATCGCCGGCCTGGGCATCGCCCTGCTGCCGGACTTCAGCGCGCAAAGCGCGCTGGAAAAGCGCCAGCTCGTCGAGGTGCTGCCCGACTGGCAGTCGACCGGCGCGTTCGGCGAATGGCTGTACGCGATCCGGCCCTACAGCGCCCATGCGTCCCGGGTGAGCCAGGTGTTTGTCGACTACCTGCGCGCCGCGTTCAAGGCGGGGTTTTCGTCACATGGCCGCTGACGGCCGAATACTGGTCTAGTGAAAACATTCGAAAATGGCTCTTCAAGCTGGCCCATTGCGCCAGCAATATTCGCCCACATCGACCCCCCAAGCCAGAACCCACCATGTACGTACCGGCCCATTTCGCAGTCCCCGACATCGACGCCCTGCATCGCCTGATGCGCGAACACCCGTTTGCCGCCCTGGTGACGAACGGCGCCAGCGGACTCGACGCCAACCATATTCCCTTCGAACTCGAACTGCCGCCCGGCAAGCAGGGCGTGCTGCACGGGCATGTGGCGCGCAACAACCCGGTGTGGACCGACGTCCGCAATGGCGACGACGTGCTGGTCGTGTTCCGCGCCGAGGACGCCTACATCACGCCGAACTGGTACCCGAGCAAGCACGAGTTCAAGAAGCAGGTGCCCACCTGGAACTACCGCGTGGTCCACGCGCACGGCAAGATCACGATCCGCGACGACGAGCGCTACGTCCGCGGCGTGGTGGCCAGGCTGACGCGCACGCACGAGTCGTCCCAGCCGAAGCCGTGGAAAATGGGCGACTCCCCGGTAGACTATATCGAGACGATGCTCAAGGCGATCGTCGGTATCGAGATCGAAATCGAGAAAATCGTTGGCAAGTTCAAGCTGAGCCAGAACCGCGAGCTGCGCGACAAGCGCAGTGCCGGCGAGGCGCTGAAAGCCCAGGGCGACGTTGCAATGGGCCAGGCGATGCTCGACGTGATCACCGAGGACCCCCGGTAGGCCATTGCGCGCCAGGGGCCGTGTATGGCAAGCCAACTCCAGGGGAAGCATGAGTTCTGATCGCATCATTGTCATGGGCGCGGGCCACAGCGGATGCAAGGCGGTGCAGGCGCTGCGCAAGCACGGCTGGACCGGCGGCATCACCATGGTCGGCAAGGAGGGCCGCGTGCCCTGCGACCGGCCGCCGCTATCTAAGGCCGTGCTGCTGGGCAAGAAGTCTCACGACGCCTGCGCGTTCTTTCCGATGGACTGGTACGAGCAGAACGGTATCGACCTGCGGTTGGGGCGGACGGTGCAGCGCATCGACCCGTCCGCCCGGACGGTCACGCTCGATGGTGGCGACACCCTGGGTTACCAGAAGCTGCTGATTGCGACGGGTGCCGACCTGATCGCGCTGCCGATACCGGGCGCCGACCTGCCCGGCGTGGAAGGGCTGCGCACGCCGGAGCAGGCCGCGCGCATCGCGGCGTCGCTGCAGGCCGGCAACCGGGTGGTCGTGATCGGTGCGGGTTTCATCGGGCTGGAGGTGGCCGCTGCGGCGGTAGAGAAAGGCTGCCAGGTCGAACTGCTGGAAGCGGCGCCGCACGCGTTGGGACGCAGCCTGCCGGCGCCGGTGTCTGACGCGCTGATCGCGTTTCACCGGCAGAAGGGCGTCCAGATTCGCTTCGGCGCGCGCGTGGCCGCAATCGAGGGCCAGGCGCGCGCCGAAACGGTGGTGCTGGCCGACGGCACCCGCATTGCGTGCGACGTCATCGTCTACGGCATCGGCGTGCGGCCCAACACGGCCATCGCCGAGGCGGCGGGCCTGACGGTCGACAACGGCATCGTGGTGGATGCGCAGCTGCAGACTTCGGCCCCCGACATCTACGCCTGCGGCGACGTCACGCGCTATTTCTGCGACCTGTTCCACCAGCCGCTGCGCCTGGAAAGCTGGAAGAGCGCGGAAGAGCAGGCCGATGCCGTGGCGCGCAGCATGGTCGGGCAGCCGGTGCGCTATGGCCACGTGCCATGGTTCTGGTCGAACCAGTTCGACCTGACGCTGCAGGTGTCGGGGCTGCCGGCCCTGGGCACGCGCCACGTCGAACGGGCCATCGGCGACAGCAGGCTCTACCTGTCCACCGACGATGGCGGCACGACGGTCGGCGTCAGCGCGCTCGGGGCGGTCAGGGAGATTGCCATGCCGATGCGGGTGGCCAAGGCGTTCGTCGAAGGGCGCCAGCAGATCGATCCGGCGCGCTTCGCCGATGCGTCGGTGCCGCTGCAGGCGCTGGCCGGAGAGCCCTGACTGCCCGGGTTACGCCTGCTGTGGCACGAACGGCTGGCCCATCGGCTTCAGGCGAATGCCCGGCGCCAGCCGCGTCCACGGCAGGTCCGCCGGGTCGGCCGTCATCGGGCCGGGCGCCTTGGCCACCAGCACCGCCTGCGCGATGCCCTGGAAATCCGCGCGGAAATGCACCGAACTTTTGTTGACGAGGATCTTCATCGCCTCGGGCTCCACGCCGGCAACGCGGTACAGGTTGCGATCCAGCATCTGCGCCTTGCCACCGCTGACCACGACCTTGACGCCGCCAATGCCCAGCAGCGCCACCGGGCCGACGTCGGCCAGCATGCCGTGCATCATCGGCCCGCCAAAGCGGCAGACACCGTCGGACAGGCCCAGCACCTCGAAGCTGGCCTGCAGCGGTGCGTCGCCCGGCACGCCCGAGACCCCGCCCAGTGCAACGTCGATGACCGCGCCCACGCCCGCCGCATGCGCTGTGGCGGCCACGGCCGGGTCCCAGATCAGGCCGATGGCCGCGCCCTGCGCGCCGTGGCGCAGCAGCGCGCGCAGCATGCCCGTGGTGTTCGAATCGCCGCCGGCGCCCGGGTTGTCCTGCGTGTCGGCGATGACTACTGGCTTTGTCGCGCCCTTGGCCAGCGCCATGGCCTGCAGCACGGCCTCGTCGGGCGAGAGGAACGGCACCTGCCAAGCGGCTTCCTCGGCCAGCATCCGGTCATGCAGCGCCTGGACGGCGGCCTCGGCCGCCTCGGCGGTTTCGCCATAGCCCCAGATCACCGGCCCGCATTCGGGAAAATCGGCCGCCGGAAAGCCCGGCGCGAAGGATAGCGACACCACGCCATCGCGCTCGCGCGCGTCGATCTCGGCGTACATGCCGCACGCGGGCTCCAGCATCGTGCACATGCCGTTGATCGGAATCAGGAAGGGCAGGCGGCGCGCGGCGCGGTGCCAGCGCGTCTGGCCGTTCAGCAGCCGATGCAGCAGTTCCGCCGCGCGCGCGCCGGTCTGGTCCATGTCCACGTGGGGGTAGGTGCGATACGCGACCAGCGCGTCCGCCGCGTCCAGCATGGCGCGCGTGACGTTGGCGTGCAGGTCCAGCGACGCCACGATCGGCACCGCCGGGCCCACGACGTCGCGCAGGCGCGCCAGCAGCGTGCCTTCGCCATCGTCGGTGTGCTCGGCGACCATGGCGCCGTGCAGGTCCAGGTAGATGGCATCGAAGCCGCCCGCGCGCGCGGCCGCGACGATCTCGCCGGCAATGCGCTCGTAGGCGTCCTCGGTGACGTGCGCAGACGGGCTGGCACCGGCCCAGATCACGGGCAGCAGCGTCCAGTCATGGCGGCGGGCCGCCTGGATGAATCCGCCGGCCGGGATGTTGACGTCGGCCAGCTTCAGTACGTCTTCGCCGCGCGCCATCGCCGGGAAGCCCTCGCCGCGCTCGAAGTTCGCATAGCCGGCCTTGGACGGCGCGAACGTGTTGGTCTCGTGCTGAAACCCGGCGATCAGGATCCGTGTTGCCAAGTCTTGCTCCATGGGGTGTCGGTAGAAAAGGTCAGGCGGCAGCAACGCTGCCTTCGGGCGCGGGGATGCGGTTGGCCAGCAGCAGGATTGCCCCGGCCACCAGCAGCGCCACCATCACGAGCAGGCCGGCCTGCATGCTGCCCGTTGCGGTGCGCACCGCGCCGATGATGGTCGGGCTCAGAAAGCCGCCGATCAGCCCGATGGTGTTGATCAGCGCGATGCCGCCGGCCGCGGCCTCGCCCTTGAGGTATTGCGACGGGATGGCCCAGAACACCGTGTAGGCCGTCCACATCATCGCCGTCGCCACCGTCATGCACAGCAGCGACAGCGCCAGGTTGCCGCTCGACATCGTGGCCAGCGCCAGCGCGGCGGCGCCGATGAGGGCTGGCACGGCGCTGTGCAGGCGCCGCTCGCCGCGCCGGTCCGAGCGCCGGCCGATCACCACCATGGCGATGGCGGCGGCGATGTACGGGATCATCGAGTAGAGGCCGATCTGCATCGTGTCGGTCACGCCATCGGCCTTGAGGATCGACGGCAGCCAGAAGCTCACCGCGTAGATGCCGCAGATCATCGTGAAGTACGCGAACGCCAGGCCATAGACGCGCCGGTCGCGCGCCACCTCCGCGAACGAGTGGTGGGCGGTGCCCGTGGTGCGCAGCTCCGCTGCGAGCAGCCGCTTCTCGTCGTCGTTGAGCCAGCGGGCGTCCTCGGGGCGGTCGGCCAGCATGCGCAGCGCCAGCCCGCCCAGCACGACGCAGGGCAGCCCTTCGACCAGGAACATCCACTGCCAGCCGGCCAGCCCGTGCGCGCCGGCCAGGCCGGTCATCAGCCAGGTGGAAAGCGGCGAGCCGAAGATGCCGCCGATGGGGCCGGCCAGCATCACCACGGCCATGACGCGGGCCATGCGCGCCTGCCCGTACCAGTACGTCAGGTAGAAGATCATGCCCGGCGCAAAGCCCGCTTCGAACACACCCAGCAGGAACCGCATCACGTAGAACGTGGTTTCGTCGCGCACGAACATCATCCCGGCCGACGTCAGCCCCCACAGCACCAGAATGCGGCTGATGGTCTTGCGCGCGCCGATGCGCGGCAGCAGCAGGTTGCTCGGGATTTCGAACAGCACGTAGCCCAGGAAGAAAATGCCGGCGCCCAGGCCGTAGACGGCGTCGGACAGGCCCAGGTCGCTCTGCATCTGCAGCTTGGCAAAGCCGATGTTGACGCGGTCCAGGTAGGCGAAGGTGTAGCAGATCAGCAGGAAGGGCAGCAGGCGCCAGTTCAGCTTGCGATACAGCGCCTGGCGGGCAGCGTCGGTGAACGGCGCGGGCGCCGCCGCGCGGTGGGGCAGGGGTGCGGACATGTCTCTCTCTCCCGTTGGCAGTCCGTGGTGGGAATGGAATGTCGTTGTGCTTTTTTTCTTGGTGTGGGGCAATCGTCGGGCAGATGGCGGGACAGAGCAAGAGCAACCGAAGTCGGTTATCGTTGCCCTTTGGGCAACACGCGAACATGGGAGCAACATGCGCGAACTGAACCAGCGCCGGCTGCGCTATTTCCATGAAGTGCTGACGCACGGGTCGATCCGCGGCGCGGCGGACAGCATCAACACGTCGCCGTCGGTCATCACGCGCCAGATCCGGCTGCTGGAGGAAGAGGTGGGTGCGCCGCTGTTCGACCGCCACGCGCGCGGCGTGCAGCCCACCGAGGCGGCGCTGCACCTGCTGGAGTACTGGCGCGGCTGCCGCGCCCAGCAGGAACGGTTCGAGGACCGCATGCAGGCACTGCGCGGTCTGCAGCACGGGCAGGTACGCATCGCCACGAGCGAGGGCTACGTCGATGGCCTGATGGACGAGGTGCTGACCGACTTCTGCGCGCGCTATCCACGCCTGGACATCACCGTCGACATCCTGCCCGTCAACAACGTGCTGCAGGAGGTGGCGGAAAGCCGCGCGCATATCGGCCTGGCCTACAACCCGCCGTCGCACGCCGACATTACGTGGGTGGCCACGTCGCCCCAGCCCGTGGTGCTGCTGGTGCGCGCCGGGCATCCGCTGGCGCGGCGCGGCGGCCCGGTGGCGATCAGCGAGCTGGCCGATTACCCGCTGGCAATGATGCCGCCCGCGTTCGGACTCGGCCAGGTCGTGCAGATGCTGGCCTATACGGAGAACGTGCAGATCCGCCCGACGCTGACCACCAACTCGCTGTCGGTGCTGCGGCACTTCGTCAAGCGCCACGACGGCATCACGATGATCGGTGCCTTCGCCGCCTACCGCGAACTGCAGTCGGGCGAGCTGGTGACGCTGCCCATCGCCCATCCGCTGTTCGAGGCAGCCAAGGCGCGCGTGCTGGTGCGCACGGGCCGCCCGCTCGGCGTGGCCGCCGACACCTTGCTGGAAACCCTGCTGCGCCAGATGCGGATGTTCGCGGAGGTCAGTGCGGGGCGGAAGGCGGGCGCCAGCACGGGCGGCGGGGCCAAAGCGCCAGCGCGCCGGAAGCGGTGACGAGCCGTCCGCCGCCGTCCCCTTCCTCGCCCGCTATTAGGTTGTAAAAGCAACCGATATATGCTTCAATGCGCCGCAGTTGTATTGGTTGTATCCACAACCAGAATTCACCGACAACAGGAGGCGACATGAGCACGAAGGCAGAGGCAATGCATTGGATCCGTGGCGAATGGCTGGCGGAGGGGCAGTGCAAGGAGAGCATCGACCCGGCCACCGGGCAGGTGATCGGGTATTTCCACGATGCGACGGCGGCCACGATGCAGTTGGCGATCGACGCGGCGGCGGAGACGTTTGCGGCGGGCCACTGGCGCGATGACGCCTACCTGCGGGCCACGGCGCTGGGGCATCTGGCCGATGCGTTCGCCCGCCGGCAGCAGGAGGTGGTGGACATGCTGTGCGCGGAGAACGGCAAGCTGCGCGCGGAAGCCACCTTCGAGGCGTCGCTGATTCCGCGCGCGCTGCGCTTTGTGGCCGGGCTGGCGATGCACAACTTCGGGCGCGTGGTGGAAAGCCGGCCGGGCCAGCAGAGCATGTCCATCCGTGAGCCGGTGGGCGTGGCCGGGCTCATCATTCCGTGGAATTCCCCGGCCTATCTCTGCATCCGCGCGTTGGCGCCGGCACTGGCCGCCGGCTGCACGGCGGTGGTCAAGATGCCGCACCAGGCCGCGCAGACCGCGGCGCTGCTGGCCAACATCGTCGCCAGCGTGCCGGAGCTGCCGAAGGGCGTGGTCAATATCGTGACCGAGTCGGGCGCCGACGGGGCGCGCCTGCTGGTGGATTCGCCGCAGGTGCCGGTCGTCAGCTTTACCGGCAGCACCGCCACCGGCCGCGCCATTGCGCGCGCGGCCGCCGACCGGCTCAAGCGCGTGGGGCTGGAACTCGGCGGCAAGACGCCGCACCTGATCTTCGACGATGCCGATCTGGCCGCCGTGCTGCCGGTGCTGGAGAAGTCGTCCACGGTGTTCGCCGGCCAGTTCTGCATGACCGGCAGCCGGATTCTCGTGCAGCGTGGCATCGCCGATGCCGTGCGCGCCGGCCTGGCGCAGCGGCTGGAGGCAGTGCGCGTGGGCCCGGCCCGCGAGGCGACGAGCCAGATGGGGCCGCTGATCGACAAGGCGGCCGTGGCGCGCGTGAATGGCTTGGTGGAAGCGGCCATCGCGGCCGGCGCCCGGCCCATCGTGCGCGGCGGCCCGGCGCAGGACCCCGCGCTGGCGGGCGGCGCGTTCTATCGGCCGACGCTGCTGGAAATTGCCGACCAAAGCCTGCCGATCGCCCGCGAGGAAACGTTCGGCCCGGTGCAGACGCTGCAGGTGTTCGATACCGAGGCGAAAGCCATCGCGCTGGCCAACGACAGCGACTACGGGCTCAGCGCGTGCGTGTGGAGCCGCGACGTGGACCGGCCGATCCGTGTGGCGCGGCGCCTGCAGGCCGGCCTGGTGTCGATCAATAGCTGGGCCAATCTGGCCGTGGAGATGGAAGAGGGCGGTTTCAAGTCGAGCGGGCTGGGCCGCCTGGGCGGCCTGGCGTCGGTCGAGGACTTCCTGGAGTACAAGCAGATCACGCAGGACTTCATCCCGCATCACCACTGAGGCACCGCGCCCGGTGCCTCCGGGGCGGCGGGCTAGATGCGCCCCAGCCACGCCGCCGCGTTTTTCCAGCGCAGTTGCTGCACCACGGGGTCCGGCAGGCCCAGCGACGCGATTCGCGCCGCCGGGTCGGCGTCCATGATGGCGAACGGGTAGTCGGTGCCGATCATCACGCGTGTCTCGCCCACCAGTTCCACCAGCGCGCGGATGGCCTGCGGGCTGTAGAGCAGGTCGTCGTAGTACAGCGCGCGCGCGGCGTCGACCGGGGCCGTGGCCATGGCGTCGCGCAAGGCGCGCTGTTTTTCCCACGCGAACTGCATGCGCGGCACCAGCGCCTGGATGGAGCCGCCGCCATGGCTCAGCGCGATCCGCAGCTTCGGAAAGCGCGCCAGCAGCCCGCCCGTGATCAGCGACGCCGCCGCCAGCCCGATCTCGCCGGGGAACGCGACGATCTGCTCCAGCGCGGGCGGGCCCACCAGCCGGTCCATGCCGGCCGGGCGCAGCGGATGCACGAAGATCGCCGCGTTGCACGCCTGCGCCGCTTCAAAGAACGGCCAGAAGCGCGGATCGCCAATCGGCACGCCCATCACGTTGCTGCCCACCTCGATGCCCGCCAGTCCCAGCGTGCCCACCGCATGGTCGAGCTCCGCGATGGCGCGGTCCATGTCCTGCAGCGGCGCCGCACCCAGCGCGCTGAACCGGTCGGGCGCGCGCGCCACCATGCCGGCCAGCGTCTCGTTGAGGTAGCGCGACAGCACGCCCGCATCCTCGCCATCCATCCAGTACGACAGTAGTTCCGGCATCGGGGACAGCACCTGATGGGCGACGTCGGTGGCGTCCATGTCGGCCAGCCGCGCGGCGGTGTCCCAGGCGTGATGCGGCACCGTGCGATAGATCTCGCCGGAAATCACGACGTGCCGGTGGCAAGGCTGCGCGTCGCGCATCGACGGCCACGGCACGTTGGCGCGCTGGCCGATGTAGCGCGGAAACTCGGCCGGGATGACGTGGGTGTGGACGTCGATGCATCCGCAGCGGGCGGGCAGGGGGTTCATTGGGGTATCTCCTGATAGGGAAGTGTGCTTCTAACGGTTGCAAAAGCAACTGTCATGCGCTTTAATTCGAGCACGGATAGGTTGCTTTTGCAACAATTTAGGAGACTCGTTCGATGGCCACACCCCAAGACGTACTGGATCGCCCCACGGCACCGGCACCGGCAGCGATTGCCGACACCGCCGTGCAGGCCAAGCTGATGGAGGCCGTCGCCAGGCTTCGCCCGATCATCGCGGAGCGCGCCCGCCAGACCGAACTCGACCGCCGCGTGTCGGCCGAGGTGACCGATCAACTGATTGCCGCGGGCCTGTACCGGGCGGTGCAGCCCAGGCGCTTCGGCGGCCACGAACTCGGGCTCGACGTGCTGCGCCGCCTGGCGTTCGAACTGGGCCAGGGCTGCGCCTCCACCGGATGGTGCTACGGCCTGAGCGCCGCAGCGTCGTGGGTGCTGGGCATGTTCCCGGGCGAAGCGCAGCAGGACGTGTGGGGCGCATCGCCCGACGCGCTGATCGCATCGTGCATCGCCCCCACCGGCAAGGCCGAAGCGGTGGCCGGCGGCTTCCGCCTGCAAGGCCGCTGGAGCTTTGGCAGCAACTGCGACAACGCCCAGTGGATGTCGCTCGGCGCGATGGTGGCGCAGGGCGAGGGCCAGCCGCCGCGGCCGCTGTTCCTGCTGGTGCCCAAGGGCCCGTACCAGATCGTCGATACGTGGCATACGGTGGGGCTGGCCGGCACGGGCAGCAAGGACATCGCCATCGAAGAACCGGTCTTCGTGCCGGAACACCGCACCGTGGCCTTTGCCGACGTGCTGGAGCAGGAGGGCCCCGGCGCCGCCCTGCACGCGTCGGCGATCTACCGGTTGCCGTTCCTGAGCGGCTTCCCGCCGCTGCTGGCCAACCCGGCGGTGGCGGCGCTGCGCGGCGCGCTCGATGCATTCGTCGACAGCGTCGCCGCGCGGGCCACGCGCGGGGCGTTTGCGGGCGGCGGGCAGTCGATTGCCCAGTTCGGCCACGTGCAGGCCGCCGTGGCGCGCGGCGAAGCGGCCGTGGACGCGGCGCAACTGATCCTGCAACGCGACCTGCAACTGGCCACGGACCTCGTTGCCGTCGGCACCAAGCTCAGTGCCGCCCAGCGCATCACGCTGCGGCGCGGCCACGCCTATGCCGTGCAGCTCTGCGTGGAAGCGATCAACGAGCTGTACGACGTGGTGGGCGGCACCGGCATCCAGCTGGACAACGCCGTGCAGCGCGCATGGCGCGACATCAACGCGGTGGCGCACCATATCAGCGTCAACTGGCATGCCGTATCGAGCATGTACGGGCAGATGCGGATGGGCCTGCCGCCGCGCGGGCAGTACTGAAGGGGCGCGCCATGATCCGACACCAGAAACTGGGCCGCATCGAGCTCAACGTGACCGATCCCCAGCGCTCGCGCCGCTTCTACGAGGACGTGGTGGGCCTGCAGTACGTGGATACCGGCAGCGAAGGCGAGATCCGGCTGCGCTGCGACCACGATCACCACAGCCTTGTGCTGTATCCCGGCAAGGCGGCCGGGCTGCGCTGCGCGGGCTTCATGCTGCAGGACGCCGCGCAGTTCGCGCCGCTGCTGGAGCGCCTGGACGCGGCCGGCCTGCCGGTGGAGCACGTGCCGGCCGACACCTGTGCCGCGCGGGCGCAGGCGCGCGCCATCCGCGTGTTCGAGCCGCTGGTGGGTGCCATGCTGGAGTTCTACGTGCCGGCGCCGGACTCGGCCCGGCCGTTCGCGCCCACGGTGACGCGCATCCAGCGCCTGGGCCACGTGGTCTTCAACACGCCCGATGCGGCCCGCGCCGTGGCGTTCTGGCGCGACGTGCTGAACTTCCGCGAATCGGATTCTGTGGGCGATGTCATCACGTTCATGCGCTGCTGGCCCAACCCGTATCACCATGGCATCGGCATCGCCCGCTTCGAGCGGCGCTGCCTGCACCACGTCAACTACATGGTGACCGAGATCGACGACATCGGCCGGGCGCTCACGCGGCTGAAGGCGGCCGGCTCCGACGTGGTGTTCGGGCCGGGCCGGCATCCGGCGTCGGACAGCGTCTTCCTGTACTTCCTGGACCCGGACGGCCTGACGATGGAATACAGCTTCGGCATGGAAGCGTTCCCGGAGACCTTTCCGCGCGCGCCGCGCCGCATCGAGCCGTCGCCGCTGTCACTGGATTACTGGGGCTCGACCCGCGACCCGCGCTGCTTTACCGGCGCCGGCGCCAATGCCGTGCCCGCTACCGAGGAGGCCCGCCCATGAGCGCCGACATCATCACCCCGCCCATCGACAGCCGGGACCTGCGCAACGCGCTGGGACGATTCGCCACCGGCGTCTGCGTGGTGACCACGCGCACCGCCGACGGCCAGCGCGCGGCGCTGACGATCAACTCGTTCTGCTCCGTGTCGCTGGACCCGCCGCTGGTGGCGTGGTACCTGAGCGACCGCGCGCCGAGCCTGCAGGCGTTCTCGGAGTCCGAGTACTTCGCCGTGCACGTGCTGACGGCCGAGCAGCAGCACCTGGCGTCGCATTTCGCGCGGCCGTCGCCTGACAAGTTCGCCATCCTGGGCGATGGGGTGCGCCCCGGCCTGGGCGACGTGCCGCTGCTGGACGGCGCGCTGGCGTGCTTCGAATGCCGCACCACCACGGTGGTGCCGTTCGGCGACCACGTGATGATGCTGGGACAGGTGGAACGGTTCGGCTACGGCGCGCAGACGCCGCTGCTGTTCCACGCCGGCAAGTTCATGGCGCGCGAGCCCGTGCTGCAGACCTAGCGGCGCGGCCCGCCGCCATACACCATAAGACAAGACAATCTGGAGACAAACGTGCACGCCCCCAACCGTCCCACGCAACTGTTTCGCGGCCACTGGTGGATCGTCATCGGCTCGGTCCTCGGGCTGATCGTCGGCAACGTCACCGTGCTGCAGTTCTCGGCCTCGGTGCTGATGAAGCCGATCATGGCCGAGTTCGGCTGGAACCGCAGCGTGCTGTCCGCCGCCGTGATGCTGGGCTCGATCTTCGCGGCCATCGCCACGCCGGTGGCCGGCAAGCTGATTGACGCCCGCGGCATCAAGCCGGTCACGCTCGCGGCCATTACGCTGTTTTCGCTGGCCATCGCGGCCATGTCGCTGGCGCCGCCGGTGCCGGCCGCGTTCCTGGCGATGTTCGCGCTGATGGGTTTGTTCAGCGCCGGCCAGGCGCCGCTGCCGTACGCCAAGGCGATTGCGGCGGCCTTCGACCGCCAGCGCGGCCTGGCCATGGGCATCGCCATGACCGGCGTGGGCCTGGGCGCGGCGCTGGTGCCGCGCCTGACGCAGTCCTACCTGGACCACTTCGGCTGGCGCGGGGCCTTTGTCGCGGTGGGTGTGACGGTGTTCTGCATCGCGTTTCCCGCCGTGGCGCTGCTGGTCCGCGACGTGTCCGTCGACGCAGGCAACGTGGCGGCGCGGGTGCGGCAACTGCCGGGGCTGGCCGCGCGCGATGCGCTGCGCCACAAGGACTTCTGGGTCATGGCGGTGGTCTTTCTGTGCATCCCGATCGTCGCCAACGGCACCATCGTCCATCTGGTGCCGCTGCTGACCGATCGGGGCATCCCGTCCAGCCAGGCCGTGACGGTGTTCTCGGGCATTGGCGCGTCGCTGATCGTCGGCCGCCTGCTGTGCGGCTATCTGCTGGACCGCTTCTTCGGCCCCCATGTCGCCATCGCGTTCGTGCTGCTGCCGGCGCTGGGCGTGCTGACGCTGCTGGGCAGCAGCGACGTGGCGCTGACCACGGTGGGCGCGGTGCTGGTGGGCATCGGCATGGGCGCCGAGGTGGACCTGATCGCCTACCTGCAGAGCCGCTACTTCGGCCTGCGCGCGTTCGGCCAGATCTACGGCTGCCTGTTCGCGGCCTTCACGGTCGGCACCGGCCTGGGGCCGTTTGTGATGGGGGCCACCTACGACCTGGCCGGGTCCTACCGTCCGGCGCTGCTCGCCTTTGTCGCGGTGCTGGCCTGCGCGGCGCTGATGCTGCTGCGCCTGCCACGCCAGTACCCGTTCCCGGTGCAGGGCACGCCGCGCCCGGCCGGCCAGGACGACGCCTCGCGCGCGACGGTGGCCTAGTGCCCGCTCTCCACGCTTTCCCATCCCTGACTCAACGCATCGCCACACCATGAAGCTCGTTACCTATCTCCACAACGGCAATACGTCCATCGGCAAGGTCGAGGGCGACCTCGTGATCGACCTGCCGCGCAACGATCCGGCCCTGCCCGACACCATGCAGGAACTGCTCGAAGCCGGCCCTGCCGCGCTGGACCGCGCCCGCGCCGTGCGCGGCGGCTTTACCGCGCCGCTGTCGGCGGTGACGCTGCTGGCGCCGGTGCCCAAGCCGTCGAAATACCTGGCCATCGGCATGAACTACCGCAAGCACGTGGCGGAGGCGGCCAAGGTTGGCGTCCATACGCCGCCCGTGCAGGTCTGGTTCAACAAGCAGGTGTCGTGCATCAACGACCCGTTCGGCGACGTACACATGCCGGTGGTCTCGGCGCAGCTCGACTACGAGGTGGAACTGTGCGCGGTCATCGGCACCCGCTGCCGGCATGTGAGCCGCGAGGACGCCCCGTCGGTCATCGCCGGCTACATGGTCTGCAACGACGTGTCCGTGCGCGACTGGCAGCTGGCGTCGCAGACGATGACCATCGGCAAGTCGTTCGACACCTGCGGCCCGATCGGCCCGTGGATCGTCACCCCAGACGAACTGGGCGACCCCCACGCGCTGCGCCTGCGGATGTGGGTCAACGGCGAACTGCGCCAGGACGACGTGACCGGCGCGATGATCCACGACATCTACGGCCAGGTGGTGCATCTGTCGAAGGCATTCACGCTGGAGCCAGGCGACCTGCTGGCCACCGGCACGCCGTCCGGCGTGGGCGTGGCGATGGACCCGCCGTCCTACCTGAAGGTGGGCGACGTCATGCGCGCCGAGATCGACGGCATCGGCCACATCGAGAACCGCGTGGTGGCCGAACCCGCCTGACCCACCCCCCGCGGGAGTAGCCCCGCAGCACCCCAGTACCCAGCGCCGTCGCCACCAGGTCGGCCCGCCATGTCCGCCGCCGCGCGGGCAGGGCGGCCTGTTGCCCGGCGCCACGGCACACCGGCTGTCCCACCTCACTTTGATGACGCCTATGCAAACCAAGAATGAAGTCGTGGACCCCTGTCAGGCCGGCCGTCCGGCCAGCCCGATGCGCCGCCGGATCGGCGCGATGCTGGGCGGCCTGCTGGCCAGCCAGGCCGTACCCGCGCGTGCGCAGCCGCAGCCGCAGGACGGCATGGCGGGCGTGCAGCGTATCGACGTCCACCATCACATCCTGCCGCCGGTCTTCCGCCAGACCATGGGCGAGGACGCCATCGGCGCGCCGGCCCCGAACCGCGTGGCGCCGCAGTGGAAGGTGGCCGATTCGCTGGGCCTGATGGACCGGCAGGGCATCACCACCGCCGTGGTCTCGGCGCCGCCGCTGTGGATGCCTGACATGGCCAGGACGAGCCAGCTTACGCGCGCCTGCAACGAGTTCGCCGCGCAGATGGTCAGCGACCACCCGTCGCGCTTCGGCACGTTCAGCGCGCTGCCGTTGCCCGACGTGCGCGCGGCCATGGCCGAGATCACCCATGCGTTCGACGTGCTGAAGGCCGACGGCATCGGCCTGATGACCAACTATGGCGACAAGTACCTGGGCCACGCCGATTTCGCGCCGGTCTTTGCGGAACTGAACCGCCGCAAGGCCGTGGTCTACGTGCATCCCACGTCGTGCCAGTGCCATCGCGGCCTGCTGCCGGAGCAGCCCGATTCGCTGATCGAGTTCCCGCATGACACCACGCGCGCCGTGTCCAGCCTGATGTTCTCTGGCGTGTTCAGCCGCTGCCCGGACATCCGCTTCATCTTCTCGCACGCCGGCGGCACGGTGCCCTACCTGGCCACGCGCATGGCGATCCTGGGCTCGCTGGACAAGACGCTGGCCCGCCAGGTGCCAGAGGGCGTGATGCCGCTGCTCAAGCGGCTGTACTACGACACCGCGATTGCCGCGAACCCGATCTCGATGGCGGCGCTGCGCAAGCTGGTCACGCCGGCCAACATCGTCCTGGGTACCGATTTTCCGTTTGTCCCGGAAACCGGCACGCAGGCCACGTTTGCCGGGCTGCGGGATGTGGGCTTCAGCGCGGAGGAACTGCGCGCGGTGGAAGGCGGCAACGCGGCGCGGCTGCTGGCGCGGGTGGCCAGCCAGGGTGCGCGGCTGGGGACGGCGCAGGCGAGCTAGCCCGGCCATCCAATTCTCATAAAAAAGACGGAGGAGACCCATGACAATCAAACTGAAACACCTGGCGCTGGGCTGCGCGGCGGCGCTGCCCGCGCTGGCGGGCGCGCAGTCCGTGACGCTGTACGGCGTGGTCGATACGGGCGTGGAGATGGTCAACCACGCCGGCCCGACGCAGGGCACCGTGGTGCGCATGCCTAACCTGTCCGCCTCGGTGCCGTCGCGTTGGGGGCTGCGCGGCGTGGAAGACCTGGGCGGCGGCCTGAAATCGCAGTTCGTGCTGGAATCGGGCTTCGCGCCTGATACCGGCGCGGCCAATTTCGGCAACCGCCTGTTCGGCCGGCAAGCGTGGGTGGGGCTGTCGGGAGACTGGGGCCAGGTCGCGTTCGGGCGCCAGTACACGATGATGTTCTGGGCCACGCTCGACGCGGACATCCTGGGGCCGAACACGTTCGGGTCCGGCGCGCTCGATCCGACGATCCCGAACTCGCGCGCGGACAACGCCATCTCGTACAAGGGCAAGTTCGGCGGGCTGACGGTGGGCGCCACCTACAGCTTTGGCCGCGATGCGGCGGTGGCCGCGCCCAGTCCGTCCAGCAACAACTGCGCGGGCGAGAACCCCGCCGACAAGCGGGCCTGCCGCGAGTGGTCGGCGCTGCTGATGTACGAGACGCCGCACTTCGGCGTGGCGGCGGCCTACGATTCGTGGCGCGGCGGCCCGGGCGCCTTTGGCGGCCTTACCAGCAGCGGCCGCAAGGACGACCGGCTGTCGCTAAGCGCCTATACGCTGTTCGATCGCGTGAAGGCCGGGGCGGGCTGGCTGCGGCATGACAACGACGGCAATCCCGCGCCGCGCAGCGACCTGTTCTGGCTCGGCGGCTCGTACGACCTGACGCCGGCGTTCACGGTGGCCGGGCAGGTCTATCACCAGCGCTATCACAACAGCGCCAACAAGGCATGGCTCTACGCGGTGCGCGGCACGTACAACTTCTCGAAGCGCACGGCCGTCTACGCCACGGCCGGGTTCATCGACAACGGCGGGCAACTGGCCCAGTCGGTGAGCAGCAATCCGGGCGCCAGTGCGTCGCCCGGCGGCACGCAGCTCGGGGCGATGCTCGGCGTCAAGCACATCTTCTGAACGCGGCCGGCGGGCGGTCAGGCGGTCAGGTGTCCGGATCGTCCTGCGCCGCCTTGCGCCGCACCCGGCGCGCCACGGTCAGCTTGCGGTTGACGCCCGTGGCGCTCTGGCAGCCGTCGACGAGGTTGGTGAAGATGGCCCGCAGCGTCTTGAGCGTGGCGGCCAGTTCCTCGGGCGACACGCCGGACATCGACGCGCGCTCGATGTCCCAGGCGCGCGGCGCCAGTTCGGCGACGATGGCGCCGCCGGCGGGCGTCAGGGACAGGTGGATGTTGCGCTTGTCCGTCGCCGACACGTCGCGTCGCAGGAAGCCGCGCTCCTCCAGCGCCGCCACCGCGCGGGACAGGTACGAGATTTCCGCGCCGGTGTGGCTGGCCAGGTCGGACAGCGTCTGGTGGTCCTCGTGGCGCAGCGCGGCCAGCACCCGCCACGCCTGCAGGTTGATGTTGTGCGGCTTCAGGTCGTCGCTGAATCGCGCGGCGATGATGCTGGCGGCGCGATTGAGCAGGTAGCCGACGGAGTGGTCCAGGTCGTGGTCGGGACGTTCGGCCGGCAGCGGCTGCATCCCGGCGCGGCCCGGCCGGACCGGTGACTTGGTCGCCGCGGCGGGGACGGACCCGTTCGCGCGCGGCGTGGAGGTGGACTTCGGCATGGAAGGGAACGGTTCAGGCAAGGTTTGGGGCGCGTGGGCCAGATGATAGCTTAAACAACCGCTTGGCAGGCGGAAAGGCTGCGGGGCGCCCGTCCCTCAGCCCGCCCCCAGGTTCGTCGAGCGGGCCGCGCAGGCCCGCAGGAACGCAATCAGCGTGGTCACCGCCCGGGTCTGGTAGCGCGCGGGCATGAAGAGCAGGTACATCGTCGTGCGCAGGAAGGCCAGGTCTTGGGGCGGCAGCGGCAGTTGCAGCAGCGTGCCGGCCGCGAGGTCGCGGTCGACCATGTAGCGGGGCACCAGGCCAACGCCCAGCCCTTGCAGGATCGTGTCGCGCAGGAAGAAGAAGTTGGCCGACATCAGCCGGGGCCGGATCTGGGCCTGGCCGCCCGCCGTGCCGGCGCGCCCGGCCACCAGCAGCTTCTGGCCGGTCAGTTCGGACGTGATGAGCGGCAGGTCCTTGAACTGGTCGAGCGTGTGCGGCATGCCGGTTTCGCGCACCAGCTGCGGCGTGGCGCAGGCCACGTATTCCACGTCGCCCAGGCTGTGCGAGACCGCGTTGGACGGCGCCTCGCCCATGACGCGCACGGCGAAGTCGACGGCGCCCTTGACCAGGTCGTCGATGTCGTTGTCGAAAATCACGTTCAGCGTGATGGCCGGATACAGCCGCATGAATTCGACAAACCACGCCGACATCGTGTGCTGGCCGAACCCGCTCGGCACGCTAAGCCGCACCGTGCCGCTGAGCCGCTTGCCCAGGCTCTGGACCGATTCCTGGGCCGCCAGCAACTCGTGCCGGATTGCCCGGCCATGCTCGTAGAGCTGCCAGCCCAGCTCCGTCGGCTCCAGTTGCCGCGTACTGCGGCGCAGCAGTTCGGCGCCCAGTTGCCGCTCGAACTGGTTCAGCCGCTTGCTCACGTTGGCCCGGCTCATGCCCAGTTGCACGGCCGCCCGGCTCAGGTTGCCGGCGTCGATGATGTCCACCAGCAGCGACAGCGCGCCCAAGTCCATTGTCAACTCCAGGTTTTCATATGTCGTCAGTTTCGGTTGCAATTGTCAAGCATATGGAACATATGGACAATCGGCGTCCATAGGAGACGTTGAACCATGCAACAAGAACAGAAAGCAGCGCCGCTGCCGCTGGCCGGCTTGCGCGTGCTGGACCTTTCGCGCGTGCTGGCCGGCCCGATGTGCGCGATGGCGCTGGCCGACCTGGGCGCCGATGTCGTCAAGGTGGAGCATCCGTCGCGCGGCGACGATACCCGCGACTGGGGCGTGCGCATCGGCACGCGCAATACGTCGTATTTCAACAGCGCCAACCGCAACAAGCGGTCCGTCACGCTGGACCTGCAAAGCGAGGAGGGCGCGGCGCTGGCCCGCCAACTGGCGGCCCAGAGCGACGTGGTGATCCAGAACTTCAAGGTTGGCGGCGCCGAAAAGCTCGGGCTGGGCTACGACCAGCTCGCCGCGCTGAACCCCCGCCTGGTCTACTGCTCGATCTCCGGCTACGCCCGCTTCACGCCCGAGGCGGAGCGCCCCGGCTACGACCTCGTGGTGCAGGGCGAGGCCGGCGTGATGGCGACCAACGGCGAGGCCGGCCAGGGGCCGCTCAAGTTCGGCGTGGCCGCCGTCGACATGTTCACGGGCATGTACGCGGCGCAGGCCATCCTGGCCGCGCTGTACGCGCGCCAGTCTACCGGCCGGGGCCGGCACGTGCAGATGGCCCTGTACGACTGCGGGCTCATGATCACGTCCTACTACGGCATGGAAGCGCTGCTCAAGCAGGGCGACCCGCCCAAGTTCGGCAATGCCCATCCGTCGATCGTGCCCTACGGCGTGTTCGATGCGGCCGACGGCCCGCTGGTCATCACCGTGGGCAACAATGGCCAGTTCCAGCGCTTCTGCCGCGACGTGATCGGCCGCCCGGAATGGGCCGAGGACGAACGCTTTGCCACCAACACGGCGCGCTCCGCGCATCGCGACACGCTGCTGGCCGAGATTCGCGCCGCGCTGCGCACGTTCAGCCGGGCCGATCTGCTGCAGCGGCTGACCGCGGCGCAGATTCCGTGCGGAGAGGTGCTGGGCATGCTCGACGCGCTGCAGTCCGAACGCACCGCGCAGGCGGGCCTGCTCCATCGCTTCGACGACAGCGAGGCCGGCCCGCAGGCCGTGCTGGCGCCGCCGTACGCGATGGACGGCCAGCGCATGCCCGTGCGCCTGCCGCCGCCGCACATGGGCCAGCACACGCACGAGGTGTTCCGCGAACGGCTGGCGCTCGACGACGCCGCCATCGCGGGCCTGCGCGCGCGCGGCGTGATCTGACCACATCCAGACAAGACCTGCATTTCATTCCCGAGGAGACAAACCATGACCCATCTGCTGAACCGCCGCCGCGTGCTCAAGGCGGGCGCCGCCGCATCGCTGGCCGCCCTGCTGCCCGCCGCGATGGCCAAGACTGGCTGGCCCGACAAGTTCATCAAGATGGTGGTGGCCTTTCCGGCCGGCGGCCCCACCGACACGGCCGCGCGCATCGTGGCCCAGAAGCTGTCCGAGCGCCTGGGCCAGCAGGTGATCATCGAGAACAAGCCAGGCGCGTCGGGTTCCATCGGCACGGCCAGCTTCATCAAGAGCCCGCCCGACGGCTACAACCTGTCGATGTTCGGCATGCCGGCGCTGCTGGCGCCGCTGATGTACAAGACCAACGCCTACGACGTGAAGAAGGATTTCCTGTCGGTGGCCACGGTCTACGTGCTACCGATGGCCATCGTCATCAACCCGCAGGTGGTGCCGGGCGTGGAAACGCTGCCCGACCTGATCCGCTTTGCCAAGGCCAGCAAGACGCCGCTGAGCTACACCAGCTCGGGCACGGGCAGCTTTGGCCACCTGGCGATGGAGCAGCTCAAGGACCTGGGCCACTTCGACATGCTGCACGTGCCGTACCGGGGCAGCGCGCCGGCCGTGGCCGACCTGCTGGGCGGCCAGGTGGGCATCATGTTCGCCGACGTGGTGGCCGCGCTGCCGCACATCCGCGCCGGCAAGCTCAAGGCCATCGCGCTGAGCTCGCCCAACGCGCGCGTGCTGCTGCCGAACGTGAAGACGGTGTCCGAGCAGGGCTTCCCGGGCTTCGACTTCGACTCGTGGGGCGGCCTGATCGCGCCGCTGGACACGCCGCAGGCCATCGTTGACCGCATCGCCAGCGAGACGCGCAGCATCATCGGCAGCGACAAGGAACTGCAGCAGAAGCTGGTGACCGCGGGCGCCATCGCCTCGTTCCAGGACGGCAAGCAGATGCAGGCGCGCCTGAACAAGGACTACGACCGCTGGAGCGCTATCGTCAAGGAAAAGAACATCAGCGCCAATTGATGGCCGGCGTGCCTGTCCGATAAGGCAGCCTTTCGCACCCTGCCATCTCCGGCCGCGTCCGCTACAACAGGGCCAACCGCCCTGGCAAGACCGCCGGCGCCGCCGTGCGCCGGTGGCCCGAAGCTTGCGTCTATGGGGGGCGGAATAAAGATGCCTGCCATGTATTCCTACGTCATTGACTGCATCGACGACCGGATCGCCGCTTTGGACCGCGCGATTGACCAGACTCGGGACCGGATCAGAGCGCAGATCCGCCTCATCAGAGCCGCGCGCAGCGATACGCATCGCCCCGAAATGGCGATGGAGGTACTGCGGTACCTCGTGGACACGCATGACGCGTTGCGGAAGCTTCGGGCGGTAGAAATTGCGCTGCGGCAGACGCTCTTCCATGGCCTCTACGTGAGGCATCTGGTGCCCTCCCTGTCATGCGGTCCGCCCGGCAGGAGAGGACTTGACTATCCCCACAGAACCCCGGGCCTGGGCTGACGATCCCCAGGCCATCCAGATCGCCGAGACCCGCACGCGGATCCGGCGCCAGATCGCCCTGATCCGGGCCTGCCGGCGCGACGCCGGCGACACCGCGCTGGCCCTGCGGGTGTTGCATACGATGCAGCACAGCCTGCGCGCGCTGCGCTGGACCCGCGCCGCCGCGGACCGCGCGCGGCAGCCCTGGGAGCCGCCCGGTGCGGCATTGCGACAAGACTAATCTCGACGCAGAAAACTTTCACTTCACCCCTCCCACCCCGCGATGGGACGATGCCGTCTTCCAGGGGGCCGCCAACGCAAGCCCCGGCCGCGCGCCGGGCATTCACAGGGAGGAAAGCATGCAAACCGTCAGGACCAAGGATGGCGTCGACATCTTCTACAAGGACTGGGGCAGCGGCCAGCCCATCGTCTTCTCGCACGGCTGGCCGCTGAGCGCGGACGACTGGGACGCGCAGATGATGTTCTTCCTGAACCAGGGCTTCCGCGTGATCGCCCACGACCGGCGCGGCCACGGCCGTTCCACGCAGACCGCCGACGGCCACGACATGGATCACTATGCCGACGACCTGGCGGCGGTGACCGCACATCTGGACCTGAAGAACGCCATCCACGTCGGCCATTCCACCGGCGGCGGCGAGGTGGTGCGCTACCTGGCCCGCCACGGCGAGAGCCGGGTGGCCAAGGCGGTGCTGATTGCCGCCGTGCCGCCGCTGATGGTCAAGACCGAAGCCAACCCGGGCGGGCTGCCGAAGGAGGTGTTCGACGGCTTCCAGGCGCAGGTGGCCAACAACCGCGCGCAGTTCTACCGCGACATCCCGGAAGGCCCGTTCTACGGCTACAACCGGCCCGGCGCGAAGGCGCAGGAAGGCGTGATCGCCAACTGGTGGCGCCAGGGCATGCAGGGCGGCGCCAAGGCGCACTACGACGGCATCGTCGCGTTCTCGCAGACCGATTTCACGGAAGACCTGAAGAAGATTGGCGTGCCGACGCTGGTCATGCATGGCGATGACGACCAGATCGTGCCGTACGCCGATTCCGGGCCGCTGTCGGCCAAGCTGCTGCGCCAGGGCACGCTGAAGACGTACAAGGGCTTCCCGCACGGCATGCCGACCACGCACGCGGACACCATCAACGCCGACCTGCTGGCGTTCATCCGCGGCTGACCCCGGCGCGGGCACGCCTGTCCGCCCCCGGGGCGTGCCCGGCTGTCAACGGCGGTGGCGGCAGCATGGGCGGCGCGGGCGGCCGCTGATCGTCAGAACGTGGCGGGAGGGAGCAAGGCTGCAACAAAAAACCCGGCGCGAGTGCGCCGGGCTGTTGGTCATTCGCCGGTCGGTGCCGGCGTGGGCGCCGCAGGTTCCTGCGGTGCCGATGCAGCGGGTGGGGCCGTGTCGCCCGCCGCTGCCTGTTCGGCCGGCTGGGCCGGCTGGGCGGGTTTCTTGGCGCGTGCCTGGCCCTGGCGCGAACGGCCGGCCAGCAACTGGCGGCCACGCCGCGCATCGGCGGCGGTCACTTCGCCGGCGGGCTCGCCCGCCAGGTCCACGCGCGGCGCGCCTTCGGTCAGGCAGGCCCAGTAGCGGCCGCCCCGGCACCACGTGCGGATCGCATCGCGCAGCTCGGCCTCGGTCAGGCCCAGTTGCTCGGCATGCGTCATCAGGTCCTCGAAGATGCCGACCTTGAGCGGCACCTTGGGCGCGGGATTTTTCGGGAATGCCAGCGGAAAGCGCTTCTGCAGCTTGCCGAAGGTGCGCACCACCGGATCGACCGGTGCCTCGGCCTTCGGCTTGGCCGTAGCGGCCTTGCCCTCTGCCGGGGGCTTGGCCTTGGCAGCGGGCGCGGGACGCCGGGGGGCGCGGGGCTGCTTTTCCCGTGCCTCCTTCTTTGCCTGTTCGGCGAGTTTTGCCTTGAGTGCTGCCAGTTGTTCGAAGCCCATTTCGTCAAGCCCAATAAAACGTCGCGGGATTATATCAGCCGCGCCCTGCACGGCCCGAACCGGCGCCGGAACCGAACGTGGCGCCTGCCGCGCGCGTGCGGCGGCATCGGTCGGAAAAACCTCCACTTCTCGATTACACCGGCGCCGGCCGCATCGGTGCGAACGGCGGGGGCATGGGCACGGCGGACCCCACGCGCCGCAGTGGCATGGTCGTTGCGGAGGTAAGCGCGTCCTGAAGACAGGGCTTTCACCATCGCACTCTGGAGGGGTCTCCCATGTTCGTGCACAACAAGCGTCTGCAATACACCGTCCGCGTCTCGCAACCCGACCCGGGCCTGGCCAACCTGCTGCTCGAACAGTTCGGCGGCCCACAGGGCGAACTCGCGGCCGCGTGCCGCTACTTCACGCAGGCGCTGGCCGAGGAAGACCCGGGGCGCAAGGACATGCTGCTCGATATCGCCACCGAGGAACTGAGCCACCTGGAGGTCATCGGCTCGATCATCGCCATGCTGAACCGTGGCGCCAAGGGCGACCTGGCCGAAGGCGTGCAGCAGGAGGCGGAGCTGTACCGGTCCCTGCAGGGCGCCGGCAACGACAGCCACGTCACGCAGCTGCTCTACGGCGGCGGGCCCGCGCTGATCAACTCGGCGGGCGTGCCGTGGACGGCCGCGTACATCGATTCGATCGGCGAGCCCACGGCGGACTTGCGCTCGAATATCGCGGCCGAGGCGCGCGCCAAGATCATCTACGAACGGCTGATGAACGTCACCGATGACCCCGGCGTGCAGGAGGCGCTGGGCTTCCTGATGACGCGCGAGGTGTCGCACCAGAAGTCGTTCGAGAAGGCGCTGTACTCGATCACCCCGAGCTTCCCGCCCGGAAAGGCGCCGGCCGACCCCAAGTTCGCCAGCGTCTATTTCAAGATGTCGCAGGGTGCCGAGACGCTGCGCGGCCCGTGGAATGCCGACAGTACGTTCGAATTCGTCGAAGACCCGCCGCCGGCGGTGGACGGGGGCGACGGCTCGGCCAGCGTGTCGATGCCAGCCGACCAGCTCTCGGCGCTCGAAGCGTTTGCCACGCGCGGCCAGTCTGACGTCGACAGCGATCCCGAGACCGGCGTCGACCTGGGCAAGGCCGAGGGCGATGTCGATGGCACCGGCCAGGACATGGCCGCGAGCAAGACGTGAACGACGGCTGCGTGACGATGGCGGCCCGGCGCTGCTGGCGCCGCCATCCGCTGCGGCTGCTGTCCGGCCTGCTGGTCAACGTGGCCGGGCTCTGCGCGCTGGCCGGGCTGATCTGAGCGGATACGGCGGGCCGAAGCGAAGCCAGCGCCGATAGGCGCTGGCGTACCGGCCGGAGCCGGCGGGCGGTCGCGGGGGATCAGGTGATCAGGCCGGCTGGCCCATCAGTTCGGTCTTGCGGGCTTCCAGTTGCTCGGCCACCTCGCGCAGGTCCACCTTGGCGCGGATCACGGCCGGGAACAGCTCGCCTTCCTCTTCCTCGACGTGGTGTCCCACGTATTCGGACAGCACCGTGTAGTGGGCCTCCAGCATTTCCTTGTCGCCCGCCTCCACCTTGGCCACCAGGTCCTTGGCCACGGCGTGCTCCACCTGGGCCTCGTCCAGCATGTCGTCGATCTTGTCGCTGGCGCCACGCAGCGCCGGGTAGAAGATCTCTTCCTCGATCTGCGCGTGCACCTTCAGCATCTGGCAGGTCTCGGCGGCGATCGACTGCTTCGTGGCATCGTCCTTGGCATCCTGGAACGCCTTGAACAGCTTCTTGACGGCGCGGTGGTCGTCCACCAGCAGGGAGAGCGCGGCGCGCTGCTCCACGGGTACTTTGGATTTGTCCATGATGTCTCGTGCTGTGGGGTTGGTCTTGGTCTGGCAGGGCGGGGGCCCGGCGCGCGGGTCCGCCCCTTCTTACGGGATAGCAAATCGCATTCCAGCGCCGCATGGCGCGCGATGGGCCCGCTGGTGCGGACCGTGCGCCACGGCGCGTGCCGGCCGCTTGTCAAGCCGGTGGCGATAAACGCCACGCATTGAAAGAATGCCAGCCGGGTGACCTGCGCCAAGGCACGGCCACGGCCGCAAAAGTAAGGTGTTTGTCATGTTGGGCGGGCCGGGATTCCGGTAAACTCGCCCGGTTCTGTGGACCCGCCCCCGTCTCAAAGCGATCTTCCCGCCGCTGGCATGCGACGCTACCTGCTGATATTTCTGCTGCTGATTCTGCCGTTCCAGTTTTCCTGGGCGGCGGCGGCACGCTATTGCCAGCACGAGACTGCCGCAGCCGCCGCGCGTCACCTGGGCCACCACGAGCATCGGCATCAGGATGCCGCGCCCGATGTGGACAAAAAGGCGGTTGCCGATACCGACTGCGGCGTCTGCCACGCCATCTCCCTGCCGTTCGTCGATGCCCAGCCGGCCAGGCTGGACGGCATTCGGCGCGCCCAGCCGCTGCACGCGACCCACCCGGCGGCCTTCACGTCGATGAACGCCCGCGCCCCCGACCGGCCCCAGTGGCTGCGTCTCGCCTGACCGGCGGGACGACGACTTTCTCTCCTTCGCGTCTCGCCGAATTCTCCCGGTCAAGAACCCTGGTGCAATTCGATGCGAAGACTATTCATGCCGCTCGGGCTGGCGGCAGCATGCCTCAGCCCAACCGTTGCCCTGGCGCAGCCAGGCCCCGCCACGCCGCCCCCGGCCGTCGCGCCGGCGTGGCCGGCGCTGCCGCTTGAGACGGCCGGCCCACTGACGCTCGACGCCGCGCTGGCGCTGGCGGCGGCCAGCAACTTCAGCGTATCCGCCGCCGCGCGCGACGTGGACGCCGCCGAGGGCGGCATCATGCAGGCGCGGACCATTCCCAACCCCGAGATTGCCGCCGTCATGGAAGACACGCGGCGCGCCACGCGCAGCACGACGGGGCAGGTCAACCTGCCGATCGAACTGGGCGGCAAGCGCTCCGCACGGATCGACGCCGCCGAGCGCACGCGCGAACTCGCGCAGGCGACGCTGGCCAGCGTGCGTGGCGACATCCGCGCGCAGGTGATCGAAAGCTTCTTTGCCGTACTGATCGCGCAGGAGCGCGTCAAGCTGGCCGCCGGATCGGCCGATATCGCCGCGCGCGGCGCCCAGGCCGCTGCCCGGCGCGTGGCGGCTGGCAAGATCTCGCCGGTCGACGAAACCAAGGCGCGCGTGGAGCAGGCCAACGCCGAGCTGGAACTGGCCGAGGCCACCGCGGGCCTGGAATCGGCACGGCAGGCGCTGACGGCGCTCTGGGGCAACACGGCCCCGCGCTTTGCCGAGGCGCAGGGCAACCTCGATGCGCTGCCGTCCCGGCCCGCGCCGGCCATCCTGCAGCAGGAACTGGAAGGCTCGCCGCTGGTGGCCGCCAGCCGGGCCGAACTGGACCGCCGGCAGGCCGTGATCGGCGTCGAGCGCAGCCGCCAGTATCCCGACGTGACCGTCAGCCTGGGCGCCAAGCGCGACAACGAGGCCAACCGCAACATGGCCGTGCTTGGCGTTGCCATTCCGCTGCCGCTGTTCGACCGCAACCAGGGCAACCTCTACGCGGCGATCCGGCAGGCCGACAAGGCGCAGGACGAACATCTGGCGAACCGGATCAACCTGACCCGCAGCCTGCTGCAGGCGTCGAACCAGCTATCGGTCTCGCGCGCGTCGGCCCAGACGCTGAAGGCCACGGTGCTGCCCGGCGCCGAACAGGCGTACAACGCCGCGACCATCGGCTTCGAGGCCGGCAAGTTCAACTATCTCGACGTGCTGGACGCACAGCGCACGCTGTTCCAGGCACGTATCCGCTACCTCGGCGTGCTGGGGCAGACCTATCAGGCGGCGACGACGATCGACCGCATCCTCGGACGCTAGGAGCCGCACATCATGGCCATGACCCCAAAACAACAGGCCGCCATCGCGGCGATCGTACTGGTGGGCGGCATCGCGACGGGCGCGGTGCTGATGACGGGCCGTTCGGCCCCCCACGACCATGCCGGACACGCCGATGCCGAGGCCCACGCGGCCAGCGAGCCGCACGCGAACGAACAGGCGGCGCATCCGGCCCCGGCGTCCGCCCCGGGCGCCCCGGCAACCGCCATCGCCAACGCCACGCCGGACAAGGTGGTGCTGACGCCCGCCCAGCTCGCCGCCGCGGCCGTGACCGTGCAGGCCGCGGCGCCGGCGCGCCTGCGTACCGGCGTGGCGTTTCCGGGCGAGATCCGCTTCAACGAGGACCGCACCGCGCACGTGGTGCCGCGGCTGACCGGCGTGGTGGAGAGCGTGCCGGCCAACATCGGCCAGCAGGTGCGCAAGGGACAGGTGCTGGCGGTGCTGGCCAGCTCCACGCTGTCCGACCAGCGCAGCGAGCTGCTGGCCGCGCAGCAGCGGCTGGACCTGGCCCGCGTCACGTTCGACCGCGAGAAGCGGCTGTTCGAGCAGAAGATCTCCGCCGAGCAGGACTACCTGGCCGCGCGCAACGCGCTGCAGGAGGCCCAGATCAGCGTCCGCAACGCGCGCCAGAAGCTCACCGCCATTGGTGCCAGCGATGCCGCCACGGCCTTGAACCGCTACGAGCTGCGCGCGCCGTTCGACGGGCTGATTGTCGAGAAGCACATCGCGCTGGGCGAGGCGGTGGCCGACAACGCCAACGTGTTCACGCTGTCGGACCTGTCGTCGGTCTGGGCCGAGTTCGTGGTATCGGCCAAGGACCTGGAAAAGGTGCGCGTCGGCGAGAAGGCCACGATCACGTCGACGTCGTCCGACGTGCGCGCCGAGGGCACGGTGTCGTACGTCGGCTCGCTGCTGGGCGAGCAGACGCGCACGGCCAAGGCGCGTGTGACGCTGACCAATCCGCAGATGGCGTGGCGGCCCGGGCTGTTCGTGACCGTCGACGTCTACGGGGCCGAGGTGCAGGTGCCGGTGGCGGTGCAGGCCGACGCCGTGCAGCAGATCGACGGCCGGCCCGCCGTGTTCGTGGCGGTGGCCGACGGCTTCGTGGTCCGGCCCGTCAAGACCGGCCGCGCTGACGGCCGCGTGGTGGAAATTGTCGACGGCCTGGCGCCGGGCACGCGCTACGCGGCGGCCAACAGCTTCGTGCTCAAGGCCGAGCTGGGCAAGGCCGGCGCCGAGCACAGCCACTGACCCGGAGAGACCGCCATGTTCGAACGTCTGATCCGATTCGCCATCGCCCAGCGGTGGCTGGTGCTGTGCGCGGTGCTGGCCATGGCCGCGCTGGGCGCCTACAACTACAGCCGGCTGCCGATCGACGCGGTGCCGGACATCACCAACGTCCAGGTGCAGATCAACACGGCCGCGCCCGGCTATTCGCCGCTGGAGACCGAGCAGCGCGTTACCTATCCGCTGGAAGTGGTGATGGCCGGGCTGCCGGGGCTGGCGCAGACGCGCTCGCTGTCGCGCTACGGCCTGTCGCAGGTGACGGTCATCTTCGACGACGGCACCGACATCTACTTTGCGCGCCAGCTGGTCAACCAGCGCATCCAGGAAGCCAAGGACAAGCTGCCGGCCGGCGTGGTGCCGGCGATGGGGCCGATCTCCACCGGCCTGGGCGAGATCTACCTGTGGACCGTCGAGGCCGGCGACGGCGCGCGCAAGCCCGACGGCACCGCGTACACGCCCACGGACCTGCGCGAGATCCAGGACTGGATCGTCCGGCCGCAGTTGCGCAACGTGCCCGGCGTGACCGAAGTCAACACGATTGGCGGCTTCGACAAGCAGTACCTGGTGGCGCCCAGCCTGGAGCGGCTGGCCGCCTACGGGCTGACGCTGACCGATGTGGTCCACGCGCTGAACCGCAACAACGACAACGTGGGCGCCGGCTACATCGAGCGGCGCGGCGAGCAGTATCTGGTGCGTGCGCCGGGGCAGGTGCGGTCCGAGGCCGACCTGCGCAACATCATCGTCGGCACGGCCCAGGGCCAGCCGATCCGCGTGCGCGACATCGGCGACGTGTCGGTGGGGCGGGAACTGCGCACCGGCGCGGCCACCGAGAACGGCAAGGAGGTGGTGCTGGGTACGGTGTTCATGCTGATCGGCGAGAACAGCCGCGCGGTGGCGCGCGCCGTGGACACCCGGGTGGCGGCCATCAACCGCACGCTGCCCGATGGCGTGAAGATCGTCACCGTGTACGACCGCACGCGGCTGGTGGACAAGGCCATCGCCACGGTCAAGAAGAACCTGCTGGAAGGGGCCGTGCTGGTCATCGCCATCCTGTTCCTGTTCCTGGGCAACCTTCGCGCGGCGGTCATCACGGCGATGGTGATTCCGCTGGCCATGCTGTTCACGTTCACGGGCATGGTCAGCTACCGCGTCAGCGCCAACCTGATGAGCCTGGGCGCGCTGGACTTCGGCATCATCGTGGACGGCGCGGTCGTGATCGTGGAGAACTGCGTGCGGCGGCTGGCCCATGCGCAGGCCAGCCACGGCCGGCCGCTGACGCGCGCCGAACGCTTCGACGAGGTGTTTGCGGCGGCGCGCGAGGCCCGCCGGCCGTTGATCTTCGGCCAGCTCATCATCATGATCGTGTACCTGCCGATCTTTGCGCTGACCGGCGTGGAAGGCCGCATGTTCCACCCGATGGCGTTCACGGTGGTGCTGGCGCTGCTGGGCGCCATGATCCTGTCGGTGACGTTCGTGCCGGCGGCGGTGGCGCTGGGCATCGGCGGGCGCGTGGCGGAGAAGGAAAACCGGCTCATGCAGTGGGCCAGCCGCCGCTATGCGCCGATGCTGGACCGGTCGCTGGCCAACACGCCGGTGGTGCTGACGTTCGCGGGCGTGGCCGTGGTGCTCTGCGTGGCAATGGCCACGCGGCTGGGCAGCGAGTTCATCCCGAACCTGAACGAGGGCGACATGGCCATCCAGGCGCTGCGGATTCCGGGCACGAGCCTGTCGCAGTCCGTGGCGATGCAGCAGCAGATCGAGACCACGCTGAAGGCCAAATTCCCCGAGATCGAGCGCGTGTTCGCGCGGACCGGGACGGCCGAGATTGCGTCGGACCCGATGCCGCCCAACGTGTCCGACGGCTACATCATGCTCAAGCCCGAGCGCGACTGGCCCGCGCCGCGCAAGACCCACGCGGCACTGCTGGCAGCCATCCAGGCCGAGGTAGCCACGATCCCGGGCAACAACTACGAGTTCTCGCAGCCCATCCAGCTCCGCTTCAACGAGCTGATTTCCGGCGTGCGCGCGGACGTCGCGGTCAAGATCTTCGGCGACGACAACGCGGTGCTCGACGACACGGCGCGGCGCGTGGCGGCCGTGCTGCAGGGCATCCAGGGCGCGCAGGAGGTCAAGGTGGAGCAGACCACGGGCCTGCCGATGATGACCGTCAACATCGACCGCGACAAGGCCGCGCGCTACGGGCTGAACATGAGCGACGTCCAGGAGGCCGTGGCCACCGGCATCGGCGGGCGCGAGGCGGGCACGTTCTTCCAGGGCGACCGCCGCTTCGACATCGTCGTGCGGCTGCCCGAGACCGTGCGCGCCGACGTGGAGGCGCTGCGCCGGCTGCCGATTCCGCTGCCCCGCGCCGTGGAGGGCCGCACCACGTTCATCCCGCTCAGCGAGGTGGCGACGCTGGACGTGGCGCCGGGCCCAAACCAGATTTCGCGCGAGAACGGCAAGCGCCGCATCGTGGTCAGCGCCAATGTGCGCGGGCGCGACATCGGATCGTTCGTGCCGGAGGCCGAGGCGGCCATCCAGCGGCAGGTGCGGATTCCGCCGGGGTACTGGACGACCTGGGGCGGCACGTTCGAGCAACTGGAGTCGGCCCGGGCGCGGCTGCAGGTGGTGGTGCCGGTGGCGCTGCTGCTGGTGTTCGCGCTGCTGTTCGCGATGTTCGGCAACGTGCGCGACGGGCTGCTGGTGTTCACCGGCATCCCGTTTGCGCTGACCGGCGGCATCCTGGCGCTGTGGCTGCGCGGCATCCCGCTGTCGATCACGGCGGCGGTGGGGTTTATCGCGCTATGCGGCGTGGCGGTGCTGAACGGGCTGGTGATGCTGTCGTTCATCCGCGCGCTGCGCGAAGCAGGCCATCCGCTTGACCACGCCGTGCGGCTGGGCGCGCTGACGCGGCTGCGGCCGGTGCTGATGACGGCGCTGGTGGCGTCGCTGGGCTTCGTGCCGATGGCCATCGCCACCGGCACCGGCGCCGAGGTGCAACGGCCGCTGGCGACCGTGGTGATCGGCGGCATCCTGTCCTCCACGGCGCTGACGCTGCTGGTGCTGCCGGTGCTGTACCGGCTGGCCCACCGGCGCGACGCCGATCCGTCGGCCAAGGCCGCCGAGCCCGCACCGGCAGAAGGAGCAGGACCTCAGCCCGCGTGAGGCGCCGGGTGGTGGCCGGCTGCCGGCAGATCGCTGTAGCGCTGGATCTCGACGGTAAGGTGGACAATTTCCTCGTGGATGGAAAGCGCCTGCCGGATCGTCGCCGCCGACAGCATGGCGTCGTCGGTGACCAGGCTGAGCGCGCACGAGAACTTTTCCTTGCCCACGCGCCAGACGTGCAGGTCGGCGACCCGCGTGTTGCCGGGCGCGGCCTCGAACGGCGCCAGCACCTCGCGGATTTCGGCCACCACGTGGTGGTCCATCTCGCGGTCCAGCAGCACCACGCCGGTCTGCCGCAGCAGGCCCAGCGCCCACGTGCCGACCAGTACGGCGCCGACGATGCCCATCACGGGGTCCAGCCAGCCCCAGCCCAGCAGCCAGCCGCCCGCCAGCGCCACGATGGCCAGCACCGACGTGGCCGCATCGGCCAGCACATGGACGTACGCGGACCGCAGGTTCAGGTCCTGGTGGTCGTGGTCGTGGTGGTGGTCATGAGAATGGCCGTGGTGGCCGTGGCCGTGATGATGCCCATGGTCGTGGGCGCCGCCCAGGATCAGCGCGCTGGCCAGGTTGACGACCAGCCCGACCACCGTGACGGCAATCGCCTCCTTGTAGTGGATGGCCTGCGGGCTGATCATCCGCTCGACCGATCCGAACACCATCAGCCCGGCGATGCAGAGCAGGAAGACGGCGCTGGCAAAGCCGGCCAGCACCTCGATCTTCCAGGTGCCGAACGAGAACCGCGCGTCGTTGGCGTAGCGGCGCGCGGCGGCGTAGGCAAACGCGCTCAGGCCGATGGCCAGCGCGTGGGAGCTCATGTGCCAGCCATCGGCCAGCAGCGCCATCGAGTTGAACCAGAGGCCGGCGGCAATCTCGACGAACATCGTCGCGGCCGTGATGAGCATCACCAGCCGCGTGCGGCGCTCGGCCGCGCGGTTGCCGCCGTCGAAGACGTGGGAATGGGTCCAGGGGGAAAGATCGTGTGTGCGCATGGTGCCGCCCCTATTTGAAATAGCTGCGGACCACTTCCACCAGCACGTCGCGGGCGTCGCTTTGGCCCTCGCGCGCCGGTTCGGCATCGACGAGGTGACACCGGATGTGTTCTTCCAGTACCACCGCCAGCAGGCCGTTCATGGCGCCGCGGCAACTGGTGATCTGCTGCAGCACGTCGAGGCAGCCTTTCTCTTCCTCTAGTGCCCGCTCGATGGCGTCGATCTGTCCGCGGATGCGCCGGACGCGGTTCAGCAGCTTCTGCTTGTCCTGGATGATATGACTCATGGCCGGAGGGGTAAATAGGGTAGGGGGGTATAGTACCTAAATCCGCACACCCCGCACAACCCGCTGTCCCACCGGTCAGGCCAGCGCGACCCCGCCATTGGCCGGCAGGCTGCGGGGGCGCCGCGATGCCCGGGCGACCAGCGCGCAGACCGACAGGGTGCCGGCAAACACGCCCAGCGACGACGACGTCTGGCCGTGCGCGGCAAAGCCGGTCAGGAACGCAAAGGTGGCCATTTCCCAGATCCGGGTGGCTTTCTGGCTCGTTTTCATGATGATTGAGGGCGCTTGGCCGGGGGCGCATCCCCCCGGCCGTTGACGTGGATCAGGCTGGATCGGGCTGGATCAGTATTCCGTCACCGGCGCATGCACCGGCGCGATCGACGGGTGCTGGGTCTGCGTGCGCTGGGCGGCCTTGTGGACCATCGTGTAGGCGTAGTCGATGCCCATGCCGTAGGCGCCCGAGTGTTCCTTGGCCAGGCCGGTCACCGCGTCGTACGTTTCCTTGTTCTTCCAGTCGCGCTGCCATTCCAGCAGCACCTGCTGCCAGGTGACCGGCACCACGCCGGCCTGGATCATGCGCTGCATGGCGTAGTCGTGCGCTTCCTTGGTGGTGCCGCCCGAGGCGTCGGCCACCATGTAGATCTCGTAGTCGCCTTCCAGCATGGCCGACAGCGCGAATGTGGTGTTGCAGACTTCGGTCCAGAGCCCGGCCACCACGATCTTCTTGCGGCCGTTGGCGGCCAGCGCGTCGCGCACCTTCTGGTCGTCCCACGAGTTCATCGACGTGCGTTCCAGCGTTTCCTTGCCCGGGAAGACGTCGAGCAGTTCGGGGTAGGTGTAGCCCGAGAACGAATCGCTCTCGACGGTGGTGATGGTGGTGGGCACGTCGAAGATCTTGGCTGCCTTGGCCAGGCCGACGACGTTGTTCTTCATCGTCTGGCGGTCCATCGACTGGACGCCGAAGGCCATCTGGGGCTGGTGGTCGATGATGATCAGTTGGCTGTTGCGCGGGGTCAGGACTTGCAGCTTGGCGTTGTTGGCGTTCGACATGATGGGCTCCGGTATAAAAGGTGATTCAATGAATTTGAGTGGTTATTGGGCGGTGCTGGCTTCGCTTCGTCGCGCTTCGTTTCGCTTCGCTGCGTTGTCGCGCCGTCCATGTGCTGAACTATAGCGACCGCCGGCCCGGCGCAAACAGGCTATCGCTGTCATAGTTATTCAAAATAATTGAATTGAGGGGGCGGCGTGTCATCCGCCCGCCCCAGCGCGTTGACTACCATGAGGAACGGTTGCGGCCGCCGGCCGGCTTCCGCCCCCATTCCAAGGAGACCCGAATGATCAGCAAGAACACGATCTGCCTGTGGTTCGACCGCGACGCGCTGGACGCCGCGAACTTCTATGCCAGCACGTTCCCCGACAGCAAGGTGGGCGCGGTGCACCGCGCGCCCGGCAACTACCCGGACGGCAAGGAAGGCGACGTCCTGACCGTCGAGTTCACCGTGGCCGGCATTCCCTGCATCGGCCTGAACGGCGGGCCGGCCTTCAAGCACAGCGAGGCGTTCTCGTTCCAGATCGCCACCGACGACCAGGCCGAGACCGACCGGCTGTGGAACGCCATCGTCCAGAACGGCGGCCAGGAGAGCGAGTGCGGCTGGTGCAAGGACCGTTGGGGCCTGTCCTGGCAGATCACGCCGCGCGCGCTGACCCAGGCTTACACGAGCCCCGACCGCGCGGCGGCCAAGCGGGCCTTCGACGCCATGATGACGATGCGCAAGATCGATATCGCAAAGATCGAGGCGGCGGTGGCGGGCAAATAGCGGGCGAACAGCGCCGATCAGCGGCCGATAAGCGGCCGATAAGCGGGCGGCGGGCTGGCGGAGAGGGCCGGTGCGACGGTTACAATCCTTGCACCCCTTCAGCCGTCCCGCGCCCCCGCGCCCGCCCGCATGGATCACAACCTGACCCTCATCACCACGCTCGCCGCCGGCTTCGGCATCGCGCTCGTCCTCGGCTTCCTGGCGGAGCGCATGAAGATCCCGGCGCTGGTTGGCTACCTCGTGTCCGGCATCATCATCGGGCCCGGCACGCCGGGCTTCGTGGCCGACGTCCACCTGGCGGCGCAGTTATCCGAGATCGGCGTGATGCTGCTGATGTTCGGCGTCGGGCTGCATTTCTCGCTGCGCGACCTGCTGGCCGTCAAGCGCATTGCCATTCCGGGCGCCGTGGTCCAGATGGGCATCGCCACGCTGCTCGGCATGGCCCTGGGCTGGATCTGGGGCTGGCACTGGGGCACCGGGCTGATCTTCGGGCTGTCGCTGTCGTGCGCCAGCACGGTCGTGCTGCTCAAGGCGCTGGAAAGCCGGGGCGTGCTCGAAACGATGAACGGCCGCATCGCCGTGGGCTGGCTGGTCGTGGAAGACCTGGCCACGGTGCTGGTGCTGGTGCTGCTGCCGCCGCTGGCCGGGCTGCTCGGTGGCGGCGCGGCCGACGCGGCGCAGTCTTCGCAGTCGATCGGCATCACGATCTTCCAGACGCTGCTGCAGGTGGTGGCCTTTATCGCGCTGATGCTGGTGGCGGGGCGGCGGGTGCTGCCGTGGCTGCTCTGGCAGGTGGCCAAGACCGGCTCGCGCGAGCTGTTCACGCTGGCCGTGGTGGCCGCGGCCATCGGCATCGCCTTTGGCGCGGCGCAGGTGTTCAGCGTGTCGTTTGCGCTGGGCGCCTTCTTTGCCGGCATGGTGATGCGCGAATCGGAGTTCAGCCACCGCGCAGCCGAGGAATCGCTGCCGCTGCGCGACGCATTCTCGGTGCTGTTCTTCGTGTCGGTCGGCATGCTGTTCAAGCCGGCCATCCTGATGGAGCAGCCGCTGCACGTGCTGGCCGTGGTGGCCGTCATCATCCTGGGCAAGGCGCTGGCGGCGTTCGTGCTGGTGCTGGCGTTCCGCTACCCGCTGAACACGGCGCTGACGGTGTCGGCCAGCCTGGCCCAGATCGGCGAGTTCTCGTTCATCCTGGCGGGCCTGGGCGTGACGCTGAACCTGCTGCCCGAGGAAGGCATGAGCCTGATCCTGGCCGGCGCGCTGATCTCGATCGCGCTGAACCCGCTGCTGTTTGCCGCCGTGGAGCCGGTGCGCAACTGGATCCTGGCCCGCTCGGCCACCGCGCGCCGGCTGGAACAGCGCGGCGACCCCTATGCCGAACTGCCGGTGGAAACCGAGCGGCGCTTCCTGCAGGGGCAGGTGGTGCTGGTCGGCTACGGGCGCGTCGGGCGCCGGATCGCCAGTGCCATGCAGGCGCGCGGCATTCCGTTCGTGGTTGCCGACGAGAACCGCGAACTGGTGGAGGGCCTGCGCAAGGCCGGGTTTGCCGCCGTGTCCGGCAACGCCGCCGAGCCGGCCGTGCTGATCCAGGCCCATATCGCCCATGCCGCGATGCTGGTGGTGGCGGTGCCCGAGCCGCTGCATGTGCGCCAGATGGTGGAAACCGCGCGCACGCTCAATCCCGATGTCGAGATCGTGCTGCGCACCCACAGCGAGGATGAATCCGCGCTGCTACGCAAGGAAGGGCTGGGCACCGTGTTCTACGGCGAGGAAGAACTGGCCAAGGGCATGGCCGGGCATGTGCTCGGGCGCTTTGTCCCGGCCAGTGCCGACGGCATGACGGCCAATCCGGTGCCGCTCTAGGCGCCAGGCGCCAGGCGCCAGGCCATACGCGAACGGGCAGCCCAGGCTGCCCGTTTTTCTTGTCGTCGCCGTTGCTCAGGGCGCCACGGCCACCCCCTCCCGCGCCACCGCCTGCTGCCGGCGCAGCGCCTCGGTCGTCGTGCCCTGGCCGTCCGGCGCCCAGCCCGGCGGCATCACCAGGTAGCCGGCGGCGTCCGCCAGGCGTCTGGCCTGCAGCATGTCCTTGCCCAGGCTGATCCAGTGCTCGAACTGGTTGACCAGCGGGTTGTGCGTGGTGGTGGGGTGGACCAGCCCGAAGCGGCACGGTTCGTCGTCGCGCTCGGCCACGTAGGTGCCGAACAGCCGGTCGAAGACGATCAGCACGCCGCCGTAGTTGGCATCGAGATAGTCGACGTTCGACGCATGGTGCACGCGGTGGGCCGACGGCGTGTTGAACACGTATTCCAGCCAGCCCAGCCTGGGAATCCACGTGGTGTGCAGCCAGAACTGGTACAGCAGGTTCAGGCTCAGCGTGGCCAGCACCACCTCCGGGCGCACGCCCAGGAACACCAGCGGGGCGAAGAAGATGGCGGTGCCCGTGAGCTTGCCGGTCCACCCCAGCCGGTAGGCCGTGCCCAGCGTCAGCTCGTTGGGCGAGTGGTGCACCGCGTGCGTGGCCCAGAAGAAGCGGATGCGGTGCGACGCGCGGTGGTACCAGTAGTAGCAGAACTCCTGGCCGATGAAGAGCAGCAGCACGGCCAGCACGCTGTTGATCTCCACGGTGAACAGCCGGTGCTGCCAGGCGTAGGCAAAGATCGGCGTGGCCAGCGACAGCGGCAGCAGCGCCATCAGCTTGCGGCCGATCATGTCGACCAGCGACAGCCCCATCTCGTGCCAGGGATAGCCGCGGCCTTGCCGGCGGGCCTTGCGGGCCAGGCAGTACGCTTCGACCAGAGAAGCCGCCACGATGAATCCGGTGGCGTAGAGGGTGAGAAGATGAAGTCGCATGATCGTCCCTTTCGAGGTTGGCGGGGGACGCCTGGCTTGGCAGTCGCGGCGTCGGTGAGCCAACTGTAGGGGGCGGTCGGGCCGGGCGCCATTCGGCAATTATGTCGGGGCATGTCACGGCCCGGAAAGCGGCCAGGGGCAACGGTTTGCGGACCTTTCAGCCGGCCACCACGCGGTTGCGTCCGCCCGACTTGGCCGCGTAGAGCCGCTCGTCGGCCAGCATCAGCAGCGCGTCCAGGGTTGCGGCGCCTGGCGCGGCGGCCTCGGCCACGCCGAACGACGCCGTGAAGCGGATGGTGCCGCGCGCCGCCGCGTCGTCGGCCGGCTCGCAGGCCAGCGCTTCCACGATGCCGCGCAGTTGCTCGGCCACGCCCGCCGCCTGCTGGCCGGTGGCGCGCGGCAGCAACACGGCGAATTCCTCGCCGCCCAGGCGGGCCGGCATGTGCCGCTCCGTGGTCAGCCGATGCGAACCGTATCGTCGCCCGGCGCGCCGGTCCGTCGGCCGTTCTTCGAAAGATTTCAGATCGGCTCCGCAAAGGTTCACTACGGCGCACCGCCGGCGCGTCCCTAGAATAGGGGCGTCGACAAACGGGCCGGCAACGGGGCCGGCCCGCGTCCAACGATCGGAGCATCATGGGTCAGCTCTTGCGGCATCCGGCCATCCTGTTCGTCGTGCTGCTGGTCGTCCTGGCGATTGCCGTGGCGATCGGGTCGCTGCTGCTGCGCCGCTTCCGGCCCATTCCGGCCGACAGCCGCGACGACTTCAACATCATCCAGGGGGCCACGCTGACGCTGCTGGCGCTGCTGATCGGCTTCACGCTGTCGATGGCGGTGGGCCGCTACGACCAGCGCAAGAACCTGGAAGAGGAAGAGGCCAACGCCATCGGCACCGAATACCTGCGCGCGCAGTTCCTGGACGCGCAGGCCGCCGAGCGGGCGCGGACGCTGCTGGCCAGCTACCTGGCCCAGCGCATCGAGTACTACCAGACGCGCGACGACGACGCGCTGCGCCAGATCGCGGCCGCCACCGCGCGAACCCAGGACGAGATGTGGGCCGTGGTGCGCGATGCCGGACTGAAGACGCCCACGCCGATCACGGCGCTGACCGTGTCCGGCATGAACGACGTGATCAACTCCCAGGGCTACACGGAAGCGGCCTGGCTGAACCGGATTCCCGTGGCGGCGTGGGGGCTGATGGTCGGCATCGCGTTCTTCAGCAGCCTGATGCAGGGCTACGGGGCCCGCAACGCACGGCCGCAACTGGGCCTGCTGCTGATCCTGCCGCTGACGGTGGCGGTGTCGCTGGCGCTGATTGCCGATATCGACAGCCCGCGCGGCGGCCTGATCCGCGTGAAGCCGCAGAACCTGCTGAACCTGCAGGGCTCGCTGGGCCGCTAGCCCCGCACGGCTGGCGCGGGGGTTTGGCACAATGGCGCCTTTGGCCGGCGCCGGCGCCCGCATGGCGTCGTCGCGCCCCCCCGGCACAGGAGCGATGACCGCATGACGGCGCCAGAATCCCTTCCGCAATCTCCCCCGCGCAGCTCCCAGACTTCCCCGTCTTCTCCGGCTTCTCCCGCACGTCCTCCCGCCATCGGCCTTGGCAGCGCCGCGCGCGACCTGTACCGCGCGCTCTGGCGCCATGCCGCCGGGGTGCGTGGCCACATGCTCGGCGCGGCGGGCCTGCTGTCGGGCGCCCAGTTGCTGAGGCTGACCATGCCGTGGCTGGCCGCGCAGGCCATCAACGCGCTGCAGCAGGGCAACATGGACGTGGCCGGCCGCTGGATCGTCTACCTGATCGGCATCTACCTGCTGTCATGGCTGCTGCACGGCCCGGGCCGCGTGCTGGAGCGCAACGTCGGCGTGCAGGTGCGCGAGCGGCTGGCGGACCAGCTCTACGCGCGCATCGCGGCGTCGCCGCTGGCGTGGCGCGACGGGCGGCACTCGGGCGAATTGCAGCACCGCGTGGTGCAGTCGAGCCGCGCGCTGTCGGACTTCGCCCAGAACCAGTTCGGCTACCTGCAGAGCGCGTTCAACTTCGTGGGGCCCATCGTGGCGCTGGCGCTGCTGTCTCGCACCAGCGGCGTGATCGCGGTCACCGGCTACGTGGTGATCGCGCTGATCATCCTGCGGTTCGACCGCACGCTGATGCAGCTCGCGCGCGCCGAGAACGACGCCGAACGCCGCTACGCGGCCGCGCTGCTGGACTTCGTCGGCAACGCCGGCACCGTCATCGGCCTGCGGCTGCAGGCGGCGTCGCGCAAGCTGCTGGACCGCCGCATGCAGGCCGTGATGGCGCCGCTGCGCCGGGCCGTGATGGTCAACGAGGGCAAGTGGTTCACCGTGGACCTGCTGGGCATGGGGCTGACGTGGATCCTGGTGGTGGTGTACGTGCTGCAGGCGCGCGAGCCGGGGCAGGCCGTGCTGCTGGGCACGGTGTTCATGATCTACCAGTACGCGCAGCAGGCGGCCACCGTGGTGGGCGCGATGGCGTCGAACTTCCAGAGCTTCGCGCGGATGCATACCGACTTCGGCAGCGCCGAGCCAATCTGGGCCGCCCCCGGCGATCCGGACGCCCCGGTGCCGGCCGTGGTGCCCGACGCCCCTTGGCGGACGCTGGCGCTGCGCGGCGCCACGTGGCGCTACGCCGACGACGCACGCGGCGGCCTGCACGGCGTGGACCTGCTGCTGCAGCGCGGCGCGCGCATTGCGCTGGTCGGCCCCAGCGGTGGCGGCAAGAGCACGCTGCTGCGCGCGCTGGCCGGCCTCTATCGGCCGCAGCAAGGCGAGCTGGCGCGCGATGGCCACCTGGTGGACTGGAGCGAACTGCGCACGCTGGCGACGCTGATCCCGCAGGAGGCGGAAGTCTTCGAGGCCAGCGTGGCCGAGAACCTGACGTTCGGCGAGCCGGCCGAGCGGGCCGCGCTGGACGCGGCGGTGCATACGGGAGTGTTCGACGAGGTGCTGCAACGGCTGCCCGACGGGCTCGACAGCCCGCTCAGCGAGCGCGGCGCCAACCTGTCGGGCGGGCAGCGCCAGCGGCTGGCGCTGGCACGCGGCGCGCTGGCGGCGCGCGGCAGTTCGCTGCTGTTGCTGGACGAACCCACCAGTGCGCTCGATCCGCAGGCCGAGGGCCGGGTCTTCGACCGCATGTTCGCCGCGTTTCCGACGGCCTGCATCGTCGCTTCGGTGCACAGGCCGAGCCTGCTGGCGCGCTTCGATACCCTTGTCGTGGTGGAGGCCGGCCGGGTCGTCGACGCCGGCCCGCGCGAAGAAGTGCTCGCAAGGCGTCCCCACTGAGCGGGGAGCCGCCTTGCGCGGGATGCCGCTAGCGGCTTACTGGCACTGGCTGATGGCGGCAGCCTCGCCGTTGTCCTGGCCACGGTAGCCCAGCCACGAGCCGGGGCCGCTGGTCGACTTGCGCACCACGGCCGCCGCACCGTTCGGCGGCTGCTGGCCCGGCACGTACACGTCGAATGCCTGGTCGTTGGCCAGCATGTACTGCATGAACACCTGCTGGCGCGTCGCATCGGCCCACTTCTGGCCGATACACTGCGCGGCGGCCTTCGGGGCCAGCTTGCTCTCGCCGATGGGGCGCGTCGCCTGCGTCGGGGGAGGCGTGTAGGGGGACATGGCGCAGCCAGTCAGAGTGGCCGCGCAGAGAGCGACGATGAACGGATATTTCATGTTGTTGGCTCCATATCGAATCGCGGAATGCATCGCAGGCGCCACTCGGAGAGGGCAGCGCCACGCGGTGCGACGAGGTGTACCCGGACGTGGCCCGGGGCCTCGCCAGTACAAGATTCGAGTCTAGGCAACAGCGCGCCTTGCCGGCTACGCGCCGCGCTTCTATCCCGCGTGTCGGTGTCCGTCTGATTCCGCCATGCCCGCGCCGTCATCGGCGCCTTTGCATTGACCCGCCCATGATCTACAAAACGAGAACCCGGGGGCCGTGGCGCGCGCGGCTGGCGCGCGAGACCAGTCAACAAGACTCGACAAGATCGAAGGGGGCAGCAGATGAATGCCAATCCGAATCCGAACAAGGCGCTGTGGGAGAAGGGCGACTTCACGCGGCTGGCGGCGACCATGCGCGAAAGCGGCGACCAGTTCGTGGAAAGCCTGGGCATCACGCCGGGCATGAAGGTGCTGGACCTGGGCTGCGGTGACGGCACCACCGCCTTGCCCGAGGCCCGGCGCGGGGCCGACGTGCTGGGGGTCGACATCGCCAGCAATCTCGTCGCGGCCGGCAACCGCCGCGCGCAGGAGGCGGGGCTGGCGAACGTGCGCTTTCAGGAGGGCGACGCCTGCGCGCTAACCGGCCTGCCGGACCAGTCGTTCGACCTGGTGGTCAGCATGTTCGGCGCGATGTTCGCCCCGAAGCCCGGCGACGTGGCCAGGGAGATGGTGCGCGTGACGCGGCCCGGCGGGCGCATCGTCATGGGCAACTGGATCCCGAACGACCCCACGCTCGTGGCCCAGGTGCTGAAGACCAGCATGGCGTATTCGCCACCGCCGCCGGAAGGCTTCGTGAGCCCGATGCTCTGGGGCAACGAGGCCGCCGTGACCGAGCGCTTCGGCGCGGCCGGCGTGCCGCCCGAGAACATCGAGTTCACCCGCGAGACCTACGTGTTCCGCTACGACGGCGCGCCGTCCGACTTCCTGGCGATCTTCCGCGACTACTACGGCCCCACCATGAACGCCTTTGCGGCGGCCGAGGCCAGCGGCAAGCGGGCCGACCTGCAACGCGAACTGGAGACGCTGTTCGCGGCGCAGAACCAGAGCGGCAAGGCCGACGCCACGTCGATCCCGGCCACGTTCCTGCGCGTGACCGTCAAGCGGCCCTGACGCCGCGACGGCCCTGGGCACGGCACGCGCCCCGCGCGCCGTGCCGGCATCCACACGCCCGCGCAGCGGCGGCCGGGAGGGCCCGCGCGCGTAAATAACGTGGATGCATGTCGGCGGCAAGCCTCGTAAATGACAGTTGCAAAACGGAACAGATTGTCAGGCGCGAGGCCGCTACAGTGGCCGTTCCCGAGTTTTCCGGGCTTTTTCAGGAGGTAATCGAATGAAGCAACATCTGGCGAAATCCCTGTTGATGGCCGGCGCGCTGGTCGCGTCGTACCCGCTGCTTGCCCAGCAGATGGCCCCCGTCCAGCAGGCCCAGCCGATGCCCGCCCCGTCAGCCGCCCCGTCGTCCGTGACCGCCCAGCCGGTGCAGGCCGCGCCCGCCGCAGGCTATGCCGCCCCGGCCGCGCCCGCCGCCGCCAGCCCCTATGCGCAGGGCTCGATGGAATCCGTGCAGCGTGGCGTACCGCCCGCACCGGGCGCCGTGTCGATGGCCCCGCCGCCCGCGCCGGCCGCCGTGGTGGACCCCGCCGCGATGAGCCTGCCGCCCGATGCGCTCGGCACGCGCCTGGGCCAGCGCAACCGCTTCCTCGACGGCGCCTGATCGCGCCTGTGCCCGCGCTGCACAGAGGCTGTGCGGCGCGTGGCGTTGCACCGCGCGTCAGCCGCCACTACGCGCTTGTTCCCAGACGCCTTGCTCGGCTTCATGGCCCGCCACTGCGGCACCCGCTGACCGGAGCGGCTTGCGCGGCACCTTCGGCGGGAAAGGGTTCCGTGCCGCTTGCCGAGCACCTACAGTGATTGAAGTCCCGGCGTGCACCGCGCCGCGGGCATGGTCTGTGCGCGACTGGGAACCGCCATGCAGGAACTTGCCTTCCGTACGCTGCTGTACCGCTATTTCTTCTTCGACTGGCTGTTCAAGGACGTCAGCCGGGGCGACATCGTGGCGCGCGCCGCCGCGTGGCGCTTCAACCAGGCGCGCGCCCACTGGCTGCTGACCTATATGCGCCGCTGGCTCTGGTGCGGGCTGCTGCTGTACGGCATCGGCGGCGCCGTGGAGACGCTGATGCGCGCACCGGTGCTGTCGGCCTTCTTCTACGTGCCGGGCGCGCTGGCCGTGCCCGTCAACATCGTGATCGGCGTGGTCTGGATCGGGCTCAAGGCGTGTCCCGGCCCGGCGCGCAACTAGCCCCACGTTTCACCGCTGCAACCTTCACGGCAACCCCGCCCGTGGCCCGGCCCGGTGCCTGCCCGCAAACGGCTTGCCGCCGCCCGTGGCGTGCATATTGCGTGATGCGGGGTTTGCCCACGCTCCCGGGCGAGCCGCCACGCCATGTGCGCGCCATCGCTCTTGCATGCCAGGTTCGGCGCGCGCCAGCGCCCTCCGGCCGCGCTCAGAAGCCATGAGCCACCGTCCCTTCCCCAGGGGCGGCGCCGATCTTCTACCTGTCGGAGGTTCGCCATGAACCGGTACATCGTGCTCGCAAGCTTTACAGACCAGGGCATACGCAGCGTCAAGGACACCACCAAACGCGCGGCGGCCGTGCGCGAAATGGCGCCGCAGTTCGGCGTGAAGGTGAACGACGTGTTCTGGACGCTCGGCAAATACGACGTGGTCCTGACGCTGGAGGCGCAGGACGATACGGCCGTCACGGCCTTCGGGCTCAGCATCGCCGCCCAGGGCAACGTGCACACGCAAACGCTGCGCGCGTTCTCCGAGGATGACATGAAGGGCATCCTCGGCAAGATGCGTTGAGCACAGGCACGTCGTGCCGCCGGTGCCGGCCCCGCTGCCGGCACCGGTTGTGGTTTACCCCGTCTCCCGCGCGGCGCCCGTGTAAGAACCGGGTAAGCGGCGCGCATTACCTTGTAGCCATGCCGGGCGCGGGCACGCGCGTGGCGCATCGACAAGGAATGCAGGAGACAGGATGCAAGACGATTTGATCGAGAAACTGAAGGCCAGCCGCCACTATCGCGAGCTGGTGCGCCGGCGCGGCCGGCTGGGATGGCTGCTGACGGCGGTGATGCTGGTGGTGTACTACGGCTACGTGCTGCTGATTGCGTTCGACAAGGAACTGCTGGCCACGCGCGTGGGGCAGGGCGTGATGACGTGGGGCATGCCGATCGGGCTGTTCGTGATTCTCTTCACGGTCGTCATCACGGGCCTCTACGTGCGCCACGCCAACCGGGTCTACGACGACCTGACCGACCGCATCAAGCAGGAGGTGGCATGAGCGCCCGGCACGCATCCGTCATCGCGGCGGCCGGCGCGGCGCTGCTGTCGGCAGGCGCCGCCTGCGCGGCCGGCGGCGACCTGGGGCAGGCCGTCAAGCAGGCCACCAACTGGACGGCCATCGGCATGTTCATGGTGTTCGTGATCGGCACGCTGTTCATCACCAAGTGGGCGGCCAAGAAGACGCGCTCGGCGGCCACGTTCTACACCGGCGGCGGCATCACGGGCTTCCAGAACGGGCTGGCCATTGCCGGCGACTTCATGTCGGCCGCGTCGTTCCTCGGCATCTCGGCGGCCGTCTACACCAGCGGCTATGACGGGCTGATCTATTCGATCGGCTTCCTGGTGGGCTGGCCGATCATCACGTTCCTGATGGCCGAGCGCCTGCGCAACCTGGGCCGCTTCACGTTTGCCGACGTGGCCGCGTACCGCTTCCGCCAGGCGCCGATTCGCGCGTTCGCGGCGTCGGGCACGCTGGTGGTGGTGGCGTTCTACCTGATCGCGCAGATGGTGGGCGCGGGCCAGTTGATCAAGCTGCTGTTCGGGCTGGAATACTGGGTGGCCGTGGTCATCGTCGGCGCGCTGATGATGATCTACGTGCTGTTCGGCGGCATGACGGCCACCACGTGGGTGCAGATCATCAAGGCGTGCCTGCTGCTGGGCGGCGCGTCGTTCATGGCGTTCATGGTGCTGGCGCAGTTCCACTTCAGCCCCGAGGCGCTGTTCGCCAAGGCCGTGGAGGTGCACGCCAAGAAGGACTCGATCATGAGCCCGGGCAACTTCATCAAGGACCCGATCTCGGCCATCTCGTTCGGCATCGCGCTGATGTTCGGCACGGCCGGCCTGCCGCACATCCTGATGCGCTTCTTCACGGTGCCCAACGCCAAGGAGGCACGCAAGTCGGTGTTCTGGGCCACCACGTGGATCGGGTACTTCTACATCCTCACGTTCATCATCGGCTTTGGCGCCATCGTGCTGGTCGGCACCAACGCCAGCTTCCAGGACGGCAGCGGCAAGCTGCTGGGCGGCGTGAACATGGCGGCCGTACACCTGGCCAGCGCCGTGGGCGGCAATGTGTTCCTGGGCTTCATCTCGGCCGTGGCGTTCGCGACCATCCTGGCCGTGGTGGCCGGGCTGACGCTGGCGGGTGCGTCGGCGGTGTCGCACGACCTGTACCAGACCGTGTTCAAGCACGGCCAGGCGTCGAGCGCGATGGAACTGCGGGTGTCGAAGATCACGACCGTCGTGCTGGGCATGGTCGCCGTGGTGCTGGGCATCGTGTTCGAGAAGCAGAACATCGCGTTCATGGTGTCGCTGGCGTTCGCAGTTGCGGCGTCGGCCAACTTCCCGGTGCTGTTCCTGTCGGTGCTGTGGAAGGGCTGCACCACGCGCGGCGCGATGATCGGCGGCTTCCTGGGCCTGCTGTCGGCCGTGGTGCTGACCGTGCTGTCGCAGGCGGTCTGGGTGGACGTGTTCCACTTCAAGAGCGCGCCGTTCCCGTACACGTCGCCGGCGCTGTTCTCGATGACCATCGGCTTCGTCGGCATCTGGCTGTTCTCGGTCACCGACCGGTCGCGCCGCGCGCTGATCGACAAGGCCGGCTTCGAGGCACAGGAACTGCGTTCGGAAACCGGCATCGGCGCGGGCGAAGCCGCCGCGCACTGATCCGGCGCCCCAGGGCGCACAGGCACAACGGCAGAAGGCAAGACGGCCACGGCGGGATGACCCGGCGTGGCCGTCTTGCTTTATAGGGGGGCTGGCGTCAGACGCGGACGATGCGTACCTGCAGCGCGGGGCCGCCGGCCACGATGGCCAGCAGGCGGTCGACGTTCGGATGCGCGCCGGGGCGGTTGCGGGCGTCGGCCGTATGCTCGGCAAAGACTGCCAGGCCATGTTCGGCCGCGCGGGCGTCTAGCGTGCCGAATGCCTGCTGCAGGTAGTGGTACACGGCCACCGAACCCTGCTTGCCCGGCACGTTGTCGATGCTGGCCACCACGGCGCCGCTGGCGTCGGCCAGTTCGATGCGGGTGATGCCGTCGATGGCCGGCAGTTGGGCGAGGTTGTCCTTGAAGACCGGTTGCGGCTGGATCATGGAGAAGCGTTCCTTGCGGTCGGAAAAGCAAAAACGGACGGCGCCTGCAAGGGCGACCGTCCGTTCTGCATTGTGCGTTGGTAGGCTCGATTGGACTCGAACCAACGACCCCCACCATGTCAAGGTGGTGCTCTAACCAGCTGAGCTACGAGCCTAGCGAAGGCGCGAATTCTATAGAGAGCTTTCGCAAAGCGCAAGCCCCTGCTGCATCATTCGTCGGTCTTGGCGGGCGGCACGGTCTTGCCCAGCAGCTTGCCAAGCAGGCCGTTCTTGCCGGCGCCCTGCTGGCGCGGCGATTTCGGCAGCGAGCCTGCCCGGTTGGCGCCGGCCTGCTTGAGATGGTTATTGATCTTCAGGCCCTTGTTCTTTTCCAGGTCGGTTTTCTTCACGGACAGCTTCCCAATTGGTTGAGCCGGGCATTGTACGCAGGTGCGGCCATGGCGCGCGATCCGGCGGTCAGTCGTCGCCCTTGATGGCCTGCTTGGTCGCCTGATAGCCGCGCTTGGTGGTATCGGCCACCGCATGGCCGGCGTCGCGCGCGCCGTGGCCGATGGTGCGGCCGGCTTCCTTGGCGCCATGGCCGATCGTGCGCGCCACGTCGGCCACCGCGTGGCCGGTCTTCTTGCCGGCCTCCTTGACGCCTTCCTTGAACGCGTGTGCATCGGACGCCACGCTGGCATGCGCCATCGGACTCGCGATGGCGATCACAAGCACGGGTAGCAGGGTCTTCAGGCGCATGGTGGATACGTATCGGTGTGGCAGTTGGGCGGATTCTACCCGCGTTGGGGCGGGGATTCCCGCCAGCCGTCCGGCCGGCGGGTGTGGGCCATCAGCGGGCCGGGCCGGCGTCGGTGATCGCGCTGTAGACCAGCGTGCGCAACTGGCGCCGCACCGGATAGGCCGACGACGGCAGCAACTGCGTCAGGAACAGCCCGATCAGGTCTTCCTGCGGATCGACCCAGAAGAACGTACTGGCCGCGCCGCCCCAGAACATGTCGCCCGCGCTGCCCGGGATCAGCGTGCTGGCCGGCGCGATGGTCGTCGCGAAGCCCAGCCCGAAGCCCACGCCGTCGTAGGTGGCCTCGCTGAACATCGAGCGCGACAGCCGCGGGATGTCCGCGCCGCCGGGCAGGTGGTTGGCGGTCATCAGCGCCAGCGTCTTGGGCGACAGCAGCCGCACGCCGTCCAGTTCGCCGCCGTTCAGCAGCATCCGCGCAAAGCGCATGTAGTCGGCCGCTGTCGACACCAGCCCGCCGCCGCCGGACAGGAACGCGGGCGGCTTCAGGTACGGGCTGGTCTGCGGATCGTCCTGCAGCATCGGCCCGCGCGGCGTGATGACCTTGGAACCCAGCGTGCCCACGGCGTAGCAGGCGCAGAAGCGGCTGGCCTTGTGCGCCGGCACGTGAAAGCCGGTATCGACCATGCCGAGCGGGTCCAGGATGCGCTGGCGCAGGAACGCGTCGAACGGCATGCCGCTGATCTTGCCGACCAGGTAGCCCAGCACGTCGGTGGACACCGAGTAGTTCCACGCCTCGCCCGGCGAGAACTCCAGCGGCAGCGTGGCCAGCTTGGCGATCATGTCGTCCAGCGTGCCTACGGTGGCCAGTTCGCCGATCTTGAGCTTGCGGTAGGCCGCGTCGACGTTGCTGTTCTGCTGGAAGCCGTAGGTCAGGCCCGAGGTATGGCGCAGCAGGTCCACCACCAGCATGGGCCGGGCCGGCGGGCGGGTCTGAAAGCCCTCCATGAAGCCGCCGGCGAACACACCCAGGTTTTCCCAGGCGGGAATGTACTTGCTGACCGGATCGTCCAGCGCGATCCGGCACTCCTCCACCAGCATCATGATGGCCACCGACGTGATCGGCTTGGTCATCGAATAGATGCGGAAGATCGCATCGTCGGCCAGCGGCACCTGCCGTTCGCGGTCCGCCTGGCCCAGCACCGCGTTGAGCGCCAGCCCGCCGCGCCGCCACACCTGCACCAGCGCGCCCGGCAGCTTGCCCGGCGCGACGTAGGTCTCGTCGATGAAGCGTCCGATCCGGTCCAGCCGGTCCCGGGACATCCCCTGCGTGTCCTGCATATCCGGTGCCTCCTTGCGATGGGATTGATGTTGGGGGGAGGGCCCGGCGCGCGTTCAGGCGGAGGGTTTGCGCGCCCCCCACGGCAGCAGGCCGCGCCACGGCCATCCCAGCGTCATGCCGGCGGCGGCCAGCAGGATCAGCGCGGCACCGCCCACTTGCGACAGGTGTAGCTGATGCCCGAATGCGAGCCGGTCCACCAGAATGGCCACGATAGGATAAATGAACGACAACGCCCCTGTCAGGTGGGTGGGCAGTTTCTGGATGGCGCCATACAGCAGGATGTACATCAGCCCCGTGTGCACCACGCCCATGGTGGCCAGCGTGGCCCACGGCAGCGCGCCGGCCGGCAGGTCCGCGCGCAGCGCCAGCGGCAGCAGCAGGACGCTGCCCACCAGCACGTGGATCAGCGCGATCAGGTGCGGCGGCACGCCGCGTAGCTGCTTGGCGATCAGCGCGGCCAGCGCATAGCAGAACGCCGCGCCCAGCGCCAGCGCGATGCCGCCCAGGTAGCTGCCGTGCGCCGCGCCGCCACCGGGCCGGGCCTGCACGATCAGCAGCATGCCGCCGAAAGCCAGCACCAGCCACGCCACCTTGGCGCCGGTGATGCGCTCGCCCAGGCACAGCGCCCCGAGCGCCACCAGCATGAACGGCTGGGTGTTGTAGACGGCCGTGGCGATCGAGATCGACGCGCCCGCGTAGGCCGAAAACAGCAGCAGCCAGTTGGCGACGATGGCCACCCCGCCCGCCACGGCCAGCAGCGCCTGCCGCCCCGTGATCTGGCCCGGCCGCAGGTAGCCGCGCGCCAGGCACACCGGGATCAGCACCAGCGCGCCGAATGCGCAGCGCCAGAACACCACCTGCGTGACGGGCCGCCCCGACACCACCACCAGCCAGCCGATGGTGCCCGAGATCACCATCGCCGCCACCATTTCCAGCATCCCCCGCGTTCGCTCCTGCACGGCTGTCTCCCCAAGTTCGAGGGTTGCAGTCTATCGGGTGTGGCCTACAATCCACAGTCGAAATGGCAGGCAAAGCGCCATTCTTTCCGTATTCCGTAAGGCCAAGGCGAGGAAAAACCTTATGTCGCTCGACGATATCGACCGCCGGCTGCTGGCGCTGCTGCAGCAGGACGGCCGCATGCCGGTCAAGGCGCTGGCCGAACAGGTGGGGCTGTCGTCCCCGGGCACCTCGGAGCGGCTGCGCCGGCTGGAGGACCGCGGCGTGATCCGCGGCTTCACGGTCGATGTGGAGCCGCGCACGCTGGGCTTTGCGATGCAGGCCATCGTCCGCATCCGGCCGCTGCCGGGCCGGCTGCACGCGGTGCAGAAGCTGATCGAAGGCATTCCCGAATTCGCCGAGTGCGACAAGGTGACCGGCGACGACTGCTTCATCGGCCGGCTCTACCTGCGGTCCATCGAGCACCTGGACCACATCCTGGAGCAGATCACCGAGATGGCGGAGACCAGTTCGGCCATCGTCAAGTCCCAGCCGGTGCGGCGGCGCCTGCCGCCGCTGTAGCCGGGCAGGGCGGCCGGGCCGGCGGCGCTGTGGGATAATGCCGCGTTTTGCCCGGCGCCCGGCTCACAAGGCCGCCCGCACGGGTGTGTCCTGGCCCTGACCGATCCCCCGTGGGCCGCTGCGTTTGCGTATTTTCCAAGCACCCACAATGCCCACATACCGTTCCAAGACCTCCACCGCCGGCCGCAACATGGCGGGCGCGCGCTCGCTGTGGCGCGCCACCGGCATGAAAGACGAGGATTTCCAGAAGCCCATCATCGCGGTGGTCAATTCGTTCACCCAGTTCGTGCCCGGCCACGTCCACCTGAAGGACCTGGGCCAGCTCGTGGCGCGCGAGATCGAGGCCGCCGGCGGCGTGGCCAAGGAATTCAACACGATCGCCGTGGACGACGGCATCGCCATGGGCCACGACGGCATGCTGTACTCGCTGCCCAGCCGCGACATCATCGCCGACTCGGTGGAATACATGGTCAACGCGCACTGCGCCGACGCCATGGTCTGCATCTCGAACTGCGACAAGATCACCCCGGGCATGCTGATGGCCGCCATGCGGCTGAACATCCCCGTGATCTTCGTCTCGGGCGGCCCGATGGAAGCCGGCAAGACGCGCCTTGCCAACCCGGTGACCAAGACCATCGAACTGAAGAAGCTGGACCTCGTGGACGCGATGGTCATGGCCGCCGATGCGTCGTACACCGACGAAGAGGTGGAGCAGGTGGAACGCTCGGCCTGCCCGACGTGCGGCTCGTGCTCGGGCATGTTCACGGCCAACTCGATGAACTGCCTGACCGAGGCGCTGGGCCTGTCGCTGCCCGGCAACGGCACCGTGGTGGCCACGCACGCGGACCGCGAGCAACTGTTCCGCCGCGCCGGCCGCCGCATCGTCGACCTGGCCCGCATGTACTACGAGCAGAACGACGAACGCGTGCTGCCGAGGTCGGTGGGGTTCAAGGCGTTCGAGAACGCCATGACGCTGGACATCGCCATGGGCGGGTCCACCAACACGATCCTGCACCTGCTGGCCATTGCCCGCGAGGCCGAGATCGACTTCACGATGGCCGACATCGACCGCATGTCGCGCTCGGTGCCGCAGCTCTGCAAGGTGGCGCCGAACACGAACAAGTACCACATCGAGGACGTACACCGCGCCGGCGGCATCATGGCCATCCTGGGCGAGCTGGACCGCGCGGGCAAGCTGCACACCGACGTGCCCACCGTGCACACGCCGACGCTCAAGGACGCGCTGGACCAGTGGGACATCGTCCGCACGCAGGACGAGGCCGTGCGCACGTTCTACATGGCCGGCCCGGCCGGCGTGCCCACGCAGGTGGCGTTCAGCCAGAACACGCGCTGGCCCAGCCTGGACCTGGACCGCGCCGAGGGCTGCATCCGCTCGTACGACCATGCGTTCTCGAAGGAAGGCGGCCTGGCCGTGCTGACCGGCAACATCGCGCTGGACGGCTGCGTGGTCAAGACGGCCGGCGTGGACGAAAGCATCCTGGTGTTCGAGGGCTCGGCGCACGTGACCGAGTCGCAGGACGAGGCGGTCGAGAACATCCTGAACGACAAGGTCAAGGCCGGCGACGTGGTGATCGTGCGCTACGAAGGCCCCAAGGGCGGCCCCGGCATGCAGGAAATGCTCTACCCGACCAGCTACATCAAGTCCAAGGGCCTGGGCAAGGCGTGCGCGCTGCTGACCGACGGCCGCTTCTCGGGCGGCACCTCGGGCCTGTCGATCGGGCACTGCTCGCCCGAGGCGGCGGCCGGTGGCGCCATCGGCCTGGTCCGTGACGGCGACCGCATCCGCATCGACATTCCGAACCGGACCATCGACGTGCTGGTGTCCGACGAGGAACTGGCGGCGCGCCGCGCCGAGCAGGACGCCCAAGGCTGGAAGCCGGCCCGGCCGCGCCCGCGCAAGGTGTCCGCCGCGCTGAAGGCATACGCCAAGCTGGTCATGTCGGCCGACAAGGGCGCCGTGCGCGACCTGTCACTGCTGGACGACTGACCGACGGCCGGGTCTCGCGCCCGGCCGCATCGTCCGGCGCTCCCCGCGCCGGAAGCCGGGCGGCGCCCCCGCCGCCCGCGCATCTCTTCATATATCCGCACATGCCCGCCGTGGTCCGGTCGATAGGACCAGCTGGTTCCATTGAGTGACCCGGCCGTGGGGCATAGAGTCCGCCTGAACCCCGAAAGCAAGAGAACAGAGGAACAGAGGCGGAGACAAACGATGTCGATCAGTCGAAGACGTATCCTGGCCGGCGCCGCGCTGGCCATGTTGGCCACCCTGGCGCCTGTGGCGCCAGCCCTGGCGCAGGACAAGCCCATCACCATCGTCGTGGGCAGCCCCGCCGGCGGCACCACCGACGCGCTGGCGCGCCTGATCGCGCGCTCGATGGCCGAGACGCTGCACCGCTCCGTGGTGGTGGACAACCGGCCCGGCGCGGGCGGCAACATCGCCGCGCAGTACGTGGCGCGCGCCACGCCGGACGGCAGCACGCTGCTGATGAGCTTCACCGGCCACACCATCAACGCCACGCTTTACAAGAACCTGCCGTTCGATCCGGTCAAGGATTTCACGCCGATCACGATGGTCGCGCGCGTGCCGAGCGTGCTGGTGGCGCGCAAGGGCGTGCCGTTCGACACCACGGCCGGGCTGGTCGACTACGCGAAGAAAAACCCCGGCAAGCTGACGTTCGCGATCGGCGCGCAGGGGTCGTCGCTGCATCTGGCCAGCGAGCAGTTCAAGCTCCAGACCGGCACCGACATCGTGAACATCCCGTACAAGGGCACCAACCCGGCGCTGACCGACCTGCTGGGCGGCACCGTCGACCTGATGTTCGCCAGCACGGTCAACGTGCTGCCGCACGTGAAGGCCGGCACGCTGAAGTTCCTGGGCGTCAGCAGCAAGGACGCGCTGGCGCAGTTTCCGGGCGTGCCGCCGATCGGGCAGACGGTCAAGGGCTTCGAGTCGTCGGCGTGGTTCGGGCTGTTTGGCCCGGCCCGGCTGCCGCAGGCCGTGACCGACCAGCTCTACCGCGCCGTGAAGATCGCCGTGGACGACCCGGCGTACCGCAAGCGCATGGAAACCGAGGCGGCCAGCGCCATCAGCATGACGCCCCAGGCGTTTGGCGCCTTCGTGCGCAGCGACATCGCGCACTGGGCGCGCGTGATCCAGGCGTCGGGCACCAAGGTGGAATGAAGGAATCGAGATGACTGGCCAGACATTGGCGCAGAAGCTGCTCGCCCGCGCGGCGGGCCGGACCAGCGTGGCGCCCGGGGAAATCGTCACCTGCCGCGTGGATCTGGCGATGCTGCATGACTCCAGCGGCCCGCGCCGCGTGAAGCCGATGCTGGAAAAGCTCGGCGCGAAGGTGTGGGACCCGGACCGCGTGGTCGTGGTGACCGACCACTACGTGCCGGCCCACGATGCCGACAGCCGCCGCATCGTCCAGATCGCGCGCGACTGGGTGCGCGACGAGGGCGTGGCGCGTTTTCACGACATGGAAGGCATCTGCCACGTGGTGGTGCTGCAGAACGGCTACCTGCGCCCCGGCATGTTCGCGGTGGGCGGCGACAGCCATTCGTCCACCGGCGGCGCGTTTGGCGCCTACATGTTCGGCATCGGCGCCACCGAGATGCTTGGCGTGCTGGTTACGGGCGAGATCTGGGTGCGCGTGCCGGAGACCATCCGCATGCAGTGGCACGGCCGGCTGGGCGCGGGCGTGTCGGCCAAGGACATGATGCTGCGCATGTGCACGCAGTTCGGCATGGACGGCGGCCAGTACCAGGCCGTGGAATACACGGGCGGCGCCGTGGCCGCGCTGTCGATGTAGGAACGGATGACGCTGTCGAACATGACGGCTGAACTGGGCGCGCAGGTGGGCCTGATCGCCCCCGACGCCACCACGCGCGACTGGCTGCTGGCGGCCGGCGTGGCGCCCGAGGCCATCGACGTCGACGGCTGGCAGACGGACGCCGACGCGGCCTGCCTGGCCGTGCACGACTTCGATGCCGCCGCGCTGGCGCCGCAGGTGTCGCGCCCGCATACCCCGGCCGATGCCGACGACGTGGGCCTGTTTGGCGGCGTGGGCATCGACATTGCCTACATCGGCGCCTGCACCGGTGCCAAGCTCGACGACCTGCGCATGGCGGCCCAGGTGCTGCGCGGCCAGCGCGTGGCCCGTGGCACGCGGCTGCTCGTGGCGCCGGCCAGCGCGGCAGACCAGCAGCGCGCCGCGCAGGAAGGCACGCTGGCCGCGCTGACCGATGCCGGCGCCGAACTGCTGCCCAACGCCTGCGGCGCGTGCGCCGGCTACGGCGAGCACCGCTTTGGCGAGGACAGCGTGGTCATCAGCGCCACCGCGCGCAATTTCAAGGGCCGGATGGGCGCGGCGTCGTCGCAGGTCTACCTGGGCTCGCCGTACACGGTCGCGGCCTCGGCCATCGCGGGCCGGATCGCCGATCCACGGGAGATGCTGGGATGAGCGCCGTACCGATTTCGACTGCGGCCGACGGCCGCCTGACCGGCCGCGCCTGGGTGTTCGGCGACGACATCAACACCGACCTGCTGGCGCCCGGCGCCTACATGAAGTTCGGCATCGAGGAAATCGCCCGGCACTGCCTGGAAGCGGTGGAGCCTTTGTTCGCCACGCAGGTGCGGCCCGGCGACATCGTCTTCGGCGGCCGCAACTTTGGCGCGGGATCGTCGCGCGAGCAGGCCGTGGAGGTGCTGCGCCACCTGGGCGTGGTGGCCGTGGTGGCGCCGTCGTTCGCCGGGCTGTTCTATCGCAACGGCTTCAACCTGGGCCTGCCGCTGCTGACGTGCCCCGCGCTGCCGCCGATGGTAGCCGGGCAGCGCGTGGGCTGCGACATCGACACCGGGCAGGTGTTTCGCGATGGCGCGCCTGCGATACAGTGCGAGCCGGTGCCGCCTCATCTCGTGGCCATGATCCGCGACGGCGGGCTGGTGCCGCACCTGGCGCGCCGTATCGCGTCGGGCCAACTCACCATGAACAAGGATCGGCAATGACCCTCAAGCAACGTCTGCAAGGCTCCGGCATCGTCACGGCGCCCGGCGTCTACGACGCGTTCTCCGCGCTGCTGGTGGAGCAGGCCGGCTTCCAGGCCGCGTACCTGTCGGGCGCCAGCATCGCCTACACGCGGCTGGGCCGGCCGGACATCGGCTTCCTGTCGCTGGAAGACGTGGCGTCGGTGGCGCGCGGCATCCGCGAGCGCTGCCCCACGCTGCCGCTGATCGTCGACGCCGACACGGGCTTTGGCAACGCGCTCAACGTCATGCACACCGTGCGCGTGCTGGAGCGCGCCGGTGCCACGGCGATCCAGCTCGAAGACCAGGCGATGCCCAAGCGCTGCGGCCACCTGGACGGCAAGACCGTCATCAGCGCCGCCGAGATGGCCGGCAAGATCCGCGCGGCCTGCGATGCGCGCCGCGACGCCAATACGCTGGTCATCGCCCGCACCGACGCGGTGGCCGTGGAGGGCATGGAGGCCGCGCTGGCCCGCGCCGAGCAGTATGCCGAGGCCGGCGCCGACGTGCTGTTCGTGGAAGCGCTGCGCAGCCGCGAGGACATGACCGCCGCCATCGCCCGCCTGGGCAAGCGTGCGCCGCTGCTGGCCAACATGGTCGAGGGCGGCAAGACGCCGGTGTTGCCGGCCGCCGAACTGCAGGACATCGGCTTCCGCATCGTGATCTTCCCCGGTGGCACCGTGCGCGCGCTGAGCTTTGCGCTGCGCGACTACCTGGCCAGCCTGCACGCCAGCGGCACCACCACGCCGTACCTGGACCGCATGCTGTCGTTCCAGGCGCTCAACGACGTGATCGGCACGCCCGAGATGCTGGCGCTGGGCAAGCAGTACGAATAACGCCCGCCGCGCGCCGGCCGCTTGCATTGCAGGGGCTGGCGCGCGTACCGTGGCGGCATTGCCCCCGAATCGCCCCGCCCGATGCTCGATGTCCACGCCCCCCTGACCACGCTGCCACGCTTCCAGCAGGTGCGCCTGATCCTGCGCGAGCGCATTCGCGGCGGTCACTACGAAGCCGGCCTGCCGCTGCCCGGCGAGCGCCAGCTGGCCGAGGAATTCGGCGTGGCGCGCGTGACGGTGCGCTCGGCGCTGGCGCGGCTGCAGGAGGAAGGGCTGGTCGAGCGTTCGCGCGGCAAGGGGACCGTGCCCACGGCGCGCCACGCGGCGGCCCCGGCGCGGGCATCGGCCCAGGCCGTGCAGACCGTGCGCGGCGGGCTGCTCGACAACATCGTCAGCGTCAGCATGCGCACGCGCGTGCAGGTGCTGGAATGGAAGCGCATGCCGGCGCCGCCGGCCGTCAGCGCGGCGTTGTCGCTGCCGCCCGGCGCGCCGGTGCTCAAGGTGGTGCGCGTGCGCAAGTTCAAGGCCCAGCCGATTTCCTATACCGAGGTGTTCGTGCCCGGCGACCTGGCCGCCGCGCTCGATCGCCATACGCTGCAGGACACGCCGATGCTGGTGGCACTGGCGCAGCACGGCGTGGAGGTGGTGTCGGCGGAGCAGACGCTGGGCGCCGCCGTGGCCGACCTGGACGTGGCGCGCATCTTCCGCATCGCGCCGGGCGTGCCGCTGCTGCGCGTGTCGCGCGTGGCGTCGGACGCCGAGGGCCGGCCCGTGCAGTTCCTGGTCGGGCTGTACCACCCCGAGCGCTACACGTACCAGATGCGGCTGACGCGCGCGGGAGCGTCCACCAGCGTGTGGATCGACGCCGACCGGTCCTGATCAGCGGCGCACCAGCGCCACCACGTAGCGGCAGGCGCCGGTCCCCGGATTGACGAAGGTGCAGGGCGCCGGGGGGCCCAGTTGCAGGCAATCGCCGGCGTGCAGCGTGTGGACGATCTCGCCTTCCTCGAACACCAGCGTGCCATCGAGCACCCACACCTGCTGGTGCTGGAACGTGAACGCCGACGACGGGTACGACACCCGCGCGCCGCCCGGCAGCGACACTTCCACCAGTTCCAGCATGCCGCCGTTGCGCGGCGACACCGCGCGGCGCATGTAGCCAGTCTCGGGGTCCTGCCAGACCGGCTGGTCGGCGGCCCGGCTCAGGCGCTCGCCCGCCTGCTCGGCCAGCGCCAGCAGCATCGACAACTGCAGGCCGAACGCGCCGGACAGCCGCCCCAGCACCGTCGCCGTGGGGCTGGCCTCGCCCCGCTCGATCTTGCTGATCATCGCCTTGGACACCCCGGACCGCTCCGCCAGCTCCGCCAGCGACCACCCGCGCGATTCCCGCTCGATCCGCACCCGGGCGGAGATGGCAGTGGTGGGGTCTTCAGCGGGTCGGGTCATGGTGGAAGGGTGTTTGCATGCGTTGGTTTGCTTTCTGCTCCGGCGTGGCGGAGAGGGGAGACCACAATTGGCAGCCTCAGGCTTTTCGTTCGATATCCCGATGTTCTGCTCCCCTCTCCCGCTTGCGGGAGAGGGGTCGGGGGAGAGGGCCAGCGGCTCAACTTGCGACGTGGTCGGCAAGCAGCACCGCAACGCCCTCACCCCCAGCCCCTCTCCCGCGTTGCGGGAGAGGGGAGACCACATTCGGCAGAATCAGGCTGTGTTCGATATCCCGATGTTCTGCTCCCCTCTCCCGCTTGCGGGAGAGGGGTTGGGGGAGAGGGCCAGCGGCTCAACTTGCGATGTGGTCGGCAAGCAGGGCCTCAACGCCCTCACCCCCAGCCCCTCTCCCGCGTTGCGGGACAGGGGAGACCACAATCGGCAGAATCAGGCTGTGTTCGACGTCCCGATGTCTTGCTCCCCTCCACCACGGTGACGCTGGCAGATTATAAAAGTCCCCCAGGCACTCCCGGGTAAACCCCATCCGCATCCTCCTTACGATAATGCCCATTCGTCCACTATAGTGGATGAAACCCGGGAGCCCCCATGCCGCGTGAAATCCGTCTGAACGCCTTCGACATGCACTGTGTCGGCCACATCCAACAGGGGTTGTGGACCCATCCGCGCGACCAGTCGCATCGTTATGCCGAACTCCAGTACTGGACCGACTACGCCCGCACGCTCGAACGCGGGCTGTTCGATGGCATCTTCTTTGCCGATGTGGTGGGCGTCTACGACGTCTACGGCGGTAGCCCCGACGCGGCACTGCGCGGGACGGTGCAGGTGCCGGTCAATGACCCGACGCTCGTGATCTCGGCCATGGCGGCCGTGACCCGGCACCTGGGCTTTGGCGTGACCGCCAACCTGATCTACGAGCAGCCGTTTCTGTTCGCGCGCCGCATGTCCACGCTGGATCACCTGACCGGCGGCCGGATTGGCTGGAACATCGTCACGGGGTACCTGGACAGCGCCGCGCGGGCCATCGGCATGGATGGGCAGGTGGCCCACGACGACCGCTACGACCTGGCCGACGAGTACATGGCGCTGGTCTACAAGCTCTGGGAAGGTAGCTGGGACGACGACGCGGTGCGGGCGGACCGCGCGGCCGGCGTCTATGCCGATCCGGACAAGGTGCGCGTGATCCACCATCGCGGGCCGCAGTACCGGGTCGATGCGATGCACCTGTGCGCGCCCTCGCCGCAGCGCACGCCGCTGCTGTACCAGGCCGGCGCGTCCGCGCGCGGCCGCCAGTTCGCCGCCACGCATGCCGAATGCGTGTTCGTGAACGGGCAGAAGAAAGAGGGCGTGCGCGAGATCGTCGACGACATCCGGGCGCAGGCCGTCCGGCTGGGGCGGCAGGCCGACGACGTCAAGGTGTTCCTTGGCGCCACGCTGGTGGTTGGCCGCACCGATGCCGAGGCGCAGGAGAAGTTCGACGAATACCGCCGCTACGTCAGTTCCGAGGCCGCGCTGGTGCACGCGGCGGCGTCGCTGGGCATCGACTTTGCGCGGTACGACCTGGACGCGCCGATCGAAACCGGCAAGAGCCAGGCTATCGTATCGAACGTGGAGGCGATGAACCGCAGCGCCGGCCCGCAGTGGACGCGCCGCAAGCTGCTGGAGCAGATGGTGCTGGGCAGCCGCCAGCCGCCCTGGGTGGGGTCCGCCGCGCGCCTGGCCGACCAGTTGATCGCCTGGAGCGAGGAAACCGGCGTGGACGGCTTCAACCTGTCGCGCACCGTGGTGCCGGAGTGCTTCGAGGACGTGATCGACCTGGTCGTGCCGCTGCTGCAGGAACGCGGCGCCTACAAGACGGCGTACCAGCCCGGCACCTACCGGGACAAGCTGTTCGGCCGGGCCCGCTTGCCAGCCTCGCACGTGGCGGCGCAATATCGGGGCACCGGCGCCGGCGCGGCATAGGGCGGGCGGCCATCACAGAGGCATCATGGTAGACAAGACGACTTTCCGGGACGCCATGGCGGGGCTGGGCGCCGCCGTCAACGTCATCACCACCGACGGCGTGGCGGGCGTGGGCGGCTGTACGGCGTCGGCCGTCTGCCCGGTCACGGACGACCCGCCCACGCTGGTGGTCTGCATCAACCGCGCCAGCCGCAACAACGCGGCCATCCGCGAGAACGGCCGGCTCTGCGTCAACGTGCTGGCCGCCGAGCAGCGCGACCTGGCCATGCGCTTTGCGGACAAGGACCTGTCGCTCGACGAACGCTTTGCCTGCGCCGAATGGGCGCGGCTGGCCACGGGTGCCCCGGTGCTGCGCGGCGCCGTCAGCGCGCTGGACTGCGTGGTCGAATCCGTGACCGAGGTGGGCACCCATACGGTCTTCTTCTGCGCGGTCAAGGCCGCCCGCACGGACACCGCGCGGGCCGGGCTGATCTACTTCGGACGCGACTTCCACGCCGTGGGTGCGGGCGACCTGCCGCTGGCGTGAGATGACGACGCCCACTTCCACCGCCGCCCCGCTGCCGCGGCGCCAGCGCGGCAAGCTGTTTTCCATCGCCATCCTGCTGCTGGCCGAGGTGGCCGCCATGGGCGTCTGGTTCTCGGCCAGCACCGCCGTGGCGGTGATCAAGGGGACACATGCAATCACCGCGTTCGACGAGGCGCTGCTGACCAGCGCCGTCCAGTTCGGCTTCGTGGCGGGCACGCTGGCGTCGGCGCTGCTGTCGCTGCCAGATCGCTACGACCTGCGCCGGCTGTTCGCCGGATCGGCGCTGGTGGCGGCACTGGCCACCGGCACGCTGGCCTTCGTGGCGCCCACCGGCGGGCTGGTGGTGGTGCTGCGCTTCATCACGGGCATGTGCATGGCCGGTGTCTACCCGGTTGGCATGCGGCTGGCCGCCACCTGGGCGCAGGCGGACCTGGGGCTGCTGATCGGCCTGCTGGTGGGTGCGCTGACGCTGGGATCGGCCAGCCCCCACCTGGTGGCGGCCTACCTGGTGCCCACGGCGGGCGGGCTCGACTGGCGCGCGATCTACGGCACGGCGGCGGCCTGCGCGGCCGGTGCGGCGTTGCTGATCGGGCTGGCGGCGGTCGGGCCGAACCTGCGCAAGGCGGCGCGCATCGACCCGGCCAAGATCGCCCAGGCATGGCGGCAGCCGGCCGTGCGGCTGGCCAACCTGGGCTATCTGGGCCATATGTGGGAGCTGTACGCGATGTGGGCGTGGCTGGCGCTGTTCCTGCAGCAGACGTTCGACGCGCGCGGCCTGTCCGACCCGCGCGGCCGGGCGGAACTGCTGACGTTCGCGGCCATCGCCATCGGGGCGCTCGGCGCGTGGCTGGGCGGCTGGCTGGCAGACCGCGTGGGCCGCACGGCCGTGACGATTGGCGCGATGGCCACCAGCGCGTCGTGCGCGGCGCTGATGGGCTGGCTGGGCGCCGCGCCGATGGCGGTGCTCGTGACCGTGGCGCTGGTCTGGGGCGTGTCGGTCATCGCCGATTCCGCGCAGTTCTCGGCCAGCATCACCGAACTGGCCGAGCCGTCGTCGATCGGCACGCTGCTGACGGCGCAGACCTGCGCCGGCTTTCTGCTGACGCTGGTCAGCATCCACCTGGTGCCGGACGTCGTCGCGTGGCTGGGCTGGCGCGCCGGCTTCGGCATGCTGGCCATCGGCCCGGCGCTGGGCTGCGTGGCGATGTGGCGGCTGCGGCAACACCCGGACGCGCGCCGGCTGGCCGGGGGGCGGCGGTAGGGCGGGGCCAGGGCGAACGTCCATCGCCCGGCTGTTGCAAATTGTTGACTCGTCACCCCAATCGGGGGATGTCCGGCTGGGGACGTGCTGTTACAGTCGCGCGCAACCCGCTGTCGTACGCGCTGGCGTGGCCGCTGCCCGCAATCCGGGCGGCTTTCGCTCCAGATAACGACAAATACGGGTCAGGTCGATGTTTTCTTACGCTTTTGCCGGCGCGCGCGCTGCCGGCCTTGCCATGCTTGCCGCGGCGCTGCTGGCCGCCTGCGGCTCGGACGATGCCGATTCACCGGCTCAGCCCGCCACGCCGGCGGCGTCGCGGCTGGTGGTCGATACCGGCAGCGCTGCGCCGGTTGCGGGCGGCACGCTGACGCTCAAGGCCACGCTGCTGGCCGCCGACGGCACCGAGGTCAAGGGCGCCAGCTTTGCCTGGACGTCGTCGGACGAGACGGTGGCTACCGTGCTATCGGCCTCGGACAAGGCCCCGACGGCGGCCGCGCCGGTCGGCATCTACGCCACGATCCGCACCCTGGCGGCTGGCCGGGCCGATATCACGGCCACGGCCACGCTGCCCGACGGCAGCCGTATCGCCAGCGTGACCCATCTGACGGTGCAGGCCGCGCCGGCCGTGTCGTACACGCTGACGCTCACGCCGGCGACCCTGACCGTGGTGGCCGGCGCCGCCGCGCAGACCGTGTCCGTGGCGGTGCGCCGCTCCGATGGCGTGGACGGCGTGGCCGACCTGGCGAACTGGTCCTGGACCAGCGACGACGCCAGCTTTGTCGTGACCCCGGCGGCCGATGGCCGTGGCGCCAAGGTAGCCAGCCCCGGCTCGGCATACAGTGCGGCGGCCGCGACACTGACCGCCTGCGCCGACGCGCCCGCTGGCCCCCGCCTTTGTGCCAACGCTGCGCTGACGCGCAACACGTCGCTGCCGCCGACCTATACCGTGGGCGGCACGGTCTCCGGGCTGGCGGCCGGCAAGAGCCTGCAACTGGCCGATATCACCGGCGATACGCAGGTCATCGCCGGCAATGGCGTATTCACGATGCCGACCCCGCGTCTCGGCGCCTCGTCCTATGCGGTATCGGTGTCGGCGCAACCGGCGGGCCAGACCTGCTCCGTGACCCGCGGGACCGGCACGGTGGCGTCCGCCAACGTCGCCGACATCGCGGTGGCCTGCGTGCAGGCCCAGTTCGTCGTGGTGGCAAACCGGGCGGACCAGACGTTCTCGGTCTACCGCGCGGACCCGGCCAGCGGCGCGCTGGCGGCCGTGCCGGGCAGCCCGTTCACCTCTGGCGACAACGTCAACGACATTGCCTTCCTGCCGAACGGCCAGGTGGGGTATGCGGTGATGCCGAATACCAACCGGGTGGTGAGCTTCCGGCTTGACCCGGCCACGGGTGCGATGGCGGAGATTCCGGGCTCGGCCCGCAGTTCGGTCTTGACTGCGCCTCAGGCAGTTACCGTCCATCCCACGGGCAGGTCCCTGATTGTGGGGGCCGGGCGGGGGATCGTGTGGTACCCCATCGATCCAGCTTCACTGGTGCCGGCGGGCGGCGTGGGCTACGAGGCGTCGGGCCTGGGCCAGACGCGCGACGTCGAGTTCTCTCCTGACGGGCTGTACCTCTATACCGCCAATTCGATCGTGGGCCAGATCTCCAAATTCCCCATTGCCAGCAATGGCGGCGTGATCGGTTTTGGGTCGATCGACTATTCCGTCGGTGTCATCATGCCCAGTGCCATGTCCTTTTCGCCAGACGGCCGCACGCTGCTCTATACCAGCGAGCAGGACGGCTTGCTCGGCGTGGGCACGGTCGACCCGGCAGGGGGGCAGATCCAGTCCAGCCAGCTGGTGCCGACAGCCCCGTTCCCGTCCGATGTCGCCATGACGCCATCCGGGCAGTTTGCCTTCGTGCTGAGCGGCATCGGCGCCGGTATCACGGGCTACAAGGTCGTCAGTCCCGGTGTGGTGCCGCTGCCCGGCATCGCGCCCACCGGCCCCGGTTCGGGCTCGGGCCGCCTCAAGGTGGAACCGGGCGGCCGTCGCCTGTACGTCGCCATGTTCAACCAGAATCTGGTGTCGGGGTTCTCGATCGACGCCACGACCGGCGCGCTGACGTCGATTCCCGGCAGCCCGTTCCCGACGGGCTCTGGCAATACGTCGATCGCCGTCGTCGAACCGCGCCCCTGAGGCCGCCGTCCGCCCATAAAAAAACCCGGCGCGGGGCCGGGTAAAAGCGGAAAGTGTCGGTAAGGCGGGTCAGAAGCGGTGGCGGACCCCCATCATGGCGCCGAACTGGTTGTCGCCGGCGGTCACGCCCGTGCCGCCCAGCGACACCGTGGAGCCGAGGCCCTTGTCCGTCTGGTTCCAGACGTAGCCCATGTTCAGGTAGGCGCTGGTGCGCTTGGAGAACGCGTAGTCGGCCGATGCCACGAGCACCAGCGGGTCCGCGCCGGTATGGCCGTAGTCCTGGTAGTAGACCGAGCCCTTCAGCGTCAGCGCCGGCGTGACCTGGTAGCCCATGCCCAGCCAGTAGATGTTGCTGCGGTGGAAGGCGCCATGGCCCAGGCCGGTCAGGTTTTCCCAGCGGTAGCCGGCGTAGACCTTGGTCGGGCCCACCGCGTAGCTGGCGGCCAGCGCGGCGCGCTGGTCCTTGAGCAGGCCGTTGGGCTGGCGCAGGTCGTAGACCAGGCCCAGGTCCAGCGGGCCGGCCGTGTAGCGCAGGCTGGCCGCGTACTGGCGGCCGCTCTTGTAGTCGCCGGGGATCTCGCCGGCGCCAAAGCCCGGCACGGCCGTCATGTCGTAGCCCGTGCTGTACAGCGCCGAGGCGGTCAGGCCGCCGTACTTGCCCGTGTACTTGAGCGAGTTGTCGGCGCGGCTGGCCATGGCGGCGTCCATGTTCACGATCGAGTACTGCACGTCGGCGGCCATCGGGTCGAACGCCAGCGTGAAGTCGTAGATCGGGGTCTGGTGGCGGCCCAGCGTCAGGGCGCCGAAGCCGGCTTGCAGGCCCAGGTAGGCCTGGCGGTTGAACAGCCGGCCGCCGTTGGAGGCGCCCGTGTCGATGTCGAAGCCGCTTTCCAGCACGAAGAGGCCCTTCATGCCGCCGCCCAGGTCCTCGGTGCCGCGCAGGCCCCACCACGAACCCGTGGTGACACCGTTGCCGGACTGCACGCGGACGTTGCTGTTATTGCCGCCGTCGCGGGACAGGTACTCGATGCCGGCATCGGCCACGCCGTACAGGGTGACGCTGGACTGGGCTTGTGCGCCTGCGGCCAGCAATGCGGTGGCCGCTGCAGCCGCCAGTTTGATTTTCATGCCTTGTTCTCCGAGGTTGAAAAAGGTCCGGCAATGATGGGAAGGCAGCCGGTTCGCGGCTTTGATATAGCTCGACATTTATGCAATCCGTGGCCGATTTTTCGCACCGTGGCATGGCAGCCGGCCATCGGCCTACGGCCCGCGTGGCACTTGTACGAAAAGGCGCGGACAACCGCCTGCGGTCTGTTGCACTTGCGCGAAAACGCCTTGCCACAGGGGTTTGGCGATGGCCGGTGTGGCGCGCGCGTATCGCTGCTGGCCGCCGCGTCGAACCATTCCGACACCCGATTCGGTGCACGTCCTACAAGCGCCGCGGCCCACGCTTCCTACACTGGAAACCAGCGCCGATGCCTGCCCCAACGCCGCGTTCCACGTGGCCGGCAGGCCGGACATTCAGGAACCGACCACAGGAGTGCGACCATGAACAAGGACCAGGTGAAGGGCCGAATGAACGAGGCCAAGGGCAAGGCCAAGGAACTGGCCGGCAAGATGACCGGCAAGACCTCCACGGAGATCAAGGGCAAGGCCGAGCAGGTGGCGGGCCGCACCCAGGCCGCCTACGGCGACACCAAGGCCGACATGAAGAAGAATCCGCAGAAGAACCCGCGTTGATCGCGCGGCAGACACTGCCGGATGGCACGGAAGGCGGGGTCGCGAACCCCGCCTTTTTCACGTCCGCACCATGATTTGCAGGGGACAAGCGATGAAATCGGCGCAAACCGCGACGCTGGCGGCATCGATGGGCGATATCGTCGCGGCCCCCGGCCAGACCGTGCCGCTGCAGGAAGTCCTGCGCCAGCGGCAGCTTTTTGCCGAGATGGTCGAGGCCATGCAGGGCGACGTCACGCTGCAGCAGGTGCTGGACAGCGCGGTACGCACGGCCGCGCAGGGCTGCGGCGCGCCCATGGGCAAGGTGCTGGAACTGGACGCCGCCCGGGGCACCCTGGTCATCCGCAGCCACCATGGCCTGAAAGCGGCCGACATGGGCCGCGAGGTGGGCGAGGCCGCCAGCGGCAACCCGCCCGGCGAGGCCCTACGGCAGGCCGCGCCCGTGGTGGACGCCGACGTGCGGCGCCGCCCGCGCGGCGTCCTGCCGGCGATCTTCGTGGAGAACGCGGTGGTCACCTCGGTGAACCTGCCGCTGATCAACCACGACGGCGCTTACGGCGTGCTGGAGGTGGATTTCCGCGAAACGGTGGAAATTGGCGCGCTGGAGATGTCGTTCCTGGCGTCGGTGGCCGGCATGCTGGCCGAATGCATCGAAAAGCATCGCGCGCAGGCCGCGCTGGCGCTGGAGCGCGACGCCAAGGCGCTGCTGCTGCGCGAACAGCAGCACCGGGTGCGCAACAATTTCCAGATGATCATCGCGATGGTCCAGCGCAGCACGTTCCTGGCCAGCGAGGACGGCCGCAAGCCGCTGCGCGAGATCGAGCGCCGCATCTTCGCCATGGCGTCGCTCTACAACCACCTGCTGGGCCTGAGCGAGCAGGCGCAGCATGCCGACCTGGGCCGCTACCTGGGCGGGCTGGCGGCCAGCTTCGACGAGTTCTACGACCTCAAGGCCAGCGGCATCGCGTTCAACCTGGACGTCCAGTTCGGGCTCGTGGCCGACCTGGACCGCTGCACGACCATCGGGATCATCGTCAACGAACTGGTCGCCAATGCCGTGGAACACGCGTTCGCGGGCGGCAGCGGCGAGATCCGGGTGTCGCTGGCCGCGTCGCCGCCGCGCGGCTGCGTGGTCCGCGTGTCGGACGATGGCCGGGGGCTGCCGGCCGGGCCCGGCGAGGAAGGCGTGGGCCTGCGCACGGTGCGCCGCATGCTGGAGGGCATTGGCGGCCGGCTGGACGTGGCGTCAGCCCCGGGTCAGGGCGCCGCGTGGACGATCACGGTCGATCGCCTGTAGGCGGCAGCACGCGGCCCGGGTTCAGCAGGTTCTTGGGGTCCAGCGCGCGCTTGACCTGCCACATCAGCTCCAGCTCCACGGGCGACTTGTAGCGGCTCAGGTCGTCGCGCTTGGCCACGCCGATGCCGTGCTCGGCCGAAATGGAGCCATTCTCGGCGTAGGCCAGCCCGTCGACGAGGTCGGACACGGGCTTGTACCACTGCGCCAGGAAGCTCCTGGCGTCGCGGTCGCGCGGGCGCAGCGGGTTGAAGTGGACGTTGCCGTCGCCCATGTGGCCGTAGATCACCATGCGCGTGGCCGGCTCCAGGGCCAGCACTTCGGCCGACGCCCGCTCGATGAACTGCGCGATGCGCGACACCGGCACCGAGATGTCGCACTTGATGCTGCCGCCGGTGCGCGTCTGGGCGTCCGAGATTTCCTCGCGGATGCGCCAGAACTGCTGCACGTCGGCCAGGCTCGACGCCACGGCGGCGTCCACCACCCATTCATTGCCCAGGCCGGTTTCCAGGATCTCCATCAGCGTGCCGTTCAGCGTCTCGGCGTCGGCGCCCGACGTCAGCTCGATCAGCACCATCCAGTCGTGCCGGGCCGGCAGTGGCGACGGGATATCGCCCAGGTATTCGAGCACGAGGTCCAGCGCCGGGGCCGAGATCAGCTCGAACGCCGTGACCGCGCCGCCGGACAGCGCGCGCGCCTCGCCCAGCAGCCGCACCGCCGCCTCGGGGCTCTGCACGGCCACGAACGCCACGGCCGTGGCGCGCGGCTGCGGCATCAGCTTCAGCACGGCGCCGGTGATGATGCCCAGCGTGCCCTCGGCGCCGATGAACAGGTGCTTGAGGTCGTAGCCGGTGTTGTCCTTGCGCAGCCCCTTGAGCGACGAGAACACGCGCCCGTCGGGCAGCACCACCTCGATCCCCAGCACCAGGTCGCGCATGTTGCCGTAGCGCAGCACCGCCGTGCCGCCGGCATTGGTCGACAGGTTGCCGCCGATCTGGCACGACCCCTCCGAGCCAATCCGCAGCGGAAACAGCCGCCCGGCCTCGTCGGCGGCCGCCCGCGCGGCGGACAGCGTCACGCCGGCTTCCACGGTCATCGTGTCGTTGACCGTGTCGATGGCCAGCACGCGGTGCATCTTCCTGAGGCTGACGACCACGGCCGTGCCGCTGTCGTCGGGCACCGCGCCGCCCATCAGCGACGTGTTGCCGCCCTGCGGCACCACCGGCACGTCGTGCGCGTGGCACCACGCCATCACGCGGCTGACCTGCTCGGTGGTCGTCGGCATGACCACCAGCGGCGAGCGCCCGTGATAGATGCGGCGATAGTCGGTCACGTACGGCTCGGTGTCGGCGGGGTCGCTCAGGCAGCCTTGCGGGCCGACGATGGCCGCCATGGCGTGGCGCAGGGCGTCCGGTTGGGACAGGGCTTCGGAAGTCGGGGACGGCATGTTTCGGGGCTCGGAACGTCGGGGAGGGATCAGTATGCAGCGCCGGGCGCGGACACCTGCTGGGCGCGCTCGGGCAGGAATTCGGCGGCCAGCTTGCGCGCCGCGTTGGCATAGACCAGCACGTCGACGCCGGTCGCCACGAACGTGCAGCCCAGCTCCAGGTAGCGGCGCGCCAGCGCGTTGTCCGATGTCAGCGTGCCGGCCGCCTTGCCGCTGGCGACGATCGTGCGCATGGCCGATTCGATCTGCGCCTGCACCTCGGGATGGCCCGGGTTGCCGCGGTGGCCCATCGACGCCGCCAGGTCGGCCGGGCCGATGAACACGCCGTCCACGCCGTCGACGGCGCACAGCGCGTCCAGGTTCTGCATGGCGGTCACGGTTTCGGCCTGCACCAGCAGGCAGACCTCGTCGTCGGCCACGTCCAGGTAGTCCTTGCGGGCGCTCCATTGCGACACCCGCGCCACGGCGCTGCCCACCCCGCGCACGCCGAACGGCGGATAGCGCGTGGCGCGCACCAGCGCGGCGGCCTGCTCGGCGGTGTCGACCATCGGAATCAGCAGCGTGCGGGCGCCGACGTCCAGCAGCTGCTTGATCAGCGCGGTCTCGCCGGACACGGCGCGCACCACGGCCTGCGAGCGGTACGGGCCCAGCGCCTGCAGCGTCTGCAGGATCGAGCGCACGTCATTGGGCGCGTGCTCGCCATCGACGAGCAGCCAGTCGAAGCCGGCCGTGGCGGTGATCTCGGCCAGGTACGGCGACGCGGCGGACATCCACAGGCCGATCTGGGCCTGGCGGGCGGCCAGGGCGGCCTTGAACGGGTTATGGGCAGGCATGGGGTTGTCTCCTCGAAGGGCCAGGCGGCCGGATGCCGGGTGGCTCAGCCTAGCTGGCCCTGGCACAGATACTTGGTATGCATGTAGTCGTCAAGTCCGTGGCGCGACCCCTCGCGGCCGTAGCCCGATTCCTTGACGCCGCCGAACGGCGCCGCCTCCGACGCCAGCGCGCCCTCGTTGATGCCGACGATGCCGGTTTCCAGCGCCTGCGCCACGCGCCAGACGCGGCGCACGTCGCTGGAATAGAAATAGGCGGCCAGCCCGAACGGGGTGTCGTTGGCGTCGCGGACCACCTCGTCCTCGTGCGTGAAGCGGAACACGGGCGCCACCGGGCCGAAGGTTTCCTCGTGGGCCAGTTCCATGGCCGGCGTGGCATCGACGAGCACGGTCGGGGCGTAGTAGTGCGGGCCGTCGGCGGTGCGCAGGCGCTCGCCGCCCACCACCACGCGGGCGCCCCTGGCCACGGCGTCGCGCACGTGGCGCTCGATCTTGTCGACGGCCCGCGCGTTGATCATCGGCCCGATCTGCGCGTCGGGCTCGGTGGCCGGCCCCACGTGCAGCGCGCCCACGCAAGCGGCCAGCCTGGCCACGAACGCGTCGTGCACGCCAGCCTGCACGTAGACCCGGTTCGGGCAGACGCAGGTCTGGCCGCCGTTGCGGAACTTGGCGGCCATCAGGCCGTCGACGGCGGCATCGAGGTCGGCATCGTCGAACACGATGAACGGCGCATTGCCGCCCAGTTCCAGCGACAGCTTCTTGAGCGTGCCGGCCGATTCCCGCGCCAGGTGCTTGCCCACGGGCGTGGAGCCCGTGAACGTGATCTTGCGCACGCGCGGGTCGGCCAGCCAGGCATCGACCACGGCCGGCGTATGGGCGCGCGACGCGGTGACGATGTTCAGCACGCCCGGCGGCAGTCCGGCCTGCTCGGCCAGCGCCACCAGCGCCAGCGCGGTCAGCGGCGTGTCCTCGGCCGGCTTGGCCACGACGGTGCAGCCGGCCGCCAGCGCCGGGGCGATCTTGCGCGCGATCATCGCCAGCGGGAAGTTCCACGGCGTGATGGCCGCCACCACGCCCACCGGCTCCTTGAGCACGAGCATCTTGCGGCCCGGCACGGCCTCGGCCACCACGTCACCGCAGATGCGCGTGGCTTCCTCGGCAAACCATTCGACGTACGACGCGCCGTAGCGCACCTCGCCCACGCTCTCGTGCATCGGCTTGCCCTGTTCGGCGGAGATGATGCGCGCCAGGTCCGGCTCGTGGGCCAGGATCAGCGCGTGCCAGCGCTTGATCAGCTGCGCGCGCTCGCGGGCGGGGCGGCGGCTCCAGGCGGGAAAGGCGGCCGCGGCGGCGTCGGCGGCGCGGCGGGCGTCACCGGCGTCGCTGTCCGGCACGCTGGCGATGACCGCGCCCGTGGCCGGATCGGTCACGTCGAAGCGGGCGCCGCTGTCGCACCATTGCTGGTCGATGAAGTTCTGCGTGCGCAGCAGGGCGGGGTGGGTGAGGGTGGTCAGCATCGGGTGGGGTGGTCAGACGTTGGAAGGCCGGCAAGCGCCGTGGGGGAGACGGCTAGCTCACGATCCCCACGTGCCACGGCACGAATTCGTGGTCGCCAAGGCCCAGCAGTTCGCTCTTGGTGGGCTCGCCCGAGGCGGCGCGCAGGATGTGCGCGAAGATGCGTTCGCCCATCTGGGCCACGCTCAGTTCGCCGTCCAGCACCAGCCCGCAGTTGATGTCCATGTCTTCCTCCAGCCGGCGGTACATCGGCGAGTTGGACGCGAGCTTGATCGTCGGGGCGGGCTTGGAGCCGAACATCGAGCCCCGCCCGGTGGTGAAGCAGATCAGGTTGGCGCCGCTGGCGATCTGGCCCGTGGCAGCCACGGGGTCGTAGCCCGGGGAATCCATGAACACGAAGCCGGCCTGGTCGATCGGCTCGGCGTACTCGTACACGGCCTGCAGCGGCGTGGTGCCGCCCTTCATGGCCGAGCCCAGCGATTTCTCGAAGATGTTGGCCAGCCCGCCCTGCTGGTTGCCGTGGCCCACCACGCCGTTGAACTGCGCGTTGTGGCCGGCCGTGTAGCGCTCCCACCACGCCAGCCGGTCCAGCAGTTTCTGGCCGACCTCGGGCGTGACCGCGCGGCGCGTGAGCATGTATTCCACGCCGTGGATCTCGGGCGTCTCGGACAGGATGGCCGTGCCGCCGTGGCGCACCAGGATGTCCATGGCCGCGCCCAGCGCCGGGTTGGCCGTGATGCCCGAGAAGCCGTCCGACCCGCCGCATTCGAGCCCGATCTTGATGTGGCTCGCGCTGACCGGCTGGCGGCGGTACGCATTGGCCGCCGGCAGCATGGACTCGATGGCGCGGATGCCGGCCTCGATGGTGGCGCGCGTGCCGCCGGTGTCCTGCATGACCAGCGTGTGCAGGGTCTCGCCGGGCACCAGTCCCTGCGAATCCACCAGCGACGCCACCTGGTTGCGCTCGCAGCCCAGCCCGACGATCAGCACGCCGGCCAGGTTCGGGTGCCGGGCATAGCCGGCAATCGTGCGGCGCAGCAGGTCGAAATGCTCGCTCGGCGACGACATGCCGCAGCCGCTGCTCTGCGCGAAGGCGGCCACGCCGTCGACATTCGGATAGGCCGCCAGCCGTTCCGGCGTGAAATGCGCGGCGATGTGCTTGATGACCGTGGCCGAGCAATTCACCGACGACAGGATGCCGATGAAATTGCGCGTCCCCACGCGGCCGTCGGGCCGCACGTAACCCATGAACGTGGCGCGCTCGGCCTCGGGCACGTAGGCCACCGGGCGCACGTCGGTGCAGAAGGCCGGGTCGCGGTAGAAGTCGACGAGCCGGAGGTTGTGGCTGTGCACGTGCTCGCCGGGCACGATGTCGCGGTCGGCCACGCCGATCACGGTGTCGTACTTCCTGACCGGCTCGCCGCGGGCAATCGCGCGCGCGGCAATCTTGTGCCCGGCCGGCACCTGGGCGCGCACGCGCACGTCCAGGTCGGGCAGGTGCTGGCCCAGCGTCAGGTCGCCCCGGGCGATCAGGACGTTGTCGTTGGCGTGCAGGCGGATGACGGGGTTCAGGGTCACGGTGGTCGGGGGCGATGCGGATCAGCTCTGCGCGAGCATGTCCTTGAGTTTCAGGCGCTGGATGAGCTGGGTCTCCTGGTCGTAGACCGCGGCGACGTACTTCTTGTATTCGGGACCGTCCAGGTACATGACCGGCGCGTCGATGCGCGACGCCACGGCCTTGAACTCGGCGCTGGCCACCGCCGCGCGGAATGCGTCGCGCAGCTTCTTCTCGACGTCGGGCGGCAGGCCCTTGGGCGCGCCGATGCCGTTGGGCGCCTCCACCACCACGTTGAAGCCCAGTTCCTTGAGCGTGGGCGTGTCCTTGAAGCGCGGCGTGCGCTGCTCGCCCCAGGTGGCCAGCAGGCGCAGCTTGCCCGCTTCCACGTGCGGCGCCCACGAGCTGGAATCGGCCAGCAGCTCCACCTGGTTCGCCAGCACGTCCTGCAGCGCCTGCGAGCCGCCCTTGTAGGCCACCGCGTTGAACCTGACGCCGGCGGCCAGCGCAAACTGTTCCATGCCGACGTGCGTGGCGCCGCCGATGCCGGCGTGCGCGTACGTCACGCGGCCCGGGTTGGCCTTGGCCTCGGCAATCACGTCGGCCAGCGTCCTGTAGCGCGAGTTGGCCGGCACGGCGATGCCAAAGGTCTGGCCCGACGTGCGCGCCAGGTAGGTCAGGTCGGTGCGCGGGTCAAGCTGCAGCATGCCGAGCTGCGAGAAGCGCGTGACCGAGATCGGGATCTGGCCGATCGTGTAGCCGTCCGGCGCGGCGCTGGCCAGCGCCTTGGTGCCGATCATGCCGGACGCGCCGGCGCGGTTTTCCACCACGATGGACTGCTTGAGCAACCCCGACGCCACCTGGCACAGCGCGCGCATCGACTGGTCCGCCGTGCCGCCCACGGGCCACGGGCAGATGAACTTGATGGGGCGGTCCGGATACTCGCTGGCGGCGCGCGCGATGCGCGGGCCCAGCAGGGCGGCCGTGCCGGTGGCGGCAACGGCGGTGGCGGCGGCGCTGCCCAGCAGCAGGCGGCGGCGCGAAAGGCTGGCGGGAAGGCCGTGTGTCATGGGGATTGTCTCCAACGCTGTTCTAGGTCGCGGACGGGCTGCGACGCCCATCCGCTCTGCCAGCGATTGTGGGCGCGGGCAACATAACCATCCAATAGAAAATTGGCATTGCTTCATAACCTGCCGGTTAGGTAGACTCGCCGCCATGGCCCATATCGACCGCGCCTTCCGTTCCAACATCAAGCTCAGGCACCTGCAACTGCTGGTGGCGCTGGACGAATTTCGCCACCTGGGCCGGACCGCCGAGTTCCTGTCGGTCAGCCAGCCGGCGGTGTCGAAGGTGCTGGCCGAGGTGGAGAAGATGCTGGGGCTGACGCTGTTCACGCGCTCCACGCGCGGCACCGAGCCCACGCCGGCCGGCGAATCGCTGGTGCGCTTTGCGCGCGCGGTGCTGGCCCAGTACGACGTGACGCGCGACGAGATCGAGGCCGTGGCCAGCGGCGCGGCTGGCCGCGTGCGCGTGGGGTCGATGGGCGCCACGCTGCCCGTGCTGCTGGCCCAGGCCGTGGCACGCCTGAAGGCGCAGTCGCCGCGCGCCACGGTGCTGGTGGAAGAGGGCGACCTGACGCACCTGCTGCCCCGGCTGCGGCTGTCGGAGCTGGACGTGATCGTCGGCCGGCTGGAACCGGCCTACGCGGCGCCGGACCTCGTCACCGAGGCGCTGTACGAGGAGCCGATGGTCGCCATCGTCGCGGCCGGCCACGCGCTGGCCGGCAAGGCGCGCCCGGGCTGGGCCGATGTGGCGCGCCAGCCGCTGGTGCTGCCGCCGCCGTGGGCGTCACTGCGCGTGAAGATCGAGCAGGCACTGCATCGGCACGGCCAGACGCTGCCGGCCGACATCATGGAATCGTCGTCGTACCTGGCCGTGACCACGTTCGTCGCGCAGCGCCAGGCGGTAGGATTCGTCGCCCGCGCCGTGGGCCGCCAGTTGCAGGCCGAGGGCCGTTTCCACGTGCTGGCGATGCCGGTGGAGGTAGACCTGCCGCCCGTGGGGCTGATCACGCTACGCGACCGCCGGCTGCCGCCGGCCGTATCCGATCTGGCCGCCTGCCTGCGTGAGGCGGCGCGCGACATCGAACGCGCCGGCGCCGCCGCGCCCCGGCCCCGAACCCGAAAGACCATCCGCGAGACCTGACAGGACGTCATGACAGAACACCCGAGACCCTCCCGCCGGACCGATGTGATCGTGCTGGGCGCCGGCATCGTCGGCGTCGCCACGGCGCTGGCGCTGCAGCAGCGCGGCCACGCGGTCTGCCTGGTGGATCGCAACGCGCCGGGGCGCGAGACCTCGTACGGCAATGCCGGCATCATCCAGCGCGAGGCGGTGCAGCCCTACGCGTTTCCGCGCGCCTGGCAGGCCATCCTGCGCGTGGCCGCGCGGCGCGGCAACGACGTGCACTACCACCTGCGGGCGCTGCCGTCGCTGGTGCCGGCGCTGGCGCGCTACTGGCACGCGTCGGCGCCGCAGCGCTACGCCGCCACGGTCAGCGCCTATGCCGCGCTGATCCGCCATTGCATCGACGAACACGCGCCGCTGGTCGAGCGCGCCGGCGCGCAGGACCTGATCCGCAAGACCGGCTGGTTCGAGGCGTACCGGACCCCGGCCGCGTTCGACGCCGCCGCGCGCGAGGCCGGCACGGTGGCCGCCGCGCACGAACTGCGCCATGCCATCCTGGACGGCGCCGCGCTGGCGCGCGAGGAACCGGCGCTGCAACGCACGCTGGCCGGCGCCGTGCACTGGCAGGACCCATGGACCGTCAGCGATCCGGGCGAACTGGTGGCGCGCTACGCGGCGCTGTTCGAGCGCGAGGGCGGCGTGCTGCTGCGCGGCGATGCCGACACGCTGCGCGCGTCGGGCAGCGGCTGGACCGTGCAGACCGCCGACGGCACCATCGACGCCGAACACGCCGTGATCGCGCTGGGCCCGTGGGCGGCCGGGCTGACGCAGCGGCTTGGCTACCGCCTGCCGCTGTTCGTCAAGCGTGGTTATCACCGCCACTATCGCGTGGCGTCCATGCCGGCCCGCCCGCTGCTCGACGCCGAGAACGGCATGCTGCTGGCGCCGATGCGGCAGGGGCTGCGGCTGACCACGGGCGCCGAGTTCGCCCACCACGACGCACCGCCGACGCCGGTGCAGTCCGCGCGCGCCGAACTGCTGGCGGCCGATCTGGTGCGGCTGGGCCCGCCCGTCGAAGCCACGCCGTGGATGGGCGCGCGGCCGTGCATCGCCGACATGCGGCCCGTGGTGGGCCGCGCGCCGCGCCACGCCAACCTGTGGTTCCACTTCGGCCACGGCCACCAGGGCCTGACGCTGGGCCCGGCCACGGCGCGCCTGCTGGCCGAGATGTTCGACCGCGACACGCCTTACGTCGACCCCGCGCCGTACGATCCGCGCCGCTTCGGCGGCTAGCGCCTGGCGCGGCGCGTGGCTGGCCCTGGCGCTTGTTTTTCCCCCTCTCCCCTCTGGGAGAGGGGTTAGGGGAGAGGGCCAGCGGTTCAACATGCCATGGTCGGCAAGCAGCACCGCCACGCCCTCTCCCCCGGCCCCTCTCCCGCGATGCGGGAGAGGGGAGCAAACACGCGGGTGGTGGCTGGCCCAGGCGCTTGTTTTTCCCCTCTCCCTCTGGGAGAGGGGGTTAGGGGTGAGGGCCTGCGATTCAAGATGCGATGGCCGGCGATCAGCCCCACTTTATCCCTCCCCCGATACCTCCACCAGGCAGCTCATCGCGTTCGGTCCTTGCGTCAGGTCCGACGTGCCGATGTCGAGCGTCAGCGTGTTGGCGGCGCCGGCGCGGTCCAGGCCGTCGGCGTCCGGGTTGTACCACGCCCCGGTGGCGATCATGGCCACGCCGCGCGTGATGCCGTCGCTGACGGCCAGCCCGGCGGCGATGGCGCCGCGGGTGTTGTGGACGCGTACGCGCATGCCGGGCGTCAGGCCGCGCGCGGCGGCGTCGGCGGGGTGCAGCGTGATGCGTTCCGCGCCGTCTACCTTGTTCGACTGGGCCAGCGGGGCCGCGTCGAGCTGGCTGTGCAGGCGGTCGGCCGGCTGCACCGAGACCAGATGCAGCGGATGGCGCTGCGCCTCGGGTGCGCCCAGCCATTCGGCTGGCGGCTGCCAGTTCGGATGGGTGCCGCAGTCGTCGGACAGCCGCCCCAGCGTGGCGCTGGACAGCTCGATGCGGCCGCTCGGCGTGCGCAGCGGATGGGCCAGCGGGTCGCGGCGGAAATCGTCGAACAGCACGAAGTCCTCGGCCGGCGGCGGCAGGGCGACATGGCCCGCGCGCCAGAACGTGTCGAAGTCGGGCAGGTCGATGCCGGCGCGCGCCTGTGCCTCGCGGCAGCGGGCGTAGATGGCCTCGATCCAGCCGGGCTCGTCGCGGCGCTCGGTGAATGCGTCGCGGTAGCCCAGCCGTTCGGCCAGTGCCGTGAAGATGTCGAGATCGCTGCGCGCCTGGTGCAGCGGCGCGATAGCGCGGTGCATCGCCAGCACATAGCGGTCGCGCGACGAGCCGCCGATATCGTTGCGTTCCAGCGCCGTGGTCACGGGCAGCACGATGTCGGCGTGGCGCGCGGTGGCCGTCCAGACGATGTCCTGCACGATCACCGTCTGCGGCCGCGCCCACGCCTGACGCAGCCGCGCGAGCTGCTGGTGGTGATGAAACGGGTTGCCGCCGGCCCAGTGCACGAGCTTCACGTCGGGATAGTGGCGCGTCTCGCCCTGGAAGCGGTACGGGGTGCCAGGATGCAACAGCATGTCGGCAAGCCGCGCGCACGGGATGTCCAGGTCCGCCGGATTGCGGCCCACCGGCATTTCGGGCCCCGGCGTGGCCACGCGCGGATTGCCCACGCCGTTCATCGACCCATGGCCGAAGCCGAACCCGCCGCCGGGCAGCCCGATCTGCCCGAGCATGGCCGCCAGCGCAATCGCCATCCAGTAGGGCTGCTCGCCGCGATGCTGGCGCTGCACGGCGAAGCTGCACGTGATGTAGCTGCGCCGGCCGGCCAGTTGCGCGGCCAGCCGTTCGATGCGCGCGGCCGGGATGCCGGTGATGGCGGCCGCCCACGCCGGCGTCTTGGGCGTGCCGTCGCTATCGCCCAGCAGGTAGGCTTCCAGCTCGGCCCAGCCGCTGCAATGCGACTGCAGGAACGCCGCGTCGTGCGCGTCGGCGCGGCGCAGCGCGTAGGCCAGCGCCAGCATCAGCGCCACGTCGGTGTTCGGGCGGATGGGGACCCATTCGGCGCCCAGGAAGTCCGGGCAGTCGTCGCGCGTGGGGCTGACGTTGATGACCGTGGCGCCGCTGGCGGCCAGCTTGCGCAGCCATTGCGCCTGCGTATGCTCAGCCGCGCCGCCGGACGATACCTGCCCGTTCTTGAGTGCCAGCCCGCCAAAGGCCAGGAACACCTCGGTATGGGCGATCAGGCTCGGCCATGCGGTCACGCGGCCGGTCAGCGGCTGGTAGGTGCCAATCACGTGCGGCAGCAGGAACTGCGCCGTGCCCCAGCTGTAGTTGCCGACCTGGTCGACGCAGCCGCCGCCGGTGAAGTGGAAGCGGCGGATCAGCGAGCGCGCGTGGTGCAGCCGTCCCGCCGACGACCAGCCGTACGATCCGCCGAACACGCCCGACGGCCCGTACGTGCCGCGCACGCGGGCGATCTCGCCGGCGACGAGGTCGAGCGCGTCGTCCCAGGACACTTCCACGAAATCGTCGCGGCCGCGCGCGTGGCCGTCGCTGGACTCGCGCCGTGCCAGCCAGCCGCGCCGCACCATCGGCGCGCGGATGCGCGTGGGCGAGTAGACCATCGGTACGATGGCGTCGAGCAGCGGCGACGGATCGGGGTCGGCGGCAAACGGCTCGCAAGCGATCAGCCGGCCGTCCTCGACCACGGCGGTGAAGGCGCCCCAGTGGGCCAGTTGCGGATAGCGGCGGACGGTCACGGTATCAGTCGCCCTGGATGCCGGCCTTGCGGATCAGGTCGCCCCACTTGGTGCGCTCGGTGGCTAGCAGCCGCGCGAACTGCTGCGGCGTGTCCGACGTGGCATCCATGCCTGATACCGCCAGCCGCTGGCGGATGTCCGGATCGGCCATGACCTTGACCAGCGCCTTGTTCAGCGTGGCAACCACGTCGGCGGGCGTGCCGGCCGGCGCCACCAGCCCGTACCAGTTGGTGACCTCGTAGCCGGGCACGCCGGCTTCCGCCACGGTCGGCACGCCCGGGAACTGGGCCGACCGCGTGGCCGTGGTCACGGCCAGCGCGCGCAGCTTGCCGGAAGCAATCAGCGGCTTGGCCGATGGGTCCGAGAACGTGATCGGCACCACGCCGCCCATCACGTCGGTCAGCGCCGGCGTGGTGCCCTTGTAGGGCACGTGCTGCATCTGCACGTGGGCCAGCATCTTGAACTGCTCGGCGGCGATCTGGCCGATGGTGCCGTTGCCGCCGGACGCGTACGAGAACCGGCCGTTGGCGCTGCGCACGGCGGCCAGCATGCCCTGCACGTCCTTGTACGGCGTGTCGGCGCCGGTGACCAGCACGTTGGGCATGGTCACCAGCACGCTCACTGGCGCGAAGTCTTTCTGCGGGTCGTAGTTGAGCTTGCGCAGGTTGGGCCAGATCGTGAACGACCCCGGCGTGGCGATGTAGAGCGTGTAACCGTCCGGCGCGGACTTGGCCACCATCTCGGTGGCGATCAGCCCGCCGGCGCCGGGCCGGTTGTCGATGATCACGTTGGCCTTGAGCTGGTCCGACAGCGCCGGGGCGATGGCCCGCGCCAGCGCATCGGCGCCGCCGCCGGGCGGAAAGCCCACGACCACGCGGATCGGCTTGGCCGGGTCGGGCCAGGCGGCGTGGGCCAGCGGGGAAAGCAGGGCGAGGGCCAGGAGGAGGGTGTGGCGGGGAAGCATGGTGAGGCTCCGAAGATCTTGTGTGAAACAGGGTAGGAGGTTGCGATGCCTGCCCTCTCCCCCGGCCCCTCTCCCGCGCGCGGGAGAGGGGAGACAACCGCGGGCTGTCCAGATGGCTTGGGTTTGCTCCGCGCTTCCGCGCGCGGGAGAGGGGAGACCACCACCAGCTGTCCAGATGGCTTTGGTTTGCTCCCCTCTCCCGCTTGCGGGAGAGGGGCTGGGGGAGAGGGCCGGCCGTCCGTCATGCGACGGCGCCGGAAGACAGCGACACCTGGTCCCACTCCCACGCCACGAACGCGAGCCGTTCGCCGGTGTGGACCACGGGGTCGCTGCGCAGGCCGATCAGCACGCCGTCGCGCGGGAACGCCCTGACGGGGGTGAGCGACGCGTCGAGCTTGAGCGTGTCGCCGATCGACTGGCCTTCGCGCAGCAGGTCGCCGGCGCGGGCGCCGGGGATGAACAGGCCGCCTTCGTCGGCGGTGATCCATCCGCGCCGCTTCACGCGCCGCAGCGACGTGGCGGCTGGCTGCGCCGGCTGGCCGGACAGGATGCCCATCTGCACGGCCAGCGTCTGGAAGCCGGTTTCGGCCACGGCGATGTTGTCGGGCTCGAAGCGGCTGCCGCTGCCCAGTTCGAGCATGAACGCGCAGACGCCGGCGGCCAGGCACTGGTAGTCGAGCGCGCCGGCGATGTTGCCGGGCAGCTCGCCCTTGCCGCCCACGTCCTGCTGGCAAGCCACGTGCGGATGGAATGGCGCCATGGCCGCCAGCACGTCGGCCTCGGTGACGGGGCTGTCCGGATGCACCTTGTAGACCGTGTAGGGCCGGGCATCGAACAGCGGGTTCATCGTGTGCAGGTTGATCAGCACGTCGGCCACGCCGCGCACTTCGGCGATCAGCGCGTGGGCCAGCCGTTCCGATACCAGGCCGCCCGCGTTGCCGGGATAGGTCTGGTCGAGGTCGAGTTCGTCGTACGGATTGCGCTTGCGGCGCGCGTCCAGCGCCTGCGGGTTGCCGGTGGGCGTGACCACCACGTTGCCGTGCATCGTGGCCGGGTCCAGGCCGCGGGCAAAGCGCAGCGCCGCCACCATGCCGTTGATCTCGTCGCCGTGCACCTGGCCGTGCAGCCAGAGCGTGCGGCCGGGATGGGCGCCGCGCACCGCCACGTACGGCAGCGTGACGGCCATGCCCGAGGCCATGGAGCCGACCGGTAGTTGGCCGTTGGTGCGGGCCGGGCCCGATTGCTGGCGCAGCCAGTCACCGATGATAGGCATGGGAAGTGTCCTTGTTGGAGGGTTCGAGCGTGGCGATGGCGGCGAACGCCTGGTCCAGGTCGGCCAGCAGGTCGGGCACCGCTTCGAGCCCGATGTGGAGCCGGATCACGGTGCCGTGGGCGGCCCAGTCCGTGACGCTGCGCGCGCGGCGCATGTCGGCCAGCACGGCCAGGCTTTCAAAGCCGCCCCACGACGCGCCGATGCCGAAGAGCCGCAGGCTGTCGACGAAACGCTCGGGCGCCACCGGGGCTGGCGAGCGCAGCGTGAACGAAAGCAGGCCGTTGGTGCCGTGGCAGTCGCGCCGCCACAGGGCGTGGCCCGGATCGTGCGGCAGCGCGGGGCAGAAGACCTGCGCCACCTCGGGCCGGTCCAGCAGCCAGCGCGCCACGTCGAGCGCGCCGGCCTGATGCTGCGCCAGCCGCGCGCCCAGCGAGCGGATGCCGCGCTGCACCAGGTAGGCGTCGTCGGGGCTCACGGTCATGCCGAAGGCGTCGGCCATGGCCGCCAGCGGCTGCCACGCGGCCTCGGTGGTGCAGACCGTGCCCATCATCACGTCCGAATGGCCGCCCAGGTACTTGGTGGCGGCCATCAGCGAGATATCGGCGCCCAGCGCCAGCGGCCGGTACAGCAGGCCGGAGCCCCACGTGTTGTCCGCCGCCACCAGTGCGCCGTGCGCATGGGCGCGGGCGGCCAGCGCGGGCAGGTCGCACATCTCGTAGACGAGCGATCCCGGCGCCTCCACGTAGACCAGCCGCGTCTCGGGCCGCAGCTTCGCGTCCAGGTCCGTGCCGTCGGCGGCGTAGAAGTCGGCGCCGATGCCGTGCTGGCGCAGGAACCCGTTGGCCAGGTTGCGCACGGGTTCGTAGACGCAGTCGGGCAGCAGCACGTGCTGGCCGGGGCGCACGTAGGCCAGGATCGTCATCGCCGCCGCGGCCAGCCCGGACGGGAACAGCCGCGTGCGGTGGCCGCCTTCCAGCATCGTCACCATGTCTTCGAGCGCGAAGTTGGTGGGATTGCCGCGCGCGCCGTAGGTGAACAGGCGCTCGGTGTCGCGCCGCGCGCGCATCTCGCGCTGCTGGGCGACCGATTCGAACAGGACGGTGCTGGCCCGCACCACGGGCGGGTTCACCGGCTGGCCGCCGGGCACGCTGGCGGTGCGTCCGGCGTGGGCCAGGCGGGTGGAGAGCGCTTTGGTCATGGCTTGCCTGTGGGTTGGCGGAAGGTGTGTGGGGTTTTGCAAGGCGCGTGCCTAGTCGACATGCGCGCCGGACAGCCGCACGATCTGCGACCACCGCGCGATGTCCTGCCTGAGCTGCGCGGCGAATGCCTCGGGCGTGTTGGCCACCACGTCGCTGCCGCCGTCGTTGATGGTCTTGACCACGTCGGGCATCTGCAGCACCTGCACGATGGCGCGGTTCAGCAGCGCCACGCGTTCGGGCGACGTGCCGGCCGGCACGAAGAAGCCGTACCAGTCCTCGAAGCGTGCATTGCGGTAGCCCATTTCCTCAAGCGTGGGCACCTTGGCGAATACCCCTAGCCGGCGCGGGCTGGTGACGGCCAGCGCACGCATGCGGCCGGCCTGGATGAAGCTGGCCACCGACGACGTCGACGTGATCAGTACATCCACCTGTCCGCCCAGCAGGTCGTTGATGGCCGGGCCCGCGCCCTTGTACGGCACGTGCTGCAGCGACACGCTGCTGTCCTTGTCCAGCACCACGCCCACCAGGTGCGACAGCGTGCCGTTGCCCGGCGTGGCGAACGTGATCTTGTTCGGCTGCGCCCTGGCCTGCGTGGCCAGTTCCTCGAACGTCTTCCACGGCGCGTTGGCCGACACCACGATGGCCAGCGGCGCGGCGTTGATCTGCGTGACCGGGATGAACTGCTTGACCGGGTCGAAGCCCGGCGCGCGGTAGAGCGTCGGGTTGACGGCCATGATCGACACCTGCGAGGTCAGCACGGTGTAGCCATCGGGCTTGGCCTCGGCCACGTAGCGCGTGCCGATGTTGCCGCCGGCGCCGCCGCGGTTGTCGGTCACCGCGCTCTGGCCCAGCACCTGCGACAGCCGCGTGGCCACCACGCGCGTCACGGCGTCGTTGCCGCCGCCGGCCGGGAACGGCGACACGATACGAAGCGGCTGCGCCGGAAATCCGTTGACGGGCGCCAGCGGCTGCTGCGCCAGCGCGGCGGCGCAGAGCGTGACGGTGCAGGCGGCAACCAGGTACTGCGACAGACGGCGGGTGATCGGACGGGACATGGGGCGACCTCGTTATGCGTTGGGCAGGTGTTGGGGGTCAGGTTCGGATGGCGGTCAGGCAGCGGGCGGGAAGCGGAACGTCGCCAGCTCCTGGGCGTCGAGCTGGGCGATCAGGCCCGTTTCCCACGCCAGGTACTGGCGCGCGGCGGCCTTGTTGCCGTCGTGCCGGTCGTGGACGAAGAACAGGTAGTCGATGCAGCGCGCGTCGGGCAGCGTGTCGGCGCCGTGCCGCACGGGCAGGCCGGCGGCGCGCCACGCGCCCAGGCCGCCCTGCAGCCGGCGCACGTCGCGGTAGCCCAGCGCCAGCAGGTCGGCGGCGGCCAGGTCGGCCGGATCGTCGGCATCGGCATCGCCCACCAGCACGAGCGTGGTGTCGTGCGGCACGCCGTGCAGGTCCTGCGCAAGCCGCGCCCGCGTGGACCAGCGCGCGCCGTCGACGTGGCCGGCGCGATAGGCCATGCTGCCGCGCAGATCGAGCGCCAGCATCGCCTGCGCCGCCATGCCGGCCGACAGTTGCGCACTGGTCACGGTCGGCAGCGCGGTGACTTCGGGCGCCGGGCCGTGCGGCGCGCGCACGCCCGCGGCCAGGCCGGCGTCGAGCCCGCCGTCCAGCACCACGGCGTCATGGCCCATCTGGCGCAGCCAGCTGGCGACGACGGGCGCGCGCACCGCGTCGGCATCGAACAGCACCAGCCGGGCGCGGCGCACGCCGACGTACTGGTCGGTGGCCTGCATCAACTGGCCCCCCGGCGTGTGCTGGGCGCCGGGCAGCGTGCGCGCGGCGTATTCCTCGGCCGTGCGGACGTCGCACAGGAACGTCGTGCGCGTCGCGTCGGCCAGCCAGCCGATGGCCTGTTCGGGCGCGATCATCGGCACGCCAAAGCGTTCGGCCAGGGCCCGGGCGGCCGTGCGGGCCGCATCGGCGCCAGCGGGCGCGCCGGTGTCCGGGTAGCGCGCCGTGCCGCCGTGTTCGAGCACGAAATCGTTCAGGTACCAGCCCTGGGTGCCGTTTTCCAGCGCGTAGACCGGGTTGGGCACGCCGAAGTTGATCAGCGACTGGGCGCCGATGATGCTGCGCGTGCGGCCGGCGCAGTTGATGACGACCGGCGTGGTGGTGTCCGGCACCAGATCGCGCAGCCGGTAGGCCAGCTCGCCGTTCGGGCAGCAGATGGCGCCGGGGATGTTCATCTTGCGGAATTCGCTGGCGGGGCGGCCGTCCAGCACCACGGGCGGCCGCGCGCCGGCACGCATGGCCGCCAGCTCCTGCGCCGACACGCGCGGGGTGTGGTAGTGGTGCTCGGCCAGTTCGCCGAACGTCTTCGACGGCACGTTCACGCCCGCGAACAGCGTGTAGCCGGCCGCCTGCCAGGCCGGCATGCCGCCGTCGAGCACGTGCAGGTTGCGGTAGCCCAGCCGGGCCAGCGCGGCGGCGGCACGCGCGGCCACGCCGTCGCCGTCGTCGGCCAGCACGATGCGGGCGTCGGTGCGGGGCGCCAGGCGGCCCACGTCCAGCTCCAGCCGGCTGTACGGCAGCGGCACCGCGTAGAACGGATGGCCCTCGCCATACTGGCCGTGCTCGCGGACGTCGAACAGCGCGATTTCGTCGGGGTCGTGCAGCCAGCCCTTGAGCGTGGGGGCGTCGACGGGTCGATAGATGGCCTGGGTCATGAATTTTGGGCAAAAGGGGGCCGTCCTCGCGCGCGGGGCGCGAAGTGGCGGCGGGATTCTCGGGAGTCGGGGCGCGGCGGCCCCGTCAGGCTATGTCTAGCGGCGGGTCTGCACGCCCACGTTCATGACCTGGCAGCGGCCGGTCTCAAGGTCGAACGACAGCCGTTCGGTTAGCGTTTCGAGCGAGCGGCCGTACATGTGCAGGTGGCGGATGACGTCGTCGCCCCGGATCTCGACCGAATGGATGTCGTCGGGCAGCAGCGCGATGCCGTGGCGCGGCCCCACTTCCACGGTCCGCTCGTGCGCGAGCGTGCCCACGCCGGGCTGGCTGCCATCGTCGGTGCGGGTGTAGACGTCGTTGAACTCCACGCCGCTCACGCCCGCCACGCAGGCCCAGGTGGTGTGGTTGTGCGGCGGGATGCGCTTGCCCGGCCGCATCACGTTCAGGTAGAGCGCGTAGGTCTGGTCCGGATCCTCGGCGATCAGGTAGCGCGCCTGGCGCTCGGTGGCCTCGGGCGGCGGGTAGTCGGCCTCGTTCCAGAAATCGGTGCGGGCGGCCAGGTCTTCCACCAGGGTCAGCACCTGGGCCAGGCTGGCGCGGGTCACGCCGCCGTTGTCTACGATGTTTCTAATGGATTCGATCGTTTCGCCGACGGCCGACTGACGCTGTTCTGCGATGGACATGGTGCGGTCTATCCTTGCAATCTCTGTTTTTCGGGGGTAGAACGGTGCTTCGTGTTTCACTGTAATGAACACCTGTCCTGAAAACCACTTAATGCGCGACGAAAACCCATTAGCACGGCTAATGAATGCGTAACCTCGACCTCGACCTGCTCCGCACGCTGGTGGCCATTGCGGACCATGAGACCTTTGGCGCGGCGGCGGCGGCCGTCCAGCGCACGCAGTCGGCCGTCACCCAGCAGATGCAGCGGCTGGAAGAGCAACTCGGGCTGGCGTTGTTCGAGCGGCAGGGGCGCGGCAAGCAGTTCACGCGCCACGGCAAGAAGCTGCTGGAATACGCGCGGCAGTTGCTGACGACCAACGACGAGGCGCTGCGCGTGCTGCGCGAAGGGGACCTGACCGGTTCGCTGCGCATCGGCGCGCCGCACGACGTGGCCGACACCATGCTGCCGGTGCTGCTGTCGCATATCGCGCGGTCGTCGCCGGCGCTGCGGCTGGAGATCCACGTGGGGCGCAGCCCGTTCCTGATGGAGCAGCTCCGGCGCGGCGAGATCGACCTGACCGTGTCCACGCGCGAGGACGCGACGCTCGATGGCATCGCGCTGCGCACCACGCCGACGATCTGGGTCTGCGCGGCGGACTTCGTCTACGAGCGCGGCACGCCCGTGCCGCTGATCCTGGCTGACGAGCCGAGCCTGTTCCGCAAGCTGTCGCTGGAGGCGCTGACGCAGGCCGGCGTGCCGTGGCGCATCGCCTACCTGGCGCCGAGCCTGATCGGCATCAAGGCGGCGCTGCGCGGCGGGCTGGGCATCACGGCGCGCAGCATCGACCTGCTCCAGGCGGACATGCGCATCCTGGGCGAGGCCGACGGCCTGCCGCGCCTGCCCGATGTCACCTACTACCTCTGGGCGCGTCCCAACGCGGTCAATCCTGTGGCGCGACATGTCTTCTCGATGCTCAAAACAGCCTTGCAGCGCGGCCTGGCCAGCGCCTGAGGCGCGGCCCGGCCGGCGACAGCGCGGCGGCGGAAAAGCAGGATCGTAGGCGGCCGGCCCTGCGCCGCCAACGAAGAAGATCGCGTAACGATGTGCGGCGGCCCGGCGGATGGCTTGCCACGCCGGCGGTGAAAGCCAGCCGAAAGCCGGTTGAAAGTGTCCGGAAAGATTCGGGTGGCATGGACAGGCTGCCAGCCGTTCCGTTCTGCGGAAGACGGTGGAATTCACTGTTGCGCCAAATGCATATTGCGCCGCGTCATCCATGCCCTATCTTTGCACCACAGTCGTTCAGATTTGACCAGGAGGTGCTGACATGAACAACACGACCCGCGCAGCGGCCCAGGCCGCCCAGGCACAAACCGGACTCACGTCCGCCCGCACCCCGGCCGGCCCCACGGTCACGGCGATCCACCACCAGGACATCGTGGCGGCCTTCACGGCGGCTCCGTCGACGGCCGTCGCAGCGGCGGCGCCCGTGGCGGTGCTGCACATGCTCTACCCGCGCACCGACGCCCGCACGCACCGCAGCCTGGACCATCTGGTCGGCGCGCTGCACAACCACGGGCTGCATGACGTGGCGACGCTGGTCGCGCGCGAGGCCCATTACCTGGTCTTTACCGACGCCGTGCAGGCATGGCGCGCGCTGCACGAGATCCGCCACGACTCGCTGGCCATCGGCGTGCACCTCTACTATCGCGGCCTGACCGGCGACGCGGCCGAGAAGGCGCTGGACCTCGACGCGCACAGGCTGCACTGAACGCGCCTGGCCAGGTGTTGCCCGGACCGCGCGGCGTAGCCGGTCAGCCGCGAACCAGCAGCGCCACCGGCAGCGTCGCGAACACGTCCTTGGCGCGCAGCCAGCCGGCGTGGTTGGCCACGGCGTGGCCGGTCAGCGCGTCGGTCCAGTCGGCATCGGCCGCGCGCAGGCCCGTGTCCTGCCAGCAGTGCGGCGGCACGTGCGGCTGCGCCGGATCGACAAGCCGCGCCGCCAGCCGCGTCACGGCCACCATCACCTCGGTATTGCCGAACTGGCGCGTGAACGCCAGCACGTTGCCCGCCCGCTCGCCACTGGCCGGCACCGGGCGATAGCTGCCCTGCGCGAACACCGCCGCGTGGTCGCGCCGGAACGCCAGCACGCTGCGGATCAACTGCTGCTTGATGCGGCCATCGCGCCAGTGCGCCAGCCAGTGCGGCCAGCCGCCCCGGCATTCGAGCTGCGATTGCAGCCGCGCATAGTCGGGCGCGCGGCGGTTGTCCGGGTCGACCAGGCTGAAGTCCCAGGTCTCGTTGCCCTGGTAGCGGTCCGGCACGCCGGGCGCGGTCAGTTGCAGCAGCGTCTGCGCCAGGCTGTTCAGCGCGGCGGCGGTGCCGATGCGGCCCGCAAAGGCGCCGATGCTCTCCAGCACGCTGTCGGGCCCGCCGCTGGCAATAGCCGGCAGAAACGCCTCGCAGGCGTCCTCGTAGGCCGTATCGGGATGGGTCCAGCTGCCATGGCGCTTGGCTTCGCGGATGGCCTTCTGCTGCCACGCCAGGACGCGGTCGATGAACGCGCGCTGGGCGTCATCGGCGGCGAGTTCACGCGGATCGGCCGGCCACGCGCCAACCAGCGTCTGGTACAGCATCATGCGGTCCACGCCGTCCGGGCCGGTGGGCGAGGGGCTCAGCAGCGGCGCCAGCCGCGCTTCCCAGCCTGCCACGGCCTCGGCCCATTCGTCGGCCCGCTCGCTGAGCACGGCCAGCCGCATGCGGGCATCCTCGCCGCGCTTGTGGTCGTGCGTGGCCACGGCCAGCATCGCGTGCGGCCAGTCGGCGGCGCGCGCCTGCATCCGTTCATGAAAGCGCTCGGGCGCCATCGCCAGCGTGCCGGGGTCGCTGCCCACCTCGTTGCGCGACAGCAGGCGGCCGTAGCGGTAGAACGCGGTGTCCTCGGTCGACTTGGCGGCCAGCGCCGGCATCAGTTGCTGGAGCTTTGTGCGCAGCCGGCCCGGATCGCTGTCGATGGGGTCGTCCACGCGCAGGCAGGCGACGATGAAATCGAGCGCGGCGGCCTCGTCGGGCGCCAGATGGCGGCGCGCGTCGGCGGCGGCCGCCGTGACCATCGCGTCGTCGAACGCGGTGTCGCGCGGCGCGGCGCCGGCCGCCGTGTAGTAGCTGCGATAGACCGGAATCGCGGTCATGAACGCGGTCAGCGCGTGGCGCAGCGCGTGCGGCGTCAGGTCGCGCGTGGCGTGGTCCTGGCGCGCCCGCGCGTGCAGCCGGGCGCAGACGCCATCGGCTTCGGCAATCAGGTGGCGGGCCAGCACGCGGTGCCGGCCGGCGCGCACGTAGTCAGAGAACGGCCGCGCGTCGCCGCTGATCTGCATCCAGAGCATGCAAAGCGGTGCCTCGCCGTGCAGGTCGTGCAGCACGGCGCCCACCTCGTCCATGAAGTCGTAGCCGGTGGTGCCGTCGACGTTCCAGTCGCGCGGCAGCGGCTCCGTTTCACCCAGGATCTTCTCGATGACCAGCCACGGGTGCATGCGCGCCAGCTCGCCGGGCCGGCCGGGGCGCAGCGCGTCCAGCCGCTCGCGCACGCGGCGGCAGTAGCCGGCCGGGTCGGCCAGGCCATCGACGTGGTCGATGCGCAGCCCGTCGATCCAGCCTTCGCGGTAGAGCCGGAACGGCAGCGCGTGCACGGCCTCGAATACGTCCTCGCATTCCTCGCGCACGCCCACGAGATCGGTGATCTCGAAGAAGCGGCGCCGGTTCAGTTGCGCCGCGCCGGTGCGCCACCACGCCAGCCGGTAGTGCTGGCGCTCCAGCAGCGCGTGCAGCGCGCTGGCATCGGCCGGCACCTCGGTCTCGCCGTCGGCCAGCGGCAGGTCGTGGTCGCCGTAGTGCAGCGCCAGCCTGCCGTCGTTGCCGTGCCGCACGGCGATGGCGCCGGATTCCAGCGTCTGCCAGTACGGGTCGCCCAGGATCGGCACCAGCACCTTGCCGCGCAGGTCGGGGTCGGCCGGCTGCCAGTCGATGTCGAAATAGTGCGCAAAGGCGCTCTGCTCGCCGCGCGCCAGCACGTCGCGCCACCACGGGTTGTGCAGCGCGTCGGACGCCATGTGGTTCGGCACGATGTCCACCACCAGGCCAAGCCCGGCCTCGCGGGCGCGCGCGGCCAGCGCGAGGAAACCTTCTTCGCCGCCCAGTTCGGGGTTGATGCGCGTGAAGTCGGTGACGTCGTAGCCGTGCGTGGAGCCGGGCCGCGCGGCGGTGATCGGCGACAGGTACAGGTGGCTGACGCCCAGCCCGGCGTAGTAGGGCACCAGCGCGGCGGCATCGGCAAACGTAAAGCCGGCGTGCAACTGCAGCCGCGCCGTGGCGCGCGGCACGCCGGCGTGGTCCAGGTCGACGTTGTCTGTCATGGAGGCGGGGCCCTGGCGGGCCGTCAGGACGATTGCAGGCAGGCGACGCTGGTCAGGCCCGGCAGCGTGCCGGCCATCAGCGACGCGATGGCGCCGGACTGGCTGGCATGCAGCATCCGCCCGCCGTCGCAGTCCACTTCCACGGGCTCCGTGCCGAGGTTGAGCCAGATCGACAGCAGGCTGCCGTCGCCCATGCGCCAGCGCGCCAGCAGCGCGCGCTCGCCCAGGATGGTGACGCCGGCGGACTGGCTGTGCGGCAGCCGGGGCATGATCTCGTTGCGCCGGATCGATAGCAACTCGCCGTAGTAGTGGTTCCACGCGCGGCAGTTGCCGTCGCTGTTGTCGCAGACCGGCTTCGAGGCGTCGAACGTTTCCACGGCATTCGGGTCCGGGATGCGCGCGGCGTGGGTCTCGTCGCGGAACGCGGCGGACGCCGCGAACTCGCGGCGCCGGCCATCGCGCACGGCCTGCGCCAGTTCGGGCGGATGATCGGTGAAGTACAGGAACGGCTCGCGCGCGCCCAGTTCCTCGCCCATGAACACGAGCGGGATCTGCGGGCAGAGCAGTTGCAGCGCCACGGCGGCGCGCAGCGCGTCGGGGTCGGCCAGCGTGGTCAGGCGGTCGCCGAACGCGCGGTTGCCGGTCTGGTCGTGGTTCTGCACGAACATCACGAACGCGGTGGGCGCCAGCGCCGCGCTGGGCTGCCCGCGCCGCACCTCGCGGCCCTGCAGCGGGCCGTTCTCGTCGCCGCTGCGGTGCGGCGACACCTCGCCCTGCCACGCAAAGCCTTCGCGCAGCACGCGCGCCAGGTGGTGCAGCGCCGGCGAGCCAGTGGGGTCCGTGCGTTGGCTGCCGGGCAGGTCGGCCTGGTATTCGCGGTAGTAGCCGTCGTCCTCGCCGGTCAGCAGCACGTGCAGCGCGTGATGGGCGTCGTCGTTCCACTGCGCGTCGTAGCCGCCCTCGATCAGCGCCACGTCGTTGTGGTCGTTCTCCAGCACCAGATGGATATGCCGGCCCTGCACGCAGTCGCGCAGGTCGGTGGCCAGCCGGGGCAGCCAGCCTTCGTCGTCGATGGCGTGCACGGCGTCCAGCCGCAGGCCGTCGAAGCGGAACGCTTCAAGCCAGTAGCGCGCGTTCTCGCCAAAGAAGCGGCGCACCTCGGCGCGGCGGAAGTCGATGGCCGGGCCCCACGGCGTCTGCCGGTCGTTGCGGAAGAAGGCGCTAGCGTAGGTGGGCAGGTAGTTGCCCTCGGGCCCGAAGTGGTTGTAGACCACGTCCAGGAACACCATCATGCCCAGGCCGTGCGCGGTATCGACCAGCGCGCGCAGTTCGTCGGGCGTGCCGTAGCTGCGCTCGGGCGCGAACGGCAGCACGCCGTCGTAGCCCCAGTTACGCGCGCCCGGAAACTCGGCCAGCGGCATCAGCTCGATGGCGGTGAAGCCCAGCGCGGCCAGCCGGTGCAGTTCGGCGGTGACGCCCGCGTAGCCGCCGTACAGGCCGACGTGGATTTCGTAGATCACGGCCTCGTGCCACGGGCGGCCGCGCCATTCGGCATGCTGCCAGCGGTACGCGGCGCCGGGCTCGGGCAGGCACAGCACGCTGGCGCCGTGCACGTCGTCGGCCTGCAGCCGCGATGCGGGGTCCGGCACGATAGTGCCGTCGTCAAGCCGGAACCAGTAGCGCGCGCCGTGGCAGCACGGCGCCACGGCCTCGAACCAGCCCTTGCGGCCTTCCACCATCAGCACCGGTGCCATGCCGGCCACTTCCAGCCGTACCGTCTGGCCCTGCGCGGCGGCGTCTGGCGCCCACAGGCGAAAGCGCACACGCCCGTCGGCCAGGCGGACCGGGCCGAACCAGTACGCTTCGTCGCTATCGTCGCCGCACGGCAGCAGGCGCGTGTCGGCGCCCAGCGTCTGCCAGTTCGGTACCGCCGGGGGCACGCCGTGGCGCGGCGGCAGAGCGGGTGATGCAGTCATCATGGTGGGCCACCTTCACGCAAATCGCCATGCAGAACGCCGGATGCCGGTCATGCCGGGGATGCCGCGCCAGCGTCGGCCGGCGACAGCACCGGCGGCTCGGCCACCACCACGGGGCGGCGGCTGCGCACGGGCCGGGCCGGCGCCTCTTCCACCACGGGGGCGATGACGGGCAGGTCGGCCAGTGCCGGCGACAGCGCGCCGTACATCGCCATGTACTGGCGGGCCGGCGCCTCCCAGCTGAAGTCGGTCTGCATGCCGGTCCGTTGCAGGCTGCGCCAGTGGCGCGGGCGGCCATACCATCCTAGTGCACGGACGATGGCGGCACGCATGGCTTCGGCCGAATCGCCGTCGAAAACGATGCCGTTGGCGCGCGCGGCCGGCGTGGCTTCGTCGCCCACGTCACGCACGGTGTCGGCCAGGCCGCCCACGCGCGAGACGATCGGCACGGTGCCGTAGCGCATGGCGTAGACCGGCGTCAGCCCGAATGGCTCGAAGCGGCTGCCGTGCAGCAGGATGTCGGCGCCCGCGTGCAGCAGGTGGGCGTCTTCCTCGCGGTAGCCGATGGTCACGCCGACGCGGCCCGGATGGCGCTGCGCCAGCGCCGTGTAGGCCGCTTCCAGCTTCGGGTCGCCGCAGCCGAGCACCACGAACTGGGCGTCGGCATCGGTCTCCAGCGTCAGCGCGATGGCGTCGAGCGCCACATCGGCCATTTTCTGATGAGTCAGGCGGCTGCCCATGGCGATGACCGGGCGGTCCGGGTCCACCGGCAGCCCGTGGCGGGCCTGCAGCGCGGCCTTGCAGGCGCGCTTGCCGGTCATGTTGCGTACGTCGTAGCGCTGCGGCAGCAGGCGGTCGGTGCGCGGCGACCACGCATCGACGTCGACGCCGTTCGGGATCGCGCCCAGCACGTCGGCGCGGTGGGCCAGCAGCCCGTCGAGCCCGTGGCCGAAATGCGGCGTCAGGATTTCCCGCGCATAGGTGTGGCTGACCGTGGTCACGCGGTCCGCGTAGCGGATGCCTGCCTTCAGGAAGTTGATCTTGCCCCAGAACTCGATACCGTCCGGCGTCAGGCATTCGGCGGGCAGGCCCAGCGCGCCGGCCGTCTCCATCGGGAACACGCCCTGGAAGGCCAGGTTGTGGATCGTGCAGACCGTGGGGATGCGCAGCCCGCGCAGGTGCATCAGCAGTGGCGTCAGCGCGGCATGCCAGTCGTGGGCATGGACCAGGCTGGGCACCGGCAGCGGCGTCTCGCCGGCGGCGATGGCCGTGGCGGCATGGGCCAGCGCGGCAAAGCGCTGGGCGTTGTCGCAGAAGTCGCGGCCGGTGGCATCCACGTACAGCGAGCCGGGACGGTCGTACAGCGACGGGCAGTCCAGGAATACCACGCGCACGCCGTCGGGCATCAGGCCCTGGAGCAGGCGCGCCGGGCTGTGTCCGGGCGGCAAGGCCATCGGCAGGCGGATGGCGCCCAGGCTGCGCACGTCGCGCGCGGCGGCCACCGCCCGGGGATAGCCGGGCATCAGGATCGTGACGTCGCTGCCGCGCTGTCGCAGCGCCTGCGCCAGGCCGCCCACCACATCGGCAAGCCCGCCGGTCTTGGCCAGGGGCTGGGCTTCAGCCGCCACAAACAAGGTATTCGCGTTCAAGGAGAACTCCCGCATTTTTGGTGTCGTTACCGGGTGCTTTGGAGGAATGCGCCATCGAGGACACGGCGCAGGGCAACGGCTATGCGAACTTTGTGCCAGCTCTTGTGCCGCGCAACAATCGGCCTCCACGCTGGCGCCGCCATCACGGTTACGGTCGTCCGTGGCAACGGCGGTGTATAAGCTGCCCGTGCCGTTGTAGAAACTGCCGCGGGCCCGGCGGCGTGCCGAGAATCTGCAAAGCGCTGTTCCAGCGCTGCGCCGCCGGACGCGCTACTGGCAGCGCTCGCTGAAGCCGCCGGCCACGCTGGATGACGTGTTGCCAGCCGTGCCGCCTGTGCCGCTGGCGCCGTCCCCGCCCCGGCGCGGGCCCTGCACGTGGCCGCTGGCGCGGTGCAGCAGGCAGACCGGCACCGGATCGACATGCCAGACCCGTTCGCAGTATTCGCGGATCGCCCGGTCCGACGAGAAGCGGCCCGAGCGGGCGGACGACAGCACGGACATCCGCTGCCAGCGGTCCTGGTCGGCGTAGGCGGCCGATACCTCGCGCTGGCATTGCAGGTACGACGCAAAGTCGGCCATCAGCATGTACGGGTCGTGCTGCAGCAGCCCCTCGAACAGCGGCCGGAACACGGCCGCGTCGCCCTTGGAGAAGAAGCCGTGCTGGATCAGGTCCACCACGGCGCGCAACTCGGGGCTGGACTCGTAATAGCTGGACGGGTGATAGCCGGCGGCGCGCAGCGCGTAGACCTCCGACGCGTTGAGCCCGAACGGGAAGAAGTTGTCGGCCCCGATGGCGTCGCGCAGCTCGATGTTGGCGCCGTCCATCGTGCCGATCGTCATGGCCCCGTTCATGGCGAACTTCATGTTGCCCGTGCCGGACGCCTCCTTGCCGGCCAGCGAGATCTGCTCGGACAGGTCTGCCGCCGGGTAGATCTTCTGGCCGTACGTGACGTTGAAATTGGGCAGGAAGACCACCTTCAGCCGGTCGCGCACCTGCGGGTCGCGGTTGACCACGTCGGCCACCGACGTGATGAAGCGGATCATCAGCTTGGCGTAGTGGTAGCCCGGCGCCGCCTTGCCGGCGAACAGGAACGTGCGCGGCGGCACGTCGGCGTTGGGGCTGGACTTGATCTGGTGATAGAGCGCGATGATGTGCAGCACGGCCAGGTGCTGGCGCTTGTACTCGTGGATGCGCTTGACCATCACGTCGAACATCGAGTCCGGGTTCACCACCACGCCGGTGCAGTCGCGGATCAGCTGGGCCAGGTCGCGCTTGTTGGCGCGGCGCACGGCCTGCCATTGCTCGCGGAAGCCTGCGTCGTCGGCGTAAGGCTCCAGCGCGCGGAGCTGGTCGAGGTCCTTGATCCAGCCGTCGCCGATGGCGTCGCTGACCAGCTGCGTCATGCGCGGGTTGGACAGCGCCAGCCACCGGCGCGGCGTCACGCCGTTGGTGATGCTGGTGAATTTCTCGGGCCACATGGCGTAGAAGTCCTGCAGCACGTCCTCGCGCATCAGCCGCGAATGCAGCTCGGCGACGCCGTTGATCGCGTGACTGCCCACGCACGCGAGCCCCGCCATCCGCACGTAACGGCCGCCCTGCTCGTTGACCAGCGACAGCCGGGCCACGCGCGACTCGTCGCCGTAGAAGCCGATGCGCACCTCGTCCAGAAAGCGAGCGTTGATCTCGTAGATGATTTCCAGGTGGCGCGGCAGGATGCGGCGGAACAGTTCCAGCGGCCACTGTTCCAGTGCCTCGGGCAGCAGCGTGTGGTTGGTATAGGCAAATGCGTTGCGCGTGATGTGCCAGGCGTCGTGCCAGGCCAGGTCGTGGTCGTCGATCAGCAGCCGCATCAGCTCGGCGATGCCCACCGCCGGGTGCGTGTCGTTGAGCTGGACCGCGAACTTCTCGTGAAAGCGTGTGACGGGAATGCCATGCGAGGCCATCAGGCGCAGCATGTCCTGCAGCGAGCAGGCGACGAAGAAATACTGCTGTTCGAGCCGTAGCTCCTTGCCCTGCTGGGTCTCGTCGTTGGGGTAGAGCACCTTGGTCAGGTTCTCGGACGTCACTTTCTTGCTGACGGCGCCCAGGTAGTCGCCCCGGTTGAACGTGTGGAAGTCGAACGCCTCGGTGGCTTCGGCGCGCCACAGCCGCAGCGTGTTGACCGTGTTCACGCGGTAGCCCAGGATCGGCGAGTCGAACGGTACGCCCACCACGGTCTTCTCGGGCACCCAGCGCACGCGGTAGCGGCCCCGGTCGTCGGTGTAGTGCTCGGTATGGCCGCCCAGCCGGACCTGTACGGCCCATTCGGAGCGCTGGATCTCCCACGGGTTGCCGTGGCGCAGCCAGGTGTCGGTGGTTTCCACCTGCTGGCCGTCGATGATGTTCTGGTGGAAGATGCCGTACTCGTAGCGGATGCCGTAGCCCAGTGCGGGAATCTCCAGCGTGGCCAGCGAATCCATGAAGCAGGCCGCCAGCCGGCCCAGGCCGCCGTTGCCCAGCCCGGGCTCTTCCTCGTGGGCCAGGATGTCGTCGAGGTCCAGGTCCAGCGCGGTCATCGCCGCGCGGACCTCGTCGAAGATGCCAAGGTTGACGAGGTTGTTGCCCAGGTGCGGGCCCATCAGGAATTCGGCCGACAGGTAGGCGACGGTGCGCGACGGCTGGTTCTGGTACGTCTCGGCCGTGCTGATCCAGCGCTGCACGAGCCGGTCGCGCACGGTATGGGCCAGCGCCTGGTACAGGTCGTTGCCGCTGGCGTGGCCGGGCAGCTTGCCTTGCGTATAAAACACGTGATCGAGGAACGCGTGCCGGATGGTGGCGCTGGACATGGCCGTGCGCGTATCGTCGACATGTTCCTGGCCGGATGCCGGGGTGGACAGGGTGGCATCGGCAGTAGCCGGCCGCAGCCGGGATGCTTCGGTCATCACTTGACTCCTGGGCGGATCAAAGGGGGGCGAAAATCCTTCAGGCTAGATCAGGCTAGAAAAGTTTTGCGGCGGATGCACGCAGAATCACTGCTGTCAGCGCTGGTATGAAACCTGCAGCACGCAGGGGGCTTCCCGTCCCTGCAACCTACCCGAGACGCGCCATGGCGACCCACATTCCGCATGACCCTGTGCGCCGGCCAGACCGCCGGCCGGACCAGAGTCCCGACCACAACAAGGAAAAAGGCGACCAGCCGGCGCGCAACCTGCCCGACAAGCATCCGCCGCCGCCCTCCGTCCGTGGGGCGGGGCGCAATCCTGGCTGACATTCCAGACGTTCCGTTGTAGTTTCTGCATGCGTGTTCGCGCGAAGGACCGGCACGTGTACGTGCGCTCGCGCCTATGATTGAAAGCCTGGCACCCTTGCGTCGGCGACGCCGGGGTGCAACCACTGCTTCCAAGAAAAGCAGCGACAGCAAGACATGAGGGAGCGTTCCCATGGATACGCACACGCGCATTGACGGCGTGCCGTTGCCGGCATGGCTCGATGCGGTCGACGACATCGCGGTCTTCGCGTTGTCGGCGGACGGGCTTGTCTCGGCGTGGTCCGATGCCGCCCGCCGCCTGCTCGGCCATGCCGCCGCCGACGTGACCGGCCACGCCATGTCCCGCTTCCACCCGCCCGAGTCCGTGGCCGCCGGCGATGCCGAGCGCCTGCTGGACGCCGCGCGCCGGCACGGCCGGGCTGAGGACAAGGGCTGGCGCGTGCGGCAGGACGGCAGCCTGCTCTACGTGAGCGCCGTGGTCGTGGCGGTGCCCGCCGCCGAGGGCGCGCCCGAGGGCTTTGCCGTGGTCTACCGCGACCTCACGGTCCAGTACGCGGCCGAGGAATACGCGCGCGGCATGGCGGCCCGCTGGCAGGACCTCGTCGATACGCTGGACGACTGCGCCATCTGCGAACTGGGCCCCGAGGGCGAGATCCGAAGCTGGAACCCCGGCGCGCAGGCGCTGTTCGGCCACACGGCGCAGGAGGCCGTGGGCCAGCCGCTGTCGCTGCTGTACTCCGAACACGACGTGCCGTCCGGCGATACGCCCGGCGCGCTGGACGGCGTGCGTGCCAGCGGCGCGTGGGCCGGCGACCAGCGGCTGCAGCGGCACGACGGCTCGCTGGTGCGCTGCCACGTGCGGCAGGTGCTGCTGCGCGATGCCGGCGGCAGCGTGTCGGGCGTGCTCTGGACCGCGCAGGACATCACCAGCGCCGCGCGGCTGGTCGACCTGGAGAGCGCCGGGCGCCGCGTGCAGTCGTTCCTGGCCATCCTGGCGCACGAACTGCGCAACCCGCTGGCGCCCATCCGCAACGCCGTCGACGTGATCCGGCTGACGCCGGGCGGCGACCAGCGCATCCGGCACTGCGCCGAGATCATCGGCCGGCAGCTCCAGCTGCTGACCCGTCTGGTGAGCGACCTGATGGACGTGGGCCGCGTCACCTCGGGCAAGCTCAAGGTGCAGCCGGTGCCGATTCCGTATCACGACGTGATGAACGCGGCCGTGGAGGCCATGCGGCCCGCGCTGGACGGCGCCAGCCAGCAGCTTGCGGTGTCGCTGCCGGCCGAGCCCGTGTTCGTCAATGGCGATGCGGCGCGGCTGGAGCAGGTGCTGTCCAACCTGCTCAGCAACGCCACCAAGTACACGCCGCGCGGCGGCACGGTGACTGTGCGCGTGCGGGCCGAAGGCGGCAACGTGATCACGACGATTGCCGACACCGGCCGCGGCATCGCGCCCGAGGCGCTGGACCGCATCTTCAACCTGTTCGCGCAGGAGGGCGACGAGTCGGCCCGCAGCGGGCTCGGCATCGGGCTGGCGCTGGCGCGGGCCGTGGTGGAGGCGCACGGCGGCGCCATCCAGGCCAGCAGCGCTGGCGAAGGGCGCGGCAGCACGTTTACGATCCTGCTGCCGCAGGTGTACATGGACGGCGCCAGTGTCACGCGTGCCAGCGCCACGCCCTGCGCGGGCCGGCGCATCCTGATCGTCGATGACAGCGCCGATTCGGCCGACAGCATGGCGGAACTGCTGACCGTGCTGGGCCATGCGGCGCAGCCGGTCTACTCGGGCCTGCAGGCCGTGGAAGCGGTGCGCGGCTTTGCGCCCGACGTGGTGCTGCTGGACCTGGAAATGCCCGACATGAGCGGCTACGACGTGCTGCGGGTGCTGCGCGAGGCCGGCACCACGTGCCGCATCTTCGCGCTGACCGGGCGCAGCTCCGCCGACGACCGGCGCCGCACCGACGCGGCCGGCTTTGACGCGCACCTCGTCAAGCCGCTGACCGTCGAGGCGCTCTGCAAGGCGCTGGCCGATCCGGCCGGGCACTGACCGCGCCACCCCCTCACGCATCCGCATCGGCGCCGTTGGCGCGGGCGTCACCCCCCGCCGCGCCGTCGCGCACGGCGGCGACGCGCCTCGCCACGTCCGCGCGCGTGAACAGGTGGCGTACGTCGGCATCGAGCCGCCGCTGCCAGTTCGGATGGCCCGCCACCGTGCCGGGCAGGTTGGGTTGTTCGGCCAGCGCCAGCAGGTCTTCCACCGGTACCAGCCGCAGCGGCGTGGGCGCGCGATGGAGCCAGGCGAGCAGGACGTCGACCGGCGGGCGGTCGGCGGGCGGCACCTCGCCCTGGGCCGCGCCGGCGTCGACCATCGCCTGCCAGAGCGCCGCGCGCTCGGCGGCGCGGCCGTCCAGCAGCCCCGCCTCGGTTTCGTCGGCGCCCAGCTGGTGCAGCCGCGCGCGCCACGCGATGTCGTTGCCGGCCCACCAGCCCGCGATGGTCGGCAGGTCGTGCGTGGTCGTGGTGGCCACGGCCAGCGCGGGCCATGCCTCGGGCGGCAGGAACGGCGCGGGGTCGGGCGTGGCAGACGCCGGCGCCTCGGTGGCCGGCGCGGCCACGTTGTCGCCGTCGGCGCCGTCTTCCTCTTCCTCCTCGCGCACGAACCAGAGCACGTCGATGCCAAGCACGCCGCGCGACTCCAGCGCGTCATTCAGCGTCTCGGGCACCGTGCCCAGGTTCTCGCCGATGATGATCGCGCGATGGCGCCACGACTCGATCGCCACCAGCCGCAGCAGGTCGTCGAGCGGAAAGCTCAGGTACGCCCCGGCGCTGGCCGGCGCGCCGGCCGGCACGAGCCACATGCGGGCCAGCCCCAGCACGTGGTCGATGCGCAGCCCGCCCGCGTGGGCCAGGTTGGCGCGCAGCATCTCGATGAACGCGGCGTAGCCATTGCGGCGCAGCCCGCGCGGCGAAAACACGGCCACGCCCCAGTCCTGCCCCAGCGGGTTGTAGAGGTCGGGCGGCGCGCCGGCATGAAAGCCGTTCAGGATCTCGGTCTGGCGGGCCCAGGCATGGCTGCCGCCGGGATCGGTGCCCACGGCAAGGTCGGCAATCACGCCGATGGCCATGCCCGCGTCGCGCGCGCGGCGCTGCGCATCGGCCAGTCCGTCGGCGGCCAGCCACTGCAGGAACGCGTGGTAGCCGATGGCGTCCGCCCCGGTCGTCGCCATGGCCGCGGCGGCCGCGCCGTCGGGGCTTTGCAGCGTGGCGGGCCAGCGGCGCCAGTCGGCGGCGTCGCGCGCGGACGCCTCGTCGGTGGCGGCGGCCAGCCGCTCGGCCTGGATGGCCTCGAACGTCGCGTGCGCCAGAAGCGCCTTGCCGCCGCGCGCGCGGAACGCCGCGAACGCCTGTTTCTGCGCGGGTGGCAGCAGTGCGTCGTGGTGCTGCCAGAGCCATTGGAACAGCCGCAGCCGCAGCGCGGCCGTGGCGGGCCAGTCGATTTCGGTGCGGCGCTCGGCCTCGGCCAGCGCGGCGCCGATGCCCAGCGCCGCCACGGCCTGGTGGACCGCATCCTGGCCGAACACGCGCGCCGGGTCGGCGTAGAGCGGGTTGAACACGATGCGGCTCGACGGCGAGTACGGGCTGTAGCGCTCGGGCAGCGCGGCAAAGCCCGCGTGCAGCGGGTTGATCGCGATGGCATCGGCGCCGGCCTGCGCGGCGGCTTCGGCGGCCAGCGCCAGCGTGGTCAGGTCCCCCAGGCCCGTGTCGGCGCCGCGGCGCAGCCCGTAGAGCTGCACGGCGAGGCCCCAGGGCTTGCCGGTGCGGTGGGCATGGCCGTTCGCCGCCAGCGCGTCGGCCACGCCGAAGCAGCGCGGCGGCGCTACCGCCACCGTGGTTTCCACGTCGCCCAGCAGCAGCCGGTGGTAGCCCCACTGGTCGATCGGCGCGATCTCCATCGTGCCGGCGCCGGTGCGTTGCGCCACGCCCTCGACGGTCGTGCCGTCCTCCAGCTCCAGCCGATAGGGCCGCTGCGGCACCGTATGTGCCCACGGCACGGCCACGGGCCGGCCCTGGTCGGCCGTGATCAGTGGCGGCAGCGCCATCGCGCCGTCATCGGCAGCCAGCCGCGCCAGCGACGCCTCGCACTCGCCCTGCGTGCCGCAGGGCAGCTCCAGCGCGGTCAGTACCGTGTGCAGTGCGTCGGGGGACAGCTGCTGCGGGTTGTTCCAGGCGTCGCGCCAGCGCACCTGCAGGCCGGCCCGTTCGGCCAGGCGCCATAGCGATTCATGCTCGCTCATCGTGGGATGTCCTCTTCCTTGGGCACGGCGGCCGTCAGCAGGGCCAGGCCGCGTGCGGGCACCCGGTAGGCGGGGCGGCCCTCGTCATCGAGCGACACGGGTTCGTCCTCCAGGTCGGGTGCGGTACTGTCGAACAGCAGGTGCCAGTCCTCGCCGGGCACGGGCATGCGGAACACCACGTCCTCGCCGCTGGCGTTCAGGCACAGCAGGATGGCCTCCACCTCGTCCTCGGGGCTGTGCATGGCGCGCCGCAGCGCCAGCGTGCGGTCCTCGGGGTTGGCCCATTGCTCGCTGCTCAGCTCGTTGCCGTCGGGGCCGAACCACGCAATGTCGGGCAGCCCCGGCGCCGGCTGCGAGCGGCCGTGGACGAAGCGGTTCTCGCGCAGCACGGGCAGGCGGCGGCGCAGCGCCAGCAGGCGGCTGACCACGCGGCGCATCGGCGCGTTCGACGGGTGCGCCGCATCGTCCCAGTTGAGCCACGACAGCTCGTTGTCCTGGCAGTAGGCGTTGTTGTTGCCCTGCTGGCTGCGGCCCCATTCGTCGCCGGCGGTCAGCATCGGCGTGCCCTGCGACAGCAGCAGCGTGGCCATCATCGCGCGCGCCACGCGGCCGCGGGTCTCCAGGATGGCGTCGTCGTCGGTCGGGCCTTCCACGGCGCCGTCCGGGCTCCAGTTGGCGCTGGCGTTGTCGTCGTTGCCGTCGCGGTTGTCCTCGTGGTTGGCCTCGTTGTGCTTGTGCGCGTAGCTGACCACGTCGGCCAGCGTGAAGCCGTCGTGCGCGGTGACGAAGTTGACGCTGGCCCACGGCTTGCGGTGGCGGCGGTCGAACAGGTCGGCCGATCCGGTCAGCCGGGCCGCCAGCTCGCCGCGCTGGCCCGCGTCGCCGCGCCAGAAGCGGCGCACGTTGTCGCGGAACTTGTCGTTCCATTCGGCAAAGCCGGGCGGATGGTTGCCCACCTGGTAGCCGCCGGGGCCCAGGTCCCACGGCTCCGAGATCAGCTTCACGCGCGACAGCACCGGGTCCTGCAGGATCGCGTCGAAGAAGCCCGATCCGGGGTCGAAGCCGTTGCTTTCGCGGCCCAGCGTGCTGCCCAGGTCGAAGCGGAAGCCGTCGACGTGGAAGGTCTGCACCCAGTAGCGCAGCGAGTCCATCACCATCTGCAGCACGCGCGGGTGCGACAGGTTCAGCGTGTTGCCGCAGCCCGTGTCGTTGATGTAGTGGCGTTCGTCGCCGGGGATCAGCCGGTAGTAGCTGGCGTTGTCCAGCCCGCGCCACGACACCGTGGGCCCCAGTTCATTGCCTTCGCAGGTGTGGTTGTAGACCACGTCCAGCAGCACCTCGATGCCGGCCGCGTGCAGGCGGCGGACGGCGATCTTGACCTCGTGGTGCTGGCGCCCGGACAGGTACAGCGGCTCCGGCGCGAAGAACGACAGCGTGTTGTAGCCCCAGTAGTTGCGCAGGCCGCGCTCGATCAGGAAGCGGTCCTGCAGGAAGGCGTGGATCGGCAGCAACTCGATCGACGTCACGCCAAGCTGCAGCAGGTGCTCGATGAAGCGCGGGTCTGCCAGCGCGGCGAACGTGCCGCGATACTGCGGCAGCAGGTCCTCGCGCAGCATCGACGCGCCGCGCACGTGCACCTCGTAGATCGAGGTCGTCGGCCACGGCACGCAGGGCGGGCGGTCGTCGCCCCAGTTGAAGCTCTCGTCGATCACCACGGCCTTGGGCATGGTCGGCGCGCTGTCGCGCCGGTCGGGCGTCAGGTCGGCACGCGGACTGTTGAGCCGGTAGCCGAACAATGCGTCTGACCAGCGCACCGGCCCGCTCAGCGCGCGGGCGTACGGGTCCAGCAGCAGCTTGTACGGGTTGAAGCGGTGGCCGCGCGTGGGATCGTACGGGCCGAACGCGCGCAGCCCGTACTGCAGGCCGGGCTGCGCGTGGGGCAGGTAGCCGTGCCAGATCTCGTCGGTGCATTCGGGCAGCGGCAGGCGCTGCACCTCCTTGCGGCCGTTGGCGGAAAACAGGCACAGGTCGACGCGGCTGGCGTTCGCGGAGAACACCGCGAAGTTGACACCGAGCCCGTCCCAGTGCGCGCCGAGCGGATAGGGCTTGCCCGGCAGCAGGCGGTCGACGGTAGTGCTGGCCATGCGTGTCGCTCCTCCGTTTCTTCTGGTTCTTCTGTGTGGCCCGGCCGGGCCGCCCGCCCGCTACGCCGCCCTGGCGTCAACCGTTTGCTCCCGGTGCGTAGCGCAGGACCAGCGCGGCCAGCGGCGGCAGCAGCAGCGACACCGAGGCCGGCTGCCCGTGCGACGGCGTGTCCTCGGCGCGCACCTGGCCGCCGTTGCCGAGGTTGCTGCCGCCATAGATCTCGGCGTCGGTGTTCAGGCATTCCTCCCAGGTGCCCGCGAACGGCACGCCCAGCCGGTAGCCGTGGCGCGGCACCGGCGTCATGTTGACGACGACGAGTACCACTTCCTCGCTGTTGGACGCGGCGCGGCGCAGGTAGGCGAACACGCTGTTCTGCTGGTCGTCGCCGACGATCCACTGGAAGCCTTCGGGCCGGTGGTCCATCGCATGCAGCGCGGGCAGGTCGCGGTACAGGCGGTTCAGGTCGCGTACCAGCGAATGGACGCCCCGGTGGGCCGGCTGGTCCAGCAGCGCCCAGTCCAGCTCGTCATCGTGGTTCCACTCGCGCCACTGGGCGAACTCGCCGCCCATGAACAGCAGCTTCTTGCCCGGATGCGTCCACATGAAGCCGTAGTACGCGCGCAGGTTGGCAAAGCGCTGCCAGTCGTCGCCCGGCGCCTTGCCGATCATCGAGCCCTTGCCGTGTACCACCTCGTCGTGGGACAGCGGCAGCACGAACGCCTCGGACCACGCGTAGACCATGCCGAACGTCATGTCGCCGTGGTGCCACGGGCGGTGCACCGGCTCGTGGGACAGGTAGCGCAGCGTGTCGTGCATCCAGCCCATGTTCCACTTGAAGCTGAAGCCCAGGCCGCCCGATTCCACGCTGGCCGTGACGCCGGGCCACGCGGTGGATTCCTCGGCGATGGTCAGCGCGCCGGGGCAGCGCTCGTGCACCACGGTGTTCATCTCGCGCAGGAAGGCCACGGACTCCAGGTTCTCGCGCCCGCCAAAGCGGTTCGGCACCCACTGGCCCGGCTCGCGGCTGTAGTCGCGGTAGAGCATCGACGCCACGGCGTCCACGCGCAGCGCGTCGGCGTGGTAGTGCTCCAGCCAGTGCACCGCGTTGGCCAGCAGGAAGCCGCGCACCTCGTTGCGGCCCAGGTTGTAGATCAGCGTGTTCCAGTCCTGGTGATAGCCCTCGCGCGGGTCCTGGTGCTCGTAGAGCGCCGTGCCGTCGAACATCGCCAGCCCGTGCGGGTCGGTCGGAAAGTGCGCGGGCACCCAGTCCAGGATCACGCCGATGCCGGCCTGGTGGCAGCGGTCGACGAACGCGGCAAAGCGCTCGGGCGACCCCAGCCGCGCGGTGGGCGCGAACAGCGACAGCGGCTGGTAGCCCCACGACCCCCCGAACGGGTGCTCGGTGATCGGCAGCAGCTCGATATGGGTGAAGCCCAGGTCGCGCACGTACGGCACCAGCCGTTCGGCCAGGATGTCCCAGCCCCGGCCGCTGTCGTTGGCGGCGCGCTGCCACGACGTCACGTGCAGCTCGTACACCGACATCGGCGCGCTGTACGGGTCGGTTTTGGCGCGTTGTTCCATCCAGGCCGCGTCGTTCCACTGGAACGGCGGGGCGGCCTGGCCGGCGCACGCCACCACCGATGCGGTGGCCGGCGGCAGTTCGGTGGCCTGCGCCACCGGGTCGGCCTTGTCGGGCAGTTCCTCGCCGTGCGGGCCGGTCATGTCGTACTTGTACCGGCTGCCCGGCGCCACGCCCATGCCTTGCGGAATGAACAGTTCCCAGACGCCGGAGCCGTGGCGCAGCCGCATCGGGTGCCGTGACGCGTTCCAGCCGTTAAAGTCGCCAATCACCGACACGCGCTTGGCGTTGGGCGCCCAGACGGCAAAGCGCACGCCGGGTTCGCCCTCGATGGTCAGGCACTGGGCGCCCAGGCACTTGCCCAGTTCCAGGTGCCGGCCCTCGTTGAACAGGTGCAGGTCCAGCTCGCCCAGCAGCAGGCCAAACGCGTAGGGGTCGGCGCTGATCTGCTCGCTGCCGTCGGGCCAGCGGATCCGCAGGCGGTAGTCGGCCGCCGATAGCTGGCCGCTTGCCGCGTCGGGCAGGCGGCCCGCGAACACGCCGTCAACATGCAGCCGGGTCATGTCGGACACGAATTCGCCGTCGCGCGTGGCCAGCTGCATGGCGGCGGCGCCGGGCACGATCGCGCGGACCACCACGCCATGTTCGTCGCGGTGCGGCCCCAGCACGCCGAACGGGTCCGCCAGGCGGGCCTCCCGCAGCGCGTCGATGACCGGGCCGGGCAGCGTGGGGGCCGGTGCGGCGAGCGTGGCGGCATCATTGCTTGCCATCTTCAATCTCCAGTCAGCTTGCGCACGAGCCGGGCCAGGCCGCTGGTGGGCAGGTCGATCCACGCCACGCGGTTGGCGGCCTCGTAGCCCACCTCGTACGCGGCGCGTTCCAGCAGGAACAGGTCCAGCAGCGGCTGTAGCTGTTCGGGCGTGGCCCACGGCTGGGCCGCGGACGCCATCGACTGCTGGTAGCAGTTCAGGAATGCCTCGCCCGCCGTGGTGCGGAAGCGGTCGAGCAGCGCGGCGCGGCGGTCGGCCTGCGCGGGCGGCAGTTGCGCGTGGGTCCGCTCCTGGCGGTCGGTGCCCACGGTGGCCGCGGCGTAGTCGATCGAGCGCAGCAGCCCGGCCACGTCGCGCAGCGGCGACGTCTTGCGGCGCCGGAACGCCAGCGGCTGGCGCGGCTCGCCCTCGAAGTCGACCAGATAGGTGTCGTTCTGCGCAATCAGCACCTGGCCCAGGTGGAAGTCGCCGTGGATGCGCGTCTGCAGGCTGCCCGGCGCCGCGGCGGCCAGACGCGCCACCAGCTTCGGCAGCTTGTCGCGGGCGGCCAGCAGCGTCTCGATGTCGCGCGCGAAGTCGCCCGATGCGGTCTCGCGGCGCGCTTCGAGCAGGCCCAGGGCCTCGTCCAGCGACTTCATCGCTTCCTCGGCCCAGTCGCTGGCCTGCGCGTCGGTGGCAGCCACCGGCGTGAAGGCTTCCTCGTTGGTCTCGCGCGCCAGCACGGCGTGCAACTCGGCCAGGCGCCGGCCCAGCGTGCCGACCATCGTCGCGTAGCCGGTCAGCGCCTCGCCGAACTCGTCGTCGCCGTCGGTCAGCGGCAGTGCGTCGTCGATGGACCGGCTCAGGTAGTCCAGCGTCCAGTCCCAGCCGTCGCCCTGGTTCAGGATGTAGCCCTGCAGCAGCATCAGCGTGTGCGGCGTGCCGTCGGCGCCGGTGCGCACCACCTCGCCCAGCAGCGCGGCGGAATGCCGGTAGCCATTGCTGGTCAGGTAGCGCGTCATCTCGGCCTCGGGGTGAATGCCGCCGGCCACCTTCCGCACCAGCTTCAGCACGCCCGTGTTGCCGTAGGCCAACGAGCTGTTCGACTGCTCGGCCGACATCCACTGCACCGGTTCGGATTCCAGCGGCGCGTCGGCCAGCCCCGGTTCGGGCAGGAAGTGGATGGTGCCGTGCGACACGTCGGCCGACGTGCGGTCGCGCATGGCCTGCACCACGGCGCGGGCATAGGCTTCGACCACGAAGCCATCGGTCGCCACGCCCACGCGCGGGCCGCGCCGCACGCGCGCCATCGACAGGCCGTGCACGAGTTGCGGCATGCCCTCGGTGTTCTCGCGGTCCCACAGCAGCGCCACCGGGAGCTGGTAGCACTCGGTGCGGCCCGGCAGCTGGACCTCCACCTCGCAGTGCCAGACTTCCTCGGTGTTGCCGATCTTGGCCAGTGGCCAGGCGTAGGCCACGTTCACGCGCTCGATGCGCTCGCCCTTCGAGGCGAACCAGCGGCGGCGCGTCAGGTAGTTGGGCAGTACCTCGGTGGTCAGCGCGCGCCGGGCCGACTCGGTGAGTTCGGAGCGGCCCCCGACGTTCTGCAGTACCAGCGTGACTTGATCCACCATCTGTTCCGGGGCGTTGACGTGCCACGACGGCGGCTGCGCGTCTTCGCTGAGCACAAACCAGTAGAAGCCATACGGCGGCAGCGTCAGCAGATAGGTGAGCTGGCCGATGGCGGGGAAGGGCGTGGCGCCCAGCATTTCCACGGGCACGCGGCCGTTGAACTGGGACAGGTCCAACTCCACGGCCTGCGGCGCGCGCGACAGGTTGGCCACGCACAGGATGTGCTCGTTCTCGTACTCGCGCAGGTACGCCAGGATCTTGCGGTTGCCCGGGAACAGGAACCGCAGCGTGCCGCGCCCGAACGCGCGGTGCTGGCGGCGCAGCGCCAGCATGCGGCGCATCCAGTTCAGTTGCGAGTGGGGGTCGCGCGTCTGCGCTTCCACGTTGACGGCCTCGTAGCCGTACAGCGGGCCCTGCAGCGGCGGCAGCACCAGCCGCTCGGGGTCGGCCGACGAGAAGCCGCCGTTGCGGTCGGGCGACCACTGCATCGGCGTACGCACGCCGTCGCGGTCGCCCAGGTGGATGTTGTCGCCCATGCCGATCTCGTCGCCGTAGTAGATCACGGGCGTGCCCGGCATCGAGAACAGCAGGCTGTTCATCAGCTCGATGCGGCGGCGGTCGCGCTCCATCAGCGTGGCCAGCCGGCGGCGGATGCCAAGGTTGATGCGTGCGCGGCGGTCAGAGGCGTAGACCTCCCACAGGTAGTCGCGCTCGCTGCTGGTGACCATTTCCAGCGTCAGTTCGTCATGGTTGCGCAGGAAGATGGCCCACTGGCAGTTCGGCGGCACCTCCGGCGTCTGCCGCATGATGTCCGTGATCGGAAAGCGGTCCTCGCGCGCGATGGCCATGTACATGCGCGGCATCAGCGGGAAGTGGAACGCCATGTGGCATTCGTCGCCCGCGATGCCGCCGTCCGGGCTGGCGGCGCCCGTGGTGTCGGCCGTGCCGCCGCCGCTGGCGCCGCCAAAGTACTGCTGGGCGTCCTCGGGCCACATGTTGGCCTCGGCCAGCAGCATCCGGCCCGGGTAGCGCTCGTCCAGGTGGCGGCGGATCTTGCGGATCACCTCGTGGGTCTCGGGCAGGTTCTCGTTGCTGGTGCCCTCGCGCTCCACCAGGTACGGCACGGCGTCCAGCCGCAGGCCGTCGATGCCGATGTCCAGCCAGAACCGCATGACCGACAGCACCTCGTTGAGCACCTGCGGGTTGTCGAAGTTCAGGTCCGGCTGGTGCGAGTAGAAGCGGTGCCAGAAGTAGGCGCCGGCCTCGGCGTCCCAGCTCCAGTTCGATTTCTCGGTGTCGCAGAAGATGATCCGCGTGCCGGCGTACTTCTGGTCGTTGTCGGACCAGACGTAGTAGTTGCGCGCGGCCGAGCCGGGCTTGGCGCGCCGGGCACGCTGGAACCACGGATGCTGGTCCGACGTGTGGTTGATGACCAGCTCGGTGATCACGCGCAGCCCGCGCGCGTGCGCGGCGGCCACGAAGCGCTTGGCCTCGGCCAGCGTGCCGTAGTCGGGGTGCACGTTGCGGTAGTCGGCAATGTCGTAGCCGTCGTCGCGGCGCGGCGACGGGTAGAACGGCAGCAGCCAGATGGTGTCGACGCCCAGGTTCACCAGGTAGTCGAGCTTGGCCAGCAGGCCGGCAAAGTCGCCGACGCCATCGCCATTGGCGTCGTAGAAGGACTTGATGTGCAGCTGGTAGATGACCGCGTCCTTGTACCAGAGGGGGTCCGCAGTCAACAGGGCGGCGTTGGCGCGCTCCGAGAGTCGCTTCATGCCGGGTCTCCAGGTTGTTGTTGTGGCCTGACGTGCCAGAGCGAGAACGGCAGCTCATGGGGGTTCAGGCGGATGCGCTGGCGTTTGCCATGCCAGGTGAAGCGCCGGCCGAACATCTGGTCCTCGGCCTCCAGCGCCGCGTGGTCCGGCAGGCCCCACTCCCAGAGCGGCAGCTCGATCTCGGACTCGCGCGCGTTGCGCGGGTCCAGGCTGATGGCCGCCAGCAGCACGTCGTCGCCAAACGCGCCCGCGTGCTCGGCCCCGGTGGGCACGAAGCGCGCGAAGTAGAGCACCGCGTCATCGCTGGCGTGGTAGAAGCGCAGCCCCAGGTGGTTTTGCAGCGCCGGGTGGTTGGCGCGGATCTGGTTCAGGCGCGAGATCTCGGCCACGATGTTGCCGGGCTGGTTCCAGTCGCGCACGCGCAGTTCGTACTTCTCGGAATCCAGGTATTCCTCGCGCTCCACGCCGTTCAGGATCAGCGGCGCGCTTTCGCAGACCTCGAAGCCGTTGTACATGCCCCAGAGCCCCGAGAGCAGCGTTGCCAGCGCGGCGCGGATCAGGAACGCCGGGCGCCCGCCGTCGTGCAGGAAGAACGGGTTGATGTCGGGCGTGTTGACGAAGAAGTGCGGGCGGTAGAACTCGCGCAGCGGGCTCTGCGTCAGCTCGGTCATGTACTCGATCAGCTCGGCCTTGGTGTTGCGCCACGTGAAGTACGTGTACGACTGCGAGAAACCGAGCTTGGCCAGCCGCGCCATCATCTTGGGCCGCGTGAACGCCTCGGCCAGGAACAGCGTGTCCGGGTGCTTGGCGCGCACGTCCGCGATCATCCATTCCCAGAACGGCAGCGGCTTGGTGTGCGGGTTGTCCACGCGGAAGATGCGCACGCCCTGGTCGGCCCAGAACATCACCACGTCGCGCAGCGCCTGCCAGAGCTGCTGACCGGCCGGCGGCTGGGCGTAGAAGTCGACGTTGACGATGTCCTCGTACTTCTTGGGCGGATTTTCGGCGTAGCGCAGCGAGCCGTCGGGCCGGTGCGAGAACCATTCGGGATGCTCGCGCAGCCACGGATGGTCGGGCGAGCACTGGATGGCGAAGTCGAGCGCCAGTTCGATGCCCATGTCGGCGGCGGCCTTGCGCAGGCGCTGGAAGTCCTCCATCGTGCCCAGCTGCGGGTGGATGGCGTCGTGCCCGCCCTCGGCGCTGCCGATGGCGTAGGGGCTGCCCACGTCGCCCGGCTCGGCCTTCAGGCTGTTGTTCTTGCCCTTGCGGTGCGCCTGCCCGATCGGGTGGATCGGCGGAAAGTAGAGCACGTCGAAGCCCATCGCGCGAATGGCCGGCAGGCGCCGGATCACGTCGTCGAACGTGCCGTGGCGGTTCACGTCGCCGCTTTCCGAGCGCGGGAACAGTTCGTACCAGCTGGCAAAGCGGCCAGCCAGCCGGTCGGCCTCGACCGGCATCGGCGTGGGGTAGCGGCTGGCGAACGGGCGGCCCGACGGCCTGGCCATTGCCGCGCGCATGGCGGCCTCGGTGCGCGGCGACAGCAGGATTTCCAGCCGCAGCGCGTCGTCGCCGGCGGCGGCCGCCAGGTCGGCCAGGATGGCGCTTGCATCGTCAATCGACTGGCCGTCAGGCGTACCGAGCGTATCGGCCACCAGCCGGGCGCCTTCCTCGATCTCCAGCGCGATGTTCACGCCGGCCTTGCGTTTCTTGCCGACCTCGTCGAGCCAGCTTGCGAACGTGTCGCGCCATGCCTCGACCGTGAATTCATGGCGGCCCAGCGTGGCGATGGGAAAGCTGCTGCGCCAGCGGTCGTTGACGGTGTGGACCATCGGCGACGCATGCCATTCCTGCTCGCCCGGGCCGCGCCACAGCACCGCGGCGGCCAGCTTGTCGTGCCCGTCCATCCAGATGTCGGCGCAGACCTCCACGCGCTCGCCCACGGTGCGCCGCACGGCAAAGCGGCCGTGGTCGGTGGTGGGCGACAGGTTCTCGATGGCCACGCGCGGCGCCTCCATGGCCACGGCCAGCGCGCGGTCGGCGGCCTTGGCTGCGCTGTCGCCGCGCCTGGGCTTGGCCACCGGGACGGCCGGGCTCGGGATCGCCTCGAACAGCCGGATATCGGCCGGCGGCAGCGTGATGGTGCTGCATGGGTCCAGCTTCTGGCCGTTTTCGAGCGTGCCACCCGGGCCGCCGTCGACGGGCGCCAGCGTGGCGGCCGGTTGCGGCAGCGCGCTCAGCACGCGGTCCACGCCGAACGAGGCCGGCTCCATCGGGCACGGGTTCAGCACCACGGTCAGCGCTGGCTCGCCGGCTGCGCCGTTGGCCAGGTGGCGGGGCACGCGCGCCAGCACCGTCAGCGGCGCATCGGGGCCGCTGACCTGCCGCACGGCCACGGCCGGGGCGTCGTCGCGCGCGGCCAGCCACGCGTTGGCCTGCATCAGTTCGTGGGTCAGGTCGTACGGGGCGTCGATGATGTCGTCGGGATGGCCATCGGCCTGCGACGCGGGCGCCGTGTCGATCGCCGCGCCGTCGGCATGGGCGCCGGTCTCGTAGCCGGCCGGTACCAGCCAGCCATCGCCGATGGCGGCGGCCGTCCACAGCGCACGGCGCGCGGCCAGCACGTCCACGCCATTGGGCGCCAGCGCCGGGGTGGCCAGCACGCGGCCAAAGCGGCGCAGGCGGGCGATTTCCTCGGTCAGCCACGCGCTGCGGTAGTCCCACCACGGCAGCGACGAGAACGCCCCGTCGAACGGCGCGGCGGACAGGTCGTCGATCTGCTGCGGGGTGGTGCCGGGCGTCCAGGCCAGGAATACCGGGCTGGCGGCGCCGGACTGGCGGCGCAGCGTCTCGATCAGTTCGGCCCAGTGGCGCCCGGCCACGCGCGACGGGGCGCGGCAGCAGAAGCCGGCCACGCCGGCATCCACCACGTCCCGCAACTGCGCCGTCCACCACGCCAGCAACTGGCTGGCCGTGGCCTCGTCGAACCAGCGCACGCGCACGCCGGGCAGGTGGCTGTCGCTGGCGTCGGGGCTGCCGGCCGGGCGGGCGTGGTCGACCCAGCCGTCGTGCATGCCCGCCGCGTCATGCGGAAAGCGGTCCAGCGACAGGTCGACGAGCGGTGCCAGTCCATGCTGCCGGCAGGCTGCGAATGCCGCCTGAAGCACGTCCGGGCGGGTGTGGGGTGCCGACCATCCGGCCAGCAGGATATGGTCGAAGCCAAGTTTCGCGGCGCGGCCCAGTTGCTCGGGGTCCAGCGCTCTCGCGTTCTTCAGGTTGAGTTGGCAAATGCGCACGTCACACGTCCTCTGGCCGTGGGGCGCCCGTGGGCAGGTTGGGCGCGCGTCATGTCAATTCCGTCCGGACATGCAGAGGCCGTGCCAGATTCGCCGCTTTGGCGGCCATTTCCGGCAGAGTGCGGTGCAGCAAGGAATCGCGCCGGACGGGCGGTTGGGGCGGCGGGCGGCGCTGGGCCGCCGGATGTAAAAAGTGCACGCCCCGGGTGGCGATGGAGTAGGAATGCCCGCTGGCGTTGGGCCGCACTGGTGCACGCGGACAGCCACCGGCGGTGTGATCCAGCGGATACGCGGATGGCGCGGCGGTCAGCTGGAGCGGTAGACGTCCAGGCGGTTGTAGAGCGTCTTCAGGCTGATGCCCAGCGCCTTGGCGGCCTGGCGCTTGTCGCCGTCGAACTTGGCCAGCGTGGCCAGGATGATCTCGCGCTGGGTGTCGGCCAGCGTGGTGCCCACGCGCACGCTGACCACGCCATCCACGGTGGTGGGGCGCGGCGGCTGGCTGGCGAGGCCGGGGTTGCCGATCTCGACCTGGCGGTCGGCCAGGATGTAGGCGCGGTAGATCGTGTTCTTCAGCTCGCGGACGTTGCCGGGCCAGTCGTAGCGCACCAGCCGTTCGAGGGAGCCGGGCGAGAACGTCTTCTCGGTCTGCTCCATCGTGTTGAATTCGTCCAGGAAGTGCCGGGCCAGCGGGATGATGTCCTCCGTCCGCTCGCGCAGCGGCGGGATATGCAGCGGAAAGACGGCCAGGCGGTACAGCAGGTCCTCGCGCAACTGGCCGTCGCGCACGGCATCCATCGGGTCGCGGTTGGTGGCGGCCAGGATGCGCACGTCGCTGACCAGCGGGGCGTCGCCGCCCACGCGGTGGAACGAGCGGCTTTCCAGCACGCGCAGCAGCTTGATCTGCATCTCCACCGGCATTTCGGTGACTTCGTCCAGGAACAGCGTGCCGCCCTGGGCCTGCTCGAAGTAGCCGGCCTTCTGCTCCAGCGCGCCCGTGAAGCCGCCTTTCTCGTGGCCGAACAGTTCGGATTCGATCAGCGTGGGCGCGATGGCGCCGCAGTTCACGGCCACGAACGGGCCGCTCCGGCGCGTGCTGCGCTCGTGCACGGCGCGCGCCACCACTTCCTTGCCGCTGCCGCTTTCGCCCACGGCGAGCATGGTGACGTCGGTGGCGGCCACGCGATTCAGCTGACCGATCAGCCGTTGCATGGCGGGGGAGGTGCTTTCCCAGAGCAGCGAGACCTGCGCGGGTGCGGCGCGGCGTCCCGATGCGCGAGGCGGGGCGGCGGGGCGGCCGGAAGGTAGCGTGGCAGTGGTCGACACGGGCGTGAAGGGGGCCTCCTGCCCGGCCGGCCCGCGCGGTGGCGGACGGGTTCGGGGGCGCAGGCACGTCGCAATGGTGGAAGATGCCTATCATGCTATCTGTTCAGGCGGCGGGTGGCTACCGCCTGAAACGCTGTCGCGGCAAGGTCCCACAGGCGTGTCAGACGGACACTGGCATAACGGCGCAGCCACTGTCGCTACACTTCAGGCTATCCTCAGGCGCGTGCCGTCCCGTACGCGCCGTGATCCCATTAGCCACGCCCCGCGGGCCATGACAAACAGACGCCGGTCATACGACGCTTCCACGTTCTCCTATGCCACATATCCTGATCGTTGACGACGACGAGAACGCCTGCGCGGCGCTGGCGGAAATCGTCGCGATCGAAGGCTTTTCCTCCGCCACCGCCGGCACCCTGCGCGAGGCGCGGCTGCAGATTGGCTGGCGCATGCCGGACGCCATCCTGGCCGACCTGCGCCTGCCCGACGGCAACGGCATGGAGCTGTTCGACGAGGTGGGCTCCGCCGGGGTCGAAGTCATCCTGACCACCGGCTACGCCAGCGTGGAATCGGCCGTCGAGGCGCTGCGCCTGGGCGCCACCGACTACCTGGTCAAGCCGATCAACGTGACGCGGCTGCAGACCGTGCTCAAGCGGATCGCCACAACCAGCGAGCTGCGCGCCGAGGTGCATTCGCTGCGCGGCGAGCTGCGCCGCTACGGCCGCTTTGGCCGCCTGCTGGGCAGCTCCGAGGCCATGCAGTCGGTCTACGACCAGTTGAGCAAGGTGGGCCCGACCGAGGCCACCGTGCTGCTGATCGGCGAGAGCGGCACCGGCAAGGAACTGGCCGCGCAGACCGTGCACGAGCTGTCGCAGCGGCGCCGCCAGCCGTTCCTGGCCGTGAACTGCGGCGCCATTTCGCCGACGCTGATCGAGACCGAGATGTTCGGCCACGAGCGCGGCAGCTTCACGGGCGCCGACCGCCAGCACAAGGGTTACTTCGAACGCGCCGACGGCGGCACGCTGTTCCTGGACGAAATCACCGAGATGCCGCTGGAGCTGCAGGTCAAGCTGCTGCGGGTGCTGGAAACCGGCTCGTTCATGCGCGTGGGGACCAACCGCGAGACCCACGCCGACGTGCGCGTGCTGGCTGCCACGAACCGGAATCCGGAAGAAGCGGTAGCCGACGGCAAGCTGCGCGCCGACCTGTATCACCGGCTCAACGTGTTCCCGATCGAGCTGCCGCCGCTGCGCGCGCGCGGCGACGACGTGGTGCAGATCGCCAACACGATGCTGGAGCAGCTCAACGCGGAGCAGGGCACGCAGCGCCGGTTCTCGTCGGCGGTGCTGGAAAGCCTGCGCATGCATTCGTGGCCGGGCAACGTCCGCGAGCTGCGCAACTTCGTGCAGCGCGCCTACATCATGGCCGACCAGGACGTGATCACCGAGGTCCAGATCCCGCTGCAGGTGGCCGCGGCGCCCAGCGCCGGCACCGCGGTGGTGTCCGTGCCGGTGGGCATGTCGCTGGCCGAGGCCGACCGCCAGCTGATCTTCGCCACGCTGGAGCAGTGCGCCGGCGTGAAGAAGCACGCGGCTGAAATTCTGGGCATCAGTTTGAAGACTTTGTACAACCGTCTGGAGGACTACGCCGCGAAAGGCGAACTGCCGGAGTGGCTGAGGGCTTCTCGCAGCAGCGATGCCGCGCCGCCCGCCGCATGATGGCGGCGGCAAAAAGCGGCGGCGGGGGCATGCGGCGGTGCGCCGGACACGGGCTGACCGTGCCAGCGCACGGTTCTTGCGTGCCGGAGCCCGTGGAGGTTCCTGATTCGATTGCCTTACCGACGGTTGACCATGACTGACGCTCCGCGTATCCCCCCTTCCGCCGTGTCCGCCGACAGTGGAGGCGCAACCGGGCAGGCGCCTGCCACGGTGCGCAGCATTGGCGAGGTATCCGCGCTGATCGAGCAGGCATCGCATGACCTGCGGTCGTCCCTGAATGCTATCCAGAGCTGGAGCTATGTGCTGGACCGTTCCATCGACACGCTGGCCGCCCCGGCGCAGCGCGCGCTGGACGGCATGCGTTCCGGCATGCAGCAGCAACTGGCGCTGATCGAGGAAATGGAAGAAGGCGTGCGGCTGCTGGCCGACGAGCGCGCGCCGACCTGGGAAGACACCGACCTGCGCATGCTGGCCGCGCTGGCCATCGAGGACAAGCGGCCCGCGGCCGAGGCGCGCGGCGTCATCCTGTCGCCGCTGGAATGCCACGACGACCACGGGCTCGGATTTGCCGTGCCCGGCGATTCCCTGCGGGCCGGGCCGCTGCTGCGGCATCTGCTGGTGCACTGCCTGTGGCGCGCGCCGGCGGGCGGTTCCGTGCGCGTGCACCTGAGCGCGGAGCCGGACTTCGTCAAGTTCCGCGTGACCGAAAGCCCGCCCGTGGACCGCTCGCGCGGCGCCAGCCGGCTGTCGGCGCTGAGCGAGTTCTTCGACCGCCGGCCGCCCGACAACGGCGGCCATTCGCCGCGCCAAAGCACGGCGCTGCTGCTGACCCGCCGCATGGTCGAACTGCAGGGCGCGGTGCTGACCGCCGAGAACCAGGATTGCGACAGCGACAACGTCACGGTCTGCATTGCGGTGCGCTTTCCGCGCGCCATCAGCGCCCGCCCAACCTGAGCACTTTTTACCGCTTGGCGCACAATCTGCAGCGCCAGGCCGGGCATCTTCCCCCCTGATCCCTGTGCTGGCGCGCCGTGGCGCGCACGTTGGCGCTGGCCCGCCGTTTGCATCGTTGTTCGACGCAGCCCCGCAGACAGGGCGCGGACGTCATTCGAACAGGAGAGATGCCATGGCACAAGCCAAAGCCTCGAAGGAATCCCAGAAGCCTTCCGCCAAGCCGTCCACCGCGTCGGCCGACCAGGCTAGCAAGGGCAAGGCCGACAAGGCCAAGAAAACCTACCAGGAAGCCGTTGACGAGTCACTGGACATGACCTTCCCGGCCAGCGACCCGATCTCGCCCAGCGCGGCAGCCCATGCCGAGCGCCAGACCGCCACCAAGCGCGACGACGTGGACTGGACCCTGAAGAAGGGCAGCGAGCACCAGCCGGCCGGCGAGAAGGCCGCGGCACATCGGCCCGGCGCCACCGACAAGGGCGGCGACAAGAAAAAGCGCTGATTCGAAAAGCGCTGATCCCGCCGCAGCCGGCGGCGACTTTTCCGCGCGACGGGTCGCGAAGTGTGCGCCCCGAGACCATTGCACTGCAACATGCCTTGAACGGAGCCTCAGGATGTCTACGATCATCGCAGGACGATTCGAAACGTTCGACCGGGCCGAGACCACCGCATCGCGATTGATGGCCCAGGGTGTCAGGCAGGACGATCTGACCATGTTCTATGTGAACCCGCCGGGACAGCACGGCACCTATCCGATTGGAGGCGACGAAGCCGTGGACCCGGCCGCGCGCAAGGCCGGGCCGGGCGCCGGGCGCGGCATCGTGATCGGCGCGGCCATCGGCTTTGCCATTGGCATCTGCCTGGTGGCGGCGGCGCGCGCGTGGTTTGCCACGGCCGCCCCGCAGCCATGGGTGCTGGTGCTGGTGATGGCGTTTGCCACGGGGCTGGGCGCCTACGCCGGGTCCCTGATGGGTGCGCTGGCCAAGACCGATGCACGCAGCGGCCCGGTGCGGCATGCGGGCGTGCTGCTGGCGGCGCACGTGAGCGCGGACAACACGTCGCTGGTGGCCAACGAACTGCGCCGCAACGGGGCGCAGGACGTGGAGCGCGCGGAAGGCCAGTGGCGCGACGGCCGCTGGGAAGACTTCGACCCCCTGCGGCCGCCCGTTCCGGCTGGCCGCTGAGTTTTTCATCCACCAGGAGGAATTTGCACATGAAGCCCTTGGACCCCCAGGTACCGCCGGCCGACACGCCGCCGCGCGGTGCCGCGATCATCGGTGACGTCGACCAGACCGGCGCGGGCTGCGGCCCGTTCGTGATGGCGTCCGACACGCTGGAAGGCAACAAGGTGGTGGACCCGTCCGGCGAGGAAATCGGCACCATCGACCACATCATGCTCGACGTGCTGGGCGGCCGGATTGCCTATGCCGTGCTGGCCATGGGCGGCTTCCTTGGCATCGGCGAAAAGCTTCACGCGCTGCCGTGGTCCGCGCTGACGCTGGACACGCGCCGCAAATGCTTCGTGCTGGGCGTGGAGAAGGACCGCATCAAGGCCGCGCCGGGCTTCGACAAGGAGCACTGGCCGACCATGGCCAATTCGCAATGGGCCACCAGCATCCACGAGTACTACGGCATTTCGCCGTACTGGGAGAAGGACCGGTACGACCCGTGGGGGTGAGGCAGGTGATATTGCCTGCTGGGAGCCAGCTCCCAGCAGGCTGCTGCCTCAAACCTTGTGATTCACCTGCCCGGCCGGCTTTTCCGCCGGGTCGGCGCGCATGCCCGTGGCCTGGGGCGGCTGGCCCATCGGCTCGGCGGGCGGAGGCACGCGCGTGGTGAGCTGGTTCGACACGCCCAGGATGCCTGGCGGCGTCGACGCGGCCTTTTCGATCCGTTGCGCGATATCGATGTCCTCCACCTGGCCCGTGATCGTCACGCGCCGGTCCACCACGTGCACGGCCACGCCGTCGGGCATGTCGCCGCCGCAGAATTCGGCGATGCAGGTGCCCACGCGCTCGCGCAGCAGTTCGTCTTCGTCGTCGGGGCTGGTGCGGCCCGGGGCTTCGCTTTCGGTCATGGCAGTCCTCGTCGGTCATGGGATACGCGCGGCACGATGCCGCGCCCGTGCGGAGAGCAGCAATCGTCATGCCCACCGCGCGCCCGCGGCGCCGGGTCGTGGCTTGTAAATACGACGTGTCACGGTGCCGGATGACATCCTTGTAGGACGCCACCGACTGAAACTGCATGAGGGCGCTCCCTACAATGTAGACAGTCCCGCTTGTCCCAGGGAGTCAGACATGAGCCAGCAGAAGACGCGCAGCCTTTTTCATCTGTTCGACCGCTTTGCCGGCGCCGCCACGCAGCAGGCCGGGTCGCCGGTCGCGTTCGCGCTGGCGGTGTTCGTGGTGGCCGCGTGGGCCATCACCGGGCCGATGTTCGGCTATTCGGAAACCTGGCAGCTCGTGATCAACACCGGCACCACGATCGTCACGTTCCTGATGGTGTTCCTGATCCAGCAGAGCCAGAACAAGGATTCGATCGCGGTGCATTTGAAGCTGAACGAACTGCTGGCGTCGCACCGCGAGGCCAGCAACCACCTGGTGGCCATCGAGGACCTCGACGAGGAGGAATTGCGGCAGCTCGTGAAGTTCTATCGCCATCTTGCCGAACTGGCCGACGAGGAGGGCGACGTCAAGTGCAGCCACTCGATCGACGAGGCCAACGAGAACCACGCGCAGAAGGCCCGGGCCCGCCACGCCCGGGGCAGCAAGCCCCCGGCGCAGGACAAGCGCGACACGCACAGCGAGACTTCGGCCGTGGCCTGAGCCGCGGCACCCCGTCCGTCAATGCAGGAGATGCGGCCCGGCCGCGAAGGAGCCCGACTTGGCAACCCCAGTGACTCCCGATGCAGCAGCGATCGCCCCGGTGGAAACCGCCGCGGCCCCCGAGCCGGAGACCCGCATCGTGCGCGTGGTGGCGTACGGCCGGGCCGACTGCGATGACCCGGACAGCCACCAGGGCGCCACGCTGCGCGGCATTGCCGAGCGCGTGGCCCGCCTGGCCGGCTCCACGTTCGCCGGCACCTACGACGCCGCCATGCAGCAGCCGTTCGACGGCGCCGGCGGGCGGTTCTACTTCGTGCCGGCCCATACGCTGGTCGGCATCGACACCGCGCGCCAGCTTGGCATCGGCAGCCTGCAGGATCTGCTGGGCGGCGTGGTGCCGCACGCATTCATCGGCACGAAGGTGATTTCCCACGGGCTGGTGGCGCCCGACGCGCGCGCCCCCGAGGGATGGAGCGCCGATTTCACGGACCGCGTGCGCGACCACGTGCTGCCCGGCTACACCGCGTTCTCGCTGGCCGATGCGCGCCAGGCCGGCGTGGCGATGCTGCGCGACGGCAAGGTCCGCGTGAAGGAGCCGTGCGGCATTGGCGGACTAGGCCAGCACGTGGTGTCGACCGAGGCCGAGCTGGACAGCGTGCTACAGGACCTGGACGCGGACAGCGTGGACCGGGAAGGGCTGGTGCTGGAGCGCAATCTCGACAACGTGCAGACGTTCAGCGTCGGCCAGGTGGAGATTGGCGACCTGCGCGCCAGCTACTGCGGCACCCAGGACCTGACGCGGGACAACCGTGGCCAGCTCGTGTATGGCGGGTCGACGCTGCGCGTCGTGCGCGGCACGCTGGAAAACCTGCTGGCGCACCCGGTGGAAGCCCACCTGCGCGATGCGGTGCGGGCGGCCGTGGCCTACCATGCGGCGGCCGTCGACTGCTTTCCGGGCGTGCTGGTGTCGCGCTGCAACTACGACGTGGCGTTCGGCACGCACCAGGGCCGGCCGCTGCTGGGCGTGCTGGAGCAGTCCTGGCGCGTGGGCGGGGCCACCGGCGCCGAACTGGCCGCGCTGGCGGCGTTCCGCGACGACCCGCAATGCGTGCGCGCCACGGCGAGCACGCGCGAAATCTATGGCAAGGACGCGACCGTGCCCCAAGACGCGGACGTCTACTTTCAGGGAGAAGACCGCAGTGTTGGCGCACTGACCAAATACGCGAGACTGGAGTCGACATCCGATGGCCACACATGAAGAATCGATACAGATCCATACCGAAGCGGGCATGATCGCCGGCACGGTGATCTCGCCCGCCACCAAGCTGCCCGGCGTGCTGTTCGTGCACGGCTGGGGCGGCAGCCAGCAGCAGTACCTGGCGCGTGCCCGCGAGGTGGCCGGGCTGGGCGCGGTCTGCATGACCTTCGACCTGACCGGCCACGCCGGCACGTCCGCCCAGTACGAGACCGTCAGCCGCATGCGCAATCTGGCCGACGTGCTGGCCGCCTACGACATGCTCGTGCGGCACCCCGAGGTGGACCGCAACGCGATTGCCGTGGTCGGCAGCAGCTACGGCGGCTACCTGGCCGCCGTGCTGTGCGAGCTGCGGCCCATCCGCTGGCTCGCCTTCCGCGCCCCGGCGCTGTACATGGACGAAGGCTGGGAAGTGCCCAAGCGCCAGCTTCACCGCGACCAGGACCTGGTGGCGTACCGCCGCAAGGTGGTGGCGGCCGACACCAACCGCGCCCTGCGCGCGTGTACCAACTTCAAGGGCGACGTGCTGGTGGTGGAATCCCAGCACGACAACATCGTGCCGCACACGGCCGTGCTCAGCTACGTCGATGCCTGCATCCAGGCCAGCTCCATCACCTATCGCGTGCTCAAGGGCGCCGATCACGGCCTGACGTCCGAGGACAGCCAGCGGGCCTACACCCGGCTGCTGCTGGGCTGGCTGCGCGAAATGGTGACCGAGGCGCGTACCGGGCCCGCCGTGCCGGCGCGGCCGTCCAAGCCGTCGTCGGTGGCGAAGACGCCGCATCACGACGACGGGCTGGAGCCCGACAGCCTGGCCAGGGAAGAAACGCGCGAGGCGGTAATGGCCGGGGATGACGACGACAACGACCCGCAGGTGATCGCCGCGTCGGCCCCGCCGATGCACAAGAGCCGCTGACGGGGCGGGCGGGCAGGGCGATTTGCAGGACTTGCAAAGTTGCCCGGGTCGCCCGTTTGGATCGGTAAGCATTGCAAAAGGGCGCGGCGGCGCGTCCGCCCGGGATGGCACGACTCATGCGTACCCGCATGCACATGAAACCGACCCCCGTTGCCGATGTGGAAACCCCAAGCCTGGACGCGGCGCTGCGCAAGGCGGGGCTGCACTACGTCGAGGACAGCGAGCCCGGCATTGCCCGGCGGCGGGCCGGCAAGGGCTTTACCTACGTCCGACCAGACGGCAAGCGCGTGGACGAAGCCACGCTGGCCCGCATCAACGCGCTGGCGATTCCGCCGGCCTACGAATCGGTCTGGATCTGCCTGGACCCGAACGGCCACCTGCAGGCCACCGGCCGCGACGCCCGGGGCCGCAAGCAGTACCTCTACCACCCCGAATGGGCCGCGCTGCGCGATGCCGACAAGTACGCGCGGCTGATGGCATTCGGCCACGCGCTGCCGCACCTGCGCGGGCGCGTGACGCGCGACCTGGCGCGCAACGGCATGCCGCGCGAGAAGGTGCTGGCGGCCGTGGTGGCGCTGCTCGACGCGACGCTGGTACGCGTTGGCACGCCGCGCTACGCCGAGCAGAACCGCACCTACGGCCTGACCACGCTCAAGCGCAAACACGTGGCCGTGCGCGGCAGCCGGCTGCGCTTCCAGTTCACGGGCAAGAGCGGCGTGACGCACGACGTCTCGGTCAACGACGCCCGGCTGGCGCGCGTGGTGCGCAACTGCGCCGAGCTGCCCGGGCAACGGCTGTTCAAGTACCAGGACGCCGAGGGCCAGATCCGCGAGATCGGCTCGACCGACGTCAACGCCTACCTGCAGGAGGTGACCGGCGGCGAGTTCACCGCCAAGGATTTCCGCACGTGGGCGGGCAGCGTGCATGCGCTGGCGCTGCTGCGCAAGACGCCCGCCGACAGCGAGACGGCGCGCAAGCGCGCGGTGGTCGAAGTCATCCGCACCGTGGCGCAGCGGCTGCGCAATACGATGGCGGTCTGCCGCAAGTGCTACGTGCATCCCGACGTGCTGGCCGCGTTCATGGACGACACATTGCACGCCTTACCGGCACCGCGTGCAGCGGCGCGCCTGCGGTCCGACGAGGCCCGGCTGCTGGCGCTGCTGGAAAACACCGCCACGGTATCGTCCTCGCCGCGCAAGGCCGCCTAAAGCGCTTGAAGCCGCTTGAAGCGGCACCCGTTCGGGTGAGCACCGGCACGGCATCGACCGGCACGGCAATTGCATCGATGCAGATACCCATAACAAGCACAACACGCATCGCAATCGAGGCTCAAGGTGGAACATGCAGTCATTGGTTGCCTTCACGCTGACAGCAGCAGCGAGGCAAACTTCCATACCGAGGCGCGCCCGTCGCTGCCTGCTGCTGAATCTTTCCAATCGTCCGAGACATCCGGCAATGCCTGCATCGTGACCGCCAGCGATGGCGGGCCGGCGCGGCACGGCCTGCACGTGTCGCCGGCGCGCCTGGCCACGGCTATCCAGCGCGGCAAGGGCGGCACCCCGCGCGCCGCGCGCGGCAAGGACCTGCGGCAGACGCGCGTGCTGATGCAGGCGTTGTGCGAGATGCGGCTGGAATTCTGCAAGCCGGACGAGGACATGTCGGCCGCGGCGCTGGAAACGCGCCAGGCAACGACGATGGCGCTGTGGAACAGCCGCGAGCGCGCGCTGTTCACGCAGCCCGACGTGGAGCGCGGCATCGAGGCCCGGCTCGAAGCCGGCTTTCGCCACGCGCGCAACGGCAGCCCGCGCGAGGCCGCCGGCGAGTTCAAGCGGGCCTACCTGCTGCTGTGCTGCGCGCTGACGCACGCGCGGGACATCGCCCGGCGCAAGGCGCAGGCCGGTCAGTCGGCCGGCCCGATGTAGCCGGGCATGCCACGGGCCTTGGGGCTCAGCGCGAGCTTTACGGCGCGCGCCAGCGCCCCGGCGAACGTGTGGTGCGTATCGAGCGGCCCCTTGATGTGCTTGCGGAAGAAATCGGCCCAGCGGAAGTCCGAATAGGCCGTCGACACCTTGCGGTAGCCGCCGGCAAGCTGCACGAACGCTTCCAGGCTGCGGTAGGGGTCGTCGCGCATGCTGTGCACGTCCTCGGGCAGCTCGCGGATCGGCCGGCGCCGGCCGTGCTCGTCGTACGGGTGGACCATGTTCTCGGCGTCCATCTGCTTCCAGAACTCGCGCCACGACAGGTGGCTCAGGTCGTCCCGCACCAGCGCCGGCACCATGTCGATGCCCATCTCCTGCCACGCGCGCACCCAGTGATGATGGTCGACCACGAACAGCGTCTGGTCGGGGCCTTGCACCACGTGCACGCGATGCTGGTCCAGAAAGGCAGGCAGGTCGGCGTGCGACAGCCGCCGCGTGACGTGCATCTTCTGCGCGACGTGGTACGCGCCCACGGTCATCTGCGTGGGGCGCAGATGGTCGATCGGCACCATCAGCGCCGCGCCTTCGCCAAGCCGTCTTTTTCGCTTACCCATGGATCTGTTCTCGCAAAAGCCAGTACCGGCGACGGTGGAGCAAGGTTTGTGCCGCCACGCTTTCCGATGCGGCGCCGTGTGGCCGGTGCAATCCTTGCCAGCACTTGTAACCGTTACGCATCGCCGTGGCAGCGGCTGCCGGTGGTTGCCTGCGCGCGCCGCGGCACGGAATTTGCGCGCCTTGCCGTATTGATCCATTCATCGCCAGATCCTACGGAACGCACGCCATGTCCACACCCGAGAAGCTCCCGCCCCAGCACCAGGACCGCCAGCCGGGCCTGGAGAGCGAAATGACGCCGAAGCCCGACAGCGGCGCGGACGACTACGTCGGCAGCGGCCGCCTGCAAGGCAGGGTGGCGCTGGTGACCGGCGGCGACAGTGGCATCGGCCGGGCCATCGCCGTGGCCTTTGCGCGCGAGGGGGCGGACGTTGCGTTTGCGTATCTCGACGAGCACGAGGATGCGAAGGAAACCCAGCGGCTGGTCGAGGACGCCGGCCAGCGGGCGCTGGCCATTGCCGGCGATATCGCCGATGTCCAGCACGCCGACAAGGTCGTGGCGGACACGCTCGCCAGGTTCGGCCGGCTGGACATCCTCGTGAACAATGCGGCGGAGCAGCATCCGCAGGAATCGCTGGAAGAGGTGACGCCCGACCAGGTCGAGCGGACATTCCGCACCAACGTCTTTGCGATGTTCCACGTCACGCGCGCGGCGCTGCCGCACCTGGGCAAGGGGTCGACGATCCTGAACACGACGTCGGTCACCGCCTACCGGGGCAGCGCCCACCTGCTGGACTATTCGGCCACCAAGGGCGCCATCGTCGCGTTCACGCGCTCGCTGGCGCTGCAGGTGGTCAAGCGCGGCATCCGCGTGAACGGGGTGGCGCCGGGCCCGATCTGGACGCCGCTGATTCCATCGACGTTCAGCCCCGAGGAAGTGGCGGAATTCGGCAAGAAGACGCCGATGGAGCGCCCCGGCCAGCCGTTCGAGGTGGCGGCCGGCTACGTGTTCCTGGCGTCGGACGCCGCGAGCTATATCACCGGGCAGATCCTCCACATCAATGGTGGCGAGGTGGTGAACGCCTGATGCCTCTGACCGCAGGATAAACAGGGAGAAACGATCATGTCTTCGATAGTCGCCGGACGCTTTGCATCCATCCCCGAGGCCGAGCAGGCCGCCCAGAAGCTCTACGCGCGTGGCTTCTCGGTCTGGGACGTCTCGATCATGTCGGTGGACCCGGGCGGTGCCCGGCCGCCCGGCGTGCTGCTGGCCGCGCGTGCCAAGGGCGACCGCCGCGACGAAGTGCTGGAGGTGCTGCGCGAAGGCGGCGCCAGCGACTGCGAGCAGGCCAAGGGCACCTGGGAAGGCGGCCAGTGGACCGATTTCGACCCGAAGCGGGCGCCGTCGCTGATCGGCGCGCCGGAAGGCGAGTACTGGCCGATGCCGGGTGGCAAGGGCAAGCCGTCGGGCGAGGCATCGCCGGACACCACGCGCCCGGCCCACGCCGCGCCGGTGGCGCACGAGGCCGTGGCCGAGGACAGCACCGGCAACGAGGACCCTGGCAGCGAGCTTGAGCACTACGTGGACCGCCAGGTGGCCAGCAACAGCTAAGGACATTGCCGATGGCCACGGAAACGACCGCGGAACTGGATACGCTGCGTCCCACGCAGATCACGCTCGGCATGTACCAGGTGCACGAGAAAATGGACGTCTCGGCCCGGCCGCGCAGCCCGGCCGCGCAGAAACGCTTTCTGACCGAGCATCGCATCGAGACGGTGGTGGGGCCGGGCGGCGCACTCTACATCGCCGATCACCACCACTGGGCGCGCGCCTGGCTGGAACTGGGCTGGGAAGAGGCGCCGGTGCGCATCATCGCGGACCTGAGCCACCTGTCGCCGGGCAAGTTCTGGAAGCAGATGCGCGCGCTTGGGCACTTGAATCCATATGACGAACACGGCCAGCACCTGACCGAGAAGGACCTGCCGGCCACGGTGATGAGCATGCGCGACGACCCGTACCGCAGCCTCGCCGCGTTCACGCGCAATGCCGGGGCCTACCAGAAGCCTGGCAACGCCTATGGCGACTTCCGCTGGGCCGATTTCTTCCGGCGCTACGTCGAGGAAGACATGCACAGCATCGCCGGCTTTGCGCGCGCGATGACCGTGGCGATTCCGCTGGCGCGCAGCGGCAAGGCGCGCCGGCTGCTGGGCTATGTGGGGCCGGTGCGGTTCGAAGAGGACGCCGGGAACAAGGGGGCGGGCAAGAAGGGGGCGGGCAAGAAGGCCGCCGGGAAGAAAGCGGGCGGGAAGAAGGCCGCCGGGAAGGAGTCGACGAAGAAGGCGTCCGCAGGGAAAGCGCCGAAGTCGTCCAAGGGCTAGCCCGGCAGAAAGCAGCGGAGGGGCGGTTTTCACCGCCCCTCCGTCATTTGCCGCCCGCGCGGCACGCCGCGCGCGTCAGCGCTTGGACTTGTGCGTGGGCTTGCCCTTCTGGCTGGTGCTGGCCATTTTCTTGAGCTCGCCTTCACTCATCGACTTGGCCATCGACTTCGATGCGCCCTTGAGCGAACTGGCCTTGCGCTCGCCGCGCTTGGCCGACAAGGCGGCGCCGGCCGCCATCTGCTGTGCCTTCGATTTGGCTGGCATGGTCGATCTCCTTCGGTTTGTGAAACCCGGGCCTTATATGCGGCCCAACACAACCAGGAGCACGACGATGATGACGATCAGGCCCAGGCCGCCGGACGGTCCGTAGCCCCAGCCGGAGCTGTACGGCCACGTCGGCAGTGCGCCAATCAGCAGCAGGACGAGAATGATCAGAAGAATAGTACCGATACCCATGGTGCGCTCCTTTGTTGTGGTGCTGCAGCGCGGCAGACGGGTACTGTCGCGCTGGCTGTCCCTGTGCCTTCAGGTTAGGACAGCACCACTCCGCGCTGAGGCGGGCTGGGGCTGAAATCAGTGTAGGAATCGGACGACTTCTGGTGGATTGGGACGCCGCCGCCGGCCGGAACCATGGCGGCGGCGCCCGCCGGCGTCACAGCGCGGCGCGGTAGATGCCGTGCGCGTCGGCCTGGGTCACTTCGCGCGGGTTGTTCACGAGCAGGCGGGTCTGGAGCATCGCGTCGGCGGCCAGGCGGTCCAGGTCGGTCTCCTGCACGCCCACCTCGCGCAGCGTGCGCGGGATGCCGGTGGCTTCCACCAGCCCCTCGATATGGGCGATCAGCGCGGCGGCCTTGGTTTCGTCGCTGCCCGTGGTGCCGGGCAGCACTACGTCGCAGAGCTCCCCGTAGCGCTTGCAGGCGGCCGGCGCGTTGAACTTCATCACGTGCGGCAGCACCAGCGCGTTGGACAGCCCGTGCGCGACGTGGAAGATGCCGCCGATGGGGTAAGCCAGCGCATGGACGGCCGCCACCGGCGCGTTGGCGAACGACTGCCCGGCGAACATCGCGCCCAGCAGCATCGCCTCGCGCGCGGCGCGGTCCTGGCCGTTGTCGCAGGCGCGCATCAGGTTCTGCGACAGCAGTTCCAGCGCGCGCACGGCCAGCATGTCGGAGACGGGATTCTTCAGATGGGCGCTGGTGTAGGCCTCGATCGCATGGACCATCGCGTCGATGCCGGTGGCCGCCGTGGCGGCGCGGGGCAGGCCCAGCGTCAGCTCGGCGTCCAGGATGGCCAGGTCCGCGAAGAGCTGCGGCGCCACCACGCCCATCTTGGTGGTCTCGCCGGTCGTGACGATGGACACGGCGGTGACCTCGGAGCCGGTGCCGGCCGTGGTCGGCATCTGCACCAGCGGCAGCCGCGTGCCGGTGACCTTCTTCACGCCGTACATGTCCTTGATGGACTGCGAGGCCGGCAGCAGCACGGCAATCAGCTTGGCGACGTCCATCGACGAGCCGCCGCCCAGGCCCAGCACCACCTCGGCATCGGCCTGGCGCGCGCGCTCGGTGGCTTCCAGCACGACGTGCTCGGGCGGGTCGGCCACCACGTCGTCGATCACGGTCACCTGCCAGTCGTGCTGGCGCAGGTCGTCCAGCGCCGGCGCCAGCAGGCCGCTGCGGGCCAGGAACCCGTCGGTCACGACGCACAGGCGCCGCGCCTGCGGGTACGACTCGCGCAGCAGCGCGCCCAGCCGGCGCGCCGCGCCAGCTTCGACGATGACCGTCGGCACGGTCTGGAAGCGGAAGGGGTTCATGGGGTCTCCTGGATCTTGATTAAACCGTCGGCAGCGCAACCGTAATCGTCATCAAACCTGCAGGCAAAGATACTTGATCTCCAGGTACTCCTCGATGCCGTGGCGGGAGCCCTCGCGGCCGATGCCGGACTGCTTGATGCCGCCGAACGGCGCCACCTCGTTGGAGATCAGGCCCGTGTTCAGGCCCACCATGCCGTATTCCAGCGCCTCGGCCGTGCGCCAGGCGCGGGCGATGTCGCGCGTGTACAGATAGGCGGCCAGCCCGAATTCGGTGGCGTTGGCGGCGGCCACGGCGTCCTCGTCGCGGGTGAAGCGGAACAGCGGCGCCACCGGGCCGAAGATTTCCTCGCGTGCCACGCGCATCTCGGCCGTGGCGCCGGCCAGCACGGTCGGCGTGTAGAACGTGCCGCCGAGCTTGTGCTTGCCGCCGCCGGTCAGCACCCGGGCCCCCTTCGACGTGGCGTCGTCCATCAGCGACGTGACCTTGTCGATGGCCTTGTCCTCGATCAGCGGGCCGATCACGACGCCGTCCTCCAGCCCGTTGCCCACGCGCAACTGGCTGGTGCGCTCGGCAAACTTGGCCGCGAAGGCGTCGTAGATGCCGTCCTGGATATAGAAGCGGTTGGCGCAGACGCAGGTCTGGCCGCCGTTGCGGTACTTGGCGGCGATGGCGCCTTCCACGGCGGCGTCCACGTCGGCATCGTCGAACACGATGAACGGCGCGTTGCCGCCCAGTTCCAGCGACAGCCGCTTGACCGTGGGCGCCGACTGGGCCATCAGGATGCGGCCCACCTCGGTCGATCCCGTGAACGACAGCTTGCGCACGATCGGGCTGCCCGTCAGCACGGCGCCAATCGTCCTGGAATCGCCGGTCACCACCTGCAGCACGCCGGCCGGCACACCCGCCCGATGGGCCAGCTCGGCCAGCGCAAAGGCCGACAGCGGCGTCAGTTCGGCGGGCTTGATGACGATGGCGCAACCGGCGGCCAGCGCCGGGGCCGCCTTGCGCGTGATCATCGCGGCGGGGAAGTTCCACGGCGTGATGGCCGCGCAGACGCCCACCGGCTGGCGCAGCGTGACCAGGCGCTTGTCGGCGGCAGGGGACGCCAGCACCTCGCCGTCCACGCGCTTGGCTTCTTCGGCGAACCATTCGATAAAGCTCGCGGCGTAGGCAATCTCGCCCTTGGACTCGGCCAGCGGCTTGCCCTGTTCGCGGGTCATCAGGTAGGCCAGGTCGTCGGTATTGGCAACCATCAGGTCGAACCAGCGGCGCAGGATGGCGGCGCGGGCCTTGCCGGTCAGCGCCGCCCAGCCCTTCTGCGCCACCTCGGCGGCGGCCACGGCGCGCTCGGTTTCGGCGGCGCCCAGGTCCGCCACCCTGGCGATGACCTCGCCGGTGGCCGGGTCGGTCACGTCGAACGTCGCGCCGGAATCGGCGCCTTGCCACTGGCCGTCCACATAAGCGAGCTGGCGGAAGAGCGAAGGATCCTTCAGTTGCATGGCGAATTTCCCCGAGAGAGTCACGGCGCCGGCGCGGCCTCACGTCAGACTTGCCGGCGTTCAATAGATTGAACTATATTCCGTATGTCGAACGATGCTCGATCATACGCCCATGCCGGGCAGACCGCCAGCATCGCCATCCGTTCCAGTCCTGCAGTTGCCAATGCCCAAATCCGCCTATACCCCGCCTGCCGACCTGGCGCCCGACAGCCGGCCGACCTCGCCGGCCGTGGTCCGGGCCGTGCGGGTGCTCGATGCCATCGCCGCGTCGGCCACCCCGCTCACGCTGGCGGACCTGACGCGCCTGACCGGCGCACCCAAGAGTTCGCTGCACGGCATGTGCGACACGCTGGCGCAGCTTCAACTGCTCAAGCGCCTGCCGAGCGGCGCGATGGCGCTGGGCCCGCACGTGATGGGCTGGGCCAACGCTTTCCTGGCGCAGACCGAGATCACCGAGGAATTCCGCGCGCTCTGGTCCCAGACCGACGCCTTCCACGACGCCACGGTCACGCTGTCGACGCTGGAAGGGGCCGAAGTGGTCTACCTGGCCTGCCAGAACGGCGACCGGCCGCTGGGCGTGACATTCCGCATCGGCATGCGGCTGCCCGCGCCCTACACGGCCACCGGCAAGGCGATGCTGAGCACGCTGCCGTCCGCCGACGTGCGGCGCCTGTTCGCCGATGGCCTGCCGGCGCCGCTGACGCGAGCCAGCGTGGGCAGCGCGGCGGCACTGGCCACCGAGCTGGAGCAGGTGCGTGCGGCCGGCTATTCGATCGACAACGGCCAGATGCGCGAGGGCATGACCTGCTTCGGCGCGCCCGTGTTCGACGCGCAGCAGACGCGGGCCGCCGGCGCCATCGCGGTCAGCTACCTGAGCAGCGAGATAGACGCCGCCACCGGCGAACGTATCGGGCGGCAGGTGCGCGCGCTGGCCGACCAGCTTTCGGCCCGGCTGGGCGCGGCGCCGCGCTGAGCCGGCCCGGCGGCCGGCCCGTCCGCCCGCTGTCGGATTTGCGCACGGTCAAAGGCGCGATCTCATCAAATCGCTAGCATCCGGGGGTTCCCCTTCCCGATGCATCACGCGATGACACAATCCCCGGGCGCGATCCGCCGCCCTCAACTGGTAGCGCCGGCCGGGTCGCTGGCGGCGCTGCGCATGGCGCTGCAGCATGGCGCCGACGCCGTCTACCTGGGCCTGCGCGATGCCACCAACGCGCGCAATTTCGGCGGCCTGAACTTCAGCGAGGACGATATCCGCACCGGCGTGGCCGAAGCGCACGCGCGCGGCGCCGAGGTGCTGTTCGCCATCAACACCTTTGCCCAGATGGGCCACGTGGAGCGCTGGCACCATGCCGTGGACGCCGCCGCCGCGCTGGGCGCGGATGCCGTGATCATGGCCGACGCCGGGCTCATCGCCTACGCCGCGCAGCGGCACCCGTCGCTGCGCATCCACCTGTCGGTGCAGGGCTCCGCCACCCATGCCGATGCCATCGAGCTGATGCGCCAGCAGTTCGGCATCCGGCGCGTGGTGCTGCCGCGCGTGCTGTCGGTGCCGCAGATCGCCCGGCTGGCGCGCCAGACCGACGTGGAGCTGGAGGTATTCGGCTTCGGCAGCCTGTGCGTGATGGCCGAGGGGCGCTGCCTGCTGTCGTCCTACGCCACGGGCGACTCGCCCAACAACAAGGGCGTCTGCTCGCCGGCCCACGCGGTGCGCTGGGACGAGCGCGACGGCACCATGCAGGCGCGGCTGTCCGGCATCCTGATCGACAGCTACGCGCCCGGCGAACCGGCCGGCTATCCCACGCTGTGCAAGGGCCGTTTCACGGTGGAAGGCGAGCGCGGCTACGTGCTGGAGGAGCCCACCAGCCTGAACGCGGTGTCGCTGCTGCCGTCGCTGATCGACATCGGCATCGCGGCGATCAAGATTGAAGGCCGCCAGCGCAGCCCGCGCTATGTGGCCGACGTGGTGGGCGTGCTGCGCGCTGCCATCGACGATGCCTGCCGCGACCCCCGGCGCTTCGTGCCGCGCCAGGACTGGCAGGCCACGCTGGGCCGCCATGCCGAGGGCGACCAGGTCACGCAGGGCGCCTACGACCGTCCGTGGCGATAGCCCGATCCCGCTTCCCGAATCCCCCCACGCTGCACCTTCCGCCCACATCCACCATGGCTACCCCCCTTTCCACGAATCCGGCCCCGACGGCCCCGGCGTGCCGGCTTGCGCTCGGCCCGCTGCTCTACTACTGGCCGCGCGCGACCGTGCTGCAGTTCTATGCGTCGGTCGCCGACACCGCCGTGGACCGCGTCTACCTGGGCGAGGCCGTGTGCACGCGCCGCCACGAGATGCGGCTGGCCGACTGGCTCGACGTGGCCGGCATGCTGCGCGACGCCGGCAAGCAGGTGGTGCTGTCCACGCCGGTGCTCGTGGAATCGGACAGCGACATCGCCGTGATGCGCCGGGTTTGCGCGCAGGACGACTATCTGGTCGAGGCCAACGACCTGGGCGCCGTGCAGAACATGGCGGGCCGGCCGTTCATCGGCGGGCCGCACCTGAACGTCTACCACGCCGGCACGCTGGCCTGGCTGGCGCAACTGGGCGCCACGGGCTGCACGGTACCGGTGGAGATGGATGGCGACACGATGGCGGCGCTGGCTGCGGCCCGGCCGGGCGGAATGGATCTGGAGGCGATGGTCTGGGGCCGCATGCCGCTGGCGTTCTCGGCGCGCTGCTTCACGGCGCGGCACCATCGGCTGCGCAAGGACGCGTGCGAGTTCCGCTGCATGGACTATCCCGATGGCCTGGTGGCCGACACGGGCGAGGGCCAGGCGTTCTTCACGCTCAATGGCATCCAGACGCAGTCGGCCACGTGCCTGGACCTGTGCGCGCAGGCGTCGCGGATGGCCGCGGCGGGCATCGGCTACCTGCGGATCAGCCCGCACGCCTCGGGCACGTTCGATGTCATCGCCCATCTCGACGCCATCCGCCGCGGTGCGCGCGAGGCGGCCCCGGCCAGCGTGAGCCCGGCCGGGGCGTTGCCGAGCAATGGCTACTGGAGCGGCGCGCCGGGCATCCGGTGGCTGTCGCACACCGAACAAGAGGCCGGACAAGGAGCGCTGGCATGACGATCCTGCAATCGCTGGCGACGCGCGTACATCGCCACCTGCCCGCCCCGCTGCGCGCCGCGCCGCTGGTGGTGGCGCTCGAAGCGATGCGCCGGGCCGGCTGGCTGGCGCCGCCAGCCGCGCTCGATGGCCGGACGTTCTCGCTGACCGTGGACGACATCGGCCTGGCGGTGCGATTTCACTGCGCCAACGGCCGGTTCCTGCCGGGGCCGTTCGACGATCGGGAGACCGACCTGACGCTGCACGCGGGCGCGCTGAGCTACCTGCGGCTGATCAGCGGCGATGCCGACACCGACACGCTGTTCTTCCAGCGTCGGCTGTCGATACGGGGCGACACGACGCTGGGGCTCGAAGTCAAGTACTGGCTCGATGCCGCGCCACGGCCCGAATGGCTGGGGGCGATGGCGCAGCGGCTGGCGCTGCTGTTCCCCGAGCCGCGCGGCGCCTGATTCAGAACTCGGGCAGCGCCCCGCCGTAGCGCGTGCCGCGCTGCTTGAAGCAGTGGCTGGCCCGCAGCACGGCGCGCGGCGCGTCGGCCAGGCCGCCGACGGCGTCAAAGCGCGCCAGCGTGGCATTCAGCTCGCTGGCGCTGCGCGCGTGGATCATCGCGAACAGGTTGTACTGCCACAGCGGCAGCCGCCGCGCGCGCCGGAAACACATGCTGACGTGCGGCACATGGGCCAGCCGCATGCCGACCGCATCCACGCGCGCGTCGGGCACATTCCAGACACACATCACGTTATGGGTATAGCCGAACGGACGGTGCCGCAGGATCGCGCCGAAGCGGCGGATCACGCCCGCGCTGCGCCAGCGCGCCAGCCGCGCGAGCGTATCGGACAGCGGCAGCCCGGCGCGGCGCGTGAGGGCGTGGTAGGGGTGGGGCGTCAGCGCCAGGCCGGCTTCGAGCGCCGCCGCCAGCCGCCAGTCGGCCTCGTCGAGGATGGGCGGCTCGGGCGGGCTCAGGATCAGCGGCGGCTGCGCGGGCACGCGGCGGCCGCCCCGGCCGGCGCCGAGCGGCAGGCCCAGGTCGGCCCGGTATTCGCGTTCGAGCGGCAGGTCCACGGGGCGCTGGCCCAGGTCGGCGGCAATCCGCGCCAGCACGCCGTCCAGCGTGCCACGGTCGCGCGCGCCGGCCACGAACCAGAGGTTGTAGCGGTGGCCTTCGCGCGCATGGCTCTGGCTGATGTCGGGATCGAGGTTGATGCGGTCGACCGCGTGCTCCATCCGGGCCTGCGGGATCGACAGGGCGGCCACCGTCGTGGCGCCAATGGTGTTCGGCGCGAAGACGGCGCCGATGCGGCTGATGCGGCCGTTGCCCAGGTCGCGGGCAAGCAGGCTCAGCAGCGTGTGTTCGGACAGGTTGAACGGCTCGCCGGCGCTCTGGTACGGGCGCGCGTCGAGCGGGAAATGGTCCTGGATGCGGTTGTAGAGGGCGAATTCGTCGAGGTCGGCAACGGGCATGGCGAGCGTGTGGGGCAATCGGAGTGCGTGGGTTGGGCACAGGGTCGATGCGCAGGCGCCATGTGTTGCGACGGACCGGAGCACGCCCGCAATATGCGGGCATCATCATCGTCAAGATCGGCAGCGGCCTCGTTGACCGCCATCAAGCCGGGTCGAGATGGTAGGCGCCGCCCGCGCTGGCCGCCCGGCGTTCCAGCCGCACGGCCAGCAGCGCGATGCCCAGCGCCGCCAGCGGCGCCAGCGCGGCCACCCACGGCAGCGCCGGCAGGCCCGGGCCGTGGTCGACGACCACGCCGCCCAGCCACGCCCCCAGCCCGTTGCCAAGATTGAACGCGGCGATGTTGAAGCTCGACGCCAGGTTCTGGCCGGCGCCCTGCGCATGGCGCAGCACGCGCAGCTGCAGCGGCGAGACGGTCGAGAACGCGGCGATGCCCAGCACGCCCACAAAGATCACCACGCCCACATGGCTGTGCAGCGACAGCGTCATCGCGGCCAGCACCACGGTCAGCGCGGCCACCGCACCCAGCAGCGCGCCGGTGGGGTGGCGGTCCGCCATGCGGCCGCCGAGGATGTTGCCGATGATCATGCCGCCGCCGAACAGCAGCAGGATGGGCGACACGGCGGCCTCGCCGAAGCCGGTCACGCGCGTGAGCATCGGCTGGATATAGGTGATGACGGCGAACGTGCCCAGCGCCTGCAGCACGGTCATCAGCAGGCCCAGCAGCACCTGCGGGCGGCCGATGGTCTTCAGTTCGTCGACCAGCCGCACCGGCGCGCTGTCGTCGCGGCTGCCGTGCACCAGCAGCGCGATCACCGTCAGCGACACGAGCCCGATGGCGGTCATGGCCCAGAACGTGGCGCGCCAGCCAAAATGCAGCCCCAGCCAGGCCCCGGCCGGCATGCCGAGCAGCGTGGCCAGCGTCAGGCCCGAGAACATCACCGAGATGGCCGACGCGCGGCGGTTGGCCGGCACGAGGCCGGTGGCCACCACGGCGCCCACGCCAAAGAACGTGCCGTGCGTGAGCGACGTGACCACGCGCGCCACCATCAGCGTGGTGTAGTCGGGCGCCAGCGCGCACGCGGCGTTGCCGACCGTGTAGACCATCATCAGTCCCAGCAGCACGGCCTTGCGCGGCATGCGGCGCGTCAGCAGGGTCAGGACCGGCGCGCCGGCGAACACGCCGAGCGCGTAGCCTGACACCAGCATGCCGGCGGACGCGATGGTCACGCCCAGGTCTGACGCCACCTGCAGCAGCAGGCCCATGATCACGAATTCGGCGCAGCCGATGCCGAACGAGCCGGCAGTCAGCGCGTAGAGGGCGGCCGGCATCCGCGCGGGCGGGGCGCCGGTGGCGGGGGTGGAAACGGGTGGAACGGGGGCGGTCATGGTCGGTTCTCGCAAAAAAGGTGGACCGGCGAGCACGGCGCCGGCTGGAGGAGCGGAGCAGGCCGCCAGTCTCGGCCTTTCTGATTCTTCGAAAAACGGGCAATATCGAGAATCAGTTTCAATCAATCGTTGAGAATCATGGATCGCATCGGTGACATCGGGCTGTTCCTGCGGGTGCTGGACCTGGGATCGATCAGCGCGGCGGCGCGCAGCCTGGACATTTCGGTGGCGGTGGCCAGCCAGCGGCTGCAACGGCTGGAACGCGAACTGGGCGTCCGGCTACTGCATCGCACCACGCGCCGGCTGCATGCCACGCCCGAGGGCGCGGTGCTGGCCGAGCAGGGGCGGCCGCTGGTGGAAGACCTGGAGGCGCTGGCCGGGTCGCTGCGCCAGGCGGGCAGCGGCATCTCGGGCACGCTGCGGCTGACGACCTCGGCGTCATTCGGGCGGCAGTACGTGTCACCGCTGCTGACCGAATTCCTGCGCCGGTATCCAGACGTCCATGTCAGCGTCAACCTGGACGACCGCGTGCTGGACGTGGTCAGCAGCGGCTTCGACCTGGCCATCCGCATCGGCTCGCTGGACGACTCCACGCTGGTGGCGCGCAAGCTGGCCGACAATCAGCGGCTGCTGTGCGCATCGCCCGACTACCTGCGCGCGCATGGCATGCCGCGGACGCCGGCCGATCTGGCGCGGCATCAGTGCCTGGTGCTGGTGGGCGCGCAGGGCCGGGCCGATGTCTGGCGGTTCGAGGACGGCAAGGGCGGGGAAATCGCGGTGCGCGTGCGGGGGCGCGTGGAGGCCAATACGGGGGAACTGCTGTCGGACGCGGCGCTGGCCGGTTTCGGGATTGCCATGCATTCCACATGGCATGTCTGCGACGATCTGCGGGCGGGCCGGCTCGTGCGGGTGATGCCGGACTATACCATCGCCGCCAACGGCATCTACGCCGTCATGCCGCAGCGCCGGCTGGTGCCGGCCCGGGTGCGGGCGTTCGTCGACTTCCTGGCCGAGCGCTGGCGCGATGCGCCGCCCGGTACGCCGGCCTTGGGTTCGCCGCGATCCTGACCTACATTGCCTAGTTACGGCCGCGCGGCGGGCAGGGGATCTGCCGGGGATCGGGAGCGAACGGGGCAGGGCCGGCTGCCTAATTCTTGGGCAGTCCGGTGCGATACCGCACCGACAGGCCCCCGGCGGATCGGGCCGGCAGGATATCCACAGAAGCTGTGGATATCCTCAACGTGGCCCGGCGCACGTCCGGCCTGGCCCGATGTCGCCATGCTGTGGCACCAACCTCGTCCAACTGTCCGCTTCGTGCCCGCTATGCGCAGGATTCCGTTTGCTGCCGTGCCGTCCGCCCTGGCCATGGCCGTCGCGCTGGGTGGCTGCGTGTCGTACTACCGCGTGCCGTCCGATGCGCCGTACGCCAGCGTGAGACTGATGACCAGCACCGACGACCGGACCACGTTCAGCGTGCTGGACCCTGCCCGGTGTCCGTCGCCGCGGCCGCTGGTACTGGCCGGCACCGGCAAGCAACTGGCGGCGATGGGGCGCGACTCGACGCTGGACATGGCGGGCATCGCGCCGGAGCCGCCGTCGCGCACGCGTGAGCGCAAGGTGGTGCCGGGCAAGCGGATCTTTATCGCGGTGACGTCGTACGCCGCGCCGCCGGCCGACGACGCCCGCTGCGCGGCCGGGGTGTCGTTCATCCCGCAAGTGAACCAGCAATATGAAATCCGTTACACCCGCGACGATGCCGCCACGCAATGCGCGGCGCGCGTGTTGCAGTTGAGGCCGACGGCCGATGGTGGTGCGACGGTGGTACCGGAACCTTCGCAGCAGGGTTTCCGGGCCCTGCGGCCCGAGTACCTGTGCGAAGCGCGCTAGGGCGCGCGGGCGATGGCGGCCGGCCGGGCGGCCGGACCAGGGGAGGGGTGGGTCAGGCCTGTTCGATCAGGAAGCGCTCGGGGCGCTTGCCCAGCCAGGCCGGCGCGCGGCCACGGCCCGACCACGTCTTGCCCGTCTTGGGATCGCGATACTTCGGCGGCAGCGCCGACGCGGTCTTGCGCGCGGCACCGGTGCCGGCCGGACGGCCACGGCGGCGCTTGGGCGCGATGTCCTCGACGCTGAGATCATAATCGGCCATCAGCTTGCGAATCTGTTCGATCACGCCGGCCACTTCATTGGCACGCACTTCGCTGAGCTTGGCTTCCAGCGCTTCTTTTTCGGCCAGCAGTTGCTTGTATGTCGGCATTTTTGGATCCCCGTTCAGATTGGCGGCCGTTGCGTGACACTGCAAACGGGTCCGCATAACAAAAATATTACAAGAATTATCGCGAAAAGCACGCATTCAAACGCCAATTCGCATAAGGCCCGCTAACCGATTTGCGGAAAAACGGTATCGCAATGACCAGTTATGGGATTGTCCGGCGGAATCTGGCGCTATCCGGCATTTGTCGCGCTGGCTCGCATCCTAACCACAATCGGCAAGGCGAGGCAACCTCGAATCGCCGGATAATCGAGAATCTGCCGCCGCAATCGCGATAAACAAATCGGTGGTCGTCCGACTCGCCATTCAGCGGATTCCGAAATTTGCCGGGACGCCGCCGCGCTTTGCACGATTGGCGACGCTGGTATTTTTGACAGGTTTTGGCACCCGGGCGCGGATATATTTGGCCGGGCCACGGCAGCTCGTGCCAATAAAAAAAGCCCCCGGGGGAAAGTACCCGAGGGCTGGCAAATCCACCGGTCATCCCAGGTGGAGGAGACATCGGTGCCGCCCGTGGCAGGGGCGGAATTTCGGTGTGCCGGTCGATATTGGCGGACCGTGTTTTACGGAAAATGCGATGCCGTCAGATGGCCCAGCCGCCGGCATAGAACGCGGCGAGCGCCACCGCAATGGCTACCGTGCCGACATTGAGCTTGCGCCATTCACCGGCGACGATGCGGCCGATCACCAGCGTGCAGAAGCCAAGCATGATGCCGGTGACGATATTGCAGGTCAGCACGATGAATACCGCGCAGACCAGGCCGGCCAAGGAATCGACAAGGTCGTCCATGTGCAGGCGCGACACGCTCGACAGCATCAGCAGGCCCACGTACATCAGCGCCGGCGCCGTGGCGTACGACGGCACCAGCCCGGCCAGCGGCGAGAAGAACATCACGGCCAGGAACAGCACGCCGACGGTCACGGCGGCCAGGCCCGTGCGGGCGCCGGCCGCGACGCCGACAGTGGATTCGATATAGGCCGCCGCCGGGGCGCCGCCGAAGAACGCGGAGAAGATCGAGCTGACAGAATCGGCGGTCAGCGCGCGGCCGCCGTTGTGGATGCGGCCCGTGGCGTCGAGCTGGTTGGCCTGTCCGGCCACGGCGCGGATGGTGCCCGTGGCGTCGAACACGGCGGTCATGACCAGTGCCAGCACGCTGGGCAGCACGGCGGCCGACAGCGCGCCGCGCACGTCCATCGCGCCGATCAGCGACGTCTGGCCCGGCGCGGACAGCGACGGCAGCGCGAACACGCCCGTGAACTTGACGGCCGGATCGAACACCAGCCCCAGCGCGGAGATGCCGACGATCACGAGCAGGATGCCGCCCGGTACGCGGCGGCGCTCCAGGCCGAAGATCGCGGCCAGGCCCAGCACCGACATCATCACCGGGAACGACGTGATATGGCCCAGCGCCACCGGCAGGCCCGGCGCGGTGTTCTTGACCACCAGCCCCACCTCGTTCGAGGCAATCAGCAGCAGGAACAGCCCGATGCCGATGCCGGCACCGTGCGCCACGCCGGCGGGCAGGTTGCGCAGGATCCACGAGCGCACGCCCGTGACCGAGATGGCCGTGAAGACCACGCCCATCAGGAACACGGCGCCCAGCGCCACCGCCGGCGACAGCTTCTGGCCCAGCACGAGCCCGAACGCCATGAACGCGGTCAGCGAGATGGCGCAGCCGATGGCGATGGGCAGGCGCGCCCACAGGCCCATCAGCAGCGACCCGAACGCGGTGGTCAGGCATACGGCCACGAACACGGCGCTGGTGTCGAAGCCGGCCTTGCCGAGCATGCCGGGCACCACGAACACGGCGTAGACCATCGCCATGAACGTGGTGACGCCGGCCACCACCTCGCGGCGCTGCGTGCTGCCGCGCGCGGTAATGCCGAAATACTGGTCGATCCGGCCGCTGGCCGGGGGCGCGGCGTCCACGTCCGTGACGGACGGATAGGGCTGTTCGATCATGGTCTGTCTCCTTGCTGGGGCGCTGCGCGCGTCCGCGTACGGATCGGGCGTCAGCCTCGTCTCACGTGGTTCCGGGGTGTGAGGGCGGAGTTCCCGTCGGCATCGGGCAAGGGGTGCGGGTGTCTCTTTCCTCGGTGTCCGGCCAGTGAGGCCGGGGCGCCGGTCCGGGCCTCTGGCGGGCCGGTTCCAGCGGGCTCAAAGGTAGGCGAGGCGTCCTGCCGGGTCATCATCGGGCCCGGATGCGGAACATGCCCGGCGCCGAATATCCACGGTAATGCGGTGCCTGCGGCGCCTCAGGGATTTCCCTCGGTGGGCCGCCGGGGCCATGCATCGGTCACACGGGCCACGCCGCGCTAAAGGTCACGGCCGGGCGGCCGATAGCCCTTTGGCAACCCTCATATCCACACAGCGAGCCAGCGGAGCCCCAGCATGACCAGCGCGATGAGAGACATCGACGAGCGCACCAATCTGACCAACAACAACCAGTTCGAGTTGCTGTTGTTCCGACTTGGCGACGCGACGCACAGCGGACAGTCCGAACTGTTCGGCATCAACGTTTTCAAGGTCCGGGAAATCCTGGTCATGCCGTCGGTGACGTCGGTGGTGGGCGCCGAGCCGGCGATCCTGGGCATGGCGGACATCCGCGGGCAGGTGATTCCGGTCATCGACCTGCCGCGCCTGCTGGAATGCAAGCCGAAGTCGGGCCTGAACATCATGCTCGTGACCGAATACGCGCGCTCGACGCAAGGCTTTGCCGTCGAGGCCGTGGAGGAAATCGTGCGGCTGGACTGGAGCCAGGTGATCTCGGCCGAGAACAGCGTCAAGGGCGGGCTGGTGACCAGCATCGCCAAGCTCGACGCCGGCGGCGACAACCCGCGCCTGGTGCAGGTGCTGGACGTGGAGCAGATCCTGCGCGACGTGCTGCCCACGCGCCAGCCCGACGTGGACCCGGCCACCGTGGGCCCGCAGCTCAGCCTGCGCCCCGGCACCAAGATCCTGTGCGCCGACGACTCCGCCCTGGCGCGCGGCCTGATCGAGAACGGCCTCAAGGCCATGGGCGTGCCCGTGGTGATGACCAAGACCGGCCAGGAAGCGTGGGACATGCTGGGCGAGATCGCCGACCTGGCCGCAAGCCAGGGCAGGTCGATCCGCGACGAGGTGTCGCTGGTGCTGACCGACCTGGAAATGCCCGAGATGGACGGCTTCACGCTGACGCGCAAGATCAAGGCCGACGCGCGGCTCAAGTCGCTGCCCGTGGTCATCCACTCGTCGCTGTCGGGCGAGGCCAGCGAGGAACACGTGCGCAAGGTCGGCGCCGACGCCTACGTGTCGAAGTTCCTGGCCAAGGACCTGGCCGACACGATCCGCGGCGTGCTGGCGCGGCACCCGTGATCGGGATGTATTGAGTTACCGATGGTTGTCTCCCCCTCTCCCGCGACGCGGGAGAGGGGCCGGGGGAGAGGGCATGGAGGCTCTGCTTGCCGACCGGTCGAGAACTGGACCGTTGGCCCTCATCCCCAACTCCTCTCCCGCCGGCGGCAGAGGGGAGCAAAACCCTGCGTCCTGCCACAGGCAACGCCACCCCCACCCCCGCACAAAACCCCGTCGCACGCAACAAAACCCCCTGAACCGGCTTTGCCCAAAAAAAAGGCACGCCAGCTCCTGTGAGGGCTGGCGCGGGTTTGCGGGCTGTCAAGAGGGCGATTATCCACGCAACCTGTGGATAGTTCCACGCGCCAGAAGGCTTAACTCAAACCAGTTAGCCGCGCGGCTACTTCGGCTGGGCCACCGTGCGCAGGTACGGCTTGAGCGTCTTGAATCCTTCCGGATACTTCTTCTTTGCGTCCTCGTCGGACACCGAGGTCGGGATGATCACGTCGTCGCCCGGCTTCCAGTTGACCGGCGTGGCTACCGTGTGCTTGGCGTTGAGCTGCAGGGAGTCCAGCAGCCGCAGCACCTCGTCGAAATTGCGGCCGGCGCTCATCGGGTAGACCAGCATCGCCTTGATCTTCTTGTCCGGGCCGATCCAGAACACCGAGCGGATCGTGGCGTTGTCCACGGCCGTGCGCGGGCCGCTGCCGCTGGCCTCGGGGTGGATCATGTCGTAGAGCTTGGCCACGGTCAGGTCGTGGTCGCCGATCATCGGGAAGTTCACGGCGGTGCCCTGGGTCTCCTCGATGTCCTTGGCCCAGCGCGAGTGGTCGCCCACGGGGTCGATGGACAGCCCGATGACCTTGGTGTTGCGCTTGTCGAATTCGGGCTTGAGCCGCGCCATGTAGCCCAGTTCGGTGGTGCAGACCGGCGTGAAGTCCTTGGGGTGCGAGAACAGGATCGCCCAGCTGTCGCCGATCCATTCGTGGAAGTGGATCGGGCCCTCGGTGGTTTCGGCGGTGAAGTCCGGGGCGGTCTCGCCAATGCGGATGGCCATGGTCAGGCTCCTTGGATGGGTTGCGGTTGTCGATCGGTCCGGCCATCCAGTATAGGAACTGCGGCGGACATTGCACGTCCGCCCGATGGCCGAGGGCGGCGCCGGTAGCGCGTTCGTCACTCCCTCAGTCGGGCCGCTCCAGGTCGGCGATCACGGCACGCAGAAAGCGCGCGGCCTCGCCGCCCGTGACCACGCGGTGGTCGAACGTCAGCGACAGCGGCATCACGCGGTGCACGGCCGGCACGCCGCCGGCGGCCACCACCTCGTCGCGGATGCGGCCGGCGCCCAGGATCGCCACGGTGGGCGGCACCACGATGGGCGCGGCATAGCGGCCGGCGATCATGCCGAAGTTCGACAGCGTGATGGTGTTGCCACGCATCTCCTCGGGCGCGATGGTGCGCGCCTTGATGTCGGCGCGCATCCGTTCCAGCCCGGCGCGCAGGTCGGCCGCGTCGCGCTTGCCGACGTTGCGCAGCACCGGCACGAACAGCCCCTCGGGCAGGTCCGCCGCGATGCCGACGTCGATCCGTTCCAGCAGGTGCCGATGGCCGGTGCGCCCCTCGTACCACGCGTTCAGCGCCGGCTCGGCGCGCACGCCGGCCACCAGCGCGCGCACCAGCCGGATCGTCACGTCGTGGCCGGCGGCGGTGGTTCCCACGGTCTGCCATGCGTGCAGGTCGGCATCGTCCATGACCGTGGCCGCCGCCACCTCGCTCTGCGCGCGCGCCATGTTCTGCGCCATCGCGCGCCGCACGCCGCGGACCACCTCGGCCGGACCCAGTTCGGACAGCGTGGTGGCCACGCGCTGCACATCGGTGGCCGTGATCACGCCGTCGCGGCCCGACGGCGTGACCATCGCCAGATCGACCGACAGCTTGCGCGCCAGCGCCCGCACCGCCGGCGTGGCGCGCAGGCCGTGGCCGCCGTGGATGCCGGCGGCGCCCACGCGGGCCGTGTCCTCGCGCACCACGTGCGTGCCCACCTTGACGGCGCCCACGACCGTGCCCGCATCCTCCGACGCGCCCGCGCCCTCGAAGCCCACCAGCGGCGCGCCCAGGTGGACGATGTCGCCGGGCCGGGCGAACAGCTTTTCCACGCGCCCGCCGAACGGCGACGGAATCTCGACGATGGCCTTGGCGGTCTCCACCGACAACAGCGGCTGGTCGGCGTCGATGGCGTCGCCGGGCTTCACGTGCCACGTCACGATCTCGGCCTCCTGCAACCCTTCGCCCAGGTCGGGCAGCTTGAAGATCCGCATGGTCGTCTCCTGTCGTCTCCGGTGTTCCTGGCTGGTTCCCGAGCGGGCCTACGCCGCGTCCAGCGCGCGCCGCGCCGCGTCCACGATCTGCGCCACGGACGGCAGGTAGCTGTGCTCCAGCCGCGCCAGCGGCACCACGGTGTCGTAGCCGGTCACGCGCTGCACCGGCGCGCTGAGCGAGTAGAGCCCGGCATCGGCCAGGTTCGCGGCAATCTCGGCGCCCACGCCGGCCGTGCGCGGCGCCTCGTGCACGATCACGCAGCGGCCGCTCTGCGCCACCGATTCGAAGATGGTCTCCATGTCCAGCGGCTTCAGCGTCGCCACGTCGATGACGGCGGCCGAGATGCCGTCGTCGGCCAGCTGGTCCGCGGCGGCCAGCGTCTCCTGCACCATGGCGCCCCAGCTGACCAGCGTGATGTCGCTGCCTTCGCGCAGCGTGAAGCATGCGTCCAGCGGCAGTGCCGCGCCGTCGTCGGCCACCTCCTGCCGGAACAGCCGGTAGAGCCGCGTCGGCTCGAAGAAGATCACCGGGTCGGGGTCGCGGATCGCGGCCAGCAGCAGCCCGTAGGCCCGCGCCGGCGACGACGGCATGACCACGCGCAGGCCGGGGATATGCGCGAACAGCGCCTCGGGGCTTTCGGAGTGATGTTCGGGCGCGTGGATGCCGGCGCCGCTGGGCGCGCGCACCACCAGCGGACAGGTCAGCCGCCCGCGCGTGCGGTGGCGCAGGTGGCCGGCGTGGTTCAGGATGTTGTCGATGGCCGGGTAGATGAAGCCCGCGAACTGGATCTCGGCCACGGGCTTGAGACCCATGGCCGCCATGCCGATGGCCGCGCCAACGATGCCGCCTTCGGCCAGCGGCGTGTCGATGACGCGCGCCTCGCCAAAGCGCGCCTGCAGGCCGACCGTCGAGCGGAACACGCCGCCGTTGACGCCGATGTCCTCGCCCAGCAGCACCACGTCGGGGTCGTGCGCCAGCGCGTGGGCCAGCGCCAGGTTCACCGCTTCCACGAGATGGAGTTCAGCCATGATCGGTCTCCGTGGCGGGGGCAGCGTAGCGCCGGGCGGTATCGAGTTGGTCGGCCAGCGCGGCCGGCAGCGTCTCGTACAGGCAATCGAACATCGCTGTGACGTCGGGGTGGGGCAGGTCCAGGTACGCCTGCACCGCCGCACCGACGGCCGCCTGGGTCTCGCGCACCAGCGCCTCCTCGCGCGCGGCATCCCACGCGCCCACGCTGGCCAGGTAGTCGCGCAGCCGCTTGATCGGCTCCTGTCGCCAGGCTTCCTTGACGGTGGCCTCGTCGCGGTAGCGCGACGCGTCGTCGGCCGTGGTGTGGTCGCCCAGCCGGTACGTGACGGCCTCGATCAGCGCCGGCCCCGCGCCGTCGCGCGCCCGTTCGATGGCCGCGCCCGCGCGCTCGCGCACGGCGATCACGTCGTTGCCGTCCACCTGTTCGCCGGGAATGCCGGCCGCGATGGCCTTCTGCGCCAGCGTGGCCGCCGCCGTCTGCCGCGCGCGCGGCATCGAGATGGCCCACTGGTTGTTGTTGATGACGATGACCAGCGGCACCTGCCACGCGCCGGCCATGTTCATGCCTTCGTAGAACGCGCCGTTCGACGTGCCGCCGTCGCCGATGATGCAAACGGCCACGCGCGGCTGCTGGCGCAGCTTGAACGCATAGGCCACGCCGGCCGCATGGCCCACCTGGGTGCCAATCGGCACGCAGTTGCCAAAGTCGTGCGGCACCGCCGCAAAGCCGCTGCCGCGCTCGTCGCCGCCCCAGTACAGCAGGCTCTCGGTCATCGTGACGCCACGCACGAACTGCGCGGCGTGGTCGCGGTACGACGGGATCAGCACGTCGTCCGCCCGCATCGCCATCGCCACGCCCACGCCAATCGCCTCCTGCCCCAGCGCCGACGCAAACGTGCCGATCTGGCCCGTGCGCTGCATCGCGATGGCCTTCAGGTCGAACTGCCGGGTGAGCACCATGGCGCGATAGAGCGGCAGCAGCGCGGCCGGGTCGCGGGCAAAGTCGGGAAGGTCGGGGGCAGGGCTGCCCTCGGGGGAGAGGTAGCGGGTAAATCCAATGTCAAAGCGCGCAACAGTGCCCATGTGGTGGTCCCCTTGTGGTTCGCTGTGTCCTGTGCGGCGCAGCATCTTGTGGACGCTGCTGCCTTCGACTATAGGGCAGGAATCCGGGGAGGGGGTGTGCGGTGGCGCACGGGGTGGGGACGGCCGAGGCTCCAGCAGCACGGCGCCCATATGCGCTCCCCGCATATCGCCCCGCTTTTTTGTTCGTTGTCTGCGGTGCCGCGCGTCCCTACAGTGCAAGGCTTGTGCTTGCCCCCAGGAGCCGATTCCGCCATGACCGTTGCCGTAGCCACCCGCCAGGATTTCGAGATTCGCCCGCTGGGTGCCGCGCTGGGTGCCGAAGTCGTCGGGCTGGACCTGAGCCAGCCGTTGTCCGACGATGACTTCCGCCGCATCCATCGCGCGCACCTGGACCACCACGTGGTGGTGTTCCGCGACCAGCGCATCACGCCAGACCAGCAGATTGCGTTCAGCCGCCGCTTCGGGCCGCTGCAGATCCACGTGCTGCACCAGTTTCAGCTTGCCAACCATCCCGAGATCCTGATCGTGTCGAACGTGCTGCGCGACGGCAAGCCAATCGGGCTGGGCGATGCGGGCCATTTCTGGCACTCGGACCTGTCGTACAAGGAAAAGCCGAGCCTCGGCTCGCTGCTCCACGCCATCGAACTGCCGGCCGAGGGCGGCGACACGCTGTTCGCCAACATGCACGCCGCGTACGACGGCCTGCCCGACGCGCTGAAGCGCCGGGTCGAAGGGCTGACCGCCGAGCACACGTATCTGGCGCGCTACGCCGAACTGCAGCAGCGCAGCCCGTGGCGGCCCAACCTGACGCCCGAGCAGATCGCGCAGGTCCGGCCCGTGGTGCATCCCGTGGTGCGGACGCATCCTGAAACGGGCCGCAAGGCGCTGTTCGTGAGCGAGCATTTCACGACGCGGATCGTCGGCCTGCCCGAAGCGGAAAGCCGCGCGCTACTGGACGAACTGTTCGCGCACAGCGTGCAGCCCCGGTACGTCTACCGCCACCACTGGCGCGCGCACGACCTGGTCTTCTGGGATAACCGCTCGCTGCTGCACCTGGCCGGCGGCACGCCGGACCACCTGCGCCGCGTGATGTACCGCACGACGATCGAGGGCGACACGCCGTTCTGATCTTCGCCCGCCCGTCTTCCACTCTTCCATCCCGCGTCCCCGGAGCCTTTCGCATGTCCCTGATTGCCCTTGCCACCACCTTTTCGCGCCGCGCCACGCTGGCCGTGCTGACCGCCGGCCTGGCGCTGTCCGGCACCGCGCACGCGGAGGGGCGCATCCGCATCGCCGAGCAGTTCGGCGTGGTGTACCTGCTGCTCAACGTGGCGCGCGACCAGCAACTGATCGAGAAGCACGGCAAGCAGCAGGGCGTCGATATCCAGGTGGAATGGACGCAGCTGTCGGGCGGCGCGGCCGTCAACGACGCGCTGCTGTCGGGCGCCATCGACATCGCCGGCGCCGGCGTGGGCCCGCTGCTGACGCTGTGGGACCGCACGCACGGCCGCCAGAACGTCAAGGGCGTGGCGTCGCTGGGCAACTTCCCGTACTACCTGGTCTCGAACAATCCCAAGGTGAAGTCGATTGCCGACTTCACCGACAAGGACCGCATCGCGCTGCCGGCCGTGACCGTGTCGGTGCAGTCGCGCGTGCTGCAACTGGCGGCGGCCAAGCAGTGGGGCGACAAGGAATTCAACCGGCTCGACAAGTGGACCGTGGCCGTGCCGCACCCCGATGCCGCGGCGGCGATCATCGCCGGCGGCACGGAAATCACGGGCCATTTCGGCAATCCACCGTTCCAGGAGCAAGAGCTGGCCGGCAACCCGAACGCGCATATCGTGCTGAATTCGTACGACGTGCTTGGCGGGCCCAGCTCGGCCACCGTGCTCTACGCCACCGAGAAATTCCGCAACGACAACCCCAAGACCTACCGCGCCTTCGTCGACGCGCTGGCCGAGGCCGCCGCGTTTGCGACCAAAAACCCCGAGGCCGCCGCCGACCTGTATATCCGCGTGAACAAGGCCAGGATCGACCGTGCGCTGCTGGTCAAGGTGCTCAGGAACCCGCAGGTGCAGTTCAAGATCACGCCGCAGAACACATTCCCGCTGGCCGCGTTCATGCACCGCGTGGGCGCCATCAAGAACCAGCCGAAGTCCTGGCAGGACTACTTCTTCCAGGATGCCGCCACCGCGCAGGGGAGCTGACATGGCCGAGGCCCATCCCGCCGGCACGCGCCTGCGCGTCGTGCCCCAGCCGCAGCCGCTGCTGGAAGTCGACCACGTATCGCTGGAATACCGCACGCCGCAGCGCGTGGTACGGGCCACGCACCAGGTCAGCTTCGACGTCCATGCGGCCGACCGCTTCGTGCTGCTGGGGCCGTCCGGCTGCGGCAAGTCGACGCTGCTGAAGGCCGTGGCCGGGTTCGTGCCCGCCGCCGAGGGCGAGATCCGGCTCGACGGCCGCCGCGTGCAGGCGCCTGGGCCGGACCGCATCGTCGTGTTCCAGGAGTTCGACCAGTTGCCGCCGTGGAAGACGGTGCGGCAGAACGTGATGTTCCCGCTGCGGCAGGCGCGTGGCTTGTCGAAGGCGGAGGCGGCGGACGTCGCCATGCACTACCTGGACAAGGTCGGGCTGGCCGCGTTTGCCGATGCCTTTCCGCACACGCTGTCGGGCGGCATGAAGCAGCGCGTGGCCATTGCCCGGGCGCTGGCCATGCGGCCCAAGGTGCTGCTGATGGACGAGCCGTTCGCGGCGCTGGACGCGCTGACGCGGCGGCGCATGCAGGAAGAACTGCTGGCGCTGTGGGACGATGCCGCGTTCACGCTGCTGTTCGTGACTCATTCGATCGAGGAAGCGCTGGTGGTTGGCAGCCGCATCCTGCTGCTGTCGCCGCATCCGGGCCGCGTGCGCGCCGAGCTGAACAGCCACCAGTTCACGCTGGCCAGCCAGGGCAGCGCCGAATTCCAGCTGGCGGCGCAGCGCATCCACGCGATGCTGTTCGAGACGCCGGCCGATGCCGCGCCGGCCGTTGCCATCCCCAATGCGAGGCACGGATCATGACCACCGCTCATCCCGCACTGCGTCCGGAGTACGAACGGGCGCTCGAACCGTTTACCGCCGTGCCGGTGTCGCGCGCGCTGCCCTGGCCGCGCCGGCTGTGGCAGCAGGGGTGGCTGCGCAAGGCCGTGATCCTGGCGCTGCTGGCGCTGGCGTGGGAGATCATCGCCCGCATCCAGGACAACGACCTGCTGCTGCCGACCTTCCTGTCGACCGCGCGCGCGTTTGCCGACGCCATCGTCAGTGGCGAGCTGCCCGGCAAGGCGCTGGTGTCGCTGTCGATCCTGCTGCAAGGCTACGCGGCCGGCGTGGCGCTGGCGTTCGTGCTGACCACGCTGGCCGTGTCCACGCGCGCCGGCCGCGACCTGCTGGACACGCTGACGGCGATGTTCAACCCGCTGCCGGCCATCGCGCTGCTGCCGCTGGCGCTGCTGTGGTTCGGGCTGGGCACCAAGAGCCTGGTCTTCGTGCTGATCCATTCGGTGCTCTGGCCGCTGGCGCTGAACACGTACGCCGGGTTTCGGGGCGTGCCCGAGACGCTGCGCATGGCCGGGCGCAACTATGGCCTGCGCGGGCTGCGCTACGTGGTGCTGATCCTGGTGCCGGCCGCGCTGCCGGCCATCCTGTCCGGGCTGAAGATCGGCTGGGCGTTCGCGTGGCGCACGCTGATCGCGGCGGAACTGGTGTTCGGCGCGTCGTCCGGCAAGGGCGGGCTGGGCTGGTACATCTTCCAGAACCGCAACGAGCTCTACACGGACCGCGTGTTCGCGGGGCTGGCGACGGTGATCCTGATCGGGCTGGCCGTGGAAGGGCTGGTGTTCGTCACGCTGGAGCGCGTGACCGTGCGCCGCTGGGGCCAGCAGCACTGACGCGGAAGCCCCAGGTTGCTGCGGCGCGCCTTGTCGATGCCATGCGCCCGGCGTATCGTGACGGGCCATGACGACAATCCATCCTGCCGCGGCCCAGGGTTTCTCGACCCAGGCCGACACCTACGCCCGCGGGCGTCCCGACTATCCCGAAGCGCTGGGCCACTGGCTGCGCGACACGCTGGGCGTGGCGCCCGGCGCCACCGTGGTCGACCTGGGCGCCGGCACCGGCAAGTTCACACGGCTGCTGGTGCCATCGGGCGCTAGCGTCGTGGCGGTGGAACCGGTGGACGCCATGCGCGCCCAGCTTTCCGCCCGCCTGCCCGACGTCCGCGCCCTGGCCGGCAGCGCCGAATCGATGCCGCTGGCCGACGCCAGCGTCGACGCCGTGGTCTGCGCGCAGGCGTTCCACTGGTTCGCCAACGCCGCCGCGATGCGGGAAATCCATCGCGTGCTCAAGCCGGGCGGCCGGCTGGGCCTGATCTGGAGCGTGCGCGACGAAACCACGCCATGGGTGGCGGCGCTGACGGCCATCATGACGCCCTACGAGGGCGACGCGCCGCGCTTCTACAAGGGTGACTGGAAGCGGGTGTTTCCGGCGCCGGGCTTCGGTCCGCTGGCGCTGGCGCGCTTTCCGTACACCCACACCGGCGCCCCGGCGCAGGTCATTGTCGACCGCGTGATGTCGGTCAGCTTCATCGCTTCGCTGCCGGCCGCCGAGCAGGACGCCGTCCGCGCCCGCCTGCAGGCAGTCATCGACACCGACCCGGCGCTGCGGGGCCGCGACGTGGTGGCCTTTCCGTACAGCACCGAAGCGTACTGCTGCACGCGGGAGTAGTCAGGCCACCGGGGCCAGCCGGGCCCGGTAGCGGGCGGCCAGCACCTGGCTCAGCCCCAGCGCCAGCACCGCGCTGAGCGCGGCGAACAGGTAGACGGTTGGATAGCCGCCCTGCTTGGCGATGAAGCCGGCCACGGGGCCGGTCAGGCCTAGCGCGAAGTCCAGGAACAGCGCATAGGCGCCCAGCGCCGAACCACGGTTGGTGGCTGGCACGCGCTTGACGGCCTCCATGCCCAGCGCCGGGAACACCAGCGAGAAGCCGAAGCCCACCACGGCCGCGCCGGCCAGCGCCTGCCACGGCGCGTGAGCCATCCAGATGATCGCCAGCCCGGCCGCTTCCACCGCGAACGACACCAGCGCCACGGGATAGCCGCCGAACTTGCCGATGGCATCGGCCATGACCAGCCGGGTCAGCACAAAGCAGACGCCCAGCGCGGTCAGCGCCAGCGCCGCGTTCTGCCAGCCGTGGCTGGCGTAGTAGAGCGTGATGAACGCGGTGATCACGCCAAAGCCGACCGACCCCAGCGCCAGGCACAGCCCGAACGGCGTCATCGCGCGGAACACGCGGCGGAAGGGCAGGCGGTCGCCCTTGAGGATCGGCACCGGCGCGCGGTGGCGCGCCAGCAGCAGCGCCGCGCCGGCCACCAGCGTGGTCACCACGCCAATGGCGGCCAGCCCGCCCCAGTGCGCCAGCACCACGCCCACGGGCGCGCCCACGGCCAGCGCGCCGTACGTGGTGATGCCGTTCCACGAAATCACCTTGGCTGTATGGCGCGCACCGGCGCTGCCGATGCCCCAGGCAATCGTGCCGGTCGTCACCAGGCTCTCGCCGGCGCCGAGCATCAGCCGGGCCGCCAGCAGCCACGCCAGCCCGATCCAGTCCGTGCCGGCGCACAGCGCGGCCACCAGCGTCAGCAGGCCGCTGCCGGTGACCAGCGCCAGGCCGGTCAGCACCGAGCGCTTGGGGCCCTGCGTGTCGCACAGCGTGCCGGCCCACGGCCGGCTCAACAGCGTGGCCAGGTACTGGATGCTGACGGCCAGCCCCGCCAGCACGGCGCTGTAGCCCAGGTCGCCGTGGACGAACCCCGGCACGACCGCGATGGGCAGGCCCACCGCCAGATAGGCAATGAAGTTGAAGGCAACGACGGAAAGGATGCGGCGGGTGACGTCGCCGGTTTCGGCTTCGCCATGCGGCGGCGTGGCCGGCAAGGAACTGGGGGCGGACATTGGGTGATTCGGAGGGCGCTGTGTGGGCCGGGGTATCGCCGAACCTGTACGACGACTCAGGGAAAACCCGGAAGGCGCCATGATACGGCAATGCAGCAATTTGCGTACGCCCGATACCGCCGGGTGGTCCGATTGACAACACTTTGGCCGTTCTATACGGTGGACGCCCGTTCCGATTGGCCTGCCGCCCATCCCTGCATCCATGCCACGCAAAGCCGCCCAGCTCTCCGAAGCCGACAAGCACGCCGCCGAGGGAGGCGCCGTGGCCGTGGACCGGGCGCTGTTCGTGCTGTCCGTGTTCCGCGAGGGCGATACGTCACTTGGCCTGGCCGAACTGGCCCAGCGCAGCGGCCTGTACAAGAGCACGCTGCTGCGGCTGCTGGCGTCGCTGGAACATGCGCGGCTGATCCAGCGGCTGGCCGACGGCCGGTATGCGCTGGGCGCCGAGATCGCCCGGCTCAACGCGGTCTACGCGGCGTCGTTCTCGCTGGAGCAGGTGGTCATGCCGGCGCTGCGCGAACTGGTGCGGGTGACGCGGGAATCGGCCGCGTTCCACGTCGAGCAGGGCGAGCACCGGCTGTGCCTCTACCGCGTGGATTCTCCCCAGCCGGTGCGCGACCACATCCGCGCCGGCGACCTGCTGCCACGCAACCGCGGCGCGGGCGGCCGCGTGCTGCGCGCGTTCGCCGGCGCCCGTGGCGAGATCTACCAGAAGATCCGCGACGAAGGCGTGATCGCGCTGGTGGGCGACCGCAGCCCCGATATCGCCGGCGTCTCGGCCCCGGTCTTCGGCCCCAACGGCGAACTGAAGGGCGCCCTGACGCTGACCTGTCCCACGCCCCGCTTCAGCAACGCCTTCCGCCAGCAGGTGCTGGACGCCGCCCGCGCCCTGACGCGCACGCTGGGCGGCCGGTTTCCGGAGGTGGTACCGGGCGAGGCGGAGGTGGAGGGGCGCGCGGGGGGAGGATTGATTTTCTTTCTCCCCTCTCCCGCGCGCGGGAGAGGGGTCGGGGGAGAGGGCTTGGCGGTACAAAATCCGACCGGTCGTGAATGAACGGCTGACCCTCTCCCCCAGCCCCTCTCCCGCAATGCGGGAGAGGGGAGCCAGACAGCGGTTCGTCAACCGTTGCAGGCTACAGCCACCCCCACCACACCACCCGCCACCCCCGGCTTGCCGGGGGTGCGCCGCAGCGCCGGCGCGGGCTATGATGCGTGTTTTGCCTCGTTTCAATCCGGCGTTTTCGCGGCCTGCCCTTTGCGGGTTAACGTGGATAACGGCAGCCGCCCCCGGTAGCTTTAAGAGGAAACCGATTCCCGTGCACCTGGCTCAGCAGACGATTCTGGTCGTCATGATGGTGGTGTTCTCCAGCACGCTGGTCATGGCGGCGGGGCTGGTGCTCGCGCTGCGCGCGAGTGCTGCCGGCCGGCTATGGGCGGTGGGGCACGTGGTGGCGTCGGGTGCCGGGCTGGTGGTGGCGGCCAGCGCGGCCGAGGGCTCGCTGCATCTGGCGGCGCTGGGGGCCGGCGCCTACCTGATAGGCCGGCTGACGATCTATCGCGGCGTGCGCGTCTACTACGGGCTGGCCGACCACGTGGTGCCGCTGCGGGTGACTGGCTTGGCCACGCTGGCGTTGCTGCTGCTGGTCAGCGGCCTGGCCGACGCCCGGCTGCTGCTGCACGGCGTGGCCTACGGCATGCTGGCGATGATCTCGTTCAGCACCATCGTGACGATGCTGCGGGGCCGCCGCGGCCGCACCAGCATCGGCGGGCCGCTGGTGCTGGCGTCGCACCTGGTCCTGCTCGGCTCGCAGGTGGCGGCGCTGAGCTACGGCGCGGCGTTCAAGGGGCTGGCGATCACGCCGTTCTTCCTCCAGACCAGTACATCCGTGTGGCCGCTGGCGCCGCTGGTGGCCGTGCTGCTGGGCCTGTTCGGCTTCAGCCTGATGGCGATGGAGCAGATCATCGCCCGCAACGAAAGCGGCGCCCGGCTGGACGCGCTGACCGGCCTGCTCAACCGCGGCGCGCTGGACATGACGGCCATCGGCCTGGTGGCGCGCTGGCAGCGCGACGGCGACCCGCTGTCGTGCCTGGTAATCGACGTCGATCATTTCAAGCGCGTCAACGATCGCCATGGTCATCACGCCGGCGACCAGATCCTGCGCGACATTGCCGCCGCGCTGGACAACTCGCGGCGCGCTTCCGACATCGCCGCGCGCTACGGCGGCGAGGAATTCTGCATCCTCTGCCCGCATACCGACGAACACCAGGCCACGGCGCTCGCCAACCGCATCCTGCGCAAGGTGCGCGCCATCGCGCTGCCCGACGGCGATGGTCCGGGCTGCGGCCATGCCAGCGTCAGCATCGGCATCGCCCAGTTGCAAGGCGGTGCGTCCAGCCGCGAGGCGCTCTGGCGCGGGCTGTTCGCCGATGCCGACCGCGCGCTCTACATGGCCAAGAAGCGGGGGCGCGACCAGTTCGTGCTGGCCTCGCACATGCGTCCCGAGCCCGACACGGCCGACACCGCGCTGCCGGTGGCGGGCGAGTCCGACTGCATCACGCCGGCCTGAGCCACGGCGCGCGCGACGCTACAGCACCCGGCCGAACCACCACATCGACAGCAGCGCGGCGCAGGTGGCCAGCAAGGCGCCCAGCGCGGCGAAGAACGCGGTGACCTCCACCTGGTCGCGCTTGCCGTAGCTGAGCCGGGCGTTGATGGCCCGGTAGATCGACTTGAGCCGCGACGCATCCTCCAGCCGGAAGTACTCGGCGCCGGTGACATCGGCCACCTGCTTCAGCACGGGCTCGTCGAGCTTCACGCGGGCCGACATGCCGTCGGCCTTCAGCACCACGCCCTCGGGCGTGCCCACGCCCACCGTGTAGATGCGCACGCCATTGGCGGCGGCCAGCTGGGCGGCCAGCGCGGCGCCGGGACCGGCGTTGCTCTCGCCGTCCGAGAACAGCACGATGGCGCCGGACGCGTACGACCCCGGCGCCACGCCGTCGCTGTCCGGGGTGAACGGCCTGGATTTCGGGCTGTCGTCGTTCATCAGCCGCGCGGCGTCGTCGGCCAGTTGCGGCATCAGCGCGGTCAGCGCAATCAGCAGGCCGTTGCCCAGCGCGGTGCCGCCCTGCGGCTGCAGCTTGTCGATGGCGGCGGCCACGTCGTCCTTGCGCCGGCTTGGCGCCTGCGCCACGGCTGCCGTGCCGGCCATCGCCACCAGCCCCATGCTCACGCCCGACGGCTGCGCGTCCAGCAGCACCTTGGCCGCGTTCTGCGCGGCGCGCAGGCGCGTGGGCTTGACGTCCGGCGCCCGCATGCTGCCGGACAGGTCGATCACCAGGATCACGGTCTCGATGCGCGACGGCAGCATCATCACGGCCTGCGGCCGCGCGATGGCGACGACGAACGCGGCCAGCGCCAGCAGCGCCAGCACCGGGGCCACGTGGCGCCGCCAGCCGGTGACGGGCTTGCCCGCCGCGCCGGTCATCCGCAGCGTGGGGTATTGGGCGCGCGCGCGGCGCCGGCGTGCATCGAGCCAGACGTAGCCCACGGCCACCAGCACCACGCACGGCAGCAGCCAGAGCATGATGGGCCACAGGAAGCTGAAGACGGGCAGGCGCCCGATGGCGTCGATCACGCTGTACCCCGGTTGGCTTCGCGCGCGCCGCCAAGCCGTCGGCTGCGCTGGCGGGCAAACTGCAGCAGCGCCAGATCGAGCCGGGTATCGGTGGACAGCGTCAGGCAGTCCACGCCCGCGCGCACCAGCGCCTGATGCAGCTCGGCCTCGCGCGCCTCGGCCATCGCCGCAAAGCGCTTGCGAAAGCCCCGGTCGTGCGTGTCGACGAACAACTGCTCGCCGGTCTCGGCGTCCTGCATCACCACCAGCCCCAGGTCGGGCAGCGCCCGTTCCAGCGGATCGACCAGCCGCACCGCCACCACCTCGTGCCGGCGCGCCAGCAGCGCCAGCGCCGCCTGCCAGCCCGGCGCGCTGATGAAATCGGACACGACGAAGATGACCGAGCGCCGCCGCGCCACGGCGCGTGCGCGATTGAGCAGGTCTTCCAGCCGGGTGTCGCCGGGCGCGGCGGGCGGCGTGGCGTGCATGCGGTCCAGCAGATGCAGCAGGTGCCGGCGGCCGGCGCGCGCGGGCACCACCGCCGGGCTGGTGTCGGCCGCGCCGCCATAGAGCACGGTGCCCACGCGGTTGCCGTAGCGCGTCAGCAGCAGCGCCATGACCGTGGTGAAATCGGCCAGCAGGTCGCGCTTGCGCACGGTGCCGGAGCCGAAGTCGATCGACCCGCTCAGGTCCAGCAGGAACCACACGGCCACCTCGCGATCCTCCTGGTACTCGCGCACGTGCGGCACCTGCAGCCGCGCGGTGACGTTCCAGTCGATGTGGCGCACGTCGTCGCCGGGGTGGTATTCGCGCAGGTCGGCCAGGTCCAGCCCGAAGCCGCGGAACAGCGTGCGGTAGTCGCCCTGCAGCAGGCCGTCCAGCCGGCGCACGACGGTCCATTCCAGCCGGCGCAGCAGCGCGTCGGTCTGGCGGGCGCCCAGGTGCGCGGCGGCCGGGCTGGCCGGTACCACGGCCAGCGGCGGCGCCTGGCGGCGCTTACCGCGCAGCAGCCCGAACATGGGATTCCATCGGCCGCTCGGGCACCGGCAGCGCCTGCAGGATGCGGGCGACGAGCTGGTCGGCCGTCACGGCATCGGAGATGGCCTCGTACGACAGCACCACGCGGTGGCGCAGCACGTCGGGCACCAGGTCGATCACGTCCTCGGGCAGCGCGTAGTCGCGCCCGCGCAGGAACGCCAGCGCGCGGGCGCCCTCGATCAGGCCGATGGTCGCGCGCGGGCTGGCGCCGAACGACACGTAGCGGTCCAGGTCTTCCAGCCCGTAGCCGCCGGGCTTGCGCGTGGCCGCCACCACGCGCACCGCGTACTGGATCAGCCCCGGGTCCACGTACACCTTGCGGCACTCTTCCTGCAGCGCCGCCAGGTGCTCGGGCGTGGCGATGGGGCTCACGGCAATGCGCGGCCCGGTGACGCGGTTGACGATGACGACCTCTTCCTCCTCGCTGGGATAGCCCACCAGCACCTTCATCATGAAACGGTCCACCTGTGCCTCGGGCAGCGGGTAGGTGCCCTCGGTCTCGATCGGGTTCTGCGTCGCCATGACCAGGAACGGCGACGGCACCGGATGCGATTCGCCGGCAATCGTCACCTGCTTTTCCTGCATCACCTCCAGCAGCGCGCTCTGCACCTTGGCCGGTGCCCGGTTGATCTCGTCGGCCAGCAGCAGGTGGGCGAACACGGGCCCGCGCACGGTGGAGAACTCGCCGGTGCCCTGGTTGTACATGCGCGTGCCGATCAGGTCGGCCGGCAGCAGGTCAGGCGTGAACTGGATGCGCTTGAACGTGCCGCTCATGGTGCGGGCGAGCGTGTTGACGGTCAGCGTCTTGGCCAGCCCGGGCACCCCTTCCACGAGCAGGTGGCCGCCGGCCAGCATCGCCACCAGCACCCGCTCCAGGAAGTGGTCCTGGCCAACCACCACGCGTTTCACCTCGTACAGCAGGCGTTCCATCAGGCTGGCGCTGTCAGGGGCGCCCCAGGATTGGTCGTTCATAGGCCTCCGCGTCTAGAAGGGTGAGGAACCAAGGGCCATGCCGGCACTTTCGATCGTGATGGCAAAGCCGATGCCAAGGAAGGTGCCGCTCGGATTCGGGTTCAGGATGGCGGTGACGATGCCCACCACCTCGCCGTTCATGTTGACCAGCGGCCCGCCCGAGTTGCCGGGGTTGGCCGCGGCGTCGAACTGGATCAGCTTGTCCAGGTTCTGCTTGCGGTCGGGCGACACGAACTGGCGGTCCAGCCCCGAGATCACGCCCGCCGATACCGATGGCCCGATGCCGAACGGAAAGCCGACGGCCACCACCTCGGTGCCCGGCACCAGCGCCTGGCTGGAGCCCAGCGTGGCGGCCGGCAGGTCGTCGGGGATCGACTTTGGCTGGACGATGGCGAGGTCTTTCTCGGGAATGGCCTGCAGCACTGACGCCTCGGACGTCTGGCCATTGTGGAAGCGCACTTCCAGGCGCGTGGCGTCGGCCACGACGTGGTAGTTGGTGATGATGGTGCCGGTCTCGGTGACCACCACGCCCGAGCCAATGTGGCGCGCTTCCGACTTGCTGGCCGGGGTGTCCTTGCCCTTGGGCGCTTCGACGATGGCCGATTCCTCGCGCGGCGACGGCGGCGTCTTTGGCGCCGCCTTGCCCTTGGCCTCGGGCTGGCCGCGCCGGGGCTTGGGTGCCGGCTTGGCTTCAGGCGGTTTCTCGGCCGGCTTTTCCGCGGCCTTGTCGGGCGCATAGCTGCGGATCTCGACCACCGATTCGCGGATGGCCTCGGCGGCGCGCGCGGTCTGCGAGGGCAGGGGTTTGGTCTGCAGGGTGTGCATCACGGCGGCGTCGATATCCGCCTGGGTGAGCTTGCGCGGGGGTGGCTGCGTGAGCCACGCGACACCGACGCCGGCGGCAAAGACCAGGGCGACGGCCATGGAAACCAACCCGTAGATCGTCACGCGTTTCATCGCTACCCCTGGTTGCCATCGCGCCGTGGAAAATACAGTACCATCCTCTTACCCACGCGCCAAGGAGCAGGGCATGCAGTTTCTCTGGCCGCAAATGCTCTGGCTGCTGCTTTTGCTACCACTGCTGGCGGCCGCCTATCTGTATCTGATCGCCCGGCGCAAGAAGGCGGCCCTGCTCTATGCCAGCCTTGCATTACCGCGCGCCGCGCTGGGCCCCGGCCAGCGCCTGCGGCGCCATATTCCCCCCGTCCTTTTCCTGCTGTCGCTTGGCGCGGCGCTGCTGGCGTGCGCGCGGCCGAGCGCCACGATCACGCTGCCGTCGGACACCATCACGCTGGTGCTGGCCATGGATGTATCGCGCAGCATGGAGGCCACCGACGTGGCCCCGACGCGAATCGCCGCGGCGCAGCAGGCCGCGCGGGACCTCGTGGTGGGGCTGCCGTCGAGCGTGCGGCTGGGCATCGTCTCGTTCGCGGCCACGGCCGCCCAGGTGCTGGCGCCGACCGAGAACCGGCAGGACATGCTCGACGCGCTGGACCGCTTTCAGTTGCAGCGCGGCACGGCCACCGGCAGCGGGCTGATCCAGGCGCTGGCCGTGCTGTTTCCCGACGACGGGATAGACCTGGAGGCCGTGCTGTTCAACGATGCATCGGTGCTGGGTGGCCGCCCGGCCACGTCGCTGGACGAGGCCGCCGCGGCCGATGCCGCCCGCAAGCGCGAGAAGCAGCGCCAGCCGGTGCAGCCGGGCACCTATCGCCACGGCGCGGTGATCCTGCTCAGCGACGGGCGCCGCACCACGGGCCCCGATCCGCTGGATGCCGCGCGCATGGCCGCGCAGCGCGGCGTACGTGTCTACACGGTCGGCTTCGGTTCGGTGCAGGGCGGCGCGGTGCCGGGCGAGCCGGTGCTGTCGTACTTCATGCAGCTCGACGAACCGGCGCTGCGCGCGGTGGCGACGATTACCGGCGGCGAGTACTTCCAGGCCGGATCGGCGGCCGACCTGAGCCGCGTCTATCGCCAGTTGAGCGCCCGTTTTGCGCTGGAACGGCGCGAGACCGAGGTTGGCGCGCTGTTCGCGGCGGCTTCCGGCCTGCTGTTGCTGCTGGCCGGCGCGCTGTCGCTGATCTGGTTCCGGCGCTGACCGGGCGCCGCCTGTGGGGAATGCCGGCGATACGGACACCCGGTCGTCATGCGCCGGGCGCCGCCGGCATCACGCCACGCCGAGCACCGCCTTGGTTTCCAGGAACGCCTCGATCCCGTAAGTGCCGTATTCGCGGCCGAGCCCCGACTGCTTGAATCCGCCGAACGGCGCGGCCGGATCGTGCGCGACCGTATTGACCAGCACGCGCCCGGCGTCGATGCGGCCGGCCACCTCGCGGGCGCGCGCCGGGTCGGCCGACACCACGTACGCCTGCAGCCCGTACGGCGTGTCGTTGGCAATCGAGATGGCGTCCGCCTCGTCGCGATAGGTCAGGATCGACAGCACCGGCCCGAAGATTTCTTCGCGGGCAATCGTCATGTCGTTGGTGACGTCGCTGAACACCGTGGGACGCACGAACCACCCGGCGCCGATGCCGGCCGGCCGCCCCTCGCCGCCGGCAATCAGCCGGGCACCCTCGGCAATGCCGACGCGGATGTAGCGCTGCACGCGCTGCCACTGCTTCTCGCTGACCATCGGCCCGATCGTCGTGGCGGCGTCGCGCGGGTCGCCCGCGCGGACATCGGCCATGGCCGACACCAGGCTGGCCTCGAACGCCTTGAGCCGCGCCTGCGGCACCAGGATGCGCGTGCCGGCGATGCACGCCTGCCCGCTGTTCATGAAGCCGGCCTGCAGCGCCAGCGTCGCGGCCTGCGTCAGGTCGGCATCGTCCAGCACGATCACTGGCGACTTGCCGCCCAGTTCCAGCGTGGTCCGCTTCAGCGATTCGGCCGCCGTGCGCAGGATGCCCTTGCCAACGGCCGTGGACCCCGTGAACGACAGCTTGGCCACGTCCGGGTGCGCCACCAGCGCCGCGCCGACCGTATCGCCCCGGCCGGTGACGATGTTGAACACGCCGCGCGGCACGTCGGCCGCGTGCAGCGCCTCGGTCACCACCTGCGTCTGCAGGCCGCTCATTTCGCTCGGTTTCACCACGGCGGTGCAGCCGGCCGCCAGCGCCGCCGCCAGCTTGCCGGTGATGAAGCCGGCGTCGTTGTTCCACGGCGTAATCAGCCCGGCCACGCCAATCGGCTGCATCACCACTTCCGACGTGCCCACGCGGCGCGTGAACGGGTAGTTTTCCAGCACGGCGGCGGCGTCGCGCAGCACCTCGCTGGCATGGCGTGCCATCCACCGTGCGCGCGACGCCGGGGCGCCGTATTCCTCGACGATGGCCTCCAGCAGGTCGTCCTCGCGGGCACGCACGGCCTCGTGCATGCGGCGCAGCATGTCGACCCGCATCTGCGGCGACGTGCGCGAGAACGCCGGGAACGCGCGCCGGGCGGCGGCCACGGCCAGGTCGGCGTCCACGGCATCGGCCAGCCGGACATGGCCGATCACGGCCTCGGTGGCCGGATTGAAGAGGTCGAAGCGCTCGTCACCGTGCGGTGTGACAAAGGCTCCGTCAATGTAGATCCTGTCGATGCGATGCATGGTGTATGCCTGAGACGTGGTTGCGTTGTGACCAAGATAGGCCGCCGGCATTGTGTTGACTAGACATACAATCGTATATGTCTCGTTAAACGATTTAGGACAATGCGTACTTCGGGTCTGGGAGAGCTGGAAGCCGTGCTGGCCGTGGCGCGCCATCGCAGCTTCCGCGCGGCGGCGGCCGAGATGGGCGTGTCGACGTCGGCACTGAGCCATGCGGTGGCCGCGCTGGAGTCGCGCATCGGCGTGCGGCTGTTCAACCGGACCACGCGCAGCGTGTCGCTGTCCGAAGCCGGCGCGCAGTTCGTGGCCAGCGTGGCGCCGGCCTTGTCGACAATCCGCGACGCCATCGACCAGGCCGGCAGCCTGGGCAGCCAGCCGTCCGGCACGCTGCGGATCAACACGTCGGCTGGCGCGGCGCACCAGGTGATGCCGGTCTTCGTCGCGTTCCTGGCACGCTATCCGGACGTGAGGCTCGACATCGTCACCGAGGGCAAGCTGATCGACATCGTCGTGGAGGGCTTCGACGCGGGCATCCGGCTGGCCGGCACGGTGCCGCAGGACATGGTGGCCGTGCCGTTCGGCGACCGCCAGCGCTTTGCCGTGGTGGGCAGCCCGGCCTACTTCGCCAGCCATCGCAAGCCGCGCACACCGGCCGACCTGAAGGGCCACCAGTGCATCCGCAGCCGGATGCCGAGCGGCACGATCTACCAGTGGGAATTCGAGCGCCACGGCGAAACGGTGCGCCTCGACGGCCCCGGCGCGCTGACGCTCGACGACGCCGGCCTGATGCTGGCCGCGGCGCGTGCGGGCGTGGGGCTGGCCTACCTGACCGAATGGAACGTGGCCGCCGACCTGGCAGCCGGCACGCTCGTGCGCGTGCTGGAAGACTGGACGCCCCCGCTGGACGGGCTATGCCTGTACTACCCGAGCCGCCGCCATGCACCGGCGGCGCTGCGCGCGTTGATCGCGGTGATCCAGGAACATGCGGCCGGACAGCGGAAGGGGCGGCGGGGGAGGGGGTGAGCGTGGGGTCGTGCGGTGGGTGGACGTGGTGATCTGCGCGGGTTTGCTCCCCTCTCCCGCATCGCGGGAGAGGGGCTGGGGTGAGGGCCAGCGGTTCAAACTGCGATGGTCGCGTCTTGCGTCGCCTGCCCTCACCCCCGACCCCTCTCCCGCATCGCGGGAGAGGGGAGCAAACAACGGGACGTAGCAGGTCGTGGGTGCACCCTCACAACGCCAACACAATCCTCCCGCCCGTCTTCGCCCGCGAGCAGCACGACATCATGCGGTCGTTGGCCTCGCGTTCGGTGCGCGTGAGCACCACGTCGCGATGGTCGATGTCGCCGGACAGCACGCGGACTTCGCACGATCCGCACAGCCCTTCCTCGCAGTCGCTCTGCACGTCGATGTTGGCGCAGCGCAGGGCCGTCAGCAGTGTCTGGTCGGCCGGCACTTCCAGCGTCAGGCCCGAGTCCTTCAGCTCCACCGTGAACGGCTGTTCCTTTGATGGGTCCAGCGTGCCGAGCTGCGAGCTGAAATGTTCCACGCGCAGCGTGTCGGCGGGCCAGGCGGCGCAGGCGGCTTCCAGCCCCTCGATCATGCGGGCCGGGCCGCAGGCGTAGACCTGCGTGATGCCGTCGGGCGTGCCGACGATCGCGGCAAGGTCGGCGCGGCTGCCCGCGTCGCGGGCGTGTACGTGCAGGCGGCTGCCATGCAGCGCGGCCAGTTCGTCGAGCATGGCCATGGCCGCGCGCGAGCGGCCGCAGTAGTGGATCGCGTAGTCGATGCCCAGCTCGCGCGCGCGGCGCGCCATCGCGCTGACCGGCGTGATGCCGATGCCGCCGGCGATGAAGAGCGCCCGGCGGCAGCCTTCGTCGAGCCGGAAGTGGTTGCGCGGGCCGCGCACCTTGAGCCGGTCGCCGGCGCGCAGGCTGGCGTGGATCCAGGCCGAGCCGCCGCGGCTTTCCGCTTCGCGCAGCACGGCAATCTCGAACGCGCCGGCATCGGCCGGATCGCCGCACAGCGAATACTGGCGCGAGATGCCGGTGCTGCCGCATTCCACGTCGATGTGCGAGCCGGGCGACCAGCGCGGCAGCGGGCGGCCGTCGGGCGCCACCAGGCGGATGCGCAGCACGTCCTGCGCGGCCGGCGTCACCGATGCCACCACCAGCGTGCGGCCGATGCTGCCGGTGGGCTCGCCGATGCGCACCGCGTCGCGCGGCGCCAGCACGGCCGGGTTGGTGCGTTCCGGATTGCGCGCCGGGTCCCATTCGACCCACAGGTGCTCCGGCCCGCGGAACGACGTGTTCGGCACGTAGGTGAAGGTCTGCTCGGCCAGCCGCAGGTGGGGCAGGCGGCTGGTCAGTTCCTCCAGGAAGACCTGCATCTCCATGCGCGCCAGGTTCTTGCCCATGCACTGGTGCGCGCCGTAGCCAAACGTCAGCTGGTCGCTGGCGTTGTCACGGTGGATGTCGAACAGGTCGGCATCGGCAAAGTGCCGCTCGTCATGGTTGGCCGACGCGGTCACGATCAGCAGCTTGCTGCCGGCCGCGAGCGGGATGCCGCCGACCTCGGTGTCCTGCGTCACCACGCGGCGCCACGCGGCCACCGAGCCGTTGTGGCGCAGGCATTCCTCCACCGCGTTCGGGATCAGCGCGGGGTCGTCGCAGATCTCGCGCCAGACGTCGGGATGCTGCAGCAGCAGCTTGATTGCATTGGCCGACGCATTGGCCGTGGTCTCGTGCGCGGCCACGATGCCGGCCATCATCATCGAGTGCAGGTAGGAATCGGTGACCACGTCGGGCAGTTCCTGCTGCTTGCGGATGCCGTACTGCATCCAGCCGGGTCCCGACGGGTCCGCGCGCATCTTGTCGAGGATGCGGCCCGCGAGCTGCCAGAAGTTGCCCACGGCATGGGCCACGGCCACCTGTTCCTCGGGCCTGGGCCGGCCCCAGGTGTTGACCGTGTGTGCAATGGAGTACTGGCGCAGCAGGTCCATGTCTTCCTCGGGCACGCCCAGGAAGTGCAGGGCCACGGTCAGCGGTACCTCCCAGAGCATCTGGTCGACCAGGTCGGCGCGGCCGTCGTCGATGAAGCGGTCGACGTACTCGCGCGCCAGCCGCCGTACCAGCGGCTCGTGGTGCATCAGCTCGGCCGGCGTGAACGGCTCCATCAGCGCGCGGCGGCGCGGCATGTGCGCGGGCTCGTCCTCGTTGACCAGCGTGCGGTTCATCGCATAGCCGTACGACGCCAGCACCGCGTTGGCGGCGTCGCCGGTGGGAGTGATCTTCTCCAGCGCGATGGCGGGGCTGAACGTGAGGTTGTCGCGGAAGATGGCCTTGATGTCGTCGTAGCGCGTGACCACCCAGTAGCCCAGCCGCGGGCTGTAGAACACGGGCTCCTGCTCGCGCGACCAGCGCACGTAGTCGGGCGGGTCCTGCTGGTAGCCGTCCTCGAACGGGTCGAACGCGGCGGCGTTGTGGCTGACCGGGCAGCCGTTGGGCGCGCGCAGCGCGGTGTGGTCGATCGGGCAGCCGGCGCGCGGCGCCGGCGGGGTGGGCTGGGTCATGCGGTACTCCAACGGCAATGCGGGGCGTCAGTCGAGCGAGATCTTCAGGTCGTGGATCAGGCGGGTCCAGCGCGCGGTCTCGCTGCGCAGCAGGTCGGCAAACTGGGCCGGCGTGTTGCCCACCGGCTCCACGCCAAAGTCCACCAGCTTCTTGTTGATGGCCGGGTCCCTGACCGCCGCCACCACCTGCCGGTTCAGCGTGCCGATCACGTCCGGTGGCGTGGCGGCCGGCACCACCATGCCGACCAGCGCCGCCGCTTCCACGTTCTTGTAGCCCAGTTCGGCAAAGGTCGGCACGTCGGGCAACTGCGGCAGGCGTGTGGCATTGGCCACGGCCAGCGGGCGCACCTTGGCGCCCTTGATGAAGCCGGCGCCGGCCGCGTAGTCGACCATCATCGCGGGAATCTGGCCGGCGGCCACGTCGGACAGCGCCGGCGCGGCGCCGCGATAGGGCGCGTGCGTCATCGTCAGGTGCGCCTCGGTCTTCAGCAACTCCATGGCCAGGTGGTGCGGGCTGCCGGCGCCGGCCGAGCCGTAGTTCACGCCGCCCGGCGTTGCCTTGACCTGCGCGATGAACTCCTGCGCGGTCTTGGCCTGCGTACCGGGGCCGACCACGAGGATCATCGGAAAGCGGCCCAGCAGCGTCACGGGGGCCAGATCGCGCGTGGGGTTGTAGGACAGGCTTTTGTACAGCGCGGGATTGAAGACCAGCGTGCCGTTGTCGGCCGACAGCACGGTGTAGCCATCGGCGGCGGCGCGCGCGGTTTCCGACGCGCCGATGGCGGTGTTGCCGCCCGGCTTGTTGTCCACCACCACGGGCTGGCCCACGCGGGCGGACAGCCCCTGGCCGATCGTGCGCGCCAGGAAGTCGGAGCCGCCGCCGGCCGGATACGGCACGATCCAGCGGATGGGCTTGGCGGGATAGGCATCGGCGGCCACGGCTGGCGCGGCGCCCAGCGCCGTGGCAAGGGTTACGGCCAGCAGCGCGGCGGGCTGGTAGCGGGGCATCGGGTTGTCTCCTTGGTATTTGGCCGGATGGTGGTTGGGCCGTTTTGCGTAAATCATATACGCATTGCGTAATCCAGAAATGAGGGTTAACCTCCGGCCCCATGTCTACGTCCGCCGCCTCCACCCCCCGTCCCCGCGAGCGCCGCCAGCGCGTGCAGGCCGCCGAAACCGGCATGGCCGTGCTCAAGGCGCTGGCCCGCCTGGGCGGCCGCGCCAGCCTGACGGCCATCGCGGCCGAGATCGACGAAAGCCCGGCCAAGGTCCACCGCTACCTGGTGAGCCTGGTCGAGCAGGGCTTTGTGGCGCAGGAGGCCAATACGCAGCAGTACCACCTGGGTATCGAGGCGCTGCAGATCGGGCTGGCCGCGATGCGCCAGGCCGACCCGATCCGGCTGGCCGAGGCGCCGCTGGTACGCCTGCGCGAGCGGCTGGAAGTGACGTGCTTCATCACGGTGATGGGCAACAAGGGGCCGACCATCGTGCGGATCGAGGAACCGGGCCTGCCGGTGACGGTGAATGTGCGGGTGGGATCGGTAATGCCGCTGCTGTGGTCGGCCACGGGCCGCGTCTTCCTGGGCCTGCTCGACGACTCGAACGTGCAGGCGCTGGCGCGGGCCGAACTGGATGCGCTGCCGCCAGCGCAACGCGCCGACCTGGACGCCGACGACCCGCTCGGCGTGCTGCGCGAGCCCGTGCGCGCGCAGGGCTGCGCGGCGGTGCGCGATACCAACCTGAAGGGGATCAGCGCCGTGGCGGCGCCGGTGCGCGACTACACGGGCCGCGTCTGCGCGGTGCTGACCGCGCTGGGCGCCACGGGCGGCTTCGATGCGTCGCTGGACGGACCCATCGGCCGCGCCGTGCGCGAAGAGGCGGCGGCCATCAGCACGTTGCTGGGCTACGCCGCCTAGGCGTCATTCCGGACGCTTGGGGATGTTGACCGCGCGCTGCACGGCCGGGCGCGCCTCGAAGGCCGCCAGCACGCGCGACACCTCGGGGAAGTCCTGGATGCCGACGAGTTCGCCTGCCTCGTAGAACCCCAGCAGGTTGCGCACCCACGGGAACGTGGCGATATCGGCAATCGTGTAGTCGTCGCCCATGATCCACTGGCGGCCCTTGAGCCGGTCATTCAGCACGTTCAGCAGCCGCTTCGACTCCGCCACGTAGCGGTCACGCGGACGCTTGTCCTCGTAGTCCTTGCCGGCGAACTTGTGGAAGAAGCCGACCTGGCCAAACATCGGCCCGATGCCGCCCATCTGCCACATGACCCACTGGATCGTCTCGTAGCGCAGCGCCGGATCGGCGGCCATGAACTTGCCGGTCTTCTCGGCCAGGTACACCAGGATCGCACCCGATTCCCACAGCGCCAGCGGCTGGCCGCCCGGGCCATTGGGATCGATGATCGCCGGGATCTTGTTGTTCGGGTTCAGCGACAGGAATTCCGGCGAGGTCTGGTCGTTCTTGTCGAACCGCACAAGCTGCGGCTCATACGGCAGGCCCGTTTCCTCCAGCATCAGCGAGACCTTGATGCCGTTGGGCGTGTTCAGCGAGTAGAGCTGCAGGCGGTCGGGGTGTTGCGCCGGCCATTTGCCGGTGATCGGGAAATCGGACAGGGCAGTCATGTGGCGGTGTCGTTTGGGCGAAAGGGGCCATGGTAATGCAGGGTGGCGTTGTTTGCTGGGGTGGGGGGTGAGGGCAGGCGGTTCCATCGGCGACAAGTCGCAATTTGAAGCTCGACGCCCCTCTCCCCCAACCCCTCTCCCGCGGGCGGGAGAGGGGAGCAAAAACACCGCATTCCTGCTGCGCCGTATTACCTTGTGCCGCCCAGTTCGGCCGCCACGAAATCCACGAAGACCCTGGCGCGCGTGGGCAGGCGGCGGCCGAAGCCGTGCAGCACTTGCAGAGGCACCGCGCGCAGCGGGGCGTCGGGCAGTACCTGGCGCAGGCGGCCGGCGGCGAGGTCGTCCTGCACGATGGTGCGCAGCAGTTGCGCGATGCCAAGCCCGTTGACGGCGGCCACGCGCATGGCTTCGCCGCTGTCGGTGTCGAACGTGCCGTCCACGGGTAGCCGCAGCCCGTCGGCGAACGTGATCGGCAGCGGCTGGCCGGCCAGCCGGTAGCGCACGTGGCGGTGGCGGGACAGGTCGGCCACCGTGCGCGGCTCGCCGTGGCTAGCCAGGTAGGCCGGAGACGCCACCAGCACCAGCGGCAGGTCTGCCAGCGGGCGCGCGTACAGGCCGCTGTCGCCGGGGTGCCCGGCACGCAGGGCCAGGTCGAAGCCTTCGCGGATCAGGTCGACGTGCTGGTCTGTCACGCTGACATCGAGCGACAGGCGCGGATGGCGTGGCAGCAGCGTCGCCGTGATGGGCCCCAGCAGCGTCCGCCCCAGGTCGCTCGGCATGCTCACGCGCAGCCGGCCCACGGCCGCCGTCGGGCGGGCCAGCACCTCGCTGGCTTCTTCCAGCCCGCGCACCAGCGGCGCCACGCGGCCGTAGTAGGCGTTGCCTTCGTCGGTCAGCACGAAGGCGCGCGTGGAGCGGTGGAACAGCCTGGCGCCCAGCCGCGCCTCCAGCCGCGAGATGCTCTTCGATACGGCCGAAGGCGTGGTACCGAGCAGCCGGGCGGCAGCGGTGAACGATCCGGCTTCCACGGCGCGGACAAAGGCAGACAGGCCGTGCAGGCGTTCCATCGACATGGATGACAAATTGGCACAAGTGATCGGTGCATTGTAGGGCTGCCCGGGCCCGGCGCGCTGCCGTAGAGTCGGCGCCGTACCCAACACGGAGCAGCATCATGAGCAAGCTGGCAGGAAAGGTCGCCGTCGTCACGGGCGGCAACAGTGGCATCGGACTGGCGATGGCGCGGCGTTTTGTCGACGAGGGCGCACAGGTGGTCATCGTCGGGCGCCGCGCCAACGCGGTGGCAGCGGCGGTGGACGGGCTGGGCCCGCAGGCCGTTGGCCTGACCGGCGACATCGCCGACCTGGCCACGCACGACCGCGTGGCGGCGCTGGTGGCGGAGAAGTTCGGCGGCGCCGACATCTACGTGGCCAACGCCGGCATGAACCAGATCACGGCATCGAACGAGGTGAGCGTGGACGAGTACGACGCGCATTTCGCCACCAACACGCGGGCGGCGTTCTTCGGCGTGCAGAAGATTGCGCCGGTGCTGCGCGATGGCGGGGCGATCCTGCTGGTCAGCTCGATCGCCACGGCCAAGGTGCTGGACGGCCACGCGGTCTACGCCGGCAGCAAGGCTGCGATCGAGGCGTTTGCGCAGAGCTGGGCGCTGGAGTTCAAGGCGCGCGGCATCCGCGTCAACGTCATCAGCCCCGGCCCGGTCGATACGCCGATCCTTGGCAAGCTGGGCGTGGCGGCGGCCGACCGCCCCGCCTTCGAGGCCGCCGTGGCGGGCGCCATTCCGCTCGGCCGCCTGGGCCGCGCCGAGGAGATCGCGGCGGCGGCGCTGCTGCTGGCCGGCAGCGAGGGCAGCTTCATCACCGGCGTGAACCTGCGCGTCGACGGCGGCATTGCGCTGACCTGACGCGGGGTGACGTGCGGTGACGTGGCACGACGTGCGGCGCTGGCACGATTCAACCCGCGTGACCACCCTCCATTTGGCTGTTCAATCATCTGGAGGGTAGGCGCGGCACGCCGGCGCCTTCTATCCTCAAGCTTCTTCGAACGGAGGGCAGCATGAGGATCACCACGGGGCTCTTCGGGCTCCTCGCCGGCTGCACGCTCGTGGCCGGCTGCAGCACGTCGGCACCCAAAGCGCCGACCGTGCCCGCCTTTCAGGCCGACGCGCGCAGCGGCAAGCCCAAGCGCGCCATGCAGGGCTGGATTGCCGCCAACCGGGCGTGGGGGTCGGACAAGGAGCTTGCCGCGATCCTGGCGCAGCCGGAGCAGCGCGGCGCGCGCGACGTGCTGGCCTCAGCGCAATGCTCGGAGCCTACGCCCCGCACGGCCGCGGCGCGCGCGGCGGCGGCTGCCAATGCATCGTCCCCGGCATTCCTGTTGAGCGGCACGCGGCTGGTCACCGATCTCTATACCAATCCCGACGACAGCCGGCCCGAACAGCGCAAGCGCGACGCGATCGACGCCAGCGGGGTGGACGTGGGCTTCTCCGCGGCAGGCTTCCGGGGCGTGCGATGTGTGGTGCTGGCACGCTATGCCGAGGGCGACGCACCAGCGCAGCCGGGCCTGCTGGCCGTGCTGGCGATCGAACAGAAATTGCAGGACGGCAAGTTCACCGACTACTTCCGCTTCCGCCCGCTGCATGTGCGCGCGGCCAACGCCACGGCCAAGACGGCGGCCGGCGGCGGCGGGCAACCGGCGCAGGTAACGCTGGCGTTCGCGCTGGTGGCGCGGCAACTGGTCGTCGACAACCAGGGCGCGGCGCGGTTTGCCGAACTTGGCTCGGCGGCAACGACCGTCGCGCGCGTGCGGCTGGACGGCGAAGCCACGACATGCGCGCCGGGCCAGTGCAGCGGCATGTCGCCGCCGGTGCCCGTGCCGGTGGCCAAGGGCACGGTGGTCGTCGCGCTGGGCGTGAGCGAGGCGGGCAATGTCGGCGACGTGGGTGCCGATATCGACCAGGCCCGGCTGGAGCAGGAAGCCATCCAGGCGGCACGCGGCACGCCGGGGGCCGCGCCGGCGACGCCGCCACCCCTCAAAACGGCAGGCTCAGGTAGTAACGCCCCAGCTCGGTGAGTTCGCCGTCGGCGCCCAGCAGGCTCGTGAAATGCGGGTCGGGGCGCCAGCGGCCCGTGAACCACGCATAGCGGAACACGTCGGGCCGCTGCTCGCAGGTGGCCACCATCTCGCGCATCTGCGCCTTCTGCTTGTCCAGCGTGTCGATCTGCGCGCCGTCGGCATTGGCGTGCCAGTTGGCAAACTCGGTCACCCAGAACGGCTTGCCGTACTTCGCCAGCCGGTCGAGCTGGCCGCCCAGCCCGTAGTCGTACCAGTGGAAGGCCAGGTAGTCGATGCGTGGGTCGCGGTTGCCGTTGGCGGCGCGGTAGGCCGTGTAGAACGCATCGAGCCAGACCACGGGATCGCTGTAGCCGGGCATCGTGCCCCAGGTGATGGCCGGGCCCACGAGCTTGACGCCGGTGCGCGCGGCGATGGCCTCGAACTGCGGCCACGCGGCGGCGGCCACGGCTGGCGTCAGGTTGGCCTGGTCGGTCAGGTTCGGCTCGTTCACCAGCAGCAGGTACTTGACCTCGGGATGCGCCAGCAGCCACGCCTGCACCGCGGTGGCGTCGAATGCGTAGTCGTTCCACAGCATCGGGATGAAGTCCATGCCGTAGGCTGCGCGCGTGTCCGTGGGCGCGGCCGGGTTCGGCCGGGGCGACCAGTTGTACCACCACGATACGCCTGGGGCCAGCGCGGCAAAGTCGGCCTGGCTGCCAAGGTCATAGGCAATGCCGCGCTTGGCGCTCTTGGTCACGCCGGGCGTGGCCGAGGGCGGCGGGGCGGGGCTGGCCGGCGGCGTGGTGGGCACCAGCGTGCCGCCATTGTTGCTGTTGCCGCCGCCGGAGTTGCCGGCCGACGTGCCGCCATCGCCGCCGCCACCGCAGGCGGCCAGCGCAAAGGCAAGGAGCGGCGGCGCGAAGAAGCGGCTGCGGAAGGGGTGGAGGTGCATGGTGGATGCGGTTGATTGACGGGTTGCGTGGCGCCCCTCGCCCGCACACGGGAGAGGGGCGCGCACAGCGCGGTGGCGATCAGAGCGACTGCAGGAACGCGCTGATGGCGTCGCGGTCGGCCTTGGGCAGGGCCTCGTAGCGGGTGCGGCTGTCGGTGGCCTCGCCGCCGTGCCAGAGCACGGCTTCGGTGATGGTGCGCGCGCGGCCGTCGTGCAGCAGGCGGACGTTGGCGTCGGCGCCCTGGACGAAGCGCAGCGAGCCCAGCCCCCACAGCGGGGCCGTGCGCCACTGGCTGGGGTAGGCGCGGCCTTCGGCCAGCGTGTCGGCCAGGCCCGGACCCATGTCGTGCAGCAGCAGGTCGCTGTACGGATGGATGGTCTGTTCGCGCAGCTCGGCAAACGGGTGCGTGTTGCCGGTCTTCATGGTCGGCGTGTGGCAGGCCACGCAACGCACCTGGGCAAACAGGTCGCTGCCGCGCGCAATCTGGGCCGGGTTCACGTCATGCTCGGGCGATACGCGCACGCCGTCCGGAAAGCCGCTGCGCAGCTTGCGCTGGGCCGGCACCGCGATCAGCGACAGGTAATGCGTCATCCGCTCCAGCTCGAACTCGCTGACCGACGTCGGCGTGGTCACGCTGTGGCAGTTGGCGGCACCGCGCTGGCAGCCCGCGTCCGGGAACATCGGCGACGTCACGCCCAGGTCCTTGATCAGCGCGTCGGCCACCTGCTGGCGGATGCTGCCCTTCGACGCCTTCCAGCCAAAGCGGCCCACGTGCGTCTTGCCGGTCTGCGGATCGACCACGAGGTTGGCCACGCCCTTGATGCCGTCGCCGTTCGCGTCGTTCGGATCGGCCTGCGCCAGGATCGTGGTCTCGGGCACCGCCTCCAGCAGGCCCATGCCGATCACCTGCGCCGCCTGCCGCGCCGAGTAGCGCGCCGGCGCGGGGCCCTTGAACGCGAACACGGGCTTGACCAGCTCGACCTTCTCGCCATCGGGCAGCGTGCGCACCGTGGTGTCGAACGACGCCACGCTGACGTCGAAGGCCGGCGCCTTGGCGTCCTGCGCGTGCTGCTGGATGTTGTGGCCGTAGGTGGGGTCGGCGCCGGTGCCGTCGGCGTTGGCCGTCAGGAACGACATCGTGTCCAGCTTCGCGCCCAGCGCCAGCGGCTTGCTGCGGCCGTTGTTGGTGTGGCACTCGATGCAGCGCGGCTGGTTGTAGCGCGCGCCGAGCTGGCCGATGTGGGCAGTGAACACGGGGTTGTCGCGGTCGTGTTCGGAGTGCGTGCCGTCGGCGAACGACGTGTGGAACAGCCGCCGGCCCTCCACGAAGCGCTGGGTGTTGGCGATGCCGATGTTGTTGGCCATCTGCTGGAAGACGCGCATCGGCTCTTCCGAGTAGTTGTACGAGAGGCTGGCCTGGCCGCCCAGCAGCGCGTCGTCGGGCAGCGGCTCCGAGTCCAGGTTCGGCGCGATGCCGTACCAGGGCCGCATGCCCACGCCCACGACGTAGAGCTGCTCGAACGAGTAGTAGCGGCTGCCGCCGCCGTCCACCACCGGGTCGCGCTTGAGGCGCGGCGCGGGCGCCAGTTCCACTTGTCGCCGATCTTGAGCGGGCTGTGCGGGTCGGTGCGCCAGTTCGAGTCGAACGTCATCATGCAGTCTTCGCGCGGCTGGTTCTCGCGGCAGATCGGCAGGCCGCCTTCCTTGGGGTTGTTGAACCCGTAGTTCAGGGACCAGCCGTAGTCGCGCACCGTGGGGTCCAGCACGTTGCGGAACAGGCTGAACGTGGTGCCGTCGAAGATGCCCTGGTTCACGCGCAGGTAGACCTCGATCAGCTGCTTGCCGGCCGGCACGTGGTCGCGGATCTCCAGCCCGAACGTGCGGTTCTGGAAGTAGAACGTCGGGAAGGTCAGGTAGCGGCCTGGGCCGGCGTCTGGGGCGTCCCACGCCTCGCCGCGCTCGCGCGCGTGGCGCTCGGTCGGGCGCGAGCCCATCAGCGTGACCAGCGTACCGTCGGCCTCGCGGTACTGGATCTGCTCCATGACCGGCGTGTCGGCGCCGTAGAGCGGTTCGTAGAGCGACGGCGTGACGGTCGGGGGCGGCGGCGCGCTGGCGCTGTCGCCACCGCCGCCGCCACACGCGGCAACCGCCAGGACTGCGGCCAGCAGCAACGCCGGGCCGCGATAGTGCGCGACTTGTTTCATCGTTATTGACCCTTCTTTTTATGGGAACCTCGGGGCTCCGCTCTTGCGATGTCTTTGCCTCCCGGCCGGCTGCCCGCACCCTGGCGGTGCCGGAAAAAAGGCGCATTCCCTGAAAGCCGCGGCGATTATCGGGAGGGGGTCAAATAGATGTCAATTGTCATTATGTGGCGCCCGGGGTGACAAAATTTGCGCCCTGCGGTGACGAGGATCGTCACTGCCTTGTGCCATGCGGGCTGCAGCGCCGTCCGTGTCAGGTACATGACAGCCAGCGGTCGAAATCGGCCGGGGCGGGGCAGCGGTGACGCGCGAAATTTTTTGTACAGGGCCGTGGCGATGGCCGCGACCGTTGCGCGGATGCCGCAGGCACGCATGCACCAAAACGGGCCCACGTCACGCATGGTGGCCGGATTCGCGGGATTTGCGTCCGCCGGCGCGCGGGACAAACCAAAGGATGAGACGCCGCTACGAATCGACTAGCGGCAGGCCCCCGAGGCACGAATGCGCTGCGCGGGCGCGCGGCCTACGATGCAAAGCACGGGCCGGCAATGCGGCCCCGGCGGCCGGCCACGATGGTCCGGCCCTCCAGGCAAGTCCAACAGGAGCAGATCATGATCCGCAGACACATGGTTCCCGTCATCGTGGCAGCCGCGGTGGGCGTCGCCGGCGCGTTCGGCGCCGGCACCGCGAGCGCGGCCAGCGCGAACGACGGCGGCCGGCATCCGGCCAAGCCGTCGCATCCGTCGTACAACATCGACCAGCCGCGCGACCCGTTCACGCAGGGCGCGCGCTTCGAGGTAACGCCCGCCACGCAGGGCCGGCTGATCCTGACCGGCCGCGACCTCACCGGCGTATCCGCGCCTCCGGGCGGCGCGCCGGCATGATCGCGGCATCGTTCGACGGCATCCAGGCCACGCTGGCGTGGCTTGGCGTCTGCGCCACCAGCGTCGGCATGGCGCTGGTCACGGCGCTCTGGGGCGGCGTGTGAGCGCGCGGTTCAGGCGGCTTGCGCGCCGGCCTGTTCGGCCTGCGCCGCATGCTGCGGCAGGCGGACGATCATCCGGGCCCCGCCTTCCGGCGGCGACTCCGCGGCAATGCTGCCACCATGCGATTCCACGATATTCCGGCAGATCGACAGCCCCATGCCCATGCCGTCCGGCTTGGTGGTGTAGAACGCGTTGAACAGGCGGTCCATGTCCTTCGGCGCGATGCCGGGGCCGGTATCGCTGACCACCACGACCACCGATTGGTCGGGCAGGACGCGGCTGGCCAGCGTCAGCCGGCGCCGGCCGGACATCTGCGCCATGGCCTGCGCGGCGTTGACCATCAGGTTGACCAGCACCTGCTGCAGCTGCGTCCAGTCGCCGTGAATCTGCGTGGTGCCGGCGTCCAGGTCCAGCACCGCCGACACCTGGTGGTCCTGCAGCTCGCGGCGCACCAGTTCCAGCGAATCGGTCACGAGCTTGTCGACCGCAATCTCCACGTACTTGGGTTCCGATTTCTGCGCCATGGCGCGGATCTGGCGGATGATGTCGTTCGCGCGGCTGGCGTCGCGGATCACCTGCTCGATGGATTCCGTGGCCTCGCCGATGTCGGGCGTCTCGCGCCGCAGCCAGCGCAGCGCCGAGCTGCCGCAGGTGACGATGGCCGCCATCGGCTGCGTCACCTCGTGCGCGATGGACGCCGCGAGCTGGCCCAGCGTGGTCACGCGCGACACGTGCGCCAGTTCGGTCAGCGTGCGGTGCAGCGTCTGCTGCATCTCGGTGGCCTCGGTGGTGTCCATCAGCGCGCCCACGTACTCGTGCTGGTCGCCGGCCGATGCGCTGCGGCGCGCCACCACGTGCACGTGGCGGATGGCGCCGTCCGGCATCTGCAGCCGGTAGCGCAGGTCGACGCTGTCGGTGCCGCCCAGCATGGCGGCGTGCATGCGCTGCACCTCGGCCAGGTCGTCGGGGTGCACGCGCGTCAGCATCATGCCGAAGTGGGGCGGCTCGCCGCGCGGATAGCCCAGGATGCGGAACGCCTCGTCGGACCACGTCATGGCGTTGCCCGGCAGGCGCAGCGCGATACTGCCGGTGCGGCTCAGGCGCTGCGCCTCGGCCAGAAAGGCTTCGCTGCGGGCCAGCGCGGCCTCGGTGCGGCGGCGGCGCTCCATGTCGGCCAGGTTGCGCAGCGCCAGCAGCGTGGTGGTGCCGATGGCCAGCAGCGCGAAGATGAAGCGGGCCACCTGCCCGTGATCGGGCTCGGCCGGGTTGGGCGATGCCACGTAGGCCACCACGGTCAACACCATGGCGGAGGCGGCCGTCACGCGGGTGGCGCCGATCGAGCCGGTCAGCGCCACCAGCAGGATCACCAGCACGTAGACCACGGCAATGGCGAAGTCCAGCGGCGTGAAGGCGTCGATCACGAACACGCACAAGGCCAGGACGCCCGCGGCGCCCATCAACAGCCGGTTCGATGCTGGGTTGTACATGCCCTTCCGCCTCTCTTTGTTGTTCTGGTTGCCATGCGCCCGGCCGGCGGCATGGATCGACGATGATACTAGCCCTGCATGACTGGTCGAGGAATCATATGAAGGTATAGGAGAACGTATGGATCATGGGGCCGCCGGGCCGGCGCGGGCGTATCTGAAACCGGTCGGCCCGCCGCGGAAACCGCCGCGCGCGGCCCGGGGCATAGTCGGCGTGTCGCCCTATCGTTCCCAAGGAGCCGTGATGACCCCATCCCCCATCGACGACGCCGGCCTGGCCGTCACCGAGATTGCCGACCACCTGAACCGCCTGCTGGCCGACGTCTTTGCGCTGTACCTGAAGACCAAGAACTTCCACTGGCATATGTCCGGCCCGCACTTCCGCGACTACCACCTGATGCTTGACGAGCAGGCGTCGCAGATCTTCGCCATCACCGACGACGTGGCCGAGCGCGTGCGCAAGCTGGGCGGCACCACGCTGCGCTCGATTGGCGCCATCGCCCGCCTGCAGCGCGTGCGCGACAACGACGCCGAGGACGTGTCGCCCAAGGCCATGCTGCGCGAGCTGCACGCCGACAACCTGCAACTCGTGGAAGCCATGCTGGACGCCCACGCGATCTGCGACGACCACGCCGATGTGGCCACCGCCAGCCTGCTGGAAAACTGGATCGACGAGGCGCAGCGCCGCGCCTGGTTCCTGGCGGAATCGGTCCGGTAGCGCGGCACCGGGACGGGCGCCTGCCCGTCCGATGTCGGGGCGCCCGCGCGGGTCTTCAAGGGCCGCGCGCACCCCGTCTCTCCCTCTTGAAAACCGGCGCGGCGACAATAGTTTGGAGTCGATCCGGCAAGGCCGGAGGCTGGCATGTGAACGGATTTTCACATGCCCTCCAATGCTGACTGGGAGAACAGACATGAACGACTTCCTCTTCGGGAACGCCCTTTTTTCGGAGATCGACCGCGTCCAGCGGCAGATGGCCGGCCTGATGGGCGGCTTCCCCTCCAGCCTCCGGGCCTCGCGCCAGGGGGCCTTTCCGCAGCTCAACATCGGCGCCACCGACGACTCGGTGGAAATCGTCGCCTTTGCGCCGGGCATGCAGGCGTCCGACTTCAACGTGTCCATCGACAAGGGCCTGCTGACGGTCAGCGGCGAGCGCAGGCCGGTGCAGGACGCCGCCGCCGAGGGCACGCGCACCTACGCGCAGGAGCGCTTTGCCGGCAGCTTCCGGCGGGTAATCGAGCTGCCGCAGAATGCCGACCCCGAGAAGGTCACGGCGCGATACACCAACGGCTGCCTGGTCGTGTCGGTGGCCAAGCGCGAGGCGTCGAAGCCGCGCGCGATCCAGGTCCAGTAACCATGTGGCGCAGTCAACGTCAGGAGAACATCATGAGCAACGCGAACCAGCTGACCCAGGCCAATCCACAACAGCCGGCGCCGTCGCAGGAGACCGCCGCGCGGCGCGCCACGGTGACGCCGCCCGTCGACATCTACGAGGACGCGCTGGGCGTGACCGTCTGGGCCGACCTGCCCGGCGTGGCGCTGGAGAACCTGGAAGTCAAGGTGCATGACGGCACGCTGTCGATCGAGGGCGAGGCATCGGTGCCGGTGCCGCCGAACCTGCGCGTCCAGTACCTGGAGCTGCAGCAGCCGCGCTTTTCCCGCGCGTTCGCGGTGAGCCCGGACTTCGACACGTCGCGGATCTCGGCCAACCTGCACGACGGCGTGCTGAAGGTGTTCGTGCCGCGCCGCGAGGAAGCCCGTCCGCGCCGCATCGAGGTCAGCGCGGGCTGATCCCCCGCGCACGGGCCGGCTCAGCGCGCGTTCGAGCGGTAGTGGAACGCGTGGCGCGGGGCCGGCTCGGCGGCCGGCAGCTCGGGCGCCGAGGCGTCGTCCATGGCCGAGGCCAGGATCATCGCGTCGGCATTGAGCGCGGGCGGCCGGCTGCGCTGCGGCCGGAACACAAGGTCGTTGCGATCGATCGGGGCGCCGCTCAGCGCGCACTGGCCGGGGTCGCGCGCGGTGCCGATGGTCCACACCTGGGCGCCGTAGCGGCAGTGCGTGGCATCGCGCCAGCTCACCACGGCCATGGCCGTGCTGAGGCGCTCGATGATCGTCACGATCGGGGCGTGCGCGCGCGGCGCGTAGGGCTGCGCATGCCCGCTGGGGGTGGGGTGCTGCGGGCCGAGCAGCGCGATGGTGCGCAGCCAGGTGTCGCAGGCGCTGTCGCGGACGTCTTCGGCCCGCGCGGATTGCAGCAGTTCAGCCATGGGAGCTCCCGGGAATCGAGGTGACCTTGACGCGCCAGCAGTGCGGCGTGTCGCCGACAAAGCGCTTGAAGACGGTGGTGAAGTGGGCCTGCGAGCGAAAGCCGCAGCGCATGGCCACCTCCAGCACGCTGCCGTCGCCGCTGCGCAGCAGGTCCTGCGCGTGCTCGATGCGGCGCCGGACCAGGTATTCGTGCGGGCGCATGCCCGTCGTGCGGCGGAACTGCGCCGCAAAGTACATGCGCGTCAGGCCCGTGCTGCGCGCGATGTCGGCCAGCCCGATCGGCGCGGCCAGGTTGTCGTCGATGAACGCGATGGCCCGGCGCAGGCGCCATTGCGGCAGCATGGTGACGGCCCGCGTGTTCGATTCGATCCGCTGGAAGTGGTTGGCAACCACGCGCGCCACGATGGCCAGCGCGACGCTGTCGGCAAAGATCCGGCCCAGGCCGGGGTCCTGCGAATGCGCCACCGCCAGCGCCTGGCCCAGCCGTTCGAGCGCCGGATCGGCGTGGAAGAACGGGTCGTCGAGCCGCAGGTCGCCTTCGTACGGGTGGCCGAACTGGTCGGCGTAGCAGGCTGCCAGCACCGGCTGCGGCACGAACAGGTGCAGCACGTCGGCGGCCGACGCGTAGACCGCGGCCGTGGGTGTGCCGGGCGCCGCCACGTGCACCGCTCCGGCACCGAGCCGGCCGTCGAACACCGGCATCCCGCCGCACAGGAAGCGTACCGAGCTGGAGCGCAGGTTGATCGAGATGCAGTGGCGGGTGTCATCGCCCGGGTGCGACACCATGTCGGGCGGCTCGCCCTCGCACGTCCAGCGCGATACGACGATGGTGTCCGGCCGCTGGCCGGCGGCCTCGGCATCCGGGGCCTCGCGCCAGCGCGTCTCGCGCCGCACGAACGCGGGCGCCTGCGCGGCGGCCACGCGGCACTGCAGCCGCTGCGCGGGGCGCGAGGCGTCGGCGCGGGCGGGCGCCTCCAGAACGTTGGTCGATACCTCTTTCATGGCGAAGCTCCCGGATACGGAAATCGGTGGGCGGGCGTTCATCCGGCGTACTGGATGAAGGCGGTGGCGATCAGAATCAGGTTCAGCACGGCGAGGACGATCCAGCCGTACATCAGCAGCAGGCTTTCCTGGTCGTTCATGGCGGGCCTCATGCAGGAGAATGGGTGCGCCCGGCCGGCGCCGTGGCGTGGACGGGGGCGATGGCCTGCGCCCACATGCGATACACCGTCGCGCCGGCCACGCCTACCGTGGCGAAGGCAAGGACGACGGCAAGGGCCGGTATCCAGCGTTGATGGCGGTTCATGTCGGTGGCTCCCAGGGAAGCAGTCGGTGCGTTGAACGAATCCTAGGAGCCGGGCACGGATGCCCACAATCGCCGCGTAGGAGGTACGCAATCAAACGAAGGTATAGGTCTGGCCACCCGGGTGCACCGGGATGGGGCGGGGAAGAGGGCCGGCGGTTGTGATTCGAACAGGTCGGGTCTTGAGACGCCTTGCCCTCACCCCCGACCCCTCTCCCGCAGGCGGGAGAGGGGAGAAAAACTTCGGGATATCGAACGCGAAGCCTGATTCTGCCGATTGTGGTCTCCCCTCTCCCGCGTCGCGGGAGAGGGGGCTGGGGGAGAGGGCCGGCGGTTGTGATTCGAACAGGTCGGGTCTTGAGGCGCCTTGCCCTCACCCCCGACCCCTTTCCCGCAGGCGGGAGAGGGGAGAAAAACTTCGGGATATCGAACGCGAAGCCTGATTCTGCCGATTGTGGTCTCCCCTCTCCCGCGACGCGGAGAGGGGCTGGGGGGAGAGGGCCGGCGGTTGTGATCCGGACAGGTCGGGTCTTGAGACGCCTTGCCCTCTCCCCCGACCCCTCTCCCGCAGGCGGGAGAGGGGAGAAAGCATGGGCATGGAGAATCAACCGGGAGCATGGAACTCGCCATCGGGCCTGGAACGATCGCGATGGTTTGGCTCCCCTCTCCCGCGTCGCGGGAGAGGGGCTGGGGGTGAGGGCCGGCGGTTGCGATTCGGACAGGTCGGGTCTTGCGACGCCTTGCCCTCACCCCGACCCCTCTCCCGCAGGCGGGAGAGGGAGAAACCACGGGCATGGAGAATCGACCGGGGGCATGGGACTCGCCACCGGGCCTGGAACGATCGCGATGGTTTGGCTCCCGTCTCCCGCGACGCGGGAGAGGGGCTGGGGGTGAGGGCCGGCGGTTGTGATCCGAACCGGTCGGGTCTTGAGACGCCTTGCCCTCACCCCCGACCCCTCTCCCGCAGGCGGGAGAGGGGAGAAAACCATGGGCATGGAGAATCAGCCGGGGGGCACGGAACTCGCCACCGGGCCTGGAACGATCGCGATGGTTTGGCTCCCCTCTCCCGCGACGCGGGAGAGGGGCTGGGGGTGAGGGCCGGCGGTTGTGATCCGGACAGGTCGGGTCTTGATACGCCTTGCCCTCTCCCCCGACCGCTTTCCCGCAGTGCGGGAGCGCGGAGAAAAACAAGCCGAGCCACCGCTCGGCGGCGCCCCGAAAACCGCCGCCGCGGCCCCGCCGCAACGCCGCCCGTCCGCCTATACGAAGGCATAGTGTTGGCGGCAGGGGTAGCTCGTTACCATGGCGCCATGAGATTGTTGTGAGGTACCGGCCTTGGCCAAGAAACAGGTAGTCGCCATCATTGACGACGATGAATCGATCCGCGCGGCGACTTCCCGGCTGGTGCGCTCGCTGGGATGGGACGCGCACACCTACGATTCGGCGCAGGCCTTTCTGGACACCGGCGGCGCGTCGCTGGTGCAGTGCATCCTTTCCGATGTGCAGATGCCCCGCACCAGCGGGCTGGAGCTGCTGCGTATCCTGAATGCCCAGGGCAGCCGGGTTCCGGTAGTATTCATCACCGCGTTTTGCACGGAAGCGATCCGCCGGGAGGCCCTGCGTGCCGGCGCGCAGGCATGCCTGAGCAAGCCTGTCGACGAGGCGGCCGTCCAGCGGTTCCTGGACGACGTGGCGTCCGGACGGCTTCCCGCCGTTCCCCCGGCTGCCACGGAATGAAAGTGAATCCATGAACAAACCGATTGCGTCGGGCGACGCGCCATCGATGGTCTACGTGGTCGACGACGACGAGTCGATGCGCCGCGCGGTGTCGATGCTGCTGCGCTCGGTCGGCTACCAGGTGGAGACTTTCGCGTCGGCCACGGACTTCCTGGCCGCGCCGCGCCCGGATGTGCCGAGCTGCCTGATCCTGGACGTGCGGCTCAAGGGCCAGAGCGGGCTGGCCGTGCAGGAGCAGTTCGCGGCCAGCAAGATGCCGATCCCGATCATCTTCATGACCGCCCACGGCGACATCGCCATGTCGGTCAAGGCCATGAAGGCCGGGGCGATGGACTTCCTGGCCAAGCCGTTCCGCGACCAGGACATGCTCGACGCCGTGGAAAGCGCGCTGGCGCGCGACGCGGCGCGGCGGCAGTCAGACGCCACCGAGGCCGGCCTGCGCCAGTGCTACGACGAGCTGACGCCGCGCGAGAAGGAAGTCATGGCCTACGTGGTGCGCGGCCTGCTGAACAAGCAGATTGCCGCCGAACTGGCGCTCAGCGAGATCACGGTGAAGATCCACCGCGCCCAGGCCATGAAGAAGATGGGCGCCAAGTCGCTGGCCGACTTTGTGCTGAAGGCCGAGGCGCTGGGCATCATCGATGCCGCGCGCAGCGGCGCCGGCGCCTAGCCGCCATCCACCGCCCGGGCCGTCAGTGCCCGGCGAACCGCGTGTGGTCCAGCATCCGGGCGCTGATGGGCAGCAGGTGCGCGCGCAGCGCCGCGTGCAGGTAGCGCACCGCCGGCGAGAACTGCTTGCGGTGCGGGCAGACCAGGTTCAGCGGCACCGGTTCGCCGGGCTGGTCGGGCAGCAGCAGTTCCAGCCGGCCCTGCGCCACGTCGTCGCTGACGTCGATCCATGACTTGTAGGCGATGCCCCGCCCGTCCAGCGCCCAGCGCCGGGCAATCTCCGCGTCGTCGCACAGCAGCGTGCCCTTGACCGTGATCTGGCGCCGCATGCCGGCGGTGGGGAAGATCCAGCGGTCGTAGACGCGCCCGCCCAGCACGTACGGCAGGCAGCGGTGCATCAGCAGGTCGTCGAGCATGGCCGGGCGGCCGTGCCGCGCCAGGTAGTCGGGCGAGGCCACGAGCACGCGGCGGTTGTTCTCGGCCAGCGGCAGCGCCACGTAGCTGGCGCCCTCGTTCACGCCGTAGCGGATGGCGATGTCCACCGGATCGCGGAACACGTCGGTCACCTGGTCGGACAACGACAGCCGCAGCACCAGTTTCGGATGCGACGCCTGGAAGTCGGTCAGCACCGGCAGCAGCACGTTGCGGCCCAGGTCGGACGGCGCCGCGATCTTCAGCGTGCCCTGCAGCGCCGTGGGCTCGCCATGCATCCGCTCCCGCCCCTCCTTGAGCATCGACAGCACCTCGTCCGCATAGGGCAGGTACTGCTCGCCCTCGGCGGTCAGCCGCAGGCTGCGCGTGGACCGCGCGAACAGGCGGATATCGAGCTCCCGTTCCAGCCGCTGGATGGCCGCGCTGACCTGGCCGGGCAGCAGGTCGGCCTCGCGGGCGGCGTTCGAGAAACTGCCCAGCGCGGCCGTGCGGACGAAAAGGTGGAGGTCGTCGAGTCTGATCATTTTCACTCTGGCAGTGAAAGTCCTGCCGGATTCTCCCAGTTTTTCGGACGCGGCGCAGTGGCGATCATGCAACCCGTACCCCGCCGCCGCGCATCGGCCTGGGCGGGCGGAAAACACTATCGGAGTTGCGGAAATGAAAGCCGTTATCTATAGCCAGCACGGATTGCCAATTGCAGACCCCGCGTCGCTCTACGACGCCGACGTCGCCCGGCCCACGCCGGGCCCGCGCGACCTGCTCGTGAAGATCGAGGCGATCGCGGTCAACCCCGTCGACACCAAGGTGCGCGCCGGCTCTCCGGCCGACCAGCCGCGCATCCTGGGCTGGGACGCGGTGGGCACGGTCGAGGCCGTGGGCGCCGGCGTGACGCTGTTCCGCCCGGGCGACGCGGTCTACTACGCAGGCTCGATTGCCCGGCCGGGCGCCTATGCCGAATACGGGCTCGTCGACGAGCGCATCGCGGGCCGCAAGCCGGCGTCGCTGTCGGCCGCCGATGCCGCCGCGCTGCCGCTGACGTCGCTGACCGCCTGGGAGCTGCTGTTCGACCGGCTGGGCGTGGCCGAAGGCGGCGGTGCGGGCCAGTCGCTGCTGATCATCGGCGCGGCGGGTGGCGTGGGATCGATCCTGACGCAACTGGCGCGGCAGCTGACCGGCCTGCGCGTGATCGGCACCGCCTCGCGCCCGGAGACCGACGCGTGGATCCGTGACCAGGGCGCGCACGACGTCATCGACCATGCCCGCCCGCTGCTGGAAGGGCTGCGCGGCATCGGCGCCCCGCAGGTGGACTACGTGGCCAGCCTGACCCATACCGACGAGCACTACGCGCAGATCGTGGAGGCGCTGGCGCCGCAGGGCCGCCTGGGCGTCATCGACGACCCTGACACGCTGGACGTGGTGCCGCTCAAGCGCAAGGCCGCGTCGCTGCACTGGGAGCTGATGTTCACGCGCTCGCTGTTCGAGACGCCGGACATGGTGCGCCAGCACGAGATCCTGAACCGCGTGGGCGAACTGGTGGATGCCGGCGTGCTGCGCACCACCAGGGGCGAGCATTTCGGTACCATCCGCGCCGACAACCTGCGGCGCGCCCACGCGCTGATCGAGAGCGGCCGGTCGCGCGGCAAGATCGTGCTGGAAGGATTCTGAGCGCGCGGCGCGCCCCGGCCGGGCCCGCCGCCGTGCCACCCATTTTCACTGTCATTCGAGGAGAGAAGCATGCAAGTCAAGGACGCCATCCTGTCCCGCCATACCGTCAAGGCGTACGAAGCCGGGCAGACGCTGCCGCAAGAGCAGATTGACACGCTGCTGACGTGGCTGCACAACAGCCCGTCGTCGGTCAATTCGCAGCCGTGGCACTTTGTCGTGGCGTCGACGCCGGAAGGCCGCGACACCATCGCCCAGGCCGCCACGGGCACGTTTGCCTACAACCATCCGAAGATCGTCGATGCGTCGCACGTGATCGCGCTGTGCATGCGGACCGATCTGGACGAGGCGCACCTGCGCGCCGTGCTGGCGCAGGAAGAGGCCGACGGCCGCTTTCGCGCCGAGGGTGCGCGCGAAGGCCAGGACAAGTCGCGCCGGTCGTACGTCGACCTGCACCGCTACGTGCAGCGCGACATGCCGCAATGGATGGAAAAGCAGGTCTACCTGGCGCTGGGCGGGCTGCTGCTGGGCGCCGCCATGCTCGGCATCGACGCCACGCCGATGGAAGGCTTTGACGGCGCGGCGCTGGACCAGGCGCTGAAGCTGCGCGAGCGGGGCCTGACCGGCGTGGTGCTGGTGGCGCTGGGCCGCCGCAGCGAGAAGGACTTCAACGCCGGCCTGCCGAAGTCGCGGCTGCCGCGCGAAACGGTGTTCACGCACATCTGACTGCGCCATCTGGAAAATGCGTCAGGCGGCCGGGCCGGCGGGCTGCCACTGGCCGGTTGCCGGGCAGACATCGACCGGCCGGCCGTCGCGGCGCAGTCCTGGCGCGTCGCCGGCCGGCCCGGTGGGTGCCGCATCGAACGTGACGCCCAGCGCCTGCGCGACGCGGGCATCCTCGATCGGCAATTCCCAGGTCAGGAACACCTGCGTGGTGTCCTGGCCGTCCGGAAAGTCGGCGGCGTCGAAGCCGGCGCCGCCGCGCCGGATCACGCCGTGCGGCTGGCAGGGATCGAACAGCAGCACGGTGCCGCGCCGCAGCGCGATGCGCTGGTCCAGTGCGACGAAATGCACGTCCTGACCCTTGTCGTCGGCAAGGAACAGGTTGCAGAACGCGGCGCCGCCATACTGGCCGCCGTCGTGGTGATACCGCGCGCCGCGGCACACCATCAGGGCCACCTCGCAGTCGTCCAGCACTTCGGGCAGGCCCAGCGCGCGGGTCCAGTCCGCCACGGCCTGCACGCATTGTCGATAGTCGGGCCAGCGCAGCCGCGCGCGGGCCAGCGGCAGCACCTCCACGTCGCCGGGCTCCAGCACCATGTTCGTGGCGATCTCGCGCGCCCAGTCGGCCAGCAAGCGGGCCGGCGGCGCGGGAACGTCGACCACGCCAGCGATCACGCGCCCGCCGACACGCCGGCTGCGCAGCGCATCGTCCTGCCAGTACCACGAAACGAGGGAAGGGGAGTTGGCCTGCATGCCCGGCAGTGTAGCGCGGGCGGTGGCGCAGGCCGGGCCGGTAATCGTTACACGGCCCTGCAATCCTGAGCCGGCAGCGCGGGCTACCAGAACGTGGCCGCGTAGCCGACGACGATCAGCGCGATGGCGATCAGAAAGATGGGATGGGTCCACGTATAGCGGCGGTTGCCGCGCAGTCGCTGCATCTTCTGGTCTCGGTCCTGCACGTCGTTCTGCTGCATGAGTCCTCCTGGAAGAGTGGGCCCCGAGGGGCCGTTGCGGCAAGGACGTGCAGGATGTGTGCCAAGCGGCGCCTGGCCGCCGCTTGGCCCGCTCAGAACCACATGCGGACACCCGCGACGAAGCGCGTCTCGCCGCTGCGGCCGCCGGCGGCGCGCAGCATGTCGGCCGTGTTGCCGAATGCCTGGTAGCGCTCCACGCCGACATACGGCGCGAACTGGCGGCTGAACTCGTAGCGCAGGCGCAGGCCGACCGTGCCGTTGGACAGCCCGCTGCCGGTGCCGGTGGCCGGATCGTTCTTGCCGTAGAGGTTGGCTTCCACGCGCGGCTGCAGGATCAGCCGCTGGGTGATGAGCAGCTCGTACTCGCCCGCCAGCCGCAGCGCGGTGCGGCCCTCGGTGCCGACGTAGCCGGTGGCTTCCACCTCGAACCAGTAGGGCGCCAGGCCCTGCACGCCGAAGGCCAGCCAGTTGCGCGCCGGGCGGCCGTAGCCGGCGTCGTTGCGCAGGCCGAGCTGGGTATCCCAGTAGCTGGCCACCGCATGGCCCCAGAGCAGTTCGGTGCGCGCCTCGGCAAAGCGGCCGTGCTCGACGTGGCCCTCGGCCTTGACCACGAACTTGTCGAAGCTGTTGCCGATCCACGCCTGCGCCTCGTAGGCGGCGGCGTTGCTGCCGTTGCCGTGCGTCCATTCGAGCCGGTCCACCAGCACCGACGCGAACAGATGCTCGTCCGCCATGTGCAGCGAGCGGTGCGGCCCCAGCGCGTACTGGCCGACGCCCAGGCGGTAGCCGCCCGAATAGGCGTCTGGGTCGCGCGCGTCGGGCGGGGCGCTGCCGCCCTGCATGCGCATGGCGCCATGGTCCATGGCCGGGGCTGGCGATGGCGCGGGCGGTGGCGTATCGGGGCTGGGCGCGCTGGCCGGTGCCGTGTCGGCCATGCCTTCCATCTGGCTGTGGTCCATGCCGGGCATCGCCGTCGGGGCCGGCTGGGGCGTGGCGGGCGCTGCCGGCGTGGCGGCCGGGGCGTGCTGCGCATGGTCGCCGTGGCTACCGTGGCTACTGTGGCCGCCGTGCGCGCCATGGTCGTGCTGGGCCCACGCGGCGGGCGTAGCAGCGCAGGCGACCATCGCGGCGGCGATCCGAACGTAGCGAAAGGTTCGAAGGGTGCGAAGGTCGACGCTCATGCCACCACCACCTCGCGGAACATGCCCGCATCCATGTGGAGCATCAGGTGGCAATGCCAGGCCCAGCGGCCCAGCGCGTCGGCGGTCACCAGGAAGCTGATGCGCTGGGCCGGCTGCACGCCAATCGTATGGCGGCGCGCCATGAAGCGGCCGTCGGGGGCTTCCAGCTCGCTCCACATGCCGTGCAGGTGCATCGGGTGGGTCATCATCGTGTCGTTGTGCAGGATCACGCGCAGCCGCTCGCCGTGGCGGAAATGGACCGGCGTGGACTTGCCGAACTCCACGCCGTCGAACGACCAGGAATACCGCTCCATGTTGCCGGTCAGGTGCAGCTCGACTTCGCGGCCCGGGCCGCGCGGGTCCAGCGGGCCGCCAATCGTGTGCTGGTCCGCCAGCGTCAGCGCGCGCCGGCCGGTGTGGCGCAGGCCGACGCCGGGATCGTCGAGGTTGGTCCGCGCCATGTCGACGCGCATGTCGGTGCTGGCGCCGTATTCGGTGCGCGCGTGGCGGGCAACCGTGCTGGGTACCTTCAGCGACGCGGGGGCGGCATGGGCGGCATGGGCGGCGTGGGCGCCGTGATCGGCATGCGCGCTGTGGCCCGCATGGTCCGTCCCGTGCATCGCCATGCCGCCCGCGCCAGCCGCACCGCCCATGCTGCCCATCATGTCGGTCATGCCGAGCCATTCGACGGGGTCCAGCGCCGGCACCGGCGCGGCCAGCCCCGGCCGCACGGCCAGCGTGCCGCGCGCAAAGCCGCTGCGGTCCATCGACTGCGAGAAGATCGTGTAGGCGTCGTCGCGCGGTTCCACCAGCACGTCGCAGGTCTCGCCGGGGCCGAAGCGGAATTCGTCGACGGTGACCGGGTCGATGTTCTGCCCGTCCACCTGGAACACCCTGAGCTTCAGGCCGGGGATGCGCACGTCGTAGAACGTGTTGCCGGCGCCGTTGATGAAGCGCAGCCGCACCTTGTCGCCCGGCGTGAACAGGCCGGTCCAGTTGCCGGCCGGCGTCGTGCCGTTGGTCAGGTAGGTCAGCGTGGCGCCGGACAGGTCTGCCAGGTCGGTCGGGCTCATCCGCATCTGGTTCCACATCTGGCGCCTGGCCAGCGCGCTGCGCAGGCCGTCGGCGGAGACGTCGCGGAAGAAGTCCACCACCGTCGGCTGGTTGTAGTTGTAGTAGTCGCTCTGGGTCTTGAGCTTCGAGAGGATCCGCATCGGGTCCTCGTCGGTCCAGTCGGACAGCAGCACCGTGTAGTCGCGGTCGGCCGCCGGGCCGTCGGTGCCTGCGGCGGGATCGATCACCAGCCCGCCGTACACGCCCGTCATCTCCTGGAAGCCCGAGTGCGAGTGATACCAGTAGCTGCCGGCCTGCTGCACCTTGAAGCGGTAGGTGAAGGTCCGGCCGGGCGGGATGCCGGCAAAGCTGATGCCGGGCACGCCGTCCATCTCGAACGGCAGGATGATGCCGTGCCAGTGGATCGACGTCGGCTCGCGCAGCCGGTTGGTCACGCGCACGGTGACCGTGTCGCCCTGGCGCCAGCGCAGCGTGGGGCCCGGCAGCATGCCGTTGACCGTGGTGGCCAGGCGCGGCGTGCCGGTGTAGTTGACCAGCGTCTCGCCGATCTCCAGGTCGAATTCGGTGCCGCGCAGCACCGGCCCGCTGCCCAGCGCGGCGGTCGCGGGCTGGCCCGGCGCCCCGGCCCGGGCGGGCAGCCCCAGCCCCGCCATGCCGGCCAGGACTCCGCCCGCGGCCAGGCCCTGGACAAAGCGGCGGCGCGGCAGGTTGGGCAGTACCAGGCGCGGCGATCCATCACGTCGCATCAGGATGTTCCTCGTGTTTGGCTCGAAAACGTGCCGCCTCGGTGGCGGGCAGGGGCAAGCGTAATGGCGGTGGACTCACCGGCAACTGACTCGAACATTACATTCCGGTAAGGTTGCTGTCATGTTGGTCGGCGTCTCGGTAGACTGCCGCCGATAGCCAATCTCAGGAAGGTCGACGATGAAGTTGCTGGTCGTGGAAGACGAGCCGAAGACCGGTGAATACCTGCGCCAGGGGCTGACGGAGGCCGGTTTCGTGGTCGACCTTGTCGGCAACGGCGTAGATGGCCGGCATCTGGCGCTCAGCGAGGCGTACGACCTTGTGATCCTGGACGTGATGCTGCCGGACCTGGACGGCTGGCGCGTGATGCAGGCGATCCGCGCGGCCGAGAAGTCGGTGCCCGTGCTGTTCCTGACCGCCCGCGACGCCGTGGTGGACCGGGTCAAGGGGCTGGAACTGGGCGCCGACGACTATCTGGTCAAGCCGTTTGCGTTCTCGGAGCTGCTGGCGCGCGTGCGCACGCTGCTGCGCCGGGGCAGCGCGCAACTGGCAATGGAACGCATCCAGATTGGCGATCTCGTGCTGGACCTGCCCCGGCGCCGTGCCACGCGGGCGGGCCGCCGCATCGTGCTGACCAGCAAGGAGTTCGCGCTGCTGGAACTGTTCGCGCGCCGGCGCGGCGAGGTGCTGCCGCGGTCGCTGATCGCGTCGCAGGTCTGGGACATGAATTTCGACAGCGACAGCAACGTGATCGACGTGGCCATCCGCCGGCTGCGCGCCAAGATCGACGACGACTTCGACGTGAAGCTGCTGCAGACCGTGCGCGGCATGGGCTACGTGCTGGAGGCGCCCGAAGCGGGGCCGGCATGACGCGGCGGCTGTCGCTGACGGTGCGGCTGACCGTCCTGTTCTCGCTGTCGTCGGCCGTCGTGCTGCTAGGGCTGGGCGTGCTGATCTGGCTGGCGATGGATCGGCATTTCGCCACCGAGGACTACGTGAACCTGCGCGGCAACCTGCGGCTGATCGAGAAGGTGGCACGCGAGACGCCTGCGGGCCAGTTGCCCGCCCGGCTGGGCGAGATGGTCGGCCATCATCCCGGCTTCGTGGCCCAGGTGCGGGCGGCGGACGGGACCGTGCTGTACGACAGCGGCGGTTTCGATTTCGCCCGCGCGGCGGCTGCGGCGGGTGTGGCGGCGCCAGACGCGGCCGGCGAGCAGCGGTTTGCCTGGCGCGACGGCGAGCGGGCCTATCGGGGCCTGCGCACGCGGCTGGCGCTGCCCGGATCGACGGCCGGCCCGCTGACGGTGGTGGCCGCGCTGGACACCGAGATCCACGGCCACTTCATGCATGCCTTCGGGCGGTCGCTGGGGCTCTACATCGCCCTGGCCGTGTTTGCGAGCGGGCTGCTGGGCTGGTGGGCCGCGCGGCGCGGGTTGCAGCCGCTGCGCATGATGGCGTCGCGGGCCAGGGGCGTGACCGCCAACCGGCTGGACGCACGGATGCCCGTGGAGGCCGTGCCCGTCGAAATGGGCGACCTGGCCGCCACGCTGAACGCGATGCTGGACCGCCTGCAGGCGGCGTTCCAGCGGCTGTCGGAGTTCTCGTCGGACCTCGCCCACGAACTGCGCACGCCGATCACGAACCTGCTGACCCAGACCCAGGTCGTGCTGTCCCGGCCGCGCGACGACCACAAGTACCGCGAGGTGCTGGCATCGAACGCCGAGGAACTGCAGCGGCTGGGCCGGATGGTCTCCGAGATGCTGGACCTGGCCAAGATGGAGCACGGCATCACGCTGCCGAGCGAGGAGATGATCCAGGTCGGCGACGAGGTGCGCGCGCTATTCGATTTCTACGACGCACTGGCCGAGGACCAGGGCGTGACGCTGAGGGCGGCCGGCACCGGCACCATCGTCGGCGACCGCCTGATGCTGCGCCGGGCGCTCAGCAACGTGCTGTCGAACGCCATCCGGCACACGCCGGCAGGCGGCCAGGTGCGCGTGGAGATCGGCGAGCCCGCCGGCCGCACCGAAATCGCAGTGGAGAACGACGGCGACCCCATCGACCCCGCCGCGCTGCCGCTGCTGTTCGACCGCTTCTACCGCGAAGACAAGTCCCGCACCCGCGCCGGGTCGGAACGCACCGGCCTGGGCCTGGCCATCACCAAGGCCATCATGGACGCGCACGGCGGCACCATCGCCGCCACCTCGGCCGCCGGCCGGACACGCTTCACACTGGTGTTTCCAGGGCGCTGAAGGGCTGGAGGTAGGGCGTGGGCGGGGTTTGTTGCGGCGGAACGTCGGCCAGTTCGTAGCTCGTGCTGCGCCCGCCCGCCGGCGCCTTGCGCAGGGCGCCGCGCGCCAGAAGATCGTTGATGTCGCGCAGCGCTGTATCGGCGGAGCACTTGGCGATGGCGGCCCATTTGCTGCTCGTCAGCTTGCCTTCGAAGCCGTCCAGCAGGCGATTCAGCACCTTGACCTGCCGGGCATTGAGCGACGCCATGCCCCAGTGGTGCCAGAAACGCGCCTTGGCCAGTACCTTGTCCAGCGTCCCGTGCGCCTGGTCCACCGCCTCGTGCAGCGTGAAAAGGAACCATTGCAGCCACCGGGTGACGTTCATCGAGTCTTTCTGCGTGCGTTCCAGGATGTCGTAGTAGGCGTACCGTTCCCGCTGGATCTGGGCCGAGAAGCTGTAGAAGCGCTGCGAACTGCCATCGGCGCGCGCCAGCATCAGATCCCCGACCGCGCGGGCAATCCGGCCGTTGCCATCGTCGAATGGATGCAGGGTCACCAGCCAAAGATGCGCCAGTGCGGCGCGGATCAGCGGCGGCTCGGCAGCCGGGCCGTTGATCCATGCGAGGAAGCGCGCCGTTTCGGCTTCCAGGCGCTCGGCGGGCGGCGCCTCGAAATGCACGCGCTGCCGGCCGATGGGGCCGGAAACGACCTGCATGGGGCCGGCCGAATCGTCCCGCCAAGCGGCAACGCGGATCCGCGACAAGCCCGAATAGCCCGTGGGAAACAGCGCGGCATGCCAGTTCAGCAAGCGCGCCTTGGTGACAGCGGCGTCGCTGTTGGCCGTGGCGTCCAGCACCATTTCGACCACGCCTTCGACATGGCGGTCAACAGGCGCCAGGGCGCCGATATCGACCCCGAGCCGGCGCGCGATCGACGAACGCACGGACTGCGCGTTCAGGCTCTCGCCCTCGATTTCGCTCGTCTTGACCACGTCGTCGGTCAGCGCGATGAGGCACGCCTGATCCCGCAAGCCCATGCCAAGGTCGGCCAGTCGACCGGCGAGCAGGCCCTGGGCACGACTGACGGCGGCCATGGGCTCCGCCAGGGCCGCCAGGTCATACCGCCAGACCGGCCAGTCCGGGTCTTCCCAGATGTACTTGTATTCGACGCGATTCATGCGGTGATTATCGGCGCTATTCGCCGCAGCCACAAGTTATTCACCGCAGGATTTGCGGTGATTGGCTGGTCTATTCACCGCAAATGGTCTTTGCATCACACAAAATCAGCTGCCGGCCAAAAAAATAGCCACCCGAAGGTGGCTACCTGTCTGCCGAAGCCCGTGGCCGTCAGCCCTTCAGCACCTCGCCGATCGCGTTGGCGACCACGCCGACGTTGCGCTCGTTCAGCCCGGCCACGCACATCCGGCCCGAGCGCAGCACGTAGACGCCATGCTCGTTCTTGAGGCGGTCCACCTGCTCGGCCGACAGGCCGGTGTAGGTGAACATGCCGCGCTGCTTGATGTAGCGCGACAGCTTCTCGCCGCTCACGTGTTCGCGGAGCTGGTCGTGGATCGCCTGGCGCATGCGCGCGATGCGCTGGCACATGGCCGCCAGTTCGTCTTCCCAGCTCTTGCGCAGCGCCGGCGTGGTCAGCACGCGGGCGACGACGCGGGCGCCGTGGGTGGGCGGGTTGCTGTAGTTGGCGCGCACGGCGCCGGTAAGCTGGCCCAGCACGCGGCTGGCTTCGTCGGGGCTCTGGCAGATCACGCTCAGGCCGCCGCAGCGTTCGCCGTACAGCGAGAAATTCTTCGAGAACGAGTTGGCGACCAGCGCCGGCACGTTCTGGCGGGCCAGTTCACGCACCGCGAAGGCGTCGTCGTCCAGGCCGGCGCCAAAGCCCTGGTAGGCCATGTCGACGAACGGCAGCAGCTTGCGGGCCTTGAGCACGCCAATCACCTGGCGCCACTGGTCCTCGTTCAGGTCCACGCCGGTCGGGTTGTGGCAGCAGGCGTGCAGCAGCACCACGTCGCCCTGCGGGATGGCTTCGATGGCGGCCAGCATCGCGTCGAACTTCAGGCCGCCGGTCTCGGCGTCGTAGTACGGGTAGGCGTTGACCTGGAAGCCGGCACGCTCGAAGACCACGCGGTGGTTTTCCCAGCTTGGATCGCTGATCCACATCTGGGCCTTCGGGAAGTAGCGGCGCAGGAAGTCCGCGCCCACGCGCAGCGCGCCCGAGCCGCCCAGCGTCTGCACCGTGGCGATACGGCCTTCGGCGCGCGCGGCGCTGTCGTCGCCAAACACCAGCGCCTGCACGGCCTGGCGGTAGCCGGGGATGCCGGCCATCGGCAGGTACGGGCGCGGGCCCATGTCCGCCAGCAGCGCGGCCTCGGCCTCCGCCACGGCCTGCATGACCGGCAGGCGGCCTTCGTCGTCAAAGTAGATGCCGATGCTCAGGTTGACCTTGCTGGTACGCGGGTCCTGCTGGAAATCCTCGTTGAGCGAGAGGATCGGGTCACCGGGAAAGGCTTCGATGTGTTCGAACATGGGATGCGTCTGGCTACGGGTTCAGGGGGCGGCGGCCCGCGATGCCGGCGGGCCGCGCAGCCGTCTTTACTGGATCTGGGCGCGCGCGGCGGGCAGGGCCGACCCGGCGTTCTTCTGCCGGAGGCGATAGCTTACGCCAAGAACCAGCAGCCAGACCGGAATCAGGTAGACCGACAGCCGCAGGCCCGGCGTCAGGAACATCACCACGAGGATGCCCGCCAGGAACGCCAGCGTCAGGTAGTTGGTCAGCGGATAGCCCAGGCTCTGGAAGGCCGTGGTCTTGCCCTCGGCGCGCTTGGCGCGGCGGAACATCAGGTGGATGACGCTGATCATCGCCCAGTTGATGATGAGCGCCGAGACCACCAGGCCCATCAGCATCTCGAACGCCTGGCCGGGCATGAAGTAGTTGACCAGCACGCAGATGCCGGTGGCCACGGCCGACACGGCCAGCGCGGTCAGCGGAATGCCGCGGCGGTTCACGTTCAGCAGCGCGCGCGGGGCATTGCCCTGTTGCGCCAGGCCCAGCAGCATCCGGCTGTTGCAGTAGACGCCGCTGTTGTAGACCGACAGCGCGGCCGTCAGCACGACGATGTTGAGCACGGTGGCGACGATGTCGCTGTTCATCGCGTGGAAGATCAGCACGAACGGGCTGCCGCCGGTGACCACCTTCTGCCATGGGTACAGCGACAGCAGCACGGCCAGCGCGCCGACGTAGAAGATCAGGATGCGGTAGATCACCTGGTTGGTGGCCTTGGGAATGCTCTTGCCCGGGTTGTCGGCTTCCGCGGCGGTGATGCCCACCAACTCCAGCCCGCCGAACGAGAACATGATCACGGCCATCGCCATCACCAGGCCGCCAAGGCCGTTGGGGAAGAAGCCGCCGTGCTGCCACAGGTTGGCCACGCTGGCCTCGGGGCCGGCGCCGCCGGACACCAGCAGGTAGCCGCCGAAGCCGATCATGCCGATGATGGCCGCCACCTTGATGATCGAGAACCAGAATTCCATCTCGCCAAACGACTTCACGCTGGCAAGGTTGATCGCGTTGATGATCAGGAAGAAGGCCAGAGCCGACACCCACGTGGGGATGGCCGGCCACCAGTACTGGACGTAGATGCCCACGGCCGACAGCTCGGCCATGCTCACGAGGATGTAGAGCACCCAGTAGTTCCAGCCCGACATGAAACCGGCAAAGTGGCCGCAATACTTGTTGGCGAAGTAGCTGAACGAGCCGGCTACCGGTTCGTCCACGACCATCTCGCCCAACTGGCGCATGATGAAGAAGGCGACGATGCCGGCCAGCGCGTAGCCCAGCAGCACGGACGGGCCGGCCAGCTTGATGGTCTGGGCGATGCCCAGGAACAGGCCGGTGCCGATGGCGCCGCCCAGGGCGATCAGCTGGATGTGACGGTTCTTCAGGCCGCGCTGGAGCGCGCCCTGGTTGTCGGGTGCATGCATTGGAGTTGTCTGTCCTCTACCCATTCTTGTGGAATGGCTGGCGCCTCTGTGGGATGGGCGCTTGGAAAAAGCGCCGGCGCGGGTAACGCCGGACGCAGGGGTGCGCGCCGGCGAAAACCCGAGAGTTTACCGGCACACGCTTGGAAAAACAGGAAAAACGGGCCAACCGGGACGGCCCGGCGCGGATGCGCGGCCGTCCGGGTTACCTGAAGGTCACACCTTCAGCGTGCCGCGCTCGATCTGGTCGCGTTCGAGCGATTCGAACAGCGCCTTGAAGTTGCCTTCGCCGAAGCCGTCGTCACCCGAGCGCTGGATGTACTCGAAGAACACCGGGCCCAACACGGTCTTCGAGAAGATCTGCAGCAGCAGGCGGGCCTTGCCGCCTTCGGTCGTGCCGTCCAGCAGGATGCCGCGGGCCTTGAGCTGGTCCACGGGCTGGCCGTGGCCGGGCAGGCGGGTCTCCAGCGCCTGATAGTAGTAGTCGTTCGGGGCCGTCATCAGCTCCACGCCTGCCAGTTGCAGGTTGTCGATGACCTCGATCAGGTTGTCGACCGAGAAAGCGATGTGCTGGATGCCCTCGCCGTTGAAGGCCATCAGGAATTCCTCGATCTGGCCGGCACCCTTCGACGATTCCTCGTTCAGCGGAATGCGGATCTTGCCGTCCGGCGCGGTCATCGCCTTCGACGCCAGGCCCGTGTACTCGCCCTGGATGTCGAAATAGCGGATTTCGCGGAAGTTGAACAGGCGTTCGTAGAAGTTGGCCCAGTAGGCCATGCGGCCACGGTAGACGTTGTGCGTCAGGTGGTCGATCAGCTTCAGGCCGTGGCCCTTCGGATGACGGTCCACGCCCTCGATGAACTCGAAGTCGATGTCATAGATCGACTTGCCGTCCTCGAACCGGTCGATCAGGTACAGCGGCGCGCCGCCGATGCCCTTGATGGCCGGCAGGCGCAGTTCCATCGGCCCCGTGGCGATCTCGATCGGCTGGGCGCCCAGCATCAGCGCGCGGTTGTACGCCTTGTGCGAATCCTTGACGCGGAACGCCATGCCGCAGGCGCTGGGACCGTGCTCGGCCGCGAAATAGGCGGCTTCGCTGTGCGGCTCGTTGTTCACGATGAAGTTGATGTCGCCCTGGCGGAACAGCACCACGTCCTTCGAACGGTGGCGCGCCACCAGCGTGAAGCCCATCTTCTCGAACAGTGGCTCCAGCACGTTGGGCGTGGGCGACGCGAATTCAACGAACTCGAAGCCCATCAGTTGCATCGGATTTTCAAACAGGTCGGCCATGGTCTCAGCGCTCGGGGGCGGGCTAGGGGGATGGAAATAATATTTCGGTCAGGCTGCGGCGCGAGTGGCTTGTAAGACGCTTGGCGCGCCACGCAACGTGAGGAAATTGTAGAACTCGCCCCGGTAAATAGGATTTCGTTAGGGACGCAGGGAAACCCTGAGATATGAGATAAGATTTCGTCAAACTGCCATTTGAGGAAATCGAAATGCAGCAAACCGAGCTGGATCGCATCGATCGCCGCTTGCTGGCCGAACTGCAGGAACACGGCCGCGCGTCGAACCTGGAACTGGCCGAGGCGATCAACCTGTCGCCCGCCCAGACCCTGCGCCGCCACCGCCGCCTGGAGGAGGGCGGCATCATCAAGCGCTACGAAGCCCGGCTGGACAGCACCGCCCTGGGCTTCGGCGTGACCGCGTTCATCCACGTGACGATGGAGCGCGGCCACATCCGCGACCTCTCCAGGTTCAAGAGCCTGGTGGCCGAACTGGCGCAGATCCAGGAGTGTTTCTCCGTGACCGGCGACATCGACTACGTGCTCAAGGTGGTGGCCAAGGACCTGAAGTCGCTGTCGGACTTCCTGCTCGACACGCTGATGCGCATCCCGGGCGTGAGCGGCGTGAAGTCCAGCGTCTGCCTGGACGAGATCAAGTGTACGAGTGCGATGCCGCTGGATCCGTAATCCGGTGTGTCATCGGAGAACGCCCGCCTTAGGCGGGCTTTTTTGTGGGTAAGGGTCATAAATCGTAAAACTGCGATGTAGCTGAGAAACGCCCCGTGCTAGAGCTGGCCGTTCCACGAGCAACGGAGCGATCTGAATGAAGCGTACGCCCACCTGCCCGGCTTGTCGTCCACACGGACTGGCCTTCAACGGCTGTTCGCCGAGTTTCGCCTTCTCCCTGCTCGCCTTGTTCGCCACCTTCGGCAACCCCGTGGCCGCCCACGCCACGCCGCCGCAAGCCGTGGTCGAAAGCTGCTTGATGGGCGCCCCCGCTGCCGACGGTATATCGGTCTCTGTCAATGCGCCTGGACACCAATCCATGGAGCAGCGGGGCCAATACCTGCTGGTCTGGCCGGAGGAAGCGTTTGGCACGCGCATTGGTTATGCCACCGATGAGAAAGGCGGGAACGATTACATCTTTGCCGGTCCTTATCGTGGCTACATTCGCCGTGCCGTGGCGCTGACAAAGTGGCGTCCCGAGCGGCTGGAAGTGCCGCTGCTGGCTACTTATGGCGTGGTCCGGCAGGGCAAGCACCGCTATGTCTGTGTGACTGAGGCCAATGGCCAAGGCACGGCCGCGTTTGTCGTGGCCGGTTATATCGGGCGGATGCCGCCGGCCAAAGGCAAAACGATGCGGCTCTACTACACCGTCGCGGACATCAAGACGTTCAAGGCGTTTCCGCCCAGGTGAAGGTGGGATTTACTGATCGATCTTCCGCATCGCCGCCGTAATCTCGGCCGTGGCGTCCGGGCGGACCAGGCGGGCGATTTCCTGGCCATCGCGCAGGAAGATCAGCGTGGGCCAGAGCTTGACGCGGAACGAGCGGCCCAGGGGGCGGCCGCTGCCGTCTTCCACCTTGATGTGGCCGATGCCGGGATGGTCGCGGAACGCGGCTTCGATCAGTGGCTGGGCGCGCTGGCAGAAGCCGCACCAGCCGGTGCCGAATTCGAGGATGGTGGCGCCGGGCAGGGCGTCGATTTCGGCGCGGGTCGGTTCGGGCGTGGTGAAGCTGTGGGTCATGCTCATCGGTCGGGGCTCCGTTCGGCGGGCGATGGACACTGCGCTGACATGCGATTTCCGCGCCAGCGGCGCAAGCGTCATTCTGCCAGCGACGGCGCGGGCATGCTGCGCGGCGCGGCGGTAAGAATTTCCCACCATGCCGGCAAAAGCGCCTGTGCCTCGGCGCGCGCGTAGCGGTCGTCGATCAGCCAGACCACGCCGCGGTCCTGCTGGGTGCGGATCACGCGGCCGGCCGCCTGCACCACCTTGCGCAGGCCGGGGTACAGGTAGGCGTAGTCATAGCCTTGGCCGAACACGGCGTCCATGCGCTCGCGCAGTTGCTCGTTGACCGGGTTGATCTGCGGCAGGCCCAGCGTGGCCACGAAGGCGCCGATCAGGCGGTCGCCGGGCAGGTCGACGCCTTCCGAGAACACGCCCCCGAGCACGGCGAAGCCGATGCCCTGGCCGCCGGGCGCGAAGGCGTCCAGAAAGGCGGCCTGTCCGGCCTCCGACATGCCGCGCGCCTGCGCCCAGGTCGGGATGTCCGGGTGGGACGCCGCCAGCAGCGCGGCGGCCTGCTGCAGGTAGTCGTGGCTGCTGAAAAACGCCAGGTAGTTGCCGGGGCGCGCCGCGAACTGCTCGGCCATCAGCTTTACGATGGCCGGCAGCGATCGCTGCCGCTGGGCGTACCGCGTGGAGATATGGCGCGCCACGTGCACGTCGAGCTGGTCGGCCCGGAATGGCGATGGCACCTCGACCCACACGGCACTGGCGGGCAGCCCGAGCAGGTTGCGATAGTAGTCGGCCGGCTGCAGCGTGGCCGAGAACAGCGTGGTCGAATGCGCGCCGGCAAAGCGCGGCGCCAGGTACGGCGCGGGCAGCAGGTTGCGCACGCAGAGGTCGGCGTCCACGCCGGCCCGCTGGCGCGGCGTGCGCGTGATGTCGAACAGCGAATGCTTGCCGCCGTACTCGGTCAGTTGCTCGGCCAGCCGCAGGAAGTGCATCGCGTCGAAATAAAAGCGTTCCAGCGTGGCGTCATGGCGCTGCGGATGCTCGCTCATGTCGTCGATCACGGCCGTGCAAAGCTGCACCAGCGCCTCGACGAACGCGGCCGGCTCCTCGTCGCGGGTCTCGTAGGCGGCGTCGCCCGACTTGGCCAGCGCGTTCCACTGCCGATAGACGCGGTCCATCGGCCGTTTCAGCGCGGCCGGCGCGGATTGCCGCACGCCGCGGAACGCCGCATGGTCCAGCGTGGCCGTGTACATGCCCCGGCCGCGCTCGACCAGGTTGTGCGCCTCGTCCACCAGCACGCTCACGCGCCACTCGTTCATGGCTGTCAGCATGTACAGCAGCCCGCTGCGGTCGAAATAGTAGTTGTAGTCGGCCACGACGAGGTCGCTCCAGCGGATCATCTCCTGGCCCAGGTAATACGGGCAGACCTGATGCTGGCGCGCGATCTCGCGCAGCGCGGGCCGGTCCAGCAGCGGCGCGTGGCTCGCGGCCTCGCGGGCGGCGGGCAGGCGATCGTAAAAGCCCTGCGCCAACGGGCAGGAATCGCCATGGCAGGCCAGGTCCGGGTGCTCGCACGACTTGTCGCGCGCGGTCAGCTCCAGCACGCGCAGCGGGGTGTCGTCGGCATGCTGGCGAAGCTGGCGGGTGGCGTGGAGCGCGACGGCCCGGCCCGTGGAACGGGCGGACAGGAAGAACACCTTGTCCAGGCGCTGGGTCGGCATGGCCTTGAGCGCCGGAAAAACGGTGCCGATCGACTTGCCGATGCCGGTGGGCGCCTGCGCCAGCAGCGTCCGCGCCGACGCGTTGGCCTTGTAGACCGATTCGGCCAGCAGCCGCTGGCCCTCGCGGAACGTGCCGTGCGGAAAGGCCAGCGACTGCAGCCCCGCGTCGCGGCCCTCGCGATGGGCGGCCTCGCGTTCGGCCCAGTGCATGAAGCGCCGGCAACTGTCCTCGAAGAACGCGCGCAGCGCTGGCGCCTCGTAGCGCTCCTTCAGCACGCGCTCGCGCTGGCTGACGATGTCGAAGTAGACCAGCGCCACGTCGATATGGTCGAGCTGGCGCGACTGGCAGAGCAGCCAGCCATAGATCCTGGCCTGCGCCCAGTGCAGGGCCTGGTGGTTCTGCGGAATCTCGACCTTCTCGCCGCGCACGGTTTTGATTTCCTCGACGCGGTTGGCCACCGGGTTATAGCCATCGGCCCGGCCGCGCACGCGCAGTCCCTCGAAATCGGCGGCGAGCGATACCTCGGCCTCGTAGCCGGGGCCGCGCCGGGCCGTCACCACGCCATGGCCAGCCACGCCTTCCTGCCCGGTGGGCGACGGCGTGAAGCGCAGGTCGAGGTCCCCGGCCTTGGCCGTGAACTCGCACAGCGTGCGCACGGCGACGGTATAGCGGGGGGGGGCGGGGCGGAAGTGACGGACAAGGCGCTGAAAGGATGAAAATCGCGGGACTGTATGAATATACAGTGATCGGACACCGACAGGAAATCCGCGCCGACGAATCTAAGATGAAGCACCGAACCGGCCCGGAGGATCCGCCCGATGCATTCGCTCAAGATTGCCACCTTCAACATCAATGGCGTGCGCACGCGCCTGCAGTCGCTGCTGACGTGGCTCGAACGCGAGGCGCCCGACGTGGCCTGCCTGCAGGAGCTGAAGGCCGTGGACGAAGGCTTTCCGATCGACGAGATCCGCGCGGCCGGCTACGGGGCGATCTGGCATGGCCAGAAGTCGTGGAACGGCGTGGCGATTCTGGCTCGGGGCACGGACCCGGTGGAAGTGCGGCGCGGCCTGCCCGGCGCGGAAGACGACACGCAGAGCCGCTACCTGGAGGCCGCCGTGGAGGGCGTGCTGATCGCCTGCCTGTACCTGCCGAATGGCAACCCGCAGCCGGGGCCGAAGTTCGAGTACAAGCTGGCGTGGTTTGAACGGCTGATCCGCCACGCCCAGGCGCTGCGCGACAGCGGCCACCCGGTGGTTATCGCCGGCGACTTCAACGTGGTGCCGACCGACGACGACATCTACAACACGCGCTCGTGGCTCAAGGACGCGCTGCTGCAGCCGGAAAGCCGCGAGTGCTACCGGCGGCTGCTGGCGCAGGGCTGGACCGACGCGCTGCGCGCGCGGTATCCCGACGAGAAGATCTACACGTTCTGGGATTACTTCCGCCAGCACTGGCAGACCAACTCGGGGCTGCGGATCGACCACTTGCTGCTGAGCCCGGAGCTGCGCATGCGCGATGCGGGCGTGGACAAGTGGGTGCGGGGCGAGGAAAAGGCGAGCGACCACGCGCCGGCGTGGGTCGTGATCGACGTGCAGGGCGGGGCGGGGGAGGAGGCGGTCGGCAGGAAGCCGGCGGCGAAAAAGACGGCGGCGAAGAAGACGGCGGCGAAGAAGAAGGGGGCAGCGAAGAAGGTCCCGGCGAAGAAGGCGGCGGCGAAGAAGCCCGCGGCCAAGCCGGCGTCCGAGGCAAAAAAACCGCCGGGAGGACGACCCCGGCGTCGGAGAAAGAGGTGACGCCCGTCGCGAGAGCAAGACGGCGGGCGTCGGGCGCCTGAACCGGGGCGCCCTGAAATCGTTCAGGCGGGCACCGGCTCGCGGTGAGCCACCACGCAGAGCGATCCGCGCACCGCGCCCAGCAGCATGTCGGCGGCGGCATCGAGCCGGTCCGTCGAGCCCGACATCCGCGCGGTGATGATGCCGTTCTGGATCGCGCCATACAGCACCTTGGCCAGCGCCGGCGGCGGCACCGGATACGGCTGGCCGCTTTCGATCTCGGTCCGGCGCAGCAGGTTGGCAATCCAGGTCTCGTTGGCCTGGAAATGCTCCTGCAGGTATTTGCGGATCGAATCGGGCAGCGCCAGCACCTCGGCGGACAGCATGCCGGCCAGGCAGATCTGGTTCAGCCCGATGTCGTTGCGCAGCGGGCCAACGTAGCGCTCGGCCTGCTCGATCAGCGGCGCCGACGTGTCGATCGCGGCCAGCCGGGCCTGCGAGCGTTCGCGGTACAGGCGCACCACCTCCAGCACCAGGTCGTCCTTGGCCGGGAAGTAGTAGTGGATGCTCGACGTCTTCACGCCCACCAGCTCCGCCAGGTCGCGGTAGCTGAAACCGTTGTAGCCCCGTTGCCGGATCAGCACGGAGGCGTGCTCGAGCAGTTGATCACGTACGGAATGCGTCTTCATTTCGGTTGCCCGCGCCAGCCTGGCGCCGGACCCTCCTGTTATCGGTGCGTCGGCATCCTGCCCAGGGCAGGCGTCAGACGGTCATCGTCTGCGCAACCAGCGATAGGACTGCGCCGCTGGCGAGGCAAAGCACCACCCAGCCGCCCAGGATCAGGGCTGTGTCACGCAAGGTCATGATGTCACTCCAGAATTCGATGCCGGCGGCGCCCCGGGTTTGCCCGGGCGCCACCGGCGCGGGGATCAGGCCAGCGCGCCGTCGGTGTAGACGTCGGTCGAACGGGCGCCGTCGAAGTACGGGTTGCGCGGACCGTTGCCGCGGGCGCCGTCCAGGTACGGATCGACCTTGCGGGCCGGGCTGGCAGACACACCCTTCGTGTCCAGGCCGGCCACGGTGCGGGCACCGTCGGTGTACGGGTCGAACTTGCCGATCTTGGCGCCGTCGGTGAACGGGTCGGCCTTGCCGATGCGGGCACCGTCGGTGAAGACGTCGCGGCTGCCCACGGCGGCCACCAGGCCGTCACGGTTGGTCACGCGGGCACCTTCGGTGAAGACGTCGCGCTGGCCGATGCCGGCCACCAGGCCGTCACGGTTCGTCACACGTGCGCCGTCGGTGTAGGCATCGCGGGTGCCGATGCGGGCGCCTTCGCTGAACGAGTCGAACTTGCCTTGGCGGGCGCCGTCGGTGAAGGCGCTGCGCGGGTCGTTGACGCGGTAGCTGTAGCCGTAGACTTCGCCGGCCTTCTGCACGGCGGGGGCGGCCTGGGCGGTGCCAGCAACGAAAGCGGCGGCGAGGGCGGCGGCGGTAACGATGGTCTTGACGTTCATGATGCTCTCCTTTGCTCGGGCCGGCGATCCTGGTTCAGGGGCGGGTCGGGGGCCGATGTCTGTTTGGCGATATCGCGATCTTTCTTTGTTGCTATCTACTGATAGGTAGATGGCGGGGGCTAAAAAAAAGACCGCTTCCGGTACTGACTATCCAACCTGTGATGCTTGGCTTCGGCGCTGTTCGCTTTGTCTTGCTGCGGCAGTGCGTCGTCCATGGCTCGAATATTATCTACTACTAGATAGATAGGCAAGGAAAATTTGGAGAAACTGCGATGTACTTCTGGAGGTCTGCCTCTAGACCCTTCACTGGCCCATCGTAAAACTTTGAATTCAAAAAGAAAAACGTCGGCACCGCTGACGCGATGCCGACGCTCCGGCTTCCCGGGGTCGCCCGGGCTCTAGCGCTGGCCGATCGAAAAAGCGATCTCTCCGACACCTTCGACGCCGCCAGTCACCTTGTCGCCGGGGTTCAGCGCGCCCACGCCGGCCGGCGTGCCGGTGAAGATCAGGTCGCCGGGCTGCAGCGTCATCGCTTCGGAGATATAGGCGATGACATCCGCCACCGGCCAGATCAGCTCGTTCAGGTCGCCCTGCTGGCGGGGCTCACCGTTGACCTTGAGCCAGATCGCGCCCTGGGCCGGGTGCCCGATGGCGGACACCGGCTGCAGCGGGCCGCACGGGCCCGACGCGTCGAACGACTTCGACCAGTCCCACGGGCGGCTCATCTTCTTGGCCACGTCCTGCAGGTCGCGGCGCGTCAGGTCCACGCCCACGCCGTAGCCCCAGACCAGGTCCAGCGCCTGCGCCGGCGTGACGTTGGCGCCCGGCTTGCCGATGGCCACCACCAGTTCGATCTCGTGGTGCAGGTTCTCCGTCAGCGGCGGGTAGGGCACCGTGCCCTCGGCAGCCACCACGGCGTCGGCCGGCTTGGTGAAGAAGAACGGCGGCTCGCGGTCCGGGTCCTTGCCCATCTCGCGGGCGTGCGCGGCGTAGTTGCGGCCCACGCAGAACACGCGGCGGATCGGAAAACGGGCCTGGCTGCCGGCCACTGCAACGCTCGGCTGCGGCGCCGGCTGGATGACGAAATCGGTCATGGTCTCGCTCGGTGGAAGAAATGGTGGGCTGACGGCCGGTTACTTGGCAAACACCTGGCTCATGTCGCCGAATGCCTTGAATTCCAGGGCGTTGCCCGACGGATCCAGGAAGAACATCGTGGCCTGCTCGCCCACCTGGCCTTTGAAGCGCACGTGCGGCTCGATCACGAAACGGGTGCCGGCGGCGCGCAGCTTGTCGGCCAGCCGCTCCCATTCGTCCATCGGCAGGATCGCGCCGAAGTGGCGGACCGGCACGTCGTCGCCGTCGACGGCGCTGGTGGCGCGATGGCCGCACTCGTCGGGCGACAGGTGCGCCACCACCTGGTGGCCGTAGAAGTTGAAGTCGACCCAGGCATCGGAACTGCGGCCTTCCGGGCAGCCGAGCAGGTCGCCGTAGAACTGGCGGGCCGTCGCAAGGTCGTGGACCGGAAAGGCCAGGTGGAACAGGGGAATGGCGGCAGTCATGGCTTTCTGTAGGGGTGTGGAAAGGACTGTCGTTGATTGTAATCAGCAGAACTCGTAATATGAAACGAATGATTTTCTGACTGAGCATCGAAATTTTCGATGCCTGGCGCGCTGCTCGCTCCGCCATCCACACCGCCGCCCCCGCCCCGTGCTCCGTTATTTCAAGACCTTCCTCGTCGCCGCCGAAACCGGCTCGTTCTCGGCCGCCGGCGCGCGGCTTGGCCTGACCCAGTCGGCGGTCAGCACCCAGATCCGCCGGCTGGAGGAAGACCTCGGCTGCACGCTGTTCGACCGCTCCGGCAAGTCCGTGACGCTGAGCGACGAAGGCCAGCAGGCGCTGGCCGATGCCGCGCGGATCGTGGCGCTCTATGAATCGATGAAAGGTGCGCGGGCGCAGCGCGATACGGCGCCGCTGGACCTGGGCGCCGTGTCGACGGTGCAGTCGAGCCTGCTGCCGCGCGCGATGCAGCGCTTTCGCCAGGCGCATCCCGACACGCACGTGAACATTGTGCCGGGCATGTCGACGCAGTTGCTGACGCAGGTCGATGCCCGCGAGCTCGACATCGCCGTGCTGGTCAAGCCCCGGCTGGGCATCCCGCCCGAACTGAAATGGGTGCCGCTGATCCACGAGCGATTCGTGGCCGTGGCGCCGCCGGGGTCGCCGGACACGCTCAAGGCGCTGCTGGAAACCGTGCCGTTCATCCGCTACAACCGCCATTCAACCGGCGGCCAGCTGGTGGACCGCTACCTGCGGCGCCACCGGTTCTGGGTGCGCGAGGGCATGGAGCTGGACGAGCCCGCCGTGATCCTGCAGATGGTCAGCGAGGGGCTGGGCTGCGCGATCATCCCGTCGGCGCTGGTCCCGCTGCGGCAGACGCCGAACATCGTCGAGGTGCCGATGCCGGGCCAGCCGCTGTATCGCGAGATCGGCGTGCTGGTGCGGCAGTCGGCGCTCAAGCGCGCGCCGGCCGCCGCGCTGATCGACGCCTTTGCCGCGGCCAGCCGCGATCTCTAGCGCTTACGCCTGCGCGGCGCGCACGGCCGGCTCGGGCGACTTGCGGCGCACCATCAGCGCCAGCAGCGCGGCCAGCAGGCAGGCCGATCCCGCCACATAGAGCGCCGGGGAATAGGTCAGCCACAGCGTGCGCGACAGCCCTGCGCCAAACGCCGCCGTCGCCGCGCCGATCTGGTGCGCGGCAAAGATCCAGCCGAACACCATCGGCGCGCGCTCGCGGCCGAACGTGCTGCCGGCCAGCTTGATCGTCGGCGGCACCGTGGCAATCCAGTCCAGGCCGTAAAACATCGCAAAGATCGACAGGCCGTAGAGCGTGAATTCCGAATGCGGCAGCCAGAACAGCGACAGGCCGCGCAGCGCGTAGTACCAGAACAGCAGCTTGCGGCTGTCGTAGCGGTCCGACAGCCAGCCCGACAGGATGGTGCCGACGAAGTCGAACGCGCCCATCATCGCCAGCGCCGATGCCGCCGGCACGGCCGACATGCCGAAGTCCGCGCACAGCGCGATGAAGTGCGTCTGGATCAGCCCGTTGGTCGACAGCCCGCAGATGAAGAACGTGCCGGCCAGGATCCAGAACGTCTGCGTGCGGGCGGCCTCGCCCAGCACGACGAACGGGCCCTTCCAGGACATCGGCACGGCCGCTGGCGCCGGGGCGGGCGCGGCCGGGGTGGCCGGTACCTCGCCGAATGGCGCCAGGCCCACGTCGGACGGCCGGTTGCGCATCAGCCCCAGCACGACCAGCGCCAGCGTGCCGCACGCCGCCAGCACCGGCAGCACGGCCACGCGCCAGCCCATGTGCTCGATCAGCCAGGCCGCCACGGGCAGGAAGGCCAGTTGGCCGGTGGCCGAACTGGCCGTCAGCAGGCCAATCACGAGCCCGCGCCGCGCCGTGAACCAGCGGTTGGCGACCAGCGCGGCCAGCACCAGCGCCGTCAGGCCGGAGCCAACGCCGAGCATCAGCCCCCAGGCCAGGAACAGTTGCCAGAGCTGGGTTGATACCGTGGCCAGCGCCATGCCGCCGGCAATCAGCGCCAGCGCCGCGCAGACCACGTTGCGGATGCCGAAGCGCTCCATCAGGATCGCGGAAAACGGCGCCATCAGGCCGAACAGCGCAAAGCGGAAGGCCAGGATCGACGAGACCTGGTCGGTGCTCCAGCCCATCTCAGCGGTCAACGGTTTCAGGAAGGCGCCGGGCAGACCGAGCGCGGCGGAAGTGGTCAGCATCACGCAGAACGTGAGGCTGGCGACGATCCAGGCGTAATGGACGCCGCGCCGGTCCAGCCGGCGGGAAAGGGCTTGCGCGAACATGGGGCTCCGGGATGGGTGGGGGCTCAGGAAAAAGAAGTCAGGCGGCGGCGGGCACCGGGTTGGCCAGCAGGGCGGCGCGGGCGGCGTCGAGAATTTCGTCGGACAGCGCGTCGCCGGCCGTGGCGCGCGCCAGCGTGATGGCGCCGACCATTGTGGCCAGTTCCAGCAGGGCGGTGCGATGGGCGGCGTCGGCCGTGTCCGGCTGGGCCGGGGCGGTCGATTTCCAGGCGGCCAGCAGTTGCCGGATACCGTCGACGTACGCCTGCCGCACGGGTTTGCCGGCCGGTTCGCGCGCCACGTCGCCAACCAGTGCCGACGCGGGGCAGCCATGCCCCGGCGCGTCGCGGTGCCGCTCGTGCAGGTACGACGTGACCAGTGCCTCACGTGCGGCGCGCGGGCTGCCGGCGTCGGCGATCCGCTGTTCCCACAGCGCGGCGGAATCGCTGAACGCCCGCGCGCAGGCGACGGCTGCCAGGTCGTCCTTCGACGCAAAGTGACCGTAGAAGCCACCGTGCGTCAGGCCCGCGTCGGCCATCACCTGTGCGACCGATACGCCATGCAGGCCATGCTGGCGGAACAGGCGGGCTGACGAAGCCTCGATGGCCGACCTATGCTGATCGGCAACTGTCCGCGATGCGCGTGCCATATCCGTTCCTCCCCGATGCAATCGTGCAGATGGAAAAATTGCGCTTGCCAGGAGTTTATATGACATCCATACTTTATTCAATAGATGTTGGTCGTCATCCAAAAGACCCGATGGCGGGCCAGCGTCGACACCCCTGTTGAAACCTCTGTCTCATCCAAAGGAGAACCTGCCATGTTCAAACTGTTCGATATGTCCGGCCGCGTCGCGGTGGTGACCGGATCCACCAAGGGAATGGGCCTGGAGATGGCCCGCGCGCTGGGCCAGGCCGGTGCGCGCGTGGTTGTGTCGGGCCGGGCGGCCGATGTGTCCGAGCAGGTGGCGGCCGGGCTGCGCGAGCAGGGCATCGACGCCACGGGCATCGCCTGCGACATCGTCGATCTGGCCAGCGTGCGCGCATTTGCCGACCAGGTGCTGGCCAAGTTTGGCCGCGTGGACGCGCTGGTGCTGAACGCGGCCGGCAGCACGGCCGTCGGGTCGATGCTGGGGCAGGGGCCCGAGCAGTTCGACGAGGTGATGGCCGGCAACGTGCGCGGCAACCTCGTGCTGGTCAACGCGCTGGCGCCGCAGATGATGGAGCGCAAGGACGGCTCGATCACGTTCATGTCGAGCATCGCCGCGCGCCGCGGATCGGCCATGCTGGCGCTCTACAGCATCTCCAAGGGCGCCACGGACCTGGCCATGCGCAACCTCGCGCAGACGCTGGGACCGTACAACATCAACGTCAACAGCATCAACCCCGGCCCGGTACGCACCGATTTCTCGCGCGACGCGCTCTGGGGCGACCCCGAACGCGAAAAGGCCCTGTCCGCCGGCATCCCCCTGCGCCGCATCGCCGAAGCAGTCGATGTGGCCGGCCTTGCCCTGCTGCTGGCCTCGCCGGCAGGCCGCTATATCTCCGGACAGACGATCGGGGTGGATGGCGGGGCTACGGCTTGAGGTAAGGGGTTTCAAGCGGCTACGGGTTTCTCCCCTCTCCCGCGGGCGGGAGAGGGGCCGGGGGAGAGGGCGTCGAGGCTCTGCTTGCCGACCCGTCGCATATAGCGCCGCCGGCCCTCTCCCCCTACCCCTCTCCCACAAGTGGGAGAGGGGAGCCAACCATCGGCGTGAGACGCTCGTCGGAGCGCCAAATCCGTGCCCCGCCGCACCCCCACTGTGCGCGGCCTGCACCCCGGTTGTGCAACATCAAAATCCCTTCGAAATAGCAGGAAAAACGGCTTCATTCCGCGGTATTGCCGCCGTTACAGCGGGCAAAGGACTTCGATACAAGGAGCATCGTGACCGCTTTCCTGACCCCTGCCATCCGCCTGATGGCGCGGCTGACCATCTCGCGCAAGCTGGTGCTGTTGTCCGTGCTCTTCCTGATCCCGCTGTGCGGGGCGCTGTTCGCCGTGCTGAACCAGTCGGTGCAGTCGATCCACGAGACGCGCGACGAGCAGCGCGGCCTGAAGCTGGCCGGGCTGGCGCTGGATTTCATGCGCGAGACGCAGGTGCGCCGTGGCGCGGCCAACGGCGTGCTGCTGGGCAACGCCAGCTTCCGGCCCACGTTCGATGCCGCCGATGGCAAGGCCGGGCAGCACCTGGCGGCGTTGCTGGCAGAGGCGGCGGCCGTGCAGTCCTTCGACGTGGTGCCCGACGCCAGAAAGCTTGACGAAGGCTGGCAGCAGATTCGCCGGCTCGGGCTGGACACGGCCGCCGCGCCGCTGTTCGGCCGTCATACGGACCTGGTCAAGCAGACGCGCCTGTTCATTGCGGACGTGGCCGACCGGTCGTCGCTGGCGCTGGATCCCGAGGCCGGTTCCTACTATCTGGTCAACCTGATGGTCGGGCCGATGCCCAAGCTGGCCGAGGTCAGCGCGCTGGCACGCGGGCGCGGCGCTGGCATCGTCGCGCAGGGTGGCTACTCCGACGCCGCCCAGCAGGCCGACCTGGCGGCGCTGGCCGACCAGATCCAGGACGGGCTGGAAACGGTGCGCCGCGACATGGCGCGCGTGGAGCACGGCGCGCCGCAGTACCGCGACCGCGTGGCCGCGGCGGTGCGCCAGCTGGCCGCCGTCGACAACTTCTATCGCACGCTCAAGGTCAGCATGCTGGGGTCGGCTGGCATCACGATCGATGCCAAGACGTACTTCGCCGAAGGCACGGCCGCGATCGACGCCGTGTCGGTGGTCAGCCGCGAGTTCGCGACGCTGGCGCAAACCATGCTGGCCCAGCGCGTGGCGGCGGAACAGCGCAAGCTGGCGCTGCTGGCCACCATCGCGCTGGCGACGGTCGGCGGCGCGCTGTACCTGTTTGCCGGGTTCAGCCGGGGCATGCGCGACGACGTGCGCGACGTGGCCGACCTTGTCGCGCGCATCAACAGCGGCGACCTGTCCGTGCGGATCGAGGCCCACGGCCGCGACGAACTGGGCGACGTGAAACGGCACCTGATGACGCTGGTGGACGCGTGGCGCGGCATCATCGGCGACACGCGCGACAGCGCGCAGAACGTGCTGGTGGCGGCTGGCCAGATCGCGCAGGGCAACGCCGACCTGTCGCAGCGCACCGAGGCGCAGGCGTCGTCGCTGGAACAGACGGCGGCGAGCATGGAGGAGCTGACGTCGATCGTCCGGCAGAACGCCGGCAACGCCAGCCAGGCCAGCACGCTGGCGGCCGAGGCGGCCAGCGTCGCGGTGGCCGGCGGCGAGGCCGTGGTGCGGATGCGCCAGACCATGAGCGAGATCGAGGCCGATTCGCGCCGCATCGTCGACATCATCGCCGTGATCGACAGCATCGCTTTCCAGACCAATATCCTGGCGCTCAATGCCGCCGTGGAAGCGGCCCGCGCCGGCGAGCTGGGGCGCGGCTTTGCCGTGGTGGCGGGCGAGGTCCGCACGCTGGCGCAGCGTGCCGCGACGTCGGCCAAGGAGATTCGCGGGGTGATCTCGCAGTCGGCCGGGCGCGTGGCCAGCGGCACGGCGCTGGCTAACGACACGGCGGCGACCATGGACGGCGTGGTGGCAGCGGTGCAGCGCATGACCGGCATGATGGACGACATCAGCCGCGCCTCGCACGAGCAGAGCGGCGGCATCGCACAGGTGAACCAGGCCGTCACGCAGATGGACCAGGTGACGCAGCAGAACGCCGCGCTGGTGGAAGAGGCCGCGGCGGCCGCGCGGGCGCTGCAGGAGCAGGCCGAGCGGATGGAACAGGCGGTCAGCGTGTTCCGGCTGGCGGCCTGACCGGCGGACAGTCACCCGGGGGGTGCCGGTCCGGACATAAAAAGGGCGCCCGCTGTGACACAGGCGCCAAGTCCCAATCAGCCTTCCGGACGGAGGCGGTGGCCGGGGCGGCGGCAAGGCGCCGCCGCCGCGATCACCAGCCGTTGAAGCCGCCGGCGCCGCTTACCGCTTTATCGACATCCTGCGGCCGCTGGACGCGGATGTTGTTCTCGACCTCGGTGACGCCGAACGTGTTGTCCGCCAGGTCCTCGATGTCGTACTTCTGGCCGCGCGTCTGCACGGTGCCGCTCAGCGTGACCTTGCCCTTGTCGACGTCGACGGACACCTCGCGGACGTCGAGCCCGGTGGTGAACGTCAGGCGCTCGCAGATCTCGTCGCGGATGCGCTCGTCGGTGCGCGTGTAGCCGCGCGGGCCGGTGCGCTTTTCCTCGGAGTCCGAACCGAACCATTCGCTCATGACCTGGCCGATGCGGTGGCCCAGGTTGTAGAGCGGGCCGTGTTCTTCCTCGCGGTACTCGCGGTCGTCGTCGTCACGGTCGCGCCAGTCGTTGCCGGACGAACGGCGCTGGCCGTAGCCAAGCTCCTCGTCGTAGCCGCGCGCGACATGTAGTCGCGCCCGTAGCGCTGCGCGTGCTGCGGGCGGTTGTCGCCCCATTCGTCGCGCGGTTCGGTCCAGTAGCGGGTGTCGCTGCGCAGGTCGTTGAAGTAGGCAGTCTGCCCGCCCTGGCCACGCTGGCCCCGATAGGCCGGCGCGCGCCGCTCGGCTTCGCGCAGCCATTCCTGGTCCGCATTGCCGAAGCCACGCTGCTGGCCGTAGCCGGTGTCGCTGAACTGGCCGCGCTGCTGGCTGCCGTAGCGCTCGCCCGACCCACCGCCGTAGCCGTACTTGCCGCCGTAGCCGCCATAGCCACTTTCGCCGCCGAAGTCGCGCTGCTGCTGCCCGCGCTGCCGGCCGCGCTGGGCGCCCGTGTCGCCCACGTCACCGTAATCGCCATATTCGCTGGCGTATTGCCGGCTCTTGTACTGCTCCTGCAGGCGCCAGTTTTCTTCCTGCTCCGGCTCCCAGCCGTAGCCGCCGTTGAGCCCGTAGCGCAGGTTGCTGCCCTGTTCGCTGCCGCTGCGGTAGCCCGACGGCACGGGACCGCCTTCGCTCAATTGTCCCGGCGTCAGCCGCTGGCGGCGGCGCGCCTCGTCCCAGCTATCGCCCGACGATTCGGGCTGCCAGTCGTCACGGGTCCATCGGGAGCCGCGGTTGTCGTCCCAGGGGTCACCCAGGTCGTCGTCGCGCCGGTTGTCCTCGGCTCGCCAGGGGGTGTTCCGGCGATATCGCTCGCTTTGGTAGTCGCCCATGTTGCGCTCCTGAAAAGTTGCGGTTGCCATGCGTGCCGCAACGGGCATCCCGCCGGGCACGGCTGGCCATGTCGCTGGCCATTCCAGGATGGGGGCAAGTTCCGTACCGTCGCCGCCCGCCCTTGTGGAGACTGGCGTGGCGGGCGAAGCGGCGGGCCGGCGCCATGCAAGCGTTGCCCGGCTGCATGTAAAGACTGCACGTCGGCGGGGCGGGGCAGGGACCGGCGCGTGTCAGGGAGCGTTCACACGGCGCAGGTTGCCCGATGGCGGGGCCAGCATCGGCGCCCCGGCCGCTGGCGAGGACGGCGCCGGGCCCGGCGACGGCTCGGGGCGGGCGCCGCGCGGCTCCCGGACCGGCGCGATGCCTTCCACGGTATTGAACAGCTGGCTGTGCGCGTAGTCGACGGCCGTGGCTTCCAGGAAATTGGGCAGCGTCGGCTGCGCGGGCGGGTTTGGGAGCGGCCGGTCGGCGTGCGCCCCGGCGTGCCAGCACAGCAGCAGCACCCGCAACAGCAGGATGAATCCGCGCAGGCGGTAGCGGAAGAAGCGGGCTTCGGGCGGCAGGCGCGGCGCGACGGCGCCCGGCCGCGGCTGGGGCGGAATCAACATGACGGTCTCCGGGGGAGCGCGAACGCTCGGGATCAGCAAGGCGGCGGCGCCGCGCTCGATGCCGCGGCGGGCGCCGCGGATGCTCCGTCAGATTGCAGAGAACATGCCATCGGCAATCCCGACCCCGGAAGGTGGCCAACGCCACTTTCGACGCGAAAAAACGGGATGCCTGGGCAGAGAATGCCAACACCGGGTGCCAGACCGTCGGCCGGCGCCCAACAGTCTGGATGGCCGGGCTAGTGGAGGCCGCGCTGGGTGGTCGAGTGGTCGTGCCCGTGATGGGTGGGGATGGCGCCGGGCGCGGGCATGCCGATGTCGGCGCTGCAGCTCGGGTTTTCGGCGTCGTGCTCGTGCGGCTCCAGCGCGCCGGGCACGCGGCGGCTTTCCAGCCCACCCGAGCGCAGCCACGCCAGCGTGGCCCCGGCCGCGCGGTCGATCAGCTCGCCGCAGCGGCTGTAGTCGTACGGCGAGACGTCCAGCGGACACAGCGGCGGCACGACGGCGATGTGCGCGTGATCGCCCCAGCGATCCAGGTCGTGCACGAGCTGGCGGGCCACCAGCAGCGACAGGGCGTTGAACGCGTGCTCGATTGCACCCTTGGGCGGCCGACGCTCCGCGCACGCAAAACCGGCCGGCAGCACGATGATCCGCGTGGCGCCCAGCCGGATCGCCGTGGACACCGGCGTGTTGTTGGCAACGCCGCCATCGATCAGCTTCTGGCCGTCGATCTCGACCGGCGGAAACACGCCGGGAATGGCGGCGCTGGCCAGCACCGCCTTGACCATGTTGCCCGACGACAGCACTACCTCCGCGCCGCTATGCATGTCGGTGGCCACGATGTGCAACGGCAGCCGGGCGTCCTCGATCCGGGCCTCGCCAAAATGGCGGGTCAGCAACCGCTTCAGCGCCTGCGACTCCACCAGATGCCCCCGGTTGCCCATGATCATCCCGAGCATGCTGCGCCACGACCACGGCAACACCTCCGCGCGCGTGATGCTGCGCCACAGGCCTTCCAGTTTCGCCGTGCCGTCGGCGTGCGGATTGCTGGCAAAGTACGCGCCATTGATGGCGCCCGCCGACGCCCCGATCACCAGGTCGGCCGATACCCCCCAGTTCACCAGCTCCCGGAGCATGCCGACCTCGATGGCGCCCAAACTGCCGCCGCCGGCAAACACGAATGCAGTCTTTTCCATGGTCTCGAAGATCGGGCGCGCGCCCGTCAATGGGTCAAATTGGCGTGGTGTGGAGAGAATAGGCCACTTCGCGGCCGGGCAAAAGCTCGGGGAAGTGCGAGGGGGCCGGTCAGGTTAGCAGCGGTTCGAGCTGCTGGCGGACTTCGGGCGGCAGGCGGGTTGCGCTGCGGGCAAGATTGACCTGCATGGTGGCCTGCGCCACATCGAGCAGGATCGGGTCGATGTCATAGCTGCCACGTTGGGCCAGCCAGTGCAGTACGTCGGCCAGATGCCAGACCGAGGCAGCCCCCTCGTGCACCGGCAACGGAAACGACGCCGAATGGCTTGTCATGAGCTTGCGCATGTTCTGGCGCGACACGCCGATGGTTTCCGCAACGTCGGTCAGGCCCACCAGATCGGGCGTAGCTTCGACCAGCCTTGCCGCGGGGACGGCCGCGCGGACGTCAGCCAGTGCGGTCACGATCGCCGCGTTGGCAGATTCCGCCTCCCGCGCGAACATCAGGGCGATGCGCCCGGGAATGCCGATGCCGACCAGGGCGTCGTCGCAGCCGGCCGCGCCCAGGCGTTCCACGATCTCGTCGTGATCGTTGTCGTCATTGGAAAGTTGGTATTTCAGCGTGAAGTTGTATTCCATGTCTTGTTCGACCCATCAGCCCCACCCACGTTAGGTTGCAAAGGGCCGGTTGTCAAGCGACAACATAAGCTGCGCTTGATCCACACCGACGCCCGCGCAGCCTACCAACCCGGCGACGCCATGTGGGGCTTTCATCACACTTTGTCACGCTCTCGCGCGGTTATGTGTCTGCAATTAACTGCCATGCGATCGCCCCGGCCGCATGCGTGGCCATCAAGAAAAAAGCCCGAAGCAAACGCTTCGGGCTTTCGCACCCATCACCAGCGAGTCGCCCCGCAGGCAAGCGTCAGGCCGCCAGTTCCTCGTTGGCTGCCTTGCCCGCCTGCGTCGGCATGGTGCCGTGCTCGCGGTAGTGGACGTGCCACGCGAACGCTTCTTCCAGTACGTGGGGTGTCTGGCCGCCCCGCAGGCAGGCGCGGCGGTAGTAGTCCAGCAGACCGTCGCGGTATGCCGGGTCGGCGCAGTTCTGGATGACCTGCAGCGCGCGCTCGCGTGGGGCCAGGCCGCGCAGGTCGGCCAGGCCGTGCTCGGTCACCAGGATGTCCACGTCGTGCTCGCTGTTGTCCACGTGCGTGACCATCGGGACGATGCTGGAGATCCGGCCGTCCTTGGCCACGGATTTGGTCACGAACACGGACAGGTAGGCGTTGCGCGCGAAGTCGCCCGAGCCGCCGATGCCGTTCATCATGTGCGTGCCGCCCACGTGGGTGGAGTTCACGTTGCCGTAGATGTCGCATTCCAGCGCCGTGTTGATCGTGATCAGGCCCAGCCGGCGCAGCACTTCGGGATGGTTGCTGATCTCCTGCGGCCGCAGCAGCAGCTTCTGGCGGTACCGGTCGATGTCGGCCAGCACGCGGTGGTACACCGGGGCGGACAGCGTCATCGACGCGGCCGAGGCAAAGCGCATCTTGCCGGCGTCGAGCAGCGCGATGGTGCTGTCCTGCAGGACCTCCGAATACATGGTCAGGTCGTGGAACGGCGAGTCGGCCAGCCCGTGCAGCACGGCGTTGGCGATCGTGCCGATGCCGGCCTGCAGCGGTTGCAGCGACGGCGCCAGCCGCCCCGCGCGCACTTCGCGCTCCAGCAGCGCGTTCAGGTGGCCGGCAATCTGGCTGGTCTCGGCGTCGGGCGGCAGCGCGTTCGACGGGCTGTCGTCGCGCGCCGTGATGACGATGGCCGCGATGCGGGCCGGGTCCACGGGGATGTAGGGCAGGCCGATGCGCTGCTCCACGGCGATCAGCGGGATCGGCTGGCGGTAGGGGCGTTGCACCGGGTAGGCGATGTCATGCAGCCCTTCCAGCCCGGCCGGCATGTTCAGGTTCAGCTCGACGATGACCTGCCGGGCCATCCGCGCGAAGCTGGCCGAGTTGCCGACCGACGTGGTCGGCACGATGCCGCCGGTCTCGGTGATGGCAACGGCCTCGATCACCGCCACGTCGACCGGGCCGATCTGGCCGCTGCGCAGCTGCTCGGCGGTCTCGCCAAGGTGCTGGTCGATGAACATGACCTCGCCGTCGTTGATCTTGCGGCGCAGGGCCGCGTCGGACTGGAACGGCAGGCGGCGCGCCAGCACGTTGCTTTCGGCAAGGATCCGGTCGGTGTCGTGGCCCAGCGATGCGCCCGTGATCAGCGTGATCTGCAGCGGATCGGTGGCGGCGCGGCGGGCCAGCGCCAGCGGCACGGCCTTGCAGTCGCCGGCGCGGGTGAAGCCGCTCATGCCGACGGTCATGCCGTCCTTGATCAGCGTCGCGGCGTCTTCGGCCGACATGATCCTGTCCTGGAGTGCGGCCAGGCGAATGCGATCGCGGTACATCTAGTCTCCTTGCTGGGGGCTGTCTGGTCTGCCGCCCGGGGCCCCGGAGGTCCGCGACGGACGGTGCGTCCTGAAGGCGCGCAGGACAGTGTAGCGAGCGCTTAATATTCTCACCATGATTTAAAGCTCTGGAAATCAGTCGGTTTTTTCATCGTCATGACGGTGGCACGCCGGCGGCGTAGCGTGCGAAACCATACAGGGGGCGCCCCGGACGACGCATGACCATGCGCAAGGACGGTGCATGCGCAGCGTGTCCCAAAGTCCGTCTGTGATTCCTGCCTAGGCGGATTACTATCTTCTGCAGCGCGGCCGGCGTACGGGCCAGGCAATCTTGACCACCGAACTTGGGGAACAGCATGGAGATGACGCAGGCAACGTCGGAACTCGACGCCCGGCCAGACAACGACGAGGTGCCGGGCGCGCAGGCGCCGGCGGCCGAACTGGAGGCGCCGTTCTCGAATCTGGAGACACGGCGCCATCAGATGTTTCCCACGCTGACGCAGGCCGAGATCGCGCGCATCCAGCGCTTTGGCCAGGTGCGCACGTGGCAGGCCGGCGAGCTGGTGTTCCGCGTGGGCGATGCGGGGCGCGGCATGCACGTGGTGCTGTCCGGCCGGGTGCGCATCGACCGGCGCGACGGCCTGGGCCATAGCTCGCCGATCACCGAGGAAGGGCCGGGCCAGTTCCTGGCCGAGGTCGGGCAACTGACCGGCAAGCCCGCGCTGGTGGATGCGGTGGCGCTGGAGGACTGCACGATCCTGGTCATCCCGCCGGCCAGCCTGCGCGCGTTGCTGGTGGCCGAGGCCGACCTGGGCGAGCGCATCATGCGTGCGTTGATCCTGCGGCGGGTGGGGCTGATCGAGCAGGGCGGCGGACCGGTGCTGGTGGGCAAGGGCACCCAGCCGCTGCTGCTGTCGCTGCAGGCGTTCCTGCGGCGCAACGGGCATCCGCACCGGGTGATCGACGTGGAGACCGACACCGATTCCGTCTGCCTGCTCGACCTGAGCAAGGCGCCGGCCAGCGACTTCCCGATGGTGATCTGCCCCGACGGCAGCGTGCTGCGCGCGCCCGACGAGGGCCAGCTTGCCAGTTGCCTGGGGCTGGTGCCCGAGTTCGATCCGGACCACGTCTACGACGTGATCGTGGTCGGCGCCGGGCCGGCCGGGCTGGCGACGGCGGTCTACGCGGCGTCCGAAGGGCTATCGGTGGCCGTGATCGATTGCCGCTCGCCGGGCGGGCAGGCGGGCGCCAGTGCGCGCATCGAAAACTATCTGGGCTTTCCGACGGGCATTTCCGGGCAGGCGCTTGCCGGCCGCGCGTTCGTGCAGGCGCTGAAGTTTGGCGCGCACCTGGCGATTCCGCTCGAAGCCCGCGCGCTGCATTGCGGCGAGAGCCCGATCGTGCTGGAACTGAACGACGGCCAGCGCATCCAGACGCGGACCGTGGTCATCGCCAGCGGCGCGCAGTACCGGCGTGCCGAGATCGAATCGCTGGACAAGTACGAGGGGCGCGGCGTCTATTACTGGGCGTCGCCGGTGGAGGCCAAGCTGTGCAAGGACGAGCACGCGATGCTGGTGGGCGGCGGCAATTCGGCCGGGCAGGCCGCCGTGTACCTGGCATCCCACGCGGCGGAGGTGCACATGCTCGTGCGCGGCGAGGGGCTGGAAGCCACGATGTCGCGCTACCTGATCGACCGCCTGCGCAGCCTGCCGAACGTCTACCTGCACACCCACGCGCAGATCACGGCGATGGAGGGCGACGGCTGGCTGTCCACGGTGCGCTACCGCGAGCGCGCGCAGGGCCCGGACTGCGTGGCCGTGCCGATGCGCCACGTGTTCCTGTTCATCGGCGCCGCGCCCAACACCGAATGGCTGCGCTCGTGCCACGTGGAGACCGACAACAAGGGCTTCATCCTGACCGGCTACGAGGCGCACCACTCGTGCACGGACCGGGCCGACTACACGCTGGAAACCAGCGTGCCCGGCGTGTTTGCGATCGGCGACGTGCGCTCGGGATCGACCAAGCGCGTGGCGGCGGCCGTGGGCGAGGGCGCCGCCGTGGTCGCGCAGATCCACCGCTACCTGGCCACGCTCCAGCACGCGCGGGTCTGACGCGCCGCCCCGAGGTTTACCCCCGGTGCAGGACCGAAGTCCCACGTCCTGGCACCGGGTTTTCCCGCGAACGCCCGGAAAACCGGGACACCCGTCTCCTACGCACCATCGCGCCATTTCCGACAATGTCGTCACGGATCGGCCAGCGCCATCCCGGCCAAGGCCATCCGTGTTCGTCTTCTGATCGGAGTTCAAAAGTTGGAGTAGTCGCGATGCGTACGTTTGTTGCAAAGACCCTGGTTGCCGTTTCCACAGTTTCCGCCGTTTCCGTATTGACCATCGGATTCGCCCCGGCCGCCCACGCGGCGTGGAGCGAAGCCTTCATGCCGGCGAACGGCTCGGCGCTGCATGTGGGCAAGTCCGCCTGCAAGCGCGGGGCGTTCGATCCTTACACCGACGGCGCCCGAATGGGGCCGCGCGATGCGTTCAGCGATGGCGGCAACCGCATGGGCCCGCGCGATGCGTACACCGACGGCGCCCGCAGCGTGGGCGGCCCGGGCGACTGCGCGATGCGCGCCGCCTGACGCCTGGCGCGTCACGCGGTCCGGGCCCGCCGCAGTCGGACGATGTCCGGCTGACGACGGCCGAGCTTGCTGATCCGGCGGGCCCCGGAACCGCCTTCCCGGCCGCATGGCAGCCCCGTGCGGCCGATTGTCTTGCCGGCGCGGGCCGGCAAGACGTGCCCATCCCCCAACCGTGGCGTATCCGATCCGGCGCGTGGCCCACGCCCCGCGTCTGGCCTTCCGCACATTGCGCGGCCGACTGTCCTCATCGCCCGTCCACCGGCGGCGGCACGCCGCGCCGCCTGTAACCTGCCCCGCGCGCGACCCGCCCATGCCGATGCTCAAGCAGCAGATCCGCCTATGCACCTGCCCGGACCGCGTACGCCTGGCGTATGCCATCACGGGCAGCGGCACGCCGCTGGTCAAGGCCGCCAACTGGATGAGCCACCTGGAGTTCGACGTCGGCAGCCCGGTCTGGAGCCACATGCTCTGCGCGCTGTCCGAGCAGCACACGCTGATCCGCTACGACGAACGCGGCTGCGGGCTGTCGGACCGCCATGTGGACGACCTGTCGTTCAACGCCTGGCTGCGCGACCTGGAAACCATCGTCGACGCGATGAACGTGGACCGCTTTGCGCTGCTCGGCATCTCGCAGGGCGCGTCCATCGCCGTGGCGTACGCGGTGGCGCACCCCGAACGGGTCAGCCACCTGGTGCTGCACGGCGGCTACGCGCGCGGCCGCCTGAAGCGCAACCAGGGCCCCGAGATGTGCGAGGAAGCCGAGCTGATGATCCGGCTGGCCGAGATCGGCTGGGGCCAGGAAAATCCGGCCTTCCGCCAGTTCTTCACCACGCAGTTCATCCCCGGTGGCACGGCCGAGCAGCACCGCTGGTTCAACGAACTGGAGCGTGTGTCGACGTCGCCGGTCAACGCCGCGCGCTTCATGCGGATCTTCAACGACATCGACGTGGTGGAGCTGCTGCCCCAGGTTGCGTGCCCGACGCTGGTGCTGCACGCCGTGCGCGACGCCCGCGTGCCATTCGACGAAGGCCGGCTGATCGCCAGCATGATCCCGAACGCGCGGTTCGTGCCGCTGGACAGTGGCAACCACCTGCTGCTGGAGTCAGAGCCGGCCTGGGAGCGCTGGATCGAGGAAGTGCGCGCCTTCCTGCCGGCACCGGCGCCGTCGACCGATCCGGCCTTCGGCACGCTGACGCGGCGCGAGCGCGACATCGTCGTGCTGATCGCGCAGGGCCGCGACAACGCCCAGATCGCCGCCCACCTGGGGCTGTGCGAGAAGACCGTGCGCAACCACATCACCAGCATTTTCTCGAAGCTCGAAGTGGAAAACCGCTCGCAGGCCATCGTCCTGGCGCGCGAATCTGGGTTCGACCGCCAGCGGGTATAGCCGCGCAGACGGCAATTTGTCCTTGACATACAGATCTGTCTACCCAACACTATGAGACAGATCTGTCTACATCAGGTCGACACGTATCCCATTCCGACGAATCCCATCCTTTCTGGAGCCTTGCCGATGTCGAGCCAACCCGAAGTCCGCCCGCCGCTGCCCCCGTTCACCCGCGAAACCGCCGCCGCCAAGGTGCGCGCGGCCGAAGACGGCTGGAACAGCCGCGATCCCAACCGCGTGGCGCTGGCCTACACCGTCGACAGCGCCTGGCGCAACCGCGCGGAATTCGTCAACGGCCGCGAGCAGATCGTCGCCTTTCTGGCGCGCAAGTGGCAGAAGGAACTGGACTACCGGCTGATAAAGGAACTGTGGGCCCACGACGGCAACCGCATCGCCGTGCGCTTTGCCTACGAATGGCACGACGACTCGGGCAACTGGTTCCGCTCGTACGGCAACGAGAACTGGGAATTCGACGAAAACGGCCTGATGCGCCGCCGCTTCGCATGCATCAACGACGCCCCGATCCGCGAGGCCGACCGCAAGTACCACTGGCCGCTGGGCCGCCGGCCCGACGATCACCCGGGCTTGAGCGAGCTGGGGTTTTGAGGGGGGGCTCCCCGTGCCTGCAGGGTCTTTTGCTCCCCTCTCCCGCGCGCGGGGAGAGGGGCCGGGGGTGAGGGCAGGCGGTCCAAATTGCGACCTGTCGGCAAGCAGATCCTCAACGCCCTCACCCCCAACCCCCTCTCCCCGCAGGCGGGAGAGGGGAGCAAACCGGGCCGGTCTGCGGGAAGCGAAATCGAAAATCGACAACCGACAAGAAACAACCGTCCCCCATCCCCGCTCCCCCATCCCCGCTCCCTGACCCACCCCTCACTGCATCCGTTCCAGGTTCCCCACCCGGACCAGCATCTCCGTGAACATCTGCATGTCCAGGTTCAGGTCGGAGACTTCCTTGTATTCCTTGGCGTTGTGGGCGGTGTACTTCTTGCCGGGCATGGCCGGGCCGAAGTTGATGGCGTTGGGCATCAGCTTGGCCGTGGTGCTGCCGGCCGTCGGCACGGGCTTGGCTTCGAGCCCGGTGGTGTCGCCGTAGATGTTCAGCAGCGTGGCCAGCCATGCGCCCTTGGGGTCGCGGGCCATCCAGTCGCCCTGGTCGTGCTGGATCTCCAGCGCGGTGCCGGTCCGGGACGACCACGCCTGGATGCGTTCCGCGATACGGCTGCGTAGCGCGTCGGGTGTGCTGCCGCGAGGCATGCGCACGTTGGCGGTGACTTCCAGCTTGCCGTTGCGTGCGCGGATCAGCGTGGGCGAGACCGTCAGCGGGCCCATGAAGTCGTCGCGATAGCCCACGCCAAGCTGTTCGGCCAGGTAGCCGGTGCCGTACAGGTCCGTCAGGTAGCGCGTGGCGCGTGCGTACTGGTTGTCGGCGAACGGCACGCCGGACGCCTGCAGGAACATCGCCAGGCGCGGTACCGGGTTCACGCCTTCCTCGGGCCGCGATCCGTGGGCCGAGACGCCCGTGACCTTCACGTCGACGGCGTCGGCGCTGCGCGCGATGTCGATCGAGAACTTGCCCTGCGCGGCGTGCTGCGCGATGAAGGCGTCGCGCGCGCGTTCCAGCGTGGCCGCCACCTGGTTCAGGTCGCCGCCGGTGATGCGCGCGGTGGCCGTCTGCGGGATCGCGTTGGCCGACGCCGCGCCCGCCATGGCGACGATGGCCGGCGTCTTGCCGTCCACCGGCTGGTCGGCAAAGCGCACGGTCAGCGCGCCGGAGCCTTTCTCGGCCACCACGGCCGGGTACTTGCTGTCCAGCACGATGTTGTACTCGGGCAGGGCGGTCTTGTCGCGGTAGTACTTCATGCCGTCGCCGCCGGTCTCCTCGGTGGTCTCGATCATCAGCCGGATCGTCCGCGCCAGCGGCACGCCGCTCTCGCGCACGGTCTTCATCGCGTAGAGCGCGGCGGCAATCGACCCCTTGTCGTCGATCGTGCCGCGCCCGTACAGGTAGTCGCCCACGCGCGTGACCTTGAACGGGTCGAGCTTCGTGCCGTCGTCGAGCATCCATTCGTCGGCCACCACGGGCACCACGTCGGCGTGCGTGAGGATGCCGAACGTCTCGCTGCCCTGGCCCGGCAGCGTCACCTCGAACACGCGGTTGTCGACGTTGCGGAACTGCAGGCCGAAGTCACGCGCCATGCGCGCCACGAGCTTGCCGAAATCGACGATGGCCGGGTTTTCGTGCTGCGGCACCTTGTCGTCGCGCACGGTGCGCAGCGCCACCATCTCGCTGATGCTGTCCAGCACCGCCTGGTGGTTGTGCACGCGGTTGTAGATGCCAAGCAGGCGGCCGATGTTGACCAGGTCGTCGCCGTGCAGCGGCTGGCTGGCGCGGTAGGCGCGCACGCTGCGGGTCAGCTTGGGGTCGGCCTTGACGGCCGTGTCCAGGAACGCGTTGAAGCTGGCGGGCGGCGTGGCGGTGGTGCTGGCCACGAGCTTGTCGATCTCGGGCTTGGCCAGCGGCGCGGCAATCGTGCTGCCGGGGGTGATGGCAAGCAGCGCGGCGGCTAGCAGGGTAGCCGCGGGCAGCCGGACGGGCAGGCGAGTCATGGATGGATGTCCCTTCGTGGTTTTTGGTGTGTGCGCATGATAGCCACGGCGGCACGTCAGCGAAAGCGGCCCGGGCACCACCCGATAGTCTGGGTCAATCGCCTTTCAACGATTGATAATAGTTAGTTTCAATGAGTGCCGTAAAAACAATAAATTTCCCGCATCACATTCAGACAGGGAGAATGCACTCCGTCGTCACCGCACGTGACGCCCAACTAACCCAAAGGAGTGTTTCCGATGCTGCAATCCCGTGAAGGCCAACGCGTTCCCAACGTCACGTTTCGAGTGCGTGACAACAACGAGTGGAAGGACGTGACCACGGCCGAGCTGTTCCATGGCAAGACCGTAGCGGTGTTCTCGCTGCCGGGCGCCTTCACGCCGACGTGTTCGTCCACCCACCTGCCGCGCTACAACGAACTGGCTCCTGCCTTCCGCGCCGCCGGCGTGGACGCCATCCTCTGCGTGTCGGTCAACGACACCTTTGTCATGAACGAGTGGAGCAAGGACCAGGAGTCCGAGAACATCGTCATGATCCCCGACGGCAACGGCGAGTTCACCGACGGCATGGGCATGCTGGTCGACAAGGCCGACCTGGGCTTCGGCAAGCGTAGCTGGCGCTATTCGATGCTGGTCAAGGACGGCGTGGTGGACAAGATGTTCATCGAGCCGGAAGAGCCGGGCGACCCGTTCAAGGTGTCCGACGCCGACACGATGCTGAACTACATCGCCCCGGACGCCCGCCGCCCGGACCAGGTGGTGGTGTTCTCGAAGGTTGGCTGCTCGCATTGCGCCAAGGCCAAGCAACTGCTGCAGGACAAGGGCTACGAGTACATCGACGTGCCGCTGGACAACAAGATCCGCGGCAAGGTGCTGGGCGCCGTGTCCGGTGAAATGACCGCGCCGCAGGTGTTCATCAACGGCAAGCTCGTGGGCGGCGCCGCCGCGCTCGAACAGTACCTGGGCGCCTGATCCTCCCCCCGCCCGGGCCCGGCTCCCCCGGCCGGTGTCCTGGGCACCTTTTCCCCCCGCACTCCAACCGCCGCCCATCGCGGCAACAACGTTGCAGTCGCCGGACCCGATGGCATTGCCTGGCCGCGCCATGGCGGGCCGTGCCATCCCATCCGCCGATTGATAGCCCGGCAGTACAAGGAAAACGACCATGAAAACGATTCAGACCGACGTGGCAGTGATTGGCGCAGGAACGGCCGGCCTGGCCGCCTACCGCGCCGCCATCGAAGCCGGCAAGCGCGCCGTGATCATCGAGGGTGGCGAGTACGGTACCACCTGTGCCCGCGTGGGCTGCATGCCGTCGAAGCTGCTGATCGCCGCCGCCGAGGCTGCCCACGAGGCGCGCCACACCGCCCCGTTTGGCGTCCATGTCGATGGCCCGGTGCGCGTGGACGGCCGCGAGGTCATGCAGCGCGTGCGCAGCGAGCGCGACCGCTTTGTCGGCTTCGTGGTGCGCGGCGTGGAGAATATTCCCGAGGCAGACCGCCTGCGCGGCCACGCCTACTTCATCGACAACACCATCCTGCAGGTGGGCGGCGACACCGTGGTGCGCGCCAGCCGCGTGGTCATCGCCACGGGCTCGCGCCCGGCCGTGCCGCCGCCGTTCGCGGTCTTCGGCGATCGCCTGATCATCAACGACGACGTGTTCGCCTGGGATGACCTGCCCGCCAGCGTGGCGGTCTTCGGCCCCGGCGTGATCGGGCTGGAACTGGGCCAGGCGCTGTCCCGGCTGGGCGTGCGGGTGCGCGTGTTCGGCGTGGGCGGTGGCGTGGGCCCGCTGACGGACCCGGACGTGCGGGCCTATGCCGCACTGGCGTTCCAGGGCGAATTCTCGCTGCTGCCCGACGCGAACGTCGTCGACATGCGCCGCGAAGGCGACGAGGCCGTGCTGACGTTCGACGACGAGACTGGCGCCCGGGTGACCGAACGCTTTGCCTACGTGCTGGCCGCCACGGGCCGCCGGCCGAACGTCGATACGCTGCAGATCGAGAACACCGCCCTGGTGCTGGACGCCCGCGGCGTGCCGGTCTTCGATCCGGTGACGCTGCAGTGTGGCGACGCGCCCGCGTTCATCGCCGGCGACGCCAACAACGTGCTGCCGCTGCTGCACGAGGCTGCCGACGAGGGCCGCATTGCCGGCGAGAACGCCGCGCACTGGCCCAAGCTGCGCCCGCTCAAGCGCCGCGCGCCCATCGCCGTGGTGTTCTCGGACCCGCAGATCGCCATGGTCGGCAAGCGCTTTGCCGACCTGACCCAGGGCAGCTTTGTCACCGGCGAGGTCAGTTTCGAGGGTCAGGGCCGCAGCCGCGTGATGCTGAAGAACCGGGGGCTGATGCACGTGTACGCGGACCGCGCCACGGGCCGCTTCCTGGGGGCCGAATGGATGGGCCCGCGCGCCGAGAACATCGCGCACCTGCTGGCGTGGTCGTACCAGCAGGGCCTGACCATCGCCGACATGCTGGCAATGCCGTTCTACCACCCGGTGGTGGAAGAGGGCCTGCGCACCGCGCTGCGCGACGCCCAGGCGCAGCTGACGCAACTCAAGGCCGCGGCCTGAGCGCAGCGTGACGGGGGCAGGGCGGGGCTGGGCGGGGCGGTGGGGCGGTGGGGCGGGAATCTCCGGCCGCCCGGTCGATCGAACGGCCTATGGAACCGACTCCCGTCCCCCGTTTTTCCTTGTCCCGCTGGATCGCGCCGGCGCTGCTCGTCGCCATCGCCTGGGCCGCGTGGCCGTGGCTGGCGCCGGCCATCGACCGGATGATCTACGCGGCCCGGCTGTCCGCGCAGCCCGCGCCGACGTCGCTGCCCGTGCCGGTGCAGGGCGTCTCGCGCAAGGCGCTGCGCGATACCTGGGGCGGCGCCCGCAGCGGGGGCCGCAAGCACGAAGGCATCGACATCTTCGCCAGCCGGGGCCGGCCGGTGCTGTCCGCCACCGAGGGCATCGTCACGCGGGTCGGCACCAACCGGCTGGGCGGCAACGTGGTCTGGGTGATGGGGCCGGGGCGGCAGATGCACTATTACGCCCACCTGGACGGCTACGCGCCGATCCGCGCCGGCGACCGTGTGGCGCCCGGCACCCCGCTGGGCTACGTCGGCGACACCGGCAACGCGCGGGGCACGCCGCCGCACCTGCACTACGGCGTCTATGGCGCGGGCGGCGCGATCAATCCCTATCCGCTGCTGACGGCTTCGCCATGAAGTCGCCGCGCGGCGTGGCCTCCACCGCGCCGGCCCGGGCGCCGCGCAGTTCCATCCACGCATAGGCTGCCGATGCGATGACCATCGGCAGCAGGTAGTACAGCGCGCGGTAGGCGATCAGCGCCGCCACCACCACATGCTCCGGCGCCACCGGGCGCAACATCACCACGAACACCGCTTCCAGCACGCCGATGCCGGCCGGGATATGCGCCAGCGCGCCGGCCACGGCGCCCACCAGCAGCGCGCCCAGCGCCTGCCAGAGCGTCACCTCCTTGGGCAGCAGCAGGTTCAGGATGCTGGCCAGCACGATCCAGTTGGTCACCGACAGCGCGTTCTGCAGCAGCGCGAACCGGAATCCGGGCAGCCGGAACACGTGCCGCTTGAAGCGGATGCTGCGCGTCCTGGCCTTGGCGCAGGCCAGCCAGTAGCCCAGCCCGCAGGCCAGCATCAGCACGCCCAGCGCGCGCAGCATCCACGGCGTGATGCCCCAGTCGGCCGGCAGCGTCGGCGGCATCGCCGTCAGCACCACGCCGGCCAGCAGCATGTAGCCCGTCCAGTTGGTGATGATGGCGATGGTGTAGATGCCCGCCACCTGCGACCCGCTGACGTTGGCGCGCGAATAGAGCCGCAGCCGCATGCCCAGCCCGCCGATCATCGCGCCCACGTTCAGGTTGAACACGTAGGCGATGAACGCGATGACCATCACGCGCGGCGCGGACAGGTGGTGGCCGGTGTAGCGGCGCCCCAGGATGTCGAACGACGCATGCAGCGCGAAGCTGACGCACGCCAGCCCCACCACCGGCAGCAGCGTGGCCACGTTGTAGGCTTTCAGCGACTGCCAGACCTGCGGCCAGTCCACGCCGCTGAGGCTGCGGTAGATCAGGTACACGACCACCGCCACGAACGCGATGCCGAGCACGCGCTTGACGATGGACCAGCGGATGCCGCGCCGCAGCGAGCGGCGGAGGTTGGTGGACGTCGTCATGGGCCATCCCCTTGCACGCGCTGCACGGGCGGCACGGGCCGCACCGGCATCGCGGCGGATTGTTCGGCCGGCGCGGGCACCTCGGGCGCCACCAGCCGGGGGGTATGCGCGGGCAGCCATCCCGCCCAGGCGGGAAACTTGCGCAGGAAGTGGAAGATCACCGGCGTGGCGATGCGGTGCCACCAGCGGCCATGGGCGTGGTCCGCCGCTGACACCTCGGTGCAGCTCCGCGACATCAGCCCGCGCAGGTTGTGCTTGAGCGTGGCGACGAACTCCGCATCGCGGATGATCAGGTTGGCCTCCAGGTTCAGCGACAGGCTCAGCGGGTCGAGGTTGCTCGATCCCACCGTGGCCCAGTCGTCGTCGACCACGGCCACCTTGCTGTGGTTCGGCCGCTCGCAGTATTCGAAGATCCGCACGCCCGCTTCGCGCAAACGGGCATAGAGCATGTCCACCGTGCGCTTGACCCACAGCATGTCGGGCCGGCCCTGCAGGATCAGGCACACGTCCACGCCGCGCCCGGCCGCCGCGCAGATCGCTTCCAGCAGCCGGTAGCCGGGCAGGAAGTAGGCGTTGGCGATGATCACCTCGCGCCGCACGGCGCGGATCGCCATCAGGTAATGGCGCTCGATGTCGTTGCGGTGGTCCTGGTTGTCGCGCGTGACCAGCAGCGCCGCGCCGGCCAGCGCCGGGTCGTAGCCGTCGCCCGCGCCCGGACGCGGCAGGCGGCGGCGCCGGCGCGCGTGGGGGCCGGTGGCGCCAGCATCGATCGCTTCGAGCATGAAGCTGCGGATGACCTGCGCGGCCGGGCCGTGCACTTCCACCGCGTAGTCCTGCTTGGACAGCGGGCTGGCCTTGACCAGGTGCTCGACGGACAGGTTGATGCCGCCGACGAATGCCAGCGACGCGTCCACGGCCACGAGCTTGCGGTGCAGCCGGCGGAACAGGTTGGTGCGCTTGCCAAGCAGCCGCCGGCCCGGCGAGAACAGGCGCAGCACCACGCCGGCCTCGGTCAGCCGCGCGATGTAGTCGGTCGACAGGTCGGCCGTGCCGAAGCCGTCGACGGTCAGCGCCACCTGCACGCCGCGGCGCGCGGCGCGGGCCAGCGCGTCGGCCAACTGGTTGCCGACGTCATCCTCGAACAGGATGAACGTTTCCAGCAGTACGGTGGCGCGGGCGGCGTCGATGGCGGCGATCAGGCGGGGGAAGTATTCCTCGCCGTTTTCCAGCAGCCGGAACCGGTTTCCGGTAGTCCATTCGTATTTCATTTCCGGCAACTAGCACGATTGATGCCTGCCGCGCCGCCTGCGTCCGGCGGGCGTTCCCGCCCCGCCGTGGTGGAAAACGCGCTGCCCGAACGGGCGTGCCATGTAGGAATTGCCCGGCTGGCAGGCAGGGCCGGCCCCTTGCTATCCTGAAGTGAAGACATCGCCCCCGCACCCGACAAGAGGAGAGCACCATGTGCCGTTGGCTGGCCTATTCGGGCCGCTCCGTGCCGCTAGAGGCCGTACTGTTCCAGCCCGAGCATTCGCTGATCGACCAGAGCCTGAACGCCCGCCTGGGGCATACCACCACCAATGGCGACGGTTTTGGCGTCGGCTGGTACGGCCGGCATTCCGAACTTCCGTTCCGCTACCGCTGCCTGCATCCGGCCTGGAGCGACACCAACCTGCGCGAGGCCGCCCGGGCCGTGCGCGCCCCGCTGTTTGTGGCGCACGTGCGCGCCGCCACCGGCACGCCCACGCAGGAGACCAACTGCCACCCGTTCCGCTTTGGCCGCTGGCTGTTTGCCCACAACGGGCTGATCCGCGAATATCCGCTGCTGCGGCGCGACCTGATGATGTCCGTGGCGCCGCACCTGTTCCGCTGGATCGAGGGCTCGACCGATTCCGAGGTGATGTTCTTCCTGGCGCTGACCTTCGGGCTGGAACGCGATCCGCAGGGCGCGCTGGAGCAGATGGCGGGCCTGATCGAGGAGGTCGGCCACCGGCACGACGTGGCATCGCCGCTCAACATGACCGTCTGCGTGACCGACGGCCAGCAGATCGTGGCGGCGCGCTATTCCAGCGAGCGCGATTCGCGGTCGCTGTTCCACAGCACGTCGTTCCGGCAGTTGCGGGCGCTGTACCCCGAAGACCCGCGCATCATCGCCGCCGGCGACGACGCCTTCCTGGTGCTGTCCGAGCCGCTGATCGACGTGCAGGGCGTGTGGGAGGAAATTCCCGAGGCGACCATCCTGGTGGCGCGCGGCGGCCAGATCGAGCAGCGCTGCTTTGAACCCCGGCTGCCGGACATGAACATCGCCCAGCGCGCGTGAAAGACAGACCTGTCTCCTATAATGGCGGGTATCCAGCCTCTTACTGAATAGACCGCCATGGCCACCCCTTCCGCCCGCGAGCGCATTCTCGATACCGCCGCACGGCTGTTCTACCGCGACGGCTACCGCGCCACGGGCATCGACCGCATCATCGCCGAGTCGGGCGTGGCGAAGATGTCGCTATATCGCCACTTTCCGTCGAAGAACGACCTGATCTTCGAATACCTGCAGCGGCGCCATGCGTTCTGGATGGACTGGTTCGAGGCGGGCGTGCGGCAGCGGCTGGCCGCGCGGGCCAACCTCGACGTGCTGGCCGATACGCTGGGCGAGTGGTTCGGCACCGACGACTTCCGCGGCTGCGCGTTCATCAACATGGTGGCCGAGTCGGGCGGCGGCGCCGGCGACGACCCCCGGCTGCTGGAGCAGGCCGTGTCGCACAAGGCGTCGCTGCAGCGCTTCGTGGCCGCCGTGGCGGCCGAACTGGGACTGCGCCAGCCCGACCAGGTGGCGCAAGAGGCCATCCTGACCATCGAAGGCATGATCGTCCGCGCCCAGACCACCCACGATGCGGCGGTCGTGGCGGCGGGACGACGCTCGCTGGCCCGGCTTCATGCCGCTTACGTCACCTGACAACATCGCGTAACGCACTGAAACACTGCCATACAAGGTAAACCCTGAGGTCACGGTAAGATGCGGGCCGTGATTGCCGCGTGGCGCCCTGGGCTGCCGGCAAGCCTTGGGAAGCCCGTCCTTGAACGCAGTGAACAACAACCAGCGGCGCACCGAGATCGACCTGATTCGCGGAATCGCGCTGCTCTTCATCGTGGTCGATCACGTCAATGGCAGCGTGCTGGCCGACTACACGATCCGCAATTTCCAGCTCTTCGACGCCGCCGAGGTGTTCGTCTTCCTGGCCGGCTATTCGGCCGGCGCCGCGTATCTGGCGATGGAGGCCCGCCACGGCGCCAGCGCCGCGCGTCGCCGCCTGCGCCGCCGTAGCTGGGAAATCTACCAGGCGTTCGTGCTGACCGGCGTGCTGATGCTGCTGTTCGGCCTTGTGCTGGCGATGTGCCGCATCCCCGCGCCAGCCGTGCGCGCCACCGAGGCGCTCGATTTCATGGCGCAGCCGCTGGCCACCGTGCTGGAGGTGATCGGGCTGGCGCGCCAGCCGTTCGTGTCCGACGTGCTGCCGATGTACGCGGTATTCATCGGCCTGGCCCCGCTGGCCATCCGCTGGGCGCGCGCGCAGCCGCTGGCGTTCATCTGCGGCAGCGTGGCGCTGTGGATCATGTCGCCGACGCTGCTGCCGCTGCTGCCCAGCAGCGAACCACGCGGCTGGAGCTTCAACCCGTTCGCCTGGCAGTTGATGTTCGGCATGGGCCTGCTGGCCCGGCTGCGGCCCGACTTTGTGCTGCCGCAGCAGGCGCTGGTACGCCGCGCCTGCACGGCCGGCGCCGTGGTCGTGGCGCTGGTCTGCATGGCGGCCGCCTACCTCTGGATGCGTCCGCACCTGTACGAAGCCTGGCTGCCCGCGTGGATTCCGACCATGGCCTTTCCGCTGCCCAAGCAAAGCCTGGCGGCGCTGCGCGTGGTCAGCTTCCTGGGGCTGGCATGGCTGGTCTACCTGGCCGTGCGCGCCGGCTGGATCGCCCGGCTGGCGCGTTTCATGGGCCCGGTGGTGCAGATTGGCCGCCACAGCCTGTTCTGCTTTGTGCTGGGCGCCGTGGTCTCGGTGGGCATCGAAGGACTGACCTACGGCGTGGCCGGCGGCCGGCCCACGCGCCCCGTCGCCCTGACCGGCGACCTGATCGCCGTGGCGGTGCTACTGGTGGTGGGCGGCTGGTACGGCCGCCGCAAGGACGCCCGGAAGATGGCGGCAAAGCAGGCCGCGTCGGCAAAGATGGTGTCGGCGTAGGGGAGGGCGTGGCTCCCCTCTCCCGCCTGCGGGAGAGGGGGCTGGGGGTGAGGGCGTTGAGGATCTGCTTGCCGACAGGTGGCAATTTGAACCGCTGGCCCTCACCCCCGACCCCCTCTCCCGCGCGCGGGAGAGGGGAGGAAAACCGTTCCTCTACGATAAATCGCCTGCCTGCGCCCTGACCCATGCCACGGCGCGCGCCAGTTGCGGCGACGTGTCCCCGGCGCGGTGGCTCATGATGACCGGCGAGACGAAGCCGGGGGCGTCGACCGGCACGTAGCGCACGTCGTCCCGATGCAGCCGCTGGACCGACGACGGCACCAGCGTGATGCCCAGCCCTGCGGCCACCAGTCCCAGCGCGGTCTGGAGTTCGTTGGCTTCCTGCACCACGCGCGGCTGCAGGCCCTGGGCGCGGAACAGCGACAGCACGTGGTCGGCGTAGCTGGGCCGGGGGCGGGCCGGATAGAGGATCAGCGGCTGGCGCGCCAGCGTCGCGGCGTCGAACGGTCCGGCCGGCGCCGGCGCGGTCACCGGCATTGCGGCCACCAGCGTCTCGGCCATCACCACCTGCTGGACGATGGCGGCATCGCCGAACGTCAGGCGGCCGAACGCCAGATCGATCCGGCCGGACTTCAGCGCTTCGAGCTGCTGGACGGTAATCATCTCGGTCAGCCCGACCTCCACCTCGCTGTCGTCGCCGCGCAGCACGCGGATCAGCTCCGGCAGCACCCCATACAGTACCGACGGCACGAAGCCGATGCCGAACCAGCGCTTCTCGTTGCGGCCGATGCGCCGCGTCCCTTCCAGCGTTTCCTCCAGTCGCTGCGTCAGTTGCAGCGATTGCTCCAGCAGGAAGCGGCCCGCCTCGGTCAGCTTCAGCCCGCGCCCGACCCGGTCGAACAGTGGCACGCCCACCTCTTCCTCGAATTGCCGGATCTGGCGCGACAGCGGCGGCTGCGCCATGTGCAGCTTTTCTGCCGCCCGCGTCACATTGAGTTCCTGGGCAACGGTCTGGAAATAGCGAAGATGGCGGAGTTCCATGGCGGGGAGCGGGCAGGGCAGTTGCATACCCGGAAGGTATCGATCGAGACATCATCGGTCTTGGACGCACCAAAGGTCAAGGTCCATACTGCGAGGCAAGAACGCTATTGCATGGAAAAGGTATGACTTCGGGTATGACAGCAACGATTTTCGCCATCGAGGCCGTCCTGGTGGACCTGCCGACGATCCGCGCCCACCAGCTGGCGATGGCCACGATGCAGCAGCAGACGCTGGTGATCGTGCGCCTGCGCTGCAGCGACGGCGTGGAGGGTATCGGCGAGGCCACCACGATCGGGGGCCTGTCCTACGGCGACGAAAGCCCCGAAGGCATCAAGCTGACGATCGACACCTACCTGGGGCCCGCGCTGGCCGGGCAGGACGCCACCAACATCCACGCCGCGATGGCCCGCCTGAACAAGGTGGCGCGCGGCAACCGGTTTGCCAAGAGCGCGCTGGAATCGGCGCTGCTCGACGCGCAGGGCAAGCGGCTGGGCGTGCCGGTGGCCACGCTGCTGGGCGGCGCGGTGCGCAGCACGCTGCCGGTACTGTGGACGCTGGCCAGCGGCGACACGGCCCGTGACATCGAGGAAGCCGAGCAACTGCTGGAGGCACGCCGCCACAACACGTTCAAGCTCAAGATCGGCCGCCGCAGCGTGCGCGACGACGTGGCGCACGTGTCGGCCATCAAGCGCGCACTGGGCGACCGCGCGCGCGTGACCGTCGACGTCAACCAGGCGTGGAACGAGGCCGACGCGGCCACGGGCATTGCCATGCTCGAAGCGGCCGGCATCGACCTCGTCGAGCAGCCCACCCCGCGCGAGCACCGCACCGCGCTGGCCCGGCTGGCCGCGCGCTTTGTCGTGCCGATCATGGCCGACGAGGCCGTGACCGGCCCCGAGGACGCGATGGAACTGGCGCGGCTGGGCGCGGCCGACGTGTTCGCGCTCAAGATCGCCAAGTCGGGCGGCATCTTCGGCATGCTGCGCACGGCCGCGGTGGGCGACGCCGCCGGCATTGCGCTGTACGGCGGCACGATGCTTGAAGGCGCCGTGGGCACCATCGCGGCGGCCCATGGCTTCTGCACGCTGCCGCAACTGGCATGGGGCACCGAACTGTTCGGCCCACTGCTGGTAAAGGACGACATCGTCGCCGAGCGGCCCGTCTTCAAGGATTTCGCGCTGCACCTGCCGCAGGGCCCGGGGCTGGGCCTGGAGATCGACGAGGACAAGCTGCGCCACTACCGCCGCAAGGCGGGCTGATTCCCGATACACAGGACACAGGAGACCACGATGCTGTTTCTCGTCAGGATGGACGTGCAGATCCCGCACGACCTGCCGGCCGACACGGCCGACGCGATCAAGGCACGCGAAAAGGCGTACGCACAGGACCTGCAGCGGCAGGGCAAGTGGCAGGCGCTCTACCGCGTGGTGGGCGAGTACGCCAACTACAGCGTGTTCGACGTGGAGTCGAACGACGAACTGCACACGCTGCTGTCCGGCTTGCCGCTGTTCCCGTACATGAAGATCCACGTCACGCCGCTGGCGCGGCACCCGTCGTCGATCCGCTGAAGCGGACCGCGGCGCCATAGAAGAGAAGGAACGGAGACAATGATTACCCTGCTGCAACGCCCGGCTGGCCTGCCGGCCGCACTCGCCCTGACCGCCGCGCTGCTGTGCGCGGCCGCCGCGCCGGCCCACGCCGCGTATCCCGACCACCCGATCCGCTGGGTCGTGCCGTTCCCGGCGGGCGGCGCGATGGACAACATCGCCCGCACGCTGGGCGAGGAAATGTCGAAGACGCTGGGCCAGTCCATCGTCGTGGAAAACCGGCCCGGCGCCGGCGGCAACATCGGCGCCGAACTGGTGGCCCGTGCGCCGGCCGACGGCTACACGCTGATCATCGTGGCCAACGGCATGGCCGTGAACCCGGCGCTGTACGGCAAGCTCAACTACGACCCGGTGAAGGATTTCGCGCCGGTCTCGCTGCTGGCCGTGGTGCCCAACGTGCTGGTGACCAACAAGGCCCGTAACCCGCAGAAGACCGTGGCCGAGGTCATCGCCAGTGCCAGGGCCAAGCCGGGCAAGTACACGTATGCGTCGGCCGGCAACGGCACGTCGATCCACCTGGCGGGCGAGCTGTTCACGTCGATGGCCAAGGTCGACATGCTGCACATCCCGTACAAGGGCTCGGGTCCGGCGATGACCGACCTGCTGGGCGGCCAGGTGGACTACATGTTCGACAGCATCACGTCGGCCAAGCCCCATATCGACAGCGGCAAGCTGACCGCCATCGCGGTGACCACCAGCAAGCGGTCGTCGGCGCTGCCCAACGTGCCGACCGTGGCCGAGGCCGGCGTGCCCGGCTACGACCTGTCGCCATGGTTCGCCGCGTTCGTGCCGGCGCGCACGCCGCCGGCCGTGGTGGAGACGCTGAACAAGGCCATGCTCGACGCGCTGAAGAAGCCCGCCGTGCAGCAGCGCCTGGCCGGCATCGGCGCCGAGCCGATCGGCAGCTCCCCGGCGCAGTTGAAGGACCACCTGGCGCGCGAAACGGTCAAGTGGGGCGCGCTGATCCGCGAGCGGGGGATCCATGCCGATTGAGCCAGGCCGCCAGTTGCACTACGTGATCGAGGGCGACGCGGACAAGCCCGTGCTCGTCATGTCGAATTCGCTTGGCACCACGCTGGAAATGTGGGACCCGCAGATGCCGGCGCTGACCCAGAACTACCGCGTGCTGCGCTACGACACGCGCGGGCATGGCCGTTCGGCGCTGCCGGCCGGGCCGTTCGACATGGCCGACCTGGCCGCCGACGTGATCGCGGTGATGGACCACGCCGGCGTGGCGCGCGCGCATTTCTGCGGCTTGTCGATGGGCGGGATGACCGGGATGGTGCTGGCCCGGCACCACGCCAGCCGCTTCGGCCGCTTCGTGCTGGCCAACACGGCTGCGCTGATCGGCCCGGCATCGGTCTGGGACACGCGCATCGCCACCGTCCAGCGCGACGGCATGGCCGCCATCGTCGACGGCGTGCTGGCCCGCTGGTTCACCGACCACTACCTGCTTACGCGCCGCGACGAACTGGCGCCGGTGCGGCGGATGCTGGACACCGCGAGCCCGGCCGGCTACACGGCCAACTGTGCCGCCGTGCGCGACGCCGACCTGCGCGGCCTGCTGGGCGCCATCGACGCTCCGGTGCTGGTCATCGCCGGCGAACACGACCTCGCCACCACGCCCGCCCAGGGCCGCGAAGTCGCCGCATCAATCCCGGGCGCGCAATACGCAGCACTGCCCGCCGCGCATCTGTCGAACTGGGAATTGCCGGAAGCGTTTGGAAATGCGGTGGTGGGGTTCCTGGGGCAGCGGTAAGCATCCGAACCCCGCCGTGCTCCCCGCTCCCGCCCTGGGGAGCGGGGAGGCAGCGGGCGTGGCGCAGCGGCTACGGCACCACCGTCAAGAACAGATACGCCGCGAAAATCACCATATGCACCACGCCCTGCAGGATCGTGGTGCGGCCCATGCCCAGCGTCAGCGACGCGACGATCATCGTCAGGAACAGCAGCACCATCTCCTTGGGGTTGAGCCCGAGCTCGATTGTCCGGCCCAGCGAGATGAAGACCACGGCCACGGTCGGGATGGTCAGGCCGATGCTGGCCAGCGCCGAGCCCAGCGCCAGGTTCAGGCTGGTCTGGATGCGGTCTGACCGCGCGGCGCGTAGCGCGGCCAGCCCTTCGGGCAGCAGCACCATCGCGGCGATCACCACGCCCACCACGGCGGCCGGCAGGCCCGCTTCCGCCACGGCCTTCTCTACCGACGGCGACAGCAGCTTGGCCAGCGCCACCACGGCCACCAGGCAGACCAGCAGCAGCGCACCACTGGCCGCGGCCACGCGCCCCGGTGGCGGCGGTGCGTGGACGTTCTCGTCGCGGGTGCCTTCCACCAGGAAGTAGTCGCGGTGCCGCACGGTCTGGACGAACACGAAGCAGCCGTAGAGCAGCAGCGACATCACGCCCGAGAACGCCAGTTGCGACGGCGAAAACGCCGGCCCCGGCGTGGTGCTGGTGAAGTTCGGCAGCACCATGGTCAGCCCGAGCAGCGTGACCAGGATGGCCATCGCGGCGTTGGCGCCGGGCGCCTGGAACGCCTGCTCGCGGTGGTGCAGCGCGCCGACGAACAGGCAGACGCCGACGATGCCATTGCAGATGATCATCACGGCGGCGAATACCGTGTCGCGCGCCAGGCCTGATTTCTCCGGGCCCGAGGACAGCATCACGGACACGATCAGCGCTACCTCGATCACCGTCACGGCGATGGCCAGCACCAGCGTGCCGAACGGCTCGCCCACCTTGTGCGCCACCACCTCGGCGTGATGCACGGCCGAGAACACCGCGCCGGCCAGCGCGATGGTCATCACCGCGATTGTCCAGATCTGACCCGTCATCAGAAGGCCCAGGCCGAAGGCGGCCCAGGCGGCCAGCGGCGACCAGATGGTCCACGCCGGCAGCTTGTTTGAAGTTGCCATGTTTGTTCCCTTTCTTCTTGTGGCTCACAGGTGCGAGCGTGCGCCCCGCGGAACGCGGGCGCAAGAGGTTCAGGCAACGCAGGCAGGCGGCAGTTCCCGCCGGGGGCGATTTGGCGCGCGATCAGTCCGCGGCGGGACCAGGCGCCGGGGCGCCGGCGCGCTTGTCGCGGCGGGGCGCGGGCGGATCGAGATCGCGCAGGGCGGGGTGGTGCCGGTAGATCCAGCGGGCCGCCACGATGACGACCACCAGAAACGCCACACCATATCCGACGAAGGAGACTGCATGCATGGTTCTGACCCGGTTGGTCCGGCTCTTCTGGCCGGTGGAGGGTCAGTATGGGTGCCCGGCCGTCGTGCGGACACCCTCTATCGGAGGGGCGCAACCATCACCCATCCGAGGGCTGCACGAATGGCGAGGGTGTGCTCCAGCCGGACCGTTTGAGCGGTCAACCAACCGGTCAGATTCTGCCAAATGTCGTGCCCGGGCAACACATTGTCGCAGCCGCAATACATTACGGCCGTCATTCGATGTCAAGGCTACAAACGCGAACTGTTATCACTTACATTCATGGCCTTTCGTAAGCATCTTGTGACAAGGGATTGACCATGAGTTCGAGCCGCCGACCACTGCCAGCCGTCGCGCCCCATTTCACGCTGTGCGCCACGGCGCTGGCCGTCTCCACGCTGTGCCTGATGCCGCAACTGGCGGTCGCCCAGACGGCCGATGCGCCGGCGGCGGGCTCGGAAAAGATGCTGGAAACGGTCCAGGTGTCCGGCAACTGGCTCGGTACCGGCCTGCAGAACAGCGTGAAGACCTTTCCCGGCGCGCGCACCGTGGTCAACGAGCAGCAGATCGAACAGAGCGGCGCCCAGAACATCGGCGACGTGATGCGCCGCATCCCCGGCGTGCAGTCGACCGACAACTCGGACACGGCCGGCAGCGCCATCTCGCTGAACATCGGCGTGCGGGGCCTGACCGGCCGCTACACGCCGCGCTCCACTGTGCTGCTGGACGGTATCCCGATGGCCGTGGCGCCGTACGGCCAGCCGCAACTGTCGTTCGCGCCGGTCAGCCTGGGCAACATCGAGTCGATCGACGTGGTGCGCAGCGGCGGCGCCGTGCGCTACGGGCCGCAGAACGTGGGCGGCATCATCAACTTCAACACCAAGCCGATTCCGGGCGTGTTCAGCGGCGACGCGTCGGTGCGCCAGAACATCTTCACCGAAGGCGGCGGCAACAACACCCAGTACAGCGCGTTTGTCGGCACCACGCTGGACAGCGGCCTGGGCATCGCGCTGCTGTACTCGGGCATGACCGGCCGCGAATGGCGCAAGGGCAGCGACGACGACGTCAACGATCTGGCCGTCAAGTTCGCGTACGACATCACGCCCACGTCGCAGGTCTACGGCAAGCTGTCGTACTACGACGTGAAGTCCCGCACGCCGGGCGGCCTGACCGTGGCGCAGTTCAACGCCGACCCGTTCCAGAACACGCGCCCGAACGACTACTGGAGCGGCAATCGCTACGGCTTCGACCTGGGCTACGTGAACACGATCTCGGCGAACCAGGAGTTCGAGATCCGCACGTTCTTCAACGACAGCTACCGCCAGAGCACGCTGCAGCAGAGCGCCACGGTCATCGCGCACCAGCCGCGCAACTACACCACGTTCGGCGTGGAGCCGCGCTACACGCAGCGCTTCGGGCTGGGCCCGACCACGCATGACGTGACGGTCGGCTACCGCTACATCCGCGAGCGCGGCGACGACAACCAGTTCAGCACCACGATCCGCACCGGCGTGAACGGCCCGACCACCACGTTCGACAACGCCACCGACGCCCACGCGGTCTACATCGACGACCGCATCGCCTACGGCAACTGGCGCATCGTGCCGGGCGTGCGGTTCGAGCACATCGACACCACGCGCCAGCAGCGCAACACGCCCACGCAGTGGGACAGCGTGAACAACAAGGCGCTGCCGTCGATCAACGTGTCGTACCTGGTCAACAGTGCCTGGACCGTGTTTGCCGACTACAGCACGTCGTTCGGCCCGGTGCAGAACACGCAGCTCAACTCCCAGACGCCGAACAACCCGCTGCAGCCCGAAGTGGCCAAGACGTTCGAAGTGGGCACGCGCTGGACGGACAACCGCATCAAGGGCGAGCTGACGGCCTTCAAGATCAAGTTCGACAACCAGATCCTGCAGGTGCCGGGCCTGTTCCCGGCCACGTTCCAGAACATCGGCGCCACCGACCACGACGGCGTGGAAGCGGCCATCGACTACACGTTCGAGCGCGGCAGCCTGCTGGGCGGCCTGAACCTGTACGCCAACTACACCTACACGCGGGCCATCCAGAAGTCGGGCACCACGGCGGGCCTGGACGTGCCGTTCTACTCGCGCACCACCGACACGCTGGGCGCGCGCTACGACTGGCGGAGCTGGACGTTCAACGTCTCGACCACGCACCAGAGCAAGCAGTACGCCGACCTGGCCAACACGGTGGCCGAGACGCCGGACGGCGCCAACGGCCTGATCCCGGGCTTCCGCACGTGGAACATCCAGGCGATGTTCAAGGTGCCGCAGCGCAAGAACACCGACATCGCCATCGGCATCAACAACCTGTTCGACAAGCGCTACTACACGCGCACGACCGACAGCAACGCGGGCCGCCTGGTCGGCGCGCCGCGCATGGTCTACATCCAGGCGCGCGCAGGGTTCTGACGGCGACGGCCGGCTAGTCCGAGGGCGGCGGCGGCCCCTTGGTAGCCCCCCGGGGCGGCAGCGGGGCCGGCTCCGCCACCAGGCGGTCGGCCGGCAGCAGGCGCAGGAACGTGCGCGCCGCCTCCGGGTCGCGGCAACCGAGCCAGCCGTCCCAGTCCTCGCGCGGCAGGATCACCACGCCGCGCTTTTCGTCCCCGGGCTTGTGAAACCGCTGCATCAGCGGATGATGATCGGCGTTGACCGTCGGCATCGTGAACGACACGGCCCCGTCGGGCCACGCCCGCCATACCCCCGCAATCGCAAACGGCTCGCCGTCCGGCAGGCCGATCTTCCAGCGCACCGCCTTGCCGCTTTCGTAGTTTGGCTCGAAGAACGCCGTGGCCGGGATCAGCGCGAACTGGCACGCCTTCCAGAACCGCGCGAACGACGACAGCTTGCCGATGGTCTCGACCCGCGCGTTGGCCGTGGGAAAGTAGCGCGTACCGGGCGGGATGGTCGCTTTCGGCACCATGCTGAACGACGCCAGCACGCTTTCCCAGGCATCCGCGTCGGTCCGCTGCCGGACGATCGGGGCCGCGTAGTCGGGCCAGGTTTCCGACGGATACAGGCCGGGCGGGGGCTCGACGCCAAAGATCTCGCGCAGGATGCGCCGCTGGACGGGGGGCGTAGTTGACGCACATGGTGGGGCGCTCATGTGGCTGGGGGTGGGCCTATCGTGGCGCAACGCCCGGCGCCGGTCAACCGTGGACGGCCCAGGGGTCAGTACGTGATCGTCGCCGTCACCGTGTCGGCATAGGTGCCGGGCGTTGGCGTCACCTGCGGCGGAATCCGGCCGTAGACGTTGAGTGGCTGGGCCGTGCCCGTGCCGGTGCCGCCCACGGTGGATGTGCCGCGCGAACCGTCGCCCCACGGCACCGTGCGCGCGGCGTCCGAGTACAACTGATAGCTCACGGTCTGCTGGCCGCCGCTGCGCGTCATGCGGCGTGCGGCGACGTTGGCGCCGTTGCCGGTGCCGGCGTTGAGCGCGATCGAATAGGGTGCGCTGGCGGTGCATTGCACGGTCAGTGTGCTGGCCGCGTCGCGGTTGCCGGTCAGCAGGCCGACCGAGCCGAAATCGAGCGGCGTGGCCGAGATATTGCAATCGGCCACCACGGTGGCGCTGGCTGTGAACGTGATCGGCAGGCTGTTGGTGGCAAGCGTGCTGCACGCGGGCGGCGACAGCAGGTATTCGACGTAGGTGACCTCGGCGTTGAGCCCGGTGAACTGGGACGTGTAGGCGCCGGCCGTGGCCGCCGTCTGGTTGGCCAGGATGCGCCCGTAGTAGCTCACGGACGCGCTGCCGTTGCCCAGCAGCGCGCCAAAGTCGAGCATCACGGGCGTCGCCGTGGTGCCGGTGCTGCGCGACCCCCAGATCTGCGTGCGCGCGCTGTCCGTGTACAGGTTAAAGCCGAGCGTGCGGCTGCCGTTGGCCATCACGCGCGGCGACACGGTGGTGCCGGCCGAGCCGGTGCCGATGTTGATGCACGCCCGCACGCGCGCCGACACCGCAATGCCGGTGCAGCTCACCGTGATGGTGCCCTGGATGTCGACCGGGCTGCCGCTGACCGGGCTGTAGTTGCCGAACGCAGCCGACGGCGCCGTGGCCGTGCAGACGGCCCGCGCGGCCGGCGCGGCCATCAGCAGCAGCATCGCCAGCCAGCCGGCCCTCATGGTGCTTCCGCCGCGCAGCGCACGGGCCCGAGCCTGGGCAGCGGGTCTGCGCTGGCGCTGTAGTGCAGCCGGGCCGTGCAGACGCCGGCGTCGGTCTCCGCGCGGAACGTGTTGTCGTCGCCCAGGGCGTCGAAGAACGCCAGCCCGTCGTAGCCCACCACGGTGCGGCCGCCGCTTTCCAGATGGACGATGGCCGTGCCGGGCGGCAGCGGCGTCTCCTCGCCGTCGACGAACACCACCTGGGCGCCGCGGAACGATTCGATCCGGAACGTGGCCAGCGCGCCCGACTGCAGCGCCGGCGCGATCGACAGCCGCGTGGAACTGAGCCGCGTGTTGACGGGCAGCGCCAGCGCGTCGATTTCCACGCGGTTGGCGTCGTAGGCCAGCAGGTTGGGCACCAGGATATGGCCCGAGCGGTTGGTGTTGCCGATCCGGCGGTTCTCCACGAGCACGGGCAGGTCCGCCACGCCGCCCGTCGACACCAGCGCAAAGCTCTGGTCGATGCGCCGCCCGGCCATCACCGTGCCGTCCATCGCCACCAGCGACCCGCTGGCGCCAAGCTGCGTGCTCACGCGGCCCTGCAGGTCCTGCACCGCGCCGAACACGTCGCCGTAGCGGCCGCGGAAGTTGGCCTGCGCAAAGCCGCGCCACATGCCCGCGCCTTTCTGGCCGGCCACCTGCCAGCCCCAGCCGCCTTCGTACGGCGTGGCGTGGCTGACCGTGCCGATCACCGTGGGATTGCCGCTGTCGCGGCCCACCGTGGCCGACGCCGTCGTGTCGCTGTCGATCAGGTAGGTCAGCGTCAGCGACGCGCCGTACGACGACCCGGCCGCGAAGTCGCGGTAGGCGCTGGCCGTGAGCGACGTGCGCCGGTTCCACTGTGCCGTCCACGCCAGCGATCCGATGCGCGACGCGCCGTAGACCGGGTCCGACAGGTTCACGTAGCTGGCCGCGATATTGCCGTTGCGCGCCACGGGCACCGACACGGTCGCCCGGTACAGCGCGCGCGGCATCGGCGCGCCCGAGCGCGCGGCCAGGTCCTCGTAGTGGCCGAACGCGCGCGTGCCCTGCACGTCGATGCTGAAGCGCGGCGTGCGCCACTGGTAGCCAAGCCCGAGCTGCGCGCCGCCCGCCGCGCTGCCGCTGGCCGCCACGTTCAGCACGCCGGTCAACGGCAGCTTGAACAGCACGCCAGCGCCGCCGATGCCCACACCGCGCGACGCCTCGGCGTGCGCTTCCAGCGTGACGCTATCGGTCCAGCCGTAGCGGACGGACCCGTTCGCGGCCGGCGCGCTGTCGTAGCGGAACGAATCCACGCCGTACTGCGTGCGCAGAAAGCCCACTTCGAGCGCGTAGTCGAACAGGCCCGGCGCCAGCAGCCGCGCATCCACGTAGAGCGGCACCGTGGTGCTGACGTCGCGGCCCAGCGCGTCGCGCACGACGATGGTGGCCTGGCCGGCGCCGCTCAGCGCCGGCGCGTTGTTGATCACGAACGGGCCGCTGGGCACCTGCCCGGAGTACTGGCGGACGTTGTTGATGTAGAGGTCCACCGCGCCCGGCACGGCCGCCGAGCCGGCCAGCGCGGGCAGGGGATAGGTGATCAGGTCCGGCCGCAGCCCGAAGTTGCGGCGCAGCTGGAAGCCGCCAAGCCGTACCGGGCGCGACCACGGCAGCGCGCCGGTGATCATGTCGCCGATCAGCACCGACTGCATGCCGGTGGGGTCGGCGTGGGTCCAGCTGGTGTCGAGCCGCACGTAGCGGGTGCTGCGGTCGTACACGGTGGCGACACCGGTGTTGCTGAACACCCCGCCGGGATGAAAGAGGCGCTGCTCGCTGTACAGGCCGAGCTGCTGGCCCGTATCGGGCTGGGCGTAGGCGTCGTAGTTCAGCACGAACCCGGTGCCGGGCGTGACCGGTGGCCGCTCGCGCGCCCGCGTGCCCAGTTGCGCCGGCATGCGCTGGCTGTCGGGCACGGTCAGGTAGACGCGCTGCATCGCGGGGTCATAGCGCCACGTCACGCCGGGCAGGCGGTCCAGCGCGACCATGCCCTGGGCGTCGGCCAGCGCCGGGTCGGCGCGCAGGCCCAGGTCGAGCAGTTCGTCCACCGGCGTCAGCAGCGTGCCGTCGCGGTCCGCGAAGCGGGCGACGCTTCCGGTTGATTCGCCGTTGACCATGACCTCCAGGTAGGCGGTGTGTCCGGGTACCTTGTCGATCGTCTGCGCACGGAGCGGGCTGCTCGCCACGGCGCCGGTCAGCGAGACGGCGATCATGGCAAGCCGCGACAGCGTCGCGCGGCGGGGCGTGGGACGCCGTCGCCATGTCATGGGCCCGCTTCGGGTCGGCCGGCGGCCACGGGCAGGCGCTGCGTCTCGCCGTTGACGTCGGCTTCGAGCCGCATCCCGGCAGCCGGCGCGAACGCGGCGGGCAGGCGCACCTTCCAGACGCGCGTGGCGCCCGGCAGCGCGTAGCCGAGCAGCCCTTCGGTCACCGTGGCGCGGCGGCTGCCGCTGACCAGCGTCACGGCGCTCAGCCGCGCGTGGCGCACGCCCTCGTTGCGCGCGGCCAGCCGCCATTCGCCGTCGTCGCGCCAGAGCGCCACGGCCAGGCGCGGCACGGGGCCATCGGGCGGCGTGCCGGCGAACACCGGCACCGAATAGCGTAGCTGCACGCGCACGCCGCTCTGGTCGACCGGGGCGTCGCGCTGCGGCAGTTCGTCGATCAGCAGCCGGTACGACTGCTCGGCCGTGGCGGGTGTCTTGCCGGGCCGCACCACGCGGATCATCTGCTCGCCATTGCCGCCGATGCGCACGATGGGCGGGCTGGCCAGTACGTCGTCGGCGGGTGTCAGTACGTCGTTGCCGTCGGCCTGCGTCCAGCGGAACACGCGCACCTGGGCGTGGATGGGCGCGCCCGCGGCGTTGCGCAGCGTCAGCGCGGCAGCGCCCGGGCCGGCCGGCAGGTCCACCCGGACCGGCGAGATCTGCAGCGAGGTGGCATGCACCGGCAGGCAAAAGCCCGGCACGGCCAGCGCCAGCGCGGGCCAGGACCAGGATGCCGGCCGCCACGCGGGGGCGGCAATCGGCATCAGAAGTTGACGGTGGCGGTGACGGTGGTGGTGTAGGTGCCCGCGGCCGGCGTGGATTGCGGCGGCACGCGGCCGTACATCGTGATGGCCTGCGCGGCGCCGTTGCCGGTGCCGCCCACGGTATCGGTGCCGGGCGTGTTGCCCCAGATCTGCGTGCGGCTGCTGTCGCGGTAGATCTGGTATTGCACGGTCGCCGCGCCGGTGCCGGCCATCAGCCGGTTGGCGATGCTGCTGCCGGCGGCGGTGCCGCCGTCGAGCCCCACCTGGTACGGCGCACTGTTGCTGCACGTGACCGACAGCGACGAGGTCTGGTCGACATTGGCGGCCAGCACGCCCTGCGAGCCGAAATCGAGGTCGCTGGCGGTGATCGTGCAGTCGGCGGTCAGCGTCAGCCGTACCGCGAACGTGGTGGTCTTGGTGGCCGCGCCCAGCCAGACCGGCAGGGCCGCGAGGGTGGCGAACACTGCAGCGCGAAAGTGGCAAGACGGCGTCATGGGCTTCTCCGTGGCAACCGACGCCCCGATCTTAGCGATGGCGCCGTCACTCGGCATCCGCTTTTACGATGTTCAGCAATGCTTAACGCGCAGAGTCGGAGACATTAGCGACATTGAATACAGTCCAACCGCCGGAAACCGTTGTCAGGACTGGCTTTCAGGCTGCCTGATGCAGTCTTGCGCGGGCCGCCGCACGTGGCGTCGGCGGCGCAACGGATGTTTGAAACATCGACGCCGCGCCGATGGCCGGTCGCGCAGACATCGCCGGCCCCCTTCCTATAATGGCTCTGTGGTGCGGCGCCATGCCGCCCCCACGCGCGCTTGCAGGCAGGGGCGCGCTTCCCAGCCATCTCCACGTCAACGGGGGAGACACACATCATGCTGAGTAGCGAAGCGGTGCTGACGCAGGCGCGAGCCGCGCTGGCGCATGTGCCATACCAGGGCCACCAGATCCATCCCACCATCCACCTGCGGCTGTCCGACGGCGCCCTGATCCTTGAGGGCGAGGTGCCCGACGTCATGGACAAGGCCCGCGCCGTGGCCCGGCTGCGCCGGGTGGACGGCGTATCGACCGTGATCGACCATCTGCGCATTGCGCACGCGGGGCCCGTGGTGGGCGACGGCGACCTGCGCGCGGCCGTCTGCGAGCGGCTGGCCAATGCGATCGACTTCCGCAACTGCAAGCTCTGCGCGAAGGTCAAGGGGCAGCCCGAGCCGGTGCGCGAGGCCGTGGGCGAGCGCAGCGGCTGGATCGAGGTGGCCGTCCACGACGGCGCGGTGATGCTGAGCGGGCATGTCATCAGCCTGTCCCACATGCGGCTGGCCGGTGTGCTGGCATGGTGGACGCGCGGTTGCCGCAACGTGGTCAACGACATCGTGGTGGCGCCGGCAGAGGCCGACAGCGACGAGGAACTGAGCGAGGCGCTGCAGTTGGTGCTGGAAACCGACCCGTTCGTCGATGCATCGCGGCTGCGGGTGCGCACGGCCGGGCGGGTGGTGACGCTCGACGGCTACGCATCGAGCGAGGGCGCGCGCCGCCAGGTGGAACGCGACGCCTGGTACGTGCATGGCGTGGAGGAGGTGGTCAACCACATCACGCTCAGCAGCTAGCGTCCCGGGCCGGCATCGCCCCGCGCGCGTGGACGCGCGGGCTTCCCTGCAAGATGCCGCAAGCGGTACATTGGAGCCTCCTATCCCACACCAACAACAGGAGACACCATGCCGCTTTCCCTTCGCCACCTTGCCATCGCCGCTGCTGCCGCCGTGGCGTGCCACGGGGCTCTTGCCGCGCAGGCCGACCCGGCGCTGCTGGACGCCGCGCGCGCCGCGCAGCCGGCCGTCGTGCAGTCGCTCAAGGACATGGTGTCGATCGAATCGGGCAGCGCCAACATTGCCGGGCTGACGCGCATGGCCGACTACGTGACGCAGCGGCTGCAGGCGGCGGGCGCCAAGGTGGAGCGGCTGCCGATGACGACCAGCGCCGCGCCGATGGTCAAGGCCACGCTGACGGGCACCGGCAAGCGCCGGATCATGCTGATCGGCCATATGGACACGGTGTACCCGGCCGGCATCCTGGCCACGCAGCCGATCCGCGAGGATGGCAACCGGCTCTACGGGCCCGGCATCGCCGACGACAAGGGCGGGCTGGCCGTGATCCTGCACGCGCTGGACATCCTCAAGGCGCAGGGCTGGAAGGACTACGCGCAGATCACCGTGCTGCTGAACCCGGACGAGGAAATCGGCTCGCAGGGATCGGGCGAGACCATCGCCACGCTGGCCGCCCAGCATGACGTGGTGCTGTCGTGCGAACCCAACGTGGCCAAGTCGGTGGCGAAGTCCGAATCGCTGCTGCTGGCCGCCGCCGGCACGGCCACGGCGACGATGCAGGTCAAGGGCCGCGCATCGCACGCGGGCGCCGCGCCGGAGCTGGGCCGCAACGCGCTGCTGGAGCTGGCCTACCAGATGCAGCAGACGCGCGACACGGCGCGCCAGATTCCCGGTGCGCAACTGAACTGGACGCAGGCGCGCACCACGGGCCCGCTGAACCAGATTCCCGAATCGGCCAGCGCCACCGGCGACGTGCGCGTGACCGTGGGCGGCGCCGCGCAGAAGCTGCAGGCCGCGCTGCAGGAAAAGGTGGCCGCCGGCCATCTGATCCCCGATACGCAGACCACGGTGGCGATGGAGGAGGGACGTCCCGCCTACGTGGCCGACGCGCGTTCCAGGCAACTGGCCGCCCGCGCGCAGCAGATCTACGCCGAACTGGACGGCCGCCAGCTCATCCTGATCCCGGGCACGGGCGGCGGCACCGACGCGGGCTTTGCGGGCCGCTCGGGCAAGGCGGTGGTGCTGGAAAGCTTCGGGCTGTCAGGCTTCGGCTACCACGCACGCGACGAATACGTGGAACTGGACTCGATCGTGCCGCGGCTCTACCTGATGACGCGGATGCTGCAGGAGATCGGGAAAGAGTAGGCGAACAGGCTGCGGGAAGGGGGTTGCTCCCCTCTCCCGCGCGGCGGGAGAGGGGCCGGGGCTGAGGGCCAGCGCATCCAAAAAGACAGGTCGCGGATGGAAACGCCATGCCCGCCTCCACGACTCCTCGCCCGCGCGGCGGGAGAGGGGAGCCACCCGTGAACTTACGCCGCCAACTGCTGCGGCGCCGCGCCGAAGTGCGGGTGCCGCGAGAAGATCTCGGCGGCCCAGTTCACGAATACCCGCACCTTGGCCGACAGGTGGCGGTTCTGCGGATACATCGCCGAGATCGGCAGTTCGTCGGTCTGCCAGTCGGCCATGACTTCCACGAGCCGGCCGCTGTGGATGTACGGCTCCGCCATCGCCCGCGAGATGCGCGCGATGCCGTGGCCTTCCACCGCGCAGCCCAGGTAGACGTCGGCGTCGTTGGTCGAGATGACCGAGGGCAGCAGCACCTCGGTGCGCTCGCCGCCGCGCGCCAGCGTCCAGGGCGTCTCGCGTCCGGTGCGGTTCGACAGGAAGTTTACGGCCTTGTGCTGGGCCAGCTCCGTCAGGTCGCGCGGCGTGCCGAAGCGGCGCAGGTAGATTGGCGACGCATAGAACGCCAGCTTTACCTGGCCGATGCGGCGCGCCACCATGGCCTCGTCCAGCGTCCCGACGCGCAGCACCACGTCCACGCCTTCCTTGAGCAGGTCGATGGGCTTGCCGTTGATGGTCAGCTCCAGCTTCAGCTCCGGGTAGGCGTTGAAGAAGTCGTGCAGTTGAGGCATCAATACCATCTGCGCCAGCCCGCTCGTGGTGTCCACGGCCAGCGTGCCGCGCGGGGAGTTGTTGTGGCGCGTCAGCGACTGTTCGGCTTCCTCCACGTCGGCCAGGATGCGGACGCAGCGTTCGTAGTAGGCGGCGCCGTCGGTGGTCACGCTGATGCGGCGCGTGGTCCGGTGCAGCAGCTTGACGCCCAGGTGGGTTTCCAGGTTTTGTATGAGCCGGGTGAGCGTGGCCTTGGGCAGGTCAAGAGACTCCGCCGCGCGCGCAAAGCTGCCGACATCCACCACCCGAGTGAATGCCTGCATTGAGACAAGACGATCCATGATGTTGCTTTCGAAAGGAGTAAGACCGAGGCTACGTTCCGAAGGATGTCTGGCGGGATCGGGTCCGCTGCATGTCAAGTGCGCGGCCTGGATTTGCTGCCGGCGGTCCGCCAGTGGCGGCCGGAGCGGGGACGGGTGGAGGGTTGGGGCGCCGGCGTTTGCGCTGTTTCCCCAAGTGCGCAGATGCCGAAGGACCGGAGTGAATCACATTTCCACTATCCATTTCAAGCCATGTGGGATCACTTCGACGATTATTCCAACGCAGAAACAGTGCATTGGCAATAGCTCGCTTTATCCCGTTGTTGTCAATCACCATAATTCGCTGCATCGCAATACAGCATCGACGGCCATTGCCGGTCGCCCGGACAACCATGACCAAGACCACGACTCCCCGTAGTTCCGCCGTACAACCGGCCGCAGAACAGGGCGAGGCCATCGTGATCCAGCACGTGGTGTCCAGCGGCGAGCGGGAGATCAAGGTCTGCGTCTGTTACCCCGCAGGTTATTGGCCCGTGAGCGCCGGTGCGCCATTGTTGCCATGGATGATCTACCTGCACGCGGGTGGCTTCGTCGACGGCGGCGTGGAAGCCGCGAAGGAACTGGTGCGGGATTTGGCGGAGTCGGTCCCGGCCGTGGTGGTGACGCCCGACTATTCGCTGGCGCCCGAAAACCCGTTCCCGGCGGCCCCCGAAGACGCGGTCAGTACCGTGGCGTGGGTGCTCAAGCAGGCGCGCAAGCTCAAGGTCGACAAGCTGCGCTTTGCGCTGGTCGGCGAGGAAGCCGGCGGCAACCTGGCGATCGCCACGGCGCAGATGCTGCGCGACCGCGGCCTGCCGCAGCCGGCCGGCCAGTGGCTGATCCGCCCCGTGACCGACCCGTGCCTGCAGCACGCGTCCGGCGGGCAGGTGCCGATGGAAATGCTGCGCAAGCTGGCCTGCAACTATCGCGACTACCTGCCCACGCCGGCAGCCACGGTGCACCCGTACGCGGCGCCGGCGCTGGCGTCGCGGCTGGCGGGGCTGCCGCCCACGCTGGTGCAGGTGGCAGAGCAGGATGCGCTGCGCGCCGAGGGCGAAGCCTTCGCCGCCAAGCTTGCCAAGGCCGGCATTCCGGCCAAGGCGTTGATCATGCCCGGCGCCTGTGGCGACGGGGTGGAACAGTCCCATGAGATGTGTCAGGCATGGGTCAAAGAAGGTGCGCGGTTCCTGCGCGAAAGTTTCGCGAAGGCCGACGACGCCTCGTAATCCGGTCCGAACGCCGGCCGGCGCCGTGAAAGCAGTGACGGTGCCGGATTCTCCCGCCAGCGCCCTTTGAGGCTGGCACCCCTGTAGTGGCTTTGCTTCGCCCGTTCCCGGGCGGAGTACCCCTTGCTGTTCCCGTTTTTCCGGCCCCTTGAGCCGGCGGGAGACGTTCGGCCCGGAGTTTTGCTTTTCCAGTTGAAGAAACCCGACGAAAACACGGAGTGAAGAAAGATGAATCACAAGTCTCGACGCACGCTGATCGCCTTTGCCATCGTGGCAATCCTTGGGGCGGGCGTGGCAACCTCGGTACTGCGTCCCTGGCACGGCGGGGAAGCGCAGGCCAATACCCCGCCCCCGGCACCGGCGGTGGAAGTGTCCGCGGCGGTGGGCCAGACCATCACCGAATGGGATGAGTTCTCCGGCCGCATCGAGGCCGTGGACCGCGTGGAAATCCGTCCGCGCGTTTCCGGCACGATCGAAACGGTGCACTTCCGCGAAGGCTCGATCGTGAAGAAGGGCGACCCGCTGTTCACGATCGATCCGCGCCCGTACGCGGCCGAAGTGGCCCGCGCCGAAGCCGCACTGGCCGCCGCGCAGGTCCGCGCCTCGCACGCGCAGACCGAGAAGGCCCGCGCCCAGCGCCTGCTGGACGACAACGCGATCTCGCGCCGCGAGTTCGACGAGCGCATCAATGCGGCCAGCGAGATGTCGGCCGACGTGCGCGGCGCGCAGGCGGCGCTGGAAGTGGCCAAGCTGAACCTGAGCTACACGCGCATCGTGGCGCCGGTGGCGGGCAAGGTGTCGCGCGCAGAGATCACGGTGGGCAACCTCGTGGCGGCTGGCGCGGCGTCGCCGCCGCTGACGTCGGTGGTGTCGGTCTCGCCGGTCTATGCAAGCTTCGACGTCGACGAGCAGAGCTACCTGCGCTACACGGCGCCGGGCGCCGGCGGCGGCAAGAACGACCTGCCGGTGTTCCTGGGCCTGGCCAACGAGGACGGCAACCCGCACAAGGGCAAGATCCACTCGATCGACAACCGCCTCGACACGCGCAGCGGCACCATCCGCGTGCGGGCGGTGTTCGACAATGAGGACGGCCGCCTGCTGCCGGGCCTGTACGCCAAGGTCAAGCTCGGTGGCGGTTCGCCGCATCCGGCCGTGCTGATCAACGACCGCGCCATCGGCACGGACCAGGGCAAGAAGTTCGTGCTGGTGGTGGACAAGGCCAACAAGCTCGTCTACCGCGAGGTGGAACTCGGGCCCACGTACGAAGGGCTGCGCGTGATCCGCAAGGGGCTGCAACCGGGCGAGAACATCGTCGTGAACGGCCTGATGCGCGTGCGCCCCGGCGACACCGTGGCGCCCAAGGCCGTGGCCATGGCGTACCGCAGCGAACTGGAGCCGCGCGGCACCACCCCCGACCGCAAGCAGGCCGCGGACGACGGGCGTGCCGACAAGGCGGGCAAGGCCAAGGTGGGCTGAGCGCCGCCCCGGCACCAAACTGAAATTTCCCCCTGAAGCTGTATGGCGTCCGCTTGCGAGCGGACGGCCAGGGGGACTGCTTTCGCCGAGACCAAGATGAATCTCTCGAAATTCTTTATCGATCGCCCGATCTTTGCGGGCGTGCTGTCGGTGCTGATCTTCCTGATCGGCGCCATCTCAATGTTCAAGTTACCGATCTCGGAGTACCCGGAAGTGGTGCCGCCGTCGGTGGTGGTGCGCGCGCAGTTCCCGGGCGCCAACCCGAAGGTGATCGCCGAGACCGTGGCCACGCCGCTGGAAGAGCAGATCAACGGCGTCGAGGACATGCTGTACATGAACTCGCAGGCCAACAGCGACGGCAACCTGACGCTGACGGTGACGTTCAAGCTGGGCACCGACCCCGACAAGGCCCAGCAGCTCGTGCAGAACCGCGTCTCGCAGGCCGAGCCGCGCCTGCCGGAAGACGTGCGCCGGCTGGGCATCACCACGGTCAAGAGCTCGCCTGACCTGACCATGGTGGTGCACCTGACGTCGCCGAACGACCGCTACGACATGACGTACCTGCGCAACTACGCGCTGATCAACGTGAAGGACCGCCTGGCGCGGATCCAGGGCGTGGGCCAGGTGCAGATGTTCGGCGCGGGCGACTACTCGATGCGCGTCTGGGTGAACCCGGAGAAGATCGCCGAGCGCGGCCTGGCCGCGTCCGACGTGGTGCGCGCCATCCGCGAGCAGAACGTGCAGGTGGCGGCCGGCGTGATCGGCCAGTCGCCGTCGCTGCCGGGCACCGACCTGCAGCTTTCCGTGAACGCGCAGGGCCGGCTGCAGACCGTCGAGGAGTTTGGCGACATCATCGTCAAGACGTCGCCCGACGGCGTGGTCACCTACCTCAAGGACATCGCCCGCATCGAACTGGGCGCCTCGGAATACGCGCTGCGCTCGCTGCTGGACAACAAGTCCGCCGTGGCGCTGCCGATTTTCCAGTCGCCGGGCTCCAACGCGATCCAGATCTCCAACGACGTACGCAAGACCATGGCCGAGCTGAAGGCCAACATGCCGGAAGGCGTGGACTACAGCATCGTCTATGACCCCACGCAGTTCGTGCGCCACTCGATCGAGGCCGTGGTCCACACGCTGTTCGAGGCCATCGCGCTGGTCGTGCTGGTGGTGATCCTGTTCCTGCAGACGTGGCGCGCATCGATCATCCCGCTGCTGGCCGTGCCGGTGTCGATCGTCGGTACGTTCGGGCTGATGCACGCGTTCGGCTTCTCGATCAACGCGCTGAGCCTGTTCGGGCTGGTGCTGGCGATCGGTATCGTGGTGGACGACGCGATCGTGGTGGTGGAAAACGTCGAGCGGAACATCGAGGAGGGCCTGTCGCCGAAGGAAGCGACGTACAAGGCCATGCGCGAGGTGAGCGGCCCGATCATCGCCATCGCGCTGACGCTGATTGCCGTGTTCGTGCCGCTGGCGTTCATGACGGGCCTGACCGGCCAGTTCTACAAGCAGTTCGCGCTGACGATCTCGATCTCGACGATCATCTCGGCGTTCAACTCGCTGACGCTGTCGCCGGCGCTGTCCGCGCTGCTGCTCAAGGGCCACGACGCCCCGAAGGACTGGCTGACGCGCGGCATGGACAAGGTGTTCGGCAAGTTCTTCGCCCGCTTCAACCGCTTCTTCGGGCGTAGCTCGGAAAGCTACGGCCGCGGCGTGAAGGGCGTGATCCGCCGCAAGGGCTCGGTGTTCGGCGTCTACGCCGTGATGCTGGTGGCCACGTGGGGCGTGTTCCAGATGGTGCCGAAGGGCTTTGTGCCGGCGCAGGACAAGCAGTACCTGGTGAGCTTTGCCAAGCTGCCCGACGGCGCCACGCTGGACCGCACCGAAGACGTGATCCGCCGCATGTCGGACATCGCGCTCAAGCATCCGGGCGTGGAGTCGGCCGTGGCGTTCCCGGGCCTGTCGATCAACGGCTTCACCAACAGCCCGAGCGCCGGCATCGTGTTCGTCACGCTGAACCCGTTCGACGAACGCAAGAGCGCCGAGCTGTCCGGCAACGCCATCGCGGCAGACCTGAACAAGCAGTACGGGTCGATCCAGGACGCGTTCATCGCGGTGTTCCCGCCGCCGCCGGTACAGGGCCTGGGCACCATCGGCGGGTTCAAGATGATGATCGAGGACCGCGCCGCGCTGGGCTACGACGAGCTGTTCAACGCGACCAACGCGTTCATGACCAAGGCGCGCGCCACGCCCGAGCTGGCCGGCATCTTCAGCAACTACCAGGTGAACGTGCCGCAGCTTGACGTGCAGCTTGACCGTACCAAGGCCAAGCAGCTTGGCGTGCCCGTGACCGACGTGTTCGAGACGCTGCAGACCTACCTGGGCTCGTCGTACGTGAACGACTTCAACAAGTTCGGCCGCACGTACCAGGTCAAGGTCCAGGCCGACGCGCAGTTCCGCCAGCATGCGGAGGACATCCTGCAGTTGAAGGCGCGCAGCGCTTCCGGCGAAATGGTGCCGCTGTCGTCGCTGGTGAAGGTCAAGCAGAGCTTTGGCCCCGACAGCGTGACGCGCTACAACGGCTTCACGGCCGCCGACATGAACGGTGGCCCGGCGCCGGGCTTCTCGTCGGGCCAGGCCCAGGCCGCCGCCGAGCGCATTGCCGCGGAAACGCTGCCCAAGGGCATCGGCTTCGAGTGGACCGAGCTGACCTACCAGGACATCCTGGCCGGCAACGCGGGCGTCTGGATCTTCCCGCTGTGCGTGCTGCTGGTGTTCCTGGTGCTGGCCGCGCAGTACGAAAGCCTGACGCTGCCGCTGGCGGTGATCCTGATCGTGCCGATGAGCCTGCTGGCCGCCATGACCGGCGTGTGGCTCACGCGTGGGGACAACAACATCTTCACGCAGATCGGCTTCATCGTGCTGGTGGGGCTGTCCGCGAAGAACGCGATCCTGATCGTGGAATTCGCCCGCGAGCTGGAGCACCAGGGCCGTACCGTGGTGCAGGCCGCGATCGAGGCCAGCCGCCTGCGTCTGCGCCCCATCCTGATGACGTCGTTCGCGTTCATCATGGGCGTGGTGCCGCTGGTGATCTCCACCGGCGCCGGCGCGGAAATGCGCCATGCCATGGGCGTGGCCGTGTTCGCGGGGATGCTGGGCGTGACGTTCTTCGGCCTGTTCCTGACGCCGGTGTTCTACGTGGCCCTGCGGCTGCTGGCCACGCGCAAGCAGCGCCGCGAGGCCGTATCGACCGATGTGTCGGCGTCGCACGCCGTACCGTCGGCTGAGTGATGGGGATCGACATGCAAGACAACGTGATGAAGCAGTACCTGCCGAGGCTGGCCACGCTGGCCGCCGCCCTGGTGCTGGCCGGCTGCTCGCTGGCACCGACCTACAAGGTGCCCGAGACGCCCACCGCCGCCACCTTCAAGGAGGCCGACGCGGCCGCCGCCGAGGGTGCGCAGTGGAAGACCGCCACGCCGGCCGAGGGCCAGCAGCGCGGCGACTGGTGGAAGGTGTTCGGCGATGCCGAGCTGGACCGTCTGATCGACGCGGCCAACGCCCACAACCAGGACCTGGCCGCCGCGGCGGCCCGCCTGAAGCAGGCGCGGGCGTTCACCGGCGCCACCGAGGCGGACATGTACCCGCAACTGAGCGCCGGGCTGGACCCGACGCGCACGCAGCCGTCGGCGGCCTCGCAGGGCCTGCCCGATGGCACGCGCGTGTCGCCGCAGACGGTGTACAAGGCGCGGCTGTTCGCCAACTACGAGCTGGACCTGTTCGGCCGCGTGGCCAGCAGCGTCAACGCGGCGCGGGCGGAAGAAAAGGGCGCGGAAGACCTGTACCGGTCGGTGCAGCTTGCGCTGCAGGCCGACACGGCGCAGGCGTACTTCGCGCTGCGCACGCTGGACAGCGACCGCGAGCTGCTGCACGCCACGATCAAGCTGCGCGAGGATTCGCTGTCGCTGCTGCGCAAGCGGTACGAGGCCGGGGAGACCACCGACCTCGATCCGGCCCGCGCCGAATCGGAACTCGGCACCGCGCGTGCGGACCTGGCCAGCATCGAGCGCCGCCGGGCCAACCAGGAGCATGCGCTGGCCGTGCTGACCGGCGTGGCACCGTCGCAGTTCGGACTGGCCGCGCGGCCGTTCGATACCGCACCGGTGGCCGTGCCGGCCGGGCTGCCGTCCGAGCTGCTGGAGCGGCGTCCCGACATCGCGGCGGCCGAACGCCAGATGGCGGCAGCCAACGCGCGCATCGGCATCGCCAAGGCCGCGTTCTTCCCGCGCATCTCGCTGACGGCGCTGTTCGGCTTCGAGTCGGCGGACCTGTCGAACCTGTTCAAGTGGTCGTCGCGCACCTGGATGCTCGGGCCGCTGGTGGGCACGACGGTGGCGCAGACCATCTTCGACGGGGGCCGCAACAGCTCGAACCTGGCCGGCGCCCGCGCCGCGCACGAGGAAAGCGTGGCGCGCTACCAGCAGACCGTGCTGGTGGCGTTCCGCGAGGTCGAGGACAGCCTGGCCGACGTACGCTGGCTCAGCCAGCAGGCTACGGCGCTCGATGGCGCACTGGCCGGCGCCCGCCGCGCGCAGCGCATCTCGCGCAGCCGCTACGATGCCGGCGCGGTCGACTACCTGACCGTGATCGACGCGGACCGTACCGTGCTGCAGTCGCAGCGCGATGCCAACGCGGTAGCCGGCCTGCGCGCCGCCGCCACGGTGGCGCTGGTGCGCAGCCTCGGCGGCGGCTGGGGCCCGACGCCCGAGACCGTGGCGAAGAACTGAGCGCGGCCTGACCTGTCCGCGTTCGCCCCTCTCCCGCGCCATCGGGAGAGGGGCGCCTGCCATTTTCCCGATGGCAGGCCGCCGCCAATCCTGCACAATACCGGCTTCCCCACTCCCACCCTGCCGCCATGGCACACGCCGGTTCCCCGCTGGGGCTCAAAAGCATTGCGTTGTTCGAAGCCGCCAAGGGCGTGCTGGTCATCCTGGCCGGTCTTGGCCTGGTGGCGCTGCTGCACAGCGACGCCCAGGCGGTGGCCGAGTCCATCGTCGCGCGGCTGCACCTGAATCCCGCCGGCCACTACCCGAAGATCTTCCTGGCGCTGCTGAACCATCCCGCCGACGGCCGGCTCTGGGCCATCGGTGGCTCCGCCGCCGTGTACGCGCTGATGCGCTTTGCCGAAGCCTACGGCCTGTGGCACAGCCGGGCCTGGGGCAACTGGATCGGCGTGTGGTCCGGCGGCATCTATATCCCGGTAGAGGTGTACGAGGCCGTGCGCCACCCCACGTGGCTCCATGTGGGGCTGGCGGTGGCCAATGCGCTGGTGGTGGCCTACCTGGTGCAAAGCCTGGCGCGGCGGACGGTCAAGTAAGCCGCCTGGCGCAAATCTGCTAAGGTAGAACGCGCGTGCCGCGCTGTCAGACAGGCACCGATATCAAGCCACCCAGAGAAGACCCATCATGATTCACGAAATTGCACAGATCACGATCAAGCCCGGCATGGAAGCGCAGTTCGAGGCCAACGTGGCCAAGGCCAAGCCGCTGTTCCTGCGTTCCCGCGGTTGCCACGGCCTGAACCTGCAGCGCTCGATCGAGCAGCCGTCGCAGTATGCGCTGGTGGTGGCCTGGGAAACCGTGGAAGACCACATGGTCCACTTCCGCGAATCTGACGAGTTCCAGGAGTGGCGCAAGCTGGTCAGCGACTGCTTTGCCGCGCCGCCGGCCGTGCATCACGTGAACACCGTACTCTGACCGTCCGGGCGCCCGGCCCGGGCGCCAACGCACAAAGGAGTCCGCCGCATGTCCACCCCTCAGCAGCGCCCCAGGCATTTCTCGATGCTGCGCGACTTGCAGCTTGCGGACTTCTTCACGCTGGCCAACGCCGCGTGCGGCATGGGCTCCGTCTTCTACGCGATGTACTTCGTCGCGGAGCCCACGCTCCGGTATTTCTACATCGCGGCGGCACTGGCGCCGGCCGCGTTCATCTTCGACGTGCTCGACGGCCGCATCGCCCGCTGGCGCCACGCGCATTCCGCGCTGGGCCGCGAGCTCGATTCGCTGTCCGACATCATCTCGTTCGGCGTCGGCCCCGCCACGCTGGCCTTTGCGGCCGGCATGCGCGGCGGCTGGGACCTCGCCGCGCTGATCTACTTCGTCTGCTGCGGCGTCAGCCGCCTGGCCCGCTTCAACGTCACGGCCGAAACGCTGGCCGAGGGCTCCGCGCAGGGCAAGGTCAAGTACTTCGAAGGCACGCCCATCCCGACCAGCGTGGTGCTGACCGGCGTACTGGCCTGGTGCGCCTCGCGCGGCCTGATCGGCGACGCCTTGCCCGGCGGCGCATGGGACATCGCCGGCGGCACGTTCCACCCGCTGGCGCTGCTGTTCGTGCTGAGCGGCAGCCTGATGATCAGCAAGACGCTGAGGATTCCGAAGTTCTGACGCAGCGGCGGGGCAGGGCGCGGCGCCGTCTGCACGGATTTCCGCGGCCGCCTACAATTCCCCGGGACATTGGCCGTGTCCCGGCGGCCAGCAAGACGACAAGGAACCCCATGCCCCATCTCTTCGACCCCTACCGGATCGGCGAACTCGCGCTGTCCAACCGGATCGCCATTGCGCCGATGTGTCAGTACTCGGCGGAACAGGGTTCGGCCACTGACTGGCACATGATCCACCTCGGCAGCCTGGCGCTTTCGGGCGCGGGGCTGATGATCGTGGAGGCGACGGCCGTGTCGCCGGAGGGCCGCATATCGCCGGCCGACCTGGGGCTCTACAGCGACGCCAACGAAGCCGCGCTGGGCCGCGTGCTCGATGCCGTGCGCCGCTATTCGCCGATTGCCGTGGCCGTGCAGCTCGGCCATGCCGGGCGCAAGGCGTCCAGCCAGGCGCCGTGGGACGGCGGCGCGCAGATCCGTCCGGACGCGCCGGCCGGCTGGCAGACCGTGGCGCCTTCGGCCGTGCCGCATGCGGCCGACGAGGCGCCGCCCGCCGCGCTGGACAAGGCCGGCCTGCGCAAGATCCGCGACGACTTCGTGGCGGCCGCCCGGCGTGCCGCGCGGCTGGGCGTGGACGGCATCGAAGTGCACGGCGCGCATGGCTACCTGCTGCACCAGTTCCTGTCGCCGATTGCCAACCATCGCACCGACGAGTACGGCGGCAGCCTGGAAAACCGCATGCGCTTTCCGCTGGAAGTGTTCGATGCCGTGCGCGAGGCGTATCCCGCCGAACGGCCGGTCTGGATGCGCGTGTCGGCCACGGACTGGGTGCCGAATGGCTGGGACATCGACGGCACGATCGCGCTGTCCCATGCGCTCAAGGCGCGCGGCTGCGCGGCGGTGCATGTGAGCACCGGCGGCGTGTCGCCGCAGCAGGCCATCAAGATCGGCCCCGGCTACCAGGTGCCGTACGCCCAGCGCGTGAAGGCCGAGGTGGGCCTGCCGACGCTGGCCGTGGGCCTGATCACCGAGCCCGAGCAGGCCGAGGCGATCATCGCCAACGACGAGGCCGACATGATCTCGATTGCCCGCGCGATGCTGTACGACCCGCGCTGGCCGTGGCATGCCGCCGCCAGGCTGGGCGCCCAGGTCGACGCGCCAAAGCAGTACTGGCGCTCGCAGCCGCGCGGCCTGGAAAAGCTGTTCCGCGACGCCCATTTCGGCCAGCGATAGACACCCCCGTCCGCCGATGGCTGCAATCCCTCGCCCGCCCCGCGGGTGAGGGGCCCCGGCGATACGAAAGCCTGAACACGCCCCCCGCTCCAGATTTCCCTTGACTTCCCCCGCCGCCCCGAGCGGTATCCCCCCGGTCTCACATCCCGCGCCGCAGCATTGTTAAAACGCCAGAAATGGAGGGATTACCATGATTGCCGCGTCCCTCCGATGGCGCGACCATCGGTCGCAATAGATTGCAGTGGGCAGTACCCGGGCGCCCCCGAAGAGCACGCCCGTCATCACAGAAGTAGTCGAAGAACGCACTCTGGGAGACATCCATGCAAGTCTATGACGGCCTTGTCTTTTGCTGCGCCATGATCCTTGTCTGCATGTACGCCTATCTGGGCGTGCAGTCGCAGAGCCTTGCGCTGAAGTACGTGTCGCCGGCCATCGTCGGCGTGCTGGTGCTGGCCTACGCGCTGTTGCCGATGCGGATGATCGGCTGACGGTCCCCCATGTCCTGCTTATCGTTCGGCCGGTTTCCATTCGGCCGGGGCGTCGGCGTGGGCGGAAGCCTCGTGCAGCAGTGCGGCGATGGCCGCCTGCAGTTCGCCCGGTACCACCGGCTTGTGCAGCAGCGCCACGCCGCCAGCATGGACGTTGCGTAGCGGGTCGGCCGCCGTGTCGCCGGTGATGACGATGGCGGGCACGTCGCGCCCGGCCTGCGCCCGGATGGCGGCGATGGCTTCCAGCCCGGTGCGATGGCCGCGCAGCCGGTAGTCGGCCAGGATCAGGTCCGGCGCGAAGGTCGCGGCCAGCGCCAGCGCCTGTTCCTCGGTCTCGGCCGTGCGGCTGTCGCAGTGCCAGACCGCCAGCAGCCCGGCCATGGCCTCGCGGATGGCCGGATCGTCGTCGATCACCAGCACGCGCAGCCCGTCGCACCGCATCGCCAGCCCCGGCTCCGCGGCTTCCTCGGGCGCGGCCCACGCCAGCGGCATCCGCAGCCGGAACACCGAGCCACGGCCCGGCGTGGAGCCCAGCGTCACTACCGTGCGCATGGTGCGCGCCAGCCCGTCGACGATGGCCAGCCCCAGGCCCAGCCCCTTGCGCTGGTCGCGCTCCGGATTCCCGAGCTGGTGGAACTCGCGGAAGATCGCCCGGTGGTGCTCGGCCGGGATGCCCACGCCGGTGTCCCAGACCTCGATCGACACGTGGAAGCGGCGCGCGCGGCAGGCCACCAGCACGCCACCGGCGCGGGTGTAGCGGATGGCGTTGGCAATCAGGTTGCGCAGGATCAGCTCGGTCAGCGTCGGGTCGCCGAATAGCGTGGCCGTGGTGTCGCGTGTGCGGTAGACCAGCCCGCGCGCATTGGCCTGTGGCGCGAATTCGTTCTCCAGCTTGTGCAGCAGCGGCTGGAGCCGGAACGGGCGGGGCCGCGACGTGACCACGCCGGCGTCCAGCTTCGAGAAATCGAGCAACGTGTTCAGCATCTCGCGCGCGGCGCCCGACGAGGCTTCGATGTGGTCCAGCAGTTGCCGCTGCCGCGCGTCGAGCGGTGTGCGGGCCAGCGAGACCAGGAACAGCCCCAGCGCATGCAGCGGCTGGCGCAGGTCGTGGCTGGCCGATGCCAGGAACACCGACTTGGCGCGATTGGCCTCCTCGGCCTCGCGCTGGGCCTGCCCGGCGCGCGCGGTCTGGTCGCGCAGTTGCGAGATCAGCTCCACGTTCTCGAACCGTAGCGCCAGCGAGTGGCGCGCCATGCGCGAGTAGTTGCGCGCGAACACGATCAGCACGAACAGGTAGAGCGGCGTGGCCAGGAACATCGGCAGGTAGGCGATATCGTGCGTGACGATGAACACGGCCCACACCGGCATGATGGCCGGGATGAAGAAGCCCACGGCCACCGGCAGGCAGGCCGAGAACACGGCCAGCGCCGCCGCGCTCATGCCGGCGATCAGCGACAGCACGCAGATCACCACGGCCGGCGACCGGATGTCGAGGTAGAGCCAGCCGGCCAGCCCCCAAAGGCAGCCGATCAGCACCAGCACGACCGTCATGCCGCGCGCGTACAGGCCGCAGCGCGCCTCGCTCAGGCGGTCCGGCACGGCGCGCCGGCCGAAATGCGCGATGGCGCAGACCATGGTCACGGCCGCCGCCCACGGCAGCGCGCCGGGATGGCCGTCGGTCAGCGCCAGCCCGGTGCCCAGGAAGATCGCCGCCAGCGTGCAGCCCAGCATCGCCATGCCGAAGCTCTGGTCGATCAGCTCCATCTGCGCGGACAGCAGCCGCGGCTCGTCGTAGTGGGGCAGGAAGGGCAGCGCCATGGTCGCGGCGGGGTCGGTGGCGGGCTAGCGCCGGGTCTGCACCAGCCCGCGGCGCTGGGCCTCCAGGATGGCTTCGACGCGGCTGACCACGCCAAGGTGGTTCAGGATGGCCGCCACGTGCACGCGCACGGTGTTCTCGGACAACCCCATGTGGTAGGCGATGACCTTGTTCGACCGCCCCAGGCTCAACTGCGACAGCACCTCCAGCTGGCGCGGCGTGAGCTGGCTTGGCTCGTAGGCCGGCGGCGGGTCACCGCTGGCGCCAGGGTCCGCGCCGTGGCCGAGGCCATCGGCCGAGAAATGCGTGCCGCCGGCTAGGCAACTGGCGATGGCGCGCTCGATGTCGAGCGCGTCGGCCGACTTCGGCAGGAATCCGGCAATCTCGCGGCGCGCCTCGGGCGGGATGGCGTCGATATGTGACGTGCCCGACACGATCACGATCCGCGCGGCCGGAAAGTGCCGCCGCAGCACCTTGACGCCCTCGATGCCGTTCAGGCCCGGCATCTGGATATCGAGCAGCAGGATGTCCACCGGCTGGCTGCCGTGCGCCTCGACGGCCTCCATCACCGACCCGGCCTCGATGATCGTCGCCACGCTGGGGCTGTCGGCCAGCAGCAGCTTCAGCCCGGTGCGAAACAGGGTGTGGTCATCGATCAACAGCAGGCGGGCACGCGACATGGGGCAGGCGGGGCAGGGCAGGGGCGGCAAGTGCTCGATTGGACTGGATTCCCGCCGCGTTGTCCATGCGCCCAAACCGCCGATGTGGCGAAGCTGCCATACATGACAGGTACGCGACAAATACGTGACAGCCGCTGACTAGTCCGGAAAGATTATTGGCAGCGCAATGATGCGATGACAGCATTTTTCCCGTGGACGAATTCCGCGACTTGTCCATACCACTTCTGTACCCGCTCCTCCCGGCTGCGGGTATTTTTTTGTCCGCCGGGTGCGGGTCAGGCCGGCAGTGCCAGCGGCCCGGCGGTCACGTCCCAGCGCCGCTCGCCCAGGAACCAGCGCGCCGCGTGCGGCCCGTGCAGCGCAAAGGCGTTGCCCGACACGCGCACCCAGTCGCCTTCGGGCAGGCCCAGCACGGGCGTGTCCGGCGACAGCGTGGTGAACTCGGCCAGCCGCTGATCGCGCGTTTCGCCGCGAAAGCCTTCGATTTCCACGTTGTAGTAGTGCGGATTGATCTGGAACGGCACAAGGCCGAGCGCGTCGAAGCCGCCTGGGTCCACCACCGGCATGTCGTTGGTGGTGCGGATGGTCGGCGCGGCCAGGTTCGAGCCGGCGCTCCAGCCGATGTAGCGCGCGGCGCCGCTGCGTACCCGCGCCGCGATCGGCGCCAGCAGGCCCTGCTGGCGCAGCATCTGCAGCAGGCGGAACGTGTTGCCGCCGCCCACCACGATCAGCGTCGCGGCAGCCACGGCCGCCTGCGGGTCGGCCTGCTCGTGCAGGCTCGCCACCGCGATGCCGGCCGGCGCCAGCGCGTCGCGCACCTGGGCGGCATAGCCGTTCCAGTCGCGCGTCACCCCGGCGTAGGGCACGAACAGCGCCTGGGTGCGGCCATCGGCCAAACTTTCGATGGCTTGGCGGGCATGGACGAGGTAGCCCTCGTCCGACGTCGAATTGCTGAGCAGAAGCAGGTCCATGTCAGGGGGAAAAGCGCGGGCCGGCGGGCGGCGCCCCGGTCCGGCATCGGGAAAATGAAACCGGGGATGGTACCGCAATGCCACTTCGGTGCGGGCTCGCCGTGCGGGCGGCCGGCTAGTCGATCAGCTTGCCCTGGCCGTCGAAGAACGGGTGCAGCGGGCCGTGGTCGCCAATGGCCGCCAGGTGCGTGACCAGCCCGTGCGCGGGATGCCACCAGTGCAGCAGGTAGCCGGGCGGCTCCATGCGGAAGCGCGACGCGGCCTGCGGGTCCAGGTCCAGCGCCACCTGGTGCGCGGGGCCCGGCGCGGTCATGGCGATGGTGCCGCCAAAGCGCCGCGTGATATGCCGGTGCAGATGGCCGCAGATCACGCGCTCCACGTGCGCGTGGCGCGCAATCACCGCTTCCAGCCCGGCCGCGTTGCCCAGCCCCTGGGCGTCCATGTGGCCAATGCCGGTATGGAACGGCGGATGGTGCAGCATCACCAGCGTGGGCCGGCCCGGCGCCGCCGCCAGCGTGGCGTCGAGCCAGGCCAGCCCGTCGGGCGTGGCATGGCCGCCCGGCTGGCCGGGCACCGTGCAGTCGAAACCGACCAGCCGCAGCGGGCCCGCGTCGATCGCGTAGTGCACCGGCGCCTCGGCATCGCCGTGCGCGAACAGGTAGTCGTGGTCGTGGAACACGGCACGCAGCGACGTACGGTGGTCGTGATTGCCCGGCAGCAGCTTCACCGGCATCGGCAGCCGTTGCAGGATGTCGCGCAGAAAGCGGTATTCGTGCGGATCGCCAAAGTCGACGAGGTCGCCGGTGACCACGACCACGTCGGGCCGTTGCGGCGCGGCCAGCAGCGTGTCGATGGCGGCGTGCAGCGCGCCGGCGGTGTCCACCATCCGGTAAGACAGCTTGCCGCCCGCCTTGATGTGCAGGTCGGTCAGTTGCGCCACCAGGCAGGCGGGTGCGGAGGATGCGGGGGTCATGCGGCTTCGGCAAGCGTGATCAGGTGGTTGGTATCGATGCGCAGGCCCACGCGCGCGCCGGCTGCCCACGCGTCGCGGCGCGCGGTGTCGACGATCAGTGGCGCGGCGGCGCCCACGTCCACCAGCAGCCGCGTGTGGTTGCCCAGGAACAGCGCCGTCACGACCACGCCTTCCACGTGGGCGTCATCGGCGTGTACCAGTGCCACGTCCTCGGGCCGGAACATGAGCCGCGCGTTGGCGGACACTGGCGCGTCGTCGGGCGGGCCCATCGGCACCGTCCCGCCCGGCACGCGCCAGCGGCCGGCCTCGGCCGTGCCGGGCAGGTGGTTCATGGTGCCGATGAAATCGGCCACGAACGCGTTGGCCGGCGCGCGGTAGATGTCCTGCGGTGTGCCCACCTGCGCGATGCGGCCCTTGTCCATCACGATGATGCGGTCGCCCAGCGCCATGGCCTCGGCCTGGTCGTGGGTCACGTAGACGGCGGTGATGTGCAGGCTGCGCAGGAGCTGGTTGATGTCGGCGCGCAGCGTGTCGCGCAGCTTGGCGTCCAGCGCGGTCAGCGGCTCGTCCAGCAGCAGCACGCGCGGCTGCACGGCGATGGCGCGGGCCAGCGCCACGCGCTGGCGCTGGCCGCCCGACAACTGGTCGATGCGCCGGTCGGCAAACGGCTCCAGGTGCATCATCGCCAGCATCTCGTCCACGCGGCGGCGGCGCGTGGCGCCATCCACCCGGCGCACGCGCAGGCCGTAGGCAATGTTCTCGGCCACGCTCATGTTCGGAAACAGCGCGTAGTTCTGGAACACCATGCCCACGCCGCGCTGCTCGATCGGCAGGTCGGTCACACGGGTGTCGCCAAACCAGACGTCGCCGCCTGCGTCGGGCTGCTCCAGCCCGGCGATGATGCGCAGCGTGGTGGTCTTGCCGCAGCCGGACGGCCCCAGCAGCACCACGGTCTCGGCGGCGCCGATGTCCAGGTCCAGCGGGTGCAGCGCGAGCGTGCCGTCGGCAAACGTCTTGGCGCACTGGCGCAGGCGGATGGGGGTCGGTTCATGCATGGCGGCGTTCGGCAACAGGGGTGACGGGCGGGGCGGCGGGCGGCAGGGCAGCGGCATCGGCGGGCACGGCATGGCGGCGGGTGCGGGCGCCCAGCGCGCTCAGGGCCTGCATGAACACCAGCAGCGGGATGATCATGACAAAGAAGACGATGGTGTACGCGGAGCCAATCTCCAGCCGCATCGACGCATAGCTGTCGGCCAGCCCCACGGGCAGCGTCTGCGTGGTGGGCGTGTGCAGCATCCACGTCAGGTTGAATTCGCCCACCGACAGCGTGACCACCATCAGCGCGCCGGCCAGGATGCCCTGGCGGCAGTTGGGCAGCACCACCGTGAAAAAGCGCTGCAGCCGCGTGGCGCCCAGGCTGGCGGCGGCGTCTTCGAGCGTGCGGATGTCGATGGCCGCCAGGATGGCCAGCACCGCCCGCACCATGAACGGCAGCGTGAACACCACGTGGCCGATCAGGATGAACACCCAGCTCGTGCGCAGCCCCTGGAAGCTGCCGTAGAGCAGGATCAGCCCCAGCGCCGTGGCCAGCCCCGGCAGCGCCACGGGCAGCATCAGCAGCTCCTCGATCAGCCGCGTCACGCGGTTGCGCCGCAGCGCCATGTAGTAGGCGGCGGGCACGCCGATCACGAGCGTGCAGGCCAGGCAGGCCAGCGCAATGCCCAGCGACAGGAAGATCGTGTTGCGATAGAGCGCCCAGACCTCGGCCAGCCAGCGCGTGGTCAGTCCACTGGACACGCCCACGAAGATGTTGTTGGTCAGGCCGGCCAGCACCGACAGCACCACCGGCACGGTCATGAACGCGCAGACCAGCAGCGTCAGCGCAAGCTGCAGCCAGTAGCCGGTGCGGCGGGGGAGCAGGGATGGGCGCATGCGGCGGTCCTCAGGCCGTGGCGGCGACGGCATCGCCGGAGTACCAGCGCGCCAGCGCCAGCAGGGCCCACGTGACCGCGCCCAGCAGGATCGAGAGCGCGGCGGCCATGCCAAAGTTGGCGTAGTTGGTGAATTCGTTGTAGATGGTCAGCGGCAGCACGTCGAGCTGCGTGGCCAGCGTGAACGCCGTGCCGAACGCGCCCATGCTGGTGGCAAAGCAGATCGCCCCGCTGGACAGCATGGCTGGCATCAGCGCGGGCAGCATCACGTCGCGCACCACGCGCCACGGGCCGGCGCCCAGCGAGCGGGCCGCTTCCTCCAGCGAGGGGTCGAGCTTTTCCACGGCGGCCATCACGGTCAGGATCACGCGCGGAATCGAGAAATACAGGTAGCCGACAAACAGCCCGGCCAGCCCGTAGGCAAAGGTCCAGCGCTCGCCGGCCAGCGCGTCGCCAATGGTGGCCAGCAGCCCGTTGCGGCCGCCCAGCATGATGACCATGAAGCCGATCACCACGCCGGGGAACGCGAGCGGAAAGGTCAGCATGGCCACCAGCACCGGCTTGCCCGGCACGCGGTGGCGCTGCAGGAAGGTGCCGGCGATGCCCGCGATCACCAGCGTGGCCAGCGTCACCAGCGCGGACAGCACCACCGTCACCATCAGGCTGTGCAGGTAGCGCGCGCTGGTCAGCACGGTCACGTAGACGCCCGCGCCGTCCTTGCCCGTCAGGCTGACCTCGATCAGCCGCGCCATCGGCAGGCAGAAAAAGGCCAGGAACACGACCAGCGCGGGCAGCGCGAACAGGAACAGGGCGGGGGATCGGCGGGTCATCGCGGGTGCCGCGGCTAGCGGACTTCCTTCAGGTACTGGTCGCTGAACGCCTTCTGCACCTGGGCCATCTTGCCGAAGTCCACGGGCCGGGCGCGCGCGTAGTCGGCGGCGGGCAGGAAGCGGGCCTGCACCTCCGCCGGCATCGGCACGTTGCGCACCGGGCGCAGGTAGGCGTTGGCCCACAGCGCCTGGCCCTGGTCGGACAGCACGAAGTCCAGCACCTTGCGGCCCTCGGCCGCGTGCGGGGCGTTGTTGACCAGGCTCATCACATACGGCACCACCAGCGAGCCTTCCTTCGGGATCACGAAGGCCACGTTGGCGCGGTCCTTGTACTTGGCGCGGTACGCGTTGAAGTCGTAGTCGAGCAGGATCGGGATCTCGCCGGACAGCACGCGCGCGTAGGCGGTCTGCTTGGGCACGATCGGCTGGTTCTTCTGCAGGTCGCGGAAGAACTTGAAGGCCGGGCCGAAGTTGTCGAGCGTGCCGCCCATGGCCTGGTTCACGGCCACGGCGCCCACGTAGCCGACGAACGCGCTGGCCGGGTCCAGGTAGCCGATCAGGCCCTTGTACTCGGGCTTGAGCAGGTCTGCCCACGACTGCGGCACCGGCTTGCCGCGCAGCGCATCGACATTGACCATGAAGCCCAGCGTGCCCGAGTGGATGGCGAACCAGTTGCCTTGCGGGTCCTTCAGGCCGTCAGGGATGTCGGCCCAGTGCGCGGGCTTGTACGGCTGCGTCACGCCATCGGCCTTGGCCTGGATGCCGAACGTCACGCCCAGGTAGGTCACGTCGGCCACCGGGGCGGCTTTTTCCGCCACAAGCTGCGCCAGCGACTGGCCCGAGTTCTTGTTGTCGAACGGTACGGTGACGCCGGTCTTTTCCTTGATCGCGCGGATCTGCGCGGCCCAGTCGGCCCATTCGGGCGGGCAGTTGTAGCAGATGGCGGTCTGCGCGGCCACGCCCTGGCTGAAGGCGGCAAACGTGGCGGTGACGGCCAGCCAGCGCAGCGGACGGCGCCAGAAGGATTGCTTCGGCATGTGAGGCTCCCTGGTAGAGGTCGGTCGAGTCGGACCGGTGGTTGGATCAGGCAGGCATTGCGGGCGCACTGACGGTGCCCTCGATTCGTATCGCATGCGGCAGCAGCGTGGCGTGGCCGTTGGCGGCGGGCGGCACGGCTTCCAGCCGCTGCAGCAGTTCGCCGATGGCGTGCGCGCCGATGTCGGCGTTGGGCTGCACCACGGTGGCCAGCGGCGGCTCCACGAGCGCGCCCAGCGCGATGCCGTCGTAGCCCAGCACCGACACGTCGCGCGGCACGCGCAGGCCCAGGCGCTTCAGGTCTGAAATCACGCCGATCGCCAGCAGGTCGTTGGTGCAGAAGAACGCGGTGGGCGCCTGGCCGCCATCCATCAGCGCGCGGATCTGCGCGGCGTTGCTGGCGGTGTGGGACGGCAGGTTGACCGGATCGAGCACCGGCAGGCCGTGCGCGCGCATTGCGTCGGCATAGCCGGCAAAGCGCTGGCGCGCGCGGTCCGACGCGGTGAACGCGCCAGAGATGACCGCGATGCGGCGGTGGCCGGCGGCGATCAGCGCGTTGACGCCCTCGCAGGCGCTGGTGCGGTTGTCGACGGAGACCGAATGCCGGCCGGCCACGGCGCCTTCCGCCGGCACCTGGTTGTAGGCCAGCACGTAGGGCACCGATTCGCGGTCCAGCTGGTCCAGCACGGTGCTGTCGCTGGCGTCGGCCACGGTCAGGACCATGCCGTCCACGCGGTGGCGCAGCAGGTATTCCACGCGCTCGGTCTCGCGGGCCGGGTCGTAGTTGCTGGTGACCAGCATCAGCGAGTAGCCTGCCGCCATGGCCGATTCCTCGATGCCGCGCCAGCATTCGGCGAACACCGCGTTGTCCAGCGTGGGCAGCATCACGCCGATGATCCGCGTGCGCTGGGCGCGCAGCTTGGCGCCAAGCAGGTTGGGGCGGAACGACAGCCGCTGCGCGGCCTCATGCACGCGCTGCGCCGTGGCCTCGCGCACAAGCTGGGGGTGGCTGAACACGCGCGACGCGGTGGCCAGCGACACCTTGGCGGCCAGCGCCACGTCGGCCAGCGTGACCCCCTGGCCGGGTTCGGCGGACGCCAGGCGGGGCGGCAGTGCGGCGCGACGGGTTGCGGGCATCCATTCCTCTTCTCGGAAAGCGCACTTCGGATGAAAACGTTTTCATTGAAGCGCCGAAAAATCAGGCGTCAAGGAATAAATCTGCTGCACCGCCGCAATCCGGCCGCCGCAGCGCTCCCGCGCCTGTGTCATGCCGCGCATTGTCGGGCCGCTCTGTGACGGGCCGATGACAGGCCCGGCGCCGGCTATTACACGGTCTTGGGGGCGGCGCTGAAGGTCTTGTTGGCGGATACGCGCTCGGCGACTACCCGGATGGGAAAGCTTTCGTAACAGAGTCAGGGCGGGGCGCGGTCAACCATCCGGCGTGGCGAACGTCAAACCGGGATGCCGACGATGCGGCAACGAGACAAGGACGCTCATGACTGACCGACGATCTGGCTGGCGCGCCCGCGCCACGGGCCGCCTGGCGCTGCTGGCGGTGTCGGCCTGCCTGCTGGCCGCGTGCGCCACCGGCGATCAGGCCGGCGGCGGGGGCCCGCTGACCGCGGCGGACCTGCGCTGGTTGAACACCGTCAGCTTCGGCGCCGACCAGGCGAGCGCCGCGCATCTGCAGGCCGTCGGCCGCCAGCGCTATCTCGACGAACAGCTTGCGATGCCGCTGGCCGATCCGCCGCCGCTGGCCGCCGCCATCGCCGCGCTGCCGGTCAGCGAGGGCGACGCGCTGCAGCGGACGCAGGCGCTGCGCGCCGAGCGCCAGCGCATCCAGACGCTGCCCGACGATGACGCGAAGCAGCAGGCGCGCGAGGCGCTGAACCGGCAGGGCCGCGAGCTGGTGGTGGACACCGCGCGCCGGCACCTGCTGCGCGCGCTGTATTCGCCGGCGCAGCTGCGCGAGCAGATGACGTGGTTCTGGATGAACCATTTCAACGTCTACGCGGGCAAGGGGCAGGTCCGCTACGCGCTGGCCGACTTCGAGGCGCGCGCCATCCGTCCGCACGCGCTGGGCAAGTTCCGCGACCTGCTGATGGCCACGGTGACCGCGCCGGCCATGCTCGAATACCTCGACAACGCCCAGAGCAGCGCCAACCGCATCAACGAGAACTACGCGCGCGAGCTGATGGAGCCGCATACGCTGGGCGTGGCGGGCGGGCCCAGCGGGTCGCGCTATACGCAGCAGGACGTGCAGGAGCTGGCGCGCGTGCTGACCGGGCTCGGCATCAACGCACGGGGCGAGCCGCCCCGGCTGGCGCCGGCGCGCGCGGCGCTGTACCGCGCGGACGGCCTGTTCGAGTTCAATCCGAACCGGCACGATTTCGGGCCCAAGACGCTGCTGGGCCATGCCATCGCGCCGGCCGGCTTTGCCGAGGTGGAGCAGGCGGTGGCGATCCTGGCGCGCGACCCGGCCACGGCCCGCCTCATCTCGACCCGGCTGGCCACCTATTTCGTGGCCGACAACCCGCCGCCGCAGCTTGTGGGGCAGATGGCCGATACCCTCACCCGCACCGACGGCGACATCGCCGCCGTGCTGCGCACGATGTTCCGATCGAGCTGGTTCGACCGCGCGGCCGCCGATGGCGCGCGCAAGTTCAAGGACCCGATGGTGTTCGTGGTGTCGTCGATGCGGCTGGCGTACGACGGCCGGCCCGTGACCAACCTGCGCCCGGTGATCAACTGGCTCAACCAGCTTGGCGAGCCGCTGTACGGCCATGTGGCGCCCGACGGCTATCCGCTCACGGAGAGCGCGTGGGCCAGTTCGGGCCAGCTCGTGAAGCGCTTTGAGATCGCGCGCGCCATCGGCAGCGGGCCGGCGGGGCTGTTCCAGGACGAAAGCGGCCAGCCGTCGGCACAGCGCGGTTTCCCGATGCCGAACAACCGCGTGTTCTACACGCTGGTCGAGGGCACGCTGGGGCCGGCCACGCGGCAGGCGCTGTCGCAGGCCGGATCGCAGCCCGAATGGAACGCGGTGCTGCTCAGTTCGCCGGAATGGATGCAGCGGTAGCCCTCGGCACGACAGGAGACATGACCATGAATCGACGCCATTGGCTCCAGGCCATGGGCCACGCGGGCATCACGCTGGCGCTGCCGGCCGTGACATCGCGCGTGTTCGCGCTGCCGGCGCAGGCCGACGCCCGCTTTCTGCTGGTATTCCTGCGCGGCGGCTACGACGCCACCAACGTGCTGGTGCCGGCCGGCAACGATTTCTACCAGGCGTCGCGGCCGACCATCGCCATCCGCGCGCCGGTGCCGCCCGGTGCCGCGCCCGACCCGGCGGCGGCGCTGCCGCTGGGCGTGGACGGCTGGGCGCTGCATCCCGCGCTGGGGGCGACGCTGTTGCCGATGTGGCAGCGCCAGCAACTGGCCGCCGTGCCGTTCGCGGGCACCGCCGACCTGTCGCGCAGCCATTTCGAGACCCAGGACAGCATCGAGGCCGGGCAGGGCGGCGATGGCCACGGCGGCGGCGTGCCGCAGGGCAGCGGCTTCCTGAACCGGCTGACGCAGGCCATGGGCGGGCAGGCCGCGCCGGTGGCGTTCACCGATGGGCTGCCGATGGTGCTGTCCGGCGCCGTCAACGTGCCCAACGTCTCGCTCAAGGGCAACGGCCGCGCGCCGCTGGATGCGCGGCAGACGCAGGCCATCGCCCGCATGTACGCGGGCACGCGCTTCGAGTCACTGATTGCCGAAGGCTTCGAGCTGCGCCAGACCGTGGCCGAGCAGGCCGAGGCCATGCGGCGCCATGACGCGGCCATGCGTGCTGGCGGCGACACCATGGCCGGACGGATGCAGGAAATGCAGGCGGCCAGCCGGCGCGCGCTGAGCGCCCGGGGCTTCGAGCAGGAAGCGCGCCGCATGGCCGGGCTGATGCGCGACCGCTTCAACCTGGGCTTTATCGACGTCGGCGGCTGGGACACCCACGTCAACCAGGGCGGCGCGCAGGGCCAGCTGGCCGGCCTGCTGGACAACCTGGGCCGGGGCATCGCCGGGTTTGCCGAGGAAATGGGCCCGGCGTGGCGCCAGACCACGGTGGTGGCAATCTCCGAATTCGGCCGTACCTTCCGCGAGAACGGCACGCGCGGCACCGACCACGGCCACGGCACGGTCTACTGGGTGGCCGGCGGCAACGTGCGCGGCGGACGGCTGGCGGGCGAGCAGGCGGCCGTGGCGCCATCGAAGCTCAACCAGGGGCGCGACTACCCGGTGCTCAACGACTACCGGGCCGTGCTGGGCGGCCTGTTCGCGCGGCTGTACGGGCTGGACGAGGCGCGTCTGGCGCGCGTGTTCCCGGGCAGCCGGCCGCGCGATCTGGGGCTGGTCTGAGGGGCTGGCCGGGGGCGGCAGGGCGGGGCACCCTCCCAAAGCAGTACGCGGTTGCACTCAAGTCGGTGCGGGCAATGCCGATACTCCTGCAGTGGGAGTGGCATCTGCCCATAGCCTGATTCGTACAACACGATTCCCAGCCAGTTTGAGTGCAAGCCTTGTCGCGACCCCTGACGCCATCCATTGCCGATTGCCTCGAACACCGATTGCTGCGGCCGGTTTTCCAGCTGATTGGCTCGCTCGTGACGGGCGACATCTTCGGATATGAGGCGCTGATCCGTGGCCCGGCCGGCACCGCGCTGGAAAGCCCCGTGGCGCTGTTCGCCGAGGCCGCCCGCGCCGGCTGCCACGTCGAGCTGGAGCGGATAGCCGCGCGCGTGTCGATCGGCGTGTTCATGGCGTCGCGGCTGCCCGGCAAGCTGTTTTTGAACTACAGCGCCGATTCGTTGCGCGACATCGAGGACACGCGCGACGAGGTGCGGACGTTCCTGCAGACGCAGGGGCTGCCGTCGGACCGCATCGTGCTGGAGCTGACCGAACAGGCCCCGCTGGGGCCGCTGGAATCGCTGGCCAAGGCTGTGTTCTCGATCCGCAGCCGCGGCGCGCAGTTCGCGCTGGACGACTACGGCACCGGCCACGCCAGCCTGGGCCAGTGGATCGCGCTGAAACCCGACTACGTGAAGATCGCCCGCGTCATCATCGACGGCGTGGCCGCGTCGCCATTCCAGCGCGAGGCGCTGCAGGCGCTATGCAAGCTCGCGCGCACGTCCGGCACGCGCCTGATTGCCGAAGGCATCGAACAGGAAGACGACCTCGTGGTCTGCCGCGACCTCGGCATCGACTTCGCCCAGGGCTACCTGCTGGCCCGCCCATCGCCTGAGCCCCCGCTCACGCTGTCCGACGCGGCGCTGCGCGCGCTGCATCGGGGGCGATTGCGGGTGGCGAAGTAGGGGCGGCGGCGGAGGATACGGCGGTGATGGATGCTGGTGCGGGTTTTGTTTTCCGCCCTCTCGCGCGTTGCGGGAGAGAGGGGCCACACCGGCGGTGATGGCTGAGGCTGATGGTTCTTGTCTTTCTGTAGTGGTCAAGTTTTTTCAGACAGGTATTAAGGTTGTCTGGCGTTTGAACTTGTCCTCAAACTCCTGCGGCGACTCATATCCCAGTGTCGAGTGCAATCGCACCGGGTTATAGAAGCCGACGATGTACTGCGTAATGTCGCGCCGGGCTTCAGCCCGGTCGACGTAGCGCCTTTGCCAGATGCGCTCCATCTTCAGGTTCAGGAAGAAGCGCTCGGCCACCGCATTGTCCCAACAATCGCCCAGCCGGCTCATGCTGCAAATGAGGCCGTGGCGTCCCAGCAAGCCCCGGTATTCCTCGCTCGCGTACTGGCTGCCCCGATCCGAATGCACGATCAGGCCCGGTGACGGATTGCGCTGCTGGATCGCCATCCTCAACGCCGTGACCACCAGCGATGCAGGCATGGCCGCTGCCATGGCCCATCCCACTACCTTGCGCGAATACAGGTCCAGCACCACCGCCACATACAGCCAGCCCTCGGCCGTGCGGACGTAGGTAATATCCGCCGCCCAGGCCTGGTTGGGCTGCACCGGACTGAACTGCCGGCCCAGCACGTTCGGCGC
>NZ_CP186011.1:0-977500 GCF_049393795.1 Cupriavidus sp. H18C2 | reverse complement strand
ACGTGGTCGAAGGCGTCCACGGTGAAATCGCGGCTGCCCACCCAGGCGCGGACTTCGCCGGTGGCGGGGTCCATCGCCAGGAAGCCGGCCTGCACGCGCGTCTTGCTCTGGCGCAGCGCCTGCATAAACGTGTTGTCGCGCATCAGGTGCTGCAGCGCGTCGGCCTCGGGCTGGCCGCCGGCCACGGCGGCGCGGAATTCCGGGGTCTCGCGCACGAACTGCTGCACCAGCGCGCGGCTTTCGGCCCAGCCGGCGCGCGGCGCCCAGGCCGCGTTGGCAATCGACTGGAGCTGGTTGCCCTGGCGCGCCACGGCCAGGTTGGCCATGGCCTGCAACCGCGAATCGATGGTCGTGTGGACCACCAGCCCGTCGGTGTAGAGGTTGTAGTCGTTGCGGTCGGCCCAGGCGATCAGCCATTTGCGCAGTTGCTGCGCGAAGTGGGCAGCCGGGCCCGGTTCCTCCACCTGGCGCTCGAAGTCGATCCGCAGCGGACGCTTCTTGAGCTGATCGTAGCGGGCGGCGTCGAGCTTGCCGCGCTTGACCATCTGCGCCAGCACGATATTGCGGCGCTCCAGCGCGCGCTGCGGGTTCAGCACGGGGTTGTAGTAGCTGTTGCCCTTGAGCATGCCGATCAGCGTGGCGGCCTCCAGCACGTCCAGCTTGTCCGCCGGCTTGTCGAAGTAGGTCCGGGCGGCCATCTCGATGCCGAACGCGTTGTACAGGAACGGCACCGTGTTCAGGTACGTCTCAAGGATCTCGTCCTTCGAATAGAGCGCCTCGATCTTCAGCGCCGTGATCGCCTCCTTGAGCTTGCGCGTCAGCGTGGGAGCCCGGCCGATGTCGTCCGGATAGCGGTTGCGCGCAAGCTGCTGGGTGATCGTCGACCCGCCCTGGCGGTCGCCCGAGAACGTGTGCAGCGCCGCCGATGCCGTGCGGCGCCAGTCGAGCCCGAAATGCTGGTAGAAGCGGTGGTCTTCGGTGGCGATCAGCGCATTGACCACGTTGGGCGAGATATCGGCCAGCTTGACCCAGTCGCGGTTGGCCCAGCGGTAGACCGCCAGTTCCTTGCCGTCCGCCGACAGCACCTGCGCCGGCTGCTCGGACTTGGCCTTGCGGATGTCGCTGATGCCTGGCGTGAACGGCACCAGCAGCAGGACATAGAGCAGGAGCAGGGCGGGCAGCCCGGCCAGGGCCAGCAGCACGGTGCGCCGGCTCGGGCGGCGCAGATGCTGCCGCAGCCGGGCCAGCCGGGGGGCGATGTGGGTCGTGTAGTCGGGCAGGGACATTGACGCGGGCATGGCAGGTCCGGCGCGCGCACCGTCACGGACCTGTCAAATGCCGTTCAAGAAAAGTGTGCATCCTACCAAAAGGCGGGTCGGGAAAACCCGAATTCTGCAGGGCCGCCGCGCCCGCTTCCCCCCAACGTGGGGCATCGGCCACCGTTGCTGAGACGCAACAGACACATGGCTTTCATAATTCCCTGAAACAATTCGCCCGCACCCAGAGGCCATCGTTTCGAAATCCGGCAGCGCGTTCGCGCAGGTCAGATTCTGACGCTGGTGGGCGGGAAGCATCTCAATGTCTTAACAAATACGAGAACTCACAGTGAAGAAAGCACTATTTGCCCTGGCGGCCGCGGGTACCTGCGCACTCTCCGGCGTGGCGTCGGCACAGTCCTCCACCTCCGTGACGCTGTACGGTATCGCCGATGCCGGTATCGAATTCGCCAACCACTCGGGTACCGCCGCGGCCAATGGCAGCAAGGCCATGGTCAGCTCGGGCAACATGTCCGGTTCGCGCTGGGGTCTGCGCGGCGCCGAAGACCTCGGCGGCGGCCTGAAGGCCATCTTCACGCTGGAGTCGGGCTTCGACATCGATACCGGCACGTCGGGCCAGGGCAGCCGCCTGTTCGGCCGCCAGGCTTTCGTGGGCCTGCAAGGCACGTTCGGCTCGGTGACCCTGGGTCGCCAGCAGAACTCGCTGTACGACCTGTTCGGCGCCTACGACCCGATGGGCGTGGGCCCGAAGTACTCGCTGAACTCGGTTGACTCGGCCTTCAACGGCCGCGCCGACAACGCGCTGAAGTACACCGGCAAGTTCGGCGGCCTGACCGCCACGGCCTTCTACAGCACGGGCCGCGATTCGACCGTCGCCAACAGCACCGAAGTGCCGGGCAACTACAAGGTTGGCCGCAACTTCGGCGCCGGCCTGGCCTACAACGCCGGCCCGTTCTCGATCGGCACCGCCTACGACCAGTACCAGGGCAACACGGTTGCCACCGACGACCGCGCCGTCAAGCGCTGGGCCGTTGGCGGTTCGTACGACCTGGGCGTGGCCAAGGTGTTCGCCGGCTACCGCTGGATGCGTGACGACGGCGTGGCCTCGGCCACGACCGCCTCGGTGCGCAACAACGTCTACTGGCTGGGCGGCCTGTACCGCGTGACGCAGGCCCTGTCGCTGACGGGCGCCGCCTACTACACGGACACCCACAACAGCGGCAACGACCCGTGGCTGTTCGTGCTGTCGGCCGACTACGCGTTCTCGAAGCGCACGGACGCCTACCTGAACGTTGGCTACACGAAGAACAAGGGCACGTCGGCACTGTCGATGAGCAGCTCGGCCCCGGTCGTTCCGGGTTCGAACCAGACCGGCGCCGTCGTCGGTATCCGTCACCGCTTCTAAGCAGGGAGACACCGGCAGACGGGGCCTTTCCCCCCGCCCCTGCCGGATAACAAAGCGCCCCTCACCCGACTTGGCGGGAGGAGGGGCGTTCTGCTTTGGGGGGCTGGATCTGACCCGGCGTCAGGCTGGGGCGGACCGGGCGGCCTGCCCGTCTACCGAGCGCAGCCGTTCCAGCGCGCGCGTCAGCAACGCGCCTTCCTCGGCATCGGCGGTATTGCGCAGCGTCGACACGGCGTGCTGCAGCCGCTCGCGGTCGGGCGCCGTCAGCTTGTCGGCATCTTCCATGGCCTCGATTTCCTTGTCCACGCGCTTGCACAGTTTGCGCACGAACTCCGGGTCGAGCTGGCCCTGGCTGGCGCCGTGGGCGATGTGGTAGAGCAGGGCGGCCAGGCCGTCGGCCGTGGTCTCGGTTACGACATGGGTGTGGCGCTTCATCGCGGCTCCGGTGAGGGGTGACTGGACTGAATCGACCGATTCATTCTAGTGATTGAATGACGCCGCGAAAGTTGCCTTTGTCTGTGATTGCGGACATTTGTGCGGTAACGTGCCTTCGCGCTTCTTATTTCCGAAATATTTCATCGTCAGAATGTCATCTCGTCGGCCCCGCTGAACAAGTCGGGAACAGAAAGCGACCGGAGGGGTTGCCGCCGGGCCGACTCGCCAGCCTGCCAGACATCGCCCATGGCCGCCCACAGAGGCACCAGGGTGGGCAGGCGGCGAATTGCAGCAAAGTACGCGGGGACGTAGGGCCGTCTGTCAGGACGGCTCTACTTGTTTTTCCGCCTTGCCCTTCGGGCGTCGCATTCGTAGCCCATTCCTTCGGCGGATCCGCCGGAAAATCCCGTTCTCCGTTCGCCATAACCGGTCTCTCCGGCCGGCTGTTTGCGCCTGTATTTCCGATAGCATTTAGGAATTGTGTATCTGGCGCATCAGAAACTTCTCACCAAAACGTTGCAATTGATAACCGTCAATAATCATGTTCGGATTATTTTGCGGAAACCGGTCGATCTGGGGATGACGAGGGGGAAATGGCGTCCCTATTCAGTCGAGGATAAGGCGGTTATCCGGCCTGAAACCCTTGTATCCATTGGGTTGGCGGGCAATACCACGAGACCGCACCGATTTGCCGCGTCCCTTTCCAATTGATTTGGGTTATTTGCTTCATTGAAATCATTGAATGGCTCCAATTCGTGGGCCCTCGTAGAGTGCGAGAACATTTCCGTTCGGTCGCCTTGGCTTCTCCCATTCCAGATCCGGTATCTGCAGAAGTCGAATAGGAAATCAACGATATATCCCGCGCTGATCGCAGGGCATCGCCGTCGCATATGGATTCATTTGCGTGGCGGCAGCGGCAATTGCAACCCACTACAAGGAGTCATTTCCTCCATGAACATCGGAAAAACATTAAGAGTTTCTATGCTCGCCGTGGCGGTGTCTGCCGCGCTGGCCACCACGCCGCTGATGGCCAAGACCGACGTGACGCCCCACAGCTTCTGGTGGCCCGAGCAACTGGACCTGAGCCCGCTGCGCTTCAATTCGGCCGAGTCGGACCCGATGGGCAAGGCGTTCAACTACGCCGAAGAGTTCAAGTCGCTCGACCTGCAGGCGGTGAAGCGTGACATCGCGGTGCTGATGAAGACATCGCAGGACTGGTGGCCGGCCGACTTCGGCAACTATGGCCCGTTCTTCATCCGCATGGCCTGGCACGGCGCGGGCGTCTACCGGACGTTCGACGGCCGGGGTGGCGCCAACGGCGCCCAGCAGCGCTTCGAGCCGCTCAACAGCTGGCCCGACAACGTCGGCCTGGACAAGGCCCGCCGCCTGCTGTGGCCGATCAAGCAGAAGTACGGCAAGAAGATCTCGTGGGGCGACCTGATGGTGCTGGCCGGCAACGTCGCGCTGGAAGAAATGGGCTTCAAGACGTTCGGCTACGCCGGCGGCCGGGTCGATGACTGGGAAGCCGAGATGGTGAACTGGGGCCCGGAGAAGAAGATGCTGGCCCACAAGCGCACCGACGCCAAGGGCGCGCTGCAAAAGCCGCTGGCAGCCAGCGAGATGGGTCTGATCTACGTGAACCCGGAAGGCCCGGGCGGCAAGCCCGATCCGCTGGCATCGGCCAAGGAAATCCGCGAGACCTTTGGCCGCATGAGCATGGATGACGTGGACACCGTCGCGCTGATCGCCGGCGGCCACACCTTCGGCAAGGCACACGGCGCCTACAAGCCGGCCGGCTGCGTGGGCAAGGAGCCCGCCGCCGCCGGGCTGGAAGAGCAGGGCCTGGGCTGGACCGGCAAGTGCGGCACGGGCAAGGGCGTGGATACGGTCAGCAGCGGCCTGGAAGGCGCCTGGTCGACCAACCCGACGCGCTGGACCCACGAATTCCTGACCTGGCTCTACAGCTTCGAGTGGGAAACCACCCGCGGCCCGGGCGGCGCGATCCAGTGGGTGCCGAAGAACAATGCGAGCGCCAATTTCGTGCCGGACGCCCACGACCCCAAGAAGCGCCACAAGCTGATGATGTTCACGACCGACATCGCGCTGAAGATGGACCCCGAGTACCGCAAGATCTCGAAGCGCTTCCTGGAAAACCCCAAGGAGTTCGAGGACGCCTTCGCCCGCGCGTGGTTCAAGCTGATGCACCGCGACCTGGGGCCGAAGTCGCGCTACCTGGGCGCCGAGGTGCCCAAGGAAGACCTGATCTGGCAGGACCCGATCCCCAAGGTCGACCACAAGCTCGTCGATGACAACGACGTGGCCAAGCTCAAGACCACGATCCTGGCATCGGGCCTGACGATTCCGGAACTGGTGCGCACCGCGTGGGCGTCGGCCGCCACCTTCCGCGTGACCGACATGCGCGGCGGTGCCAATGGCGCGCGGATCCGGCTGGCCCCGCAGAAGGACTGGGCCGTGAACGACCCGGCGGAACTGGCCAAGGTGCTCAAGCGCCTGGAGGCGATCCAGACGGACTTCAACACGGCGCAGCAGGCCAGCGGCAAGAAGGTGTCGCTGGCGGACCTGATCGTGCTGGGTGGCTCGGCGGCCGTGGAGGAAGCGGCCAGCAAGGGCGGCCACAAGGTCAAGGTGCCGTTCACGCCGGGCCGGATGGACGCCTCGGCGGCGCAGACCAGCGTGCAGTCGTTCTCGGTGCTGGAGCCGGTGGCTGACGGCTTCCGCAACTACTACGGCAAGCAGAGCCACCGCGCGCCCACCGAGATGCTGGTGGAACGCGCCAGCTACCTGAACCTGCGGGTGCCCGAGATGACGGTGCTGGTGGGCGGCCTGCGCGCGCTGGACGCCAATGCCGGCGGGTCGAAGCACGGCGTGTTCACGAATCGTCCCGGCACGCTGAGCAACGACTTCTTCGTGAACCTGCTCGACCAGTCGACCAAGTGGTCGAAGTCGGCAAAGCAGCCGGGCCTGTATGAAGGCCAGGACCGCGCCACGGGCAAGGTCCGCTGGCAGGCCACGCCGGTCGACCTCGTGTTCGGCTCGAACGCCGAGCTGCGCGCGGTGGCCGAGGTCTACGGCTCGAACGACAGCAAAGAGAAGTTCGTCCAGGACTTCGTCAACGCCTGGGTCAAGGTCATGAACCTCGACCGATTCGATCGCAGCTGATCAGCTTGTCCCGCCTGCCCGATCCGCCCGGATCGGGCTTTCGCCGGCCCCCTGTCAGGGGGCCGTTTCGCTTCCCGTCTGTGTTGCCCGCACCGCCCGCACCTGCCGCATGACGCCGCCCGCGAACAGCACCGGCCCGTGCATCGGAATGCCGGCCGCGCGCAGCGCGTCGGCCGTCCAGGTATTGCAGGTGTAGAAGCCGTTGTAGCGCGCCGTCGCGGCAAAGTAGCGGCCGCCGGGATACGGGCCGTCGCCGAGCATCCGCGGCGCGCCGGCGTCGTCGGTGCGCACGGCGTCGGTCAGGAACGCGCGCAGCCGGTCCAGGCCCGGCGCGTCGATGTCGAGTTCCACGACCTTGTCGGCGCCGAACGCGGCGGCCGGGGTGTCCCGCAGCAGCGTCAGCAGGATCGCGCCGTCGCCGGGCAGCAGGGCCGACAGCAGCGTCAGCGGGCCAGGTGCGGTATCCAATAAGTACTGGCGGTCGCCAAAGCCGAAGCACAGGAACATCGGGTCGCGATAGCCGGCCGCCAGGCGTTGCAGCGGGGCGTCGGCGTCGGCCGTGCGCAGGCAGACGTCGGTGTGCCATTCCTGCTCGACCACCGCGATGCGGGCGGCCGGTGGCGACGCCATCGCGGCCGGCGCCACGCCGCAGCCAGCCACCGCCAGCGTGATCGCCACGCCCGTGCCCGCTGCGAGGATGAACCGGCGCACGCCGCGCATCGTTGGCTGCCGGCTAGGCGAACCCCGCCGCCTGCCATCCCCACCCGGCCAGCGCGCAGCCCGCCACCACGGCCCACGGCGGCACACGCCACGCCGTCAGCGCGGTCAGCGCCAGCAGCGCCAGCGCGAAATCGGCCGGGCCCTGCACGGCGCTGGTCCAGACCGGCTGGTAGAGCGCGGCCAGCAGCAGGCCCACCACGGCCGCGTTGACACCGGCCAGCGCCGCGCGCGTGGCCGGCTGGCGGCGTAGCCGCTCCCAGAACGGCAGCGCGCCGAACACCAGCAGGAACGACGGGGCGAAGATGGCCAGCACGCAGAGCGCGCCGCCAGCCCAGCCGCTCGGTGCCAGCGTGTTGGCCGCGCCCAGGAAGGCCGCGAACGTGAACAGCGGGCCGGGCACGGCCTGCGCGGCGCCGTAGCCGGACAGGAACGTGTCGTTGTCGACCCAGCCCGGCGGCACCACGGCGGCCTGCAGCAGTGGCAACACCACGTGGCCGCCGCCGAACACCAGCGCGCCGGCGCGGTAGAACGCGTCGACCAGCGCCAGCGCGTGGCTGCCCGATTCGCGGGCCGCGAACGGCAGGCCCACCAGCAGCACCGCGAACACGGCCAGGCACAGCACCGCAAAGCCGTGGCTGACCGGCACCGACAACGGCTCGTGCGGCGCGGCCTGGGCGGTGCGGAACAGCCGCGCGCCCACCAGCCCGGCCACGACCATCGCACCGACCTGCCAGGCCGGCGAGGGCGCGATGGCGACCACGACCGCCGTCAGCGTCATCATCGTCAGGCGCGGTGCGTCGGGGCAGAGCGACCGCGCCATGCCCCACACAGCCTGCGCCACCACCGCCACCGCCGCCACCTTGAGCCCGTGCAGCGCGCCGGCCGGCACGGCCTGCCCGAAGTGCGACAGCCCGTAGGCAAACAGGATCAGCGCCACGGCCGACGGCAGCGTGAAGCCGATCCACGCCGCCAGCGCGCCCGCATAGCCCGCGCGCGACAGGCCCACGGCCATGCCGACCTGGCTGCTGGCCGGCCCGGGCAGGAACTGGCACAGCGCGACGATATCGGCATACGCCGCCTCGCTGAGCCAGCCCCGCCGCGCCACGAACGCGGTACGGAAATACCCCAGATGCGCCACCGGCCCCCCGAACGAGGTCAGGCCCAGGCGCAGGAACACGGCGAACACTTCCCAGACGGCGCTCAACGCTTGTTTCTCCCCGTGGTGGCGGGCCGGATCGTTGCCACCAGTCCCGTGCCGTCGGCAGCCGGGCGGTTGGCAAGGTCGATGGTCAGGCCATGCAGCTCGGCAATGCGCCGCGCAATCGAAATTCCCAGCCCCGTGCCTTGTTCCTGCTGGCCGCCGCCGCGAAAGAATCGCCGGCCCAGCCGTTCCAGATGCGCGGGGTCGACGCCGGGCCCGCGGTCGGCCACGACGATGCGGTCCGGCTCGAACGCCAGCGTGACGACCGAGCCGGCCGGGCCGTAGCGCAGCGCGTTGTCCATCAGGTTGCGCAGCAGGGTGCCGAGCAGCGTGCCGTCGCCGCAGACGTCCAGCGGCGGGCGGCCGTCCGCCGGCCAGAGCACTTCCATGTCGACCTGCCGGCGCTCGGACAGCAGCAGGCAATCGGACAGCACCTGCCGCGACACCTCGCGCCAGTCCACCGGCGCGCGGGCGGGCGACGTGGTGTCATCCTCCAGCCGGCTCAGCGTCAGCAGTTGCGACACCAGGTGGCTCAGGCGGTCGATGCCGGCCTCGACCTTGACGGCGGCCTGCGCGCGTTCGTCCGCATCGGCCGAGCGGCGCGCCACGTCCCATTGCGCCTTGAGCGCGGCCAGCGGGGTGCGCATCTCGTGCGCGGCATCGGCGGTCAGGCGGCGTTCACGTTCGAGCAGGGCTGACACGCGGTCCAGCAGCCGGTTCATCGCCTGGACCAGCGGCATCAGCTCGCGCGGCACGCCATGCGCGGCAATCGGCGTGGGATCGCCCGGCGCGCGCGTGGCGATGGCTTGCGAGATGTCGGTGAGCGGCCGCAGCATGCGGCGGATGCCCAGGATCAGCAGCATGGTCAGCAGCGGCAGGCCCAGCGCCCACGGCAGCACCTGCGCCTGCAGGTAGGCCACCACCAGTTCCTCGCGCTCGGCCATCAACTGGCCGACGCAGACGCGCCAGCCGTCCACCGGGTCTTCCAGGTAGTACAGCCGCCATGCGCGGGCGTCGAGCGTGCGGTCGGTAAAGCCGGCCACCTGCGGCAGGCGGGGCAGGCGGTCGCCGTCGGGGTCGATGTGCAGCGGCTCTCCGTTTGCGCGCCACGCGGCAATCGCCAGGTCGCCCAGGCCGGCCGCGCCAAGATCGCCCACCTCGGCATTGCCGGTGCCGTAGCCGCCAGGGGGCGGCTGGTGGATGGCACCCGGCTGCACCAGCGGCAGCACGGCCTGCATCTGCTGGGCCATGCGCACCATCGCGGTGTCGTAGAGTTCGTTGACTTCCATCCGCGCGTTGCGGAAGACCAGCACGCTGGTTACCACCCAGGCAAAGAAGACGGTCAGCAGGACGACCAGGATCAGCCGCCGTTGCAGCGTCATGCGGGGGCCCCGCCTGCGCCACCGTCGCCATGGTCGCCACTGTCGCCAGCGTCGGGGGCCGGTGCCGCCAGCGCATCCACCGTGCCCAGCGTATAGCCGGCGCCGCGCAGCGTGCGGACGATGCCGGGATGGAGCTTGCGGCGCAGATGATGGATATGGACTTCGAGCGTGTTGCTCTCCGAGCCTTTCTCCCATTCGTAGAGCTTGTCGCGCAGGAATTCGCGCGTCAGCACGCGGTTGGGATGGGTCAGCAGCAGTTCCAGCAGCATCGACTCGCGGCTGGTCAGGTCCACGGACTTGCCGTGCCAGACCGCCAGCCGCGCGGCCGGATGGTATTCGAGCGGGCCGTGGCGCCAGACTGGCTCCAGCATGCCCGCCGCCCGGCGCGACACGGCGCGCAGCCGCGCGGCCAGTTCGTCGAGGTCGACCGGCTTGATCAGGTAGTCGTCGGCGCCGGCGTCGAGCCCGCCGATGCGGTCCTGCACGGCGTCGCGCGCGGTCAGGATGACCACCGGCGTATGCCGCCCCTGGTTGCGCCAGCGCAGCAGCATCGTCACGCCGTCCTCGTCGGGCAGGCCCAGGTCCAGCAGCACGGCGTCGTAGTGCATGGCGGCGATGGCGCGGTCGGCCTCGGCCGCCGTGCGGAACCAGTCCGCGGCATGCCCCATCAGCTTCAGTCCGCGATGCAGGCCATCGCCGAGCATGGGGTCGTCTTCAACGATAAGGATTCTCATCTGGCAGGGATGGGGGCCGAAGGTTTGCGCCGGCCGCGCCAGACAGCGTGCGGCGGCACCAGAGGGTAGCATTGCGCCGGCCACGGCGCATCATCAATCTGACGCCCGGGCGCCACGCCGCCGCGCTGTCAGCGTGCGCCCGACGGCGCGGGCCCGATGGCCGGGAGTAGACTAGGCGCCACGCGCAATCCGCGCGTGCGAGGTGTCTATCTTCGGGACGCGCCCCCATGCACGCTGCCGGCAGGACCCAGACTTCCGCACTGCGTACCGCACTGCTGGCCGCGCTCGGGCGCCGGCCGGCCGCCTGGATGGCGGTGCCGCTGGCCATGACCCCGGCCGTGCCGGCCAGCGCGCAAGAGGCGGCGCTGCCCGACGTGGTGGTCAGCGCCAGCCGCAACGAGCAGCGGCGCTTCGACGCGCCGGCCGCCATCGACAGCATCGCCGTGGACCCGTTTACGGCCACGTCGCCGCTGGTCAACCTGTCCGAGCTGACGCTGACCAGCCCCGGCATCGCCGTGCGCGACCGCCAGAACTATTCGCAGGACCTGCAGATCGCGGTGCGCGGCTTTGGCAGCCGGTCGACGTTCGGCGTGCGCGGCGTGCGGCTGTTTGTCGACGGCATTCCGGCGACGATGCCGGACGGGCAGGGCCAGTCGTCGACGTTCGACCTGGCCAACGCCAGCCGCGTGGAAATCCTGCGCGGGCCGTTTGCCCAGATGTACGGCAATGCGTCGGGCGGCGTGGTGCAGGTCTTCACGCCCGACCCGCCCACGCAGGGGTTTGCCGGGCGCGCGTCCACCGGCTTCGGGTCGGACGGCCAGTGGCAGGCCGGCGTGACGCTGGGCGGCGGCAACGACCGCCTGGGCGGCACGCTCGATGCCTGGACCTACCAGACCGACGGCTACCGCGACCACAGCGCCGCGCGGCGCTACCAGCTCAACGCCAAGATCGTGGCCCGGCCCGCCACGGGCACCAGGGTCACGGGCCAGTTCAACTACTTCAACCAGCCGCTGGCCGAAGACCCGCTGGGGCTGACGCGCGCGCAGGCCGAGGCCAATCCGCGCCAGTCGGTGCCGGCCGCCACCCAGTTCAACACCGGCAAGGACGTGGAGCAGACCCAGGCCGGGGTGGTCGTCGAGCACCAGTTGACCGAGCGCGACAGCCTGAACTTCCGGCTCTACGGCGGCGGCCGGCAGCTTACGCAGCGGCTGGGCTTCAGCGGCGCGGCGCCCACGTCGGCGGGCGGCATCGTCGACCTGGACCGCACCTACGGCGGCGGCGCGTTGACGTGGACGCGCAAGACCACGGCCAACGGCCTGCCGCTGCAATGGACAGCCGGCATCGAGGCCAACGCCATGCGCGACGGGCGCCACGGCTACGTCAACGACAACGGCCAGCAGGGCGCGCTGCGCCGCGACGAGACCGACGAGGCGGCCGACTACGGCGCCTTCGCGCAATTCAACTGGACCGTGCATCCGGCCTGGGAACTGGTGGGCGGGGTACGGGCCAGCAGGGTGCGGCTGCGCATCGACGACCATTTCGTGACCGCCGCCAGCCCCGACGACAGCGGCACGTCCACGTACCACAACGTCAGCCCGGTGCTGGGCGTGGTCTGGCATGCGATGGAGTCGCTCAACGTCTACGCCAACCTGGGGCGCGGCTTTGAGACGCCCACGCTGACCGAGGTGGCCTACGGCCCGGGCGGCGTCGGGGCCAACCTGGGGCTGCAGGCGTCCACGAGCCGGCAGGGCGAGATCGGCGTGAAATGGCAGTCGGGCAGCCAGCGGCTTGAGGCCGCGCTGTTCGATGCCGACAGCCACGCCGAGGTGGTGCCGCTGGCCAACGATGCCGGCCGCACGGTCTACCAGAACGTGGACGGCGTGCGCCGGCGCGGGCTGGAACTGGGCTGGCGCGGCGCGTTCGGTCCGGGCGAGCGGCTGGCGGCCGGGCTGGGCTACACCTACCTGTCGGCCTATTTCGGCGAATCGTTCGTCAACGCGCAGGGCGCCACCGTGGCGGCCGGCAACCGGCTGCCGGGCACCGCGCGGCACAGCCTGGGCGCCGAGGTCACGTACCGGCCGTGGGGCCAGTGGATGGTGGGCGTGGAGGCCCGCGCGGACAGCAAGGTCTACGCCGACGACCTGAACACGCAGGCCGCGCCCGGCTACCTCACCATCAACCTGAAGACCGGCTACACGTTCAAGGTGGGCGCCACGCAGCTTTACGTGTTCGGCCGGATCGACAACGTGGCCGACCGGCACTACATCGGCTCGGTCATCGTCAATGAAGCCAATGGCAGATACTACGAGCCGGCGCCGGGGCGGCGCTTCTTCGTCGGGCTGCGGGCGTCGATGTGACCGGGCCGGGAGCCGCGAATGGGCGATGATCGTGCCGCGCGCTTGCCATGCGGCCATCGCCCGCCTAAGGTTGCGGTTTTAGCCGCCTTCCGCGCGCCGCCATGCCGTTAGCCCCGCCCCCCGTCGATACCGTCTCCACGCCCCAGGACCCCAAGCTGCGCATCATGCTGTGGGTGGTGGCCGTGGGCTTCTTCATGCAGACGCTGGACTCCACCATCGTCAACACCGCGTTGCCGTCGATGGCGCGCAGCCTGGGCGAGAGCCCGCTGCGCATGCAGTCGGTGGTCATCGCGTACTCGCTGACGATGGCGGTCATCATCCCGGCGTCGGGCTGGCTGGCCGACCGCTTTGGCACGCGCACGATCTTCCAGACCGCCATCGGCCTGTTCGTGCTGGGGTCGCTGCTGTGCGCCTGGGCGCCCACGCTGCCGCTGCTGGCCGCGGCGCGCGTGGTGCAGGGCGCGGGCGGGGCGATGCTGCTGCCGGTGGGGCGGCTGTCGGTGCTGCGCACGTTCCCGCGCGAGCAGTATCTGCAGGCGCTGAGCTTCGTGGCCATCCCCGGCATGATCGGGCCGCTGATCGGGCCGACGCTGGGCGGCTGGATCGCGCAGACGTTCTCCTGGCACTGGATCTTCCTGATCAACGTGCCGGTGGGGCTGATTGGCGCGGTGGCCACGGTGCGCTACATGCCCAACGCGCGGCTGCCCGGCATCGGGCGCTTTGACATCGCCGGCTATGCGTTCCTGGCCATCGCCATGGTGACGCTGTCGTTCTCGCTCGACGGGCTGGCCGGCATGGGCTTCCAGCACGCCACGGTGCTGATGCTGCTGATTGCCAGCATGGCCGCGCTGACCGCCTACGTGTTCCACGCCCGGCGCAGCGCGGCGCCGCTGTTTCCGCTGCAGCTGTTCGGCATCCACGCGTTCAGCGTGGGGCTGCTGGGCAACCTGTTCGCGCGGATCGGCAACGGCGCCATGCCGTTCCTGATTCCGCTGACGCTGCAGTTGAGCCTGGGTTACTCGCCGTTCAACGCCGGGCTGATGATGGTGCCGGTGACCGTGGCCGGCATGGCGTCCAAGCGGCTGGCCACGCACCTGATCGAACGCTTTGGCTACCGCAAGGTGCTGGTGACCAACACGTTCGTGGTGGGGCTGGTGATGGCGTCGTTCGCGCTGATCTCGCCCGAGCGCCCGCTGCCGCTGGTGATCGTCATGATGGCGATCTTCGGCGCCGTGAACTCCATCCAGTTCACGGCCATGAACACGGTGACGCTGAAGGACCTGAGCGGCGTGACGGCCAGCAGCGGCAACAGCATGCTGTCGATGGTGCAGATGCTGTCGATGAGCCTGGCGGTAACGTCCGCCGGCGCGCTGCTGGCGACGTTCCAGGGCGGCATCGGCTCGCACCACTTCGACGTGCTGCCGGCCTTCCACGCGACGTTCATCTGCGTGGGCCTGATCACGTCAGCGTCGGCCTGGATCTTCATGCAGCTCGACCGCGAGCCGATCGTGGCGGTGGCCAGGGCGCAGCCGTCGGAAGAGGTGTAGGGGAGCCCCCCAGGCTGGCGGGGCGGTAACCCTACCGCTTCATCAACTCACAAAACCACGCGATATCGACGTTGCCGCCGCTGATGACGATGCCGACGCGCTTGCCCTTGAGCGCGTCCGCCTGCTGCAGCGCGGCGGCCAGGCCCAGGGCGCCGGTCGGCTCGACGATCATCTTCATGCGCTCGGCAAAGAAGCGCATGGCGTCGACCAGTTGAGCGTCGGTGGCGGTCAGGATGTCGTTGACGTCGCGCTGGATGATCGGGAACGTGTGCTGGCCCAGGTGCTGCGTCTGGGCGCCGTCGGCGATGGTCTTGGGCGTGTCGATGTGGACGATGCTGCCGCTGCGGAACGACTGCTGGCCGTCGTTGCCGGCTTCCGGCTCCACGCCGTAGAGCTCGCATTGCGGCGCCAGCGCGCGCGTGGCGAGCGCCGTGCCCGACAGCAGCCCGCCGCCGCCCAGCGGCGCGAACAGCGCGTCAAGCGTGCCCACATCCTCGAACAGTTCCCTGGCGGCCGTGCCCTGCCCGGCCATCACGTCCGGATGGTCGTAGGGCGGAATCAGCGTCATGCCGTGCTTTTCCGCCAGGTCGCGGCCGATGGCTTCGCGGTCTTCCGTGTAGCGGTCGTAGATCACCACGTTGGCGCCGTAGCCCTTGGTGGCGGCGATCTTGAGCGCCGGGGCGTCGGCCGGCATCACGATCGTGGCCGGCATGCCCAGCAGCCGGGCCGACAGCGCGATGCCCTGGGCGTGGTTGCCGGACGAGAACGCCACCACGCCGCCCTGGCGCTGCGCGGGCGTGAACTTCGACAGCGCGTTGAAGGCGCCGCGGAACTTGAACGCGCCCATGCGCTGGAAGTTCTCGCACTTGAAGAACACTTCGGCGCCAAGCCGGTCGTTGAGCGTGCGCGACGTATGGACCGGCGTGCGGTTGGCGTAGCCGGCAATGCGTTCGGCGGCGGCTTCGACGTCGGCGTAGGTGGGCAGGGGCAGGGTCGTCATGATGGTCGGGAGCGGATGGACGCGGGAGGAAATCGGTTACCAGGGCCAGGCCAGGCGCGTGCCGGCGCCGTCGGCCAGGGCCCGTTCGTGCAGGAAGCGCGCGACGGTCAGGTCTTGCAGCGCCAGGCCCGTCATGTCGAACACGGTGATGTCGTCGGGCTGGCGCGCGAACGTGGCGGCGCCGGTCAGCAGGTCGCCCAGTTCGATGCAGTGCAGGTCCGGCGCCCACTGGCATTCGCCGATGCGGCGCGCCTGGTCCAGGTCGTCGGCAATCACCGTGGCCCGCGCCAGCACGCCGTCCGGCAGCTCGCGCTTGCCGGTGGTGTCGGCGCCCACGCAGGTCAGGTGGGTGCCCGGCTGCACGGCGTCGGCGTCGAACAGCGCGCCGCCGCCCGGCGTGGCCGTGATGACCACATCGGCCTGGGCCACGGCGGCATTGCGGTCCGGCGCGTGGGCGATGCGGCCACGGCCGCCCAGGCTGGCCGCGAACTCGGCCTCGAAGCGGGCGTCTGGCGCGCCGCTGGCGGTCACGTAGCTGACCTCGGCGAGCGACGGCAGCAGCGCCAGCGCGTACGCCAGTTGCACGCGCGCCTGCACGCCGGTGCCGAACACGCAGACGCGGCGGCTGTCTGGCCGGGCCAGCCGTTGCAGGCCGATGCCGCCGGCCGCGCCGGTGCGGGCCGTGGTGATCGCGTTGCCGTCGAGGATGCAGAGCGGCCGGCCCGTGCCGGGGTCGACCAGCATGATGGTCGCCTGGTGCGGTTCGCCGCCGCGCTCGCGGTTGCCGGGCCAGAACCCGGCGGCCTTGAAGCCCAGCAGGTTCTGCCGGCCCACGTCGCCGGCCTTGATGCCGAACACGCCGCCGGTGTGCAGCGTTTCGCGGATCAGCGGAAAGACGCGGCCTTCGCGGTGGCTGTGCAGCACGAACGCCTCGCGCACGGCCGCCACGACGTCGTCGGGAATCAGCGCCGCTTCCACGGCATGTTTGTCGAGCAGCAGCAGCTGCGCGGCGGCGCGGTCAGCGGGCATAGGTGTAGACGGTGGCACGCGACACCCCCAGGTGGGCCGCGATGGTTTCCATGGCCCGGCGCACTTCCAGCAGCCCGCCGGCCTTCAGTTCGGCCAGCAGCGCGCGCCGGTCCTCGATCTTCAGCGCGCGCGGCGTGGTGGCCAGCCGCGCGGCAAAGGCGTCGATGCGGGCGCGCAGCGCCTCGGTGCTGGCCGGGTCCAGCGTTTCCTCGGGGCCCTCGGCGGTGGTCTGCACGAACTGGCCCATCGCCATCTGCAGGCTGCGGAACAGCGTCAGGTCCACGTTCATGCACAGCGCGGCCACGTAGCGGCCAGTGCTGTCCTTGATGCCGATCGACGTGCTCTTGGCCTGCCGGCCATCGGCAAACTGGTTCGGATAGTTGGCCAGGATCTGCGGATAGCCGGGATCGGTGATGCGGGCCTCGCCCAGCTCGGTGGTGGGGTCGCCCACGGCGCGGCCGGACAGGTTGTTGTGGATCGCCAGGATCGACTGGCCCGGCTCCAGCAGGTCGTGCAGCACGACCTCGCAGAACGGCGCCAGCGTCTGGCCCAGCCCGTCGGCTATCTGCTTCACTTGTTCGAGCAGCAGGCGCTGCTCCGGGGTCCGTTCTGGCATGGCGGGACGCATCGGCGATGAAAAACGATGCTGGACAGTTTGTATAACACTGGACGAATTGTCAAGAAATCGACGGAAAAAATGGCGCGAGAGCCGCATGGCTGCCGCGCCGTGTGCGTCCGATGCCGATGTCAGGCGGCTTCGGCGGCCTCGACGATGCGAATCTCGGCCAGCAGCTTGCGCAGCTCCGGCACGCACGATCCGCAGTTGCCGCCGGCCTTCACGCAGGCCGTGATCTCGGCCGTGGATTTCAGGTCGTGCTGGCGCACGGCGTCGCAGATCGTATTGCGGCCCACGCCAAAGCACGAGCAGACGGTAGGGCCGGCATCGGCGGTCTTTTCCAGCGGCTGGCCCAGCAGCAGGCCGATGCGGTCGCCGTCTTCCAGCCGGTCCTGGCCGAAGAGCTGCGACAGCCACGCGCGCGACGGCAGCTCGGCGCGGGTGGACACATACACGCATGCCTCCAGCCGGTCGTCGACCACGTAGCCGGCGTGATAGACACCGGCGGTGCGGTCCTCGTATTCCAGCCAGTCGGCATCCGGGTCCTGCACGCCCAGCAGCGCGCGGGCCCAGGCGGCGCGGTCGGCCACGTGCTCGCGCCCGGCGAATTCATAGCGCTGGAACTGGCGGCCCTGCACGCGCGTCCAGTACGTCAGCGCCTCGGCGGGCAGCGCGCGGCGGCTCAGCACAAAGCCGTGCCACGACACGCGGAATTCCTCCACGCGCACCGGCGTGTGCTTGAACTCGGGCTCGCCCGAGACTGGGTCGACCACCGGATTCACCACGGCGCCCACGCGCGCATCGGAACTGAACTGGTCGTTCCAGTGGATCGGCACGAACACGCTGCCGCGCGGAATGCCGCCGCCAAAGCGCACGCGGGCCACCATGGCGCCCCAGCGGCTGGTCACGCGCGCCAGCTTGCCTTCGCCCACGCCGCACAGCAGCGCGTCCTGCGGGTGCATGTCGACGAACGGCTCGGGCAGGTGGTCGGCCAGCCGCGCGGCCTTGCCGGTGCGCGTCATGGTGTGCCACTGGTCGCGCACGCGGCCGGTGTTCAGGATCAGCGGGAATTCGTCGTCGGCGGCATGCGCCGGGGCGCGCGACGCCGTCGGCACGAACCGCGCCCGGCCATCGGGGAACGCGTAGCGGCCATCCTCGAACAGCCGGCTGGTGCCGGCGACCGTGGCGCCTGGCACCGGCCACTGCACGGGCACGAAATCGTCGTAGTCGCGTCGGGCCAGGCCGGCCAGCCCGCCGATGTCGAACATGCGGGGCGCCTCGCTGGCGTCGGCGTCGCCATTGCGCCAGGCCGACAGCCGCGCGTGCTCGTCGAAGATCTCGTGCTGGCTGGCGTAGTCGAAGCCGGCAAAGCCCATGCGGCGGGCCACGTCGCACAGGATGTCCCAGTCCGCGCGCGCCTCGCCGGGCACGGGCAGGAACGCCCGCTGGCGCGAGATGCGGCGCTCGGAGTTGGTCACCGTGCCGTCTTTCTCGCCCCAGCCCAGCGCGGGCAGCAGCACGTGGGCGGCGTCGTTGGTGTCGGTATGCGTGACCACGTCGGACGTGACCACCAGTTCGCACTTTGCCAGCGCACGGCGCGCCTGGTCGGCATCAGGCAGGCTGACCACGGGATTGGTGGCGATGACCCAGACGGCCTTGACCTGGCCGGCCTCGATGGCGCGGAACAGGTCCACGGCCTTCAGGCCCGGCTGGTCGGCCATGCGCGGCGACTGCCAGAAATCCTGCACGATGTCCCGGTGGACCGGGTTGGCCAGCTCCATGTGCGCGGCCAGCATGTTGGCCAGGCCGCCCACCTCGCGGCCGCCCATCGCGTTGGGCTGGCCGGTCAGCGAGAACGGGCCCATGCCGGGGCGGCCGATGCGGCCGGTCAGCAGGTGGCAGTTGATGATCGCGTTGACCTTGTCCGTGCCCGACGACGACTGGTTCACGCCCATCGAGAACGCCGTGATGACCTTGCCGGTGCCGGCAAACAGTTCGAAGAACGTGCGCACGTCCTGCGGGTCGAGCTTGCACGCGCGGGCCAGCGCGTCGAGGTCGGTGCCGTCGGCATCGGCGGCCGCCAGCGCGGTGTCCAGCCCGCTGGTATGGGCATCGACGAACGCGGCATCGGCATGGCCCTGGCGCGCCAGATAGCCGAGCAGGCCGTTGAACAGCCGCACGTCGGTGCCGGCGCGCAGCGGCAGGTGCAGGTCGGCCAGCTCGCACGTGGCGGTGCGGCGCGGGTCGATGGCCACGATCTTCATGCCGGGCCGCGCTTCCTTGGCGCGCGTCAGGCGCTGGAACAGGATCGGGTGGCACCACGCCGTGTTGGAGCCCACCAGCACCACCAGGTCAGCCTGTTCCAGGTCGTCGTAGCTGCACGGCACCAGGTCCTCGCCAAACGCGCGCTTGTGGCCGGCCACGGCCGACGACATGCACAGGCGCGAATTGGTGTCGATATTGGCCGAGCCGATGAAGCCCTTCATCAGCTTGTTGGCGATGTAGTAGTCCTCGGTCAGGATCTGGCCGGACACGTAGAGCGCCACGGCGTCCGGGCCGTGCCGCGCCACGATGTCGGCAAAGCCGCTGGCCACCTTGCCCAGCGCGGTGTCCCAGCTCACGCGGCGCAGCGATCCGTCGGGCTGGCGCAGTTGCGGGTGCAGCAGCCGGCCGTCCAGGCCGACGGTGTCGCCCAGCGCCGACCCCTTCACGCACAGGCGGCCGAAGTTCGACGGGTGGTCGGCATCGCCCTGGACTTCAACCTGGCCGTCGGCGCGCAGCGTGGCGCGCACCCCGCACCCCACGCCGCAGTACGGGCAGGTGGTGGAGACAGTCTTGGTGGCGGTGGTGGCGACCACCGCAATATCGGACAGGTTCACGGTATCAATCTCTAAGGTCGGCGGCGGCCGGCGTCAGGCCGCCAGGGACTCGCACTGCGCCTGGCCGAACAGCAGGCGCTGCCGCAGCGCGGCCACGGGCTTGCCGCTCTGGATCAGGTCGAAATACCACGGGCCGTCCTTGACGTCGCCGTACAGCACGGCGCCGACGAGCCGGCCATCCTGCAGCACCAGCCGCTTGTACACGCCGCGGCGCGCATCGCGCAGCACCAGGTCCTCGCTGCCTTCGGCGCCGATGAAGTCGCCGGCCGAGTACAGGTCCACGCCGGTCACCTTGAGCTTGGTGGCCGTGGCCTGCTGGATGTAGCGCCGATGGCCCGCGCCGGCCAGGTGCGCCGCGCAGACGCGGGCCTGGTCCCAGATCGGCGCCACCAGGCCAAACGTGGCGTTGCGGTGCTGCACGCATTCGCCCACGGCGTAGATGCGCGGGTCGAACGTCTGCAGCGTGTCGTCGACGACGATGGCGCGCTCGCAGTGCAGCCCGGCGCCGGCCGCCAGTTCGATGTTCGGGCGCACGCCGGCGGTCATCACCACCAGGTCCGCCGGCACCTGCGAGCCGTCCTGGAAGCGCACGCCGGTGACGCGGTCGTCGCCCAGGATGGCCGCGGTCTGCGCCTTCAGCAGGAAGCGCAGGCCCTTGCGCTCCAGCGCGGCCTTCAGCAGTTCGGCGGCGGGCTTGTCGAGCTGGCGCTCCATCAGGCTGTCGGCCAGGTGCACCACGGTGACGTCCATGCCCTGGCGCATCAGCCCGTTGGCGGCTTCCAGCCCCAGCAGGCCGCCGCCGATGACCACGGCGTGGCGGTGGTTGCGCGCGGCGTGGAGCATCGTCTCCACGTCCTGGATGTCGCGGAACGCGATCACGCCGTCCAGCGCGTGGCCGGGCACCGGGATGATGAACGGCTTGGAGCCCGTGGCCAGCAGCAGCCGGTCGTAGCGCACCTCGCGGCCTGAAGCCGAGCGCACGATGCGGCGCGGCCGGTCGATGGCCACCACGGGGTCGCCGGCCAGCAGCTCGATGCCGTGCTGGGTGTACCAGTCGCGCGTGTTGAGCATGATGTCGTCGACGGTCTTCTCGCCGGCAAGCACCGGGCTCAGCAGGATGCGGTTGTAGTTGCCGTGGGGCTCGGCGCCGAACACCGTGATGTCGTACAGGTCCGGCGCGAGCTTGAGCAGTTCTTCCACCGTGCGCATGCCGGCCATGCCGTTGCCGACGACGACCAGGCGCGGCCGGGCCGACGCGGCGGGAGATGAGGCGTTTGACGTCGTGAGCATGATCGTGGGGCGCGTGGAGGGGGCAGGGGGCTCAGGCGGCGAGTTCTTCCTCGACCCCGGCTGGCGTGGCGGCGCCCGTGGTGGCCGATGCGGCCACCCAGACCTTGCCGTCGTAGACGCGGGCCGCGTAGGCCGTGACCGAGTGCTCGGGCGCCTCCAGGCATTCGCCGGTGCGCAGGTCGAAGTGGTGCTTGTAGATCGGCGAGGCCACCACGATGCGGTCGCCCAGGCTGCCAACCAGGCCGCGCGACAGCACGTTGGCCTGCGAATTCGGATCGAAATTGGCGATCGCGTAGACCTCTTCGCCCCGGCCAATGCGGAACACGGCCACCTGCTGCCGGTCCACCAGCGCGCAGACACCAGTATTGGGCACGATGTCGCGCAAGGTGCAGATTGCGGTCCAGGTTTCGGGATGGTGGGCTTGGCTCATCACGTTCTCCTTGTTTCAGGCAGCTTTGGCGGGCACGGCAACCACGGGAATGTGGCTCAGGCGGTTGCGCTGCAAGTTCCGTTCCTCCGGCGTGGCCGGGCGGATCTGGCCGCGCTCTTCCAGGAAGACGAGGTTGTCGTCGCGCAGGTCGCTGTTGACGAAGTGGCGGAAGCGCTTGCGGGTCTCAGGGTCGGTGATGGCCTTCTTCCACTCGTCCTCGTAGGTGTCCACCACGTGCTGCATCTCGGCTTCCAGGTCGGCGCCGATGCCGAGCTTGTCGTCGATGACCACGGCCTTCAGGTAGTCCAGGCCGCCTTCCAGGTTGTCGCGCCAGGTGCTGGTGCGCTGCAGGCGGTCGGCCGTGCGCACGTAGAACATCAGGAAGCGGTCGATGTAGCGCACCAGCGTCTCGCGGTCCAGGTCGCCGGCCAGCAGTTCGGCGTGGCGCGGCTTCATGCCGCCGTTGCCGCAGACGTAGAGGTTCCAGCCGCGCTCGGTGGCGATGATGCCCACGTCCTTGCCCTGCGCCTCGGCGCACTCGCGCGTGCAGCCCGACACGCCGAACTTGATCTTGTGCGGCGCGCGCAGGCCCTTGTAGCGGTTCTCGATGTCGATCGCCAGGCCCACGGAGTCGTCCACGCCGTAGCGGCACCACGTCGACCCGACGCACGACTTCACCGTGCGCAGCGACTTGCCGTAGGCGTGGCCCGATTCGAAGCCGGCGGCCACCAGTTCTTCCCAGATCAGCGGCAGTTCCTCCAGCCGGGCGCCGAACATGTCCACGCGCGCGCCGCCGGTGATCTTGGTGTAGAGGCCGTACTTCTTGGCCACCTGGCCCACGGCGATCAGGCCGTCAGGCGTGACCTCGCCGCCCGGCATGCGCGGCACCACCGAGTACGTGCCGTCCTTCTGGATGTTGGCCAGGAAATAGTCGTTCGAATCCTGCAGGCTGGCGTGCTCTTCCTTGAGCACGAACTCGTTCCAGCACGAGGCCAGGATGCTGCCCACCGTGGGCTTGCAGATGTCGCAGCCCAGGCCCTTGCCGTGCGCGGCCAGCAGGTCGTCGAACGTCTTGAACTTGCCCACGCGCACCAGGTGGTACAGCTCCTGGCGCGAGTACGGAAAGTGCTCGCAGAGGTGGTTGTTGACGGCCATGCCCTGCTTCTTCATCTCGGCCTTCATGATCTGCGTGACCAGCGGCACGCAGCCGCCGCACGCGGTGCCGGCCTTGGTGCAGGTCTTCAGCGCGCCGATGCTGGTGGCGCCGTCGGTCACGGCCGCGCAGATCTGGCCCTTGCTGACGTTGTTGCACGAGCAGATCTGGGCGGTGTCGGGCAGCGCGTCGGCGCCCAGCGCAGGCTTGGCCTGACCGTCCGACGACGGCAGGATCAGGAATTCGGGCGATTCCGGCAGCTCGATGCGGTTCAGCATCATCTGCAGCAGCGTGCCGTACTCGGCCGCATCGCCCACCAGCACGCCGCCGAGCAGGTACTTGCCGCAATCGGACACCACAAGCTTCTTGTAGACCTGCTTGCGCTCGTCGGTGAACTGGTACGACCGGCTGCCCGGCGCGTTGCCGTGCGGGTCGCCGATGCTGGCCACGTCCACGCCCATCAGCTTGAGCTTGGTGCTCATGTCGGCGCCGGCAAACTCGGCGGCCTCGCCGCGCAGGTGGCGGGCGGCCACGCGGGCCATGTCGTAGCCGGGGGCCACCAGGCCGTAGATCTTGCCGTCCCAGAGCGCGCATTCGCCGATGGCGTAGACGTGCGGGTCCGAGGTCAGGCAGTTGTTGTCGATGGTGATGCCGCCGCGCGGGCCCACGGCCAGGCCGGCCTGGCGCGCCAGTTCGTCGCGCGGGCGGATACCGGCCGAGAACACGATCATGTCGGTGTCCAGGTGCGTGCCGTCGGCAAAGTTCATGCGGTGCGTGCCGTCCACGCCATCGACGATCTCCACCGTGTTCTTGCCCGTGTGGGCCGTCACGCCAAGGTCCTGGATCTTCTGGCGCAGCATGCGGCCGCCGCCGTCGTCCACCTGCACGGCCATCAGGCGCGGGGCAAACTCCACCACGTGGGTTTCCAGCCCCATGTCGCGCAGCGCCTTGGCGCATTCCAGGCCCAGCAGCCCGCCGCCGATGACCACGCCCGTGCGGGCGCGCCGGCCGCATTCGAGCATGGCTTCCAGGTCCTCGATGGTGCGGTAGACGAAGGTGTCCTTGCGGTCCTTGCCCGGCAGCGGCGGCACGAACGGGTACGAGCCGGTGGCCAGCACCAGCTTGTCGTAGGGCAGCGTCTCGCCGGTGGACGTGGTGACGGTCTTCGCCGCCGTGTCGATGCCCGTGGCCCTGGCGTTCAGGCGCAGCAGCATGTTGTTGTGCTGGTCGAAGAAGCCCGCCGGTACCAGCGACAGGTCATCGGCCGACTTGCCGGCGAAGAATTCCGAGAGGTGGACGCGGTCGTAGGCGGGGCGCGGCTCCTCGCAGAGCACCGTCACTTCCAGGTCCTGCGCGCCGGCATCGGCCAGGCATTCCAGGAACTTGTGGCCGACCATGCCGTGCCCGACGATGATGATCTTCATGATGCTTTCCTTGTGCGGGGTATCTTGTGTGAGGCGTCGATCAGTTGGCGAGCGCGCTGTCGTACAGCGCCTGCTCGCGGGCCTTGTGCTCGGCGCTGAAGCGCACGGCGATGGCGCACAGCGCGGCCAGCGTGGCGGCCACGCCCAGGTACGTCAGCGTGAGCTGCAGGTCGCCCAGGCCCTTCATCAGGAAGCCGGCCGCCACCGCGCCGACGTTGCCGCCCGCGCCGATGATCCCGGCCACGCCGCCCAGCGCCTTGCGGTCGATGAACGGCACCAGCGCGTAGGTGGCGCCGCAGGCCATGTGCGTGAACAGGCCGAACACCAGCATCGCGGCCACGGCGGTGACCACGCCCGAGGCGTGGGCAAAGGCCAGCAGGCCCAGCCCTTCGCCCAGGATGAAGACGAACAGCACGATCGAGCGCGCATCCAGGCCGCGGCGGCGGGCCACCCTGTCGGACAGGTAGCCGCCCAGCGCCCGGGCAAACAGGGCCAGCAGGCCGAAGCTGGCGGCGGCCATGCCGGCGGCGGACAGCGACAGGCCAAAGCGGTCCACGTAGAACGTGGCGGCCACGTTGTGGATGAAGATCTCCACGCCAAAGCAGGCGCCGTAGGTGATGAACAGCATCCAGACGCGGTAGTTGGTGCTGGCGGCGCGGAAGCTGGCCCAGCCGCCGCCGCCCTTGCCGCCGCTCACGGCGATGCCCTGGGCGCGCAGGTCCGAGAAATTGCCTTCCGGGCAGTCCTGCGTGAAGCGCCAGTAGACAACGGCCATCACCAGCATCAGCACGCCCGGCACGATCAGCGCCACGCGCCAGCCCATGGCGTGGTCCACGCCCAGGAACAGCACGGCGGCCAGCAGCAGCGGCATGGCGCCCTGGGCGGCACCGCCGCCGGCGTTGCCCCAGCCGGCCGACGCGGCGTTGGCGGTGCCCACCACGTTGGGCGCGAACATCACCGACGTGTGGTACTGCGTGATGACAAAGCTCGCGCCCACCGCGCCGATCAGCAGGCGGAAGAACAGGAACGTCTCGTAGTTCTGGGCAAAGGCCACGCCGATGACCGGGATCGCGCCGATGGCCAGCAGGCCCGTATAGGTCTTGCGCGGGCCAAAGCGGTCGCACATCGGCCCGATGATCAGCCGCACGATGATCGTGACGGCCACGGCGGCGATGTTGATGTTGGCGATCTGGCCCGGCGTGAGCCCGAATTCGCCCTTGAGCACCGGCATCAGCGGCGCGCAGGCAAACCAGGCGAAGAAGCAGACGAAGAACGCCATCCAGGTCAGGTGGAAGGCGCGCATCTGCGGGGTCTTCAGACTCAGCAGGTCGATCCGGGTGGCTTTGCCGTTCATCCTTGGGCTCCAAAAACAAATGGCGTCCCGAGAGCCTGGCCAATGGGGGCCAGTTCTGGGGACGCCGTTGTCCTGCCCGGTCGCCTTGAAGAAGGCGGCCGCGCTTGTGTGGGGTGGGCGGATCGCCGTTGACCGGCCCGCACTACCTATCGCAAGCGGTGTGCCAGGGGATGAAGGTGGCGACTGGGATGCCTGGGCGGCCGAAAAACCGCCTTGAAGCGGCGCATCAGGCACATTAACGGATCGTGGTGCGGCGCCAGACTAGGGCGGCCGCACGGCTATGGTGCAGTGCAATGTGCGGCGCCGGTGCGCGCCGGTCCGGTCAGCGGGGTGACGTGGCGGGATCGAGCAGCGAGATGAGCTGCATGTCCGAGGGCGAGACGAGCTGGTTTTCCTCGTCGATCAGGGCCGCGCGCACCTTGAGCCCGTTGACCCGCGAGCGGATCTCGGCCGGCCCCTGGCCGCACGGCTTCATGTGGGCATCGCCCCATTGCATCAGGCCAACGATGACCGGCAGCAGGTCCACGGCGGACTTGGTGGGATGGTAGGCAAAGCGCTCGCGCTCGCCGGGTTCCTTGTAGCCGACCTTGCGCAGCAGGCCGGCCTCGGTCAGCGTCTTGAGCCGCGCGGACAGCACTGCCGGTGAGCACTGCAGGCGGGCCAGGAAGTCGTCGAACCGGCGGACGCCGGAGAACACGTCGCGCAGGATAAGGATCGTCCACTTTTCGCCGATCAGGCCAAGCGTGGCCGCAATCGAGCACTGGGCGAAGTCGTCGGGCGAGAGGGGTGGAACTGTGGTCGGCATGAATTCAGGATAGCACTCTAACTTCATTTGCAAAAGTCAGGGTTTCGACTATAGTCCTGCCTACAGGAAATGAAGTCAGGGGTGGGCGATGCGTGGCGATACCGGAACACAGCAAGACGAGGCGGGCGCGGAACAGTGGATCGCGCGGGGTGGCAGGCAGGTGACGGTGCGGCCGGTGCGGCCGGCCGATCGCGACGCGCTGCGGGCCTTCGTCGACAGCCTGTCGCGCGAAAGCCGCTACTACCGCTTTCTGACCGGCGGCCGGGTGGCCGACGAGACCATCCAGGGCTTTGTCGGCCATCGCCCGGGACGCGACGTGGCGATGGTGGTGACGGCGCCCGCCGCATCGGGCGAGGAAACCATCGTCGCCAATGCCGAATACGTGGTGAATGCCGATGACGTGGCCGAACTGGCCGTGGTGGTGGCCGATGACTGGCAGGGCCAGGGCCTGGGGCGGCGGCTGATCCAGCGGCTGCAGCAGGTGGCGCGGGCCGGCCGGCTACGCGGCATGCGCGGCGACGTGCTGAGCGAAAACCGCCGCATGCTGGCCATCATGCGCGACTGCGGCTTTGCCACGCGCCGCAACCCCGAGGACAGCTACCTGCACGAAGTCAGCCTGTCGCTGGCAGACACCACCCGGCCGCGCCGCGACCACTGGCTGCCGCACGACTGGTTCGCCGGCAACTAGCTCTTGCCGCGCGACGTGGCCGTGCAGCCGATCGACGCGGTGATGATGGCGGCAATCGCCACCCACTGGATCAGCGTCAACTGCTCGTGCAGGAACGCCAGCCCGGCCAGCGCGCCCATGGCGGGCTCCAGGCTCAGCAGGATGCCGAAGGTCCGCCGCGGCAGCCGCTTCAGCGCCACCATCTCCAGCGAATACGGAATCGCGCTCGACATCAGCCCCACCGCCAGCCCGGCCAGCAGCACCGCCGGGCTGAAAAGCGCCGGGCCCGCATGGGCCAGCCCGAACGGCAGCGCCACCAGCGCCGCCATGGTCATGCCCAGCGACGTGGCCTGGCCGCCGTGCGCGTTGCCGGCCATCTGCCCGAAGACGATATAGAGCGCCCAGCCCACGCCGGCCGCCAGCGCAAAGCCGATGCCGACGGGGTCGAGGTGCGTGGCGGCATCGCCCAGCGGCAGCAGCAGCACCAGCCCGGCCACGGCGCAGGCGATCCACAGGAAGTCGATGGCACGCCGCGACGACAGTACCGCCACGGTCAGCGGGCCCGTGAACTCGATGGCGATGGCCAGCCCGAGCGGGATGGTCCGCAGCGACATATAGAACAGCAGGTTGGTCGCGCCCAGCGCAGCGCCGTACAGCGCGATGGCCCGCGCATGGGTGCCCGACAGCCGGAACCGCCACGGCCGCCACACCGCGATCAGGATCAGCGCGGCAAACCCCACCCGCAACGCCACGGTGCCCTGGGCGCCCACGGCGCCGAACAGGCTCTTGGCAAACGACGTGCCGATGCACAGCGACGCCATCGAGCCGACCAGCGCGGCAACGGCCAGCAGGGTTTCGCTCTGCCTGAGGCGGGAAAGGGGCACGTCTGCATCCTGGTACGAAAAGCCCGAGGGGCGGGCGGTGCCGCATCTTGCACCAACATCGACCGCGCGGCCATGCACAGATGCCGGCGCCACGTGCTGTACAGTTGGCGCCGCCCGGCCGCTGGCGGAGTCCGGACCCACGCACTATGGTGGAAGGACCCCTGTTCCGGAGCCAGCCATGGATGCGAAGGCCCCCCGTCGTCATGTCGTGATCACCGGCGCGGCCGGCGCCCTCGGGCGCGCCGTGGCCAGCCGCTTTGCCGCCGAACACGAGCGGCTGGCATTGATCGACCACAACTTGCAGCACCTGCAGAGCGTCTTTGCCCACCCCGAGCCCGACCATGGCGGCACGCTGCTGCACGCGGCCGACGTCACGTCCGATACGGCGATGGCGGGCGTGGCGGCGGCCATCCTCGACGCCTTCGGCACGGTCGACGTGCTGGTGCACGTGGCGGGCGGCTTCGAGATGGGCGACCCGACCCATGCCATGAGCCGCGAGTCGTGGCTGCGCATGATGGACCTGAATGCGTGGTCGTTCGTGGCCGTCACCGGCCCTTTCATCCCGTCGATGATGTTCCAGCGGCACGGCAAGGTGGTGGCCGTGTCCGCCAGGAGCGCGACGGCCGGGGCGGCGACGATGGGCGCCTACGTGGCGTCCAAGAGCGCGCTGCAGCGCCTGGTGGAAAGCCTGTCGCACGAGGTGCGCGGCGCCGGCATCAACGTCAACAGCATCGCCCCGAGCATCCTCGATACCCCGGCCAACCGCCGCGCCATGCCGTCGGCGGAGCCGTCGCACTGGGTCTCCACGGGTGCCGCGGCACGGGCCGTGGTCTTCCTGGCCTCCGACGCGGCCGATGCCATCCACGGCCAGCACATGGTGCTCGACGGGCTGAGCTGAGCCGCCTGCCGTCCGCTAGCGGCGCGCCAGCCGTGCCAGCGGCAGCGTGCGCAGGCGGTCCAGCACGAGGGTCCGCATGGCCGGCGGCGTGGGCAGCGTGTCGAGCAATTCGGGCCAGCGCGCCTGCGCCATCGTCACGGCGTCCTTGACCGCCGCCACGGCAATGCGGTCGGCGATCCGCGCGTCCCGGGCGAACTGGCGGTACGTCTCCAGCGTCTGCTGGCGCTGCAGGGCGTCGATCGCCACGTTCTGGCCGAACGCGGCAAAGCCCGGCAGCGCGGCCACGCTGACGATGTCGTACGCCGGCGACAGCTCGGGCATCGTGCCATTGCGGTACAGGAACGAGAAATTCTTGAGATGGGCGTCGCTGTTGCCCAGCAGCGTATGCACGGCCTGGCGCATGAAGAACTGCCGCACGTCCTCGATGCCGCGCACGCTGAGCCGGTCCAGCAGCCGGACGATGGCCACGTAGGCGTCGCTGCCGGCGTACTTGCGCGCCGGCATGCGGGTCAGGATCTGGCAGCCGTCCTCGGCATGCACGCGCCCGCCCGGTTCGCGGTCGAAACGGTCGACGGCCAGGAAATGCAGGTCCGGCCCCAGCGCCTCGGCCAGCCCCGGCACGTCGATCGCGGCCAGCGGCTGGGGCCGGCAGACGGCCACCGCCACGCCGGCCGCCTGCGCCAGCTGCATCGACACGTATTCGTTGAAGATCTGGCTGTCGTCGTTGCGGGCCGGCAGCTTGGCGATCAGGTCCGACAGGCGGCCGTGCGTGGGCATCGTGTAGCGCCGGCCCGCGTGGGCCGTGGACAGCGCGAGCTTGTTCTGCACACCGGACACCGACGCGGCGCCCTCGGTGGCGCCTTCGACCACGGCGATTTCAAGGTTGTCGGCCCCGCCGGTGACGCCCACGGTGCGTACGTAGTCCGGCAGCGCGTCGAGGTCGGCCGGGCGGATCGTCAGCGCGCCGGGCAGGTCCTCGCCGGCGGCGGCCAGCACGCCAAAGTCGTCGCGGTCGTCGGGATGATGGCGCGTGGCTTCCAGCCGCTTGCGCAGTTCGCCCTCGGGCAGCAGGCCGGCAAAATAGGGCGGCAGCTCGCCGCCGGTGTTGTAGAGCGCGGGATGGAAAGGGTTGGACAGCACCGTGGCGGTGGCCGCCTCGTTGCCGGGCACGGACAGCGACAGGCTCAGCGTGGGCCGCCCCGGATCGCCACGGAACTGCTCGCCGGGCACGAAGCGCGTGGTGCGGCCCGCTTCGCACAGGTAGCCGCAGAGCACGCCGTGCAGGTGGACGGACAGGTAGCGCGGGCGCAGGTCGTCGCTCATGTCTGGTCCCCGAGCAGCAGGTCGACCGAGGTGGGCGCGGCGCGGTCAGGGCCGGCCGTCTTGCCGGCCAGCAGTTGCCGGACGTCGTCCAGGTGCTCGCGCGGCACCAGCACCCATTCGGCATCCATGGCGGCGGCGATGGCAACGAGTGTCGAGCCGCGCACATCCTGCTTGCCGCTGATGGCCTGGGACAGGTTAGACGCCGCCATGCCGATGGTGCGGCCGACGTCGCCCAGCGTCACGCCCCGCAGCTTGCGGAGTGCGCGCAGTTGGGTGTGGAGCGTTGGCATCTCGGAATCCGGTAGAAATGTTATGGAATAACATAACATACGCCGGAAAAATATGAGAAAGAATATTTTTCGCCGTCAGTCGCGCTCGGCGCCCAGCGGCGGGGCGATGTCCTCCAGCGCGCGGCGCTCCGCATCCACGCCGAACCGCAGCGCCAGCAGCCCGGCCACGATGACCAGCGCCGCGCCGATGGCATAGCCTACCGCCACCGCGCCCCGGCTACCGGTTTCGATCAGCATGCCGAACAGCACCGGCGCGATAAAGCCGCCCGTGCCGGTGCCTACCGCGTAGAACACCGAGATGGCCAGCGCGCGCATTTCGAGCGGAAACACCTCGCTGGCGGTCAGGTAGGCCGAACTGGCCGCGGCCGACGCCAGGAAGAACACGGCCGACCAGCACAGCGCCTGCGAGCGCGCGTCGAGCCAGCCTTCCCGGAACGCCCAGCCCGTGGCCGCCAGGCCGATGCCGGACAGCACATAGGTCACGGCAATCATCTTGCGCCGGCCGATACGGTCGAACAGCGGCCCCAGCACCAGCGGCCCCAGCGCGTTGCCGAGCGCGAACGGGAAGATATAGAGCGCCACGCGCTCCTCGGGCACGCCCTGGAACTTGGTCAGCACCAGCGAATAGGTAAAGAAGATGGCGTTGTAGAAGAACGCCTGCGCCACCATCAGCGCAAACGTGACCACGCTGCGCGTCCGGTAGCGATGCACCAGCAGCCGCACGATCTCGCGCAGCGACGGAATCGGCTTGCCGGCATAGGCCACGTGGGTCGCCGCGTCGGGGGCGGGCAGCGGCCCATGCCGCGCCGTCACCTCGGCCTCGATGGCGGCGATCACGCGCGCGGCCTCGTCGTGCCGGCCGTGCGTGGTCAGCCAGCGGGGGCTTTCGGGCACGTGCCGGCGGATCAGCACGATTGCCACGGCCAGCACCGCGCCCAGCGCAAAGCAGGCGCGCCAGCCCCAGACCGGCCCGAACACGCGCGGGTCCAGCAGCAACAGGCTCAGGCCCGCCCCAAGCGCGGCGCCCAGCCAGAAGCTGCCGTTGATCGCAAGGTTGACGCGGCCGCGCACGCGGGCCGGTATCAGTTCGTCGATGGCCGAGTTGATGGCCGCGTATTCACCGCCAATACCCAGCCCGGTCACGAAGCGGCACAGCGCGAAGAACGCAAAATTCGGCGAGAACGCGGTGGCCAGCGTGGCGGCCATGTAGACGGCCAGCGTGGCCAGGAACAGCCGCTTGCGGCCAAGCCGGTCGGCCAGCCGGCCGAACACCAGCGCGCCCAGCACGGCGCCGAGGATATACAGCGATCCGGTCCAGCCCACCTGCGCGGCGCTCAGGCCGAGCGTGTCCGGGCGCTCCAGCACGGCGCCCACCGACCCGACCAGCGTGACTTCGAGCCCGTCCAGCACCCAGGCGATGCCCAGCGCGATGGCCACGCGCCAGTGCCAGCGCGACCACGGCAGGCGGTCCAGGCGGGCGGGGATGTCCGATTGCCAAGCGGCGATGGCGGGCTCCTGTAACGGGGGGGCAGGGCGGGCCGCGCGGCGCCGCCTACGGGTGCTCAGCAGACTATAGCGATTGCATCCGCCGCTGCCTGTCGGCGCATGGCCGACGCCGGGCACGGGCGGGAACAAAAAAAGGGGCGTCGACATGGACGCCCCGTATGGCTGGGGGATGGCTGCGATGGCAGCCGCTGACCGACACCACCGTCACGCGATAGCCACCCGGCATCGGGTCACGGGGTCGATAGCGAGAGAGACTGTGGGCAAGGCCCGGGCAGCTAGCCCAGGCGGCCCACGGCGGCCAGCATCGAGCGGCCGTGCGCGGTGATCTGCGGACAGGGGCGTTGGCCCTGTTCGGACTGCAGGATCACCATTTCCTTGGAGATCAGCGCATCGAGATCGACGGGATCGATTTCGCGCGCGGGGATGGTCGACGTATCGTCGCGGGTATGCGGGCCATTGCCGATCAACATCAGCGTGGCAAGTTCATGTGGGCTCAGCACGGTGTTCTCCTTGGCGAGAGGGGAGCGGTTGCTGGGGACATGGGGAGCGCGTGAACCGTATGCAGCGGTGCGCCCCTCCGGCGGAATTGTGGACCATCGCCCCGGCGCTTGCACGCTGCATCGCATCGTGATGGCGAGTCGACAGTCATGGGCATTGGACGGGCATCCCCTGCACGGGTTCCTGTCCGATACAAAACCGCTACACGTTGCAGGGCTGTCATGCCTGCGTCATGCGCGGCGGTGCCGGTTTTCCAGCATGATGCCCCAGCGCGGCGGCGCTGGGTGCCATGCCCCTTACAGCCCCATGGCGATGCCGTCGCTGCGTGGGTCGTGCGCGCCGGCGATCGTGCCGTCGTCGTACAACGCGATGGCGCCCGGATGGCCGGCCAGCGGGCTCTGCGCGTCGATGGGGCTCACTTCGTGACCGCGGGTCGACAGCGCCGCGATCACATCGGCGCCCGCGTCGGCCTCGATCTTCAGGCTGTCGCGGCTGTCCGAGAACGTGCGGCCCAGCAGGAAGCGCGGCCGCGCCAGCGCCTGCAGCGGGTTCATCCCGTAGTCGATCAGCCGCGTCAGCACGGCCGCCAGCGTCTGCGGCTGGCCGTCGGCGCCCTGCGTGCCATACATCAGCCGGGGTTTGCCGTCGCGCAGGTACATGCCTGGATTGAGCGTATGGAACGGCCGTTTGCGCGGTTGTATCGCGTTGTGATGGGTGGGATCGGCAGAAAACGCCGCGCCGCGGTTGTGCCAGAGGATGCCGGTGTCGCCGGCCACCACGCCGCTGCCCCAGTCGAAGTACACGGTCTGCAGCACGCTCACGCAGCGGCCCTCGGCGTCCACCGCGCTCAGGTACACGGTGTCGCCGTGCTGGTAGACGTGCGGCCAGGGCTGGGCGCGTTGCGGATCGATCCGCGCGGCCAGCGTGGCCAGCCGGTCGGGGGCCAGCATGGCGTCGACCGGGACGGCCGCGAACTCGGGGTCCGCCACATGGCGGTTGCGCTCGATAAACGCCTGTTTCACGGCTTCCACGAGCAGGTGGTAGTAGTCCGCGCTGCCTTCGGGGATGGCGGCGACGTCGAACCGGTCCAGGATGCCGAGGATCTGCAGCGTGGTCACGCCCTGCGTGGGCGGCGCCAGGCTCAGCAGCTCGCCGCCGCGATAGGGCACGCGCTGCGGGGCCTCGTCGCGCGCGGCGGTGCGCGCCAGGTCGTCGCGGGTGAGCGGCGATCCGGCCGCCTGCAGGCCCGCGGCGATGCGCGCGGCCAGTTCGCCTTCGTAGAACTCGCGCGCGCCGAAGCGGGCGATGCGCTCCAGGCTGCGGGCCAGCGCCGGCTGCCGCAGGCGGTCGCCGGCTGCGGGCAGGCGGCCATCGGGCAGGAAGACGTCGGCAAAGCCGGGCCAGTCGGCCAGCTCGGCGGCGCGGAATGCCTGCCAGAAGCGCTGCGACGGCGTGACCGGAAAGCCGTCCTCGGCCAGCGCGATGGCGCGCTCGAACAGCCGGCTCCAGCCCAGCCGCCCGCCCCATTGGTCGCGGCTGATGGCGAAGGCGCGGTCCCAGGTGTCGACCGTGGCCGCCGAGGTCAGCGCCGACGCCGGCCCGCGCGTGGGTATCGCATCGCCATAGTCGGGCAGCGCGGCGGCGGCCTGCCCGATGCCGGACAGCGCACGCGTGTTGCCATGCCGGTCGCCGACAATCCAGAACGCGTCGCCGCCCAGGCCGGTGAAGTGGGGATAGGTGACGGCCAGCGTGGCGCCGACGGCAATGGCCGCCTCGATGGCGTTGCCGCCCGCGCGCAGGATGTCCAGCCCGGCCTCGCTCGCCAGCCGGTGCGGGCTCGTGACCATGCCGGTCCGGGAAGTGGCCAGCGCGCTCATCCGTGTTGCCCGCCCAGGTACGCCTGCACCAGCGCCGGGTCACGCGCCAGCGACTCGGCATCGCCGCTGGCCACCACGCGGCCCTCTTCCAGCACGTACGCGCGGTCGGCCAGCGACAGCGCCAGCGCGGCCATCTGGTCGACCAGCAGAATCGTGATCGACGCGTCGCGCAGCGTATCGAGCGACGCAAACAGTTCGTCGATGACCTTCGGCGCCAGGCCCAGCGACGGCTCGTCCAGCAGCAGCACGCTCGGGTTCGACATCAGCCCGCGCGCCACGGCCAGCATCTGCTGCTCGCCGCCCGACAGCAGGCCGGCGCGCTGGTGCTGGCGCTCGCGTAGCCGGGGCCAGCGCGCGAACATCGATTCGATGCGGCGCGTCATCTCGGCGCGCGGCAGGCGGCCGGACGGAAACGCGCCGAGCCGCAGGTTGTCGAGCACCGACAGTTCCGGAAACACCTGGCGGCCTTCGGGCACCAGCACCACGCCCAGTTCGGCAATGCGGGCCGCGTCGAGCCGGGCCAGGTCGATGCCGTCGAACGTGATGCCGCCGCGCACCGGCCGGTGCAGGCCCGACAGCGCGCGCATCAGCGTGGACTTGCCGGCGCCGTTGGCGCCCAGCAGCGCCACCATTTCGCCTTCGCGCACCTGCAGGTCGACGTCGTGCAGCACGGGTGCCGCGCCGTAGCCGGCGCGCAGCGCGCTGACGCCCAGCACTTCGGGCGGCGTGGCGTCGGTGCCGGTGCGGGCACGGCGGCGCGTGACCGTGCCCGACGCCTCGCCCAGGTAGGCACGCCGCACGGCCGGATCGGCGCGCACCGCATCGGGCGTGCCGCGTGCCAGATGCTGGCCGGCGTCGATGACGACGATGTTGTCGGACACGTCCATCACCAGCGACATGTCGTGCTCGACCAGCCCCACGGCCACGCCGCTATCGGCAATCCGGCGCAGCAGGCGGCCGAGCATCGCTTTGTCCTCGCGCGACAGGCCGGCGGCCGGTTCGTCCAGCAGCAGCACGGCCGGCCGCGTGGCCAGCGCGCGGGCAATCTCCACGAGCCGGCGATCCACGTGCGCAAGGTCGGCCGCGCTGGTATCGGGATGGCCGGTGTAGCCGCACGCGGCCAGCAGCGCGCAGGCTTCGGCGCGCACGGCGGGGGCCGTGAAGCCGGCAATGCCGAGCAGCGTGCCGAGCTTGCCGCGCGTGAGCGCGATGGCGACGTTGTCGGCCGCGCTCATGCCGGTGAAAAGCTGCGTGGTCTGGTACGTGCGCGAGATGCCGTGCCGGGCGCTGTGGCAGGCGCCGCGCGCGGGCAGCGCATCGGCGCCCAGCCGGCGGCCCCCGGCGCGCGGGCGGTAGTAGCCGGACAGCATGTTGAGCACGGTGGACTTGCCCGCGCCATTCGGGCCGATCAGGCTCGTCACCTGGCCGGGCGGCAGGTCGAACGACAGGTCGTCCACGGCGCGCACGCCGCCGAACACCATCGACAGGCCCAGCGCCGACAACCCACGCCGCTGCGCCGGTTCACGCATGGGCAGCGCGGCGCCGGCCACCGGCGCGTGGCTGGCTGGCGCGGCCGGATGCAGCCGGCGGAATGCCGCCGTGACCACGCCGACGATGCCGGTGGGGGCCACCCACAGCACCACCAGCAGCAGCACGCCAAAGCAGAGCAGCCGCAGGTTTTCCAGGCTGGACAGGATCTCGGGCAGCAGGCCGACGATCACGGCCCCGGCCAGCGGGCCCGCCACGGTGCCGGCGCCGCCGATCATCACCACGAGCACGAACAGGATCGACTGCAGGAACGAGAACATGCCCGGCGTGACCATGCCCTGCAGCGGCGCAAACAGCCCGCCGGCCAGGCCGGCCAGCGCCGCCGAGAACGCAAAGCCGACGGTCTTGACGACCAGCGGGTTCACGCCGATCGACGCCGCGGCGGTCTCGCTGTCGCGCACGGCACGCATGGCCGCGCCCCAGCTTCCGCGCGCGATCCGCGCATACGCCGCCACGGCCACGCCCAGCACGGCAATGGCGATCAGCGCCAGCGCGCGCTCGCCGCTATCGACACCGGGCAGCGACGGCTGGGCGATGCCCATCAGGCCGTTCTGCCCGCCGGTCAGCGCGCGCCATTCCACGGCACCGTGCTCGACGATAAAGCCGAACGCGATGGTCACCATCGCCAGGCCCGGCCCCTTGACCCGCAGCGCGGGCAGCGCCAGCAGCGCGCCCAGCAGGGCGGCCACCAGCGCGCCCACGGGCCAGGCGGCCCAGAAGCTCCAGCCGGCCTGGCCGGTCAGGATGGCCACCGCGTAGGCGCCAATCGCATAGAAGCCCACGTGGCCGAACGACACCTGGCCGGTCAGCCCCAGCAGCAGGTTCAGGCCCACGCCGCAGATCGCCAGCATGGCGACGCCGGCAATCACGAACACGAAGTAGCCGTTCAGCGTCAGCGTCAGCGCAGCGGCGGCCAGCAGCGCGGCCACCATGGCCACGATCTGCAGCGGCGTGCCCAGGCCCAGCCAGGGGGCCGGCGCCAGCGGGGCCGCGCCGGTCGCGGCGGCGGGCAGGGCGGTCGTCATTGTCTTGCTCATACCTTTCGTACCTCCGCACGGCCGAACAGCCCATCGGGGCGCAGAGCCAGCAGCGCGATCACCAGCGCGAACGTGATGATCTGCGTGTAGCTGGAGCCCAGCGACGCGGTCACCAGCGCCTCGGCCACGCCGAAGATCAGCCCGGCCACCATCACGCCCCAGGCGCTGGACAGCCCGCCCAGGATCGCCACGGCAAACGCCTTGAGCCCGAACACGGTGCCCATGTCGGCCTGCACGTTGAACAACGGCGCGATCAGCACCCCGGCGATGCCGGCCAGCAGCGTAGACAGTGCGAACGCGCCGGCGATGGTGCGGCGGATGGGGATGCCCATCAGGCGCGCGGCGTCGCGGTTCTGCACCACGGCCAGCATCGCCACGCCCCAGCGGGACTTGCGCAGCACCCAGTGCAGCAGCGCGGCCAGCGCCAGGCCGACCACCGGAATCACCAGTTGCAGCGGATACACGCCCACGCCGGCGCTGCCCAGCTGCACTGACTGCGTGGCCAGCGGCGACGGCAGGCTGCGCGGCTCGGTGCCGAACCAGAGCATCACCACGTTATCGAGCACGATGCCCAGCGCCACGGTAGCCATCAGCCACGCGTTCGACCCCCGGCTGGCAAACGGCCGCACGGCCAGGAATTCCACGGCCAGCCCGTACAGCGCGCACAGCGCCAGCGCCAACAGCACCGCCAGCGGCATGGGCCAGCCCAGCGTCTGCGCGAACGTGTACGTGAGCACGGCGCCCAGCATCATCGAACTGCCCTGCGCGAAGTTGACGGTGGCCGACACCGCGTAGGTGATGTGAAACCCCAGCGCCATGAGCCCGTACATGCTGCCCAGGCCCAGCCCGCTGATGAGGGCGGAAATCCATAACATGGTGAGTCCTTGTCTGTCGTTGTGCTGCCGCCCGCCGCAGGCGGGCGAGGCGGCGTTACTGCTTCACCGGCACGATGCGGTTGTCGATGAACTGGGCCCAGACGTAGTCGTTCTCGGTCAGCGCGTCGTGCTGCTGCGGCGAGAACGGCTTCACGTAGGTCTTGATCAGGCCCTCGTAGCGGTCGATCTTGTAGAAGCCCTCGCGCACGGCGTCGCCCCTGGTGCTGCCGGCCTTGGCGATGGCCAGCGCGGCGAGCTGCGTGGCGTCGTAGGCGTTGGCCACGCCCACGGCCGGCGTGATGTCGTCCGGGCCCTTCACGTCGCTGTACTTGGCCTTCAGGTCATTGACCACGCGCGTGCTGACCGGCGTGGGCGTGCCGAAGAAGCTGTACGTCTGCACGAAATGGACGTTCCGGGCGTTGGGCCCGGCCAGTTCGGTGAAGCGGCCGCCGGCCGGCCCCCAGTGCGAGACTACCGGCACCTTCCAGCCCATGCGGTCCAGCGACTTCACGACCTGCGCGGACGGCCCGACATTGCCCACCATCAGCAGCACGTCGGCGCCGGCGGCCTTGAGGCGGCCCAGTTGCGGCACCAGGTCCACGTCGTTGGCCTCGAACTTCTCCACGCCCACCGGCTTGCCGCCCTTGGCGGCCATCGCGGCGACGATGCCTTTCTCGTTCGATTCGCCCCACGGGTTGTTCACCAGGATCAGGCCCGGCCGCGTAGCCTTGAACGCCTTCTGCGCGTACTGGAGCATGGCCTTGTCGACCACCTCGTCCACGGCCGACACGCGGAACGCGAAGTTGGGATTGGCGCCGTTGTGCGTGATTGGCGTGCCGGCCGCCCACGGGCCCATGAACGGCACCTTTTCCTGGTTGGCGATGGGCACGATGGCCATCGAGACCGGCGTGTCCAGCCCGCCGAACAGCACGGCCACCTTTTCCTTGTAGATCAGCTCGCGCGCGGCCAGCACGCCCTTGGCGGGGTTGCCTTCGTCGTCGCGGCGCACCAGTTCCAGCTTGCGCCCGCCCAGCAGGCCGCCCTTGGCGTTGATCTCGTCGATGGCGATGGTCATGCCGCGCGTCAGCGATTCGCCGGCCCGGGCCGACTGGCCGGAGAGCGCCGTGATCAGGCCGATCTTGATGGTGTCGGCGGCGTGCGCGGGCAGGGCGGTCATCGCGCAGGCGGCCGCGGCGGCAGCGATCAATGCACGGCGTTGGGGACGAAACATGGCAGATCTCCGGATGGGTGGATGTCGGGCCGTGGCTCGCAAGAGCCGTGCCACCGCGTTGACGAATCCACGCCAGCTTCCGCGACACGCCAGTTTCCAACGTGCTGACGATATGGTCCGGATATTGCGAACGATTCGGGTGCATCCATGCATACGATCCGGAACGGGGCATCACGCACGAAGCCAGTGCGGGGCCCGGCGCCGGATGCACCAACCCGAAGAAAGGCAACCGTCCATGACCTTCAACCCGAGCCCGCTGGCCGCCGCGCAAGCCACGGCCGCGCCGACGTTCGGTCCGCTGCGCCACCACGGCCGCTTTCCGTACCGGCCGATCACCGACGCCGCCGACGCGCGCTGGCCCGGCGGCGCGCGCCTGGCCGTCTACCTGGGCTTCAACATCGAGCATTTCGCGTTTGGCGAGGGGCTGGGCGCCAACCTGGGGCCCGTATCGCCGCAGCCGGACGTGCTCAACTACAGCTGGCGCGAATACGGCAACCGGGTGGGCGTGTGGCGCTGCCTGGACCTGTTCGACGACCTGCAGATGCCGGCCGGCGTGCTGCTGAACACGGCGCTCTACGACCATTGCCCCGAGGTGCTGGACGCGTGCCTGGCGCGCGGCGACGAGCTGATCGGCCACGGCCATACCAACGCGCACCGCCAGAGCGAGTTCGACGAAGCCGGCGAGCGCGCGCTGATCGTCCACTGCCGCGACCGCATCCAGGCCCATTGCGGGCAGGCGCCCGGCGGCTGGCTGTCGCCGTGGATATCGGAGACGCTGGTCACGCCGGACCTGTTGGCCGAGGCCGGCTACCGCTACACGCTGAACTGGGCGCACGACGACCGTCCCGTGCGCATGCAGACGCGCGACGGCGGCACGCTGCTGTCGATCCCGTACCCGCAGGAGCTGAACGACATCCCGATGATCATCGCGCGGCAGCTCGACGGTGCCGCGTTTGCCGACATGATCGTCGACCAGTTCGACGAGATGCTGGCGCAGGCCAACCACGCGCGCCACCCGCAGCCGCTGGTGATGGGCATCGCGCTCCATCCGTACCTGGTGGGCCAGCCCTACCGCCTGCGCCACCTGCGCCGCGCGCTGGCGCATATCGCCGCACACCGTGCCACGGGCGACGTCTGGATGACCACGCCGGGCGCGATCTGCGCGGCGTGGGACGCCATGGACCGCCCGGCGGCGACCGCTGGCACACCGCGCTAACATCATGGCCATTGTTTCCCTGACCGACGTCATGTCCACCAAAGCCGCAAGGAAAGCCCCCGCCGAGGCCGCGCCGGAAACCCCCGAGCCCGCCGATGCCGACAGCCGCATCTACCAGGCGATCTTCGACGGGGTGCTCAACCACCGCCTGACACCGGGCACGAAGCTGCCGGAGCCCGAGCTCTGCAACCTGTTCGGCGTGGGCCGGGCCGTGGTGCGGCGCGTGCTGGAAAAGCTCGCGCACGACGGCATCGTCGCGCTGCGGCCGAACAAGGGCGCCGTGATCGCCGAACCCACGCCCGAGGAGACCAGCCAGATCTTCGAGGCCCGCCGCGCGATGGAGCGCGTGCTGGTGGAGCTGGCCGTGGAGCGGGCCACGCGCGACGATATCCGCGACCTGCGCCGCCAGCTGGCCGACGAGCACGACGCGATGCACCGCTTCGACCAGCCGTCGTGGGCGCGGCTGGCCAGCGGCTTCCACCTGCGCATTGCCGCGCTGGCGCGCAACCCGGTGCTGCAGCGCTACCTGACTGAACTGGTGTCGCGCTGCTCGCTGATCGTCGGCCTGTACGAGCCGCCGGGCCACGCGCCATGCGAGCACGACGAGCACGCGGCCATCGTCGCCTGCATCGAGTCCCGCGACGCGGCCGGTGCGGTGGCGCTGATGGAAGCCCATCTGCGCGAACTGGAACAGCGCATCGAGACGTCGCGCATGCAGGGCGAAAAGAGCCTGGCGCAGATGCTGGGGCTGCCGCAGCAGCCCGGCCGCAACCCCTGAGGACACCCCATGGAAATCGATTTCAGCGCGATCACCGAATATCAGCGCTACAAGCTCATGGCCAGCCTGATCGTGCCGCGCCCGATTGCGCTGGTCACCACGCTGGGCCCGGACGGCACCGCCAACGCGGCCCCGTTCTCAATGTTCAACATGCTGGGCGAGGAGCCGCCGATCGTGATGATCAGCATCAACCGGCTGGGCGACGGCGCGCTCAAGGACACGGCGGCCAATATCGTGCGTACCGGCGAGTTCGTGGTGCACCTGAGCGACGAGGCGATGGCGGAGAAGATGCACCGCTGCGGCGAGCGGCTGCCGCCGCACATGAGCGAACTGGCGCACGTGGGGCTGACCGCTGCGCCGTGTACCGAGGTGGCGCCGCCGCGCATTGCCGAGGCGCCCGTTGCGTTCGAGTGCCGGCTGTGGGAGACGCTGGAAACCGACAGCCGCCAGATCTTCATCGGCCGGGTACTGCGGCTGCACGCGCGTGACGGCCTGATCGACACCGAGCGCTGGCGCGTGCGGCTGCAGGACTACTTTCCGGTGGGCCGCTTCGGCGCCAGCTTCTACGTGACCACGCGCGACCGGTTCTCACTGGAGCGGGACGCCGGCGTGGTCACGGCCTCGACCGCGATCGACGAGATGTGATCGTCAGGCCGAGTGGACCACCACCAGCAGCGCGGTGGCGACGCTCTTGCCCGGATTGGCAATCGCATGGGCCACGTCCGCGCCGTAGCGGGCGGTTTCCCCATGCTTCAGCTTTCTTTCGTCCCCGGCCGACCGTACGGTCATCGCGCCGCCGAGCACCGACAGGTGTTCCTGGGTGCCGGCCTCGTGGGGCTCCGACGCCAGCACCCCGCCTGGCTGGATCGTCAATTCATACCATTCAAAGCGTCCCGCCAGGTCGATCGGGCCGAGGATGCGCAGCTCGCAGCGCCCGTCCGGGCTCTTCAGCGCGGGGATGGCGTGCGCCTGCACCACGGCAATGGCCGGCGCCGGCGCGGCGCCCGGGCCCTGGGCCAGGAAGTCCGCCAGGCTGACGCCGAGCGCGTTGGCCAGCCGCCAGAGCACGGCCACCGTCGGATTGGCCAGGTTCCGTTCGATCTGCGACAGCATAGACTTGGAGACACCGGCGCGGCGCGACAGGTCGTCCAGCGACAACTGCTGGCTTTGCCGCAGCGCCTGCAGCGCACTGCCAACGGCCGGCGGCCCGTCGGGGGCGGCCGGCAACTTGGCGGAAGAGGGTTGCGTAGTCGTCATGTGTTCGGTATAGTGCACGACACGTTCGTTATATAGAACACGTTCGATTTATCGAATCGAGCGATCCGAGACACTACACCGGGAGTCTGGCCATGTCGAGTGCCGAGGCGTTTTATGCATCGCTCCGCGCGGAGCTCGATGCCATCCGCGACGCGGGGCTGTACAAGCGCGAGCGCATCATCGCCACGCCGCAGGGCGCCACCGTGCGCACCGCGGACGGGCGCGAGGTGATCAACCTCTGCGCCAACAACTATCTGGGCCTGTCGTCGCATCCCAGGGTGCTGGAAGCGGCCCATGCCACGCTGCGCACGCACGGCTACGGCATGTCGTCGGTGCGCTTCATCTGCGGCACGCAGGACCTGCACAAGACGCTGGAAGGGCGCCTGGCGCGCTTTCTGGGCACCGAGGACACCATCCTCTACGGCTCGGCGTTCGATGCCAACGGCGGGCTGTTCGAGACGCTGCTGGGCGCCGAGGACGCCGTGATCAGCGACGCGCTGAACCATGCGTCGATCATCGACGGCATCCGCCTGAGCAAGGCGCGCCGCTATCGCTACCAGCACAACGACCTGGATGACCTGCGCGCCCAGTTGCGCCAGGCCGACGCCGACGGCGCGCGGTACAAGCTCGTGTTCACCGACGGCGTGTTCTCGATGGACGGCACCGTGGCGCGGCTGGACGAGATCCGCGCCATCTGCGACGAACACGGCGCGCTGCTGGGCATCGACGAATGCCATGCCACGGGCTTCATGGGCCCGCGCGGGCGCGGCACGCACGAGGCGCGCGGCGTCTTCGGCAAGATCGACATCATCACGGGCACGCTGGGCAAGGCGCTGGGCGGGGCGTCGGGCGGCTTCACGTCGGGCCGCAAGGAAGTGATCGAACTGCTGCGCCAGCGCTCGCGTCCCTACCTGTTCTCGAACACGGTTGCGCCGGTGATCGTGGGGGCCAGCATCGAGGTGCTGGACCTGCTCGAAGCCAGCACCGCATTGCGCGACAAGCTCGAACAGAACACGCGGTTCTTCCGCGAAGGCATCGTGCGGCTGGGCTTCGACATCAAGCCCGGCGACCATCCGATCGTGCCGATCATGGTGTACGACGCCGAGAAAGCGCAGCAACTGGCCGACCGGCTGCTGGCGCTGGGCGTCTACGTCGTGGGCTTCTTCTATCCCGTGGTGCCGAAGGGGCAGGCGCGGATCCGCGTGCAGATGAGCGCGATCCACGACGAGGCCACGCTGCAAACCGCGCTGGACGCCTTTGCGCAGGCCGGCCGCGAGCTGGGGCTGATCCGATGATCAACGCCGGCGAATCCCCCGTGCCGAAGATCCTGATCATCGGCGCCAACGGGCAACTGGGTTCCGAACTGGCCCTGGCGCTGGCCGAGCGCTACGGCCGCGGGCAGGTGGTGACGTCCGACGTGGTGCCCACCGGCCGCCATGTCCACATCGCCCATGAAATGCTCAACGTGACCGACCGCGGCGAGCTGGCGACGGTGATCGAGCGGCACGGCATCAACCAGATCTACCTGCTGGCCGCCGCGCTGTCCGCTACCGGCGAGAAGGCGCCGCAGTGGGCCTGGAACCTGAACATGACCGGCCTGCTCAACGTGCTGGAGGCTGCCCGGCATCACGGCATCACGCGCGTGTTCTGGCCCAGCTCGATCGCCGCGTTCGGCCCCACCACGCCGCGCGTGGACACGCCGCAGAAGACCGTCATGGAGCCGACCACGGTCTACGGCATTTCCAAGCAGGCCGGGGAGGGCTGGTGCCGCTGGTACTTCGAGAATCATGGCGTGGATGTGCGCAGCGTGCGCTACCCGGGCCTGATCTCGCACAAGACGCCGCCCGGCGGCGGCACCACGGACTATGCCGTCGACATCTTTCACTACGCGGTGCGCGGCGAGCCCTACACCTGCTTTCTGAACGCCGGCGAACGGCTGCCGATGATGTACATGCCCGACGCCATCCGCGCCACGCTGGAACTGATGGAGGCGCCGCGCGACGCCGTGCGCGAGCGCGGCAGCTACAACCTCGCCGGCATGAGCTTTACGCCGCAGGAGATTGCCGACGCGATCCGCCAGCGCGTGCCCGGCTTCGAGGTCCGCTACGCGCCGGACTACCGCCAGGCCATCGCGCAGGGCTGGCCCGATTCCATCGACGACAGCGCCGCCCGGCGGGACTGGGGCTGGCAGCCGCAATTCGGCCTGGCCGAGATGGTCGACGACATGCTGACAAACCTGCGCACCGCCGCGCCGCCTGTCGTTTCCAGCACATCTGGCTGACCTGCTGTCTCAATGTGGCGGATGGTGTACGTGAAACAATTCGCAAAGAAATCATTTGCATCCTAATTAATTCACGTCTATCATTCGGCCCATGCCTCCGATAGACGCCCTCCGTTTCGCCTTCACCGGCCAGCTCATGCTGTCCGGGCGCCAATGGCGACAGATCAGCCAAGCCGCAGTGACCGCCCACGGCATATCCGCCGCGGCGGCCGCCCCCTTGCTGTTTATCCGTCGCCTCGGCGGCGGCGTGCGCCAGGTGACCCTGGCCGACTACGTGGGCGTGGAAGGTGCCACGCTGGTGCGGCTGGTGGACCAGCTCTGCGCGGCCGGCCTGGTGCGCCGCGAGGTGGACCCTAGCGACCGGCGCGCCAACGTGCTGTCTCTGACCGAGTCCGGCGAGCGCATGGCCGAGTGCATCGAGGTGGAACTCAAGCAGTTGCGGGCCGAAGTGTTCGCCGAGATCAGCGAGGCCGACATGGCCGCCGCGCTGCGCGTGCTCGATGCACTGTCGCGCGCGGCCGCATCGGCGGGCGGCAAGCAGGAGTCCTGACCGCCATGATGAGCTGGCCGTCGGCCCGGGACTGGGTCTTTTCCTTCAAGGCGTTCGCCGCCGCCATGCTGGCGCTCTGGATCGCGATGTATCTGGGGCTGCCGCGTCCGTACTGGGCGATGGGGTCGGTCTACATCGTCGCCCATCCGCTCACCGGCGCCACGCGCTCCAAGGCGCTGTACCGCGTGCTGGGCACGCTGATCGGCGCCGCCGCCGGCGTGGCCATGGTGCCGCCGCTGGTGAACTCGCCGCCGCTGCTGATGGCCGCCGTGGCCGTCTGGGTGGCCTGCCTGCTGTATGTGGCGCTGATGCACCGCACGCCGCGCAGCTACGTCTTCATGCTGGCCGCCTACACGCTGCCGCTGATCGCGCTGCCTTCCGTGGACAACCCCGGCGCCGTGTTCGACCTTGCCGTGGCCCGTGCCGAGGAAATCTGCCTGGGCATCCTGTGCGCGGCCGTGGTGGGTGCGGTGGTGTTTCCGGCCAGCGTCGCCAACGTGCTGCGCGACAAGTCGCGCCAGTGGATGGCCGACGCGGCGCTGTGGGCCGGGGACATGCTGTCGCCGACGCCCGGCGCGGCCGTGTCGCGCCACCACAGCCGCCACCGCTTGGCGGCCGACATCCTTGCCCTAGACCAACTGATCAGCCAGCTTGGCTACGACGCCGAAAGCGCCGCACGGGTGCGTGCCGCCCGCGAACTGCGCGGCCGCATGACGATGCTGCTGCCGGTGCTGTCGTCGCTGGCCACGATCGTCGAATCGCTGCAGGCCGCCGGTGGCGTGCCGGCGCCGCTGGCCGCGCAGATGCGGGCCGTGCGCGACTGGATCCAGGCCGGCGCGGCCGATGGTGCGCGGCCGGTTCTGTCGCCCACGCCGCTCCAGCCGGGCTGGGACGCGGCGCTGGTTGCCGCCGCCGAAGACCGGCTGCAGCAGATGCTGGCGCTCTGGCACGACTGCGTGACGCTGTGCCGCCGCCTGGGCGACAAGCACATCGTGGGCCAGTGGGTGCCCGAATTCCTGCGCTGGGAAGTGGGCCGCGCGCGCCACTACGACCACGGCATGCTGCTGTTCTCGGTGGTCACCGTGGCGCTGGCGATCTACGCGATGGGCATGGTCTGGATCCACACGGGCTGGGCCGATGGCGCCGGTGCCGTGGCGCTGGGCGCCATCTCGTGCTGCTTCTTTGCCGCGCTGGACGAACCGGCGCCGATGATCCAGTCGTTCTTCAACTGGAACCTGGTCTGCCTGCTGATCTCGCTGGTGATGCTGTTCGCGGTGCTGCCGGTGGCGCACGACTTCGAGATGCTGGTGCTGATGTTTGCGGTGCCGTACCTGATCATCGGCCTACTCGTGGCGCAGCCGCGCCTGGCGATGATCGGCATGCCGCTGGCCGTGGTCACCGCCAACGACATCGGCATCCAGGGCGCCTACAGCGCCAACTTCCAGTCGTTCCTGAACAGCAATGTGGCGGGCATCGCCGGCATCGCGTTCGCGCTGGCGTGGACGCTGGTGGTGCGGCCGTTCGGCACCCGCGCCGCCACGCGCCGGCTGGTGCGGGCGGGGTGGAGCGACATCGCCGAGAACGCGCTGGGCAGCGACCCCGGCTCGCATACGCGGCTGCGCGCCCGGATGCTCGACCGCTTGGCGCAACTGGTGCCGCGGCTGGCCGCCAGCGCCAGCGAGGTGTCGTCCGACGGCTTCAGCGAGGTGCGCGTGGAACTGACCGCGCTGGCGCTGCAACGCGAGATGCCGGCCATGCCCGACGATGCCCGCCACGCGGTGCGGCGCGTGCTGCGCAGCATTGCCGGCTACTACAAGGCGCGGCTCGATGGCACGGCCGACGCGCCGCCGCCGGCGCTGCGCACCCGGCTGGACAACGCCCGGCAGAAGGTGCAGTCGCCCGTGGCGCTGGCCGCGCTGGTCGACATGCAGGTGGCCCTGTTTCCGCCGGCGGTGCCGGCAACCGTTTCCGGAAAAGCATGATGCCCGGTGAAATCAGTCTCTATGGCGTGTTCATCCCCAGCCTGCTGGTGTGGATGCTCGTCGCGTTCGTCATCACGAGCGGGGCCCGCGCGGTGCTGTCGCGCGTGGGGTTCTACCGGCTTGTCTGGCATCGGTCCCTCTTCAATCTGGCGCTGTACGCCATCGTCCTCGGTGGCGTGGTGGCGCTGGTTCCTTCGCTGCAATCATGAAACTCAGACTCTCTTCGCTCGGGCCGGTCGTGCTGACGCTGGCCGTCACCGCCGCTGGCGCGGTTGTCGTCAAGCACCTGTGGGACTACTACACGGTGGCCCCGTGGACCCGTGACGGGCATATCCGCGCCGACGTGGTGCAGGTGGCGCCCGACGTCTCGGGGCTGGTCACGCACATCGCCGTCAAGGACAACCAGTATGTGAAGGCCGGCGACGTGCTGTTCGAGATCGACCACGAACGCTACGCGCTGGCGCTGCGCCAGGCCGAGGCCACCGCGGCGGCCGTGCGCGCCAATCTGGCCCAGGCGCGGCGCGAGGCATCGCGCAGCCAGAAGCTGTCCGAGGTGGTGTCCAAGGAAATCATCGAGGAAGGGCTGGCCAAGGTGCAGCAGGGCGAGGCCCAGCTGGCGCAGGCCGATGCCGCCATCGGCGTGGCGAAGCTGAACCTGGCGCGCACCAGGGTGCTGAGCCCGGTGGAAGGCTACGTCAACGACCGGCTGCCGCGCCTGGGCGACTACGTGGTGACCGGCAAGCCGGTGCTGTCGATGGTCGACGCCCGGTCGTTCCACGTGGAAGGCTATTTCGAGGAAACCAAGCTGCACGGCATCCATATCGGCAGCCCGGTGGACATCCGCATCATGGGCGAGAAGCGCGTGCTGCATGGCCATGTGCAGAGCATCGCGGCCGGTATCGAGGATCGCGACCGCACCAATGGCTCGAACCTGCTGCCCAACGTGAACCCGACGTTCAACTGGGTGCGGCTGGCGCAACGCGTGCCGGTGCGCATCCACTTCGACCAGATGCCGGCGGACGTGCGCCTGGTGGCGGGCCGCACCGCGACGGTGTCCGTCAAGGACGGCGGCCAGACGGCCGACAAGCCTGCCGCGCCGGCCGCGGCACGCCATGCCGCTGAAGACAAGGTCGCGCTGGCCGGCAAGGGCGCGCCCGCAACCGGAGTGCTGCAGTGAATCGCCTTGCCCGTGCCACGCTGGCGGCCATGATGCCGCTGGCGCTGGCCGCCTGCATGACCGTCGGCCCCGACCACAAGGTGCCCGACGCGGCGGCCGTCAAGTCGGCCGCGGCCAACGGCCCGTTCGCCCATGCCGACAGCGACGCGGTGTCGATTGCCGACGTGCCCAACGACTGGTGGCGCCTCTACGACGACCCCCGCATCGACGAACTCGTGCAGCAGGCGCTGGTCGCCAACACGGACCTGCGTGTGGCGGCGGCCAACCTGAAGCGGTCGATCGCCGTCTACCACGAGGTGGAAGCCGAGAACCTGCCCGAAGCGAAGTTCCGCGCCAGTGTCGAGCGCGGCCAGATTGCCGGCGAGCCGCTGCTGCACGAGGAGAAGATCCCGGCGATGAACTTCGGCGACATCGGCTTCGAGGTGTCGTACCTGATCGACTTCTGGGGCAAGCTCAAGCGCGCCGACGAGGCCGCGCTGGCGGCCGCGCAGGCCAGCCATGCCGCGCTGGACCAGGCGCGCGTGGGCGTGGTGGCCGAAACCGTGCGCGCCTACGTGCAGGGCTGCACGGCCACGCACGAGTTGCACGTGGCCCAGCATCAGCTCGATCTGCAGGAACGCAGCGTGAAGCTGGCGCAGAAGCTGGTCGACGCCGGGCGCGGCCAGCCGACCGACCTGCTGCGCGCCCAGGCCCAGGCCGACACGCTGCGCGCCGTGCTGCCCCGGTATCGCGCCGAGCAGGAGGGCGCGGCCTACCGGCTGGCCGTGATGCTGGGCAAGCCGCCGATGGCGCTGGACGTCAAGAGCGTGGCCTGCGAGCACGTGCCCGCGCTGAAGCAGCCGCTGCCCGTGGGCGACGGCACGGCACTGCTCAAGCGGCGCCCGGACGTGCGGCAGGCCGAGCGCGAGCTGGCATCGGCCACCGCGAAGATCGGCGTGGCGACGGCCGACCTGTACCCGCAGATCCGCATCGGCGCGTCGGCGGGCTTCACCGGCATCCTGGATCACCTGGGCCAGGCGCCGACGGCCCACTGGGGCTGGGGCCCGGCGATTTCGTGGACGATTCCAACCAGCGGCACGCGCGCGCGCATCCACAACATGGAGTTTGGCGCGGAAGGGGCGCTTGCCCATTTCGACGGCGTGGTGCTCAAGGCGCTGCGCGAGACGCAGGGCGCGCTGTCGGCCTACACCCACGAGCTGGAGCGCAACGCATCGCTGCGCGCCGCCCGCGACAAGGCCGACGAGGCCGCGCGCCAGAACCGCATGCTGTGGCAGGCCGGCCGCTCGCCGTACCTGCAGAGCCTGGACGCCGACCGCACGCTGGCCAACACCGACGCCGCGCTGGCCGCGTCCGACGCCCAGGTGGCGATGGACCAGATCAACCTGTTCCTGGCGCTGGGTGGCGGCTGGCAGAACGCGCCGGCGATTGCGGTGGTGACGCAGTAGGCCGTAGCGGCCGGAATGGGGCGCATCGGTCGGTTTCTGGCCGGTTCTGCCCCCGATCTGCCCGACTGGCGCGAATATCTCCCCGTATCTCCGCAATCAGGCGTAGAGTGGGGCGACTACACACCCATCGGGAGATTTGCCATGGACGCCCGTCCTTCTGGAAACATCAACGGCTTCGACATCTACCCGCTGGTGTACAAGTACGACCCGCCGCGCGAATGGAACGAGCGCCGGCCGGACCGGTCCTACAGCGCTTCCGTGGTGATCTGCTGCGAAGGCGAAGTGCCCGGTGCCGAGAACGGCCGCGTCTTCGCCGTGCCCGACATCCAATGGGACGATCTTGGCCAGGCCAAGCGCGCTGCCGTGCGCCATGGCGAGGACATCGTGGCCGGCCTGGTGCCCGGGAAGTCGATCAGCGGATTGTGATCGCGCCACGCGGCAGGGCGCGGCGCCACGGGCGCCCGCCGGCCGTGCACCGCGATAGGTGGTATCATGCACGGCCTTGCAACGCGCCGATATCGCTCGGCGCCAAGGTGCGGCCGCCAGACATCGTCCTGAAAAAGCGCATGCGCGGCCTCTCGGGCTGGCACACGGCTGTTTCGCCGTGACAGTGCCCACAACCCTATCTGACCTGCGGCAACGCCCGCTCCGCGACTGACGCGCCCATTTCTGGCCGTCGGGCAGCGAAAGCCAGGTCCCTCTCACGCCAGTCTTCCGTCTCCGCCAACGCGCGCGAGCGGCACTGATTTTTTCCAATGGCTCCCGACGGCCGTCCAGCGCACACGCACGAACCGCGTGGTGCCCGATGACGCCACCCGATCGCGTGCCCCAAAGAGACAGGAACAATTTGAATCCAGGTATCACGCCGTTCACCGTTTCGGTGTACCCCATCCAGCAAGCCCCGGGCGTCTGGTTTGCCAACTACATGATCTCGGAGTACCGCAACGGCGCCGAGCATGTCGTCGCCAACGTGTCGATGCGGCACGCCACGCACCGCTCCGAAACCAAAGCCAAGCAGGCGGCCCGCCAGGCCGGCGAGCGTGTGGCCGTGCGCATGCGGCAGCAACACCATCGCGTCACCGAGCCAGGCCGCCTTGCCTGACCACCCGAACACCATAGGAGAACCAGCCATGTCGAACAACGAAGAATGGGAAGAACTGCACCTGACCCCGGGCGGATGGATCGCCGGCAGCTACCGCCGCACCCCGTGGCCCGGGGTCGACGTGGCGCCGCCGGAAACCGGCGTGCTGACGGTGCGCCGCCACGTGACGGCCACCTACTGCGGCCCGTCGCGCGCCGTGGAAGACCGCACGCCGACCACGCAGGACATGGCGCTCATCGAGTCGCTGCTGGCGCGCTTCGGCAGCCCGGAGTTCAGTATCTAGGTGCCTTGGCGCCACGCGCGCCGTCAGGCCAGCAATGACGCCAGCGCGGGAGGAAGTCCGCTGTTGGGCCTCCTCGGCGGCCTGGCAAAGCTGCCTTCCTGGCTGTGACCGGCACGCAATGCCAGCAGCGACTCGCAATGGCGCACCGCGCTGCTGACCCCGTCCACCACCGGCACGGGTATCTTGCCCTGCAGGGCGCGCGCCAGCCCCGCAAGCGGCGCACCGGCGACAATAATGACGTCGGCACCGTCTTCGCGGACGGCCCGCAGGCTCATGTCTTCGAGCGCACGTGTGTGGTCCTGCTGGACACTCCCGATATCGCGCAGCGGCGATTGCAACGATCGGATGCTCGCCAGCCGGGAGGCGAGCCCGTTGGCCGCCACGCACTCCCTGTACCACGCCTCGATGCGATGGGAGATTGCGATGATGGAAAAGCGCTGGCCAAGCAGGCAGGCGCTGGCCAACGCGGCCTCGGTCATGCCCACGACCGGTACGTCGAACAGTTCCTTGATGCCGGCAAGACCCGGATCACCAAATGCCGCGACGATGAGCCCATCGAAGGTGCCCGCACGCTCGGCGGCTGCGCACGCCGTGGCGTAGCCGCCCACCAGGGCTTCGAATCGGGTTTCGATATAGGCCACGCCAAAGCTGGCAGTGGCCATGGTCAGGTGCGTGTCGGGCGACGCCGTGCGCTTTGCCTCCGCGTAGATGAGGTCGCTGACGGATTCGCTGATGTTGGGATTGACGATCAGGATATTCATGGCTGCCACTGTCATGCGTCAAAGCTCGGGTTGTCCTGCTTCCAGGAACCGCCCGCGTCCGGCGGTGGGCTCCAGGTACTCGCCATCCCGCACGATCATCTCGCCGCGCGAGAACGTGGTCATGGGCCAGCCCGTGACTTCCGTGCCTTCATAGGGCGTGTAGTCGACGGCATGGTGCAGATTGCGGTTGGTGATGCGCACCTTGCGCTCGGGATCCCACAACACGATGTCCGCGTCGGCGCCGATGACGATGGTCCCCTTGCGCGGGTAGAGGCCATAGATTCTTGCCGGCCGGTATGACGTGAGCTCCACGAACTGGTGCAGGGACAGCTTGCCGCGCTGGACGCCATCGAACAGCAGCGGCAGCCGCGTCTCGATGCCGGGCACACCGTTGGGGATGTGGTCGAACGGTTGCGGGCCGCCGCCAAGCTTCTTGCCTTGCGGATCGTCATAGTTGAAGGGCGCGTGATCCGACGAGAACACGCTGAACACGCCGTTTGCCAGCGCGCGCCAGACGGCGGCCTGGTTCTCGGGATTGCGCGGCGGCGGGCTGCACACGCACTTGGCACCTTCGTAGCCATCGTCACCGGGCAGGCCCATGTCCTCGGCAGTGAGATAAAGGTATTGCGGGCAGGTCTCCGCCAGAATCTTCAGTCCCCGGCCTTGCGCCCAGCGAATCTGCTCGATGGCTTCCTTTCCCGACACATGGACGATCAGGATCGGCACGTCGACCAGTTCGGCGAACGAGATGGCACGATGGGTGGCTTCGCGTTCCACCACGGCCGGCCGTGCAAGCCCGTGGAAGCGCGGGGCCAGGCGGCCTTCGCCGGTCAGCTTGTCGGTCAGCCACGAGATGCAGTCGGCGTTCTCGGCATGCACCATCACCAGCGCCTGATTCTCGCGGGCCACGGCCAGGACTTCCAGCATTTCACGGTCGGACAGCTTCAGGTCGTCGTAGGTCATGTACACCTTGAACGAGCTGTAGCCCTGGCGGATGAGCGCGGGCAATTCCTCGCGCAGTACCGTGGGCGTGGCGTCGGCGACGATCAGGTGAAACGCGTAGTCGATCACGGCGCGGCCTTCCGCGCGATGGTGGTAATCGGCCACCGCGGCTTTCAGGGACTGTCCCTTTTCCTGCGCCGCGAAACGGATGACGGTGGTCGTCCCCCCGCACACGGCCGCCCGGGTGCCGGTGAAAAAGTCGTCGGCCATGCGAATGCCCTCGGGCATGGGCTGGTCCAGGTGGCAGTGGCCGTCAACGCCGCCGGGCAGGGCCAGCAGGCCGGTGGCGTCGACTTCCTGCCGCGCGGCGGGCAAGCCGTGGCCAAGTGAAACGATCTTGCCGCCGCGTACGCCGATGTCGCAGCGGAAGCGATCGGAAGCGGTGACCACGTCCGCATTGCGGATCACGAGGTCGAGTTTGTTGTCTGCAGTCATGGTCATCACCTCCGGTGCTTCGCGCTTACTGGACTTCCTGGAACAGGCGGCCCCAGCCCTTCACGTCGCGGGTGTCGACACCGGCCAGGCGCAGCGAACTCCAGACGACCGTGGAGATCGTGTCGTAGAGCGGGATGCCGGTCTCGGCCTCCAGCTCCTCGGCCAGGTGGGCCGCGTGCAGGTTCGTGCAGAACGTGGTGATGGCCTGCACGTTTTCCGTGGCAAGTTCGCGCACCATCCGGCGAATGGTGTCTGCTTCGACTTCGGCAAAGCTGTAGTTCACCTGGAGCCCCAGGTGGCGTTCGGCCGAACAATCGAAGCCGCTGCGCTGGTAGTTGGCCACGATGCGTTCCTGCACGTCGGCCAAGTACGGCGTGGCCAGCCCGAAGCGGCGCGCGCCTGTGATCTCCAGGATCTCGTTGAGCGCAAGCACCGAGGTGGTGGCCGGGATGCCCGTGGCTTCCGTGATCTGTCGGCACAGCGCCTGGTCTCGGTCGAAGCCGAGCCAGCCCGACGAGGTGCCGTTCCAGGCGATGACATCGACGCGGGCGTCGGCCAGCAGCCGGGCCGCCGCCAGGATCTTCTCCAGGTCGAACTGGCCCAGTGCCTGGTTGCTCAGCGAAATCTCGGTGACCGTGAAGCGCGAGAAATGCGCGCTGACGCCGGGCAGGCCGCTGACCATCGCACTGGTAATGGGCTCCAGCGCGGTGTTGGACGACGGCGTCAGCATGCCGAGACGGGTTTTCTTGCTCATGGTGGGTTCTCAGGAGTTGTCGGGCACTGTCTGGGCGCAGTGCCTCAAGTTGGTGTGGGTCTTGTTGTTCGGGGTGGTCGCTGAATCAGACCGGAAGCTTCTTCTCGTAGTCGATGGCCGTGGATGCCAGCAGCAGCCCGACGCCAGCGGCAGCAAAGAACATCAGGGCGAGGAAGTACGAGCCCGTGAACTGCACGATCATCCCGACGATGATCGGCACGGTGATGCCGCCGATGTTGCCGCCCAGGTTCATCACGCCGCCCAGGAAGCCGATCTTGTTGCGGGTGCCCAGGATCGACGGGATGCACCAGAACAGGCCGCACCAGCGCAGGAAGAACAGCGTGGAGGAGAGCAGGGCCACCACTACGACCGGGTTCGTCACATACGCCACGGAGAAGATCGAGACCGTGGCGACCACGGCGGCAATGCCGAACAGCGTGCGCATCACCACGTTCGGCCGGCCGCCCGCTTCCTTCCACTTGTCGGCAATCCAGCCGCCAATCAGCTCGCCGATGAAGCCGCAGAAGAAGATGATGAAGCTGGCGCCGCCCATGGCCTTGATATCGAAGCCATGCACCTTGTTCAGGTAGTTCGGCATCCAGGTCAGCAGCCCGTAGAACACGGTGTTGAAGCACATCCAGCCGATGGCCATGCACCAGACCGAGCGGTACTTGAAGAAATCGAGCGAGCGGCCCGACAGGTTTGCCGGCTCGGCACGGTTTTCATTGGCCTGGGCTTCCTCGATATAGCGCGCTTCCAGCTCGTTGACGCCCGCATGCTCGCGCGGCGAGTTGCGGATGTACCACCATGCCATGGCTCCGGCGATGACGGTACCCACGCCGGCCACCACGAAGGCCAGGCGCCACGACCCGAGGGCGGCAATCAGCCACGTAATGATGATGGCGCCCAGTGCCGCGCCCAGCGGGGCGCCGCCGTCCAGCAGCGTCGCGCCGCGGCCGCGTTCGTTCTGGGTCATCCAGATGGCATTGAGCTTGCCGCCCGCCGGGTAGATCGGCGCTTCGGCGGCGCCCAGGCCCAGGCGGGTCAGCAGCAGGGACGTGGCATTGGTGCACACCGCGGCCAGCGCCTGGAACGCGCCCCAGAACACCGTGGCGGACGCAATCACGATGCGCGGCTTGTACTTGTCGGCCAGCATCCCCCCCGGCACCTGCATGAGGGCATAGGTCCAGAAGAACGAACTCAGGATCAGCCCCTGCATCGCGGGGCTGAGGTCGAATTCCTTGGCGATCAGTGGCATGGCCACGGACAGCGACGCGCGGTCGATGTAGTTGATGGCGATGAGGAACAGCATCATCAGGAAGATCTTCCAACGGACGCCGCTGCGTGCAGGGGTCATCGTGGCGGCCTGACTGGTGGGTGGCATGACGGGGGTCTCCTTGCTCCTGGGTACTGTGTTGTCTGGATGTTTCGTGTCAGGGTGTCGCGCAACTGGAGCGAGTATAGGATACGTAATCGGTAATTACAACGGCGCTAAGTGTTTGAAAAATATAGATATAGGGTAAGCACCAATTCGGTGTGATAGTCTTCCGTCTGGTGCAGATTCCCCGTTCTGGTGATGTCCGTGACACAAGCGTTACCCAAAACCGCCCGCCTGCGCACGCTGGGCATGGCCGCCGAGATTGCGGCGCGTCTGCGCACGATGATCCAGGAGGGCGAGTTGCCTCCCGGGGCCCGCATCGACGAGAAATCGCTGTGCGACGCCTTCGACGTTTCGAAGACGCCATTGCGCGAGGCGCTGAAGGTGCTGGTGGCCGAAGGGCTGGTGCTGCACCGGCAGTACATCGGCTATCGCGTGGCGCCGCTGGACCTGGACGAACTGCGGCAGACCTTCGAAACGCTGCACGGCCTGGAGGCGCATGCGGGCGAACTGGTCGCCAATCGGCTGGGCGATGCTGCGCTGGCAAGAATCGAGCGCAAGCACCAGGCCATGATCGACGCCCATGCGGCCGGCAAGCGTACCGACTACTTCCGCATCAACCAGGAAATCCACCAGATGATCGTCGACAGCGTCGGCAACGCCGTGCTGTCGGGGATCTATGCAACGCTGATGAGCAAGGTGCACCGCGCCCGTGGTGCCGCCAACGCCGACCAGTTGCGGTGGCAGGAGTCTCACGAAGAGCACGACGCCATCATGGCGGCGCTACGCGAGCCGGGGCGGCCGCGTCTGGCATCCATCCTCCGCGCGCATTCGGAAAACACCGCAAGGGAAGTGCTGCGCGTGGTCGAACAGAGCCTGGCCGAGCCCGGCGGCCGCGCCACCCACGTGCGCCGCGGCCGGGAATCCTGACGGTCCGAGGTCCGTCGGACAAGGCGGCCGCCATTGTCCCGCCCCTTGCACAATTCATTAGTAATCAAATCATTGCATTCCATAACAATTTGGATGTACGATGACCGACCTTTTCCAGCGTGAGACGGGTCCGGGGCATCGGTAGCGGCGCCAAACAGAGATCCGCGTGGGGACAACGCCTGATAACCACGGACCTCACATGTCTACGCCCCCGTTCTCACGTCGTGCCTTCCTGAAGGCGACCGCGGTTGCCGTGCCGGTCGCCACCATTCCGCTTCACGATCTCCGCGCCAAGGGCCTGGAGGACGTGCATCTGCAGCACTACCAGCCCGTCTTCTTCAGCGCGCCCGAGTGGCAGTTCATCCTGGCCGCCTGCGACCGCCTGATCCCGGCCGAAGGGAAGGGCCCGGGCGCGCTGGAAACCAATGTCCCCGTTTTCATCGACCAGCAGCTCAAGGGCGGCCTGGGCGACGACATCTACCTGCAGGGCCCCCACAACGTGGCCGCGCCCAAAACGCTGGGCTTCCAGCTGCCGTACGCGCCGCAGGACGTCTACCGGCGCGGCATCGCGCTGGTGCAGCAGGCGGCCACGGCTCGCCACGGCCAGCCGTTCCACCGCCTGTCGAGCGCCGACCAGGACGCACTGCTGACCGCGCTGCAGAAAGACACCATCGACTTCACCGCGCTGGGCGAGACCAGCCTCAAGGCGTCGCAGTTCTTCTCGCAACTGCTTGGCGATACCAAGAACGGCTACCTGGCCGATCCGATGTACGGCGGCAACAAGGACATGAAGGCCTGGGTCGCCATCGGCTTCCCCGGCGCGCGCGCCCAGTACATCGAGTGGGTGGACCAGCACAACGTCCCCTATCCGCTGGGCCCCGTCAGCGTGAGCGGCAAGCGGGCCTGAGCGCCTGAGCGCCTGAGCGCCTGAGCCTCTGAGCGCGCCAGCCGTCCAGCCGGCCGCTCCGTCCACTGTCTTCCCAATTTCCGCGTGAGGCGCGCCCGGCCGCGCCGTGGCCCGCTTCACGCCCAGCACAAGCACGTCATATGCCCCAGATCACCAACGACGACGTCGACGTCGTCATCGTCGGCCTTGGATGGGCCGGTTCGCTGATGGCCATCGAACTGGCCCAGGCCGGCCTCAAGGTGCGCGCGCTAGAGCGCGGCCCGGACCGGCCGCCCGAGGACTTTGCCTACCCAAAGCCCGCCGACCAGTATGGCTACGCCACGCGCAACAAGGTCTTTGCCACGCCGCGCGATGCCGCGCTGACCGTGCGCTACAAGCAGGACGAGACCGCGCTGCCCACGCGCAAGTGGGGCGCCTTCGCGCCCGGCACCGGCGTGGGCGGGTCGGGCCTGCACTGGACCGGCGTGCTGATCCGCCCGACGCCCACCGACATCAAGCTCAAGACCTACGCCGACCAGGCGTACCGGCGCGGCACGCTCGACGCCGACATGCGCATCAAGGACTTTCCGTTCGCGTGGGACGAGATCGAGCCGTACTACGACTTTTTCGACAAGGTCTGCGGCCTGTCTGGCAACACCGGCAACCTGCGCGGCCAGATCCAGCCCGGCGGCGACCCGTTCGAAGGCCCGCGCTCGAACCCGTATCCGCTGCCCGCGCTGGAAGACACGCTGAACTGTTCGATGTTCGCGGAGACGGCGCGCAAGCTGGGCTACCACCCGTTCCCGAACCCGTCGGCCAACGTGTCGCGGGCCTGGACCAACCCGTACGGCGCCCAGCTCGCGCCATGCAACTACTGCGGCTACTGCAGCAAGTACCCGTGCCTGAACTACTCGAAGGCGTCGCCGCAGACCACCGTGCTGGATGTGGTCAAGCGCATGCCGAACTTCTCGTACCGCGTGAACGCCAACGTGATCCGCGTGGACCTGCACAAGGACCGCAAGACCGCGCGCGGCGTGACCTACATCGACGAGCACGGCAAGGAGGTGTTCCAGCCGGCAAAGATCGTCGTGCTGTCGAGCTTCCAGTTCGCCAACGTGCGGCTGATGCTGCTGTCGGGCATCGGCAAGCCGTACGACCCGGTGTCCGAAACCGGCACGGTGGGCCGCAACTACGCGTTCCTGAGCAACGGCGGCGCCACGCTGTTCTTCAAGGACAAGCACTTCAACCCGTTCGCCACGGCCGGCGCCACGGGCGAGATGTTCAACGACATCTCGCCCGGCAACTTCGACGGCCCGTCGCTGGGCTTCATCGGCGGCGCCAAGATCCATAGCTCGCAGGCCACCGGCGCGCCCATCGGCACCGCGCTGCCGCCCGGCACGCCAGGCTGGGGCAAGGGCTGGAAGGAGGGCATGGTGGACTGGTACGGTCGCTCGATGAAGATCAGCATCACGACCACGTGCATGTCGTACCGCGGCCACTACCTGGACCTGGACCCGCGCTACAAGGACCCGTGGGGCCAGCCGCTGCTGCGCATGACGTTCGACTGGCGCGAGAACGAGCTGAAGCTCCAGCGCTACCTGCGCGAGATCGTGCTGAAGATTGCAAAGGAGATGAAGCCCGACGTGATGTCGGAGAGCTTCCTGGCGCTCGATTCGCACTGGGACATCACCAAGTACGTGTCGACCCACAACGTGGGCGGCGCGATCATGGGCACGTCGCCGCGCGACTCGGCGCTGAACCGCTACCTGCAGTCGTGGGACGTCCACAACGTCTTCGTGCCCGGCGGCAACGCGTTTCCGCAGAACTTCCAGGCCAATCCCACCGCCACGATCGGCGCCATCACGCTGATGGCCGCGGACGCCATCAAGAAGCAGTACCTCAAGAACCCGGGACCGCTGGTGCAAGCCTGACCGAGACGACCATGACCCTTTTCCGTTCCCTCTTCAATGCCGCCGCGACCGCCGCGGCCATGGCCGCCACGTTAGGCGCGGCGTCGTCGGCGCTGGCCGCCTCGGACCCGGCCCTGATCCAGCGCGGCGCCTACCTGGCCCGCGTGGGCGACTGCATGGCCTGCCACAGCGCGCCGGGCAATCCCGCGTACAGCGGCGGCCTGCCCATCGACAGCGGCCACGGCATCATCTACGCCACCAACATCACGCCCGACCGCCAGCATGGCATCGGCCAGTACACCGAGAAGCAGTTTGCCGATGCGGTGCGCAAGGGCGTGCGCGCCGATGGCCAGCACCTGTACCCGGCCATGCCGTACCCGAACTACCGCAAGGTGACGGACGCCGACATCCACGCGCTCTACGCATTCTTCATGGAAGGCGTGGCGCCCAGCAGCGCGCAGCCGCCCCAGACCAGCATGGACTTTCCGTTCAACCTGCGCTGGGGCATGGCGGTGTGGAACTACGTGTTCACGTCGGACAAGCCGTTCCAGCCGCGCCCGGCCTGGACCGACCAGGTCAAGCTCGGCGCCTACCTGGTGGAAGGGCTGGGCCACTGCAGCAGCTGCCACACGCCGCGCGGCATCGCCATGAACGAGAAGGCCGATTCCAGCGCCGACGCGCAGTACCTGGCCGGCGGCGATCTGAACGGCTGGCCCGTGCCGTCGCTGCGCGGCATGCCGCACTGGACCGACCAGGACATCGTCGACTACCTGCTGACCGGCCGCAACCGCACGGCAGCCGTGGCGGGCGAGATGACGGCCGTGGTCGAGCACAGCACGTCGCATATGCGTCCGGCGGACCTGTCCGCGATTGCGGCCTACCTGAAGAGCCTGCCGCCGGTGCCGGCCGCGTCCGCCGCCGTGAAGCCGCAGGGCGCCGACGCCACGATCCGCAAGCTGACCGCGGCCAGGAACCTGACGCTGGGCGAGCGGCTGTATCTCGACAACTGCGCGGCCTGCCACTTCGTGACGGGCAAGGGCGCCGAGCGCGTGTTCCCGCGCGTGGACGGCGCCACCGTCGTCAACGCCGACAGTCCGACCGCGCTCGTCAACGTGATCCTGGCCGGCGCGCGCACGCCGTCCACGGCCAAGGCGCCGTCGATCCTGGTGATGCCGGGTTTTGCCCATCGGATGAACGATGCCGAAGTGGCCGAGCTGGCCACGTTCCTGCGGCAGGGATGGAGCAACCACGCGGCGCCCGTCACCGAGCGCAATGTGAAGGCCGTGCGCACGTCGCTGACGCCGGCGCACTAAGCGCCCGGCCAGCGCAGGCCGGCGGCGCGTTCAGCCGTTGCCGGCCTTGCCGCCCCGGGTCCGGGCCTTGCGCTCGGGCACCAGCGGGATGGCATGCATGCCTTCCAGCCAGGACAGCGCATCGACGTACGACAGGAACTGTTCGAGATAGCCGGGTGAGACCTCGCGCATCAGCGACAGCGCGCGGTGCACCAGATGGTTGGTGTTCAGCGGCCCGGCGTTGTCGGGCACGTGCGCCTGCGACTGGCGCAGTTGCCGCTCGACGCTGACACGCGCCCAGGTGTCGCGGAAGTAGTCGGCCAGCGCTGGCTCTGCGGCCGCGCGGCGGGGGAGGGTGTTTAACGGGGTCGACGACGTAGGCGCCGTTGGCGATGCAGTGGGCGGGCAGGCGTGGACATCCGCGCCGCGCGCCAGCCGGGCCGTCAGCGCCGCGAGGTCCGCCAGTGCGCCCGTGGGCGAAGGCGATGGCTCGCATACGGGAGCTTTGCCGGCCGCGTCCCGCTCGATCGCCTCTCCGTAAGCCGCTACCAGCGCCGCCAGCCGCGCGTCGAGCCACCGCCGTGCTTCGCCGTCGAAGCCAGCCCCGCGCCGCGCCATGGCGTCGATCAGGCAGAAGCGCACCGGGTCCGCGCGGTCGGCGCCGGCCTGCCGCCAGGCGTCCAGCCGGGCGCGCGGATCGGGCTGGGCGTCCTCATGCATGCGGCTTCTGGCCCCCGGCCGACACGCGCGGCACCGGCGCGATTTCCACGCGCCGATTCTTGGCGCGGCTTTCTTCGGTGGCATTGGGCGCCACCGGCTGCTGCGCCCCAAATGCGGCGGAGAAGATCGACGCCGGCGGCACGCCCGCATCGATCAGCGCGCGCGTCACGGTCAGCGCGCGCTGCGCCGACAGCTCCAGGTTGTCGGCAAAGCGGCGGTTGCCTTCGCGCACCTGCCGGTCGTCGGTAAAGCCGCTGACCATCAGAATTTCATCGCGCGCACCCAGGTAGGCCGACAGCGGCGCCGCCAGGCTCTTGAGCAGCGCCTGGCCCTCTGGCTGCAACTGGTCGGAGTTCACGGCGAACAGCACGTTGCCGCTGATGCCGATCCGGCCGTCCTTGAGCGTGACGCGGCCCGCCGCCAGCGGCCCGGCCAGCGCCTGCTCCAGCGTCTGGCGCCGCTGCAGTTCTTCCTGCCGCTGCTTCACTTCCTTTTCCAGCCGTGCCGACAGCTCCATCTGCACGCCGATCACGCCCAGCAGCACCAGCACGAAGGCGCCGAGCATGACCGACATCAGGTCGCCAAACACCGCCCAGGCCGGGACGGTGGTCTCCACGCCGGCGTCGTGATCGTCCGTCATGCGGCTTCGGCGCCAGCCCGCCGGGCGGCGAACTGCTGCAGGTTTTCCAGGATCTGCTTCTGCGACAGCATGCTCAGGTCCACCACCTCGCGCGCCTGGGCCACGTAGTAGGCCAGTTGCTCGTCGCTGCGCGTCATCGACTTGTCGAGCGCGGCCTCAATGCGCGCCAGGTGCTCGGCCAGCTTGTCGTTCGACGCGCTGAACATCTGCACCGCCATGCCGAAGGCTTCGCCAAGGCTTGCCACTTCCACCGCGCTGCCCGTGATGCTGGCGGCGATGCCGTCGAGCTTGCCGGTTTCCTGCGCCACCTGCTCGGTGAAGCGCGTGCCCACCCGGTCCAGCAGGTCGGCCGTGGTGGTGACCAGCCCGTCCACCGCCGCGCGCTGCTCGGTCGACGCGTGGTTCACGGCGTCCAGCAGCGTGCCGAGCGTTTCCAGCAGCCGGCCGCGTTCTTCCAGCATCGCGTTGTCGCGCGCCATGCCGTCGGTCAGTTTCTGGCGCAGCTCGGCGATGACCTCGGCGGCCGCCTTGGGCGCTTCGGTGGCGATCTGCGCCAGGCGGGCAACCTCGGCAATCGTGTCGCTGGCCTGCTGCTGCGTGTGCGTGGCGATTTCGCGCGCGGTGTCGGCCAGCGCGTCATGGAGTGCGCGCTGCTGCCCGGCCGACGCCGTGCTCGCGGCCTGCCATTCGTCGCGCATCGTGGCGGCCATGGTGGCCAGCGTGTCCTGCCAGGCCGTCAGGCGCTGGGCATCGCGCGCGGCCAGATCGGCCTGCAGCGATGCGGCAGCCTGCAGCAGGCGGTCGATCTCGGCCAGCGTGCCCGTGGCATGGGCCTGCGCGTGCGTGGCGATGTCGCGGGCGCTTTGCGACAGCGCGTCGCGCACGGCCTGCTGGTCGGCGGCCGATTGGGCGCTGGCGGCCTGCCATTGCTCGCGCATCGTGCTCGCCATGGCGGCCAGCGCCTCTTGCCACGCCGCAAGACGGGCCGCGTCGCGGCTGTCCAGCGTCGACTGGCGGGCCGTCTCCTGCGCGGCCAGTTGCGCGTGGAGGTCGGCATGGGACTGGCGAACCGTGCCCGCGAAGTCGGTGGCCTGCGCGGCAAAGGCGGCGGCGTGCTGCGAGAACGCCGCCGATGCGTCGGTCATGGCCGCGCGGTTGGCGCTGGCCAGCGAGGTGCCGGTATCGGCCAGGCGCGACAGCGCCGCATCCCAGGTGCGCGCCGCGTCGGCCGTGGCCGTGTCCAGGCGGGCGCCGATGCCATCGACCAGCGCCGCCGAGCGCTGCGCGAAGGTCTCGCCGAAGCCGTCCAGCGTCGCGCGCAGGTCGGCCGCGAGCGCGCCATTGGCCTGCCGATGGTCGGCCAGGGACGCGCGCCAGGTATCGGCCACGGCGGCCGTGGTGGATTCGAAGCGGGCGGCGGTTCCGTCCAGATGCTGCTGCACGGTCTGCGTGATCGCGTCGCGCAGCGCGGATGCCTCGCGGGCGAGGCCGGCTATGGTCGTATCGACGGCGGGCTGGATCGCGGCGCTGGCTGCCCGGGCGCTGTCGGCAATGCCGTCCTTGAGCGACGCGCCGACGGTCTCGGCCAGCCGCGCGTAGGCGGCGTCGGTGCGGGCGTGGAACGCGTCCTGGCCGTCCGCCAGCCGCTGGCCCAGCGCTGCGTGCTCGCTGGCCAGCGTGGTCGCCATCGTGTCGAGCCGGTCGACCAGGGCCGGCATCAGTTCGGCCTGCCGTTGCAGCAGCGCGAACACCGCGTCGTGCTGGTGATGGCGCGAGAACCCGCGCAGCGTGGTGACAAGCTGTTCGTCGAGCAGTTGCGCCGCCTGCACGCGCTCGCGGCGCGCCATCGTCGACAGCAGCCCGAGCATGGCCGACGTGGCCACGCCCGCCACCGACGTGCCGAACGCAAAGCCCAGCCCCTTGACCGGCGCCGCCAGCGACGCGCGGATGGCCTGCAGGTCGGCGGCGCCTTCGAGCGCCACGCCGGTGCTGCGCAGCGTACCGACCATGCCGAGGAACGTGCCGAGCATGCCCAGCAGCACCAGCAGCCCGACCAGGTAAGGCGTCATGGCCGGGCCGGGCAGCGCCACGCGCTCGCCTTCCACGCGCAGGCGCACCGCGTTGCGCAGGCTCGGGTGCAGGCGGTCCAGCCATGCCCCAAGGCTGGCCGGCGGCGTCGAGAGCGCGGCGATGGCGGCGGTCAGCGTCGGCGTGGCCTGCCGGTAGCGATGCAGTTCCAGCGCGCCGCCGACATAGAAGCCGCCGATCAGCAGCGTGACGGCCAGCGCCAGCGCATTCGTGCCCGCGTAGCCGGCGCCAACCCAGCCGACGACGGCAAGGCCGGCCAGAAAGACGACGGGGGCGGCGAGGGAGGTGAGGTGTCTGTTCATGTCGGTCGGTCAGGTATCGCGCAGGGCCGCGAGCAGCGCTTCCACCGGCTGGAAGCGAATTTCCAGCTCGGCCAGCAGCACGCTCTGCATGTCCGTACGAAATACGTTGAGCCACGCGCCCTCCGCGGCGCGCAGCCTTGTGAAATGCGGTTCCAGCAGCCCCGGCACGGCGGCAAGCACGGCCTGCTCGCGCGCGCCCAGCACCTGTTCCATGACGGTGTCGAGCATCGCCAGCCGGCCCGCCTGCGGCGTGCGCGCGGCCAGCGACGTGCGCAGCCGCGCCCGCAGGCCGCCGATCTCGCGCTCCATCTGCTGCTGCAGCGCCACGTAGCGCTGGCGATGGTCGGCAAAGTCGGATTCGGCCGCGTCAGGCGCTGACAGGCGCGCCGGCATCCTGCGGCGGCTGTCCGACGCGGCGCCTTGCCCCGTGATGGCGGCGGTCAGCGTCGCGCGTACGTGCCGGCCGGCCGCCTCGCCCGCCAGGCCGCGCGCGGCGGGCGCTCCGGACGCCACTTCGGGCGGGCTGCCGTTCAGCGCGGCGGACAGCGCGATGGCATCGGTCCAGCCCAGCCAGCGGCTGATCTCCGCGGACAGCGACGGCGCGGCGCCGGGGGCCCCGGCGTCGGTCAGGCGCGCCAGCAGGCGCACCAGTTTCGGGCCGCTGAGGCCCGTGCGCTGTGGCACTTGCGTCATGTCGCCAGAATCGGAAAAAGCGGGGAGTTTACACGGTTGCGGGCCCGCTGGCGCCCCCTCGGCACCCGGAACATTGCGGTAAGCTTGCGCCTCGGCCGCACCTACCCGGTGCGCCGCTCCTCGATTCACAGGAAAAAACAAGACCTATGAAGATGCTCTCGATCACGAAGACCCTGGCCGCCGCTACCGTGGCGCTGGGTGTGATGGCTGCCGGCAACGCGGCGGCCCAGGAACAGACGGTGCGCCTTGGCACCGTCAGCGGCCCCGACGCCGAAGTCTGGCAGGTGGTGCAGAAGGTGGCCAAGAAAAACGGCCTGAACGTCAAGATCGTCGAATTCAACGATTACGTGCAGCCGAACGCCGCGCTGGACGCCGGCGACCTGGACGCCAACAGCTTCCAGCACCAGCCGTACCTCGACAGCCAGATCAAGCAGCGCGGCTACAAGATGGTCAGCGTCGGCTACACGTACATCTCGCCGCTGGGCATCTACTCGAAGAGCCTGAAGTCGCCCAAGGACCTGCAGCCGGGCGCCAAGGTTGCCGTGCCGAACGATCCGTCGAACGAAAACCGCGCGCTGCTGCTGCTGGCCGCCCAGGGCGTCATCAAGCTCAAGCCCGGCGTCGGCACGAATGGCGTGAACGCCACGCCGCTCGACATCGCCGAGAATCCCAAGAAGATCAAGATCGTCGAACTCGACGCTGCCCAGCTGGCCCGCGCGCTGCCCGACGTGGCCGCCGCCGTGATCAACACGAACTACGCGCTGGCCGCCGGCCTGCAGCCGACGACGAACGCCATCGCGCTGGAAGACATCCGCAGCCCGTACGCCAACGTCATCGTCGTGCGCACGCAGGACAAGGACAAGCCGTGGGTCAAGAAGCTCGTGGCCGCCTACCAGTCCGAGGAAGTACGTCAGTTCATGAAGACGCAATTCAAGGGCGCGATGGTGCCGTCGTTCTGAGCGACGTTTCACGCCCGCCCCGCGACGCGGCAGCCCCGGCTTCGGCCGGCGCTGCCGTTTTTGCATCTATGGATAGTTGAATTGGTTCGTTCCCGCCGGCGTACTGCGGCGCTAAGGTATGCCGATCGCCCCTTGCGCATCGGAGAATCGCCCGTGTCCACGCCCCTGAAAGTCGTCGCCGTCAACGGTAGCGCCCATCGACCCTCGCGCACGCTGGTGCTGGTGCAGGCGCTGCTGGCCGAGCTGTCGCAGCGGCTTGCGCTCGATACCCATGTCGTGGACCTCAGCGAGATTGCCCGCCCGCTCGGTGGCGCGCTGACGCGCCAGGAGCTGCCCGCCGAGATAGAGGCCCAACTGGCGGCCATCGAATCGGCCGACCTGCTGATCGCGGCCGCGCCGGTCTATCGCGGATCGTTCCCTGGCCACTTCAAGCATCTGTTCGACCTGGTCGGCGTGGATGCGCTGGCCAGCAAGCCGGTGCTGCTGGCCGCCACCGGCGGCAGCGACCGCCACGCGCTGGTGCTGGAACATCAGTTGCGCCCGCTGTTCAGCTTCCTGCAGGCGCTGACGCTGCCGATCGGCGTCTACGCATCGACCGGCGACTTCGACGGCCACGAGATCGGCAACGGCGCGCTGGCCGAACGGATCAAGCTGGCAGCGGAACGCGCCGCGCCGTTGTTTCCGGGCGCGGCCAGGCCGTTGCGGCGGGTGGCTTGACCCTGCGCTCTCCTTACCCCGCCACCGCCACCGGCGGCCGGCTGCCCACCCAATCCCGCACCTTTTCATAAGCCGCCGCCAGCCGCAGCACGCTCAGGTCGTCGCGGGGACGGCCGATCAGTTGCATGCCCATCGGCAGGCCGTCGGCGTTGAAGCCGACTGGCACGCTGATCACGGGGCAGCCCGACAGCGTCCATGCCACGACCACTTCCATCCAGCGGTGATAGGTATCCATCGGCCGCCCGGCGATCGATCTGGGCCAGTGCTGCGTGACGTCGAACGGAAAGACCTGCGCGGTTGGCACGGCGATGTAGTCGAACTGCTGGAACGTGCGCTGCAGCGCCTGGTGCCACGCACTGCGCTGCACGCTCGCCGCATACAGCTCACTGGCCGTCTGTCCCAGCGAGCCCTCGATCTCCCAGATCGCTTCCGGCTTGAGCTGCGCGCGCGTGGCCGGGTTCGTGTAGAGCGCCATGCGCGCGTTGCCGGTCAGGAAGTGGCGATGCACCAGCCAGGTCTGCCAGATCTTCTCGGGCGGGTAGGGCGGCGCGATGGCATCCACCTGCACGCCGAAATCGGGGAAGAACCGCAGCGCCTGTTCGCAGAGCTGCAGGATGCCGTCTTCCATCGGCAGGTAGCCGGCCCAGTCGCCCAGCCACGCCACCCGCTTGCCGGTCAGGTCGACATCGAGCGCCGCGCGCACGTTGGCTGGCGACAGCGTCGCCAGTACCGGATCCGCCGGCAGGGCCTGCGGCGTGCGGTCGTCGGGGCCGGACTGGGTGCCTAGCAGCAGCGCCAGGTCCTCCACCGTGCGCGCCATCGGTCCCTCGCAGCCCAGTTGCGGCAGGAACAGTTCGGGCGTCGGGCCGTACGGCACGCGACCCATCGACGGCCGGAAGCCGAACACGTTGCAGAACCCGGCCGGATTGCGCAGCGACCCGCCAAAGTCGCTGCCATCGGCCACCGGCAGCATCCGCAACGCCAGCGCCGCCGCCGCGCCACCACTGCTGCCGCCGGCCGAGCGCGTCGGGTCGTAGGGGTTGCGCGTCGGCCCATAGACCGGGTTGAACGTGTGCGACCCCAGCCCGAACTCGGGCGTGTTGGTCTTGCCGATCAGGATCGCGCCGGCCTGCCGCACGCGCTCCACCACGACGGAATCGGTGGCCGGCACGTTGTCGCGGAAGATCGGCGACCCATAGGTCGTACGGATGCCGCGCGTCATCGCCAGATCCTTCGGCGCCTGCGGCATGCCGTGCATCCATCCCGCCGATTCCCCGCGCGCCAGCGCCGCATCGGCCGCGCGGGCCTCGGCCAGCAACCCCGCCTCGTCCTGCAACGCGACAATGGCATTCGCCCCCGGATTCACGGCCGCAATATGCGCCAGATAGGCCCGCATCACCTCCTCGCACGACACCTGCCGCGCGTGAATGGCCTGGGAAAGCTGCCGGGCGGACAGCATGACGATGGGGGAAGGGGGGCGGGGGCGGGGGCGGTCATGGTGGCAAGGGGGTGGGCGGAGCGGAAATCATACGCTCCGTGCCGACGAGCGGTGCGGCTGCAAGCCTGGTCGACTCCGTAAACGTCAACTATACTTGACACAAATCCAGCAAGCCGCCCCCGCTCATGGACACCAGACAATTGATGCTTCCGCTCCAACGCCAGCGCAAGGCACTCGGCCTGACGCAGCAGCAGCTTGCCGCGATGGCAGGGCTGTCCCGCCAATCGCTCAACGGTATCGAACGCGGCACGGTCAACGTGACACTGGATAACCTCTGCAGGTTGCTCGACATCCTCGGCCTCTCTATCTCGATCTCCGAACCCGCCCTCGTTGCCGAGTCGGCCGCACGCCCCGACCGGGCGCTATGGATGGCGGCCCGCGGCGCCAATGTCAGCTATGCCGGCAACTTCACCCCCGCGCAACTGGACCAGGCCCTGGCGACGGGCGTCGTGCCGGACGGGTATGTCGCCCACATTGCACAGGTGCTGGATGAAGCGCCGCTGCAACTGCTGGTCCGGGCGGTGGCCGAAGTCGCCCGCAAGCATGGTCGGAAACCGGCGGAGATCTGGAAGAACGTACGTAGTCTGGCGCGGGCCACCACTGCTACCCGCGACGGGCTGTGGACATGACTGTGACGCGCGTCCAGGCGCTGACCGGCGAGGTCTGGGAGGGGCTGTTCCCGCATGCCTTTGCGCTCATGAACGAGGTGAAGGTCCACGGCGGCGTCGAGCCGTTCTGGACGTTCGGCGGGGGCACGGTGCTGATGCTCCGCTACGACCATCGGCTTTCGTTCGACATTGACCTGTTCGTCCCCGATCCGCAGTACCTCGGCTTCATGACGCCTCGGCTCAGTGCCGTGGCCGAGGCCATTACCGGCGACTACGTCGAGCAGGCCAACTATGTCCGGCTGGTGCTGGATGCCGGCGAGATCGATGTCGTCGCCGCCGTCAACCTCACCGACGAGCCATTCGAGCTTTGGGAAATCATGGGGCGGCAGGTGCGGGTGGAAACCGCGGCGGAGATCGTCGCCAAGAAGCTCTATCACCGTGGCTACAGCGGGCAGGCCCGCGACCTGTTCGACCTCGCGGCCGTGATTGACGCCGAGCCCGACGCGCTGCGCGCAGCCGCACCGTTCCTGCTGCGCCATGCGGAAACGTTCCTTGCCCGCCTGAAGGCCCGTCCCGACCTGATGCGCGAACAGTTCAGCCAGATCCGCCGCCGGGAGTTCTGGCGGGACTACGATGACTGCCTGCAGATGGCCGAGGCATTCCTGGGCCAGCTTGCAAAGCCTTGAATCCCGGCGGGTGTCTCAAAGCCGCTCAACATGATGCCGCACATGGTCGGCGATGAACGTGCTGATGAAGTAGTAACCGTGGTCGTAGCCCGCGTGGCGGCGCAGGGTCAGGGGTTGGCCCACGCTGGCGCAGGCGGCCTCGAAGGCTTCGGGGTAGAGCTGCTCGGCCAGGAATTTGTCGGCCAGGCCCTGGTCGATGAGGATGCCGGACGGGAACGGGGCCGAGGGCTGGGCGGCCATCAGTGCGGTGGCGTCGTGCTGGGCCCAGCGGGTGCGGTCTTCGCCCAGGTAGCCGGTGAATGCCTTGACGCCCCACGGGCATTGCGACGGCGCCGCGATTGGCGCGAAGGCCGAGACCGAGCGGAAGCGTTGCGGGTAGCGCTGCGCCAGCGTCAGCGCCCCGTGGCCGCCCATTGAATGGCCGAAGATGCCCACGCGGGCAGGGTCGGCCGGCAGGTCGCTGGTGACCAGGTGGAACAGTTCGTCGGCCACGTAGCTTTCCATGCGCCAGTGCATGCGCCACGGTGCTTCCACCGCATCGACGTAGAAGCCGGCCCCGACGCCGAAGTCCCACGCGTCGGCCTCGCCCGGCACGTGGGCGCCGCGCGGGCTGGTATCCGGTGCCACCAGGATCAGGCCGTGCTCGGCGGCGTGGCGCTGGGCGCCGGCCTTGATCGCGAACGTTTCCTCGGTGCAGGTCAGCCCGGCCAGGAAGAACAGCGCCGGCAGGCGGCCGGCATCGGCGGCCAGCGCCTGCGGCGGCAGGTAGACCGAGAACCGCATCGGCAGCCCGATGGCCGCCGACTGGTGCTGGTAGAAGCGCTGCACGCCTCCGTGGCAGCCGTGTTCGCTCAGCAGTTCCATGGGCCCGTCCTCAGTACAGCACCACGGAGCGGATCGACTCGCCGCGCTTCATCAGGTCGAAGCCCTCGTTGATGCGGTCCAGCGGCAGCGTGTGGGTGATCAGGTCGTCGATGTTGAGCTTGCCTTCCATGTACCAGTCGACGATCTTCGGCACGTCGGTGCGGCCGCGTGCGCCGCCGAACGCGGAGCCCTTCCACTCGCGGCCCGTGACAAGCTGGAACGGGCGCGTGGAGATCTCCGCGCCGGCCTCGGCCACGCCGATGATGATCGACTTGCCCCAGCCCTTGTGGCAGCACTCCAGCGCCTGGCGCATGACCTGCGTGTTGCCGATGCATTCGAACGAGTAGTCGGCGCCGCCATCGGTAAGCTGCACGATGTGGTCCACCACGTTGCCCACGTCCTTCGGGTTCACGAAATGCGTCATGCCGAACTTGCGCGCCATGGCCTCGCGGCCCGGGTTGATGTCCACGCCGATGATCTTGTCGGCGCCCACCATCTTCGCGGCCTGGATCACGTTTAGGCCGATGCCGCCCAGCCCGAACACCACCACGTTGGCGCCGGCCTCCACCTTGGCCGTGAACAGCACCGCGCCCACGCCCGTGGTCACGCCGCAGCCGATGTAGCAGACCTTGTCGAACGGGGCGTCCGGGCGGATCTTGGCCAGCGCGATCTCCGGCACCACGATGTGGTTGGCGAACGTGGACGTGCCCATGTAGTGGAAGACCGGCTTGCCGTCGATCGAGAAGCGCGACGTGCCGTCCGGCATCAGGCCCTTGCCCTGCGTGGCGCGGATGGCCTGGCACAGGTTGGTCTTGCGCGACAGGCAGAACTTGCACTGGCGGCATTCGGGCGTGTAGAGCGGAATCACGTGGTCGCCCGGCTTCAGCGACGTCACGCCCGGGCCCACATCGGTGACGATGCCCGCGCCCTCGTGGCCCAGGATGGCCGGGAAGATGCCTTCCGGATCGGCGCCGGACAGCGTGTAGTAATCGGTATGGCAGATGCCCGTGGCCTTGATCTCGACGAGTACCTCGCCGGCGCGCGGGCCGTCGAGATCCACTTCCTCGATGGTCAGCGGGGCGCCGGCTTTCCAGGCGATGGCGGCTTTGGTCTTCATGGGGCAACTCCTGTGCAGATGGATGGGGCGGCCAGCGGCGCGCCGACAGGCCAAGACTATACGGCCATCGGCACGCTGCGGCCAGACAGGTGAGCGATTATCGGCTGCCCGTCGACGGGCGGGCGAGTCGCGCCGGGGCTGGCGCGGCAGCGGAAAGCTGGCCCGCGTACCGGCGCCCGAGCCACCAGCCCAGCGCGGCCCAGCCCAGCGCCAGCAGCGCGCCGGCCAGCGCCACGGTGGCCGGGTGGCCAGAGAGCGCGTCGATGGCCGTCTTGACCCACGCGCTGACCGCATCGCCGGCGCGGTAGACGGCGGTGTCGATCACGTTCTTGGCCTTGTACTTGGTCTCGGGGTCGACCACGGTGAACAGCATCTCGCGGCCCGGCCGCAGCATCGCGTATTCGCCCACGCGGCGCAGGATCATTACGCCGGCCAGCACGCCGAACGTCGGCCAGATCGCCAGCAGCACGAAGCCCCCGGCCACGGCCAGCGGCACCAGCGTCAGCAGCGCCGCCACGCCGTGGCGCCGCGCCACGCGGCCCGAGAAGAACACCTGCACGAGGATGGTCAGCGCCTGCACCGTGGCGTCCAGCGCGCTGAACACCTGCGTCTGCTGCTGGCGCGACGGGAACGCCTCGGCCACCAGCCGAGCCTGCTCGAAATACAGGAACGTGCTGGCCGTGGCCAGCAGGATCACGAACAGGCCGATGCCGAGCAGATAGCGCGACCGTGCCACCAGCACCAGCCCCGCCCAGAGCCCGCCGCCCACGGGCCGGGAAGGGTCGGGTCCCGGCGCGGCGTCGCTGGCGCCATGCGCACCGGGGGCGCCGGCGCCGTGCCGCCTGCGCCAGCGGAACAGGAAACCCGCGCCGGGCAGCGTGGCGGCCAGCAGCGCCGCCGACAGCAGCATCAGCCCGGTCAGCCCGATGCTGGCGACCAGCCATCCGCCCAGTACCGGCCCCGCCAGCCCGCCCGCGCTGGCGCCGGCCGCGATCAGCGCGAACAGCCGCCGCGCCTGCTCGGGCCGGAACACGTCGGCCATCAGGCTCCACGCCACCGAGACCACGAACAGGTTGAACACCGACAGCCAGACGTAGAACACGCGCGCCAGCCACACGCTGTCCGGCATGGCGCGCGTGGCAAGGGCGAACGCCAGCAGGTTGGCGATGAAGAACGCGTAGACCCACGGCACGAAGCGCCGCCGTGGCAGCCATTTGCAGCAGGCGCCGTAGAACGGGATGGCCACCAGCATGACCACGAACGTGGCCGTGAACAGCCACTGCAGGTTCTTCACGCCGCCGGCGATGCCCATCGTCTCGCGCACGGGGCGCAGCATGAAATAGCTGGCGAACAGGCAGAAGAAGAACAGGAAGGCGCCCGCCACGGCCGGCATCTCGCCCGCGCGCACGCCCAGCAGGCGGCCGGTGCGCGGGGCGTCGGGCAGCGGGTCGTGAGCGTCCATCGGCGGCCCGCTACGCCAGCGCGGCGGCAATGCGCGCGCGCTCGCGCGTGTCCGGCATGCGGCCGAACGCGGCGCCCAGGTTGTCGGCCATGTTCTTCGGCTTCGACGTGGCCGGGATGGCGGCCGTGACGGCGGGATGGCTGACGATGAACTTCAGGAAGAGCTGGCCCCACGAGTTGCAGTCGATCTCGCCGGCCCAGTCGGGCACCGGCTTGCCGCGCACGGCCGCGAACAGCCGGCCGTCCTGGAACGGGCGGTTGACCAGCACGGCCACGCCGCGTTCCTCGCACAGCGGCAGCAGTGTCTTCTCGGCGTTGCGCTCGGCCAGCGAGTAGTTGACCTGCAGGAAGTCGACCTTCTCGGTGCGCAGGATCTGCGCGAGCTGGTCGTGGGCGTCGTCGCGGTAGTGGGTGATGCCGATATAGCGCGTCTTGCCCTGTTCCTTGAGCTGCCGCAGGATGCGCAGGTTGTCGCGCCAGTCGATCAGGTTGTGCACCTGCAGCAAATCCACGCTGTCCGAGCGCAGGTCCACGCGCGATTCCGTGAACTGGGCCACGGTGCCGGACGCGCTCGACGACACCTTGGTTGCCAGGAACACCTTGCCGCGCGCGTTGGCGGCCTGGAGCAGGTCGCCGGTCACGGTCTCGGCGTTGCCGTAGCTGGGCGCGGTATCCACCACGGCGCGCGGAATGCGCTGCAGCAGCATGGTCATGACCTCCGTCAACGGCGCACGGTCGTCGCTACCCTTGCCCACGTTGAACGTGTCTGCCGTGCCCATGCCGATCACCGGCAACTGCTCGGTGGTGCCCGGGATCTTGCGGCGCATTGGCGCGTCCACGGTGGCGGCCTGGGCGCTGGCGGCCAGGGCCTGGCCGGCCGGGCACGCGGCAAGCGTGGCGGTGATCCCCAGAAAGGTGCGGCGGTCGATCGGCATGGCAATCCTTCGGCGGTCGGGTCCAGAGGACCTTAGCGCGAGCGCGGGGCGATGTAAACCGGACCGTACGGGGCCGCCGCGCGGGTCCGGCCCGATTGCAAAAAAGCGGCGCCCACTGAACAATCGGCGGCGGCCACCCACCCATGGAGAGGAACCGATCGTGATATCGAGCTTGCCCGGCGTGCTGTTCGATGGCGTGACATACGGCAGCCTGCTGTTCCTGATCAGCATCGGCCTGTCGGTGACGATGGGCCTGATGAACTTCGTCAACCTTGCCCACGGCGCGTTTGCCATGCTGGGCGGCTACGTGTCCGTGGTGGCGATGAACCGCGCGGGCGTGCCGTTCCTGGCCGCGCTGCCGGTGGCGTTCGTGGCCGCCGCGCTGGCCGGCTGGCTGCTGGAGCGCACGCTCTACCGCCGGCTCTACCGTGCCAGCCATCTCGACCAGGTGCTGTTTTCCATCGGCCTGACGTTCATGGCGATGGCCGGCGCCACGTGGCTGTTCGGCCCCGGCCAGCAGCCCGTGACGCTGCCGGCGTTTCTGATCGGCCAGGTGCGGGTGGCCGGGCTCGACCTGGGCGCCTACCGCCTGTTCTTGCTGGCCGTGGTCGTGGTCATCACGCTGGCGCTGGGCTGGCTGGTGGCCCGCACGCGCTTTGGCGCGCAGGTGCGGGCGGCCGTGGACAACCAGCAGGCCGCCAGCGGGCTGGGCATCGACGTGGACCGCGTGTTCAGCCTGACCTTCGCGCTGGGGTCCGGGCTGGCCGGGCTGGGCGGCGGGCTTGGCATCGACGTGCTGGGGCTGGACCCCACCTTCCCGCTCAAGTACATGGTGTACTTCCTGCTGGTGGTGGCCGTGGGCGGTGCGGGCAGCATCCGCGGATCGCTGGTGGCGGCGATGGTGCTGGGCGTGGCCGACGTGGCCGGCAAATACTACGTGCCCGCCGTGGGCGCGTTCGTGATCTACGCGATGATGGTGCTGCTGCTGGTGGCGTTTCCGGCCGGCCTGTACGGGAGGCGCCCGGCATGACGCGCGTGACGTCTTCCCATCGCCTGCCCGACGCCCGCTGGCATGCGGCCGAGATCGTGTTCTGGCTGGTGCCGGTGGCGGCATTCTTCGCGCTGCCCGGCTACCTGATCCTGGGCAGCCAGATCCTGATTGTCGGCCTGTTCGCGCTGTCGCTGGACCTGATCCTCGGCTACGCGGGCATCGTCTCGCTGGGCCATGCGGCGTTCTTCGGGCTGGGCGCCTACACGGCCGGCCTGCTCGGCGCGCATGGCTGGGGCGAGCCGGTGTCCGGGCTGCTGGCCGCCGCTGGCGTGGCGGCGTTCGCGGGCTGGCTGTGCAGCTTCCTGGTGGTGCGCGGCGGCGACCTTACGCGCCTGATGGTGACGCTCGGCATCGGCCTGATGCTGTTCGAGGCCGCCAACAAGGCGGCGTTCGTGACCGGCGGCGTGGACGGGCTGTCGGGCGTGACGATGCAGCCGCTGCTGGGCCTGTTCGAATTCGACCTGTTCGGCAAGACCGCCTACGTGTACAGCCTGGTGGTGCTGTTCCTGCTGTTCGTGGTGGTGCGGCGCATCGTGGCGTCGCCGTTCGGGCTGTCGCTGCGCGGCGTGCGCGAAGGCGCGCGGCGGATGCCGGCGCTGGGCGCCAACGTGCCGCAGCGGCTGCGCGCGGTGTTCACGGTGTCGGCGGCCATCGCGGGCGTGGCGGGCGGGCTGCTGGCGCAGACCACGCAGTTCGTCGGCATGGACGTGCTGGGCTTTCCGCGCTCGGCCGAACTGCTGGTGATGCTGGTGCTGGGCGGCACGGGCCGGCTCTACGGCGCGTTGGTGGGCGCCGCGCTGTTCATGATCGCGCAGGACGTGCTGGCCGGCATCAACCCGGTGTACTGGCAATTCTGGATCGGGCTGCTGCTGGTGCTGATCGTGCTGTTCGCGCGGGGCGGCGTGATGGGGGCGGTGGACGCGTGGACGTCGCGCCGCCGTGCACGGGCCGCGCTGGAACAGGAGGCCGACGCATGACCGCCGCGCTGCGCACCGAGGGGCTGTGCAAGTCCTGGGGCGGCTTTGCCGCCAATACCGATATCTCGCTGCATTTCGCGCCGGGCGCGCGCCATGCGCTGATCGGCCCGAACGGGGCCGGCAAGACCACGTTCATCAACCTGCTGACCGGCGCCTTGCCGCCCACGGCCGGCCGCATCTGGCTGGGCGACCGCGATATCACGGGCCTGCCGCAGCACGCGCGCGTGGGGCTGGGCATGACGCGCACGTTCCAGATCAACACGCTGTTCCCCGGGCTGACGGTGCTCGAATCAGTGGTGCTGGCCGTGGCCGAGCGCACCGGCGCGGCGCGGATCTGGGCCCGCACGGTGGCGTCGCAGGCCGCCCTGGTCGACGAGGCCATGGCGCTGCTGGCGCTGCTGCGCCTGGACCGCGATGCCGATACCGAGACCCGCCAGCTCCCGTACGGCAAGCAGCGGCTGCTGGAGATGGCGCTGGCGCTGGCCACGCGGCCGTCGATCCTGCTGCTTGACGAGCCCGCCGCCGGCATCCCGGCCGGCGAGAGCGCCGAACTGTTCGCGGTGATTGCCGCGCTGCCGCGCGACATCACGATCCTGTTCATCGAGCACGACATGGACCTGGTTTTCCGCTTTGCCGAGCGGATCACGGTGCTGGTGGGCGGCCGCGTGCTGACCGAAGGCACGCCGGCCGAGATTGCCGCCGATTCGCGTGTGCGCGAGGTCTACCTGGGGGAGGCCGCCCATGATTGAACTGCTGCGCGTGGAGGGCATCCGCGCCGGGTACGGCGACGCCGTGGTGCTGGAACAGGTGGACCTGTCGCTGGCAGCCGGCGACAGCCTGGCGCTGCTGGGCCGCAACGGCGTGGGCAAGAGCACGCTGCTGGCCACGCTGATGGGGTTCACGCGCGTGCGCGGCGGCAAGGTGTTCTGGCAGGGCCGCGAACTGGGCCGCACGCCGCCGCACCGGCGTGCGCAGGCCGGCATCGGCTGGGTGCCGCAGGAGCGCTGGGTGTTTCCGTCGCTGACGGTCGAGGAGCATCTGGCCGCCGTGGCCCGGCCGGGGCCGTGGGACATCCCGCGCGTCTACCGGGCCTTTCCCAGGCTGGAAGAGCGCCGGCGCAACCTTGGCAACCAGTTGTCCGGCGGCGAGCAGCAGATGCTGGCAATCGCCCGGGCGCTGATGACCAACCCCGCGCTGCTGCTGCTGGACGAGCCGCTGGAGGGGCTGGCGCCGATCATCGTCCAGGAGCTGCAGCGGACGATTGCCACGCTGATCGGCGACGGCGGCATGGCCGTGATCGTCGTGGAGCAGCATGCCCGGATGGCGCTGGCGATGACCCGGCAGGCGCTGGTGCTGGATCGCGGCCGCGTGGTGCACCGGTCCGACAGCGCCAGCCTGCTGGCCGACCGGGCGCTGCTGGACCGGCTGGTGACGGTGCGGCAGGGGTAGGGCAGTGGCGCGCTAGGGCGGCAGGCTGCTGTAGAAGGCCGCAAGGTTGGCGATGTCGGCGTCCGACAGCGGCTTGGCCATCATCGTCATCATCTCGTCCTTGCGCGCGCCGGTCTTGTAGTCCTTGAGCGCCTTGGCCAGGTAGGCCTCGACCTGGCCGGCCAGATGGGGTGCCTCGGGCAGCTTTGACTTGCCGTCCAGGCCATGGCACGCCTGGCACTGCATGGCCTTGGCCCGGCCGGCCTTGGCGTCGGCGGCCAGCGCGGGCGGGCACAACGCCGCCGCCAGCAGCAGGAGCGCGGCGGCGCGCAAGGTGGGGTGCCTGACGAGCGGACCGGTCATTTCGCGCCCGAGTACGAGATGCGGTAGATGGCGCCGGCGTAGTCGTCCGACACCAGCAGCGAGCCGTCCTGCAGCTGCTGCACGTCCACGGGGCGGCCGATGTATTCGCCGTTCGGCGTCAGCCAGCCTTCGGCAAAGACCTCGGTCTCGCCGGCGCTGCCATCGGGCTTGACGGCCGTGTAGACGATGCGCGCGCCGATGGGCTTGGTGCGGTTCCACGACCCGTGCTCGGCCGCGAACACGCCGCCCTGGTACTTGGCCGGGAACATCTTGCCGGTATAGAACGACATGCCCAGGTCGGCCGCGTGGGCGGCGTATTCCACCACCGGGAAGACCGCGTCCTTGGGCGGTTCCTGGTCCTTGTACTCGACGGTGCGGACCTTGCCGCCGCCGTACCACGGGAAGCCGAAGTTCTGGCCGGCCTTGGTGGCGCGGTTCAGCTCGCCGGGCGGCTGGTCGTCGCCCATGCCGTCCACCTGGTTGTCGGTGAACCACAGGGTCTTGTCGGCCGGATTGAAGTCGAGCCCCACGGAATTGCGCACGCCCAGCGCGTAGTTCTCGCGGTTCTTGCCGTCCTGCCCCACCCGGATGATGCCGGCGATGCCGTTCTTGTTCAGCGCGGCCAGCTTGTCCTTCGGCGGGACGTTCCAGGGCTGGCCCAGCGCGATGTAGATCTTGCCGTCGGGGCCCACGCGGCACGCCCGCGCGCCGTGGTTGAAGCTCTCGAATTCGGCCGGGATCAGCTTGCCCTGCGGCACCACCACGGCGGCGGCCACGTCCGGGCCGCCTTCGCCAAAGAACTGCGCGGCCGGAAAGCCGAGCACACGGTTCTGCTCGACGACGTAGAGGATGCCGTCGGGCGAGAAGCACACGCCGTTGGGCACCTTGAACGTGATGGCGCTGGCGAACTGGACCACGTCGTCGGCCACGCGGCGCTTGGTGCGGTCCGTCACCTGCCAGACGCGGTTCTTGCGGGTGCCGACGAACACCACGCCGGTGGATGGCTCGACGGCCATGTGGCGCGCCTCGGGCACCACGGCGAACAGTTCGATCTTGAAGCCTTGCGGCAGCTTGATGGTCTTCAGGTTCTCGCGCAGGGCGTCGGCCTTCTTGCCGTCCTGGGCGATCTTCTCGGCGGGCGCGGCCCCGGTCTGCTTGAAGTTCTGGAGCTTCTGCAGGTTGTCGGCAGGGGCTGCGAGGAGGGGTGAAGCGGCCACGACCAACGACGCGGCCATGGCGATGGCTGAGCTCTTCATCGTGATGTCTCCGGAGTTCTTGTGTGGCGGCCCGGGCAGGCGCCGCCAGACAAGGGTAGGACAGCTTTTGCGCCAAGGGAAATGCACAATCCCGAGATCGCGATGAAAGATTTCGATGGCCGGGCGGCTACTTGCCGGAATCCTTCACGTCCGCGAACTTGTCGAACTCCACGTTGAACAGCTCGCCGTTGACCTTTTCGACCTTGCGGATATAGACGGTCTGGATCACATCGCGCGTGGCCGGGTCGATCGTGATGGCCCCGCGCGGGCTCTGCAGCTTCATGCCCTTGAGCGCGCCCAGGAACTTGTCGCCGTCGGTGGCGCCGCCGGTCTTCTTCAGCGCCTCGGCAATGGCGGCCATGCCGTCGTAGGCGGCCACGGCCATGAAGTTGGGCCGCCCCGCGCCCGGGTTGGCCTCGGCAAACGCCTTCAGGAACGCCTTGTTCTCCTTCGAATCGTGCGCGGCCGAATAGTGGAACGATGTGATCACGCCCAGCGTGGCGTCGCCCATGGCCGGCAGCACGTGGTCGTCGGTCAGGTCGCCGGTGGCAATCACGCGGATGCCCGCGTCGGCCAGCCCGCGTTCGCGGAAGCCCTTCATGAATGCCACGCCCTGCTCGCCGGCGGGCAGAAACAGAAACACCGCTTCTGGACGGGCGTCCTTGATGCGCTGGATGAATGGCGCGAACTCGGGGTTGCGCAGCGGCACCCGGATCGATTCCACGATCTGGCCGCCGCCGCCCAGGAAATTGGTCTTGAACGCGGTCTCGGCGTCGATGCCGGGCGCGTAGTCGGCCACCAGCGTCATCACCTTGCGGATGTTGTTGCGCACCGCCCAGGTGGCCATCGGCGCCGAGATCTGCGGCAGCGTCATCGACACGCGGGCGATGTAGCTGGACTTGGTCGTGATGACCGACGAGGCCGCGTTGAAGATCACCATCGGCTTCCTGGCCTGCTCGGCAATCGGCGCCACGGCCAGCGCCTCGGGCGTCAGGCCGAAGCCGGCCAGGATGTCCACCTTGTCGCGCACCACCAGTTCCTGCGCCAGCCGCTTGGCCACCTCGGGCACCGGGCCTGTGGTGTCCTTGACGATGATCTGGAGCTTGTGGCCCGCCACCGTGTCGCCGTGGAGCTTCTGCCACGCCTTGATGCCCCCTTCCATCTGCTTGCCGTAGTCGGCAAAGCTGCCCGAGAACGGCGCGATCAGGCCGATCTTGACCGGGTCGGCGGCGTGGGACAGCGGGACATGCGCAAGGACGGCAAGGGCGCCGCACGCCAGCATGGCGCGCCGCAGCAGACTGAACGTCATGGAAGGTCTCCCGTGAAAGTGCAGCATCGGGCGGCTGCATCGATCAGGGAGTGTAGAGGCGCGGGCGGTTTTGTGCCAGTCGGGGAATGTTGTACGGCGGGGGGTGCTACGCCGACCGGGGTGGTTGGCTCCTCTCTCCCGCATTGCGGGAGAGGGGTCGGGGGTGAGGGCGTTGAGGTTCGAATTGCCGACAGTCGCATCCTGGGACGCCGGCCCTCACCCCCAGCCCCTCTCCCGCGGGCGGGAGAGGGGAGCGAGGACTTCAGACCACCGTCGCCAGGGCCAGCGTGAACAGCAGGGCCACCACGGAGATGATCGTCTCCGCCACGGACCACGTCTTGAACGTCTGGGCGACGGTCATGTTGAAGTATTCCTTGACCAGCCAGAAGCCGCCGTCGTTGACGTGGGACAGGATCAGCGAGCCGGCGCCCGTGGTCAGCACCAGCAGTTCGGGGCGGGTGCCCGGCACGCTGGCCGCGATCGGGGCGACGATGCCGGCAGCCGTGGTCATGGCAACCGTGGCCGAGCCGGTGGCGATGCGGATCATCACTGCCACGAGCCAGCCCAGCACCAGCACCGACACGTTGGCGTGCGTGGCCACGTCGACGATGGCCGTGGAGATGCCCGAGTCGCGCAGGATGCGGCCAAAGCCGCCGCCGGCGCCCACCACCAGCGTGATGATCGCGGTCGGCGCCACGCACTCGTTCGTGAACTTCAGGATCATGTCGCGGTTGAAGCCGCGCGCCTTGCCGAACGTGTAGAAGCTGAACAGCGTGGCGATCAGCAGCGCCATCACCGAGTTGCCAATCAGCTTCAGGAAGTCGTTGGCGAACGTCTTGGGCGTGGTGATCAGGTCCGCCCAGCTACCGATCAGCATCAGGAACACCGGCAACAGGATGGTGAGCACCGTGATGCCGAAGCCCGGCAGGTTGCCCGACTTGGCCGAATCGGCTTCCTCGGTCAGTTGCTCGGCCAGCGGGTTCACGGCCGGCAGCTTCACGTGCCGGTCGATCAGCTTGGCGAACAGCGGGCCGGCGATGACAGCCGTGGGAATGCCCACGATCAGCGCGTACAGGATGGTGCGGCCCATGTCCGCCCCGTACGCCTGCACGGCCAGCAGCGCGGCCGGGTGCGGCGGGATCAGGCCGTGCACGACGGACAGGCCGCACACCATGGGAATGCCCACCAGGATCATCGACGTGTTCGTGCGCTTGGCGACGTTGAACGCGATGGGGATCAGCAGCACGAAGCCGACCTCGAAGAACACCGGCAGGCCGACGATGAACGCGATGACCACCATGGCCCAGTGCACGTTCTTTTCGCCGAAGAAGTTGATCAGCGTGAGCGCGATGCGCTCGGCGCCGCCCGATTCGGCCATCATCTTGCCGAGCATCGTGCCCAGCCCGATGACCAGCGCGATATGGCCCAGCGTGCCGCCCACGCCGGCCTCGAACGACTTCACGATGTCGCCCATCGGCATGCCCACGGCAAAGCCCAGGGCCACCGAGACCACCACCAGCGTGATGAACGGATTCAGTTTGTACTTGGCGATCAGGATCACCAGCGCGATCACGGCGATCAGCGCGTAAATCAAGAGCGTGGTTCCGGTTACGGCACCCATGTCTCGTCTCCTTGTGGCGGGCGCCGGCCTGACGGACGGTCCGCTTCCGCTATGAAAAAAGCCGCAATCTGCGTACGCGGCGGGTGAATGAAATCGTGATGTGGCCGGCTGGCTCGCCGGCGGCGCGCTCGGTGGCGCTGGGGGGGCTACGTGGCGCTACGTGGCGCTCAGGGGCGCTTGTAGGCGATGCAGTCCACCTCGACCTTGCAGTCCACCACCATGCTTGACTGCACGCAGGCACGGGCGGGCGGATTGGCGCCGAAGTATTCCTTGAAGATCTTGTTGAACGACGGGAAGTCGCGGGCGTCGTCCAGCCAGACGCCGCAGCGCACCACGTGTTCGGGGCCGTAGCCGGCTTCGGCCAGGATGGCCAGCACGTTGCGGATGGCCTGGTGGGTCTGGGTGACGATGTTGCCCTCGACCACCTCGCCGTCGACCATCGGCACCTGGCCCGACACGTAGAGCCAGCCGTCGGCCTGCACGGCGCGCGCGAAGGGCATGTGCGAGCCACCCTGGCCCGTGCCGCCTTCGACGCCAAATCGCTTGATGTCCATGAAAACTCCTGTTTCTCGGATGCTTGGGAATTAGGGATGGGACGCGGCCGCGCCGCCGCGCGGCAGGAAGCGTCCGGCGCGCACGCCGGTGGCGGCGCGCTGCTGCCAGGTCAGCTCGCCGTTGACCCAGACCGCGGCAATGCCTTCGGCCGGCTGCATCGGGTCCGTGAAGCTGGCCGCGTCGCGGATGGTGGCCGCGTCGAACAGCACCAGGTCGGCCCAGTAGCCTTCGCGCACAAAGCCGCGCTCGCGCAGGCCGAAGCGCTCGGCCGACAGGCCCGTCATCTTGTTGACGGCCACCGCCAGCGGAAACAGCTCGCGGTCGCGGGCGTAGTGGCCCAGCACGCGCGGAAACGCGCCCCACAGGCGCGGATGGGGCAGGGGGTCGTTGGGCAGGCCGTCGGACCCCACCACGGTGGCCGGATGGCTCAGGATGCGGTCCACGTCGGCGTCTTCCATGCAGTGGTAGACCGCCCCGGCCGGCTGCAGGCGCCGCGCCGCTTCCATCATGTCCACCTGCCATTCGGCGGCGATGTCGGCCAGCAGCCGGCCGCCCATGGCGGGATGCGGTTCAGACCACGTCACCTGGATGTCGAAATCGCTGGTCACCTGCTTCAGGTCCAGCGTCGACGAACTGGCCGTGTACGGATAGCAGTCGCAGCCCACGGGCTGCCAGCGCTGCGCGGCTTCGAGCGATTGCAGCACCTCGCCGCTGCGGCCCCAGTTGGGCACGCCGGCGCATTTCAGGTGCGAGATGACCACGGGCACGCGGGCATGGCGGCCGATGCGGTACGCCTCGTCCATCGCATCGAGGATCTCGGCAAATTCGCTGCGCAAGTGGGTGGCGTAGAGCGCGCCGGCATCGGCCAGCGGCTCGGCCAGCGCCAGCACTTCCTCGGTGGGGGCGCTGAAGGCGTTGGCGTAGGCCAGCCCGGTGGACAGCCCCAGCGCGCCGTGCGCGAGCGCTTCTTCCAGCTGGGTGCGCATGGCGGCAATCTCGTCGGCCGTGGCGGCGCGGTCGAAGCGGTCCATGTGGTTGCTGCGCAGCGCCGTGTGGCCCACCAGCGCGGCCACGTTGACCGATGGCTGTGCCGCGTTCACGGCATCGGCGTAGCTGCGGAAATCGGGGTAGCGGAAGGCGTCGGCGCGGCCCAGCAGGTTCATCGGGTCGGGCGGGTCGCCGGCCAGCGTCACCGGCGCGGCGCTGATGCCGCAGTTGCCGACGATCACCGTGGTCACGCCCTGCGAGATCTTCGGCGTCATGGCCGGGTCGCGCACGACGTTGGTGTCGTCGTGGGTGTGCACGTCGATAAAGCCGGGCGAAAGCACCAGGCCGTGGCCTCCCACCACGTGCGACGCGGTGTCGGGGTCGATGGTGCCGGCGTCGTCGATGCGGGCGATGCGGCCGTCGCGGATGCCGACGTCGGCCATGCGGGCCGCGGCGCCCGAGCCGTCGAGCAGCATCACGGCGCGGATCAGGGTATCGAACAGGTGTGGCATGGTCAGTCTCCCAGCGGCTGGCGGCTGTCCGGGCCGTCGCTGTCCTGGCTGACGCCGCGATGGGCGTCGAGCACGTATTTCAGGCGGCGCAGCTTTTCCTTGCTCTGGTCCTGCTGGAGCATGGCGCACTGCGTGGCGAGCACGTCCACCACCAGCAGCATCGCGTAGCGCGACGCCGACGGCTTGAAGATGAAATCGGTTTCCAGCGTGCGCACGGGCAGCAGCACGTCGGCGCGGGCGGCCAGCGGCGACCCCAGCGCGGTCACGGCGATCAGCCGGGCGCCGTACTCGCGTGCGATGTCGCAGCTCGCCAGCATCTCGGGCACGTTGCCGCTGGTGGAAAACGCCAGCACCACGTCGTCGCGCGACAGCGTGGCCGCCACCATCTTCTGCAGCACCGCGTCGTGATAGGTCGCCACGGGCGCGCCAAGCCGCGCCAGCCGGTAGCGCGCCTCGTCCGCCATGAACGTCGAGCCGCCGCCCATGCCAAAAGCGTAGACCATGCGTGCGTCGACCAACAGCCGGGCCGCCTGGGCGATGCGCTCGGGGTCGATCAGCTTGCGGTTGACTTCCAGCGTGGTCAGTACGTCGGTATGGATGCGTTCGGCCAGCGCCGCGGGCGAGTCGGCATCGGCCGGGGCTGGCACGGGCTGGAGAAAGCGGGTGCCGACCGCCGTGGCCTGGGCCAGGCGCAGCTTCAGGTCGCGCACGTCGCGGCAGCCGATGGCCTTGGCAAAGCGGGTGACGCTGGCTTCGCTCACGGCCGCCTTGCGCGCCAGTTCGTTGATGCTGGCGGCCGCCGCGCCGGCCAGATCCTCAAGAATCACCTGCGCCACCTTCTGCTCGGCCAGGCGCAGCGACGGGCCGCGCTCGGCGATGCGGGTCAGGATGTCGAAGGGCGCGGTCATGGCGGGCGTGGGCAGGCTGGCGGGCCGGAACGGCACTCCGTCCGGCACGGCATGTTACTTTCTAACAAGGATGAAATATCGTAGTTTCAAGGCTATGATTACGTCAATCGAATTTTTACAGGGTGATGTCAGCCATGCGTGAAACAAAGTACCAGACCGGAATGATCGATCCGCTGAACAAGGCTCTGGGCCGTCTGGACGCGCCGCTGACCCCCGCCGAGGCCGGCCAGACCGGCTGGCAACTGCTGCAGGAAGAATTGAGCCTGCCGGCCGCCGTGCTCTACGAAGACAAGCTCGTTCACAACCTTCAGTGGATGCGGAAGTTCATGGGCGCCTATGACGTGCAGCTTGCGCCGCATGGCAAGACGACGATGGCGCCCAAGTTGTTCGCCCGCCAGCTGGCGGAGGGCGCGTGGGGCATCACGCTGGCAACGGCCCAGCAGACGGCCGCCGCCGCCGCGCACGGCGTCAAGCGGGTGCTGATGGCCAACCAGTTGGTGGGCCGCCGCAACATGGAAATCGTGGCCGATCTGCTGCGTGACCCCGGCTTCGAGTTCTTCACGCTGGTCGATTCGGCCGCGCTGGTCGACCAGCTGGGCGCCTTCTTCCAGGCGCGCGGTCAGTCTCTGCAAGTGCTGCTGGAACTGGGCGTGGAAGGCGGCCGCACCGGCGTGCGCGACGCGGCGCAGCAGGCCGAGGTGCTGGCGGCGCTGTCGCGCTGGCCCGACGCGCTGTCGCTGGCCGGTGTGGAGGTCTACGAGGGCGTGCTGCAGCAGGAGGCCGATATCCGTCGCTTCCTGCAGCGCACCGTGGCCGTCACGCGTGAACTGGCAGCGGCCGGCCGCTTCGGGCGCAGCCCCGTGGTGATGTCCGGCGCGGGGTCGGCTTGGTACGACGTGGTGGCCGAGGAGTTCGCGCGGACCGACATCGGCGCGCCCATCGACATCGTGCTGCGCCCCGGCTGCTACCTGACCCACGACGTGGGCATCTACCGCGCCGCCCAGGAGCGCATCCTGGCCAGCAACCCGGTGGCACAGAAGATGCGCGAGGGGCTGTTGCCGGCGCTGCAGCTCTGGGCCTACGTGCAGTCGATCCCGGAGCCGCGGCGCGCCATCATCGGCATGGGCAAGCGCGACGCCGCGTTCGACGCGGGCATGCCGCTGCCGGCGCAGATCTATCGCCCCGGTACGGCCGCCCCGGTGCCGGTGCCGACGGCCTGGCAGGTGACCGGCATGATGGACCAGCACGCGTACCTGGAAATCGGCGCTGGCGATGATATTCGTGTCGGCGATATGATTGCCTTCGATATCTCGCATCCCTGCCTGACGTTCGACAAGTGGCGCCACATCCCCGTGCTGGACAGCCAGTTGCGCGTCATCGACATCGTGCAGACCTTCTTCTGACCCACAGAGAGGCACGCCTTCATGAGTATCGACATCCTTGCCTACGGCGAGCCGCTGGTGGAGTTCAACCAGCAACCCGACGACCCCAGCCGCTACCTGCAGGGTTTTGGCGGCGACACGTCCAACTTTGCGATCGCGGCGGCCCGCCAGGGCGCGAGCGCCGGCTACATCGGCGCGGTTGGGGCCGACAGCTTTGGCGAGCGCCTGCTGGCGCTCTGGACGCAGGAGCGCGTGGATACGCGCCACGTCAGCGTGAACGCGGCGGCGCCCACCGGCGTCTACTTCGTGTCCCACGACAGCCACGGCCACCGCTTCGACTACCTGCGCGCGGGCTCGGCGGCCAGCCGCTACCACCACGAGCAACTGCCGCTGGCGGCCATCGCGCAGGCGCGCTACCTGCACCTGTCGGGCATCAGCCTGGCCATCAGCACATCGGCCTGCGACGCCGGGCTGGCGGCGATGGAACACGCGCGCAAGGCGGGCGTGCAGGTGTCGCTGGACACCAACCTGCGGCTGCGGCTGTGGTCGCTGGCGCGGGCGCGCGGCATCATGCGCGAGGCGTTCTCGCTGACCGACGTCTGCCTGCCGAGCTGGGACGACATCACCGTGCTGACCGGCCTGGACGACCGCGACGCCATCGTCGACCACCTGCTGGCCTGCGGCGTGAAGATCGTCGCGCTGAAGCTGGGCGAGGAGGGCAGCTACGTGGCCACGCCCGAGGCGCGCTCGCTGGTGGCGCCGTACCCGGTGCGGCCGCTCGATGCCACGGGCGCGGGCGACTGCTTTGGCGGCAGCTTCATCGCCCGGCTGGCGGCCGGCGACGACCCGTTCGAGGCGGCCCGCTATGCCAACGTGGCGGCGGCGCTGTCCACCACGGGCTACGGCGCCGTGGCGCCGATTCCCTCGGCCGAGGCCGTGCTGGCCCGGCTGGAGCGCGGCGTGTCGGTCATCGCCTGATACCGGCCGTCACACAGCACCATGAACCTACCGAATACTGTCATGCAAATCCAACCTTCCCCGCTGATCGAACGCCTGACCCACGTGCCGGTGATTCCGGTGCTCGAATACCACTCGGTCGACGATGCGCTGCATATCAGCGAGGCGCTGGTCGAAGGCGGCCTGCCGATGCTGGAAATCACGCTGCGCACGCCGGTGGCGCTGCAGGCCATGGAAGCCGTGGCCAAGGCGCTGCCGCAGGCGGTGGTCGGCGCCGGCACGGTGCTGAGCGTGGACCAGCTTCACGCCGTGCGCGACGCCGGCGCGCAGTTCGCCGTGTCGCCGGGCCTGACGCAGACGCTGGCCGATGGCGCCCAGGGCGCCGGCATCGCGCTGCTGCCGGGCGTGGCCACGGCCAGCGAGGCGATGTTCGCGCTGGAATGCGGGTTCTCGTTCCTGAAGTTCTTCCCGGCCGAGGCGGCCGGCGGCGTGCCGATGCTGAAGTCGCTGCACGGTCCTTTGTCGCAACTGAAGTTCTGCCCCACCGGCGGCATCGACCTGGCCAAGGCGGCCACCTACCTGGCGCTGCCCAATGTGGTCTGTGTCGGCGGCTCGTGGGTGGTGCGCAAGGACGCCGTGGCCGCCAAGGACTGGGCGCGCATCCGTACGCTGGCCCAGCAGGCCGCGCAACTTGGCAAGTCCTGACAAGCGGAACGGGGTAGGGCGGTAAGACTTACAACGGCGGTCCGAATGACACGCCGGATGGAAAGCCCGCCAGATGAAAAAAGGGCGCCGCGAGGCGCCCTTTCCTGTTGCCGCCGGGGCTGGAATGCCCCCGGGCGACGCAAATCGTTCTTCCTGCTTCCGCCTTACTTCGACTTCTCGGCGGAGTTCTCCAGCTTCTGTCCGCCCTTCTGGACGTCCTGTCCGAGACCGGACATCGTGTTGCAGCCAGCCAGCAGCGAGGCAACCAGTACACACCAGATCCATCCTTTTTTCATCAGCGGCTCCTTTCAGGGATAGTAGGAAGTGGGCACATTTTATCGTCGCCCTGACGGCCGTTGATGCAGGATGTGTGCCAATTTGTAATTAGGAAAGTGTCTGACAGACGGCGTCCGATGGCCGGTGTTGAACCCCGGCCGCGTCACCGTTTGAGCAACTGGCGCGCCCGTGCCGCGATGGCCGGGTGGGTCTGCTGGAGCCAGGCTGCAGGGAAGGGCTGGGCCAGCAGGAAACCCTGCACGGTGTCGCAGCCCCAGGCGCGCACCACGTCGAGTTGCGCGGCGGTCTCCACGCCCTTGGCGCAGACGGCTACGCCGCGGGCCTTGGCGTATTCGCACGCGCGCTGCAGATTGGCGGCCATGCCGGCCGGCTGGGCGGCGTGGCCGAGGTGACGGGCGTCCAGCGTGACCATGTCCGGCTGGACGCGGGCCAGCGCGGCGTGGCTGGCGGGCGAATCGGTAAAGTCGGCCAGCGCGATGCCCACGCCGCCGTCGCGCAGGCGCGCGGCCTTGTCGGTGGCCTCCGCGCTGTCGGGCACGATGTCGACCGGCACTTCCACGCAAAGCTGGCCGGGCGCCACGTCCAGCGACGCGATGGCGCGGCGCAGCATGGCAATCGTGTCGTCGGCCTGCATCTGCGAACTGGTGGCCAGCAGCGTGAATTGCAGCGGCCCCAGCGCGCTGGCGTCGCGCAGCAGCGGCAGCACGTGCTGGAGCGTCCAGCCACCGATGGCGTTCATCATCCCGAGCGCTTCGGCGGCGGGCAGGAAGTCTTGCGGCGCCACGCGGCCCAGCACCGGATGCTGCCAGCGCAGCCGGACCGTATAGGCCGTGATCGTGCCGGTGCCCAGGCAGGCGCGCGGCTGAAGTTGCAGGCTTAGTTCGCCACGGTCGATGGCGCTGGGCAGGGCGGCCAGCAGCGTTGCCATGCGCGGCGCCGGGGGCCGGCTGGCCGAGCCGATGCCGGCGCCGCCGCGCCGGTTGACCTGCAGCATCGCGTCGAACGCCTGTTGCAGCAGCCGCTCCGTCCCGGTGTCGGGCTGGTCGACGGCGCTGCCGATGCTGCTGGACAGGAACAGTTCGAACTTGTCGACGAGGAACGGCCGGGCAAGCGCCTGGGAAATGGCCTCGCTGAGCGTGCGGGCGTCGTCGGACCCTTCTGACAGCACGCAGGCCACGCCCAGATCGGCCGGCCCCAGCCATTGCACGGCCACCGGCATCGACGCCACCGAGGTGGCGCGCCGCTTGACCTCGGCGCGCAACAGTTGCGCGCGGGCCGGGCCGATGGTGTCGCAGGCGTGCGAGAAGCGGTCGAGCCGGATGACGAGCACGGCCAGCAGGTGGGCCGGGCTGAAGTGCGCGCGGTGTTCTTCCAGGGCGGCCAGAAACGCCACCGGCTGGAGCGCGGCGGAAGGCGCGTCGGCAGGCGACCCACTGCCACCGACGCCCGGAGGTGGCGTGCCGTTGGTGTCAGGATCCATCAATTACCCGTGCTGGCAGCAAATTCATGTGCAATGGCCGCCCGCGATACCCGGACTGCATTCCCGTTCATACGTATGCCGACGCGCTCTGCTGGCGCGATTCGGCTGTTGCGACGCTGCTACGTAGTACTACGTAGCCTTGGTGCGTATAGGTCAGATCATACGGCAGCCTGCGCAGAATTCGTCAAACGACTATGCCTGCGTGGCGTCCTCGTCGCTCGCTTTTTGATGGCAAACAACGGTGGTGCAGGTCGGCCCGCCAACGTCTTGACCTTGGCACCGAATCAGCGATAAACGCGCCAGGTTTTGCCGTCCGCCCGGCCAATAGAAAACGGGCGCCTGGGGCGCCCGTTCCTGGGGTCCTGCCGGGTCCAGCCGGTTGCCCGGCCAGCGTGCCGGGGGGTCAGCCCGTGGTCTCGGCCTCCGGGCCGTCATCCGGCGGCACGCGCGACGCCAGCACCTTGTCGATCCGCTTGCCGTCCATGTCGATGATCTCGAACTTCCAGTCGGCCCACTGCACGGTGTCGGCCGTCTGCGGCAGCCGGCCCAGCAACAGCAGCAGCATGCCGGACAGCGTGTGGTAGCGCTCCTTGTCTTCCTCGGGCACGGCGCGCAGGCCGGTGCGGTCCTTCAGTTCGGGGATCGGGATCAGGCCGTCGAGCAGCCACGAGCCGTCGTCGCGCTGGACGGCCCACTCCTCGCCAGCCGTCTCGGTCTTGAACTCGCCCGTGATGGCCTCGATCAGGTCCTGCAGCGTCACCAGGCCCAGCACTTCGCCGTATTCGTCGATGACAAAGGCGATCTGGCCGCCCGAGGCCCGGAAGTTCTCCAGCAGTTCCATGCCGGTCACGCTTTCCGGCACGAACACGGCCGCCTGCAGCACGGCCGTCAGGTCGGCCTTCTCGCCACGCAGCCGGCGCGCCAGCAACTGGCGGGCGCTGACCACGCCCAGGATGTCGTGCATGCCGCCGCGCACGACCGGGAACCGCGAGTGATCGGATTCCTCGATGCGGCGCAGGTTCTCTTCCTCGGTCAGTTCGACGTCCAGGTAGGCCACGTCGCCGCGCGGCACCATCAGCGAGGCAAGCTGGCGGTCGTCCAGCCGGAACACGTTGCGGACCATGGTGTGCTCGTGGCGCTCGATCACGCCGGCCTCGGAGCCTTCCACCAGCAGCGCGTGGATTTCTTCCTCGGTCACGGCGGGGCCGCGGTCGGACTTCACGCCCAGCAGGCGCAGCACCAGTTGCGTGGAACCGGACAGCAGCTTGACGAAGGGCTTGGACGCGGTGGCCAGGATGGAGATCGGGCGCGCCACCAGGCGGGCGATGGTTTCCGGCGCCAGTTGCCCCAGCCGCTTGGGCACCAGCTCGCCGAGCACGATCGAGAAATAGGTCAGGCCGGCCACGACGATGGCGGTGGCCATGTAGCCGGCCGTCGTCGCCGAAATGCCAAAGCCCTGGAGCCAGACGGCCAGCGGTGACGCCAGCGTCGATTCGCCGACCACACCGTTCAGCACGCCGATCGACGTGATGCCGATCTGTACCGTGGACAGGAAGCGCGTCGGGTCTTCCCCGAGTTTTACCGCTTCCATGGCGCCGCGGTCGCCCGCCTCGATCTGGCGCTGGAGCCGGGCCTTGCGGGCCGTGACCAGCGCGATTTCGGACATGGCGAACAGGCCGTTCAACAGGATCAGCGCCAGCAGTATGGCTATTTCCATCAGGGTGCGCGCCCTGTGCGCGCGGGAATTGAAAAATCAGAGCATACCATCCGCATGTGACGCCGCCTGCCATGTGGTGACGTTGGCATCACCTGTTGCGGGGTGCACGATCCGTGCCGGCGTCTGCGTTTTGCCCGGGCCGGGGCTGCACGTCCCGCGCGATGGCCGGCCCGGCCGCGTCCCGGGCGGCGTGCAGCGCATAGGCGGCTTCCAGCTCCATCCAGTACTCGGCCGACGTGCCAAAATAGCGCGCCAGCCGGATTGCGGTCTCGGGCGACATCGCGCGCTTTTGCCACAGGATGCCTTCGATGCGTGTCACCGGTACACGCAGGGCCAGCGCCAGCGCGCTGGTGGACAGGGCGGCGGGCACCATGAACTCGTACAGCAGGACGTCGCCGGGGGGCGGGGGCGGGTCGGCCATGGCGCGCGGCGCCGTCTCTTGTGGAACGTGGCTGGATGGATCGGGCAGGTTTTCGGTCATGGCTGGCACTGGCTCGCTGATGGGTTGGGAATGACCCCAGCTTAGGCGTGGCGGACTGAGTCGGAAATGCGACGATTCTGAAACTGGCGCCATGGCGCAGCGATGGTCGGGAATGGCGGTCATTACCTGTGAGGTAGTCGTGGCGGCGCGGCCGCTGTGCTGTAATGCACCGCATGGACACCCTGACGCCCGGCTCCGAAGCCGCCATCGACTTTCCCGGACTCCTGCGCTACTGGCGCGCCAGGCGTGGCTATAGCCAGCTGGCGCTGTCGCTGGCGGCGGGGGTCTCCCAGCGCCATATCAGCTTCCTGGAATCGGGGCGGGCGCGGCCGAGCCGCGAGATGGTGCTGGCGCTGGCCGAGCGGCTGGGCGTGCCGCTGCGGCAGCGCAACCGGCTGCTGCTGGCCAGCGGCTATGCGCCCGCTTACAGCGAAAACACGCTGGCGGCGCCCGCGATGCAGATGGTGCGGCAGGCCATCTCGCTGATCCTGGCCAAGCAGGAACCGTATCCGGCCGTGGTGCTGGACCGCTTCTGGCACCTCGTCGACGCGAACGAAGCCTACCGGCGCATGCTGGCCCAACTGCTCGGCAGCCCCGAGCCGGCGGCGGGGGGCGAGGAGGGCGCGCGGCTCAATCTGATGCTGGCCGTGTTCGACCCGGACGGGCTCTGGCCGATGATCGAGAACGCCCGGCAGGTGGGCCATTACCTGCTGCGGCGCGTCTGGCAGGAACTGCAGGTGCAGGCGCACGACCAGACCGCGCGGGATATCCTGGGCCGCATCGCCGCCTGGCATCCGGACATGGTCGACGCCGGCGGCCTGGTGATCGGCGACGACGATCCGGCCGAAGGTCCGCTGCCGCCGGTGCTGCCCGTGGTGGTGCGCTCGGGCGATTTCCGGGCCTCGCTGTTCTCCACGTTGACCACGCTCGGCAACCCGCAGGACATCACGCTCCAGGAGCTGCGGATCGAGTGTTTCTATCCGGCCGACGATGCGACCCGGCAGTTGTTCGAGGCGCTGGCAGCCGGTCCGGCCGACGCGGAAACCCCTTCGGCGTCGTAGTTCCGCCAGAAAAGCACAGTCGTGCTACCATCGCCCGGCCGTCGCGGCCCCCAATGCCGCGGCGGCATCGTTACGTCTTCAGGGCGGGGTGAAAGTCCCCACCGGCGGTATGCGGCCACTGTGCAGAACAGGGTGCCGCGAGCCCGCGAGCGCCCGCACATCGTGCGGGGTCAGCAGACCTGGTGAGAAGCCAGGGCCGACGGTCATAGTCCGGATGAAAGAAGATGGGCGGCAACCGCGTGGCAGGCCCACGCGCGAGGCGGCGCTGGCCGTTCGCGCGGGCGCCAGCATGGCGCGGGGCCGCCAATCGTTCCCCTGAAACGCCCATGGAAACTTGATTCGGAGCGTTTCACTCATGCTGACCCTCAACCCTAGCCATACCCCCGAACCGGCCGCAGGCGAGCTTGCCGTGGCCGATGCCGACCCGCGTCCGCTTGCCGTGCGCATCGCCCAGGCGCTGGACGCCATGCGCGACGGGCGCCCCGTCGTGCTGCTGGACGACGACGACCGCGAGAACGAGGCCGACCTGATCCTGGCCGCCGAGCGGCTCACGCAGGCCAACATGGCGATGATGATCCGCGAATGCAGCGGCATCGTCTGCCTGTGCCTGACCGCCGACAAGGTGCGCCAACTGGGCCTGCGCCCGATGGTCGAGCACAACCGCAGCCAGTACGGCACCGCGTTTACGGTGTCGATCGAGGCGCGCGAGGGCGTGACCACCGGCGTCAGCGCCGCCGACCGCATCACGACGATCCGCGCCGCCATCGCCGACGATGCCGGCACCGACGCCGTGGTCAGCCCGGGGCACGTGTTCCCGCTGGTGGCCGTCGATGGGGGTGTGCTGGCTCGCCGCGGGCATACCGAGGGCTCGGTGGAGCTGGCGCGCATGGCCGGATTGTCGCCGGCGGCGGTGCTGTGCGAGCTGATGAATCCCGATGGCACGATGGCGCGCCGGCCCGAGGCGCTGGCCTTCGCTGAGATGTACCAGTTGCCGGTGCTGACGATTGCCGACCTCGTCGCGTGGCGCGAGTCGCAGGGCTGATCCTGCGCAACGTCTGCGTGATTAAGCGCGCCTTGAGGCCATGCGGTACGGCCCGGGCGCGCTTTTTCACGTGTGCCGGGCTGTCGCGATGGCTGCGGGCTGTGCGAGAATGCGCGGGCTCTTCCCGTCCTTACGAGGGTTCTCCCGATGTTTTTCCGCATGCTCGCACGCACGGCCCTGTTCGCCGGCGCGTGTCTCAGTCTCGCGGCGCACGCCGAATCCAACGGTGCGCCGCCCTTCAATAACGCCAGCGTCCGTCCGGCCGCAGCCAGCGCGCTGTACCAGTGCCAGGGGCCAAATGGCGGCACCGTGTTCCGCGCGACGCCGCGCGAAGGTTGCACGCTCGTGGCATCGCCCGATCCCGGCGCGCCGGACCCGCAGCGCTGGTTGCCGCTAATGGGGCCGAACGGGGTGATTTCCTATCTGGACCAGTCGTCGATTCGCCGGCGCGGCAGCGAGGTGGGCGTGGCACTGGTCCACAACGCGCCGCCGGGCGTGATCAAGACGACCAGCGGGGAGATGATCCGCTCGTCGCTGAAGCGGATGGTGCTGAACTGCGCAACGTCGATGTACGCGGTGGTCGAGCAGACGCTCTATGCCAAGCGCTACGCGCGCGGCGAGTCGCTCTATACGATCCGCGGCCCGCAGGCCGGGATGCCGCAACCGGCGGCGTCGGGCACGCTGGCGGGCGATCTCGTGTCCCGCCTGTGCCACTGAGCGCGGCAGGCCGCTGACCGGCGGCCAGCGGCGCATCGCCCGGCCTTACTCGGCCACGTGGGCGGCCTTCCAGGTGCCGTTCGGCTGCTTGCAGAACCAGCCCGACCACGCCTCGGTGGCGCTGCCGCGCTTCAGTTCCGACTTGAGACGGCGGCAGGTGCGGCCTGCGTCGGTCTTCGTGGCGACCGGCTCGATCGTGCCGTCGACGGCCTGGCGCCGGTTCTCGGCCGGGTAGTGCCAGGTCACGGTCTTGTTGTCTTCCGTATCGTTCAGCGCCGTGCGCACCGATTTCTGCAGCGACGCCGCTTCCTTCTTGGTCAGCGTGCCGACGATGCTGCCGGACAGGTACGTCTCGAAATAGGCGAACGCGGGCTGCATCGTGCCCATCAGCAGTGCGCAGCCAAGGCCGGCCGCTACCGCCATGCGGGTTTGTCGCGAAGTGCGCATGTCAGATCCTCTCGGGTGGGAAATGTCGAACACGGGAGCGATTGTAAGCGCGCGGTGTGCGTTCCGGTGCATCGGAGTGCATCTGCGGACGGGGCGGCCCGGCGCGCGTTCCAACCGGGCTGGCCCTCGACGTTCACCATCGTCTCGCTGGTCCGCCGGCATGATCTATTCTTGTCTTCAGCCGTACAGGGCACACGGGGAGCGGCTTTCAGCCCACTGGCGAGACATTTTGTTGCAAACGTTGCGGCGCCGAAACGTGACTTTTAAGTCTCGAATTGTTAAGGTTTCGCATCGCATTGCAACAATCCTGACTAACGTCCGGCGCCGACGCGCCGAAGCGCCGGGGTCGCTACCCGGTCGCCGCGTCTGATGCACCGCGCGCTGGTCCGTCTTTTGCTGTATTCACCCGTTGAAGTTTCCTGACGAATCCCGCGGCGGCTGCCTCGTCCGGCCGCCTGCATCCCCAATAACCCTTCTCACGGCCTTCATGACCGCACATCCGACGTCGTTCCGCCCGCTCCCATGCCCGACCGCCGCGCCCCCGCGTCGCTTATCCGGCAGGATGTCCGGGCTGGGACGATGGATCGGCGGCGGCATGCTGGCCGTGCTGGCGCTGACGGCCCACGCGTTCGATTTCGAGACCGTGGCCGCCCGCGCGCGGCAACTGTCGGCGTCGCCGTACAAGCCGCCCAAGGCGCAGGAACTGCCGCGCGAGCTGAAGGAACTGACGTACGAACGCTACCGCGAGATCGAATACAAGCCCGAGCGCTTTGCCTGGCGCGGCGCGCGGCTGCCGTTCGAGATCTCGTTCTTCCACGAGGGCATGGTGTTCGACCAGCCGGTGAAGATCAACGAGGTGGTCAACAACAGCGTGCGCGAGTTCCGCTTCGATCCCGCCGCGTTCAACTACGGCTCGCACCGCGTGGATCCGGCCAAGCTCAAGGGGCTGGGATTTGCCGGCTTCCGGCTGATGTACCCGCTGAATCAGGGCAAGCGCAAGGACGAACTGGCGTCGTTCCTGGGCGCCAGCTACTTCCGCGCGGTGGGCAAGGACCAGTGGTACGGCCTGTCCGCGCGCGGCCTGGCCGTGGACACGGCGTTGAACTCGGGCGAGGAATTCCCGCGCTTCACCGAATTCTGGATCGAGCGCCCGGCCGCCAACGACAAGCAGCTGACGATCTACGCGCTGATGGATTCGCGCCGCATGAGCGGCGCCTACCGCTTCGTCATCAAGCCCGGCAACGAGACGGTGATGGAAGTGAAGTCGCGTCTGTTCCTGCGCGAGCACGTGACCAAGCTGGGCCTGGCGCCGCTGACCAGCATGTACCTGTTCGGCGAGAACCAGCCGTCGGGCAGCCCGGACTTCCGCCCCGAGATTCACGATTCCGACGGCCTGTCGGTCCAGCTTGGCACCGGCGAATGGATCTGGCGCCCGCTGGTCAATCCCAAGCGGCTGCTGGTCACGTCGTTCGCGGCAACCAACCCGCAGGGCTTTGGCCTGATGCAGCGCGACCGCAGCTTCGACAACTACCAGGAAATCGGTAGCTGGTACGAGCGCCGGCCGAGCGGCTGGGTGGAGCCCAAGGGCAACTGGGGCTCGGGCCGCGTGGAACTGGTGCAGATTCCCACGCCGGACGAGACCAACGACAACGTGGTGGCGTACTGGGTGCCGGACAGCCCGCCCAAGCCCAGGCAGGCGTTCGACTACGAGTACCGGCTGAAATGGCAGAAGGACGGCGAGAACCTGCCGCCGCTGTCGTGGATCACGCAGACGCGCCGCGGCCAGGGCCTGACGCGCAAGCCCGACGACACCAGCTTCTCGCTGGTAGTGGATTTCGAAGGGCCGGTGTTCAAGAAGCTGCCCGAGGAGGCGCGCCTGGACCCGGTGGTATCGGCAGACGCCAACGGCGAGCTGCTCAAGACGACGGTCCAGCGCAACGAGGCCACCGGTGGCTGGCGCATGACGATGTTCATGCGGCGCAAGGACGAGAACAAGCCGGTTGAGTTGCGCGGCTATCTTCGCAACGGCAATACAACCCTATCCGAGACATGGAGCTACATCTTACCCCCAGGCTGAAGCAGCGCCCGGCCCAGGCGGCGGCAGCATGCCAGCGCTATGTCGATCGCCTGCCGGCTTCGCCCGAACTGCGTAGCGAACTGCTGGCCGATACGCCGAAGCCGCTGATGTCCAGCGTGCCCGCCGACGGTATCGAGGTGCCATCGGCCATGATCGAATTGCAGGCGCGCCTGGCTGGCCGCGACCCGAAGGACAAGGAAGCCACCGATTTGAATGCCGTCAACGCCCCGGGCGGGGCAACCTACGCATCGGTGGGTCGTCGCTTCGCGATGGCCTATGGCAATCCGCAGGTGGACGGCGAGCCGTTGCTGAAGCGGCACGAGGACGGCACGGTGCGCGTGCATACGGGGCCGGAACCCGAGCGTGCGTCGATGGTGCCGCGCCAGTGGCCGCCGCACATCATCTGGGGCGGCATCCGCAACGCCTGGCGCCGCATGCTGGGCCGCCCGCCCGTGCCCGAGACGTGGGACACCGTGCACGACGGCCCCGACGCCGAGGGCAAGTGGCACCCGGCCGGCTCGCACCGCCGCTGGTTCCTGCTGTTCCTGGTGGTCGTGCAGACCATCATGGCCACCTATTTCATGGCCAAGGTGCTGCCGTACCATGGCGCCGATCCGCTGGAAGTGGCCATCCTGTCGCTGTTCGCGATCCTGTTCTCGTGGGTGTCGGCCGGCTTCTGGACGGCCATGATGGGCTTCCTGGTCCTGTTCAAGGGCGGCGACAAGCACCTGATCTCGAGCAGCGCGGCCAGCGACGCGCCGATCGATCCGTCGGCGCGCACCGCGATCATCATGCCGATCTGCAATGAGGACGTGACGCGCGTCTTCGCCGGGCTGCGCGCCACGTACGAATCGCTGGAGCGCGCGGGCGAACTGCAGCATTTCGACTTCTTCGTGCTGTCGGACAGCGGCAACCCCGACCTGCGCACGGCCGAGCACGACGCCTGGATCGAACTGTGCCGGGCCGTGGGGGGCTTCGGCCGCATCTTCTACCGCTGGCGCCGCCACCGCGTGAAGCGCAAGACCGGCAACGTGGCCGACTTCTGCCGCCGCTGGGGCAGCAAGTACCGCTACATGATCGTGCTGGACGCCGACAGCGTGATGAGCGGCGACTGCCTGGCCACGCTGACGCGGCTGATGGAAGCCAACCCGGGCGCCGGCATCATCCAGACCGCGCCGCTGGCCGTGGGGCGCGACACGCTCTACGCCCGCGTGCAGCAGTTTTCCACGCGCGTGTACGGGCCGCTGTTCACGGCAGGGCTGCACTACTGGCAGCTTGGCGAGTCGCACTACTGGGGCCACAACGCCATCATCCGCATCAAGCCGTTCATGGAGCATTGCGGGCTGGCGCCGCTGCCGGGCAAGGGGCCGCTGTCGGGCGAAATCCTGTCGCACGATTTTGTCGAGGCCGCGATGATGCGCCGGGCGGGATGGGGCGTGTGGATTGCCTATGACCTGCCGGGCTCGTTCGAGGAACTGCCGCCGAACCTGCTGGACGAGGTGAAGCGCGACCGCCGCTGGTGCCAGGGCAACCTGATGAACTTCCGGCTGTGGATGAAGCAGGGCTTCCACGCGGTGCATCGCGCGGTGTTCCTGACCGGCATCATGGCCTACGTGTCGGCGCCGCTCTGGTTCCTGTTCCTGCTGCTGTCCACGGCCGCGCTGGCCAAGCACGCGCTGGTGCCGCCCGAGTACTTCACCAAGCCGTACCAGTTGTTCCCGACCTGGCCCGAATGGCATCCGGAGAAGGCGCTGGCGCTGTTCTCGGCCACGGCCACGCTGCTGTTCCTGCCCAAGCTGGCCAGCGTGATCCTGCTGCTCAAGGACGCCAGGCAGTATGGCGGCGTGGTGCGGCTGTTCCTCAGCATGCTGATCGAGATGACGCTGTCGGCGCTGCTGGCGCCCACGCGCATGCTGTTCCATACCAAGTTCGTGCTGGCGGCCTACAGCGGCTGGGGCATCTCGTGGAAATCGCCGCCGCGCGAGGACGCCGAGACCACCTGGGGCGAGGCGTTTGCCCGCCACGGCTGGCACACGGTGCTGGGGCTGGTGTGGGGCGCGGGCGTGTATTGGCTGAGCCCGGGCTTCATCTGGTGGCTGCTGCCGATCGTCGGCTCGCTGGCGTTGTCGATCCCGCTGTCGGTGATGCTGTCGCGCGTGTCGCTGGGCCGCGCCGCGCGGCGCGCCGGCCTGTTCATGATCCCCGAGGAAACCATGGTGCCGCGCGAGATCGTCGAGACCCAGCAGCACGTGGAAAGCGCACCGGAGACGCCACGCTTTGTCGACGCGGTGGTGGACCCGGTGACCAACGCGCTGATGTGCGCCACCGGCACGGCCCGCACGGTCATGCCCGAGCCGGCGCGGCTGCAGCACGCCTCGCTGGTGCAGCACGCGCTGACCCACGGCCCGGGCTCGCTGTCGCCGGCGCAGAAGCACATCCTGCTGGGCGACCCGCTGGCGCTGTCCAAGCTGCACGAGCTGGTCTGGGGCTCGCCGCTGGCGGACGCGGCCTGGAAGGAAACCCGTGTGCTGATGCGCCGCGCGCCCAACGTGTTGCCGCTGCGGCCACGGACGGCTTGAAGCGGTTGGCGGGATGAGAAACGGCAGGCCTTGGGCCTGCCGTTTTTTTGTCTTCGTTCTAGGGCGCACGTGGCGGTCATCGCCCCGTTTTAAACGCTACCGCAGGGCCGAGACGCAGATCGGGGCGTTGATGTACACGTCGCCCACGCGGCGTTCGCCGCGGTCGTTGCGGGTCATGTAGCGGAACATCATGCTGACGCCGATCTTGGTCAGGATTTCCACGTCGCGGTTGGCGCAGATGTTGCGCTGGAGCGGCGCGGCGTAGTTCACCTCGAAGCTGGCGAGGTCGAGCATCGGGCCGCGGTAGTTCGTCAGTTCGAGCTGGAAGAGGACATGCTTGCCGGGGATGGACTGGCAGCGGCGCAGGCGCGTCTCGCCGTCGATCTCGATGGGCAGGGCGTCGTTCAACTGGCGGCAGGCGCGCGCCAGTACGCTGTCCGGACGGTTGGTGCTGCGCAGCAGTTCGGGCACGCCGGCCCCGCCGGTGTTCTGGCCGGTGGCGGCGCCCTTGAGCATGCGTGACAGGGCATCGGCTTCGTCGACCGCCACGGGCGCGGAGGACGGTGCCGAAGCCATGGCGGACGGCCTGCCGGGCGCGGCTCCTGCGGGCAGCGGCGGCAAGGCTGCCAGTGCAGCCAGGCTCAGCGAAACAATAAACGGCGTTTGTCGTATGGTCATGCAGGATAACGTTGCCGGGGACGGGTCCCGTGATCCGTCTCCCGCGATGCGTCTGACTGCGTGGTCGGCAATACATCTGTCCCGACAGGCAGGCATTGTACCCTCCACCTTGGTGCACGTGAAAGCCGCGCCACCCGCAATGCCGCACCCGGCGCCGGTCTGCGGCGGATTTTCCACGCTACTTCCGGCGACTTGACGCGCGCGCCGCCACGCGCTTGCGCGCTATGCAACAATTGCGCCTTGGCCAACCGGAACCCCTTCATGACGTCCTCCGCCAGCGCGCAAGCCAATGCGCGCTTTCCGCTGTGGCTGCTGATCTGCGCATCGCTGACCGCCATCGCCCCGCTGTCCATCGACATGTACCTGCCCAGCTTTCCGGCGCTGGCGGCCGATCTCCATACCGATATCGGGCGCGTGCAGCTCACGCTGGGCACGTTCCTGGTGGGCCTGGCGATCGGGCAGGCGTTCTACGGCCCGGTGAGCGACCGGTACGGCCGCAAGGCGCCGCTCTATGCGGGCCTGACGATCTATGGCGTGGCGGCCGCGGGCTGCGCGCTGGCGTCGACGGTGGAGTCGCTGATGTTCTGGCGCTTCCTGCAGGCGCTGGGCGGGTGCACCGGGCTGGTGGTGTCGCGCGCGGTGATCCGCGACCGGCTGGAGGCGCGCGAGTCCGCGCGGGCGTTCTCTTCGCTGATGCTGGTGATGGGGCTGGCGCCGATCCTGGCGCCGCTGATCGGCGGCGCGGTGCTGGCCGCCACGGGCTGGCGCGCGATCTTCTGGATCCACTGCGGCGCGGCCGTGTTGCTGCTGTGGCTGATCCACGCGCGCATGGAGGAATCGCTGGACCCGCAGCGCCGCCGCACGCTCCATCCGGGTACCGTGCTGCGCGGCTACTGGGAACTGCTGCGCGACCGCGAGTTCCTGGGCTATTCGCTGGCAGCGGGTTGCGTGCAGGGCGGCATGTTCGCCTACATCGCGGGCTCGCCGTTCGTGCTGATCGAACTGCATGGCATCGATCCCTCCCACTACGGCTTTGTGTTCGGTGCCAACGCCTTTGGCCTGATCGCGATGTCGCAGGTCAACGCGCGGCTGGTGCGCGCCCGGGCGCTGGACGACGTGCTGCGCGTGGCGCTGCTGGCGCCCTGCGTGGCCGGGCTGACGCTGGCGGCGGCCACGCTGCTGGGCGTGGCCACGCTACCGGTGCTGCTGTGCTGCTTTTTCGTGTTCCTGGCCGGGCTGGGCTGCATCACGCCCAACGCGTCGGCGCTGGCGCTGGCGCATCAGAGCCATCGCGCCGGCACGGCGTCTGCGCTGATGGGCACGCTCCAGTTCGGCTTTGGCACGCTGGCCGGCGCCGCCGTCAGCGTCTGGCACGACGGCACGGCGCTGCCGCTGGCCGTGGTGATGGCGATCTGCGGCAGCGGCGCCGTGCTGCTGCGGCTGTACGGCCACGCGGGCATGCGCCAGCCGGGCTGACGGCCCGCGTCACGCGGCCTGGTTGGCCGGCTGGGCCAGCGGCATGGCCGGCGCGTTCTGCATGACCACCATCTGCGCCGGCATGGGCGCGGCAAAACCGGCGGCGCCGAAGCTGTCGCGGATCGTGCGGTTGGTGTCGAAGTAGACCTGCCAGTAGTGGTCGTTGTGGCAGTACGGGCGGACGGCCAGCACCGGGCCCACCAGCGTGAATTCCAGGATCTCGACGTCGACGGGCGGGTCGGCCAGCACGTTCGGGATCGCGGCCACCTTTTCCTTGAGCAGCGCCACGGCGGCGGCCGCATCGGTGGTGCCGGCCAGCTGGGCCTTCAGCTCCACGCGCCGGAACGGGTTCGCGGTGAAGTTCTGGATGGTGTCGCCAAAGATCTTGTTGTTGCCGATGACGGTCAGCACGTTGTCCGGCGTGTCGAGCGTGGTGGCAAACAGGCCGATCTCGCGCACGGTGCCGGTCACGCCGCCCACGGTCACGAAATCGCCCACCTTGAACGGCCGCAGCACCACCAGGAAGGCTCCGGCCGCAAAGTTGGCCATCAGCCCGGACCACGCCATGCCGATGGCGACGCCGGCCGCGGCAATCAGCGCGGCGAACGTGGTGGTCTGGATGCCGAAATAGCCGAGGATGCCGATGACCAGCACCACGTTCAGCGTGACGGTGACAATCGAGCCGACGTAGCGCAGCAGCGTCGGGTCCACGCTCTGCTTGGCCAGTGACCCCTGCACCATGCGCACCACGAAGTGGATCAGCCATCGGCCGACCACCCAGAAGGCCAACGCGGCCAGGACCTTCACGCCGAAAATGGTGGCGTAGCCGTAAATGACGTCGCGGATGCTTTCGAGCGAGGTGGTATCCATGGACACACTCCTTGGTGATCGGGGCAGGAAAAACCAGGGACAGCAATATGGCGCGCGCTGTCGGTCAAGTCAGCACCACCTGCCGGTGTCGGCGAACGGCAAAAAGCCAAGGGCATTATTGGGCGCGCCACTTCGAAAGTTCAAGACAATCTTTTTTGGGCGCCAAGTAAAAAAGGCCGGAGATTTTCCGGCCTTTCTTGCGGGTAAATGACGGGAATGTGTCGATTACCAGTTCGTCTCGCGTTCCGGCGTGGCGGAAATACGATGCAGCGTCAGATCGGCGCCGTTGAACTCTTCTTCAGCATCCAGCCGGATGCCCACCAGCTTCTTGAGCGCGCCGTAGACCACGGTGCCGCCGATCAGCGCCACCACGATGCCCAGCAGCGTGCCGGCCACCTGCGCCCCCAGCGATACGCCGCCCATGCCGCCCAGCATCCGCGTGCCGAAGATGCCCGCGGCAATGCCACCCCAGGCGCCGCACAGGCCGTGCAGCGGCCAGACGCCCAGCACGTCGTCGATGTGCCACTTGTTCTGTGCCAGCGTAAACAGATGGACGAACAGCAGGCCCGCCACCGCGCCGGTCACCAGCGCGCCGAGCGGATGCATGATGTCCGAGCCGGCGCAGACCGCCACCAGGCCGGCCAGCGGGCCGTTGTACGAGAAGCCCGGATCGTTGCGCCCGGCCGCCCACGCGGCCAGCGTGCCGCCGACCATCGCCATCAGGGAGTTGATCGCCACGAGGCCGCTGATCTTGTCGATGGTCTGGGCGCTCATCACGTTGAAGCCGAACCAGCCCACCGCCAGCACCCAGGCGCCCAGCGCCAGGAACGGAATGTTCGACGGCGGATGGGCGCTGATGCGGCCGTCCTTCTGATAGCGGCCACGCCGGGCGCCCAGCAGCAGCACGGCGGGCAGCGCAATCCAGCCGCCCACGGCGTGCACGACCACCGAGCCGGCAAAGTCGTGGAACGGCGCGCCGGCCACGGCGGTGAGCCAGTCCTGCACGCCCAGCCGGTTGTTCCAGACGATGCCCTCGAAGAACGGGTAGACGAAACCCACCAGCACGAACGTGGCAATCAGTTGCGGATTGAAACGCGACCGCTCGGCAATACCGCCCGAGATAATCGCCGGGATGGCCGCGGCAAAGGTGGCGAGAAAGAAGAATTTCACGAGTTCGTGGCCATTCTTTTCGGCCAGCGTCTCGGCGCCGGAGAAAAACTGGACCCCGTAGGCGATCGTATAACCGATGAAAAAATAGGCCAGCGTGGAAACGGCGAAATCCACGAGGATTTTCACCAGCGCATTGACCTGGTTTTTCTTGCGGACGGTGCCCAGTTCCAGGAAAGCGAAGCCTGCATGCATCGCCAGCACCATGATCGCGCCCAGCAGGATGAACAAGGCATCCGTGCCTGTCTTCAGGTTGTCCATCGTTACCCCATGCTCAAAATGGGAGCACGAGTAAGCAATTAACGTTCCAGTTCAGGGCGCAGAACGGGGAATCCCGCGCCAAATCAGGGCGCGACGCACCGGCGCGGCGTTTAGCTGCCAGCCAGCCAAAATGGGCTGGCGCACGCTAACGGGGCGGCATGCGCCATATCGACGCACTGGATAGGGAGCGCAGGTTCCGAATTGGTGCATCGACGGGTTTTGCACCCGGATCGGGCATGAATAAGTGGGCGTGATTCGTGTCGGGATAATGCAGGAAAATTGCCGCAGCCGTCGCTTTGGGCGCAATATTCTGTCCGGTCCGCAAAGTGCGCCGTCCGATACGTCCTGTTCCGGAAAAGTGACGTGCCGATTCGTGAAACAGAGGGGTAAAACGCCCGCTAAGTCTTGTCGCAGAACGATTTGCGGCAGTTTCCGTTGCATCGGTGCCACTGGGGATTGCTCAAGCCGTAAAGGGCAGATTAGACTGCGCCGATCGGACTTTTGCCGACTGGCATAAGTCCGGTGACGACGACCAAACAAGGGAAATCAGCCATGAATAAAGGTGAACTGGTATCGGCCATCGCCGCGGAAGCAGAACTCAGCAATGCCGCCGCCGAGCGCGCGCTGAACGCCGCGCTGGACAGTATCAAGAAGGCAGTGGCCAAGGGTGACTCCGTCACGCTGGTGGGTTTTGGCAGCTTCAGCTCGGGCAAGCGCGCAGCCCGTACCGGTCGCAACCCGCGCACCGGCGAAACGATCAAGATCCCGGCCGCCAAGACGGTAAAGTTCTCCGCCGGCCAAGGCTTCAAGGACGCCGTGAACAAGAAGAAGTAAGCGCATCTCGTTCCTGAGAAGCACAGAAAGCGGCCTGCGCGGCCGCTTTTCTATTTGTTGGCCACCATTTTCCCCGCCTTTCTCGTCGCACCGCCGAAATCGCCGCGCCCGGGTATGCCATTGCCCGGCCCACCGGGTTACACTGCCCGCGCCTCAGGCTCGATTCTGGATTTTTTGCGATGAATGATCTGTCCCACCAGCTGTCCATGACCGTGCTGATGACGCCGGACATGGCCAATTTCTCCGGCAATGTCCACGGCGGCACCATCCTCAAGTACCTCGACATGGTGGCGTACGCCTGCGCCAGCCGCTATGCCGGCCGGTATGTCGTCACGCTGTCGGTGGACCAGGTGGTCTTCCGCCAGCCCATCCACGTGGGCGAACTCGTGACGTTCCTGGCGGCCGTGAACTTCACCGGCCGCAGTTCGATGGAAATCGGCATCAAGGTGGTGACCGAGAACATCCGCAGCAAGGTGGTGCGCCATACCAATAGCTGCTATTTCACGATGGTGGCGGTGGACGACAACGGCACGCCGGCCGAGGTGCCGCCGCTGCAGCCGCGCGACGAGGTGGAGCGCCAGCGCTTCGAGGCCGCCCGCCAGCGCCGCGCGCTGCGCCAGGAAATGGAGCGCCGCCACGACGAGATCAAGGGGGCGACGGCCGAATGACGTCCACTGCATCGCGATTCGCGCTGGCCCTGGGCCTGGCCGCGCTGGCCACGGCCGCCGCAGCCGAGGAAATCGGCAGCGTATCGACCCATTTCCGCGTCACGGGGTCCGACAAGGTCGTCATCGAAGCCTACGACGACCCGGCCGTGGACGGCGTGACGTGCTACGTGTCGCGGGCGCGCACCGGCGGCATCAAGGGCTCGCTCGGCATGGCCGAGGACCCGGCCGAGGCGTCGATTGCCTGCCGCCAGGTGGGTCCGATCGCGTTCAAGGGGCCGGTGAAGCAGCAGGAGGACGTGTTCTCCGAGCGCATGTCGGTGCTCTTCAAGACGCTGCACGTGGTGCGTGCCGTGGATCGCAAGCGCAACACGCTGGTCTACCTGACCTACTCGGACCGGATCGTCAGCGGCAGCCCCCAGAACGCCGTGACCGCCGTGCCGGTGCCAGCCGCCACGCCCATCCCGGTCAAGTAGGCGCCGGCGTCTGCCGGCCCCTCAGGCCGCCTCGAACAGCTTGCGCAGGTTCGACTTCAGGATCTTGCCGTTCGGATTGCGCGGCAGCATGTCCTGCATGACGATGATCCGCACGGGCACCTTGAACGCGGCAAGCTGCTGGCGCACGAAGTCCTGCAGCTCGGCCTCGGTGGCCGTGGCGCCGGGCTTCAGGCTGACCACCGCGCCGGGCTCCTCGCCCAGCGTGCGGTGCGCGATGCCGACCACGGCCGCGTCCATGACGGCCGGGTGCGCGTACAGCGCGCTTTCCACCTCGATGCAATAGATGTTCTCGCCGCCGCGGATCAGCATGTCCTTCATGCGGTCGACGATGTAGAGAAAGCCTTCCGCGTCCAGCCGCGCCACGTCGCCCGTGTGCAGCCAGCCGTCGACGAACGTCCTGGCCGTGGCCTCCGGCTTGTTCCAGTAGCTGTGCACGACGTTGGCGCCGCGCACCATCAGCTCGCCAATCTCGCCCGGCGGCAGCGCGTTGCCAAAGCCATCGTCGATCTTCATCTCGCCGATGGGCAGGGCCGGGCCGCTGCTGTCGGGCCGGTGGATGTATTCCTCCGCGCTGTGGCTTGTGAACGTGGCCGACGTCTCGGTCATGCCCCAGCCAATGCCGGGCGCCGCGTGCGGGAACGTCTCGTGGATGCGGCGGACCAGTTCCGGCGATGCGGGCGCGCCGCCGTAATGCATGTTTTCCAGCGACGACAGGTCGAATTCGGCCCGCTGTGGATGCTCGATGATCTGCCACGCGATGGTCGGCACGCCGCCGGCCGACGTGCAGCGTTCGCGTTCGATCAGCGCCATGGCGCGCAGCGTGTCCCAGCGGTACTGCAGCACGATCTTGCCGCCGTTGGCCAGCGCGCCGTTCAGCACGGACATGCAGCCGGTGACGTGGAAGAACGGCACGGCCAGCAGCGCGGCCTTCTGCGGCGCGTCGGGGTTGGGCTCCGGCACCGGCTCGCCGCGCCGCAGCAGGTTGCGCAGCGGGCTGAACTGGGCGCAGACCGCCACCGTGCAGGCGTTGCGATGGGTGCCGACGGCGCCCTTGGGCTTGCCCGTGGTGCCGGACGTGTAGAAGATCGTCGCGTCGTCCTCGGGGTCCAGCGGCACCTGCGGCAGCGATTGCGACGGCAGCGCGGGCCAGTCCGGCGACGCGCCGATCACGCTGGACAGCGCCACGATGCGCGGGTCGTCGAACGTGGCGCCGTCCGGTGCGCGCGACACGTACACGCGCGCCAGCGCCGGGCAGTCGCGCAGGTGCGGCAGGATGCGGTCCAGCCGCTCATGGTCGACGATGGCGACGCGGCTGCCCGAATCGGTCAGCCCGTATTCCAGCTCCGGGCCGGTCCACCACGCATTGAGCGGGGTGACGATGGCGCCGGCCAGCAGCCCCGCGTAGAACGCCACGGGCCATTCGGGCAGGTTGCGCATTGCCACGGCCACGCGGTCGCCCTTGCGCACGCCGTCGCGCACCAACTGGTGCGCCAGTTCGGTGGCGGCCAGCGCGAACGCGCGGTAGCTCACGCGCTCGTCCTCGTAGACGACGAAGGTGCGCTCGCCCCACGCCGCGGCCACCAGGAACAGGTCGCGCAGCGTGGGCGGCGCGTTCTTCCAGACCGTGGTGGGAATGCCGCGGATCACGCGCGTCTCGGTCTCGAACGGCGCGCCGGGGGCGGTCAGCCGGGCGTGCGCGTCGGCCAGGGACATGGCCGGCCACTGCGGGCCGGCCGGCGAGGGTTGCTGCGGTTGCTGCGGTTGCTGGGACATGCAGGGCCTCCCGCGCAGGTTGGACTAGATCGTGACGCCGCCGTCCACCACCATGGCCTGGCCGGTCATGAACGTGCTGGCCGCCGACGCCAGGAAGCACGCCGCGCCGGCAATCTCCACCGGCTCGCCGATGCGGCGCAGCGGCGCGTTCTCGGTGGACTGCTTGTAGCGCACCGGGTCGTCCCACAGCGCCTTGGCAAAGTCGGTCTTGATCAGCCCAGGGGCGATGCAGTTCACGCGCACGTTGTGCGGCCCGAACTCCACGGCCAGGTTGCGCGCCAGCTGGAAATCGGCGGCCTTGGAGACGTTGTAGACGCCAATCGTGGGCGACCCGCGCAGGCCGCCGATCGACGACACGATGATGATCGAACCCTCCTTGCGCTCGATCATCTGCGGCGCCACCATCTGGATCAGCCAGTGGTTCGAGATCACGTTGTTGTCCAGCACCTTGCGGAACTGCTCGTCCGACACGCCGCTCATCGGCCCGTAGTAGGGGTTGGACGCGGCGTTGCAGACCAGCACGTCCACCTTGCCGAAGGCGCGGTTGGCCTCGTCCACCAGGTGCTGGAGCGCCTCTTTCGACGAGATATTGGCCGCCACGGCCAGCGCGGTGCCGGCGCCGTGCTGCGCGTTGATGGCATCGGCCACTTCCTGGCACGCCTCGATCTTGCGCGACGAGATGACGACCTTGGCGCCCTGGACGGCCATTTGCTCGGCGATGGCGCGGCCGATACCGCGCGAGGATCCGGTGATGACGGCAACCTTGCCCGACAGATCGAACAACGACATGGGATGTCTCCTGAAAGGATGGCCGGCGGTACGTGCCGCCGGCCGGAATCGTGGATGGGCCGGGACATTATGGGCAGCCGCACCCCCTCAGTCCACAGCCGGGCCGGCCCGCCGGGGCCGGTATCAGCAAACTTTCTGCCGGCAATTCACGCGATGCATGGCGCGTGCCGCAGCGCGGAATCGGGCGGGCGTCAGGGTGCCGCCAGCACCGCCGGCAGCCGGGCGGCCAGCGCGGCACGCAACGCGTCGTCCAGGTGGATGCCGAAGCGGCCGGCCAGCACGTCGATGGTCTCGTCGGCACTGGCCAGCACCGTGCGGCGCACCGCGCCGCCGGGCGGGCGCTCGGTCAGCGTGGCGTTGCCAAGGGCCAGCCGCGTACCGTCCGCCTCCGTGCGGGCGGCGATCAGCGTGCGCGTGAAGTGGCTGTCCGGATGCGTCGACACGAACCAGTTGCGCGCCACGTAGTCGATCCGGGGCTGCGGGGTCAGGTCGAAGCGGTACAGCACGCGCCACGTGTCTGCATCGTCAGCGTCTCCGGCGTCCGGATCGCGCACCGCAAGGTCGTAGCAATGAAAGCCGGTGCCAGCGGCATCGGCCGGGGGCGGGCGCAGCCGGTACGGCGACGCAACGCCTGCCGCGGGCGGGATTGGCAGCGACAGCGGCAGCGCGCGATCTGGCGTGGGCCCGCCAAAGCCGACGTCCGCCACGTAGCTCTCGTGCGCCACCTCCACGCGCAGCAGCATGTGCGAGAGCCCGGTCGGCCGTTCGTCGGGCACGTTCCAGCGCACGCGCGCCGCCAGCGGCACGGCCGTGTAGCCCAGCGACTTCAGCCCGGCGCAGAACAGCGTGTTCAGTTCGAAACAGTAGCCGCCGCGGCCCTGGCGCACGAGCTTGTCGAACACGGCGGGCGGCTCGATGTCGACGCGCCAGCCCACCAGCGGCGTCAGGTTCTCGAATGGCAGGTGCGCCAGGTGGGCGGCGATCAGTGCGTCCAGCGTGGCCAGCGTCGGCGGCGGCACGGCGTGGATGCCGATGCGCCGCAGCCAGGCATCGCGCTGGTCGGCGGAGAGGGCGGGTATTTCGTCGATGGCACGCATGGCGGCTTTGGGTAGATTTAGTGGGGCGGCTCGAATGGCGGGGAAGTCCTCTTCCCGAGCGCGCGGTGTCTCACTAATATAAATCCACATCAAAACCGGGTCGGCGGCGTGGTTTCGCGGCATCGCGGCATCGCGCGGCGGCCCTGGGAAAACAGGCCGGAACACCGGCCATCCACCGGAGACGTCCCCGTGAAAACCCTGATCGATCATCTTGCCCAGTACGCCGCGTACCACCGCGATGCGCGCAACGTATTCACCCATTTCATCGGTATCCCGATGATCGTGCTGGCGGTTACCGCGCTGCTCGGGCGGCCGGTCATGCCGCTGGGCGACGGCGCGCTGTTCGTGACGCCGGCCATCGTCGTGTACGTGCTGGCGTGCCTGTTCTACCTGCGGCTGTCGTTCGGCTTTGGCGTGGCGATGGCCGCGATCCTGGCCGTGTTCGTCTGGGCCGGGGCCTGCATTGCCGCGTTTTCCACGCCGGCCTGGCTGGCCACGGGCATCGGCCTGTTCGTGGCCGGATGGGTCATCCAGTTCGTCGGCCACTACTTCGAAGGACGCAAGCCGGCCTTTGTCGACGACATCATGGGCCTGCTCGTGGGCCCGCTTTTCCTGGTGGCGGAGACCGCTTTCGCGCTGGGCCTGGCGCGTGGCACGCGCGATGCGGTGGCCGCGCACGCGCACTGAACACGCCCGTTCCGGACGCGTGCGGTGCGGGGGCGAAGCGCGAAAGTGGGGGGGGCGTGGCGCTTCGCAGCGTTGGTGCTGACGCAAACCAGCGACAAAACCCGGGGTTTTCACTTGGTTTGACCTGCCGCATGTGAGAAAACCCCTTTACTTCTGGCGGTTTCCGCTATGATTCAGTGCGTGCCGGCCAGCACGAATCGCCATGCAGCGATGCTTGCAGCGTGCGGGCGAATCGGCCGGGACTTCAATCTTCAACTCTCGTACATCCAGATATGGCGACCAAAGCGAAACCGACCGCGAAGACTGCAACCAAGCCTGCTGCCAAGAAGGCCGCAGCAACCAAGGCACCCGTGAAGGCTGCCGCTAAGAAGGCCGCCGCTCCGGCCAAGAAGGCTGCGCCGGCTGCCACGCCGACCATGAAGCCGCTGAAGGACACCTTCAACAAGTCGAGCCTGGTCGCTCACCTGGTAGCGCAAACCCAGCTCGAAGCCAAGGCCGTGAAGTCGGTGCTGGCCCATCTCGAAAACACCATCGTCAGCGCGCTGAACAAGAAGGGCGCCGGCGAATTCACGCTGCCGGGCCTGCTGAAGGTGACCGCCCAGCAAGTGCCGGCCAAGAAGAAGCGCTTCGGCAAGGACCCGTTCACCGGTGAAGAGCGTTGGTTCCCGGCCAAGCCGGCCAGCGTCAAGGTCAAGGTCCGTCCGCTGAAGAAGCTGAAGGACGCCGCGGCCTGATAGCCCGATCCCTTTGGAAGTCGCCTGCCCGATACCGGCCCGCCGGTACCGGGTGGCTTGAAACCCCACGTTCGCGAGAGCGTGGGGTTTTTTGTTGGGCCGGGTGGCTCAGTACGCCTTGAAGTTGGCCGCCACGCGCTGGCGCAGGAAATCGCCGGCCGTGATGGGCGGACACCGCTTCGCCGGCCCCTCGATCCGCGCGTCGCGGTTGGCTTGGCAGAAGAACGCGAGGCTGTAGCGCGGCCCCATGTACTCGCCCGGGGCTGGGTTGCGCACGCGGTGGAAGTTCGACGGTAGCTGGTCGTCGCTCCAGCGCATCAGCATGTCGCCGATGTTGCAGGTGATCACGTCCTCGTCGGGCGGGATCGGCGTCCACGCCTGCGCGTCCATCTCCTTGCCCGGACACACCTGCAGGCCGCCCTGGCCCTGGCGCTGGAACAGCAGCGTCAGGCAGTCGAAATCGGTATGGGCGCCCGCGCGCCACAGGTCGAGCTTGTCCTGGGCTTCGGCCGGGATCGCGTAGTAATGCAGCAGCCGCAGCGTGCTCTGGTAGTCGGGCGCGGCCGGGTCGTGGGCGCGCGTGAAGAATTCGCTGTCGAAGCCGAGCCGGTCGGCAAAGCAGGACAGCACCTTCATGCCGACGTGCCAACACTGCCGCTCGAAGGCCAGCATCGTCGCCCGAAAGCCGGCCAGTTCATCCTCAGACGGCCACAGCGCCGCCATGTGCGGGCGCGTGATCTGGTACGACTCCTTCTGGTCCGGCGTGCCCGTGGACGGCCGCACCTGCGCGCGCGATTCCCAGCCAGTGTTGTTGGCCTTCTGCAGCGGATACCTGGCCTTGACGGGCTCCGGCAGCGCGAAGAAGCGCTCGGTCATCGCAAACGCCTCGCGCACGGCGGCCAGGTCGATGCCGTGGTTGTCGAGCTGGAAGAAGCCGATGTCGGTGGCCGCCTGCCAGAGCTGGTCGGCGATCACCGCCTTGCGGCGCGCGAAGTCGGACAGGTCGATGCGCCGGATCTCGCGCGCGTCGGTCTCGTGGCCGTGCGCGCCCATGCGCGCTTCGCGGTCCAGTTCGTGGAGGGGGAGGGTGGTGTCGATCATGTCGTTCCGGGGTTCAGGAAAGGTGAACGGGCCGGCCGACGGCGGAGGCAGGGCCCGGCAGGGCTCTCGATCTCCGGCGCTCGGCGCGGACAATCAAGAGCAATTTCCTGCCGCCCGGCCAGGGAGGGGGCGGTTGAACGCTTCTACTCTTCGGTGCGGGGTACAGCAGGTTTCGGGCCAGCCCGGACACGCTCGCACGTATCGTCAAAGCGCCAGAATGGCGCACGCGCGCCCGCTGGCGGGGCAGGGCGCGCAGCGGCGGGGCAAGAAAAAGCCGACCCGAAGGTCGGCTTTTGGCGGTAGCGCAGTCCGGCTTATTGCGAACCGAGCTTCTTGATCAGGACGTCCAGCTTGCCCATTTCTTCCTCGGTCAGGTCGGTCAGCGGCGCGCGCACGGGGCCGGCATCGTGGCCCACCAGCTTGGCGCCGGCCTTGACGATCGACACGGCGTAGCCATGCTTGCGGTTGCGGATGTCCAGGTACGGCAGGAAGAAGTCGTCGATCAGGCGGCCGATCGTGGCTTCGTCGTTGGCGGCCACGGCACGGTAGAACTCCATCGCGGTCTTCGGGATGAAGTTGAACACGGCCGACGAGTACACCGGCACGCCCAGCGCCTTGTAGGCGGCGGCGTAGACTTCGGCGGTGGGCAGGCCGCCCAGGTAGGCCAGGCGGTCGCCGAGCTTGCGGCGCACGCGCACCATGGCCTCGATGTCACCCACGCCGTCCTTGAAGCCGATCAGGTTCGGGCACTTGTCGACAACCTTGGCCAGCAGCTCGGCGCCGATGCGCGAGTTGGCACGGTTGTAGACGATCACGCCGCACTTGGTGGCCTTGCAGACCTCTTCGATGTGGTTGGCGATGCCGTCTTCGCTGGCTTCGGTCAGGTAATGCGGCATCAGCAGGATGCCGTGGGCGCCCAGGCGCTCGGCTTCCTTGGCATATTCGATGGCCACGCGGGTCGGGCCGCCGGCGCCGGCCAGGATGGGCACCTTGCCACGGCAGGTTTCCACCGCGGTGCGGATCACGTTCGAATAGTCCTGCTGCGTCAGCGAGAAGAATTCACCGGTGCCGCCAGCGGCGAACAGGGCCGAGGCGCCGTACGGGGCCAGCCATTCCAGGCGGGCGGCGTAGGTGTCGGCGCGGAAGTTGCCTTGCGCGTCAAAGTCGGTGATGGGAAACGAGAGCAGGCCTTCCGAGATAATCTGCTTCAGTTCTTGCGGTGTAGTCATGTCGCTCTTCCTGGTCGCCACATGGCGAATGGTGGGTTGGGTGTGGAACAAGGCCGGTGCCTGTACTCGTTCCATCGTTGTGATGTTTCGAGATAAGTCATCGTACAACTAACCCTGGGGTCGTGCAAGCGGTACGGCGCCAACCAAGGGAAAACCCCGGTACCTGGCAGACATTCGGGTGGCGTTTCGGGTGTCTGGGTAGGGACGAACAGGGCGATGACGGCGTGCATCAAATCCCCGCAAACCCGCAAGCTGATTGAAAGGTCGGCACTTCAGCCGATGCACCGGAAGACGGCGCCGTGCACCACGTCAGGGTAAACGCGCACTGTGGTGGAAGGAACCGCGTCTCTATAATTCTGGTCGTACGACGACATATCACACGCCGGTCCCGACGCATTCCCGCATCCTGGTCCGCCGGCTGTGCGGAGACCCAGATGAACGTAACACCCACCACCAGCGCCGCCGCCTCGGGCGCCCGCCGCACCAACGTCCGCTACTGGATTCTCGCCCTGATCTTCATCGTGACGACGATCAACTACGCGGATCGTGCCACGCTGTCCATCACCGGCCCCGCCATGCGCGAGGAGTTCGGCTTTTCGGCCGTGCAGATGGGCTATATCTTCTCGGCCTTCAGCTGGGCCTATGTGATGGCGCAGATCCCGGGCGGCTGGCTGCTCGACCGCTTCGGCGCGCGCCGCATCTACGCGTTCAGCATCTTCCTGTGGTCGTTCTTCACGCTGCTGCAGGGCTGGATTGGCGTGTTTGCCAGCATCGGGCAGGCCATCAGCGTGCTGTTCGCGCTGCGCTTTGCCGTGGGACTGGCCGAATCGCCGGCGTTCCCGGCCAACGCCAAGGTGGTGGCAAGCTGGTTCCCGACCGCCGAGCGCGGCACGGCATCGGCCATCTTCAACGCCGCGCAGTACTTTGCCGCCGTGGTCTTCACGCCGCTGATGGCCTGGATCGTCCATAGCTGGGGCTGGCACCACGTCTACCTGTGGATGGGCATCATGGGCATGCTGCTGGCGCTGGTCTGGCTCAAGGTCATGCGCAGCCCGGCCACGCACCCCGGTGTGAACCAGGCCGAACTCGACTACATCACGCAGGGCGGCGGCCTGATCCGCATGGGCGAGGGCGACGAGGCCAGCAAGGCCGGCAAGGCCGCCAACCCGGCCGGCTGGTTCTACGCGCGGCAGCTGCTGACCAACCGCATGCTGGCCGGCGTGTACCTGGGCCAGTACTGCATCAACGTGCTGACGTACTTCTTCCTCACGTGGTTCCCGGTGTACCTGGTGCAGGCGCGCGGCATGTCGATCCTGAAGGCCGGCTTCGTGGCTTCGCTGCCGGCCATCTGCGGGTTTCTGGGCGGCGTGCTGGGCGGCGTGATCTCGGACACGCTGCTGCGCCGCGGCCATTCGCTGACCGTGGCCCGCAAGGTGCCGATCGTGGCCGGCATGCTGCTGTCGGTGTCGATGGTGGCCTGCAACTACGTGGACGCCGAGTGGCTGGTGGTCGGCATCATGGCGCTGGCGTTCTTCGGCAAGGGCATCGGCGCGCTGGGCTGGGCCGTGGTGGCCGATACGGCGCCCAAGGAAGTGATCGGCCTGGCCGGCAGCATCTTCAACACCTTCGGCAACATCGCCGGCATCGTGACGCCGATCGTGATCGGCTATATCCTGAGCGCCACGGGCTCGTTCAACGGCGCGCTGGTCTTTGTGGGCATCAACGCCCTGGTTACCGTGCTGAGCTACCTGGTGATCGTCAAGGACATCCGCCGCGTCGAACTGAAGCACCCCCAATAAAAGGAATCCCCATCATGTCGGACCTGTCGGTACAGAACGCCCAGGCCGCGGAGCAGCGTCCGCCGCTGTACATCCGCATCCATCCCAACGACAACGTCGCCATCGTGGCCAACGACGGCGGCCTGCCGGCCGGCACCGTGTTCCCGTGCGGGCTGACGCTCGTGGAGCGCGTGCCGCAGGGCCACAAGGTGGCGCTGGTCGACCTGAAGAAGGGCGACGCGGTGACGCGCTACGACGTGACCATCGGCTACGCGCTGCAGGACCTGCCGCGCGGCAGCTGGGTCAACGAGCGCACCATCGAGATGCCGGTGGCGCCCGGCCTGACCGACCTGCCGGTTGGCACCCGCCTGCCCGCGCCGCTGCCGCCGCTGGAGGGCTATACGTTCGAGGGCTTCCGCAACCCGGACGGCTCGGTGGGCACCCGCAACATCCTGGCGATCACGCAGACCGTGCAGTGCGTGGCCGGCGTGGTGGACCACGCGGTCCGGCGCATCAAGGCCGAACTGCTGCCGAAGTACCCGAACGTGGACGACGTGATCGGGCTGGAGCACACCTACGGCTGCGGCGTGGCCATCGACGCGCCCGATGCCGTGGTGCCGATCCGCACGCTGCGCAACATCGCGCTGAACCCGAACTTCGGCGGCACCGCCATGATGGTGAGCCTGGGCTGCGAGAAGCTGCAGCCGGACCGCCTGATGCCGCCGGGCACGATCCCGATCCAGACCGGCGCCGGGGAGGTGCAGGTGGGCGTGGTCTGCCTGCAGGACGACAAGCACGTGGGCTTCGGGTCGATGATCGACTCGATCGTGGAGATGGCGATCCCGCACCTGGAGGCGCTGAACGCGCGCCAGCGCGAGACCGTGCCGGTGTCCGAGCTGGTCGTGGGCGTGCAGTGCGGCGGCAGCGATGCGTTCTCGGGCGTGACGGCCAACCCGGCCGTCGGCTTTGCCACCGACCTGCTGGTGCGCGCCGGCGCCACGGTGATGTTCTCCGAGGTGACCGAGGTGCGCGACGGCATCGACCAGTTGACCTCGCGCGCCGCCACCCCCGAGGTGGCCGAGGCGATGATCCGCGAGATGGACTGGTACGACCGCTACCTGGACCGCGGCCGCGTGGACCGCAGCGCCAACACCACGCCGGGCAACAAGAAGGGCGGGCTGTCGAACATCGTCGAGAAGGCCATGGGCTCGATCGTCAAGTCGGGCAGCGCACCGATCACGGGCGTGGTGTCGCCGGGCGAGCGCGTCAAGACCAAGGGCCTGATCTACGCCGCCACGCCGGCCAGCGACTTCATCTGCGGCACGCTGCAACTGGCCGCCGGCATGAACCTGCACGTGTTCACCACCGGCCGCGGCACGCCGTACGGCCTGGCCGAGGTGCCTGTGATCAAGGTGGCCACCCGCAGCGACCTGGCCCGCCGCTGGCATGACCTGATGGACGTCAACGCCGGCCGCATCGCCACCGGCGAGGCAACCATCGAGGACGTGGGCTGGGAGCTGTTCCGCCTGATGATCGACGTGGCCAGCGGCCGCAAGAAGACCTGGGCCGAACACCATGGCCTGCACAACTCGCTGGCCCTGTTCAACCCGGCGCCGGTGACCTGAGGGGGCGGGAAAGAGGGCCGACAGCTGCAAATTGCGGCCAGTCGGCAAGCAGACGCTCAACGCCCTCTCCCCCAACCCCTCTCCCACAGGTGGGAGAGGGGAGCATGATTCTTTGCATGCACCCCTTACTGCATGCATTTCTCCTGATACACCTTCTGCAGTTGCCGGCGCGTGCGGTCGCGTTCGACCGTGGAGATTTCCGTGCCCTGGCTGTTCTCGACCGGCGGGCCGCCGGACGGGCGGTAGCTGCGGCGCGGCGTTTCGCCGATCTGCAGGGCCAGCTGGTCGCACTGTTCCTCCAGCGTGCGCGGCTGGGCCGGCGTGGGCTGGAAGCGGATCGATCCCTGGCGCACGGCGTCGGAGATCGCATCGTTGATCGCGGCGTCGGCCGGCGATGGCTGGGGTGTCTGGGCGTGCCCGTGAAACAGCGGCGTGACGCCGGGCAGCAGTGCGGCAAGGATGGCAAGTTGGACGACGGGACGGCGCAGCAGCATGGCTATCTCCAAAGCGTACCGGCATGCCCGGCGCGGCGCGGCGTGTGGCGGCCGCTATCTCCGGCGGGCGAGTGAAGCGATGGTAGCCCCGGTACCGACGGGGCGTCCATCGCGGGCGTCGACTATCAGGCCGGCGCGCGCAGCGCCAGGTTGAGCTGGTCGACCACCTCGGCCCAGTCGGCGTCCTCGATGAATTCGTCGCGCAGCAGCGCGGCCTGCGCCGGCGTCCAGAACGGCGCTTCCCACAGTTGCTTGTCCTGCGACAGCGGGGAGTGCTTGGCGATGAACGCGCGGATGCTGGCCTCGTCGTTGGGCAGGCCAAGCTGGGCGAACAGGTCCGAGAACGGGTGGAATGGGGTGTCCATGGCGTGGGTCTTGTGGTTGTCGGGGGATGGGGCGGCGGGGCCCAGGCTTCCAGCTTAGGTCATCCGGCGCCCAGGGGCGGCCGATTTCAGCCGCCGACGATCTGCTTGGCGAACGTCGCGCGTTCCATCTCGACCACGTTGACCGTCACCTGCACGGTCTGGCCAGCCGCGCCGGGCCGCACGATTTCCGCAATCGCGCCCGCCACCAGTTCGCCTAGCTGCTTGCGCACGGCCGGGTCGCGGCCGTCCAGGATCTGCAGCGTGGCGTGCACGAACGCGCGGTCGGCCTGCTCGGTGCCCTGGCGGAACGTGCCGAGCGTCACGCAGCGCGACTTGATGTCGGGCTCCTGGAACTGGCCGCTCGACAGCAGCGCCGCGTTGGCTTCGTCCAGCAGTTCTTCCTGCGAGCAGGTCAGGCGCGTGTTCTCGGTGATTTCGATGACGAGGTGGGGCATGAAACGGCTTCCGGTGGAGAGCGGGGGGAACCCGAATCGTACGGCAATCCCGGCTGTCATGTCGACGTGAGTCGCGCTAAGCTTGCCGGCATGGACCAATTCTCGCTGGAACTGTTCTGGCGCCTGCTGGGCGGGCTGGCCGCCGGCGCCATCATCGGGCTCGACCGCAACCTGCATGGCAAGGCGGCCGGCATGCGCACGCTGGGGCTGGTGTCGCTGGGCGCGGCTGCGGCGGTGTGCGTGGTGACGCTGAACGGGCATCCGCCCGACGCCATGTCGCGCGTGCTGCAGGGGCTGCTGACCGGGGTGGGCTTCCTGGGGGTGGGGGTGATCGCCCGGCACGGCGTGCACGACCGTCCGCAAGGGCTGACCACGGCGGCCGGCATCTGGATGGCGGCCATCCTCGGGGCGGCAGCCGGCGCCGGCTACTACGCCATCGTGGTGATCTCGCTGGGGCTGGGCCTTGTGCTGCTGCGCCTGGGCGGCCATCTGGAAAACCGGCTCCACGCCCGCTTCGACGGCACGCTGAGCAAGCCGTTGCCGAAGGATCATGACGACCCGGCGCCCGGCCACAAGGAAAAGACCCCGCCTGACGACAAGGCCGGGGACCAGGACCCGCCGCAGCGCTGAAGGCGGCGGCCGACGCCGTCAGGCGCCGACGCCGAGCGCCGCCTCGATCCGGCGGATATGGTGCTGCAACTGCGGCCGCACCTTTTCCAGCAGATGGGCCGGCGGCACCAGCGCGTTGGGCCCGCTGCAACTGAGCGTCATCGGCGGCAGCGCCGAGCCGGGGCGGAACGCCAGCGCAATCGAGTTGATGTCCGGCAGCCATTCGCCGAACGACGTGGTGCAGCCCAGCCGGCGCTGTTCGTCGCGGCAGCTCGACAGGATGCCCTCGGCCTGCGCGGCGCTGAGCTTGTCGTCGGCGCGGAAGGCCGTCAGCGCCTGGCGCTGTTCGGCCGGCGGCAGCGCCAGCAGATAGGCGCGGCCGGCCGCCGTGGACAGGCCCGAGACCCGGCTGCCCACCGGCACGCGCAGCGTCAGGTAGCTCTCCGACTGGCAGTTCTCGTAGATCAGCATGCGGCCGCGGTCGCGCACGATCAGCGACGCCACGCCCTGCGACAGCTCGGCCAGCTCCTGCATGAACGGCCTGGCCACGGCCAGCACGTCGGCGCCTTGCTGCCCGGCCGGCGCCAGCGCCAGCGCCGAACTGCCCAGCCGGTAGCGCACCGGATCGGTCAGCGCCTGCAGGTAGCCCAGCTCGGTCAGCGTGTGGGTCAGGCGGGAAATCGTCGACTTGGGCAGGCCGCAGCGCTGCGCCAGTTCGGCATTGCCAAGCTCGGCGTCGAAGGCGCGGAAGCAGGCCAGCACGTCGAGCCCGCGCGCCAGCGCGGTGACGAAATGACGGTCTTCCTTGCGGTTGTCCTTGCGGACGGGCGGCGCGTCGGCGGCCGACGGGATATCCGCGTCGGTCGCGTCGGGGTGTTCGGTGAAGGTCGTTTCCATGAGGCGGCTGCTCAAACGTTGCCGGCGGCCAGCTGCTCGCGCAGCCGGGCCTTGAGGATCTTGCCCGACGGCGCGGCGGGCAACTGCGCCACCGTGCGGATTTCGGCCGGGATCTTGTAGGGCGACAGGCGCTCGCGCAGGAACGCGCGCAGCGCTGCCTCGTCCAGCGTCATGCCGCCGCGCACCTCCACGAAGGCGATGACTTCCTCGTTGCCTTCCACGGCGCGGCCCACCACGGCCGACTGCAGCACGGCCGGGAACGCATTGAGCGACTGCTCGACTTCCTCGGGATACACGTTGAAGCCCGAATGGATGATGATTTCCTTCGAGCGGCCGACGATGGACACGGCGCCGTCGTCGTCGATGCGCGCAAGGTCGCCGGTGTGCAGCCAGCCATCGGCGTCGATGGTCTGCGCGGTCAGGTCCGGGCGCCTGTAGTAGCCCTTCATCACGTTCGGGCCGCGCACCAGCAGCTCTCCGCTGCCATCGGGCAGCGGATTGCCAAGCCGGATCTCGACGTCGGGCACGGCCAGCCCCACCGAGCAGTCGCTGCGCGGGCTTTCCACGCGGGTCTGGGACACGGTGGGCGACGTCTCGGTCATGCCGTAGCCGTTGTGCAGCACGATGCCGAACGCTTCCTCGAAGGCGGCCTTCAGCGACGCCGTCAGCGGCGCGCCGCCCGACTGCGCGATGCGCAGCGACGGCGTGCGCAGCGACTGGCCGTTGGCGCGGCCCCATTCGATCACCTTGGCGTACATGGCCGGCACGCCGTGCAGCACGGTCAACTGGTCGTCGATCAGCGTGCGGACCAGCTTGTCCGGGCGGAAGCGCGGCTCGTAGAACACCGTCGCGCCGTTGGAAACCGGCCCCACCAGCAGCACCGACAGCCCATAGACGTGCGAGATCGGCAGCACGCCGTAGACGCGGTCGCCGGGCTGCACGCGCGACTGCAGCCGGTTGGAATGGCCGATGAACATCAGGTTGGCGTGCGTCAGCATCACGGCCTTGGACGCGCCCGTGGTGCCGGTGGTGTAGATCATCGCCGCCACCTGCTGGCGCGGGTCCGCCTCGACCGGCTCCGGGGCCACGCTGTCATCGACGGCGCTGACCAGCAGCTTGCCGACGTGCGGCCATTCGGCCCACTGCGCGCCACGGGCCTCGCCGTGCTCGCGGGCCTCGGGGAAATCGTTGTCGAGGTAGAGCGTCACGCGGGCGCCGGCGTGCTCGACGATGTTGGCAATCTCGCGCGGCGACAGCCGGGCATTGACCGGCACCGACCACGCATCGATGGCGCTCAGCGCCAGCAGCACCACCGCGCAGCCGACGCTGTTCTCGGTCACCAGCACCACGCGGTCGCCGCCGCGCACGCCCAGATCGGCCAGCGTGCGGGCCGTGTCGCGCACGGCGGTGTCGAGTTCGGCGTAGCTGAGCGCGCGGTGGGCATCGCGGATGGCGATGCGGTCGGGCGTGGCAGCCACCCACGGCCCCATGGTCTGGTGCAGGCGGCTGAAGGCGGGCTGGAAAGACGGGCTGGAAGAAGCGGAAGCGGCGGTCCCGGGCTGGGCCGACGTCTGGCGGGTACTGCTCATGTTGTCTCCGGGTCAGGCTGTCCGGCGTTGGGAGTCGCCGGTATTCGATGTGAGGCATCGTCCCATCGTTGCCGGAAATGTGTCAACCGCACGGCGGAATGAGGATTCTGCCTTGCGGAACTCTATGCGAATCTCTGTGCGAATATCGCACGCCGACCAGGCTCGATTTGCCTCCCCGTCCCCCGTTGTACCCACCGCGACACACCTTCGCCGGGTTGTACATCTTTGCAGACAATGCGGATGAGAACGATTATCATGGCGATTGGATTTTTTTTGATGCCACACAAGAACATGAAGCAGGGCGTTTCGCTCGGATACCGCATGGCAATTGCCTCGCGCGCGATGGCCGCCATCCTGGGCGGCTACGCCGTGGCCGCGCTGGCGACGGGATGCCTGTCGCTGGTGCTGTCGCAGTGGGTTGGCATGAGCCGGCCCGAGGCCGTGGTGACGTCGACGCTGCTGTCGTTCCTTTGGTTCGCGCTGGCCGTGGTCTGGGTGTTCGCGGCCGATTCCGCCTGGCGGGCGTGGATCGGGCTGATCGTGCCGGCCGCCGTGCTGGGGCTGGGCTGGCTTGCCCTGCGGGGGGCGTGATGACTGAACTCAAGAAAGGGCAGGGGCTGCGCCAGTCGATGGCCTGGCTGCATACGTGGTCCGGCCTGGCGGTCTGCTGGGTGCTGTTCCTGGTCTTCGTGGGCGGCACCGCCAGCTACTACCGGGACGAGATTTCGGTCTGGATGAAGCCCGAACTGCACGGGCTGCTGGGCCAGAAGGTATCGCCCGAGGACGCCGCCCAGCGCGCCTACGCCTACCTGCAGCGCGAGGCGCCCGATGCCGAGCGCTGGTTCATCTCGCTGCCGGACGAACGCAATCCGGCCATCTCGATGTTCTGGACGCGCAAGGCCACGCCGGCCGACGCCGGCAAGCCCGCGCGTGCCCGCCTGGAGATCCGCACGCTCGACGCCATGACCGGCGAGCCCGTGCCCGGCGCCCGCGACACGCGCGGCGGCGACTTCCTCTACCGCCTGCACTTCGACCTGCACTACATGCCCGCCATCTGGGCGCGCTGGATCATCGGCTTCTGCACGATGTTCATGCTCGTGGCCATCGTCAGCGGCGTGATCACGCACCGGCGCATCTTTGCCGATTTCTTCACGTTCCGCGCGAAGAAGGGCCAGCGCTCCTGGCTGGACGCGCACAACGCCATGGCCGTGCTGGCGCTGCCGTTCCATCTGATGATCACGTACACGGGCCTGGTGACGCTGCTGTTCATGTACATGCCGTGGGGCATCCAGGCCGTCTACAACGGCAACGAGCAGGCGTTCAACGCCGAGGTGGCGGCCCGCGCGCCGCGCATCAAGGGGTCGAAGGACGCCGCGCCGCTGGCACCGATCGCGCCAATGATCGTCCAGGCCACCGCGCAGTGGAACGGCGCCGCGCCGCGCCGGATCGTCGTGGACGCGCCGAACAGGGCCAACGCCACGGTGTCGGTCACGCGCGAGGACGGCCGCAACATCCGCACGGTGGCGCCTTCCGTGGTGTTCGCCGGCGCCACCGGCGCGCTGCAGACCAAGCTCGGCGACGACATGGCGCCCGCCAGCAACACCCGCTTCACGATGGTCGGCCTGCACGTGGCCCACTTCGCGCCCGGGCTGCTGCGCGCGCTGTTCTTTGCATCCGGGCTGGCCGGCTGCCTGATGGTGGCCACGGGCGCGCTGCTGTGGGCGGTGAAGACGCGCCAGCACCATGCCAAGCGGATTGCTGCCACGGGCCGCACGCCGTTCGGCCTGCGGCTGGTGGAAGCGCTGAACCTTGGTGCGATAGCCGGGCTGCCGATCGCCATCGCCGTGTACTTCTGGGCCAACCGGCTGCTGCCGGTCGATCTGGCGCAACGTCAGGCCACGGAGATTCAGGCATTCTTCGCGGCCTGGGCATTGTCGGCATTGCTGGCGCAATGGCGCCCGACCCGCGCGATGTGGCGGGCGCAGCTTTGGGCCGGCGCGGCGCTGTTTGCCGGACTGCCGCTGCTCAACGCGCTGACCACGCCGACGCACCTGGGCGTGACGCTGTTCCACGGCCCGGCCGTGGTCGCCGGCTTCGACCTGACCGTGCTGGCGCTGGGCATCGGCCTGAGCGCGGCGGCCTGGATGCTTGGCAAGCGAGGCAAGGCGCCGCGCCGGCAGGCGGCCGAGGCATCGCCGGGCAAGGCCCACCACGTGGCCCATCACGCGCCGCAGGCCGTGTCGCGCAATGTGTCCCACGAGGTGACGCAATGAGCGACGGCGTGGCGCTGGTGTCGGTCTGGGCGGCCTGCGTGGCCGGCCTGGGCTTTGCGATTGGCGGCTTTACCTGGCTTGGCCAGGCGATGCACCGCCATCATGCCGACCTGTTCGGCCGGGGCAGCGTGCCCCCGCCCGCGCGCGTGCAACGCCTGCGCTGGCAGGGCACGATCGCGCTGACGCTGGCGCTGGCCGCCTGCGTTTTGGCGGAAGGCTGGGCCTATGGCGTCGTCTACTGGGCCGGGCTGCTCACCGTCGGCGCATGGGCCGTGGTGGCGGCGTTCTCGTGGGCGCCGCTGGCCACGCCGCGCCTGGCCAAGGCTTCGGTGACGGTAGGCGCCGCCGCCGCACTGCTTTCGCCCTGGCTCGCGCACTAGCCGGGCCATCGGGCAACACGAGCATCGCCAGCAGAGCGATGCCGACATTCACGGACACGGGTCTTGCCTGTCCGCCGCGTTCGGGACGCGGTGCTGGGGAAATCGTTCTACTTTTGGGAGTGTCATCTTGCCTTTTGCCGTACCTCGCGCGCGCTCGCGCGCTGTCCGTTTCTCGCGTATTCCACTGCGTCACCTCGTTACGGCCCTGACCGCGGCCGGCGTGCTGCCGTCGCTGGCCATGGCCCAGGAGGCCGCGCCGGCATCGCCGCAGCAGACGCTGCCCACCGTGACGGTCAAGGCCGATGCCTCGGCCGACCAGTTGCCGGCCCCGTATGCCGGCGGCCAGGTGGCGCGCGGCGCCCGCGTGGGCGTGCTGGGCAACCAGGATTTCATGGACGTGCCGTTCAGTGTCACGTCGTACACGGCCGAGCAGATCCAGAACCAGCAGGCCCGCACGGTGGGCCAGGTGCTGGCCGACGATCCGGCCATCCGCGTCAGCTCCGGCTTTGGCAACTTTGCCGAGACGTTCGTGGTGCGCGGCTTCCAGCTTGCGTCCGATGACCTGAGCTACAACGGCCTCTACGGCATCGCGCCGCGCCAGTTGTCGTCGACCGAGGGCCTGGAGCGCGTGGAAGTGTTCCGCGGCGCCAACGCGTTCCTGACCGGCGTTTCCGCCGCCGGGACCGCCGTGGGCGGCTCGATCAACCTGGTGCCCAAGTACGCCACGGCCGCGCCGATCACGCAGGGCACGCTCGACTACACCAGCGACGGCCAGGCCGGCGGCCACGTGGACGTGGGCCGCCGCTTCGGCAGCAAGAAGGAATTCGGCGTCCGCGTGAACGCGATGGCGCGCGGTGGCGACACGGCCATCGACAACGAAAGCCGCCAGCAGCGCCTGTTCACGCTGGGCCTGGACTACCAGGGCGACGCCTTCCGCGTCAACGCCGACTTCGGCTACCAGAAGCAGCGCATCTACCAGGGCCGCAGCACGGTGACGCTGACCGGCACGGCGCTGCCGCCGGTGCCGTCGGCCACCACCAACTTCGCGCAGCCGTGGACCAATTCGTCGCTGGAAGACATCTACGGGACGATCCGCGCCGAGTACGACATCACCAAGGACTGGACGGCCTACGCGGCGTTCGGCGGCCATCATACCGATGAATACGGCAGCTACAGCGGCGCCAGCGTCGGCAACAACGGCGTGGGTGACGCCAGGCGGCTGACGGTGCCGTTCCAGCAGGACACCTTCAGCGGTGAAGTGGGCGTGCGCGGCCGGTTCGTGACCGGCCCCGTCAACCACACGGTCAACGTGAGCTGGTCGGGCCTGGAGCAGAAGAAGGCCACGGCGTTCGAGTTCTCCGGCACCTTCCCCACCAACCTGTACAACGCGCCGGTGGTGCCGTATCCGGCCGCGCCGGCCACGGGCAACATGGCCGATCCGTACGTCACGCAGCGCGTGAACCTGAACGGCGTGTCGGTGGCCGATACGCTGGGCTTCCTGAACGACCGCGTGCTGCTGACGGCCGGCGTGCGCCAGCAGGTGATCAACGTGCGCGGCTATGCCACGGGTACCGGCGCGCAAACGTCCACCTACAGCGACTCGGCCACGTCGCCGATGTTCGGCCTGGTGGTCAAGCCGCTGCAGAACCTGTCGGTGTACTACAACTACATCCAGGGCCTGGCGCAGGGGCCGACGGCCGGCAACACGGCCGTGAACCGCGGCGAGGTGTTCCCGCCGACCAAGACCAAGCAGCACGAGGCGGGCGTGAAGTACGACGCCGGCTCGGTCGGCACGACGCTGGCGTTCTTCCAGATCGAGCAGCCCATTGGCACCACGCAGAGCAACAACGTGTTCGGCCTGCAGGAACTGCGTAACCGGGGCGTGGAACTGAGCGTGTTCGGCGAACCGGTGCGCGGCGTGCGCCTGCTGGGCGGCGTGTCGTACATCGACTCGCAGTACCAGGACACGGGCGACGCGGCCACCGAGGGCAAGAAGGGCGTGGGCGTGCCGAACTACACGCTGACGCTGAGCGGCGAGTACGACCTGCCGTTCCTGGCTGGCGCCACGGTGTCGGGCCGCTTCATCCAGACCGGCCGCCAGTACGCCAACCCGACCAACACCATTGCGCTGCCGTCGTGGAACCGCTTCGACCTGGGGGCCCGCTACACGTTCAAGGCGTCGCAGATGCGCTACACGCTGCGCGCCGCCGTGGAGAACGTCGCCAACAAGGACTACTGGGCAACGGTGTCGACGTCGGCCAACACGCTGGCCATCGGCAATCCGCGCACCTTCAAGGTGTCGATGACGGTCGACTACTGATCGTGCGCCGGCATCGCCAGATGCCGCTGCTCCGCGCGCAGCCAGTCGCGCGGAGACTGGCCCACCCGGGCCAGGAACACACGTGACAGCGCCGACGGATTGGCATAGCCCAGTTCGTCGGCCAGCAGCTTGAGCGGCTTGCCGTCGCGCAGGCGCGTCTGCGCCAGGCTGATGCGCCAGTCGGTCAGGTAGTCCGCCGGCGGCTGCCCCACCACCTCGCGGAACGCCGACGCGAACGCGCTGCGCGACATGCCCGCGCAGGCCGCCAGCCTTTCCAGATTCCAGTTTTCACCCGGTGCCTCGTGCATGGCCACCAGCGCCCGCGCGAGCCGTGGGTCTGACAGCCCGGTGATCAGCCCCGGCTGGACGCCGACGCGCGCGGGATTGTCCAGCATCCAGCGCAGCAGCTGGATCACCACCACCTCGAACAGCCGGTCGGCCAGCAGCCGCTGGCCGCAGCGCACCTGCTCGGTCTCCGCGAACAGCAGCGACAGGGCCGGGGACAGCCCGGGCACCTCGGCCAAGGGCAGCACGATCAGCGGCGGCAGCGCCCGCGCCAGCGGATTACGCGCGCCGCCGGCGAACTCCAGCGTCGCGCACGAGAACTGCGAGCCTTCCTCGGGCGGGTTGTGGAACGTGTGGAGCGCCGGGCGTGGATACAGCAGCAGCGACGGCTCGCGGATGTCCAGCCGGCGGGGCAGGCCCTTGGCGTGATGGGTCACGCTCATCTCGCCTTCGCGCATGACGTGCAGGAAGCCGCGCTCGGGCTCGTGAAAGCGCGAGATGCCGCACAGCGGGCCGGTGTGGAACAGGTGGGCGTGGATGCGAAAGCGCTCAAGCAGCGCGGACAGGCGATCGATGCCGGACGGAACGGGGTGGCTGGACACGGCTGGACGAATGGGTAGCTTTCGTGGACGAACAGCATCCTATCGTATGTCGTCGGCATCCATAGTGGAACCCAGGGACGGCAACGTCCTGACTTGACCCAAACGAACCTACCGTACAGGAGATCCACCATGACCGCACGTATCCCCGTGCCGGAGCCCGCGCATGCTCCCGCTGCCAGCCAGCCCGCGCTCGACCAGATCCAGGCCGCCTTTGGCGGTGTGCCACAGATGTTCCGCGCCGTCTCGAATTCGCCGGCCGCGCTGCAGTCGATGTGGGGCGCGTTCGGCGCGCTGGGCGGTGGCGCCATCCCGGCTCGGCTGGGCGAGCAGATTGCCGTCGCCGTGGCCGACCGCAACCGTTGCGAATACTGCCTGGCCGCGCACACCGCGCTGGGCCGCAAGGCTGGTGCGTCGGCTGCGGAAATGGCATCCGCACAAGCCGGCCAGTCCGACGATCCGAAAACCGCTGCGGCGCTGGCTTTCGCGCTGCAACTGGTGGAAGGCCGCGGCCAGGTATCCGATGCCGACGTGGCACGCCTGCGCGAAGTGGGTTTCAACGATGGCGAGATCGTGGAAATCCTGGCACACGTGGCGCTGAACCTGTTCACGAACTACGTGAACGTGGCATTCAACGTGCCGGTCGACTTCCCGGCCGTCAAGCTGACCGCCCGCTGATTCGCCGCCCCGCCATGAGAAAGGCCGCCCACATGGGCGGCCTTTTTGCATTGCATCATGCCGTGATGGGAACCCGGTGGCAGACCGGGCACCGGTCAGGCGTGGATGGCGGCGGGCGCGAACTGCTTGCCGGTCAGGCTGGCCACGGCCACTGCCATGGCCTGCTCGCGCGCCTCGGCGGCGGCGGGGGCGGGCATGAAGCGCTCCGGCTCGTCGCGGGCCAGCCGCTGCAAGTGGCGCAGCTTGGCCTTCAGGCCCGGCTCGACGCGCGAATCGGGCGTGACGGTGGACGGGCAGGCCACGCCCAGGATATCGAGCGCCTTGCGGAAGTTGTCAACGGTCAGGCCCTCGGCCGGATCCACCTGCACCAGGCGCGCGCGCTGGGCCGTGGTGAACGACGCGACCGGCGCGGTGGAGATGATGACCCATGCGCCCGGCGCCGGATGCTGGCCAAACCAGGCGTCGATCTCGGCCGGATGACCCCCCTGCACGGGCGGCGTCATGCCTTCCACCTGCAGGTCCAGTTGCTGGAAGATCGCGGCGGGCGTGCCACGGCGCCATGCGTCGGCAACCACCACGCGGGCGCCGGCAATGCCGAACAGGCGGCGCAGGAAGCCAAGGGCGATCGGATCGAAAAACCTGACGTCACGCAGGGTCCCCGTGTTTGGCGTACCACCCAGGCGGGCAGCGGAGCGGTCCGAATACAGGACGCCGGGTACGTCCAGCATGATGAGGCGTTCGGTCATGATTTCTCGTGGTCAATCGGTGATGGGATGAACCAAGCGTATCCGTGTTTTGCGTGGGAAAGTCGACACAAAATGTGCGCAAGTGCAACAGTTGTGTAACTTTTACGCGGGACTCGTTAATGCCGGTTACCGCTTCGGTCCAAGTGTTTCTCGCGGACACATCTGCCGCGCCAGGCCTTGTTTTCCGGCCTGTCCCGCTGCGCGGATACCGCCGTAATGCAAGCCTCAACGGGTCGTCGGGGCGCCCGGTTGACAGGAAAATGAAAGGAAATGTTCGAGTGGGGCGGGGACGTCCGGGATCGATCGTCGATGGCTAGCCCTTGCGCAGCAACCGCATTTCGAAATGCTCGAACGCGTACTGGCAGGCGATGCCGCAGAACAGGTCGGCCTGGCCCACGGGCTGCTCGCAGTTGTGGCACGTGCCGCACGGCTTGAGCCGGGGCGCCCAGTCGCGGCCCGCGGCTTCGAAGTCCTCCTGGAACGACATGTCGTCCTGCACTGCCTTGCGTAGCATGCGTTTCTCCGCTTTCCGTCCGCCGGGGCGCTCCCATCCGACACCGGCCGCCACCGTGGGCATGACCTGCCATGCTAGCGGGGCGCGGCCGGGCGGCGAATCGGATCTGCCTTAATTACGGCGGCAATCGACGAAAGCTGAAGTTTTGCGGCGGTGCGGCAACGGCGCGGCGTGTCAGAACTGGAAGCGGGCGACGTCCGATTCCAGCGCGGCCGCCTGGTGATCGAGCCGCGCGGCCTGCGTGCTGACCTCGTCGACCAGCGTGGCGTTGTCGGCGCTGGTCTGTTCCAGCCGCGCCAGCGCGTCGCCGACGGTGCGGATGCCGCTGGCCTGCTCGTCGGCCAGCATGCGCAGTTCGGCCGCGAGGGTGTGGCTGTGGTTGACGGCTGCGTCGATGCCGGACATCGCCGCTTCCACCCGGCTGCTCAGGTCCGCGCCGCGCGCGATCTCGTTGGCGGCGTCGCCGATGATGCCGCCGATCTCGCGCGCGGCCGTGGCGCTGCGCTGCGCGAGTGCACGCACTTCCTGCGCCACTACCGCAAAGCCCCGGCCGGCCTCGCCGGCGCGCGCGGCTTCCACGGCGGCGTTGAGCGCGAGGATATTGGTCTGGAACGCGATGCTCTCGATGACCGAGACGATCTCGGAAATATTGCGCGACTGGGCGTGGACGTTGGCCATCGCGCCGCTCATGTCGCGCACGGCGGCCATGCCGGCGCCGGTGGCTTCGCGCGCGCGGCTGGCCATGTCGCTCGATTCCTGCGCCTGCGCGTGAGCCTGCTGCACCAGCGTCGTCAGCCGCGTGACGTTGGCCGCGGCCTCGGCCAGTGCGGCGGCCTGCAGGCCGGTGCGCGTGGCCAAGGCCTGGTTGCCCTGGGCGATGCCGTCGCTGGCGCCGGTAATCTCGTGCGCGCAATGCTGGATGCGCGCGAGCACGCCGGCCAACTGGTCGCGCATGCCGGACAGGTTGAACAGCAGGCTGCTGTCGTCTCGGTCGCGCAGGGCGATGTGGGCCGTCAGGTCGCCGCTGGCGATGCGCGTGGCGAGCGTGGCGGCATCGCGCGGCTCGCCGCCGAGTTCGCGCGTCAGGCTGCGCGCGGCCACCCACGCCAGCAGCGCGGCGGCGGCCAGGCTGGCGGCCAGCAGGCCGATCATCACGGTCTGCGCGGTGACCTGCGCCGAGGCCACGCCGGCCACGGTGTCGGCCGCCTGCTGGGCCATCGACACCCGCACGGTTTCAATCCGCGCGCCCAGCTTCTGCAACTGTTCGCCCAGGAAATGGCCGTCGATGGACACCGCCGCGTCGAACTGCAACGGGTCCAGCGGCTGCTTGCGGATCAGATCGACATAGTTGCCGACCAGTTCGGCGGCGGCCTTGCGTTCGGCCAGCAGCGCGCGGGCCTGGGCCGGGGCGGCCTGCCGGACGCCGTCCACCGCCGCGTCCAGATGGCGCGATGCCTCGGTGATGTCGTGGACCGCGGCGTCGCGCTCGGCGGAACTGGTGGCCAGCGTCAGCGCCAGTTGCGCGCGGCCCAGCATCGCCAGCGATGCCTGCGCGCGCTCGGCGGCGATGGCGCCGCGCATGTCGCGCTGGTAGAGCGTATCGGTATCGCGTTTGAGATCGATCAGGTTGACGATGCCGGTGAGCCCGACCATCGCGCCAAACGCGTAGATGAGGACAAATGCCGCGGAAAGACGCACGACCAGCGGCAGCGCCGTCAGGCCCCGCCAGACAGATTGGCCGCGCCGGCCCGGCAATGCCAGCTTGATGGCTTGCAACACAACAGAACTCCTTCGGAGCAGCGCTCCGCCATGCATGACCCTGGCAACCGCCACAGCGGGCTTTTTGGCGAAACGGCCATGAGGGGAGGCTGGCGACGCCCGTCTTGCTGCGGTGCGGCGTGATGCTCGGTGAACAATGTGACAACGGCGTGACAGTCGGCATGTGGCAGGTTTGTCATACGGGCGACACAATTCTGTCCTGCAATGGCGCGCGCTTCCTCTGTGCCTGAATTGCAAAGTCGTGCTCAAGCGTGCTTGGGGTCGGCCGTTAACAAGCAGGTGGCCTGCCATCCGTCCGAGTTCGTTTCATGTTGCCCGTTGCCTCCGATTCGGCCGCGGCCCGAGAGGCCGTGAGACCGCCACCGCTGCACGCGGTGTTCCAGCCCATCGTGACGCTGGCCACTGGCGACATCCTGGGCTACGAGGCGCTGATCCGCGGCCCAGCCGGGTCGATGCATGCATCGCCGGACGCGCTGTTCCGGCTGGCGCAGGACACCGGCACCACGGTGGCCCTGGAGATGTCGGCCGCGCGCACCGCGCTGGCGTCGTGGGCGGCGCTGGACCTGCCCGGCAAGCTGTTCCTGAACTTCAGTCCGCTGACGCTGCGCCATCTGCTGGACCGGCGCGGCAGCGCCATGGCGTCGTTGCTGGGATTGGACGGCGGGCAGGGCGCCCGCACGCGCATCGCCCCCTCGCGCGTGGTGATCGAGGTGACCGAACAGACCGCCGTGGGCGACGCCCGCAGCTTTGCCGCCGTGATGGCGGTGCTGACCGACCTGGGCGTGCCTTACGCGCTGGACGACTTTGGCACCGGCCATGCCAACCTGGACCGGCTGGCCGAACTGGCGCCGCAGTACATCAAGATCGACAAATCGCTGGTGCGTGGCATTCATGCCAGTTCGCGCCGGCTGGAGGTATTGCGCGCGATCCTGGGCACGATGCACGCGCTGGGCGGCCGGGTGATTGCGGAAGGTATCGAGACGGCCGAAGAACTGGCGCTGGTGCGCGACCTGGGCGTGGCGGCGGGGCAGGGCTACTTCCTGGGCCGGCCCGCCGCGCTGCCGCCCACCGAGATTGCGGCGGAGGTGCGCACGGTGCTGGCATCACGCCAGATCGCCGTGTTTCCACAGATGCTGCGCACCGGGTGGTCGGGCATCACGGCGGGGCAGTTGCTGCGGCCGGTGCCGGCGGTGAGCGCGGAGACGTCGAACAACGACGTGCTGGCGCGCTTCCACGCGCATGGTGACTTGCATGCGATGGCCGTGCTGGACGAGTACCAGCGGCCCATCGGGCTGATCAATCGTCAGACGCTGCTCGATCGCTACGCGACGCCGTTCCACCGGGAGCTGTACGGCCGCAAGGCGTGCATCGCGCTGGCCAACCTGGAGCCGGTCTGCTTCGACCGGCGCGCGACGCTGGAGGAGATGGCCGACCACGTGGCCGGCGAGCCGTCGCGCGCACTGGCCGACGGCTTTGTGATTACCGACGAGGGCCGCTACGTGGGGTTGGGCACGGGCGCTGACCTGCTGCGCGCCATCACCGATGTCCGAATGGAGGCAGCACGCTATGCGAATCCGCTGACATTCCTGCCCGGCAACATCCTGCTGAACCAGCATATCGACCGCCTGATCGAGGCCCGCAGCCCCTTTCACGCCTGCTACGCCGACCTGAACCACTTCAAGCCGTTCAACGACCACTACGGCTACTGGAAGGGCGACGAGCTGCTCAAGGGCGCCGCCGCGATCCTGGCGCAGGCGTGCGACCCGGCGCGCGACTTCCTGGGCCACATCGGCGGCGACGATTTCCTGGTGCTGTTCCAGGGCGACGACTGGGAGGCCCGCATCCGCGGGGCGATGGCGAGTTTCGATGATGCCGCGCTGTCGATGTACGCGCCGGCGGACCGCGTGGCGGGCGGCATCCATGGCGAGGACCGGCACGGGCGGCCGATGTTCTACCCGTTCGTGACGATGGCGGTGGGCGCGGTGCGCGTGGGGGCCGAGGCAATGGCCACGTGGCGGCTGGGCAGCCAGCACGTGGGCGCGGCGGCCGCCGTGGCCAAGCGGCAGGCGAAGGGGGCGCCGGAAGGCGTGGCGGGTATCGACATCGCCGACCTCGCCGCGCGTGGCGAGCTGGAGAGCTAGCGCCGGCCTAGCGGTTGGCCAGGGCTTCCAGGCCCAGCCGTGGCGCGCGATGGGCGGTCAGCTCGGCCCGTGCGGCGCTGTCCAGCACGTCGAGCCGGTAGCCCTGCGCGTAGACCACCGTGACCGTCACGCCGTTCTCCGCGCAGAGATCGAGCGTCCGGCGCATGCGCGACACCAGCCCGGCCAGCGCGCGCGACGAAGGCGGCAGTGAGTGGCCCCAGATCGTGTTCTCGATGCGCTGCGTCGCCAGGATGCGGCCCGCGTTCGCGAACATCAGCATCGCCAGGTCGAACTCCTTCGGCGTCATCGGAATGCGCTGGCCGTGCAGCGTGGCGTAGCGGCCGGGGTTGTTCAGTTCGTAGGGGCCGGCGCGCAGGGGGATATGGATGCTCAGGCGGGTGCCGGACATGCGGCGGCGCAGGGCCGCGATACGGGCCAGCAGCACGCGGGCGTTGAGCGGGCGGACGATGTAGTCGTCGGCGCCGGCGTCCAGCGCTTCGACCATGTCGTCGTCATCGTTCTCGCTGGAGATCATGACGATCGGCACGTCGCGGTTGCGCACGGCGCGGACGGCGCGGATGACGTCGATGGCGGAGATATCGGGAAGGTCGCGGTCGATGAGCAACATGTCGAAGTTGTCGTGGCCCAGACCGTGGATCAGGTCTCTACCTGCCTGGAAGGCGCTGCACTGGAAGCCCGCGATGGACAGCAGTTCCTGCATGGGATAGAGCGGCGAGTTGCGGCTGGCGAGCAGCGCGATATTGGATTGGGGGTTCATACGACACTATCGAACTTGCAAAATGCATTGAATGGAACAAACACGATGCAGCGTATCGACGGGGCATGGGCGCAACAATCGGTGTTTCTTTAAAAGGACCGACCGGCGACGACGGGGTGGCGCCGGGCTGGCGCTGGGGACAAGCCCGATCGTTATCCACAGATTTTGTGGATAACCGGGGCGGCGGGTGGCGCGGCGCGGCGGTGGGCCGCCACCGCATCGGCGTGATCAAAAATTGGGCAGCGCGCGGCCGGCGACGGGCGGGGTGCAAATGGCGCGACGCGCTATGCCAGAATACGGCTCATCGTGTCCAGGACAGTCCACGGTATACGTGCCTATGTTCAGTCCCAGCGTGATTGCCGCCGTCATCCTCGCGTTCCACATTGTCGGGATCGTTGCCGCGCTGCATGCCGTCATGACCGTGCGCACGGCGCCCGGCGCCATCGCGTGGGCGGGGTCGCTGGTGATGATGCCGTACCTCGCGATCATCCCGTACCTGATCTTCGGCCGCAGCCGCTTTGCCGGCTACGTCAACGCGCGCCGCTTCAACAACGACCGCCTGCGCGAGATTCGCCACGGCATGACCCACCAGGAGCGCGAGGCGCTGGCCGCCAACGTCGTGCCGGTGCCGCAGCAGGCGTGCCTGCGGGCGCTGCCCAGCCTGACCGGCATGCCGTGCCTGACGAACAACGACGTGCGGCTGCTGGTGAATGGCGACGCCACGTTCGCGGCGATCTTCGACGCCATCGACGCCGCGACCGAACAGGTGCTGGTGCAGTTCTTCATCGTCCATGACGACGATCTGGGCCGCGCGCTGCAGCAACGCCTCTGCGACAAGGCGCGGGCCGGCGTCAGGGTCTACTTTCTCTACGACAGCATCGGCTGCCACGCGCTGGGACGCGGCTACGTGCGGACGCTGCAGCAGGCCGGCGTGCAGGCCCGGCCGTTCTCCACCCATCCCGGCTTTGTCAATCGCTTCCAGCTCAACTTTCGCAACCACCGCAAGCTGGTGATCGTGGATGGCGCGCGGGCGTTCGTCGGCGGGCACAACGTCGGCAACGAGTACCTGGGCAAGCGCCCGCCGCTGGCGCCGTGGCGCGACACCCATGTCGACATCCGCGGCGCGGCGGTGCTGGACCTGCAGATGGCGTTTGCCGAGGACTGGTATTGGGCCGCCCGCGAGGTGCCTTACCTGATGACGCCGCCGCCGCGGCGCGTGGGCGACATGATCTGCCAGGTCGTGCCGTCGGGGCCCGCCGACGCTCAGGAAACCTGCTCGCTGTTCTTCGTCGAGGCCATCCAGGCGGCCACGCGCCGGCTGTGGATGACATCGCCATACTTCGTGCCGGACGAGGCCGTGTTCGCGATGCTGCGGCTGGCGGTGCTGCGCGGCGTGGACGTCCGCATCCTGATTCCGTCGCGGCCCGACCACCTGGTGGTGTACGGCGCGTCGACGATCTATGCCTACCAGGCCGTGCGCGCGGGCGTGAAGATCTATCGCTACCAGCCGGGGTTCCTGCACCAGAAGGTCGTCCTGATCGACGACGAGGCGGCCGCGGTGGGCACCGCCAATCTCGACAACCGGTCGTTCCGCCTGAACTTCGAGCTGATGGTGATGACCGCCCACCCGGCCTTTGCTGCCGACGTGGCGCGCATGCTCGAAGCCGATTTCGCCCAGGCCCGCCAGATCGACTCGCGCGATTTCCTGGGCTCGCCGGCCATCCTGCGCGTGGCGATGCACGTCGCCAAGCTATTCGCGCCCATACTGTAGATGTGGCGTTTTCGCCATTCCAACGCGCCCTGTGTGCCGTATCGACGACTGGCAGTCGTTGTGTACACTGTCTACTATTCACAGTAGACGCGTGGACAACGTCCACATGGGAGCTGACATGACCCGAACTGCCGCCGCAACGCCTCCCACCCGCACCACGTACCGCCACGGCGACCTGCGCCGCGCACTGCTCGAAGCCGGTATCGACCTGGCCCGCGAAGGCGGCCCCGACGCCATCGTGCTGCGCGAAGCCACCCGCCGCGCCGGCGTGGTCCCCAACGCCGCCTACCGACACTTCGCCAGCCGCCAGGACTTGTTGCAGGCCGTCCGCGCATCGGCGCTCTCCAGCCTCGCCATGGCCATGGAATCCGAAATGGCCGCCATCCCACCCGACGCAACCCCACCCGACCGCGCCCGCGCCAGCCTGCGCGCAGTGGGCATCGGCTACCTGCAGTTCGCGCTGGCGGAAACCGGACTTTTCCGCACGGCATTCTCGGTACCGGACGACGTGGAAGGCGACGCCGACCCGGCCAAGGCCGGCAACAGCGGGATGAACCCCTTCGAACTGCTCGGGGCGGCCTTGGACAGATGGGTCGACGCGGGCCTGCTATCGGCGGAACGGCGGCCCGGAGCGGAGTACGTGGCGTGGTCGGCGGTGCACGGGCTTGCGGTGCTGCTGATCGACGGACCGCTGCGAAGCCGGGCGAAGGAACAGGCGGGGGTGATTGGGGAGCGGCTGTTGGGGATGGTGGAGAGGGGGTTGTAGGGATAGCCGTCGACGACAACTCGCGCCGCGCCATTCACAACCCCCAACAAAAAAACGCCAGCCTCCCGGCCGGCGTTTTCCCAAACCCCAACACCCAAATCAGAACTGATTCATCGTGTTGTCCTTGCCTGCGGCCTTCAGCGCAGCTTCGCCGCTGAAGTATTCCTTGTGGTCGTCGCCGATGTCCGAGCCGGACATGTTCTGGTGCTTGACGCAGGCGATGCCCTGGCGGATTTCCTTGCGCTGCACGCCTGCCACGTAGCCCAGCATGCCCTGGTCGCCGAAGTATTCCTTGGCCAGGTTGTCGGTGGACAGTGCGGCGGTGTGGTACGTCGGCAGCGTGATCAGGTGGTGGAAGATGCCGGCTTCGCGCGAGGCATCGGCCTGGAAGGTGCGGATCTTCTCGTCGGCCAGCTTGGCCAGTTCGGAATCGTCGTACTCCACGCTCATCAGTTGGCCGCGTTCGTACATCGACACGTCCTTGCCAGCTTCCTTCATGGCGTCGTACGCCTGCTGGCGGAAGTTCAGCGTCCAGTTGAACGACGGGCTGTTGTTGTACACCAGCTTGGCGTTCGGGATGGTCTTGCGGATCTCGCTGACCATGCCGTTGATCTGGGCGATGTGCGGCTTTTCGGTTTCGATCCACAGCAGGTCGGCACCGTTCTGCAGCGCGGTGATGCAGTCCAGCACGCAGCGGGCTTCGCCGGTGCCGGCGCGGAACTGGAACAGGTTGCTCGGCAGGCGCTTCGGACGCAGCAGCTTGCCGTCGCGCTTGATGATCACGTCACCGTTGCCCAGCTGGTCGGCCGACAGTTCCTCGCAGTCCAGGAACGAGTTGTACTGGTCGCCCAGGTCGCCCGGCGTGCGGGTCACGGCGATCTGCTTGGTCAGGCCGGCGCCCAGCGAGTCGGTGCGGGCCACGATGATGCCGTCGTCCACGCCCAGTTCCAGGAAGGCGTAGCGGATGGCGCGGATCTTGGCCAGGAAGTCCTCGTGCGGCACGGTGACCTTGCCGTCCTGGTGGCCGCACTGCTTTTCGTCGGACACCTGGTTCTCGATCTGGATGCAGCAGGCACCGGCCTCGATGAACTGCTTGGCCAGCAGGTACGTGGCTTCGGCATTGCCGAAACCGGCGTCGATGTCGGCGATGATGGGCACCACGTGCGTCACGTGGTTGTCGATCTTTTCCTGGATGGCGGCCTTGGCCGGGCCCTCAGCGGCGTCCAGTTCGCGGAACAGGCCACCCAGTTCACGGGCGTCGGCCTGGCGCAGGAACGTGTACAGCTCGCGGATCAGCGCGCTGACCGACGTCTTCTCGTGCATCGACTGGTCGGGCAGGGGGCCGAATTCCGAGCGCAGCGCGGCGACCATCCAGCCGGACAGGTACAGGTAGCGGCGTTCGGTGCTCTTGAAGTGCTTCTTGATGGAGATCATCTTCTGCTGGCCGATAAAGCCATGCCAGCAGCCCAGCGACTGGGTGTACTTCGACGGGTCCGCGTCGTACGCAGCCATGTCGGCACGCATGATCTTGGCGGTGTACTTGGCGATGTCCAGGCCCGTCTTGAACTTGTTCTGGGCCCGCATGCGCGCGGCGTATTCGGGATTGATCGCATTCCAGGCGCTGCCGTTGGTCTCTTTCAGCGCGGCGATTGCCTGAATGTCGTCTTGATACTGGGCCATGGGGAAGTCCTAATAAGAGTTGACGCGTTGGTAGAAGGATTCGGTGCCGCCACCGGCTGTTTCAGCCAGCAGCATGGGAACAAGTGTATGGCCGAATCCCGCATTGCAACGTAACTCTTATATAAGACATAAGACTTTGTTTGTCGTTATGAATCAATGAGATAGCAGCGATATTTTGCAATGTGGAAGGCGTTTTCTCAAAACGAAACCGCAGGATGGCCGCCAGACCCGGTCAGATTTCGCAATGTGAAAGGTGCTTTCAGGTGCTGAGTGGCGGGGGGCAACGCCCGGCCCGGAAGCGCCGCTGCAGATAGCAGCCGCCAACAGCTACGCCGCCAGCCGCAGCGTGCGGGTCAGCAGGTTCTGCAGTTCGTCCACCGCCTTTGCACCGCGCGATTCGCGGCTGCGATAGACGGCCACTTCCATCGGTTCCAGCGGCCCCAGGCCCTGCTCGCTGCCCAGGATGCGCAGGTGCGGGGGCGCGCTGCATTGGGTCAGGGCGGCCACGGCCAGGCCGCTCTCGATGGCGGCGATCTGCCCGGCCAGGCTGGAGCTGTGATAGACGACCTTGTAGCGCCGCCCCTGCTGCGCCAGCGAGTGGATGGCCACGCGCCGCGCCAGGCTGGCGTCCTCGTAGACGGCGATGGGCAGCGGGTCGCGCCGCCACGTTTCGAACTCGGGCGACCCCACCCAGACCATCGGCTCATGAAACAGCAGCGTGCCGCGCCGCGCGTGGTCGCGCGAGACCAGCGCAAGGTCCAGGTCGCCGCTGGCCACGCGGGGAATCAGCGACGTCGACTGCTCGCAGATCAGTTCGATTTCCACGCCGCTGTGGCGCGGGGCGAATCGCTTCAGTACCGGCGTCAGGTATTTCTGGGCGTAGTCGTCCGGCACACCTAGCCGCACGCGGCCAGTCAGTTCGCCGCCAGTCAGCGCGCCCTGCGCCTCGGCGTGCAGGTCCAGGATGCGCCGCGCGTAGCCCAGCAGCGTCTGGCCCTCGGGCGTCAGGCTCAGCTTGCGGGCGCTGCGTTCCAGCAGCCGCTGGCCAAGGGCGTCTTCCAGCTTCTTGATCTGCATGCTGACGGCCGACTGCGAGCGATGGATCTCGCCCGCGGCGCTGGCTAGCGACCCGGCGTCGACCACGGCGACAAAGCACTTAAGCCAGTCCATCTGCAGATCGCGGGGTGTCGTCGTCATCGTGATATTTCGATTATCGAAACCATATTTCGCGGATTATGCGCTTTTCAGGATCGACGCGGGGCGCCAGACTGGTCGCCATGAAATCCGATCCGATACCGCATGGCGCCACGACCGGCGCGCTCCGCACGACATGTACGGGACTTGGCGATGGCGCCTGGCCGTTCCTGCTTGGCAACGTGCTGCTGGGCACCATCGGCATCTTCGTGAGCCAGGCCCACGCGCCGCCGCTCACGGCTGCGTGGTCGCGCTGCGCCTTCGGGTGGCTGGGCCTGACCGTCTGGCTGCTGTGGCGACGAAGGCTGCGCGATGTCCGGCTCACGCGCGCCCATGCCGCCTGGGCGCTGACGGCAGCCTCGCTGATGGTGGCAAGCTGGGTGCTGTTTTTCGATGCCATCGGCCGCACGTCGGCGGGCATGGCCGTCGTGCTGTTCCACGTCCAGCCGCTGTTCGTGCTGGTGCTGGGTGGCCTGTGGCTCGGCGAGCCGGTCGGCAAGGCCCGTCTGGCGTTCGTGATGGTTGCGATGGCCGGGCTTGTGCTGGCCACCGGCCTGCTGGAGCCGATCTTCCGGCCCGGCACGGGCCGGGTGCCAGACGCGGCCTACTGGATCGGCGTGGCCGCGTGCCTGCTGGGCGCGCTCTGCACGGCCGGCGCCACGCTGATCGCGCGGCGGCTCGGCAACCTGCGCGCCGGCGTGCTGGCATGGTGGCAATGCGCCATCGGAACGGTCGTCCTGCTGGCCTGGCCGATCCACCACGGCTGGCCGGCGCCGGGCTGGCCATGGGCGTGGCTGGCCGGCATCGGCATCGTGCACACGGCCCTGGCCTATACGCTGATCTACGCAGGCATGGCGAAGCTGCGCACCGCCCGCATCGCCGTGTTCCAGTTCGTCTATCCCGCCACGGCGGTGCTGATGGACTGGCTGGTACTCGGCCACCGCCTGAGCGCGTGGCAGATCGCCGGCATCGGCGTGATGGCAGCGGCCATCCTGATGGCGGAACGCCAACGCTGACCGGCGCCGCAGAGCCCGCGTCCGGCCGCCACGGTGCGCGTGGCGGCCGGGGCAGCGCTGCGGATCAGGCGCGCCGCGCCGTGAGCCACTTGTCCGCGGCCAGCGGCTCGGTGCAGATCCGCACCTCGCCAATCTGGCCGAGGAAGCCGTTCGACGGCACGTTGGCGTAGACGCCGCCGCCCACGAAGAAGCGGCTGGCGGCGCCCACGGTGGCGATGCCGCGCGTATTCGACGCGTTGCGCAGCACCGGGGCCCCTTCCACGTACATCACCGTCTCGTTGTTGGCCGGCGTGTTGACCACGGCCACGTGTACCCATTTCTCGGCGATGATCTCGCCCGACCAGTTGGCGGCCGGGTTCTTGGTGCCGGCCGTGCTGGGCGTGACTTCCCACTGCACCTCGCGCAGGCTGGAAATGGCGAAGATCAGCGGGCTTTCGTCGGCGTCGCCGCTGCCAAAGCCCGTCACGGCGCCGCGCCGGCCTTCGCGCTCCATGATGTTCATCCAGGCGTTGTTGCCGGCCGTCCACGACGCGGGCACCTTGATGAACGCCTCGACGGTGTAGCCGTTGTCGAACGTCATCGCGTTGAGTGCCGCCGTGGTGTCCGTGGCAAAGAAACTCATGCGCGTGGGGCTGTTCACCGAGTTGGCGAACTTCACGCTGCCCGGCGCGGCCGACAGGAAGTGGTGGTCGTTCGACCACGTCACGTCGCCCAGCTGGGCGGCGCCGCCATCGGCCAGTGCCGCGCGGCTCAGCGGGTTGGCGCCGGTCATGTCGTTGATGACCTGGCCCACCGGCACCGCCGCGCCGTTGGCGCCGCCAAAGAAGCGCCAGTGCGCCACGGTGGAGGCCACCAGCGGATAGTCGTTGGTATCGGCGGCGGCCTTCTTGTCGGCCACCGACGGCTCGGTGTAGTTGGCCAGGATGGCAGCTTTGGCGCGGTCGTTGATCGGGTCGTTGCCAGCCGCCGGGATGGCGAAGTCCGGGTTGAAGCGCGCAAAGCGCTTGCGGAAGTCGAAGTCGATCTCGAACTGCTGGTTCTTGTCGGTCAGCACGGCCACGTCGAACTCGTTCAGCGTCTCGGTGGGCTTCTGCGGCACCCACGGCGAGAACGAGATGACCTTGATCTTGTTGTGCGTGAGGTCGAATTCGTACAGCCGCATCAGGCCGTTGCCGCCCATGTACGCCATCTGGTAATCCACCACCATTTCCTCGACCGGGTTGCCGAAGTCGTTGGTCTTGGTCAGGTGCGCGGCGCCATGGTAGTGGCCGTTCAGCGTCATGAAGATCTGGTCGTTGTCCTTGATCAGCTTGTCCCAGAGCATCAGGCCGTACGGCACCTCCAGCGGGCTTACGCCGTCCGGGCCGATGTTCAGCAGCTGGTGGGTCGACAGGATGACCGGCACCTTCGGGTAGCGCTTCAGCACGTTGCGCGCCCAGGTGATGGCCGCGTCCGACGCGCGCCACGACATCGACAGCACCATGAAGCGGTTGCCGTCGACTTCGAAGAAGTGGTACTCGTGGAAGCCCGACGGGTCGCGCCCGCCAAACGTGGCCTGGCGCTGCGCCCGCGTGGTCGGGAAGTTCTTGAGGTAGGGCTCGTTGGCCAGGTTGCGCTGCGCGTCGGTGTTCGACGCCTGGCTGCCCGCGTTGACGTAGTCCACGTCGGAGATCACGTCATGGTTGCCGGCCAAGATCGAATACGGTGCGCGGGCGGCCTCCATCACCTCCATCGCCTCGCTGGCAATCTGCCATTGCAGCGGCTTGGCCTGCTGATCCACCACGTCGCCCAGGTGGATCGTGAACGGAATGCGCAGGCTGGCGGCGTTTTCCGTGATCCACTTGGTCTGCGCCATGAACGGCGTGGAGCCGTACTTGCGCTGGAACTGCAGGTTTTCGTCCGTGGTCGCGTAGCGCGAGTAGAACTGCGTGTCGGGCAGCACGGCCAGCGCGAAGCTCGATACCTTGGCCGACGGCGTCGTGCCAGTGCCGGTGCCCGGCGTGGTGCCCGTGCCCGTGCCGGGGCTGGTGGCCGGCGGCGTGCCGGGCGCGGTATCGTCGCCGCCGCCGCAGGCGGCCAGCAGCGCGGAGGCACCCAGCGACATCCCCAGCCCGGCTCTCAGCAGCAGGCGGCGCTGACGGTCTGGAATGCCCTCCAGGCTGGCGGTATCGATGGCGGATGGCTTGCCCGGCGTTTTGTCTTGCATGTCGACTTCCCTGTTGACCCACGAAAAGCCGGTGATTCTGGCCAGCGTCCGTGACAGGGTGTTGATCGAAATGTGACGACTCGGTGGCGCTCGGGCGTTACGACACCTTGCGCACCTCGGTGTCGGCCGGGCGCAGCGAGGCTCCGTCCTTGCCATGCGGCTGCATCGGCGGCACAGGCTTGCCGGTGCGTTTGTCGATCAGCACCGAATGCGGTTCGCCGGGCGCAAACCGCTGGCGCTCGCCCCACTGGCGCAGCGCCACCACCACCGGAAAGAGCTGCGCGCCGGCCGCCGTCAGCACGTATTCCTGGTAGGCCGACCCGTCGGACGCCGCCTGGGTGTCGAGGATGCCGGCTTCGACCAGCTTGTGCAGGCGGCCAGCCAGGATATTGCGCGCCACGCCCAGGCTGCGTTGCAGGTCGCCAAAGCGGTGGATGCCGTCGAACAGGTCGCGGACGATCAGCAGCGTCCAGCGGTCGCCAATGACGTCGAGCGTGCGCGCCACGGGGCAGGGCTGGTACGGCGGGGCAGGGGTCTTGGGCATGCGCGGGCGCGATGGCGGATTGAGGTGGTTGCATTTTAAAACCAGGTGGCCTAGCATTCAACCGGTTTCGATTTGCAACTACTTTGCCGATGCCTACCCCGTCGAATCCGGCCGCCATGCCGCGCGCCCTCGTCCTGCTGTTCGCCATCGCCAGCGGTGCCAGCGTGGCCAATGTCTACTACGCCCAGCCGCTGCTGGACGTGCTGGCGCGCGAATTCCACGTGCCCGGCGCGGCCGTGGGCGGCGTGGTCACGGCCACGCAGCTCGGCAGCGCGCTGGCGCTGGTGTGCCTGGTGCCGCTGGGCGACCGGGTCGACCGCCGGTGCCTGATGACGTGGCAGCTCGCCGCGCTGGTCGTGGCGCTGCTGGCGGTGGCCGCCGCGCCGGGCGTGCCGTGGCTGCTGGCCGGGATGGTGGCCGTGGGCCTGCTCGGCACGGCGATGACGCAGGGCCTGATCGCCTATGCCGCCAGCGCCGCGTCGCCGCAGCAGCGTGGCCGTGTGGTGGGCGCCGCGCAGAGCGGGGTGTTCGTGGGATTGCTGCTCGCGCGGGTCTTTGCCGGCATGGTGGGCGACATCGGCGGATGGCGGGCGGTCTATCTGGCGTCGGCCGTGGCCATGGCGGGCATTGCGCTGGCGCTGCGCCGCCGCCTGCCAGCCACGGCCGCAGCGGCACCGGCGGTGGGGTACGGACAACTGGTCGGCTCGCTGCTGACGCTGCTGCGCCGCGATCGGACGCTGCAGGTGCGGGGCGTGCTGGGGATGCTGATGTTTGCCGCGTTCAACATCTTCTGGAGCGCGTTGGTGCTGCCGCTGAGCGCGCCGCCGTTCTCTTTCTCGCATACCGCGATTGGCGCATTCGGCCTCGTCGGCGCGGTGGGCGCGCTGGCCGGTGCGCGCGCCGGGCGCTGGGCCGACGCCGGCCACGCGCAGCGCACCACGGCGGGTGCCTTGCTGCTGATGATGGCGGCATGGTGGCCGCTCTCCAGGCTCGACGGCCCCCACGGGCTCGCGCTGCTGATCGTCGGCATCGTGCTGCTCGACCTGGGCGGGCAGGCGCTGCACGTGACCAACCAGAGCCTGATCCTGCGCACACGGCCCGATGCACACAGCCGGATGATCAGCCTCTACATGCTGTTCTACGCGGCGGGCAGCGGTCTTGGCGCCATCGTCACCACGGCCACTTACGCCCGCGCGGGCTGGCAGGGGGTCTGCATGATCGGGTTTGCGGTGTGCCTGGCGGCGCTGGCATTCTGGGCCGCGACGCGGCGGCGCGGAACGGCCGAGACAGAGGTGGCCAGCGTCGCGTAGCGGCTGCGTTATTGCAGCCTAACGCCCGCCAATGCCACCCCCGCACTGCTCGCAGGCCCCGGCCGACGGCAGCCAGTTGACCTGGGCCAGCCGCAGCCGGGTGGCAAGGTTCGATGTCCGCAGTGCCTGCGTGGCGTGGGCCAGGGCCTGGGTGCTGGCGATCAGGGCCGAGATGCTGGCTGCGGCGCGGTCCAGGTGGCCGGGCGGGGCGGATGGCGTAGCGTGGCGGGGCGTGGTCGGATTCAACGGGGCGTAGGCGGTGGATAGGGAACAGCCTCAAGGCTACGAGCCGCATCGCAGCCCACGCATCCGCGCCCGTCCGAACTCCTTGTCGTCCATCAGGTGAACCCCGGTGTCGGTCGATTGCCGACGCCGCGCGCGCTACAGCCCCTGGATGCCGCGCTTGCGGATGAACTCGCCCCAGACCTTCGACTCGCTCATCGCGCGCTGCCGGATCGCATCGGCGCTGCCCACCACCGGGAACAGGTACAGCGACGCCAGCCTGGCCTTGATCTGCGGGTCGGCCAGCGCGGTCTGCACGGCCGTGTTCAGGCGGGTCACGATCTTCGGGTCCAGGCCGGCCGGGCCCACCAGCGCGTACCAGCTAGGCATCACCGGCACGTCCACGCCCGCTTCCTTCAGCGTCGGCACGTTCGGCAGTTCCTTCACGCGCTGCGCGCCGACGATGGCCACCGGCACCACCGTGCCACCCGTGACCTGCGGCAGCGCGGCGCCCAGCACGCTCACCATGGTGTCCACCTCGCCGGCCACCACGCCGGTCAGCGCCGGCCCCGAGCCCTTGTAGGCCACGTGCGTCATCTTGGCGCCGAGCTTGTCGGCCACGACTTCCATGGCGAGGTGGGTGGAATTGCCCACGCCCGCGCTGCTGAACGTCAGGCCGCCCGGCTTGTTCTTCGCCTTGTCGATGAACGACTGCACCGACGTGATGCCGCTGGCCTTGCTGGCGACGATCACGAACGGCGTGTCCACCACCGGCGCGATGAACGTGTAGTCCTTCTGCGGGTTGTACGGCAGCGACGCATAGAGGTGCGGGTTGAAGCTGATCTGCGACACGCCCGTCAGCAGCACCGTGTAGCCGTCCGGCGCGGACTTGGCCACCGTGCTCATCGCCACGATGCCGTTCGCGCCGGGGCGGTTGTCCACGACGATGGACTGTCCCAGGTCCTGCGCCAACCGGTCGCTCAGCAGCCGCGCCACCACGTCGCCGCCCGATCCGGCCGACTGCGGCACGATCAGCCGCACCGGCCGGTTCGGATACGCATCCTGGGCCTGTGCGGCACCCAGGCACAGCATGGTCGAGGCAAGGCACGCGGAAGCCATCAAACGTCGGTACATCAATACTCTCCAATCGAATCGAAGCCAGTCACGAAATTTTCATGACGATGGTAGGGACCTGCGCCATCGGCGGCCAATACGGATTGTCGATGCCAACATAGGCCGGGGCTATGCCCGGGGCAAACCCTGACCGCCATGCCTCGCCCTGGCGCGCGGCTGCACTATTGCGGCGCAGCATGACGCGCGCCGCGCACCGGCCCTGTGCCTGCCCGCCGCGAAAGCCGGCCGCAGCGCTGCCCCAGCGCCATCGGCCATAGGGCAGGGCTATGGCGGGATCGGAATTTCGTCTTTCCGGAAGGCCCCGGGGGCTCCGTACCATGGCGGCGTTACCCGATCCCCACCGCTCAAGCTCCCATGTCCGACATCGACACCCGTGGCAATGCCTGGCTGACCCCGCCGTCCGCCTACCTGGCCAGCCGCCCCTCCGCGTTCTCCGTGCCGGCCCGTCCGGCGTCGTGCTACCTGCCGATGCGCGATGGCTGCCGGCTTGCCACCGACGTGTACCTGCCGCATCCGCTGCCGGGCACGCAGGCGCCCGATGCGTTCCCGACGGTCGTGATCTTCACGCCGTACTACCGGCGCTTCCGGCTGTCGCACCCGGGCGCGGAGCCCAGCCCAAACGGCGCCAAGTATCGCGACGCCTTCGTGCCCAAGGGCTACGCCGTGGTCGTGGTGGACGTGCGCGGCACCGGCGCCAGCTTCGGCACGCGCGACGCGCTGCGGTCGCCCACCGAGCGCGACGACTACTACGAAGTGGCCGAATGGATCGCCAGCCAGCCGTGGTCGAACGGCCGCATCGGCTCCACCGGCATCTCCTATCTCGGCGCGGCCGCGTGCTTCCTGGCCAGTACCGGCCATCCGGCCGTCAAGGCCATCGCGCCGCTGTTCTCGGTGTCCGACATCTACAGCGAGCAGCTTTACCCGGGCGGCATGCTGTCGAAGGTGTGGGTGGAAGCGTACGACGAGCTGATGCTTGCGCTGGACCAGGACCGCCGCGACCTCGTGGCCGGCTTTCCGTACTTCAATGACCTGAGCTTCGCCGGCCCCGAGCGGACCGACGAGGACGCCGACGGCACGCTGGTGGCCGCCGCCGTCGCCGAGCACCGCAACAACTTCACGCTGGCCGACCTGGCGCCCGAGTTCGCCTATCGCGACGGCGCGGCGTTCCACGACCCCGCGCTCGATTCCGGCAGTTGCAGCCCGTACCGTTACCTCGACGGCATCGCGCCCGACGTGGCGGTCTATTCGATCTCGGGCTGGTACGACGGCGGCGGCTACGCCAACGGCGCCATCACGCGCTTCCTGTCGCTGCCGTCGCACGACAGCCGCCTGCTGCTGGGGCCCTGGGACCACGGCGCCCGCACGAACGTCTCGCCGTGGCGCGACAGCGCGGCGTCGGGCTTTCCGCTGCTGGGCGAGGTGCTGCGCTTCTTCGATCACCACCTGCTGGGCCTGCCCACGGGCCTGGAGCGCGAGGCGCGCGTGCATTACCACAGCATCCACGACAACCAGTGGCAGCCGGCCGACACGTGGCCGCCGGCTCCGGCCGCCACGCGGCTGCACCTGGCCGATGGCGGCGCGCTGACCGGGACGCCGCCGGCCGTGCCCGCCACGGTGTGCACCCAGGTCAGCTTCGACTGGACCACCGGCCGCCAGACGCGCTACGAGCGCCTGGGCGCGGCCAATATCGAGGACTACTACGCGGACTGGGGCCGGCATGAGGCGGCGCTGCCGCATTTCGACACGGCGCCGCTGGCGGCCCCGCTGTCGCTCGCAGGGCACGTGGTGGCGCACCTGCAGGTGGCGTCGTCGCAGCCGGACGCGGCCGTGTTCGTCTACCTGTCCGAGGTGGAGGCCGACGGCACGGTGCGCTACATCACCGAAGGCATGCTGCGCGCGTCGCATCGCAAGACCGAGCCGTGCCCGCCCGCGTATCGCACGACGTGGCCCTACCGCGCGCATCGCCGTGCCGATGCCGAGCGGCTGACGCCGGGCGTGCCCGTCGCGCTCGATTTCGCGCTGCTGCCCGTGGCGTGGACGCTGGCGGCGGGCAGCCGGTTGCGCGTGTCGATCGCCGGCGCCGACCGGGGCCACTTTCCGCAGGTGCCCCACGGCCGTCCGCCGGTGCTGACGCTGGCGCTGGGCCCTGACGGCTGCCATCTCGACGTGCCCGTGGCCGCGCCGGCAAGCGGGCGCTGACGGCCGGGCCGATGCCCGCCCGGCACGTGAAGTGCTAGAGTGGGCTTCCGCCCCCAAGTATTCCCGTCGTCATGGATTTCCGGCAGCTTCGCTACTTCGCGCGCATCGTCGAGCTCGAAAGCATCACCGCCGCGGCCGATGCGCTGCACATCGCCCAGCCGTCGCTGAGCCAGCACGTGGTCAACCTCGAAGCCGAACTGGGCGCCAAGCTGCTGGTGCGCGGGCCGTTCGGCGCGCGGCCCACCGAGACGGGCCAGATCCTGTACCGCCACGCCAAGATGGTGCTGCGCCAGATGGAAGAGGCGCACGCGGCGGTGCGCCATGGCCGCGACGTGCCGTCGGGCCACGTGCGCGTGGGCCTGCCCACCAGTACGTCGCGCGTGCTGGCCGTGCCGCTGCTGCAGTTCGTCACGCGCAACGTGCCGGACGTGACGGTCGAGATCGTCGAAGGCAGCAGCGCCGACCTGGCCGAGCTGGTCACCACGCAGAAGCTCGACCTGTGCATCGCCATGGACGCGCAGCAGCGCCCGAACATGCACCTCGTGCCGCTGCTGGACGAGGACCTGATGGCCGTGGGCCCGGCCAGCGCCCAGCGCGACACGCCGCTGACGCTGGCCGAGATGGCCACGCTGCCGCTGCTGCTGCCGAGCTTTCCGAATTCGGTACGTGTGCTGACGGACCGCGCGTTCGTTGCCGCCGGGCTGGAACTGAAGCTCGTGGCGGAGACCAGCGCCGTGTCGGTGCTGCTGTCTGCGGTCAGCGCCGGCATGGGCTGGACCATCCTGCCGTGGAGCGCGCTGGCCACCGAGCCGCCGGGCGCATTCGCGTGCGTGCCGATCTCCGATTCGTCGCTGGTGCGGCGCGTGTTCCTGTGCGTGGCGGGCGCCGCGCGGCTGAGCCTGGCGTGCAAGACTGTGGAGGATGCCTTGCTGCGGCTGATCGTCGACGCCATCGCCTCGCAGGCGTGGCAGGGCGTTACGCCGCTGGGCAGCCTGGCCAGCGCGCGCCGCGACGCGGACGGGCAGGGCGGCTGACGCCTGCCGCTCACGGCGCCGGCGCCTCGTCAGCCAGCTTCCGGGCCAGCGCCAGCGCGGCCTCGATTTCAGCTTCGACATTGGCGCGCGCGCCGGGGCCATCCACGCGCAGCGCGTACGACGGATGCCATGTCGCCACGATCCACGTATCGCCCTGCCGCAGCGGTGCTGCCATTGCGTCGCGCAGGCGGATCTTCTCGTGGACCACGGCGCCCAGCGCGGTCGCGCCCAGCGTGACGATCACCTTCGGCCGCACCCGTTCGCGCTCCTGGTCCAGCCAGTGCGCGCAGGCATCGACTTCGAGCTGCCCCGGCGTCTTGTGCATGCGCCGCTTGCCGCGCGCGAACCACTTGAAGTGCTTGACCGCGTTGGTCAGGTAGACGCTGTCGCGCCGCACGTCGGCGCGCCGCAGCGCCTCGTCCAGCACGTGTCCGGCGGGGCCGACGAATGGCTCGCCCGACAGGTCCTCCTGATCGCCGGGCTGCTCGCCGACGACCATGATGCGCGCCGTGTCCGGCCCCCGCCCGGGCACGGCCTGCGTGGCGTGGCGCCACAGGTCGCAGTTGCGGCACTGGTCCAGCGATGTCGGCGCGGCGCGCACGGGCTGGGCCTGCTCGGCGTCCACCGCCACGCGCTTGCCCCGCATGCCGCCGATGTTCGCCGCCTGGCCGACGCGCCGGGCGCCGTTGCGGGCGTCGGCGATCATGCCCGGAATCAGCGCCGCCTCGGGCAGCCCCTTCCAGAATCGCACCGGCATGTGCTGGTGCAGCGCCGCCTCGTTGAGCCGCGCCGGGTTGAAGATGTTCCTGTAGTAGGCCATCCAAAGCGGCTCGATCTGGTCCGCGCCGGCGCGGAAAGCCGCCGGGTCCGCCGGCGCGGCCGCGTAGCGGATGGTCCGGCCGTCCCAGGTGGCGGCGCCGTCCGGCGTGCCGATCCACCACGTGGCGCCGCCCATGCGCCGGGCAAAGTGCTCGGCCGCGTAGGGCAGCACATCGTGGTCGGGCTCGTACCAGGCCAGGTACTGCGGCAGGTCGTCGCCGGTGCCGACGGTCATGTCGGGGCGGCGCTCCTGGAACCGCACGTAGGCGATCATGTCGTGCTGCGCGCGCCGCACGGCCTTGGCCATCGCGTAGAGCCGCGCACCGTCCTCGTCGGCTGCCGACGCTACCGAGCGGTCGCCTTGCGCCCAGCGCCACAGCACGCGGTACAGAAAGGCCCAGCGCTGCGGCGAGCGGTGCGCGGCGGCGTCGCGCAGCAGGTCGGCCAATGCTTTCGAAATCCGCAGCGTGGGGGTGCTGGCGCCGGCGTCGACAGTAGACGACGCCGGCGCCGCATCCATCGCCAGCGACAACTGGCCGGCCTCGCCAGCAGCCGTCTCGCCGCCGCCTTCCCACACCACCGCCTCTGGCCGCCAGCCCTGCGCCAGCGCATGCAGCGCCAGCTTGCGCCAGCCGGCGTAGCCGCCTTCGACGACGAGCACGGGCGCCACGCCGTCGTTCATAGCAGCGCCAATTGCTGCGGCGCGGGCGCCAGCGCGCGGCGCAACTGGTCGGAAGTTGGCTCGGCCAGTGCCGGCTTGTAGTCCTGCGTGACGACAAACGCCTTGACGGTATCCATCGCGCAGCGCAGCCGGATCAGGTCCTGGTAGCGGATGGCCCGCGTGCGGCGCAGCTCGGCCAGCCGCTTGGCGTTGCGCATGCCGATGCCGGGCACGCGCGCGATCAGCCGCTGCGGCGCGCGGTTCAGGTCCACCGGGAACGCCTCGCGATGCGCCAGCGCCCAGGCCAGCTTGGGGTCGATGTCGAGCGGCAGCGCGCCGTCGGCCTGGAACAGCTCTTCGGCGCGAAAGCCGTAGCCGCGCAGCAGGAAGTCGGCCTGGTACAGCCGGTGCTCGCGCAGCAGCGGCGGCGCCTGCGACGGCAGCGCGGACGGGCTGTCGGGGATCGGGCTGAACGCCGAGTAGTAGACGCGCTTGAGCTTGTACGCGCCGTACAGCGTCTGCGCGGTCTGCAGGATCGTGCGGTCGTCGGCCTCGTCGGCGCCGACGATCATCTGCGTGCTCTGGCCAGCCGGCGCGCGGGCCGCCGGCGGCCGCTTCTCGGTCTCCGCTTCCTCCTGGGCCAGCCGGATCGATCCCATCGCGCGCTTGATCGTGTGGACGTTCTTTTCCGGCGCCAGCCGTTGCAGGCCGCCGTCGGTGGGCAGTTCGATATTGACGCTCAGGCGATCGGCGTACTGGCCGGCCTCGCGGATCAGGCGCGGATCGGCGTCGGGAATCGTCTTCAGGTGGATGTAGCCGCGGAACTGGTGCTCCTCGCGCAGCGCGCGGGCCACGGCCACGAGTTGTTCCATCGTGTAGTCGGCGCTGCGGATGATGCCCGAGCTCAGGAACAGCCCGTCGATGTAGTTGCGGCGGTAGAACTCCAGCGTCAGGTTGACGACTTCGGCCGGCACGAAGCGGGCGCGCGGCACGTTGCTGGAGCGCCGGTTGACGCAATACTGGCAGTCGTACTGGCAGAAATTGGTCAGCAGGATTTTTAGCAAAGACACGCAGCGGCCGTCCGGCGTGAAGCTGTGGCAGATGCCGGCGCCCGTGGTGGCGCCCAGCCCGGCCCGGCCTTGCGAGTCGCGCCGGGGCGCGCCGCTGCTGGCGCACGATGCGTCGTATTTCGCCGCATCGGCCAGGATTTCGAGTTTCTTGAGCAGTTCCATGACGCGATACTGTATGGATATACAGTATTCTACGCGACCGCCGGAATTGCGCAATCTCGCATTTTCGTCAGCGTCGAAAAAGGCAGCAGGCGCCGCGCGGCGGGTGATTCGTCAGGCGCGCAGGGGGTGCCGGGCGGCCTGGGCGTCACGTCGCAGCCGCTCGATATCGAGCCGACCACGGCGCCATCCCGCACGGCCGCGCCGCGTCAGCCGGCCGCGCCTTCGTGTTCGAGCCACGTGCGGAACTGCGCTACGCGCGCGTCTTCGGCCTGCGCGTCCGGCACGTAGGTGCAGTAGGTGCGCGACGGCAGGCGCGGGGCGTCGAACGGCATGACCAGCCGGTCGGCGGCCAGGTCGTCGGCCACCAGCGCGGTGGGGCCGATGGCGATGCCGATGCCGTCGATGGCGGCCTGCAGCGTCAGGTAGAAGTGGTCGAAGGTCAGCGTGGCGGCCGGCGTCAGGTCCGACGCGCGGGCGCGGGCCAGCCAGTCGGGCCAGAGCCGTGGCAGGCTCGACGTATGCAGCAGCGTGTGGTGCCGCAGGTCGTCCGGTTCGCGCAGCGGCTGCCGGTCCAGCAGCGCCGGGCTGCATACGGGCAGCCGTTCCTCGGTCAGGAACGGGCGCATCGCAAAGCCGTAGAACGTGTCCGGCCCGCCCCGGATGATGATGTCGTGCGGCGCCTGCAGGCTGTCCAGCGGATCGTTGGACGTCTCCACGCTGACCTCCACGTCTGGATGCCCGGCACGAAAGCGGCCCAGCCGTGGCACCAGCCAGCGCAGCGTGAAGGTGGCCGGCGCATTGACCGACAGCGTGCGGGACACGGGCCGTGGCACGCCATAGCGCGCCGTGGCCTGCGAAAGCTGCTGGAACAGCGGGCCGATGTCGTCCAGATAGGCGCGGGCGGCCGGCGTCAATTGCACGCGCCGGTTGTGCCGCTCGAACAGCGGCGCGCCCAGCCAGTCCTCCAGCAGCCGCACGTGCTGGCTGATGGCGCCCGGCGTCACGTGCAGCGCGGCGGCGGCCTCCTTGAAACTGCCGAGCCGGCCGGCCGCCTCGAAAGCGCGCAGGGCATTGAGGGGCGGCAGCTTGTCCATTGGAGAGAGTTTTTCTGGGGCGAGCGGCCAATTTATCTGGTTTGTCGCGCGGCTACAAGATAGATAACCTGCACGCTTCGTTGCCCCTGGGGATCCCCATGCTGAGTCTGTCCGGCGGTGCCGTCCTGCTGGCCGCGGTGCTCCACGCGAGCTGGAACGCGATGCTGCACGGCAATCGCGACCGCTTCTGGTCCATGACGTGGATGAGCGTCGCGATGGCGGCCGTGGCCACGCCGGTGGTGCTGACGTCCCCGCTGCCGGACCCGGCCGCTTGGCCGTACATCGTCGCGTCCGGGCTCGTGCACATCGTCTACAACGTCAGCCTCGTGCGGTCCTACCGCCGCAGCGACCTGGCCGTGGCCTATCCCGTCGCGCGTGGCTCGTCGCCGCTGCTGGTCGCGCTGGGCGCGGCGCTGTTCGCGCAGGAAGCGATCCGGCCCGTGCACGCGCTGGGCATCGTCATGATCTCGGGCGGCATCATCGCGCTGGCGCTGCAGGGGCGCCGCGTGTCCGGCGCGGGCGTGTGGGCGGCGCTGGCCACGGGGGCCATCATCGCGCTCTATACCGTGATCGACGGCATCGGCGTGCGGGTCTCCGGCGGGCAGGCGGCGAGCTACGCCGCGTGGATGTTCCTGTTCTACTGGCTGATGCCGGTGCTGTTCGTCGCGGCGCGCGGCAGCGAGGCGTTCTGGGCGCCGATCCGCACGGCGCCGTGGTCGGCGGTGTCGTCGATGGGCGGCGGGCTGGTGTCGGTGGCCGCCTACGGCATCGTGATCTGGGCGTTGCAGGCCGGGGCGATGGGCATGGTGTCGGCGCTGCGCGAAACCAGCGTGGTCTTTGCGGTGCTGATCGGCCGGGTATGGCTGCGCGAGGCGGTCAGCCCCGCGCGCTGGGTGGCCTGCGTGGTGGTGGCGGCCGGGGCCGTCTGCCTGGGGCTGTGAGCCGGGTGCGGGCGCGTCACGGCGTGCCGGCGATGTCCCGGCCGATGCCGCGCGCAATCCGCCGCGCAATCCACGGCCCGCAGACGACCACCGAGAACAGCCGCAGCGTCTGCGTGGCGACGACGAAGTTCATGTCGGCGTGCGTGCCCAGCGCGATGGCGACGATCGATTCGACGCCGCCGGGCGACGTAGCCAGGTAGGCGGTCAGGAAACTGACGTCGCCGGTGGCCGAGATCAGCCATGCGGCCGCGGCGCAGAGCGCCATCATCGCCACGATGGCGGCCAGCATGACCGGCAGCGATGCCACCAGCGGCCGCAGCAGGTCGCGCCGGAACTGCAGGCCGATGGTCCAGCCCAGCACCGCGAAGCAGCCGGCCAGCAGCGGGGCGGGCACCACCACCGGCACCGGCACGGCGGTCACCCACGCGGCGCCGAGCGCCATCGGCACCAGAAAGGCGCCGGCCAGGATGCGAAAGCGCGTGCCGATCCAGCAGCCCAGCGCCGCGATGCCGAAGGCGGCCAGCGTGCCGATCTGCCAGGGCGTGCCGGCGAGCGGCGTGGCCGCTGTCAGCGCCGCCGGCGCCAGCGGCTGGGCATCGACGATGGCATGGGCCACCAGCGGCCCGGTGACCACCACCAGCACCACGCGCAGGTACTGCATCAGCGAGACCAGGATGCCGTCGCCGCCGTTGTCGGTGGCCAGCGCGCCCATGATCGACGCCGCGCCGGGCAGGCTGCCCCACGCGCCGGTCGTGCCGGGCAGCCGCGAATACCGTACCAGCAGCCAGCCGACCAGCGCGGCACTGCCGATGGTCAGCGCCACGCCCAGCACCACCAGTCCGTCGGATGCCGCTTCCAGCAGTTCGGAAAGATGCAGCGTGCTGGCGATGGCCGTGCCCGTCAGCGCCTGCGCCAGGGCGGTGAGCCGGGGCGCGATGCGCAGGCGGACGTCGAGGCAGCCGGCGGCCATGCCGCAGGCCATCGCCGCCACCAGCACGCTGGCCGTGGCGATCACCGGCTGCAGCAGCCAGCCCAGTCCCAGCGTACAGGCCAGGACGACGGGCCAGTGCAAGGCCCAGCGTTGGTTCGACATCGCGTGCGGCGGGGGCGCCCGTGGAGGGAGATCGACGAGGATCGGAGGCTGGATTCTATCCCGCCACCGGGCCGCCGCTCAGTCCAGCTTGATGCCGACGGCCTTGACGACCTTTTCCCACTTCTGGGTGTCGCGGTTCACCAGTTGCGTGAATTCCACCGGCCCCAGCGCGCTGGGCTCCATGCCCTGCTTGGCGATGGTGTCGCGGATGGCCGGCTGCGCCACCACGGCCGCAATCTCCTGCGCCAGGCGGTTCACGGTGGGCATCGGCGTGCCGCCGGTGGTGAACACGCCGTACCACGACACCACCTCGTAGCCGGGCACGCCCGATTCGGCGATGGTCGGCACGTTCGGCATGGTCTCCACGCGCTTGCTGCCGGTCACGGCGATGATGCGCACCTTGCCGGTATCGGCGCCGGCCTTGGCCGACGGCAGGCTGGCGAACGTCATTTGCGCCTGGCCAGCCATCACGTCCTGCATGGCCGGGGCATCGCCGCGATACGGGATGTGCGTGATCGACACGCCCGCCATGCTCTTGAACAGCTCGGCCGACAGGTGCGAGATCGTGCCGTTGCCGGGCGACGTGACGTTGAGCTTGCCGGGGTTGGCGCGGGCGTACGCCAGCAACTCCTGCACGGTCTTGACGGGCAGGTCGTTGTTGACCACCAGCGCATTGGCCGACCGGGCCACCAGCGACACGGGCTGCACGCCCTTGACCGGGTCGTACGGCAGCTTGCTGTAGATCGACGGCGCGATGGCCTGCCCGCCCACGGAGCCCAGCAGCAGCACCGAGCCGTCCGGCCGGGCGCGCGCCATCTCGGCCGTGGCCAGCGTGCTGCCGCCGCCGGGCTTGTTCTCCACGACGATCGTGGTCTTGGTGTTGATCTGGAACTGCGTGGACACCGTGCGCGCGATGACGTCGTTGCCGCCGCCCGGCGCAAAGCCGACGAGCATGCGGATGGGGCCGGGGGGCAGCTCCTGCGCCAGGCCGTGCGTAGCGGCCAGCGCAAGGGCGAGAGCGGGGACGATCTTGGTAAACGCCATGTTGAGTCTCGTTGGAAGGTTGGGGTGGCTCTCAGGGTGCGCGTCGCTGTGCTGGTCTGGCTGGCGGGATCCGGCCTGCGCCGGTCCCGCTCGATAGGTATGGGTGCTGCGTTACTTCTTGAATCGCACCACGGCGTCCCGCGATGCCTGCGTCTGCGGCAGCGTGGCGATCTCGCCCAGCGTCACCGGCTTGGTCGGGAACCGCAGCCGGTAGTAGCCCACGTCGCGCGGATGGCGCTGCTGCTCGTCGGCAATCAGCTCGGTCACGGTCAGCCCGCAGAAGCGGCCCTGGCACGGGCCCATGCCGCACCGCAGGAACGCCTTGAGCTGGTTCGGCCCCTGGCAGCCGATGCGCGCGGCGTGGCGCACCTGCTCGGCCGTGGCTTCCTCGCAGCGGCAGACGATGGTGTCGCCCACCGGGCGGCGGAACTGGGGCAGCGGGCGGTACAGCACCTCGAAGAATTCCCGGCCCCGCGTGGCGCGGGCCAGCGCGGCCCGATGCGGCGCGGCACTGGCGTCGCGCGCGGCGGTGCCGATGGCACCCAGCGCGGCGGCGGCGCCGAGCGCGGCGATGCGTCCCCGGTGCTCGGCGGCCATGGCGCCCGCGATGCCGGCGCCGTCACCGGCGATGCTCACATGCGGCACCGATGTGGCGCCCCAGCCGTCCACCTGCGGCTCCCAGCAGTCCTGCCGGTCGTTCCAGACATGCTCGGCGCCAATGGCGCGCGACAGGTTCGTATTCGGCACCACGCCCTGGTGCAGCAGCACCTGGTCGACGGCCAGCGTGCGGCGCTGCCCGCCGGCTTCGTAGCGCAGTTCGGCCACCAGCCCGCTGTCGCCGGCAATGGCTTCCAGCGCGGTCACGTTGCTGACGATCGGCACGGCCTTGCGCACCGCGCGCAGCATCGTCAGGCCCTTGCGCAGGTACGGCGAGCGCAGGAAGCCCCAGGCGTGCGGCAGCGCGTGGCGCCACTGGCCGTTGTCGGTCGTCTCCAGGATGGCCTCCAGCCGGACGCCGGCCTGCAGGTACTGGTACGCCAGCAGGTAGAGCAGCGGCCCGCCGCCGGCCAGCACGGTGCGGCCATCGGGCACCACGCCGGACGTCTTGAGCAGGATCTGCGCCGCGCCGGCCGTGATCACGCCGGGCAGCGTCCAGCCGGGGATCGGGAAGGGACGCTCCTGCGCGCCGGTGGCCAGGATGATGTGGCGGCAGTGCAGCAGCGCGGCCTGCGGGTCGTTGCCGGGCGCCGCCACGGAGTACGCGACCTCGAAGCCTGCCGCGGCGCCGTCCGGCTGCGGATCGCGGGCGTTGATCGACCAGACCGTGGCCGCGCCAATGTGCCGCGCGCCGCTGCGGGCGAAGGGTTCCAGCAGGGCCTCGCCATGCCAGTAGTCCTTGCCCAGGATCGCGCGGTCCTGCACGGGCGTGCTGGTGATCGCGCGATAGATCTGGCCGCCCGGGGCTGGCTGTTCGTCGACCAGCACCGTGGACAGGCCCAGCGCCGCCGCCTGCGTGGCGGCCGCCAGCCCGGCCGGGCCGGCGCCCACCACCAGCACGTCGCAGTTGGTCACGTCGATGCTCATGCCGCCACCTCGCGCGCGCCGATCTGGCGCTCCACGCGCATGCCGTCGCGCACGCGGGTCATGCATGCCTGCTGGTTCGGCCGGCCGTCGATGCGGACCAGGCAGTCGTAGCAGACGCCCATCATGCAATAGGGCCCGCGCGCGGCGCCCGACACGGCGGTGTCGCGGCACGCCAGCACGCCGGCCGCGAACAGGGCCGCCGCCACGCTGTCGCCCTCGCGGCAGGCCAGCGGCACGCCGTCCACGGTAAGCCGTACGGGGCGCCCGGCCGGTTCGGCGGCGTCAATGCGTCTGAACATGGAATCTCCGGGTCGAGAAGGGGGCCAGGTCCGGCGACAGCGCGCCGGCGGCGATCATCGGGGCAAGGTGCAGCGCGTGCGTGGCGGCCAGCGTCACGCCGCTATGGCAGGTGACGATGAACGCGCCGGGCTGGGTGGGCGACTGCTCGTAGACCGGAAAGCCGTCCTTGGCCCGCACGCGCAGGGCCGACCACGCGCGCACCGCGCGCACATCGCGCAGCGCGGGCAGCGTGCGCACGGCGCGGTCGGCCAGCGTCGCCAGCACCGGCAGCGTGGTGACCTGCTCGGCATAGCCCGCGTCTTCCTGGGAATCGCCAACCAGCCAGCTACCTTCGTCGTTCTGGCGCAGCGTGACCATCGGCGTGTCCAGCAGCCGGCGCGTGCGCTCCAGCACCAGGATCTGGCCGCGTTGCGGCGCCATGGGCAGGTCGATGCCGACCATGCGGCCCAGGTCGCCGTTGCGCAAGCCGCCGGCCAGCACGATCTTGCGCGCGCGGATGTCGCCTTGCGGCGTGGTCAGCGCAAATTCGCCGCCGGGCTGCCGCTCGATGGCCGTGACGCCGTGGTGCGGCAGGTATTGGACGCCGCTGGTGCTGAACGCGGTATGGAACGCGCGCAGCAGCTTGAGCGGGTTGACGATGCCATCGTGCGGCGTCCAGATCGCGCCCGTCACGTCGGGCCCCAGCCCCGGCACCAGCGAGGCGGCCTGGTGGTGGTCCAGCAGCTTCCACTCGTACGGTTCCACGCCGGGCTGGGCCATCAGCGTCTGCACCCACGCCAGCCGCGCTTCCACTTCGTAGTCGCCCATCAGCGGGGTCAGGCCGCCTTTCTGTTCCAGCGCCACGTCGATGCCGGTTTCCTGCGCCAGCCGCGCGGCCAGGCGCGGCCACATGCGCGTGGAGTTCAGCGTCCAGCGGCTGTAGGTGCCCAGGCCGTAGCCCTTGCTCTGCAGCCAGACCAGCCCAAAGTTGCCGCGCGATGCGCGCAGCGCGATGTCGCCTTCGTCCAGCACGGCGATGGTGCCGGCGTGGTCGCGCAGGCCGTAGGCCACGGCCGAGCCGACCAGGCCGCCGCCCACGACGGCCACGTCGAAGACCGGGAAACGGGGGGAGGCGGCAGCCATCAGCGGCGCCTCCGGTGGGGATGTTGCGGGCCCTGGGCCCTGCTGGAATTCATGTCGTACTCGCAAGCGTGTCACTGCGAGCGAGTATGCGCACGCGGGTGGCCCCCGCGCAAATACGAGTCTGTCAGGCGTCCATACCAAAACCTGATAGCTCGGCCGGCAGCGATGCCGTTTCGGCCGCGATGCCGGCGATCATCTCCGCGATGAAGCGGTCCACCAGCACGTTGGCGGGCCGGTTGCGGGCCAGCAGCAGGTAGCTGACAAACGGAATGCGTGGCGCGAACGGGCGCACCACCACCTCGTTCAGGTGCAGCCGGGCTACCAGCGGATTGACAATGCCGACGCCGAGCCCCAGCCCCACCATCCGGCAGATCGTGGCGCCGTAGGGGGTCTCGAAGTGCAGCACGCGGCGGTCGTCGGCGGCAAAGGCGGCGTCCACGGCGGCGCGCAGGCCGTCGCCATGGCTCATCGAGATGAACGATTCCCCGGCAAGGTCGGCCGGGGTAATCACGTCGTGGCTGGCCAGCCGGTGGCTGGGCGGCAGCACGCAGCAGCCGGACAGGTCTGCCACGGGCTGCGCGTCGGTGACGGCGGCCGGTGGCAGGTACGAGACGAGCCCGAGGTCGCAGTAGCGGCCACCGACGCGGTCCGCCACCAGCTGGGTGCTGCCGGTTTCCATCGCCACGTGGACGTCGGGGTAGTCGGCATGAAAGCGCTGGAGCACCAGTGGCAGCACGGTCATGGCCAGCGACGGCACCGACGCGATGCGCAGCCGGCCCTTGCCGAACTGGCGGATGTCGCGCGCGGCGTCCTTGAGCGCGTCCAGCCCTACGAACGCGCGCTCCACCTCGCGCACGAAGGCCAGCCCTTCCTCGGTGGGCACCAGCCGGCCGGCCGTGCGCGTGAACAGCGTGAGCCCCGTGCCGTATTCGAGCTGGGCGATCAGCCGGCTGACGTTCGGCTGCGACGTGTGCAATTCCGCCGCGGCGGCGGTCATCGATCCGGACCGCATGACGGCCTGGAATGCCTGGATTTCCTTGAATTTCATCGCGGGGGCTGGGGGGATGGGGCGCAGCCGCGATGGTATACCAGATCCGTATGCGGGCGGCCTGCGTGACGCCGGATCGGTATGGCGGCTCAGGACTTGCCGTCCGGGCAGGGCGCCAGCGATCCGCCCCAGAGAATCCGTTCCAGCGGCTGCCGCTGTCGCCAGCCTTCCTGCTCCAGCATCGGCGCGGCATAGAACGCCGGCACCGGGCCCAGGCACAGCAGCCCGAACGGCCGGGCGCCGGGCGGCAGGCCCAGCTCGCGCGCGAGCGCGTCGGGGTCGAACATCGAGACCCAGCCGAGGCCCAGGTTCTCGGCCCGCGCCGCGAGCCACAGGTTCTGAACCGCGCAGGCGGCCGACGCCCAGGCCATCTCCACCGGCATGCTGCGGCGGCCGAAGACCGTGCCGTCGTCGGGCGCCAGGATCACGGCCAGCAGCTCGGCGGCCTCGCGGATGCCCTCGACCTTGAGCCGCAGGAATTCGTCGCCGCGCGGCCCCAGCGCCTGCGCCGTGGCCTGCCGCTCGGCTTCCACCAGTGGGGCCAGCCGCGCGCGCCACGCCGGCGTGCTCAGGCGCATGAAGCGCCACGGCTGCATCAGGCCGACCGATGGCGCCTGGTTGGCTGCATCGAGCAGGCGCGCCAGCTGGTCGTCGGGCAGCAGCGGGCCCGGCGTGAAATGGCGGCAGTCGCGCCGCAGCGCCAGGATGCGGTACAGCGCCGCGCGTTCGGCGGCGTCAATGTGGGGATCGGCCGAAGGCTGTTCCATGGAGTCTGCAAGTCGTCAAAACAAGCGGCGGGCAAGGGCCCGCCAGTGGCCGCGAGGGTACCGCAAATGGCGCGGGCCCGCGCCGGTCGTTGTCTGCTGGAGTCGGAAGATTCTGATCCGCAGCGCTGACGGCCGGGACGAAAAAAATGCCACGCGGCGGGGATCCGCGTGGCACCGAAGATGAGCGCAGGGGAGGGTCAACCCTGGACTCCGTTGGGTCACCCGCATTGCACGGGCAAACCCAGTGTAGGGGAGACGATTCTCATCGTGGAATCGGAAAAATCTTAAATTCGCTCAGAAGCGTCCGAGTCGACCAGCGCGGCCATCGCGCGATCCTTTTCTTCCCATTGCTGTGCCAGCCAATGGTGGAAATCCGCGCGGAAGACCGGATCGGCGCCGTAGTCGCCGCCGCAGAAGCTTTGCGGGATCGGAATCTGCCGAATCATGACGACGATGCGCCCGGCGCGGCCGCAGGCAAGGTCCCAGAAGCTCGGCACGCCGTCGGGGTACACGATCGTCGCGTCGATCATCGAGCGGAACTGGTCGCCCATGGCGCTGAGCGTGGTAGCCAGCGCGCCGGCTCGTGGCTTCAGCAAATGGCGATACGGCGACGATTGCGCGATCCGCTTGGCCTCGGAAAACCGCGTGCCCTCGGCAAACACCATCACGCTGGTCGGCACGAGCCGGAACTTCTGGCACGCGCGCCGGGCCGTTTCCTGGTCCTGGCGGCCCCGCTGCGGCTTGCGGCGCAGTTGCGCCTTGCTGTAGCGCTTCATGAACGGGAAATCGAGCGCCCACCACGCCAGGCCGATGAACGGCACGTACAGCAACTGCTGCTTCAGGAAGAACTTCAGCAGCGGGATGCGCTTGTTCAGCGCGGCCTGCAGCACGAAGATGTCGACCCAGGTCTGGTGGTTGCAGTTGACCAGGTACCAGTCGTCGAGCCGCAGCCCGCTGTTGCCGTGAATCGTCCAGATGCCCGGTTGCAGCCGGGCGATCCAGCGCGTATTGCACGAGATCCAGTAGGTGGCGATGCCGTTCAGCACCGGGTCCAGCCGCCGGCGCACCGCGCGCGTCGGCACGGCCAGCTTGACCAGCGCCAGCAGGACGATCGGCACAAAGCACAGCAGCGTATTGACCACCAGCAAGGTCACGCTGAACAGGCCGGTCAGCGCTGGCAGGCGGCGGGTGGGGTGGCGGGTCTGGCGGGGGAGGTCGGACGCGGACAGCGGCGCCAGGCTGGCGCGACGGGGGGTGGGGGGTGTCGATGGCATGCCCGCCAGTGTGCAAGAGCGGGTCACGCCATCATTTGTCCTCGATCAAATCGAGGTGGGCAATCTGGCGATTCGACGATCCGGGAGGCGGATTGGCCGCGCGGGGGATGGCAGCGTGTGCAGTCAGGGCCGGGTTGCGTCGGCCGGCGCGCCGGCGTCAAGCAGCGCGGCGATTTCCGGGTCTCGCTGCCGGATATCCCACTCCCCGGCCGCCACCTTGGCGAACTGCTCGGTGCAAAGCTCGGCGATGACCTGCCGTTCGCCGTGTTCCAGCGCCACGCGCATCACGTCGAGTTGCTGGTTGGTGAAGCTGTCGATCAGCATCGCGTTCTGGGTCAGCAATTCCTGGCTGGCGCGGCGTTCTTCCTCGGTGCTGCCATGGGCGGCCGATGCTTCCAGCCGCGCGCGGTACTGGCGCGACACGGCCATGTGGGCCGCGTTGCGGGCCTGCCAGCCGGCCCAGGCGGCTTCCACCGCCGCGCGGGTGCGCGGAGCGTGGCGGCTGCAATAGTCGGCCGTGTTGCGCAGCACGGCTTCGTCCAGATGCGGCACGAGCGCGGCCGCCGCTTCCAGTTCGCTGCGCGCGGCGGGCGGCGCGGGGGTGGCGGGCGCGGCGGGCTCCTCGTTGGAGCAGGCCGTGGCCGCCAGGATGGCCATGCCGGCGGCTACGGCCAGCGGCATGGTCTTGAAGCGGGACATCCGGGGACACCTCCTGTCGATCGATGGTCGGCATTTTACTTGGATCGACATGGCGCCCGGCCAGCCAAGTAAAATGCCGCTCCTTCCGCCCTCGTCAACGCTTTTTGTCCCATGGCAGTCACTCCCGGTAGAACCCAGGCCACGCTGATCGGCCTTGTCGCGATCGTGCTCTGGAGCGCCATCGTCGGCCTGATCCGCGGCGTCAGCCAGAGCTTTGGCGCCACGGGCGGCGCGGCGCTGATGTACACGGTTGCGTCGGTGCTGCTCTGGCTCACGGTGGGCCCGGCCCGCGTCCGTGCGCTGCCGCGCGCCTATCTGGTCTGGGGCAGCCTGCTGTTCGTGTCGTACGAGGTCTGCCTGTCGCTGTCGATCGGCTACGCCAACACCGCCCGGCAGGCCATCGAGGTCGGCATGGTCAACTACCTCTGGCCGAGCTTCACGATGCTGGCCGCGATCCTGTTCAACGGCCAGCGCGCCAACTGGCTGATCGTGCCCGGCTTTGCGGTGGCGCTGCTAGGCATCGCGTCAGTGCTGGGCGGCGACCAGGGGCTGGACCCGGCCGGCATGGCGGCCAATATCCGCGACAATCCGCTCAGCTACGGCCTGTCGTTCTGCGGCGCCATGATCTGGGCCGGCTACTGCACGGTGACGGCCCGCATCGCCCAGGGCAAGAACGCCGTCACGCTGTTCTTCATGCTGACCGCGCTGGTGCTGTGGGGCAAGTACCTGTTCACCGGCGGCGAGACCATGGTGTTCAGCGCCGCCGGCTGCCTGTACCTGGCGCTGGCCGCCTGCGCCATGGGCTTTGGCTACGCCGCGTGGAACGTCGGCATCCTGCACGGCAACGTGACCGTGCTGGCCGGCGCGTCCTACTTCATCCCGGTGGTGTCGGCGGCGCTGGCCGCCACGCTGCTGCAGGCGCCGCTGTCGCTGGCGTTCTGGAAGGGCGCGGCAATGGTCTGCGCCGGATCCATCCTCTGCTGGTTCGCCACGCGCGCGGGCAGCGTCCGCAAGGCATCCACGGCCGATACCGCGTCCTGACCGCGCGGTATAACTTCGGCCTTCCTCTCAGGGATTTCCCGCAACGGGCTCCCCATGCATCACTACATGATGTAATGTCGCATCCCTGATACATCCGAACCGACGGCTGTAACGCATTGAAATATGCGATCGGCCGCCGCGCGGAACGGGGACGTACACAGCGACAGCAGCATGCAGGCCCGGCACAGCCGGGCCGACGAGTGTTTTTTCAACGAGGGGAGACCCCAGAGTCATGAAGAAGAGAGAGATGTGGATGGCGGCGGCCGTGAGCGGCCTGTTCGCCGGGGGAGCGTTTGCCCAGACTTCCGTCACGCTGTACGGCGTGGCCGACGTGGGCGTGGAATTCGTCAACCATGCCGGCGCCGGTGACAACACCGCGGTGCGCATGCAGTCGGGCAACCTGTCGGGCTCGCGCTGGGGCCTGCGTGGCACCGAGAACCTGGGCGGCGGCCTGAGCGCCGTGTTCGCGCTGGAAAGCGGCTTCAACATCGACGACGGCCGCAGCGGCCAGGGTAACCGCCTGTTCGGCCGCCAGGCCTGGGTGGGCCTGAGCAGCACGTACGGCACGCTGTCGCTGGGCCGCCACAACACGCCGATGTATGACTTTGGCGTGCAGTACGACCCGATGGGCATCTCCACGCGCTACTCGATCGGCGTGCAGGACCCGTCGTTCCAGTCGCGTGCCGACAACTCGGTCAAGTACGCCGGCAAGTTCGGCCCGATCGCGGCCAAGCTGATGTACAGCACGGGCTACGACGGCGCCGCCGGCGTCAACGGCGAAGTGCCGGGCAACTACAAGGTGGGCCGCGAATTCGGCGGCAGCCTGGCCTACGAGAGCGGCGCGCTGGCCGTGGCCGTGGTCTATGACGAGCTGCGCGGCAACACCGTGGCCACCGGCGACGACAAGACCCGCAAGGTGGCCGTGGCCGCCAACTACAAGATCGGCCCGGTCAAGCCGTACCTGGGCTACCGCTACGCGCGCTTCATGACGGCGCCCGCGTCGCAGACCGCCAACCTGTACTGGGCTGGCGCGCAGTGGGACGTCACGCCGGCGTGGTCGCTGACCGGCGCGGCCTACTACCAGGACTTCCGCAACTCGGGCGCCGATCCGTGGCTGTTCGTCGTGTCGGCTGACTATTCGTTCTCGAAGCGCACCGACGCGTACCTGAACCTGGCCTACACGCGCAACAAGGACGGCTCGGATCTGGGCACGGGCGGCTTTGGCACCACGCTGCCGGGCAAGAACCAGACCGGCGTGCTGGTGGGCGTGCGTCACAAGTTCTGACGCCGCGCAGCGCCATGCGATGGAAAAGGGCACGTCCGCCGGATGTGCCCTTTTTTGTTGCCCGCAGGCGGGCCGCAGCGCACTTTTGCGCGTCCGGCGGGCAGCGAGTCAGCATCCTCCGACGCGCCGTGCCGGCCGGCGTCCGATGCAGCGGCAACGGCCGCGCGCCGCAGAATCGACGGGAATGTCGAGATTTCCGACGATCTGATCCCGGAGGTGGACCGTGAGAAAGTCAATGATGCCGCTGGCGGCAGCCGGCGTGGCCCTGGTGGGCGCCGCGTTCGCGGCCAAGGCGTATGGCAAGTTCTCGGGCGGCAAGCGCGGCAACGTGGCCGTGCCCGAACCGGCCAAGGCGGTGGACCTGGACCGCTACCTGGGCCAGTGGTACGAGTACGCCCGCTACGAGAACGGCTTCGAGCGTGGCTGCGAAGGCGTGACCGCCGAATACACGCTGCGCGACGACGGCCTGATCGGCGTGCGCAACACCTGCCATGAAGGCTGCGCTGGCGGCGAAGCGCGGGTCTCGGAAGGCCGTGCCCGCGTGGTGCCGGGCAGCGGCAACGCCAAGCTGGAAGTGTCGTTCTTCGGCCCGTTCTTCTTTGGCGACTACTGGGTGCTCGACCATTGCGACGACTACGCGTGGTCCATCGTCGGCGAGCCGTCCGGCCGCTTCCTGTGGGTCCTCACGCGCGACGCCCGGCCGTCGCCGGAACTGGCCGACTTCCTGGTCAGGCGCGTGGCCGCGCTGGGCTACGACACGTCGCTGCTGCGGACCACCGAGCACTGAGCCGGGCACCGAGCGCCCAGCGCGGGCTCAACCGGCTTCGCGCTGCCATTTTTCGCGCCGCGCCAGCTCCCGCGCGCTGGGCGTGGCCTGGGCGAACGACCCGGCTGGCACGTCGCCGGCCGGCACGTAGGTGCTCATCACCACGCCCGAGCCGGACGTCCGCGATTCCACCAGCTTGAGCGCCCCGGGCCGGGTATCGGGCTCGAACAGCCGCTTGCCGTGGCCCAGCACCACCGGGAAGGTCCACACGTTGTATTCGTCGACCAGGGACGCGGCGCGCAGCGTCTGGATCAGGTTGCCGCTGCCGATGACCTGCAGGTCCTTGCCCGCTTCGGCCTTCAGCGCGGCCACCGCGGCGGCCACGTCGCCCTGCAGCAGCGCCGCGTTGTCCCACTCCAGCGACGTCAGCGTGCGCGAAGCCACGTGCTTGCGCGTGGCGTTGAAGGTGCTGGCGATGGGGTCGTCGGCCGGCTGGTACGGCCAGTACGCGGCGAAGATCTCGTAGGTCTTGCGGCCCAGCAGCAGCTCGCGGTCCTTGCCGTCCAGCCCCTTCATGTCCTGGCCCATGGTGTCGTCCCAGAACGGGAACGTCCAGCCGCCGAACGCAAAGCCGCCGGCGGGGTCTTCCTCGGGGCCGCCCGGGGCCTGCATGATGCCGTCGAGCGAGACGAAGGTGGAGACGATCAGTTTTCTCATTGGTGGGCTCCCAGGGGCGGGGGCCGCCGCCGCATGCCGCAACCCCTGAGCCAAGGTAGGCGCCCGGGGCCTGCTGCGCAAGGCAAAACCGTCAGTCGAGCGCCCGGTTGCGCGATTCCACGTTGACCGACCCCACCGCCAGCGCCGCCGCGGCCAGCATGGCGGAAATCATCGCCAGCGCCAGCGTGAAGTGCGTGGCCATGACCGGGGCGATGATGGCCGGCGCGAACAGGCCGCCAAAGCGGGCCACGGCGCCGGCCGTGCCCATGCCGGTGGCGCGCAGGTTGGTCGGGTAGACCTCGGGCGTGAACGCGTACAGCGCGCCCCAGGTGCCCAGCAGCGCAAAGCTCATCAGCAGCGTGGAGCCCACCACCACCGTGGTCGACGTCCCCAGGCTGTACAGCATGCAGCCGGCCGCGCTGAGCAGCAGGAAGCCGATCAGCGTCGGCTTGCGGCCCCAGCGCTCCACGCCGTAGGCCGCCAGCGCATAGCCGGGTAGCTGCACCAGCGCCAGCACCACCAGGAACACCTGCCCGCGCATCCAGCCAAAGCCGGAACTGCTGAGCCGGATCGGCAGGTAGACGAACACCGCGTAGTAGGCAATCGAGATCAGCAGCCAGGCCAGCACCAGCCCCACGGTGCGGCGGCGGAACGTGGCGCCGAACAGCATGAAGACCGACGCCCGCTCGGGGGTTTCGGACTGCAGCGGGGGAATGGACACCCGCCGGCCGTTGGTGGACGCCACGCGCTCCAGCACCTGCCGCGCCTGTTCCGACTTGCCGTTGCGGTTCAGGAACAGCGGCGACTCGGGCACATACATGCGCGGGATCAGGCCGACCAGCGCCGGAATGCCGGTGACGAAGAAGATGATGCGCCAGGCGTCGTTGCCGTGGGCGCCGGCCGCCAGGGCCAGCATCGCCAGGCAGATGGTGCCCAGCGCCCAGAACGATTCCAGCAGCACCAGCCAGCGGCCGCGGCGGTCGCGCGGCAGGAATTCGGCCAGCATCGTGTAGTCCACGGGCAGCGTGCCGCCCACGCCGATGCCGGTCAGCAGCCGCAGCACCATCAGCCAGCCCAGGCTGGGCGCGAAGGCCGAGGCCACGCCGCAGGCCGCGTCGATGATGACGGCCAGCATCAGCGCCGGGCGCCGGCCGATGCGGTCGGCAATGCGGCCGAAGCAGAAGGCGCCCATCAGCATGCCGACGAAGAACGCGGTGCCGGTCTGCAGCGCCTGCGGCACCGTGACGCCGAAGGTGGCGGCAATCGACGGCGCGCTGAAGCCGATGGACAGCACCTGCATCGCGTCGGCCATCCACACCAGCCCGAAAATCACGAACAGCCGGTACTGGAACTTGCCGACACCGGCGGTACGGATGGCATCTTCGAAACTCATCGGCGTGGACGACATGGCGGGGGGCGGTCCGTTCGGCGGGTTGGGGGCGGTCGCGCCCATTCTAACGTGGCGCGAGCCGCCGCAGGGTCAGGCCAGTTCGGGATAGCCGCCGTCGTTGCTGGCTGCCGCCACGGCCAGCGGCGCGTAGGCGGCGGGGTCGGGGCGCACGAAGCGCGCCACCAGCACGGCGTCGAGCAGCGGCGCATAGGCAGCGTCGGCGTGCAGGCCGCAGAGCCGGTCGATCAGCGTCGCGCGCGCGGCGTCGTCCAGCGTGGCGGACGCCACCAGCAGCGGATTGGGCGTCCACGGCGTGCAGGCTACGGTGTGCAGGCCGTCGAGCCGGTCGGGCGCGTGCCGGCGCAGCAGATCGAGGAAATAGCTGTCCAGCGCGGTGACGTCGATCTCGCCGTCGCGCAAGGCCGTCAGCGCCCGCATCGGCGTGTCGAGCGGGCCGACCGAGGCACGGAACAGCGGCGCGCCATGCGTCTGGGCGCTGGGCGCCAGCAGGTGGCGCGCCGCGTGGTAGCCCGACTGCGAATGGCGCGCCATCCAGCCGATGCGGTGGCCGAACGTGTCGTCGATGTGCTGCCAGCCTGCATCCGCACGCACCAGCAGTTCGCTGCGGTAGCGCGGCTGGCCGCCGTATGCGGCCGGCGATGGCACCGGCGCCACCAGCGGCACCACGGGCGCCACGCGCTGCGCGAACGGCAGCCCGCACATGAAGCCGCACACCAGGTCCGGCCGCTGCCAGAGCTCGGGCAGCGGCGCGGGCCAGGCGTGCGGCACGATTGCCACCGGCCAGGACAGGTCGGTAAACACCCGCGTGAACAGGGCCTGCCACGCCGCCGCGACGGCCGGCGTGGCGTTGTACATGCGGAACGACGCGATGCCGGCCGCCATCTCAGGCAAAGCGCAGCGTCTGGCCCAGGCCCTTGGCGCGCGCCTTGGTCAGCATGGCGTGGCCCAGCGCGATGTCGGTGGTGGAAAGCCCGCGGTGCCAGAACAGGATCGTCTCGTCGTCGCGCTCGCGCCCCGGCTTCAGCCCGGCCACGATCTGGCCCAGCTCGGCGTGCAGGTTTTCCTCGTTCAGCCGACCGCTGTCCACGTGCTGGCGCAGCGCGCCGAACGGCAGGCCCTTGCGGCACTGGCCCCAGTCGTCCACCACCATCTTGCTCATGATGTCGGTCAGCGACAGCTCCACGGCGCTCATCGTGCCGTACGGAATCACCAGCGCGCCGGGCTGGATCCACTCGGTCAGCAGCATTGGCTGCGGCTTGGGCAGCCGCGACGCCTCTACCACGATATCGGCGCCGCGCACGCACGATTCCCAGTCCTCGGTCACGGTCACGGGCTTGCCCAGGTCGCGCGCGAGCCGCGCGGCAAACGCGTCGCGGCTCTCGGGCCGGCGGGAATGGACGCGGATCTCGTCGAAATCGAACAGCGAGTCGAGCAGCCGCACGTTCCAGTACGACGTGCCGCGCGCGCCGATGTGCCCCAGCACCTTGCTGCCCCGGCGCGCCAGATGCCTGGCGCCCAGCGCGGTCACGGCGCCGGTGCGCATGTCGGTGATGGCCGTGGCGTCGATCACGGCCAGCGGCACGCCGTTGTCGGGGTCGAACAGGTTCAGCAGCGCCATCTCGGACGGCAGCCCGTGCCGGTAGTTGTCGACATAGTCGGACACCACCTTCACCCCGGCCACGTGCAGCGGCTTGATAAAGCCGCGCAGCACGTTGAAGTGGCCCTTGTCCGACGATTCCGGCACCAGGTGCACGCGCGGCTCGATCACGGTCTCGCCGCGGCCCTGGGCGGCCAGTGCCGCTTCCACGGCGGCCAGGATCTCGGCGTCGGTCAGCGCCAGCTCGGCCACGTCCGGGCCGTTCAGGTAGGTCAGGTACAACGGGTTCACGGGGCGTCTCCTTACTGCAGCGGGGGAATGTTGGCGCGATGCACGATCGCGCGCCATTTCGTGGTCTCGGTGGCGATGGTGTCGCCGAACGCCTGGCTGGTGTTGCCCACCGGCTCCAGGCCCAGGCCATCTAGCTTCTGGCGCACGTCGGGGTCGCGCAGCACGGTGGCCACGTCGGCCTGCCACTTGCGTACCACGGCCTCCGGCGTGCCCTTGGGCGCCACCAGCCCGTACCACGACGTCACGTCGAAGCCCGGATAGCCCGATTCGGCGACGGTCGGCACGTTGGGCTACTGCGGCAGCCGGCGCGGCCCGGCCACGGCCAGCGGCACCAGCTTGCCGGTTCGGATGTGCTGGAGCACGGTGGAGATGCCGCCGAACATCATCTGCACCTGGCCGGCCAGCACGTCGTTGAGCGCCGGCGCCATGCCGTTGTACGGCACGTGCACGGTCTTGACGCCCGCTTCGAGGTTCAGCAGTTCGCCGGCCAGATGCGCGCCGCTGCCGTTTCCGGGCGAGGCAAAGTTCAGCTCGCCCGGGTGCGTGCGGGCGTAGGCCACGAGGTCCTTGAGCGAGCGCGCCGGCACCGACGGATTGACGACCAGCACGTTGGGCGAGGCCGCCAGCATCGTCACGGGTACGAAGTCGCGCGTCTCGAAGCTGAGCTTGCGGAACAGGATCGGGTTGACGGTCAGGTTGCCGGCCGGCGCCAGCCCCAGCGTATAGCCATCGGGCGCGGCGCGTGCCACGGCTTCCATGCCGATGTTGCCGGCCGCGCCGGGCTTGTTGTCGATCACCACGGGCTTGCCCCAGCGCTCCGACAGCTTCTGCCCGATCAGCCGCGGCAGCGCATCGGCCACGCCGCCGGCCGCGAACGGCACGACCACGCGCACGGGGCGGGACGGATAGTCGTCGGGCTGCGCCAACGCGGGACGCGGCAGCGCCGCGAGCACGGAGACCACGGCCGGCACGGCCATCCACAGCCGCCATCCGATGGCCGGCCTTCTTACGCAACGGTTCACGCAATTCTCCCCGTCATGGCACTTCGATCGTTGACCCGGCGACGCCGTGCGGCCCTTGTGCTGCCGGCCGACTTGTATAGACTGATCTTACGGAAGCCGTCAGATACTGTATAGACAACTTTTCGCATATCGGAAAGCGGATTTCTCATAAGATGCGGGGCGGCACGCGCGCGGTGCCGCGTGGCACTGGCGCTGTGCATGGCCATGCGTGGCACGCGGCGCTTTTCCCCGACATGGCCCACGCGCGGTCGCCTGATTCGATCGTCCACCCACCCGCAGCCGGGAGCCTGCATGCCGACACGCCCGACCGTCCGACCCAGCAACCCGCCCGCGCCGGCGTTCCAGCGCATCAAGGACTACGTGCAGGACCAGATTGCCGCCGGGGTCTGGCGCGAGGGCGACGCCATCCCGCCCGAGCTGCGGCTGGCCGAGACGTTCGCGGTGTCGCGCATGACCGTGAACCGCGCGCTGAACGAACTGGAGGCCGAGCAGATCCTGGTGCGGCGCAAGGGCGCCGGCACGTTCGTGGCGCAACAGCGCTACCAGGCCACCGTGGTGGAGATCCGCTCGATTGCCGAGGAAATCCGCGCGCGCGGCCACCGGCACCGCAGCAGCCTGTACCGGCTGGAGCGGCAGCGCGCCACGCGGGCCCTGGCCGCGCAGTTCGGCGTGGCGGAGCGCAGCACGCTGTTCCATTCGGTCATCGTCCACTTCGAGAACGACGCGCCGATCCAGGTGGAAGACCGCTGGGTCAACCCTGCGCTGGCGCCGGACTACATGGAGGCCGACTTTGGCGCCATCACGCCGAACGAGCACCTGATGCGCGTGGCGCCGCTGCAGCGGGCCGAGTACCAGATCGAGGCGCTGCTGCCCACGGCCGACGTGGCCGAGATGCTGGCCATCGCGCAGACGGAGCCGGCGCTGGTGCTGCGCCGGCGCACGTTCTCGCAGGGCGCGGTGGCGTCGGTGGTGGTGCTGTGGCACCCGGGCAGCCGCTACCGGTTTGGCGGCGCGCTGGGCCAGGCGCTGTAGCAGGCGCCCCGGCGCCGGGCGAGCTTGTCTGCCTCTGAATAAGCAATAGAATCCAAAGGGACAGGACGCCGGACAACGCAGGACGGCCAGGCCTGCCCAAGTGGAGAAGGGAATGGGTGCCAAACGCAAGACGCTGGCCGGAGCCCTGGCCGGGTTTGCCCTGATGCTGTCCGGCTGCGTGACCTATCCCGGCTACGACACGGGCTACGCCAGCTACTACGGCAGCGGCTACACCGGCTATGCCAGCTACACCGGCACGGGATCGTCCTACACCACCTACACCGGTTATCCGGCCTACTACGGCGGGTATTACGGCGGCTACCCCTACGGCTATCCCTACAGCTACGGCGGCTGGCCGTATTCCACCAGCATCTGGCTAGGCTATGGCTGCTGCGGCTACCGGGGCTACTACGGCTATCGCGGGTACTACGGCGGCTATCGCGGCTACTACGGCTATCGGGGCGGGTATTACGGCGGTTATCGCGGCGGCTATCGGGGCGGATATCACGGGGGATACCACGGCGGCTATCGCGGGGGTTACCACGGCGGTGGGGGCTACCGGGGTGGCGGCTATGGCGGCGGGGGCTATGGCGGCGCCTACGGCGGACGTGGCGGCGGCAGGGGAGGCGGACGGGGCCGCTGAGCGCGGCCCTGGGTGGCTTACGGTAGCTGGCGGAGCTGGCCGATGACGGACATCAGCCGGCCGTGCGCCACGGTGACCGACGCCTCGTCTTGCAGCGCTTCCTGGTAGCGCTTGCGGAACAGTTCGTCGCCCTGCTCGCTGAACAGCTTCTGCGTGGCGCCGGCCACGGCGCGGCAGGTTTCGTCGTGATGCTCGTCGCCGTCCAGTTCCTCGTCGATCTCGATGATCAGGCGCGACAGCGGATCGAGCCAGCGGAAGAACGATTCCTCGGTCACCAGCTGCACAAACTGTCCGGCGGGAATCGGGCCATGCAGTCTCTCGTACTGGCCCCGGTCGTAGCCGATGACCTCCTTGTGGACCTGGAGCAATGCCGCCCGCAGGGCACGCAGCCCCGAGCGGCGGGTTTCCTGGGTAGCAAGGAACTGTTCGCTGGGCATGCCCATCTCCACTTTTCCTGTTCATGGGCAGGCCGTATCGACTCGACCTTCGGCGGCATCCTCCCGGGGCCACCCTTCGCCTGCCCGTTGTTATCGGCAGCACACGTCCACGCTCGTTACCATGCACGCTGCGCAAGTCAGTATAGGCAGCGCCATGTCCCCAATCTAGCGCGGGGGCCTAGCGAAATACCCGTATTGCGGCCATGCGGCAAGGCAGGCAGGCCATGCGCCGGGCCGCCGTGCAGGCCCGCCTATATTGCGATGCAGCGGCTAGCGCGACGTGAGCCGCATGCGCGCCAGCAGCGGCAGATGGTCAGACGCCAGGCGCGACAGCGCCGTGCGATGGCTGGTCACCGCCACCAGGTGCGCGCGTGGCGAAGTCCAGATGCGGTCGAGCGCCAGGAACGGCATGCGCGACGGAAACGTCGACACGTGCGGCGTGCGCTCGAAGTAAGCATGGAGCCAGCGCAGCGGGCGCCCCCACAGGAACCACTCGTTCACGTCGCCCAGCAGGATGGTGGGCTGCTCGGGCGCCTCGGCCAGTGCGGTCAGCAGCCGCTTGACCTGCCAGCGGCGCTCGCCGGGCCGCAGTCCCAGGTGCGTGGCGATCACGCGCAGCGCGAACGTGCCGGACTCGATGGCATTGCATTCAAGCTGGGCGTCGATGGCGCCGCGCGGCTCGCAGCCCCTGACGCTGAGGTCGATGTGCCGCACGGCCAGCGGCCGGTAGCGCGTCAGCAGCGCGTTGCCGTAGTCGCCGTCGTCGCGCACCAGCGTGGGCCCCGGTATGGCATGCAGCCCCGTGTGCTGGGACAGGAAGCGCAGCATGTCGAAGCCGGTGCCGCGCGTTTCCACCTCCTGCAGCGCGATCAGGTCGGCGCGCAGTTCGTGCAGCACCTCGCAGATGCGCTTGGGCACGAAGTGGCCGTCGGTGCCGACGCCCCCGTGGATGTTGTAGCTCGCCACGGCGATCTCCGCGTGGAGCGCGCCGTGCGGCGTGGCGTGATGGGTCATGGGCCGGGTATCCGGTGCGTTCATCGCGCCCCCTGGCCAGACGGCGGCGGGCAGCACCGCGCCGCGCCCGCGCCACTGCGCAGGGCCGCCTCCGACGCCTGCGCGCGCCGCTGGCGCCGGCGCCGCAGCACCCACCACAGGCCCAGCGGAATCAGCAGCACCACGCCCAGCCATGCAAAGCTGGCCGCGCCGGGATCGCGCGCGACGGCGGCAATGCGGTCCACCAGCGACGCCGACACGATGATGCCCGGCGACATGCCGATGGCCGTGCCCAGCAGGCAATCCCGCAGCCGGATGCGCGACGCCCCCACCACGAGGTTGACCAGCGTGAACGGCGCCACCGGCACCAGCCGCAGCACCACCATCGCCAGCAGCCCGTGCTTGCCCACCTGCTGCGTCAGCCGGTTCAGTCGCCGGCCGCCAAACCGCTGCACGGCGTTGCGGCCGATCACGCGGCCCACGGTGTAGGTGGCGGCCGTGCTCAGCACCGTGCCGCCCAGCGCGATGGCCGCGCCATAGAGCGGGCCGAACACCACCAGCGTGACCACGATCAGCACGGTCACCGGGAACAGCGCCAGCCCGCCGGCCACGAACGCGCCCAGCATCGCCAGCGGGGCAAAAGGCTGGTCATCGAGCTGCTGGACGGTGGCCAGCAACTGGCGAAAATCGGTCCATTCGCGCAGCGGCGTGTAGCGCCACGCGAACACCACGCCGGCAACGAACAGCACCAGCGCCAGCAGCATGACCACGCGGTTGGCCACGCGCGGCCGGCCTTCCTGGCCGACGAACTCGGACACGATCTCGTCCGGGTCGATCGGCTCCATCGGGTCCAGCAGCCCCGCGTCGGGCAGGGCGGCGTCGATGTTCTCGGGCACGGTCGGCACGAACGGCTGCAGCGTGCGCCCCTCGGGCCGGTACAGCGCCGCCAGCGCGGTGTTCAGCCGGCCGTGGGTGTCCAGCGCCTGCGCCAGCGCCTCGGGCGTCACGGCCAGGTGCTCGCACAGCAGGCGGTCGCGCATGGCGCGAATGCCGGCCGCGATGCGGGCGTCGCCGTTCGACTCGATGACGAGGTTGCACTCGGTATCGAGCCCGAACGAGCGGTTGCTGAGGTTGGCGGAGCCGATGGTCAGCAGGCGGTCGTCCACCACCATGACCTTGGCGTGCACGTTGACGCAGGCATCGCCCAGGTCCGGCACGTGCGGGCAATAGAGCTGGAAGCGGCCGTCCGGGTCCGCCTCGCGCAGGCCGCGATAGAGCCGCGCGCGCAGCACGCCCATGCTCGCTTCTTCCAGCCAGCCGCTCTCGGTGCGGCGCGATACCAGCGCGATGTCGGGCCCGTCGGGCTCGCGCAGCCTTGCCTCGAAGGCGTCGGCGATCAGCCCCGAGCTGAAGTACTGGTTTTCGAGATAGACGCTGTCGCGCGCCGCGGCAATGGCGTCGGTGTGCAGCGCGCGGATCTCGCTGACGGCGGGCGAATCGGGCCGTTCGGGATAGGTGCGGCTGATGCCCACGCGCACGTCGGTGATGTCGGGCATGACCTGGCCGGGCCACGGATCGGTGCCCACGGGGGCGTCCGGCGCCGGCACGCGGGGGCGGCGCCCGGTGGCGCGCAGCCAGCGTTCCGCGGCCATGTCGCCCAGCGCCCGCGCGGCCGGGCCATCGACCACGCACTGCACGTCATGGAATGGCGGGTAGGGCTTGCCGTCGGGGTCCACGCGGCGCGGGTCGTTGGGCAGGTGGTGGTGGGTGTCCCAGCGGCGGATGGTCAGGTCGAGGCCGCCCACGAACGCCACGCGGTGGTCGATCACGACGACCTTCTGGTGGTGCGAGGCGCCCGACGGGTGGTTGCCGTCCAGGCAAAAAGACAGGCGGCGGTGCGTCTGCCAGTGCTCCTTGGCCGACGGCAGGAATTCGCGTTCCAGCGCGAAGACCATCGCGTAGTCCCAGCTCAGCACATAGATGCGCAGCCCGCGCCGGCGCCGGCACAGCGCGTTCAGGAAATCGCGCAGCTCGGCCGGCAGGCCGTCGGTGGGGGCGTCGGGCAGCAGCCGCATGCGGCTGTCGATGTCCCATCCGAGGATGAACACGCTGTGCTCGGCGCGCGTCAGGGCCTCGCGCAGCGCGGGGAAGTAGGCGTCGGCGTCCACCAGCATCGCAAAGCGCGCGCTGGGCTCCACGCGCCAGCAATTGTGGCCCGGGCGCAGCAGGGATTCTGGGGCATCGTTTCTCATGGCGAACGGTAGCCCGCGCAAGTTTCGTACCGGTCGGGCGGCCGCATGCCGCCGTGGGGCGGCGCGCGCCGGTCGTGTGCGGCTTACTTGCCTTTGTAAAAACTGCAGTCAGGCAGCGGCGGGCAGGGCGGCGCTGCGCCAGGCGGCTGGCGGCATGCCGAAGCGGCGCGCGAATGCGCGCGTGAAGGTGGTCTGGTCGGGATAGCCGACGCCGGCCGCGATGTCGGCCAGCGGCATCGTGCCGGCCATCAGCCATTGCACGGCCTGGTCCAGCCGCAGCCGTGTCTGGTAGCCGTGCGGGGTGTCGCCAAAGGCTTCGCAGAACAGCGTGTGGAAGCGGCGCGGACCCCAGCCGATGCGCGCGGCCAGCGCGTCGACGCGCAGCGGCGTGGCCAGGTGGGCGCGCAGGTAGTGGTCCACGGCGGCCACCGGAAAGCGCTCGGCGGCATCGCCCTGCCGGTCATCGAGACCGAGCATCCGCGTCAGCCCGCCGGCCAGCGCGGCGGCGCGCTGCCACGCGTGCTGGGCGGCCATGCCGCTGCCAGCGGGCGCCGCCGCCAGCCGGCGCACCTGCACGGCAAAGCTGGCATCCATCGCGAACATGCGCGGCCGGGCCATCAGCCGGGCCGGCAGCGCCACCGAACTGGACGGGAAATCGGCCACGAGCTGCAGGTTGTCGGGCAGGCCGCTGCACAGGTGGTGATGCCCGGCGGGAATCACGAGGCCCTGGGTGCGGTCGACGCGGTACGCGTGGCCGTCGATCTCCAGCTCGGTCTCGCCATCGACGCCGAACAGGAGCTGGTGATAGTCGTGGGCATGGCCGAATGGCCGCCGCTGGTAGCGGCGCGGCTCGACCAGCGGAGACGCATGCTCAACGAGCTTCGGCATGGCGCTGCCTCCCCTGTGTCTGGCACAGCCAGACCCCGACCCCGGCGACGGCCATGCCGCACCACTGCAGCGGCCCCAGCCGGTCGCCGAACAGCAGCGCCGCCTGCACGGCCGCCAGCGGCGGCGCCAGGAACATCAGCGCGGCGGCGTTGGCCGCCTGTCCGCGCCGTACCAGGCCCAGCAGCAGCCACGTGCCCAGCCCGGACAGCACCACGGCCGCCCAGAGCAGCGCGGCCCACAGCGTGAGGCCGGACGTCCAGCGCAGGCCGCCGATGCCGCCGGACGCGGCCACCACGACGGCGGCCACCAGCAGCGCCCCGGCGTTCTGCCAGGCCGAGCTGGCGCGGATATCCGCGCGGGCAATCGAGGTTTTCTGTAGCAGCGTTCCCATCGTGATCGAAATGATCGCCAGCACGCCCACCAGCACGATCCACGGCGAGACGGCGTGCGGCGCACCGGCCTGCATCGCGGGCAAGACTACCAGACCCACGCCCAGCGCGCCCAGCGCCAGCCCGAGCCAGGTGCGCGACGTCGGCTGCTCCTTGAGCAGCGGTATCGCAAGCAGCGCGGTCAGCAGCGGCTGCAGCGCGCCCAGCAGCGCCATGATCGACGGCGACAGGCCGTGCGCCACGGCGCCATAGCCGGCGCACAGGTAGATGCCCTGCATCAGCGCGCCGGCCAGCAGATGGCGCGGCACCTGCGCCAGCGGCGGCCACGCGGCACGGCCGGCCGCCGCCACCGCCGCGAACATCAGCGTCGCCAGCGCAAAGCGGGCCAGCAGGAACAGGCTGGTATCGGCCACCGGCACCACGGCCTTGCCGACGATGAAGCCGGTGGACCAGATCAGGACGAAGGCCATGGCGGGCAGCCAGGCGGGCAGGGGGCGCGGCATGGTGGGGTGGGGGCGGTTGGCGGAAAGCGGACCGGAGGGGTGGAATCTGCCGCGCAGCCTATCGCAACGCGGGCGGCGTGTCTTGGCAAATCCTGCAGCCGGTGCCTGCCATCGGCACAGCCTCAGGCCGCCGCCTTGACCTGGGTGCGCAGGTAGTCCACCACCCGCGCCACGCGCGGCGGCAGCGACCACTCGGAGCGGTGGATCAGCCACAGCTTGTCGATCACGGGCGCCTGGCAGTCCAGCACGCGGATGCGGTCCGGCTGCACAAACGCCTCGCGTGCGTAGCGCGGGATCACGGTAAAGCCAAAGCCGCGCGCCACCGGTTCCAGCATCAGGCTGACCTGGTTGCTGAAGCCCCGGCACGGCAGCGTATGGACGCCCGGATTGCCGGGGTAATGCCGGCTCAGCAGCCGGTTGGCCATGGTCTTGCCGTCGGGATGGTCGACGAAACCAATGCGCTGCAGATCCTCCCAGCCGTCAACCTGTTCGCTGGCCGGGTAGACCAGCTCCAGCGGCTCCTCGCTGAACGGGCTTGCCGCCAGACGCGGCTCGTCCGGCTTCAGCGATACCAGCCCGACATCGAAGCGGTTCTGCAGCACGCCTTCCAGCACTTCGGCATCGGGCGCGAAGCGGTGCCGGATGATCAGCCCCGGCGTGCGCGCCTGCAGGTCCAGCAGGCGCGGATAGAGGAACAGGCCGATGCTGCCCGGCGTGATCAGCCCGACCACGCCGCTTTCGGCGTTGGCGCTGAGGCGGGCGCGCAGACGGTCGTTGGCCACCTCCATGTCGCTGCAGTATTCCAGCAGCGCCTTGCCGGCCGGCGTCAGTTCCAGCGCGCGCGGGCGGCGGATCAGCAGCGGGCCCAGCGCCTCTTCCAGATGGCGGATGTGCTGGCTGACGGCGGCCTGTGTCAGGCCCAGTTCGTCGGCGGCACCGGTAAAGCTGCCGGATTGGGCCAGCATCGCGAACGAACGCAGCCATTGCGGGTTAAGCATAATGAACTCTTATTGAAGCGATAAGGCGTAGACGGTTTTCATTATAGCGACCCGTCGCTACTATCGCTGCATTGCAACACGTCTCGACAATTTCATGACTACGCCTGCACTTTTCACGCCGTTTACCCTCAAGGAAGTCACGCTGCGCAACCGCATCGCGGTGCCGCCGATGTGCCAGTACAGCGCCATCGACGGCTTCACCAACGACTGGCACCTGTCGCACTACGCCGGACTGGCGCGCGGCGGCGCGGGGCTGGTCATCGTCGAGGCCACGGCGGTGTCGCCGGAGGGCCGGATCTCGCCGGGATGCACGGGGCTGTGGAATGACGAACAGGCCGTCGGCATGGCCCGCATCGCCGAGGCGATCAAGGCCGGCGGCGCCGTGCCCGGCATCCAGATCGCCCATGCCGGCCGCAAGGCCAGCGCCAACCGCCCGTGGGAAGGCGACGACCATATCCCCGAAGGCGACCCGCGCGGCTGGCAGACCATCTCGCCGTCGGCCAAGCCGTTTGGCGCCCATCTGCCCAAGGAACCCAGGGCGATGACGACCGAAGACATCGCGCGCATCCAGGCCGATTTCGTGGCCGCCGCCAAGCGCGCCCGCGACGCGGGCTTCCAGTGGCTGGAACTGCACTTTGCGCACGGCTACCTGGCGCAGAGCTTCTTCTCGGTCCATGCCAACACGCGCACCGACGCCTATGGCAACGATGCCATCGGCCGGGGCCGCTTCCTGCTGGAAACGCTGGCCGCCGTGCGCGAAGTCTGGCCGCAGAACCTGCCGCTGACCGCCCGCTTTGGCGTCATCGAGTACGACGGCAACGACGAGCAGACGCTGCGCGAATCGATCGAACTGGTGCGCGCCATGCGCGAGGGCGGGCTGGACATGCTCAACGTCAGCGTGGGCTTTTCCACGCCGGACGCCCAGATCCCGTGGGGCCCGGCCTTCCTGGCCCCGATTGCCGAACGCGTACACCGCGAGGCGGGCCTGCCGGTGGCGTCGTCGTGGGGCATCGACGACCCCGTGGTAGCCAATCGCGTGGTCGAAGCGGGCCAGATGGACCTCGTGATGGTGGGCCGCGCGATGCTGTCCAACCCGCACTGGCCGTACCAGACTGCCATGAAGCTGGGCCTGGAGCGTCCGTCGTGGGTCCTGCCGGCGCCGTACGCGCACTGGCTCGAACGGTATCGGGTGCAGTCGGCCTGATGCAAAACGCGTCGGCCCCGCGAACGGGCCGACGCGCCGCCGTTTGACCGGCGCGCCATAGCCGCTATACTTGTACAGTTAATTGGACAAGTACCGGAGTTGAATGATGCGCACCGTCCACTTCTCGGATGCCCGCAACAACCTCAAGGGCGTGATCGACCAGGCCATCGATGACCACGAGGCGGTTCTGATCACGCGCCGCGACGCGCCCAACGCGGTGATCATGTCGCAGGCCCAGTACGATAGCTGGGCCGAAACCATCTACCTGCTCAATTCCCCCGCCAACGCCGCCCATCTGTCGCGTTCGCTCGAACAGTTGCGCGCCGGCGAGGCCAAATCGCGCACCCTTCTGGACCCCGATACCCCGACCGAATGACGCGCAACATCCTGTTCACCGCGGATGCGTGGGCGCAATACCTGTTTTGGCAGGGGCAGGACCGCAAGACCCTGAAGCGCATCAACCAGCTTGTCGAGGATGCGCGGCGGTCCCCGTTCGAGGGGATCGGCAAGCCGGAGCCGCTGAAGGGCAACCTGACCGGCTTCTGGTCGCGCCGCATCGACGATACCAATCGGCTGGTCTACAAGGCCGACGACGCGGCCGTCTCGATCGTTAGCTGCCGCTACCACTACGGCGACCGCTAGCCAGCCCCTCGCCCGTTACTCCACGATCTCGAACGCGTCCAGGTACGTGTTGTTCAGCGTCAGCCCCAGGCCCGGGACGTTGTCGTCCAGTTGCAGGAAGCCGTTGTCGGGCGCCGGTTCCCCGTTGAAGATGTAGTAGAACAGTTCGTTGCCGACCTCCACGTCGTGCACGGGGAAGAACTCGGCCATTGGCGACGCCGTGGACGCCATCGTCAGGTGGTAGTTGTGCATCTGGCCGGCGTGGGGGATCACGGGCACCGACCACGCCTCGGCCATGGCGTTGATCTTCTGCGCGGCGGTGATGCCGCCCACGCGGTTGGTGTCGTACTGGATCACGTCCACCGCGCGGCGTTCCAGCAGGTCCTTGAATCCGTACGACGTGAACTCGTGCTCGCCGCCCGAGATCGGGAACGGGCTCATCTTCTTCAGTTCGGCGTAGCCCTCGATGTCGTCGGCGATGACCGGCTCCTCCAGCCAGCGCGGGTTGAACTCGGCCAGCCGCGGCACCATGCGGCGCGCATATTCGAGTGTCCAGCCCATGTAGCACTCCAGCATGATGTCCACGCCGTCGCCCACCAGCTCGCGCAGCAGCCGCACCTGTTCCAGGTTCTTCTGCATGCCGGCGGCGCCGTCGCGCGGGCCGTAGCCGAAGCGCATCTTCATCGCCGTGAAGCCCTGGTCCAGGTAGCGCTGCGCCTCGCCCAGGAAGGCGTCGCGGTCGTCGTTGTTGTAGAGCTTGGACGCATAGCACCAGATCTTTTCCTTGGTGCGGCCGCCCAGCAGCTTGAACACGGGCCGGCCGGTGGCCTTGCCCATGAGGTCCCACAGCGCGATGTCCACCGCCGAGATGGCGGCCATGCCGATGCCCTTGCGGCCCCAGGCGTGGGTGCGGCGGTACATCTTCTGCCACAGGTATTCGTTGTCGAACGGGTCCTGGCCGATCACGATCGGCGCCAGGTACTGGTCGACGATCTGCTTGGCCACGCGCGGCGCCAGCGCGCAGTTGCCGATGCCGACGTGCCCGTCGTCGGTTTCCACCTCCACCACCAGCCAGCCGTGAAAGCGGAACGACCCCATCGCGTCGCCGCGGTCGAACAGGATGTCGGTGGCGTTGGTGCAGAAGTGCGCCTGCGGCGGCACGGTCTTGCCCTTCCATTCGAAAACGCGGGCGCGGACGTTGGTGATCTTCATGGTCGATTCCTTTGAGCGGGACGGGGTCAGGCGGCGCGGGCGTCGGCCAGCCGGCGCGCGCCCATCTGGCAGGCCAGGTGGAACGCCTGCAGCGTGGCGCCCGGGTTGGCGCGGCCCTGTTGCGCGATGTCGAACGCGGTGCCGTGCGCCGGCGTGGTGATTGGCACGGGCAGGCCGCCCTGCACGGTCACGCCGCGCGAGAAGCCCATCAGCTTGATGCCGATCTGGCCCTGGTCGTGGTACATCGTGACGATGGCGTCGAACTGGCGTTCGTCGGGCCCGCCCTGCACCTTCAGGAAGATCGTGTCGGCCGGAAAGGGCCCCTGCGCGGCCACGCCGCGTGCCTGGGCGGCGGCCACGGCCGGGCCGATCACATCGATTTCCTCGCGGCCGAAGGCGCCGTTGTCGCCGTTATGCGGGTTCAGGCCGCAGACGGCGATGCGCGGGGCGGCCACGCCAGACTGGCGCAGCGCGTGGTCGATCAGGTCGATGGCGTCGCGCACGCGCTCCGGCGTGATCAGCGCGGGCACGTCGCGGATGGCCACGTGCGACGTGACGCGCGACGTCCACAGCCCGTCGAGCACGTTGAACTCGCAGAACGGGCCCCGGTAGCCCAGCCGCTCGGCAAACCAGTGCAGCTCGTCGTTGTGGCCCATGCCGGCCGCGTGCATCGAACTCTTGTTGAGCGGGCCGAACAGGATGGCGTCGGCCTGGCCGGCCTGCGCCAGGTTCAGCGCCACCTGCAGCGTGCCCAGGCAGTAGCGGCCGCCCTCGGCACTGGCGGCGCCGCGCGGATAGGCGGGGTTGCCGTCGAGCGCCCAGTGATGGAGCCGCGGGCCCTGCTCGGTGCCCTGGAAGTCGGGCCGGTCCACTTCGGGCAGCGTCAGCGAGACGCCGGCCACCTGCATGGCGCGTCGCCATTCCTCGCGGTCGGCGATCAGCAGGATGCGGGCCTGCGCGGCCACGGGGTCGGCCAGCAGCCGGGCAATCAGTTCGGGGCCGATGCCGGCGGGGTCGCCGAGCACCATTGCGATACGGGGACGTGGCGTCATGGTCGGGATAGGGTTTGGGGTCAGTCGAGCTTCACGCCCAGTTCGGCGATCAGCTTGCCGTAGCGCGCGTATTCGCTGCGCGAGAAGGCGTCGAAGCGGGCGGCGTCCATCGTGCCGGGCACCGCGCCAACGTCGCCCAGCCGGCGCAGCGTGTCGGGGTCTTTCATGACCTGTGCCATGGCGGCGCCCAGCTTCTGCAGCGTGGCGGGCGGCGTGCCGCCCGTGGCGTAGACGCCGTACCAGGTGTTGGCCTGGATCTCGGGCACGCCGGCTTCCTTCAGCGTCGGCACGTTCGGCAGCAGCGCCGAGCGCGTGTCCGATGTCACCGCCAGCGCGCGCAGCTTGCCGGCCTTGATATGGTTGATGACCGACGGCATGGTCTCGAAGCTCATGTCCACCTGGCCGCCCATCAGGTCGACCAGCCCACTGGCGCTGCTCTTGTACGGCACGTGCAGCATCCGGCCGTGGATCTGGTGCGCAAAGGCCGCCGCCGCCAGGTGCTGCGTGCTGCCGACGCCGGACGAGCTATAGCGGTACTTGTCCGGATGGGCCTGGATCTGGGCCACGAGCGCGCGCGCGTCCTGCACCGGCAACTGGTTGTTAACGACCAGCACGTTGGGCACCTGCGCCACCAGCGCCACCGGCGCCAGGTCCTTCAGCGGGTTGAACTGGAGTTTGAGCAGGTGCGGCGCGATGGCCTGCGACGTCGACACGCCCATCAGCAGCGTGTTGCCGTCGGGCGGCGCCTTGGCGGTCAGGTCCGCGGCGATGGTGTTCGACGCGCCCGGGCGGTTGTCCACCACCACCGGCTGCTTGAGGATCGCGGCCAGCTTGTCCGCGACGATGCGCGCCATGATGTCCGTGCCGCCGCCGGGGGCCGCGCCTACCATCATGCGTACCGGGCGAGCGTCATCCGCCCAGGCGGCGGGGGCTGCCAGGCCGAACCCGACGATGCCGGCCAGTGCGCCGGCCATCCAAGTCTTCATGTCTGTCTCCGTGGCACGCAGTCTGCGCTGCGTGAGACCCACTATACGGAGCGCGGCGGGCGCCGAAAACTGAGCATTTCTGAAGCGGCGATAAGCAGTGCTGATATCCGGGTTAACGCGGGCGGGCCCCGGGCGGCGGCTGGCGCGGCGCCGGCCGGGCGCCGAGCGATCACCGCAGGCGATCACGGTATCGGCACGTTTCATTAGGCAGCGCGCGGGCCGGCCCGTATATTGGGCGGCACAACATCAGACCCAGGAGACAGCGCATGACGACCCCCGTGTATCGCGGAGTGTTCCCCGTGGCCCCGACCATCTTCGACGCCCAGGGCGGGCTGGACCTGGACGGCCAGCGCCGCTGCATCGACTTCATGATCGACGCCGGATCGGACGGCCTCTGCATCCTGGCCAACTTCTCCGAGCAGTTCGTGCTGACCGACGACGAGCGGGCGCGGCTGATGACCACGGTGCTGGACCACGTGGCCGGGCGGGTGCCCGTGATCGTGACGACGACGCATTTCAGCTCGCGGATCTGCGCCGAGCGCAGCCGCGCCGCGCAGGACGCCGGCGCCGCCATGGTGATGGTCATGCCGCCGTACCACGGTGCCACGATCCGCGTGCCCGAGCCGGCCATCTTCGACTTCTTCGCGACGGTCTCGGCGGCCATCGACATCCCGATCATGATCCAGGACGCGCCGGTCAGCGGCACCACGCTGTCAGCGCCGTTCCTGGCCCGCATGGCGCAGGCGCTGCCGAACGTTTCCTATTTCAAGATCGAGGTGCCGCAGGCGGCAGCCAAGCTGCGCGAGCTGATTGCGCTGGGCGGCGACGCGATTGTCGGGCCCTGGGACGGCGAGGAAGCCATCACGCTGATGGCCGACCTGGAAGCGGGCGCCACGGGCGCGATGACCGGCGCGGGCTATCCGGACGGCATCCGCCAGATCCTGGACGCCTGGCAGGCCGGCGATGCCGAGGGCGCCGCCGCCCGCTACCAGCAGTGGCTGCCGCTGATCAACTACGAGAACCGCCAGGGGTGGCTGGCGACGGCCAAGGTGCTGATGCAGGAAGGCGGCGTGATCCGCTGCGATGCGGTGCGGCATCCGCTCCAGCCCATGCATCCGGCCACGCGCGAGGGGCTGCTCCGGGTGGCGCGGCGGCTGGACCCGCTGGTGCTGCGCTGGGGGCGCTGAGCGGGTTGCAACCAGGCGCTAGGCCGCGCGGGCGCGCAGGGCGTCGATCAGCAGGCTCATCGACGCCGTGGCGGGCCGGCCGCGCCGCGTGACGATGCCGTACGGCCCGAGCTGGATCGGCAACGGCAGCGGCAGCACGGCCAGCGCGCCGAGCCGCGCGTAGTACGCGGCCACCGATTCGGGCAGCACGGCCACCAGTTCGCTGTCGGCCAGCAGCGACGTGGTCATCAGCACGGCGGCGGTCTCGATGGTCGACGGGGGCGGGGCGACGCCGGCGTCCTCGAACGAGCGGTCGATCAGCGCGCGCATGGGGCTGGGGCGCGGCTGCATGATCCACGGGTAGCGCGTCAGCTCGGCAAACGCCAGGCGGCGCTTGCGTGCGAGCGGGTGCTGGGGGCCGACCACGATCGCCAGGCCCTCGTCGCCCAACTGCTCGAAATCGACGCCGCCGGCGTCCCAGCCTTCGGGCACGCGGCCGAGCACGACGTCGAGCTGGTCGCGCTCCAGCAGCGGCATCAGCACGTCGCTGGTATCGACCTGGACAGCGATTTCGAGCTGGGGATGGTCGCGGTTGAGGTCGCGGATGGCATCGGCCAGCAGACCCGGGGCTGGTGCCATGACGGCGCCGACGCGCACGCGGCCGATCTTGCCGGACGCCAGCGCCACCAGCTCATCGCGCAGGCCGGCCATGTCGGCAAACACAAGCTTGGCGTAGCGCGTGGCGGCATGGCCGAAGCGCGTTGCCCGCAGGCCGCGCGCGTGGCGCTCGAACAGGGCCACGCCAAGCAGGTCTTCCATGTCCTGCAGCATCTTGCTGACGGCGGGCTGCGAGAGCGTGAGCGCCTCGGCCGCCTGCCGCAGCGATCCGCGCGCCTCGATGGCCACCAGCAGGCGCAGGTGCTGCATCTTCAGGCGGTTGTGCAGGGCGGAGACGGACGGAATCATGGTCGGGGGCGGGCTGGGCCCGCAGGCGGGCGGCGCATCATTCTAATGTGCCGGCGCGGGCGGCCGGGGTGGCGGTAAATCTTCCAACGGATGGGGCGGGCTACACGCGGGCGCCTGGGCAGGCACCGCTGCGGAGGCTGGCTGTGGGGGTTTTTCGTCGCGGAACGGATTTTGCATCGTGTCTTTCCCATCGCCACCACTACGGGAGACCGATATGACGAAGCACAATCGCTGGTTCCAGCCCGGTGTGTCCGACGCCGGTAGCGACTGGGCCGTCCATGACCAGACCGAGGACTTTGGCGGCCCGGAGGCGTATCCCCGGCCCTGGGCGCGCGGGCGCGAGGCCGACACGCGCGTGTACGAACAGTCGCGCGTCGACCCCGCCGCCTATGGCATCTCTGAGGATGACGGCCTGCGCACGGCGCCCGGCCGCGCAAGCTGGCACCGCGCCGCCGACGTGAACTGGCAGGACCGCCACGAGGACGGCGCGCTGCGCCATCGTCCGGGCAGCGGCGGACGCCCGGCCGGCATGCCGCACGAACAGTCGCGCGGATATGGCGAACGGGTCGAGTGGCGCTCGCAGCCGGTCTGGCCGAAGGGCTACACCCGCTCCGACGAGCGCATCCGCGACGATGTCTGCGAGCGGCTGGCCCATGACGGCCGGGTGGACCTGCGCGAGGTCGAAGTCGATGTCGAGGCCGGCGTGGTCACGCTGAAAGGCAGCGCCCGCGATCGCGGGGAAAAGCACCGCATTGAGGACATCGCCGGGCATGTGATGGGCGTGAAGGACGTCCAGAACCAGCTTCGGGTGGGCTGAACGCGAACACGGCGAGGGGCGGGGCGATGTCTGACCCCGCCTCGGATTCTTAAAATGCCATTAACCGCCAAGCGTTTCTGACGCCCGCAACGTTTCGGCGACAGCGCAGGCCGTGCGGCGTGCAAGTCTCATGGCGAACTGCAGGGTTACCCGACCTGCGTCAACGTGGAGCCGCCAGTCGTCCATCAAAATCTGACGCCATTCGAATCGATGGCGGGCACGGTGGACGGACAGAACGATATCGCGGCGGGGCGGCGTCAGGCCCTGGTGGGGCGTCAGGCATATCGCCTGGAAGTGCCCGGGGCGCCAAGCGCTGGTGGGCTGTCCGTGGTCTCCTTCGACGCCGTCGAGCGGCTGGGCGAACCGTATCGCGTCACCATACGGCTGACCCACGCGGCCGAACTGGCGCGGCTGGACTACCTGCGCAAGGACGCGACGTTCTCGATCGCCCCGGCCGATGGCACCGAGTCCAGGCGGTTCTCGGGCTGCATCGTCCAGTTCTCAAAGACGGGACAAAGCCGCGACTTCTGCGCGTATGAGATGGTGGTGCAGCCGAAGGTCGCGCTGCTGGCGCTGACAAAGGCCAGCCGTGTCTACCAGCACCAGACGGCACCGCAGATCATCGAGGCCATCCTGCGCCGGCACGGGCTGGAAGGCCACCAGTTCGCCTTCAAGACCCGCCGCCAGTATCCGGAGCACCGGTTCCGGCTCCAGTACCAGATGTCCGACTGGGACTACATCCGGCTGCTGATGGAGCAGGAAGGGTTGTACTGCTACTTCCTGCCCGGCCGGTTCGGCACGGCGTTTGGCGATGTGCTGCAGTTCTCCGACGACATCGACCACTACATCTACCAGCCGGCCTTGCGCGTGCCGTACCGGGAAACGGCGGGGCTGGAGTCCGGCGTGGAGTCGGTCTCCGATATCCGGACCGATGTCCGGACCGTGCCCGAATCGTTCCTGACGGCTGACTACAACCCGGACCAATCCTACGAGCGCCTGAAGGCCGAGGCGAACGTCGCCCGCAAGGAAACCGGCAACTACGGACAGCCCTACGTCTACGGCACGCACCACCTCGACATGGCCGGCGCCCGCTGGGCCGCGCAGTTGCGTCACGAGGCGGCACTGGCCGGGCAGATCGTCTACGAGGGCCGGAGCAACATCCTGGAACTTCGGCCGGCCCGCGTGCTGCGCATGGACCTGTCGCTGCCCGACGCGCCGAACGGGCAGGTGGTTACCGAGGTCATCCACACCGGCGCCCGGGACCGCGCCTATAGCAACACGTACAAGGCGATACCGGCGGACCGGCGCTTCCGCCTGCCGGTCGATGACAGCCGGTGGCCGCGCATCGCCGGCACGCTGAGCGCGCGGGTGACGTCGCCGGGCGACTACAAGTACGCCTACCTGACGCAGCAGGGTCTCTATGTGGTGCGGTTCGACCTCGATTTCGACAACTGGCCCAGGGGCAGCGAGAGCGTGCCGCTGCGGCTGGCCAAGCCGTTCGCCGGGGCGCGCCAGACCGGCTTCCATTTCCCGCTGATCGACGGCACCGAGGTCGCCATCGCGTTCCGCGACGGCGATCCCAACAAGCCCTATATCGCCCACGCCCTTCACCACAGCCAGCACGAGGACCTGGTGACCTGCCAGGACCGCTGGCTGTCGCGCAACGTCATCCGCACGCAGAGCAACAACAAGCTGCGGTTCGAGGACTGGGAGGGCGAGGAGGGCGTCAAGCTGTCCACCGACTACGGCGGCAAGACGCAGTTGAACCTCGGACACCTGGTCGATAGCCATCGCAAGAAGCGCGGCGAAGGCTTCGAACTCCGCACCGACCGCCACGGCGTCGTGCGCGCGGGCGGTGGCTTGCTGGTCACCGCGGACAGGCAGGCCAATGCCATCGGCCAGCAGACCGACACGGCTGGCGCCATGCGGCAACTGGAGCTGTCAATGGCTGGCGCCGAGGGGCTGGCCGAAGCGGCCCGGGCCGCCGTCGCCGAGGTGGCCGACCTGAGGGCCGAGAACCAGTGGCTCAAGGACAGCGTCACCGATCTGAAGCAGGCCGTCCTCGCGCTGTCCGCACCGGCCGGCATCGCGGCGGCCACGCCGCAGCGCATCGCCCTGTCGGCGGGCAACGACGTCGGCATCAAGACGGGCGCGGCGTTCCACGTCAACGCCCTGCGCAGCGTCGCCATCGCCGCCGGCGACGCACTGTCGCTGTTCGCCCACAAGCTGGGCATCAAGCTGTTCGCCGCGCGGGGCAAGGTGCTGATCCAGGCGCAGTCCGACGCCATGGAACTGGTGGCCGAGAAGAACATGCAACTGACCAGCGCCAGCGGGTCGCTGATCGCCAACGCCCGGAACGGCATCGTCCTGAGCGGCGGGGGCAGCGCCTATATCAAAGTGCAAGGCGACAACGTGGAAATCGGCGGGGCCGGGCATCTCATCCTGAAGATGATCGAGATCCAGAAGTCAGGCCCCGGCTCGCTTTCGCTGCCACGCCCGACGTTCGCCCAGACCGACACCATCAACAACGAACGGTTCGTGCTGACCGACGTCGTGACCGGCCAACCGCTGCCCAATCGCGCCTATCGGATCCGGCTCGCCAACGGCGAAATCACCGAGGGCGTCACCAACGAAGACGGCGAAACCTCGCTGCTCACCAAGCACGTCGCACAGGGCATGCAACTGCTGCGCGTCAAACTGAAGCTCTGACATGGCCGATCAAACTGGCGAAACAACGATGGACGCTGCGGCTCCCCAGGCCAAGGCGTCGCCGCAGCAGGCTCGACCCAAGGAAGCCACCCGCGTCGTACCGACCCAGCGGGACGCCCACGGCAACCCGTACTGGGAGTCGTACATGACCCCCGACAGTTTTGGCGTCCGGGCCGAAGCCCAGATCCCCCCGCATCTGCCCGGCGTGATTATTTTTGTGCACGGGGTGAATTCGGAGGGGGAGTGGTATGACGCGGCCGAGAAGGCGTTGTGTGAGGGGTTGAATGAGAGGTTGGGGCTGGGGGATAGCGAGTTTCGGCTCAGAGAGAACAAATACCTAGATCAGGTCCCCGGTACTCCTCGGATCATGCACGAGCGCCGCTACGTCTCCAATGATCCTGGCAGATCCCTCGTGATTCGTTTTTTCTGGGGCTACCGTGAACCAGAAGCCGTCGCAGCGCAAGGGAAGTACAAAGTGCCACTTCGAAACATCAGCGGAGTGGATTTCGCCAAGCGCTCCAAAGATGACCAGGGACCGTGGTTCTGGGGCGGCGGGCCGTTCCAAAATGGTACCAACAACCTGCAACAGATGTGGAGTGGCAAGGGTTTCAGCCGCCACCTGTTCGGCGTCGTCAATCTCCAACTGCTGAATACCGAGCCGGAGCGCCAACTGCAGGACGCGCCTGCGCGAGACTATTACCCCCACGCCGCTCAACGGCTGGCCAATCTGATCGACAAGATACGCGCCCGATATCCGCACGACACGATTACGGTCATGTCGCACAGCCAGGGCACCATGATCGCCATGGCGGCTGCGGCACTGTGCAGCACCCGGGCGCCAGACGCGCTGTTCCTGATGAATTCGCCGTTTGCCCTCGACGACAAGATCACGGATTTCGCGACAAGCGGCAATGACCGCCCGACGGCAGCGGCGCGTGAAAAGACCTTCCGAAATATCGCAAATCGCATCCGCGCCGACAGGCGCATGCTCGATGACCGCCTCAAAGGGCTGCTCCAGGTTGGCAAGACCCCCGACGGCAAGCCCTGGCGCCCCGATGCCCAACTGGCTCCGGAACTCGCCGAACGGGATAACCATGGGCGGTTGTACGTTTATTTCAGTCCGCACGATCGGGTGATGGGCATGTCCGCTTTGGAGAGTATCGGCTGGCAGGGTGTCAGCAGCCGGCTGCTGGAGGAACTGGGGGAAACGGTCAAGCAGCGGATGCTGGCCCGGCTCACCCCTTGCGGAGATACGCCCGGTATCAAGCGTTTCGGCACGCTGCCCGACATGAAGGGCGGTGACCCGGCCGATCCAAAGTCTCCCAAGGAATTCTGGGATGGCAATCGGGGGCCGATTTTCAATGGCATCAAGCTGTGGACCGTGCCGTCCACACATCAAACGGTCCACATCAATGCCGAGGCAGTGCCGCGACCGCTGACGCCGGCGGAACTTAGCGCCTTTGATGAGTCTGTGGATGAAGCAAGAGAAATGGGCGCGATTCGGCCAGACAACGGCGAGTACTACTTGAAGGAATACCCGTACATGCGTTCCGTCTATGAGGGCGAGCTTTACAAGGATCGGGGTGAAGACATCTACAGCGGAAATCAACGCATCCGAACCAAAGAGACGGATGACGAAGCGCGTGAGCGGTTGAGCACCGTCAAGGCCGAGCCTCCCGATCACAGTACGCTGCCGTCAGATGTGAACTTCATGTCGCGGGTAGCCGCTTACGACCTGCCAATCGGCTTCTGCGAGTCATTTGAAGACCGCCGGTTTTGGCGTGAGCTCACGCTCGAAGCGGATTGGACTCAGATGACCGATGCGTATTTCACCAATGGAATATTACTTCGGCCGGAAATGCCAAGCGCCTACATAGACGAGGAAGCGGTCGCTGATGCGATAGCGGCCAAGGCTCACAACGACAAATTCAGAGGGGCATAATGAGGCAGCGAGTTATTCAGGGGGTCACCGCAGCGCTGGTTCTGTCGGGATGTGCATATCCGCCAACTCGTATCCCAGAAAAGGTGCGTAATTTCGACGTGCCGCCGCAGGTTATTTACCGAATCGACGACCATCGTTTTATCACGTTGGAAAACTATCGAGACTGTCGTCATGGAACGGCGTATTACAACGACACTCAGCAAGGTATTCGTACCCGGCTGGGCGACGAAAGCATCGAAAACTACCAAGGACGGCTGATCAATGCTGATTCAACAGGTCGGAATATCGTTATCCCCTCATCGGAGCCACCGAGGATCTCATGCCCGGACAAAGGCTGCAATGTTGGCTTTGTCTATTCGACTGACGGTGGGCGTTCGTTCTTGAGTGGTGGATATTACATGCGTAATGTGCGCCGACCTTATGATGAGTCAAAGAGATATATCGTCGCGGCCACTACCGACCGAATCTACATTGCTGAAAAATGGGGGGCAAAGGATTACTTCGTCATTCAGTACCCATTGGCTCCCGGCATCGACCTCCGTCCCTTCCGACCTGACGAACCACCGCGTCCCAAGGTCCAAACGCCAGTCAAAGGCGACACTTTTGCAGCTTCCAGACGCCCCAACTACCTGGACGGTCTCCGCACCCCCTCCGGCCAGGAATATGTCAGCTGCGACGACTCGATTCGTCCGGCCAAGGTGAGCAAATAAGGAGAGCCGATTGATTGCATATCGCCACATTCTGGGCGTTTTCGCCATCGCAGCCTTCTTCACCACCGGCTGCGCAAATCCGTCGTCGAATCGTTTGGAGGAAATGCCGAGTTTTGATGTGCCCCCGCAGATTATCTATCGCATCGACGATCAGCGTTTCGTCTCCCTTGAGGACTACAAGCATTGTTACTTCGGCACAACATACTACAACGACACACGTCAGGGCATTCGTACCAAGTTCGGCAGAGGCGGCGGCATAGCCAGCTATAGAGGGCGGCTCATCAACGCAGACCCAACAGGACAGAACATCGTTATTCCGTCGTCTTATCCTCCCAATGCGGCATGTCCAGACAAGGGTTGCAACATAGCTTTCATTTATTCGACAGATGCCGGCAGAACCTTTCTTAGTGGCGGTTATTACATGCGAGATTCCCCGAATCCATTTAGGGATTCTAAGGACTACATCGTCGCCGCCACCACAGATCGAATTTATATTGCTAGGAAATGGAGAACGGATGACTACTACGTCACCCAGTATCCATTGGCTCCCGGCATTGACCTTCGCCCGTACCGTCATGGCGAACCGCCGCGACCCGAAGTCAAGACGACAGTCCGAGGTGAGAGGTTTTCCGCATCGCAGCGTCCCAACTACCTGGACGGTCTCCGCACCCCCTCCGGCCAGGAATATGTCAGCTGCGACGACTCGATTCGTCCGGCCAATGTGAGCCAGTAAGGAGAGCCGATTGATTGCATATCGCCACATTCTGGGCGTTTTCGCCATCGCCGCCTTCCTCACCACCGGCTGCGCAAATCCGTCGTCGAATCGTTCGGACGAAGTGCCTAGTTTTGATGTCCCCCCGCAGGTCATCTACCGCATTGACGACCACCGGTTTATCACCTTGGAGAACTATCGCGACTGCCGTCATGGCACCACGTACTACAACGATGTCCGACAAGGCATCCGTACCAAGCTAGGGACCGATAGCGTCGAAAACTACCAGGGAAGGCTTATCAACGCCGATCCGACTGGCAGGAATATCGTGATTCCGTCCTCTGAACCACCTCGACGCTCCTGTCCCGACCGCGGGTGCAATATTGCATTTATATACTCCACAGACGAGGGGCGGTCATTTCGGAGTGGTGGTTATTACATCAGAAATACGTGGAAGCCATTTTTGGATTCTGCGAATTATATCGTCGCGGCCACTACCGACCGAATCTACATTGCTAGAAAATGGAGAACGGATGACTACTACGTCACCCAGTATCCATTGGCTCCCGGCATTGACCTTCGCCCGTACCGCCCTGGCGAACCGCCGCGCCCCGAAGTCAAGACGACAGTCCGGGGTGAGAGGTTTTCCGCATCGCAGCGTCCCAACTACCTGGACGGCCTCCGCACCCCCTCCGGCCAGGAATATGTCAGCTGCGACGACTCGATTCGTCCGGCCAATGTGAGCAAGTAAGGAGAGCCGATTGATTGCATATCGCTACATTCTGGGCGTTTTCGCCATCGCCGCCTTCCTCGCCACCGGCTGCGCAAATCCGTCGTCGAATCGTTCGGACGCAGTGCCGAGTTTTGATGTCCCCCCGCAGGTTATCTACCGCATTGACGCTCATCGCTATATCTCGCTGGAGGACTATAAGCACTGCTACTTTGGAACTACGTACTACAACGACACGCGTCTGGGTATCCGTACCAAGTTTGGCAGGGGTGGCGGCATAGCGAGCTACAGGGGAAGACTGATCAATGCCGACCCAACGGGCCGAAATATTGTCGTTCCCTCCTCGTACCCACCTATGGGGGTGTGCCCGGACAAGGGCTGCAATATTGCATTCATCTATTCGACGGATGGCGGACGTTCTTTCAGAAGTGGCGGCTACTATATGAAAAATTCGCGTAGTCCTTTTGAGGACTCGGCCCAATACATCGTGGCTGCCACAGCAGACCGAATCTACATCGCAGAGAAGATTGCCCGCGATATTGATGACTATTGGGTCGAGCAGTATCCCCTTGTTTCGGGCATTGACCTTCGTCAGCCTTTGCCTCCAGGCATCAAGGGCGATTACTTCCGCGCATCGCGGCGCCCCAACTACCTAAACGGTCTCCACACCCCCTCCGGCCAGGAATACATTTCCTGCGACGACTCCATCCGCCCGTCCAATTTCCCGAAACCTACCCCATGAAAGATCCCGTGCTGCTGGGCGATGCCACCAGCCATCAAGGTGTTGTGAAGACCGCATCGTCGACCTTTGTCATTGGCGGCCGGCGCGTGGCGCTGGTGGGGGATATCGTGTCCTGTCCCACGCATGGCGATAATCCTATTGTCGAGGGCGGCGAGGGGTATACCGAGCAGGGGCGACGGCTGGTGGTGCATGGGTGTCGATCGCAATGCGGCAGTATCGTGCTGGCCGCGCCGTCTGGGGCCAGGTTCGCATGAGTTCGGGTTGGGAAATGGAAGAAATTCCGGCGCGTCAGGAGCCGCGGGCGCCGTCGGGCTGGTTGTTGCTGGCGGTGCTGGTCGCATTTGAAGCGGTTGGTGTGCTGGTTGTTTTTGCCGGATGGCCGAAAGGCGAGACGGTGTGGTCCAACGCGTTCGTTTATCAGGCGCTGTATATACCGTTGACGATATGCACGGCGCTGCTGGGTGCATGCCTGTACGCCGGCTATGAGTTGCCGGCTGACAGTGCTTGGCTCTGGAACGTGCGGCGGCAATGGCGCGCCTATTACTGGTTGAACTGGGCGCGCGGCCATGTGGCGATTGTCGACAGCGTGGTGCTGACGCCCGAGAACGATCTGGCCGAGCGGCTGCTGGGGCTCGAAGGGGCGCCGCCGGTCAATCCCGACAAGGTGCTGGCGCTCGACCTCGATGCGCCGGCGGGCAGCTCCCGTCTGGTCTGTGCGCTCGAATCCCTGCTCTCGCCGCTGTTGCCCGTCTTGACACGATTGGTCCGGTTGGGGCCCCTCGAAATCGTCCTGCAGACCGCCGACGAAGGAGATCTAAAGGAATTGCTACGCCTGATGCGCCAGCTCGGGGTGCCGGACCGCGTGTCGGCGAGGTGGACGCCGGGCAGCAAGGCGGCGTGCATGGATACCCTGTGGGGCGCCGCGCCGCCGCTGGCCGGGTCGCGGCTCGTGCTGGCGTGTCAGTTGCACGATGGGCAGGAGGCGCCGGAAATTTCCGAAATCGCCGTCGCCGTGCTGCTGGCGGCGCCGCAAACGCTGGCGGGTGCCCGACCGCCGATCAGGCCGCAGGGCAACCTGTGCCGCGCGATCACCGCCGAGGCGGATGGCGTCGAGGCGGCGCTGGTCAAGCTGGTCGATGCCGGGCAGGTGCCGGCCAAGCGGATCAAGCAATTCTGGTACACGGACCTCAACAAGGGGCTGCGGCATGCGGTCACGACCGCTGTCGGGGACTCGGCGCTGACCGTCGCCAGCCACGACATCGACCGCGCGCTTGGCCGCCCAGGTCCCGCGCATGCCTGGCTGGCCCAGGCGCTGGCGGCCAGCATGATCGGGCACGGGCAAGGCGCGCAACTGGTGGCTACGCCCTGCAGCGCGGGTGTGGCGCTCAATGTGGTCGGCCCGGCGCCGGTAGCGGCCGTTCGCCCGACCGACTACGGCCCGCTGCCGCTGTCGCTGTTCTGGACGATGGGCGCGGCGGGCTTCACGGCTTTGCTGCTCTGTCTCGATCTGCCCGGGAAGGACGATGCCCGCGACGCCGTCCTGCCCGTGTGGGCCTATCCGCTGATCTGGCTCGGCCTGATGGCCGCGCAGGTGGGGATGAGCATCGTCCACCAGCGGCAGACCTCCACGGCGTTCGATCAGGTCGACGGCCGCTGACCCACCGCCCGCGTCTCAGATAATTCCGCCGTTGGCCCGCAGTGTCTGGCCGTTGATCCACGACCCGTCCGCGCCGGCCAGGAAGGCCACGGCATTGGCGATGTCCTCCGGCTTGCCCAGGCGTTCCAGCGGTGCCATTTTTGCCATCTTGTCGATCAGTTCCGGCGATTTGCCGTCGAGGAACAGTTCGGTGGCGGTCGGGCCGGGGGCCACGGCGTTCACGGTGATATTGCGGCCGCGCACTTCCTTCATCAGCACGTGGGTCATGGCTTCGACGGCCGCCTTGGACGCCGCGTAGACGCCGTAGGTCGGCATCAGCAGTCCCACCAGGCTCGACGACAGGTTGATGATCCGGCCGCCGTCGCGCAGCCGGCGGGCGGCTTCGCGCATCGTGTTGAAGCTGCCCTTGACGTTGATGCGCATGATGCTGTCGAACAGGGCGTCGTCGCTTTCCGCCACGGTCGCCAGTTTCATGATGCCGGCGTTGTTGACCAGCACGTCCACCCCGCCAAACGCGGCTTCGGCGGCGGCGAACATGCGCGCGACGGCGGCGGCGTCGCCGACGTCGGCCTGGTGGGTCAGCGCGCGGCCACCGGCGGCCTCGATGTTGGCGGCGACGGCCTCGGCGTCGCTGGCACTGCCGGCATAGTTGACGACGACGGTAAACCCATCGGCGCCCAGCCGGCGGGCGATGGCGGCGCCGATGCCGCGCGAGGCGCCCGTGACGATGGCAACGCGCTGGCCAGTCTGGGCGGAAGTGGACGGGAAAGTGGTCATGTCGGGCTCCAGGGTGGATCGTTGGTCGAACCGCGTCGGCGCGGTGTGACTGCACTATCGGCGATAGTCGGCACTGGATAATCGGCCTAGAATTGCCATCACTTGTTCTGCCAGAGAAACAATACGTCGTTAAATATGGCGGATACGCCATAGAGAGGCCAAAGTGGACCGATTCGATGCGATGCGGCTCTACACCCGCGTGGTTGAGCGCCGCAGCTTCACGCTGGCTGCCGGCGACATGGACGTGCCCCGGTCGACGGTGACCAAGGTCATCGCCGATCTGGAGAAACGGCTAGGGGTTCGGCTGCTCCAGCGCACCACCCGTGTGGTCCGCCCGACGCTGGACGGCGAAGCGTATTACCGCCGCTGCCTGCGCATCCTCGACGATATCGAGGACGCCGAGGGCGGTTTCAGTGGGGCCGAGCCGCGCGGGATGCTGCGGATCGAGGTGCAGGGCACGCTGGCGCGCCATTTCCTGATGCCCGGCTTTCCCGATTTCCTGGCGCGCTACCCGCAGTTGCAGATCACGATGAGCGAAGGGGACCGGTGGGTGGACCTTGTGCAGGAAGGCGTCGACTGCGTGCTGCGCTACGGGCGGCTGCCCGACAGCGAACTGGTGGCGCGGCAGGTGGCGATGCTGGACCGGCTGACCTGCGCCACGCCCGCCTATCTGGCGCGGTTCGGCACCCCGGCCAGCTTTGACGCGCTGGACGGCCACCGCATGGTCGCCATCCGCCAGATGAGCACCGGCAACGTTACGCCGCTGGAATTCACCGTCGGTGATGACCTGAAGACCGTGTCGCTGCCGTGCCCGCTCGCAGTGACCGGCACGGAGAGCTATCTCACCGGCATCGAACTCGGGCTCGGGATGGCCCAGGTGCCGCGCTTTCACGTGATCGACCAGCTTCGGCGCGGCTCGCTGGTCGAAATCCTGCGCGACACGCCGCCGCCGTCCCAGCCCGTGTCGCTGCTCTATCCCCGCTCGCGGCAGCTTTCGCCGCGCGTGCGGGCGTTCCTGGACTGGGCGGCCGGCGAGTTTGCCCGCAGCCCGTTGCTGGCCTGAAGCCTGCCCCGGTTCAGGCCAGCGTGGCCCGCAGCCCGGCCAGTTGGTCGAGCGCGGCCTTCAGTTCCTGTTCCAGCACGAAGACCATCTCGCCGGCCGGCATCACGCGCGCCAGCGGCACGGCCTGGCCGGCCCATTGCGCCGCGTAGTCGCTGACGCCCTTGGCCTTGGCCGCCGCGTGCAGCGCCTTGCCGGCGTCGTAGGTGACCGGGTAGTCCGGAATCGCAGGCGCGCCGGCGGCGGTGCCCAGCCGGGTGAAATGGCTGGTGAAGCCGCGTGCGGCGCGCCCGGAGATGGCGCGCGTCAGCGTGGTCGGGCGGGTTTCGGCCGCCGTCAGCGCGCTGCGGTAGGCCGCGTCGGCGGCCGATTCGTCGGTGGCCACGAACGCCGTGCCCAGTTGCGCGGCAACGGCGCCCAGCGCCAGTGCCGCCGCGATCCCCGCGCCGTCCATGATGCCGCCAGCGGCGATCACCGGCAGCCGTGTGCGCGCAACCAGCAGGCGCACCAGCGCAAACGTGCCCAGCCCTTCGTCCTCGGCCGCGGTGTCGAACACCCCACGGTGCCCGCCGGCCTCGATACCCTGGGCCACCACGGCGTCGATGCCGGCCGCCTCGATCAGCCGCGCTTCCTGCAGCGACGTGGCGCTGGCCAGCAGCACGATGCCGGCGGCGCGCAGCGCGTCGATGCGATCCTGCGGCGGCAGCCCGAAATGGAAGCTGACCACGGCCGGCTTTTCTTCCAGCAGCATCTGGTACATCTCGTCGTCGACCACGAAGCTCTTGTAGATCTCGCGCAGGTTGGCGGGCGGCGTGGCGCCGAACTCGGCAAACGCGGACGCCAGGTAGGCCAGCCAGCCAGACTCGCGCTCGGCGTCGGGCTGGGCCGGCGCGTGGCAGAACAGGTTGATATTGAACGGGCGGGCGGTCAGCGCGCGCGTCTCGCGGATGACCTGGCGCGCGCCTTCGGCGTCCATGGCGCCGACGCCGAGCGAGCCCAGGCCGCCGGCCTCGGATACCGCCGCCGCCATGGCGGGCGTGCTGACGCCGGCCATCGGCGCCTGGATGATCGGCAGCCGGAGGCCCAGACGGGCCAGCAGAGGGTGGGAAGTGTGCTGCGGGAAGGCGGTGTTCATGGCGAGAATCCTTGGAAAACGGGCGAAATAGGGCAGGGCGCTAGCTACGGCGCAGCGCCTGCTGGAATGCTTCGAAGGCCGACGTGGTAAAGCCGGCCCGCTGGATCAGGAACGTGTGGACCTTGCGCACGGGCACGGTCTGCCATGCGGCGCCGTCGTCGTGCATCGCCAGCAGGGACCGCGGCACGATCGCGACCGCCGACCCGGCCGTCACCTGGGCCAGGATCGCGTGATAGGAGGGCAGTTCGATGACGGTCAGGCGGCGGCGCACGCCGTCGCCGGCCTGTTCGAGCCAGTCTTCGGCACAGCGCCGATAGGTGCAGCCCCGGGCAAAGGCGGCAAGCTGCCGCAGCGTCACGTCCTCGGGGCGGTGCACCTTGGGATGGGTGGCCGGCAGCACCAGCACCAGTTCCTCGGTCTTGAGAAACGTGCCGTCCAGGCCGTCGCCCAGTTCCGCCAGGTCGATGTCCTTGTGGGCGCCGGCGCCCGGGTGCGCCACCACCGCGCAATCGAGCCGCCGTTCCAGCACCGCGTCGGCCAGCGCCTGCGACGTACCGGTGGTCAGTTCCACGTCGACGTCGGGCCACGCGGCATGGAAGCGGCCCAGCGGCCCCGGCAGCAGCGTGGCCGCCGTGCTTTCCATCGATCCCACGCGCAGCCGGCCGCTCGGGGCGTCCGCGCGCATGGACTGGCGCGCTTCCTCGGCCAGCGCCAGCAACTGGTCGGCGTAGCCCAGCAGCCGCTGCCCGGCCGGCGTCAGGATCATCTGCCGGTTCGCGCGCTGGAACAGCGCCACGCCCAGGCTTTCCTCAAGCTGCTTGACGCGGGTGGTGACGTTGGATTGCACGCGTTCCAGCGCCTTGGCCGCGCGCGTGACGCTCTGCTCACGCGCCACGGCCCGGAAGATTTCGAGTTCGGCCAGTTCCACGCTGTATCGACGACACCACGGTGTCGTTCTCGAATAGGGATCAAAGTTGATAGAAGTATTGTGTTTGGAGAATCCATTGTCAACCCCGGCGGGCAGGGCCGCCCGTGTCCTATAGTGATGTGTCAGGAACACCAGAACGGGAGACAAATGATGAAAAAAGACGCAGCGGCCGATGGCATTCCGGCAGCCGAGCTGATCGACGCCAGGATTGCCGAGCTGGGCGACTGGCGCGGCGAGCTGCTGGCGCAACTGCGGGCGCTGGTCCGCGAGGCCGACCCCGACGTCGTCGAGGAATGGAAGTGGAGCGTGCCGGTGTGGTCGCACGACGGCATCCTGTGCACGGGCGAGGTCTACAAGGCCGCCGTCAAGATGACCTTCCCGAAAGGCGCGTCGCTGCCCGATCCCAAGGGCCTGTTCAATGCCAGCCTGGAAGGCAACGTGCGCCGGGCCATCGACTTCCCTGAAGGCGGCCGGATCGACCGCCCGGCGCTCAAGGCCCTGATCCGCGCGGCCGTGGCCGCCAACCAGGCCACGGTCAAGGCCCGTACGACAGCCAAGGCGCGTCCGAAGCCGGCCCCGGCCGCCAAGGCCAGGGCCCGCGCCTAGGGCTTCAGCCGGCGACAAGCTTGTCCGGCGTCATCGGCGTGGTGCGCAGCCGCTTGCCGGTGGCGTGGTAGATCGCGTTGCTGATGGCCGCCGCCACGCCGACGATGCCGATCTCGCCCACGCCCTTGGCACCAATCCGGCTGACGATCCGGTCGTCTTCCTCGACGAAGATGACGTCGATGTCGCGGATGTCGGCATTGGCGGCAATGTGATATTCGGCGAGATTGTGATTCATGAAGCGGCCCAGGCGGTGGTCGCTCAGCGTTTCCTCGAACAGCGCCTGGCTGATGCCCCAGACCACGCCGCCCGAGATCTGGCTGCGGGCCGTCAGCGGATTCACGATCCGGCCGGCGGCCACGGCGCTGACCACGCGCGTCACGCGCACCGCGCCCAGCGCCTCGTCCACGCGTACCTCGCAGAACACGGCCGAATGCACCGCCCGCACGGTCTGCTTCTGCTTGCGCACGTCGGGCAGCAGCAGGTGCCGCACGCCAAGCTGGGTCTTGCCGCACGCCAGCAGCAGCGAATCGAGCGGAATGCTGGTGTCGGGCTGCTGCCGCAGCCGCATGGCGCCGTCGGCGAACTCGACGTCGTCGAACGCGCACTGCTCGAATCCGCGCCCCTTGACCGTGCGGGCCAGCCGCCAGAGTTGGCGGCGCAGCTTCTCGCAGGCGCCGTCGACGGCCGAGCCCACCGTGGCGATATGCGACGACCCGCCCTCGATCGGCGCGAACGGCAGGTCCGAGTCGCCCAGCCGGAAGATCACCCGTTCCACGGCGATGCCCATCGCATCGGCGGCAATCTGGCTGATGGCCGTATAGGTGCCGGTGCCGATGTCGCTGGCCGCGCAGGTGATCTCCAGCCGGCCGTCGGCCAGCAGTGTGGCGCTGGCGCGGGCGGCCATCTGCAGCGCGTCCCAGGTGCCCGTCGCCATGCCCCAGCCGATCAGTTCGCTACCGTCGCGCATCGCGCGCGGTGCCAGCGGCCGCTGATCCCAGCCGAACGCGCGCGCGCCCTGCTCGTAGCAGTCCATCAGCTGCTTCGTCGAGAACGGCAGCCCCTGGTTGCCGTCGCGCGTGGCGTAGTTGATGCGGCGCAGTTCCAGCGGATCGATGCCGGCCGCGTACGACAACTCGTCCATGGCCACTTCGATCGCGTGTACGCCATGCGCGGCGCCGGGCGCGCGCATGTCCATCGGCGTGTATTGGTCCAGCGCCACCAGCTTGTACACGTAGCGGATGTTGTCGCAGGCGTAGAGCTGCCCGGACCAGTTGACCACCACCTCGACGTAGTCTTCCTGCCGCGACGTCTCGGCGATGGCTTCGTGGATGATCGACGTGAGCCGGCCGTCGCGCGTGGCGCCCAGCCGTACGCGCTGCCAGGTTTCCGGCCGATGGCCGAACGTGAACATCTGCTGGCGCGTCAGCACCACGCGGACGGACCGCTTCAGATGCAGCGACGCCATCACGGCCAGCAGCAACTGGTACTGCGGCCGCAGCCCGGACCCGAACGCGCCGCCGACAAACGGGTTGCGCACCGTGACCTTGCGGCCGGGCAGGCCGAACACCCGGGACACCATCCAGCGCGAATTCTGCGAGCCCTGCGTCTTGTCATAGATGAGCAGATGGCCGCGGCTGTCCCGGATCACGGTGCTGGCGTGCATCTCCATCGGATTGTGGTGCTCCACGCCGGCGTAGAACTGGGCGTCGACCTTGACCTCGGCGCCCGCGAACGCCGCGTCGGGATTGCCCTTGGGCTTGGGCGGCTTGGAAAAGCCCACCTTCAGCGGGCTGGGCTCGTGCGCGGCGTCGCGCCGGGCCAGCAGGTTGGTCTCGTGGGGCGCCGGCGCGTATTCCACACGCACCAGCGTGGCCGCGTGTCGGGCGGCCTCGAAAGACGTGGCCACCACCAGCGCCACGGGCTGGCCGCTGCAGTGGATCTCGTCGTCGTGCAGCGGCCGGAACGGCTTGCCGGCCGGAGCGGTCATGTCCTTGTAGAAGAAGCGCATCGACCGCATCGACGGGCGATGGTCGTGCGTCAGTACGTCCAGCACGCCGGGGAAGGCGCGGGCCGCGTCGGTGTCGATCCGCGCAATCCGGCCGCGCGCGATCGTGCTGTTGACCGCCACGCCGTAGCAGAGGTCGGGCGACTGGTGCTCGGCCGCGTAGCGGGCGGTGCCGGTGACCTTGGCCAGGCCGTCGATGCGCGGCAGCGGGGTGCCGATGCCGGCCGGGCCGGCGTTGCCGGGGGCCATCGGCTGCTGGTCGGCTTCCAGCGGCGGCAGCGTGGTTTCGCTCATTGCCAGCCCTCCTCGCGGCAGGCGTCCTGCCCGGTGTTGGTGAGCACGCCGGCCGTGGCCATTTCCAGGGCCCGCACGATGGCGCGGTGCGCCAGCGGAATCTTGAACGCGTTGCCGGGCGTGCTTTCCGGCAAGGCGGGGCCGCCCCAGGCGCGGGCGTCGCGCAGCACGAAGGCGGCCACGTCGGCAAACGTCTCGGCCGTGGCCGGGCGTCCGGCCAGCATCGCTTCGGCGTCCCGGTCGCGCCAGGGCTTGTGCGCCACGCCGCCCAGCGCCAGCCGCGCGTCGCGGATGGTCTGGTCGGGCTCAAGCGCCAGCGCCGCCGCCACCGACACCAGCGCGAATGCATAGGACGCCCGCTCGCGCACCTTCAGGTAGGTACTGTGGCCCGCGAACGCGTTGGGCGGCACGCTGATATGGGTAATCAGCTCGTCGGGCGCCAGCGTGGTGTCGTGCTCGGGATGGTCGCCGGGCAGCCGGTGAAAGTCCTGGAACGGAATCTCGCGCGGCCCGCGCACCGATTCCACATGGACCACGGCGTCCAGCGCCGCCAGCGACACGCACATGTCGGACGGATGCGTGGCGATGCACGCCTCGCTGGCGCCCAGGATGGCGTGCTGGCGCGCCAGCCCGTGCGCGGCCGGACAGCCGCTGCCGGGGTCGCGCTTGTTGCATGGCACGCCCGCGTCGTAGAAGTAGTAGCAGCGGGTGCGCTGCAGCAGGTTGCCGCCGTTGGTGGCAACGTTGCGGATCTGGCCCGAGGCGCCGGCCAGGATGGCCGCGCGCAGCAGCGGAAACCGCTCGCGCACCAGCGGATGCTCGGCCGTGTCCGCATTGCGCGCCATCGCGCCCAGGTGCAGCGTGCCGTCGTCCCACAACTCGATCTCGTCGAGCGGCAGCCGGCCGATATCGACCAGCGCGCCGGGGCGCATGACGTTTTCCTTCATCAGGTCCAGCAGGTTCGTGCCGCCCGCGAACAGGCGCGGCAGGGCGGCCGGGTGGGCGCCGTCCGGGTCATTGCCGAGCTGCCCGGCGATGACCGCCAGCGCCTCGGGCACGGATTCCACGCGGATATAGCGAAACGGGTGCATGGCTTATCCCTCTGCGGGTGGGGTGGACTGGGGCGGCGCGTCCACGCTCAGCGCCTGCGCCACGGCCTCCACGATCTGCGGATAAGCGCCGCAGCGGCACAGGTTGCCGCTCATCCGCTCGCGGATTTCGGCGCGGTTGCGCGGGGGCGTCTCGCCCTGCAGCGCCACGGCCGAGCAGATCTGCCCGGGCGTGCAATAGCCGCACTGGAACGCGTCACAGGCCATGAACGCGCGCTGGACGGGGTGCAGGTCGGGCCCGGGATGCAGGTCGGCCACGCCCTCGATGGTCGTGATGTCGGCGTCGTCGTACGCCACGGCCAGCGCCAGGCAGCTATTGATGCGCCGGCCATCGACAATCACGGTGCAGGCGCCGCACTGGCCGTGGTCGCAGCCCTTCTTGGTGCCGGTCAGGTCCAGTTGGTCGCGCAGCAGGTCGAGCAGCGTGGTCCAGACGGGCAGGTCGAGCCGGTAGTCCTGCCCGTTGATGCGCAGGTGGGTCCGGCGCCGCTGGGGCGCCTGGACGCTGTCGGGGAGGTGGATGGGGGCATCCATCGTCGTCAGCCCGAAATGTCCGGCTTGTCGCTCTGCGGGCGGTTGCCCTGCTCGTCGCGCGGAGACTGGTCCTCGCGCATGATCTCGTTGGGCGTCGGGGCCGCCTTGCCGGCGTCGGCGGGGGCCTTGCCGGCGGGGTCGCGCGGCTTCGTGGACGGATCAGTGGCGGGCGGCGTGGGGGCGCCGGGGTTGCTCTGCGATGCCATGGCGGGCTCCTGGGTTCGTTGCAGTGCCACCAGGCGCGCAATTGTCGTACCCGTGCCGTCCCCGGCGCCACGCCCGGCGCGGCCGGCCGGACCGGGGCGCGGGATTGCAGTTTTCGAACCGATCCGGTGTAACGGTTGCCGATCCGGTGGCGTGCTGCGGCGCAGCAAATGTCGGTGCAACACCGACAGCCTTTTCGGTCGGCGCGGGGTAGCATGAGTCGCTTTGCGTTGGCGATCTGGCCGTCCGGCAATCCGGGGCGTTGCCGTGACCTTTTCGACATCCATCGGTATGCACCCGTCCTCCCTGCAACGCTTCCTGTTCGGCGTCATCATCGTCCCGGTCTCGCTCGTCGTCGTCTTTGGCGTCGACGCGATGACGCCGCTCGGCCTGGCCGTCTGGCTGTTCTACCTCGTGCCGGTCTGCCTGTCGCTCTACGGCAACGACGCCCGGCTACCCCTGATCACGGCGGCCGCCGCCACGGTGCTGATTGGCATCGGCTACGCGCTGTCGCCCTCCGGCGGCGCCAACGTCCTGTTCGCGATCATCAACCGGTCAGCCGGCGTGATCATGGCGTGGTTCCTGGCGGTGGTGGTCTACCGCTACATCGTGGCGCAGCAGGCCATGCAGCGCGCGAGCTGGCTGCAGCAGTCGCAGGTCAGGATCCACCAGGCGGTGCGCAACGCACAGTCGGCCGGCAATGTCGGCGACGCGCTGGTCCGCGCGCTGTCGGACGTGCTGCAGGCGCACGTCGGCGTGGTCTACCAGGTGGAAGGCGCGCAGTTGCAGCGCCTGGCCACCTGGGCGCTGGCCGATGCCGACCGCCTGCCGCAGACGCTGGCCAAGGGCCAGACTCTGGCCGGCCAGGCGGCCGCCGAGAACCGCGTGATGGCCGTGGGCGGGCTGCCGGCGGACTACCTGCAGGTGTCGTCGGCGCTGGGCCGCTCCGCACCGACCGAGATCATCGCCGCGCCGCTGACGGCCGAGGGCGACGTGGTCGGCGTGGTGGAACTGGGCTTCATCAAGGCGCAGCGCGACACGGCCGACGTGGTGGAACTGCTGGAGCGGCTGGGCGAGTCGATCGGCATGACCGTGCGCGCCGCCGTCTACCGGGGCCGGCTGGAAAAGCTGCTGGCCGAGACGCAGCGCCAGAGCGAGGAACTGCAGGTGCAGCAGGAAGAGCTGCGCGTGTCGAACGAGGAACTGGAAGAGCGTGGCCGCGCGCTGATGGATTCGCAGGCGCGGCTCGAAGCCCAGCAGGCCGAGCTGGAGCAGACCAACGTCCAGCTAGAGGAACACGCCCAGCGGCTGGAAGGCCAGAAGCGCGAAATGCTCGCCTTCCAGGCCGAACTGGCGGCCAATTCGCGCGCGCTGGAACGCTCCAACCAGTACAAGAGCGAGTTCCTGGCCAATATGTCGCACGAACTGCGCACGCCGCTGAACAGCGCGCTGATCCTGGCCAAGCTGCTGCAGGAGAACAAGGAAGGCACGCTGACCGACGAACAGGTGCGCTACGCGGCCACGATCCACGCGGCCAACACCGACCTGCTGAACCTGATCAACGACATCCTGGACCTGTCCAAGATCGAGGCCGGGCACCTGGTCATCGAGCCGGAGACGGTGGAGCTGAAATCGCTGAGCAGCACGCTGCAGAACCTGTTCGGCCCGATCGGCGAGGGCAAGGGCGTGCCGTTCCGCGTGGAGTTCATGCCCGGGGTGCCCGAATCGATCGTGTCCGACAGCCAGCGCCTGCAACAGGTGCTCAAGAACCTGCTGTCCAACGCGTTCAAGTTCACGGAAACCGGCTCGGTCACGCTGGCGCTCGCCGCCCATGGCGACGATGCGGTGCGCTTTGAAGTGCGTGACACCGGCATCGGCATCCCCAAGGACAAGCAGCAGGTCATCTTCGAGGCGTTCCAGCAGGCCGATGGCACCACGAGCCGCCGCTATGGCGGCACGGGGCTGGGGCTGTCGATCTCGCGCGAGCTGGGCCGGCTGCTCGGTGGCGCAATCTCGGTGGCCAGCGAGCCTGGGCAGGGCAGCGTTTTCGCGCTGACCGTGCCGCGCGTGCTGTCGACCGACGCCGCCTCGCAGGCCGGGCTGCTGACCCAGCCGCCGGCCGCGGCCCCGATCATGGCGCCGCCGTCGCGTGCAGCCCGGCTTTCCGGCGCCGATTCCCGACGACCGCGACCATCGCACGCGCGGCAACCGGCTGATCCTGGTGGTCGAGGACGACATCGACTTCGCCGGCATCCTCTACGACCTGGCCCACGAACTCGATTTCGACTGCATCCACGCCACCACGTCGGCGCAGGGCCTGGAACTGGCGCGCCAGCACCAGCCGTGCGGCATCCTGCTGGACGTGGCGCTGCCCGACCAGTCGGGCCTGACGCTGCTGGACTGGCTCAAGCGCGACCCCACCACGCGGCACATCCCCACGCACCTGGTGTCGGTCAGCGACCACGCCGAGGCGGCGCTGCACCTGGGCGCGGTGGGCTACACGTTCAAGCCCAGCGAGCGTGAGAAGCTGGCCGCCGCCATCCGCGGACTGGAGGCCCGCATGACGCCGGGCCAGCGCCGCGTGCTGGTGATCGAGGACGATCCGGCGCTGCGCGAGAGCATCCGCGCGCTGCTGAAATCGCTGGACGCCGAGATTGTCACGGCCGACAGCGTGGCCGCCGCCACCGCCACGCTGAACGGCACGCCGTTCGACTGCGTGGTGATGGACATGGTGCTGCCCGACGGCACCGGCCACGACCTGCTGGCGCACATGGCCAACACGGCGCTGGCCGATGCCAACCCGATGCCGCCGGTCATCATCTACACGGGCCGCCAGCTCTCGGCCGAGGACGAGCGCCGGCTGCGCAAGTATTCGAAGTCGATCATCATCAAGGGCGCGCGCTCGCCGGACCGCCTGCTGGACGAAGTGACGCTGTTCCTGCACAGCGTGGAGTCGTCGCTGCCGCCGGAGCACCAGCGCATGCTGCGCGCCGCGCGCAACCGCGACGACACGTTCGACGGCCGCAAGCTGCTGCTGGTGGAGGATGACGCGCGCAACATCTTCGCGCTGTCGAAGGTCATCGAGCCGCTGGGCGCCACCGTGGAGATTGCCCGCAGCGGCCGCGAGGCGCTGGACATGCTGAACCGCATGGACGACGTGGACCTGGTGCTGATGGACATCATGATGCCGGAGATGGACGGCATCACCGCCATGCGCCATATCCGCGAGATGCCGCGCTTTGCGCGCCTGCCGATCATCGCGCTGACGGCCAAGGCCATGCAGTCCGACCGCGAGGCGTGCCTGCGCGCCGGCGCCAACGACTACATCGCCAAGCCGATCGACGTCGACAAGCTGCTTTCCCTGTGCCGCGTATGGCTTCACGCAAACTGAAACCGCAGAGCCCCCGCGCCCAGGTGGCCGTCCCGGGGCTGGACGGCGGCGTGGTGCTGCCCGACGCCAACTTCGACATCGAGCTGGAACTGCTGCTGCAGGCCATCTTCCTGAAGTACCAGCACGACTTCCGGCGGTACTCGCGCGCGTCGATGCGCCGGCGGCTGCAGCAGGCGCTGCAGGACATGCAGGTGCCCACGCTGTCGCAACTGCAGGACCGCATGCTGCGCGATGCGGCGGTGTTCGGCCGGCTGCTCCAGTACCTGACGGTGCAGGTCAGCGAGATGTTCCGCGACCCGGCCTACTTCCTGGCCATCCGCGAGCACGTGGTGCCGGTGCTGCAGACCTACCCGTCGATCAACGTCTGGGTGGCCGGCTGCAGCAGCGGCGAGGAACTGTGGTCGCTGGCCATCCTGTTCGAGGAGGAAGGGCTGGCGGCGCGCACCGTGTTCTATGCCACCGACATCAACCCGGAAGCGCTGGCCATCGCCCGCACCGGGGTCTACGACGCCGGGCGGCTGCGCGGCTTTGGCGAGAACTACCTGGCGGCCGGCGGCCGGCGCTCGCTGTCGGACTACTATCACGCGGCGTACGGCAAGGCCAAGTTCAACGCCCAGCTGATCCGCCAGTCGGTGTTTGCCGACCACAGCCTGGCCACCGACAGCGTGTTCCAGGAGGCCCAGCTGGTCTCGTGCCGCAACGTGCTGATCTATTTCGACCGCCCGCTGCAGGACCGCGCCATCGGCCTGTTCCGCGACGCGCTGGCGCGCCGCGGCTTCCTGGGCCTGGGCAGCAAGGAGAGCCTGCATTTCAGCGCGCATGCGCAGGATTTCGAGACGGTGGCGTCGCACGAGCGGCTTTACCGCAAGCTCTGAGGACCGACATGGACAGCACGACGCGGACGTATGGCGGGGTGGTGATCGGCGGCTCGGCCGGCGCGCTGGAGGCGCTGAACGCGCTGTTGCCGATGCTGCCGGCGCACATGGTGCCGCCCGTGGTGGTGGTCATGCACCAGATGCCGTCGGGCCCGAGCCTGCTGCCCGAGATCTTCACGTCGCGCTGCGTGCTGCCCGTGCTGGAGGCCGAGGACGAGCTGGCCGTGCAGCCGGGCCACCTGTACGTGGCGCCGCCCGACTATCACCTGCTCGTGGAACGTGATCCCGACGCGCCGGACGCCGTGCGGCTGGCGCTGTCGGTGGATCCGCCCGTGCGCTTTTCGCGGCCGTCGATCGACGTGCTGTTCGAATCGGCCGCCTATGCCTGGCAACGACGGGCGCTGGGCATCCTGCTGTCCGGCGCCAACGACGACGGCGCGCGCGGGCTGGCCGCCATCCGCGCGGCCGGCGGGCAAGCCTGGGTGCAGACGCCCGAGAGTGCGCTGGTCGATACGATGCCGCAGGAAGCGATCACGCGCGGCGCGGCAGACCGCGTCCTGACCCTGGAAGCGATTGGCCACGGGCTGGCCCGCCTGACTGAATGACCCCTACCATGCAACCTCCCGTCAAGATCCTCGCGGTCGACGATATCGCCTCGAACCTGACCGCGCTGGACGCCGTGCTGGCCCGGCCGGGCGTCGAGATCGTCCACGCCAATTCCGGCGCCCAGGCGCTGGAACTGCTGCTGGAGCACGAGTTCGGCCTGGCCATTCTTGACGTGCACATGCCCGAGATGGACGGCTTCGAGCTGGCCGAGCTGATGCGCGGCAGCAAGCGCACGAGCCAGATCCCGATCCTGTTCCTGACCGCGGCCGGCCACGACAGCCAGCGCGCGTTCCGGGGCTACGCCACCGGGGCGGTCGACTTCCTGTTCAAGCCGGTCGATGCGCGCGTGCTGTCCGCCAAGGTCGACGTGTTCGTGCAGTTGGCCCAGCAGAAGCAGCTGCTGGCCGAGCAGCTCGAAACCGCCCAGCAACTGCTGAAGACCAACGAGATGCTGATGGCGGTGCTGGCGCACGACCTGCGCACGCCGCTGTCGGCCATCATCGCGTCGGCGTCGTTCCTGGGCCGTTTTGGCGGGGAAGAGAAGCTGAAGCCGGCCACCGACCGCATCGCCCGCAGCAGCCAGCGCATGGCGCGCATGGTGGACCAGCTGCTGCACGTGGCGCGGCTGCACGGCGGCCGCGTGAGCCTGATGCCGCAGGCGGCTGACCTGGGTGCGATCTGCGCGGCCATCGTCGACGAATGCCAGGTGTCGCGGGGCGCGGCGGCAGTGACGCTGGAGCAGCGCGGCGACACGCGTGCGACGATCGACCCGGACCTGATCGCGCAGGTAGTGCAGAACCTGATCGGCAACGCCCTCCAGCACGGCGATCCGGCCAGCCCTGTGGTCGTCACGCTGGACGGCACGGCGGCCGATACGCTGGTGATGTCGGTGTCGAACGGCGGCGTGATCGACGCCCGCGCGCTGCCCCATATCTTCGAGGCGTTCCGATCCGGCGCGGACGCGCCGGCGGGCGGCGGCACCCCGGAAGGGCTTGGCCTGGGCCTCTACATCGCGCGCGAGCTGGTGATGTTGCACGGCGGCACCGTGGTGGCCGAATCGTCGCCCGAGCAGCGCACCACCACCTTCACCATGACGCTGCCGCGCGAATGCTGCACGGCCCAGCGGGCCATCCAGCCCTGAGCGGCCGTCAGCGCGCCCAGGGCGCCTCGGCCGCCGCCTGCAGGCCGTAGCGCGCCACCGCCTCGGCATGGCGCGTGGCATCCACGGCATGCAGCGCGGCAGCCACGATGTGGTGGCGGTCGATGCCGAAGAAGCGGCGCAGCGCGCTGCGAGTGTCGCTGCGGCCGAACCCGTCAGTCCCCAGTGCGATGTAGCGGGCCGGCACGTACGGCGCGATGAGCTGCGCGTAGGCGCGCACGTAGTCGGTAGCGGCCACGACCGGCGTGGAGCCGGCCAGGCAGCGGGCCACGTGGCTGGTGGCGCCGGCATCGCCGCCGAACATCTGCTGCCGCTCGCATTCCCGCGCATCGCGGGCCAGTTCCGGGAAGCTCGTCACGCTCCAGATCTCGCTGGGCACATGCCAGTCCTGCGCCAGCAGCTCGGCGGCGGCAATCACCTCGCGCAGGATCGGGCCGGAGCCCAGCAAGCGCACCCGTGGCGCGCCGTCGCCCTGCGTGCCGAAGCGGTACATGCCGCGCACCACATCGGCGTGGGCCGATTCGGGCAGCGGCGGATGGGCGTAGTTCTCGTTGTTGACGGTGATGTAGTAGAACTCGTCGCGTTGCTGTTCGAGCATCGCCCGGGCGCCGTGGTCGATGATCACGGCGGCCTCGCCGATGAACGCCGGGTCGTAGGCGCGGCAGTTGGGCACCGTGGCGGCCACAAGCTGGCTGCTGCCGTCCTGGTGCTGCAGCCCCTCGCCGGACAGCGTGGTGCGCCCGGCCGTGGCGCCGATCAGGAAGCCGCGTGCACGCTGGTCGGCGGCGGCCCAGATCATGTCGCCCACGCGCTGGAAGCCGAACATCGAGTAATAGATATAGAACGGCAGCATCGGCTCGCCGTTGACGCTGTAGGACGTGGCGGCCGCCGTCCACGACGCCATCGCGCCGGCCTCGGTGATGCCTTCCTCCAGAAGCTGGCCGTCGCGGCTTTCCTTGTAATAGAGCATCGAGCCGGCGTCCTCCGGCTCGTAGAGCTGGCCCACCGGCGAATAGATGCCGATCTGGCGGAACAGGTTGGCCATGCCGAACGTGCGCGCCTCGTCGGCCACGATCGGCACCACGCGCGGGCCGATGGTGCGGTCCTTGATCAGATTGGTGAACAGCCGCACGACGCCCGTGGTGGTCGACACCTCGCGGCCGTCCGGCGCCAGCGCAAAGCCGGCGTAGGCTTGCAGCGGTGGCACGGGCAGGGCCGGGGCCTGCGTGCTCCGGCGCGGCAGGAAGCCGCCCAGCGCGGCGCGGCGCTCGCGCAGGTAGCGCATCTCGGGGCTGTTCTCGGCCGGCTTGTAGAACTGCATCGATTCCAGCGCGGCATCGTCGATGGGCAGCTGGAACCGCTGGCGGAACGCGTGCAGCGCGTCGGTATCGAGCTTCTTCTGCTGGTGGGCCGTCATGCGCGACTCCCCGGCGTTGCCCATGCCATAGCCCTTCTTGGTCTTGGCCAGGATCACGGTCGGCCGGCCCGTATGCCGCACGGCCGCGTCATAGGCCGCGTGCAGCTTGCGCAGGTCGTGGCCGCCGCGCCGCAGGCCGTCGATGTCGGCGGCGCTCATGCCGGCCACCAGCGCCTTCAGCTCGGGGTCCTGGTGGAAGAAGTGGGACAGGTTGTAGTCGCCGTCCTTGGCGCCCAGGTTCTGGTACTCGCCATCGACCATGGCCGCAAAGCGCTTGAGCAGCGCGTGCTGGGTATCGCGCGCGAACAGGGCGTCCCATTCGGACCCCCAGACCACCTTGATGACGTTCCAGCCCGCGCCGCTGAACAGCGCCTCAAGCTCGTTGATGACCTGCCCGTTGCCGCGCACCGGGCCGTCCAGCCGCTGGAGGTTGCAGTTGATGACGAACGTCAGGTTGTCCAGCCGCTCGCGCGCGGCCAGCGACAGCGCGGCCAGCGATTCGGGCTCGTCCATCTCGCCGTCGCCGAACACGCCCCAGACGCGGCGTCCGGCCGTCGGCGCGATGCCGCGGTGCTCCAGGTAGCGCAGAAAGCGCGCCTGGTAGATCGCGCTGATCGGGCCGATGCCCATCGAGCCGGTGGGGAACTGCCAGAAATCGGGCATCAGCCACGGATGGGGGTAGGAACAGAGGCCGCCACCGTCCACCTCCTGCCGATAGCGCGCCAACTGGTCCTCGGACAGCCGGCCCTCCAGGAAGGCGCGCGCGTACACGCCCGGCGCCGAGTGCGGCTGGAAGAAGACCAGGTCGCCCCGGCGCTCGGCCGTATCGGCGCGAAAAAAGTGCTGGAAGCCGACTTCGAAGATCTCGGCGGCCGACGCGTAGCTGGCCAGATGGCCGCCCAGTTCGCCATACGCCTTGTTGGCGCGCACCACCATCGCCAGCGCGTTCCAGCGCAGGATGGCCGTCAGCCGCTGCTCGATGGCAAGGTCGCCGGGGTAGGGCGGCTGGGCGTGCGCGGGAATCGTGTTCTGGTAGGCGGAGTACGGGTGGGCGCGGTGGTCCAGCCCCAGGTGGCCGGCATGCTGGCCCAGCTGCTCCAGCAGGAAGCCGGCGCGCTGCGGGCCCGCGCAGTCCACGACGCCGCTTAGCGCGTCCAGCCATTCGCGGGTTTCGAGTGGATCGATATCGCCGTCGATCTGCAGCGGTGTCAGCGGTTCGGCGCGCCCCATGGCCGGTCTCCTGATGCGGTTGTCGTGCCTACGATTCTAGGCCGCACCCGCAGGCCGGAAATGTCGGATTGCGCCGGTCGATGCCGGATCGGCAGCACGCCGTGTGGCGCTATGCCGGTCCTGCGGCATGACCTGCTGCGGGACCGCTCAGGCGCCGGTACGGACCGGCAGTGCCTGCACGCCCCGGAGGTTGTTGCGCCGGTGCCAGGACAGGGCGGCCAGGTCCACCGGCTGCAGGTTGGGAAAGCGGGTCAGCAGCCCCGTGATGGCCGATTCCAGCTCCAGCGTGGCCAGCCGGGCACCCAGGCAATAGTGGATGCCGCCGCCGAACGACAGCGACGGCGCGTCGGCGCGCGACAGGTCGAGCTGGTCGGGGTGGGGGAACACCGCCGGATCGCGGTTGGCGGCGCCCAGCAGCATGAAGACGATGCTGCCGCGCGGCACCACCACGTCGTCCAGCGCGATGTCCTCGAACGCGGTGCGCACCACCATCTGCACCGCGCCGTCGTGGCGCAGGCACTCGGCCACGGCGCGGGACACCATCGCCGGGTCGGACAGGCCGGCCTTGAGCTGCTGCAGCGCCTCCGGCGCGCGGAACAGCCCGATCAGCGTGTTGCCGATCATGTTCGACGTGGTCTCGTGCCCCGCCACGAACAGCAGGATCACGTTCGAGATGATTTCCGCTTCGGTCAGCGTCGCGCCGTCCTGTTCCACGCCGATCAGGCTCGAAATCAGGTCGTCGCCCGGCTGCGTGCGGCGGCGCGCCACCACGTCGCGGAAGTACGCCTCCAGCGTCAGCGCGGCGTCGTTGGCATCGGCTAGCTGGCGCTCGTCCAGCGGCGCCAGATCGAGCGCGGTGGCCATCCGGCTGGCGGCGGAGCCGAGCCGCACGCCGTCCTCGACGGGGATATCGAGCAGGCGGCAGATGATCTCGACTGGCAGCGGCAGCGCAAAGTCGGCGACGACGTCGAACTCGGTGCGATGGCCCACCCGGTCCAGCAGGCTGCGCGTGGTGGTGTCGACGATGCGCGCCAGACCTTCCACCTGCCGGCGGTTGAACACCTGCATCAGCAGCGCCCGCAGCCGGGTGTGGGCCGGCGGATTGATCATCAGGAAGGTGCGGCTGATCGCCTGGAACACCGGCGCCTGCGTGGCGGCCTCGCCGTAGCGGGCCTGCACGCTCTGCAGGTAGGTCTTGCCCATGCGGCGGTCGCGCAGCAGGGCGTCGATCACGTGGAACCGGCCGGTCACCCAGACGTTGGGGCCCAGCGGCAGCAGCGGCCCGGCGGCGCGGATCTGTTCGTAAAGCGGGTAGGGGTTTTCGAAGAAGGCGGGGGTGGCAAAGGACTCGAATTTCATCACGGGGTGTTCTTGTTATGGCGAGGGGAAACCTAAATCGGCCTGCGGAAAACGAAAAGCCCGCGGCGGGCTTTCGCGGAGAATTATAGCAGCCGCTCGCCGGGCCAACCACCGGGCTCTGTATCGCAATGTATCCGTCCGCTTCACCGGTACAACCTGTTACAGACCTGGCACGGCGGGCCTGAAATGTACGAGTTTGTATCGGCGCGCATGCGCGATACACACCGATCCAAAAAGGGGCCGGCGCCGACACTTGGCGCTCGTATTCGATTCCTAGACTGCGAGGGTCCATTCAGCCCGCGCTCGTTTCTGCCCGTCAGCAGCGCCAACCAGGAGCCTTCTCATGTCTTTCGGCATCGCCCGCAGCATCTCGCCATTCCCGTCCGCCGCCCGCGCCATCGCCGCCGCTTCGGCGCTGGCCGCGCTGGCCCTGTCCGGCCATAGCCCGGCCGCCCATGCCGCCGACGCCGCGCCCAAGGCCCAGGCCGCCGCACCCGCCAAGGCGGACGAGAGCATCCGCCCGTTCCGCGTGCATGTGCCGCAGGCCCAGCTCGACGACCTGCGCAAGCGCATCGCGGCCACGCGCTGGCCCGACAAGGAAACCGTGGCCGACGACAGCCAGGGCATCCAGCTTGCCCGCGTGCAGGCGCTGGTCAAGTACTGGGGCACGCAGTACGACTGGCGCAAGGCCGAGGCGCAGCTCAACGCGCTGCCGCAGTTCGTGACCAAGATCGACGGCGTCGATATCCAGTTCATCCACGTCCGTTCGCGCCATCCCAATGCGTTGCCGATCATCCTGACCCATGGCTGGCCGGGCTCTATCTTCGAGTTCATCAAGACGATCGGCCCGCTGACCGACCCCACGGCCTACGGCGGCCGCGCCGAGGATGCGTTCGACGTGGTGATCCCGTCGATTCCCGGCTATGGCTTCTCGGGGCGTCCCAAGGACCTGGGCTGGGGCCCGGACCGCACGGCGCGGGCGTGGGACGTGCTGATGAAGCGGCTTGGCTACACGCAATACGTGTCGCAGGGCGGCGACCACGGCTCTGTCATCTCCGATGCGCTGGCGCGCCAGGCGCCGCCGGGGCTCAAGGCCATCCACCTGAACATGCCGGCCACGGTGCCGGGGCCGCTGATGAAGTCGATCCTGGCCGGCGACGCCCCGCCCGCCGAGCTGACCGATCCCGAGCGCAAGGCCTACCAGTCGCTGAGCACGTTCTTCGGCCGCAACGCCGCCTATGGCGCGATGATGGTCACGCGGCCGCAGACCATCGGCTATTCGCTGGCCGATTCGCCGGCCGGGCTGGCGTCGTTCACGTACGAGAAGATCGCGGCGTGGAGCGACAGCAACGGCGAGCCGGAGCGCGTGCTGTCCCGCGACGCCATCCTGAACGACATCACGCTGTACTGGCTGACCAATACGGGCGCGTCGTCGTCGCGGTTCTACTGGGAGAACAACAACAACAACTTCAGCGCTGACGCCCAGAAGACGCGCGACATCAAGGTGCCGGTGGCCATCACGGTGTTCCCGCACGAGATCTACCAGGCGCCGGAAAGCTGGAGCAAGCAGGCGTACCCGTCGCTGTACTCGTACCGGACCGTGGCCAAGGGCGGACATTTTGCCGCCTGGGAGCAGCCGCAGCTCTTTGCCGAGGAAATGCGCGCGGCCTTCAAGTCCGTGCGATGAACTGATTGTCCTGGGGGTGCCGTTTTGTGGTGCGGTAGGGCGGCCCCGGTCCCTCCCCCGGCCCGCCCTTGGGCCCAGCCTGCGCGGCTGGGCCGTTTTTTTTGGCGCCGCGCTAGCGCCGCTGCGCCAGCCAGATGCCAGCGCCGATGCAGAGCAGCCCCACGCCGTGGTACCAGTGCGGCGAATCCCCAAGCAGCACCGTCGACAGCACGGCCGCGAACAGTGGCGTCAGCGTGATGAAGAACACCGGCAACTGGGCCCCGGCGCGCGAAATGGCGCGGTCCCACGCAAAGTACGCAAGCAACGACGGCACCGTGCCCACGTAGAGCAGAATCCACCCCACCTTGCCGCTCCATTGCAGCGGCGCGTCCAGCGCGCTGATCTCCCAGGCCGCCATCGGCAGGCTGGCCACCACCCCCATGAAGATCTGCGCGAACAGCAGCACCGGCAGCGGCAGGTCAGGCCGGCTCTTGCGCAGCAGCCACGTATAGAAGCTCCACGCCACCGTGGCGGCCAGCATGTACAGGTCGCCCGGCACGAAGGCAAGCTGGGCGAGCCGGCCGGGGTCGCCGCGCATCAGTACAAAGCCCACGCCCAGCAGGCAGAGCAGGGCGCCGCCGATATGCCACGGCTTGAACCGCTCCCGGAAGAAGCAGGCGCCGATGATCAGCAGGAACAGCGGGGTCGACGCGCCGATCAGCGTGACGTTGATGGGCGTGGACGTGGTCAGCGCCAGGTACTGGAACGCGTTGTAGCTGGCGATGGACAGCACGCCTATGGCGCACAGCATGCCAAAGTGCCGCCTGATTGCCGCCCGGTGCGCCACGATGCCGCGCCAAGCATAAGGCGCCAGCAGGGCGCCGGCGATCAGCCAGCGTACAAGGTTCAGCGTGATCGGCGGCACGGTGCCGGCGGCCAGCCGGCCGACGATGGCATTGCCAGCCCATGCCAGCGGCGGAAATGTCAAAAGCAACAGCGTGGTGGAATCGAGGCGGGTTTTCATCGGTCGGGGTCGACGCGGGCACGGACGCAGAAGGGAATCCCGAAATATACGGGAATTGGCCGCCGCCGCCCGAGCGGGGCGTCGCCGGCGCCACCGCCTGGGGGCGGGCGATGCTAGCGGCAAAGCCTTAATGCCAGATTAACGAAGGCTGGCGGATTGCGTGTTGCCGGATCAACCTGCCGGTTTTTTTGCGTTTTGGCGACAGGTACATTCCCGATACGTGTAGAGCGTTGACCTGACGGGGGCGCCACTTCTAGACTCGTCGGCACAACAGTTCCTTGCGGCACAGGGTCGGCCGGAAAGAAAGGGAGCAAGAACATGGGCAAGCATCGCCCCACGGCGCAGGTGGGCCGCGCAGGCACGCGCGCGTTCGCGTCATTCGGGAAGCAGGGGGTACACCGGGGCGGCACGCCAGTGCATCGCGCCGGGGCAGGATTCACGCTCATCGAGCTGATGGTGACGGTCGCCATCATCGGCATCATCGCGGCCATTGCGCTGCCCACCTATACCCAGTACATCGTCCGCAGCAACCGCACGGCCGCCGAATCGTACATGCTGGAGCTGTCCAGCCTGCAGGAACGGTTCATGGTGGACCGCCGAGCCTATGCCACCGACCTGACCGCGCTGAACGCGCCCACCGCGCCGGACAGCGTATCCCCCCACTACCAGATCACGATGGCGACCACGGCCACGCCGCCCGCCTACACGATCACGGCCACGCCGATCAACGCCCAGGCGTCGCGCGATACCGGCTGCGGCACGCTGACCCTCAACCAGGCCGGCGCCAAGACCGCCAGCGGTACCGCGCCGACCGGCTGCTGGAAGTAAGACCATGGCCCTCCATCGCATCCACGTGGCCCAGCACCGCCGCGCAGGCGGCTTCACGCTGACCGAGCTGCTGGTGACGATGTCCGTGCTGGCCATCGTGGCCACGGCGGCGCTGCCCTCGTTCTCGCAGTTCATTGCCAGCCAGCGCGTGCGCAGCGCGGCCAGCGACCTTGCGTCGGCCTTCACGCTGATGCGCAGCGAGGCCGTCAAGCGCAACACGTCCACCACGCTGGCCCCGGATGGATCCACCTGGTCGGCCGGCTGGGTCGTCAGCGCCGGCACCGAGCGGCTGCGCGGCTACGGCCCGTACGCCGGCATCACCATCACCACCAGCGGCGGCAACACGCTGTCGGTCGGCAACGACGGCCGGCCCGGCAACGGCAGCCAGACGTTCCAGGTGGCGATGGCCGACGGCAGCACCGCCAACGCGGTCTGCGTGCAGATCAGCGGCACGGGCCGCGTCGCGGCCATCGCGGGAGCCTGCTCATGAGCGTCCAGCATCGCTTCCACCGGAGCCGGCGCCGGCTGGCCGCGCAGCGCGGCGGCACGCTGATCGAGGTGCTGATCTCGATCGTGCTGGTACTCGTGGCCTTGCTGGGCACCGCGGGCCTGATCGCCCGGTCCGGCCAGTCGGAGATGGAGTCTTACCAGCGCGGGCAGGCGCTGACGCTGCTGCAGGACATGGTGAGCCGGCTCAATGCCAATCGCCAGGCCATCGGCTGCTACGCGAGCGGCGCCAGCGCCACGGTCATGGGCACGGCCACGGTGCCGCCGGCCGCCTGCACGGGCGGCACCGACGCGCAGCGCGCGATGGCCGTGGCGGACCTGGCTGCATGGAACGCCGCGCTGCTGGGCAGCGCCGAGACCGACGGCAGCAACAAGGTTGGCGCGATGATCGGCGCCGTGGGCTGCATCGAGGCCATCGACGCGGCCACCCAGACCTACCGCGTCACCGTAGCCTGGCAGGGCCTTGCCAAGACCGCCGCGCCAGCACTGCCGTGCGGGCTGAACCGCTTCGGCAACGACGCCCACCGCCGCGTGGTCAGCGTGCAGGTGCGGATCGGAGTGCTGTCATGATGGCCCGCCAGAGGGTGACACGCGGCCGGCCGCTCGCCCGCCAGCGCGGGCTGTCGCTGGTCGAACTAATGGTGGCGATGACGCTGACGCTGCTGCTGCTCACGGCCATGGCGGCGCTGTATTTCCAGACCAGCCGCACCCGCAACGCCTTTGTGGAAAGCGGCGAGCAGATGGAAAACGGCCGGTACGCGCTAGACATCATGAGCCGCGAGATCGAGCTGGCCGGCTTCTTCGGACCGTCCAGCGTGGCGCGCGGCGCAGTGGTCGCATCGCCGGACCTGTGCGCCGCCGACCCCGCCGCGCTGGGCTTCTCCGCATCGCCGGTCACCGTGCCGCTGGGCGTGCAGGGCTTTGCGCCGGGCACCGTGGCGCCTTGCCTGCCGAACCTGTTGCCGGGCTCCGAGATCGTCGCGGTGCGGCGCGTCAGTACCACGGCAGCTGGCGCGGCCACGGTCGGCACGCCTTACCTGCAGGCGTCGTACTGCGCAGACGACGCGCAGCCGGTGGTGTTCGGCGCCAGCGCGCCGGCCTTCACGCTGCGCACCAAGGCGTGCGACAGCACGGCCCCGGCCGAACTGCGCGCCGCCGTGGTACGCATCTTCTATCTGGCCGGCTGCGACCAGTGCAGCGGCAATGGCGACGGCCGGCCCACGCTCAAGATGGCCGAACTGGTCAACGGCGCGTTCCAGGTGCACGCGGTGGCCAATGGCATCGAGGACATGCACCTGGCCTACGGGGTGGACCTGGACGGCAACGGCGCGCCCGACTGCTACGTCGACGATCCGGGCGCCAACAATGCCGCCGCCTGTCCGAATGTGCCCACCTACGACTGGTCCGTGCCGCTGACGAACTGGCGCAACGTCACGGCCGTGCGTACCCAGCTGCTGGCCCGCACCGCCAGCGTGACCGGCGGCTGGACCGATCAACGCCGCTACGACCTGGGCCGCGCCGAGCCCAGCGGCCCTTTCCGCGACGGCTACAAGCGCCATGTCTACGCACAGCTCGCGCGCGTGATCAACGTCGCGGCTTCCCGGGAATCCCAATGAAACCATTCCGCCGCCGCCAGCAAGGCGCCACGCTGCTGATCACGCTGGTGTTCCTGGTCGTTTTCCTGATGCTGACGATTTCGTTGGTCGGCTCTGGCGTGGTCAACACGAAGGTGACCGCGAACCAGCAGTATTCGGTGGAAGCCCGCCACGCCGCCCAGCAGGGCATCGAGAAGGCCATCAGCCAGGACTTCACGGCGGCACCGGCCGCGCAGGCCGTGAGCGTCGACGTGACCGGCGACGGCAAGGCCGACTACATCGCGCAGGTGTCCGCGCCGGTGTGCCAGACCAGCAAGCCTGTCAAGAACGTCGAACTCGACGAAACCAACGCGGACGACGTGTCGTGCTTCGTCGGCAACGGCAACAACAACACTGGCATCCTGCCCGCCGCTGGCGGCGGCAGCGGGGGCGGTGGCAATTCGCTGTGCAACGCCACCCAGTGGGACGTGGCCGCCACGGTCAACGACACCGCCACGACGTCCGCCCGCGCCACGCTGCACCAGGGCATTGCGGTCCGCGTGCCCTACGGCACGGCCTGTCCGTCCTGACCCGACAAACGTACCGAACCCTTCGCGCCAACCCAACACAGCCCCCATGCGCACATCCGCTCTCAGCCTCGCGTTCGCCCTCTGCATGGGCACGGCAGCGTCTCCCAGCCTGGCCGAGGACATCGATCTCTACACGGGGCTGCAGCCTGAAGCGGGCAAGCCCAACGTGCTGATCCTGCTGGACAATGCGTCCACGTGGGACGCCGACGCCAACTTCACGTGTTCCACCGCCGGGGTGGTCAGCAGCAACAACGCCGGCAAGGACGTGGGGGCGCTGCAATGCGCGCTCTACAACGCCATCAGTTCGATACGGGATTCCAAGACGCTGTTCGGCAACATCAACGTGGGCCTGATGATGTTCGGCAGCGGCAGCAACGTCGGCGGGCGGATGCGCTACCCGGCGGCCGCGCCGTACAAGCTGCCGCTGATGGACGGCAGCGGCGTGGACGGCTTCCTGACATACCTGAAGACCATCGACCGCCAGGCCGACAACGCCAACAACTCGCAGGTCGGCGGCGGGATGCAGGAAGCCTGGGCGTTCTTCTCGGGCAACACGGGGCTGTCCGGCACCAAGTACACGTCGCCGATCGACAACCCGTGCCAGCGCAACTTCATCATCTACATCGGCAACGCCGTGAACAACGGCAAGCCGCAGGACACGGGGCAGAACGCCTTCGATTCGCTGGTCAAGGCCGGCGCCAGCACGGCGCAGCAGCAGGAGATCGTGCTGCCGATGAACGCCAAGTACCAGAGCAGTTGGGGCGACGAGTGGGCGCGCTTCCTGTACCAGACCGACGTGCGCGGCAACATGGACAACCGCCAGAACGTCACCACGTACACGATTGCCGTTACCGACGACAAGAACCCCGACTATGTGCAGCTTGCCGTCAGCATGGGCACCAATGGCGGCGGCAAGTCGTACACGGTAAAGCTGGGCGCCGTGAATGACCTGGCGTCGGCACTGGTGTCGATCTTCAACGAGGTGCAGGCGGTCAACAGCGTGTTCGCGTCGGTCAGCCTGCCGGCGTCGGTCAATGCGCAGGGCCAGTTCCTGAACCAGGTGTACATCGGCATGTTCCGGCCCGACGCCACCGCTGGCCCGCGCTGGATGGGCAACCTCAAGCAGTACAAGGTGGGCTACGACAAGACCGGCAAGCTGGTGCTGCAGGATGCCGTGGGCGAGTCGGCCATCAGCAACGCCCAGACCGGCTTCATCTCGCCCAACGCGGTCAGCTACTGGACGGCCGAGGCGCCGCTGTCGTATGCGGGCGGGGCGTACGGTGCCACGGTCAAGGACTGGCCGGCCAAGGGCTACTGGCAGAACAGCCCGTCCGGTGCCGGCTGGAACCTCGATTCGCCCGATGGCGAAGTCGTCGAGAAGGGCGGTGTTGGGGAGATGATGCACGCGCAGTGGCTGACCAGCCAGGGCTCGCGCACGCTGCTCACCTGCAACGGCATCGGCAATTGCCCGGTAGGTGGCGCGCTGCCGAGCTTCGATACGTCCAACACGTGGCTGACTGGCACCAGCGGCGTGGCGGCGGCCAATAGCGGCACCAGCGGCGCGGCCGCGATCCCGGCGTCCGAGATGCCCAAGCTGATCGCATGGGTGCGCGGCCAGGACGTCAGCGCGGCCGACACCAAGACCAGCAAGAGCATGGCTGGCGCCGAAGGCGAGCCGGGACCGGGATCGCCGGTGACGGTTCGCCCGTCGATCCATGCCGACGTGCTGCATTCGCGTCCGGCCGTGGTCAACTACGGCGGCACCACTGGCGTCGTGGTGTTCTACGGCACCAACGACGGCGTGTTCCACGCAGTCAACGGCAACCAGAAGGCCGGCATGGGCACCGTGCGGCCTGGCGGCGAGATGTGGGGCTTTGTCGCGCCCGAGTTCCTGGGCAAGCTGAGCCGCCTCTACACCAACTCGCCGGAGATCAAGCTGTCGACCACGCCGGACGGCATCACGCCAACCCCCAAGCCCCGCGACTACTTCTTCGACGGCAGCACCACGGTCATGCAGGACATGCGCGACGCCGCCAATCCGCGCGTGATGCTGTACTTGACCGCCCGGCGCGGCGGGCGGCTGGTCTATGCGCTCGACGTCAGCAACCCGGCCGTGCCGCGCTTTGCCTGGAAGCGGTCCAGCGACGACATCGCGGAGCTGGGCCAGACGTGGTCGCAGCCCAAGGTCGCCCGCGTGCGCGGCTACGCCAATCCGGTCATCATCATGGGCGCCGGCTACGACCCCGCCGAGGACAGCGACCCGTCGCCGGGCGTCAACACGATGGGCCGCGGCGTGATCGTGCTGGACGCGTACACCGGCAACGTCGTGTGGTCGGCCCAGCCGTCTTGCGCCGGCGCAAGCGGCACCTGCACCGAGGTGCCGGCGATGACGCGCGCCATCCCTTCCGACGTGACGACGGTGGACCGCAACAGCGACGGCTACGTCGAGCGCATCTACGTGGGCGACGTGGGCGGCAACCTCTGGCGCGCCGACTTCGAAACCACGGCTGGCAACGCCCCCGCCAACTGGGCGATGGCCAGGCTGGCCGCGCTGGGCGGCGCCGCCAACACCAACAACGCGCGCAAGTTCTTCTACGCGCCCGACGTCATCTCAACGCGCGGCTACGACGCCGTGTCGATCGGCTCGGGCGACCGCGAGCATCCGCTGTATTCAGCGTCGGCCACACCGGGCACGGCCTACAACGTGGTGAACCGGCTCTACATGATCCGCGACGTCAACACGATGAACCTGCCGGCCACATGGACGCCGCTCACCGAAGCCAACCTCGTGGACGCCACCAGCACCCCCTACGACGGCTCGCGCTCCGGCTTCTTCATCACGCTGGTGAACCCTGGGGAAAAGGCGGTGAACGCGCCGCTGACCGTGGCCGGCTACACCAGCGTCGGCACCAACACGCCGTCGGTGCCCAAGCCCGGCGTCTGCTACCCCAACCTCGGCATCGCGCGCAGCTATTCGTACAGCTTCCTGACCAGCGCCGGCCAGAACGCCGACCGCTCGATCATCCTCGACGGCGGCGGCTTCCCGCCATCGTCGGTCTTCGGCGTGATCAACGTCGACAAGGACGGCCAGCCCACCGTGGTCCCGGTGCTGTTCGGCGCCGGCAACCAGACCGGCAACGCCGGCGGCGACGACAAGTCCGCGCTCGGCGTGCAGAAGGTGACGCTGACCGGCGTGGGCAAGCGCAAGCGGATCTACTGGTACTCGGAGACGGACCGGAAGTAGGGCGGCTATCCGCCGGCAATGACCCAGGTGCACCGGCCACTACTGGCTATGCGAGCCGGAGGTCCCACAGCGCGTCCAGCACGTGCTGCGTGGCGCGTTCGACGGGGCCGGCGCGATGCGCGATGCCGAGGCGTCGCCATAAGGCCGGGCGCAGTGGGCGCATGACGATACGCGGGTCGGGCACGGGTGTCGTAGCCTCGTGGGGCAGCAGCGCCGCGCCGTAGCCGGAGGCGACCAGGCTCTTGATGGCGTCGTTGTAGTTAAGCTGGATGCGTGGCACAGGCTGGTGTCCCGCTGCAGCAAACCACTCCGCGGTCTGGCGCGATAGCCGGGTGGTGGCGTCATTCAGGATCAGCGGCTGGGTGGCCAGCCAATCGGGCGTGACGCGTTCCGGGCACTGCCAGTGGGCGGGGAGAAAGGCCATCACGGGGTCCCGACGCCATGGTTTGATCACCAGACCGGCTACTGGCGGTTGCGGCAGGGCGACCAGCCCGATATCCAGCGTGCCGTTCGCCAGTCGGGACAACGTTTCCTGCGAGGTCAGCACTGCGATCTGAACGTCGATGGCGGGATGCTGCTGGCGCAGTACCTCCAGCGCCTGCGGCAGCAGATGCGCGATGGCGCCGGTCGACGCACCCAGGCGCGCGCGGCCTGCAAGCCCTTCCACCTGGCGCCGTATGTCGTCGAACGCCTGCTCGGCATCGGCCAGCAGCCGACGACCCCTTTCCACCAGCACCTCGCCAATGGCAGACGGCCTGACCTGTCCACGCTTGCGCGAAAGGAGTGGTGCGCCGACCCGCTGTTCCAGCTCGGCGATATGCAGGCTGACCGTGGGTGGCGCCAGATGCAAGGCGCGCGCTGCCTCGGCGAACGAGCCATGGTCGGCAATGGCGACCAGCGTACGCAGGCGGTCTAGGCTGATTTCGCGCATCGCGGCTCCAATACTGAATTCAGGAAAGATGAATGTCACGGTTGTGAAATTCAACTTTTCCTATTTTAGCCGCCACTGCAACATAGGGCTCCTTTGACCTCAATGCTGCAGCAGCCACTGGAGATTCCGCATGAGCGCTCCCCTTGTTTTCATCGACGGCGACCAAGGTACGACCGGGTTGCAGATCCACGAGCGGCTGCGCGGCCGCACCGACCTTAGCGTGGTGACGCTGGCGGCATCGGAACGCAAGGACCTGCGGCGGCGTGCGGAAGCGATCAACGGCTGCGACATCGCCATCCTGTGTCTGCCCGACGCCGCCGCGCGCGACGCGGTCGGCGCCATCGTCAATCCTGCGGTCCGGGTGATCGACGCCAGTTCCGCGCACCGGACGCACGCCGACTGGACCTATGGCTTTCCGGAGATGGCGCCAGATCAGGCCGCGCGCATCGCCACCGCGCAGCGGGTCACCAATCCCGGCTGCTATCCGACTGGCGCGATTGGCCTGCTAAGGCCGCTGGTGCAGGCGGGCCTGGTGCCCGCCAGCTATCCGCTCAGCATCCATGCCGTATCGGGCTACTCGGGGCGCGGACGGGCAGGGGTGGAGGCGTACGAAGGCGGGGATGCCGTGGGCGCGCCGCCGTTTCAGGTGTACGGCCTGGCGCTTGCGCACAAGCATCCGCCGGAGATCCAGCAGCATGCGGGGCTTTCGCAGCGTCCCATCTTCGTGCCGGCCTACGGCGCGTTCCGGCAGGGCATCGTCCTGACGGTGCCGCTCGACGCGCGGTTGCTGCCTCACGGCGTGGATGGCGCGACGCTGCATGCCTGCCTGGCGCAGCACTATGCAGAGTCCCGGTACGTCCACGTCATGCCGATGGATGACGGTGCCGAGTACCTCGACCCGCAGGTGATGAACGGTACGAACGACATGCAGTTGCGCGTGTCCGCAAACGCCGAGCACGGCCACATCCTGCTCTCGGCGGTGTTCGACAACCTGGGCAAAGGCGCTTCCGGTGCCGCGGTGCAGAACCTCGACCTCATGCTGACACGCCAATAGGCGGCGCCAGCCTAGGCGGGCCGCTTCGGCCTGGCCGCTGCGACGAGGATATCGCGGATGTCTGTCCGATCGCTCGGCAAGGCCAGGCCGATGCCGACCGAAAGTTCTTCGCCCTCGGCTAGCGGGCGGTACACGACCCCCGCGCGCCGGAATGCGGTGAACGATTTCGGGAGCAGGGCGATGCCCCGGCCATTCGCGACGTCGGCAAGCAGGACGTGATGGTCCGTCGGCTCTTTCAGTTTTGACGGCGCAAAGCCGTGACGGACGAAGACTGTCTGGCAGTGGTCGTAGAAGGCAGGCTGCCGCGCGCGTTCGAACCAGAAGACGGGCTGACGTGCCAGATCCGCAAGGCCGACGGTCCGGCGCTTCGCCAGCGCATGGCTCGACGGGATCGCGGCAATCATCGGCAGGCGGTCCAGTTCCAGCACGTCCAGCCCGTGCACTTCCGTAGGCAGTGCGATAAACGCCGCGTCGAGCTTGCCGGCGCGGAGCTGCCTGATCAGCCGTGGCGACGTGTCAGAAGCGGTGGACACCATCGTTTCGGGATGGCTGGCTTGCATGCGCTGGGCCAGGCCGCGAAACCAAGCCGGTTCCACCGCGCTGGTCAGGCCGACCCGGAGATTCGACGGAAGGCCCTTCGTGGCCAGCGCTGCCTCGGCTTCGCGCAGCATTCGCGCGATGTTTCGCGCATACGGCAGCAGCTTTTCCCCGGCAGCGGTGAGCGTCACGCCTTTCGTGTTCCGGTCGAACAGCTGCACGCCAAGTCGCGCTTCGAGCTCCCGGATCGCCCGGCTCAGGGGCGGCTGTGACAGATGCAACGTCTCTGCCGCCTGCCGGAAGCTCAGCGCATCGGCTACGGCAAGGAACAACGTCAGGGATCGGGAATCAAGGCGCTCGGACATACCAAAAAGGTATCACGAACTCGGTCATTCCGCTCCGCCGGCGTGTGCCATAGAGTGGCCACATCAACCCTCTGGAGAACGTCATGCACCTGTTCCACCGTACTGTCCGGGCGAGCGTCGCCCTTGATTGCCGGGAAGATGCCCGATGAACGCCGATCGTTACGCACGCGGAATGCGCATGCTGGAAGCCGTCGATGGCGCCACCGGTCAGGAAGTGGTCAAGAACCTCGCCCGGTCATTCCCCGACTTCGCACGCTACATCGTCGAGTTTCCGTTTGGCGATATCTACGCCCGCGATGGACTGGGCCTGCGCGAGCGCGAACTGGCGACCGTCGCGGCGTTGTGCGCGCTTGGCAATGCCTCGCCGCAGCTCCGCGTACACGTGCATGCGGCCTTGCACGTAGGCTGTCAGCCGCGCGAGGTGGTGGAAGTCGTCATGCAGATGGCGGTGTACGCGGGGTTTCCGGCCGCCTTGAACGGGCTGTCCGTGGTGCGCGAGGTCTTTGCCGAAAGCGGGATAGCGCTGCCGCTGGACTGACGCTACCCCGGCAACGCGCCTTAGACCCGCGCTTGTTCCGCGTTCCTGCAAAATAAGCAACTTTCCGGCACCCTTGGCACGGCATGCGCCGTGCGTCCCACGCCCCCTTGAAGATGGCCATCCTTACCAACCTGCGCGCCTGGGCGCAACGCATCAAGCGCGACGGCGTGACCCTCTGGTTCGCCTGTCGGCATCCGGGGACGCCCGTGCTGGCCAAGGCGCTGTGCGTCCTCGTGGTCGCGTACGCGCTCAGCCCGATCGACCTGGTGCCCGATTTCATCCCGGTGCTGGGCTACGTCGACGACGTCCTGCTGCTGCCCGGCCTGATCTGGCTGGCGGTCAAGCTGATGCCTGACCACGTTCTGGCGGACTGCCGCACGCAGGCTGACCGCTGGTTCGAAGCCCGGCGCGACAAGCCGACCTCCTACTGGGGGATCGCGCTGGTGGCCGGCGTCTGGGCGGCCGTGATCTATGCGATCTGGTCGGTCCTCCGCTGAATCCGGAATCCAGCGTCGGCCGCGACCACGGCCGCCCCGCGTTACTCAGGCTGCACGCCCGCGTCGCGCGTGACCTTGCCCCACTTTGCAATTTCCGCTTTCTGGAATGCGGCAAACGTGGAGGGCGTCATCGGCTGCGGCTCCACGCCAAGCGCACGCAGCCGCTGCAGCACCGCCGGCGTATTGACGACCGCCGAGATCTCGCTCGACAGCCGGTCGACGATCGGCTTCGGCGTGCCGGCCGGCGCGAAGATGCCTTGCCACGACTGCATCTCGAAGCCCTTCAGGCCCTGGTCAGCCAGCGGCAGCACGCCGGGCAGGCTCGCCAGCGCATGGCTGGACGACACCCCCAGGGCGCGAACGCGCTTGCCATCGAGCATCGGCTTGGCCGCCGCCACCGTCTCGAACACCAGGTCGATCTGCCCGCCGATCAGGTCCGTCATCGCGGCGGCGCCACCCTTGTAGGAGATCTGCTGCAACTGCGTGCCGGTGATGCTCTGGAACAACTGCCCCGACAACTGCTGCGAACTGCCGGGCCCGGCCGTGCCGAAAGTCAGCGAACCGGGCTTGGCCTTCAGCGCCGCGACAATCTGGTCCACCGACTTGTAGGGGCTGTCATTCGCCACGACGAGCACGTTGCTGACCGTGCCCACGAGGTTCACCGCCACAAAGTCCTTCAACGGGTCGTAGTTGAGCTTCTTGTAGAAGAACGGGTTCACGGCGTGCGTCGTGATGGTCCCTTCCATGATCGTGTAGCCATCGGCGTCGGCACGCGCCACCAGTTGCGTGCCCAGGATGCCCGAGACGCCGGGCCTGTTGTCGATGACGACCGGCTGTCCCAGCCGCTTCGACAAGCCTTCGGCCACGATGCGCGCGGTGGCGTCGGTGACGCCGCCGGGCGAGAAGGGCACCACAAGCTTGATCGGCTTGCTAGGCCACGTATCGGCCCGCACGCCGGTGGCGACAGTGGCTAGCGACAGTCCGGCAATGGCAAGCGCGATGCACGCGGCACGGTGGGCTAGGGCTTTCATGATCAGTCTCCATGTTGTTCTGGGAAGGTAAGGCGGGGCGGGGCGTCAGTACAAGGGCCGCCCGCCGTCGACGGGAATTGCCACGCCAGTGGTGAACGGCATCGCGCCAGCGGCCACGAGTACCGCCGTGGCCACTTCAGCGGGGTCGGCAAGCCGGCCGAGCGGTGTCAGCCGCGCCTGCATGTCGCGCCAGGCCGGGTCCATCGCCCGCACGAAATCGGTGTCGACGAGCCCGGGCGAGACCGACAGCACGCGGATGCGTGGCGCCAGTGCGCGGGCCAGCGACGCCGTCACGTTGTCCAGCGCCGCCTTGGACGCACAGTAGGCGATGTTGCTGCCCATGGCCGTCCGCGCCGCGACGGACGAGATGTTGATGATGACCGGGCTGTCCGCCGCCTCCAGCAGCGTGCGGAATGCCCGCACCATCGCGATCGGCCCGCGCACGTTGGTGGCCAGCACCATGTCGATGAGCGCATCGTCGAGCCCGTCGAGGTCATCGTGCCGCACGTACCGCGTGGTGCCCGCGCAATTGACCAGCACATCCACACGGCCGAACGCTTCGGCAACTTGGGCGGCGCTGCGCGCCAGCGCGGCGCTTTCGGTCACTGGCAACGGCAGGGCCACATGGCCGATCTGGCTGACCTGGCCGGGGCCGGGCACGGGCAGGGCGCGCGCCAACGCCAGGGCGTCGTCGGCCGAGCGGTTGTACCCGGCCACCACCGACGCGCCCATCTCGGCGAATGCGTGGCAGATGGCGGACCCGAGTCCGCCGGCGGCGCCGGTCACGACGACCACCTTGCCCGTGAAATCGATCTGCCCGCTCATGGCCGTGCGCGCGGCGTTGCTCATGCTGCGTGGCGCGGCTTGCCGTAGCGGCGCACGCGAATGTCGGCCTGTTCCTTGTGTCCGGCAAAGCCTTCCAGCGCACACAGCCGCGAGCAGTACTCGCCGATCATGGCCGACGCCTCGTCGGTCGTCACGCGCTGGTACGTGCAGGTCTTGATGAACTTGCCCACCCACAGCCCGCCCGTGTAGCGCGCGGCGCGCGTGGTCGGCAGCGTGTGATTGGTGCCGATGACCTTGTCGCCATAGGACACGTTGGTGCGGGCGCCCAGGAACAGCGCGCCGTAGTTCGTCATGTGCTGCAGGAAGTAGTCCGGATCGCGGGTCATGACCTGCACGTGCTCCGACGCGATGCGGTCTGCCTCGGCCACCATCTCCTCGTACGAATCGCACAGGATGATCTCGCCATATTCCTCCCACGCCACGCGGGCGATTGGCGCCGTCGGCAGAATGGCCAGCTGGCGCGTGATCTCGGCCGGCACGGCTTCGGCAAGGGCGCGCGAGTTGGTCAGCAGGATGGCGGGAGAGTTGGGGCCGTGCTCGGCCTGGCCCAGCAGGTCGGCCACGGCAAGTTCGGCATCGCAGGTATCGTCGGCGATGATCAGCGTCTCCGTCGGGCCGGCCAGCAGGTCGATGCCCACGCGGCCGAACAGTTGGCGCTTGGCTTCGGCCACATAAGCATTGCCGGGGCCCACGATCATGTCGACGGGTTCGATATGTTCCGTCCCCAGTGCCATCGCGGCGATGGCCTGCACGCCACCCATGCAGTAGATCTCGTCGGCGCCGGCCAGATGCATGGCGGCCACGATGGCCGGCGACGGCTTGCCATCGAACGGCGGGGCGGCGGCAATCACCCGCTTCACGCCGGCCACCTTTGCGGTCAGCACGCTCATGTGGGCCGATGCCACCAGCGGATATTTGCCACCGGGGATGTAGCAGCCGACGCTGTTGACGGGCAGGTTCTTGTGGCCCAGCACCACGCCCGGCAGCGTCTCGACCTCGACGTCGTGCATCGAATCCTTCTGGATCTGCGCGAAGCGTCGAATCTGGTCCTGCGCGAAGCGGATATCGGCCAGCACATCGGGCGACAGCGACGCCACGCACGCTTCGATTTCCGCCTGCGACAGGCGGAATTGCTTCGGTTCCCACTTGTCGAACTGGGCCGAGTACTCGCGCACCGCAGCGTCGCCCCGGCTGGCGATCTGCGCCAGGATGCCGGCGACGGTATCGCGCACCTGCGCCTGGATTTCGGTCTTCACTGCCTGCGGCTTCGACGTCTTCAAGTATTGGGCCATGCTGTATCTCCTTGGATGAGTGCCAGGCGCGCACGACGCCGGGACGCACTGCGCCCGGTCGCCGCTGCGATCCTGCGATGTCTTGAAATGGTTGGATGCCGGCGCACCAGAACGCGCGCGAGCCGGCGCGACGCGCTAGTAGCGCAACGCGGGTGAGACGACGTCCTGCCCGCCCTGGGCGGCCTGACGGAACGCCTGGGTGATCAGGCTGGTGGCGACCGTGGCGAAGTAGCGGGCACCGAATGCGCCATAGCGTCGCTCGTCATCGGGGCTGAGCGCGATGATGCCGGCGCACTTGCCCTGCGACTGGACCGCACGCAGCGCCTGCTCGATGGCCGCGGCCACGGCGGGCGTTTTCCAGTCGTTGCCATAGCCCATCGCGTGGGCAAGGTCGTTGGGGCCGACGAACACCGCGTCGATGCCATCCACGGCGGCAATGGCCTCGGCATTGGCCACGCCCGTGGGCGTTTCGATCATGGCGATGAGCGCCACCCCCGCATTGCTGCGCGCCGTATGCGCCGCGCCGGGAAACGCGCCGTAGCCGGCGGCCCGCCCGCTGAAAGCGCTGCCGCGCCGGCCGATGGACGGGTAGCGCACGCGCTGTACCAGCTCGCGCGCATCGTCGGCGGTCTCGATCATCGGCACCTGCACGCCGCTGGCACCCATGTCCAGCACGCGGGGGATGTCTTCCATGAAGCAGCGCACCACCGGAATGATGCCGCTGGCCCGCGCCGCACGCAGCATATGCTCGGTGGTTTCGAAATCCGCGGCGCCGTGTTCGTTGTCGATGATGACGAATGTGAAGCCGGCATAGGCGCACATTTCCACGAGGGCCGGGCTGGGCATTGCCGTGAAGATGCCGCGCAGGGGCTGGTCGCCGCGCAGCAGTGCCGGCAGGCGGTCGTCGATGGGGTGCTGGATGGTCATGTCTCGCATCTTGTCGTTGTCACGGCGCATGGGGCGGCCGGGTGAAGACATTCTGCGACCAGGCGAGTTATATTTCCAATATTACTTCTGTATCTCATTTATACAGCGCCTGTATATGTACAACCCACTCGAACTCCGTGTGCTGACCTCGTTCCTGGTGCTGGCCGACGAACTGAATTTCACGCGCGCCGCGCGCCGGCTGAACATGACGCAGCCGCCGCTGAGCCTGCAGATCAAGCAGCTCGAAGCCCAGATCGGCGCGCAGTTGTTCGAGCGCACCAAGCGTAGCGTGCGGCTGACGCCGGCAGGGCAGGTCTTGCGCGCCGAGGCCGAGAAGCTGTTCGATATCGAACATCGCGCCCGCCAGATGGTGACGCAGGCCAACCGGGGCGAGGACGTCGGCCATCTCAGCATCGGCCTGACGGCAATCTCCGCTGTGGAACTCGTGCCAAACATCCTGCGCCGGTTCTCCGCGCGCGTGCCCGGCGTCCTGTACTCGCTGCGCGAGATCAGCTCGGAGGCCATGCTGCAGGCCCTGCTGCGCAATGAACTCGACGTCGCCATCCTCCGGCCGCCGGTTACCGATCCGCGCCTGCAGGCGCGGCGGCTGATGTCAGAGCCCTACGTGCTGGCCGTGCCGGTCGATCATCCATTGGCCACGCAGCGCAAGGTCCACGCCCGCGACCTCGACGGCCAGAGCCTGGCCACGCTGGAGCGGCGATTCGGGCAGTACGCGCACGACCTGATGATGACCTGGCTGGCAGAGCACAACGTGGTGCCGCTGCGGATGCACGATGCCGCGCGCCATCACGCGATGATGTCCATGGTGGCGGCCGGCATCGCGGTGTCGCTGGTGCCGGCGTCCGCCGCCGCGCAGCCCATCAAGGGGGTGGTCTATCGCCGCCTGGCGGATCGGGACGTTCCCGCGCTGGAACTCTGGGTCGCCTTCCACAAGGAAATCGGCAATCCGATGACGTTGCCGTTCGTGACGCAGGCGGTGGAATCCGCCGCGGGCTACAAGATCGGGGCGGAGTGTTTTGGGGGGTAGGGGGCTGAACAAGGCGTCGATCAATCCCGCAGAGGTGAAGGCGGAGATCCTGCGCATGATGGGGCAGTGGCTGCAATAGCCTCTGCACGGAAGTTCGACCCCCTGGCCTCGTACCAGCCGGACCCCTCACCGCGGCCCGGCTGGCACGCACCCCCATTCAGAACTTGTGGCGAATGCCGGTCGTCACGCCAATCCGCGTGCCATGGCCGTAGAACGGCGTGACGAAGGTGGGCTGCGCGGCCAGCGTGCGCCACGTGCCGTTGAGGGTCGTGTAGTCGGCTTCGATGTAGACGTCGGTGCGCTTGCTGAAGTTGTAGTCCAGCATGACCGCACCGGTGAAGCGGTTGCCGCTGTCGCCGTTGATCTTCATGCGGTCGTAGGTGCCTGTGACCAGCAGCATCCATGCGTCGCTGAACGAGTGCTTGGCGCCCGCGTAGAACGCGTTGTCGCGATAGCCCGCGTTGTTGTACGTGCTCCGGGTGAAGCCGGCGTTGAACTGCGTCCTGCCCAGCTTGTACGTGCCGCCGACGGACCAGACCTGCTGGTCGCTCAGGGGCACGACCGTGCCGAAGTAGGTGCTGGTGTCGCGCATGACCTGGTAGCCGCCGGCCAGCTTGAGCGGGCCGCTGGCGTACGTCACGCTGGCCCCGGTGGACGAGGACGTCTTGAAGCTGCCGGCGACTTCGCCAAAGGCATGTTGCGCGGCCAGCGTCACGGGGCCGAACGTGCCCGCGTACTTCAGCATGTTGTCCTGCCGCACGCCGCCGGTGTAGTTGCCGCTCTGGAAGGCGACCAGGCCCAGGTTGGGCAGCGCCATGGTGTCGTAACTGGCGATGACTTCGTGGATCACGGTAAAGTCGCGGCCCAGCTTCAGCGTGCCGAAGTCGCCGGACAGGCCGACGAAAGCCTTGCGGCCGAACAGGCGCCCCCCCTGCGAGGCCATGCCCGTGTCGGGCAGGAAGCCGTTTTCCAGCACGAACAGCGCCTGGTAGCCACCGCCCAGGTCTTCCGTGCCTGCCAGGCCCCAGCGCGTGCCGGTCAGCACGCCGTCGCCCATCTGGACCTTGCCGCTGCCGTTCGCATTCTCGTGCGTGGTGTAGCGGATGGTGGTATCGACCAGGCCGTACAGCGTGACGCTCGACTGCGCCAGGGCCAGTGTCGGGCTCGCACCGCCGCAGGCCACGCATAGCGGCAGGATGATCTTCCTCATGTTGTCTCCGTGATTTTTTGGATGGATGTAAGGCGGCGGCCGATTGCGGCGCGCCACCGTGGGACTGCGAAAACGTGTGTTGGCGCGCCGGCGTCAGGCCTGGATGTATGCGGTCTTGCTCGTGGGGAAAAACTCCCGCGCTGCCCAGCCTTGTTCGTGGGGGCCCGATGAGGAACCTTTGGTGCCGCCGAACGGCACGTGGTAGTCGACGCCTGCCGTGGGCGCGTTGACCATCACCATCCCGGCCTGGAGCCCGCGTCGAAAGCGCGTGGCCCGCGCCAGCGATTGCGTGCACACCCCGGCCGACAGGCCGAAGCTGGAGTCATTGGCCAGCGCCAGCGCATGGTCGTCGTCGCGGGCGCGCAGCACGGCCGCGATGGGGCCGAAGATTTCGTCCCGCGCGATGCGCATGTCCGGGTGGCAATCGGCAAAGATGGCTGGCGAGAAGAAGAATCCCTCGGTATCGGTACGGAGCCGCTCGCCGCCGACCACGAGCCGCGCCCCTTCGTCCTGCCCGATCGAGACATACCGCAGGTTCTTGTCGAGCTGTACCGCATCGACGACGGGGCCGATATCGGTGCGGTCCTCCAGCGCATGGCCCACCCGCAACTGGCTTGTCGCTGCCACGAAGGCGGAAAGAAAGCGGTCGTGGATGGCGTCGGCGACGATGATCCGGGACGATGCCGTGCAGCGCTGACCGGTGGAGTAGAAGGCGCCCTGTACCGCGGCGTCGATGGCCACGTCCAGCGCGGCATCGTCCAGCACCACAAGCGGATTCTTGCCCCCCATCTCCAGTTGCAGGCGCTTGCCGGCCGCTGCCGCGGCGAGTGCAATGCGTCGTCCGGTCGCCTCTGATCCTGTGAAGGAGATGGCCGTCACGCGCGGATCTGTGGTCAACGTGGCGCCCAGTTCCGCGCCGTGGCCCATCACGAGGTTGAACACGCCGTGCGGCAGGCCGCTGCGCGACAGGATGTCGGCCAACGCCCAGGCGCAGCCGGGCACCAGCTCGGCCGGCTTGAACACCACGCAGTTGCCGAAGGCGAGGGCAGGGGCGATCTTCCAGGCGGGAATCGCAATCGGGAAGTTCCAAGGCGTGATGATGCTGATGACGCCGACAGGCTCGGCCGTGACTTCTACCTCGATGCCGGGCCGGGTGGAGGGCAGGTGCTGACCATGGGGGCGCAGCGCTTCCTGCGCGTAGTACTTGAAGATGTGGCCGGCGCGCGTGACCTCGCCAATCGCCTCGCGCAGCGTCTTGCCTTCTTCACGGGCCAGTAGCCGGCCCAGCTCGTCCTTGCGGGCGAGGATTTCCATGCCCACACGCTCCAGCACGTCGGCGCGCTGCTGGACGGGGCTCTGGGACCACATGGGAAAGGCACTGGACGCGGCGGCAATCGCCTGTTCGGCCATATCAGGCGTGGCCAGGGCCGCGTAGCCGATGACCTCCGTGGTTTCCGAAGGATTGATGTTCGGCGCCCACCGCTCGGCGCCCATCCATTGCCCGTCGATCAGGTTCTCGTATCTCATTGGATTTTGGATTTTGGAAAATCCAATGTATAGTAAGCTCACGTTCCACCAAACGCAACCGGGTTTCCACGACCATGCAACGTATCAACACCCCCACGTACGTCCGGCTCCGCGAGCAGATCCGGGCCGATATCGCGGCTGGCGTCTGGCCGCTCGGCGCGCATATCACGCTCGCGCAGATGGTCGACCGGTACGAGGTGAGCCTCAATCCGGTTCGCGAGGCACTGCTGCACTTGCAGGGCGAGGGGATCATCGACATGCAGATGCACCGTGGCGCCGTGATTCCCACGGTCGACGCCACCTACATCGCCAACATCTACGACATGCGCGGCGCCATCGAGCAAATGCTGGCCGCCAAGGTAGCCACGCTGGCGACGCCCGAGGACCTGCAGGCCATCGACGCCGCGCGGCTGCGGCACGAGGAACTGGTGACGGGCACCGACATTGGCGCGTGCGTGGCGGCCAACCGCGAATTCCACCGCGTCTTCAACGGCGTGGCGGGCAACCAGCCGGCCGTGGACGTGCTGGGGTCCCGGTCTAGCCTGGTGGATGCGCTGCGGCGATCGCTGGGCTACGGCGCGCAGCGCAAGGACGCCGTGATCGCACAGCACCGGAAGCTGGTAGCCGCCGTGCGCAAGGGCGATGCGGCGCTGGCCGCGAAGGTTGCCCTGGAACACGCCGAGTCCGCACGGGACGACCTGCTGCGCATGATCGACAAGCCGCACTAGCCGTGCGCGCCCGCCCGGGCGCCACGAGAAAATTTCCAATCAACAAGGAGACAGCCGAAATGACATTCGGTAAGGGCGTCCTGCGCCTTGCGTTTTTGATGACCGCCAGCCTTGGGCTGGTAGAAAGCGGCGCCGCGGCGCCCGCACCCTATCCGTCCCGCCCCATCCAGCTCATCGTGGGCTTCGCGCCCGGCGGTGCCGCCGACACGGTGGCGCGTGCCGTGGCCGAGCAGATGGCCAAGTCGCTCGGGCAGCCCGTGGTGATCGACAACCGCAGCGGCGCGTCCGGCAACATCGCCACCCAGACCGCACCGGCCGCGCCGGCCGACGGCTATTCGGTCATCTTCGCCGCGATCCACCTGGCCACCAATCCGTCGATGATCGGCGTGCCCTACAACCCGCGCACCGATATTGCGATGGTGGGCCAGATGACCAGCGTGCCGGTGCTGATGCTGGCCGCGGCGTCGTCGCCGTACAAGACGGCGGCCGACGTGGTCACGGCTTCGCGCCGCACCGATGGCGGGCTGCGCGTGGGCAGCGGCGGCATCGGCACGTCGTCGCACCTGGCGCTGGAACTGTTCAAGCGGGCGGAACACGTGCCGGCGCTGCACGTGCCTTACCGCGGCGGCACGCCCGCGCTGCAGGGGCTGATGTCGGGCGAGGTCGACGTGATGTTTGACCTGGGGTCCGGCACCCTGAAGTCGTATATCGAAGCCCGCAAGGTGCGCCCGCTGGCGGTCATGCAGGCCGAACCGGTGGCCAGCATTGCCGCGCCCACGGCACCGCAGGCCGGGCTGCCCAAGGAGACCTATATCCGTAGCTGGCAAGGACTGGCCGTCAAGGCCGGCACGCCCCCGCAGGTCATCGCCCGGCTGCACGACGCGCTGAACCAGGCCCTGCAGCAGCCGGCCGTTCGCGCGCGGGTGCAGGCGCTTGGCATGGAGGTCAAGCCCAGCGCGGCCCCGGCCGATTTTCAGAAACTCTATGTCGACGAACTGGACCGCTGGTCCGCGCTGATCAAGTCGGCCAACATCAAGCCGCAGTAAGCGCATTGGCAACCATGAAAATCACTCGGGTCAACGTTCATCTGATGCAGGCAGGCGCGCCCACGCATACCGCATGGGGCGGGGCGGGCAAAAGCGCACTGGCATCGGGCCGCAACTGGTTGTTCGCGGAGATCCATACGGAAGAGGGACTGGTCGGTCTGGGCGAAGGCTCCGGCTGGCCACGCGTGGTGGCCGCGGCGCTGCCTGACCTGGCACCGCTGCTGGTGGGCGAAGATGCGTTTCAGACCGAACGGCTGCACCAGAAGTTGCGCGTGGCGACGATGGGCCACGGCCATCTGGGCGTCGTCGGTGGCGGGGCGCTGGCCGCCATCGACACTGCGCTGTGGGACATCAAGGCCCAGGCACTGGGGCGTCCGCTCTGCGACTTGCTGGGCGGCCGCGTGCGGGACCGGGTTCCCTACTACGCGCACGTCAAGGACGCGGACACCGCGCGTGCCGCCGTGGCGCGCGGCGTGCGGGCGCTGAAGGTGGGCGGCACCCGGCAAATCGTGGAACGTGCCTGGGCGATTCGCGAAGCCATCGGGCCGGATGTCGACCTCATCGTCGACCTGCACGGCCCGGCGTGGCTCACGGGTGCCGACGCCGTGGCGGTGGGCCGCGCGCTGGAAGGGACGAACCTGCTGTTCCTGGAAGAGCCGGTGGCGCCCGACGATGCGCTCGGCTGGCGCCGCGTGCGCGACAGCGTGGCGCTGCCGCTGGCATCCGGCGAGCGGCTGGGGACGCTGGCCGAGTTCGACCAGCTTATCGGCAGCGGCCTCGTCGATGTGGTGCAGCCCGACACCGGACGCACCGGCGGCCCGACGCAACTCAAGAAGATCGCGGCGCTGGCCGAGGCCAGGGCGCTGCTGGTGGCGCCGCATTCCGGTTCGCTCGGGCCGGTGGCCGAGTTCGCGGCGGTCCACTGGATGGCCGCGTCGCCCACCGGGCTGATCCTGGAGCGGCTGGAGCCGGACTGGGATGGCAAGCAGGCCGCCGTGACGCGGTCGTTGCAGGCCAGCGATGGATATATCGACGTGCCTGCCGAACCGGGCCTTGGCACCTCGCTCGATCACGCCTTCGTCGCCGCGCATCCCAGCGAGCGCAACATCGCGCTGCCCGCGGGCGGCTGGGAGCCCGGCACCGAGCACGAAATCCCTTACCTGCAGGCGCGGCGCAGCCGGGCCCGCCTGACCGACCGATAACCTCAAGATCACAGAACCATGGAGACGACCATGCCTTTGTCCGAAAAATCGCGCGAGATCCTGATGCGGGTCTCCACTGCCACGCTGACCACCATCATGTTCAAGCGCGGCTTTCGCAATGTCTTCCTGCAGGGGTTGAAGCCGCTGAACCCGCAGGCGTGCCGCTTTGTGGGGCCGGCGTTCACGCTGCGCTACATCCCCGCGCGCGAAGACCTCGACCCGATCAGCGCCTTCGAGGACCCGCGCCACCCGCAGCGGGTGGCCATCGAGGAATGCCCGGCCGGCCACGTGCTCGTGATGGACAGCCGGGGCGACGCCAGCGCGGCGTCGTCGGGCAACCTGCTGGTGACCCGCCTGTGGAAGCGGGGTGGCGCCGCGGTAGTCACGGACGGCGGCTTCCGCGACAGCCCTGAAATCGCGGACATGGCGTTCCCGGCCTGGCACACGCGCCCGTCGGCGCCGACCAACCTGATTCGCCACCATGCGGTCGACCTGCAATTGCCCATCGCCTGTGCGGGCGTCAGTGTCTATCCCGGCGACATCATGGTGGCGGACGAGGAAGGCATCGTCTGCATCCCGCAGCACCTGGCCGAGGAAGTGGCGCAGGAGTCGATTGGCCAGACGATGTACGAGGACTGGGTCAACGAGAAGATCCTGGCGGGCAGCGCGCTGCCGGGCCTGTATCCGCTGCTGAACCCGGCGCTGCAGGCCGAATACGCCGATTGGCAGTCGCGGGAGCGTCATCGCTATGCCTGAGCAAACCTTGCCAGTCGTGGTGCTGACCGGCGCGGCGGGGCGCCTGGCGCAGCACGTGCGGCCGCTGCTGGCGCAAATGGCCGGTGAAGTGCGGCTGTGCGACCAGCGTGCCGTCGCCACGCTGCATCCGAACGAGACGGCATGGCAGTGCTCGCTGGAAGACGCCGATGCCTTGGGGCCGATGCTGCAAGGCGCCGACGCCATCGTGCATTTTGCGGGCTATCCGCGTGAAGCCGCGTGGGACGTGATCCTGCCGGCCAACGTGGCGGGCGTGGCGAACCTGTGGGAAGCGGCCCGCGCGGCCGGCGTGCGCCGCATCGTCTATGCGAGTTCCAACCATGCGGTCGGCATGTATCCCCGCTCGGTCATCATCGGGAGCAACGATGCGGCGCGTCCGGACTCGCGTTATGGCGTGTCGAAGGTGTTCATGGAGGCCGTGGCCAGCCTCTATGCGCAGAAGTTCGGCATCAGGGCCTTCGGCATGCGTATCGGCCATTGCTCCGAGGCGCCGCTGGATGCCCGCATGCTGTCGCACTGGATCAGCCCGCGCGATCTGGCGCAACTGGTGCGCGTCGGCCTGACGGCGGCGTTCGATGAGGCCCTGGTCTACGGCGTGTCCCACAATTCGCTGACGTGGTGGGACAACTCGCGTGCCTACGCGCTGGGCTATGCGCCGCAGGACTCGGCCGATGCCTATGCCGGGGCGCTGCGCGGCAAGACATCCCAGGACCCGGTGGCGGAGTTCTACCAGGGCGGCAGCTTTGCCGCGGAGGAGTACGACGGTGATCGTTCGGCATTCGACGCGCCTCGTTGAAGTCCGCGAACGGCGTACCGCCGACGGGCTGCGCCTGAGGGAATTCCGCGTGGGCAACCGCGTTGGCGAGTGTCCGGTGTGGGATGCCGGCCAGCTCGCGTGGATCGATGTGCGCGCGCCAGCCTTCCATGTGCTGGACCCGCGCACGCGACTGATGACCACCTGGCATCTCGACAAACCCGTCGGCGCACACTGCCGGCGCGTTGACGGCCGCATCGTGCTGGCCCTCAGCGACGAACTGGCCGTGCTGGACCCGGTCACCGGCAAGCTCCGCACCGTGGCGCATCCCGAGCCGGACCGGCCGGGCAACCGCCTGAACGAGGGGCGGGTATCGCCCTGTGGCAACTGGTTCCTGTTCGGCTCGATGGACGACACCGGGGCACGCCAGCCCACGGGCCGCATCCATGCGCTGCATGCGTCCGGCCGCTGCCATGTCGTGCACGATGGCCTGTACACCGCCAACGGCTTCGCATGGGCGGCCGACGCGCAAACGTTCTACTTCTCCGACAGCCTTGCCGGCGTGGTCTATCGGGCGCGATGGCAGGCCGATACGGGGACGCTCGACGCCATCGCGCCATGGATCAGGGCCGGCGAGCAGGAAGGGCGGCCCGATGGCGCCTTTGTGGACGACGCCGGCAACTACTGGTCGGCAGGCGTGTCGGCCGGGCGCCTCAACGTCTATGCGCCTGGCGATGGGGCGTGGCGCTTCACCGTGGCGCTGCCATGCCAGGCCCCCAGCATGCCGTGCCCGGGGCCGGACGGCTCGGTGTTCGTGACATCGCTGGTCCGGCCGCAATGGCAGCCCGATGACATCCGTCCCGAAGATGGCCAACTGTTCCAACTGATGGACGTGCTCGACACCGGCGCACGGCCGTCGCCCCGTCTTTCCATTCTCTAGGAGCTTCTATCGCCCAGCTATCCCAGGCACGCGTGCATGAATTATGGATTATCCAAAATTCATGCCGCAGCAGGTCACGTTGAACAAAACCCAAAGAGGAGACACATGTACCAACGAAACTTGACCCAACTCGCCAGCCTTGTCGCAGTGGCAGCGCTGACCGCCGTCATGGCCGGCTGCGGGGGCGACGACTCCCCGGCATCGGCTGGCACACCGCCTACCAGTTCCCCCACGGCGCCACCGCCGGCCAATTCACCCACCCAGCCCGGCCCGACGCCGTCCATCAATCCGCCGGTCAGCGCCGAAACCCGCGCCATTCTCGATGCGGACCCGGCCAGCTACGCCGCCTTGCAGCCGGTGGCCGCCAGCGGCTACACGCAGCTTGGCCGCATCAAGCCGCGTACCACGATGGAACTCAAGGCGCAGGGCCTGAGCAGCACGCTGATGATCGGCGGCGAGACCACCGACCGCGACTTCAGCGTGTTCTCGAACTGGCGCGAGTACCTGAATCCGCTCGGGACGACAAAGGTGCGCGTCCAGTCGGGCTGGAACGACATCGAACAAACCATCACCACGCCCGCCACCTACAACTTCGCCAAACTCGACGAAATCGTCGACGGCGCCATCGCGCAGGGGCAGGCGCCGCTGGTCTTCCTGGGCTATGGCAACGTGCGTCCCGGCTGCACCGACTGCGGCACCGCAAGCCTGGGCGGCGCGTTTCCGACCGGCGAAGGCAAGGAGCGCTTCCTGAACTTCGTGGCCGCCACGGTCATGCGCTACAAGGACAAGGTGAACGACTGGCAGATCTGGAACGAGCCCACCAAGGACCTGGACACCTACAAGACGCTCATCGTCGAGACCGCCAGGCTGATCAAGCGCATCCAGCCCGAGGCCAAGCTGACGATCGGGTCGTGGTACACGGTGCACTACGTGCTGGGCTGCCTGGAAAACTGCAATGACAGCGCCGCGAACCAGGAGGCGCGCAACTACATCCTGACGTCGCTGAAGTACTTCTACGACAACAAGGGGCCGAGCGTGCCAAGCGGGGACGTCTACGTGGCGTTCCACCCCTACACGACCGCGGTGGATTACGACCACTCGGCCTGGGACAAGCAGAGCATGGACAACTTCCTGGCGCTGGTGGCGGGCTACGGCTTTCGCGTGCGCATGGACGAGAACGGCGCCCCGTCCACCCCGTGCAACACCTACGCGATGTGCAACCAGGGCGCGCTGGTCTGGACCGAGAAGAACCAGGCGAAGTACAACCTGCGCCGGGTGCTGGGCGACCTGGCCCGCGGCATCGAGACCAGCATGTTCACGATCACGGACCTGCACTACAACGACGCCAAGAACACCAAGGGGCTGCTCACCACCGGCGTCTGGGACCCGAACAACGATTCGCCGTTCCTGAATGGCGACCAGCGCGTCCACGGCAAGAAGATCGCCTACGGCGCGTTCCAGAACGTCACGGCCCTGTTCGACAACCGCATGCAGCCCGTACCGGATCACGGCTGCGTGGCGCCGGCCGGCTATACCGCCCACGCCTGGAAGCAGACCAGGAACGGTGCGGCCTCCACGGTCATCGGCGTCTGGAAGATGACGAAGTTGCCCGTGGCCGACGACGCGGAGCCGCGTGCCGTGGTGCAGGTCACCTGCAGCAAGATCGGTTTCACCGAAATGGCCGCCGCTGGCAGCCAGCCGCGCTATGTCGACATGATGGACGGCAGGGTCTATGCAGTGCCGGCCGGTGGCATCGCCGCCAACAGTCCGAACACCGTGACGTTCTCCGTGCCGGTTGCAGACTGGCCGGTGCTGATCGCCGACGCGTCGGTCGTGCCGCAGGCTGCCCTGCGCTAAGCCCCGGGGACGCCAGCCCGCTTCAGTTCCGGCGGGCCGGCGCCGCCGACAGAAACCCCAGAATGCCGTCGACGATGGCGCCCTCGACGTTTCGGGCGTCCTTGCCGTCCACGGTTTCCAGCACGGCGGCGTGCACCAGCGCCTCCGTCATCTTGATCGTCATCCAGGCTGCCATGTCCAGGTCGTCGTGGCGCAGCGCGGCGCGATGCCGGTGCAGCAGCTCGACCACGTGGCGATGGATGCGATCCCCGGCCGCGCCCATGTTGGCCTCCAGCAGCGGCCGTTCCCTTTCCAGCAGACGATGCAGCTCGGGCTCCACCTCATGCGCGGCCATGGTGGCGCGGATCAGGCTGGCAACCGCCCCCGGCAGGCCCTCTCCATGGGGCGCGGCCAGCACGGCTTCGATCGACTCGGCCATCTCGGTGGCGTGCCGCTGGTGCAGCGCGGCCAGCAGCGACGCCTTGTTGGGAAAGTACTGGTAGAGCGATCCGACACTGATGCCGGCGCGCTGCGCGACCGCGTTGGTGCTCATTTCGGCATATCCCCGTTCCTTCAGAACGCGAGCACTGGCCTCCAGGATGGTGTCCACCATCGCCATGGAGCGGCGCTGCCGTGGGGCTTTGCGGGGTGTTGTCTCGGCGGCGCGTGGCATGGTCGGAATGCGAGTTGAAAAGACGAGCGATAACTCGCATTATTCCCATGTCGATCGGCACAGTCAAACACGGGGCATGGCCCCAAACAGCGAGGAAACTCAGGTGAAGGAAATCGTAGTCATCGGTGGGGGCTTTGCCGGGCTGTGGGCGGCTGCGGCGGCGGCGCGCATGGCGCAAGAACTGGACAAGGCCGTCCAGATCACGCTGGTCAATCGGGACGATCAGCACAGCATCCGCGTGCGCAACTATGAGGATGACCTGGCTGCCACGCTGGTGCCGCTGCACGACGTGCTGGACCCGATCGGCGTGGCGCTGCAGGTGGGCATCGTCGCCGATATCGATCCCAGGGCGCGGTCCGTGGCCATCGAGCGCGATGGCCGGACGATCTTGAAGCACTATGACAAGCTGATCCTGGCAAGCGGCAGCAAGCTCGTCCGCCCGCAGATCGCGGCCGTGGATGTCTGTTCGTTCGACGTCGACACCTACGCGGAGGCCCGCCGGCTGCAGGACCACATCGCCGCGCTGCCGGGCCGTGCACCGTCTCCCGGCCAGTGGACGGCCGTGGTGGTCGGCTCGGGCGCCACGGGCGTGGAACTGGCCTGCGAGCTGCCGGCGCGCCTGCGGGCCGTGGCCGTGGCTGCCGGCCAGCCCGATGCGGCCCGGCAAGTACGCGTGATCCTGGTCGACAGTGGCGCCCGGATCGCCGGCCACCTCGGCGGCGCCCAACCCGTGATCGAGAAGACCTGCCGGCAACTGGGCATCGAACTGCTGCCGGGCACAACGGTCAAGTCGCTGGACGCGCATGGCCTGACACTGTCCGATGGCCGGCATCTGGACACGTCCACCGTGGTCTGGTGCGCCGGCATGCGCGCAAGCGAGCTGACCGCGTGTTTCGGTGCCGAGCGCGACGCGCAGGGCCGGCTGATGGTCGACGCCTACATGCGCGTGCAGGGCGTGGACGACGTGTACGCGGCGGGCGACGTCGCGCACGCGCTGATAGACGGCGTGCATCCGTCCGTCATGTCTTGCCAGCATGCCCGGCCGATGGGTCGCTACGCGGGCCACAACGCGGTGTGCGAACTGTTCGGCAAGGACCTTTTGGCGCTGAACATCGACTGGTACACCAACATCATCGACCTCGGCCCGGCCGGTGCCGTCTACGCCCAGGGCTGGAACCGCGAAGTGGTTGCCGTGGGCGAGCAGGCCAAGCAGACCAAGCAGGTCATCAACCGCGAACGCATCTATCCGCCCCGCAATGGCGTGCGTGCCGACATTCTCGCGGCGGCGTCTCCGGATCTGCAGCGGCCACCGGTGTTGCGTCCGCTGTCGGCGGCGTAGTCACTGCGCGGCGGCGTCCGGTGCTTCGGTGTTTCGGATGAAGTCCGCCGGCACGTCGGGGCCCCACTGGTAGAGCGAGTCCTCGGGCGCGAAATCGCCGGCCGGCCAGGGGTGGTCGGCGGCGACGAAATCGATGTCGGCCGAGTACTCGTTGAACGATCCCCACGGGTCCTGCACGTAGTGAAAATAGTTCGAGCCGAGCACGTGGCGGCCCGTCCCCCAGCCCCGCGTGTACCCGGCGGCCGCCATTTGCGCTGCGCCTTGCCCCACCATGTCGAGGTCGCGGACATCCCACGCGGCGTGGTGCCAGCCGCGGGCGGTGCTTTTGGCGAACGCCACCAGGTGATGGTCGCTGCCGTGCGGGGCGTGCGTGAACGCGATGATGTCCAGCGACTTGTCCGACAGCCGCAACCCGATGGCGCGTGCGTAGAAATCGACCGCCCGCAGCACATCGGGCGTGAACAGCAGCACGTGCGACAGCCGCTCCGGATGGACGGTCTGCACCTGCGAGCGCACCACGGCGCCTCGCGCATTGGCGCCAGCGCCCACGGTCACGTGCGGCGCCTTGGCGCTGGGGCTGGTCTTGGGACCCACCCGCACCTGCAGCAGATTGCCGTCCGGATCGTGGAACCACAGACCGTCCGGGTCCGCACCGGGCGGGGGGCTGGCGAGCGTGGCGCCGGATGCGTGGACCTGGCGCGCCAGCGCGTCGATATCGCGCGCGTAGCCATTGAAGCTCAGGTAGGCGAGGGACTTGGCGGAAGCCGGCAGGATGCGCGCCCAGCGGTGTCCGTCGGCCGCGTGCAGGGCCAGCTCGGCGCCACCGGCGGGCTCCCTGACGTCGAGCCCGAACGCGCGGTAGAAGCGGGCGGCGTCGGCAAGGGAGGGCACGTTCAGCGCGAAATGGTCGATCGAATGGACGGCCGCGCGGGCACCCGCCACCTGTGTATCGGGCATGACTGTCTCCGGGATTGGCCGCCGGCGCGTACGCTGGCGGCCTGTTCTACATGCGCTGGCGGCGGGTTACTTCGCTTCGTCGACGATCGGATTCGACAGCGTGCCGATCTTTTCCACGATCACCTCGCACACGTCGCCCTGTTTCATCAGCAGCTTGGGCTCGCGGGCCCAGCCGATGCCTGCCGGCGTGCCGGAGACGATCACGTCGCCCGCTTCCAGCGTGATGGCTTCCGAGATGATGGAAATCAGCGTCTCGACGTCGAAGATCATGTCGTCGGTACTGGCCGACTGCACCACCTGGCCGTTCAGCTTCGTCTGCAACTGCAGCCCGCGCGCACCGGGCGGCAGTTCGTCTGCGGTGACGAGGTCCGGCCCGAAAGCGCCGGTACCGTCGAAGTTCTTGCCCACCGTCCACTGCGGAGCCTTGAACTGGTACTCGCGCACGGAGCCATCATTGAACAGCGAATAGCCCGCCACGTGCGACAGCGCGTCCTGCTTGCGGATATGGCGGCCGCCCTTGCCCAGCACCACGGCCACTTCGCCCTCGAAGTCCAGCCCGGCGCAGTCTTCCACGGCGGGCCGCACCAGGGGCTGCCGGTGTGCCACCAGGCTGGTGTGGACGCGGAAGAACAGCGTCGGGTAATCGGGCTGCTCGTACGGGCTTTCCTTCGTGTGGTCGGCGTAGTTGAGCCCCACGCAGATGATCTTGGGCGGGCGCGACAGCGGCGGCAGCAGCTTGACCTCGCCAATGTCCAGCCATTCTCCGCCACTGGCCTGCGCGGCATGGGCAACCAGGTCCACGCCGCGCGCCAGCAGCGACTCCAGCGATTCGTCGCCCAGCACGCGGACCCTGCCGCCTTCCCGCACGCCCACCGCATGCTTGCCCTGAAATTCAACACTGACGAAACGCATCCTGGAGTCTCCGGTTTTCATCTTGACGAACTTGTCAGGTCGAATTCTAGTCAAGTTGACGAATTCATCAATATGGAATTGACTAGGGGAAACCCGCGACCGTTGCGCTGCTAGAATCGAGCGCCATCCATGGAATGACAGATATGTCAGCTAAAAGCGAGATCGACGTACCCGAGTCGCCCACCGAAGACCACCGCACCCGGGTGGCGGCCATCCGGCGAGAGAACACCCGCAACCGGCTGATGGAGTCGGCCCTGGCCGTCTTTGCCGAGAAAGGCCCCGATGGCGCGATGATCGACGACTTCATCGCCGCCGCCGGGGTCGCGCGTGGCACGTTCTATAACTATTTCCGCACCACGGGCGAGCTGCTGTCAGCGGTGGCGGGCGAGGTGAGCGACGAGGTGCTGGCCGTCATCGACCCCGTCGTGCGGCAGTTCGACGACCCGGCGATGCGCATGGCAGTGGGCTGCCGGCTCTACATGCATATGGCGATCCGCTACCCGCTGTGGGGCGCGTTCATCACGCGCGTGGGCACGCGGCGGGGTTCGCGGGGGCGCCTGCTGGACGCCTACATGACGCGCGACCTGGAGATCGGCATCGAGAGCGGCCGTTTTCCGATCGCGCAGGTGGACGTGGCGCGCGACCTGTCGCTGGGCGCGCTGGTGTATGGCATCGGCACGATGCTGCGGCCCGGCGCGGCCGCCGACTATCCCGAGCAAGTCATCCTGGCCATCCTCCGGGCGCTGGGCTTGCCGGAAACGGAGGCCACGACGTTTGCCTATGCGCCGTTGCCTGACACGCAGCCGCCGCAGGGCGTGATATTCGAACGGATTGCCGCGAATCCGCCAGCCGCGGACTAAGCGTCGCGGCTAGCCGGGCAGGGCGTGCCGCGACGCGCGCTGGCGGGCGTAGTGGCCGGCCTCGCGCTCGAACAGCGTGGCCAGATGCGATGCCGCCGGGGTCAGCGGCAGCCCGGCACGGGCGATGCGCACGATATCGGCACTGTCCATCCGTTCCTCGATGGCGATCATCTCCACCACGCCGGCGAACAGCGGTGAGTCGATCCACTGGCGGGGCAGCAACGCCAGCGCGTCGGTCATCGACAGCAGCGCCGCCACGCCGATCATCGATTCCGCCTGCACCATGGCCACCGGCGGATTCAGGCCGTAGCCGGCGAACACCTCGGCAAACTCACGCTCCAGCGGCTCGCGCGCGCCGGTCAGGATCCATTCCGCGTCGACCAGCTCCGCCAGTTGCAGGGCCTGGCGCAGCGGGTGGCCGCGACGCCCGGCGACCACCCGATCGTTCTGGAACAGCAGGTCCACGCTGTAGCGGTCGGCGTCGATGCGTTCGGGCCGGGGGCCGATGTAGAAATCGAGGGTGCCGTCCGACAGGCGGCCTTCCAACGCCGGGAAGAAGCCTTCCACCATGCGCAGCCGGACGGCCGGATGCGATTTGCGGAAGGCCGGAAACACCTCGGGCACCAGCCCCAGCCAGGTGGCGCCGGACAGACCCACTGCCACAGTGCCCGTCTGCGTGCCACGCATCTGGGCCACTTCCTCCTGTGCGCGGCGAATCTCTTCCATCGCGGCATGCGCGCGGCGCAGGAACGCCTGCCCGATGGGCGTCGGCACCACGCCGCGCGCATGCCGCTCCAGCAGCGGCGCGCCCAGTTCGGTCTCCAGTTCGCGCAGGCTGCGCGTCAGGGCCGGCTGGGTCAGGCCAAGCTGGCGCGAGGCGCCCCGGATGCTCCGTGTCTCGGCAATCGCAACAAAGTCGCGCAGGTGATGCAGTTTCATAGGATGGCCTTGGATTCGAGCGGACTGATGCCAATCAGGCATCGATGGGGCAATTCTGCCATCTGTTGGTTGTCAGTAGGGCTTCCTACGATGGCGTACACATACATAAGAACCACACGGAGACAATTCATGACTCGCCCCCACGCTGGCCGCATCGTGCCGGCCGGCGCCCCCGCGCCTACCGCGTTCTCATCCCGCGCCTTGCTGACGCTTGCGGCCGTCTCCGCTGGTGCGGCGCTAGCGCTGCTGGCGGCGCCGTCGGCACACGCGCAGGCATTTCCGTCCCGCGCGGTCCGGCTGATCAGCCCCTTCCCGGCCGGCAGCGGCCCCGACGCCGTATCGCGCCTGCTCGGCGAACAGCTTGGCAAGGTCTGGAACCAGCCCGTCATCGTCGATTCCCGCCCGGGCGGCAACGGCTTCATCGCGATGGAGGCGGGCAAGCGCGCGCCGGCTACCGGGCACGAACTGGTCGTGGCGGATGTGGGGCACCTTGCCATCAATCCCGGCCTGTTCAAACGGCTGCCCTATGACCCGCGCCGCGACTTCGTGCCGGTCACTGGCCTGTACCGCACGGCCTTCTTCATCGTGGTCTCGCAGCAAAGCCCGATTCGCACGGTGCCCGAACTGATCGCCGCGGCCAGGAAGGCACCCGATGCGGTGACGTACGGCTCGTGGGCGGTTGGCAGTACCGGCCATCTGGGCGCGGCGCAGCTTGAAGCGGCCACGGCCACGCAGATGCTGCACGCCCCGTACAAGGACACGGCGCAGCTCTACACCGCCGTGGCCAACGGCGAAGTCACGTGGGCGCTGGGCACCTATGCCACGGCGGGCCCGCTGATCCAGGCGGGCAAGCTGCGCGTGCTGGCCGTGGCCGACAGTGCGCGGTCGCCGGTGCTGCCCAATGTGCCGACGCTGGCCGAGGCGGGTGGCCCGGCAGGGCTGGAAGCATCCAGCTGGGTGGCACTGCTGGCGCCGGCCGGCACGCCGCCGGCGACGGTCAACGCCATCGGCAAGGCCGTGCGCACGGCGCTGGGCGACCCGGACGTCAAGGCAAAGCTGGCCACCTTCGGCTTTGCGCCAGCACCCGGCAGCAGCGACGAGGTTGCCGAGTGGGTCGCACGCGACAGCCAGCGCTATGCAGAGCTGATCAAGCGCACCGGCGCCACGGTCAATTAATCCGAAGCAGACAGGAAGATCAGTTGTGAACACGTCAGTTGCAAACACCGTGGATACCGACGTCGTGATCGTCGGGGGTGGTCCGGCCGGATTGATGCTGGCCATCGAACTGGGCTGTCGCGGCGTGCGATGCCTGGTGCTGGAAGAGGATGTCGATCCGCCGGATTTCCCGAAGGCCAACGCGACATCCGCCCGCACGATGGAACACTACCGCCGCCGTGGCTTTTCGGCGGATGTGCGCGCGCTGGGCCTGCCGCCCGACTATCCGCAGGACCTGGTCTATTGCACGCGCCTGGCCCATGCCGAGTTGTCGCGCTTCCGCGTGCCCAGCCGGGCGCAGGCGGCCAGCCGCGCGGTGTTTGGCGACTATGGCGCGTCCGCCTGGCCCACGCCCGAGCTGCCGCACCGCGCCCAGCAGATGTATATCGAGCCCATCCTGCGCCGCGAGGCCGCCAGGTATCCGAGCGTCGACCTGCGCTTCGGGCATCGGGCCGTCCGGGTGGCCGACCTGGGAGAGGGTGTGGAGGTGGACGCCGCCCCGCATGACGGCGGAGCGCCGTGGCGCGTGACGGCCCGCTACGTGGTCGGGTGCGACGGCCCGCGCAGCCTGGTGCGCAAGACGCTCGGCATCCAGTACGAAGGGCAGGGCGGCGAGAAGCGCGATTTCTTCGGCGGACAGATGCTGTCGATCTACTTTCGCTCCAGCGACCTGTACGACGTGATCGGCAAGGAGCGGGCGTGGCAGTACTGGGCCGTGAACGCCAGCCAGCGCGGCTTGCTGATCGCCATCGATGGGGTCGACACGTTCCTGCTGGCCGTGCAGTTGAAGGACGGCCAGCAGCCCAGCGATATCGACCCGTGCGCCACGGCGCTGGCCGTCGTGGGCGCGCCGCACGATTTCAGGCTGATCGGCATGATGCCGTGGGTGGCCGGCTATACGCTCGTGGCCACCCGCCTGAGCGCGGGCCGCTGCTTCCTGGCCGGCGATGCCGCGCACCTGTTCACGCCGACGGGCGGCATGGGCTACAACACGTCGATCGACGACGCCGTGAACCTGGGGTGGAAGCTGGCTGCCGTGCTGCAGGGTAGCGCGCCGCCGGCGCTGCTCGACAGCTACGACCTGGAACGCCGGCCCATGGCGGTGCGCAACACCGCGTTCGCACGCCGCATGGCCGACAGCATCGGCAACGTGCCGATTGCTTCGAGCCTGGAACTGGCAGGCGCGCCGGGCGACGCGGCGCGTGCCGAACTGGGGCGCGCGCTGGCCGTGCATGTCGCGACCGAGATCAATATCCCGGGCCTGCAACTGGGCGTGCGATACCTCGAAAGCCCCATCGTCGCGCAAGAACCGGGCACGCCGCCGCCAGACGATCCCAATCACTACGTGGCCAGCGGCTGGCCCGGCTCGCGGGCGCCGCACGCGATGGTCGACGGCATCCCGCTGTTCGACCGCTTCGGGCGCGACTTCACGCTGCTGTCGTTCGATGGCCATGACACCACGGCGTGGTGGCAGGCCGCGCACGCGCTCGGCATCCAGCTCGACGTGCTGCAAGTGAGCGATGCCGAAGTCCAGGCGCTCTATGGCGCGCCCACGGTGCTGATTCGTCCCGACCACCACATCGCCTGGCGCGGCAATGGCGCCACCGACGCCGCCGCGGTGCTGGCGAAGGCCACCGGAGGTGCGCGCCCCGCCTGACTTCCAGCGGTACCCGGCCTTGACGCCGGCACACTAAAAGACGAAGGAGGAGACCCATGAAGTTCCGCAATCTGGTGCTGGCCTGTGCCAGCGCCATGCCCGCACTCGCGTGCGCGCAGGCATCGCCGTCGTCGGTCACGCTGTATGGGGTGGTCGATACCGGCATCGAGTACGTCAACCACGTGGGGGCCGCGGGGAACAGCGTGGTGCGCATGAACTCGCTTTCCGGCATGGTCCCGTCGCGCTGGGGCCTGCGCGGCACCGAAGACCTGGGCGGCGGGACGAAGGCGAACTTCGCGCTCGAATCGGGCTTTGCGTCGGACTCGGGCGTCATGAACCAGGGCGGCCGGCTGTTCGGCCGGCAGGCATGGGTCGGCCTCTCGGGCAACTGGGGGCAGGTTTCGCTGGGCCGCCAGTACACGATGCTGTTCTGGGCCATGCTCGACCCCGACATTCTCAGGCCCAACACGTTCGGCTCGGCATCGATCGACAGCTACATACCGAACGCCCGGGCCGATAACGCGATCGCCTACAAGGGAAAGTTCGGCGGCCTGACACTGGGCGCCACCTACAGCCTTGGGCGCGACGTAGCCAACGCAGGCCCTGGCCCGGCCGGCACGAACTGCGCCGGCGAGAACCCGGCCGCGCGGTCCGATTGCCGCGAATGGTCGGCCATGATCCAGTATGAAACGCCGCGCTTTGGCGTGGCGGCGGCCTACGACTCGCTGCGCGGCGGGCCGGGCGCGTTTGCCGGGCTGAACTCGGGCGGCAAGTCCGACGACCGGCTGTCGCTGAACGCCTACGCGCTGTTCGACCGCACCAAGCTGGGCGCGGGCTGGCTGCGGCGCGACAACGACGGCAGCCTGACCCGGCTGAGCGACCTCTGGTATGCCGGCGCATCGTACGACCTGACGCCCGCGTTCAACGTGGCGGGACAGCTCTACTACCTGCGCTATCACGGCAGCGACAACAAGGCGATGCTCTACGCGCTGCGCGGGACGTACAGCTTCTCCAAGCGCACGGCGATCTACGCCACGGCGGGCTACATCAACAACGATGGCCAGCTCGCACTGTCGGTCAGCAGTGGCTCGCCCGGGGCCAACCCCACGCCGGGCGCATCGCAACTGGGCGCGATGGTCGGCGTCCGGCACGTGTTCTAAGGCGAAGTTGTCGCGGCCGCCGTGATGGTCCGCAAGCCCGTTTTATCCGCACACAGGCGACTGGTCCCGCAGTCGCCTGTGTCACTTTCTGCCCTCGCGCCACTGACAGATTGTCAGAGTGACGGCGGTCAGCGCCCGGATGCGGGCAATTCCCGAGGAGATTGATCTTGTCCCACAACCACTGCCGATCTACATTAGACATCAATGTCGTTCTGACATATTCGTACAAGAACTGGAGACCACATGCCCCGCATCTCACCGCGCCGACGGCGCCACACCGCCCGCTAACCGCCGGCGCCTCTTCCCTGAGCCTATGACGTTCGGCCCGGTGTGACCCGGGCCGGGGGAGACGCGCACGCCTGCGTTTTTGCTTCCCAAGCCATCACATCCATTTACAGCCGAGATTAGCCATGTCCCAATCCGCCGCCGTCATCGAAGCGTTCTACCCCTCGCATGCCACGCCCTCGCTGGAGGAACTGGTGCGCCGCGCCGAAGCGCTGCAACCGCTGCTGCGCGACAATGCCGTCGCCTCCGAGCAGAACCGCCGCGCCGCCGAGCAGAACATCGAAGCCATCGCCGACGCGGGGCTGTTCCGCCTGATGGTGCCCAAGCGCTACGGCGGCTTTGAAGGCACGACGCGCGCCCATCTGGAAGTCACCGCCGCGCTGGCCGAGGCATGTGGCGGCACCGCGTGGGTGGTGGCGCTGACCAATGTCTGCGCGTGGTTCACCGGCCTGTTCCCTCGGCAGGCGCAGGACGACGTGTTCGGCGCCAATCCCGACGCCCGTGTCTCGGGGGTGTTCACGCCGTCGACCCAGTGCCGCCGCGTGGAAGGCGGCCTGCGGATCTCCGGCAAGTGGTACTTCTCGTCCGGGTCGCTCCATGCGGACTGGGCCATGGTGGGCGTGATCGAGTCGGACGCCAATGGCGCGTTCAAGGCGCAGCACCTGGCGCTGGTGCCGATGGAGGACGTGACCATCGAGGACACGTGGTACACGGCCGGCATGCGCGCGTCGGGCAGCAACTGCATCGTGGGCAATGACGTCTTCGTGCCTGAGCACCGGCTGATGAACATCCTGGACGCCGTGGACGGCGTCTATCCCACCGAATTCAAGGACGAGGCCGCCTACCGGGCCGCCTTCGTGCCGGTGGCGGCGCTGATCCTGGCCGGCGCGCAGCTCGGCATGGGCCGCGCCGCGCTCAGGTACGTGATCGAGAAGGCCCCGCAGCGGGCCATCGCCTTTACCTCGTACGACAAGCAGAGCCATTCCACGCTGTTCCAGGGCCAGATTGCCGATGCCGCCGTGCGGATCGATACCGCCCACGTGCTGGCCTTCGCGGCCGCCGACGAGATTGATCGTGCCGCGCAAGAGAACCGCGAGCTCGACTACCTGACGAAGGCGCGCATCCGCGCCCACACCGGCCAGGTCATCACGCATGTCACCGATGCGCTGAACGTGCTGCTGTCCGCGCATGGCGCTGGCAGCTTTGCCGAGGCCAGCCCGATGCAGCGGTGGTGGCGCGACGCCAACACGGCCGCCCGCCACGCGGTGGCGTTGCCGGCAGTGGGTTTCGAGGTCTACGGCAAGGCGCTGCTCGGTGTGGAAAACACCGTGACGCGGCTGGTCTGACGGAGACGTAGCCATGCATGACGCCGCCCGCTCCCATCCATCCGCCGCCACGCTCGACGCCCGCCTGCTGCGCGCGACGATGGCGCAGTTCGCCACCGGCGTGACGGTCATCTCGTACCTGGCCGATGGCGCGCCGGCCGGCATGACGGCCAACGCTTTCATGTCGGTATCGCTGGAACCGCCGCTGGTGCTGGTGTCGGTGCGGGCGGCGTCGCGGTTCCACCAGCATATGCAGGCTGGCGTCTGCTACGGCGTCAATTTCCTGGCGGACGACCAGCGCCACCTGAGTGGCCATTTCGGCGGCCGGCCCGTGGACGGCATCGAGCCGCCATTCATCCACCGCAACGGGACACCGCTGCTGGACGGCAGCCTGGTGCACCTGGTGGCGCGCACCGTCGACGTGCACCCGGCCGGCGACCACTTGCTCTACATCGCGCAGGTCGAGGACATCCGCTTCGGCTCGCCGCGCGGTCCACTGCTGTTCTACGGCGGCAGGTACCACCACATGCCGACACAGCACCCGGTAATCGATCACCGCGACGCGGCCGACTGCTGCTGAACCCGCATTCATTCCAACGTTCCCATCCCGCCATGCAAGCCCAACCCATCGATCCGACCGACTTGATCCCTTCGAGCGGCCACCACCCCGACGACGCCGACCGCCAGGAAACCGGCGAATGGCTCGACGCCCTGGCTGGCGTGGCCCGCCAGGGCGGCGCCGAACGCGTGGGCTTTCTGCTGCGCCGGCTTGCCGAGCACGCCAGCCACTTGGGCATGGCACCATCAGCCCATCCGTACCAGCTCTACCAGAACACGATTGCGCTGGAAGAGCAGCCGGCCTATCCGGGCGACCTGGCGATGGAGGAGCGCATCACGTCCATCCTGCGATGGAACGCGCTGGCGATGGTCGCGCGCGCCAACAAGGCGTATGGCGAACTGGGCGGACATATCGCCAGCTACGCGTCGGCAGCCGAAATCTTCGAGATCGGCTTCAACCACTTCTTCCGCGCCGACAGCGAAGCGGGCAAGGGCGACCTCGTCTACTTCCAGCCGCATTCCGCGCCCGGCGTCTACGCGCGCGCCTTCCTTGAGGGGCGTCTGGACGAGGCGCAACTGGGCCGCTACCGGCAAGAGGTCAATGGCGGCGGACTGTGTTCGTACCCGCACCCGTGGCTGATGCCGGAGTTCTGGCAGTTTCCCACCGGTTCGATGGGCATCGGCCCGATCAGCGCGATCTACCAGGCGCGGTTCCTGCGCTACCTGGAACATCGTGGCATCGCGCCCACGGCCGGGCGCCGCGTGTGGGGCGTGTTCGGGGATGGCGAGATGGACGAACCCGAGTCGATCGCCGCGCTGTCGCTTGCCGCGCGCGAGAAGCTGGACAACCTGACGTTCGTCATCAACTGCAACCTGCAGCGGCTGGACGGGCCGGTGCGAGGCAATGGCCAGATCATCCAGGAACTGGAATCGCTGTTCGCTGGCGCGGGCTGGAACGTCATCAAGGTGGTCTGGGGATCGGACTGGGACGCGCTGTTCGCGCGCGACCATCACCACGCGCTGCTGCGCCGCTTTGCCGAAACGGTCGACGGTCAGTACCAGACGCTGGGTGCCAACGATGGCGCCTACAACCGCGCGCATTTCTTCGACCTCGATCCGGAACTGCGGGCGCTGGTGTCGCACATGAGGCCAGAGGAGATCGACGGCCTGCGCCGTGGCGGCCATGACTTCCGCAAGCTGTACGCGGCCTTCGATGCCGCCCGGTGCCACGCCGGCCGGCCGACCGTGATCCTGGCCAAGACCAAGAAGGGCTACGGCATGGGGCAGGCGGGCGAGTCGCGCAACACTTCGCACCAGCAGAAGAAGCTCGACGTGGATGCGCTGCGCGCGTACCGCAACCGCTTTCAGCTGCCGCTGAGCGACGATGCCGTCGAGACCATGCAGTTCCTGAAGCCGGGCGACGACAGCCCGGAACTGCGCTACCTGCAGGCGCGCCGCGCAGCGCTTGGCGGCTATCTGCCACGCCGGGTAACGACGGCGCCCACGGTGCCGGTGCCGGGGCTGGAGAGCTACGCGCAATTCGCGCTGCAGCCCGATGGCCGCGAGGTGTCCACCACCACCGCCGTGGTGCGCCTGTTCACCAACCTGCTGAAGGACAAGACCCTGGGCCCGCGCATCGTGCCCATCGTTGCGGACGAGGCGCGCACGTTCGGCATGGCCAACCTGTTCCGGCAGGTCGGCATCTATTCGCCGCATGGCCAGCTCTACGAGCCCGAGGACGCGGGCTCGATGCTCTACTACAAGGAATCCCGCGACGGGCAACTGCTGGAGGAAGGCATTACCGAGGCGGGCGCGGTGTCATCGTGGACGGCGGCCGCCACGTCGTACAGCGTCAACGGCGTGGCGATGCTGCCGTTCTACATCTATTACTCGATGTTCGGCTTCCAGCGCATCGGTGACCTGATCTGGGCCGCGGCAGACCAGCGTGCGCGCGGCTTCCTGATCGGCGCCACCGCCGGGCGCACGACGCTGTCGGGCGAGGGCCTGCAGCATCAGGACGGCACCAGCCACCTGATTGCGTCGACCATTCCTAACTGCCGCGCCTGGGACCCCGCCTTTGCAGGCGAGGCCGCCGTCATCATCGATCACGGTGCGCGCCGCATGCTCGAACAGCAGCAGGACGAGTTTCACTACCTGACCGTCACCAACGAGAACTACGCGCAGGCGCCCATCGATCCGGCGCAGCACGCCGACATCCTGCGCGGCATGCGCCTGCATGCGACAACGGGCAGCGGCCAGCCCCAAGTGCGGCTGCTGGGCTCGGGGGCGATCCTGCGCGAGGTCATCGCCGCCGCCCAGACACTGGCCGACGACTGGGGCATTGCCGCCGAAGTCTGGAGCGTGACGAGCTTCTCCGAACTCGCCCGCGCGACCCAGGAAGCGCAGCGTCAGCGCCTGTTCTCGGCCGGCACCGTGACACCCAGCCACCTGGAGACCTGCCTGGCAGGCGACGCGCCGGTAGTGGCCGCCACCGACTACGTACGCGCCTACGCCAACCTGATCGCGCCCTACGTCCGGGCGCCGTACACCGCGCTGGGTACCGATGGATTCGGCCGTAGCGACACGCGGGCGGCCCTGCGCAGCTTCTTCGAGGTGGACCAGCGCCATATCGTGCTGGCGGCGCTGGCCGCCGTCGACGCGGAGAAGCATCGGGCCGCCCTGGCGCGCGACGGTGCTACGGATTCGACGCCCGCGCCGTGGCATTGCTGATTCCATAGACCGAGATAGTCATGCAGACGATTACGATCCCCGACATCGGGGACTACAGTCAGATCCCCGTTATCGAAGTGCTGATCCGCGCCGGCGATGCCGTGGCGGCCGAGCAGCCCGTCGTCACGCTCGAATCCGACAAGGCCACGATGGATGTGCCCAGCGACCGTACGGGCACCATCCGCGAGGTGTTGCTGAAGCCGGGCGACCTGGTGTCGAAGGGCACCCCCATCGCGCGGATCGAGTTCGGCGAGGTGCCAGTCGCCGGAGCCGCCGCGCCGGAAGTCGCCACGCCGGCCATCCCACGCGTGGCGGCACCGCCGGTGCCGTCGCCAGATCGCGTGGCACCGGCTGCGCCCGTCACGTCGGCTGTGCGCGATGACACCGGCCACGCCGGCCCTTCCGTGCGCAAGCTCGCGCGCGAACTGGGCGTGTCGCTCACTGACGTACGGCCGTCAGGCCCGAAAGGACGTGCGCTGCGTGCCGATGTGCTGGCCCATGCAAAGTCGCTGCTGACCCGGCCGGACACGGCGGCGCCGGCAAGGGGAGGGGACCTTGACCTGCTGCCATGGCCGAAGGTCGACTTCGCGCGTTTCGGCGCGATCGAACGGGAGCCGCTGAGCCGCGTGCGCCGCATATCGGGCGCAAACCTGCATCGCAACTGGGTCAGCATCCCGCACGTGACCAACTTCGGCCAGGCCGACATCTCGGCGCTCGAAGCATTCCGCGTGGCCCTGAACGAGAAGGCGAAGCCCGAGACCGCGCGGGTTACGTTGCTCGCCTTCCTGGTACGCGCTGCCGCTGCCGCGCTGCGGGCGTTTCCGCAGTTCAACGTCAGCCTCGAAGGCACCGACGTCATACGCAAGCACTACGTCCATATCGGCTTCGCGGCCGACACGCCCAGCGGCCTTGTGGTGCCGGTGATCCGCGATGCCGACACGAAAGGCGTGCTCGCCATCGCCGCCGAAATGGCGGACCTCGCGGCCACCGCGCGCGCGGGGAAGTTGAAGCCCGACCAGATGCAGGGCGGCTGCTTCTCAATCTCGTCCCTCGGCGGCATTGGCGGCTCGCATTTCACGCCCATCATCAACGCCCCCGAGGTGGCGATCCTTGGCGTTGGCAAAGCAAGCATGCAGCCGTGCTGGGATGGCAGCGCATTCCAGCCGCGCCTGCAATTGCCGTTGTCGCTGTCCTGGGACCATCGCGCCGTCGATGGCGCCGAGGCCGGCCGCTTCCTTGCCCACTTGGCTGGCTTGATTGCCGACTTCCGCCGCGTGCTGCTTTGACGGCGTTCCGACTACATCATCAGGAGACCTGACATGACCACCCTGCAAGCGGCGCAAGCCGACCGCGTCGTCCCTTTCAAGATGGCCCACCTCGTGTACCGCTGCGCGCGCCGCGCGGAGACCGTCGCGTGGTACCTGGCCGTCTTTCAGGCAAAGCTCGTCTTCGAGGACGACGTGCTGACCTTCATCACCTACGACGAGGAACACCACCGCCTGGCGTTCTTCAACATGCCAGACATTCCGGCCAAGCAGCCGGAGGCTGCGGGCGTGCACCACGTCGCCTACAGCTATCGCTCGGTCGGCGAACTGCTTGGCACGTACAAGCGCCTGAAGGAAGGCAACATCCTGCCGGTCTGGTGCATCAACCACGGCCCGACCACATCGCTGTACTACCGCGATCCCGAAGGCAACAACATCGAGCTCCAGGTGGACAACTATCCGGATCCGGCCGACTGTTCCGGCTTCTTCCAGACCGAGGCGTTCGCCAGCAACATCATGGGCATCGAGTTCGACCCCGATGCGCTGGTCGCCATGTGGGAGGCCGGCGCCAGTGACGCCGAACTCTGCGCGCTCGGCGCCGCGCGTGCGGCCGAGCAGAAGGGCCCGCAATAACACCAGGGATACACCATGAAACTCGCGACCTACCAGAACGCTACCGGCAGCATCCATATCGGCCTCGTCGTGCCCGGCGGCCTTGTCCAGATCGACGCGGCGCTGCCCGACGCCCCCCGTGACATGATCGGCCTGATCGACGCCTTTCCTGTCTGGCGTGAACGGCTGGAAGTGCTGGCCGCCAGCGGCCGCGTCGACACGGCGCTGTCGGCCGTCACGCTGCTGGCGCCCATCCCGCGCCCCGGCAAGATCATGGCCATTGGCCTGAACTATGCCGACCATGTGGCCGAATCAGGCATGGCAAGGCCGGCCGAGCAGCTATGGTTCGCCAAGATGCCGACCGCCGCCACCGGCCCCTACGCACCGATCGAGCGTCCGCGCGTGTCGGAGCAGCTCGACTATGAGGCCGAGCTGGCCTTCATCATCGGGCGCCGCTGCAAGCACGTCAGCCGCGACAACGCCAGGGACGTGATCTTTGGCTACTGCGTGTCGAACGACGTCAGCGTGCGCGACTGGCAACTCCGCACGTCGCAGTTCACGCTCGGCAAGTCGTTCGATACGCATGCCCCGTTTGGCCCGTGGATCGTGACGGCGGACGAGGTGCCCGATCCGCATGCACTGGGCATCCGCTGCTTTGTGAACGGTGAGAAGCGCCAGGACTCCAGCACGGCGCAACTGATCTTCGATTGCTACGATCAGGTCGCCCATCTGTCGGCGGCCATGACGCTGGAGCCTGGCGACGTGGTCATGACTGGCACGCCGGGCGGGGTAGGCGTGGCGCACAAGCCGCCGTCGTGGCTGCGTGCGGGCGACCGGGTGCTGGTCGAGATCGACGGACTGGGCGAGATCGAGAACCGCGTGGAAGAGGAGGGCGCACGATGAACACCATCACCGCGACGCTGGATGCGTCCGCTGTGGCTGCCGAAATCCGCCGGCTGGAAGCGGAACGCTGCAAGGCCCTGGTGGCGGGCGACATCGACATGCTGGACGCGCTGGTCGCGGATGACGTGATCCATATCCACGCCAATGGCCAGGTCGACGACAAGCCAACCTACCTTGCCATGGTGCGCGACAAGATCGCATTCCTGTCGGCCAGCCGCGACCACCTGGACGTGCGCATCCAGGGCGACATGGCGGTGGCGGTGGGCCGTCTGCTGCAGTCGATCGAGATGCGCGCCACCGGGCAGCGGATCGACATGGACGTGATGACCTCGCAGGCATGGCGGCGCGAGGCCGACGGATGGCGGCAGGTCACCTTCCAGGCGACCAACCGCTGAGCTGGCCGGTCCGCGATTGCCGTGCCGCGCGTGCCCCCGCTATCCCATCGGTAGCGGGGGCATTTTCCACGCCCAGGCGCATGCTTCAGGGTTGCTCAGCGGCGGGGCCGGGCTCCAGCGCGTTTTCGCCCAGCAGCATTTCTTCCAGTCCGCGCCCACCGCGAATCATCGGCCAGACGTTCTCGCTGCCGTCCACATGAATGTCCAGGAATACCGTGCGGTGCTTCTGCGCCAGCGCTTCGCGCAGGGCCGGCTCCACGTCTGCGGGCGTGGTGACCTGGATGCCGACGTGCCCGTAGGCACGGGCCAGCGCCGGAAAGTCGGGCAGGGCATCCATGTACGACTCGGAATAACGCCGTTCGTACTCCACGTGCTGGAGCTGGCGCACCATGCCCAGGTAGCCGTTGTTGAGCGAGACGATCTTGACGGGAAGGTTGTACTGGCGGCAGGTGGACAGTTCCTGGATGCACATCTGGATCGAGCCATCGCCGGTGACCGTAATGACGTCGTGCTCCGGAAAGGCGTGCTTGACGCCCATGGCATACGGCAGGCCCACGCCCATCGTGCCAAGGCCGCCGGAATTGATCCAGCGACGCGGACGGCCGAAACGGTAGTGCTGGGCCGCCCACATCTGGTGCTGCCCGACATCCGAGCAGATGAACGCGTCGTCGCCGGCGATCTGGCACAACGTCTCGATCACGAACTGCGGCTTGATGCGCTGCGCATCGCGCTCGTACGCCAGGCATTGCGTGGCACGCCAGGCGGCAATGTCGCGCCACCAGGCCTCGCAGTTGCCCGGCGCGGGTGGCGTGTCGCACAGCACGGCGATCAGGCTGCGCAGCACGCGCCGCGCGTCGCCAACAATCGGAACGGTCGGCTTCACGCGCTTGCCGATGCTGGCCGGGTCGATGTCGATATGGATGATCTCGCGCGGCGTGGCGGCAAAGCTGGCCACGTTGCCGATGACGCGGTCGTCGAAGCGCGCACCGATGGCGACGAGCACGTCGCAGTCTTGCATCGCACGGTTGGCCTCGTAGGTGCCGTGCATGCCCGGCATGCCGACAAAGCGAGGATCGCTGGCAGGAAAGCAGCCCAGCGCCATCAGCGTGGTGGTCACGGGTGCGTCGACCAGCCGCGCCAGTGCGGCGACTTCGGCTGCGGCTTCAGCGGCGACCGCGCCACCGCCCACGTACAGATAGGGACGGCGCGCCGTGCGCAGCAGCCTTGCCGCCTGGCGGATCTGGCCTTCGTGGCCGTCCAGCGCGGGGCGGTACGACCGGATGTCGATGGTGGCCGGGTAGTCGAATGCACCGCACGCCAGTGCCACGTCCTTCGGGATATCGACCAGTACCGGACCGGGCCGGCCCGTGCGGGCGAGATGGAAAGCCTTTTTCAGCGTGACGGGAAGCTCGGCTACGTCGCGCACCAGGAAGTTGTGCTTGACGATGGGCCGGGTGATGCCGACGGCGTCGCACTCCTGGAACGCGTCCTCGCCGATCATCGCGGTGGGCACGTTGCCGGACAGCACGACCAGCGGAATCGAATCGAAATACGCGGTGGCAATGCCCGTGACCGCGTTGGTGACGCCCGGTCCAGAGGTGACGAGTGCCACGCCAACTTGGCCGCTGGCGCGCGCAAAGCCATCGGCGGCGTGCACCGCAGCCTGCTCGTGACGCACCAGCAGGTGGCGCAGGCCGTCCTGCGCGGCGATGGCGTCGTAGATCGGCAGTACCGCGCCGCCCGGATAACCCCAAACCGACGTCACCCCTTCGGCCAGCAACGCCCGTACCACCATGTCGGCACCGCGCATGACGGGCGACGCTGCGGCGCGCGGCGCAGCAGGAACGTTGTGGGGGCGAAACTCGGGGGCCGGCATGTTCATGGCGTGATCTCCGTCGAAGCTCGGAATCTTGAAGAAAAGAGGTGCATCGATTCTAAGAAGAAGGCCCCGGCAGAGGCTGCCGCAATCGCGGGCGCCAGATGCGCATCGCAGTGAAACGTACTGCGGCAGGCTGCGCAGGCAGCCGATTCTGCGGGGGTGGCGCGAAGCCTGAAACCGGTGCAAGAATGCAGCCAGCAAAGAGGCTGCAGAACAAGGCGTGATGGCCACGACCGTCACCGCGGAGACGACATGATGATGACAACGACCCCACATCCGCCCGCTTGCGACGGGGCCGGCGACGCGCCGGACCATCGCTCGCGCGTCGCGCAGGCCAAGCGCGTGGCTACGCGGGCACGTATCGTGTCCGCCATTCTGGACCTGGTGTCGGACCCGTCGAACCTGACGGTGTCGATCGAGGACGTCGTCAAGGCGGCCGGCATCGCCCGCGGCACGTTCTACAAGCATTTCGCGTCGCTGGACGAAGCGATGCTGGCCATGGGGCGCGAGGTACGCGACCAGTTCACCGCGCAGATCCTGCCGGCCCACGATCTGCTCGCGGACCCGGTGCAGCGCTTCAGTTGCGGCATGTACTGCTTTCTGGCGCACGCCCATGGCGACCGGCGGTGGGCCGGCTTTGCGCTGCGGGAAGAACTGGTGCCGGGCCGCTCGCTGCTGCTCGATTGCGTGTTGGCGGACCTGCGGGCAGGCGCGCTGCAAGGCCGCATGGAGATCGACGATCTGCAGGCGGCGGTCGATCTCGTGCTGGGCACCGTTCTCGAAGGCATCCGCACGTTGTACTTCCGCCGGACACGGTATCCGCAGCAGTACATCGACACCAGCATACGCATGGCGCTTCGCAGTCTCGGGGTCGACGCGAAAGCGGCGGCGGAAGCGGCAGCGTTTGCTCGCGCCTACGCAAGCCGATGTGAAGCGGCAGGGCCTGAAAGCGCTGACAGAACGTCAGAGTGACGGACATTAACGCGGGAATAGGGGGCAATTCCTGACGCGGGCGGCCTTGTGGCGGCAATGGCTGATCTCTAGAGTGGACATGATTGTCGATATGACATATTCATATAACTCTGGAGACAAAGATGAACAGCATTCCCCGTGCGGTCCGCGCTTGCTTGTTGGCCGCGGCGCTGCTGCCCGCCACGACCTTCGCAACGGAGAACGGCCTGGGCACCTATCCCATCGGCGTGAATACGGTGCTTAATGGCGTGCTTCCGCCACCGGGCGGGACACAGTTCTACAACTACTCGCTGTTCTATGTCGCGAACAAGTTCGCGGGTCCCGACGGCAACGCTGCGGTACCCGGCTTTCGCAGCGCCGTGTTCGTGGACGCGCCGCGCGTGGTGCACACGTGGGGCACGATGCTGGGACCGTTTGCGATATCGAGCGGCATCGTGGTGCCCGTGGCACGTGTCAATGTGGATGCGGCCGGGAGTTCGGGTACCCGCACCGGACTGGGAGACATCATCCTGCAGCCGTTCATGATCGGCTACACCAATCCGGACAAGACCTTCTTCACGTTCCTGTCGCCAGATGTCAGCTTGCGGACCGGGTCGTACTCGTCGACGCGCCTGGCCAACATCGGCACTAACTACTACGCATTCCAGCCCAACCTGAACGCGACGTGGTTTCCCTCGCCCAAGTGGGAGCTGTCGGCCACGGCGCAACTGGAAGTCCATTCACCGAACCATGCCACGCAGTACCACTCGGGAACGATCGGGTCGATCGACTGGCTGGTTGGCTACGCGATTGGCAAGAAGCTGCAAGTTGGCGTGCAAGGCTATTACCTGAAGCAGGTGTCGGACGACAAGCAGAACGGGCAACGCGTGGGCCCGGATGGCTTCCGGGGACAGGCGGCCGCGATCGGGCCGCAACTACGTTATGACTTTGGCCCGGCGGCTGCCGTTGTCCTCAAGTATCAGCATGAGTTTGCAGTGCGCAACCGGTCGAAGGGGGAGCGCATCTGGATCGAGTTCGCGTTCCCGATCTAGTCAGGCCGCATCGTGGGCCAGGAAGCGGTGGCCATCCTTTGAATTCAGGTTCAGCGCCCAGAGCGGGCGGCTTGCGGTCAGCTCACCGCTGGCCCAAGCCTTCAGATAGGACTGCGAGAAGGCCACGCCGTGGTCACACAGGTCGTCGGTACAACCGACGGCTTGCAGCGCCATGCGCGTGGCGGCGTCCATATAGGCGGGCGGGTCGTCTACACCGTGACCAATCGCCTGGATGCAGCGCGCCGATGCGCCCATCAGGAAATCGGTGGCGGCTTCGATGTTGTCGATGCGGAACTGCCCGCGCGCCTTGCCGGCGGCAAGGTCGCCGGACATGTATTTCGCAAGCTGCGCGGTGTGCGGCCAGGCTTCGATGCGAATCACGAACCCGGCCCACTTGCGGTCCAGCAACGCGCGCACCATGAACAGCCGGAACCCGACGGCCGCTCGCTGCCAGGGTTCTTCCAGCACGTTGTAGACGGGCAGGATGTCCGTCACCATCTGGTTGTTCATCTCCTGCCCGATCGCGTTTATGACCTCTTCCAACGACGTGAAGTAGTTGTAGAAGGTGCCGCGAGAGACTTTCGCCTCCCGAATGACATCGTCGATGACCGTTGCGGCGCCGGTCTGTTCGCCGATCACGCGCATCGCCGCGTCCAGCAGCTTTGTGCGCATCAGCAGACGCTTTTTCTCCGCCACCTTGGTGCGATGGTCGCTCACGTTACCTCCGTCATTTTTGACAGATCGTCATACTGACAAGTATAGCCAAACTGTGAGGTTGAAAATCGTCCGCTCGCCTGCAGCATCGCTTCCCGCCCAGAACGTGACAATACACGGCGCGCGGCGCGCGAAGTCCGGCGCGTTGCTCCACATCGGGTATCCTCCGCGATGCGTTTCGTGTTGCTTTGAGAGGAAGTTGTGTCGCGCAGCAGTTGGGCCGTGGCTGTTGGGCCACTTTTAGGGTTGTTCATTGTGAGTTTGGGAAGCGGTTTCATGTCTTCCCTCACGTCTCTCCGCCTCGACGCGGCGAACGTTTCGGCAACGATGATCGGTGCCATTTCGTCGGCATATTTTGTAGGGCTGACGCTCGGCGCGGTGACCAGCGACCGGCTGATCTCCCGGATCGGGCACATTCGCTCGTACAGCAGCTTTGCCTCCCTTGTCGCCATTACCTACCTGCTCCAGGGATTGGTTTTCGATCCCTGGGTCTGGCTCCTGCTGCGTCTTGTGAATGGCTGGGCGATGGTGGGCATCTACCTCGTCGTGGAAAGCTGGTTGCTACTCGTCGGGGATACGAAGTCCAGGGGGCGGCTGTTGGCGATCTATATGATCGCGCTCTACGGATCGATCATGCTTGCCCAGATGAGCCTGGGCGCCATTGGATCCGTGGCGGCGAGCGCGCCGTTCATGGTGGCCGGCGTGCTCGGGTCCATGGCGGTATTGCCCATGGCCGTTCTGCCGAAGACTGCGCCGGACGTGGCCCATGCCGCGCCGCTGATGCCACAGGATCTCGTGCGCTTGACCCCCGCAGGTGCCATTGGCAGCTTCGGTTCCGGCGTGGGCATCGCGGCGGTCTATACGCTGCTGCCGATCTACCTGCAGCGAGAGGGCATGAGCGTTGCCCAGGTCGGGCAGTTAATGGCCTGTGCGATCTGCGGCGCCATGGCATTGCAATACCCGGTAGGTCGATGGTCCGACAGGGAGGACAGGCAGACCGTCCTGCTTGCCTTGAGCGTGGGGTGCGCGGCGGTTTCCTTGGCCGTGCTGATCCTTCCGAGTTATCCGCCATTGTTGATGGCACTGATGTTCCTGATCGGTGGCGGCATTTTCGCCATTTACCCGGTAGCGGTGAGCCACTCGGCGGATCGTGCGGAGGCCAGCGATCTGGTACGCGTCATCCAGGGCATGCTCCTGATCAACTCGGTTGGTTCGGCAATCAGTCCCTTGATCATCTCGCCGCTCATGAACCGGTTAGGTGCCAGCGGGCTCTTCTGGGCGTTTCTCGTCCTGCACGCCGGACTGGCGTCGTTCTTCCTGTGGCGACGCAATAGCCATCCGTCTCCGACCTCGGCCGCGCCATTTGCGGCAACGGCGCAAATGACGCCGATCGGGGCAGAGATTCGTGTGACCGAGGAACTGGTGCAAGCAGTCGCGGACGCGAGAACGGAGGAGGTTGTCTCGTAATCCTTATCTTGTGCCGCGGAGGCAGGAACCTTGTTTGCCTGACGAACTCTCACGCAACGGCCCCTTATGCGGCATCACCAGATCGAGCCTCCCGCCGCGCAAAGCCGAGCATGATTGGCGGGAGCAGTTGGCTGACCAAGCGCTTTTGATATGAACAGCAAGCAACGCCGCAAAGCGTACCGACAAAGTCCCTACCAGGTGGAGACGACTTGGATCTTCCGGGGCGCTCCCGTGACTATCACCCGCGTTGCGAGCCCCACCGCGGTCATCGTCGAATTCGAAGGGGCCGGAGCACGTACCCATGTTCCGACGCGAGCGCTGGAGCCCCGCAGCACCATCGGCACCGGGGGCCAGCCGCTCGTGTAGGCGCAGGCGCTTAGTCGAGCTTGGCGCCCGACCTTTCCACGATGGGCTTCCACGCCTTGTATTCCGATGTCACCAGTTCCGCGAACTGCGGCGAGCTCATCAGCTTCGGCTCGGCGCCTTGCTCGTGGATGGCACGTATGACGTCAGGCCGGGCGAGCACCTTGTTGACCTCGGTTCCGATGCGCTCGACAACATCGGCAGGCGTTTTGGCCGGGGCGAAGATGCCGTACCAGGTGCTGACGTCCACGTTCCTGTAGCCGCTCTCCGCGACAGTCGGCACATTCGGCAGCGACGTGCTGCGCGTTGCCGACGTGACCGCCAGCGCGCGCAGCTTGCCGGCCTTGACCTGCGCCAGCGCGGAGGGCACGGAGGCCACCATCAGGTCGACGTTGCCGGCCATGGCGTCCATCATCGCGGCATTGGAGCCCTTGTAGGGCACGTGCAGCAACTTGATACCGGCCGCCTGGCTGAAGATCTCGGCGGCCAGATGGATGGTCGTGCCGTTGCCGGGCGACCCGTACTTGATGGATTCCGGATGTGCCTTCGCGGCGGCTACCACGTCAGCCAGGGTCTTGAAGCGCGAATTGGCCGACGTGACAATGGCGATAGGCGTGTAGGCGACGTGGCTGATCGCAACCAGATCGCGACCCGGCACATAGGACACCGACTTGTAGAGCCACGGCGCGACCACGAGATTGTCTTTCTGTCCCATCACCAGTTCGTAGCCGGTAGGCGCCGCGCGGACGATTTCCGCGATGCCCAGCGTGCCGCCGGCGCCGGGCTTGTTGTCCGGCACAAAGGTCCATTTGGTCTCCTGCGACACCTGGTTGGCCACCAGACGCGCAAGAATATCGGTGCCGCCGCCCGGCGGGAACGGAATCACCAGCCGGATCGGCTTGGTGGGCCATTGGCTACTGGCGGTTTGGGCGAGTACGGGCGTGGTGGTGAAACCACAGGCCACCAGCGCGGTGGCCAGCATTGCCTTCAGCATTGCGAGGATCCTTGTAAAGCGAATCCTGGGCCGAGCGTTCGCCGTCTTTTGGCGCGGGCTGGTTGGGGGTAGGTGATGACGCCGCTGCTCACGCGTTCATTTCGCGCTGCGGGTGGCACAGGCGCGCAGAATCGAGACATCACTTCAGACAACAGGAATTCGGGATGAGATGCGGCCCGAATTATACCGGTGAAGCGAAACCGGCCGCCGGAAAGGGCAGCCGGGGTGTTGGCACTATCTGGCTGCCACGGCGGCCAGTGCGTCAGGTTGCCAGCCGCCGATGGCTTGAAGTCATGACGGTTTCCTTCCCAGGCGTGCCGGTCGCGGAAGCGCTCAGTACGGGCTGGCAGTGGGCCGTACGACGATCTCACTGACATCGACATCGGCCGGTTGCTCCACGGCGTAGGCGACGGCACGAGCGATGGCGTCGGGCGTGATGGCAACGCGGCGGAACTCCTGCATCGCCGAGCGCGCGGTGTCATCGGTAATCGAATCGGCAAGCTCGGACTCGACCACACCCGGGCAGACCACCGTCACGCGGATCTTGTCCGTCTCCTGGCGCAGCCCGTCGGAAATGGCGCGCACGGCAAACTTGGTGGCGCAGTAGACGGCGGCCGTCGGCGACACGGACAGGCCGCCGATCGAGGAGATATTGATGATCTGGCCCTGGCCTTGCTGCTCCATCGTCGGCAGGACGGCAGCGATGCCGTGCAGTACGCCACGGATGTTCACGTCGATCATGCGGTTCCATTCGGTAACCTTCAGCGCGTTCAGCGGCGAAAGCGGCATCACGCCCGCATTGTTGACCAGCACGTCGATGCGGCCAAACGCATCGAGCGCGAAGCGTGCAAAGGCGGCCACGTCCTCTGCCGACGTGACATCCAGTTCACGATAGCGGACGTGACCGCCGGCTTGCTGCAGCGATTCGGTCAGCGCGACGAGCCTGTCGGTGCGCCGTGCGCCAACCACCAGGCGGTGGCCTTGCGCGGCAAGCAGGCGGGCGGTGCCTTCGCCAATGCCGCTGCTGGCGCCGGTGATCAGGATGACTTTCGATTCGGTGGTTGAGGTTGCCATCTTGCTTACTCCTATTGTCGGTTCGGTTCTGGCGGTGCCTGCCCGCGATTGCTCGGGGAGGACGCACGCCGGCTGCGGCCTGCAATGAAGCGAAAGGGGTTCGTCGGCCGGTGAATGAATGGTAGGGAAGGGGCGCCCGGAAGCGAATACACGGTCCGATGCCGTTATTGCCTATTCCTATTGAATGCACTGGCGCGGCTGGCTGAGGGCCAACTACAATGTCGTCCGTCGCGACAACAGGAGAGTGCGGTGTCGAACCTCCGCAATCCCGCTTTCACCCGCATGGTCCGTCTGCTGGAGAGGCTGGCGCCCAACGAGGGATACACCCAGTCGGCGCTTGACAGCGTGCGGCTGATGCGTTCGGACCGGCCGCTTGGGCGCACGCCGGTGCTGTACGAGCCTTGCATCGTGATCGTTTGCCAAGGGCGCAAGCTTGGCTTTCTCGGCAACGAGGTCTATATCTACGACGCACAGCACTACCTCGTGCTGTCCGTCCCGCTGCCGTTCTCGACGGAAACGGAAGCTTCGCCGGAGGAACCCCTGCTGGCGGTGTCCATCCGCCTGGACCTGATGGAACTGAGCGACCTGATCACGCAGATCGGGGCCGCCGGACATCACCCCGAAGCGCCGCCGACCGGCATCGTGTCTACCTTGCTTGACGGCGATCTTGCCGGCGCCACGATCCGCTTGCTGGAGGCATTGACGGTGCCGCTGGACGCCCAGGTGCTGGGGCCAGGGATCGTGCGGGAGATCTGCTATCGAGTGCTCACCGGCGAGCAGGGGGCGGCGATGCGTGCCGCGCTGGCGCATAACGGCCGGTTCGGACGTGTGGCCCGGGCACTCAAGCGGATTCACACCGAGTATGCGACGCCGCTCAACGTCGCGCGCCTGGCCGAAGAAGCGGGCATGAGCGTGCCGGCGTTTCACGCCAACTTTCGCACCGTGACGCAGACATCGCCAATCCAGTACATCAAGTCCACGCGGCTGCACCAGGCGCGCCTGATGATGATCCGCGACGGCGTGACCGCGGCCGCTGCAGCGGGACGAGTCGGCTACGAAAGCGCATCCCAGTTCAGCCGGGAGTTCAAGCGGCTTTTTGGGCGGACGCCAATCGAGGAAGTGCGTGACATGCGCGAATCCTTCACGCTTTCGCCGGCGGTCCGCTTCGGTGGCTAGGTGGTGGCTTGCCGAATGCTTATTTCCCGTGGCACTTCTTGAATTTCTTGCCGCTGCCGCACGGGCACGGGTCGTTGCGGCCGGGCTGGTCGCCCCTCACCAGGGCCTCCACCCGCGGGCCCAGGCTCTTCCAGATCTGACGCAGGTCGTAGACAGCCCAGATTGCTTCACCGAAGGTTTCCAGGCGCGCCTGGCTGGTGCTGGGCGGGCCATCCTCGTCGTACATGCAGACCGCGGGCTGGCCGGTGTCGTCCTCGGTCAGGGCGACAATGGCTTCGAGCGCGTCGTCCAGCCATTGGGCAGCTTCCTTGTCGCGTGGGGCGGCCCATTCCTCGGGCCAGTTCTCCACCGCAAACATGAAGCCCAGCGCCCACACCTGGCCAAACGCCGGGATCTCCCGGCCATCCATCTCAGCGCGTTCTTCCTGCGGCAGGCTCAAGATGGCGCCGCGCATGTCCATGACTTCGGGACAGAAGGAACGTTCGTCCTCCAGCCTCTCCACGGGCTGGTCGAGTTGATATTCCACCTCGTTCCATCGACGCTGCCACAGCTCCATGAAGCGGGCCTGCTGGGCCGCCTCATGGAACGCGGGCAGCAACGGCAGAGGGCTGTCCTCGGCCACGTCCAGCGCCGCGCCGTCTCCCAGCAACATCGGCAAGTAGTCGGCAGCCGGTATGCGGCGGCGCGTGCAGACCAGGGCCGTGAGAAAACCGTCGCAGAACTCCCACTGCGGGATTTCCTCAGCGCGCTGGCGCAGGTCGTCCAGCATATCGTCGAGCTCCTGGAGTTCGTCGGGCGTCAGGGAGGTGATTTCAGTCATAAGGCAGATTCGTGCGGTGCAGGGTGGGGATACGCTAGACGCGTGGCGGCGAAGTATAGCGCGGCCTCTTTGGAGAAGTGCATCGCACGATTTTCGCGGCCGTGACGTTTCGGTGCCGCGACAAGTCGGGCACATCCTCGCTGCCGTTCGCGGGAGCGACTGCCAGTCTCAAGTGGGTATTGGGATACGCTTCGAGATTCAATTCAACTGGTTCGCCTTGTTCCAGCTCGCGCTGGATCACTTGGCGTGGCAGCATGGTCCAACCTAGGCCGGAGCGAGCAAGTTCCAATATTTGTTGAGAACGTGCGAAGCAGTGGCACTTCACGATGTCATATCAAGGATGGCGACGATGCTAGTCGCCGAGATTACATCACGGACGTGAGTCTGCTGATCCCCAGCCTTGCGATGCCGGAAAGGGCTTTCGCCAGTTGTGTGAAAGCTGGGGACTTGGCGTGCGCCTCAAAGTCGGACTCACTGTGCGAACGTGCGCGCGCCTGCGAACTGAGTGTTCGGTGGATATAGACGATGCAGGTTGCAGCGCTACTTCACCGGAGGGAAGTCCAAAGTCGTGTCGTTGACACGATTGAAGAAGTTGGTCGTCAGGATTGCGGTGACTGCGAAGATGGCCTCCGTCACCTGCACATCGCTATATCCTGCCTGGCGGACGCTATCCAACGTGATCTGCGGCACCGTTCCCGATGTGCGTACCAGCGTCAGCGCAAACTTGACGAGGGCATCAATCTTTGCATCGGCGCTCAGACCACCGGCGCGTAGCTCGCGCATCTGCTCGGTGGTATAGCCTGCCATCTTGCCCGTCAGCGTATGTGCAGCGAGGCAATAGTCGCAGCCACTGTTTTCGCTGATCGCAAGGTTGATTGCTTCCAGTTCCTTCGCCGACAGTGCGCCGCTTGATTTCAGGGCCGCGTTGGCGGTCAGCAACGATTGGAGCGCTATGGGCGATTGCGAGCCAATGGTCGCATACGCATTCGGCACTTTGCCAAGGCCGCGCTTGATGCTGGCGAAAAGCTCTGCGGTCAGGCCGGTAGCGGATGCAATATCGATCGTGGACATGCGAGTCATCTTTTGGTCCTTTTCTAAGAAGAATTTCACTGTTCATCTGAGCTGCGTCGGAATAATCAGGCAGATTGAAGGAACGACGCCGCTCATATGCAACTGCTGCAACCCTAATGGAAACAAGCATTCGTTGGGAGAGCCTTCGGCAAACATAGATTTCGGTCAGGCGTGACAATCCATCCGGCGTATCAACTTGCTCGTTGATAGAATTTTTGATTAGAGGCCGTGACGCGACTATCGCGAGGAGGCCGGATAGGGGAGAGACGTGGGCTGAAGAACAGGATTCTTTGTCGCGATGGGATAGATACTGACGACGTTCATACTCGTGGCGATGGCCGCGGCGGCATCGCCATGGCTGGCCCCGTGACCTCGCGCGATAGAGAGTTTCAGGCGATTTTCGGCGGTGCCTTATGACGTCGAGTCACTTCTGTCTGGTGCTTGACGATTCAGAGCGGTGCGACGGATAAAGTCAAAAACAAATAACCGTCATTCGTCAACAGTTCCGATGACAAATCGGAGGCAAAGAAGGTCCACAAAGGGAGCGGTAAAGTCTGGCGACCGTCTGTTAGGCGGCAACGGGGGTCCTGGCATCCCGGCGCAATTCCTGGGGGCTTACGCCATAGGTGCTGACGAAGACCTCGCGGAGGTGGCTGCGATCACGAAATCCGGTTTCTCGCGCGATGACTTCCAGGGGGTGGCGTCCGCGCTCAATCATGGTGCGTGCCGTTTCGATGCGAAGCTGTTTCACCGCCTTTGCAGGGGATTGGCCAGTTTCAGACTGGAAGATGCGCAGGAACTGCCGCGTACTGAGATGCGCGGCGCGTGCCAGTTCTTCTACCCGCAGTGGTCGCGCCAGGTTCTGGCGCGCGTACTCGAGCGCAGTCTGGATGCGGTCGGATTTCGGCGCGAGCTTCAGCATCTCGGACTGTTGGGACTGGCCGCCGGCGCGGCGCTGGTTCATCACCATGACGCGCGCGACTTTGGTCGCCACTTCATTGCCCAGGTCTTTCTCGACCAGACCGAGCGCAAGGTCCATGGCAGCGGTCAAGCCTGCCGACGTCCAGATGGGCCCATCCACAACGAAGATGTGGTCGGGTTCGACCTGGGCGCTGGGGCAGCGTACCTGCAGCGCATCGGCGTAGGCCCAATGGGTTGTCGCGCGCTTGCCGTCTAGGAGGCCGGCGTCTGCCAGTACGAATGCACCGGTACAGAGCCCGGCGGTCCGGCGCGAACGTTCCGACGCCGCGCGGACAAAAGCCAGTTCCGCAGCGGTGCTGGAGCGCTGGGTCGGATCGACGATGCCACTGATCATCCAGGTGTCGGCGTCGGTGCTCTTGTGAATGGGTTCAGTCTTGACGGAGACACCTAGCGACGCCTGCACGTCTCCCCCCGACAGTGAGTAGTTGGTCACGGCGTAGACGCGCTCGCGGGCCACCACGTTGGCGAACTCGAACACGGATTGTGTCCCGATTGCCATGACCTGAAACCCGTCCGTCAGAAAGTACCCAATTCGATGCATCCGCTCCACCGTACTGCTGTCCGAAAGCCAGATTATAGAGGGTGCGCGAAATATATGCCGGCCGGAAGAAAATCGGAATGGGTCCATTGTGGCGTTCGCCGTACTGGACGCCTCAGCTCCTTCAGGCTGGGGTGCATGCGGCGTCGAACTCTGTGCGCCGTCCGTCTTCAGACCTTGGAAGGGAGGCGGGTGTCTGGCAGCCTTCCAGCGCCGATGACAGCCATTCGACGAAGACGCGTAGCGCCATCGATTCACGCGTCCTGCATGCATAGACGGCATGGATCGGTCTGGCTTGCGGGCGGCAATGCGCGAGCACTTCCGTGAGCCGTCCGCTTGCGATATACGGCGTTGCCACGGCATCCCAAACCTGGATGACCGCGCCATTCTGCAGGCCATATTGAAGAAGCAGATCCATGTCGTCGAAGGCGATGGATTCGGGCAAGGGGTACCGGGTGCTGCGGCCGTCAAGTGCGAAGCCGAATTCCCACGGTCGCCCGTCGCCTTGGTGGGAAGCGTGCGCCGTGCGATGTGCTGACAAGCTCTGCACCGTATCGGGGCACCCATGCTGCAAAACATAGAGGCGGCTCGCCACCGTGATCAATTGGTAAGTGCCGACCTGACGGCTGAAATGGTACGAATCCTCCAGATCGCCTAGCCGAACCGCGCAATCTATGCCATCGCGGATCAGGTTCGAGGAATGCCGTGGCGTGGAAATTTGCATGCTGACACTCGGATACTGGAGACGGAATCGGGCTATGTGCGGCATCAACTGGCGCGCAATGTCGCCCGGCAACTCCACGCGTAACCTGCCGCTCGCCTGCTCCGCAGCCGAGCCGACCTTGGATTTGAGTTCGGTGATGTCGAGCAGTATCTTGAGGCACTGCTCGTAGAAGGTCATGCCGGCGGCCGTAGGCCGAACCAGGCGCGTCGTACGGTGAAGCAATTTTACTTGCAGATGAAGTTCGAGCTGCTGGATCAGCAAGCTTGCGGACGCCTTTGGAATGCCCAGAAGATTGGATGCGCGCGTGAAATTCTCGCATTCGACGATCCGCGCAAAAACCTCCATCGCTTGTAGCATGCGTTCCATTGACCTTACCTCGCGTGTCACCTTTGATGATTGCTCGAGTGTATGGGCGGCCGCACCGGTGCAACAGTCGCAATTGGCGCATGGTGCGCGACACGTTCGTATAGTTTCCCTACTTTGGCGATGCTGCTGTATCAGGGGCCAGTGTTCAAAACGCGAGACAGCCAGCCGACCAGGTCGTCGGGATCCACCGGTTTGTCGAGCATGCAGACTGCTCCATGCTGCCTGGCCTCTTCACGGCAATGCGCAGTGGCATGGGCGGTAACGAAGATGCACGGCGTCTGAAGGCCTGTGGCGCGGAGTCTGCGCAGCAGTTCGATGCCGGAGATGTCCTCCAGCGCGATATCGCAGATCAGGCAGTCGTAGGAAGTGTTGCTCGGGTGGGCCATGAAGCCTTCCGCTGAGGAGAAGAAGGCTGCGCCCCAGCCAAGTGAACGAATCAACGCGCCAGTGGATCTACGAACCGATGGTTCGTCATCAATGACACAAACAATCTTGACAGGCACGGGCATCAGCGTTGGAACGGGCAAAACATAGGGGAAGCGTCTTGCAAGATGCGGGCGCTTGACGGGACATTAACGCAATCGGGATACGGGGGCACTTATACAGAAGTATCGCGTTGCATACGCCATCGCACATCGGGTTTGTACTGCAGGGTAAGGCGAGATGGGGCTTGGCGACGGCGGGAGATTCGCGGTCGCCGGCGCCTAGGGCTATACGTTTGTATAATCGCCGCCGCATTCGCCGCTTGGTATTGCTACCATGGCAACCGCATGATTTGCCGTCATAACCATCCTCTTTATGAGCCATCCTGATACCGACGCTTTTGCACTTCGCTGTAAATTCGAATCGGATGGCGGTGAGTGCCCGGAATCCACCAACCAACTCGTTGACGAGACCTTCCGCTTCGCGCCGATTCCCATCCTCGTGGAAGATTGGTCCGGTATCCGGCAGTGGGTAGATGACCGCAAGGCCGAGGGCGTCACGGATCTGGACGCCTATCTGGATGACCACCCCACCGCGATCCAGCAGTTGCGCGACCGTCATCACCACTTCGTGGATGCCAACGATGCTGCATTGAAGTTGTTCGATGCAGGATCGCGCGAAACGTTCTTCGCCGCGGCAAAGGCCTTGCTGCCGGCTAGTCGCCCCAGCAATTCGAAGGTACTCAAGGCGATCTTCGATGGCGAGACCGCTTGCCAGGGCGAACGTACCCTCACATCGCTGACGGGCGGGAAGATTCCCATCGTGTGGCGCTGTTCGTTGCCAGTAGACCCCGCGCGCTACGCGCGGCTGCACTTCTATGCGTTCGATATCTCCGAGTATCAAGAGAACATCAACCGACTGCAGGTCATGCGTGCGGATGTGGCGCGCGCGGGGCGTATTGCACTGGTGGGGCAACTGGCTGCATCCATCACGCACGAGATCAGCCAACCGTTGTCTGCAACACGAACATCGATCGAAGCCGCTGCACGATGGTTAGATCGTGAAGGACCCGATGTCATGGAGGCCATGGCATCCGTACGCGACGCAGCACGCTGGGCGCGGGATGCTACCGACATCTGCCACAGGCTGCGCGGATTCATGATGCACGCGCCCGTACAGGCGCGGCTTCAGTCCGCAGCCGATGTCGTGGCATCGGCGATCTACCTGATTTCGCCGGAAGCGGCAGCCAGAGCAATCGAGGTTGAAACGTCGGTTGACGCGGGGCTGCGCGTGTTCGTCGATCGTGTTCAACTCCAGCAGGTGCTGGGCAATCTTCTGCTGAACGGCATTCATGCTATTGATGCCACAGCGGACGCGCGGGCACGAAAGCTTACCGTGGGCGTCGAACCGGAGGGTGATGTCAGCCTGCTGTTCAAGGTGACGGACACCGGCCATGGCATCGATGCCACGTCGCTCGATACACTGTTCCAACCGTTCTCCACTTCAAAGGCGGAAGGTATGGGGGTGGGGCTTTCGATCTCCAAATCTATCATCGAAGCGCACGGCGGGCACATCTGGGCCGAATCGGGCGACGGGATGGGCGCGACGTTCTGTTTTACCCTGCCGGGCGCAAAGGCCTTCGCAGGATAGTCAATTGCGGATGCGCTCCTGGTGACGCTGTAGCACCCGCACCGCGACGATAGCCCCGAGGGCCGCCGCCGAAATAGTCCAGGCTGCGGCCATCCGGCTTCCCGCCCATGCATCCCACGTGGTAACAAGCGCCGGAGCCGTTCCGCCGAAAACCGCGACACCCACGGCATAGATAAAGGAAAGTGATGTGGCGCGCGACGTGCTGCGAACTGTCGATAGCAGCAGGACGACCGTTGGCCCGGCGGCCAGGCAACTCGCGGCCGTCACCGCGACGATGCCAGCCACAAAGAAGCGGTTACCCATGCCATGAACGGCGGCGAGATAGGTCGGCACCACGGCCACGATCGAGAGTAGTCGCGCCCAGATCACGACGACGGCATGTCCGAGACGGTCGGCAAGCAATCCGCCGATGATGGATGCCGCAGAGGTGATCGCGCCCAGGGCGATGGTCACGAGAAACGATTCCTGCAGCGTTGGCATGGTTCCCGCCATTTCGAAAGGGGCGGTGAAGGTGGCGACATAGGTTGGCACCGTACCGCCTGCGATCAACAGGGTCCCGATTACAAGGAATCTCCAGCCGTGCAGTCGCCCCGCGTCGTTGTCCGGAGCCACGGGCGGGGGCTTGTCGAGAGCCAATAGGCGCCGCCGCAGCAGCACCTGGACGGGAATCATCAGGACAGCTAGAAGAAAAGGGACCCGCCATCCCCATGCAGCAAGCTGCGCGGCGGTGAGCAGCTCATTAAGCAGGAAGCCGCAAACGCCGATAGCCAGCAACGCAAGTCCCTGCCCGGCGAGCAGCCACCCGCAGTAGAACCCCCGCCGCGCCGGCGCACACTGTTCGATCACGTACGCACCTGCCGCGCCGATCTCTCCGCCAATGGCGAACCCCTGAAGCATCCGGCAGGCCAGCAGCAGAAGCGGTGCCGCAACGCCCAGGACGGCGTAGCCTGGTATGAGCGCCATGCCAAGTGTGCCAGCGGCTACCAGTGTGATGTTGAGAACCAGAGCGGGCTTGCGTCCCACGCGATCGGCATATGCACCCAGTACCAGCGCGCCGATCGGACGCATGAGAAACCCCGTGGCAAAGGTGCCGAACGCGGCAAGTGACGCGACTCCGGAGTCGCCGTGCGGGAAGAATGCCGTGCCAATGAAGCGGGCGAACGTGGCATAGGCAAAATACTCAAAGAATTCCAGTGCATTGGCGAGGACCACTGTCACCAGCGCGCGGGGATTCAGTGTCTTTTTCACGGACTAGGCGCTGTGCTAGCGAGTCATCGGTTCGATGCCAAGCATCTGCGCCTTGCGGACCAGATCGGCGACGGAGCTCGATTTCATTTTTTTCATGGCGGTGCCGCGATGGACCTTGACGGTGATTTCGCTGATCCCGATGCCGGCTGCAATCTGCTTGTTCAACGCGCCGCCAACCACGTAGGCCAGCACTTCACGCTCGCGCGAGGTCAGTGACTCGTACAGCTCGATGAGGGTGCTGCGCTGGTAATCGGCTTCAAGCCGTTTCCTGTCCTGTGCCAGCGCGGCCGTGACGGCGTCGATAACATCCTGCTCGGACAACGGCTTGAGCAGAAAGTCAGTGGCACCGGCCTTCATCGCCTTGATACAGATGCTCACGTCTGCAAATCCCGTCATGAAGATGATGGGCATCTGTTGGTTGACCTTCTCCTGTTGCTGAAAAAACAGGCCGCTTTCACCGCGCAGGCGAACATCGAGCAGCATGCAACTGGGTCCGGCATTCTTCTCAGATGCCTTGAATGCTGCCGTACCCTCGAAGCTACGGACCGTAAATCCCACGGAACGCAGGAGATTCGTCAATGACGAGCGGGTGGCTTCCTCGTCGTCGATGATGTAGACGACTGAAGTCGCCTCCTGTCTTTGGGCATTACTGGGCATGCTTCATTTCACGAGTTCGGAAAGACTATCGAGTCGTGATGGCGGAGATGTCTTTCCAGGCGTCACGGTCGCGGCGATTGTCGCATAACCGTACTGCGGAGGTTTGGCGAAAGCCGCCGCGAAAACACGTGTCGAACCGCGTCGCACAACGTCTCCAGTGAACGATTGTTCGGTTTGGACGGAAGTACTGTTCATGCGTCGACGCTTTATCAGGACTGGCTTTGCGGCTAACTTTCACATCGAAGCCGCGCCATAAAATGACGCTGCGACTGGGTAAGGACGACGCCGCTTCATGGGTTTCGATGTCCGAAAACCCCACGATAAATGTCGTTTCCCATTGACGGGAAAGCGGCAATGATTTGGGGGCACGGCATCCGTGCCTCACATTGCATCGATGGTCATGCAAGGTTGGATAGAATGAATGCTTCAATCGCCGAATCCTCGGCAAGTCTTAACGCCAGAACCCGATTCGTCGACGTGCCCGGGCGGCGTCTCGCCTATCGCACGATCGGCAGCGGCAAGCCGATTGTTCTCTGCGTACGATTCCGCGGCACCATGGATGCCTGGGACCCGCTTTTCCTCGATAGCCTTGTGAACCAGGGCTTCCAGGTGACGGTGTTCGACTACAGCGGGCTGGGACAATCAACAGGCGACCCCACCTATCAGCCGGCGGCGCTGGCCCGTGATGCGATGGATCTAATCACCGCGCTCGACCTGGGCAGCGTCATTCTTGGTGGCTGGTCGGTGGGCGGCATTGCCGTGCAGCTCGTGATGACGATGGCGCCGCAGCTCGTCAGCCACACGGTGTTAATCGGCACCACGCCGCCGGGCACTCTAGTCAAGTCTGGCGAAGCGCTGTTCTACACCCTGGCGAAGCGCGAAAACGACTTTGATGATTTTGTCAGCCTGTTCTTCGAGCCAACCTCTGCCGAGAGCACGGATGCTGCCAGGCGGTCAGCCGATCGGCTTGCTGCACGCAAACTCGATGCCAGTCCGGAGGTGCCGTGGGAGTGGGCCGGGTCCCAGCTTGGCGACGCACCAAAGAATCCGGTCTTTCCAGTGGATGCAGTGCTTCAGGCGCTCAAGTCCACGCGCATCCCTATCCTGCATATCGGTGGCGATCACGACATCGTCTTCCCGGTTGAAAACTGGTACGCGCTCAACAACCAGCTTCCGACCTTGCATCTTGTGACCTTTCCGCGCGCCGGGCACGGGCCACAACTCCAATATCCTCAGGCATCCGCGCGACATATCGCGGCGTTCGTCGACGCCCACGCATAGCGGAATCCAGTTGGTATTCGGCGCGTCAGCCGCGCCACTCACGTACTTCGAGAACCCAGCCTCGAAGGGGATTAACTCGCCCTCCAAGTAGCAAACCAAGCAGAAGGGAAATCATGTCTGACCTGATCCATTTCGCCATCGATGCCGCAGGCGGTCTCGAACGCTTCAAGAGTTTCAAGCGCGTTTCCGCGCGTCTGCACCACACCGGCATCCTGTGGAATCTGAAACAGCGCGACGGAGTGCTGACGGATTCGCGCGTGACCGTGGACCTGCATGCACAGCGGGTCTCGCACGAGCCGTTCGCCCCGACTACCGATCATTCCGTCTTTACGCCGGATCGTGTCGAGATCCGGCAAGCGGACGGCACGCTCGTCGAATCGCTCGATCGTCCCCGCACGTCGTTCGAAGGTTTCGAACTCGAAACACCGTGGTCGAATCCGCAACTGGCGTACTTTGCAGGCTACACGATGTGGACGTACCTGACGTCACCGTTCGTGCTGCGCCATCCCGGCGTTGTGGCCACAGAGATCGACCCGTGGGTGGTCGATGGCCTGTCCTGGCGCCGCCTGCGCGTGACGTTCCCGGATTCGGTGGCGACCCATAGCGCCGAGCAAACCTATTACTTCGACGCAGACGGACTGCTGCGCCGTCATGACTACGAAGTGGACATCCAGGGCCGCAATGCGGCCGCACGTTACCTCAGCGACTACGTCGAGGTACAAGGAATCCGTATGCCCACCCGCATGCGCATCTATCCGCGTACGGCAGAAAACCTTGCGATGCCGGAGCCGCTGATCGTAGGCGTGGATCTTTCCGACTTCCACTTCGAGTGAGGCATGACGATGACTGTGAATCAAACCTATCGCGCCGCCGTAGTCGTGGCGCCTGGCAAGCTGTCGATGATCGACCGACCGATCGAGGACCCCGGATTCGGACAAGTTCGCATCCGCGTGGAGGCCTGTGGTGTCTGCCACTCGGACAGTGCGACGGTTGCACGGGCTCCGGCCAATCCGGCGCACGGGCTGACTCCCGGTCATGAAGTCGTGGGCCGCATCGAAGCGGTCGGCAACGGCGTCGAGGGCTGGCACGTAGGCCAGCGCGTGGGCGTGGGCTTCCTGGCCGGCGAAGACCGGACTTGTCCTTCCTGCCGCCAGGGTGACGTGGTGAATTGCCAGAGTCCGGTGATCACGGGCATGACGACCAACGGCGGCTATGCCGAAAGCATGCTGGCAGAAGCGCGCGGCCTCGTGCGGGTGCCGGATGAACTCGATGCCGCTGAAGCGGCCCCGCTGCTGTGCGCTGGCCTGACTACGTTCAACGCCTTGCGCAATGCGAATGCACGGTCTGGCGATGTGGTGGCGGTACATGGCCTTGGCGGCCTCGGTCACCTCGCCGTGCAGTTCGCGCGCAAGATGGGTTTCCATACGGTGGCGATTGCACGGGGCGCAGACAAGGCGGAACTCGCTGCTCAACTCGGCGCGCATCGCTACATCGATTCCGAAAGCGAAGATGCGGTGGGGGTACTGCGCAGCCTGGGTGGTGCGAAGGTGGTATTGGCGACGGCACCGACCGGCGCCGGTATGTCCTCTCTCGTTCCGGGATTGGCGGCTCGTGGCCAGTTGATCGTCGTGGCTGTGCCGGGAGATCCTCTCTCGTTGACCGCAACGGACCTCGTGTTCGGTGCGCGCGCCGTAGTGGGTGCACTGACCGGTACGGTCTTCGACAACGAGCAGACGTTGGCCTTTGCCAATCTGCAGGACATTCGTCCCATGATCGAAACGTTCCCGCTGGAACAGGCCCAGGTGGCGTACGACCGAATGATGCGTGCCGATGTGCGGTTCCGCGCGGTGCTGGTCACGTCGGCCTATGACGGCCCCTCTGCCGCTTGAAGGAGGCAACGATGACACTCATGACTTCCTCGAATGCCTCGACCCAGTATGTTGAAGCGGGTGGCGTGCGCTATGCGTATCGCCGCTTTGGCAACGCCAATGGCGGGCTGCCGTTGCTTTGCCTGCAGCATTTCACGGGTACCCTCGACAACTGGGACCCGGCCATCGTCGATGCGCTGTCGGCGGATCGCGAAATCATCCTGTTCGAGAACGCAGGGGTCGGTAGATCCGGCGGCGCCGTACCGGCATCGATCACAGCAATGGCGGAGCATGTCCTGCAGTTCGTGACTGCGATCGCACTGTCGAAGTTCCATATCCTGGGCTACTCGCTCGGCGGATTTCTGGCGCAGGAGATTGCCATCGCAAAGCCTGATCTGGTTGAGCGCATGGTGCTTTCCGGGAGCGCACCCGAAGGCGGGAAGGGAGCTGGCATGGATCGACCGGAACTGATCGCCATCTATACGGATGCTGAGATGCCGATGCAGGAGAAGCTTAAGCGGCTTTTCTTCCCAGAGACGGCCGAGGGCAAGCAAGCTGCACAAGCCTTCGTGGATCGTCTTGCATCGCGCATCGGCGAACCCGACCTACCTGCCAATGCCGAAGTCGCGCCGGCGCAGCTTGGCGCAATGATCGCCTGGGCGAACTGGCCGGGCGATGTGGCGCGCAAGCTGGCAACGATTCCGCATCCAGTGCTAGTCACCAATGGCGACAACGACACCATGATTCCCACGCGAAACAGCTTCGCGCTCGCGGAGGGTTTGCCGAATGCCACATTGGTCATCTATCCGAACTCAGGTCACGGCGCGCTGTTCCAGTACGCGTCCACGTACGTTGCACACGTGCGCGAGTTCCTGCGTGGCGCCTGAGCGCGCTGCATTTCCCTATCGAGGAGTCAAGCAGAAATGAAAGCGATTGTTTACGACAAGGCCGGCCTGCCGATCGATGATCCCCGCGCCCTGTACGAAATGGAGCTGCCCCGACCGGCACCGCAGGCGCGTGACCTACTGGTCAGGATCGAGGCAATTGCAGTGAATCCGGTAGACAGCAAGCTGCGTCTCGGCGTGCAACCGACTGGCCCTCGCGTTCTGGGCTGGGATGCGGTCGGCACCGTGGATGCCGTCGGCGAGGCGGTGGAGCTGTTCAACGTGGGCGACAAGGTCTGGTACGCGGGCGATATTACGCGACAAGGCAGCTACGCGGAGTACGGACTCGTGGACGAACGCATTGCCGGCCATTGCCCCAAGTCGTTGAAGACTGCCGATGCGGCAGCCCTGCCGTTGACAAGCATTACCGCCTGGGAACTGCTTTTCGATCGCCTGCGCATTCCCGAGGCCGGCGGCCACGGACAAAGCCTGCTGGTGATCGGTGCCAGCGGCGGCGTGGGCTCCATCCTGGTCCAGTTGGCACGCAAGTTGACGGGTCTGACTGTGATCGGCACGGCGTCGCGACCAGAAAGCCGGAAGTGGGTGACGGATCTGGGTGCGCACCTTGTGATCGACCACAGCCAGCCCCTGCAGCCGCAACTGACGGCGGGGGGCATCCACCAGGTGGACCACGTCATCAGCCTGACGCATACGGACAGCTACTACGCGCAGATCGTGGAACTGCTCAAGCCGCAAGGCCAGTTGGCGCTGATCGACGATCCTGCCACGCTGGACGCGATGCCTCTCAAGCGCAAGTCGATATCGTTGCACTGGGAGTTCATGTTCACGCGCTCGATGTACCGCGCAGCGGACATGGTCGAACAGCACAAACTGCTCGACCGTGTGGCTGCATTGCTCGATGAAGGAGTACTCAAGACTACGGTTGGCGAACACTTTGGCGACATCACGGTCGACAATCTGCGTCGCGCGCATGCAGTGCTGGAGAGCAGCAAGGCCGTAGGAAAAATTGTCCTTGCACGTAGCTGAACCAGGCGAGTTGGGCGCGTCCGCCCGGGCCTAGCGCCCAGTCCCTCATAGACCGGCTGGCCGCACTGGGCGCGCGATGGTGGTCAAGGTGCTTGGTAGGCCAGGGCCGCAATCTCGCAGACCGGCCAGACCGCCGCGGCAGGGTACGTCTGCAGAGCGCTTGTGCAGGGGCGTCGGGGCCCGGCGCTTACGAACCTTGAATTGGCAAGATGATGTCGACCATAGTACAGAAAAGCCTTTCGGTGACGCACGTCAGCGAGGTCTTCGAGATTGCGCCGGATGCGTTCTGCCGGCAGTTCGAGCAACAACTTGGAAAGCTGGATCATGGCGCCTTGGAGTTGATGTATCAAGATCCGGCCGCCGCTGAAGCGCGGATGGCGGAGATGGAAGGTCCGCACGGACTGATGCTGTTCGACAAGCTGGATCACGGCGTCCTGTTCGCACTGGGCGGCGAGCCACGCGTTTCCTTCCGCTATCACATCGGCAATCCCCTCGTGGCGTGGCGTATGACGCGGTACGATATGCGCGCCGCGTTGTACGCTCCCCTGACCTTGCTCGTCTTTGGCAATGGTGACCATCACACGCAGGTCGAGTACGACCTGCCGTCATCGCTCTTTGGTCAGTTCGGTGATGCTGTCGGCACCGTTGGCAAGTTCCTCGATGAAAAGCTGCGGGCGATCTTCAGCGCATTGGCCAGCCAAGAGGCACCATGACTTCGCCGACGACGATAGGGTTCTCGATTCCGGCTTCCGCTATGGGCATTGTGCTCGGCATGGCCGGTCTATCGAACTGTTGGCGAGTTGCCCACACGTTGTGGGGCGTCATGGCAGCGGTATCCGATGTGCTGTTTGCAGTCACGACGCTTATCTGGGCGGTGCTCGTGCTCTCATTCGTCGCCAAATGGCTCGCGCACCGCGATGAGGCCCTCGCCGAAGCGCGGCATCCGATAGCCTGCTGCTTTATCGGTCTGATACCGGTGGCGACGCTGCTGGTCGCGGTCTGGCTGCACGGCTTCGTTCCGGCGATTGGGTCGACCTTGATCGTCATCGGCGTGATTGCCCAACTAGCCTTTTCCACGTTTCGCAGCGGCGGCATGATGCGCGGCGGCCGCAAGCTTGGGGACACTACCGCGGTCATGTATTTGCCGACGGTGGCGGGCAACTTTGTCTCCGCGATGGCCATGACATCGCTTGGTTGGATGGATCTGGCCAAACGGTTCTTCGGGGCAGGGCTGTTTTCATGGTTCGCCCTAGAGTCGATTATCACTTATCGCCTTTATCTGGGCGACGAACTGGCGCCTGAGGTGCGGCCTACGCTGGGCATCCAGCTTGCGCCGCCAGTGGTCGGCGCGACGGCATATCTTGCGGTGACGGGCGGTAGGCTTGACTGGCCTTTCTATGCGATGGTCGGCTACGGATTGCTGCAACTGCTGTTCCTGTTCCGGCTCTCACGTTGGTTCCTGGCATCTGGCGCGACACCAGGGTTCTGGGCGTTCAGCTTCGGGATTACAGCGTTGGGGATTTCGTGCATGCGTGCAGCGACCTTTGCGCCGGCATCCCTGTTCGCGAGCATTGCATTGCCGGTGTTCATCTTTGTCAATGTGGCAATCGCCTCGTTGGTCCTGTTGACGTTGGGGCTGCTGTTGAGAGGGCGCCTGTTTCGTCGAGCCGGTTGACCGATGTGAAGAAGGGATGGGCACCGCTGAGACGTGTAGAAACTGTGTAGGTGCGACACGCTGCACGATCACCCGTTCCATGTGCCTGTTCGTGTGTAAAAGATGGCATTCCTTTCCATCCCTATGAAGGACATTGGAAGGAAGCTTGTTGGTGGAACAGAAAAAATGCACGCGCAATGCTCCAGAGGCAGGGCCGCGCATCAAGAAACTCTTATGAAAAAGCTCACGACCGCTTTCGGCGCGCCCGTCGTCGACAACAACAATATCCAGACCGCGGGCCCGCGCGGCCCGGCACTGCTGCAGGATGTCTGGTTCCTGGAAAAGCTGGCCCACTTCGACCGCGAGGTCATCCCCGAGCGCCGCATGCACGCCAAGGGCTCGGGCGCCTACGGCACGTTCACCGTCACGAACGACATCACCAAGTACACCCGCGCCAACCTGTTCTCGCAGGTCGGCAAGAAGACCGAGCTGTTCATGCGCTTCTCGTCGGTGGCCGGCGAGCGCGGCGCGGCCGACGCCGAGCGCGACATCCGCGGCTTCGCCATCAAGTTCTATACCGAGGAAGGCAACTGGGGCCTCGTGGGCAACAACACCCCGGTCTTCTTCCTGCGCGACCCGCTCAAGTTCCCCGACCTGAACCACGCCGTGAAGCGCGACCCGCGCACCGGCATGCGCAGCGCCGAGAACAACTGGGACTTCTGGACCAGCCTGCCCGAGGCATTCCACCAGGTCACCATCGTGATGAGCGACCGCGGCATCCCGCGCAGCTGGCGCAACATGCACGGCTTCGGCAGCCACACCTACAGCTTCATCAACAAGGACATGGAGCGCTACTGGGTCAAGTTCCACTTCGTCACCCAGCAGGGCATCCAGAACCTGACCGACGCCGAGGCCGCCGAGGTGACGGGCCAGGACCGCGAATACCACCAGCGCGACCTGTATGAAGCCATCGAGCGCGGCGACTTCCCGCGCTGGAAGTTCTGCGTGCAGATCATGCCCGAGGCCGACGCCAGCAAGGTGCCGTACAACCCGTTCGACCTGACCAAGGTCTGGCCGCACAAGGACTACCCGCTGATCGAAGTGGGCACGCTGGAGCTGAACCGCAACCCCGAGAACCATTTCGCCGAGGTGGAGCAGTCCGCGTTCGCGCCGTCGACGATCGTGCCGGGCGTCGGCTTCTCGCCCGACAAGATGCTGCAGGGCCGCCTGTTCTCGTACGGCGACGCCGAGCGCTACCGCCTGGGCGTGAACCATCACCTGATCCCGGTGAACTCGCCCAAGGCCGCGCGCTACGTCAACAGCTACCACCGCGACGGCCGCGGCCGGACCGACGGCAACCAGGGCGGCACCATCGCCTACGAGCCGAACACCAAGGGCGAGTGGGCCGAGCAGCCGGACTTCCGCGAGCCGCCGCTGACGCTGGAAGGCAGCGCCGACCACTGGAACCACCGTGTGGACGACGACTACTTCTCGCAGCCGGGCGCGCTGTTCCGCCTGATGTCTCCGGCGCAGCAGCAGGCGCTGTTCGACAACACGGCGCGCGCCATCAAGGGGGTGTCCAAGCCCATCCAGCAACGCCACATCGAGCACTGCACCAAGGCCGACCCGGCCTACGGCGCCGGCGTGGCGGCCGCGATCGAGAAGATCGAGGCGAAGTAATCATCCCTAGATGACCCGCGATCGTTGTATGAACTGGAACTGCGCGCCGGGAGCTCGGCGCGCAGGCTCCTCCCGTCAAAACCGACGCAATGCGTTCCGTTCGTTGGTGCATTGGCCCACATTTTTTTCTGAGATAACCGTCCAATAGTCGCTATGACAACCTTCTTCTCACTACGCAAAATTCTGCTCCCCAGCTTTCTGGCCGTAGGCGCGTTGACCTTGCCGGCGCAAAAGGCAATAGCGCAACAGATTAAGAACCCGGATCCCTATACACAGGGCGCGCGAATCGGGAAACCGGACCCTTACACCGATGGCGCAAAGGCGGAGAAGTTCGATACATACACGGACGGCGCATATTCGACGGCGGGCTCCCACTTGGTCGATGACAAGGCAAAAGCCTATACGCAAGGGGAAAATAACGGCGCCCGTGATCCGTACACGGATGGCGCCAAGGTTGGTAAGTCTGACCCGTGTACCGACGGTTCGCGCAAGACGCAAAAGTAAGGGCCGGTTACGGCGTAATCGAATAACTTGAATCAAGTTTTGCAGGAAAAGCTCATGTCGAACATCGTCCCCCAACAAAAAGCTGAACAACTGGACCAACCGGGCGCCGCGCGCCGCAAGCTGCTGGTTGGCAGCACGGTGGGCGCCGCCGCCGCATCGGTGGCTTCGATCGCCGCGCTGACGCCGGCCGCCGCAGAAGCCGCGCCGGCCGCTGCCCGCCAGTCGAAGCAGGGTCACTTCGTGACCACCAAGGACGGCACGCGCATCTTCTACAAGGACTGGGGCTCGGGCCGCCCGGTGGTGTTCTCGCACGGCTGGCCGCTCGATGCCGACGCCTGGGACGCCCAGATGCTGTTCCTGGTGCAGAAGGGCTTCCGCGTGATCGCCCATGACCGCCGTGGCCATGGCCGCTCGGACCAGCCGGCGCAGGGCAACGACATGAACACCTACGCCGACGACCTGGCCGCCGTGCTGGACGCGCTGGACATCAAGGGCGCCACGCTGGTGGGCCACTCGACCGGTGGCGGCGAAGTGGCCCGCTACATCGGCCGCCATGGCACGAAGCGCGTGGCCAAGGCCGTGCTGATCGGCGCCGTGCCGCCGACGATGGCCAAGAGCGCCGCCTACCCGAACGGCCTGCCGCTCGAAGTGTTCGACAACATCCGCAAGGGCGTGGCCGAGAACCGCTCGCAGTTCTACAAGGACCTGGCCACGCCGTTCTTCGGCTTCAACCGTCCGAACGCCAAGGTCTCGCAGGGCACCATCGACGCCTTCTGGGCGCAGGGCATGGCTGGGGGCATCCTGGGCCAGTACCTGTGCATCAAGGAGTTCTCGGAAGTGGACTACACGGCCGACCTGAAGAAGATCGACGTGCCCACGCTGATCCTGCACGGTGACGACGATCAGATCGTGCCGATCGACAATGCGGGCAAGCTGTCGGCCAAGATCGTCAAGAACGCCACGCTGAAGGTGTACCCGGGTGCGTCGCACGGCATGTGCGTGGTCAATGCCGACCAGGTCAATGCAGACCTGCTGGCCTTCCTTGGCGCCTGACGCCGCAGATGCACTAACACCATCCCCGAAACGAAACGGTCGTTCTCGGCAGGCCCGCGACCGCTTCTCCAGTTTCATCTTCTTCGCCGAGTTGGGCCGTCAATAGTACCGGGAACGCGATCGTAAGGTCGCGTGAACGGTGTGTCGTGGGCATCGGATCGTTTTTGTCTTTCTGAGCGATCGAGCGAGCGACACTATTAGGTTCACCAACGGTCATCGCGCTTGCATACTGGGGATGTCCCTTTATGGCCGGCAACCGACCGCTGGCGTGCCATCTCCCCTTGCGGGCCAACATTGCCTCACTATCCTCAGACTTGTGCCTGTCCACCGTCAACGAACAATTCTGCGCCGTTGACGAAGCTCGAGTCGTCGGAGGCGAGGAATAGGGCAGCACCGGCAATCTCGTCAGGCTCGCCTACACGCCCCATCGGGATGCGCGATGCAAGATAGTCGAGCAGCCCCTGCTGCTGCGAGGCATCGGGACCCGCCAGGTCGACCAAGCCGGGCGTACGCGTGGCACCCGGGCTGATCGTATTGACGCGAATGCCGCGGTCCTTCAGGTCCAGAATCCAGCTGCGGGCGAACGCCCGAATCGCAGCCTTCGAGGCGGAATAGACGCTGAAAGCGGCGGTGCCTTCAATGGTCGTGGTGGAACCGGCCAGAATCACTGACGCGCCGCTGGAGAGCAGCGGCAACGCCTTCTGCACGGTGAACAGCGTGCCCTTGACGTTACGATCGAAGGTGTCGTGATAGTGGGCCTCGGTGATGTCGCCAAGCGGCACCATCGTGCCGCCGCCGGCGTTGGCAAACAGCACATCGAGCCGGCCCTTCTCGGTGCGGATCTGCTTGTAGAGCAGATCCAGTTCTTCAGGCTTCGACGAGTCCACACGCACGCCGGTGGCGTTGCCAATGGCTACGACCGCTGCATCGAGTTCGGCCTGCCTGCGGCCGGTGACATACACGTGCGCACCTTCGGCGGCGAACCGCTTGGCAGTGGCCAGGCCGATGCCGCTCGTGCCACCGGTAACGAGTGCAATCTTGTTTTCGAGTCTGCGGGTCATGGTGATTCTGCTTGCCTGATATCGGTTGATGTCGTTGATATTTAGTCGCGGGAGGCGATGTAGGAAGCATATCGACGGACGCACCATTTCGAAATAGAATTGATCGCAAATCATCGTTGCGAAAATGAAATGATCAAGTTCCCTGATTTCGAAGGGCTGGCGATGTTTGCCAAGGTGGCGGAAGAGGGGTCGTTTGCCGCGGCGGCGCGCGTCATGGGCGTGTCCGTGGCCACCGTGTCGCGCGGCGTTGCCAGGCTGGAGGAGCGGCTAGGAGCACGGCTATTCAATCGCACCTCACGGCAACTGGCGTTGACGGAGTTCGGCGCGACGATTGCCGAAAAAGCGGGCGACATCTACCGGCAGGCCGAAGAGGCAGAGAGCGCCGCTAGGGAAATGTCGACGCAGCCACGTGGCCTCATCCGCCTTGCTGTGCCGATGTCCTTTGGCGTGCGCTGGGTAGCGCCTCTGCTCCCGGCGTTCTTCCAGGCCTATCCCGAGGTCTCCATCGATCTACACTTGTCCGATGCCACCACAGACATCGTCGCCCAGGGATTTGACGCGGCATTGCGCATTGCCGCACTACCGGATTCCTCGCTGGTCGCCCGGCGGTTGGTAACGGTCCGGCGAGTACCGTCTTTCGCGATTGAGACAGAGTCGGCAAGCTCTGGTGTCTTAGCGGGCCGCATAGGCGTCCGCTTAATTTAGGCGGACACCTATGAAGACCCAGCCGGATCCCGTTTCGGAAAGGCGCATCCAGCGACGCCGGTTCTCCGAAGCGTTCAAGCGCGATATCGTTGCGCAGTGTTTGCAGCCCAATGCGTCTGTGTCGGCGATTGCGCTGGCCAACGGCCTCAATACGAATCAGGTCTTCAAGTGGCGCCGCATGGCTCTCGATGGCGAGCACGCGTCCTCGTCCACGATGCTACCGGTGACCGTCGAGGACATCTCCTCCATGCCTGTCGTTCCTGCGTTGCGGCACGAAGGTGCCGTGGAGATCCGACTTGAGCGAGGCACGATCCGCCTTACCGGTCCCGTCGACATTGCTATATTGAATGCGCTGATGGCGTCGCTAACAGCATGATTGGATTGCCTGCCGGAACACGGGTGTGGTTGGCTGCGGGGATCACCGATATGCGCTGCGGCTTTAATGGCCTGGCTGCGAAGGCACACACCACACTGTCCGAGGACCCGTACAGCGGTCACGTCTTTGTCTTCCGCGGTCGGCGCGGCGACCTGATCAAAGTGCTGTGGTGGAGCGGTGACGGTCTCTGCCTGCTGGCCAAGCGTCTGGAGCGAGGCCGCTTCGTCTGGCCCCAGGCTGACAGCGGGAAGGTCCACCTGACGCCGGCGCAACTCTCGATGCTGCTCGAGGGCATCGACTGGCGCAAGCCAGAACGGACCTGGCGCCCGACACTCGCCTTGTAAACTGCTGCGCCGCTTCCTACACTGCGGGGCATGCAAACCGATCCCGCAACGCTTCCCGACGACATCGCTACCCTGAAGGCGATGATCATTGCACGCGACAGCGCGTTGCGTGATCACGCGATCGAAATCGAACACCTCAAGCTGCTGATTGCCAAGCTCAAGCGCCAGCAGTTCGGTCACCGGTCCGAGAAGCTGGACCGGCAGATCGAGCAACTCGAACTCAAGCTCGAAGAACTGCAGACCGATGAAGGCGTCGTTGCGGCAAGTACACCTCGCTCGCGCACGGCCCATAGCAACGGCGGACGCAACCCGCTACCGGTGCACCTGGAACGCGAAGACGTCATTCACTCGCCGGCGGAGACCACTTGCTGCCCATGTGGCGGCACCTTCGAAGTCCTCGGTGAAGACGTCTCCGAACAACTGGAACTGGTCCCCGCACGGTTACGTGTCATCCGACATCGACGTGTGAAGCTTGCCTGCACGGGCTGCGATCGCATCGTGCAGGCACCCGCGCCCAGCCGCCCCATCGACCGCGGCATCCCCGGCCCGGGACTGCTGGCCAATGTGCTGGTCTCGAAGTTCTGCGACCATCAGCCGCTGTATCGTCAGCGCGTCCGCTGGGAACGTGAAGGGGTCGACCTGCCCGAATCCACGCTGGGTGACTGGGTTGGCGGCTGCTCGGCGTTGCTCAGCCCGCTGGTCGCAGCGGTGGAGCGTTACGTGATGGGTGGCAACAAGGTGCACGGAGACGACACGCCGATCCCGGTACTGGCACCCGGCAATGGCAAGACCAAGACGGCACGGTTGTGGACCTATGTGCGTGACGACCGGCCATCGGGTGATGCCGCGCCACCTGCGGTGTGGTTCGCCTACTCGCCCGACCGTAAGGGTGAACACCCACAGCACCATCTGCGATCCTTCGCCGGAACATTGCAAGCCGATGCGTACGCCGGCTTCAACGCGGTGTATGAAACTGGCCGAGTGCAAGAAGCCGCGTGCTGGGCGCACGCAAGACGCAAGTTCTACGAGTTGCATGCAATAAGGCCCAATGCCGTCACAGAACAGGCGCTGGCGCGCATCGGCGAACTCTATGACATCGAGCGCGAGATCCGAGGGCAGCCGCCAGATCTGCGCCAGGAAGTGCGGCAACGCGAGGCTGTACCGCGACTAACCATGCTCAAGACTTGGCTGGAAGAGACGGCGGCTAAGCTCTCGCGCAAGTCCGATACCACGGCAGCCATCCTCTACACGCTCAAGCGCTGGGAGGCGTTCACGCGCTATGCGAACGATGGGCGGCTGGAGATCGACAACAACAGCGCCGAGCGCGCGTTGCGCGCTGTCGCCCTTGGCCGCAAAAACTTCTTATTCGCTGGCGCTGACAGCGGCGGTGAACGTGCGGCTGCGATGTACACCCTCATTGGCACCGCCAAACTCAATAACCTCAATCCCGAGGCGTACCTGCGCCATGTGCTGAGCCGCATCGCCGATCATCCGATCAATCGGATCGATGAACTGCTGCCCTGGGCCGTCGCGCATGAACTTCGGCCCGCGACATAAGCGCTGAGTTGCGCTCCCTCATACCGGGAGCCAGTGCTATCGCAACCTTAGTCGCTGGGCTGAACAACGTATCCGCTTGGCGGCTGCCGGAGCAGAGTCTCCGATCTGTTCCCACTCCCATTCAGAATGCCACCAAGAGAGGCGGTCGGCCGCATTCCTGATACTCGGCGCGCGGACCACGGCCGACACATCTGCCGCAACTGAGGTCCACCAATCGAGACCCTCGCCGTCACGTGCCTTCGGATCGACTGCGTCTCGATAGATCTCTTTTACTTGTTCGAGGGTAAGCGCGCCATCACGGTAGTCCGATAGTACGGATACACGAGACGCTACCACATCGGCTTTGCAGTGCAAGTCCCCCTGTCACGCGAACATCAACGTGCTATTCGTCAACACGGTATTGACCGGGCCGTTACGGCGGTTGTGCCGGGTCTCACAGATCTTGGTGGCGTCGTCAGCGTACCTGGACGTTTTCGGTCGCCCGGCCCATCCCCGCGATCTCGTTGGCAGACCATGCTTTTCGTATGCCTACCGGGCGCGTGGCGACGTCTGGCGCTTCGCCAATGACGCGGGTGAGGAGCACCCGGTGACGCCGGTGGGGCCGCTGCGCGTGACCAACTCGGAAGCGTTTCTACCGATGCTGCTAGCGGGGCAGGGCATTGCAGAGTTGCCGGAATTCATGGCGGGCGAATATCTGGCCGATGGGCGGCTGGAGGCGATCCTGCCTGGCTGGAGCCTGACACGGGGCGGACTGTACTTCGTCACGCCATCGGCACGAACTCGGCCTGCAAAGGTCACCGCGCTAGCCGATTACCTTGCAGAACACTTGTCTTCGCCTCCATGGTTGCGGCCGCCGGCTGATGGAGCTGGCACTCCAGAGCTAAGGAAATAGCGTTAAAAAGACTCTTGCCGAACCTTAGCGGTCCTTCACGTGCGGGCAATTTTGGGTACAGGCTCGCAGAGAATCGTGATGCAAAAGTGCAGACGATCCGTCGAATCTGGATGATCCCTCGACCATTCGCGCGCCGCAATCGGGATGGTTTGGCGGCAGAGTTCCGCAGCGTCCAGTGGCGAAAGGTCTTCGAGATTCGTCGTGCCTTGCGGTGCGCTGCCATGACCGACCCGTCCATCCTCCGCCAGAATCCACCCTTCCCACCCCAGAATGTGAATCTGTTTGCTGGCGAAATAGTCAACCGCTTCAATGGCTGCATTGAGAGGTAAGACAATTTCGCGATGGGAGATTGATTGCAGCGCGAGTTCAGGGGGTAGAAATGTCAACGACCTCATTGCGAGCGTTTTCGCTATTCAAGCTAGCAGATTAGCCTGATCTCGTCCTGGCCGTCGAGTGTCTGCTCATGGCTGTGAATTCAACCGGTCAACGCAACGGTCTGATGGAATCGTTCTGCAGGTGTGTCGAAGTTTAATGTCTTTCGCGGCCGTTCATTGAGTTGCCTCGCTATGCCGTTGAGCTTTGCCTGGGAATAGATGGAGAGATCAGTGCCTTTTGGGAGGTACTGCCTCAAGAGGCCATTTGTGTTCTCGTTGGAACCGCGTTGCCAGGGATGTTGAGGGTCGCAGAAGTAGACCTTGATGTCGGTCGAGACGGTGAAGCGCTTGTGATCGGCCAGTTCTTTGCCACGATCCCACGTCAGGGATTTGTACAGTTCTTGTGGCAGCTTTCCAGCATGTTTGATCAGCGCATTGACGACCGTCTCTGTGTCTTTGCTGGAGACCTTGAGCAGCATCACGAACCTCGTCTGACGCTCGACCAAGGTTACTATCTGGCTGTTGGCACTGCCGAAGAGCAAGTCTCCTTCCCAGTGGCCCGGTATCGCGCGGTCTTCAACGCTCGCAGGCCGCTCGCTTATTGAAACGGCATCACGGATTCTTCCGCGCTCATCGGTCTTCGCCGAGTAGTTCCGTGCGTGACGCATGATCCGGCACCGCCTCAGATGTGCGAGCAACTCCTTCTTTAGGGCGCCGCGGGCCTGGACATAGAGGCTACGGTAGATGGTCTCGTGTGACACCTGGTAGTCCTTGTTGACCGCATAGTCATGCTTGAGCCAGCCAGCAATCTGTTCCGGAGACCACCGCATCTTCAGTTTGGCCGCCACAACCTGTGCCAGCGCAGGATTTCTGACGAGCTTACAGGTCTTCGGACGGAGCGCGCGAACCCAGGCGAGTTCATCGGCTTGACTTGCGCGATAGCATTGGCTGCCGCCATTGCGCCGCAACTCCCGGCTAATGGTCGATGGGGCGCGCCCGAGCCGGCAGGCGATCGATCGGACCGACAGACCCGCCACTACCGAGCGAGAGATTTCTTCCCGTTCGGCGAGGGTCAGGGCAAGCCTGGAACGGTGTCGCGGTGACGGTTGAATGCCGCCGGACTTCGCCAGAATCCCTTGTACTGATGAATGGTACCGATCAAACAGCCGGGCGATCTGGTGAAGCGTGTCCCCTTTTCGCCACCGCTCCCACATTAGTGCCTTCTGAGTCTCGGTGTAGTAAATCCGGCGCCTTTGTTTCATTTGCAGCACCTTCACGGCTTACGCAGTGTCTAGTGTTGCATCGACCCATTGAATCCACGGCCGAAAAGAGCCATCCCTCAGCCACACAACCAGCTCCAGCCTTCCGTGCGTCGCACGCTTCAGACGGTCGTTCCTGGCGACGGCCGGCGGGCCAGGAAGCGATCCAGTTGGGCGGCGAATGCCTTGCTATCTTGTGCGGCGTATGGCGCCGGACCGCCGGTATCGATGCCCGAGCCGCGAAGCTGGTCCATCACCTCACGCATCGTGAGGCGTTCCTGGATGTTCTCGCGGCTGAACCAGTTTCCGCGGGGGTCGAGCACATAAGCGCCCTTTTCAAGGGCAGCGGCGGCAAGAGGTATGTCCGCCGTGATCACGAGGTCACCGCTACTTGCGAGTTCGACGATGCGGTCATCGGCGGCGTCGAAGCCGGCTGGCACTTGCAGCGCCTTGATGAAGCGAGACGGCGGCGTGCGCATGTACTTGTTCGCTACCAGCGTCACGCACACCTCGACACGCTGCGCGGCCCGGAACAACATTTCTTTGACAACGACAGGGCAGGCGTCTGCGTCAACCAGTATTTGCATCGCGGTATTTCCAGTCCAGGGAGGGGTGTGCTCACGCTACTGCCCGCAGGCGTCTCGCACGCTTGCGCGCACAATCCCAACCTCAGGCAGCAAACACCCCAACAACACATCAAACGCCGCCTCGGCGCCTCCCGGTCGTTTCAACGTTCCAGGAACAGCCTCAGCTTGTCAGCACGGACGGGATGCTTCAGCTTGCGCATCGCCTTGGCTTCGATCTGACGGATCCGTTCGCGGGTCACGTCAAACTGTTTGCCGACCTCTTCGAGTGTGTGCTCGGTGTGGGTGTCCAGCCCAAATCGCATGCGCAGTACCTTGGCTTCGCGCGGCGACAACTCGGCGAGCGCGGCTTCGATCTGCTCGCGCAGGCCGGACATTACGGCTGCCTCCGCAGGTGAGCTTGTCGCGCTGTCTTCGATCATGTCGCCCAGCGTCGTGTCGCCTTCTTCGCCAACGGGGGTCTCAAGCGAGATGGGTTGCTTGGCGATCTTCAGGATGCCGCGTACCTTTTCCTCGGACATCGCCATGCGTTCGGCCAGTACGGCAGGATCGGGCTCCTGCCCGGTTTGCTGGAGGATCTCGCGCGAAATCCGGTTCAGCTTGTTGATCGTCTCGATCATGTGCACGGGCACACGAATGGTTCGTGCCTGATCGGCCAGCGCGCGCGTCACGGCCTGGCGAACCCACCACGTCGCGTACGTGGAGAATTTCCAGCCGCGCCGGTACTCGAACTTGTCGACGGCCTTCATCAGGCCGATATTGCCTTCCTGGATCAGATCCAGAAACTGCATGCCCCGGTTCAGGTACTTCTTCGCGATGGAAATGACGAGCCGCAGGTTAGCTTCGATCATTTCGCCCTTGGCCTGCCGCATCTTTCGCTCGGCGGCACTCATCTCGCGGTTGATCTGCTTGAGCTGCGTGAGAGGCAGGGCGACTTGCGTCTCGATGTCGATCAGCTTCTGCTGGCTTGCCTGGATGGAGGGCAAGTGGCGCGCGAGGGCAGGGCCAAACTGTTTCGACGTTGCCGCCGTGCGGTGGGTCCATTCGAGATCGGTCTCGTGGCCCGGGAATGACTCGATAAAGGCCTCGCGAGGCATGCCACACCGTTCCACGGCAATTTCCAGGATGCCGCGTTCGATGGTGCGCACCTCCGCGACCTTCTCGTGCACGCTGCCACACAGGCGGTCGATCATTTTCGCGGTGAAGCGGATCGGCGCGAGTGCCTGCTGAATCTCGGCTCGCACCCCTGCAATCGCTGCCGATCGCGCCTTCCCCGACACCACACCCTCGGGCACTTGCTCGAACAGCGCGCGCACCCGCGCAAAAATTACGAGACTGTCGGCCGTCAGCTGTTCCAGGCGGGCTGCGTTTGCTTTCTCTGAGTCCTCGGCACCGGCATCGCCATCATCGTCGTCCGACCCATCGTCTTCGGCATCGGCCGCAACGCTGTCAGCGCCATCGTCGTCGGCGCGCGATTCGTCTGACGTAAGCGCTGGAATGTCGCCTTCGTCCGTGGCATCGCTGATGCCGTCCACGATGTCGTCAATGCGCAACTCGCCGGCGACCACGCGGTCCACGTCGGCCAGGATCATGGACACCACCGACGGACACGCCGCGATGGCGCGAATCATGTCCTGAAGGCCGCTCTCGATGCGTTTGGCGACTTCAATCTCCCCGGCGCGGGTGAGAAGTTCGCTGGAACCCATTTCGCGCATGTACATGCGGACGGGATCCGTAGTACGGCCGAATTCGGAGTCGACGGTCGACAGTGTCGCTTCCGCTTCTTCGTCTGCCTGGTCATCGGACGCCGTGGTCGGGGCGTTGTCACTCAGCAGCAGTGTTTCCGCGTCGGGCGTCTGTTCGTAGACGGCCACGCCCATGTCACTGAACGTGCTGACGATGGTGTCCATCGCGGCCGGCGTCACATTGTCCGGCAGATGGTCGTTGATGTCCGCGTGCGTCAGGTAGCCGCGCTCGCGTCCGAGGGCGATCAGCGAGCGCATCTGGCTCTGACGCTCTGCATCCTGGCGAGCGTTGGACGTGCTGTCGGGGGTTGTCGCTACAGCTTTGGACTTCCCGGCTGTCTTGCGGCGACTGGGTTGCCCGCTGTCAGGTAACGGGTTCGACGAATCAACGTCACGATCCGGATGAGTCAATACATACTCCTGTGGGCAGGCGGCTGATGATTTGGCGTTCTACCGCTATGCACGACATTGCTGACCGCTTGCCAGTACACAAGGCTCCTACCGCGAGATCCTTCTGCCGGTCCACAGTGTGCGCGAAAAATGGGGATCGCGCATGATACTGATCGCGATGATGCAGTGCAACGTGAGCTTGGTTCGCGCTTTGCGATTGTGGACGGTGGGTTGCATTTCAAGCGGCCGCCACGCTCATCGCGCGTTTCGACGGGCCTACAACGACCCTGGACATCAGGCGGAAGGGGCTTCGGCCAGCAAGACGAGGTCTGCCAAGGCTCTGCCGCCTGCCGAAATATGGATCCGCATCGCTTCGGCGGCGGCATCCGCTTGTCCGCTCAGTATCGCGTCGACAACCTGGCTGTGTTCGCGATAAGACGATGCCAGGCGCGCCTCATTGATAAGGTCCTTGCGCTGCCAATAAATGGCCAGGCGCCTTCTCAACTGGACGATCTGCTCGGTCAGAAACGGATTGGCTGCGGCCTGATACAGCACGTCATGGAAGGCGCGATTTGCCTCGGCATAGGCGGCCGCATTGCATGCACGGGCCGGGATGCCCGCGGCTTCGTGCGCGGCTGACAGTGCTTTTCGACCCTCTGTGGAAATTCGTCGCGTCGCCAGACGGGCGACCACCCCCTCCATTTCCGCCAGCGTCTCGAACATGGCCACCAGCTCCGCCGCACTGGGCTTGTGGACAAACATGCCGGCACGCGGCGCGATCGACACCAGCCCTTGGGCGGCGAGCATCAGCAACGCCTCGCGGACAGGCGTGCGCGAGCTGTCGAACTGCTCGGCCAAGGCCTTCTCATCTATCTGCGCGCCAGGGCGCAACTCGCCGGCCTGGATCGCGGCGATGACGTTTTCTCGGATGCGGTCTTGGAGCGATTGCACGGGTTAACCCTCTACTTTCCCTTGGAAAATATCTGTAGCCTATTTTGATATATCAAAAGGCCAACGAAATATATCAAGATGAATGATAACTTGCCCTCGCTTTCCGTCGAAGGTCGCATTGCCACCATTACGCTGCGACGACCCGAGGTGGCCAATCGGCTAAGTCCAGCCGACCTCGACGCATTGCGCGACCACGTGGCGGCGGTCAACGGCCGGCCAGAGTTGCTTGTGCTCCGTTTTGCCGCCGAGGGTAAGTATTTCTGCAGTGGCTACGACATCGGCTCCCTGGGTGGCAAAGCGGAAGAGGGCGCCGCAAATTTCGGCGACGTGATCGACGCCATCGCCGTGGCGCGGCCGGTGACGATTGCTGCCATCCAGGGCGGGGTCTACGGGGGAGCAACGGACCTCTGCCTGGCATGCGATTTCCGGGTGGGGGTACCGGATTGCGACATGTTCATGCCGGCTGCTCGGCTCGGCCTGCATTTCTATCGCGGCGGCATGGAGCGCTATGTCTCGCGTCTCGGTCTGAACGCGGCCAAGAGGCTGTTCCTGACAGCCGACCGTATTTCGGCGGAAGAGATGCTGCGCGTGGGCTTTCTGACAGAGCTGGTGGCAGCCGAGGCGCTGACTTCCCGTGTCGAAGCACTGAGCGCGCAGCTCGCCAGCATGGCGCCCATTGCGCTGCTGGGCATGAAACGCCACCTCAACGACATCGCCTGCGGGCGCCTCGACATTGACGCCTTGCAGGAGGACATCCGTCGCTCGGAGTCATCGGAAGACCTGCGCGAGGGCGCAGCAGCATGGCGGGAAAAACGGATCCCGGCGTTCCACGGCAGGTAGCCTGCCGCGGCCATTCACTCAAGTGGCGATACAGCTACGGAGGAGACATCATGATGAAGACCACCCCGACCCGTCGTACTGTGCTTGCCGTGATCGGCACGATGATGGGCGCCTTGCCCATTGCCGCCTCGGCGCAGGCCAACTATCCCACCAAGCCGATACGACTCGTGATCGGCTTTCCCGCCGGCGGCGGCGCCGACAATACCGCGCGCCTCTACGGCGATGCGCTGAGTCGAGAGCTGGGCCAGCCGGTGGTCGTCGACAACCGGCCGGGGGCGGGCACGACTATCGCGGCGGAGTATGTCGCCAAGTCGGCCCCCGACGGCTACACGCTGTATATCGCCACCGCCAGTCTGATGGGTGGCGACAAGGTGCTGTACAAGAACATTCGCTACGAGCCGTCCGACTTCGCGCCCATCACGAAGCTGTCGGCGGCGCCGCTGATCCTGGCCGTGAACAAGGACGCTGGCATCCGCAACGTGCAGGACCTGATTGCCCAGGCCAAGGCCCATCCTGGCGCCATCAACTATTCGTCATCGGGCAACGGCGTGATCACGCACCTGGCGGGCGTCTATTTCACGAAGCTGGCCGGCGTGCGCATGACGCACGTGCCGTACAAGGGCGGCGCGCCGTCGGCACAGGCTGTCGCAGCCGGAGACGTGCAACTGACGTTCGGCACGGCGCCGTCCGTCAAACCCATGATCGACACCCACAAGGTGATTCCGATCGCCGTCACGTCGGCCCAACGCTCGAATGCCAACCCGCAGTTGCCGACCATTGCAGAAAGCGGCCTCAAGGGCTACGACCTTTCCGCCTGGTACGGGCTTTTTGCACCCGCCAGGACCCCGCCGGAAATCATCGACAAGCTGTTTGCGGCGACGGCAAAGGTCATGGCCGATCCCGAACTTCGCAAGCGCTTCCTGGCGCAAGGCGACGAGGTGTCCGTATCGGCTTCCGTGGCTGAGTTTCGCGAATTCGCTGCACGCGAAGGCAAGATCGGCGTGGACCTTGCGCAATCGAGCGGGGCGAAGATTGACTGATGCCGAGGGGTAAACCAAGCATGAAGGAAACCGGTATGAACGTCCTGCAAGGCCCGCTGCACGGCATTACGGTCATTGACCTGACCCGGGTGCTGGCCGGCCCCTACTGCACAATGATGCTGGCCGACCTGGGCGCCCGCGTCATCAAGATCGAAAACCCCGGCAAGGGCGACGACTCGCGCCAGGTGGGGCCATTCGTCGACGGCGAATCCGCATATTTTGCGTCGGTCAACCGCAACAAGTCGTCGATTGCACTTGATCTGAAGGCCGACGTGGACCGGGCAGTCCTTGAACGGATGCTGGAAGGGGCCGATGTTCTGGTCGAGAACTTTCGCGCCGGCGTGATGGACAAGCTGGGCTACACCTGGGAGATGCTTCGGCAGCGATATCCGCGCCTGGTGTACGCGTCCATATCTGGCTTTGGCCAGACAGGTCCCTATCGAAACCGGCCGGCCTATGACATGGTGGTCCAGGCGATGGGCGGACTGATGAGCGTGACGGGCGAGCCGGATGGAAACCCGGCGCGCGTCGGCGTGTCGATCGGCGATATTGGCGCCGGCCTATATGCCACCATCGGCATCCAGGCCGCGCTCCTGCGCCGCGCGACAACGGGAGTGGGGGAGCGGGTCGACATCTCGATGCTCGATTGCCAGGTGGCGCTGCTGGAAAATCCCATCGCACGCTTCTCTGCGACGGGCACGGTGCCCAGGCCGCTCGGCACCCGCCATCCGTCGATTACGCCGTTCGACATGTTCGCCACGCAAGACGGCTTCGTTGTCATCGCTGTCGGCAACGACGCGCTGTTCGAGCGGCTTTGCAACGCGCTGGACCGACCCGAGTGGATCACAGACCCGCGATTCGCATCCGTACCGGCCCGCAACGAACATCACGCTGCCCTGAAGGCATGTCTGGAAGGCCGGTTGCGGGAGGCCAGGACGGCGAATTGGGAAGCCGTGCTGGAGGCAGCCGGCGTACCGCATGGACCCTTGAACGGTGTGCCGGAGATCATGGAAAACGCCCACGTATCTGCCCGACACATGCTGTTGGACGTCCCGATCGGGGGAGACAGGACGCTGCGTGTGTCTGGAAACCCCATCAAGATCGGCGAAGCGTGGCAGGGTAGCGCTGTACGCCGCGCGCCCCGACTGGATGAAGATCGTGAAGCCCTGCTAGGGGAGTTCGGCACCTGACGGGTCGTCCACGGGACCACTGGTCATGGCCAGAAGTCGCGTTGTGGAGCCTGCCCGGCCGGACGACAAGGTTATCGCCGGATCTGACCGAATCCACCCTCCGCCCATCGCGTCGCGCTTTCCGCCGTCAAACGAAAGTCCGCGGGCACGCTGACGCTCGCCACGACCTCACCATACGCATCGATTGCGGTCAGCGTGCCGAACGGTTCGAATTCGTCCGGCGTGATCGCGAGTTTGACGGTCAGCATCTGCGAAGCCGTCGTGATGGTGACTTCCTTGTTCAGTCGTGCATGCAACTGCTGCTCGTGCCGGCGGATGACTTCAGACGCTGTCTTGACCAACGTCTGGTGCGCAGCCGCATCGAGCGGCTTGGGATCGACCTTGTTTCGGCCCATTGTCCACGGGCCGACGAGTGCAGGCTCGACATGACCGTCGCGAATCATCTCCACAGCCCATCCTTCGCCATCCTCGTTCTTGATGACCCTCGCCGTCCAGCCTTTGTCTCGCCAAATCCTCGGTTCGTGGATCGGCGGAGCGTCGTCTTCCAGGAGGGTGGGATTCGAGGACATGGGCGAGGCGTCAGGAGTCAAGGTGGCGGGATTATACTGTATGAATATACAGTGCCGGTGATCAGCCCTTACCACTGCGGCATCTCGAAACCCGGATAGCCTTGCTCCGCGGCAACCACCGGGCAGCATCAAATTAGCATCCAATCATTGTTATGTTAAATCTTGGATGCCAGTAAGAATTGCCTCCCCAAGCATCCCTGCCACCCACAACCGCCTCCCGAGTGCCGCCCCAGCCCCACGAGGCCCTCCCACGCCCCGGCACCATCCTTGCAACCGACTGAGACACGCCGCTTGCCGCCCCAGGGGTCATAGCGGTCCATGCCACCCGACACGTTGAGGTTTCCATGATCAAGACACTCCTGCACAGCGTTATGGCAGTCGCCGTCGTCGCCGCGCCGTTGGCGCATGCCCAGACCAAGTCGGTCGATCCGTACACCCAGGGCGCCAAGACGGCCAAGCCGGATCCGTATCTGGACGGGGCCAAGACCGGCAAGCCGGATACGTTCACCGATGGTGCGAAGTCTGGCAAGTTCGACTCCTATACCGAAGGCGCCCGTCAGCCGACCGCTTCGAGCCTGGCGCCGGGCAAGACGGCGGATCCGTTCACGGATGGCGCGCAAGGCTGATCCCTACACCGATGGCGCGAAAAGTTCGCGATAGCCTGCCAATGCGCTAGCCGATCGTCACCGCACTTTCGGACATGCCCGCGCGGCCTGCACCGCGCACCGCCCGGCGGCCCCAGCGGCCATCGGGCCCGGCCGCTGCGTCTGGCCCGATCGCAGCCGGCCACAACGAGCCGCGTCAACTACACCCCGGTGGGATAGAATCGCCCAATCCGGGGTCGCCCCCGTCCCTGCACTCCCCTTCTGGGCCAGCCTTAGCGGTCGGGCCTGTTATCGATCCAGTTATGACTAAACAGCTCGTGCGCGTCCAAAGCGGTGTACCGGGGCTTGATACGATTCTTTGCGGCGGCCTTGTGCAGGGGGCGACGTACATCGTCCAGGGCAGTCCCGGCGCGGGAAAGACGATCCTGGCCAACCAGATCGCGTTCCATCAGGTCAAGGCCGGCGGGCGCATTCTCTACGTCACGCTGCTGGCGGAGTCGCATGACCGGCTGTTCCAGGCGCTGGCGACGTTCGATTTCTACGATGGCGCGGCGGTCGGCCGCGACGTTTTCTACATCAGCCTGTTCAAGATCCTGCAGGAGCAGGGGCTCCAGGCGCTGGTCAAGGCGCTGCGCCAGGAAATGGCGCGCAACCAGTGCGACACGCTGGTGCTGGACGGCCTGCTGATTGCCAAAGACAAGGCCGAGTCCGCGCTCGACGTCAAGACGTTCGTGGCCGAATTGCAGAGCCACGCGGCGTTCACCGGCTGCACCGTCTTCTTCCTGACCAGCGCCGGCATCGACGATGTCAGCCCCGAGCACACGATGGTCGATGGCGTCATCCAGCTCAAGGAAGAACTGGTCGGCATCCGGACCGTGCGCCAGATGCGCATCTCCAAGTCGCGCGGCAGTGCCGCGCTGGGCGGCCTGCACCAGTACCGCATCTCCGACCACGGCATCGACGTCTATCCGCGCCTGGAGGCGCTGCACGACACCCCGTCCAGCGACGAATGGCTCGAACACGCGCGCCTGGAAACCGGCGTGCAGGGCCTGGAACCCCTGATCGGCGGCGGGCTGCCAGCCAGTTCGGTGACGCTGCTCATGGGCGCGGCCGGCAGCGGCAAGACGACGTTCGGCATCAATTTCCTGAGCCTGGTCACCCCCGAGTCGCCCGGGCTCTATTTCGGGTTCTACGAATCGCCGCTGCGGTTGAAGGCGAAGGCGCGCGCGCTGGGCATCGACCTCGATGCGCTGGAGCGCTCCCGCGCGCTGCACATCCTCTGGAATCCGATGACGGAGAACCTGCTGGACCTGCTTGGCCACCAGTTGCTCGCCGCCGTGCGCGAACATGGCGTGCGCCGGGTGTTCATCGATGGCGTGACGGGCTTCCAGCGGTCTGCCTTCCACCAGGGCCGACTGGTCGAGTTCTACACGGCCGTGACCAACGAGCTGCGCGCCGCCGGCGTTTCCACCGTGGCGACGCTGGAGGTGCCGGATTTCAACAGCCTGACGGGCACTGATCCCCTGCCCGACTACAGCAGCCTGATGGACAACCTGATGCTGCTGCGGCACGTCAGGCTGGGCGGCGAGCTGCGGCGGTTCGTGGGCGTCGTCAAGATGCGCGACAGCGCGTTCGACACCACGTTCCATGACGTCGTGATCGGTCCCGGAGGCCTGCGGGTCGCCAACCGCCTGATCGTGTCCCAACATCCAGGCGAACCGGATTCTGTTTCAGTTTTCACAGGCGCCCAACCCCAAACCAGGTCCTAAGCCATGGCAACGGTAGTCGTCATTGACGATGAAACCATGAATGCCGATGCGCTGGCGTTCATGCTGGAGGCCGAGGGGCTCGAGGTTCGCACGGCTGCCGATGGCGAGGAAGGCATTCGCCTGGTGGCAGACCTGGTGCCGGACGTCGTCATCACGGACTTCATGATGCCTGTGATGACCGGCCTGGAAGTCGCGCAGGCGCTGCGGGCGGACCAGGCGGTGGCGCACATCCCCATCATCCTGCTCACCGCTGCGCAGGCCGAGATCGGCCGCCAGCATCCTCACCTGTTCGATGTCGTGCTCGAAAAACCCTGCCTGCCCGTCGACGTGATCGACATTGTGATGCGGCTCGCCAGGGACGGCCGCGGCAACTAGCCAAAAGAGCCGGGCCGCCCACTGGCGGCCCGTCCCGTACTGCCTTACATCCGGTAGCGCAGGGTCGCCATGACGCTGCGCGGTGCGCCCGGCAGGTTCAGGTTCGGGCTGGAGCCGTGCCCGGACACGATGTAGCCCTGGTTGAAGATGTTGTAGAGGTTCAGTTGCGCCTCGAACTTGCCGCGGCGATACCAGGCCACCATGTCGGCCGTGACGTAGCCCGGCAGCGTCACCGTGTTGGCCGGATCGGCCTGCCGCGCGCCCACCAGGTTCAGCCCGCCGCCCAGGCCAAAGCCGTGGCCCAGGTCCTTGGTCAGCCAGACATTGCCCGAATGGCGCGGCGTCAGCGTCGCCTGCTTGCCCTGCAGCGCCGGCGTGGACTGCGTGACCACCGCATCCAGATAGGCGTAGCCGCCCAGCATGCGCCAGCCGCCGCCCAGTTCCGCCGCGCCGCTCAGTTCCAGGCCGTCGGTCCGCTGCTCGCCAATCGGGATCAGCGCCGTGCCGGTGGCGTTGGCCACCTTGATGTTGGTCCGTTCGATCCGGAACAGCGACACCGTCGTGCTGGCCTTGCCATCCAGGAAGTCGTACTTGGCGCCCACTTCGGTATTGCGCGTCGTCTCCGGCGCCAGCTGCGCGTTGTTGGCCGCCAGCGAGAACGCTTCACCGGACGGCTGGAACGACCGGCTCCACGACACGTAGTACGACTGCTGCTTCGACGGCTGCCAGACCAGTCCGGCGCGCGGGCTCCAGGCGTTGTCCGTGCGCGCCAGGTTCGGCTGGCCCGGCAGGCGCTGGATGGTTTCCTGCTCGAAGCGGTCGTAGCGCACGCCCACCAGCGCCTTCCACTGTTCCGAGAACTGGATCATGTCCTGCGTGTAGAGCCCCAGCGTCTTGAACACGCCCAGGTTGCTCGTGGCCGGCGTGCCGCCCACCAGGCGCGGCAGCACCGGCAGCACCGGGTTGAACAAGTCCACCGACGCCACGTTGGCACGCGAGTAGTTGACCAGGTCCTTGTTCTGCTGCCCCACTTCCACGCCATACAGCAGCTCGTGCTTCATGCCGAAGAACTCGGCCTTCTGCGTCAGGTCGGTCTGGTTGAACCAGCCGTGTTCTTCGCGGTAGACGTTGCTGTGCGTCAGCGATGCGCGCCGCGTGGTCTCGTTGACCGAGCCCACCAGCGTGTTGTTGCGGTCGAGCGAATAGTGGTAGTAGCGCGTGGCGTTGCGGATCGACCAGTTGTCGTTGAACCGGTGGTTCACGGTGGCCGTACCCGAGTAGACGCGGCTCTGGCTGTAGTCGGCATCGCGCGCGTTGGCGGCGCCGTAGTACGTCGACGGGTCCACCGGCACGGGACGGCCCCGGTACGCCGGCACGCCGAAGTCGGTAACGCGGCGGTCTTCCAGCCAGTCTGCCTGCAGCAGCACGGTGGTCTGCGGGGCCAGCCGCAGCTCCAGAGACGGCGCCACGGCCGTCCGGTTCAGGAACTGCTGCGACCGGTAGCTGTTGGCTTCCTCGTGGGCGGCGGTGATGCGGAATGCCGCGGCGCCGTCGCCGAACGTGCGGCCCACGTCGCCCTCCACCCGGCGGTCGGCCCACATGCCGTAGCTGAGCGCGAAATCGGTGACGTCGATGCCCGGCTTCTTCGTGACGCGATTGATCAGGCCGCCCGACGAGCCCCGCCCGTAAAGCACGGCGGCCGGCCCCTTGATGACCTCGATACGGTCGACGTTGGACAGGTCGCGGAAGTACAGCGCGTCGTCGCGGATGCCGTCGACGAACTGGTCGGCAATGGCGCTGAAGCCACGGATCGACACCTGGTCGCGCTGCCCGTCGCCCGACGAAAAACTCACGCCCGGCACGTTCTTGAGCGCGTCCTGGATCGACGTCGCATGCTGGTCCTGCATGACCTGCGCGGTCACCACGTTGACGGTTTGCGGGACGTCGCGCAGCGGTGCCTCGGTCTTGGTGGCGCTGACGGTCGACGTGGGCTTGTAGCCGGTGCCGAGGTCCTTGTCGCCATCGGCGCGGACCGTCACGGAAGGCAGTGTCTGGGGTTCGGCGGGCACGTTCTGGGCGTGCGCGACATGGAAAAACAACGCTGGTCCGATCGAAACGCTGACACGGACGTACTTCTTGTGCAGATAACGGCTCATTTCCCTGACTGTAATGGTTTTGTAATTCTTTGAATGGGAGCGATTATCATTTTCGATACCTGCGCCGTCAACGAATTTGCTCCAAACGGGTGAAACTGTTGCGCGGCCCGGCGGCGTTAAGGTTTTTTTAAGGTCCGTCGGATACTCTGCGCGACGGCGCTTGGCCCGTCCTCCACGGGCAGGCGCCGGCCGATCCACCGCCTGACGCAGAGACGATCTCCATGCCTCACCACAAGCCCCGGCCCCCACACCTCCGGCCGGCCGGCGTACCGCTGTATGGCCAGGGATCGATCGCCCCCCATCTGTCCGGCGCAGGCTGGGCCGCCCTGTGGGTTGCCGCCGCCCTGCTGCTCTGGTTCGGTACGCTGGGCCTGGGTCACCTGCTCGGGCCCGACGAAGGCCGCTACGCGGAAATCTCGCGCGAGATGCTGTCCACCGGTGACTGGGTCACCATCCGCTACAACGACCTCAAGTACTTCGAGAAACCGCCCTTCCACATGTGGGCGACGGCCGTGGTCTACGCGCTGTTCGGCATCGGCGAGTGGCAGGCCCGGCTGACGGTGGCACTGGCCGGCCTGCTCGGCATGGCGATGACGATGCTGGCCACGTGGCGATGGTTTGGCCTGCGGGCCGCCGCCTTTGCCGGGCTGGCGCTGCTGGCCGCACCCATCTGGAGCATCGCCGCCCACTACAACACGCTCGACATGACGCTGGCCGGCGTCATGTCCTGCGTGCTGGCCTGCATGCTGATGGCCCAGCACCCGGACGCCGCGCCCGCCGCGCGCCGCAGGTGGATGCTGGCCTGCTGGGCCGCGATGGGCGTGGCGATCCTGACCAAGGGGCTGGTCGGCATCGTCCTGCCGGGGCTGGTGTTGCTGGTCTACATGGCCGTGACGCGCGACTGGCGGCTGTGGCGGCGCCTGCATCCCGTGCTGGGCGCGCTGGTCATGCTGGCCGTCACCGTGCCGTGGTTCTATCTGGTGGCCAGCCGCAACGCGGAATTCCTCCATTTCTTCTTTATCCACGAGCACTGGCAGCGCTACACGACCAACCTGCACGCCCGGAGCGGCCCCCTCGCCTACTTCGTGCCGATCCTGGTCGGCGGCTTCCTGCCCTGGATCGGCCTGTGGCCACGGATCTGGGCGGCCGTGCCCCGCACGGACGGGCGCCAGCCGCCCGCGTTCCGGCCGGCACTGATGGCCGGCCTCTGGGCCGCATCGATCTTCGTGTTCTTCAGCCTGTCCCATTCCAAGCTGCCCGGCTATATCGTGCCGGTCGTCCCGGCGCTCGGCCTGCTGGCCGGCGTGGCGCTCGACAAGCTCGACCCCGCCGCCTGGCGCAGGCAACTGCGGATCATGGCGGCGATTGCCGGCTGCGGGCTGCTGGCCGCGCCGTTCGTGGCGACGCTGCATGCCAACCACACGCCCAACGCGGTCTGGCGCGTCTACGCCGTGTGGGTCGCCGCGGCCTTCCTGATCATGCTGGTGTCGATCGCCATCGCCGGCGTGCTGGCGCGCCGCGGCGTGCTGCGCAGCGTGGCGGTGTACGCGATGGGCATGTACCTGGGCTTCAGCACGGCGCTGGTCGGCTATCAGGCTGTCGCAGGCCCCGTATCGGGCGCAACGCTAGCCAACGAAATCAAACGCGTGCTGACACCCCAGATGCGGCTATACGGCGTCGAAATGCTTGACCACACGCTGCCGTTCTACGTCGGCCATCCGCTGACGATGGTCGGCGCGGCGGACGAGCTGGCGTTCGGCACCGACATCGAGCCAGGCCGCGCCGTTCCCACCCTTGCCGCGTTCGAAAAGCGCTGGGCCGGCCCCGAGGCGGCGATGGCCGTCATGTCGCCGGAGACCTACCTGCAGCTCTCGCCGCTGATGCATACCTATGTGGTCTACCGCGACTGGTACCGCGTCGTGGTCAGCAACACCCCGCTGCCGGCCGCGCTGGCGGGCCACCGGAGCGCCCCCGGCCCCGTCGATTCCCGCGAGATCCGGCTCGGCATGCGGCATCCGTAGCGGGGCATTCAGGCGTCCGACAGCCGTCGGCGGGCGGTCTTACATTTGCGGGCAGAGCCGTGTATAAGTCGGTCTGGCTTGATTCCCGCGCAACAATGAAGACGACGATCGACGAACTGCTGGCCTTTGTGGCCGTCGTGGACACCGGCTCGATAACGGCGGCGGCCGATCACCTGTCGCTGACCGTATCCGCCACCAGCCGCACGCTGAGCCGGCTGGAGGAAAAGCTGCAGACCACGCTGCTGCGCCGGACCACGCGGCGGCTGGAGTTGACCGAGGAGGGCGCCGCCTTCCTGGAACAGGCACGCGCCATCCTGGCGATGGTGGACGCGGCCGAGGAGCAGATGGCCGCCCGCCGCCTGCGCCCGGTGGGCCGCCTGCGCGTCGACGCCGCCACGCCATTCATGCTCCATGTCATCGTGCCGCTCGTGGAAGGCTTCCGCGCGCGCTACCCCGACGTCGAACTCGAACTCAATTCGAACGAAGGCATCATCGACCTGCTGGAAAAACGCACCGATGTGGCGTTCCGGATCGGCACGCTCAAGGATTCGACGCTGCATGCCCGCCCCATCGGCACCAGCCGTATCCGCGTGCTGGCCAGCCCCGACTACCTGAAGCGGCACGGCACGCCGACAAAGGTCGAGCAACTGTCCGGCCATGCGCTGCTGGGCTTCACGCAGCCCGAATCGCTGAACGACTGGCCGCTGCGCGCCGCCGACGGGGGCATCGTCCACATCAAGCCGACCATTGCCTCATCGAGCGGCGAGACGCTGCGCAGCCTGGCGCTGGCCGGCCAGGGCATTGTCTGCCTGTCCGATTTCATGACGCGCGACGACCGCCAGTCCGGCCGGCTGGTGCCGCTCTTTGCCCGCCAGACGCTCGATGTCCGCCAGCCGATCCACGCGGTCTACTACCGCAACACCGCCCTGGCCTCGCGCATTACCTGCTTTGTCGACTACGTGGTCGCCACGCTGGGCCGCCGGCCGTTCGAGGACTAGCCGGCGCGCCTAGTCGGGCGACTTCACGCCGGGCCGCATCGTGGCGCTTTCCAGCAACTGTTCGTGGACGAACGCGTACAGCACCAGCGATTCGCGCTCGCCGTAGGCATCGAAGGCCACGCCGACGTTGTGGAATGGCTCGGTCGCGTCGGCGTCGGGGTCCTGCCGTGTCCACCCTTCGACGGACAGCTTCTGCTTCAGCCCCGCCGCGCGCAGCGTGAATTCCAGCCGCACCGGCTGCCCAGGCGTTTCAAACTGCGGCGACGCCGTGGAAATCGACGCCCCGCCCGTGCTCAGGTCGGTGATCAGTACCGTCTGCGGCCGGGCCTGTTCCCCGGACAGCACCAGCGACCCCACCAGCCGCACCGGTACGCGGATGCTGCCGCGCATCTCGCGCGCCTCGATATGCCGGATATCGTCAAGCATCCAGTACGGGAACGGCATGCGCGACGTGGCCTGGACGCGCGCCGAGAAGCTGTGGATGTTGGTGCCCGAGAACCCGCGGAACAGCACCACTTCGCCATCGGCGATCTCGGCCGCCACGCCGGCAAGGCTGGGCCAGCCGATGAACGCGGCGCCGTCGTTGAAGCCGATCAGCCGGCTGACGGCCGCGCGCGCCGCGTCGGTGGGCCGCTTGACGTGCAGCAGCGTGCCGACCAGCAGGCCATACCGGTCGTGCCAGGCGGTGCTCGGCATGTCGGCCCGCAGCGGCGCCTCGCCATCGGCCCAGAAACAGCGGCCGCCGTGCAGCGCCAGTTCCCGCTCCTCGGCGGCGTGGAACACCGTGCCTTCGTCCGCGACCGGAAAGCCCAGTTCATCGACCAGCGTCGCCTTCAGCGGTTGGCCCAGTTCGATCTCTTCAGCCTGCACTTCCCTGCGCATGGTCAGCCCTTTGTTGTGGTGGGCGGGTCGATCCGCCACGGTGATTCGTGTTTCCGGCCCAGACCATCGCCGGGACGCTCAGCCGCCGAAGGCATCTTCCATCTGCCGGGCGCGCTTGACACTGTCGCCATGCAGGTAGAGCGAGGTCGTCGATACCGACGCATGGCGCAGGTTGTCGCGCACCGTGGTCAGCTCCGCGCCGCGTGCCAGCGCGTGCGTGGCGTGGGTATGGCGCAGCCAGTGCGGGCTGGCCTGGCGCAGTTTCTCCGCCGTGGCCGGGCGCTCGGCCTCCAGCGTGTCGGCGGCGGTCGAGAAGAACCGCTTGATGATCATCCACAATCGCGCGCCTGTAATCCCCCCACTTTCGTCGGGGCCCAGGCTGCCGACAATTGGCGTGGCGGGGTCCCAATGGGCGCGGGCCACCGGCAGGCCGCGTTCGACCAGGTAGCGGTCCAGCGCGTTGCGCGCCAGCGGCGGCAGCGCCACCCGGCCCGCCTTGGCGCCCTTGCCCACCAGATGCAGCCAGTGGTCGCCATGCAGGTCGGTTTCCACGTTGCGCAGCGTGGCGCCGACCAGTTCGCTGGCGCGCAGGCCCGTGGCATAGGTGAAATCGAGGATGAAACGCAGCCGCTGGGCCGCCGGCGCCTCCCAGCCGTACGACCATTCCAGGCCGTCGGCGATGCTGCGCGTGAGCATCCATTCCCCTTCGGAGAACGCATGCGAGACGTCCAGCGCCGCCGTCTTGGCCCCGCCGCGTACCTTCAGCCCCGCAAACGGATTGGCCAGCACGTAGCGCTGCTGCACCAGCCAGCGGAACAGCGCGCCCAGCACCTGCAGCGTGTAGGCGGCCGAGCGCGGCGATAACGCATCGGTAAACGGCTTCCAGTCCGGCGCGCTGCGCGGCCGGGCCGGGCCCACCCAGCGGTCGCGCGGCCGGGGCTGGCGCAGGAAATTGCGGTAGGCGGTGGCGTCCTCGGTCGTCAGCGACGACAGCGGCCGGCCTTTCTCGATGATCGCCCACAGGATCAGGCGCTCGGCCTCCTTGCGGTAGGCGCGCTGCGTCGACGGGGATTCATGGAGCGCTAGCCACGCCTGCACCGCCGCGTAATCGTTGTCGGCGTTGAGCGAGCAGGTGTCGCGCGGCGCGCGGAACTGGCCCAGCGAACCGTCCACTTCATGCGGCAGATGGCCCATCTGCTCCCACGGCACGATCATCGCGCGGGGCTGCGCCGCGACCAGCGCCCGGGCGCGGGCGGTCAGCTCGGGCCATTCGGCAAAGAACGCCTCGATCCGCCGCGCACCGCTGACGCCCAGGCCGGGAATCGTTGCCCACCACTGGCGGCGGCGCGGGATGCGGACGGTCAGGTCGGCCAGCGTGTGGATGTCGTGCGCCCGCAGCGCGGCCACCGACGCCGGCGCCAGCCACATGCCGATGTCATCGGCAATCTGCGGCGCGGGCGGCGGCATGTTGCGCAGCGTCTCGATGGCCTGGTCCGCCGCCCTGCCCCGCTGCGGCCGTTCGGCGGCCGGGAATTCGAACAGGGCGGCCAGGTCCTCGCGCCGGCGGTAGCGGGCGTAGGCCGCCAACTGCCGCCGGATGCGGCCGAGGATGCCGCGCGACGACTGGCCGTGCGCGCGGTCGGCATCGAGATACTGGGTGACGGCGGCCCGCGTCGACATCCCGGCGTGCCACGCGCGCAGCGTGGCCAGGGAATCGGCGTCGGGAAAGGCGGAAAGAGGGGTCTGGGGGGCTGTCATCGGCGGGAGTCTAGCACCGGCGTCCTCGCATTTATCGCAATGGCTTGCGGTGCTACCCAAACCTTCCCGCCGCAGTTTGCCGGTCAGTGGACCGACTCGCCCCGGATCAGCAGCACCGGCTTGGCCGACTTCGAAATCACGCCTTCGGAAACGCTGCCCATGATCACGCGCCGCATGCCGCGCCGGCCGTGGGTGCCCATCACGATCAGGTCGGCCTGCCATTGGTCGGCGTGGCTGACGATGGTCCCCGAGATGTTGCCCGGCGACACCGGCTTTTCGGCCAGCGCGGTCAGGCAGCGCACCCCGGCGTTCTCGAAGCGCCGCGACGCGGCCGCCAGCGCCTTCTGCCCCACGTGGACCATGCCGTTGACGATTTCGGTGGGATCGATATAGGCGTGCTCGAAGAACAGTTCGCTGTCATCCACCACGAACAGCACCTTGACTTCGGCCTGCAGTTGCTTGGCCAGGCCCACGGCCTGCGCGATGGCCAGTTCGGAGGACGGGCCGCCATCCACCGCCACGAGAATCCGCTCGTACATCGATGCACCTCTTGCGTCTGCGTTGTCGTTGCTACCAAGCATAGTTCCCGCGAAGCCGTGCAAATTGACCTGAATCAAGCGTGACGCAATCGTAGAAACTTTATTTCCAGATGTTCAAAGGGGTGGATCGATCACGATGATCGGATAGGATAGGCAGACGCCGAACGCAATCGACCTCATACGATGACTGTTGCCGCTGTTGCATGCATGACCCGGAAGTTCACGCCGGCCGCACTGCCCACGCGGGTCCGCCGGTCCCTCAATCAGGTGTTCGCCAGCGCCGGCACGGCATGGCTGCTCTGCAGCGCCACCGCCGCCCTGGCCCAGCCCCCGCAGGACCTGCTCTGGTTTGCCGAAGGCCGGCCCTCGCCGGCCGCGCAGGCCGCAATCAAGGCGCTGAGCGATTCGCCAGCTGACGGCCTCGATCCGCGCGACTACGACGCCGAGGGCCTGCAACGCACGCTTGGCGAGCTGGTCGGCGCCCCGGCCGCGTCACCCGAAGCCGCGCAGCGCTTCGACACCGCGCTGACTCGTGCGATGACGCGCTACCTGGCCGACCTCCATCGCGGCCGCGTGGATCCACGCAAGGTCCACGCGAATTTCTCGGCCAGCAACCTGCCACCGTTCGATCCCGAGGCCTACCTGCGCAACGCGATGACCGCCAACCGGCTGGCCGACGCGCTGCGCGAGGCCGCCCCGTCGTTCCCGCTCTACGGCACGCTGCGCACCGCGCTGGCCAGGTACCGCAAGCTGGCGGCCGAGCCGTACTGGAAGGCGCCGCTGCCCGCACCGGCCGGCGGCAAGCTGACGCCGGGCCAGCCCTACGCCGCCCTGTCCCAGCTTGCGCAACGGCTGGAAGCGCTGGGCGATCTGGCGCCCGGCACCGCCGTGCCGCAGCGCTACGAAGGCGCGCTCGTCGATGGCGTCAAGGCGTTCCAGAAGCGCCATGCGCTGGATACCGACGGCGTGATCGGCGCCGGCACGCTGGCGCAGCTCAATGTGTCGCCAGCCGCCCGCGTGGCGCAGATCGGCCTGACGATGGAGCGCCTGCGCTGGACGCCGCTGGCCGAGGGCCCGCGCATGATCGTGGTCAACGTGCCCGAATTCGTGCTGCGCGCCTACGACTATTCCGAGGGCAAGCTCGACATCAAGCTGGAGATGAAGGTCATCGTCGGCAAGGCGCTGGACACCCGCACGCCGTTGTTCAAGGAGGACATGCGCTACATCGAGTTCAGTCCGTACTGGAACGTGCCGTCGTCGATCGCGCGCAAGGAGGTCATTCCGAAGGCGCAGCGCGACCCCGGCTATTTCTCGCGGCAGGGCTTCGAGTTCGTCTACGGCACGCAGGCCAACGCCACGCTGAGCCAGGCGAACATCGACGCGGTGCTGAACGGGCAGGCGCGCATCCGCCAGCGCCCCGGCCCGCTGAACGCGCTGGGCGACATCAAGTTCATCTTCCCGAACAACCAGGCCATCTACCTGCACCACACGCCCACGCCGCAGTTGTTCAAGCGCGAGCGGCGAGACTTCAGCCACGGCTGCATCCGCGTGGAGGCGCCGGTGGCGCTGGCCCAGTTCGCGCTTCAGGGGATGCCCGAATGGACCGAGCCGCGCATCCGTGAGGCAATGACGGCTGGCAAATCGAAGACCGTCGCGCTACAGCAGCCCGTGCCCGTGGTGCTGGCGTACGGCACCGCCGTCGCGCGCGCCGATGGACGGGTATACTTCGTGCCTGACATTTACGGACAGGACAAGTTGCTGGACCAGGCGCTGCGGCAGCGCGCGGGCGCCAGGCCTGCCGTACGGCCTTCCTGAACGCCGCACCGTTGTAAAAGTTTCCATGTCCGATTCCAGCACCTCCCAGCGTCGCCGTTTCTTTCACCGTGCCGGCGCCATCGCGCTAGGCGCGGGCCTGTCGACGCTGGCACCGCGTGCCGCGCTGGCAGCGCTGGGCCCCGATGCCCGCTCGCTTTCCTTCGAACACACCCACACCGGCGAGCACCTGTCGCTGGTCTACGCGATGGGCGACCAGGTGCTGCCGCAGGCGCAGACGTCGCTCAATCGCTTCCTGCGCGACCACTATTCGGGCACGGTCGGCGAGATCGATCCGAAGCTGTTCGCCCTGCTGTTCAGCCTGCGCCGCGAGGTGGGCAGCAACGCGCCATTCCAGGTGATCTCCGGCTACCGCTGCCCGCTGACCAACGACCGCCTGCGCAAGACGCGCGGCGGCGGCGTGGCCCGGCGCAGCCTGCACATGGACGGCATGGCCATCGACATCCGGCTGCCCGGCGTGCCGCTGGCAGACCTGCGCGACGCCGCGCAGTCGCTGCAGGTGGGCGGCGTGGGCTTCTACCAGTCCGACAACTTCCTCCACGTCGACACCGGCCGCGTACGCCGCTGGGGCTAACGCCGCTCCAGCACCTTGAGCAGGGCCGCCTCGAAGCGCGGGTCCTGCAGCGCCCCGACGTTGTAGCGCGACCACGGCTGCGGCGAGTCCGCATCCACGCGGAACACGCGGCCGGGCGCGATCATCACCTTCTCCTGCAGCAGTTGCTCGGCCAGCGCCAGCGTGTCCGGCACGCCCGGCAGCGCGGCCCAGATGTACAGCGACTGCTCGGGCCGCACCAGCACCTCGGCGCCCAGCCGGTCGAACAGGGCCAGCGCACGGCTCGTGGCCTCGGCCAGCCGCGCGCGCAGCCGCGTGATGTAGCGCTGGTAGTGGCCCTCGCTCAGGATCACGTCGACGGTCCGCTCGCAATATTCCGAACTGCTCACGTGGATCAGCGCCTTCAGGTCGGCCAGATCGCTGGCCAGGTCTGCCCCGCAGGCGATAAAGCCCACCCGCAGCGCCGCCGAGCATGACTTCGAAAAACTGCCGATATAGAGCGTCCGGTCGAGCTGGTCCAGCGCGGACAGCCGCGGCAGCGTGGCCGGCTTGAAATCGGCCAGCGGGTCGTTTTCCACCACCTGGATGTTGTATTTCTGGGCCAGTTGCAGCACCCGGAATGCCTTGGCCGCCGACAGGTCCGAGCCCGTCGGGTTGTGACCCACCGACTGCGTGAAGAACAGCCGCGGCCGTTCGCGGATCAGGATCTGCTCGAATGCCTCCAGGTCCGGCCCATCGGCCAGCCGCGGCACGCCGACGATTCGCACACCCGCCAGCTTGAGCTTGCCGAACAGCGGGTAGTAGCCCGGATCGTCCACCAGCGCCGTCTCGCCCGGCTGCAGGAAGTAGCGGACGACCAGGTCCAGGGCGTCGTTGGCGCCGTGCGTCAGCACGATCTGCCGGGCTTCGGCGCCGATGCCCAGGTCGCCCAGCTTGCGCACCAGATGGTCGCGCAGCGGCGCGTAGCCGAACCGGTTGCCATAGCGGAACAGCGCACCCAGCCCGGTGCGCACGACCTTGTGGTGGTACTTGTCCAGCCGCGCCTCGGACAGCCATTCGACCGGCGGAAAGCCGTCGCCCACCGCCAGCACGTCGGGCCGGCTCTTGAGCTGCTCGCGCATCAGCCAGACGATGTCCATCGCCCGGTTCAGCGAGCCGGCATCCTCATCCGGCTTCGGCCGGGCCGGCTGGGACGTCACGAAGTAGCCCGCACCGCGCCGGGGCTCCACCAGCCCCCGCCCCACCAGGATTTCGAACGCGGCGACGATCGTATTTTTGCTATGGCCCTGCAACTGGGCCAGCTCGCGCAGGGACGGCAGTTTCTCGCCGCTGCGGTAGGCACCGTCCAGGATCTGGCGCTCCAGCATATCGGCCAGCGAGACGGAAATCGGCGTGGATTTTGGGCTCATAGGGGTACAGACCATCACAAAGGGAGGACGAGGTGGGCGCGACTGTCCCGCCAAACTGTACCTTTCGATACTGGTACAGCGTCCCTAAACTGTCTCCATCTTATACACATATGGAGACCTCGATGGCAACCGATTCCGCGCTTCCGAACTTTCGCGCGCTCACTCCGGCCCAGCGGCTCGAACACGTCGCCGCCGTGACCGGGCTGACCGCGGACGAGGCGCGCCTGATTGCCGAGCCCGGCGCGCTCGGCACGGATCGGGCCAACGGGATGATCGAGAACGTGGTTGGCACGTTCGACCTGCCACTCGGCATCGCCGGCTACTTCCAGGTCAACGGCCGCGACTACGTGGTGCCGATGGTGGTCGAGGAGCCCTCGGTCGTTGCCGCGGCATCGTTCATGGCCAAGCTGGCGCGCCAGGACGGCGGCTTCCAGGCATCGAGCTCCGGCCCGCTGATGCGGGCGCAGGTCCAGGTGCTGGGCATTGCCGACCCGTTCGGCGCGCGCCAGGCACTGTTGCGCCAGCGCGACGAAATCGTCGCCCTGGCCAACAGCCGCGACAAGGTGCTGATCGGCCTGGGCGGCGGCTGCCGGGACATCGAGGTCCATGTGTTCCCCGACACGCCGCGCGGCCCGATGATCGTGATGCACCTGATCGTCGACGTGCGCGACGCCATGGGCGCCAACACCGTCAACACGATGGCCGAGGCCGTGTCGCCGACGGTGGAACGCATTACCGGCGGATCGGTAAGATTGCGCATCCTGTCGAATCTGGCGGATCTGCGACTGGCCCGGGCGCGCGTGCGGCTGACCGCCGACACGCTGGCCACGCGCGAGCGCAGCGGGGCCGAGATCATCGAGGGCGTGATCGATGCCTACACGTTCGCGGCCATCGACCCGTACCGGGCGGCCACGCACAACAAGGGCATCATGAACGGCATCGACCCGGTCATCGTGGCCACCGGCAACGACTGGCGCGCCGTGGAAGCCGGCGCGCACGCCTATGCCTGCCGCGGCGGCCGCTACACGTCGCTCACGCATTGGGAGAAGGACAACACCGGCGCGCTGGTGGGCACGATCGAGATGCCCATGCCGGTGGGGCTGGTTGGCGGGGCCACGAAGACGCACCCGCTGGCCCGGCTGGCGCTGAAGATTCTCGACGTGGATTCCGCGCAGACGCTGGGCGAGGTTGCCGTGGCGGTGGGGCTGGCCCAGAATCTGGGCGCCCTGCGCGCGCTGGCCACGGAGGGCATCCAGCGCGGCCATATGGCGCTGCACGCGCGGAACATCGCGCTGGTGGCCGGCGCGGTGGGCGAAGAAGTCGACCGCGTGGCGCGCCGCATGGCCGAGGAACACGATGTACGCACCGATCGCGCGGTGGCGCTGCTCCAGGAGCTGCGCAGCCGCTAGTCAGCAGTTCATCCTTGAAGAAAGAGCTGGCCAGGCGTGCAAGGGCATGCCCAGGCCAGCCGATATCGGAGACAAATCATGCATCCACACGAGAATGCATCGGAACGCCGCCTGGTGGAGGTCTGGGGCGACACGGCCGATACGACGCACCTGGCGTGGTCCATCGCCATCGGCGCCGCGGTCAGCCTGACCTGCTACTGGGCCGCGAGCCGGCTGCTGGCCGCCGTGGTGGATTCGCCCGAGCTGGCGCGCGCCTACGCCATGCTGGCCGGCCTGTTCGGCTGCCTGGTAGCCGGCCTGATCTGCGCCATGCTGTTCAAGCCCAAACGCATCGTCGTAGAGAACGAGACCGGCCAGACTGCGGCCCGCCTGGACGCGCTGCGCAAGCTGGCCGAAGACGCCGGCGGCATCGGCCCGATTCACGCGCTGCCGCCCGTGGTGGTGGCCGAACTGCGCGAGCTGCAACTGCTGGAACTGTTTCATTCGCCAGAACATCCCGGTGCCGCACCGGCCAGCGCCCCCGTGGCGCAGGCACTGGCGCAGCGGCAAGCGGTTTGAAGTCCCGGGGAGACCATTCATGATCGAATCCACACTGTTCTCGCATATTCTTGTCGCCGCCGGCATGGGGCTGGCCGGCGCCATCGTCTTTGCCGCCATCGGACTGATTTCCGGCACCGATGAAACCACCACGCTGGCGCCGCTGACGCTGCTGGTGGTGCTGCTGGGCGTGCCGCCCGAGGGCGTGTTCACGTTCTTCCTGGCCGGCGCCGTGGCCAAGCACATGACCCACGCCATTCCCACCGCGCTGCTGGGCATTCCCGGCGACACCATGGCCACGCCGCTGCTGCAGGACGCCAACCACCTGCGCAACCTGGGCGTGCCGCATATCGCGCTGCGCAAGATGATCTCGGGCGCCATCATCGCGGCCTTCGTGGCCGTGCCGCTGGCCGTGCTGTTCGCCGTGCTGCTGGCACCGTTCGGGCCGACCATCACCAAGGCGGCGCCGTGGATCTTCGTGGCGGCGGCCGTGATCATCGCCTACAGCTCGGCGGGCCGCTGGGCGTCGGTGGCCGCGCTGCTGCCGTTCGTGGTGGTGATCGTCGCGCTGCAGACGCTGACGGCCAAGTTCGGCGTCAAGCTCAGCATCAGCTACTTCCTGGGCATCGCCATCGGGCCGCTGATCGCAGACCTGTTCTCGTCGATCTCGCCCGTGGAACGCCCGCGCATGCGGCGCGACAAGGTGCGCACGTTCTCGCTGGCGCCCGACGTCAAGGGCTGGGCGGGCTATTTCCCGAACCCGCTGCGCGTGCTGGACCGCAGCCAGGTCAAGTGGACGCTCGGCACCGCCGTCATCTCCAGCGCCACGTTCGTGTTCAGCCCCGTGGCGATGACCGTGGTGCTGGGCGAACTGGTCGGCTCGCGCGTGCGCCACGCCTACCATCGGCTGACCACGGTGCTGAGCGCCCGCAACGGCGTGACCGAGGCCACCTACATCGCCGAGGCGCTGATCCCGCTGATCGCCTTCGGCCTGCCGCTGAGCCCGGTGGCCGCCGGCCCGGCCGCGCCGCTGTTCAACGCGCCGCCGGTCTACACGGTCGACGCCGGCGGCGGCCAGACCCACAACCTCCACAACCTGCTGAACCACTGGGAGTTCCTGGGCTACGGCATGCTCGCCGTGGTGCTCGCGGCGCTGGTGTCCTACCCGTTCGCGATGAACCACGCGCGCCGCGCAGCCCTGTTCGTGGCCCGCAAGATCTCCCACGAGGCGATCATCGCCACGTTTGTCGGCCTGATCCTCGTGATCAGCGTCTGGGAAGGCAACTTCCTGGGCCTGCTGGTGATCCTGACAATGGGCCTGCTCGGCGGCCTGCTGTCGCGCACCATCGGCTTCAACACCGGCGTGCAGTTCATGGGCTACTACACGGCCGTGCTGACGGTGCCGGCGGTACTGAAGCTGGTGGGGTAAGGCCGGGTTGCCCCGCGGCTAGTGTTCGCGCGGGGCGGGCTGGGTCCAGTCTTCGATCTGGATGCCCGGATACGACGCAAAATCGCTCACATTGTTGGTGACGACGACTGCGCCCACGGACCGGGCGTGCGCGGCAATCAGCTTGTCGAGCGCGTCGGACTTTCGATGGCGCGTGGCCTTGCGGATGGCGCCATAGGCGTGGGCGGCGGCAGGCGTCAGCGGCAGCACCGGCACGCGTGCGACGAGCGCGTCCAGTGCGTGCCGGGCATGCTCCGGGGCGCTGGAAACCGATACACCGTATTCGAGTTCCGCAAGCGTAATCACCGATAGCACGACCTCACCCTCAAAGCATTCCGCCAGCCGCGCCGCAACCTGCGGCGGCTGCCGCTTCATCAGGTAGATGCAGATATTGGTATCCAGCATGTAGGTTGGCATCAGAGCGGATCCCTTTCCGACTGGGACTGCTCCTCACGGCCCTCGGCCATGAAGTCGGCCGGAAAACTGGCGAAGACATCCAGCAGTCCGGTGAGACGCCTGCGGGCCGGGCGGATGCGCAATTCATCGCCCACCCGCTCGATCTCGAAGGGAATATCGGTATCCGGATAGGCAAGATCGGCGGGAATCCGAATGGCCTGCGAATTGCCGTTTCGGAAGAGTTTCGTGCGGTGCATGGCGGCCTCTGAACAGGTAACGAAACCAGTATACGCCGCCGACGCCAGATGTACATACCGTGTGTACATCTGGCTCACATGCATGCTTGGCGTCACATTTCCGAACCATGCCTGGGAATTCGTCAGCTTCTTGCCTCCCGCCGCACCGCCTGCGGCGGCATGCCGAAGCCGCGCAGGAAGGCCTCGCGCATGTGGCGGCGGTCGCGGAAGCCGGTTTCGCGGGCCACTACGTCCAGCGGGTGGCGGCTTTGTTCGATCATCAGGCGGGCGGCTTCCAGGCGCAGGCTTTCGATGGCCTTGGCTGGTGACTGGCCGGTCTCGGCCGTGAATACGCGGCTGAACTGGCGCGGGCTCAGGTGGACGGCGGTGGCCAGGTCTTCCACGGTCAGCGCGCGATGCAGGTTCTTGCGCGCGTAGGCGAGCGCGCTCTGGATGCGGTCGGATTTCGGCGCCAGGTCCAGCAGTTCGGAATGCTGCGACTGCCCGCCCGCGCGGCGCTGGTACATCACCAACTTGTGGGCCACGGACCGCGCGGCGTCGGCGCCGAGGTCCTTTTCCACCATCGCCAGCGCCAGGTCAAAGCCGGCCGTCATGCCCGCCGACGTCCAGATTGGTCCGTCGACGATATGGATGCGGTCGTCCTCCACGCGGATCCCCGGATGGGCGCGCTGCATCTCGCGCGAGAAGAACCAGTGGGTGGTGGCGCGGCGGCCGTCGAGCAGCCCGGCTTCCGCCAGCACGAACGCGCCGGTGCAGATCGACGCCACGCGCCGCGCCCGGGGCGCCGCCTTGCGCATGAAATCGAGCACCGGGGCCGGCGCGGGGGCGGCAATCGGATCGCCCACGCCCGCGACGATCCAGGTGTCCACGGTCACGCGCGCCGTTGCCGGCCGCGCCTCGACCATCACACCGAGCGACGACCGCACCGGGCCGCCCGGCACCGCATAGACGTCGATCCGGTAGAACGGCTCGCCCGCTACCAGGTTCGCGTACTCGAAAACCGCCTGGGCGCCCAGCGTCATCATCTGGAAGCCGTCCGTCAACAGAAACCCCACCCGGTGCATTCCCGCCCCTCGCCATGTCCGATGTCCTGAAAACGGACTATATACGTCATTTCGGCCAGGACCAACCTTCCCTACCATGCTTCCCATGGATGCCTCGCATCCCCCACCACCCGAATGGAGAAGCTCATGTCCCCGCACCCCTACCTTGGCACCGCCCTCGTCACCGGCGCATCGTCCGGCATTGGCGCGATCTACGCAGACCGGCTGGCCCGGCGCGGCCACGACCTCGTGCTGGTCGCCCGCAGCCGCGACAAGCTTGACGCGCTGGCGCGGCGCATCACCGACGAAACCGGCCGCGCGGTCGAGGTGTTTCCGGCCGACCTGGGCGACCGCGCGTCGCTGGCCACCGTCGAAGACAAGCTGCGTACCGATGCCAGCATCACGCTGCTGGTCAACAACGCCGGCATCGGCACCCATACGCCACTGCTGGACAGCGACGTCGACCAGATGACCAGGATGATCGAGCTGAACGTGACCGCGCTGACGCGGCTCAGCTACGCCGCCGTGCCCGGCTTCGTGGCGCGCGGCCAGGGCACCATCGTCAACATCTCGTCGATCGTGTCCATCGCGCCGGAGATCCTGAACGGCGTCTACGGCGGCAGCAAGGCGTTCGTCACGGCGTTCAGCCAGTCGCTGCACCATGAGCTGGCGGCCAAGGGCGTGCGCGTGCAGGCCGTGCTGCCCGGCGCCACGGCCACCGATTTCTGGGAAACGGGCGGCCTGCCGGTCGAGCACCTGGACCAGGCCATCGTCATGCCGGCGGCGGACCTTGTCGACGCCGCGCTGGTCGGACTGGACCGCGGCGAGCTGATCACGATCCCGTCGCTCCACGCGGTGGAGCACTGGCAAGCCTACGAAGCCGCGCGCGGGGCGATGGCCGCGGTGCTGTCGCAGAACACGCCGGCGGCGCGCTACGCCAGGGACTGAAGCCGCTCCACCGCGCGCCGCAGCGCGGCCCGGCTGGCGTCGACGGCGACACGCAGCGCGTCGATGGCCTGCCGGTCGCGCGCCAGTTCGTCGAGCTGGTCGGCCACCTGCTGCCGCACCAGCGCCGGGGCCGGGCCGCCGGCCGACTGCCGCGCCGCCACGCCCTGCACGGGATCGAGACAGCGCGCCACGACCTCTGCATCGACGTCCAGCGCCCGGCCCGTGTGCGCGGCGGCGGCCCGGTTCACCATGCCGCTGTCGATCTCGCTGGCCGGCAGGTGGCGGTCGAGCGCCTCGCGCACCACGGCGCCGACCACGTGGTGCGCCTCGCGGAACGACATGCCGGCGTCGCGCACCAGCATGTCCGCCAGATCAGTGGCCGACGAGAAATCGCAGCGGGCCCGGTCCAGCATGTTCGCGCGACGCGGCGTGGCGGTCTGCAGCACCAGCTTCAGCAGGCTCGTGCAGCGCAGCGCCTCGTCGGTAGCCTCCCAGAAGCCGCGCATGCTTTCGCGGTTGCCGTCGCCGGAATGCGTGAAATGGCTGCCCTTGAGCGCCGCCAGCGACGCCGTGAGCATGCCGATCATGTGGCCACCCTTGCCCTTCAGGTACTCCAGCACCACCGGGTTTTTCTTCTGCGGCATGATGCTCGACGTGCCAGCCACGCTGTCCGGAAAGTCGATCAGCCCGAACTCCGGCGTGGCCCAGACGTAGAGGTCCTGCGCCACGCGGCCCCAGGTGACCGTGGCGATGGCCATGGCCGACAGGATCTCCCAGGCGAAGTCGCGCGACGCCACCGCATCGAGCGCGTTCGGCGCATAGGTGCCAAAGCCCAGCCAGCGGGCGGTGGCCGCGCGGTCGATCGGAAACGCGGTGCCGGCCAGCGCGCCGGCGCCCAGCGGGCAGGCGTCCAGCCGGTCCAGCGCCTGGCGCAGCCGCGCGATGTCGCGCCCCAGCGCCTGCGCCACGCCGCACAGGTAGTAGCCATACGTGATCGGCTGCGCGGCCTGCAGGTGCGTGTAGCCGGGCATCACGGCCTCGGCGTGGGCATCGGCCTGCCGCAGCACCACGTCGCGCGTGTCGGCCAGCGCGGCCAGCAGCGCCAGCACGGTGTCGCGGGCGCGCAGGCGGTCATGCGTGGCCAGGATGTCGTTGCGGCTGCGCGCCACATGCAGGCGGCCGCCCGCGTCGGCGCCGGCCATCGCCATCAGGTGCGCTTCGTAGTTGAAATAGGCGTCCTCGCGCTCGGGGTCCAGCGGCACCGCGTCGGGGCCGTCCTGCTCGATCCGCAGCAGCGCCCGCGCCAGCGTGGCGGCCACGTCCGTCGGCACCAGTCCGGCGCCATGCAGCATGACCAGGTGCGCCGCGTTGATTTCGGTGAGATAGCGAAAGCCGGGGGCGAACTCGCGCGCCAGGCGCGGCAGGTAGATATGCGCGCAAACCTCGGGGGCGGTGGCTTGCGTCAGGCGGCGGCTGACCTTCGATTCCATGCAACTCTCCTCGTTGATGGCGCCGAGTATGGGAATCGCACGGTCATACCGTCAAATCACAGTTTGCACGGGGGTCATACGGTTTTGTTATGCGCCTGGCCGTGGTCTATCGTGAAGGACGTCCACCCCGGACGCCCCGCCGGAGCCCGCCGTGCCCACTCGCCGCCGCCTGCTTGCCCTCCCCGCCGCCCTCTGGACGGCCACCCTGCCGGCGCTCCTGCCGCCCCGCGCGCACGCGGCAACATCGCCCGTCGACCTGACCCGCCCGAACGTCGTGGTCGTGCTGCGCCATGCCCGCGCGCCGGGGGTGGGCGATCCCGCCGGTTTCCGGCTCGACGACTGCGCGACGCAGCGCAACCTCTCCGCGGGCGGGCGCGAGCAGGCGCGCAAGCTGGGCGAGCGATGGAAGGCGGCCGGATTCCGGCCCACGCAGGTGCTCACCAGCGCCTGGTGCCGCTGCCAGGACACGGCGCGGCTGATCGGCCTGGGGCCGGTGCGCGTGGAACCGATGCTGAATTCGTTCTTCGGGTCGGACGCCGCCGCGCGCGATGCGCAGATCAAGCGGCTGTCGCGCTATATCGACCAGCTCGACCCGCGCGGCGGGCCGTACCTGCTGGTCACGCACCAGGTGGTGGTCACGGCACTGACCGGCCATGATGCCGACAGCGGCGGCGGCGTGACGATCGAACTGCCGGTGGCGGGACAGGCGCGGCGCGTGACTGTGCTGCCCGCGCCCGAAGTGGCCGACTAGCGTCAGGTGGAGCCGCGCTCGACGATGCGGAAGCCGACGTCGACCACCGGCTGCGCCACGGTCTCGCCGCGGCAGCGCGCCAGCAGCAGCCCGGCCGCCAGCGTGCCCATGCCCGCCCCATCGACCTGCACGGACGTCAGCGACGGCACCATGTGCGCGGCAAAATCGGCGTCGCCAAAGCCGCAGACGGCCAGATCCTCGGGCACGCGCAGGCCGCGCGCCCGCGCTTCCTCGATCACGCCCTGGGCCAGCTGGTCCGAGCTGCAGAAGATGGCCTCGATGCGCGGGTCCTGCGCCAGCAGGTCGCCCAGCGCCTGCCGCCCGAGCCCCAGGCTGCTGGGCGCCGGCACGCGCGCCACGGGCACGTCGTGGCCCAGTGTCGAGACAAAGCCTTCGCGCCGCACGGCGGCCCGCTGGTCGTCGCCGGTGGCGATGCCAAAGCGCCGCCAGCCCTTCGACAGGAAATAGCCCGCCACGGCGCTGCCGACCTTCAGGTGCGAGAACCCCACGGCCATGTCCACGGGCCGGTCGCTCAGGTCCCAGGTCTCCACCACGGGAATGCCAGACCGCCGCAGCCGGTCGCGCGAGGCCTGCGCGTGGACCAGCCCGGTGACGACGATGCCGTCCGGGCGGCGGCTGATCATCGTGCCCAGCAGCGCCTCCTCGCGCGCGTGGTCGTAGCCGGTCTGGCCCAGGATCAACTGGTAGCCGGCCGCGTCCAGCGCATCGGTCAGCGCCTTGACCGTCGGGATGAACTGCGCCACCGCGATATTGGGCACCAGCGCGGCCACGGTCATGGTGCGGCGCGACTTCAGGCCGCCGGCCAGCAGGTTCGGGATATAGCCGGTGGCCTCCACCGCCTGGCGCACGCGGGCGATGGTCTTGTCGGAAACCAGGCCCGGGTTGCTCAGCGCGCGCGAGGCTGTAATCAGTGACACGCCGGCCTCGCGGGCGACGTCGTGCAGCGTGACAGACTTGCTGCCGGATGAATCGGACATAAGGGGTTTGCGGTGCGGGTAAACGACTACGCCAGGTGCGGCCCGCCCCGATTGACCGAGGCGGATGACAACGTTAGCATTCTTTCCATTCGCTGTCCGGGCAACGTGTTGCCGGTGACGCGAAAGCAGCTTCGGGCCGTCGCCAGTCAATGCATGGCCCCGGATGATAGCAATGCCCGTGCGGCCGCTTTCGGCCGTTTTTTGACAACGATGTCATACGATGTCTGAAGTCTGGAACCCGGTTCCGACGCTTTACAGGATGCGCCCGCCCATGACCGCCCCGTCTGTCTCGCCCGCTTCGCAACGCCCGTCCGCCGCCGACGCCATCACGTCGATCCGGCTGTCGTCCTGCTACCTGCCGCTGGCCACGCCGATCAGCGACGCCAAGGTGCTGACCGGGCGCCAGAAGCCGATGACCGAAGTGGCCATCCTGTTCGCGGAAATCCGCACCGCCAGCGGCCACGAGGGGCTGGGCTTCAGCTATTCCAAGCGCGCCGGCGGCCCGGGCCAGTTCGCCCACGCCCAGGAGATCGCCCCTACCCTGCTGGGCGAAGACCCGAGCGACATCGGCAAGCTCTGGGACAAGCTGTGCTGGGCCGGCGCGTCGGTAGGCCGCAGCGGCCTGTCGACGCAGGCCATCGGCGCGTTCGACGTGGCGCTGTGGGACCTGAAGGCCAGGCGCGCGGGGCTGTCGCTGGCCAAGCTGCTGGGCGCCCACCGTGACGCCGTGCGCTGCTACAACACGTCCGGCGGCTTCCTGCACACGCCGCTGGACCAGTTGCTGGTCAACGCGGCCGCGTCGGTGGAGCGCGGCATCGGCGGCATCAAGCTCAAGGTCGGCCAGCCCGACGGCAAGCTCGACATCCAGCGCGTGTCGGCCGTGCGCGAGAAGCTGGGCGATGCGGTGCCGATCATGGTCGACGCCAACCAGCAGTGGGACCGCCCCACCGCGCAGCGCATGTGCCGCACGTTCGAATCGTTCAACCTGGTCTGGATCGAGGAACCGCTGGACGCCTACGACCACGAGGGCCACGCCGCGCTGGCGCAGCAGTTCGATACGCCGATCGCCACCGGCGAGATGCTGACCAGCGCCGCCGAGCACTGGGACCTGATCCGCCACCGCGCGGCCGACTACCTGATGCCCGACGCGCCGCGCGTGGGCGGCATCACGCCGTTCCTGAAGGTCTGCGCGCTGGCCGAGCATGCCGGGCTGATGATCGCGCCGCACTTTGCGATGGAGCTGCACGTCCATCTGGCCGCCGCCTATCCGCGCGAGCCGTGGGTCGAGCATTTCGACTGGCTGGAGCCGCTGTTCAACGAGCGGCTGGACATCGCCAACGGCCGGATCATCGTCCCCACCCGCCCCGGCCTGGGGCTGACCATCAGCGACCAGGCCCGCGCCTGGACGCGCGAGCAGGCCGAATTCGGCACGCGCTGACCCGCGCTGCCGGCCACACGCACAACACACGTACAACACACGCACAACGAAGGAGACAACGATGATGAAGAAAGCGCTGGTATCGCTGCTGCTGGGCGCCACGATGGCCGCCGCCCACGCGGCCTGGCCCGAAAAACCCGTGACGATGATCGTGCCGTTCCCGCCGGGCGGCTCCACCGACAACATCGCGCGCATCCTGAGCGCCAAGTTCCAGCAGACGTTTGGCGGCAGCTTTGTGGTGGACAACCGCCCCGGCGCGGCCGGCATGATCGGCGCGGCGGCAGCCAGGCGCGCGCCGGCCGACGGCTACACGCTGTTCGTGTCGTCGCTGGGCCCGTTCGTGATCGGCCCGCACCTGACCAAGAACGCGGGCTACGACCCGACCAAGGATTTCGACTACATCAGCGTGGCCGTGCAGGCGCCGAACGTGCTGGCCGTGCCGGCCGCATCGCCGCACAAGTCGCTGCAGGACGTGATCGCGTTCGAGAAGGCCAACCCGAACAAGATGTCGTTCGCGTCGGCCGGCAACGGCACCAGCGACCACCTGACCGCCGAGCTGTTCTGGCAGCAGACCGGCACCACCGGCGTGCACGTGCCGTACAAGGGCGGCGCGCCAGCGCTGAACGACCTGCTGGGCGGCCAGGTGGATGCCACGTTCATGAACATCAACACCGCCGTGCCGCACCTGAAGGCCGGCAAGCTGCGCGCGCTGGCCATCACCAGCACCAAGCGCTCGCCGATCCTGCCCGACGTGCCGACCATGGAGGAACTGGGCTACAAGGGCGTGACGGTCTACTCGTGGCAGGCCATCGCCGCGCCCAAGGGCCTGCCGGCGGATATCAAGGCCAAGCTCCACAATGCCGTGGTGGCCGCGATGAACGACCCGGCCAACAAGCCCAAGCTGCTGGAACTTGGCTTCGAGGTCGTCGCCAACACGCCGGAGCAGTTCACGGCGTTCCAGGCGTCCGAGTTCGCGCGCTGGAAGAAGGTCATCCAGACCGGCAACATCACGGCCGACTGATCCGCCGTCGTCCCCCTCCTACCACGCCTGCGGGGCGCCTTCATGGCGCCCCGTTTTATTTCGGTGATGTCGCCACAGATTTACATTCGGTTTCACGAAGCGGCGATTGCGTCACTGGCCTGTCACGTTCCCTCCTTAGCCTTGCGGGGCTTCCGGCCATCTGCCGGAGCAAGACAACCCCTCCAGTCGAAGGAATCCCCATGCCATCCCTGCTGCGCCCTGCCCGGGTGCTGCTGGCCGTCTGCCTGACGGTCGCGGCACTGTCCGCCTGCGGCGGCAACGACGACGCCCCGGCACCGTCGAATCCGACCAACCCCGGCAACCCGTCGAACCCCTCGGACCCGTCCACCCCGTCCCAGCCCGTCGAGAAGCGCTGCGCGCCCTGATCGCCTGCCCCGCACCGCCACCAACCCTTGCCCGTTTCCAGAACATGACATCCCGCCGCAAATTCCTGCAGGCCAGCGCCGGCGCCGCCTTCTCGGCCGCAGCCCTCGCCACCTTTCCGCCCAGCATCCGCCGCGCGCTGGCCATTCCGGCCAGCAACGTCACCGGCACCATCATGGACGTCCAGCACGTCGTGATCCTGATGCAGGAAAACCGCTCGTTCGACCACTACTTCGGCACGCTCATGGGCGTGCGCGGGTTTGGCGACCGCATCACGATCCCGATGCCGAACGGCCGCAAGGTCTGGCAGCAGGAACGCGCCAACGGCACGCTGATCACGCCGTACCACCTGGATGACCAGGCCGGCAACGCCCAGCGCGTGTCCGGCACCCCGCACGCCTGGGCCGACAGCCAGCAGGCGTGGGACAACGGCCGCATGTCGCGCTGGCCCGTGGCCAAGACCGACACGTCGATGGGCTACTACAAGGAAAAGGAAATCCCGTTCCAGTTCGCCCTGGCCAACGCGTTCACGATCTGCGACGCCTACCACTGCGCCATGCACACGGGCACCGACGCCAACCGCTCGTTCCACATGACCGGCACCAACGGCGCGATGCCGCAGGGCGTGGCCTTCGTCAACAACGAGTGGGACGCCATCAACGGCACGGCCGGCGACGCCAACACCGGCTACACGTGGAAGACCTACGCCGAGCGCCTGGAAGAGGCCGGCGTGAGCTGGATCAGCTACCAGAACATGCCCGACGAATGGGGCGACAACATGCTGGGCGCGTTCCGCACGTTCCGCCAGGCCAACCTGAACTCGGGCTTCCCGGTGTCCAGCGGCGGCGCGCCGGGCGCCCCGTACAACAACACGGGCCAGGCGCTGCCGTACCACGCCTACAACGCGGCCACCGACAACGCGGCCAATCCGCTGTACAAGGGCATCGCCAACACGCTGCCGGGCGCGCAGCCGGAGCAGTACCTCGATGCGTTCCGCCGCGACGTGATGAACGGCACGCTGCCGCAGGTGTCGTGGATCAACGCGCCGTCGATCTATTGCGAGCATCCGGGGCCGTCGAGCCCGGTGCAGGGGTCGTGGTTCCTGGCCGAGGTGCTGGACGCGCTGACCGCCAACCCCGACGTCTGGAGCAAGACCGTCCTGCTGATCAACTTCGACGAGAACGATGGCTACTTCGACCACGTGCCGTCGCCGTCGGCCCCGTCGCGCAACGTCGACAAGAGCTACGCCGGCAAGACCACGCTGTCCGAGGACGACCTCAAGGCCGAGTACTTCGACCACGGCCCGCCGGCCGGCAGCACCAGCCAGCCGGCCAAGGACGGCCGCGTCTACGGCCCGGGCCCGCGCGTGCCGCTGTACGTGATTTCGCCGTGGAGCCGGGGCGGCTGGGTCAACTCGCAGGTGTTCGACCACACGTCGGTGCTGCGCTTCCTGGAAGCCCGCTTTGGCGTCAAGGAGCCGAACATCAGCCCGTACCGCCGCGCCGTCTGCGGCGACCTGACCAGCGCCTTCAACTTCAAGTCGCCGAACACCGAGCCGCTGCCCGCGTTCAGCGGCCCGTCCACGCGCACCCAGGCCGACCAGATCCGCGCCGCGCAGCAGGCCCTGCCGCAGGTGCCGGTGCCGCGCGACATGCTGCTGCCGCAGCAGGCGCAGGGCACCCGGCCGTCGCGCGCGCTGCCCTACGAGCTGCACACCAGCGCCCGCTGCCACGCCAGCGGCCAGGTGGAACTGGTCTTCGCCAACACGGGCGGCCAGGCGGCCGTGTTCCACGTGTACGACGTCAACAAGCTCGACCGCAACCCGCGCCGCTACATGGTAGAAGCCGGCAAGACGCTGACCGACAGCTGGGACGCCGCGCTGGACAACTTCGGCAAGTACGACCTGTGGGTGCTCGGCCCGAACGGCTACCACCGCCGCTTCACCGGCGACGTCAAGACACTGGGCGCGGCGCAGGCAGCGCCCGAGATCCGCGTCTGCTACGACATCGCCAACGGCAACGTCTACGTCGACCTGATGAACCAGGGCGCCAGGCCGTGCACGTTCACGGTCACGCCGCTGGCCTACCGGACCGACGGCCCGTGGAAGGCTGACGTGGCCGCCGGCGGCACGTCGACGCTGGACTGGAAGCTGGCCGACAGCGCCCAGTGGTACGACTTCGCGGTCACGTGCAGCAGCGACCCGACGTTCTACCGCCGCTTTGCCGGCCGCGTCGAAACCGGCCGCCACGGCATCAGCGACCCGGCGATGGCATTGGGTTGAGCGTGGATTGAGCTGATGGGTTTCTCCCCTCTCCCGCTGGGAGAGGGGCTTCGGGAGAGGGCGTCGAGGTTCTGCTTGCCGAGTGGTGGTGGCAACTTGTACCGCCGGCCCTCACCCCCGGCCCCTCTCCCGCGCGCGGGAGAGGGGAGAAACCCTCAGCTTGAGATGCGGGCTGTCAGAACACCAGCGTCGCCGTGGCCAGGAAGGTTGATGTGCCGTCGAGCCGGTTCTTGCTGGCGACGGTTGGCACCCAGCGCAGGCTGAACGACAACGGATGCTTGCCGGCCAGCCTGGTGTCGTAGGTCACGATCGGGCCGATCGCGAAGTCGTGGCCGCGAAAGCCGTTCAGGCGGTCGGCCACGGGGCCGGTATCGTCGCCAAGCTGCTGGACCGTGCCCATCACCACGCCGGCGCCCCAGGCGCCGAATTTCTTGACGCCCATGACGTCCAGCGTGAACAGCGGCGCGTTCTGGTAGTCGGTGGCGCTGTTGCGCGTGTAGAACTGGAACGCGGCCACCGCGTTGAATTCCAGCCCGTACTGCGGCATCAGGTGGGTGAATGCCACCTGCGGCACGAAGGTCCAGGTGTTCAGGCCCGGGTTGGCCAGCGCGTTCTTGTCGTACTGGCCGGTCGGGGCCCAGATGTTGAAGCTCAGCGCCATATGGCTGGTCTTCGAGAAGTGATAGCCGGCGATGACCGGCGCCAAATAGATGTCGTAGAGGTTCGACGCCCGGTCCGAGCTGCCGCGCGAGAACGCGCCGTTGGCGCCCGTGAAGGCCGTGGTGGCATGCACCGACGTCCAGACATAGGGCAGCGTGAAGCTCGTGGCAAAGTTCCAGGCGCCCGGGCCGGTGTTCCAGACCTTCATTACCGTTGCCAGCGTCAGCGCCAGCTTGGCGTCGATGCCGGCCGTGGTGCGTCCGCCGATGGCTACCTCGCGCCCGCCGCTGACCGACCCGTCCAGGTAAAGCTGCTGGAGGTTGCCGATCCAGACCGGCTGGTCCGGGATCACCCCCACGTTGGGCGACACGCTGGTGCCGGCCACCGGCCGCCCGAGCGCGCCTTCGGTGGCCTGCGCGGCCAGCGGTGCCAACAGCCCGGCGGCCGCCAGGGCGCCCAGACATGCGCGTTTCATGAAGGTCTCCTCGTGGGTGCGGGCAAGCCCGCCTGGACGGTGGCGAATGCCGCATCGTCGCAGATTCCACGCGGATTGGAAGTCAGTTTTCTCGGTGGGTGATTTCAATAGTTTTTGTCAGCGCCGGCGGCCCCGGCGGCCACGTATCGGCCGCCGACGACGCGCCAGTCAGACTCAGACCGCGCCGCGTGTTTCCACGTACAGCGCGTACACCGAATGGCTGCTGGCCATGTACAGGCGGTTGCGCTTGGGCCCGCCGAAGCACAGGTTGGGGCAGCGCTCGGGCAGGTGGATATGACCGATCGCCTTGCCCTGCGGGTTGAACACGCGCACGCCATCGAGCTTGGCCGGGTCCGCGCCGGGCGCCCCGCTGCTGCCCCAGCCGGCCCAGATGTTGCCGTCCACGTCGACCTTGAAGCCGTCCAGCGCGCCGGGGCCGTTGGCATCGATCACGCGCGTCTTGCCGCTCAGTTGGCCGTCGGCGCCCACGTCATAGGCCCACATCACGCGGTACGGCTGCGCGCGGGACTCGATCACGTACAGCTTGCGCTCGTCGGGCGAGAACGCCAGGCCGTTGGGGCCGTTCAGGTCGGCGATGACCTGCGTCACGCTGTTGTCCTTGGGGTCGATGCGATAGACCGCGTGCGGCAGTTCCGACGCGGCCTTGTCGCCCTCCCAGTCGCCGGCGATGCCGAACGGCGGGTCGGTGAACCACAGCGAGCCATCGGACTTGCAGACGATGTCGTTGGGCGAGTTGAAGCGCTTGCCCTGGTAGCGGTCCGCCAGCACCGTGATCGAGCCGTCGTACTCGGTGCGGGTCACGCGCCGCGTCAGGTGTTCGCAGCTCACCAGCCGGCCCTGCCGGTCGCGGCAGTGGCCGTTGGTGAAGTTGGCCGGCGACCGGAACACGCTCCACTGATTGGTCGTTTCGTCGAACTTGATGATGCGGTTGTTCGGAATGTCCGAGAACAGCAGGTAGCGGCCATCGGCAAAATACACCGGCCCCTCGACCCAGCGGAACCCGGTGGCCACCTGCTCCACGGTGGAGCTGAACAGGCGGTACTTGCCAAAGCTCGGGTCCAGGATCTCGACGGCGGGGTCGGGGTAGCGCTGGGCCGGCTTGAATTCGAAAGCCTGGGCCAGGGCCTGGCCGCTCGCGGCGGCGGCGCCAAGGGCCGCGCCGGCCTTGAGCCACTGGCGGCGGCGGGTATCGACGTTGGACGGATGCGATGCCATGCGGTCTCCTCTTTGGGATGCCGGACGGGTGCGTTGGAGGGCGCGTCCAGCGTCGTTATAGTTGTCCGACATCCTATGAGAAAGTGCGCCGCGTGACAAGCACTTGTATGACGACTAGCCGGTCCCTATGGCTTGCCCATAACCCCAGCACGGGAAAGGCTCGGTGCTATTGTCTGGTTGTGCGCGTCCGGGACAGGACGCCCGATCCGCCTTCTCAACTCCTCTGAAGCACGCCCTACCCTCATGGCAAGCGCTCTCCTGCTCGAAAACATCCACGCCAGCGGCCAGCAACTGCTGGGCCGCCATCAGATCGACGTCGCCACGCAATCGAAGGCGCTGGCCGGCGACGCCCTGCTTGCCGCCGTCCGCGACCACGACCTGCTGGGCATCCGCTCCGCCACGCACCTGGGCGCCGAACACTTTGCCAACGCCCAGCGGCTGCTGACGGTTGGCTGCTTCTGCATCGGCACCTCGCAGGTGGACCTCGGGGCCGCGGCCCACGCCGGCATTCCGGTGTTCAACGCGCCGTTCTCGAACACGCGCTCGGTGGCCGAGCTGGTGATCGGCCAGACCATCATGCTGATGCGCCGCATCCCCGAGAAAAGCCGCGCCGCGCACCAGGGCCAGTGGCAGAAGACGGCCAAGGGCTCGTTCGAGATCCGTGGCAAGACCATGGCCGTGATCGGCTACGGCAATATCGGCGCCCAGGTGGGCATCCTGGCCGAGGCGATGGGCATGCGCGTGGTGTTCTACGACGTCCGCCCGCGCCTGTCGATTGGCGGCGCGGTGCCGATGCACTCGCTCGAAGACGCGCTGGCGGCGGCCGACGTGGTGACGCTGCACGTGCCCGCCACGCCCCAGACCCGCAACCTGCTTAACGCCAAGGCGCTGGCCGCCATGCGGCCGGGCAGCATCCTGCTCAACGCGTCGCGTGGGACGGTGGTCGATATCGACACGCTCGCCGCGATGCTCGACAGCGGCCACATCGCCGGCGCCGCCATCGACGTGTTTCCGGAGGAACCGCGCAGCAATACCGATCCGTTCGTCACGCCGCTGCAAGGGAAGCCGAATGTGATTCTGACACCGCACGTGGGCGGCAGCACCGAGGAAGCGCAGGAGAACATCGGCGTCGAGGTGGCCACCAAGCTGGCCAACTTCCTGGAAACAGGGGCGACGATCGGCGCCGTGAACCTGCCGCAGATCCAGCCGAACCCGCTCGATTCCCCGGCGCGGGTGCTCAACATCCACTACAACCGGCCCGGCACGCTGTCGCACCTGAACCAGGCGCTGGCCGAGATTGGCGCCAACATCGAGGCCCAGCAACTGCAGACCGAGGGCGACATCGGCTACGTAATTACCGATATCAGCCTGGTGCCGCCGGCCGGCTGGGCCGACACGCTGATGCAGCACGAGGCATTCATCCGCTCGCGCGTGATTGTGAACAGCTAGGCCAGCCCGCCCGCATGCAATGCAGGCTACGCATGCGGGCGATGAAATCGGTGGATAAGCGCGCGACCTGCGCAAAGTCCCGATGGCGAGGCGTCTCCGGGGTTGTCATACTGGCCAAACAACCTCGCAGACCGGACATGACAGATCCGGCAGACAACCCAGGAGACCCTCATGCAACGACGACGCTTGCTTGGCGCCGCGCTGGCCCTGTCCGGGCTGACGCTGGCCGCCGCCGGCCCCGCCCTGGCGGCCGACGAATTCCCCACCCGTCCCATCCGGCTGATCGTGCCCTACGGCGCGGGCGGCGTGACCGACCAGGTGGCACGCGCGCTGGCCGATGCCGCCGGACGCGAGCTGGGCCAGTCCATCGTGGTCGAGAACAAGCCCGGTGTCAGCGGCACGCTCGGCGCCACGCAGATGGTGACCACCGAGCCGGACGGCTACACGCTCAGCATGGCGCCCGTGGTGATCTTCCGGCTGCCGCACGTGCAGAAGATGCGCTACGACCCGCTCAAGGACCTGACGTACGTGTCGATGATCGCGGACTACAACTTCGCGGTGGCGGTGCGCAAGGACGCCAAGTGGCAGACGATGCAGGAGCTGATTGCCGACGCCAAGGCCGACAAGAAGGGCATCAGCTACGGCACCACCGGCATCTACGGCAGCCAGCATCTGACGATCTCGGAACTGGCGCGCGTCACGCAATCGAACTGGACGCACGTGCCGTACAAGGGCGACGCCGAGGCCATCACCGCGCTGCTGGGCGGGTCGTCGGACGTGGCCGTGCTGTCGAACACGCTGCTGCCGTACGTGCAGAACGGCCAGATGCGCGTGCTGGCCACGCTGTCGGAGAAGCGGGCGGCCGATTTTCCGAACGCGCCGACGCTGAAGGAGATCGGCTATCCGGTCTGGTCGAATTCGCCGTTCGGCATCATCGGCCCGGCCAACATGAAGCCGGCCGTGGTCAAGCGGCTGGACGACGCCTTCCGCACCGCGCTCAAGGACCCGAAGTTCCTGACCGTGACGCGCCAGTACGGCATGGACACCAACTACATGGGCCCCGACCAGTACGCCGCCTACGCCCAGAAGGCGTTCAAGACCGAAGGCGAGATCATCCGCCGGCTGGCCGACGCGATGAAAAACCAGTAGCGCCCGGCCGCGCCGGGGAGGCGGCGGCCGGGCGCGGGACGCGGCAGGGTCATGGCAAGCCGCTCCGGGTCAGGCTCCGTCGTAGAACGCGTTGCGCGGCAGATCGATGCGCGGCACCGTGTTGGCGGCGTGCATGCTTGCCATCGGCTGCACCGTTTGCACCGGCTGCTTCACGCCCTGTTCGGCCGCGACCTTGGCCTCGGCGCGCTGCAGGTCGACCGGATAGTCGTCGTCATTGCGGCCTGGCTGGTAGCCGGCCTTTTCCAGCGCGATCAGGTCGGCCCGCACCTCGGCGCGGGTCACCGGCGCCTGGGCGCTCTGCACGCTCTGGGCGAACGACATTGCGGGGATTGCCACAATCGTGGCGCCAATCAGCATCTTCCATGTGTTCATGATTTGCTCCTTGTGTCAGCAGGGGTTGCGAACAAGCTGAATCATGGACGTCAAAGGCCAATCGGCTTTTTCAGTTCGCACGACGGTTGTTCCGTTGTCACGGTTCGCGGCGCGCGGCTCCCGGGCAGGCGCCGGGCTCCACGTGCGCGCCCGGGCCCTCGCCGGCCATCACATCCTGCGGATTGCGTAGCGGACACGCCTTCAGCGACAGGCAGCCGCAGCCGATGCAGCCGTCAAGCTGGTCGCGCAGCAGGGTCAGCATGCGGATGCGGGCGTCCAGGTCCTCGCGCCACGCGGCGGACAGCCGCCGCCAGTCGGCCACGGTTGGCGCCTTGCTGGCGGGCAGGTGCGCGAACGCGTCGGCGATCGTCGCCAGCGGCAGCCCCATGCGCTGCGCCACGCGGATGACGGCCAGCCGGCGCAGGATGCCGCGCGGATAGCGGCGCTGGTTGCCCGCGCTGCGGGTGCTGGCGATCAGCCCCTTCGATTCGTAGAAATGCAGCGCGGACACGGCAATGCCGCTGCGCTCGGCCACCTGGCCGATGGTCAGCGGGTCTTGCGCCCGCAGCTTCGGCGCGTCTGGTGTCTTGGTCATGGTCGTCATCGGAAAGCCCTTGCACCGCGCGATGGTATCGCAACCGCGCTTGACCTCAAGTGCGCTTGAGGTCTGATACTGCCGCGACGCCTTTCCATGGACCCTCACCCCTACCCAGGACCCTGCCATGCTGCTCGAATCGCCCCGCGCCCCCTATCTGCAGTTCATGAACCCGCCCGACCTGTACGACCCCCGGCTCAACGGCTATTCCCACGTGGCCGTGGCCACCCGCCCGGCCCGGATCATATTCGCCGCCGGCCAGGGCGGCGAGGACATGTGCGGCGGCCTGCGCGCCGACTTCGCGGCGCAGGTCAACCAGGCGCTGGCCAACCTGCGCGTGGCCCTGCAGGCCGGCGGCGCCGACATTCCGGACATCGCCAAGATCACGGTGCTGATCGTCGACCATTCGATGGAGCGCCTGGCCGTCTTCAGCCGGGCCTGGCAGGCGCTGCTGGGCGACTGGCCGGCGCCGCCCTGCACGTTGATCCCGGTGCCGCGGCTGGCGCTGGACGGCATGCTGTTCGAGATCGAGGCGGTCGCCGTGCTGCCCGAATCGCCGGGGGATTGATACCGCCGTTCGCCGGACCGGCACGCGGCTTGCAACTTTTCCGGTCATGCCCGGCTATACGGCCGGGTTGCCCTTCCTGACCGGCCGGAGTTGCAACCGTATGGAAATTCCACATCCCCTGACCATCATTTCGCCCCATCTGGAAGACGCGGTATTCAGTTGTGGCAGCCTGCTGGCCGCCAGCCGGCGCGCCATGGTCATCACCGTGTTCGCGGGATTGCCCGATCGCCACCAGCCCGCGCGGGCGCGCGACAGCGCGGCGGGCTTCACGTCCGCGCGGCAGGCCATGGAGGCCCGCCGCCAGGAAGACGCCCGCGCGCTGGCCACGCTAGGCGCCCAGCCCGTGTGGCTGGACTTTCTGTCGCAGGACGAAGGCCCGCGCTACGACCCGGTAACCATCGCCGTGCGGCTGGGCCGGCTGCTGGCGCTCCAGCCCGGCAGCACGATCCTGGCGCCAATGGGCCTGCGCCACGCCGACCACATGCTCGTCAATGCCGCGTGCATGCTGGTGCGTGAGGCCGCCTATGTCGACGTGCCCGAGACCGTGCCCAGCACGCACCCGACCGTCGCGTCATCGTTCCGCTGGATCTTCTACGAGGAAGCCATCCACCGCCGCGTGCCCGGCGCGCTGCAGAGCCGCATGGCCGGATGGTGGCAGGAGGGGCTGCTGGCGTCACCGGTGCACATGCCCGTTGGCGTGTTCACCGCGCAGAAGGCCCGCGCGGTGCAAGCCTACGAGAGCCAGCTAGGGCTGTTCTCGCCGGCACAGCTTGCCGACGTCTGCGCACCCGAGCGTTACTGGTCGCTCGACGCAGCCGATCTGGTGCGATAGCCGATGAACCAAGCCCAGGCCCCCGCGCGTGGCGGGGGCCCGGCATCGGATTGCTGCGTTGGTTACGGCCGCTTGGCCGGCGCCGTCTTCGGCGCGGAAGCGGGATAGTCGTAGGTCTGCGCCGCAGAGGCGCCCTGGTTCGACGCGGTGCCGCTGCCCGACTTGCGATGGCCGTCCTTCGACACACCCGTCGACGGCGCACCGGGCGCCACGTCCGACGCGGCCATGCCCGGCCCGCGATTATCGACCTTGGGCGTCTGGGTAGACGTCTGGGCGTGGGCCACGCCGTACATGGCCAGCAGCGCGATGGCGCTGGCAGCTATCGAATGTCGCATGGTGTCCTCCTCTCAGGAACGGTTGTCGACCGGCGGAGCGTCCGGGTCGCGGCTGCCGGGGTCCAGCAGGTCTTCGCTGCCCACGCCCGGCGGCATCTCGCCACGCTGCGGCTCGCGCGCGGTGGCGCGTTCCTCGTCGGCCGCGCGGCGGGTGGCCGTGGGGTCCCGTTCCTCGCGCGCTTCGGTGGGGCGGGTGCCGTCCGGCTGGGCGGCGCTGCTTTCCAGCGTGTCGTGGGCGCGCCGGCGGTCGCGGTTGCGGCGGCGACGGGTTCCTGCATAGGCGAAAGGCATGGCATCTCCTCGTTGGAATGGATGGTTGGCGGATGCACGTGCGGGGCGCCACGCGCCGGTCCGGTCAGCACAGGCCGACCAGACCGGCGCGGGCAAACGCGTCGTCAGCTACCCGACTTGCCCGGCGTCGAGCCGCTGCCGAGGCCACCCGACGTACTGCTGCTGCCCAGGCCGCTACTGCTGCCCAGGCTGCCGCTGCTGCCGGACGCACTGGACGCTGCGCTGGTGCCCTGGCCCGACAGACCCTGCGACTGGCCGCTGGTGCCGCTGGTGCGGCTGGTACCACTGGTGCCGCTGGCACCACCGCTGCCGCTGCCGCCCGATCCGCTGCCGGCCAGGCCGCCGGTGCGGCTGACACCCTGCCCGCCAGCCGAGCCCGATTCCCGCGAATCGCGCGAGTCACGCGATTCCCGCGCGACGCGGATCTGGTTGTGCACGTCCTTCACGCCGAACACGTCATCGACCATGTCCTCGATGCGGTACTTCTGCTGGCGATCCTGCACCGTGCCGCTCAGCGTCACCACGCCGCCCGAGACCGATACCTCCACCTCGCGCACGTCGACGCGGCTGGTCATCGCCAGCCGTTCGCACAGGTCCTCGCGGATGCGCTCGTCCGAGCGCTGGTAGCCCTTCGGCCCCACCCGCTGCGAGCGGCGCGCCGCTGCCGAACCACCCGCGCCGCCGTAGCCACGATTCAGGTCGCTGCGCTCGTCGGCGCCGGTAAAGTGTTCGTACGCGCGTTCGTCGGGGTCATAGCGGCCCCGCTGCTGCGTCCGCCCGAACCGTAGCCATAGCCGCCTGAGCGTTGCTCACGCCCGTAGGTCTGGCCGCGGAACTGCTCGCCGCCGCCCTGGCCGCTGCCATAGCGCTCGCTGCCGATGTCGGACTGGCCATAGCCGCCGCGATAGTGGGTGCGCATGTCGGCTTCGGATCCGGTCGGGCCCGACCAGTCGTCGCCCCAGGACTGGCCGCCACGCGACTGGCCGCCGCCCGCCTGGCCACCCTGGCTCCATTGCCCCGAGCGGCCGGACTGCCCCGATTGCCCGAACTGACCGGACTGGCCCGACTGGCCCGACTGGCCCGATTGCCACGACTGTCCGCCGCGCTGGCCACCCGACTGGCCGCCCCATGACTGGCCACGGCCCTGCGATTCACCGCCCTGCGACCAACGACCCTGCCCTTCCCGTCCGCGCTCCCAGCCACCTTGCCGCTGGGATTGCCCGCCGCGTGCCGGCTGGTCCCATGCGGCGCGGCCTTGTCCCCATTCATCGCGCTGGCTGCCTTGCTGGCTCGACCATTCGCTGCCCCGGCCTTCCTGATGCCAGTCGCCCCAGCGCTCGCGTTCGTCGTGCTGCGACTGCGATCCATAGCGCTCGCGTTCGCCGCGCTGCTGGCCCTGCTGCCCGCCGGCCGACTGTCCGCCGCGCCGTTGCTGGTCGCCTTCGCCGTATTCGCCGTAGCGGCCCTCGCCGTAGCCTTCCTCGAAGCGGCGGCCCTGGCCTTCATAGCCGCCGTAGCCGCTGGACTGCGACACCGGCGACGATCCCGATCCCGACGTGCGCTGGCCGCCCCAGCTGCTGCCGCCGGCCTGCTGGCCGCTGCCCTGCCAGTCGCTGCCGGCGCCGGGCTGCTGGCTGCCACGCCCCTGCCCTTCGCTGCCGCCCTGCTGGCGGTGCGTCAGCCAGTCGCTGCCGCTGTACGCCTCCTGCTGGCGCTGGCGGGAACCCTGGCTTCGGCGGTCGTCACGGTCTTCCCGATCCTCGCCCTGGCTGCCGTAGCCGCCCTGGCGGTCGTCGTAGTCACTGTTCCTGCTATTCCCCTGGTTCATGAGCGTCTCCAGTACGTGGGTCAATACAGGGGAGGCGACGCAAGTTCCATACCGCTGCGGCGCGCGAGCGCGGAGTGCGCGCTGCCACCGCCCGCGGCGCGTCCCATGCGCCGCGCGGCACGCGGCCGGCGCGGACCGATTTACATCGGCATATAAATCCTGCCAACGTCCACCACATGTTGTAGTCAACGACCTACAGGGGTTTCAGTCGGGCCCTCCTGAGCGGGCGGGTGCGCGGGACATATCGTGAAGTCACCGCCACCATTCCTTGGAGACGTACGATGAAACGCTTGCTTGCTATCACCGCCCTCGCGGTCAGTTCCGCCCTCTGCGTGCCTGTCATGGCACAACAGGCCCCTGTCTCGCCCAACGCACCGAACCCCAGCGCCCCGCCGGCACCGGAAGGTCCGTCGACCCAGCGCGGCAGCATGGGCACCACCACCACGCCGGGTGGCAGCGGTGCCATGACGTCCGATTCGACGATGCAGCACGACTCGATGAAGTCGTCCAAGCCCAAGAACACGGGCCAGCGCGCCAAGAAGCCGCGCGAACAGAACGCATCGCCCACGGCCACGCCGACCGCGCCTTCGGGCCCGAAGGGTGATTCGCCGGACCCGGTGCCGAAGCAGTAACCATCGGTCCACGCAGCGGACCTGACTTTCCCCGATGTGCCGCGCGCGCATCGGCGGTCCGCACGCGGCGCGCCGCACGCAGCTCTCCGGGGCGGCGCGCGGCGCGTTTTTTGCTTCTCCCCGTGGCTGGACTGCAGATTTTTCACAACGGACACGGGCTTGAAACGCTGGCCTCCGGGCGTGCGTCGCCTACATTGAATGCATGAACCGGAGACGGACATGGAAGGACTGAACACCTCGCTGGCGCGGCTCGGCCGCCATGCGATGCAGTGTGCGGAGGCGCTGTCGGCGGTGGCCGCCGCCGCGTCGGACCCGCAGATGCGGGCGGTGTTCGCGCACCGCGCCAACATGCAGCGCTGTGCGGCGGTGGAACTGGCGGCGCGCGCAGGCGCGGCCGGAGAAGGGACGTCGGCGCCGCTGCCCACGGTAGGCAGGCGTCGCGACCCACAGCAGATGCTGCCCCCGTCAGAAGCCGGCGAACTGCCGCTGGTGCGCTATGCGGCCCAGCAGGCCGGACGCGCCGCCGCGGCCTATGGCGAACTGCTGCGCGCCCCGCAGATCGAGCCCGAACTGCGGCTGCTGCTGGCCCACTACTACCGGGGCGCGACCGAATTGCAGCGTCTGCTGGAGCAGCGCGCGATGGAGTTCGGCTCGGCCCGCACCGCCGGCATGGCCGCACGGCGCGCCACGCCGCCGATGCACTAGCCGTCAGACCTGCCCCGCCGGGGCCCGCAGCGCGGCCTGGCGCCGTGCGGTCAATTCCTGCTGCGGCTGGTAAGGACGAATCACCACGGCGACATAGTCCTGGTCATCGGGATTGACGACCAGATAGACCAGCCCGGACATCACCAGCGCCACCTCGCCCAGCTGCGCGGCCACGCGCGCCGCCACGAAGTACTGCAACAGGTTTGGATCCACGGACGTGTCGATGGCCCGCGCCGCCGTGCAGATGGTCATCATGCACTGCTCCACCGCGCGGCACACCACGATCACTTCATCGAGCGCATGGCCGGTCTGGGCCGCCCGGACCAGCACGGACACGCCCTGGCTGGTGTGGGCCCGATGCCAGCCGGGCTTGGCGGCAAACTCGGGCAGCGTCAGCTTGGCCCCGGCCTCCTGGGCCGCGACGTTGAATTTCTGCGCAAAGTCGTGCGGGCTGATCGACAGCAACTGCTTTTCGACGGGCGTGGACGATACGGCCACGGACGATGCCACGCTGAGGGTGGCCAGGACGGCAGTGAGGTTCATCGCTTGTCTCCCACGCACGATGCTTCCCTTGCTTCAGCAATAGCCGTTCCAGCCCGCTGGCGGGCAGTGCGGCGCCGGTCCCCTGGCTTCCACTATAGGTCTCTGACCAAGATAAGACGGGACTGCCGCTATAAGCCTGGAAACAGTGACCGGCAATCCAGACTTCACCGCAACAGGGCAGTCCTGTTGTTTCCCCTTTTTGTTGCAAGTGTCTAATAGCGCTCTCCCCGTGCGTGCCGATGTGTCGTTTAGCCACTCAGGCGCCACGTTCCGCACGGTGGCCGCTTTGTTTGCATCTAATCCCGGGAATGTAACCTTCAGGTGTTTGTCGGTGCATCATGGATGACCGACGTAGCCGGTTTCATGATGCGTCTTCGTCGGCGAGTACGAGTCCGGCCAACCAGTTTTTCGTGCAAAACAGTTCGTGCCCACCAGACCCGCGTCGATAGTTACCGCGTTGATAATCAATTCGTAAGCTTCTCTAAGAACGATTTCAAATCTACGGTATAGCAAAATGGAACGCCATTACCCTCCCCCGACACTTCCGGACCTAACTCCCCGATCCCAATGTAGATTGCTGGAATCTTCACTCCCCGCATTCCAAAGCAAACCTCGTGGCGGTGTCGGTACTCGAACAGTTCGTCCAGTTGGTCATCCAGATAGGCATCAAAGTTTTCATATGTAGCCTCAATGGACTTGTAAATTGATCGGCCCCCTTCAACGAAGTTTGGAAGAGACTCACTTTCCATGTAAGCCCTGTTTTCGTTAAACCAACTTACCAGCTCGTCAAAATCCCAGATAATATCGAGAACGATGTGTTTCTTCTCGTTTTCTTGAACGGATAGAACAATCCGACCAACACGGTGGCCTGATGGAAACCCTAAGTCTGTTTCGGATCTATTCTGCAATGGGAAAAACTCAAGATTTAGGTCCCGCATCACTTTCCCTTGATAAGCTTCCCATATTCGACTCTATTAATATCGCCGCGTTGCAATAGTGTCCTCAAAACGCTTGTTGGAACTTCGTTGCCAGGAACTGGATAGCCATGCCATCCTCCCGCATTGTCAGGCTGGAATTCATACACTTTCCCGTCGGAAACGCCGTAACGCTGCTTTCCGCCCTGCACAGAATCATTCAGTACTTGCTGTGCTGCTGAATCTTCCAGATCCATGGGCGTACCCCAGCCTCCAACGTCGTGTTTCGGGCTAGGCACGTACTTTGGTGCGCCATTCCCACTACTGAAGATCGCCCCAAGCCCTTCAACAGTCTTTAGCGGATTAGGCAATATTCCGCCAACTACAGCCCCAATGGTATCTGCTGTATCGACGATCGGCTGGACAATTGGCTTCGACGTATTGTCTTTGGACTCATCTGGCGTTCCCGTGAGAGCGGCCTCGCTCGGGTCTGCTGGCTTGCCGGGCGCCTGGAACGGCTTCTGCGGCGTTGCCGGTCCCCAAGCGGGTAGAGCACCACCACTCTGCACGGGAGAAAGCTGATTGTTCTCGATCTCGAACGTCGCCCCGTTCATGGCCGCAGCAGCATTGCCACCAGTCGCACCGGCAACACCCGCCACCAGGCTCTGGATCGCATTCTCCCGCGCCTGCTTCTGCTCCGCGGTCATGCCATCGGTCGGGCTCAGCAGCGAGCCGAGCACCGATGCCGTGGCCGCACCCATGGCACCCGCCCCGCAACTCTGGCTGGCCGCAGCCGCGCCAGCGCAACCGACGATCGCATGCAGAGCCCAGCGTGCGGCTTCGGCCTCCGGCGTGCCCTTGCCCAGCGAATCCGCCAGTCCCTTAACCTCATTTGCCGCCAGCCCCTGCAGGTAGCCCACCGCTGCATTCTGGGCGAACTGGGCCGTGGAGCCCGTCACGTTGCCACTGGCCGCAGCCGTCAGGGCCGTCATCACCTGGCGGTAGCTGCCGCCTTGCCCCCATTTCGCGAGGTCATCGGCCTGCTGCTGCAGGGCGGCACGTTGGTCCGGGGTAGCGTTCGGGTCCTTGGCTGCGGCCTCGGCCGCCTTCTTGGCCGACTCCGCTTCGGTCGCCCGGTTGTTCAGGAAGATTCCCGACTCACGCTGCAAAGCGCCCACGATCTGGAAGTCCGCCTTGATTTCGCTTGCATTGAAGATCGGATTCAACGAGTTCGCGGTGTTCGTCGTATCGCGGTTCACGCTCGCCACCGTGTCATCCGCGCTCTTGCCGGTCAGTTCCTGTTGCTTGGCATCATTGCGAATCGTGATGTTGCCCCCGCTGATGCCACTTTGCGTGGTGCTGCTAGCGCTGCCCGACGCCGCGGCCACCATCGGCGGCGCGAACGAGGCGCCTTGGCCAGCCCCGCCTGTCGTCGGCAGATCAGTCCCCGGCACGGCGCCGGACCCAGCCGTGGCCGCCTCGCCACTCTGATTCACGCCGACCCCCGACTTGCCGCTACTACCGCCCGACGAATAGCCGCCGCCAATCCCAATGCTGCTGGCACTATAGTGAGCATGGTTCTGAATATCGGAGACAGTCAGCGTGTCGGTCGACAGGCTGTTCTTGTCCGAGGTCCCGCCCGCGATGACGGCGCCCTTGAGATCGGTGTTGCCCTTGACATCGACCTGGTAGCCACCGCTGCCGGCACGGATCGCGGTCTGCTCACCGACGCTTGCAAAGTCGCTATCCATCTTCTGCTGGCTGACGCTAGCGCTGCCCGAGAAGCCATAACCAACTGTCACGCTGCCGCTGGCCGACTGGTCCTTGCTGTGGTAGGTGCTGGTGTCCTGCAGGCTCTCCATATTCAGATCGCCGCCCACGTTGGCGACGACCTGCTTGCCAGATACCACGGTCCCCTTCAGGTTGGTGTCCCCACCGGACTCGATGGTGAGCGTGTTGCCCGCCGTGGCGTGGGTGTTGGTCCACGCCACGTCATTACCATCCGCATTGCCGCGTGCGGCGGCAGCGTTGGCCGTCACCCCAAAGGCGGCGCCGTTCGAGCCGTAGCTGACCGCAAGGCCCACGCCACCGGACATGCTCTTGCTGTTGCTATGCTGCTCGGCCGTGTTGGCCGCGGCCTGCAGATTGACCTGGTTGTCGGCCTTGAGCAGCAGATCGTTGCCAGCCTTGACGTCGCTGCCAATGATGTTGATGTTGCTAGCCTGGCCAGCACCGGTCGCCTGGATACTCACATAGCCGCCAGCGTTGACCTTGCTGCCAAGGGCGGTGGTACTGGTCTGCGTTTGCGTGCTGTGGCTCTTCGAGCCGCCCACCGTGATGCTCACGCTGATGCCGCCGGCTGCCTGTGGATCCTTGCTCACCGCATCGAAGGCGTTTTTACCCGCCAGACCGGTTGCCGCCCCGGCAAGCGCCTTCATGCGCGGATCGCTGGTCTGGCTTTGGGCCTGCGCCATCTGGGTGGCGGTCTGGGCCGCGGCAAGCACTGGATTGGACACGGCGATGGTCAAGCCACTTTGCTTGAAGTGGGTTTCCTGATCGGAACGCCAGGTATCCGTGGCGGCCTTGATATCGACCGTCTTGGCACGGATGTCCACATCGCCCTGCAGGGCCGTCACAGCGCTGCCGGTCTGCGCATAGCCCTCGCCAGCGCTCAGACTGACATTTCCACCGACGCTGCCAACCATGGAGCCGGTATGCGTCGTAGATTGCTCTGTCTTGGTCTGGTTGACCTGCTGCTTGCCGAATGTCACGGTGGCACCGCCGCCCGAGAACATGCCGGATTTCCGAGTCTCCTCGGACGTGGTGCTCGACGCGGTGCTTTGCGCCGCACCGATTGTCAGATTGCGATCAGCATGCAGGGCAACGTTGCCACTTCCCGCAATACTGGAACCCATGACGGTCAGATCCCGGCCGGCACTGGCGGCCACGCTGTCCGCCGATACGAGTGAGCCTACTGCGACGGTTTGCTGCTGGCTTGTCTGGGTGGTCGTCTGCTCCTTGGACAGGAAGCCCGAGTGCCGCGACTGGGACCAGCTCTCGGAGGTGTGCTGTCCGGTGACGGTACCGACGGTCACATCTCCCGTTGCAGCAAGCTTCGCAGCCCCACCACCACCGTTTGCGCCGCCCGTGGTGACCACAGAGCCGAGGATGGCGAGGTCGCCTTTGCCGCCGACGTCGGTCGGCACAGGCGCGATGCCGTTGGCTCGCAGGATGTTGCCGGCGACGGATTGCCCAGCACCCAGCGTGGCATTGTTCCCCGCTTGTACCGAACTACCACGTGCGGTCTCGTCGTAAGACGATTGGGTGAATTGAGACTGCTTGTTGCTGAATGCGCCGGCGTCGCGCGTATGCGTATCCATCGACGCGGTGACCGTGGTGTTGCGTCCAGCCAGCAGCGTTGCGTCTTCCCCGGCCTGGATCGCCGAGCCGCTCAGCGTGGCATCCCGACCCGCAACAGCCGTGACACTGCCGCCGGCCTGCACCAGGCTGCCAGCGCCTGCCGTGGCCTTGTCGTGCAGATGGTCCCGTCCGCCATGTGCAGTCGCATCTTGCGTCGTGGTCGTCGCAGCCGTGCCGAGGTTCAGATCGCGGCCAGCGCCGAGCAGTGCATCCTTACCGGCATTTACGCTACCGCCGGCCATGTTGATGTCGCGCCCGGCCAGCACACCCACATTGTTCGTCGCCGAGATCGTGCCCACCGTCCCTACGCCGGTCGCGCTGGCACTGTTGCCGTTGGACAGCGTGGTCGTGTTCGTGATGGTCTGAGCCACATTGATCACGTCCCGGCCTGCTGTCACGAGGGTATCCGTGCCAGCAATGCGCCCGCCCAGGTTTTGTACGTCCTGCTGGGCCTGCACCATAGTCGTACCGGTGCTGCCGATCTGCCCACGGTTGACGATGTTATTGCCCAGCACCTGCGTGGCCAGGTCTCCCACCAGCTTGCCGCTGTTCGTGACGTCGCCCGCGGCATTCAGGCTGACCTGGCTACCTGTCACCAGTGCGCCGGAACTCTGCAGGTCGAAGGTATGCGATTGCGCGAGATAGAGCTTTGGCACCAGCACGGATTGCTGCGTGCCATCGGGCAATGTCACATCCTGGCTGACCAGCCACACCATGTCCGTCGTGAGCTGGGCCATTTGGTCGGCCGTCAGGCCAATGCCCGGCGCCAGGTTGAACGCGCGGGCGTAGGCCACACCGTTGTCCATCAGCGCCTGATACTCGGTCAGGTTGTCGCTGTAGCCCGCCAGAAACGTACGGCCAGTCAGCTGTGTGACCTGGTCACGGATCAATTTTTCTTCGTAGAATCCATCGCCCAGCCGCTTTTGCGTCTTCATCGGGTCGAGCCCCAACTGACCGAGCATGTAGTCACTGGAGATGAACTTCGAATATTGCGTGAAGCGCGGATCGGTGGCGATCAGGTAGGTCGCCCCCGGCGCGCTCTGGTGGCGATACAGGCCGTTGGTGGGCAAGCGCAGGTTCGGAATGCCCCCTTGCGCGGTACTGAGTGTCTGCTGAGGCTTGCCCTGGGTTGCGCCACCGCCAACGCCGCTGCCGATGATGGTTTCACCCGAGCGGTTCACCGTCGTCACATCGATCGTTTGCGCGGTGGTCTGCACCGTCTGGTTGGCCGACGCAATGGCCGGAAGCGCCATGACCGTTGTCGGGGCCTGCGGCGTCGACGGATACGCCACATCCTGCCAATCCTGGCTGCCACCGGTGCGCTGGTGCCAGTAGAACGTGGAAGTTTCAGCGGTGCTTACCTTCTGCTGCAATGCCGTCCCGATATCCTGCACTCCACCGGCTGTAGCAACCCGCGTCAGATCCCCGCCAGCAGCCATGATCGAAGACTGGTTCAGAATGTTGCCGCCGCTGCTATTGATGCGGATGCTGCCGCCGGCCTGAATCTTGGCAGGGTCCGAGGCACTGATCAGTTCGTCGGTGGCCGTGGTGATGACGGTGGTCCGTGAGATCTCGTTGTAGTCGTGGCCGAAATTCGCCTGGCGCACCTCGTCAGGCCGGATGTGCTTGTTCGGGTCCCAGTCCGGCCAGAAGGTAATGCTGTAGGTGCCGCCGTTGTCCGTGATCGATTGGTAGTACTGGATCGGACTGGTCGCGATCGGACGCGAGCAGACGCCCGTGTCGACGTCACAGTTCGGCCCAGCGTAGTACCCCACATATTGCTCGATAGGCGACTGGGTGAACGACAGCGTCTGCTTGCCAGTGTCCAACCCGGTGACAGTCGATTTGTCCACCGTCACGGTAATTGGCGCACGCAAGGCATTCGTCTGCGGCGTGCTGACCTGAGCGTTGCTGGTATTCCAGGTCCAACCGGGGAAGGTAATACTTGTGTGGTTGTTGAGATCGCCGCCGGTGAGGCCGGCCTGCCAGAGGGTCAGCGTCTGGCTGGTCGAGGTCGGCGTGCCAGGCGCCGTCACGATGCTCGTGCGCGTGTTGCTGACCTGGGTAGCGGCAATATCGATCTCACCTTCGGCCTCGATGGTGGCTGAGCGATTCGTCAGGGCATTCGTCTGATTGACCAGAAGGCCGGTATTAGGGTCCCGCGTGCCATCCCGGGCGATCCGAAGATTGCCCGCGCCATAGAGCGTCGCGCCATCGAGATTCTGTACCGAGTTGCTGGCGTAGACGTGCAGGTTCTGGGCGGCCGCCATCAGGGCAGCGTCGCCGGTGTTGACGACGCCCGCGCCCTGCACGGTCACGTTGTTGCCGATGATGGTGCCGGTGTTGGCGGTCGTCGGACTGCTGGTCTGGACCGTGTCGCCCTCGATGCGGCCGGCATTGCTGAGCGAATGGGAGGCGCTGACTGTGGTGGTTGAACCGTTCATGCCCGCCCCGGCGGCATTGACGATATCTGCGCCTTGCACGGTCAGTCCGCCGACGGCGGCAAGCATTCCAGTGTTGTTCAAGGTGCCCGTCGCGGCCACACGCATGTCACCGTCGGCGCGCAGCTTGTTGGCCGCATCGTTGGCATAGTCTCCGGCAACGTCCAGGGACAGATTGCGCCCGGCGGCCATCTCCCCACTACCAGAGACAGCGCCCGCCACGGCAACGTCGTGGTTGGCCTTGACCGCACCGCCCAGGTTGTTCACCGACGCGACATTCACCCGGACGTTGGTGCCGCCGAGGATCTGACCGGCGGTGTTGTGAAGCGCAGCGCCAGCCTGATCCAGAGTAAGGCCCTTGCCGCCGTAAAGCGTGCCACCACGGTTATCCACCGCAGTGGACACATCCAGGTTCAATGCGCCGCCTGAAGCCAGCAACGCCCCGGTAGTGCCGTCTGTACTGTTCGCAAGCGTCTGGGCGTGGATAGTGACGTCGCCGTTGCCGCCGAGCCTGCCAGCGGTATTGGTGAGGGTGGTGTTCGCCGTGACCGTCGTCGTGCCGTCGCCAGAATTGCCGATCACGCCGCGCGTGTTATCCACGCTGGCGGCGCCCACCGCGAGCTTGCCGTGATCGCCGTTGGCTGCCAGCGTCCCGTCAGTGTTTGCAACGCCGCCATCGGCGCTCACGGACAGGTCGCCTTGGGTCTGTACGGAGCCGCCAGTGTTGTCCAGCGAGCCGCTGCGGACCGACAGGCCGGACTGACCGTACAGATTGCCCTGGCGGTTGTTGACAGTCCCCGTTACGGCCACGGCGAGTGCACCACCGGCCACCATGTTGCCGGCAGCATTGTCCAGTGACGTCGCATTAAGGGTCGTATTGCCCAATGCGCTGACCTGGCCGTGGTTCGTGATCGCGCCAGCAGCGAGTCGCACATTGCCATTGCCGCCAATCACGCCACCCTGGGCACCGTTGGCGGTCGTGCCCGCCACGTTTTTGAGCACACCGGAGGCTTGGATCGACAAACCGGCGCCGTCGAGCGATACGATGCGTCCGGCCGTGTTGTCGAGTGACGCAGCGTTGGCCGTCAGCGCGCCGCCAGCTTGCACCGTGCCCTGGATATTGTCGATGGCGCCTGTCGATGCAATCGTGGTGGCGCCTTGCGAGACAATCTGGCCCCCTCGGTTGGACACATTGCCGGCCGCGAGGGACGTCGCACCCTGGCTCGACATCTGGCCACGATCGTTGATGAGGGCACGCTGCGTCGCTGCGACCAGACCTGCGCCAGCGGCAACCGTGGCGCTCGTCAGATCCAGATCGCCCGCGCCCGCTTGCAAGTTGAGGTTGCCGCCCGCCGTCGTCTGGCTGCCTGCGAGGCTCACACCTGTACCCTGGAGCGTGGCATTGCCGCTCGCCTGGTTCCGGCCCGTTGCGGCCATCGCACCGCTGGTGGCGATCACTGTCAGGTCGGCGGGCGCGGCTGTGGTGCCATCCGCGTTCACGCCGGCCGCGAGGGTTCCCGTTGATGACACACTGCCGCCCGTGGCGTTCAGCCACTGCTGCGCGGCCAGCGTGCCGCTGTTCGACAGCACGCCGTCGGTGTTGACCGACACGCCTTGCGTGCCATACGTCGTTCCCGTGTTGTCGATCCCGTCGCGCGCATAGGCAACCAGGTTGCCGCTCGCGTTGGTCTGCCCGGCCAGGATCAGCTTGCCCTGGGCGGTCAGGGTCAGGTCGCCCGCTTGTGCTGCGGCAACGCCACGCAGCGAGACGCCCACGCCATTCTCGGTGGAGGCCAGCAGGATCTTGTTGGCGTACATCCCGCCAAGTTGGGCGACGTCGATTCCCATCGCCGGGGCAGCACCCGCGCCGGCAATCGGCGTAGCGACAAGCGTGTCGTGGTTGACCTGGTTGGCACCCACAATGACGTTCAGCTGGTTCGCGTACAATGCCGCATTGGCCTGCACCGCCCGAGCGATCAGGTCGACCTGATCGACGTTGGCGGCATTGAGTCCCTCGCCCTGGACCGTGATCTGACCACTGGTGACACGAAACGCATCCAGACTGCCGCTGCCCCCATACACGGGCACACCGGTGGTGAGCGTGGCACGGCTGGTATTGATGAAGCCAGCGCCATCTACAAGGATCCCGTTGGGGTTCGCCACGATCACTTCGCTGCGCGGCCCGGCAACCTCCAGATACCCCTGCATTTGGCTCGGCAGCGTGCTCGTGATCTGATTGACGATGATCCGGGCGGAGCCCCCGGGCAGCAGGTTGGGATTGCCGTTGATATACCCGGCCTGCTGGGTCGCCGTGATGGTCGGGGAATTATTGAGGATGACGCCCGCCTTCGGTACGTCGAATTGAGTGTAGGCGTTCGTGGACACGCCGGCAGCCGACGGCCGCGTGATATTGACTTGCGGCAAGCCATTCGCTGTCTGCCCGACCGTCGGCCCGTTTGCGCCAGCGTTCGGATCCGCCACCACCTGGGCCAAGCTCTTCGTTGGCAAGCCCAGCGCCATCCAGACCGAAAGCACCAGCGCCGGCAGCGTGAAACGCACGGTGTGTGTCTCGCTGGCCCTCGTCTTCGCCTCGCCGCCGCCGTTGCGTCCTTCGTCCTGGCTCTGGGCGGATTCCTGGACCGCCATCAGCATGCGACGGTGCCGGTTGAAAACAACTCGATAGCAACAGCAGTTCATATTCTCGGTCGGGTGCAGGGGCACAGGTTGAAGCGCACTCTAACCGGGAACTTGAGCGGCAAATCTTAGTAGAACTCAAACTTTGTCAATTCTACAAATTCGTACTTATCCTATATACGTCAAGCAGTTTGACGTGATTACGGCAGCCTGCGCGACGGTCGACGGCGGCCGGATGACCGAAGGCCGAGAGGCGTCCGCCACGGCGCCGCTGCAACTGGCATGCAACTTGCCGCCTCCTGCTTTCAGATCGACACGCAAAAGGAGCCACGATGAGCAAGACCACCCGACAAGGACGCCCTGAAGCCGCCGCACCGGACGTCGACCCGAGCGAGACCGAGAGCATTCCCAGCACGCTGGACCCGACGCTCGACCCGGAGACCACCGAGGAGCTGGAACGCGAGATCGGCGATATCGCGCCGGAGAATCACGAGCCGCCCGAGGACGAGATTCCCGAGGAAGCGATCTTTGAGGAAGTGCGCCGCGCCGCCGAGGAATTGCCGGCCGACACGCCCGTGGACCGTGCCGACCAGACCGACAAGCGCATGGAGAATCCGCCCAGCGGCAGCGACCTGTAGCCGGGCGCCGCCCCGCAAAAAAGCCCCGGCCAGGCCGGGGCTTTGTCCATGGCGCGCGGGTGGTCCGCGGGCGCCCGTGCGGCGGCCAGGCCGCTATTCCGATGCCAGCACGCCGTACGGGCGCACGTGCAACTGGTTGACGACGTCGGACACGCCATAGGTATCGTCGACGATGTCCTCGATCTCGTACTTCATGCGCCGGTTGTCCACCGAGCCTGTCAGCGTGACCACGCTGCCGGTCACCGTCACCGTGACATCGCTGACGTCCACGGTCGGGGCGTGGGTCAGGCGCTCGCAGACTTCCTCGCGCACCCGCTCGTCCGAGCGCGTGTAGTTCTTCGGTCCGGCCTGCCGCCCGCCGTACGGACGCTGCGACTCGCCGCCATAGGCGTACGGGCCTCGGCCCTGCACGGCGTCGCCGGTGCGCGGGCGTTGGCGGAAATTGCGGCCCGCCCGCACGCCGTAGTCCTCGTAACCGGTTTCATAGCCGCCGCGGGTGCCTGCCCAGCGCTCGTCGCTGTCGCGCGACGGGTTGCGCGCCGACGAACGCGATGCGGCGTCGTAGCCATCCTCGTAGCCGCTGCTGTATGCGCTGACGTAGCCGGGGCTGTGCGGCGAGCTTTCGTCGCGCGATTCCTGGTAGGTGGAGCGGCCCGGGTAGTACACCGTGCCGCTGCGTGACCGCCATCCGCCGCTCAACTGCGCCGTGCGGCCCTGCCGCCACGCGCCTCGGCTGCGCGGGTCCTCGTCGCGGCCGCGCGTGTCGCCGTTGTCGTAGGCGTCATAGGGATTGCGTTCGGTGGCGTTGCCATAGCGGCCTGCGGACAGGTCACGGTCGCGCCAGTTTCGATCGTCGCCAGGCACGTGGCCATAGCCCTCCTCATAGCCTCCGTAGCGCTGATCGGGCCTGCGGCGACGTCCGTAGTCGTCTGATCGGTTCATTGCCTTGCCTCCGTGTAGCTGGGGCGATACGCCCCGATACCCGGGATGCGGGCAAGTTTCATACCGATGCGCCAGCCCATGAAAAATGGCGCCCGGGCCACGGGCGCCATGCACAATCTACAAGGTCTGCGCGCAGGTCTTGCCCCTGCCGTCCGCCTTGGTCGTCAGGATGACTTGCCGGCGCCCTGCATGGCCGCGCTGTCCGCGCTCTGCGGCGTGACCAGCCGCAGCCAGCTTGCGACGGCTGCCGCGGCGGCGAACCCGGCGCCCAGGCCGAGCGCCAGCGTCGGGCCATGCGCGCCGGCGATGCCGAACGACAGCGCCACCAGTGCCGCACCAGTCGCCTGTCCCAGCAGCCGCGCCGTGGCCACCACGCCGCTTGCGCCGCCGGACCGCTCGCGCGGCGCGCTGGCCATCAGCGCCTTGAGGTTCGGCGACTGGAAGAAGCCAAAGCCGGCGCCGCAGATCGCCATCCGGATGCCGATGTTCAGCACGCTGGCGTCGGCCGGCATCATCGCCAGCGACGCCATGCCGGCCGCCATGATCGCCAGCCCGATGCCGCCCAGCAGCCCCGGCGGATAGCGGTCCGACAGCCGCCCGGCAATCGGCGCCATCAGCGCCACCACGGCCGACCACGGCGTGAGCAGGAAGCCGGTTTCCACCGGGTTACGGCCCAGCACGTGCTCGAAATAGAACGGCAAGGACACGAACGCCAGCCCCTGGGCCGCGAACGAGCAGACGGCGGTGGCCGTGGACAGCGCGAACATCGGCCGCTTGAGCAGGTCCACGGGCAGCATCGGCGCCGGATGGCCGCGCTCGCGGCGCAGCAGCAGGCCGAAGGCAATCACGAACACGGCGGCCGCGGCCACCACGTATTGCACCGGCTCGCGCTGCACGCCCTCGCCCAGCGCGAAGATCAGCGCGGCGAACGTGATGGCGTTGAGCACGGCCGCCACGGGGTCAAAGCGGTGCTGGCTGCGCTTGGTCTCCGGCAGCGACGGCCACGCCATGAACAGCGCCAGCAGCCCGATCGGCAGGTTGACGGCGAACAGCCACGGCCACGAGCCAAATGACAGGATGACCGACGCCACGGTCGGCCCGACCGCGAACGACACGCCCACGATGAGCGCGTTGAGGCCCACGCCGCGCCCCAGCCGGTGGATCGGAAAGATCGCGCTGATCAGCGCCGTGTTGACGCTCATGACGGCCGCCGCGCCAATACCCTGCAGCAGCCGCGCGGCCGCCAGCGTCGGCAGCGACCACGCCATCGCGCAGATCACAGACGAGACGATGAACACGATGACGCCGCCGATGTAGATGCGCCGGTGGCCGACCACGCCGCCCAGCGCCGCGAACGGCAGCAGCGTGGCCACCATCGCGAGCTGGTAGGCGTTGATGATCCAGACCGACGCCGCCGGCGTGCTGTTCAGGTCGGCCGCGATGTTCGGCAGCGCGGTGTTGGCGATGGCCGTGTCCAGCGTGGCCAGCGACACGGCAATCATGATCGCGGCCATCGCGCGCTTCTCGCGCGGGGTCATCGGGGAGTCGGCGGGTGGCACGGCGGCTTGGGCAGGCTGGCTGGCGGGGCTGGTCACGATATCGATCCGGGGGCGGCTGGTACGACGGACGGCGGCGTGAATGACGCGGCAATCATTGCGCAGTCAAGCATCGCCAGATCGAGACGATACGCCAAAACGCCAAGGCTTGCTCGGGCGCAAATCGGGACGGGGGGATCGGTCGGACGGAACCGGCGGGGCCGGGCGGGATCGGCCATGCAACATGGCCGGCGCTCCGTCGGGAACGCCGGCCAACATCGTGGAACCGGAAAGAAACGAATGCCCGGCCTAGTGCGGGCCGTAGCGCATCTGGACGTCGTCCACGCGCTGCGTGCGGACGTTGTAGAGGCAGGTGTAGCGGAAGCCCATTGCTTCCTCGCTGGCATCGGGTTCGAAGGTACCCTCGCCGCTCACGGCTGTCTGGTTGACGGTCTGCTGGGTGATGCGTTCGCGGTCCGGCATCATCATGACGCTGCCCGGCTGCGGGTAGCGCATCTTGACCGCGTCGGCCACGCGCTTTTCGCAGGCGTTGCCGGCGGCTTCCAGCTGCGCGCGGCTGAAGCCGCCCTGGGACGGCGTGGTGATCGTCGCGGGCGCCGTCGGCTGGGTGCGCGGCGGCTGCGGTGGCGGCATCGGGGTGCTGGCACAGCCGGCCAGCCAGGCGGCCGTCAGCAAGGCTGCGGCGGTGAGAAAGGGGGTCGGGAAGCGAGGCATCAGGTCTATCCGGAGTCGGCGGGAAACCGTCGGAGGACGGGCTGCAGGTCCTTGGACTCTATGCCAGAAATGCTTTTGGAGCAACCTGGCAGCCGCCCGGCTCAGGCCGCCGGTACCTTGGCCGCCGCCGGACTGGCCATGTGCGAAGCCGCCGACGAGAGCCGGTCGCGCGTACGATCGTCGGCCGCCGGGCCGGCGCGCATGACGTGGCGCTTGCCCATCTGCAGCGGTTCGCCGGTGGCCGCATCCACCAGCAGCGGCTCCACCACCTTGCCGGTCTCGCGGTCGACGATCTGCACGCTGGCACCCTCGGGCGCGAAATTGCGGTTGCCCCAGGCCAGCAGCGCCAGCAGCACGGGCCGGAAGTCGCGTCCGCAGTCGGTCAGCACGTATTCATAGCGCGGCGGGCGTTCCGAGTACTGGCGCTTTTCCAGCAGGCCCTCCTCGACCAGCCCGTTGAGCCGCCGCGTCAGCATGTTCGGCGCAATGTCGAGATTGCGCTGAAATTCGTCGAAGCGCTTCGTGCCGTAGAACGCATCGCGCAGGATCAGAATGCTCCACCACTCGCCCACGCGCTCCAGGCTGCGGGCGATGGGGCATTGCAGGTTGCGGAATGTCTTGCGTTGCATGGTGTTCGGACCTTTTTTGCGCCTGTGCGATGCCGATGATACGCATCTTTCGCCGCCAGCCCGCCAAAGCACCTGCCCGTCGTGATGAAAAAAGGCGCCGCACCCGATAGGCTGCGGCGCCGCAATGCCTGCGCGTCGTGGAGTTCGCGCCGGCCCCTCGCCTGGCGTTGGCGGCCCGGGCCCCGGGCGCGGTCAGAAGATGTGGCGCATGCCCAGCGAAATGCCAAGCTGGCCGCTGGCATCGGGCGTCTTGTAGTAGACCTGCGACGTCGACGGCAGGTAGCCGACCGACTGGCCGTTGGGCAGGTACGAGATGTTGTCCCAGTTCAGCGACGCATTGCGCGCGTAGTTGACCGCGAAGAACACGTCGGTGCGCTTGGACAGGCTGTAGTCGGCCAGCGCCAGGTACTGCTGCGGGTTCTTCGGATTGGTCGACACGCCGTTGATGCGCGCCGCCTTGATGTCGTCGTAGTAGTAGGCCAGCGTCAGACGCAGCGCCGCCGACGCGTCCCAGCTCACGCCGGCCCAGTACATGTCGTCGCGATGGGGCAGCAGCGTGGGCGTGCCCGTGGCCGGCGCCACCGAATTGCCCCAGCGATAGCCCGCCACCATCTTGACCGGCCCCAGCCGGTAGCTGCCGCCCACCATGGCGCGCATGTCGCGGCCGTGGTCGTTGGATCCCGACGTGCCGGCCGCCTGCGCCGTGTTCAGCGTCTTGACCTCGTCATAGGCCGCCGCCAGCCCCAGCGGCCCGGCGTTGTACTGCAGGCCCACGCCGTAGGCCGAGCCGGCCGCGAACGTGCCCGAGCGTTCGCCGAACGACCAGTGGGCCATCGCCGTGACCGGGCCGAACGTGCCCTGGTACTGGACCATGTTGTTCTCGCGGAAGTTCGGGCCGGCGATGCCCACCACCGGCTCGAATTCCGGCGCGTACGCCACCGGCGTGAAGCTGCCCATCGTCAGGAACGCGGACGTGTACTGGCGCCCGAACGTCAGCTTGCCCCAGGGGTTCTGCACGCCCACGAACGCCTGGCGGCCGAACAGCAGCCCGCCGTTGCCCAGCCGGCCGTCGTCGGCGTTGAACTGGTTTTCCAGCACGAACAGGCTCTTCAGGCCACCGCCCAGGTCTTCCACGCCGCGCAGGCCGAAACGTGACTGCGCGATGCCCGACGAGTTCATGAACACGGCGGAGCCGCTGCCCGGCGCCAGCACGCCATTGCTCGTGTTCTGGACGTGGTTAACGTACTGGATGCTGGTGGTCACGACGCCATAGAGCGTCACGGACGATTGGGCCCAGGCGGCTGGCGCCAGCAGCGCGCCGGCGACAGCGGCGAACAGCGTCTTCTTCATTGTTTGTGGTTCCGAGAGGGAGTGGCTGATGGCGCCAGTGGTCTCCTCCGTCCGGCGCCCGACGCACGGCCGTTGCCGGCCGCATTCCGCCGGATTAATCCCTTGTATTAATCCGGCATGGACGCAGGCTAATGGCATCCGGCGGTTCAGATAGCTAGGGCTTTCCCGAAGCGGGTATGAAATTGAAGGAATTACGATGCGGATCAGATGTCGGACATCCGCTTTTTCCGTATCCTTGCGAAGCTTTCATTTCGATAACGACAAGCCTCCACGCAAAGCCCCCCATGAAGCTCAAGCAAGCGCGCGCCCTGATCGCCGACGAGCCCCGTACCCCGGCCGCCCCCCGGCCGCGCCGCGCGGCGCCAGCCGAGACGGCCCCGGCCGACGACGCCACGGCGCCCGACAGCCGCGACGGGCTGACCGACACCGCGCGGCGCATCCTGGAGATCGCCGAGCGGCTGTTTGCGGAGCAAGGGGTGGAGCAGGTGCCGCTACGGCAGATCGTGGTGGAAAGCGGCCAGCGCAACCGGTCCGCCCTGCACTATCACTTTGGTTCGCGCGAGGCGCTGGTCAGCCACCTGCTGAACCGGCGGCTGCACCAGGTCAACGAGATCCGCCACCGCTACCTGGACGCGCTGGAAGGCCGCGGGCAGCCCATCGACATCCACGGCGTGGTGCAAGCCACCATCCGCCCGCTGGTCGACGTGGTCCTGCACACGGACTGGGGCACCCACTACCTGCAGGTGCTGGCGCAGACCACGTTCAGCCCCGGCCTGCTCAACAAGGGCCTGGTCGACAAGACGGCCATGAGCGCGCTGTACCGCGTGCGCGAGCACGTGTACGGCCTGCTGCCGGACGTGCCGCGGCCCGTCATGAAGCTGCGGCTGATCTGGTTCATGGACACGGTGGTCTATTCGCTCGCCCACTGGGTGCGCGAGCGCGGCAAGCGCGTGCGCAGCGATCCGCCGGTGGAGGAACTGGTCGACTTCTGCGCGGCGGCGCTGGCCGGGCCACGGCCGCCGCCATCGCCACCGGGCAGGCCGGCGCGGACGCGCTAGCCGCCCACGCCCACCCGCACTCGTCCCGCCCGCCCGGCGACCGCTGCCGGTCAGCCCGCCGCGCGCGCCGCGTCCGGTGCGTCCGGCGCCGTGCGTGCCAGCACCGGCACCAGCGCGGCCCCGGTGTGGCTGGCCTTGATGCGCGCCAGCGCCTCGGGATCGGCCGATCCGACGATGGTGCCGCCCTGCGCGCCGCCTTCCGGCCCCAGGTCGATGATCCAGTCGGCCTCGGCAATCACGTCGAGGTCGTGCTCGATCACCACCACGCTGTGGCCGCCATCGGTCAGCCGGTGCAGCACGCGGATCAGCCGCGCCACGTCGGCCATGTGCAGGCCCACGGTGGGCTCGTCCAGCACGTAGAGCGTGTGCGGCGCCTTCTGGCCGCGCCGCGTGATGTCGTCGCGCACCTTCGACAGCTCGGTGACCAGCTTGATCCGCTGCGCCTCGCCGCCGGACAGCGTTGGCGACGGCTGGCCCAGCGTCAGGTAGCCCAGCCCCACGTCCTTCATCAGCTGCAGCGGATGCGCGATCTGCGTGATGGCGGCGAAGAACGCCACGGCCTCGTCGATCTCCATCGTCAGCACGTCGCCAATGTTCTTGCCGCGCCACGTCACCGCCAGCGTCTCCGGGTTGAAGCGCTGGCCATGGCAGACGTCGCACGGCACCTTCACATCGGGCAGGAAGCTCATGCCGATGGTGCGCACGCCCTGGCCCTCGCAGGCCGGGCAGCGCCCCTCGCTGGTATTGAACGAGAACCGCGACGCGCTGTAGCCGCGCGCCTTGGCCTCCAGCGTCTCCGCGAACAGCTTGCGGATCGCGTCCCAGACGCCGATATAGGTGGCCGGGCACGAGCGCGGCGTCTTGCCGATCGGCGTCTGGTCCACTTCGAGCACGCGGTCGATCGATTCCCAGCCGCTGATGGCCTCGCAGCCATGCCAGGCATGGGCCACGCTGAGTTGCCGGGTCGCCGTCGGCTTGCCGGCCTTTTCAGCCGCCGCGCGGGCGCGGCGCGTGGCCGGCGACGACATCACCGAGCGGCCCACCGCATCCAGCAGGTTGGTCATCAGCACGTCGCGCGCCAGCGTGGACTTGCCCGACCCCGACACGCCGGTGATGGCCACCAGGCGTCCAAGCGGAATGCGGGCCGTCACGTCGCGCAGGTTGTGCAGGTGCGCGCCGTGCACGGTCAGCCATTGCGCGGGCTCGGCTTCCTTGCCGGCCCGGGCAGGCCGTACCGGCCGGCGCGGCTGCAGCGGGTGGATCATCGGCCGGGCCAGGAAGCGGCCAGTCGTGGAATCGGGCGCCGCCGCCAGCGCGGCCACGCCACCCTGGGCCACCAGGTTGCCGCCGCGCTTGCCCGCGCCGGGGCCGATGTCGATGATGTGGTCAGCGCGCCGGATCGTGTCCTCGTCATGCTCCACCACCACCAGCGTGTTGCCCTTGTCCCCCAGCTTGCGCAGGGCGTCGAGCAGGATCTGGTTGTCGCGCGGATGCAGGCCGATGGTCGGCTCGTCCAGCACGTAGCAGACACCCTGCAGGTTGCTGCCAAGCTGCGCGGCCAGCCGGATCCGCTGCGCCTCGCCGCCGGACAGGCTCGGCGCGGCACGGTCCAGGCTCAGGTAGCCCAGCCCCACCTCCTCCAGGAACTGCAGGCGGCTGGCGATCTCGGTCACCACGTCGCGGGCGATCTCGGCGTCGCGGCCCGTCAGCCGCAGGCCGTCGACCCAGCGCCGGGTGTCCGATACGGTCCACTGCGCCACGTCGGTAATCGCGTTGGTGTCGAAGGTCACAGCCCGCGCCACGTCGTTCAGGCGCGTGCCGCCGCAGTCCGGACATGGCGTATCGGCCACGCCTTCGGGCTCCTGCTCCTCCGACGGCAGCGTCTGCTCGCGGCCGCGGTCGTCGCCACCCACCACGGTGTCGTCGTAGGCCGCGCGCTGCTCGCCGGTCAGCGCCAGCCCGGTGCCCACACAGGTGCCGCACCAGCCGTGCTTGCTGTTGTACGAGAACATGCGCGGATCGAGTTCCGGATAGCTCGTGCCGCAGACCGGACAGGCGCGCTTGGTCGAAAACACCACCGTCTCGCACTCGTGCGTGGTGCCGCACTGCATCGCGTCGCTCAGGCCGTCCAGCGGGGCCAGCAGGTGCATCACGCCCTTGCCGGCTTCCAGCGTCTGGTCCAGCAGCGCGCGCAGCGCCGCCTCGTTATCTGGCGAAACGACGATGTCGCCGACCGGCAGCTCGATCGTGTGCTCGCGGAAGCGGTCCAGCCGCGGCCACGGGTCCACGGGCAGGAATTCGCCGTCGACGCGCAGGTGCGTATTGCCGCGCGCCTTGGCCCACTTGGCCAGGTCGGTATAGACGCCCTTGCGGTTGACCACCAGCGGCGCCAACAGGCCCACGTGCTGGCCGCGATAGTTGCGCAGCAGTTGCGCGGCAATCGACGCCGGGCTCTGCGACGTCACCGGCGCGCCGTCGTGCACGCAATGCTGGATGCCCAGCTTGACGTAGAGCAGGCGCAGGAAGTGCCAGACCTCGGACGTCGTCGCCACGGTACTCTTGCGCCCGCCGCGCGACAGCCGCTGCTCGATGGCCACCGTCGGGGGGATGCCATAGACCGCGTCCACCTCCGGGCGGCCCGCCGGCTGCACGATCGACCGTGCATAGGCGTTCAGCGATTCCAGGTAGCGCCGCTGACCTTCGTGGAACAGGATGTCGAACGCCAGCGTCGACTTGCCCGACCCGGACACGCCGGTGATGACGTTGAACTTGCCATGTGGGATATCGACGTTCAGCGCCTTGAGGTTGTGCTCATGAGCGTTGACGATGCGCACCACGCCCTCGCCTTCCACGGCGCGGCGCGCCTGGGCCGCTTGCACCGCCGCCTGCAGCGGCAGGCCGTGGCGGGCCTGTTCCTCGCGCTCCGCCGCCAGCGTGCCGGCCTCGCCTAGCGCCTGGTCGTAGGCCACCAGCGCGTGCCCGGTATGCGAGTCCGGGCAGCCCTTGACCGTCCCGGGCGTGCCCACGCACAGCACCTGCCCACCGGCGTCGCCGCCTTCCGGGCCCAGGTCGATGATCCAGTCCGACGCGCGGATCACATCCAGGTTGTGCTCGATCACGATCAGCGAGTGGCCGCCGTCCAGCAGCTTGCCGAACGCCCGCATCAGCTTGGCGATATCGTCGAAATGCAGGCCGGTGGTCGGTTCGTCGAACATGAACAGCCGCTTCGGCAGCACCACGGCCTTGCGGTTCTTTGCCGGCTGGGCGGCGGCCGTCTCGGCCAGGAAGCCGGCCAGCTTCAGGCGCTGGGCCTCGCCGCCCGACAGCGTCGGCACGGGCTGGCCCAGCTTCACGTACTCCAGGCCCACGTCGGCAATCGGCGCCAGCACGCGCAGCACGGCGCCGTCGCCCTCGAACAGCGCCGTGGCCTCGCTGACGGTCAGCTCCAGCACGTCGGCCACGCTCAGCAGGCGCGGCGCCTGTCCGCGCGCGGCGCGCTCGATCTTGACCTCCAGCACTTCGGCGCGATAGCGGGTGCCGTCGCAGTCCGGGCAACGCAGGTAGACGTCGGACAGGAACTGCATCTCCACGTGCTCGAAGCCCGAGCCGCCGCAGGTGGGGCATCGGCCATCGCCTGAGTTGAAGCTGAACGTGCCGGCCGTGTAGCCGCGCTGCAGCGCCAGCGGCGCCTTGGCGAACAGCTTGCGGATCTCGTCGAACGCGCCCACGTAGCTGGCCGGGTTGGACCGCGCGGTCTTGCCGATCGGCGACTGGTCGACGAACACGACGTCATCGACCAGCTCGGCCCCGGCCAGGTCGCGGAACGCGCCCGGCGACTCGGTGGCCTTGCCGAAATGGCGGGCCATCGCCGGGTAGAGCACGTCCTGCAGCAGCGTGGACTTGCCCGAGCCCGACACGCCCGTCACGCAGACCAGCCGGTTCAGCGGAATCTCGACCGTCACGTCCTTGAGGTTGTGCTCCGTCGCGCCTTCCAGCCGCAGGCGCGGGGTGCCGTCGTCCACGGGGCGCAGCTGCCAGTCCGTGGCGTCGGTCACGCGCCGGCGGCCACCCAGGTAGTCGCCGGTCAGCGTCGGCTCGCCGCGGATGGTCTCGGGTGTGCCGTCGAAGATGATCGACCCGCCGCGCTCGCCGGGGCCGGGGCCCATGTCGATCAGGCGGTCGGCGGCCAGCATGACCGACGGGTCGTGCTCCACCACCACAAGCGTGTTGCCCGCGTCGCGCAGCCGGTGCATCGCCTCGACAATGCGGTTCAGGTCGCGCGGATGCAGGCCGATGCTGGGCTCGTCGAGCACGAACAGCGTGTTGACCAGCGACGTGCCCAGCGCGGTCGTCAGGTTGATCCGCTGCACCTCGCCGCCGGACAGCGTGCGGCTCTGGCGGTCCAGCGTCAGGTAGCCCAGGCCCACGTCGCACAGGTACTTGAGCCGCGTGCGCACTTCGGCCAGCAGCAGCTTGAGCGCGTCGTCCAGCAGCGCGGTGGGCAGCGTCAAGTCGTCGAAGAAGCGCCGGATACGCGCGATCGGCATCAGCATCAGGTCGTGCACGGTCAGGCCCGGCAACGATTCGAGCTGGCTGCGGTTCCAGTCCACGCCACGCGGCAGGAAGCGGCCGGCCGGCGCCAGCACGGCGTCGGCGTTGTCCCGGCTGCCCAGGCGCCACAGCAGCGCCTCGGTCTTGAGCCGGGCGCCGCCGCAGGTCTCGCACGGCGTGTAGCTGCGGTACTTCGACAGCAGCACGCGGATGTGCATCTTGTACGCCTTCGACTCCAGGTAGTTGAAGAAGCGCATCACGCCGTACCACTGCTTGTTCCACTGGCCCGTCCAGTCCGGCGATCCGTGGATGACCCAGTGCTGCTCGGCCTCGGTAAGCTGGTTCCACGGCAGGTCGCGCGGGATGCCGGCCTTGGCGGCGTAGCGCATCAGGTCGTCCTGGCACTCCTTCCAGGCCGGCGTCTGCATCGGCTTGATCGCGCCGTCGCGCAGCGACTTGCGGCCGTCGGGGATCACCAGGCCCAGGTCCACGCCGATGACGCGCCCGAAGCCGCGGCACGTTTCGCAGGCGCCATAGGCCGAGTTGAACGAGAACAGCGCCGGCTGCGGATCGGCGTAGCGGATGTCGCTCTCGGGGCTGTGCAGGCCCGTGGAGAACTTCCAGACCGGGCCCTCGCCGTCATCGATCACCACGTTCACGCTGACCCGCCCGCCGCCGCGCTTCAGCGACGCCTCGATGGCCTCCACGGCGCGGGCTTTTTCCACGTTGCCGATGCGGAAGCGGTCTGCCACCACGTCCAGCACCTTGCGCCGGCCCGTGGGCGATTCCACGATCCGCTGGCCGTGCACGCGGGTATAGCCGCTGACCGACAGCCACTGCGCCACCTCGTCCTCGGTGGCCGACTCCGGCAGTTCCACCGGAAACGTGACCACCAGCCGCGCATCGGCAAACGGCTGCCCGGCCGCGGTGCGGGCCTGCAGCTCGGCGTAGATGGTCTCGGGGGAATCGTGGCGCACCGGCAGCGCGCTCTGCTTGTCGAACAGCTCGGCCGCGCGGGCGTAGAGCAGCTTCAGGTGATCGTTCAGCTCCGTCATCGTGCCGACCGTGGAGCGCGAGCTGCGCACCGGGTTGGTCTGGTCGATGGCGATGGCGGGCGGCACGCCGTCCACCTTGTCCACCTGCGGACGGTCCATGCGGTCCAGGAACTGGCGCGCATAGGCGCTGAAGGTCTCGACGTAGCGACGCTGGCCTTCGGCGTACAGGGTGTCGAACACGAGGCTCGACTTGCCCGACCCGGACGGCCCCGTCACGACGGTCATCTGCCCCGTGCGCAGGTCCAGATCAATGTTCTTGAGATTGTGCTGACGGGCGCCGCGAATGCGAATGGTGCCGGAATCTGACAATTTCTTGCCTCGAATCAGTAGGTTGGAAGCGAAACCTGAAGTGTTGCATGCACTTGGCTGCGCAGGGCTCCGGAGGCGGAGGTGCCGTAACTATACTGTATAAACGTACAGCCTTCCTGACAGCCAGCAGACAATTCTGATTCTGGCGCCGAGGGATGGACGCGCCGCCGAACCGTCCGCTACATTGCCCTCGACCGTCAAGCCGCCCCCCGGATACAGCAAACTTTGTTTGCAATGAATTAGCTTTATGCTAACCTCGGGATGCAGCACACGATCGACTTCACCAGACAGGCTACACAGCAGTTGTTGGCGATGCCACGAAACATTGCCGCCAACATCCGCGCCAAGATCGACTTGCTGGCGGCCAATCCGTACGCGCCGAACCAGAACGTCAGGAAACTTGCGGGCCGGGATGCCTTCCGGCTCCGCGTGGGCGACTGGCGCGTCGTGTACAGGATCGAGGCCGGGCAACTGGTGATCGTGGTGCTGACCGTCAAATCCCGTGGGAGTGCCTATTCATGAACGCCATCCAATTCATCGAGCGTGACGGCCAACGCGAGTACGCGATCGTGCCGATCGACATCTGGGAGCGGGTCCGCGAACTCGTCGAGGATGCCGAAGACGTGCTGCTTCACGACGCCGCCGTGGCGGCCGACGACGGCTTTCGCGTGCCGTCCGCCGTGGTGGACGCGCTGCTGGCCGGCGACCATCCGGTCAAGGCGTGGCGCATGCACCGCCGCCTGACCCAGGACGCGCTGGCCACGGCCGCCGGCCTCAGCAAGCCCTACCTGAGCCAGATCGAAACCCGCAAGCGCGACGGCAGCGTGGACGTGCTGCGGGCCCTGGCCACGGCGCTCGGGGTGCCGCTCGACGCGCTGGTCGAGCGCCCGGCGGCTAGCCCTGCTGCGGCAGCTTCCAGCCCGGCCGGATGAAGTGGCAGGTATAGCCGTTGGGAATCCGTTCCAGATAGTCCTGATGCTCGGGCTCCGCTTCCCAGAACGGGCCGGCCGGCACGATCTCCGTGACGACCTTGCCGGGCCAGAGGCCCGACGCGTTCACGTCGGCCACGGTCTGCTCGGCCACGCGCTTCTGGGCGTCGTCGCGGTAGAAGATGGCCGAGCGGTAGCTGGTGCCGACGTCGTTGCCCTGCCGGTTCCGCGTGGTCGGATCGTGGATCTGGAAGAAGAATTCGAGGATCTGGCGGTAGCTGATCTGGCCGGGATCGAACACGATCTCGATCCCCTCCGCATGGGTGCCGTGGTTGCGGTACGTGGCATTGGGCACGTCGCCGCCGGTATAGCCCACGCGCGTGGTCAGCACGCCGGGGTAGCGGCGCAGCAGGTCCTGCATGCCCCAGAAGCAGCCGCCGGCCAGGATCGCGGTTTCGGTTTGTGTCGTCATGGTCGTGTTCCATCGCAATGCATCGAGCCTCGTAATATACGCACACGCCACGGAATCCGCTTGCCACGATGAAGTCCCCCCACCGCGCCCAAGGTGTCATCGCGTCCCTGCGGCGCGAGATTGCCGATTGCACCCACTGCGCCGCCGATCTGGCCGCCGGGCCGCGCCCGGTGCTGCAGTTCAGCGCCACCGCCCGCATCCTTGTCATCGGCCAGGCGCCGGGATCGCGCGTGCATGCCAGCGGCGTGCCGTTCGACGATCCCAGCGGCGACCGCCTGCGCGACTGGATGGGCATCGACAAGGACACGTTCTACGACGCGTCGCGCGTCGCCATCATGCCGATGGGGTTCTGCTATCCGGGCAAGGGCAGGAGCGGCGACCTGCCGCCCCGCAAGGAGTGCGCGCCGCGCTGGCATGCGCGCGTGCTGGAATGCCTGCCCGCTGACCGTCTGACGCTGCTGGTCGGCAGCTACGCGCAGGCCGCCTATCTGCCGACGCCGGCCGGGACGTCGATGACAGCCCAGGTGGAGGACTTCCGGCGCCACGGGCCGGGCGTATTCCCGCTGCCCCACCCGTCGTGGCGGGTCGTGATGTGGATGCGTCAGCACCCGTGGTTCGAAGCCGAGCTGTTGCCCGCGTTGCGGGCGGCGGTGCAGGCGCGGCTGTAGGCCGGCCCGGTCAGCCCAGCGGCAGCGCCGTGCTGTACAGCACCTGCTTGAGCGCGAAGCTGGAGCGGATGTTGGCCACGCCGGGAATGCGCGTGATGTGGTCGATGATCAGCCGTTCCAGCGCTTCCACGTCCGGCACCACCACGCGCAGCAGGTAGTCGGCGTCGCCCGACATCAGGTAGCACTCCATCACCTGCGGCAGCGCCCCGATCTTGCGCTCGAACGTGTCCAGCGTCTCACGCCGCTGCTTGTCCAGCGACACCGAGATAAAGACCACCACCTTGAGACCCAGCCGCCGCGCGTCCAGCAACGTCACCCGCCGCGAAATCACGCCGATCTTCTCCAGCCGCTTGACGCGCGCCAGGCAAGGCGACGGGGACAGGTTGATGCGGCTGGCCAGCTCGACGTTGGTCAGGCTGCCGTCACGCTGCAGTTCGCCCAGGATCCGGATATCCGTGGCGTCGAGGTCGATGTCCAGCATGATTGGCTTGTGGGAAGGGAGGTGGTCAGCATTCTATGCTGCTGATATCGGGATGAACAGTGCCGCCCGCCGCCCCGGGCTCACGGCTGGACCGACGGCTCGCGCTTCAGCGTCCGCAACACGAACGTCGAGTGGCTGTGCCGCAGGCCGGGCAGCTTGTAGAGCTTGTGGCGCAGGAACTCCTCGTAGCCCTCGGTGCCGGCCACCGCCACCTTGATCAGGTAGTCGTACTCGCCCGTCAGCAGGTGGGCTTCCAGCACTTCGGGCAATTCGGCCAGCGCCTCGCCAAAGCGGTGAAGCATGTCGTCGTCATGTCGATCCAACGTCACTTCGATCAATACCGTGTCGGGCAGGCCCAGCGCCTTCTGGTTCAGCAGCGCCGCGTAGCCGCTGATGACCCCGGCATCTTCCAGGGCCTTCACGCGGTTCCAGCAAGGCGTGGCGGACAGGCCGACGCGCTCGGCCAGCTTGGCGTTCGAAATCCGTCCATCCCGGCGCAGTTCGCGCAGGATGCGGCGGTCCATGTCATCGAGTTTGGGAACGTTTGTCACGAGGTTGTCGGCAAGGAAAAAAGAATTCTCCGTAAATATACGCCGAACCACGCATTCCTTCTCCATTTCGAATCAGAATGGAGAAAATTCAGAAGCCCATTCCGCCGCCCGGCTGGTAGATTTACCGGACACCTAGCGAATCACTTCGCGCCACGAACCGGACCCGCCATGCCTGCCCTGCACCTTTCCCTGCAACTCGACAATGCCGACATCTTCGGCAGCCTGGAATGGGTATTGGCCAACGCCCGTCGCACCGGCCTGTCGCTCGCGCAAATGCATTTCGACGCCAGCCGGGCCAATGCCGTGCGGCTGCACTGCGCGGCGCCGGCCGCGGAACTGCTCGAACTGTTCGTGCGTCGGGTGGCCCACGGCGTGGACCTGGACATCGTCGATGCGGAATTTTCTGACGATGTCGATGCCGCCGAGGCCAAGGAGCCGCTAGCCGCCTGACGGCCCGGCGTCGTCCAGCAGCTCGATGCCGTCCAGCTCGGCCGCGCACGTTTCGCGCACGATCGACACGAAATCGCCCACGTACGGCCGGTCCGCCATCGCCACCGGCAGCACGGCATAGAGCTCGCTCCACAGGCCCTTGGCGCCGATGCGCTTGGCCAGCACGTAGTCGTGATCGACGTAGTTCTTGACGCCCCAGTTGGGCAGCGCGGCCACGCCGCGGCGGCTGGCCACCAGTTGCAGCACCGCCACGGTCAGCTCGGCCGTGCGCCGTTCCAGGTGGATGCCGGCCGGCTCCAGCACCTCGCGGATCAGGTCGATGCGGGTTTCGGGCACCGGGTAGGTAATCAGCGTCTCGCCCGCCAGGTCGGCAGCCTCGATGCGCCGCTTGTTGCGCAGCCGGTGCTCGTTGGCGATGACCGCCAGGATCTCGAAACGGAACAGCGGCGCCACCGCCAGCCCGCGCTTGGACGGCGGCTTCGACCCGATCACCATGTCCGCCTTGCCCTGCGCCAACAGCGCCAGCGGATCGGCATGAAAGCCGGCCACGAGGTCGATTTCGACTTCGGGCCATCGGCGTCGGAATTCGTCCATTACGGGCATCAGCCAGTCGAAGCAGGTGTGGCACTCCAGCACCACGCGCAGTTCGCCCCGGGTATCGCTCTTCAGGCGCAGCAGGTCGCGCTCGGCGGCGCTGATGGCGGCCAGCGCCTCGCGCGCCAGCGCCAGCAGCCGTTCCCCGGCCGGCGTGAAGCGCAGCCCTTGCCGCGTGCGATCGAACAGCGCCATGCCGTAGTGCGCCTCGATGGCCTTGATCTGGTGCGACAACGCCGACTGGCTCACATGCACGCGCTCGGCGGCCGTGGCGAGCTTGCCCGAATCGGCAATGGCCACCAGCGACCGGAAATGCCGGACCTCGATCATCGCCCCACCCCTGTGACTTGAATGAAATTCATACTTTGTTTAAAACATCTCGCTTGATTCATTCTAGCCGGGAATCGACACTGTGCGCCACGACAGACATCACCGGAGCACAGGCATGGCACAGACACACGTTTTGGGATTTCCGCGCATCGGCGCACGGCGCGAGTTGAAGTTCGCGCAAGAAGCGTTCTGGCGCGGCGAGACCTCGGAGGCCGCCCTGCGCGAAACCGGCGCCACGCTGCGCCGCCGCCACTGGCAGTTGCAGGCCGATGCCGGGCTGGCCACGGTCGCGGCCGGCGACTTTGCCTGGTACGACCAGATGCTGGGGCTGACCACGCTGCTGGGCGCCCTGCCCGCCCGCTTCGGCTTCGATGCCGCCGCGCTGACGCTGGCGCAGTACTTCGCGCTGGCCCGCGGCAACGCCGAGCAGCCGGCCATGGAAATGACCAAGTGGTTCGATACCAACTACCACTACATCGTCCCGGAACTGGACGCCGACAGCAGGTTTGATGGCGGCACGACGTGGTTCTTCGACGACATCGACGAGGCGCTGGCGCAGGGCCTGCCGGTGCGTCCGGCGCTGATCGGGCCGGTGACCTACCTGTGGCTGTCCAAGTCCCACGTGGCCGGATTCGACCGCCTGACGCTGCTGCCGAAGGTGGTGGCAGCGTATCGGCGCATCCTGTCGCAACTGCACGCCCGCGGCATCGAATGGGTCCAGATCGACGAGCCCGCGCTGTGCCTGGACCTGCCGCCCGCCTGGCGCGACGCCTACGACCACGCCTACGCGGCGCTGGCCGATAGCGGCGTCAAGCTGCTGCTGGCGACCTACTTCGACACCGCCGAGGACCACGCCGCCCGCGTGGCCACGCTGCCGGTCCACGGCTTTCATATCGATCTCGTGCGCGCCCCGCAGCAACTGCCGGCGTGGCTGGCCGTGCTGCCGGCCACGGCCGTGCTGTCGGCCGGTGTGATCGACGGCCGCAACATCTGGCGCGCCGACCTGCGCAAGGTGCTGGCCACGGTGGCGCCGCTGCACGCGAGGCTGGGCGACCGGCTCTGGCTGGCGCCGTCCTGCTCGCTGCTGCACGTGCCGGTGTCGCTGGACGCCGAGACGCGGCTCGATCCCGAACTCCGAAGCTGGCTGGCCTTCGCCACCGAGAAGCTCGACGAGTTGCACACGCTGTCCACCGCGCTCGTGCATGGCGAGGCCGCCGTGGCGGACAAGCTGGCCGCCGCCGATGCCGCGCTGGCATCGCGCCGCACCTCGCGCCGCGTGGTGAACCAGCAGGTACAGAAGCGCCTGGCCGCCGTGACGGCCGACATGGCCGAGCGCGCCAGCCCGTTCGACCATCGCATCGTGCGGCAACGCGACGCGCTGAAGCTGCCGCCGCTGCCCACCACGACGATCGGATCGTTCCCGCAGACGCCCGCCATCCGCCAGACCCGCGCCGCCTACAAGCGCGGCGACATCGGCGCGCTGGAGTATCTGGAACGCATTCGCGGCGAGATCGAGCTGGCCGTGCGCAAGCAGGAGGCGCTGGGCCTGGACGTGCTGGTCCACGGCGAGGCCGAGCGCAACGACATGGTCGAGTACTTCGGCGAGCAGCTTTGCGGCTATGCGTTCACCGAGAACGGCTGGGTGCAGAGCTACGGCTCGCGCTGCGTCAAGCCGCCCGTGATCTTTGGCGACGTCTACCGGCCGGAGCCGATGACCGTCGACACCGCTCGCTTCGCCCAGTCGCTGACCGACAAGCCGATGAAGGGCATGCTGACCGGCCCCGTGACGATGCTGCAGTGGTCGTTCGTGCGCGACGACCAGCCGCGCGCGCAGACCGCCCGCCAACTGGCGCTGGCCATCCGCGACGAGGTGTGCGACCTGGAAGCGGCCGGTATCCGCGTGATCCAGATCGACGAACCGGCGCTGCGCGAGGGGCTGCCGCTACGGCAGGCGGACTGGACCGCGTACCTGGAGTGGGCGGTCCAGGCGTTCCGGCTGTCGGCGTCGGGCGTGGGCGACGCAACGCAGATCCACACCCACATGTGCTACGCCGAGTTCAACGACATCCTGCCCGCCATCGCCGCGATGGACGCCGACGTGATCACGATCGAGACCTCGCGCTCGGCCATGGAACTGCTGGAAGGCTTTGGCGCGTTCGACTACCCGAACGAGATCGGGCCGGGCGTCTACGACATCCATTCGCCGCGCGTGCCAACCGTGGCCGCCATGACCCGGCTGCTGGAGCGCGCCTGCGAGGTGATTCCGCCGGAACGGCTGTGGGTCAACCCCGACTGCGGACTGAAGACGCGCGGCTGGCCCGAGACAGAAGCAGCCCTGGCCAACATGGTCAGCGCGGCCCGCGCGCTGCGGCAGACGCTGGCCGGACAGGCGGGCACCCAGTGGAAGCGCGCCAGCCGGCCGGCGGCGGGCGTGGCGCATGCCGCCGGCAGCCATGTGCACGGCGCCGCCTGCGGGCCGTCGTGCGCCGGGCAGGCGGCGCTGTAGGCCGACGCAAACCGGCTGAGCTTATGCGCTGAAGCGCACGTTGCGTCGCTGTGTCGCATGGCGCGGCGGCGTGCGTCTTCGTATGCTTCGGGTCGAGCCAAACAAGAACATGCGAGCCACGCCGGCCTCTGGCGTGGGACTCGACCCAGCGAATGAAACTAGCCACACCTTGGCGCCGCGTTGCGGTGCTGCCTGCCGCCGCGCTGACCGGCGCGGCGTTTGCCCAGTCCGCTACGGTCCCCGGCGCGGAATCTTCATCCATCCAGACCCTTCCCACCGTTACCGCCACCGCCCAGGCCGTCGGCTCGCTGACCGCGCCGGGCCTGGCCCGGCAGCGCCAGTCGCTGTTCCAGTCAGCCGGCTCGGTCGGCTTTGTCGAGGCGCAGTCGTTTGCCAACACCTATGCGTACGACTTGCGCGACGTGCTGAAGGACTCGCCCGGCGTCTACGTGCAGGACCGCTACGGCCAGGAACTGCGGCTGTCGGTGCGCGGCTCCGGCGTGGCACGCGGGTTTCACACGCGCGGCATCGAGATCCTGCAGGACGGCGTGCCGACCAACTTTGCCGATGGCAGCGGCGACTTCTACCAGATCGATCCGCTGTCGCTGACCGCCGCCGAGGTCTACAAGGGCGGCAACGGCCTGGCCTACGGCAGCACCACGCTGGGCGGGGCGATCAACTTCACCACGCCCACCGCGCTGACCGCCGAGGCGCCCAACATGGTGCGCGTGGACGGCGGCAGCTTCGGCACGATCCGCGGCAGCGGGCAAGTCTCGCGCCAGATCGGCCAGTGGGACTTCCTGGCCAACGCCACGGTCAGCCACGCCGAAGGCTGGCGCAACCACGAGCGCGGCCAGTACGAGCAGATCAACGCCAACGTGGGCTACCGCTTCAGCCCGGCCGTGGAGACGCGGTTCTACTTCGGCGCCTACATCGTCGACCAGTTGCTGCCCGGCGCGCTGACGCTGAACCAGGCACTGACCACGCCGCGCATGGCGTCGGCCAGCGCGCTGGCGGGCGACCAGGCGCGCAACACCCGCACCGAGCGGCTGGCCAACGTCACCAGCATCCGGCTCGACAACGGCCAGATCGACTTCACGACGTGGGGCATCCACAAGAGCCTGTACCACCCGATCTTCCAGGTGGTGGACCAGGACAGCTGGACCTACGGGTTCGCGCCGCGCTACACCGGCACGTTCACGCTGGGCGGCATGCGCAACCAGCTGATCGCCGGCGCGCGGTTCTTCGGCGGCAACAACAACGCGCGGCAGTACGTCAACGTGAATGGAGACCGGGGCGCGCAGACGCTGAACGCCCGGCAGGACGCCTACAACTACGAGGCGTACCTGGAAGACCGCCTGTACGTGCTGCCCACCCTGGCGCTGATGGCCGGCGCCAAGGCCTACCGCAACCGGCGCGAGTACACCGACTTCGGCGGCCTGCCGGCCAACCCCGCCGCCAAGTCGGACGCCACCACGTTCAGCGGCGTCAACCCGAAGTTTGGCGTGCTGTGGGAGCCGAAGCCAGACATCCAGGCGTTCGTCGACATCACGCGCAGCGCCGACGTGCCGGACTTCTCGGACCTGAACCAGACCATCGGCACCACGCAGCAGTTCGTGCCGCTGGCCGCCCAGCACGGCTGGACGCTGGAACTGGGCACGCGCGGCAAGTGGGATCGCTTTGCCTGGGACGTGACCGCCTACCGGTCGCTGCTGCGCGACCAGTTGCTGCAGTACACGGTCAGCGCCGACATCCCGGCATCGACGTTCAACGCCGGCAAGACGGTGCTGCAGGGGGTGGAACTGGGCGCCAGCGCCGAGCTGCTGCGCGACGTGGCCGCCCGGGGCGACAAGGTGACCGTGTCGCAGATCTGGAACTACAGCGACTTTCGCTTCGACAACGACCCGGTGTACGGCAACAACCGCATCGCCGGGGTGCCGAAACACGTGCTGCGCACCACGCTGGCCTACAGCCGCAACAGCCGCCTGCGCGTGGCCGGCACGATCGACTGGGTGCCCAGCGGCGCCTATGTCGACTACGCCAACACGCTCAAGGTGCCGTCGTACGTGCTGTTCGGCATCGAGGCCAGCTACGAATTCGAGCGCGGCGTGACGCTGTTCCTCGACGCCCGCAACCTGGCCGACAAGCGCTACATCAGCGACTTCAGCACCGTCACCGACGCGCGCACGGCCAACACGTCGGTGTTCTACCCCGGCGTCGGCCGCGCGTTCTATGCCGGGGTGCGGTACCGCTTCTGACGGCGGGCTTACACCTTGCCGTCGTGGATCACCACCGACAAGGTGGTGCGCGGCGGCACCGTCACGCTCTCCCGGTACGTCCCCTTGACCTGACGCCGCACGACTGGCGCCATCGCATACGGCGCCAGCTTGTCCTGTAGCTCTGCGGGCAGCTTGCGCGTGGCGACCTGGGTCTGCAGGTCGATGGCGGGCAGCGGGTAGTCGGCGTCGGTGCGCGCCGGATAGCCGTAGCCGCCGGGCACGGCCGCCGCAGGCACCAGCGCGCCGACACTGGCTGCCCAGCGACGCAGTTCGGGCACCATGCCCGATTCCGGCCGCACCGCACGGATGGCCGCGTCCAGCACCTGCTCGGACGCGGTGTGCGTGCTGTCGTTGAGCAGCTTGCGGAAGAACGGCATGCCGAGCTGCCGGTTCAGGAAGCCGCCCCACGCCCCCCAGACCCCATAGCCGTCGCACGCGTCACCGGCCTTCGGCCACACCGTCACGCTGCAGCCATACATCGGCGTGGTCAGGTACTGCGGCAGGCGGTAGTCGCGCACCTCGTTGTATCCGTCGCCAAGGATGTGGGTCGCATAGTCCTGCACCATGACGGCCGAGCCCTCGTCCAGCCAGTCGGCCAGCGCGTAGTCGGCGCCAAGCCGCACCGGCCGGCGGTAGAAATTCTGCATGTGCAGCGATTCGTGGACCAGCGTCTGGATCGTGGTTCTCATCCCGTCTGGCCTGTCGCCGGACAGCGTGGCGGTATTCAGGAACACCGCGACGGCCTCGTTGCTGGTCGATGTCTCCGTCCCCGGCTCGTTGACAAACGCGTTGGCAGCCAGGAAGTAGCCGGCGGTGCCCTCCTCGGCCAGCCGCAGCAGCACGATGTTGACCGGCTGGCGGTCCGGCGCGATCAGGTCCGACTCGGTGTGCGGGCCCCACATCGGCCCGCCGATGTCGACCAGGAAATCGTGGATCCCGTCGCGACGAGCATAGATCGTCGCGATTGCATCGAGCATGGCGTCGGTCACCTGGCCGGGCCCGTACGCGCTGTCCTCCAGCCAGACGTTGACGACCACGCCGTCGCGCGTGGTCGTCTGGCGGCGCAGCGTGGTATCGCGCGGCTCGCCATCGTCGGTGTACCAGGGCCGCTCCGCGCCGGGCTGGCTGTCGATGACGCTGGGCAGCCGCGATCCGCCGTCCAGCGTATCGGCCGCCATCGGCGGCGCACCCTTGCGCGCCTTGAGCCGCTCCAGCCGCTCGATAAATCCGCGCGTGTTGAACGCCCGGATCCGGTCGGCCGTCGACACCCCGGCATAGGCCACCGCGACGCGGTTCATCGCCATCTGCGGCACCTGCGCCGGCGCCGGTGACGGCTGTGCCGCGGTTGGCGACACCGGCTCCGACTGCGGCTGCGACAGCGGCTGGCCACTATCGTTCGAGAACACCAGCGTCACGTCATTGCCGGGCAGCGTGCCGATGGCCACCGGAACTGTGACCGGCTGGTCGCTGGCATTGGTGTAGGCCCATACACCAGTACCCCGGCCGGCATAGAGCGTCGGCGCCAGCGCACCACAGTCAGTACACGCCGGCGTCACGGTCGACACGGGCGCCGAGTCGTCACCGGAACATCCGGCAATGCCGACCGCGGCCAGCAACCATGTCAGACGCTTGAATTTGGGGGATTGCATCGTTACTCCTTCTTCCACTTCAGAACGGAGTTAGCGTGCGCGTCACGACGTCCGGGTGATTTGACGCCTTCCTAGGCCGACCCAGCTTTCAGCGAACAGCTATGCATCGCCCCTTGCCAATTTGAGATAGCGCAAAAAGAAAAAGCCCTTCCCACCAGGAAGGGCTTCTTTCCAACCACACCACCGCCGGTTCAGTTCACGCGCTGCACCGGCGGGGGCATCCACTTGCCGTCCAGCAGTACCTGGTCGGGCCAGTAGGCGCGCATCATCAGGTTGAAGGCGTCAGGCGGGGCGGGCAGCCAGTTGGCTACCTGGTTCGCGGCCGGGCGTTCGTACTGGATGAAGATGTCGAGCGATCCGTCGCGGTTGTAGCGCAGGCGGTCGCGGCTGCCGATCGAGTAGCGTTGCAACGGATTTGCGACAAGTGCCTGCTTGTCGTTGTATGCGCTCAGCGACCAGAACGCCTTGGCCGGCGGGAGCTCGCCTTTCTCGAAATGGAGCACGTAGCGGCTGCCGCCGTCGAACGGGCGGCCGGTGGCGTCGGCGCGGGCGATGGGGTAGACGGCGTCCTCGGGCAGGTTGGCGCCCAGGCCGGACATGGCCACCGCGGCGCGGCGGGCGTAGTCGGCGCCGTAGTTGCCGGCGTCGCGCTGCACGCGCCAGCCCGAATTGCCGGCCGCGTTCTTGCGGGCCTCCACGGTGATGGCGGCCAGCGCCGCCGTGGCGCCCTCCTGCACGGCGCGCGCGGTGGACGGCTCCAGCACCGTGGTCTTGAACGGTTCGCCGGCCTTGATGTCCATCCGCTGCATCTTCTCCAGCATCGCCACGTCGTCAGGGCCCGGCGGATTGGTCTGCAGCAGCGCCGCCATGCGGCTGAAGAACGCCTGGGCGTCCATGGCCGCCACCTGCTCGGCGGGTGGGGTCTCGGTGTCGATCAGCCCCACGCGCGGCATGGCCGGCGGCGGGTTGCGATTACCCTTGCGCCAGGCGGACAGCTGCACCAGCCGCAACTGGTCCTGCAGGCGATGGACGTTGCCGTAGTCGCCCTTGCCGTTGGTCTGGAAGCGGCCGATCAGCCAGACCATGCCGGTCGGCGCGCGCACCTCGGTCACGCCCTTGGGCAGCGTGCCCCGCCAGTCCGGCCCGACAATCGCGAACGCGCCGCGCCGGGTGCCGGTGGTGCGCTTGCCCGGCGCCGCGAACACGTTGGTCCAGGCGTCGACCATCTGCATCACGTAGTAGCGGCCGCCGGTGTCCGGCACGCTCAGCACCACCGGCTCGGCCGACACATCGACCCAGGCCGTGGAAATCAGCGTATCGGCATTGGCGCTGACGCCGCTGGCCAGCGCCGCGTCGGGCAGCGCGCGATGATGGTTGAAGCTGTTGGCAGGCGTCCGGGCCGTCATCACCTCGCGGGTGACGTCCATCAGCACGAGCGGATAGCCATAGGTGAACACGTCCGCCGACAACGTCTTCATGGCCTGGTCGGAGGGCGGCTGCTCGGCGGCAGGCGCGGCGACGGGCTCGGGCGTGGTCGTGCAGGCGGAAAGACAGACGGCAAGCGCGAGCACGCTTGCCAGTTGGCGTATCGATAGGTTCATGACCCCGTTTCCCAGTGTGGTGGCGACCTTTCGGGAACAACCGCTGAACGTGCCGGGGGGCGCGTGTTGCTCCGGAGGCGCATCTATTCCGAACGAATGATGTGCCTGCGGCTTGGCGGCTGTCAATGACCCCTGCGGACCGTTCCGGGGGATATCGAACACTGGTATGGCGGGGGCTGCGGCGGGCTGCGCCGCCATGTCGGACAGGCGTCACGCGGCGCCTTTGTCCAGCGGCCGGGCGCGCTGCGGGCGCCGGAAATGACGAAGGGCTTCCATTGCTGGAAGCCCTTCTATATAAGTGGCGCGGCTGGCAGGATTCGAACCCACGACCCCTTGGTTCGTAGCCAAGTACTCTATCCAACTGAGCTACAGCCGCACGCGAGGGACGCATTGTATCGCAATTCGTCGCATTCGCAAGTGCTTTTTGCAGCGGGATGTGGAGCGGCCGGCGCGGCGCGTCACCATCGGTACCTGGCGCCCACCGTGCCCCCCGCGTTGCGGCCGCCGCGTGCCTTGACCCAGAGCTTGAGCCCGGTGGGCGAGTTGCTGTGGGCGCCGACATTGAACGAGAACATGCCGCGCAGCAGGTCGGTGTCGATCCGCGTGCCGTTGATGTTGATCGACTTCGTGCGGCTGTCCTGCCACCAGTCGGCCTCGACGAACGGATACACGCCATTGAGCCGCGTCGGCGCCGCGCTGTAGAGCCGCACGGCGAGCCCCGTGGCACTGACCGCGCCCGGCGGCGCGTCCCAGTTGCCGGGCACCGGCGCCATGCCGGGCCGGTACGCCATCTCCACACGCGGCTGCAGGGTCAGGCCACTGCCACTGCGCGACAACGGCGCGTCCAGCGCCAGCGCCATGCTGCGCGCGCGGCTGTCGAGCGTGCCGGTGGCGGTGGTGGCATCGTCGAGATGAACGGCCGGGGCACGTGGCGCGCTGCTGAAGCGGGCCACCACGCGGTCGATCGACGCGAGGTTGATCGTCACCGGTTCGGCATCGACGGCCGCGTCCGGCGGGTTGCGCGACGCGCGCACGGGGACGGGCAGGTCCGGGCCGTCGTCGAGCATGGCCATGCGCGGTGGCGCGAGCGACGGCGGCGCGTCCAGCGCCTGCGCGGCGGCCACGGCCGGCGGCTCGGGCGGCGGACCCAGCGCGGGCGCGTCCGGTGTCACGGACGCCATCGCCAGCGCGTCGCGGCCCGACATGCCGTCCATCGACTCCTCGGCATGCACCACGGCGCTGAGCATCAGCGCGAGTACGAAATAAAGGGGGAGACTGGCGTGCCCGGGATGCGCGCAAACGCGCCCCTCCCGGCCGGACCATTGCCCGGCACACTCCTCTCTCCCGCACATCAGCTGTACGGACATGGCGACCACCTCGTCGGGCGTTGTAGGAAGCATGCCCGATCAGCTTGAGCATAGGTCAAAGGCCGTGCGACGGTTAGCGTCGAATGTGCGATGGCCCGCCGCCTGAATGGCTGACGTCAGGGGGAAAAGGGATGAGTTGGATGATGTCGGACGAGAGAAGGAGTCCGCGAGAGATTGCCCAGAAGAGGACTCGGTCACCCGGGCGCGACCCCGGGCTGGGCTTGCAAGCCCAGCCTTTTCGAGTCGTCGCGGGCAGTCCTCAAGGACTGCCCTTTCTGGGCGTACAAATGAAAAGACCCTGCTCATTGAGCAGGGTCTTGAATATGGTGCCCAGAAGAGGACTCGAACCTCCACAGTGTTGCCACCGCTAGGACCTGAACCTAGTGCGTCTACCAATTCCGCCATCTGGGCTTCGTCTCGCTGCATTGCTGCGGCGATGCGAAGACCGTGATTATGCTGAGCGGGCCGGGGGCTGTCAACACCCTTTTCGCAGAAACCTTAAAAATCGGAAACCGTCAGCCCCGGTGTAGCCGGAAGTCGACTTCGGCCGGCCGGCCCGGCAGCGACAGGTTGGCCGTGGCCGGGGCCGTGCGCGCCAGCACCTTGCCCGCGCGCATCACCAGCAGCCGCGTGGCCCGCAGCCGGATGGCCTCGACCGGGTCGCGGGCCTGCAGCAGAACCAGGTCGGCGCGGCAGCCGGGCGTCAGGCCGTAGCCTTCCAGCCCCAGGATCGTGGCCGGGGTTTCCGTCACGGCCCGGAAGCACGCGCGCATGCCGTCCTGCCCGGTCATCTGGGCCACATGCAGGCCCATGTGGGCCACCTCCAGCATGTCGCCCGAGCCCAGGCCGTACCAGGGGTCCATCACGCAGTCGTGGCCGAATGCCACCGGGATGCCGGCGGCCAGTAGTTCCGGCACGCGGGTCATGCCGCGACGCTTCGGGTAGCTGTCGTGGCGACCCTGCAGCGTGATGTTGATCAGCGGGTTGGCGATGGCGGCCACGCCCGCCTCGCGCATCAGCGGCAGCAGCTTGGACACGTAGTAGTTGTCCATCGAATGCATCGACGTCAGGTGCGACCCGGTGACCCGGCCCTGCAACCCCAGCCGGACCGATTCACTGGCCAGCGTCTCGACATGGCGCGACAGCGGGTCGTCGCTCTCGTCGCAATGCATGTCCACGCGCAGCCCCCGCTGGGCCGCCTCCTCGCACAGCAGCTTCACGGACGCCGCCCCGTCAGCCATCGTCCGCTCGAAATGGGGGATGCCGCCCACCACGTCCACGCCCATGTCCAGCGCGCGCCGCAGGTTATCCAGCGCGCCGGGCGCGCGCAGCACCCCGTCCTGCGGAAACGCCACCAGTTGCAGGTCCAGGTACGGACGCACCCGTTCGCGCACGTGCAGCAGCGCCTCGGTGGCCAGCAGGCGTGGGTCGCAGACGTCCACATGCGAGCGGATCGCCCGCAGCCCCTTGGCCACGGCCCAGTCGCAGTAGGCCAGCGCGCGCTCGACGATGGCCTCCTGCGCCAGCATCGGCTTCAGCTCGCCCCATAGCGCGATGCCCTCCAGCAGCGTGCCGGACGCATTGACGCGCGGCAGCCCGTACGACAGCGTCGAATCCATGTGGAAATGCGCGTCGACGAACGGCGGCGACACCAACTGGCCGGCCGCGTCCAACTCCTCGCCGGCCGTGGCCGCCAGCCGCGGCTCCACGGCGGCAATCCGGCCATCGGCGATGCCGATATCGACATCGGTACGGCCATCGGGCAGGTTGCAGTGACGCAGAATCGTATCGAACATGGGGATGGGTTCCGTGGGATTCGGTTGCAGGGTCAGCGCTCGCCCTTGCGGTACGGCTTCATCAGCGCCTGCGGATAGGCCGCGCGCCGCGCCACCAGTACCAGCGCAAGGATCGACAGGATATACGGCAGCATCAGGTAGATCTGGTACGGCAGCGGCGGCAGCCCCGGCAGGCTGGCGCCGCCCTGCTGCAGCCGCAGCTGCAGCGCGTCGAACGCGGCGAACAGCACCGCGCCCAGCAGCGCGCGCCCCGGCCGCCACGACGCGAACACCACCAGCGCCACGCAGATCCAGCCGCGCCCGTTGATCATGTTGAAGAAGAACGCATTGAACGCCGACAGCGTCAGGAACGCCCCGCCCACGGCCATCAGCGCCGACCCGGCCATGATCGCGCCGATGCGCACCATGCCCACGCGGATGCCCTGCCCCTCGGCCGCGGCCGGATTCTCGCCAACCATCCGCAGCGCCAGCCCCAGCGGCGTGCGGTAGAGCAGCCACGCCAGCAGCGGCGCCATCAGCAGGGCCAGCAGCGTCAGCGCGGTCTCGGCGGCCATCACGGTGCCCACCAGCGGCACGCCGGCCCACCCTGTCATCGGCGGGAACGGGGTGATCGTCGGCGGCGTCGATACCTGCGCAAAGCCCAGCCGGTAGGCGTAGTAGGACAAGCTCGTGGCCAGCATCGTCACGCCCAGCCCGGACACGTGCTGCGACAGCGCCATCGACACAGTCAGCCAGCCATGCAGCAGCCCGAACGCCAGCCCCACCGCCGCGGCCACCGCCACGCCGCCCCAAAGCGGCGCGCCCTGGTAGACGGCCAGCCAGCCGGAGAACGCCCCGGCCACCATGATTCCCTCGATGCCAAGGTTGAGCACGCCCGCGCGCTCGCACAGCAGCACGCCGAGCGTGCCGAAAATCAGCGGCGTGGCCACACGCAGCACCGCGATCCAGAACGGCGCGCCGGCCACGATATCGAACAGTTCCATCAGGCCACCTTCCCGATCCGGTCGAAGCGGATGCGATAGCGGGTCAGCATCGTCGCCACCAGCATGGCCAGCAGCGCCACGGCGACGATCACGTCGGCGATGGCATTGGGCACGCCCACCGCGCGGCTCATGCCGTCCGCGCCCACCAGAATGCCGGCCACGAACACCGCCGACGCCACCACGCCAATCGGATGCAGCCCCGCCAGCATGGCGATCACCACGCCGGTGTAGCCATAGCCGGGCGACATGTCGAGCGTCAGGTAGCCGGTGCGCCCGGCCACCTCCACCACGCCGGCCAGCCCCGCCAGCGCGCCGGACAGCATCGCCGCCAGCAGCGTCACGCGCGCCACCGGCATGCCGGCAAACGCGGCGGCGCGCGCGTTGGCGCCCACCGCGCGCATCTGCAGCCCGAACACCGTGAAGCGGTTGACGGCCCAGACCAGCACCGCCAGGCCGACGGCCGCCAGCAGGCCGCTGTGCACGCGCGATCGCTCCAGCAGCCGCGCCAGTTCCAGCTCGGGCACCAGCGCCACCGACTGCGGCCAGCCCATCGCCAGCGGGTCCTTCATCGGCCCGTCGAGCATCGTCGACACGCCCAGCAGGACGATGAAGTTCAGCAGCAGCGTGGTCACCACCTCGTCCACGCCGAGCCTTGTCTTGAGCATGGCCGGCAGCAGCAGCAACAGCGCGCCGGCCAGCATGCCGGCCGCCACCATCAGGCCGAACAGTACGCCCGGCGGCAGCGACGCGGCCCACGGCGCCGCCGCGCCATCGACCTGCCCGCCCACGGCCACCGCCGCCAGCGCGCCCAGGTACAACTGGCCCTCGGCGCCGATGTTGAACAGCCGCGTGCGGAACGCCACCGCCACGGCCAGGCCGGTCAGGATCAGCGGCGTGGCGCGCGTCAGCGTCTCGGACCACGCAAAGCGCGAGCCGAATCCGCCTTCCAGCAGCAACAGGTAGGCCCGGCCGACCGGCGCGCCGGCGGCCGCCACCAGCAGCGCACAGATCAGCAACGTGACAACGATGGCGCCCACCGGCGCCATGACCAGCGCGGCACGCGACACCGCGGAACGGGCTTCAAGCCGCATGGGCCACCTCCGCGTCGGCATGGCCGCCATCGGCGCCGGCCATCGCCAGGCCAATCGTGCCGAGCGTCCAGGCCGGCGTGGCGCGCGCGGCGCCCAGCCGGCCCGCGTGAATCACCGCGATGCGGTCCGCCAGCGCCATCAGTTCGTCCAGGTCTTCCGAAATCAGCAGCACGGCCGCGCCGCGCGCCGCCGCCTCCAGCAGCTGGCCGCGCACGTAGGCCACCGCGCCAATGTCCAGCCCCCAGGTCGGCTGGCTGGCCACCACCAGCACCGGCGCCTGCGTGCCGCGCACCGAGAACGCGCGGCCCAGAATCAGCTTCTGCATGTTGCCGCCCGACAGCGCGCGGGTCGGCACGTCGATGCCGCCGCCGCGCACGTCGAAGCGCCGCACCAGTTCGCCCGCAAACCGGCGCGCCGCGCGGCCCCGGATCACGCCGCCCCGCACAAAGCCGGGCTGGCCCAGTTGCTCGACGATGGCGTTCTCCCAGACCGCGAGGTCGCCCACCGCGCCCTCGGCGTGGCGGTCCTCGGGAATGCGCGCCACGCCGGCCGCGATCCAGCGGCGCGGCGCGGCCGGCAGCGCCCGCCCGTGCAGCGTGACCTGCCCCGCGGACGCGGCCACCACGCCGCTCATCAGTTCCGCCAGCGCCACCTGTCCGTTGCCGGAGACACCCGCGATGCCGACGATCTCGCCCGCATGCAGCGCCAGCGACACGTCATTGAGGCCCGGCCGCCCGGCCACGGCCGGCACGGTCACGCGGTCCAGCCGGGCCACCACTTCGCCCGTGGCCGTGGGCGCGGCGCGCACCGGCATCTCCACGCGGCGGCCCACCATCAGCTCGGCCAGTTCCGCCTTACCCGTGGCGCGCGCGTCGCGCTCGGCCACCAGCCGGCCGCCGCGCAGCACCGCCACGCGATGCGAGACACGCAGCACCTCGTCGAGCTTGTGGCTGATGAAGATCACCGACAGCCCTTCGGCAATCAACTGCGCCAGCGTGGCAAACAGGCTGTCCACCTCCTGCGGCGTCAGCACGGCGGTGGGTTCGTCCAGGATCAGCACGCGCGCGCCGCGATACAGCGCCTTGACGATCTCCACGCGCTGGCGCTCGCCCACGGAGAGCGATCCCACGCGCGCCTGCGGCTGCACGGCCAGGCCAAAGCGCCGGGCCAGGTCGTCGATGCGCGCCCGCGCGGCGCCGCGCCGCTGGCGCCAGCGCCACAGCGGTTCGGTGCCGATCAGGATGTTGTCCAGCACCGACAGGTTGTCCGCCAGCGTGAAATGCTGGTGGACCATTCCGATGCCGGCAGCCAGCGCGGCGCGCGGGTTGCCCGGCGGCAGCGCCACGCCGTCTACCTCCACGGTGCCGGCGTCGGCCACGTAGTGGCCAAACAGGATATTGACCAGCGTGCTCTTGCCGGCGCCGTTCTCGCCCAGCAGCGCCAGCACCTCGCCACGGTGCAGGTCCAGCGAGATATCGTCGTTGGCCACCAGCGCGCCGAACCGCCGGGTGATATGCGAAAGCCGGAGCACCGGCGGTTCCTGGGACATCGATGTCGGGATAGGCAATGGATACGGCCCCGTCCGCGCGGAACGGGGCGATGCAGGGTGGATCGGCAAACGCGCTTACGGCGTCGACTTCGGCTCGGTCTCCACGGCCTTGACCGCGAACTTGCCGTCGAGGATCGCCTTCTCCTTCGCGCGGACCTTCGTCATCACGTCGGCCGGCACCTTGCCCTCGAACGTGCCCAGCGGCGCCAGTTCCGCGCCCTTGTACTTCATCAGCGAATACTGGCCGTAGTCCTCGTTCCTGAACTGGCCGGCCCTGACCTTGGCCAGCGCGGCCGCGATGGTCGGCTCCATGTGCCAGAGCGCGGACGCCACCACGGTTGCCGGGTACTGCGGCTGGGTGTTGATGACGTTGCCGATGGCCAGCTTGCCGCGTTCCTTGGCCGCGTCCGACACGCCGAAGCGCTCGGCGTACAGCACGTCGGCGCCCTTGTCGATCATCGCGAAGGCGGCTTCCTTGGCCTTGGGCGGGTCGAACCACGAGCCGATGAAGCTCACCGTGAACTTCACCTTCGGGTTCACCTCGCGCGCGCCTTCCATGAACGCGTGCATCAGCCGGTTGACCTCGGGAATCGCGTAGCCGCCCACCATGCCGATATGGTTGGTCCTGGTCATGCCGCCCGCGATCATGCCGGTCAGGTACGACGGCTCCTGGATGTAGTTGTCGAACACCGAGAAATTCGGCGCCTGCGGCTTGCCCGACGACCCCATCAGGAACGCCGTCTTCGGATAGTCCTTGGCCACCTTGCGCGCCGCGCCTTCCACCGCGAACGACTCCCCGACGATCAGCCCGGCGCCCTGCTCGGCGTACTGGCGCATCACGCGCTCGTAGTCGGCGTTGGACACGCTCTCGGAGAACACATAGTCGATCTCGCCGCGCCCCTTGGCCTCGTTGAGCGCCTTGTGGATGCGCGACACCCACTGCTGCTCCACGGGCACCGTGTAGACCGCGGCCACCTTGACCCTGGCCTGCGCGTGGACGGCCGGCGGCAGCCCGACGGCCGCCAGCGTGGCGGCTGCGGCGGCGGCCTTGAGCCAGGTACGGCGAACGCTTCCCTTTTGCATGACTTCACTCCCCTTTTTCTGGTTGGTGGATGGTGATGATGGATGGCCGCCGGCTCAGGCGGCAGGGCTGCCCGGCCCGCTCTCTGGCGGGGCCAGCCCGCAGCCGCGTAGCAGCAGCGCCACCAGGTGCTCGGTGGCGCGCTCGAAGTCCTGCGCGTCCAGCGCGCTGACGTCCAGCACCGCGCAGACCTGCGCCTCGAAATCGGCATAGGTCTGCGTGGCGGCCCAGATCGTGAAAAACAGGTGGTACGGGTCTACCGGCGCCATCTGGCCGGCGTCGATCCAGGCGCGGATCACCAGCGCCTTGCGCGCCACCAGTTCGCGCAGCGCCTGGCGCAGCACGCCGCCAATCTCGGGCGCGCCGTGCAGCAGTTCGTTGGCGAACACGCGCGAGGCATCGGGGTGGCTGGCCGACAGCCGCATCTTGGCGCGGATGTACTGCTCCAGCGCCAGCCGCGGCGGGTAGTCGGCGCTGATGATGTCGGTCTCCGACAGCCACAGGCTCAGCGTATGCGCCAGCACGGCCCGGTACAGCGCCTGCTTGGTGCGGAAGTAGTAGTGCAGGTTCGACTTGGGCACGCCGGCGCGCGTGGCGATGTCCGCCATGGTGGCCCCGGCAAAGCCGGCCCGGGCAAACACGTACTCCGCCGCGCGCAGGATCAGCGCCTCGTTCTCCTGCCGGATGCGGCCGCCCGCCGGTGGGGCGGCGCGCGGCGCGGCGCGTGCGTGGACCCTGGCGTCCATCATGCGTCGTCCATCGGTCGGCCGCCGGTCACTTGGTGCCGTACAGCCGGTCGCCGGCGTCGCCCAGCCCCGGCACGATGTAGCCGTGGTCGTTGAGCTGCTCGTCGATGGCGGCGGTGACGATGGCCACGTCCGGATGCGCGGCCTGCAGCGCGCGCAGCCCGGGCCGCGACGCGATCAGGCAGACGTACTTCATCGTCGTCACGCCGGCCTCCTTGAGCCGGTTGATGGCCGCCACGGCCGAGTTGCCGGTGGCCAGCATCGGGTCCACGACGATCACAAAGCGCTCGTGGATGTCCTCGGGCATCTTGAAGTAGTACTCGATGGGCTCCAGCGTTTCCGGGTCGCGGTACAGGCCGATATGCCCGACGCGCGCGGCCGGCAGCAGGTCCAGCATGCCGTCCAGGAAACCGTTGCCGGCGCGCAGGATCGACACCAGGCAGAGCTTCTTGCCGGACAGCACCGGCGACTGCATCGGCGCGATGGGGGTGCGGATGGCGATGGTCTCCATCGCCAGGTCGCGCGTGGCCTCGTACGTCAGCAGCTGGCTGATCTCGCGCACCAGTCGCCGGAAGTTGTCGGTGGTGGTTTCCTCGCTGCGCACCAGCGTCACCTTGTGCTGCACCAGCGGATGGTTGACCACCATCACGGCGGGCGTGGCCGCGCTGGTTTCGGCAAAGGTCTCCACGGCCGTCGGTGCGTGGGTCATGTCGTTCATGGTGCGCTCCTGGTTGTCCGGGTGTCGCCCGGTGCGGGCGCAGCGGGCCGCCGGCCGCCAGGTGGGGCGGCCGGCCGATGCCTGCGCTGCGAATGCTTCGTGGTCCTGCCGCTAGAACACCGTGCCGTCGCTCTGGATCTCGAACGGCGGCGGGCCACCCGGCGGCCGGCGCTGCGCCGCGATGCGCCGCCCCGCCGCCCAGGTGCCGCCTTCCAGCACGCGCGCCAGCGGAAAATCCTCGGCCTTCAGGCCCAGCGCCTGGCGCACCGCGTCGGCCACCAGATCCAGGCCAGTCACGGTCAGCGCGCGCCATTCCACGATCTCGGGCTCGTCCACCGTATGGGCGCGGCTGGCAAACGCGCGGTCGCGCGGCACGGTCAGTTCGAAGTCGTAGAGCAGGCCGCCGTTGCGGTACTCGGGCAGGCCGGTCAGCGCGTCCAGGCCCACCACGGTCAGGCCGCCGTCCTCCAGCGGCTCCAGCAGCGAATAGGTCAGCCACTGCGTGAGCTTGTGGAATGGCACCAGCCCGCCCGGCGCGGCCGGGTGCCGCCAGCAGTCGCCCAGCGACACGCCATCCATCTGCACGCGGCCCGGCCACACCGGACCCAGCGCCACCAGCAGCGTGCGCAGCACGAACGACGCTTCGATCCGATGGTCCTGCGCGTGCGCGGCCAGGTAGTCGAACAAGTTGCCCAGCCGCGCCGGCGTGCCGAACACGGCCGGCGTGGCCTGCATCACCTCGCCCAGCCGGCGCAGCAGCCCGGCGCGGCCTTCCAGCCCCACCAGCGGGTTGTGCTGCGCCACCTGGAAAGCCGTGGCGATGGTCGACGCGTCGATGCGGGCCAGCCGCTCGGCATCGGCGCGCAGCGGATCGCCCGGCTCGGCCGAGAAGCCGCCGCGCGCGAACAGGTCGAAGCTGGCCACGCCCAGCCCTTCGGACCGCGTCAGCATCATGTCGCTGGCCGGGTCGCGGTAGCGCCAGTCCGGCCCCGCGCCGGCATCGAGCAGCACGCTCGGGATGACGAGGTCGATGCCGATGCGCGCGCGTTCCGCGCAGTGGTCGGCGCCCGACATGCCCGCGCGCTCGCACAGGATCTGCCAGCGGTTGATCGATTCCTGGCCCGGCCCGCCGCTCTCGAAATGGCGCCAGCGGCTGTGGTACGGCACCTTCAGGTCCGGGTAGCGGCGCCGGATCGTGGCGGCCACGTAGTCGGCGATGGCATGCACCCGGTCCGGATGCCAGGTAAAGCGTTCGGACTCGCCGGATGCGACGAATTCGGTCACGGCCGCGCAATGCGTGCGCACCGCCTGGCCGCTCAGCAGCGCCGCGGCGGGGTGGTCGGCCGGCACCGGGCTGTGCCAGCCGCTGCCCGTGCCGGGTTCGTGTCCGGTCGTACCTCCTGCGGAATGTTCGTTCATTCGTTCAACCCCCTGCCCTTTGCCAGGGCGAGTTCGTTGGCATCCGGCGGCGTGTAGCTGGTGAAGTAACCCGCCGCCACCTTCGCATCGATTTCCACGCGCGCATCGGCCGGGATCAGCGCATCGGGGATGGCCACCTGCTCCACCACCTCGATGCCCTGCGCGGTCAGCGCGCCATGCTTCATGTTGCTCATCGAGGCCCAGCGGTCGATGCGCCGGATCCCGAGCCAGTGGAAGACGTCGGGCATCAGTTCCTGGAACCGCATGTCCTGCACGCCGGCCACGCATTCGGTGCGCGCGAAGTACGTCTCCGCGCGATCCCCGCCCACCTGCCGCTTGCGAGCGTTATAGACCAGGAACTTGGTGACCTCGCCCAAAGCCCGGCCCTCCTTGCGGTTATAGACCACGAGCCCCACGCCGCCCTGCTGGGCCATCTCGATGCACACCTCGATGCCGTGTGCCAGGTAGGGCCGGCAGGTGCAGATGTCGGAGCCGAACACGTCCGAGCCGTTGCATTCGTCGTGCACGCGGCAGGCCACGCGCGTCTCGGGCTTGCCGAGCTGGCTGATGTCGCCGAAGAAGTAGAGCGTCATGCCGCCGATGGGCGGCAGGAAGACCTTCAGGTCCGGCCGCGTGACCAGTTCCGGAAACATGCCGCCGGTTTGCTCGAACAGGCTGCGGCGCAGGATGCTTTCCTTGATGTTGAAGCGCCGCGCGATGCCGGGCAGGTACCAGACCGGGTCGATGGCGGCCTTGGTCACGCGCACGTCGCCGTTCGGATAGAGGATGTCGCCATCGGGCTTGAGCCGGCCGGCCGCGATGGCGGCGCCCAGCTCGGGCATGTTGATGTGGGCGCGCGTGATGGCGATGGTCGGGCGGATGTCGAAGCCGGCCGCGATGCGGTCCGCGAAGACCGTGGAGACCAGGTGGCCCCAGGGGTCGAGCGAGACAATCTTGTCCGGGTCGCCCCATTGCGCGTGCGGGCCGATGGCCTCGGCCGGCGCGGTGTCGGTCAGGTCCGGCCGGTGCGCGCGCTGCAGGCTGCCCGACGCCACCGCCAGCGCGCGGTAGATTGCATAGGCGCCCGCATGCGTGCCGATGACGTTGCGCTGCGCGGGGTCGGTCAGGCTGGCGATCACGGGCCCCCGCTCCGCGGCGGTGGGCGCGCCCCACTGGATGGGCTCCGCCGGCTTGTCGCGCCGCGCGTGCGAAGTCAGGACGATGTGATCGGACATGGTCGCCTCCCCGGTGCTGCACCGGAACACGAATCCTGACCAGATGGTCAGGTTTACATGTTCATACTAGGCAACGTCCATGCCAACGCCCAAGTGGGGTTGTTACGGTTGGTGAGGACCCGTACGCACCGGCCGGGTGCGGCGGGGGACGGACATGCGGGGCCGCGCGGGTACTTCGCGGTGCACGTGCACCAGCATCCACCGGCCAGCCCGCCATAAAAAAGCGGCACGATCCGGTAAGGATGCGTGCCGCTTCTGGCGCTTGAGGGGGCGGGTTTAGCCGCCGGCCCGTTGCCCCAGCCGCCCGCGCGCGCGGTTCGGCAGCCCGGCCGTCAGCCAGCCCACCACGGCGCGCACCGGGTTGCCGGCCTCCACATAGCGATGGAAGACCGCGCCGGCGGCGTTGCTGGCCACCCAGGCGAACACCATGCCGGCCGCGTTCAGCATCGGCCGGCCCGGCGCCACGTGCGTGACCACGGCGTTGACCACCAGGCAGACCGGAAAGTGGACCAGGAACACCGAGTAAGAGATCTTGCCGAAGTACGCCGTCAGGCGGCCGCCCGGCCAGTGTTCAAGCCAGCCGCCCCGGCGCGACACCGCCAGCAGCACCGCCGCCGCCAGCGCCACCGCGATCCGCGTGCGGAAATCGACGGCCAGCGCCGCCAAGCCAACCGCGGCCAGCGCCACCAGCGCCCAGCGCGAGCGGTCAGGATGCGACGCCCAGAACGCCAGCGCGCCCAGCCCGTAGGCGCCGAAGAAGTAGACGGCCCAGATGTCCCAGGCCGCGTCGCGGTTGAACCAGAACAGCGACGCGCCGGCCAGCACGGCCACCAGGGGCACCGCCAGCGGCAGCGCCTGGCGGGCCACGGCGCGCGACAGCCAGAGCACCGCCACCATCAGCGCAAACAGTTGCAGGTCGATGGCGATATACCAGACGCCGGCCGACAGCGCGTCCACGTCCAGGATGTTGTGCAGCAGCAGCACATGGGCGACGAACTGCGCCAGATGCGGCGCGGCGGGAATGGAATCGTGCTGCATCCACGTGCGCGCGATGGCGGCGCCGGCAATCGCCACGAGGATGGCGGCCGAGAACGGCACCACCAGCTTCTGGTAACGGCGCCAGACGGTCAGGACGGGATTGGCCACGGTCAGGTAGCCGTCCGGCGCCAGGCTGCGCGCGGCCAGGAAGCCGCTGATGACCAGGAAGACCTGCACGGCGATGCGGGCGTAGTCGGCCAGCCAGCCGATCAGGCCCGGCGCCAGAGGCTGCGCGGCGTCCGACATCGGCCCGTAGAACGCCAGGTGATGCCACACGATCAGCTGCGAGCTGACCGCCTTCAGTGCGTCCACACAGGCCAGACGGGAAGGACGGGGGCTCATTTTCGTTATTTTGTTATGCGGAAGATACAAAGTGGCGGCATTGTACCGGAACGGTGCAGCCGGAAATCCGGCGCGGCGGGGGCCGAGGGTAACGGGATGTAAGGCTTACGGCCGGATGCCGTATCCGCCACTGCACGCGGGCCGTGGCGCCCCGTTTCCGTGCATTAGCTAATAAGAAACAAATTCTTCGCGCGGGCCGGGTGCGGGTATACCCTTGCGGCTTTCCCTGCCTGACCCCGACCATGTCGCTGACCGCTGTCCTTCCTTCCCTCCGACGCCTGCTGGCCGGCGTCGCCCTCGCCACCGCGCTGCCCGCCGCGTTTGCCCAGAGCCCCGTGCTCGACAAGATCCGCGAGACCGGCACCATCACGCTCGGCTACCGCGAATCGGCGTTGCCGTTCTCGTTCGCCGACGATCGCGGCCAGCCCGCCGGCTACGCTGTGGACCTGTGCCTGCGCGTGGCGGACGCCGCCAAGCAGAAGCTCGGCCTGAAGGACCTGAAGGTGCGCTGGCTGCCGCTGACCCCGCAGAACCGCGTGCCGGCCATCGTCAACGGCCTGGCCGACCTGGACTGCGCGCCCAACACCAATACGCTGGAGCGCCAGAAGCAGGTGGCTTTCAGCGTGTCGCACTACGTGTCGACGGTGCGGATGCTGGTGCGGGCCGATGCGGGCATCCAGTCGTTCAGCGACCTGCGCGGCAAGACCGTGGTCACCAGCGCCGGCTCCACGGGTGACCGCCACGTGCGCCGCCTGAAGGGCGAGTACGGCTTCCACGACGTCTACGCCAAGGACCACGGCGAATCGTTCCTGCTGCTGGAAACGGGCCGCGCCCAGGCTTTCGTCATGGACGACGTGCTGCTGGCCGGCCTGCGCGCCAAGTCGAAGGACCCGTCGCAGTACGTGATCGTCGGCCCGGCGTTGTCGGTGGAGCAGAACGCGCTGATGATGTCGAAGGCCGATCCGGCCTGGAAGCAACTGGTCGACCAGACGCTGACACGCACGTTCGCCAGCCCGGACGCCGCCGCGCTGCAGAAGCGCTGGTTCCAGCAGCCGATCGGCAATCGCGGCACCAACCTGGCGCTGGCGCCGTCCGCCGAGGTCGTCAACGCCTGGAAGCACCCCTCCGACGCCGTGACGGAATAGCCATTTCCGGGGCGCCGCCCCCGGATAACCCCTGAGTTGACGCCCCGCCAGCCCTTGTCCACACTGGCCCGAGCCCGGTTCTACCGTCCGGTAGGCCCGGCGACAACACGAACCGCCTTCGTGGAACCCACCGGCGGCAACTCAGAGGAGAACCCGATGCACAAATTGATCGCCACCGCCATCGCCCTGGGCCTGGCCACCGCGTCCGCAGCCGCCATGGCCCAGGACAAGAAGTCGTTCGATCCGTACTCGCAGGGCGCCAAGGCCGGCGAGAAGTTCGACACGTACAGCCAGGGCGCCAAGTCGGGCGACAAGTTCGACCCGTACTCGCAAGGCGCCAACAAGAGCACCCGCGCCGACCTGACCGACCAGACCACGGCCGCCCCGAAGCAGCCGAAGGCCAAGAAGTCGACCAAGAAGGCGGCGCCGGCGAATTGAAGCGCGGTCGGCCGATGTGCGGCCGATCATCAAAAAAATGGAGCCGCGTCAGGCTCCATTTTTCTTTCCGGGCGGTCGGGCAACCTGCGGCGGCTATCGCCCCGCCTCCACCGGATCCATCTCCAGCGCCGTCACGTCCACCTGGTACACCTCGTTGTTCTGCCGGATCTGCGTGCGCAGCACGAATGCTTCCATCGGGCAGTACCAGTCGGTCACGTGCAGCACGCTCGGTTCCAGTTGCAGGATTTCGTCGCCCACCATCAGCGGCCCCAGCGACGTGCGTTTCTCGTAGGTGATCGGCATGCACTCCTTGCGGCCCATCACCGTGTTGATCATCTGCTTGCGACCGACGTGCCGGGAGCCGACGATGATCGACGCATGCAGCGCCTGCATGCTGCCGACCACCTCGTCCTTGCCCAGCGGGTAGATCTTCAGCGCCACGCTGGACTGGAAGGTCTCGCCCTCCAGGATGGCGCCTTCCTTGATGTCCACGCCGGCGTAGTTGAAGACGCCGCTGCCCGTGAACGACGCCTCGCCGAACATCCGCGCATAGCGGGCCCGGGCGTTGATGACGGCGTTGCGGCTGTCGATGCGGGTGCGCGAGGTGGCCGCGTTGCGGTCGATGTTGATCTCGTGGACCTGATCCATGACCACCGGCGGGCCCATCAGCGCCGCAAACGCCGACTTGGAGCGGACTTCGAGCTGGGCGCTGCATCCACGTGCCGTACGCATCACTTCCCGCAAGGTCATGGTGATCGACAGCGGCATCGTCCCGTCGCCCTCCATCTGGACGCGGGAACCCGAGCGGAACCACGGCGCGTCGCAGAGCGCGGCGGCGGCGGGCATCGGCGGCGACATGCCGGACACCGGCGCGGCATCGGGCGCCGACGCCTGCGCGAATGCCGCCGGCGTCACCGCGGCAAGCAGGGACATCACGGCGGACAACAACAAGAGCCTCGGCGCCCGGGTCATGGGGATCTTTCCAAATCAGTGGCCGGCGGCCGCCAGGTCAGTGTCTGCGGGGGTAGGTGCCGGAATGGCGCAAGTATTGCGCGAAATCCGCGCGGCGGAAATGGGGCTTCGGGGTCAATTTCCGGGAACGCCCGGTCGCCGCGCCGGCCTGACCCGAAACGGCCGGCGGCGCCATGCGCTCGTGCTAACATTGCGCGCCCGTGGATGCCGCCCGGCGCCTGCGTACGTGGCGTGCGGGCCCTGCGGCGCCTGCCGCGCGGCCCGTGTCGGACCCCTTGTCCACCAATTCGCGCCATGCCGCGTTGTGGGGAGTCCGCCACCGGGCCACCTGACGAACAGCCTCCGGGACCCCGGCCATTTCAGGAGAGATATGCGTAGTTCTTCGCCCACGCGCCAAGCCGGGCTGCCAGTCGGCATGGTTGCGCTCGTTGTCATCGGCGTCCTGCTGGTCTGGTTCGGTACCCTCGATGCCCGCCACCTGCTACGCCCGGACGAAGGCCGCTACGCCGAGATTTCCCGCGAGATGTTCGCCACCGGCGACTGGGTCACCATTCGCTACAACGCCCTCAAGTACTTCGAAAAGCCGCCCTTCCACCTGTGGGTGACCACGCTGGCCTACGAGCTGTTCGGCGTGGGCGACTGGCAGGCCCGGCTGTGCGTGGCGCTGTCCGGCATTGCCGGGCTGGGCGTGACGATGCTGGCCACCGCGCGCTGGTTTGGGTGCCGCGCGGGCCTGCTGGCCGGGCTGGCGCTGCTGGCCATGCCGATGTGGAGCGTGACCGGCCATTTCAACTCGCTCGACATGACGCTGTCCGGCGCGCTGGCCTGCGTGCTGGCGAGCATGCTGCTGGCCCAGCACCCCGAGGCCACGCCGCGCGCGCGGCTGGGCTGGATGCTGGCCTGCTGGGTGACGATGGGCGTGGCCATCCTGACCAAGGGGCTGGTCGGCATCGCGCTGCCGGGGCTGGTGCTGGTGGTCTACACGCTGCTGACGCGCGACTATGGCCTCTGGCGCCGGCTGCACCTGGTGCCCGGCATCGTCGTGCTGCTGGCGGTGACCGTGCCGTGGTTCTGGCTGGTATCGTCGCGCAACCCCGAATTCCCGCATTTCTTCTTCATCCACGAGCACTGGGACCGCTACACGTCCACCGTGCACGCGCGCAAGGGGTCGATCTGGTTCTTCGTGCCGCTGCTGGTGGCCGGCATGCTGCCGTGGCTGGGCCTGGTGCCGCGCATGTGGGACGTGGTGCGCGACCGCGCCGGTGCCGCGCGCGGCGTGGGCGGCAAGCCGTTCCAGCCGGCGCTGCTGAGCCTGGTCTGGTTTGGCGCGATCTTCGTGTTCTTCAGCCTGTCCGGCTCCAAGCTGCCCGGCTATATCGTGCCGGTGTTCCCGGCACTGGCCATCCTGGCCGCCGTGGCGCTGGACCAGATCAACGAGCGGTCCTGGAAGCGCCAGATCAACGCGCTGCTGGTGCTGGCCGTGGTGGGGCTGATCGCCGCGCCCATCGTGGCCACGCTGGACCGGCCGAGCAATCCCAACGTCGTGTTCCGCGCGTTCGCCGTCTATGTGGGCGTGGCGTTTGCGGTGCTGCTGGCCGGGATGCTGCTGGCGCGCCGGCTGCTGGAATCCCGCGGGCTGTTCCCGAGCATCACCGCGTTCGCGCTGTCGATGTTCCTGACCTGCACCATCGGCCTGATGGGCCACGAGGTCATGGGCCGCCGCGCGTCGGGCGTGGACATGCTGCCGGCCATCAAGGCCGCGCTCAAGGACGACATGCCGATCTACGGCGTGCGCATGCTGGATCACACGCTGCCGTTCTATCTTGGCCGCACGCTGACCATGGTCGAAGCTGCCGACGAGCTGTCGTTCGGCACCGAGCAAGAGCCGGACAAGTGGATCCCGACGCTCGACGCGTTCATCGCCAAGTGGCAGGACGGCCAGCCCGCGCTCGCCATCATGTCGCCGGACATGTATGACAGCCTGGCGGCGCGCCAGGTGCCGCTCTACGTGGTGGCGCGCGACCTGCGGCGCGTGGTCGCCAGCAATTTCCCGCCGCCGGCCCCGGCGCCCCGGAACACCCCATGACCCTGTCGACTTTCGCTTTCATCCTCACGGGCGTGCTGCTCAACGCCTGCGCGCAGCTGCTGCTCAAGGCCGGCACCAACGCCGTGGGCGCCATCACGCTGGAACGCGCGACGATCCTGACCACGGCGTTCCGCGTGCTGACCCAGTGGCCGGTGATCGCCGGGCTGACCTGCTACGTGATCAGCGTGGGCGTGTGGATCGTCGGGCTCTCGCGCGTGGACGTTTCCATCGCCTACCCGATGCTGTCGCTTGGCTACGTGGTCAACGCGCTGGCCGCGTGGTGGCTGTTCGGGGAGATGATCGGCCCCTTGCGCATGGCCGGCATCGTGCTGATACTCGCTGGCGTTTTCCTGATTGCCCGTTCCTGACCCCATGACTGCTTCCGCTCCGCAGGATTTCCTGCCGTTCGTCCGCCCCCAGATCGACGACGCGACCATTGCCGAAGTGGGCAAGGTGCTGGCATCGGGCTGGATCACGTCCGGCCCCAAGGTGCAGGCGTTCGAGGCGGCGCTGTCCGACCTGTTCGGCGGCCGGCCCGTGCGCACGTTCTCCAACGGCTCGGCCACGATGGAGATTGCGCTGCGCATCGCCGACATCGGCCCGGGCGACGAGGTCATCACCACGCCGATCACCTGGGTGGCCACGGCCAACGTGGTGCTGGCCGTGGGCGCCAGGCCGGTGTTCGTCGACATCGACCCGGTCACGCGCAACATCGACCTGGACGCCGTGGAGGCCGCCATCACGCCACGCACGCGCGCCATCATGCCGGTGTACCTGTCCGGCCTGCCGGTCGACATGGACCGGCTCTACGCCATTGCGGGGCGCCACGGCCTGCGGGTCATCGAGGACGCCGCGCAGGCCATCGACTCGCGCTGGCGCGGCCAGCGCATTGGCGCGTTTGGCGACCTGGTCAGCTTCAGCTTCCAGGCCAACAAGAACATCACGACTGTCGAAGGCGGCTGCCTGGTCATGAACACACCCGAGGAAGCCCGGCGCGCCGAGCGCCTGCGGCTGCAGGGCGTGATCCGCACCGGCATGGACGGCATGGACGTCGAGGAACCGGGCGGCAAGTTCAACCTGACCGACGTGAACGCGGCGATCGGGCTGGCGCAACTGGCGCAGCTCGATGGCATCACCGCCCGCCGCGCCGCGCTGGCCGAGACCTATTTCCGCTGTGCGGCCGACCTGGGCCTGGCCGACCTGGGCATCGAACTGCCCGTGCCGCGCGACGCCGACGTCGCCACCACGAACTGGCACATGTTCCAGGTGGTGCTGCCAACCGACCGGCTCGAAGGCGGCCCGGCCGACGCGCGCCGCCGCGTGATGGAAGCCATGCGCGACCTCGGCGTGGGCACCGGTGTCCACTACCCGCCCGTGCACCTGTTTACCTATTTCCGCTCGCTGGGCTGGCGCGAGGGCATGCTGCCGCATGCCGAGCGCATTGGCCGCGGCATCGTGACGTTGCCGTTGTTCCCGGCCATGCAGGCCGCCGACGTCGAGCGGGTTTGCGCAACCCTCAGCGAAACATGCAAACGTCTCTCTCACTAAGTCCCGTCGAGGTCTCGGTCGTTATTCCCGTCTACAACGAGGAAGACGGCCTGCAGGCGCTGTTCGACCGCGTCTATCCGGCGCTGGACAGCCTGGGCGAATCGTACGAGATCATCTTCGTCAACGACGGCAGCGCGGACCGCTCGCCGGCGATGCTGGCCGCGCAGTACCACAAGCGCCCCGACGTGACGCGCGTGATCCTGTTCAACGGCAACTTCGGCCAGCACATGGCCATCCTGGCCGGCTTCGAGCACACGCGCGGGCGCATCGTCATCACGCTGGACGCCGACCTGCAGAACCCGCCCGAGGAAATCCCGCGCCTGGTGGCCGAGATGCGCAAGGGCCACGACTACGTGGGCACCATCCGGCGCCAGCGCAACGACACGGCGTTCCGGCGCTATGCGTCGCGCGCGATGAACCGGCTGCGCGAGCGCATCACCAAGATCAAGATGACGGACCAGGGCTGCATGCTGCGCGCCTACGACCGGAACATCATCGACACGATCAACGCGTGCCGCGAGGTCAACACGTTCATCCCGGCGCTGGCCTACACGTTCTCGTCGAACCCGGTCGAGATCGAGGTGGGCCACGAGCAGCGCCACGCCGGGGAGTCGAAATACTCGCTCTACCAGCTCATCCGGCTGAACTTCGACCTCGTGACCGGCTTCTCGATCGTGCCGCTGCAGTGGTTCTCGGCCATCGGCACGATGCTGTCGATCACGTCGGCCGGGCTGTTCGTAGTGCTGCTGATCCGGCGTTTCATCCTGGGCTCTGAAGTCCAGGGCGTGTTCACGCTGTTCGCCTTCAACTTCTTCCTGATCGGCATCATGCTGTTCGGCATCGGCCTGCTGGGCGAGTACATCGGCCGGATCTACCAGGAAGTCCGCGACCGGCCGCGCTACCGCATCCAGGCGGTGCTGGAGCGCGACCCCGAACGTGACGGCCAACCGGAGGCATCGTGCGCGCCGTAGTCTTTGCCTATCACAACGTCGGCGACCGCTGCCTGCGCGTGCTGCACGCGCAGGGCGTGGACGTGGCGCTGGTGGTCACCCATCGCGACCGGCCCGACGAGAACATCTGGTTCCAGCGCGTGGCGGACACCGCCGCGGAGTTGAACCTGTCCTTCGTCTATGGCGAGGACCCGGCAGATCCGGCGCTGGCCGACGCGATCCGCGCCGCCGCGCCCGACGTGATCTTCTCGTTCTACTACCGCGCGATGATCCCGGCCGACGTGCTGGCCATCGCGCCACGCGGCGCCTTCAACATGCACGGCTCGCTGCTGCCCACGTACCGGGGCCGCGTGCCCGTGAACTGGGCCGTGCTGCATGGCGAGACCGAGACCGGCGCCACGCTGCACGCGATGGAAGCCAAGCCCGACGCCGGCTACATCGTCGACCAGACCGCCGTGCCGATCCTGCCCGACGACACCGCCGGGCAGGTCTTCGAGAAAGTCACCGTGGCCGCCGAGCAGACGCTCTGGCGCGTGCTGCCCGCCATGAAGGCGGGCCAGACGCCCAAGCGCCCGAACCGGCTGGCCGACGGCAGCTACTTCTCGGGCCGCAAGCCCGAGGACGGCCGGATCGATTTCCGGCAGCCCGCGGCAGCCGTCTACAACCTGATCCGCGCCGTGGCGCCGCCCTACCCCGGCGCGTTCACAGACCTGGGCGGCCGCCGCTTCATCGTGGCCCAGGCGCGCCGGCTGGACGCCGCCGCCGTACCCGGCGGGCTGCCACCGGGCCTGCACGTCGTGGACGGCCGCATCGTCGCCATCTGTGGCGACGGCGGCGCGCTACGGGTGCTGCAACTGCTGCAGGGCAGCAGCGCCGACCATGCGGACCCCGTGTCCGCCCCCGAATTCCAGAACATCACCGCACAGCATTGAAAGGATAGCGATGAAAAAGGTCCTGATTCTTGGCGTCAACGGCTTCATTGGCCACCACCTGACGCGCCGCATCCTGGAGACCACGCAGTGGGAGGTCTACGGCATGGACATGGCGTCCGACCGCCTTGGCGACCTGGTGAACCACCCGCGCATGCATTTCTCCGAGGGTGACATCACGATCAACAAGGAGTGGGTCGAGTACAACATCCGCAAGTGCGACGTGATCCTGCCGCTGGTGGCCATCGCCACGCCGGCCACCTACGTCCGCAACCCGCTGCGCGTGTTCGAGCTGGACTTCGAGGCCAACCTGCCGATCGTGCGCAGCGCCGTGAAGTACGGCAAGCACCTGGTGTTCCCGTCGACCTCCGAGGTCTATGGCATGTGCACCGATGACGAATTCGATCCCGAGGCGTCGTCGCTGGTCTACGGCCCGATCAACAAGCCGCGCTGGATCTACGCCTGCTCCAAGCAACTGATGGACCGCGTGATCCACGCCTACGGCATGGAGCAGGGCCTGAACTACACGCTGTTCCGCCCGTTCAACTGGATTGGCGCCGGGCTGGACTCGATCTTCGAGTCGAAGGAAGGCTCGTCGCGCGTGGTGACGCAGTTCCTGGGCCATATCGTGCGCGGCGAGCCGATCAAGCTCGTCGACGGCGGCGCCCAGAAGCGCGCGTTCGCCGATATCTCGGACGGCATCTCGGCGCTGATGCAGATCATCGAGAACAAGAACGGCGTGGCCAGCGGCAAGATCTTCAACATCGGCAACCCGGCCAACATCCACTCGGTGCGCGAGCTGGCCGAGATGATGCTGTCGATGGCGGCCGAGTACCCCGAGTACGCCGACTACGCGCGCCAGACCCGAATCGTGGAAACGTCGTCGGGCGACTTCTACGGCAAGGGCTACCAGGACGTGCAGCACCGCGTGCCGAAGATCGACAACACGGTGCAGGAGCTGGGCTGGAAGCCCGAGGTGACGATGGAGCAGGCGCTGCGCCGCATCTTCGAGGCGTACCGCGACAAGGTGGTGGACGCCCGCACGCTGGTCGACGGCGACAACTGATCCGTCCATGGCCCGCATTTGCCTGAAGGTAGACGTCGACACGCTGCGCGGCACGCGCGAGGGCGTGCCGGCGCTGCTGTCGATGCTGTCGGCCGTGCAGGCCGACGCCACGTTCCTGTTCAGCCTGGGGCCGGACCACACCGGCTGGGCGCTGCGGCGCGTGTTCCGGCCCGGCTTCCTGAAGAAGGTGTCGCGCACGTCGGTGGTGTCCAACTACGGCCTGCGCACGCTGATGTACGGCGTGCTGCTGCCCGGCCCCGACATCGGCCGCCGCGCCGCCGCCGAGATGCGCGCGGCCGCCGCCGCGGGCCACGAGTGCGGCATCCACACCTGGGACCACGTCTACTGGCAGGACAACGTGCGCACGCGCGACGCCGGCTGGACGCGCCGCCAGATGCAGCAGTCGTTCGACCGCTTTACCGACATCTTCGGCGCGCCGCCGCCCACCCATGGCGCGGCCGGCTGGCAGATGAACGACGAGGCGTTCCGCCAGATCGACGACTGGGGCATGGCCTACGCCTCAGACGGGCGCGGCACCGGCCCGTACCGGCCCACCGTGGCCGGCCAGCCGTGCCGGCACGTGCAAATGCCGACCACGCTGCCCACGCTCGACGAACTGATCGGCGTGGACGACCTGACCGAGGACAACGTCCACCACGCGGTGCTGAAGCTCACCGAAGGCGACGCCGACCACGTCTTCACGCTCCACACCGAACTGGAAGGCGGCAAGCTGGCGCCCGTGTTCCGGCGCCTGCTGGCCGGCTGGCGCGCCCAGGGCCACGAACTGGTGTCGATGGCCACCTACCATCGCCACCTCGACGCGGCGTCGCTGCCGGCGCAGCCCGTCGCCTGGGGCGAGATTCCCGGCCGCAGCGGCGAACTGATCCTCCAGCCGCAGCGCTGAGCCTCACCCCTTGCGCGTCAGCCGCAGCCCGTTGAACACCACGAGCAGGCTGGCGCCCATGTCCGCGAACACCGCCATCCACATCGTGCCCAGGCCCATCAGGGTCAGCGCCAGGAACACGGCCTTGATGACCAGCGAGAGCGCGATGTTCTGCCGCAGGATGGTCGACGTCTGACGCGACAGCCGCACGAACGTCGGAATCTTGCGCAGGTCGTCGTCCATCAGCGCCACGTCGGCGGTTTCGATGGCCGTGTCGGTGCCGGCCGCGCCCATCGCAAAGCCAATGTCGGCCCGCGCCAGCGCCGGGGCGTCGTTGATGCCGTCGCCGACCATGCCGACCTTCCCGCCCTGCCCGTGCACCTGGTCAGCCAGCGCCGCCAGCGCATCGGCCTTGTCCTGCGGAAGCTGATGGCCGCGCGCCTCGTCGATGCCGACGGCCTTGCCGATGGCCTGCGCCGTGTGCGCGTTGTCGCCGGACAGCATCAGCGTGCGCACGCCCAGCGCGTGCAGTTGCTCGATGGCCTGCCGGCTCGACTCGCGCACCGTATCGGCAACACCGAACAGCGCTAACGCGCGGGCCGGCTGGCCGCCGGCGGGCAGCGCCGCCAGCATCACGATCGACCGGCCCTGCCGCTCGATGGCCTCCAGCCGCGCCTCCAGCGCCGGCGAGCAAGCGCCGAGGTCGTGGATCATCCGGTGGTTGCCGAGCCGGTACGCCACGCCGTCCACGGCACCGCCGACACCCTGCCCCGGCACCGCCGCGAAATCGGTCACGTCCAACCGCGCCACGCCGTCCGCATCAGCGGCGATGGCCACCGCGCGCGACACCGGATGGTCCGACCGGCCCGCCAGGCTGGCCGCGATGGCGCGCGCCTGCGGCACGTCATCGGCCAGCAGCGCGAAATCGGTCTGCGCCGGCTTGCCGTGCGTCAGCGTGCCGGTCTTGTCCAGCGCCAGCCACTTCAGCCGGTGGCCCTGCTCCAGGTAGACGCCGCCCTTGATCAGGATGCCGCGCCGCGCCGCCGCCGCCAGCCCGCTGACGATGGTCACGGGCGTGGAAATCACCAGCGCGCACGGGCAGGCAATCACCAGCAGCACCAGCGCCTTGTAGATCCACGCCAGCCACGGCGCGCCCATGGCCAGCGGCGGCACCACGGCGATCCCCACCGCGATGGCGAACACCACGGGCGTGTAGATTCTGGCGAACTGGTCGACGAAGCGCTGGGTCGGCGCGCGGCTGCCCTGGGCCGCTTCCACGGCATGGATGATGCGTGACAGCGTGGAGTCGTTGGCCGGCGCGGTCACCGCGTATTCGAGTTCGCCGGACTGGTTGATCGACCCTGCGAACAGCGCGTCGCCAGGCGACTTGTCGACCGGCACGCTTTCGCCGGTGATGGGCGCCTGGTCCAGCGCCGATTGCCCGCGCATGACGCGGCCATCGAGCGCCACCCGCTCGCCCGGGCGCAGCCGCACCGTCGCGCCCACCGTCACCGTGCGGGCCGGCACGGCCTGCCACGTTCCGTCGGGCTGCAGCACCGTGGCCTGCTCGGGCGCCATCGCCATCAGCCCGCGCACCGCGTTGCGGGCGCGGTCCAGCGACGCGGCCTCGATCCGCTCGGCCAGCGCGAACAGCGCCATCACCATCGCCGCCTCGGGCCACTGGCCGATGAACATCGCCCCGGTCACGGCGATGCTCATCAGCGCGTTGATGTTCAGGTTGCCGTTGCGCACGGCGATCCAGCCCTTGCGATAGACGCCCAGCCCCGCCAGCAGCACCGTGGCCAGCGCCAGCGCGGCCGGCAGGTACGGCGTGGCCACGTTGAACCACTCGGCCAGTTCGGCGCCCAGCGCGGCGGCCCCACCCAGGGCCAGCGGCCACCACGGCTTGCGGGCCTCGCTGGCGGCCACCTGCGTGCCATCGTCGGCGGCACCGGCCAGCGGCTCGGCCTTCATGCCGAGCGACCCGATCGCCTGGACGACCGGGTCAGTGGAATCGAGTGTGTGATGCACGGTCAGCACGCGCTGCATCAGGTTGAAGTCCAGCGCCGCCACGCCCGCCATGCCGCCGAGCTTGTTGCGGATCAGCGTTTCCTCGGTCGGGCAGTCCATGGCATCGATGCGGAACGCCGCAGCGCGGGTGCCGGCCGGCGCCGCCAACGGCGGGGCAGCCGGCGTGGCGGTTGCGCCACATCCCCCGCCACAGCAGGCGTCGGCCGGCGGGTGGTCGTGGGGATGATCGTGGGGATGATCGTGGGAGTGGTCGTGGGAATGACCGGGCACGACCGGTGGCAGGACGTTGTCAGGTGTCGAACGGGCCATGATGGGGTCCTCGTAGCGTATTACCTGCCATTGAAGACCCTGTAGCGGCTACAAGGTCAAGTGGCCGGGGCCGGCAGCGGGCCCACCGCGTCGGGAAACAGCAGTTCGAAGACCGTCTCGCCCTCGGCGCTGCGCACGCCGACGCTGCCGCCGTGGAGCCGCATGATCGTGTCGACGATGGCCAGCCCCAGCCCGGTCGACGACGCCGAGTTGCGGCGCGACGGGTCGGCGCGGTAGAAACGGCCGAACAGGTGCGGCAGCGCTTCCGGCGCGATGGCCGGGCCGCCGTTGAGCACCGTGATGGCGGTCTGGCTGGCCTGCGGGCAGACGCACATCCGCACCATGCTGCCGGCCGGCGCGTGCCGCAGCGCGTTGTCCAGCAGGTTGATGACGGCCCGCCGCAGCAGCGTCTGGTCGGCCACCACCGTGGCGTACCCCGACACCGACACGGTCACGTTGCGGTCGGCGGCCACGGCCTCGAAGTACTCGGCGATCTTGTCCAGTTCCGCGCGCGCGTCGATGGGCCGCGCGCCAAGCGCCACCTGCGCGTTGTCGGCCCGCGCCAGGAACAGCATGTTCTCGATCATGCGCGACAGCCGCTCGTATTCCTCCAGGTTCGACTCCAGCACCGCCTCGTACTCGGCCGGCGTGCGGCGCTGGGCCAGCGTCACCTGCGTCTGGCCGACGAGGTTGCTGATCGGCGTGCGGAAATCGTGCGCCAGGTCGGCCGAGAATTGCGACAGCCGCGTGAAACTGTCCTGCAGCCGCGCCAGCATCGCGTTCAGGGCGCCGGCCAGTTCGCGCAGTTCCTCGGGCGCGCCGCCCACGTCGAGCCGCGTGGCCAGCCGGCTTGTCGTCACCGCGGCCGCGTCGCTGGCCATCCGGCGCAGCATCCGCAGCCCGCGCCGCGCCAGCAGGAACCCCAGCGCCGCCGCGACAATCGCGCCGCACAGCACGGCGCCCAGCAGTTCGCCACGGTACTCGCGCATCAGCGCCACGCGGTAGCCGGCGTCGCTGAGCACGATGATCTCGACGGTCCGCTCGGTATTGCCGATCTGGCCCAGCGCCGCCATGCCGCGCGACGGCACGCCATTGCGCGGCAGCCAGGTCTGCAGCAGCGACTTGTCGGGCGTGGTGGTCACCGGCAGCACGCGCAGCGGCGGCAGGGTTTCGTTGTGGGGATTGAGGGTGATGAGCGGGTCGCCGTTGCGTGTGCGGACGACGAGGATCAGGCCCTCGTGGCCCATCGCGATATCGGCAAAGCGATGCGTGTCGGTGCGGATCTCGTTCTCGTCGGCCACCTCTCGCAGCAGGTGGCGCACCAGCAGCACCTCGCCCACCAGCTCGCCCTCGTCGCGCGACTGGAGCTGGCTGCCGAGCGCGCTGGACAGGTACGTGGCCACCCCGACCAGGATGGCGGCCGTGGTCAGCCCGTAGGCCAGCGCCAGCCGCGTGGTCAGCGAGGCAGGCATCCATGCATCGATCGCGCGGCGCACGCGCAGCAGCCGTTTCATGCCGGGCCGCTCACACTTCTTCGGATTCGTCGAGCACGTAGCCCATGCCGCGCCGCGTGTGGATCAGCTTCTTCGGGAACGGGTCGTCCACCTTGGCGCGCAGGCGCCGGATCGACACGTCGACGACGTTGGTGTTGCTGTCGAAGTTCATGTCCCAGACCTGCGAGGCGATCAGCGAGCGCGACAGCACCTCGCCCCGGCGCCGCGCCAGCAGTTGCAGCAGCGCGAATTCCTTCGACGTCAGGTCGATCTTCTGGCCCGCGCGCGTCACGCGGCGCCGGATCGTGTCGATCTGCAGGTCGGCCACTTCCATGAACTCGCTCTCGCGCAGCGGGCCGCGCCGCAGGATGGTGCGGATGCGGGCCACCAGCTCGGCGAACGCGAACGGCTTGACCATGTAGTCGTCGGCGCCCAGTTCCAGGCCCTTCAGGCGGTCGGACAGCTCGTCGCGGGCGGTCAGGCACAGCACCGGGGTGTCCTTGTCGCGCCGCAGGTCGCGCAGGACCTGCCAGCCGTCGATGCCGGGCAGCATCACGTCCAGCACGATCAGGTCGTAGTGCTGTTCGCGCGCATGGGCCAGGCCGTCCACGCCGTCGCGGGCCAGGTCGGCCACGAAGCCGGATTCGGTCAGCCCCTTCAGCAGATAGTCGCCCGCCTTCGGTTCGTCTTCGACAATCAGGATACGCATGGTGCTTCTACGGACCGGCCTGCTGCCGGCCCTGCCTTTCAGTTTGCAATGGAGACCCTAGACACTATCCGAGGTTAGCCGCTTTTGGGGCAACATTGCACGAATGTCATCGTGATTTGGCGAATTTTCTGCATCCAACGCAGTACAATGCCGGCTGCCCACCCCCGGGCCCTGCGGCGCCCCCTGGACGCAGGCCAGCCTCTCCATCCCAGCATGAAACGTCAGATTGCCCAATCCCTGTTGTGTCTCGCCGTGTTCGCGGTGCCCGTGCAAGGCGCCCTGGCGTCAGCCATGCCGCGCTGTGCGGGCGTGACGGCGATCGGGCTGTCGATGCAGGAACGCCATGCGGCGATCAAGGCCGAGGCGGAAGCCGAAGCGGGGATGGCGGCCCGGGAGCGCGCCCGGTGCACCGAGGCGTCCGCGCGCGAGGGCCGCGACATGCCGGTCTGGCACGATGCCCAGCCCGTTGGCCGCACTACCGAGCCGCCGGCTGACACTTCGCATCATGTGTATCGGGGCGCGGAATACTGTCACGCCTGCGTGGCAGAAGCGGCCAGCACGACGGTGCTGCCGGAACTGCCTCCGGCGGCCCTGCAGCACCGGCGCCACGCGCTGCCGCTGGCCAGCGCCACCGCGCTGGCGGATCTGCCGGCCTGCTGAAGGATGGAAACCGGGCGCCTTGCCGGCGCCCGCGCATCGTGACGTTCAGTCGACGCGGTAGAAATCGATCGACTGCCCAGCGTTGACCGCCCGCTGCAGCCAGTCGGGATACTCGCCGGTGCCGTCCCAGGTCTGACCCATTGCATTGCGATACATGACGCGCCCTGCCCCGGCCTCTGCGGTCTTGTTGGCGGGGGCTTCGGCGTGCCCGGCCGGCCCGGCCTCGGCTTCTTCCTCGTGATCGGCAAAGCAGCCTGCTTCGACAAGGTGGTCGAATGTCAGGCCATGGTGATCCATCTGCTCGCGGATCCAGGCCACCGCGGCTTGTTTGGCTGCATCAGACTCGGACATGACGTATCGTGCGCGCCGCCACGAAAGCGGGGCGGACTGGGGAAATGATTGCGGGGAACGGTCCGCGCAGAAAAAAGCCGGCGAACCAGACCCCGATTCTACAGGGTGTTGCGGCCGGCATCGGTGGAATCGTCTGAAAGCCGCGCCAGCGGCCCTGCCGGCATGCGTCCGGCGACGCATGACACTGATGTCATGCGTGGGTCATGTTGACGTGTACGGCCGTTGCCTAGACTTGCCGGCAAGGTCGCACTGACGGCCGAGTCATCAAAGACCGCAACATTTCCTCGATCCAAGCCTCTCGAACCAGGAGTTCACCATGTTCAAGAAAGCCCTGCTCTATACCGCCCTGGCGACCACGCTCGCCGGCGCCGCCACGATGGCCAACGCCGCGCCCCGCAGCGCCGATCCGTACACTGACGGTGCCCGCGTGACCAACCGCGACGGCTACGTGGAACGCCTTGGCACGCGTGACGTCTACACCGACGGTGCCCGCGACGTGCGCGACGCCCGCAACCCGTTTGTCGACGGTGCGCACGACGTACGCGACGCGCGCAGCCCGTACACGGACGGCACCTGATCCTTCCCGAGACGCCCGGCAAACGGGCGGTGACGGCCCTTCCGGGCCGCCGGCGGCGCTCAATGCGCCGCCATTTCTTTCATGAACTGCGCCGGCGGCACCGGCCTGCCCAGCAGGTAGCCCTGCAGCGCGTCGCAGCCCAGCCCCGCCAGGAACGCGCGCTGCGCCGGCGTCTCCACCCCTTCCGCCACCACCTGCAGGTTCAGCGTACGGCCCAGCGCGACAATGGCCGACACGATGGCCGCATCCTCCGAATCCTCCGCCAGGTCCCGCACAAAGCCGCGGTCGATCTTCAGTTCGCTTGCCGGAATCCGCTTCAGGTGCAGCAGGCTCGAATAGCCGGTGCCAAAGTCGTCGATGGCGATGCGCACGCCCATCCGGTCCAGCTGGGTCATGATCGCCAGCGTTTCCTCCACGTCCCGCATCGCCGTGCTCTCGGTGATCTCCAGCGTCAGGCTGGCGGCCGGAATGGCGTGGCGCGCCAGCACCTCCGCAATCGTGTCGATCAACCCGGCATGGCAGAACTGCAGCGTCGACAGGTTCACCGCCATGGTCCAGTCCGCGTGGCCCGCCGCATGCCAGATGGCAAGCTGGCGGCACGCTTCGTCCAGCACCCACTTGCCGATCGGCACGATGGCGCCGGTCTTCTCGGCCAGCGCGATGAACTGGTCGGGCATCAGCAGCCCATGCACCGGGTGCTGCCACCGCAGCAGCGCCTCGGCGCCCACCGGCTTGTTGGTCGATGCCGAGAACTTCGGCTGGTAGTGCAGCGCCAACTGGTCCTTGCGCGTGACGCCGCGCAGGTCCTGGATCAGCATCTGCTGCACGCGCGCCTGGTGGTTCATCGACCCTTCGAAGAAGCAGTACGCGTTACGGCCCGACGCCTTGGCGTGGTACATCGCCGCGTCGGCGTTGGTCATCAGCGTGTCCTGGTCGGCCCCGTCGGCCGGATAGAGCGCGATGCCGATGCTGCCCGACACGTGCAGCGCGTGCCCGGACACCGTCACCGGCTCGCGCAGCGCCTCGATCAGCTTTTCCGCCACCACGCCTGCGTCGGCCGGGTCCTCCACGCGCACCAGCACCACGAACTCGTCGCCGCCCACGCGCGAGATCGTGTCCTCGGACCGCGTCGACGCCCGCAGCCGGCCGGCGATTTCCACCAGCAGGCTGTCGCCCACCTGGTGGCCGTAGGTATCGTTGACGCCCTTGAAGCCGTCCAGGTCGACGAACAGCACGGCAAACGTGGCCGGCTGGCGTGCCGCGCCCTGGATGGCCTGCTGGAAGCGGTCTTCCAGCAGCACGCGGTTGGGCAGGTGGGTAAGCTTGTCGTGCAGGGCCAGGAACTCCAGCTCCTTGTTGGCCACGCCCAGCGCGTCGGCCAGCATGGCCGTGCGCATCTCCAGCCGCATGTCCAGCACCGAAGTAATCAGCGCCACGGCAATCACGCAGACCGTGATGACGATGATCGGCAGCGCCAGCGTGGCGCTGTCCACGCCCGTGCGCGCCGCGCCGCAGATGCTGCCCAGCGGAAAGCGGGCCGCCGCCATGCCCGTGTAGTGCATCGACGCAATGGCCCCGCCCATCACCACCGCCGCGCCAAAGCGCAACTGGTGCACGCGCGGCATGGCCCGCCGCAGCCGGAACGCGATCCACAGCGCCACGCCCGACGCCGCCATGGCAATGCCGATCGACAGCATGAACAGCGCCGGCTCATAGTCGATGGCCGGCCGCATGCGCAGCGCCGCCATGCCCGTGTAGTGCATGGCCGAGATGGCCGCGCCCAGCACCAGCGCGCCCAGCGCCAGCCGGCGCGGCGGCAGGTATTCCTGGCTGACCAGGTGCAGCGCGAACGCCGACGCCAGCACCGCGATCAGCAGCGACGCCCCGGTGATGGCCGGGTCGTAGCCCAGCGGAATCGGCAGCCGGAACGCGAGCATGCCGATGAAGTGCATCGACCAGATGCCCACGCCCATCGCCACCGCGCCGCCGGCCAGCCACATCCGCGCGTAGCGGCCCCGGCCAGCGGTGGAGATGCGCCCCGCCATGTCCAACGCCGTATAGGACGCCAGCACGGCAACTAGCACGGAAAACAGGACCAGAATCGCGTCGTAACTCGGGGACATCATCGCAGCAGGTGACGGGGCAGTGGCTTGGCAGGCCCGCCATATTGAGGGGAGTGGCGATCCGGGCGTGAATCTCCCGCCATCCTCAAGGGTTATCGGTCGTTGCAGCCCAGACTGAAGCGGGATTGTGCATCAGCGGCGTTGCTGCCGCACGGACTACCCCGTTTGTTGTCTTGACACACCAGCCGGGCCGATTCGGACCCGTCCGACAAACGCCGACACCGCAATCAGCGCGCACCGGAGATGCCGCCGGGGCCGAGCCAACTATGCTTGAGGCGTGGTGAACAACACATGGCGACGCGCAACGCAGAAGGAGAACCGGGCGGCGCCAGGCAAGGAGAACACATCATGTGGAAACGACTGACGGCGATCATCGCGGTAGGCGCATGTGCGTGGGCGATGTCGGGCTGCACGGCGACCGGCGCGGTCGCGGGCGGGGTGGTTGGCCATGAGGTCAGCGACGGCAGCGCGCTCGGCACGGTTGGCGGCGCCGTGGTTGGCGGCGTGATTGGCCACGAGCTGGGCAAGTAATTTCGATTTCCGCGGCCGGGACGGCGGGCAGGGTCGTCCAGGTTTGCGCGGCATGGGCTCTTAGATGGGAAGACCATGCCGCCGCGCGCCGCGCCATGAGCGTCGGCCGTTGCGCCCTTCAACGATGATTTCGGACGTTTTCATCGCTGAAAGGCACAGCGGCATCCACGGCGAAAGATCCTCACCGATCGTCATGGCGCGGCAGCGGGAAACCTGCAACGGGAAAACCCCGGACGATTGCGTCCGGGGTTTTTTCTTTTTCGCGCGGCTTCTGCAATGGCGATCGGCGGGCTCCCCTCTCCCGCGAAGTGGGAGAGAAGCCGGGGGAGAGGGCCAGCGGTTCCAATGGCGACCAGTCGGCAAGCAGAACCTCAACGCCCTCACCCCCAACCCCTCTCCCGCGCGCGGGAGAGGGGAGCGAAAACACCCCGCCCATCAACCACCCGCAATACGACTTCGGCGCCCTCAACCACCCGCAATATAAATTCGGCCCCATCAACCACCCTCAATACGACTTCGGCAGCCCCAGCACCCGCTCTGCAATGTGGCACATGATCAGCTGGGCGCTGACCGGTGCGATACGCGGGATGTACGACTCGCGCAGGTAGCGCTCCACGTGGTATTCCCGGGCGTAGCCCATGCCGCCCAGCGTCAGCACGGCGGTCTGGCATGCCTGGTGAGCGGCCTCGGCGGCCAGGTACTTGGCGGCGTTGGCCTCGGCCCCGCACGGCTTGCCGTTGTCGTAGAGCCAGGCGGCCTTCCAGACCATCATGTCCGCCGCCTCCAGCGCCATCCACGCCTGTGCCAGCGGGTGCTGGATGCCCTGGTTCTGGCCGATTGGCCGCCCGAACACGGTCCGCTCGCGGGCGTAGCGCGTGGCCGCGTCCAGCGCGGCGCGGCCCAGGCCCACGGCTTCCGCGGCGATCAGGATGCGCTCCGGGTTCAGCCCGTGCAGGATGTATTCGAATCCCCTGCCCTCCTCGCCAATGCGGTCCTCGGCCGGCACCATCAGCCCGTCGATGAACAGCATGTTCGAATCCACCGCGCCGCGCCCCATCTTGTCGATCTCGCGCACCTCGATGTGGTCGCGGTCCAGCGCCGTGTAGAACAGGCTCAAGCCCTGCGTGGGCTTGGCCACCGCGTCCAGCGGCGTGGTGCGCGCCAGCAGCAGCATGCGCGTGGCCACCTGCGCCGTGGAAATCCAGATCTTGCGGCCGTCGACGCGATAGGCGCTGCCATCGGCCGTACGCACCGCCTGGGTCTTCAGGTGCGTGGTGTCCAGCCCGGCATCGGGCTCGGTCACCGCAAAGCAGGCTTTCTCGTGCCCGGCAATCAGCGGCGGCAGCGCGGCCGCCTGCTGGGCCTCGTTGCCGAACACCACCACCGGGTTCAGGCCGAACACGTTCATGTGGATGGCCGACGCCCCCGAGAATCCCGCCCCCGACGCCGACACCGTCTGCATGATCAGCGCGGCCTCCGTGATCCCCAGGCCCGCGCCGCCAAAGCGCTCGGGCATGGCGATGCCCAGCCAGCCGGCGCCCGCCATCGCCAGGTGAAACGCTTCCGGAAAGCGGTGCTCGCGGTCCAGTCCGGCCCAGTAGTCGGGCCCGAAGTCGGCGCAGAGCTGCGACACCGCCTCGACGATCGCGTTTTGTTCGGCCGTCCTTTCAAAGTTCATCTCCGCTCCCGTTCATTCCGGCTGGATGCCCGCGTCCTTGACCAGCTTGGTCCACTTGACCAGCTCCCCGGCCACGAACCCCGCAAACTGCTGCGGCGTCTGCCCGAACGCCTCGAAGCCCAGCGCCTCGAACTTCGGCGCCACGTCCTTGCTGTTGGCGATCTTCGTCAGCTCGCGGTTCAGCCGATCCACCACCGGCTGCGGCGTCCGGGCCGGCGCGAACACGCCGTTCCACGACGTGATGTCGAAACCCTTGAGCTCCGGCGTGTCGCCAATCGGCGGCAGGTCAGGCAGCAACCGGCTGCGCTGCGCCGTGGTCACCGCCAGCGCGCGCATCTTGCCGGCCTTGACGTTGGCGATGCCGGCCGCCACGTCGACGAACATCATCGGCACCTGCCCGGCGATGACGTCGGTCATGGCCGGCGGCGTGCTCTTGTACGGCACGTGCAGCAGGTCGACCCGGGCCATGCGGCCCAGCGTGGCGCCGGACACGATGCCGGTGCTGTTGCCGCTGGCGTACGACATGCCCGGATGCGCCCTGGCGTAGGCAATCAGCTCGCCCACGGTCTTGACCGGCAGCTTCGGATTGACCACCAGCATGAACGGCAGGTTGCCCATGCGCGCCACCGGCGTGAAATCCTTGATCGGGTCGTAGGGCAGCTTCTTCATCAGCGACGGATTGGCCGAATGCGTCGTGTTGGTGGTCATGAACAGCGTGTAGCCGTCCGGCGCGGCCTGGGCCACCAGCTCGGCAGCAATCGCGCCATTGGCGCCGGGCCGGTTGTCGACCACCACGTTCTGGCCCAGCGCATCGCCCAGTTCCTTGGCGGTGATGCGCGCCACGGCGTCGGTGCCGCTGCCGGCCGCGAACGGCACTACCAGCCGGATCGGCCGGCTGGGCCAGGGGTCGGCGGCCTGCACGGCCAGCGGCAGCGCGGCCGCGGGCAACGCCAGGATGGCGGCGACGAGCGTGCGCCGCGCGCGGAATGTCAGCATGGGGGTTCCTCCAGGTTATCGGCGTGGCTGCCGGATCGATCGGGCGTCGCTCAGGCCGGGCGGATCACGCGGTCCGGCGATTCCTCGTACGGCGGGGCGTAGATGACCAGCAGCTTGACGGGCTCGTCGCTGATCACCGTGAACACGTGCATCGCATCGGCCGGAAAGAAGCAGCAGTCGCCGGGCCCCAGTTCGCGGGACTGGCCGTTGACCTCGGCCCGCGCGCGGCCTTCCAGCACGTAGCAGACCTGCTCGATGCCCGGATGGGCATGCGGCAGCGCGCCCTTGCCGCGTTCGATGGTGCCGTGGATCACTTCGAGCTGGGTGGCGCCGACGTTCTCGCGCCCGATGATGCGGCGGTTCAGCGTGCCGACGTGGTTGGCGGGGTGATACCCGGCCACGTCCTCGGTGCGGACGAAATAGGTGGGGGCCGCCTTGGCGGCGGACGATGCTGTCATGGGTAGGCTGTCTCCAACATCGGCGCCGTGCCGGCTGGCCGGCGCCTGTTTTCATGGTTGTGAAACAGATTTTATGCTCATGAAACCTGCCGTCAACTAGGGGTTGGTACCGATGCACCCCGGTGCAATACCGGCCGGTCGGGCTTTCCCGATCCACATCAAGGTCCGCGCCGTGGCACGCACTAGACTGGCTCGGTACGGGCCGCGCCCGTGCGTTTCGCCGAAGTCTCCAAGGAGTCCACCCATGACCACCATGCGCGCCGCAGTCTTCCAGGGTCCCGGCAAGATCGTCCTGCAGGAAAAACCCATCCCCGCCGTCGGCCCCGGTGACGCCCTGATCCGCATTACCACCACCACGATCTGCGGCACCGACGTCCACATCCTCAAAGGCGAGTACCCGGTCCAGCCGGGCCTGACCATCGGCCACGAGCCGGTCGGCATCATCGAGAAACTGGGCAGCAATGTCACCGGCTACCGCGAAGGCCAGCGCGTCATCGCCGGGGCCATCTGCCCGAGCTTTCATTCCTATGCGTGCCAGGACGGCTGCGCGTCGCAGGACGGCCAGGCGCACGGCCACGGCTACAAGCCGATGGGCGGCTGGCGCTTCGGCAACACCATCGACGGCACCCAGGCCGAGTACGTGCTGGTGCCCGACGCCCAGGCCAACCTCGCCCCCATCCCCGACGCACTGACCGACGAACAGGTGCTGATGTGCCCGGACATCATGTCCACGGGCTTCGCGGGTGCCGAGCAGGCCAACATCAAGATTGGCGATATCGTCGCGGTCTTCGCGCAGGGGCCGATCGGGCTCTGCGCCACGGCCGGGGCCCGGCTGCGCGGCGCGTCGAAGATCATCGTCGTCGACGGCATCGAGGAACGGCTGGCGATTGCCCGGCTGATGGGTGCCGACGCCACGGTCAACTTCCGCCAGGTGGACGTGGTTGACGAGATCCTGCGGCTGACCGACGGCCGGGGCGTCGACGCCTCGATCGAGGCGCTCGGCACCCAGGCCACGTTCGAGGCGGCGCTGCGGGTGCTCAAGCCCGGCGGCACGCTGTCCAGCCTGGGCGTGTACTCCACGGACCTGCACATCCCGCTGGGCCCGTTCGCGGCCGGGCTGGGCGACCACCGCATCGTCACGTCGCTGTGCCCGGGCGGCAAGGAACGCATGCGCCGGCTGATGAACGTGATCGAGACCGCGCGCGTGGACCTGGCGCCGCTGGTCACCCACCACTACAAGCTCGACGACATCGAGGCCGCCTACGACCTGTTCGCCCACCAGCGCGACGGCGTGCTCAAGGTGGCCATCACGCCCTGACCCGCCGGGGGCGCCTGGCGCCCCCAAACCATTGCCAAATCAACGGCTTGCCGCCCCCGCCGCCCCCTTCCACTAAATAATCCACGGCCCCTTTCGTCCAACAGGGTGATGCCGCCACCAGCGCGCGGCCCCGCCACTCCGTACCGAAAGGGAGCCTTTCATGAGTTTCGACCGCGACGACGCCACGTTCCTGGTTCTCGTCAATCACGAAGAGCAGTACTCGATCTGGCCCGACTACAAGCCCGTGCCCGGAGGCTGGCGCGCGGCGGGCTTCAGCGGCAACAAGCAGGCGTGCCTGGACCACATCGAGCGCACCTGGACGGACATGCGTCCGCTCAGCCTGCGCCGGTTCATGGAGGAGCCAACGCGGGCGGATGCCTGACCATGGCCGCCCTGCAACTGTTCTGCCTGCCCCATGCCGGGGCCAGCGCCACGGGCTACCTGCGCTGGCGGCGCCTGCTGCCGGCCGATATCGCGCTGGTGCCGCTGGAGCCGCCGGGCCGTGGCGCGCGGCTCGACGCCCCGCTGCTGCGCGACTTCGAGCCGCTGGCCGCCGACCTGGCCGACCAGTTGAGCCGCCTTCGCACCGCCCCCACGCCGTTCGCGATCTTCGGCCACAGCATGGGCGCGCTGCTGGCCTGGCGCGTCTGCCATCTGCTCCATGAGCGGGGCCAGCCGCTGCCGCGCCGGCTGCTGGTGTCCGGCTGCGCCGCCCCGAGCCGGCGCGACCCGCAGCGCCTGGCCGCATTGCGTGGCGATGCCGCGCTGATGGCCGATCTGCGCAAGCTCGGCGGCACGCCCGAGGCCGTGTTTGCCGAGCCCGAGCTGCTGCGCCTGACGCTCGACGTGCTCGATGCCGACTACCGCGTCTGCGAGCGCTTTCGCCGCGCCGACGCCGCGCCGCTGCCCGTGCCGCTGCACGTGTTCGCCGGCCGCGATGATCCAATCGCACCGGCCGACCTGCACGCCTGGGCCATCGAAACCGCCGCCGGCCACACGCTCGACTGGTTCGCCGGCGGGCACTTCTTCCTGCACGACAACCCGGCCGCCGTGGTGCAACGGCTGCTTGCCCGCCTGGACCACCCCGCCGCCCTGCCGTCGCTCGCGCCCGCCTGAGCCCCGCCGACCCTGCCGCGCCGCGCCCGCCCATCGCCAACCGTCTTCCCTGGAAAGCAGACTCCATGCCGTCCGATCCGAACGTCCCGGCCACGCTGGTGGCCCACCTCGACCGTCTGGCCGCCCAGCGCCCCGATGACACGGCGCTGATTGTCATCGACGCCGAAGACGAGACCCGCTACGACTACGCCGCGCTGCACGTCCGCGTGCGCGCGCTGGGCGCCCACCTGGCCGCGCAGGCCGCCCCCGGCGACCGCGCGCTGCTGCTGATGGACAGCGGCATCGACTACGTGACCGCGTTCTTCGCTTGCCTCTACGCGGGCCTGATTGCCGTGCCGGCGTTCGAGCCCGGCGCCGTGCGGTCAGCCCAGGTGGCGCGGCTGCGCGCGATGGCCGCCGACGCCCAGCCGTCCGTGCTGATCGCCACCGCCGCGCAGGCCGCCGCCCATGCCGATGCACTGGCCGACATCGCGCCGGCCGCACGCATCGTCCACGCCGACGCCGCGCACGCGCCGGCCCCATCCGGCTGGCAGCCCTACCGCGCCGAGCCCCGGACGCTGGCCTTCCTGCAGTACACGTCCGGCTCCACGGCCGCGCCCAAGGGTGTGATGGTCAGCCACGGCAACGTCATGGCGAACGAGGCGGCCATCGCGGACGGCATGGGCATCGGCCCGCACGACGTGATCGCCACGTGGCTGCCGCTCTATCACGACATGGGGCTGATCGGCGGCCTGCTGCAGCCGATGTTCGTCGGCGTGCCGGTGGTCATGATGTCGCCGCAACGCTTCCTGGAACGCCCCGTGCGCTGGCTGCAGGCCATCAGCCGCCACCGCGCCACGGTCTCGGGCGGGCCGGACTTTGCGTACCGGCTCTGCGTCGAGCGCGTGCGCGACAGCCAGCTCGACGGGCTCGACCTGTCGAGCTGGGCCGTCGCCTACTCGGGCGCCGAGCCGGTGCGCGCCGACACGCTGCGCGCCTTCGTCGACCGTTTCGCGCCGGCCGGCTTCCGCGCGCCGGCACTCTACCCGTGCTACGGCCTGGCCGAAGCCACGCTGTTCGTCACCGGCGGCCCGCGCGGCGGCGGCATGGCCTGCACCACGTTCGATGCCGGCGCGCTGGCGCAAGGCCGAGCCGAAGCGGTGGATACGGGGCTCGAACTGGTGGCCTGCGGCTTTCCGCGCGCCGGCCATGCCGTGCGCATCGCCAGCCCCGACGGCACGGCGCTGCCCGACCACTGCGTCGGCGAGATCGAAGTCAGCGGGCCCAGCGTCACGCACGGCTACTGGCGCAACGCCGACGCCACGGCTGCCACGTTCGGCGCCGAAGGATGGCTGCGCACCGGCGACCTGGGCCTGCTGCGCGACGGCCAGCTCTACATCGCCGGCCGCCGCAAGGACCTGATCATCGTGCGCGGCCAGAACCTCTATCCGCAGGACATCGAGCGCGCGGTGGAAGCCCACGTACCCGCCGCCCGACGCGGCCGCGTGGCCGCCTTCGCCGTGCAGACGCCCGACGGCGAGGCCATCGGCGTCGCCGCCGAAATCTCGCGCCCGGACCAGAAGCGGCTGGGCCACGATGCGCTGGTGCAGGCGCTGGCGCTGGCCGTGGGCGATGCCTGCGGCGAACCGCTGGCCGTCGCGCTGCTGCTGAACCCGGGCGGCCTGCCCAAGACCACCAGCGGCAAGCTGCAGCGCAGCGCCTGCCGCCAGGGCTGGATCGACGACAGCCTCGACGCCTGCGCCATCTGGGCCCATGGCCGCTTCACGCGCGGCGGCATCGGCGGCCCCGTTGACGCCGCGGAAGCCCCGTGCGGCGACACCGAAATCGCGCTGGCCGCGCTGTGGCAGGAACTGCTCGGCACCGCACCCGCCAGCCGCCACGCGCACTTCTTCGCCAGCGGTGGCAGCTCGCTGACCGCCGCGCAACTGGTGGCCCGGCTGCGCGCGCAGTACGGCGCCGGCATCGCGCTGCGGCTGCTGTTCGATCATCCGACGCTGGCCGCCTGCGCCGCCGCGCTCGACAGCCATCGCGCCGATATGCCGGCTGGCGACGACCCCCAAGTCGCCGCCATAACCCCGGCCCCGCGCACCGGCCCGCTGCCGCTCGCGCCGGCCCAGCACCGGCTCTGGCTGACCGACCGCATCGCCAACCCGGCCCAGCGCTGGACGTACAACATGGCCGGCGGCCTGCGCCTAACCGGACCGCTCGACACCGCCGCGCTGCACGCCAGCCTCAACGCACTCGTCGCGCACCATGAAATCCTGCGCACCGGCTATCCCGCCGATGCCCATGGCGATCCCTACGCGCACATCGTGCCCGCGCTGGCCATCGACCTGCCCGTCAGCGACATTTCGGGCGTGAGCCCGGCCCGGCGCGACGCGGCGCTGCAGGAACTGGCCGAGGGCCAGGCCCGCGAGCCGTTCGACCTGGCCCAGCCGCCGCTGCTGCGCGCCCGGCTGGTGCGGCTGGCGGACGACGACCACGCGCTGCTGGTCACGCTGCACCATATCGTCGGCGACGGCTGGTCTATCGGCGTCCTGCTCGATACGCTCGCCACCGCCTATAACGCCGCCCGTGCCGGCCAGCCCGCCACGCTGGCGCCGCTGCCGATCCAGTACGTCGACTACGCCGCCCACCAGCAGGCCGAAGCGCGCCACCCGCGCAGCCAGGCCGACGCCGACTACTGGCGCACCGCGCTCCACGGCGCGCCACGGCTGCCCACGCTGCCCACGCCGCATCGCCGCCCGCCTGTCGCCGCGTCCGATGGCGCCGCCTGCCACGCCGAGTTGCCCGCCGCGCTGCTGGCCCAGGTCGACGCGCTGGCCCACCGCCACGGCGCCACGCGCTACATGGTGCTGCTGGCAGCGTTCCACCTGCTGCTGCATCGCCTGGGCGATGCCCGCGACCAGCTCGTCGGCATCGACGTGGCCGGCCGCACGCGCCGCGAGCTGGAAGGGCTGATCGGCTTCTTCGTCAACGTGCTGCCGCTGCGCGCGCAGCCGCGCCCCGACATGCCGTTCGGCGACCTGTTGGCGCAGATCCGCGCGCAGACGCTGGCCGCCTTCGACCACCAGTCGCTGCCGTTCGACCGCATCGTCGAAGCGGCCGGCGTGCCGCGCGAGCGCGCATGGCATCCGCTGGTGCAGGTGCTGTTCGTGCTGCACAACACGCCGGCCGCCGCCCGTGCGTTCGATGGCCTGCAGGCCCGCCGCCTGCCCACGCCCGTGCATGCCGCCAAGTTCGACCTGGCGGTGTTCCTGGACCCGCACGCCGACGGCCTGCGTGCCGAATGGGTCTACGCCACCGCCCTGTTCCCGCGCGCCACCGTGCAGCGCCTGGCCGACGCCTACGGCGCCGTGCTGGCGCAGGCCGTGGCCAACCCCGCACGCGCGCTGTCCGGCTTCGACGTGCCGGCCGGCCTGTGCGATCCCGTTCGCGACGCCGTTCGCGCCCCTGTTTCCGAGACGCCCGCCATGCCCACCGCCCAAGTGTCCAGTCCCAGCAAGCTCGACAAACTCGACAAACTCGCCAGGCTCGGCAAGCCCGCCAGCAAGCCGCCGGCCGCGGCACCGGCCGGCGCGCCCGTGCGCACTTCGTTCCTGTCGTCGGGGCAAACCTTCCCGATCGTGATCGAGCCGGCCTCGCCGGACCTGGACCCGGTGGCCTGGGCGCTGGCCCATCGCGACGAGATCGAGGCCACGCTGTGCCGCCACGGCGGCATCCTGCTGCGCGGCTTCGGGCTGCGCACGCCGCAGGAGTTCGAGGCGTTTGCCGAATCGATCGAGCCGGGCCTGTACGGCGCCTACGGCGATCTGCCGAAGAAGGAAGGCGGCCGCAACACCTACCGCTCCACGCCGTACCCGGAGCGCGAGATGATCCTCTATCACAACGAAAGCGCGCACCTGTCGCGCTGGCCGCGCAAGCAGTGGTTCTTCTGCGAGCTGCCGTCGCCGGTGGGCGGCGCCACGCCCATCGTCGACTGCCGCGAGATGTACCGCCGCCTGCCGGCCGACCTGGCCGCCCAGTTCGAGGCCAGGGGCCTGCGCTACGTACGCACGTTTAACGACAAGCTCGACGTGAGCTGGCGCGACTTCTTCAAGACCGACGACCGCGCCGAGGTGGAAGCCCGCCTGCGTGCATCGGGCACCGATTTCACGTGGCTCGATGCCGACACGCTCCAGACGCGCGAGCGCTGCCCGGCCGTGATCGCCCACCCGGTCACCGGCGAGCGCAGCTTCTTCAACCAGGTGCAGTTGCACCACACGGCCTGCCTGGACCCCGAAGTGCGCCGCGACCTGCAGGAGATCGTCGGCGCCGACCGCATGCCGCGCCAGGTGACGTTCGGCGACGGCAGCCCGATTGGCGACGACGTGATGGCGCTGCTCGGCGCGCTGTACGAGGCGTGCGCCGTGCGCTTCGACTGGCGCCAGGGCGACGTGGTCATGCTCGACAACATGCTGGCCGCCCACGCGCGCGACCCGTTCGAGGGCCCGCGCAAGATCGTGGTGGCGATGGGCGACATGTTCGAACGCCGCAACCTGCCGCCGCTCGCCGCCGCGCCCGCCCGTCAGGACGCCGCCGCGCTGGAGGGCTGAGCCATGAACGCCATCGTCCAAGCGTACGCCACGCTGGATGCCCACGCCCAGCCGCTGGGCCGCGAGCAACGCGCGCTGGAAGCGCACGCCGGCACGCCCGTGACGCTGACCGCCACGGTCGACGGCCCGCTCGACATCGCCCGGCTGGAACGCGCACTGGCCGGCGTGGCCGCGCGGCATCCGGCCACCTGCCTGGCCTTCGGGCGCGTCGACGGCCTGCGCGGGCTGCGCCAGCACTTTGGCGCCGGCGATGATCTGCCCGCGCTGGGCTACCACGTCCGCACGCCCGCACCCACCCGTACCGCGCTGACGCTGACCGCCCACGCGCTGGCCATCGACGGCCCGAGCCTGCGCACGCTGATGCGCGAACTGGCGCTGGCCTATGCCAACGACGCCGCCCCGGCCGACGCGCCGCCGCTGTCGTACGCCGACTATCTGGACTGGACCGCCGGACTGGCGCAGGAAAACATCGACGCCGGCCGCGACTACTGGCACGCGCTACGCGACCGTCTGGCTTCGCTCGACGCCCCGCGCCTGCCGTGGCGCCAGCAACCCGGCGACGCCACCGCGCTGCAACCAATCCCCGTCGCGCTCGGCGCGGAAGAGGCCGCCACCATCGCCGGCTGGGCCGCCACGTTCCACGTGCCGCCCGCGCACGTGCTGCAGGCCGCATGGTGGCTGCTGCTGGCCCGGCTCGATCCCGCCGCGCCGTTCTGCGCCGGCTGGGTCAACGACTGCCGCGACGACTTCGAGGCACTGGCCGGCGCCGTGGGGCGCTATACGTCGGTGCTGCCGGTCACGGTGGCGCCCGATCCGGCGCGGCCCTTTGCCGACTGGCTCGCCGCGTTCGGCGGGCAGCTCCAGCAGCACATGGACTGGCGCGAACACGCGCCGGCCGACATCGCCACCGCCGCCGCGTCGCGCTACGTGTTTGCCGTGACGGCCGCCGATCCGGCGCATGTGGCCGGCTGGCACATCGGCTGCCCCGCGCTGCTGCTGCCCGGCACCACGCTGGCGCTGGAAATCCAGACGCACGGCAGCGACCAGCCGCAAACGTTGGTACTGCACCATGACGCCAGCTTCCGCGCTGACGACGTGGCGTGCCTGCTCGACCAGTACCGCACGCTGCTGCACACGCTGCGCGCGCAGCCCGACACCGCCGTCGGCGCCCTGCCGCTGGCCACCGCCGCCGACCGCGCCCGCGCCACCGCGCTGCACGCGCCGGCGCAGGACTTCGGCACCGCATCGCTGCCGCAACGGCTGGCGCGCTGGGCCGCCGAACGGCCGCAGGCCGCCGCGCTGTCGGCTGATGGCCGCACGTGGACCTATGCCGAACTGGCCGCGCGCGTGGACGCCATCGCCACACAGCTGCCCGCGCTGGGCCTGCGTCCGGGCCAGCCAGCCGCGCTGGCGCTGCCGCGCTCGGGCGAACTGGTGATCGCGCTGCTGGCGGTCATGCGCGCCGGCGCTGCCTACCTGCCGCTCGATCCGGCCTGGCCCGCGCAGCGCCGCGCGCAGATTGCCGCCGATGCCGGCGCCACGTGCCTGATCGAACCGGCCGACATGGCCGCGCTGATGGCCGCGCCCGACGCGCCCGCCGCGCTGCCGCTGCTTGACCTTGCTGCCACGGCCTACGTGCTCTACACGTCGGGCTCCACGGGCACGCCCAAGGGCGTGCCGATTACGCACGGCCAGTTGCTGAACTACGTCGCCGCCGTTGGCCATGCGCTGCGCCTCGACGCCTGCCGGCGCTTTGCGCTGACATCGACCGTCGCGGCCGACCTTGGCAATACCACGCTGTTCGGCGCGCTCTGGCATGGCGCCTGCCTGTGCGTGGCAAACGATGCCGACATGCAGCACGCCGCCAGCTTCGGCGCCTTCCTGGCGCGCGAGCGGGTGGACTGCCTGAAGATCGTCCCGTCGCACCTCGATGCGCTGCTCGACGCATCGGGCGACCCCCTGCCGCTGCCGACGGACGCCGTGGTCGTGATCGGCGGCGAGGCCGCCTCACCTGCGTTCCTGGCCCACCTGCGCGCGCAGGCCCCGGGCGCGCGGCTCTGCAACCACTACGGCCCGACCGAAACCACGGTGGGCATCCTGGTCCACGACGCCGGCCCCGTGGCCGACCTGTCCGGCCAGCCGCTGCCGCTGACGCGCGTGCTCGCCAACGGCGTGGCGGAAATCCGCACCGCCGCGGGCCATCTGGCGACGGCCGGCGAAACCGGCGAGCTATACCTTGGCGGCGCGCAGCTTTGCGCGGGCTACCTCGGCGGCGCGCACGCCGACGCCTTCGTGTCCGATCCCGAGCATCCCGGCCAGCGCCTGTACCGCAGTGGCGACCTGGCGCGCTACCTGCCGCACGGCGGCATCGAACTGGTCGGCCGCGCCGACAGCCAGGTGAAGGTGCGCGGCTTCCGCATCGAATGCGGCGAGATCGAGCAGGTACTGGCCGCGCTGCCGGGCGTGCGCCACGCCGTGGTGCTGCCGCTGGCCGCCGCGGACGGCACCACGCAACTGGCCGCGTGGCTGGTGCCGGCCGACCCCGCGCAGCCGGTCACGGCCGCCCAGCGCGGCGCGCTGAAGCAGGCACTGGCCGAGCGCCTGCCCGATGCGATGATCCCGACGCAGTGGTCCGTCATCGACGCGCTGCCGCGCCTGCCGAACGGCAAGGTGGACCGCCGCGCGCTCGCCCAGGGCGCCGTGGCGGCCCAGCCCGCAGCCGGTGAACCGGCGCGCGAGCCCGCAACGGCGCTCGAAGCGCTGCTGCTGGACCAGATGCGCGACCTGCTGGGCTCCGGCCAGCTTGGCGTGACCGACGACCTGTTCGAGGCCGGCGGCCATTCGCTGCTGGTCATCAAGCTCGTGGCACGCGTGCGCAAGCTGCTGAAGCTCGACATCGCGCCGGCCGTGGTGTTCGACGCGCCAAGCGCCGCCGCGCTGGCCAGCGCGCTGCAGGCCGCCAGCCCCGACCCCACCGCGCTGGAAACGCTGGCCGGGCTGCAACGCCAGCTAGCCGCCATGTCGCCCGAAGCCCGCGCCGCGCTGCGCGCCAGCGCCACTGCTTGACGCCATCCATCAGGACCCGAATTCATGACGCCCTCGCCCTCCGCCGAGCAGGCCGCATTGCTGGCGCTGCTGCTCGAACAGGACGCCGACACCCCGCCGGCGCCCGCCACCGACGCCGCGCAGGACGCGCCGCTGTCGTTCTCGCAGCAGCGGCTGTGGTTCCTGCTGCAGTATGAGCCGGGCAGCACCGCCTACAACCAGACGCGCGCGTTCGTGCTGCGCGGCGCGCTGGACCGTGCCGCGCTGGAACGCGCGCTGCGCGCCGTGCTGGCCCGGCATCCCGCGCTGCGCACGCGCTTCGTGGCCGATGGGCAGGCGCCGGGCGCGCTGCCCCGGCAGGTGGTGGAACCGGCGCCGGCCTTCGCGCTGGCCGAGGCGCCGCTGGCCGCCGGTGACGCCGCGCTGCACGCCCGCATCGACGCCGAAGCGGCTCGCCCGTTCGACCTCGCCCAGGCGCCGCTGCTGCGCGCCACGCTGCTCGCGCGCGGCGCCGACGACCACGTGCTGCTGCTGTCGCTGCACCACATCGTCTCCGACGCCGTGTCGAACGCGGTCATCGCACGCGACCTGTCCGCCGCCTACGCCCAGGCGCTGGCCGGCGACGAAATCGCGCTGCCGGCACCTGCCGCCACCTTCGCCGCCCACGCCCGACAGCAGCGTGCGGCACTGGCCAGCGGCGCGCTCGACGCCCAGCGCGACTGGTGGCAGCGGCTGCTGGGCAGCCACGTGCCCGCGCTGCAACTGCCGACCGACCGACCGCATGGCGCCGAGGCCGAACACATCGCGCGGCGCGTCAGCACGCCGCTGCCGGTGCCCATCGCCAGTGCGCTGCGCACGTTCTGCGCCGCCCAGCGCGCCACGCCGTTCGTGGCGCTGCTGGCCGCGTGGCAGGCCCTGCTGGGCCGCTACGCGGGGCAGGACGACTTCGCGGTCGGCGTGCCGCACGCGGGCCGCGACGGCGACGGCTTTGACGACGTGGTCGGCTTCTTCGCCAACACGCACGTCTACCGCTCGCGCCTGCTGCCGGGCATGACCGGCCGCCGCCTCTGCGAAGCGCTGCGCGCCGACGCGCTGGGTGCGCTGGGCCATGCGGCGCTGCCGTTCGAAGTGCTGCTCGACGGCATGCAGGTGCCGCGCGACGCCGGCCGCACGCCGCTGTTCCAGGTCATGTTCAACCTGCGCAATACGGCAGGCGCCGCCCCGCTGGCGCTGCCGGGCCTGCGCACCGAGGCCGTCGAGGCCCGCGCGACCGGCGCCAAGTTCGACCTGATCCTCGACGTCGAACAGGCGCCCGACGCCACCGCGCTCCATCTCGAATACGACACCGCGCTGTTCGACGCCGCCACGGCGCAGCGCCTGCTGCGTCACTACGTCACGCAGTTGTCCGGCCTGCTGGCCAATCCCGACCTGCCGCTCACGGCCACGCCGCTGCTCGATGGCGAGGCGGCCGACGACGCCGCCGCGCTGGCGCATCAGCGCGCCGCAGGCCGGCCCGCGCAGCGCGTGGCCGACCCCGAGCCCGCCCATCGGCAGATCGCGCGCCACGCGACGCAGCGCCCGGACGCCATCGCGCTGCGCTACGGCGACACCACGATGACCTACGGCGAACTGGACCGCCGCGCCAACCGGCTGGCCCATCGCCTGATCGCGCTTGGCGTGGGGCCGGAGTCGCGCGTCGGCATCGCGCTGGAGCGTTCGCCCGCGATGATCGTCGCCATGCTGGCGATCCTGAAGGCCGGCGGCGCCTACGTGCCGTTCGATCCCGCCTACCCGGCCGAGCGGCTGGCCTACCTGTTCGCGGACAGCGGCATTGCCGCGCTGCTGACGCAGGCCAGCCTGCGCGGCCTGCTGCCCGCACGCGACGGCCTGCCGGTGCTGCTGCTCGACGGCGACGACAACGACGGCTGGCCCGACCAAGCGCCCACCGTCGACGTGCGGCCCGACCACCTGGCCTACGTGATCTATACCTCGGGCTCCACGGGCCGGCCCAAGGGCGCGCAGCTCCAGCACGGCAACCTGTCGCGGCTGCTGGCGGCCACGCAGCACTGGTTCGGCTTTGGCGCCGACGATGTCTGGACGCTGTTCCACTCCTACGCGTTCGATTTCTCGGTGTGGGAAGTCTTCGGCGCGCTGTGCCACGGCGGCCAGCTCGTGATCGTGCCGTTCCACATGAGCCGCTCACCGCAGGACTTCATCGCGCTGCTGCGGCAGGCCCGCGTGACCGTGCTGAACCAGACGCCGTCGGCGTTCCGCGCGCTGCTGGCCCAGCCCGAGCTCTATGGCGCACCACTGGCGCTGCGCCACGTCATCTTCGGCGGCGAGGCGCTGGACCCGCAGGCGCTGCAGCCGTGGATCGACCATTTCGGCGATGCGTCGCCGCGCCTGATCAACATGTACGGCATCACCGAGACCACGGTGCACGTCACATACCGGCCGATCACGCGCGCCGACCTGGACCCAAGCAGCCGCGCGCGCAGCCCCATCGGCGCCCGCATTCCAGACCTGGGCGTGCGCGTGCTCGATCCGGGCCTGAACCCGGTGCCGCCCGGCGTGGCCGGTGAACTCTATATCGCTGGCGACGGCCTCGCGCGCGGCTACCTGAACCGCCCCGCCCTGACCGCCGAGCGCTTTATCCCCGACCCGTTTGCCACCGATGGCGCGCGGCTCTATCGCACCGGCGACCTTGCGCGCTGGCTGCCCGATGGCGAACTCGAATACCTGGGCCGCATCGACCAGCAGGTCAAGATTCGCGGCTTCCGGATCGAGCCGGGCGAGATCGAGGCGCGGATCATGGCGCACGGCGGCATCGGCAACGCCGCCGTGCTGGCCGTGGACGGGCCGTCCGGTGCGCGGCTGGTGGCCTACGTGGTGCCGGTGGCCGGCAGCACGCCCGACGTGCCGGCGCTGCGTGCGGCGCTGGGCGACGAACTGCCGGATTACATGGTGCCGGCCGCGTTCGTGGTGGTCGACGCGCTGCCGCTGACGCCCAACGGCAAGCTGGACCGTCGCGCGCTGCCCGCGCCGGCCTTCGACAACGCGCAGGCGTTCGTCGCGCCCGAAGGCGACGCGGAAACCGCGCTGGCGGCCATCTGGGCCGAGGTGCTGGGCCTGCCGCGCGTAGGCCGCGCCGACAACTTCTTCGAACTGGGCGGCGATTCGATCCTGAGCCTGCAGATCGTGGCGCGCGCCCGCGCGGCTGGCTGGCTGCTGACGCCGCGCCAGTTGTTCGAGCGCCAGACGCTGGCCGAACTGGCCGCCGTGGCCACGCGCGCGTCCGCCGCCGTGGACGACGCCGCGCCAACCGGTGCCGTGCCGCTGCTGCCGATCCAGGCCGACTTCTTCGCGCTGCCGCTGGCCAATCGCCATCACTGGAACCAGTCGGTGCTGCTGGACTGCCACGCCGCGCCCGACTTGGCGGCGCTGTCGCAGGCGCTGGGCGATCTCGTGGGCCATCACGACGCGCTGCGGCTACGCTTCACGCAGCGCGACGGTGCGTGGCAGCAGGTCTATGCGGCCGCCGAGCCCTGCACGGACCTGCTCTGGGTGCGCCACGCCGATGACGAATCCGGGCGACTGGCGCACTGCGAGGCGGCCCAGCGCAGCCTCGATATCGCCAACGGTCCGCTGCTGCGCGCCGTGGCGCTGGAAACCGGCGGCTCGTGGCAGTTGCTGCTCGTCATCCACCACCTGGCCGTCGATGGCGTGTCGTGGCGCGTGCTCGTGGAAGACCTGCTCGCGGCCTATCGCCAGCGCCTGCAAGGCGAGGCCCCAAAGTTGCCGCCGCGCACCGCGTCATACCAGCGCTGGGCGCTGGTCCTGCGCGACCACGCCGCGCGCCGGGCCGACGAACTGCCGCACTGGCAGGCGCTGGCCGCCATCGACGCCGCGCTGCCGGCCGACGATGCCACGGCAAGCGCGACGCTCGCCGACCGCGCCGACGTCACGCTGACGTTGCCCGCCGATCTGACGCAGGCGCTGCTGCAACGCGCGCCGGCCGCCTACCGCACGCGTGTCAACGACCTGCTGCTGACCGCCGTGACACGTGCGCTCGGCAACTGGGCCGGGCGTCCGCAGGTGCTGGTCGACCTGGAAAGCCATGGCCGCGCGGCCGGTGTCGACGACGCCATCGACCTGAGCCGCACGGTCGGCTGGTGCACCACGCTGTTCCCGGTAGCGCTCGACGCCAGCGGCGACCTGGGCCACGCCATCCGCGCCGTCAAGGAGCAATTGCGCGCGGTGCCCGGCGAAGGCATCGGCTTCGGCCTGCTGCGCCACTTCGGCACGCCCGCGCAGCAACAGGCGCTGGCCGCCGTGCCGCGCCCGCAGGTGGTTTTCAACTACCTGGGCCAGTTCGACGCCACGCTGGCCGACGACGCCCCGTGGCGGCGTTCGTCGGGCGCCACGGGGACCACGCAAGACCCGTCCGCGCCGCTGTCGCATCCGCTGTCGATCAGCGGGCAGGTGTTCGACGGCCAGCTTCACCTGACGCTGGCGTTCAGCCGTACGCGGCATCGCGGCGCCACCATCGAACGACTGGCCGACGCGATCCGCGCCGAGCTGGCAGCCGTCATCGCGCACTGCACCTCGGGCGCGCAGGGCATGTCGCCGTCGGACTTCCCGCTGGCGCGGCTGACGCAGGCCGGGCTCGACGCGCTGGGCCTGGACGCCGCGCAGGTGCAGGACATCTACCCGCTCTCGCCGATGCAGGCCGGCATGCTGTTCCACTGCCTGTACGCGCCCGCCGGCAGCGCCTACACGAACCAGCTACGGGTGGACGTGGACGGGCTGGACGCCGACCGCTTTGTCGTCGCATGGCGCGCCGCGCTGGCGCGGCACGACAGTCTGCGCAGCGGCTTTCTCCATCGCGGCGACCAGCCGCTGCAGTGGGTAGCCAGGGACGTGGCGCTGCCCGTCATGGCCGAGGACTGGACCGGCCGCGACGCTGCCGCGCTCGACCGCTTCGCGCAGGACCAGCTCGCGCAGCGCTTCGACCTGGACCGCCCGCCGCTGATGCGGCTGGCGGTGCTGCGCACGGGCGCCGCTCGCCATCATCTGGTCTGGACCGTCCACCACCTGCTGCTGGATGGCTGGAGCACCGCGCAACTGCTGGGCGAAGTGCTGCGGCACTACGCCGGCGAGCCGCTGGCCGCGTCGGGCAGCCGCTTTGCCGACTACATCGGCTGGCTCCAGTCGCGCGATGCCACGGCCAGCCAGGCGTTCTGGCAGGCCAGCCTGCGCCGGCTGGAATCGCCCACGCAACTGATGGCGGCGCTGCCGGCGCCGGCGGCCCACGCGGCCGGCCATGCCGAACAGCACCATCTGCTGGATGCCGCCGAGACCGCCGCGCTGGCCAGCTTTGCCCGCGCGCAGAAGGTGACGCTGAACACGCTGGTGCAGGCCGCGTGGCTGCTGGTGCTGCAACGCGCCACGCGGCAGGACGGCGTGGCATTCGGCGCCACCGTGGCCGGGCGCCCGGCCGACCTGCCCGCCGCGCAGCAGATGCTGGGCCTGTTCATCAACACGCTGCCCGTGGTGGCCGCGCCACGCGCGCAGCAGACCGTGGGCGACTGGCTGCGCGAGGTGCAGGCGCTGAACCTGGCGCTGCGCGAGCACGAGCACACCCCGCTCTACGACATCCAGCGCTGGGCCGGCCACGGCGGGCAGGCGCTGTTCGACTCGATCGTCGTGTACGAGAACTACCCGGTGGATGCCGCGCTGCGCACCGCGCCGGGCGGGCTCGCCTTCGGCAACGTCACCAACCGCGCCGAGACCAACTATCCGCTGACGCTGGTGCTGGCGCAGACCGACGTGCTGCGCCTGACCTGCCGCTTCGACCGCGCGCGGATCGATGACGCGCAGGCGCAGCGGCTGGCGCAGAGCCTGTACCACGTGATGCGGGACATGGCGCGCGATGCGGCGCGTCCGCTGGGCCAGATCGGCCTGTCGCCGGCATCGGTGGCCGCGCCGCCCGCGCCGGTGCCGGTGCAGCCGCTGGCCCACTACCGGTTCGAGGCCCACGCGGCCACCACGCCGGACGCCGTTGCGCTGACCGCCGACGGCCAGACGCTGACTTACCGCGAACTCAACCGCCGCGCCAACGCGCTGGCCGCGCGGTTGCTGGCGCGCGGCGTCGGGCCCGACGTGCCCGTGGGCGTGCTGGCCGAGCGCTCGGTGGAAATGGTCGTGGCACTGCTGGGCATCCTCAAGGCCGGCGGCGTCTACGTGCCGTTCGATCCCGACTACCCGGCCGACCGGCTGGCCTACATGGTCGACGACAGCCGCGTGACGCTGCTGCTGACGCGCCACGCCGGCCTGCCGCAGACGGCCGCGTGCGCCGTGCCGGTGATCGACCTGACGGCGCCGGCGCTGTATGACGGCGACGCCGCCAACCCGGCGGTCAACCTCGATCCACGGCATCTGGCCTACGTGATCTACACGTCCGGCTCCACCGGCCGGCCCAAGGGAGTGGGCATCTCGCACGCGGCGCTGGCGCACTACCTGCATGGCGTACTGGCCGAACTGGCGCTGCCGCCGGGCCTGCGCATGGCGATGGTGTCCACGCCGGCCGCCGACCTGGGCCACACCGTGCTGTTCGGCGCGCTGGCCAGCGGCGCCGCGCTGCACCTGCCCGAGCGCCGCTGCGTGTTCGATGCGGCGGCGTTCGCGCGCGACATGGCCGGCCATGGCGTCGACGTGCTCAAGATCGTGCCAAGCCACCTGCGGGCGCTGCTCGATGGCGCGGCGGCGGCCGGCGTGCCAGAGGCCGACGTGCTGCCCGCGCATACGCTCGTGCTCGGCGGCGAGGCCACCGACGCCGCGCTGCGCGCGCGCATCCACGCGGCGCGGCCGGACTGCCGGCTCGTCAATCACTACGGGCCGACCGAAACCACGGTCGGCGTGCTGGTCCATGTGGCCGGCACCACGCCCCAGCCCGGCGCCGGCCTGCCGCTGGGCCAGCCGCTGGCCGGCACCGTCGCGCACGTGCTGGACGCCGACTTGCAGCCGCTGCCCGATGGCGTGGCCGGCGAGCTGTACCTGGGCGGCCCGGCCCTGGCGCGCGGCTACCTGGGCCGCGCGGCACTGACGGCGGACCGCTTCGTGCCGGACCCGTTCGCAGCCGACGGCGCGCGCCTGTATCGCACCGGCGACCGCGTGCGGCGCCATGCCGACGGGCGCTTCGCGTACCTGGGCCGTATCGACGACCAGGTCAAGATCCGCGGCTTCCGCGTGGAGCCCGGCGAAATCGCCGCGCAACTGGCCGCGCTGCCGGGCATCCGGCAGGCCGCCGTCATCGCCGCATCGGCCGACACCGGCGTGCAGCTCGTGGGCTATGCCGTGCCCGACGCCGGCGCGCAGCCCGATGCGGCCGCGCTGCGCCGCGCGCTGGCGGCCGTGCTGCCGGGCCATATGGTGCCGGCCGCCATCGTGCTGCTCGATGCGCTGCCGCTGACCGCCAACGGCAAGCTGGACCGCCGCGCGCTGCCCACGGCCAATGCCCCGCTGGCCACCGCCGGCGAGCCGCCGCAGGGCGACGTGGAGATCCGGCTGGCCGCCATCTGGCAAGACCTGCTGCACGTGCCCGTGGTGCATCGCCATGACAACTTCTTTGCCCTGGGCGGCCACTCGCTGCTGGCCGTCCAGCTTCTCTCCCGCATCCAGGGCGAACTCGGCATCGACGCGCCGCTGGCGCTGCTGTTCGGCGCGGCGACGCTGGCCGAGCTGGCCGCCGCGCTGCCGTCGCAGCAGCGCCATGCCGACGAAGCCGCCCTGCTGGAGCTTGAAGCGTTTGCCAATTCCCTGGAGTCAGTCTGAATGATCGAAGCCAACACCGCGGCGCGTCTGGCCGCGCGCTTTGCCACGCTGGCGCCGGCCCAGCGCCGCGCCTTCCTCGACAAGATGGCCGAGCAAGGCATCGCATTCGCGCAACTGCCGATTCCCGCGCTGCCGCGCCCCGACGCCGGCGCCGTGCATGACGCGCCGCTGTCGTATGCGCAACAGCGGCAGTGGTTCCTGCACCGCTTCGAGCCGGACAGCGCCGCGTATCACATCAGCAGCAGCGTCGACCTGCGCGGCACGCTGGACGTGCCCGCGCTGGAAGCCGCCTTTGCCGTGCTGGCCCAGCGCCACGACGCGCTGCGCACCGCCTTTGTGGCCGATGCCGATGGCCAGGTCACGCAGCGGGTGCGCCCGGCGGTGACGATCGCGCTACCGGTCACCGACCTGTCGGCCGACCCGTCTGCCGCCGATGCCCGCGCCGCCGCCATTGCCGAGGCACCGTTCGACCTCGGCCACGCGCCGCTGCTGCGCGTGCACCTGCTGAAGCTGGGCGCGCAGGCCCACCGGCTGGTGCTGGTGATGCATCACATCGTCTCCGATGGCTGGTCGATGCAGTTGCTAATCGACGAACTGGCCGCCGCATACCGCGCGCAACGCGCCGGCCAGGCGCTGGTGCTGCCGGCGCAGCCCATCGGCTACGCCGACTACGCGGCCTGGCAACGCAACTGGCTCGAAGCCGGCGAACGCGAGCGCCAACTGGCGTGGTGGTGCGACACGCTGGCCGGCGCACCCGACGTACTGGCGCTGCCGACCGACCGCCCGCGCCCGGCCGCCGCGTCATACGTGGCCGACCGGTGCGAGATCGACCTGCCCGACATGCTGGCCGCCCGGCTGCGCACGCGCGCACAGGCCCAGGGCGGCACGCTGTTCATGGCGCTGCTGGCCGGCTTCCACGCGCTGCTGCACCGCTACACGGGCAGCGGCGACATCTGCGTCGGCGTGCCGGTGGCCGGCCGCAACCGCATCGAGACCGAGCGCGTGGTGGGCCTGTTCGTCAACACGCAGATCGTGCGCGGCCGCATTGACGGGCGCCAGCCGCTATCTGCGCTGCTGGACGGCATCCGGCAGGCCGTGCTGGGCGCGCAGGCGCACCAGGACCTGCCATTCGAGCAACTGGTGGATGCGCTGCAACCGGCGCGCAGCATCAGCTACCACCCGCTGTTCCAGGTCGTGCACAACCATCGGCGGGGCGACCGCGCCGCGCGGGTGTCGCTGCCCGACCTCGAACTCGAAAGCGCGCCCGTGGGCGAGCGCAGCACGGCGCTGGAACTGACGCTCGACACGCGCGAAGACTCGGCCGGCCGCATTCACGCGTCGTTCCTCTACGCGCGCGAACTGTTCGACGCGGCCACCGTGCAGCGGCTGGCACGCCACTACCTGCGGCTGCTGGGGCAACTGGCCGATGACCCGTCCGTGGCGCTCGGCGCCGTGGACCTGCTCGACAGCAGCGAGCGCGACGCACTGCTGCAGATCGGCCACGGCATCGCGCCGGCCGATGACTGCCTGCCCGTCCACGCCCATATCGCCCGCCATGCCGCCGCGCAGCCTGATGCCATCGCCGTGATCTGCGGCGAGCAATCGCTGCGCTATGGCGATCTGCTGGCCCGCGCCGACCGGCTGGCCGCTACGCTGCGTGCGCGCGGCATCGGCGCCGAGGATCGCGTCGGCATCGCGCTGTCCCGCTCGCCCGACATCATCGTCGCGCTGCTGGCCGTGATGCGGGCCGGCGCCGCCTACGTACCGTTCGACCCGAGCTATCCGAAGGACCGGCTGGCCTACCTGTTCGACGACAGCGCAATCCGGCTGCTGGTGACCGAGCCGGCGCTGCTCGACGTGCTGCCGGCCCCCGCCGCGCTGCCTGTGCTGACGCTGGACATGGTCAGTGCCGATGTGGCGCCGCTGGACGAGGTCGCCGTCCATCCGGACCAGTTGGCCTACGTGATCTACACGTCGGGCTCCACGGGGCGGCCCAAGGGCGTATGCGTGTCGCACGGGCCGCTGGCGATGCATGTGGCGGTGACCATCGAGCTTTACGAGATGAGCCCGGCGTCCCGGGAACTGCACTTCCTCTCGTTCGCGTTCGACGGCGCCCACGAGCGCTGGCTTTGCGCGCTGGCCTGCGGCGGCTCGCTGGTGCTGCGCGATGACACGCTCTGGACGCCCGAGCAGACCGCCGAGGCCATGGCCCGACACGGCGTGACCAACGCCGGTTTTCCGCCGGCCTACCTGCGCCAGTTGGCCGAGCATTGCGAGCAACGCGGCGAGCATCCGCCGGTGGCGCTCTACTCGTTCGGCGGCGAGGCGATGCCGCGCGGCGCCTTTGCGCAGGCGCGCCGGGCGCTGGGTGCCCGGACCTACATCAACGGCTACGGCCCGACCGAGACCGTGGTCACGCCGATGGTGTGGAAGGTCCGGGCCGAGGCGGCCGACTTCACCGGCACCTACGCGCCGATTGGCCGCCCCGTGGGCGACCGCCGCTGCTACCTGCTCGATGCCGAACTGAACCTCGTGCCGCCCGGCGTGGCCGGGGAGTTGTATATCGGCGGCGAAGGGCTGGCGCGCGGCTACCTGAACCGCGCGGCGATGACGGCCGAGCGCTTCGTGCCGGACCCATTTGCCGACGACGGCGCACGGCTCTATCGCACCGGCGACCTCGCCCGCTGGCTACCGGACGGTCAGCTTGAATACCTGGGCCGGATCGACCAACAGCTCAAGATCCGGGGCTTCCGGATCGAGCCGGGCGAGATCGAGGCGCGGATCGTCGCGCAGGCTGGCGTCGCCCATGCGGTGGTGCTGGCGGTGGACGGGCCATCCGGTGCGCGGCTGGCGGCCTATGTCGTCGCCGCCGACGGGGTGCGCATCGACATCGAAGCAATCCGCTCCGCGCTGGCTGCCGAACTGCCCGACTACATGGTGCCGGCCGCGTTCGTGGTGCTCGACGCGCTGCCGATGACGCCGAACGGCAAGCTCGACCGCCGCGCGCTGCCCGCGCCGACGTTCGACAGCGCACAGGCGTTCGTCGCGCCCGAGGGCGATGCCGAGACCGCGCTGGCCGCCATCTGGGCGGCCGTGCTGGCCGTGCCGCGCGTAGGCCGGGCCGACAACTTTTTCGAACTGGGCGGCGATTCGATCCTGAGCCTGCAGATTGTCGCGCGGGCCCGCGCGGCGGGCTGGCTGCTGACGCCACGCCAGTTGTTCGAGCGCCAGACGCTGGCCGAACTGGCCGCCGTGGCGGTGCCGGTGGGCGCCGACGCCGTCGACGACCATGCCGCGCCGCGTGGCGCCGTGCCGCTGCTGCCGATCCAGGCCGACTTCTTCGCCCAGCCGATGCCGCGCCGCGACCACTGGAACCAGTCGGTGCTGCTGGACTGCCGCGACGGCCTGGATACCGACGCGCTGCGCCAGGCCGTGGACGACATCGTCGCCCATCACGACGCGCTGCGGCTGCGCTTCACCCCTGATGGCAGCGGCTGGCAGCAGGTCTATGCCGACGCGGAGGCGTGCGCCGATCTGCTGTGGGTGCGCCATGCCGACGACGAAGCCGGGCGGCTGGCGCACTGCGAGGCGGCCCAGCGCAGCCTCGATATCGCCAATGGTCCGCTGCTACGGGCCGTGGCGCTGGAAACCGGTGGCGCGTGGCAACTGCTGCTGGTGATTCACCACGTCGTTGTCGACGGCGTGTCGTGGCGCGTGCTCGTGGAAGACCTGCTGGCGGCCTATCGCCAGCGCCTGCAAGGCGACACGCCCGCGCTGCCGCCGCGCACCGCGTCGTACCAGCGCTGGGCGCTGGCGCTGCGCGACCACGCCGCGCGCCGGGCCGACGAGTTGCCGCACTGGCAGGCGCTGGCTGGCATCGACGCCACGCTGCCGACCGTCGATGCCAACGCGCCGTGCACGATGGCAGCGCGCGCGCATGTCCACCTGACCCTGCCGGCCGACCTGACGCAGGCGCTGCTGCAACGCGCGCCGGCCGCCTACCGCACGCGCGTCAACGACCTGCTGCTGACCGCGCTGACCCGCGCGCTGTCGGGCTGGACGCAGCGCGCGCAGGTGCTGATCGATCTGGAAAGCCATGGCCGCGCGGCCGGCGTCGATGACGCCATCGACCTGAGCCGCACGGTCGGCTGGTTCACGACGGTGTTTCCGGTGGCGCTGGACGCCAGCGGCGACGTGGGCCACGCCATCCGCGCCGTGAAGGAGCAACTGCGGGCGGTACCGGGCGAAGGCATCGGCTACGGGCTGCTGCGCCGCTTTGGCACGCCCGCGCAGCAGCAGGCCCTGGCCGCCGTGCCGCGGCCGGAGGTCGTCTTCAACTACCTCGGGCAGGTCGATGCCACGCTGGCGGGCGACGCCCCGTGGCAGCGCGCGGCCGGTGCCACCGGCGCCAACCAGGACGCCGCCACGCCGCTGTCGCATCCGCTGGCCGTCAGCGGGCAGGTGCAGGATGGCCAACTGCGGCTGTCGCTGGCCTATGCGCGTGGCCGCTACGATGCCTCCGCCATCGACGCGCTGGCTGCCAGCCTGCGCGTGGCGCTGGAGGACGTGGTCAACCACTGCACGTCGGGCGCCGTCGGGCTGACGCCGTCCGACTTCCCGCTGGCGCGGCTGTCGCAGGCCGAGCTGGACGCGCTGGCGCTGGACCCGGCCGCCACGGCCGACCTGTATCCGCTGTCGCCGATGCAGGCCGGCATGCTGTTCCACAGCGTGTTCGGCGAGCACGGCAGCGCCTATACCAACCAGTTGCGCGTGGACGTGACCGGTGTCGATCCGGCGCGCTTCACGGCCGCGTGGCAGGCCGCGCTGGCCCGCCATGACAGCCTGCGCTGCGGCTTTCTTCATCGCGCCGGCCAGCCGCTGCAGTGGGTGGCCCGCGACGTGGCGCTGCCGGTGCGGATCGAAGACTGGACCGGGCGCGACGCGGCCGAGATCGACGTCTTTGCCGCCAGCGAGCGCGCCATGGGCTTCGACCTTGCCCGGCCGCCGCTGATGCGCGTGGCGCTGCTGCGCACCGGGCCGGACCAGCATCATCTGGTCTGGACCGTCCACCACCTGCTGCTGGACGGCTGGAGCACGGCCCAGCTACTCGGCGAGGTGCTGCGCCACTACGCCGGCGAGGCGCCGCCCGCCACGGCGGGCCGCTTTGGCGACTACATCGGCTGGCTCCAGTCGCGCGATGCCGACGCCAGCCGGGCGTTCTGGCAACAACAGCTTGCACCGCTGGACGCCCCGACCCGGCTGCTGGCCGCGCTGCCGGCGCCGGAAAGCGGCCAGGGCCAGGGCGAGCACCATCACCAGCTCGATGCCGACGAAACCGCCGCGCTGGCCAGCTTTGCCCGCGCGCAGAAGGTGACGCTGAACACGCTGGTGCAGGCCGCGTGGCTGCTGGTGCTGCAACGCTGCACGAACCAGCCGTGCGTGGCGTTTGGCGCCACGGTGGCCGGGCGCCCGGCCGACCTGCCGGCCGCGCAGCAGATGCTCGGGCTGTTCATCAACACGCTGCCCGTGGTGGCCGCGCCGCAAGCCGCCATGACCGTGGGCGACTGGCTGCGCGAGGTGCAGGCGCGCAACCTTGCCATCCGCGAGCACGAGCACACGCCGCTCTACGACATCCAGCGCTGGGCCGGCCACGGCGGGCAGGCGCTGTTCGACTCGATCGTCGTGTTCGAGAACTACCCCGTGGATGCCGCGCTGCGCCGCACGCCGGGCGGGCTGGCGTTCTCGGGCGTGCGCAACCTTGCCGAGACCAACTACCCGCTGACGCTGCTGTTCGCGCAGAACCAGGCCGATCCGCTGCACCTGACCTGCCGCTTCGACCGCGCGCTGCTGGCCGAGGACCATGCGCGGCAACTGGCCGCCAGCGTGTTCGCGGTGCTGCGCCAGATGGCTGCCGACGCCGCGCGCCCGCTGGCGGGCATCGGCCTGCTGGCGCCTGCCGATGCGCGTGCCGCGCTGGCGCAAGGCGCCGTGGCCGAGCCGTATCCGCCCAGCCAGCCCGTGCATCGCCTGTTCGAAGCCCACGCCGCCGCGCAACCCGACGCCATCGCGCTGTGCCTGGGCGACCAGTCGCTGACCTACGGCGCGCTGAACCGCCGCGCCAACGCACTGGCGCACCGGCTGATCGCACGCGGCGTGGGGCCGGACGTGCCCGTGGGCGTGCTGGCCGAGCGCTCATTCGAGATGGTGGTGGCGCTGCTGGCCATCCTGAAGGCCGGCGGCGCCTATGTGCCGTTCGATCCGGACTACCCGGCCGACCGCCTGCGCTACATGATCGAGGACAGCGGCGTGGCGCTGGTGCTGGTGCAACGGCCGGACGCGATGCCGCCGCTGTCGCACGCGATCACGCCGCTGGACCTGCGCGCGGCGGCCGGGCACGACGATGCCGACGCGGGCAATCCCGCGCCGGCGCTGTCGCCCGAGCATTTGGCCTACATCATCTACACGTCGGGCTCGACAGGGCGGCCCAAGGGTGCCGCCAACCGCCACGGCGCGCTGTTCAACCGGCTCTGGTGGATGCAGCGGCAATACCGGCTCGATGGCGCCGACACCGTGCTGCAGAAGACGCCGTTCAGCTTTGACGTGTCGGTCTGGGAGTTCTTCTGGCCGCTGATGACCGGCGCGCGGCTGGCGCTGGCCGCGCCGGGCGATCACCGCGATCCGCAGCGCATTGCCGCGCTGATCGCGCAGCATCGGGTCACGACGCTGCACTTCGTGCCGTCGATGCTGCAGGCGTTCGTCGCCGATGCGGCCGTGGCGGGCGCCTGCGGCACGCTGCGTCATATCGTCTGCAGCGGCGAGGCGTTGCCCGCCGACCTGGCGCGCCGCACGCTGGCGCTGCTGCCGCACGCGGGGCTGCACAACCTGTACGGCCCCACCGAGGCGGCCATCGACGTCACGCACTGGACCTGCTGCACCGACCCCGGCCACGTGGTGCCGATCGGCCACCCGATTGCCAACGTCAGCGCCCACGTGCTGGACGCCGCGCTGCAACCGGTGCCCGATGGCGTGGCCGGCGAACTCTATCTTGGCGGCGCCGGGCTGGCGCGCGGCTATCTGGGCCGCGCGGCGCTGACGGCCGAGCGCTTTGTGGCCGATCCGCACGGCTCGCACGGCGAGCGGCTCTATCGCACCGGCGACCTCGCGCGGCGGCTGGCCAGCGGGCAGATCGAGTATCTGGGCCGCCTGGACCATCAGGTGAAGATTCGCGGGCTGCGCATCGAACTGGGCGAGATCGAGGCGCGGCTGCTGGCGCACGACAGCGTGCGCGAGGCCGTGGTGATCGCGCAGACGCAGGACGGCCCGGCGCGGCTGGTGGCCTACGTGGTGCCGGCCGCCGGTGCCACGGCGCAGGCCGACACGCTGCGCCAGTGGCTGGCGCAGGCGCTGCCGGACTACATGGTGCCGGGCGCGGTGGTCGTGCTGGACCGCATGCCGGTGACGCCGAATGGCAAGCTGGACCGCCGCGCGCTGCCGTCGCCCGACTTTACGGGCACGGCCGCCTATGAGGCGCCGCAGGCCGGGATCGAGGAAACGCTGGCCGGAGTCTGGCGCGACGTGCTGAAGGTGGCGCGCGTGGGCCGGGCCGACAACTTCTTCGAACTGGGCGGCGATTCGATCCTGAGCCTGCAGATCGTGGCCCGCATGCGGGCGCTGGGCTGGCACCTGACGCCGAAGCACCTGTTCGAGGGCCAGACGCTGGCCGTGGTGGCTGAGGCCGCGACCATGATGGCCGAGTCAGCGGCAGCCGCCCCGCAGGCGGCCCGGCGCCGCGACGCGCTGCGCAGCGTCGATTTTCCGCTGGCGCGGCTGTCGCAGCCGCAACTGGACAGCCTGGGCCTGGACGCCGCGCGCGTGCAGGACATCTATCCGCTGTCGCCGATGCAGGCCGGCATGCTGTATCACAGCGTGGCGCGAGCCGATGCCGGCCATGCCTACATCAACCAGTTGCGCGTCGATATCGACGGGCTGGACCCGGCCCGCTTTGCGCGGGCGTGGCAAGACACGCTGGCCTGCCACGACACGCTGCGCACGGGCTTTGTCCCGCGCGGCGAGCAGCCGCTGCAATGGGTGGCGCACGACGTGGCGCTGCCGATAGCCGAGCATGACTGGTCGGGCCGCAACGACCACGCGGCCGCGCTGGACGCCCTGGCGGCCGACGAACTGGCACGGGGCTTCGACCTCGAACAGCCGCCGCTGATGAGGCTGGCGCTGGTGCGCACCGGTGCCGCCCGCCATCATCTGGTCTGGACGGTCCACCACCTGCTGGTCGACGGCTGGAGCGCGTCGCAACTGCTGGGCGAAGTGCTGCAGCGCTATGCCGGCGAGCCGGTGAACGCGCCGGCGGGCCGCTTTGCCGACTACATCGGCTGGCTCCAGTCGCGCGATGCCGATGCGGCACGGACGTTCTGGGCCGGCGCGCTGGACGGCTTCGACACGCCGACGCGGCTGGCGGAGACCGTGCAGGCGCCCGCGTCGGGCCAGGGCTACGGCCTGTTGCAGCAGGCGTGCAGCCAGGCGATGACCGACCGGCTGGCCGCTTTCGCGCGCACGCAGAAGGTGACGCTGAACACCGTGGTGCAGGCCGCGTGGCTGCTGCTGTTGCAGCGCTACACGGGCCAGCGGCGCGTGGCGTTCGGTGCCACCGTGGCGGGCCGTCCGGCCGACGTGCCGGGCGCGCAGCAGATGCTTGGGCTGTTCATCAACACGCTGCCGGTCATCGCCACGCCGCGCGCCGAGCAGGATATCGGCGAGTGGCTGCGGCAGCTGCAGGCGTTCAACGTGGCGGCGCGCGAGCACGGCCACACGCCGCTGTCCGACATCCAGCGCTGGGGCGGCCAGGCCGGGCAGCGGCTGTTCGACAGCATCCTGGTGTTCGAAAACTTCCCGCTGGAAGACGCGCTGGCGTCGGCCACGCGCAGCGGGCTGCGGCTGGAGACCCAGGGCAGCACGGGCCTGACCGAGTACGAGATGGACGTCGAGGTGAGCCTGCGGCAGACGCTGCGGCTGAGCTTCACGTACATGCGGCGCGCGTTCGACGCGGCGCAGGTGGAACGGCTGGGCGCGCAGATGATGGCGCTGCTGGCCGGCATCGACACGGCCGGCACGGTAGGACGCTGGAGCCTGCTGACGCCGGACGCGCTGGCCGCGTTGAAGCAGATCGGCCACGGCATCGCGCCGGCCGATGACTGCCTGCCCGTCCACGCCCATATCGCCCGCCATGCCGCCGCGCAGCCTGATGCCATCGCCGTGATCTGCGGCGAGCAGTCGCTGCGCTATGGCGATCTGCTGGTCCGTGCGGACCGGCTGGCGGCCACGCTCCGTGCGCGCGGCATCGGCGCCGAGGATCGCGTCGGCATCGCGCTGTCCCGCTCGCCCGACATCATCGTCGCGCTGCTGGCCGTGATGCGGGCCGGGGCGGCCTATGTGCCGTTTGATCCCAGCTATCCGAAGGACCGGCTGGCCTACCTGTTCGACGACAGCCAAATCCGGCTGCTGGTGACCGAGCCCGCGCTGCTCGACGTGCTGCCGGCCCCCGCCGCGCTGCCCGTGCTGACGCTCGACATGGTCAGTGCCGATGTGACGCCGCTGGGCGAGGTCGCCGTCCATCCGGAGCAGTTGGCCTACGTGATCTACACGTCGGGCTCCACGGGCCGGCCCAAGGGCGTGTGCGTGTCGCACGGGCCGCTGGCGATGCATGTGGCGGCGACCATCGAGCTTTACGAGATGACGCACGCCTCGCGCGAACTGCACTTCCTGTCGTTCGCGTTCGATGGCGCCCACGAGCGCTGGCTTTGCGCGCTGGCCTGCGGCGGCTCGCTGGTGCTGCGCGATGACACGCTCTGGACGCCCGAGCAGACCGCCGAGGCCATGGCCCGACACGGCGTGACCAACGCCGGTTTTCCGCCGGCCTACCTGCGCCAGTTGGCCGAGCATTGCGAGCAACGCGGCGAGCATCCGCCGGTGGCGCTCTACTCGTTCGGCGGCGAGGCGATGCCGCGCGGCGCCTTCGCGCAGGCGCGCCGGGCGCTGGGTGCCCGGACCTACATCAACGGCTATGGCCCGACCGAGACCGTGGTCACGCCGATGGTGTGGAAGGTCCGGGCCGACGCGGCCGACTTCACCGGTACGTATGCGCCGATTGGCCGTCCCGTGGGCGACCGCCGCTGCTACCTGCTCGATGCCGAACTGAATCTCGTGCCGCCTGGCGTGGCCGGGGAGTTGTATATCGGCGGCGAAGGGCTGGCGCGCGGCTATCTGAACCGCGCGGCGATGACGGCCGAGCGCTTCGTGCCGGACCCGTTTGCCGAGGATGGTGCGCGGCTCTATCGCACTGGCGACCTCGCCCGCTGGCTGCCCGACGGGCAGCTTGAATACCTAGGCCGGATCGACCAACAGCTCAAGATCCGGGGCTTCCGGATCGAGCCGGGCGAGATCGAGGCGCGGATCGTCGCGCAGGCTGGCGTTGCCAATGCGGCGGTGCTGGCGGTGGACGGGCCATCCGGTGCGCGGCTGGCGGCCTATGTCGTCGCCGCCGAAGGTGCGCGCATCGACGTCGAAGCGATCCGTGCCGCGCTGGCCGCCGAACTGCCCGACTACATGGTGCCGGCCGCATTCGTCGTACTCGACGCGCTGCCGATGACGCCGAACGGCAAGCTGGACCGCCGCGCGCTGCCCGCGCCCGAGGCCGTGACGACCGACCAGTTCGTTGCGCCGCGCACCGAGGCCCAGCGCTGGCTGGCGCAGGTCTGGCAAGACGTGCTGGGCGTGGCGCGCGTGGGGCTGGACGACAACTTCTTCACGCTGGGCGGCGATTCGCTGCTGAGCCTGAAGGTGATTTCGCGGGTGCGGGCCAACAAGACGCTCGGCATCGACCTGAAGCTGCGCGACCTGATGCGCACGCCGACCATCGGCCAGTTGCTGCCCGACGGGCAGGCCGAGGCACCGTCCGCGCCGACGGCGCTGCGCGCGCTGGTGCAGGGGCCGGCCGCCGGCGCGCTGCCTCCGGTGGCGGTGGTCCACGCGGCGCTCGGCACGCTGTTCGACTACGACGCCATCGCCGCCGCGCTGGGGCGCCACTGCACCGTCTACGGCTTCCAGTCGCGCGCGGCGGGCGATCCAGCGTGGCGCGACACGTCGCTGGCCGCGCTGGCGGCCGACTACGTGCGCGAATGGCGCGCCGCGCAGCCGCAGGGGCCGTATCGCCTGCTCGGCTGGTCGGTCGGCGCCACGCTGGCCACGTGGATGGCCCGCGAGCTCGAACAGCAGGGGCAGGCAGTGGAATGGCTGGGTCTGGTGGACCCGTTCGTGCCCGAGGCCGCGCCAGCGGACGACACCCAGGCACCGGGCTGGCCCGCCGCGTTGCAGGCGTTCGCCGCGCGTCTGCTGCCCGGCAGCGCGCCGCTGGCGATCCCCACGCCGGTGGCCGCCGCGCCCGATGTGGCTGGCGTGGCCGCACTGCTGGTGCCACTGGTGGCGTCGACGCAGGGGGTGCCCGGCGCCGACGAACTGGCCCAGATGTTCGTCGCCGCGCATCGGCTTGGCGCGCTGGTATCGGCGGAGGCGGCCATACCTGTCGTACAGGCGCCACGGTTTGTGTGGTGGCGCACGGGTCGTGACGATGCCATCGCACGGCTGGCGCAACGGGCTGGCGAGCCGGCCGGCCAGGCCGTGCTGGACGGCGTGGACCACCACGCCATCGTCCGGGATCCCCGGCTGCTGGCCGATCTTGCCCGCTGGCTCGATGCCCCCGCGCCGGCGCCTGGCACGACAGGGTCCGCCGCCGACGTAGCAGACCGCCGTGCCGCAACCCTCCCGACGTAGGTATTCCGCAATCGCCTCGCAATAGAAATGCGAATGATTTGTATATAGAATGTGCGCGCCATCAGAAAAACTGCAGAAATCAGGAGAAATATGAAAAGGGGTAGAAGCGGTGGGTCGAGCCAGACCCAGGGGAGCCGTCAACCGTTCGCGCTGACCGCGCTGGCATTGGCCGTATCGATGCAGGCTGCGTACGCGCAGACCAGCGCACCGGCCACGGGCAGCGAAACCACGCTGCCCACGGTCAGCGTACGCGCCGACACCATGGCCGAGAACTACGGGCCGGCGGGCAAGAAGTCGACCTCGGGCACCAAGTCCGACGTGCCGATCGAGGACACGCCGCAGTCGATCAGCGTGATCACGGCGGACCAGATCCGCAGCCAGGGCTCGACCACGGTTGAGGAATCGCTGCGCTACAGCGCCGGCGTGCGCACGCAGCCGATCGTCGACACGCGGCGCGGCACGTTCTACATCCGCGGCTTCAACGCCGCGCAGAACGGCCAGTACCTGGACGGCCTGAAGCTGCCGTGGTCCGGCGGCTACGCCTACTGGGACATCGACCCGTACAGCCTGGAGCGCGTGGATATCGTGCGCGGGCCGTCGTCGGTGCTGTACGGCCAGACGTCGCCGGGCGGGCTGGTGAACCAGGTCAGCAAGCGTCCGCAGGCGGAGTCGTCCAACGAGATCAACCTGAGCTTCGGCAACTACAACCGCAAGGAAGTCTCGGGCGACTTCACCGGCGCGCTGGACCAGGACGGCAAGGTGCTCTACCGCGTGACCGCGCTGGCGCGCGACAGCGGCACCCAGACCGACCACGCCGACGACAACCGCTTCTTCATCGCGCCGCAGATCACGTGGCGCCCGACCGCCGATACGAACTTCACGTTCTACACGCAGGTCCTGCACGACGACGCCGGCAACAGCGCCAACTTCCTGCCCGCGCTGGGCACCATCACGCCGCTGGCCAATGGGTCGAAGATCCCGACCAGCCTGTTCACCGGCGAGCCCGGCTTTGACCGCTTCAAGCGCGAGCAGTACGTGGCGGGCTACGAGTTCTCGCACCGCGTCAACGACACGCTGACGCTGCGCCAGAACCTGCGCTACGCGCACCAGTACGCCAGCTACGAGAACATCGGCAGCAACAGCGGCCTGGTGGCGAACCCGCCCAACGGCCCGTACCTGCTGCGCCGCCTGGGCCTGCGTTCGAGCGAATCGTTCGACGTGTTCACGGTGGACAACCAGGCCCAGGTCAAGGTCAAGCACGGCATCTTCGACCACACGATCCTGGCCGGCGTGGACTACTCGTGGTCGCACTTCGACCGGCTGCTGGGCCAGACCGCCGTGACGCCAGCCTCCGGCATCCCCACCGCCACCACCGAGCCGCCGCTGAACATCTTCAACCCGCAGTACGGCAACTTCGTGCGCACGGCCTACCAGACCGACAGCGACGTGCGCCGCAGCCAGATCGGCTTCTACCTGCAGGACATGCTGCGCGTGGCGGACCGCTTTGTCTTCCAGGCCGCCGGCCGCTACGACAAGGCGCGTGTCGATACCGACACCAAGACGCTGGCAACGGGCGCCGTGGCCAACACCGGCACCAACGACGGCAAGTTCACCGGCCGCGCCGGCGTGCTGTGGGAAGGCCCGTACGGGCTGTCGCCGTACTTCTCGTACTCGACGTCGTTCGAGCCCACCGGCGCCACCACGCTGTTCGGCGGCGGCACGCCCAAGCCCACCACCGGCAAGCAGTACGAGGCCGGCCTGAAGTTCCAGCCCGCCGGCAGCCGCAGCTTTGCGCAGCTGTCGCTGTTCAACCTGACGCAGGAAAACGTGCTGACCACGTCGCCGGTGTCGGGCCAGTTCTCGCAGATTGGCGAAGTACGCTCGCGCGGCGTGGAGCTGGAAGGCACCTGGGCCGTCACGCCGAACCTGAACGTGCTGGCGTCGTACACGTACACCGACGCGGAAGTCACCGCGGCCGGCCCGAGCGCGCCGAACGCGGGCAAGACGCCGCAGTACATTCCGAAGCACATGGCGTCGCTGTGGGCCGACTACCGCCTGGGCAGCAACTTCGGCTTCCTGCAGGGCGTGTGGCTGGGCGGCGGCGTGCGCTACGTCAGCAAGACCTACGACCAGACCAACGTGACCGAGGTGCCGGCGTTCACGCTGTTCGACCTGGCCGCCAGCTACTCGTTTGCCAAGCACTACACGTTGCGCCTGAACATCAACAACCTGTTCGACAAGACGTACGTGGCGGCCTGCGACAGCGCGACCAACTGCTACTACGGCCGCCGCCGCACCATCATCGGCACGGCCAGCTACCGCTGGTAAGCTGCGCGTCACCGGCCTGAACGGCCCCGCCTCCGGTACCTGCCGGCGGCGGGGCCGCGCCGCTCAGGAGCCCACATGAAAGCCCCCACCCTGCGCATCTGGTATGCCATCCACCGCTGGACCAGCCTGCTCTGCACGCTGAACCTGCTGGTGCTGTGCGTGACCGGGCTGCTGCTGATCTTCCACGAGGACATCGACGCCCTGCTGGGCCAGGAGCACCACGGCCTGGTGGCCGCCGAGCGCACCGTGGCCGTGCCGGCGCAGCGTCCGCCGCTGCAGTCGCTGGTCGATGCCGCACAGGCCGCGCATCCGGGCCAGGTGGCCAAGTCGATATCGTTTGCCGACGACGATGCCGATGCCGTGGGCGTGCGCGTGGGCCCGCCCGGAGAGCCGAAGCTGCGCAACGGCACGACCACGCAGTTCGACGCGGCCACGGGCGCCACGCGCAAGCCGGGCCCGCCGGGCGAGACGTTCAGCGGCTTCATCCTGAAGCTACACCTGAACCTGTTCCTGGGGCTGCCCGGACAGTTCTTCATCGGCTTCATCGGCGTGCTGTTCGTGCTGAGCCTGATCAGCGGGCTGGTGGTCTACGGGCCATTCATGCGCAAGCTGGCGTTCGGGCTGGTGCGGTTCGGCAAGCCGGTGCGGATCGTGCAGGCCGACCTGCACAACCTGTTCGGCATCGTCGTGATGGTCTGGGCGCTGGTGGTGGGGCTGACGGGCACGTTCCTGTCGTTCTCGCCGCTGATCATCGGCGTGTGGCAGAAGACCGAGCTCCAGCACCTGATCGCCACGCTGCCCCGCCCCACGCCGGCGACGTTCGTGCCGGTGGACCGCGCGCTGGAGCAGGCGCACCGCGAAGTGCCGGGCAAGGACCCGGCCTTCGTGTTCTATCCCAATACCGAATTCTCGACCGGCCGCCACTATGGCGTGGTGCTGCGCGGCCATACCGAGCTCCAGAAGCGCGTCTATGCCATCGTGCTGGTCGATGCCGGGGACGGCAGCGTGGCCGCCGTGCGCGGCATGCCGTGGTACCTGCAGGTGCTGCTGCTGTCGGCGCCGTTCCACTTTGGCGACTATGCGGGCCGGCCGTTGCAGATCCTGTGGGCGCTGCTGACCGTCATCACGGCCGGCGCAACGGTCACCGGCTTCATCTTCTGGCTCAAGCGGCCGCGCCGCAGCCGCGAGGACGCGCGCGCGCCGCTGCCACCGCAGTTGTCGGGAGACCAGGCATGAAGCTGATGGACGATACGTGGCCGATGCCGGGGCTGCTGGGCGCGCTGTCGCTGGCAGGGCTGGCCGCCGGCATCTTTGGCGATGGCGCGTGGGACGCGCTGTGCTGGGTCGGGCTTGGCGTGCCCGTGGCCGTCACGGCGTGGTGGCTGTGGCGCCAATGGCGCGCGCGGGACGCGCAGGACTGACCGCCACGCGCGGACACGTGCCGCAGTGGCCTTCCGCCGGCAGCCGGTAGCTGAGGCAGCAGATGCGCCGCACCGGCGCCACGCCCGGCACACCGGGCTCCGCGCCGGGGCGGAACGCGCCATGCAACGGATTGGCGAGGCCGTCGGCGGACACCGCGTGGCCGATCCACGCCAGCACTTCTTCCCTTGCTCCGGCGGACAGCGCCGGATGGGCCGCCACCTGGCGCGCGATGCCGGTTGCGGCGACGCCCCCGGTGCACCAGAGCAATCGCTCGGGCACCCTGGCAGCCGCGGCCAGCGCCGCGACGACCTTCGGCATTTCCACATGGACCAGCGGTGACAGCAAGGCCGGCAACGGGGTACCGGCTGGCGCCTGCTCGCCATCGTCGGGCAGGTTCAGGCGGCCGAGATACCCGTTTGCCGCGAGCTGCAGCGACGCCCGGTCGAACGGCAGGCACCGCCGATACACGGCCGCCGCCACCAGCGCGCCCGGCAGCACGGCCTTCGTGTAGTCGCGGAACCACGCAGCCGCCAGCGGGCGGCGATCGGCGCAGCCCAGCGCCTGCGCGGCGCGCGCCAGCGCCTCAGTGACCCACGGCTGCGGCACGGCGTCAGCCGGCCCCGCCAGGCACAGGCGGTCGGCGAAGGGGCGCAGCGGGCCGGGAAAACAAGGGGCCAGGAAGGGAAGCATGGGTTGGGCTTGAGGGTGGCGGTGCTGGAGGCGCTGACCTTTACTCCCGGCCCCTCCCCCCGCGTGCGGGAGAGCGGAGGAAACATGGCGCACCGCTTTCCACAGCAGACGGATAGCCCGCCGCGAAATTTACCCCTGCCCCGGCCCTAACTTTCGGCCGTCGCCACCCGTCTTCCAGACAGTGTCGATCCGATCCCCTTCCCGCATGTCGCTCATTGCCTCGTTGCCGCGCAAACTGCGGCTGACCATCGTCCTGGCCGCCGGGGCCAGTCTTGCCGCGGGCCTTTGCGCCGTCAGCATGGTCGCGCTGATCAACCGTGTGCTGGCCACCCAGGGCGCCGACGCGCCGCGGCTGGCGCTGCCGTTCGCGGCGCTGGCCATCGCGGTGCTGGCCTGCCGCACGCTGGCGTCCACGCTGTTCGTGCGCGTCAGCCAGAGTGCGCTGGCGCGCATCCGGGCGCAGATCTGCGAGCGCTTTATCGGCGCGCCCTACCCCCACATCGAGCAGACCGGCAACGCGCGCGTGCAGGCCGCGCTGGCCGACGACAGCCAGCACGTGGCCAATGGCCTGTCGGTGATTCCCGTGGTGCTGACCAACGCGATGGTGGTGCTGGGCTGCCTGGGCTACCTGGCGTGGCTGTCGCTGCCGACGTTCGGCATCGCCTGCGCGATCCTGGGCCTCGGCTCGTGGGTCTATCACCTGAACCACCGCCGCGCGCTCGTGCACCTGAAGCAGGCCGGCACCGCGCAGGATGCGCTGCACGGCCAGTTCAAGGCGCTGGTGGCCGGCGCCCGCGAACTGAAGCTGAACCACGACAAGCAGCGCAGTTTCCTGCGCGATAGCCTGGGGACCACGCTGGAAGCGGTGCGCAGCGCGCGCACGCGCGGCCTGTCGATCTTCTTCGTCGCGCTGGGCTTTGGCAGCTTCCTGTTCTTCGCGGTGATCGGCGGCGTGCTGTTCGCGCCGCGCGCCACGCCGCTGGACCCCGCCGTGATGACCGGGTTCACGATCATGTTCCTGTACATCATGTCGCCGCTGGAATCGCTGCTCAACGCGCTGCCGGCGCTGAGCATGGGCCGCGTGGCCTACGCGCGTATCGAGGCGCTGGGCGCCGATGCCGAGCCGGAGGCGCCACCACGCGCGCCGGCCGCCGCGCCGTTTGCGTCGGTGGCGCTGGACGGCGCCAGCCATCGCTACTTCCACGAGGCCGAGAACAGCTTCTTTGCGCTGGGGCCGGTCGATTTGACGCTTCACGCCGGCGAGATCGTGTTCCTGGTGGGCGGCAACGGCAGCGGCAAGACCACGCTGGCCAAGCTGATTGCGGGGCTGTACCCGCCGCTGTCGGGCCACCTGCTGCACAACGGCCGGCCCGCCGATGCCGCGCATCTGGCCGACTATCGCGCGCTGTTCTCGGCCGTGTTCTCGGACTTCCACCTGTTCGACACGCTGCTGGCCCACGACCCGCAGGACGAGGCGCTGGCCAACCGGCTGATCGCGCGCTTCCAGCTTGGCCACAAGGTCAGCGTGCGCGATGGCCGCTTCAGCACGCAGGCGCTGTCGCAGGGCCAGCGCAAGCGGCTGGCGCTGATCGTGGCCTGCCTGGAACGCCGCCCGGTGCTGATCCTGGACGAATGGGCCGCCGACCAGGACCCGCTGTTCAAGGACATTTTCTATCGCGAGGTGTTGCCGGAACTGCGCGCGCAGGGCAAGGCCGTGCTCGTGATCTCGCACGACGACCGCTACTTCGACCTGGCCGACCGCATGATCAAGATCGAGAACGGCCAGATCGTGGCCGATTCCGCCGCGCCGGCGCACAGCCAGCCGCTGCCCGTGGCGTCCGCCGCCTGACGCATTCCCAGCCCCGTATCCCATGCCCCTGCATCCCGATCTCGAAGCCCTGCTCGACATGGTGGAAATGGCCACCGCCACGGGCAAGCGCCCGGTCATCCATGAACTGACGCCGGCGCAGGCGCGGCGCGAATTCGACGCGGCGTCGACGGCGCTGGATCTGCCGCCCGCCCCGCTGCCCCGCGTCGAGCCGGTGTCGATTCCCACGCGCGACGGCCAGCGCATCGACGCCCGGCTGTACGCCCCCCGTGCGCATGGCGATGGCGATCCGCTGCCCGTGCTGCTGCATTTTCACAGCGGCGGCTTCACGGTGGGCAGCCTGGACTCCCATGCCGCGCTATGCAGTGCGCTGGCCGCGCGCACGCCGTGCGCCGTGGTGTCGGTAGCGTACCGGCTGGCGCCCGAGCACAAGTTTCCGACGGCCGTGCATGACGCCATCGACGCGCTGGCGTGGCTGGGCGCGCAGGCGCCGGCGCTGTGGCTCGATCCGGCACGGATCGCCGTGGGTGGCGACAGTGCCGGCGGCACGCTGAGCGCCGTGCTGGCGCTGGCCGCGCGCGACGATCCGACGCTGCCCCGCCCCTGCCTGCAGGTGCTGTGCTACGCGGGGCTGGGCGGCACCACGGACACGGCATCGCACCGGCAATACGGCCAGGGCCACCTGCTCGATACCGACACGATCGAGTGGTTCTACAGCCAGTATCTGCGCGACGCGCGCGACCGCGAGGACTGGCGCTTTGCGCCGCTGCGCGCGGTCGATCACGCTGGCGTAGCGCCCGCGTGGATCGTGCTGGCCGAGTGCGACCCGCTGTGCGACGAGGGCCAAGCCTACGGCCGCAAGCTGGCCGCGGCCGGCGTGCCGGTGACCGTGCGCGAGTACCCGGGCATGGTCCACGAGTTCCTGCGCATGGGGAACATCGTGGCCGAGGCCGGGCAGGCGCTCGACGACATCGCCGGGGCGCTGGCCCGGCACTTCACGGCGGCGGTGCCGCAGACGGCCGACGCGCTGTAAATCGCGCGCCACGTCCATCGTCTCAACAGGCATGCCGATCCACGCAGCGATGCCCGCTCATTCCGCAGGACAGTAACGATGCCGACTCCGATTCCCGCCTTCACCCACCTATCCTTTGCCGCCCAGCCGGCGCTGCGCTGCACGAGCCGCCATGACGGCCAGTGCCTCACGGTGACGCAGGACGAGCGCCAGCTCGCGCGCTTTGCGCTGGACACCGACGCGCTGCAGCTGCTCGATGGCGATGCCGACGCGCTGGTGCCGGCCGCGATGGCCGCGCTCGATGCCGCCTTTGCCCATGGCGCCGCACGCACGCTGCGGCTGCGCATCGAATCGCGCGACGCCGAGCGGCAGCTTGCCAGCCTGGGCGTGTTCGACAACGGCAGCGCGCACGCCAGCCAGCTCTGGCAGCGGCCGGAGTTGTACCTGGCGCCGTCCGCCGGCCCGTATCCGCTGCGCTACGCGATCTCGGATGGCAAGCGCCACCCGCAGCGCCCGCCCAAGCCGTCCGGCGTGGTCTACGCGCGGTACATCCCCTGGCTGGGCCAGACGCTGACGCTGCGCGCCGCCGAACTGGCGCGCGACCTGCCGCTGCTGCATCGCTGGATGAACGACCCCGACGTGGCGTACTTCTGGAACGAGGAAGGCGACGAGGCCAAGCATCGCGCCTATCTGCAGGGGCTGATCGACGACCGCCACATGCTGCCGCTGATTGCCGCGTTCGACGACACGCCGTTCGGCTACTTCGAGGTCTACTGGGCCAAGGAAAACCGCATCGCGCCGTTCTACGACGCGCAGGACCACGACCGCGGCTGGCACGTGCTGATCGGCGAGCCGGCGTTCCGCGGCAAGCAGTTCCTGACCGCGTGGTTCCCGGCCATCCAGCACTACCAGTTCCTGGACGATCCGCGCACGCAGCGCATCGTCGGCGAGCCGCGCGCCGACCACGTGCGCCAGATTGCCAACCTGGACAAGGCAGGCTTCTCGAAGATCAAGGAGTTCGACTTCCCGCACAAGCGCGCGATGCTGGTGATGCTGCTGCGCGAGCGGTTCTTCGGCGAGCACCTGCTGCTGCCGGCGCCGGACGCACCGCGCCCCTGATTCCCCTGCCAGCCCGCGGGAGCCGTCCCGCCCTTCCCGACTTGTTTCAGCCAAGGACCGAACCCATGACGCTTCGCGACCTCTCACCCGCCGTCCATGACGTGATTGGCATCGGCTTCGGGCCGTCCAACCTGGCGCTCGCCATCGCGCTGCAGGAGCAGGCCGATGCCGGCCGCCCGCTGGACGCCCACTTCCTGGAAAAGCAGCAGCAGTACCACTGGCACGGCAACACGCTGGTATCGCAGAGCGAGATGCAGATCTCGTTCCTGAAAGACCTGGTGTCGATGCGCAACCCCACCAGCCCGTACAGCTTTGTCAACTACCTGCACCGGCACGGCCGGCTGGTGGATTTCATCAACCTGCGCACGTTCTATCCGAGCCGGATGGAATACAACGACTACCTGCGCTGGGCCGCCAGCCACTTTGCCGACCAGTGCAGCCTGGGCGAGGACGTGCAGCGCGTGGAGCCCGATGGGCAGCGCGGTGCCGACGGGCGCATCGACCGCGTGCGGGTGGTGTCCGTCGACGGCCAGGGCCGCGAGCGCGTGCGGGTGGCGCGATCGGTGGTGCTGTCCACGGGCGGCACGCCGCGCATTCCGGCAGCGTTTGCCGGGCTGCGCGGGGATGCCCGCATCACCCATCACAGCGGCTACCTGAACTGGGTGCGCCAGCAGCCGTGCGCGGCCGGCGAGCCGATGCGGATTGCCGTGGTCGGCGCGGGCCAGAGCGCCGCCGAGGCGTTCATCGACCTGCACGACAACTATCCGTCGGCCAAGGTGGACTGGCTGGTGCGCGGCGCGGCGCTGAAACCGGCCGACGACAGCCCGTTCGTCAACGAGATCTTTGCGCCGGCCTACACCGACGTGGTCTACGAACAGACGCAGGCCGGCCGCGACCGGCTGATCGACGAATACCTGAACACCAACTACTCGGTGATCGATGCCGACCTGATCGAGCGCATCTACGCGATGCTGTACCGCCAGAAGGTGAGCGGCCAGTTCCGTGTGAACCTGCTGACCTGCAAGGCGGCGCTGGCCGCCCACGCGGGTGCGCATGGCGTGGAGCTGACGATCGGGTCGACGGCGCCGACGGCGATGTCCGGTGCGGACGGCGGGTCCGGGCGCGCTTCCGGCGGGGCATCCGATACCGAGACGCGCCGCTATGACGCCGTGGTGCTGGCCACCGGCTACGAGCGCGAGAGCCACCGGCGGCTGCTGGCGCCGCTGGCGGACCACCTGGGCGACTTCTCGGTCGACCGCAACTATCGCGTGCAGGCGTCGGCGGAACTGCCCGTGCCGGTCTATCTGCAAGGCTTCTGCCAGAGCAGCCATGGCCTGAGCGACACGCTGCTGTCCGTGCTGCCGGTGCGCGCCGAGGAAATCGCCAGCGCGATCCACGACGCGCTGCACGCCGGCCGTGGCTGGACGCCTCAGTCGGCGGCCGCCGCAAGCCAGGCCGCCGCGGCCTGAGCGCCAGCCTTCCACTCGCCCGCTTACCGGGTCCGCATCGGCACATGGCCGGGCGGACCCGCCCGCCTCGCCTGCCGCCCGTCCATCGCGGCGATCCCCTTCCGTCGACAAGGCTTTTTGCCGGAGTTGCCCCGGCGCCACAGCGGTCTGGCGCTGTCCGCGACCGGCCTGATGTATCCCCAAGCGAATGGTGACGAGCGGCTCGGTCGGAAATTTAATCGAGCCGCTCCCGCATAGCCGTTTCCCTAGACGAACCAGCCATCGCGCAATTTAATGGCTTCCACATGCTGGAATCGTGACAGTTTCGGCGCCTGAAGTAACAACAGGGTTACAGTTTAGTTAATTGACTATCATTCTCATTATTATTAACGTACCTGCTCCTGACTGCATCAGCCCCTAGGAGCCGCCCCCGTGATTCCCGCAACCGAAGTTGAGAAACGCCCCGCCGCGCCCGTGGGCGCAGACACGCTATTAGGGTTGTTCATGGAAAACCGGCGCGCGCTGGTGGGTGCCGCCGCCCGCATCGTCGGCTCGCGCGACGTGGCCGAAGACGTAGTGCAGGACGCCTTCCTGCGGCTGCGCGACATGACCGACGACGGCGCCATCCGCTGCCGGCTCAGCTACCTGTTCCAGGTGGTGCGCAACCTGGCCATCGACACCTATCGCCGCCAGTCGCTGGAGCAGCGATGGATGGCCGACGAGGACGAGGGCATCAACGCGCCGTCGCCCACCACCGCGCCGGACCTGATCATGATCGGCCGGCAGGCGCTGTGCGCGCTGGCCGGGGCGCTGGCGGAGCTGCCCGAGCGCACCCAGCGGGCGTTCGAGATGTGCCGCGTGCAGGGGATGGCGCAGAAGGACATCGCGTCGCAGCTGGGCGTGTCGCCCACGCTGGTGAACTTCATGGTGCGCGACGCCTGCATACATTGCCGCGCCCGGCTGACGCGCCAGCAGGCCATCTGAGCGCGCCCGGCGGCGCCGCGTAGAATGCCGGGCCTTGCCTGCGCACGCGGGCCGTACCGGAGCTTTCCATGCAAGACACCGACATCGACGCGATCACGCAGGCGTTCGCGCTCGTCAGCGAATTCGGCGAAGGCCGCAATCCGCGCTACCGCCCCGCCAGCGAGGCCGAGGCGCTGAAGCTGGCCACCCATCGCCATTACAAGGGCGGGCTATACCGTCGCGTCTTTGAGGCGAAACATTCGGAAGACGGCGACGTGCTGACTGTCTACGTCCATCTCTGGCCGCATGACACGTCGCCGTGGGTGCGCCCGGCGGAGATGTTCCACGGGCGGCTGGAAGACGAGCGGCTGCGCTTCGCGCCGCTCTGAGCCGGGACTGACTGGGCGGCCGGCGGCTCAGGCCAGCGCCGGCACCTGGAACGACGACACCGAGGCGCGCAGCACGTCGGCCTGTTCCTCCAGCGCCTGGGCCGCCGCGGCGGCCTCTTCCACCAGCGCCGCGTTCTGCTGCGTCATCTGGTCCATCTGCGTGACGGCCTTGCCGACCTGGTCGATGCCGGCGCTCTGCTCGCGCGACGCGGTGCTGATCTCGCCCATGATCGACGTGACGCGGCCCACGGCCTGCACCAGGTCCTGCATCGTCGTGCCGGCCTTGTCCACCTGCCGCGTGCCGGCTTCCACCTGATCGACGGTATCGGTAATCAGTTGCACGATCTCCTTGGCCGCCGACGCCGAGCGCTGCGCCAGTTCGCGCACCTCGCCCGCCACCACGGCAAAGCCGCGGCCCTGCTCGCCGGCCCGCGCGGCCTCGACGGCGGCGTTCAGCGCCAGGATATTGGTCTGGAACGCGATGCCCTCGATCACGGCCGTGATTTCGCCGATGCGGCGCGACGCCTGCTGGATGCCGCTCATCGTCGACACCACGTTGCGCATGTCCTCGCCGCCGCGCGACGCGGTGTCGGACGCTTCGGCGGCCAGCAGGTTGGCCTGGTGGGCGTTCTCGGCGTTCTGGCGCACGATGGCCGTCAGTTGTTCCATGCTGGCCGCCGTTTCCTGCAGCGCGCTGGCCTGCTGCTCGGTGCGCTGCGACAGGTCCAGGTTGCCAGCGGCGATCTGGCGCGTGGCCGTGGCGATGGCGTCGCTGCCACCGCGCATCGTGTGGATGGCATCGACCAGCCCCGACTGCATCCGCTGCAGGCCCTGCGTCAGGTCGCCCATCTCGTCGTGGCTGGTGGCGCGGATGCGCTCGGTCAGGTCGCCCTGCGAGATACGGCCGAAACTTTCCAGCATGCGCACCAGCGGCACCGAGATGGCGCGGCGCAGGCCGATGGCGCAGGCCAGCGCGCCGGCGATGCCCACGCCGATGGCGCCGATCACCATCCACAGGAACCGTTGCGAGCGGGCCGTGGCGTGCTCGTACATCTGCTGCGCCTGGTCGCTCTGGTTGCGTTCCAGCGCGTTCACGGCGGCGGTCAGTTCGACGAACATCGGCGGGATGCGGGCCATGACCTGCTGGTCGACGGCGGCCGTGTCGTGGGCGCGCAGCGCAGCCACCAGCGGCTCGACACCTTCGGTAAAGAACCGCTGGCGCAGCGCCGCCACCTTGTCGGACAGCGCCTGCTCCTCCGGCGACTTGGCCAGCGCCTGGTAGGCGCGCCACGCCTGCTCGGACTTGTCGCGGTAGGCGGCGGCCTTGTCGATGGTGGCCGGCACGTCGGCCGCGTCCGGGTGGAACGCGGCGCGGTCCAGCGTGGTGCGCACCACGGCCGCGTTCAATTGCGACGCCGCCACGTAGCGCGTGGAGGCAAGCTGGTTGGTGTAGATCTCGCGGATATCGGCAATGGACGCCCGCATGCCGAACACGCCGATGATGCCGATCAGGGTCAGCAAGGCGGCCAGCACGGCCAGGGCCGCGTTGAGGCGGAAACGGATCGAAAGTCTGGTGGGCATGGTCGCGTATCAGGAAAACCGTTGTCGATGCTGCAGCGCACTAACGGCCAGCCGCCACCCCGGCTGAAGCTTTTACACGCATGTAGACATATGTAGACATTGGCGCGCGGCGCCGGGCCCACATTGCAAACAATCCGTCCGGATGGTATCTTCCGCCGCCATGAGCGAAGCCCACCGCCGCCCCAAGCAGCCCCAGCTGATCCGCGACCGCCTGATCGCCGCCACCATCGACCTGCTGGTCGAGGAAGGCATTGGCGCGGTCACGCTCAACGCCGTCGCGGCCCGCGCCGGCGTGTCCAAGGGGGGCCTGCAACACCACTTTTCGAGCAAGCAGGAACTGCTGCAGGCGCTGTCGAGCGAGGTGCTCGACCATTTCAAGCGCCAGGTGGAGACCGTGGCGGCGTCTGATACCGAACCGCACGGCCGCCATACGCGCGCCTACCTGCGCGCGTCGGCCGACGGCTTTGTCGAGGCCGGCGAGCGCGAGCTGTGGAAGGCCGCGATGATGCTGGTCATGGCCCGCCCCGAATTCCGCATGCCCTACCAGGCATGGGAGGCCGCGTCGCTGCAGCATGACGCCGCCGGGTGCGACGATGCCACGCGGCTGCTGCTGTGCCGGCTGGCCGCCGACGGCCTGTGGCTGGCCGACCTGCTCGGCCATCGCTCGATCGATCCCACACAACGCGCGGCGCTGGTGCGCCAACTCGAACAGATGACCCGCCCGCGCCCGGCAACAGAACAAGCATGACGCCCCAAGACATTCCGGCATCGGATCTCGATGCCGCGCTGGAACGCGCCCGCGACGCCCTGCTGGACCTGCAGCAGCCCGACGGCCACTGGTGTTTCGAACTTGAATCGGACGCCACGATCACGGCCGAATACATCCTGATGATGCATTTCGTCGACGAGATCGACACCGCGCTGCAGGCCCGCATGGCGCGCTACCTGCGCGCGCTGCAGCGGCGCGACCGGCACGGTGCGTGGGACCTGTACTACGGCGGCGATGTCGACGTGTCGTGCAGCGTCAAGGCGTACTTTGCGCTGAAGGCCGCCGGCGATTCGCCTGACGCTCCGCACATGGTGCAGGCGCGCGACGCCATCCTGGCGCACGGGGGCGCGGCGAAATCCAACGTCTTCACGCGCATTCTGCTGGCCACGTTCGGCGAGGTGCCGTGGCGCGCCACGCCGTTCATGCCCGTGGAGTTCGTGCTGTTCCCGCGCTGGGCGCCGATCCACATGGACAAGGTGGCGTACTGGGCGCGGACCACGATGGTGCCGCTGCTGGTGCTGTGCTCGATGCGGGCGCGCGCCAGGAATCCGCTCGGCATCCACGTGCAGGAACTGTTCGTCACGCCGCCCGAGCTGGAGACCGAGTACTTTCCGCGCAAGCGCGGCCTGCAGGGCCTGTTCCTGAAGCTCGACCGCGTGGTGCGCCACGTGGAACCGCTGATCCCGCGCGCGCTGCGCCGCAAGGCCATCGAGCGGGCGGTGCGCTGGAGCGAGGAGCGGATGAACGGCGAGGACGGCTTCGGCGGCATCTTCCCGCCCATGGTCTACGCCTACGAGATGATGGTGCTGATGGGCTATGCCAAGGACCATCCGATGCGGCGCGACTGCATGGACGCGCTGAAAAAGCTGGTGGTGCATCGCGACGACGGCGTGTCGTACTGCCAGCCCTGCCTCTCGCCGGTCTGGGACACCGCGTGGAGCCTGATGGCGCTGGAACAGGCGCCGGCCAGCCCGCGCTCGGCCGAGGCCATCGCGCGCGGCTACGACTGGATGACCGCGCGCCAGGTGCTGGACCTGACCGGCGACTGGCAGCACAACGCCGCGCCGGGCACCCGGCCGGGCGGCTGGGCGTTCCAGTACGAGAACCCCTACTACCCCGACATCGACGATACGGCGGTGGTGCTGGCCATGCTGCACGCGCACGGCCAGCGCACGGGCCAGGCGGAACGGTTCCAGCCGCACGTGGACCGCGCGCTGGACTGGTCGATCGGCCTGCAGTCGAAGAACGGCGGCTTTGGCGCGTTCGACGCCGACTGCGACCGCGACTACCTGAACGCCATCCCGTTCGCCGACCACGGCGCCCTGCTGGACCCGCCGACCGAGGACGTGTCCGGCCGCATGCTGCTGGCCATGGGCGTGACCCGCCGCCCGCAGGACGCCACGGCGCGCGACCGCTGCATCGGCTACCTGCGCGACACCCAGCAGCCCGACGGTAGCTGGTGGGGCCGCTGGGGCACCAACTATATCTATGGCACGTGGAGCGTACTGGCCGGCCTGGCGCTGGCCGGCGTCGACCGCAAGCTGCCGATGGTGCGCAAGGCGGTGGACTGGCTGCGCGGCAAGCAACTGGCCGACGGCGGCTGGGGCGAGACGAACGACAGCTACCTGCATCCCGAACTGGCCGGCACGCACGCGGCCGGCAGCACGGCCGAACATACCGCCTGGGCGCTGCTGGGCCAGCTTGCGCTGGGCGAGCATGAATCCGATTCGGTGAAACGCGGCGTGGCATGGCTGGTGCGCAACCAGGGCGACGACGGCTTCTGGACGCACCCGTTCCACAACGCCCCGGGCTTCCCGCGCATCTTCCACCTGAAGTACCACGGCTACACGGCGTACTTCCCGCTGTGGGCGCTGGGTCGGTACCGACGGCTGGCCGGCAGGCGGCCGGCAGAAGCCACCCGTCCGGCAACGGTGCCGGAGCGGGAACTGGCCTGAGGGGCTGGGAGAAAGAAAATGGGGCGCCGGAGCGCCCCATTTTTCCATAGCGCCCGCCATGGGCGCCCTTCCATTCGCGTCAGGCTGGCACCTGCGTACCCGCCCTCTGCTCGTCCGCGTATCGCTGTTTCGCGGCCGCCACGTGGTTGGAGAACACCGGTCTCAGTACCGTGAACGCCAGGAACGCGGCCATCAGGTCCATCGTCGCCACGGTGTAGAGCACAGTGGACCATGTGCCCGTGGCCTCCATCATCAGGTTGCCGATTGGCACGAACAGCGCGCCGATCCCCTTCGCGGTATAGAGCACCCCGTAGATCTTGCCGATGTGCTTGGTGCCGAACGCGTCGCCGGCCAGTGCCGAGAACAGCGAATACACCTCGCCCCACGCCAGGAACACCAGCCCCGACAGGATCAGGAACGCGTACGGGTTGCTGCCGAAGTAGCCCAGCGCGATGATCCCGATGCCTTCGAGCGAGAACGCGATCACCATCGTCTTCTCTCGGCCGATGTTGTCGGAAATCCATCCGAACAACGGTCGGGAGATGCCGTTCATCACGCGGTCGAGCATCAGCGCCAGCGGCAGCGCGGCCATCGTGAAGAAGTACAGGTTGACCTTGAACTCCTTGACGCCGAGGTCCTTGGCAATCACGCCCAGTTGCGCCACGGCCATCATGCCGCCCGTCACCACCAGCACGAACATCACCAGCATCAGCCAGAACAGCTTGGTGCGCAGCGCTTCGCCGAGCGTGTAGTCGCGCGTGGACTGGTAGATCTTGCTGGACGCCTTCACCTCGTTCGCCTGCGGCGCGCGCAGGAACCACGCGGCCAGGAACGCCAGCGAGCCCTGCAGGATGCCGAAGAACATGAACGTGTGCTGGAAGCCCTGCGACTCGATCATCGCCGCGATCGGCAGGATCGTGGCCGCCGAGCCCGCGCCGTAGCCGCCGGCCGTCAGACCCACGGCCAGGCCGCGGCGGTCCGGGAACCACTTGATGGCGTTGTTGATACAGGTGGCGTAGATCGACCCCACGCCCAGCCCGCCCACGGCGGCGCCGACGTAGAAGCCCATCAGCGTGGTGGCCTGCGAATTGATCACCCAGGCGAAGCCGATGAATAGTGCGCCAAACGCCACCATCAGGCGGGGCCCGAATTTATCGATGAAATACCCTTCGATTGGCGCCAGCCAGGTCTGCACCAGCACGAAGATCGTAAAGGCGATCTGGATATTGGCGCGTGACCAGCCGAATGTGTCCTGGATTTCCGGCACGAACAATGTCCAGGCGTACTGGATATTGGCCGTGGCGATCATGCAGACCACGCCGACCAGGAGCTGCAGCCAGCGGCGGCGTTCCGAAACCTGCGGATTGGGGCGCATGGCCCCCGACGTTGCGTAAGTCATTGCGCGCTCCCTGTAATCGAATGGCCTGCCTTTGTGGGAAATGTCGTTCGATACACCGGCACCGTGCGTTCGAACCTTAATGCGGTCGTGTGCATTTGCGTGTCTCCTGTGTCATCGTTATTTTTGTTGTTGTGCTTATGGATTTGCTTGAAATGCTGCGCAGGACCGCCATTGCCCGATTACGAGTTGGTACCGAAGCGCGCCAGAACTGTTGCCCGGTGGTGGATCCCAGGCACCGCACCAACGTGTTATTCGTATCCCATATCAAACCTCCGACATATTGAAAAACGCCGAATGAATTACAGATTTGTAATGTTCGACGTAATGTTCGCGTAATCGTGAGCCGCGATAGGTATAAGGTATGTGATATGCCAGGTTAGTCAAGATAAAGGCTGGGCAGGGTTTTCACCATGCCGGGAGCGATTGATGCGGGGGAAAGATCAACCATTTGCCATTAATAATCGCGGGGAATGCATGGATTATCGACGGGCAAAAAAAAGCCCGCAGGCTAGCACAAGCGGGCGGAGGCGTGGAGCGTGACACCAGTTCGCAACACGTAGGCATATTTATAGGTGAAGTTTTGCGGCGCGAAAGGTATATGCAGGGTTTTCGCCAACCATTAATGCATTACATTTTTGTCAGAATTCAAATAGGCGCGGGAAAATAACCCGTTTGCAGTACCCGCCCGCCACAGGCCAACCCGAATGGCCAGGGCGTCACAAATCGTGGTGCCGTATGTCTGTGTTGTTCGCGCAACGTATTCACCCCGCGTGATATGCCCATTTATTTGACAGACGCGTCAGCTTTCTGTTAATAATAATGATTCTCATTTGTGACAATAGTTAGCTGCATGGCTCGCCGGAGACCGCTCACGGGGCTGCGTGTAGTCGACCCACGACGGGCTAGATCATGAGTACGCCAGGCTCCCTCTTTCCTTCGACCATCGAGTCGCTCTATTGCGACCACCATGCATGGCTCAAGGGCTGGCTGCAACGGCGGCTGGGCAGCGCCGAGCAGGCGGCCGACCTGGCCCACGACACCTTCGTCCGGCTGCTGCACAGCGAACGCGTGCCGGCCCGTCTGGACGAACCGCGCGCCTACCTGACGACGGTGGCGCGCAACCTCGTCTCCAACCACTGGCGCCGCGAGCAACTGGAGCGCGCGTATCTGGAAGCGCTGGCCCTGGCGCCGCGCGACGTCGAACTCTCGCCGGAAGACCGCGCGATCCTGTTCGAAACCCTGCTGGAACTCGATCAGTTGCTCGACGGCCTGCCACCGCTGGTGCGGCAGGCGTTCCTGCTGTCGCAGCTCGACGGCCACACGCACGCCCAGGTGGCCGAAGCCCTGGGCATCTCGATTCCCACCGTCAAGCGCTACGTCGTCAAGGGGCTGCAGCAATGCTACTTTGCCGACCTGTCGTTCGTGAGCTGACCGGTGCCCGCCTCTTCCTGGTACCGGGCGACCGCCGACGCGGCGACGATTCCCCCGCACGTGGCCGAGCGCGCGCTTGAATGGCTGGTGGAACTGCAGGCCGACCCCGTCTCGCCGCAGGTGCGGCAGGCGTGGTTGCGCTGGCGCGCCGAACATCCCGATCATGAACGCGCGTGGCAGCGCATTGAATCCGTGCGTGGCCGGCTGGCGCCGCTGTCCGCGCCGCAAACGGCCGGGCTGGCGCGCGCCGCCCTGGCCACGCCACGCCCGAAGCCACGCCGCCAGGCCATGAAGACGCTGGCTGTGCTGGCCTTTGCCGGCGGGCTCACGTGGACGGGCCGCGAGCATACGCCCTGGCGCCAGTGGATGGCCGACCACCGCACCGCCGTGGGCGAGCGGCGGACCGTGGTGCTGGCCGATGGCACCCGGCTGCAGCTCAATACCGATACCGCCGTGGACGTGCGCTTCGACGCCACCGCGCGCCGCGTGCGCCTGCTGGCCGGCGAAATCCTCGTCACCACGGCAAGGGACCCGCAGGCCGCGCCGCGTCCGTTTTTCGTCGAGACCGCCCACGGCAGCGCCCACGCGCTGGGTACGCGCTACGCCGTGCGGCAGGACGATGCCGACACCGAAGTCTGCGTGTTCGAAGGCGCCGTCGAGATCCGCCCGCACGCGGCGCCCGACCGGCCGCGCGTGCTGCAGGCCGGCGCCTGCGCGCGCTACAGCGTGGAGGCAATCGGCGCGCCCTTCCCCGCCGAAGCGGCGCGCATCGCGTGGGCCGACGGCTTCATCGTCGCGCGCAGCATGCGGCTGGATGCCTTCATCGCCGAACTGCGGCGCTACAGCCGTGCCGCGCTGTCGTGCGATCCGGCCATCGCCGGCGTGCGCGTGAGCGGGTCGTTCCCGCTCGACGACCTCGGCAAGGTGCTGCAGACGCTGGCCAGCACGCTGAACCTGCGCAAGGAAACCACCACGCGGCTCTGGGGCCAGGACGAGATCCGCCTGGTACCGGCGCCGCGGGCCTGACTGCCGTGCTGTCGCACCGATTGCAAAAAAATGCGCTGGACCTGATCCGTTTTCGAAACTCGCGGGTCAAGGAGGGCAAGAACGTCATTTCACCTCCTATTCGAAAGGTCTGATCATGGGTCCGGTCCCGGCGCGCCAGCGTCCATCCAATCGTGTTTTCCGCCGCAAGCTGCTGACGACGCTGGTCGGCCGCGTCGCCTTTGGCGCCGTGGTGGCCGCGCCCGCGCTGTCCGTGCCGATGGCGGCGCACGCCCAGGCCGCCGCGCGCGCCTACAGCATCCCGGCGGGCTCGCTGGAAGACGCGCTGAGCCGCTTTGGCCGCGATGCCGGCATCATGCTGTCGTTCAAGCCCGAAATCACGGCCGGGCGCCAGAGCGCCGGCCTGCAAGGCACCTACACCCCGCGCGCCGGCCTGGACGCGCTGCTGGCCAACACCGGCCTGGAAGTGGCGCAGCAAGCCAACGGCAGCTACCTGATCAACGGCCCGGCCGGCGGCGGCACGGCCGATGGCGCCCGCACGCTGCCGGTGGTCACCGTATCGGCGGCCGGCGCCCATGAGCTGCCCGGCGCCTACGCCGGCGGCCAGGTGGCGCGCGGCGGCGGCCTGGGCGTGCTCGGCACGTCCGACGTGATGGACCAGCCGTTCAGCACCACCAACTACACCAGCGACATCATCGAGAACACGCAGGCACGCACGCTGGCCGACGTGGTCATCAACGACGCCTCGGTGCGCACGCTGACGTCACGCGGCGGCTTTGGCGAGGACTTCCAGATTCGCGGCTACACCGTGGCCAGCGGCGACGTGGGCCTGAACGGCCTGTACGGCATGGCATCGTCCAGCCGCATGCCGGCCGCCATCATGGAGCGGGTGGAGGTGCTCAAGGGCCCCGGCACGCTGATGTACGGCATCGGCCCCAACGGCAGCATCGGCGGCGCCATCAACGTGGTGACCAAGCGCGCGGGCGACGAGCCGCTGACCCGCCTGACCACCACCTACGAGAGCAAGTCGCTGTTCGGCGTGCAGGCCGACGTGGGCCGCCGCTTTGGCGAGAACAAGGAATGGGGCGTGCGCGTCAACGGCGTGTTCCGGGGCGGCGATACCACGCTCGACGACGGCCGCCAGAAACAGGGCGTGGGCGCGCTGGCGCTGGACTATCGCGGCAAGAAGCTGCGCTGGTCGCTGGACACGTACACCCAGCACGAAGGCACCGACAACTTCCGCCCGCAGATCGGCTTCCAGGCCGGCGTGACGAAGATTCCGGACGCGCCGTCGGGCCACCGCAACTTCTACCCCGGCACCGAGCTGTGGCTGCACGACACGGCCGTGATGTCGCGGCTGGAATACGACATCCTGCCGAACCTGACCGTCTACGCGGCCGGCGGCTACCGCGACGGGTCGGCCTACCAGACCTTCCCGCTGGGCCCGGCCAACACGCAGGGCAACTTCAACGTCACGAACGCGTTCTACGACTCGTACAGCAAGACCTGGACGGCCGACGTGGGCGCGCGCACGTCGTTCAGCACGTTCGGCATCGGCCACACGGTCACGGCCAGCTTCTCGCGGCTGGAGCAGAAGCTGGGCAACGCCTACGTGCCGTCGTCGGCACCGGCCCAGGCGTCGAACCTCTACAACCCCGTGCCGCTGACGCCGGTGGTGGGCACCCGCATCGACGCCACCAAGGCATCCGAATCGGCGCTCACGAGCTTCACGCTGACCGATACGCTGGCCATGTTCGACGACCGCCTGCTGCTGACCGGCGGCCTGCGCCACCAGCGCGTGGGGCTGGACAACTTCAGCACCACCACGGGCGCCCGACAGTCCAGCTACGACGAAAGCGCGGTGTCGCCGCTGGCGGGCATCGTGATCAAGCCGGTGAAGAACGTGTCGCTGTACGGCAACTTCACCTCGGGCCTGTCGCGCGGCGGCGTGGCGCCCACCACGGCCGCCAACGCGGGCCAGGTCTTTCCGCCGTACAAGTCCAACCAGTACGAGGGCGGCGTGAAGGTGGACTGGGGCACGGTCACCACGACGGTGTCGGCCTTCCAGATCGAGCGCCCAAGCGCCATCACCGACCCCGCCACCAACCTCTACAGCTTCGACGGCGAGCAGCGCAACCGCGGCATCGAGCTGTCGGCCTATGGCGAAGTGGTGCGCGGCCTGCGCCTGATGGCCAGCGCCACGTTCTACGACGCCAAGCTGACGCAGACCGCCGGCGGCGTGAACGACGGCAACAAGGCCAACGGCGTGCCGAACAACGCGTTTAACCTGGGCGCCGACTGGGACGTGCCCTGGGTGCCGGGCCTGAGCGTCAACGGGCGGATCATCCACACGTCGTCGCTGTACTTCAACGCAACCAACACGCTGAGTATGCCGAGCTGGACCCGCTACGACATCGGTGCCCGCTATCGCACCAAGGTCATGGGCAAGTCGGTGGTGTTCCGTGCCAACATCGAAAACCTGTTCAACTCGAACTACTGGCTCGTGAGCGGCACTTACGCTACTGTTGCGGCACCGCGCACGGTCTTCCTGTCCGCGCAGTTCGATTTCTGACCCAACACGACGAGGCCCTATGCACCCGCGCATTACCGTAGCTGCTGCCCTGCTTGCCCTGACCGGCGCCACTCAGGCGCACCAGATCTGGATCGAACAGCCGGCCGGGCAGCCGGCCACCATCCGCTTCGGCGAATTCGGCGAGAACCTGCGCGAAGTCTCGCCGGGGCTGCTGGACAAGTTCGTGGCGCCCACGGCCACGCTGATCTCGGCCAGCGGCGAGAAAACCGCCACCGCCAGCAAGACCGGCAACGGCCTGCAACTGCCGTTCACGCTGGGCGAGCGCGACGCGCTGGTGGCCGAGGACGCCCGCTACCCGCTCTACACGGGCAAGCGCGCCGACAAGGAATTCACGAACCGCTACCATCCGGCCGCGCGCTGGGTGTCCGACTTCGCCGCCCAGCCGCCCCGGCTGACGCTGGATCTGGTGCCGGCCGGCCAGCCGGGCGCGTTCAAGGCGTACTACCAGGGCAAGCCGCTGCCCAAGGCCAAGGTCGCGCTGGTCACGCAGTCGGGGTGGGCCAAGGAAGGCCGCACCGACGAGCAGGGCCTGGTGACGTTCGACATGCCGTGGAAGGGCATGTACGTGGCCGAGCTGCAGCACAACGACCCGGCCGGCGGCGAGCGCCAGGGCACCAACGGCGTGGAAAAGTACACGGCGGCCAGCTACGTCACGTCGGTGACCTACGTGAAGCGCGACGGCATCGACCCGATCCCGGCCGGCCCGGCGGCCACGCCGAACAAGTAAGCCGCCCGGCCTGCTTTCGTCTGCTGCCGGCGGTTGGGTGTCTGGCTGCTGCGCGGTGTCGCGATGGGGAACGCCGGCCCTCTCCCCCACCCCTCTCCCGCGCGCGGGAGAGGGGAGCGCATAACCACGTCACGCGCCTTGCGGCAGCGCGCGTCCGTCTACCGGCCTGCTACCGTCCCTTCACCGTCTCCACCGCGTCCAGGATCACCTTCGCCACGTCGGCCGGGCGCGATTGCTGGGGGACGTGGCTGGTCGGCAGCGTGGTGACCTTGGCATCGATCCGCTTGGCCATTGCGCGCTCCAGGTCGGGCGGGATCATCCGGTCGTTGGCGCTGACGATGTACCACGACGGCCGGGTGGCCCACGCCGCCACGGTCGTTTTCTCGCCGAACGCCTTGGCCTGGATCGGCCCCTGCGTGGCTGCCATCACGCGCGCCTGCGCCGCGGGCACGTCCTGCGCAAAGTCGCTGGCCACGGCCTCGGGCGGCAGCGACAGGTAGCCGTCCTTGTCGGCCACGAGCTTGCCGATGCCCGGCGCGGGCGGGAACGCCTTGCCGGCTTCCTCGGTGGACTGCCCGGCCTCGGGCGCGAACGCGGCCACGTAGACCAGCGCCGATACCTTGTCGTTGGCGCCCGCCTCCGTAATGACCGTGCCGCCCCAGGAATGGCCCACCAGCACCACCTTGCCGGGCTGGTTGTCGATCGCCCGGCGCGTGGCCGCCACGTCGCCCGCCAGCGATTCCAGCCCGTTCTGCACCGCCTGCACCTTCACGCCGCGCGCCTGCAGCAGCGGGATCACCTTGGCCCAGTCCGAGCCATCGGCAAACGCGCCGTGGACGATGACGACGGTGGGCGTCTGCGCCTTGTCGGCAGCCTGCGCCGCGGGTGCGGCGGAGACCGCCGACGCCGCGCCCAGACCCAGGGCAGCCACCGCCAGCGATGCAATCGTTCGTTTCAACATGGGATCTCTCCAGATTCACTATTGGGTGAAGGCCGGCATGGAGCGCGCCTGCCACGCGACGGCCAATGCCGCGCACGCGGTAGCCACGGCGAGCATCGCCGCGGCCAGCGTCAGCCCCTGGAGCGCACCGGGCGGCAGCGACGAGAACGCGGCCCTCGCCATCTGCAACGCAATATTCCATTTCGACATGGGTGGCTCCTGCCTGACCGTGGTTTGGCGGCGCCCCGCGCGCCGGCCATGGAGCCTATTGGAAGGGATGGACGTATCGCGCCCGTGTGCCGCACCCGGCCGTTGCGTGTGCCGACGTATCGCCGGTCCGCGCGGATACAGAACGGTACAAACCGGGCGCCGGCACCGGCCGGCCAGACCTCAGATGCGCCGGGCCTGCGCGCGCAGCCCGGCAAAGACGCGCTCGGCCACGTCGGCGGGAAAGCCGGCGGGCAGTTCGCTGGCCGTGGCGTCGATGGCCGGCGCCACGGCGTCCTTCAGGCCGGCCAGGATGGCCTCGACCTCGTCGGCGGGCAGCCCCACCCGGCGCCCCTGCTCCAGCCAGTGCCGACGCAGGATCTGCGCCACGCGATAGTGGTTCTGGCTGCCGCGTACCGCCATGGCCAGCCGCGCCTTCTGCGGAGCCAACTGGTTGGCGCCGCTGCCCATGATCGGATACGCGGAGAGCACGTCGTAGAGCGGCGTGGACCAGTAGCGGCCGCCGGGCCCGATCGACAGGCTGAAGTTCTTGGCATGGCCGTCCGTGGCGGCCAGCAGCCAGAACAGGATCTGCGCGGTGAAGAACTGCTGCCGGTCATGGCCCGGCGTCTCGGACCCGGCCAGCACCGCCATGATGTCGGCGATGCCCGGCCCGCCGTCGGCCTGGTACTTCGACAGCGGCGACAGGCCCAGCGCCTGGCAGAAATCCTCCTGCGGCAGGCGGATGATCCAGCTCCCATCGGGTGCCAGCCGGCGGTCGAAGCGCGTCACGGCCAGCACCTTCTGGTCCTCGAACGTGGCGATGGCGCAATCGGCCACCGCCAGCCCGAAATGCCGCACCAGCCGCGCGCACAGCCATTCGTTCTCCACCGACGTGCGCATGTCGGCCCGCATGTTGCCCACCAGCCCCAGCGGCAGCTTGAGGATGTGCGTGGTTGGCGTGCTGCCGTGGGGCAGCAGCCAGCGGCCTTCGTGATACAGCAGCGCGGTCTTTTCCTGCGCGCCGGCGATCGACAGGCGCAGGTCGCTGTCGTCGTCGTGCTGGCCCAGCGGCACGCTGCGCGTGGCGTCGCGCAGCAGCCGGGCGATGGCGGCGTCGTCCAGCGGCGTGCCGTCGATGCTGCGCAGGTGCTCGGGCGCCGCATCGGCTGGCAGCAGTTGCAGCGCGCCGACGCAATCGCGGCCCAGCGCGGCCAGCAGCTCGAACGGCCCCGTGCCCTGCGTGCGGTGCCGCTGGGCCAGCCGGCGGCGGATGGCGTCGCTGTCGGGCAGCAGGTTGTCGAAATAGTCGGTCACCACCCGGCCACGGTACGGCAGCGCGTCGGAGCGGAACGGCAGCGACAGCGATAGCGGCCGGCCCTGGCTGCTGGCCATCCAGTCAGCGTCGTAGGCGAAGGACTCGCCGTCCGGGCCGTGCTCCCAGATGCCGGTCAGCCAGCCGTTCATCCACACGCCCAGCCGGCGCCGCAGCGCGCGTCGACCCATTTACCAGTCCTCCCCCGGCGCCGTCCGGGGCTTGCGCGAACGGGCCGGCCTGGCTGTCTTGGCGGCGGGCGGGGTTTTCGGGGCGTTGGCTTTCGGGGCTTTCGACGCCTTGGCCGCCGTCCCGGCATCGATCTGGCCGCGCGGCGTCAGGGCCAGGTCCACCTCCAGTGCCTGCAGCGCCGCCAGCACGCGTGCCATGCTGGCCCGGCCGGGATTGGCTTCCAGCCGCGCGTAGCTCTGCTGGCTGACGCCCAGCCGCGCGGCCAGTTCGGCCTGGGTCAGGCCGCGCGCCTTGCGAAACCCCTGCAGCACGGGGCTGAGCTGGCTCAGGATGCGGATCGGGTAGGTCGTGGACATGGCGGGACAGGATGGATGGGGGCGGCCGACATCGTATCGGTTGTAAAGGCGTTTTACACCGTAAACGTTGTATTGGCAATTTACAACGTATCGGTTGTAAGACGACGATACAACCGATAGGTTGTACGGGTTGGCGCGCCGGGCGCCGCCGGTCGCCTCGTGGCCCGGTGCCGTGCTACAGTCGCGGCCGATGGCGTCCGACCGATCCGAACCCGAACCGCCGCCCATGCCAGAGCGCCCAGAGCCCACCAAGACCCCGGCGATGAACGTCAAGACCGCCTTGCGCGTGATCGAGATCATCGAGACCTTCGCGCGCGAGCGTCGCGCGCTGTCGCTGTCCGAACTGGCCCGCCTGCTGGCGGTGCCCGCGTCGAGCTGCCTGGCGCTGATCCGCACGCTGACCTCGCTCGGCTACCTCTACGAAACCGCGCGCCGCCAGGGCTACTACCCCACCGGCCGCCTGCTGGCGATGGCCCAGCAGATCGCCCGGCACGACCCCGTGCTGGACCGCGTGCACGGCACCATGAGCGAACTGCGCGATGCCACCGGCGAAACCATCGTCATCGGCAAGCTCCACGAAGGCACGGCGGTGGTCTATCTGGACGTGCTGGAGTCCCCGCACGCCATCCGCTACATCGCCACGGCCGGCGAGCGGCGCGAGTTGCATGCCAACTCCATCGGCAAGGCGCTGCTGGCCGCGATGGACGACGGCGAGCGCGCGGCGCTGCTGCCCCGCCTGACGTTCCAGCATTTCACGCCGCGCACGCTGACCACGCCGGACGCGCTCGAAGCAGACCTGCGCCTGGCGCGCGAGCGCGGCGCCTATGTCAATCTCAGTGAATCGATGCCCGACGTGGGCGCGTTGGCGTGGCCGGTGCGGCTGTCCGGCGAGTGCTACGCGATCTCGATTGCCGGGCCGGTGTACCGGATCGAGCCGCATCTGGACCGCTACGCCGCCATCCTGCGCGCGGCCTGCGCGTCGCTGGAAAAGACCTGAACCGGCCGGCGGCCGGGGCGTTCAGTCGACCGTTTCGCGCGCATCCAGCCGCCAGCCCGTGGCCTGCGGCAACTCCAGTTCGTCGACCAGCGTGGCAGCCGCCAGCGCCAGCACGGCGTTCTTGCGCTGCCAAGTCAGCCCGTTGGCCTGTTCCAGCGGCGCCGGCACGGCCTGCACCACGTGACCCACCATCGTCTGGAACAGGTTGCCGCCATGGCACTTGATCCACGCTTCCTTGAGCGTCCAGAGCTGGAAGAACGCGAGCATGCGCGCATCGTCGTCGCCGCGCGCCAGCAGCGCCGGCAGCGCGGCCCGCTCGGCCTCGGTCGTGGTGGCCTCGATCAGCGTGTCGAGATGCTTGCGCGGCTGCAGTTCCTCGATGTCGACACCGACAGGCATGTCCGACACCGCGCACGCCAGATGGTCGCCCGAGTGGGCAATCGACACGAACACCGGCGTGCCCACCATCCCGCCCGTGTGCGTGGCCAGCGGCGGCGCATCCTCGGCCGCCGACAGCGCCCATTCGGACGCATCCCCGCCAAACGTCACCGCCAGCAGCCGGCGCGCCAGCCAGCGCCCGGCGGCAAACTGCTCCGCGCGCTGCTGCGCCCGCATCTCGGCCAGCCGCGCCAGTTCCTCCGGCGACATCCATCGGCTGACAGGCGGCGCCATGGCGGCAAAGGCCATGACCGATCCGGTGCGCAGGGCGAGCGGCATGGCTTTGGTCTCTCTGGGCGGCGAGGCTGGGGGCGCCGTGCGTTACTGCGCCACGCGGGCGAAGGTGCCCTTGAGCGCCACGCCCACCACCACGGCGCCGGCATGGCATTCGTAGTCGGTGGCGTTCGCGTTGGTGTCCTTCCTGTAGTAGCTGACCATGTCGATCACGGCGTTGGCGCCGAGCGTCCTGGCCTTGTCCTGGAACGAGATCAGCGCCGACAACGCGGCCCATCGGCAGGCATCCTCGTCGCTCTTGCCCACGCCGTTGGTCTTGCGGTTCGATACGTCGCTGTCCTTCTTCTCCAGCACGGTCGGCGTGGGCGCTCCCGCCAGGTAGAACTTCACCGAGCCGTCGAGCTTTTCCTTGGCCTCGGGCATGTTGAGCACGTCTGCCAGCGGCAGCATGTACTTGGTATCGCGCGCCGCGGCGGGCGTCGAAAGCAGCGAAGCAGCACAGGCCACGGCGGCCAGCGGGAGAGCGAATTTCATTGATCTTCCTTTTTCTGGTTGTGGATCAGGTGAAACAACTGCCGTACGGATGACTTGACTGCTGCCACTGGCGGGGCCCGCCCACCTTCAATCGGTCCAGCGGCGGAATACCAGCGAGGTGTTGATGCCGCCGAACGCGAAATTGTTGCTCATCACATGATCGGTGTCGATCCGGCGGCCCTCGCCCATGATGTAGTCGAGGGGCGCGCAGCGCGGATCGGGCTCCGACAGGTTGATCGTCGGCGCGAACCACCCGTCGCGCATCATCTCGATCGACATCCACGCCTCAAGCGCCCCGCAGGCGCCGAGCGTATGCCCCATGTAGCTCTTGAGCGAGCTGACCGGCACGCGGGCGCCCAGCACCTCGTGCGTGGCATGCGATTCGGCCACGTCGCCGTGGTCGGTTGCCGTGCCATGCGCGTTGACGTAGCCGATGGCCTCGGGCGACAGGCTGGCGTCTTCCAGCGCGAGCCGGATGGCATCGGCCATGGTCCGCGCCTGCGGCTGGGTGACGTGCGCGCCGTCGCTGTTGGTGCCGTAGCCGACGATCTCCGCCAGAATCCGCGCGCCGCGCGCCCGCGCATGCTCCAGCTCTTCCAGGACCAGCGTGCCGGCGCCCTCGCCAAGCACCAGGCCGTCGCGGTTCACATCGAACGGCCGGGGCGTGGTTTCCGGCGCATCGTTGCGCGTGCTCGTGGCAAACAGCGTGTCGAAGACCGCCGCTTCGGTCGCGTCCAGTTCTTCCGCGCCGCCCGCCAGCATCAACGTCTGACGGCCCGCGCGAATGGTCTCGAACGCGTACCCGATGCCGTGACTGCCCGACGTGCACGCGCTCGACGTGGTCAGGATGCGGCCCGTGATGCCGAAGAAGACGCCAATATTGACGGCCGTGGTGTGGGGCATCATGCGGATGTACGTGGTCGCGCTGATGTCCTCGGTGGTTCGGTCGACCATCATGCGGGCAAAATCCTGCACCGCCGCCGGCGAGCCGGTCGACGAACCATAGGCCACGCCCATGCGGCCACCGGTCACCAGCGGGCTGCCCGTCAGGCCGGCATCGGCCAGCGCGGCCTCGCTGGCCATCACGGCCATCAGCGACACGCGTCCCATCGACCGCGTCAGCTTGCGCGTGTAGTGCGACGGCGGCGTGAAAGCGGGCACGGGCGCGCCCAGCCACGTGTTCAGGCCGCGGATGTCCTCCCAATCCGGCATGCGGACCACGGCACTGCGCCCGCCGGCCAGGCGTTGGCGCACCGTGGCCCAGTCATTGCCCAAGGCGCTGATCGCCCCGGCGCCGGTTACGACGACCCGCTTCATCCGAACATCCCCCCGTTCACCGAAATCACCTGCCGTGTAATGTACCCGGCATCCGGCGACAGCAGGAAAGCCACCGTGGCGGCCACCTCGTCCGGCGTTCCCATCCGCCGGGCGGGGATCATTTTCAGCGCCTCCTCCAGCACATGCGCGTCCACCATCTCGGTGTCGATCAAGCCCGGCGCCACGCAGTTCACCGTGATCTGGCGCTTGGCCAGTTCGATCGCCAGCGCCTTGCTGGCGCCGATGATGCCGGCCTTGGCGGCGCTGTAGTTGGTCTGGCCCCGGTTGCCGACCAGCCCCGATACCGAAGACAGCGTGACAATACGGCCGGGCTGCCGCCGCTGCACCATCGGCATGACCAGCGGATTCAGCACGTTGTAGAACGCGTCGAGGTTGGTGTGCACGACGTCGTCCCATTCCTCGCCCGTCATGGCGGGAAATGCCGCGTCGCGGGCAATGCCGGCGTTGCACACCACCCCGTAGTAGCAGCCGTGCTTCTCGACGTCCGCCAGCAGCACTTCCGCCGTGGCGTCGCGCTGCGCGATGTCGAAGGCGAGCACGCGCGCGTTGCGGCCGAATGCGCGCACGGCATCGGCCACGGACTCCGCTTCGTCGCGGCGCGAGCGGTAATGCACCACCAGGTCGTAACCGTCGCGCGCCAGGCGCAATGCGATGGCGCGGCCAATGCCCCGCGAGGATCCCGTGACCAGCACGGTCTTGTTCGTCATGCTTGCTGCCCCTGGAGAAAAGCCTCCGCATCCCCAGGCTGGAACACGGAAACGTTGGCGCGGGCCACTTCACGGCCATCCAGCGCCAGTGTGCAGGCGAACATGCCCAGGCCGTTGTTGCCCACCAGTTCGGCCTGCACGGAAATCGTCAGTACGCCGCCGACCGGGAATGCGGCCACGTCGCACGCGTAGCGGCGCGACCCGAGCAGAAAGCCGATGCCGGGCGCCCGCCCCGCCGCACGGTCCTTCACCCCGGCCCATGCCGCGATCGTCTGCGCCATGTATTCGATGCCGACCCAGCCAGGCATGCCGTCGTCGGCCACGAACAACTGCGTGGGACGCACCGTGGCGCGCGCCACGCAGTGTTCCGCATCCGCCTCGACCAGTTCGTCGATCAGGCGCATGGCCCCGGCATGGGGCACCACCTCGGCCACCGGGGGCAACGGTATATGCGATATCGGTTCGGTTGTCGCCATCTTTACCCCTCCGCCAGCACCAGCACGCTGTTGCTGCCGCCAAACGCAAACGAATTGCTCATCACATGGCGCGCCGGCCGGCCCAGCGATTCGTCCGCACCCACCACATGCAGGGCCGGAAGCGTGGCGTCGGCCGCGCCATCCCACCAGTGCGCGGGCAGGCGCCCTTGCGGATTGTCGGTCAAGGTCAGGAACATCAGCGCGGCTTCCACCGCGCCGGCCGCCCCCCAGCGTGTGGCCGGTCTGCGGCTTGGTGGAACTGACGGGCACGTCGGCGCCAAGCAGGTCCATCACGGCGCGGGACTCCATCGCGTCATTCTGTTCGGTCGCCGTGCCATGCAGGTTCAGGTAGTCGATATCGGCGGCCCGCAGGCCCGCGCGGTGCAGCGCCTGCGCCATGGCCGTCCGTGCGCCCAGCCCGTCCGGATGGGGCGCCGACATGTGATGCGCATCCGAAGTCTCGCCCCAGCCGGCCAGGCGCACCGGCCCGGCTTCACGCGACATCAGGAACAATGCCGCCCCTTCGCCGAGGTTGATGCCATGGCGATGGGCGGACAACGGATTGCAGCGCTCCGCGCTGATCGATTCCAGCGAACGGAACCCGGCAATCGTGAAGGCGCAGAGCGTGTCCACGCCGCCGGCAATGGCGACGTCGACCACGCCCTGCTCCAGCAGCCGGCCCGCCGCCGCCAGCGCCTTGGCACTGGAAGAACAGGCCGTGGAAATGGTATAGGCCGGCCCGGCCACCCCCAACGCCAGGGCGAGATACTGCGCCGGCGACCCCAGTTCCTGCTGGCCGTAGTGGAACGCCGCCGGCCACTGGCCGGTCTGCTGCCGTGCCCGTACGGCTGTCTCGCCGTCGCTGATGCCCGACGTGCTGGTGCCGAGCACGATTGCCACCCGCGTCGGGCCCACGCGCGCGGCGGCTGCGTCCACGGCCGGCCGCAGCGCTGCCAGCGTACGGTCCAGCAGCGCGTTGTTGCGACTGAACAGCGCCGGCGGGACGCCTTCGGGCAGGTCGGACGCCGCAATCGGTTCGCGTACCGTCCCCAGGTGCAGCGGTGTGCCCGGCGTATAGCGGTCGGTGGTTTCGCCACCCGACGGCCCGTCGGTCCGCCAGAGCGCCCCGCGCACCGCATCGTTGCCGCTGCCGAGCGCGCAGATCACGTTCATCGCATTGAGATAGACCGTCATCGCGCGCCTCCTGTCTCCTGCAGCGTCCGAATCGTCAGCCGGTAGCCGTCGCGATGCTGTACGAACAGCGTGGTTCGGGCATCGGGATAACGGATTTCCGCGACGACCTCGTCACCGGCGCGCAACTGGCGCAACCCTGGCGAGGCATCCACCCGCCAGCCAGCGGGCAGCGCGGCCTGGATGGCCGGCACGGGCCACAGCGACAGTTGCAGATCACTGAGGATACGCTCGGGCAGCAGCTCCTGGGGCGCCCACGGCGCGCGCGTGACGCGCAGGTCGCGCCCGTCCCAGTCGAGCCGTGCCAGCACCTGCCCGCCCGCCACGGCGGCAAGCCGCGTGTGCTGTGCATCGGCCTCAAGCAAGGCCACGATGTCGCGCGTCTGTTCGCCTTGGGGCGACGGGTACTGCACGGTGATCTGCTGCTGCAGTTGCAGCGTCCGGCCCAGCGATGCAGGCGGCAGCCGCAGCAACGGTACCGCTTCGGCGGACAGTGTGCGGGCCGGCGGCTCCACGGCACGCGGCGCGGACGCGCAGCCGGCCAGCGCGAGCGTCCCCGCCAGTGCCACCCCTGCGATCCATCGGAGAATAGGACTCAGGCCGTGCAAAGCTGCTCCAGCACCTTGAGACGCCGCTTCGATTCGGCCACGTACGGGTTATCCCGGTCCCACGCATAGCCGGCCAGGATCGAGGAAATCATCTGGCGGATCTCCGGCGTGCTGTCCGGATAGAAGATCACCTTCTGGAAGGTGCCGTCATACCAGCCCTCCACATAGGTGCGGAAGCAGTCCACGCCGCCCTTCAGCGGCCTGGCAAAGTCCGCGTCCCAGTCGACCTGCTCGCCCGCAAGCTGGCGCGCCACGCATGCCGCCGCCAGGCTGGTCGACTTGAATGCGATGGTCACGCCCGACGAGAACACCGGGTCGAGGAACTCGCCGGCATTGCCCAGCAGCGCATATCCCTTGCCCCACAGCGAACTGACATTGGCCGAGTAGCCGACGATCTGCCGGGCCGGCGTGTCCCAGTTGGCATTGCCCAGCAGCCCGGCCAGCCCCGGCTCCTCGAACACCAGCGTCTTGAGCCTGGCCATTTCGTCGCCGGGATAGCGGTCGAGGAACGACTTCTCCGCCACCACGCCCTGCGAGCAACGGCCATTCGAGAACGGGATCGTCCAGTACCAGACGTCGGTGTGCTCGGGATGCACGCTGATCAGGATCTTGTTGCGGTCGAACGCGCCCACCGGCACGCGATCCTCCACATGCGTGAAGATCGCGGCCCGCACCGGGAAGTTCGACGGCGATTCGAGCTGCAGCAGGCGCGGCAGGATGCGGCCGAAGCCGGACGCATCGAGCAGGAAGCGCGGCTCGACCAGGTAGGATTCGCCATCCGGGGCGCGAACGGTCACCAGCGGCTGGGCGCCATTCACGTCGACGGCTTCCACCACATGCCGGAAGCGGACCTCGGCACCCTGCTTCTCGGCCTCGCGGATCAGCACGTTGTCGAAATCCGCGCGCTGCACCTGGTAGGTGGTGCCCCAGCCGGGCGAGAACTTGTCGCGGAAGTCGAACGCCGTATGGCGGCCCGCGTGCGAGAAGGCCGCGCCGTTCTTGTGCTGGAAGCCGGCCTCGACCACGGCCTGCAGCATCCCGGCCTCCTCGATATACGCCATGCTCTGCGGCAGCAGGCTCTCGCCGATCGAAAAGCGCGGAAACTGCTCCTTCTCGATCACCAGCACGCCAATGCCCCGCTTGCGCAGCAGCCCCGCCGCCACCGACCCCGCAGGACCGGCGCCGACGATCAGCACATCAACCTGTTCCTTCTTCATGAGGATCAACCCTGTTCAATGTTGTGATGGGGTGGACTGGCCGCCGGGCGAAACCACGGCGACAAGAACCATACGGCACCCACGCCGGTCAGCATGGTCATGCCAAACGCATGCAACGCCGGCGTCGACGACAGCGCAAGCAGGCCGAACGCAAGCAGCGTGCTGGCCGCGCCAAGGACGATGGCCGTCCACGACACGCCATCGCCCGGATGCTCCAGCAGAAAGATGCCGTAGTCGACACCCACGCCAAGCAGCAGTGCCAGTGCGAGCACCGAGAACAACTGCAACGGCACGTGCAGCCAGCCGAGCGCGGCCACGCTGATGGCCGCCGCCAGCAGCGTGGGCAACAGTGCGCGCCATCCGGCACGCCCGTAGCGCCACGCCAGCAACAGCGCAACCCCCGCCGCACCGGCCAGCAGCAGCCAGCTCATCAGCACGCGGTAGTGGCGCAGCAGGCCCGACAGATCCGCGATGCGATCCACCCATTCGGCGCCCCGCACTTCACCAACCGCCCGCGCGATGCCCGGCATCACCGCCGGCTTGTCCAGCCCGCGCAGCAGCATCACGCTGGCGTAGCCATTGCCTTCGCGTCCCAGCCAGAGGTGGCGCAGCGTGCCGGACACCGGATGCGCGAGCCATGCATCAAGGGTCAGCACGGCATCGCCACCCTTCGCGCCGGGCGCGGCGATGGTACCGCCGAGCGCCCTCGCCACGCCTTGGCGTACCGCAATTTCCTGCCGATCAGCGAGCGCCGCATCGGCGCGCTGGCGGGCAGCGGACGGTACCCAGTCGGACACCGAAAGGAATCCCGCCAGATCGCCGCGCGCGATCGCATCGCCGAGCCTTGCCTTGACCGCTTCCTCGCGCGCCAGCACCTCGTCGGGCGTGGCGCCACGCACGAGCACGAACTGCGCCGGGCTGGGCGTGCCGAGCAATCGGCCGGCGGTGCGCTGCGCCTCCACCAGCGCAGGCGGCGAACTCTGCAGTTGGCGCACATCGTCGACCACACGTACCTGCAAGACGCCCGGCACGATGAACAATGCCAGCACGGCCAGCGCCATCCACGTGCGTCGATCGTTGCGAACGCTGGGCCAGCGGCCCAGGCTGCCGGCCAGCCACGTGGACAGCCGGGTCTGGCGCAACGTGCCGCGATCGAGCAGCGGGAACCAGAACGCCACGGTCAGGAAGGCGCAGACAAGCCCGACGGCCGAGAACAGCGCCATCTGGCGCAAGCCAGGGAAAGGCGCGACGCCCAGCGCCATGTACGCCACGACACTCGTGAGCAGCGCAAGCGCGAGGCCCGGCAACAGGAACCGCATCACGGCGGGCGGCGTCGCGCGCGGCATCGACTGCCGCGTGACGAAGTAGTGGATGCCGAAATCCTCGGCCACACCGACCAGACTGGCGCCGAACACCAGCGTGACGAGGTGTACCCGGTCGAAGACGATGGCGGTGGCAGAAATCGCCGCGGCCGTGCCGATCACCAACGACAGCCCGACCAGCAAGATCGGCCGCAGCGACCGGAACGCCAGCCACACCAGCAGCAGCACGGCGGCCAGCGAGCCCCAGCCGATCACGTTCATCTCCCAGTTGGCTTGCGCGGCGGCGGCCTCCGCATGCAGCGGGATGCCGGCGGCAATCACCCGCACGCCATCGTCGCCCTGCCGCGCCGCGTGCTCGGCCGCGACCAGCAGATCGCTGTAGTCCGTGCTGCCACTGACGGAGAAAGCCGGCTTGGTAATGCGATACGACAGTAGCGCCCACTCCTTGCCATCGCCCGACAGCGACGCCAATCCATCACGCTCGTGCACACGGGTGACGGCCGCGCGCGACAGCCACCAGTCCTGCCAGAGCCCCAGCGGGTCTGCCGCCCAGTCGGTCAGGCGCGGCCCCGTCGACAACTGGTACAGCCTGGTGAGGGCCTGCTGGGCGAGCGTATCGGCATCGGCCGTGGCAAGCTGCGCGCGCTGCGCATCGGTCAGCAACCGATCGCGCCACGGCCGGTAGAACGCCAGCGCGGCATCGAAATCGAATGCCGCGATCTTGTCGACGGGCTTGAGCAGGGACGCCTGCCGCGCCGTGGCCGCGCTGAACCGCTCGGCGGCGGCGCGCGTGCGCGACCAGTCGTCGCTGCCCACGAGCACGATCACTTCCTGCTCCACGCCTTCGGCCAGCCGACGCAGCACGCGGTCCGCCGTCGCCGTGCGCTCGCTCGTCGGCAGCAGCGCCAACACGTCGGTATCCAGCCGCGATGCCCGCCAGAACGCCACCTGGTGTGCCACCAGCGCCAGCACGAACAGCAGCCAGCCAACGGCGAGCCATCGCTCGATCCGGGTCAGCCCGCCGCGCATCGCCACGCCCGCCGTCTCACTCAAAACGCTGCTCCTCGGCGGGCGTCAGACTGGCGGCCGAGACGGGACCGATCATCTTCACGACGGTGCTGTCGCCGCCCGCCTCTTCCAGCCGGACATCGCGCACGAACCTGTCGCCCGCGAGCTCGATGCGGGTGAACACGCGGCGCATGCCGGCGTCGGTCGGCGTCAGCGTCAATGTCCAGCCCGCCTTGCCGACGAGCTTGCCCGTGACGTCAAAGCGCGTCTGCAGGCTACGCAGATCGCCACGCAGCACGGCGATCATCGATTCGCCAACCACGCGCATCGCCGGCTGCGAATCGGCCTGCATCTGCTGCTGCACCTTGCCGTCCGCCCCCCCGCATCACCAGCCGGTCGGGCGTGACCAGCAGGCTCGACGCAAACGGCTCGCGCGTTGCCCACACCACACCGCGGCTCTTGGCCAGCACGAAATCGCCACGCGAGACCAATGGGTGGCTGAAACCCGGCAGCTTGCGGGTCTGCTCGAACTGGCCGCGGATCACCGGCGCATCGGCCAGCCGCGCGGCGACATCGCCAAGCAGATCGGCGGCATGGGCTGGCAAGCCCAGCAACATCGCCGCGCCAAGCAGCACGCCACGCAGCAACTGGCGGCGGTTCATGGCGTGATCCCCAGCTTTTCCAGCAGCACCGGCGGGCAGACGTACAGCATCTCCTGCGTCTCGATGTCCACGGCCACCTGGATCGAGTAGCCCTTCGTCAGGCGCTGGCCGGATGCGGCATCACGGATCTCGTAGTCGATCTTGAGCCGGTTCTCCCATTCGACGATCGACGCGTGCACGACCACCGCTTGCCCGTAGACCAGCGGCCGCACGTACTTGACCCGCAGGTCGACCACCGGCCACGCATAGCCCGAATCGCGCATCTGCGGGTAGTCGTAGTCGATGGTCTGCAGCAGCGCGCAACGCGCCAGCTCGAAATAGCGGATGTAGTTGCCGTGCCAGACCACGTTCATCGGATCGAGATCGTGGAAAGCCGGGGTCAGCGTAATGGCGTGGTGGATGACTTTTGACATGGGAATCGGTGAGCGCAGGCCGCTCAAGCCTCCTGCGCGCCCTGGCGGCCGACGGTCACGGGATCGTCGGCCCAGAATTCGTAGAAATTGAACCAGTCGTAGGGCGACTGCACGACCAGTGCCTCCAGCCACGCGGCGTAGGCGGTGGCCAGCGCCACGAGCGCCTGCTCGCGGCGCGCCCGGGGCAGGTTCACCTCGTGTGCGATCTCGGTGAAGCGCAGCAGATGGCCCTCGCGCTGACGCACGCAGCCCATCGCATAGAGCGGGCAGCGCATCAGCGCGGCAAGCACATAGGGGCCGACGGGAAAGCGCGCCGGGTCGCCCATGAACGGCACCCGTACCGCGCGGCCACCGTGGGCCGGCGCGCGGTCGCCAGCAATGGCCACGAACTCGCCGGCCTGCACCTTGGCGGTCAATTCCAGCGCCGTGGCGGGCGAGATATCGTCCACCTGGTAAAGCTGCACGCCGGACCTGGGATCGATCCGCGACAGGATGCGGTTGAAACGCTCGGCATGATGCGTGTGGACCAGCACGGTCAGCCGCATGCCGTTGCGCTGGTTGGCCAGCACCCGGCACAGCTCCAGGCAGCCCATGTGCGCGGTCATGATGATGCCGCCCTGCCCGCGCGCGATCTGTTCGAGCAGCACCTCGTTGCCTTCGCGCCTGACGCTGCCGAATCGATACTGGCCGCCGATGGCCAGCAGCTTGTCCAGCAGCGTATCGGCAAAAGAGAACAGGTGGCGCAGCGTATGCCGCCACGTGGGCCGGCCACCGATGGTGCCGGCGGTGCGCTCCACGCGCGTCAGGAAGTCGAGCGACGAGCGGCGGGCGAGCGGGTGTGTCAGCCAGTAGTAGCTGACCACCGGATAGACGACCAGGCGGAACAGCGTGCGGCCGAAGATCCGGTTCAGGAAATACAGGCACCAGACGCCCCAGACGCATGTGACCTCACCGATCGTGCTCCAGTGGCGCGAGCGTGCCGCGGCGGCAGTGCTTGCCGGATTCGAGTGCGCCGCGCTCATGCCGCCACCTTGCGCCAGAGCAGGCGCGGCAGACGCCAGACCATGCCGAAGAACAGCCGCGTATGCATGCGCGAGATCAGCACGTTGTCCCGCAACGCCTGGAAATGCGACACGCCGTCGGCGGGATACGTGACGCGCGTGGGCACATTGACGATCCGCACGCCGCGCCACACCAGATGCACGAGCACCTCGGTATCGAACTCCATGCGGCGGCCCAGCCGTACCTCGCGCATCAGCCGCGTAACCGCGGCCAGCGGGTAGACGCGCAGGCCGCACATCGAATCGCGGATCTCGAAGGACAGGGTGTTGATCCACACCCAGACATGCGTCAGGTAGCGCGCGTACAACCGGTGCTTCGGCACCGACGCGTCGTAGACGGGATGCCCGCAGATCATCGCCTGGGGATCGGCTTCGGCCAGCGCGAGGAACTGTGGAATGCACGTGGCGTCATGCTGTCCATCGGCATCGATCTGCAGCGCGTGGGTGTAGCCGAGTTCCGCGGCCGCCTCGAAGCCCGCCATGATCGCGCCGCCCTTGCCCTGGTTCTGCGGCAGGCGCACCAGGCGGATGCGGGCGGGATGGGCGTCGGCAATCTCGCGCAGCACGCGCTCGCAGGCCGGGCCGCTGCCGTCATCGACCAGCAGGCACGGAATCGGATGCCGCAGGATGGCGTCGACCATCGCGCCGATCGCGCCTTCGTGGTCGTAGACGGGCACCAGCACCACGGGCCGGAAGCTGGCATCGGAGCAGGACCGCTGCGTGGGGCTCATGGCGCTTCGGGATGGAACATGATCCGGCCGCTGGCGTGCGGCCCGGCGTCGGAAGTCAGCCGGAACCCCAGCGCGCGCACGTCGGCCTGCCACATCAGCGCTAGCTGCACGGTACTGTTGGGGCGGATGACGGCCTGGAACTTGAGCACGTCGAGCCGCGCGAAGCGTCGACGCGGCGGCACGTCGAGCTTCTGCGGCGCAAGCGCCATGACCCAGTCTACCTGTGCAACGCCGGGCACGATCGGCGCCCCGGGAAAGTGTCCGTCGAACACGGCAAGGTCTTCGGCCACGTACAGCTCGGCGGTCGCCGATGTTGCGTCGTGGTCGAGCCAGCGCACCTCTGGCATCGTGCGGCGGAACACTTCGCGCAGCATCGCTTCAGTGGTCTTGCCTTGCGCGTTGCAAGGCAGCGCGGGCAGGAACGCCCAGCGGCGCGGCAGGGCCACCGGGTCGATGGCGCCAGCCAGATGCTTGCGCAGGACGGCGCTCACCGCACCCCGGCCGTCCGCTTCGAGCTGCGCGTGAGCGGCTTCGTCCAGCACGACGGCGGCGGCCACACGCATGCCGACATCGAGTTCGACCATGACCACCCGCGCTTCGCGCACGCCCGGCGCGGCGGCCAGCGACTGCTCGATCTGGGTCAGCGAGATGCGCTTCTCCTCGATCTTGACGATGCGGTCGGCCCGGCCTGCCAGCACGAAGCTGTCGTCACCGGCAGGCAGCGCGCGGTCCGCGCAGACATGCCAGCCGTCATCGGGCAGGTGCGGCGAGCGGACCGCCAGGTAGCCGTCCTGGAGCCGCCACGCAATGCCGGGCAGCGCGCTCCAGCGATCGGCGTGCACGGTGCGCTGGCGCCATGCGATGCCGCCCGTTTCCGAACTGCCGAACACTTCGATGGGCGAGTGGCCGATATGGCGCAGCACATCGGCGGCGGCTTCGGGCGGCAGCGGTCCGCCCGAAGAAAACACCGCGCGGACCGACCTGCGTACCGCGGCCCAGTCCAGCGCGGCCGGCATGCGCTTCAAATGGGCGGGGCTGCTGACGAACACGGCGGGAGCGGCATCGGCCTGGCATGCCGCAACCAGTTCTTCGTGGAACGCAAACCGGGCTGCACGCATGGGACGCCCCGCCGCCAGCGGCCACAGCACCGTGAACAGCAGGCCATAGATGTGCTGGTGCGAAACGGTGCAGAGTACGCGCGTATCCGGGGTGCAGTGCTGCCCGAACGCCTGTTGCAGCGTGTGGACTTCCGCGTCCAGCTGCGCGAGCCGCTTGTGGATCGCGCCCGGCACGCCGGTGGAACCGGACGTGAACAGCGTGACCCAGGTGTCGTGGGTGGCGAGCATCGGCCAATCGACGTCGGGGTCGAGGTCCGCGTCCGTGGCGGCGACAGGCACGCGGGCATCGGGCAATTCACCGGCCCAGCCGTCGCTCTCCGAGCGCAGCGCCGCGAGCGTTTCGGGCCGCGTATCGCCCGGCAGCACCACGTGCTTGCCGGCATACCAGGCGCCGAACAGCGCGGCGGCAAACTCGGCCACATCCTCGATATGGATCGCCCAGCGCGCGCCGGGCGCATCGGCCAGCATGCGGCGCCACGCTGCGGCACGCGCCACGAAGCGTTGGGCGCCGACACCGCTGGCGGCATCGCCTGCCACGCATCGCGCAACCGGCGCAGCGGCCAGCGCCGCCATGACCCCACCCAGGCCGGTCCACGCCGGCTTTCCCTCAACCATGACGTTTCTCCGCGCCGCGCGCCTTGACGCGCTGGCGCACGAGCCATTCGCCGGCGAACATCGCGCCGATCAGGCCATAAGCAATGGCGCCGTTGTAGAGCGCCCAGACTCGGTCATTGGCGGCAAAGGCCGTGATGGTCGCAATCGTGCCGTTACAGACGAAAAATACGCACCATGCCTGCGTGACGCGGCGCGTGTAGGCCACCCCGCTCGGCGGCAGGTCCGGCTCCCGCATCCGCGCCAGGCGCTCGACCAGCGTGGGCGGATAGCGCAGCGTCCAGCCGAATACCCCCAGCATCGCCACGTTGACCAGCACCGGGTACAGCTTCAGCGGCAGCGCGTGGCCGGACGCCATGACGACCACCGCAAGGGCGGCCGCCAGCAGCGCCATCACGCGCCAGCCGGCCTGGCGACTCGTCCCCGCGCGCAGCAGCGCGAGCGCGACCAGCGCCAGCGCCATCACGCGCGGCGAGAAATGCTGCAGCCCAAGGTAGATCACCAGCGGATAGGACAGCGTGAGCAGTCCCAGCCCCCACTTGCGCCAGGCCATGCTCGGCGTCAGGCCGTTGCCGGGGAGTCGATCAGCAGCGCCAGCGCCTGCACCACGTCCTGCACGGTGCGCACGGACTTGAACTGCTCGGGCTTGAGCGGCTTGTTCAGCATTGGCTTGAGCTTCACCAGCAGGTCCACCGCGTCGATGCTGTCGATGTCGAGGTCGTCGTACAGACGCGCCTCCGGCGTGATGCGGGCCGGCTCGATCTCGAAGGTTTCCTCAAGAACCGCGGCCACGCGCGCGAAGATTTCGTCATGGGTCATGTCGGACTCCGTGTCTGGGCAGGATTACTGTGTCGATGGATCAGGCCGGCGCCTGCCCGCGCTGTTCGGCCACGAAGGCAGCCAGCGCGGACACGCTGGCAAAGCGGGCGCGAACCGCTTCCTTGTCGCCATTCATGGTGATGCCATAGCGCTTCTGCAGCGCCAGGCCAAGCTCCAGCGCGTCGATGGAATCGAGGCCGAGACCTTCGATGAACAGCGGCGCCGCCGGGTCGATATCATCCGCGGTCACGTCCTCGAGGGACAGCGACGAGATGATAAGTTCCTTGATTTCTTGCTCAAGCGCCTTCACGGCGGATCTCCCTGGAGAAAAATTCGGATAGCGATTGCGTCAGGTGACGCACAGCCAGCGCGTCGTCCAGCCCCGTCGGCACCCATTCGGATACCGCCACGTCGGGATGGACGTCGATGACGAACCGCGGCCGGCGCACCGGCACGTGGTACCACTTCTCGCCCTTGGTCAGCGTGGGCGGATGGCAGCGGATGACCACCGGCGTCAGCGCGAACCCGCCGCGCACGGCCACGTTCGCCGCCCCGCGCAGCAGTTGCAGCGCCTGCCCGGGACGCGTGCGCGTGCCTTCGGGAAAGATGATGAGGTTGTTGCCCGCGCGCAGCGAGGCGATGCAGTCGTCGACCATGGCCGCGCCGGCATCGTTGCGGACCCAGCCGGTGGCAAGCACCGGACCGCGCGTGAACGGGTTGCGCACGAGTGCGGACTTGACCACGCAATCCGGACGCGGCGTGAGCGACATCAGGAACACCACGTCGATCAGCGACGGATGGTTGGCAACGATCAGCAGGCCCTGCCGGCGCAAGCGCTCGGCATGGCGCACTTCATGGCGGATGACGCCCACCGTGTGCATCAGCCAGACAAACAGACGGAAGGCGTGATGGATCAGGCCGCGGCAGGCACGCTGGCGTGTCTGCGTGGACCACGGCAGGATCGCCAGCACCGGAAACACCAGCACCCGCAGCAGCAGGCCGCCCACGCCGAAGCTGGAAAAGCAGAAGCCGGTGGCGCAGACCCGCCACATGCGGTCCAGGCGTTCAACCATGACGTTGCCACCTCCAGATCGCGCGCTCGCCACGATGCTGCAGTGCCGGTTCGCCTGCCAGCATGAACCGCAGCACATCGAGCCCATGGGGAAGCGCGTGGCGGACGGGATGGCTGTCGCCAGCGCTGCGCGGCTGCACGATGTCGAGCGTGAAAACAGGTTTGCCGGCCTGGGGACGGCCGATGCGCCAGGCCCAGCCATACAGGCAGCCCGGCTCGTCGGCGAATTCGGCATAGGCCTCGGGCAGCGGCGCGTCGTAGCAGACCAGCAGGACCTCGTCGGCGCCGTCGGCCAGCAGGGCGCAGGCCTCGACGACCGCGGTTTCCACCGTATCGCGCCCTGCGGCGACGGCCTGCAGGTTCGAGGCGTCGCCCCGGTCGATCGTGAACATGGCGCCGATCGCGTTGTGGACCGACAGCCCGAACGCGGTGGGCGACAACGGCTCGCCGGCAGCCAGCTCGCTGAGCATCTCGAACGCGCGCTGGGTATCGCCATGGCGCGATGCGAAGACAGCGGGACGGTGGGGCGCAACGTCGCCCTCGCCGGGCTCGGCCACCACGTCGTAAGTGGGATGCAGGGCTGCCTTGCCAATTGCATTGACGCGCCGGCGCAACATCGGGGCCATGGCCTGGAGCGCCGGCAGGGCCGCGCCATCGGGCAGCCAGGGCGCCAACGCCCAGGCCTGCCAGGCTTCAGGCGTATGCAATGCCGGCGCTATCGCCGCCCATGCGCGAATTCCAAATTCCATTGCCATGCCAATCGCGTGGGTGAATGTGAACCCGGGCTCGCCTCAGGCGTTGGCCACGGCGAACGAGAATGGCGCGCGCAAGGCGCCCATGTCCGCGCGACCCCGGGGACAGTTCCGCATTTTTCCCTGAAATTAGTGTCAAAGACCGATCAGATCGGCGACGTTGTATGTCTTTTGTAGCGCGCGGGCGTTCGTCGCCCTGGCCCGGCGCCGGCAGCGTCCGGACATGCCGGCGTGCGCCGCAACGGCTTTCATGGTGTCGGTTCCGGCAACCTCGCCTGCACCCCTCCGACAGGGGGCAAGGCGGGCATCACGAACTTCTACCCCGCGTTTTTGTCAGGGCCGAATTCTCGCATAAAGGGTGCGCGCGAGGCTATGGCGCAACCGTAACGTTCCTGCGCAAATGTAACGGGGCGGAAGCAGCCCTCACAGACTGCTCCCGCCCCGTTCCCACGATCGGAAATCTACGGTATATCAGCGCTTGCCTGGCAGGATCTTTCCCTCCACCTGGCCAAAACCCACCCGATACCCCTCCCCCTGGCACCAGCCCGTCATGACGACGGAATCGCCGTCCTCCAGGAAGCCGCGCGTGGTGCCATCTGCCAGCGTGACCGGCTCGGCGCCGTTGCGGGTGGTTTCCAGCAGGCTGCCGAACGAATCGGGCGTGGTGCCGCTGATCGTGCCGGAGCCCATCAGGTCGCCCACGCGGACGTTGCAGCCGGACACGGTGTGGTGAGCCAGTTGCTGGGCCATCGTCCAGTACATCGCCTTGAAGTTGGTGCGGCAGACCGTGGTGGCGGCCGGGGCGCCAGCGGGTTGCAGCGCCACTTCCAGGGCGATGTCGTAGGCGTTGCGCGCGGGCTGGCGCAGGTAGTCGAGCGGCTCGGGCGATTGCTCGGGGTTGTCGCTGCGGAACGGTTCGAGCGCTTCCATCGTCACGATCCATGGCGAGATCGACGTCCCGAAGCCCTTGCTGTTGAACGGGCCCAGCGGCACGTATTCCCATTGCTGGATGTCGCGGGCGCTCCAGTCGTTCAGGATGACCATGCCGAACATGTGCGACGAGGCGTCGGCCGTGCTGACCGGCTCGCCCAGCGTCGACGGCTTGCCGACGATGAACGCCATTTCCAGCTCGTAGTCGAGCTTGCGGCACGGGCTGAACACGGGGCGCGGCTGGTCCGGCAGCTTGATCTGACCATTCGGGCGGCGCAACGGCGTGCCGCTGACCACCACCGAACTGGCCCGGCCGTTGTAGCCGATGGGGATTTCCAGCCAGTTCGGCAGCAGCGCGTTGGCCGGGTCGCGGAACATACGGCCGACGTTGGTGGCGTGCTCGCGCGACGAATAGAAGTCGGTGTAGCCGGGGATGTCCACCGGCAGGTGCATGGTGGCCGATGCCATCGGCACCAGCGCTTTGTCGCGCAGCGCCGCGTTGCCGGCCAGCGTCTGGTCGTCGCTGGACAGCAGGGCGGTCAGCCGCGCGCGCGTTTCCGACCACACGGGCTTGCCCAGCGCGATGAAGCGGTTCAGGCTGGCTCCGGCAAACGTGCCGCGGGCGGCAGCTGGCAGCAGGCCGGCGTCGTCGAGCACAGACAGGTCGAGCACCTGGTCGCCGATGGCCACACCGGCGCGCGGCGTGCCGCCGGCGGCGGAAAAGATACCGTAGGGCAGGTTCTGGAGCGGGAAATCGGTCTTGCCGTCGTTGGCCGAGGCAACCCAGCTGGTCTTGGGGGCGGTCATTGTTGTGGCACTCCGGAAATCAGCGCACGTTCGGATTGAAATGCTTCTTCAGGCCCTGCCAGCACGTGTAGTAGTCGTGCTGCAGCAGCGCCGATTCGGCGGCGTAGCGGGTGGGCCGGATCACGCCCGGCGTCTCGAACATGAACGCCATGGTGTCGTGGATGTGGTGCGGCGTGCCCGTATCGGCCGCGCTGGCCCGCTCGAACGTCTCGGCATCGGGGCCGTGGCCACTCATGCAGTTGCGCAGGCTGGCGCCGCCCGGGGCAAAGCCGTCTGCCTTGGCGTCGTAGACGCCGGCAATCAGGCCCATGAACTCGCTGGCGATATTGCGATGGAACCAGGGCGGGCGGAACGTATCCTGCGCGGCCAGCCAGCGCGGGCCGAAGATCACGAAGTCGATGGTGTCGACGCCCGGCGTGTCCGACGGCGCCTGCAGCACCAGGAAGATCGACGGGTCCGGATGGTCGAAGCTGATCGAACCGATCGTGTTGAAGTGCCGCAGGTCGTACTTGTACGGCGCGTAGTTGCCGTGCCACGCCACCACGTCCAGCGGCGAATGGGCGATCTCGGCCCGCCACAGGTTGCCCTGGAAGCGGGCGATCAGCTCGAAGCTGCCTTCGCGGTCCTCGTAGCTGGCCACGGGCGTCAGGAAGTCGCGCGGGTTGGCCAGGCCGTTCGAGCCGATCACGCCAAGGTCGGGCAGCTTGAACAGCGCGCCGTAGTTCTCGCAGATATAGCCGCGCGCCTGGCCGTCGAGCAGTTCCACGCGGAAACGCACGCCGCGCGGAATCACGACGATCTCCTGCGGCTCCACGGCCAGCCGGCCCATCTCGGTGGCGATCAGCAGGCGGCCCTGCTGCGGCACGATCAGCATCTCGCCGTCGGCGTTGTAGAAGAACCGGTCCTGCATGGACTGGTTGGCCAGGTACAGGTGGATGCCGCAGCCGGTCTGCGCCTCCGGGCCGCCATTGCCGGCCATCGTGACGATGCCGTCGACGAAGTCGGTGGGCGCGGCCGGCATCGGCGGCGGATTCCAGCGCATCTGGTTGGGCGACGGCGGCACGTCGTCAAAACGGCTCAGCCAGCGGCCGTTGTCGATGCGCTCGAACGGCTTGTGCATGGCCGCCGGGCGCATCCGGTACAGCCATGACCGCCGGTTGTGGGCGCGCGGCGCGGTAAACGCCGTGCCGGAAATCTGCTCGGCATACAGGCCGTACGGCGCCCGCTGCGGGGAATTGCGGCCCACCGGCAGCGCGCCGGGCAACGCTTCCGTGGCGAACTCGTTGGCAAAGCCGGACATGTACTGGGCCACCTGCGTCTCGGCCGCGTGCAATTGTGTCTGCGTCATGAAGTCTTCCTCTCACACCTCCGCCGGCCGGCAGGCCAGCGTGCGGCTCATTGGCATGGCGTGGTCGCCACGTCCGTGAATTACGAATAGTAAAACTGATTCACCAAATCGTAATCACGTTGCCGCGCGATGTCAAACCACAATTACGATAGGCGAGCGGGGACGGGCCAGCCGGTGTAGCGGGCGGACAGGAAGGTGGAAACGGGAAAAAAGCGGAAAGCAGCGGCGCGGGCGACGCTGGGACAACGCCCGCGCGGGGCGCCGGACAGGCAGGACACGGCACAGGCCGGACGGCCTGGCTTGGATGGAAATGCACGACAGGGCAGATCGATCGACCTGCCCTGTCACGAATTCCTCGGGTCAGACGGGCTTGTGGCCCTCTCCCGGCGTGGATCCGGAACCGAATCCACCTGACGTGGGGCTCGATGCAGCCGGCGCTGCAGCCTGGGCGGGCTGGCCTGCCATCGACGCCGCCGTCACGCCGCCGTTGCGGCTGGCAATGAATGCGTTGACGTCGGCGGCAAGGTGTTGCGGCGCCAGCACGACTTCCAGCCCCAGCGCCTCGCAGGCCGCCAGGAAAGTGGACATGCGCGGGTCGGCCTGGCCCGATTCGGCACGAAGATATGCCTCGCGGGAAATCCCGGCCTTACGGGCGACGTCCTCCTGCTTGAGCTTGCGCGCTCGACGCAACGCCCGCAGTTGCCGGAACGGTTCGCTAGCGCCTCTTGGCACGGCTGTACTGTTCATGTCGGTCTCCAGTCACCAGTGAAAAAAAAGTGCGCGGACGTGCATTCGAGTATAGAGCACGTTAAGCGTTCCGTAAGGTCTGTTGTGGAACACTTTTACAGATTTCTTATGATGGCTTGATCCTGACGCCCGGACCCTCGTCCAAAAGACGGATACCGCACATCATCCTCCTCCCGCCCCCACATAACGAGAATGCACGCTTTGCGTTGACGCCACATCAGTATCGTCCATGTGTGGCACAAGGCAAGTTGACAAACCGACCGGTCGTGCTATTCTCCAGCGCATGCAAAAGGGACAGCTCACGCGCACCGCGATCATCGAACAGGCCTTGCAGGCGGCGTCGCAGGTCGGCTTCGAGCAGTTGTCGCTGGCCTCGCTGGCCGCCGACACCAACATGTCGAAGAGCGGCCTGTATGCCCACTTCAAGTCGAAAGAGGCGCTGCAGGAAGCCGTGCTGGGCCGCGCGATGGAACGGTTCTCGGAAATTGTCGTGCAGCCGGCCATGCGCGTGGACCGCGGCGCCGGGCGGCTGGAGACCCTGTTCGACGGATATCTGACGTGGATTGCCGGCGCCGTGAGCGAAGGCGGTTGCGTGTTCATGGCGCTGTCCCAGGAGTACCGTAACCGGCCTGGCGTGATACGCGACAAGCTGGTGCAGGCGTTCAAGGACTGGCACAGCACCATCGTGCGCGTCGTGAGCGACGCCATCGACGAAGGCGATCTGCGCGCCGACACCGACGCGCGTCAGTTTGCGTTCGAGATGGTCGGCGTGGGCATGTCGTACCACCAGGCTTCGCGGCTGATGGCGCGCAGCGACGCCGAAACGATGGCCCGTCGCGCGTTCGCGCGGCTGGTCAATGACTTCAGAGAGAATCGCGCCGAGGCGTCCGCCCGGCCATATTGAATCCAGTTCCCACGGCAAGGTTGCCGGGTTTTCTTGCCTGGAAAATAGCACGACCGGTCGGTCGTAAAGCATAAAAAAATTCACCCAAAAGGGTCTTGCCGCCGCTCAGGTGGGCAACGTTTCAGCCGGAGGTATTCGTCGTGCCGCAAGTGCTGTCATCCACATCCCGCCCCGCCCCGTCCTCGCCGCGTGGCACCCCCCCGAATCGTCGTGGCCTCGGCCAAACGCTGGAGGCCGCCGTCGCGGCCTGGCAACGGCTGCGCTGGCAGGCCGGCAGCCTGTTCTTTCCGACGGCGACCGCGCACGCGCTGGAACGCCTCTGGTTTAGCCCGCCGCAAGGGCGCATCAGCCCCGAAGGTCGCCGCCTGCTCGATTCTGCGCGCACCGAATGGGCCCTCGTGACCGGCCAGGGCGGCAGCCGCCGCGTGCGCGTGTATCGCTGGGGCAGCAAGGGCCCGGTGGTGCTGCTGGCGCATGGCTGGGGCGGCAACGCCGGGCAATGGCACGCGATGGCGACCGGGCTGCTGGCGGCCGGGATGCGCGTCGTAGCCTTCGACGCGCTGTCGCACGGCGCGTCCGATGCCGGCGCGCGTGGCCAGCAGCAGTCGTCGGTGCTGGAGATGGCGCGCTCGCTGCTGGCGGTGGCGTGGCATGTCGGGCCGGTCCACGCGGTGGTCGCCCACTCGCTGGGCGGCGCGGCGGCGGCGCAGGCCATCCGCGAGGGATTGCCGACCCGCGGCGTGGCGATGATCGGCTCGCCCGCCGACATGTACGACGCCTGCTCCACGCTCGCCTGGCGTCTCGGCGCCGCGCCGCGCGTGCTCGACCGCATGCGCGCGCTGAGCGAACAGTGGCTGGGCGCACCGTGGTCGACCTTCAACGTGCCCGACATCGGCCGTACGCGGCCCGTGCCGCCCGTGCTGGTCATCCACGACCGCGACGACAAGGAAGTGCGCTGGGAAGACGGCGCGGCCATTGCAGGCGCGTGGCCCGACGCGCGGCTCATTACGACCGAGGGCCTGGGCCATCGTCGCATCCTGCGCGATGCGGAAGTCGTGTCGCATGTCGCCCATTTCATCTGCGGACTGGCCGCCGCTCCGGCCGTGCCGCCCATCCGCACGGCGCCGGCCCGCCAGACGTCCGCGCCGCACTGAAGCCGCCACCTGGCCACCCCCTACCCTGCTCGCCCCGCCCTGCTTCCGGCCATGGCCGGAAGCGCTCGTTGATGATTGGGACGCTTGGCGGTTAATTGCTAAACAGCTACCAACAACCTTCCACGCCATAAAAAAAGCCCGCTTTCGCGGGCTTTCTCGTCAGGGATGGTCCAGCAATCAGACGATCACGTCAGATCTTCAGGTACCGCGCGATACCCCATCGGCGTCGAGGCGTCCTGGACGTACTTCTTTGCGTGGGCTTCCCGCATCGGCTTGAGGACGAAGATCGCCATCAGTGCCGAGATGGCAGCCATGCCCGACGCCAGCATGAACACCGCGTACCAGTCGCCCGTGGCGGCCGTGATGACGCTTGAGAACGGTACCAGCAGCGCTGCCGTGCCCTTGGCCGTGTACAGCATGCCGGCGTTGGTGGCGGCAAACTTGGGACCGAACGTGTCGCCGCAGGTGGCCGGGAACAGGCTGTAGATCTCGCCCCAGGCGAAGAACACGATGCCGGTCAGCACCACGAACGCCACGGGGTTGTGGCCGTAGCGGGCCAGCAGCAGGATGCCCACCGCTTCCACCGCAAACGCCAGGAACATCGTGTTTTCACGGCCGATGTTGTCGGATACCCATCCAAAGAACGGCCGGGTCAGCCCGTTCAGCACGCGGTCGATGGTCAGCGCGAAGGTCAGGGCCGGCAACGTCAGGCCCATGATCGACACTGGCGAGTCATGCAGGCCGAAATCCTTGGCGATGGGGCCGAGCTGGGCCGTCGCCATCAGGCCGCCGGCTGCCATCATCACGAACATCGCGTACATGACCCAGAAGATCGGCGACGACAGCACCTGGCGCGGCGACGCGTTGTAGGTGGCGGCGGCCTTCAGCGTCGATTTCACTTCGCCGAGGATCTTGGTCGACGGCGGCAGCAGCAGCACCCCCAGCAGCATCACGATCAGGCCCTGGCCAAGGCCGAACGACAGGAACGTCGATTCGTAGCCGCTGGTCTTGATCATGTTGGCGATAGGCACCACGGTGGCCGCGGAACCGGCGCCAAACCCGGCGGCGGTCAGCCCGGCCGCCAGCCCGCGACGGTTGGGAAACCACTTCAGCGCATTGCCGACGCAGGTGCCATAGACCGCCCCGGCACCCACCCCGCCGATGGCGGCGGCCACGTACAGCATCGGCAACGTGGAGGCCACCGAGTTCAACGCCCAGGCCACTGCGCAGAGCAGCCCCCCGCCCACCACCACCGGGCGCGGGCCGTACTTGTCGACGAGGTAGCCTTCGATCGGCACGAGCCAGGTCTCGGTCACCACGAAAATGGTGAACGCCACCTGGATGGCCGTGCGGCCCCAGTGGTATTTCTCGTCGATCGGGTTGACGAACAGTGTCCAGCCGTATTGCATGTTGGCGATCATCGCCATGCAGATCACGCCAAATACGAGCTGCATCCACGGCGATGCATACCACGACGCTTGCGCGCGTGCGCTTTGCTGACTTTCCATGGTGTCTCCTTCTAGGTGGGTGGTCCCACCGTTGTGGAATGGGCATCTGCATTGGATGCCATGGTGTCTACTGCCTGGTGTTTCTTGGGTAGGTCTTGTTGTGGTGAGTCTTCTTATGCTGAGTCTGTTGTGCTGTCTTGTTATGCGGCCGGCTGAACCGTCCTAGTGCTATACAGTATGTGATATATCAACCAAGTCAAGCCGATTCGGCGCGATACCTGACTGCTCAAGAAGACAATCGAAAGTGCGCAGTGGCGAGATGGTCCGCACTGGTGCAGCGGTCGCATGAAAACTGCATCGCCAGGCCGGGCACTTCCCTTTCGGATCAACCACTTGGAAATGGATCGGGCATCAATGAAAAATGCTGCGGCGCATGTCACGGATAACCCGTGCTAGGGAAAGTCCGGAGTCCCGGAAACGCTGAAATCTCGCCATGGCGACGCGAAAGCGCGGGCCGTGCGGCGAGGCGCGAGGCAGACAAATCGTCAAGGAATGGGGAGGTTTGCCGGACTGCGTCGGGACCTGAGGTCCGCGGGCGCAGGGGCATGGAGAACTGCAGAGAAGACGGCCGCTGAGGACTGCTTGAACTCAACTACTGCGGGGGTTGCCGGCCGCTACAACACCCAGACTGCAACTACCTAAGACTGCTGACTGACTGAATGGCGATCAGGCGTGCAGGAAGCGCGGCTGGAGCACCATGTCCGAAGCCGAGCTGCCGATGCCGGTCGATTCTTCCGACGAGCCCAGTCCAGCGAAACGGCCGTGTTCCTGGGCGGTGGTCAGCAGACCCATCGGCAGGACGGTGGCGAGCACGTAAGTGACGGTGACACCCAGCGAAAGGACACCGAGGGCGAGGATGGTAAGCAGCGTGGCGTTCATGAAAACTCCTAAGTCGTAAGGATCAAGGTGGATTCATTATATGCTGCACTGCGAGGTCTGTAAATATTTGGTATGTGGTATATCAGTAGAGAGTTTGCTCCAAAAACAACAACGCACCCCGTGGGGTGCGTTGTGCATCTCAAAAGAAGATGTCGAAGGGGGCGCTACGGGCAGATCAGCATCGGAAAATGCCTATAGCGACACAAATCACGCTATCGCACCGCACCAGATGAATCCCGTTCATCGCCCTACCCTACTTTCTTCAGCAAACTCTGGTCGTACTCCTGGGCGCGCAGGTTGTCCCACACGGCCGCGGCATTAGGCTTCAGCGACCGGGCCTTGCGCCGGACCAGCATGACGTTCGACGTCACCTGTGGCCGCAGCGGGCGCAACACCGCGGCTGGCGCCATGCCGCTGGCCTGCGCGCGAGACGGCACGACGCCGATGCCGAGCCCCATCGCCACCATGCCGAAGATGGCCGCGAAATGCCCGAGCAATTGCAGCGAGCCGGGCCGCACGTGGTACGTGGACAGCGCGCGCTCCACGGCCGGCTGCACGCCCGAGTTCTGATCGAGGGCCAGCACCGACGCGTCGGCCAGTTCGCCCCACCCCAGCGATTCGCGTGCTGCCAGCGGATGGTCCGCCGGCAGGACCGCTTGCAGCGGATCGGTGCACAGCGGCTCGCAATACAGGTCGTCACACGCGGCGGGGTTGCTGGCGATGCCGAAATCGACCTCGCCGCTGCGCACGCTCTGCAGCACCGAGTCATGCGCCTTGTCGCGCAGCGTGATGCCGATGCCCGGCCACGCCTTGCGGCACCCGGCCAGCCACATCGGCACCGACATCGACGACAGCACCGGATCGGTAGCGATCTGCACCGTGCCCTGCGATGGCTTGCAGGTGCCGTGGCTGTCCCGCAGCGTCTGCTCGACCTCCTCGATCAGATGGCAGATGCGTTGCGACAGCATCTCGCCGGCGTCGGTCAGCTCCACCTGCCGCGTGGTGCGATCGAACAGCCGCTGGTCGATTTCTTCTTCCAGCTCGCGCACGCTGCGGCTGATGGCCGACTGCGTGAGGCCAAGCTCGGCCGCCGCGCGCGTAAAGCTCTTCTGGCGCGCCACCGCGGCGAACGCCTTCAACTGAGGAAGCGAAACATTCATGGTGCCGCTCCTTCCTGTGCGGGGACTGCTGGGGTTGGGAGCGCCGGCTATTCGCCTTTGCCCGTGGATAGACCGGCCAGGTAGCCGTTGTCGCCGACCGTCCTGGCCGCCGCGTGGCCGGTGATGAAGCGCCGGCGCATCGGTTGCAGCACGAACTTTGCCGATAGCCCCGCGGCCACGGTCATGACGGCCGCCACCGCGAACACCAGGTTCCAGCCCCCGGTATGCGACAGCACCGATGCCAGCGGCACCAACAGCGCGGCCGTGCCCTTGGCCGTGTACAGCGTGCCGGCGTTGGCGGCGGCAAACTTGCTGCCGAACGTATCGGCACACAGCGCCGGGAAGATCGAGAAGATCTCGCCCCAGAACAAGAACGTCAGCGCCGCAAACAGCATGAACCAGTACGGGTTGTGTCCCAGCTCCAGCAGGCCGATCAGCGACAGCCCCTCGCCGATGAAGATCACGAACATCGTGTTCTCGCGCCCGATGCGGTCCGAGACCAGCCCGCACAGCGGCCGCGTCAGCCCGTTGCAAAGGTTGTCGATCGACAGCGTCATCGTCAGCAGCGGCAGCGTCATGCCCAGCATGGTCACCGGCATCGTGGCGAAGCCGAAGTCCTTGGCAATCGGGCCCAGCTGCGCCGTGGCCATGATGCCGCCGGCCGCCACCGCCACGAACGAGGCGTAGATCACCCAGAACACCGGCGTGCGCACCATCTGGCCCGGCGTGAACTCCACCGGGTTGGTCAGGATGGCCTTGTTGGCCTTCACGCCCTTCGGCGGCTGCGGCTTCACCAGCAGCAGCGCCATCGCAAAGATCAGCACGCCCTGCAGGATGCCGAACGTGAAGAACGCATGCTCGTAGCCCGACTTCTGGATCATGTTGGCGATCGGGATCACGGTCAGGGCCGAGCCGGCGCCAAAGCCGGCCGCGGTCAGGCCGGCGGCCAGGCCCCGCTTGTCCGGGAACCACTTCAGCGCGTTGCCCACGCAGGTGCCATAGACCCCGCCCGCGCCAATCCCGGCGATCACGGCGGCCGTGTAGAGCATCGGCAGCGACGTGGCATAGGAATTCATGACCCACGCCAGCCCGGCGCAGATCGCCCCGCCGGCCACCACGGGACGCGGGCCGAACTTGTCGACGAGCCAGCCTTCCAGCGGCACGAGCCAGGTTTCGGTGACGATGAAAATGGAAAAGGCGACCTGGATCGCAGAGTCGCCCCAATGGTGCTTGGCGTTCATGGGCGTCACGAACAGCGTCCAGCCATACTGGAGGTTCGCCACGAGGCCCATGCAAAGTACGCCGATGAATAGCTGGAACCAGCGGTTGCGGAGCAGACCGCCGTTGGTGTCGCCCATGGCGGGGCCTGTCGCATCGAAGTGCGCCATGTCGTTGTCTCCTTGCATTAGTGTCTTTCGCGCTCTGCGGCGCGCGTTGTGGGCTGGCCTGGGGGGACGCCCGACTTTCACTACTGAATGAGCGCCTGACATTGCGGCACTGAATTCGTGGATTGATGCTACTTCAAACTTAGATCAGCACAGCATAAAGTTTTTTATTATGATCATTGACGATCGTTTATAGATTGCGGGAAATCGTTCAATGAAGAATGCCACGCTGCGCCAGCTGAAAGTATTCGAAACGGTGGCCCGCCACCTTAGCTTTTCGCGCGCGGCGGAGGAACTGCACCTCACCCAACCCGCTGTTTCCACACAGGTTCGGCAGCTGGAGCAGCACGTGGGGCTGCCGCTCTTCGAACAGCTCGGCAAACGCATCTACCTGACGCCGGCGGGCACCGAGATGCTCCACTACAGCCGCAGCATCATCCAGCAATTCCGCGAAGCGGAAGACGCGATGGCGCAGCTTAAGGGTATATCCGGGGGGCGGCTCAACGTCGCCGTGATCAGCGCCGGTGACTATTTCTTCCCGCGGCTGCTGGCCGAATTCATGAACCGGCATGATGGCGTCACGCTCAACCTTGCCGTGCACAACCGCGAGGAACTCCTGCACCAGCTGGGCGGCAACCTGACCGACCTGGCCGTGATGGTCCGCCCGCCGGAGGGCATGGATACCATCGCCGAGCCGTTCGCGCCCCACCCCTATGTGATCGTCGCCGCGCCAAACCACCCGCTGGTGGGCGAGCGCAACATCCCGCTGGCCGGCCTGACCGAGGAAGCGTTCGTGTCGCGCGAGAAAGGATCGGACACCTGGAACTCGATGCAGGAAGGCTTTGCCGGCCGGCTGTCGAACCTGCGCATCGCCATGGAGATCAAGAGCACCGAGACGATCAAGCAGGCCGTGATTGCCAACATGGGCATCGCGTTCCTGTCCGCACACACGGTGGGGCTGGAGCTGCAGGCCGGCAAGCTCGCGGTGCTGGACATCCAGGGCTTCCCGGTCATGCTCAACTGGTATGTCGTCCACCGCAAGAACAAGCGCCTGCCGCCTGTGGCGCTGGCTTTCAAGCAGTTCCTGATGGAGGAAGGCCACACGCTGATCCAGCAGATCACGGGCGTGGAAGGCTTGATCCGCCCCCATCGGCCCAAGTCATCCCATACATAAACGATGACTTATGGTTTTTCGCTGAAACTTTAATTATCGTAAATCGTTCCCCGGGCCTAAGCTCCACTCCACACGCGAAAGACGTGTGTTGTTCAACCCGAGGAGACGATCATGAACCACCTCCAGTCAGACGCGCCCGCCACCGCCGCAATGTCGGCGGCCGTCAGCGAGATGCGCCGTCCTGATCGTGACAACCAGTTGGCAGCCTTCAACGCCGCGTTCGAAGAACTCGGCCTGCGCTTCCGCTGGGACATGCCGATGTTCGACTGGCTTTGCGGCATCGAATGCGAGAAGACGCGCGTCACGCGCTACATCGAGCACTACCATGCCCACCTGCTCACGGCCTATGACGCGCCGTTCCTGAGCCAGCTGATTTTCGACAAGAAGAACGCGTACCTGAAGGCCCGCGAAGGCGCCGGCATCAACTGATTCCGCGTAACGCCTTCCTGGCGCCGACACCCTCCGCTGCGGGCCCCTTCAAGGGGCCCGTTGCTTTTATCGGCGGTTGTGGCCCCAAGCATCCTTTCCAGCACATCTCCTTGCATTCGTTGGTATATCACATACCATATTCCAATAACGATATCAGACCGGCAGCAGTTTGCCGGCCAGACGCACAAGGAGACACGTGAATATTCACGAGCATCAGGCAAAGGAGCTGCTGAGGCGCTACGACGTGCCCGTCCCCCCGGGCTGCGTGGCCTTCACGCCGGACGAGGCCGCCCACGCCGCACGCAAGCTGGGAGGCCCGGTCTGGCTCGTCAAGGCGCAGATCCACGCCGGCGGCCGCGATGTAGGGCGCTTTGCCGGCGATGATTCGGGACAGGGCGGCGTCCGCGTCGCCACGTCGATCGACGCGGTGCAGGCCCACGCGGCCCAGATGCTGGGCCAGACCCTGGTGACCGGCCAGACCGGGCCGGCGGGCCGGACGGTGCGGCGCTTCTACGTCGAGAAAGGCGTGGAGGTGGAGCGCGAGCTGTTCCTGGGCATCGAGATCGACCGCGCCACGTCGCGTGTCGCCATGCTGGCCGCCCCCGACGTCGACGCGGGCACCCGCGCCCTCAAGGTGACGATCGATCCGGCCACCGGCATCCAGCCGTTCCATGCGCGCCGGCTGGCCTGCGCGATGGGGCTGTCCGGCCGGCAGGTAGACGCCGCCACGCGCTTTGTCCATGCCGCCTACCGCGCCTTTGTCGAGCTCGATGCCTTGCTGCTGGAAATCCATCCGCTCGGCGTCACAGGCTGCGGCGACCTGATCGCGCTGGACGCGACCTTCCGGTTCGACGACAGCGCCCTCTTCCGCCATCCCGAGATCGAGGCCATGCGCGACGAGAGCGAGGAAGACCTTGCCGAGGCCGAGGCGGCACACCACGGGCTGGCCTATGTGCGGCTGGGCGGCAATATCGGCTGCGTGGCCAACGGCGCCGGCCTGGCGATGGCCACCATGGACCTCGTCCGGCTGGGCGGCGCCGAACCGGCCAGCTTCCTCGACCTGCGCAGCGACGCCACCCCGGAACACTTCGCTGAAGCCTTCCGGCTGCTGCGGGCCGACCGGCAGGTCGAAGGCATCCTGCTCAACCTTTTTGGCGCCACCGTCCACTGCGACGCGATGGCCGAAAGCGTGGTCGCCGCCGTGCGGGACACCGATCTGACCCTGCCAATCGTCGTCCGGCTCGAAGGCATCCGTGCCGACCTGGGCCGCCAGATCCTGCGCGATGCGGGCCTGCCCATCGTCAGCGCCAGCCATCTGGCCGAGGCAGCCGGGAAAATCGTGGCCGCCGTCGGCGCCAGCCGCAAGAAAGGAGCGCCATGCCTGTGCTGATCGACAAGAACACGCGCGTGATCTGCCAGGGCTTTACCGGCGCGCAGGGTACGTTCCATGCCGAACAGGCGCTGGCCTACGGCACGAACATGGTCGGCGGCGTCACGCCGGGCCGGGGCGGCGAATCGCACCTGGGCCTGCCAGTGTTCGACACCGTGGCCGCGGCGGCTGAGGCCACCGGCGCCAATGCGTCGGTCATCTACGTGCCGCCCGCGTCGGCCGCCGATGCGATCCTGGAGGCCATCGACGCCGGCATCGCGCTGATCGTCTGCATCACGGAAGGCGTGCCGGTCATGGACATGGTGCGCGTCAAGCGGGCGTTGTCAGGCTCCGCCAGCCGCCTTGTCGGGCCGAACAGCCCGGGGATCATCACGCCCGGCCAGTGCATGATCGGCGCGATGCCGGGGCCGCTCCACGCGCCGGGCCGGATCGGCGTGGTGTCGCGCTCGGGCACGCTGGCCTATGAAGCGGTGGCGCAGACCACGGCGGCCGGGCTCGGGCAATCGACCTGCATCGGCATTGGCAGCGACCCGGTGCACGGCACGGACTTCATCGACTGCCTGGCGTTGTTCATGGCCGACGACCAGACCGAAGGCATCCTGATGATCGGGGAAATCGGCGGCTCGGCCGAGGAGGAAGCGGCGCGGTTCTTGCGCGACGCGCGCCGGCGCAAGCCGGTGGTGGGCTACATCGCCGGGGCCACGGCGCCGCCGGGACGCCGCATGGGCCATGCGGGCGCCATCATCTCGAACGGGACTGGCGCGGCACAGGCCAAGATCGACGCCCTGCGCGGCGCCGGCGTCCACGTGGCCATGTCGCCCGCGGAACTGGGGTCGACGATGGCGGCGGCGTTGAAATAGGCAGCGGGAGCGGGCTGGCCCCGCCCCCCCTGTGCACCGAAGCGGCGGACGAGAAGTCCGCCCGGCCTGCGTCAGCCAGCGCCGGCCACGGCCGATGCCTTGGCTTCCAGCTCGGTAATGCGCTTGCGCAGCGCCCGTTCTTCCTGGAAGCGCGCGGTCTCGTCGCGGATCACCGCCACGATGCCGGTGATTTCCCCGCCGGCGCCGTGCATCAGCGCCACGGTAAAGGCGATCGACATCGCGTCTCCGCGCTTGTTGACCGCCGGCACCTTCAGCAGGTCGTGGCCGTAGCGGGTCTGGCCCGTGGCCATGGTCTTGTCGTAGCCCTCCCAGTGCCGCGCGCGCAGCCGCTCGGGAATGATCAGGTCCAGCGACTTGCCCAGGGCTTCTTCCTGGGTATAGCCGAACATGTATTCCGCGGCCGGGTTCCACAGCGTGATGGCGCCGTCGGGGCCGGAGATGATGACCGCGTCGCCGATGGCGGACACCAGTTGCTGGTAGTCGATTTCAGTCTGCATGGTCATTCCTGAGGAATGGGGAGAAGGATCTGCTGCACCGCCCGGTCAGCGGGCGACTCATTATGGCACCGGCCTTGCGGCCGGGCCGACGGGGCGTCCGGGAGCCCAAAACACGCCGGGGCCGCGTGGCATGCCATCCACGCGGCCCCGGCACCCGGACGCTGGCGCCAGGGCGCCAGCACCTGGGTCAGATGACCTGGGCCTCGCGCAGGCGGGAGATATCCTCCTCGCTGTAGCCCAGCCCGGCCAGCACCTGCTCGCTGTGCTCGCCCAGCAGCGGCGACCCGGTGATCTCGGGCTTCATGTCCGAGAACTTGATCGGGCTGCCCACCGTCAGGTACGTGCCACGCTGCTTGTGCGGCACCTCCACGATCGACCCGCTCTTGCGCAGCGATTCATCCGCGGCGATTTCCTTCATCGACAGCACCGGCGAGCAGGGGATGTCGAACTTGCGCAGGATGTCCACCGCTTCGTACTTGGTCTTGTCGGCCAGCCAGGCTTCGATGGTGTTGAAGATGTCGAAGATGTGCGGCTGGCGCGCCTTGGGCGTGTTGTAGTTCGGGTCGGTGATCCACTCTTCCTTGCCCAGCGCCTTGCAGATCGGCTCCCAGGCGTGGCCCTGGATCGTGAAGTAGATGTACGCGTTGGGATCGGTCTCCCAGCCCTTGCACTTCAGCACCCAGCCCGGCTGGCCGCCACCGCCGGCGTTGCCGCCACGCGGCACCACGTCGGTGAACGTGCCGTGCGGGTACTGGGGATACTCTTCCAGGTAGCCCAGGCGGTCCAGGCGCTGCTGGTCGCGCAGCTTCACGCGGCACAGGTTCAGCACGGCGTCCTGCATCGACACGGCCACCTTCTGGCCCTTGCCGGTCTGCTGGCGGCCGATGATGGCCGTCAGGATGCCGATGGCCAGGTGCATGCCGGTGTTGGAATCGCCCAGCGCGGCAGCCGACACGGTCGGCGGGCCGTCCCAGAAGCCCGTGGTGGATGCGGCACCGCCCGCGCACTGCGCCACGTTCTCGTAGACCTTCAGGTCTTCATAGTGGTGGCCGTCGCTGAAGCCCTTGACCGATGCCACGATCATCATCGGGTTCAGCTCGTTGATGCGCTCCCACGAGAAGCCCATGCGGTCCAGCGCGCCCGGGCCGAAGTTTTCCACCAGCACGTCCGACTCGCGGATGAGCTGCTCCAGGATCTTCTTGCCTTCCGGCTTCTTGGTGTCCAGCGTCAGCGAGCGCTTGTTGCTGTTCAGCATCGTGAAGTACAGCGCGTCGGCGTCCGGAACGTCGCGAAGCTGCGTGCGGGTAACGTCGCCCGATCCGGGGCGCTCCACCTTGATCACGTCCGCGCCAAACCACGCCAGAAGCTGCGTGCAGGCGGGGCCGGCCTGGACATGCGTGAAGTCGATGATCTTGATGCCGTTCAGAGGTAGGTTCACGTTCTGTCTCCCATTGGAATGGAGGTGAAATGCAGGGGATTACTTCTTGGCCGAGCTTTGCGGATTGAGGTTGGTCAGCCGACCGCTTTCGGTGCCCGCGGCCGGATCGATCACGGCGTTGACCAGCGTGGGCTTGCCCGACCGCAGCGCGTCGCGCACCGCGGCTTCGAGTTCCTGGGGCGTGGTGGCGGTGTGGCCCGCGCCACCAAACGCCTCCATCATCTTGTCGTAGCGGGCGCCCGGCACGAACATCGTGACAGCCGGGTCCTTGCCGCCCGACGGGTTGACGTCGATGCCCTTGTAGACACCGTTGTTGTTGAACACGACCACGCAGATCGGCAGGTTGTAGCGGCAGATCGTCTCCACTTCCATGCCCGAGAAGCCGAACGCGCTGTCGCCGCACACGGCCAGCACCGGCTTGCCGGTTTCCACCGCCGCCGCCACCGCGTAGCCCATGCCCACGCCCATCACGCCCCAGGTGCCCACGTCCAGGCGCTTGCGCGGCTGGTACATGTCGATCACGGCGCGCGCGTAGTCCAGCGTGTTGGCGCCTTCGTTGACGAACGGAATGTCCGGATGGTCCTTGACCACGTCCTTCAGCACGCGCAGCGCGCTGTGGAAGTTCATCGGCGACGTATCCCTGGCCAGCGTCTCGGCCATCTTCGACAGGTTCTTGTCCTTGCGCTCCTCCACCGCGCCCAGCCAGTCGGCGCCCGGCTTGGCAAAGTCGTTGCCGATCTTGCCCAGCAGTGCCGACACGCACGAGCCGATGTCACCGATCACCGGCGCGGCGATGGCCACGTTGCTGTCGATCTCGGTCGGCGAGATGTCGATCTGGATGAACTGCTTCGGCTTGCCCCAGGTCTTGCCCTTGCCGTGCGACAGCAGCCAGTTCAGGCGGGCGCCCACCAGCATCACCACGTCGGCTTCGGCCAGCACGTACGACCGCGCGGCCGACGCCGACTGCGGGTGCGTGTCTGGCAGCAGGCCCTTGGCCATCGACATCGGCAGGTACGGGATGCCGGTCTTCTCGACCAGCGCGCGGATATCGGCATCGGCGCAGGCATACGCGGCGCCCTTGCCCAGCAGGATCAGCGGACGCTTGGCGCCCTTGAGCAGCTCCACGGCACGGTCCACCGCGTCCGGCGCGGGCAGCTGGCGCGGGGCGGGATCGACAACCTTGATCAGCGACTTGCGGCCCTGCTCGGCTTCCATCGACTGGGCCAGCAGCTTGGCCGGCAGGTCGAGGTAGACCCCGCCCGGACGGCCCGATACGGCCGCGCGGATGGCGCGGGCCACGCCTACGCCGATGTCTTCGGCGTGCAGCACGCGGAAGGCGGCCTTGGCGTGCGGACGGGCGATGGCCAACTGGTCCATCTCCTCGTAGTCACCCTGCTGCAGATCGACGATCTCGCGCTCGCTGGAGCCGCTGATCAAAATCATCGGGAAGCAGTTGGTGGTGGCATTGGCCAGCGCCGTCAGCCCGTTCAGGAAGCCGGGCGCCGACACGGTCAGGCAAACCCCGGGCTTCTGCGTCAGAAAGCCGGCGATGGCCGCCGCGTTGCCTGCGTTCTGCTCATGGCGGAAGCTGATGACGCGCATGCCGTTGGCCTGCGCCAGGCGGGCCAGATCGGTGACCGGAATGCCGGGCAGGCCGTAGATGTTCTCGATGCCATTGAGCTTCAGCGCGTCAATGACCAGATGAAAACCATCGGTTTGTGCCTGTTGCTCTTCCACAGCGTGACGCTGCAGTTCGTTGCCGACTTCTGCCATGGTTGCTTCCTTCTTTGCAAAGTGACGGTGATGGGAATGTCTCTGCTGGGATGTCTTCAACGGCTGCCCCGGTGTCTCCTCCTGAGGCCGCATCCGCCGGTGACGCTGAAATACGGTATGTGATATATCAACAATCGGCAAGGAATTTTCCCGTGTTGCGACCAACTTTCGTCGATGCAACGCAGCATTTCCTGCAAACCGGGGCGTAAAAAAGACAACGCCCCGCCCTGCCCAGGCGCAGCCGGCTTCAGCCGCGCATGTGGTTGACGAGCGCGCCGATCCCGCGGATCGACACCTCCACGACCGCGCCGTCCTTCATCGATCCAACCCCGATCGACGTGCCGACGGCAATCACGTCGCCCGGCATCAACGTCATGTCCTGCGACAGCCGGCTGACCTGCTCTTCTGGCGAAAACACGATGTCCGACAGCGGGTAGTTCTGCCGCTCGACGCCGTCCAGGCGGGTCACCACGCTGGCGGCGCGCCAGTCGAAATCGCGGACGATGGCCGGCCCGATGCACCCGAAGGTGTCCGAGCCCTTGGCGCGCGTCCACTGCGGGAAATTGGGATCGGCGTTGAGCAGTTCGCCCGCCGTGACGTCGTTGACGATGGTGTAGCCAAAGATGTGCGACGCCGCCGCGCTGAGCGGCACGTTGCGGCATTCGCGCCCGATGACGATGCCAAGTTCGCCCTCGTAGGCGATCTTGCCGGTGTAGCCACTCGGCCGCACGATCGCGTCGCCGGGGCCCGCCAGGGAGCTAGCCGGCTTGAGCAGGAACAGCGGATGCACGGGCACCGACTTTTCCAGCCGGGCCGCCAGCGCGTGGAAGTTGTTCCATAGCGCCACGATCTTGCCGGGCTGGCACGGCGCCAGCAGTTCCAGCGCGCCATAGCTGTAGGTGTTGCCCGTGGGGCGGGGATCGGCATAGCCGGGACCATCGTATTCGATGACCCGGTCGGCATCGGCGTCGTCGATCCGGCCGTAAGCGGTGTCGCCGTCAGGACGGCGGAAGCGAATCCAGGTTTGCACGGCAGCGTTCCTTCGGCAGGCGGCGGGCGTGCCGCGCCTGCGCTGTCAGCGGAAATGGAAGCCCCTGTCAGGGGCCGTGGAGATGGGCCCGCGCGGGCCGGGCGCCGGCGTCTAGATGGCCCCCGCCACGCGCAGCGCGGCGATCTGCGCCGGCGAGCGGCCCAGCCATTCCAGGATCTCGTCGGTGTGCTCGCCCAGCAGCGGCGAACGCTCCACGCTGACCGGCGACGCCGACATCATGATCGGCGAGCCAAGCTGCACGTACTTGCCGCGCGCCGGATGCTCCAGCTCCACCAGGTAGCCGCGCTCGTAGAGCGAGCGGTCCTCGATCAGGTCCTTCATCGACAGGATCGGGCCGCACGGCACGTCCACCTGGTTCAGCGCGTTCATCACCTCGAACTTGCTGCGGCCCTGCGTCCATTGCTCGATGATGCCGAAGCAGGTGGACAGCTTTTTCAGCCGCACTTCCGGCGTGGCGAATTCCGGATCGGTGATCAGGTCCTCGCGGCGGCACAGGCGCATCAGCGGCTCCCAGCCCTGCGGCTGGATGATGACGTAGACGTAGTCGTTGGGGCCGCCCGGCGCGCAACGCAGCGCGGCGCCCGGCTGGCCGCCGCCCGACGCATTGCCGGCGCGCGGCACGTGGTCGTCGAACTGTTCGTTGGGATACTCGCGCAGCGGGCCGGCCTCCAGGCGCTGCTGGTCGCGCAGCTTCACGCGGCACAGGTTCAGCACGGCGTCCTGCATGGCCACTTCCACGCGCTGGCCGCGGCCCGAATGCTCGCGCTGCAGCAAGGCGGCCAGAATGCCGACCACGCAGTGCACGCCGGTGCCCGAATCGCCAATCTGCGCGCCCGTCACCATCGGCGTGCCGTGGGCCTCGCCCGTGGTCGAGGCCGAGCCGCCCATGCACTGCGCCACGTTCTCGTACGCCTTGCAGTCCTGGTACGGGCCGGGGCCGAAGCCCTTGATCGACGCATAGATCATGCGCGGATTCAGGTTCTGGATATGGTCCCAGTCGAACCCGGCGCGGGCCAGCACGCCCGGGCCGAAGTTCTCGATCAGCACGTCGCTCTGCTGGATCAGGTCTTCCAGCAGCGCCTTGCCTTCCGGCGTCTTCATGTTCAGCGTCAGGCTGCGCTTGTTGCTGTTCAGCATGGTGAAGTACAGGCTGTCGGCATTCGGCACGTCGCGCAACTGCGCGCGCGTGATGTCGCCCCGGCCCGGCATTTCGACCTTGATCACGTCGGCCCCCATCCATGCCATCAACTGCGTGGCCGACGGACCGGCCTGCACATGGGTCATGTCAAGGATGCGGATGCCATCCAAAGCTTTGCGCTGCTCCGGGCTGCTGGTGTCGCTGGGGTTCCGGCTCTCGGCCATGCTTGTCTCCTGGGTTTGCGTGTTCTTTTGACATACAGTATGTGGTATATCACGGAGATGCAAGAGGGTTTCACCCCCATATGCGCAGGTTTCGTCGTTGCAGCGCAGCAAACGCAATTTGGCCGCACGCGCAGCCTTGCAAAAGGCTGTTCAGGGGGATTCAGAGACCGGGGGAACGGCGCTCACACGCCAAGGACGACGCGCCGCATGCCGGGGGGGCGGCGGATGGGGAGATGGGAAGGGAGGTGCCGGCGCGTGCCCGCACCGGCCAATGCTCAGCGGCCAAACATCGCGTGACGCGACAGGCCGCTCAATCCAGGAAATCGCAATACTTCTGCACGTACTCGGCCAGGTCCAGCGAATGCTGGCGCACCAGGCGCTCGGCCAGTTCCGTGTCGCGCTTTTCCAGCGCCTCGATGATCCGCAGGTGGTCGACGATCGATCGCGCCGCGCGGTCGCTCTGCGAGATCGTCATCTTCCGAATGGCGCGCACATGGACAAAGATGTTCTTGATCTGGTCCATGATGATCTGCGACTTGGACAGCTGCACGATCGCCTGGTGGAACGCGATGTTGGCGTCGGAGTATTCCTCGATATGCTCGGCCGGCGTCGAATCGCGGAAGCTGTCGAACATATGGCGCAGCTTGCCGATTTCCTCGTCCGAGGCGTTCTCGGTGGCCAGCCGCGCGGCCATGCTCTCCAGCGCGGCCCAGACCTGGATCATCTCCACGATCTCGCGCTTGGTCTTGCGCGTGATATAGATACCCCGGCGCGGCACGGTGCGCAGGAAGCCTTCCTGCTCCAGCAGCGTCATGGCCTCGCGGATCGGCGTGCGGCTCACGCCCAGCGCTTCGGACAGCACGCGCTCGTCCAGCCTCACCTCCTCGCGCGACTGGTAGATGTCGGCGTCGGCAATGGCCTGGCGCAGCATCGCGTACGCCTGGTCGCGCAGGCTGGCGCCCGCATTGATCGGTTGCAGCGACAGGGACAGCCCGTGCGGCTGTACATGCGGCTGGACTTCGGGTTGGCTTTGGGCAGACATGAATGCACTCATCAGTGGCCGGAGCCCCGGGTGCCGGTTGGCACCCGGTGGCGGCCGACCCTTCGCGAACGTCATTCCATCCAGTTTGGCATGGCGCCATGCGTCCTGCTCATCTATCTTGGGCAGGCGCGCATGGCAACGTGGGCGAAGGGGCCGATCCGGCCTTTCGTATATGGTATATCACATCGAAGGCAGGACCGGAGGGTCATTGCCCTCCGCCCTCAGGCCGCGCGCGCCACTGGCACCGCTGAGGCCTGTGCCGCCGGTGCCGCCTGCGCTGCCTTTGCCATGGTGTCGCGCTGCTTGATCAGGCCCAGCACCGCGTCGATCATCGGCGTGGGCTGGCCGATCATCCGACCCATTTCCTGGACCACCGTCAGCAGCGGGTCGATTTCCATCGCCCTGCCCGCCTCCAGGTCCTGGAGCATCGACGTCTTGTGCGCCCCCACCGCGCCCGCGCCGTCGATGCGGCGCTCCACGTCGACGCGGAAATGCACGCCAAAGCTTTCGGCGATGGCTTTCGCCTCCAGCATCATCTGCTTCGACAGCGCCCGGGTGGCCGGGTCCGACGTGATGACATCCAGCGTCCCATGGGTCAGCGCGCTGATGGGGTTGAAGCACAGGTTGCCCCACAGCTTGAGCCAGATCTCGTCGCGGATGTTGTCCCGGACCGGCGCGTCCAGGTCGGCCTGGCCCATGATCTCGGCCAGCCGCGTCACGCGCGCCGAACGGCTGCCATCGGGCTCGCCAATCGGAAATTTCTTGCCATAGACGTGCTTGATGACGCCCGGCGCCACGATCTCGGCCGCCGGGTACAGCACGCAGCCGATGGCGCGCTCCGGCCCCAGACCATTCCACTGCTTGCCGCCCGGGTCCACCGATTCCAGCGTGCGGCCGGCGAATTCGCCGCCATGCTGGTGGAAGTACCAGTACGGAATGCCATTGACGCCGGTCACCACGGCCGTGTCCGGGCCCAGCAGCGGTTGCATCAGGTCCACCACGCCCGGCACCTGGTGCGCCTTGAGCGTGATGAACACGTAGTCCTGCGGGCCCAGTTCGCGCGGATCGTTGGTACATCGCACTTTCGCCACGCGCTCCTCGCCCTCGATCTGCAGGCGCACGCCGTGGGCCTGCATCGCGGCCAGGTGCGGCCCGCGGGCGATGAAGCTGACGTCGGCCCCGGCCAACGCCAACTGCGCGCCCATGTAGCCGCCGATGGCGCCGGCCCCATAGATACAAATCTTCATGGTTGTCTCCTCGATTGTGATGATAGTGATGCGTTAGATGTCTTGGTATATCACATACTATATTTCACAATCGCGGTTCGACAACCTCGATCTGCATCCGCGCGCGCACTGACCCGCTGTACCGGTTCCGTCCACGCCGCGGTGTGCGCTACCATGTGGGCTGTTGTCCGCTTGCGGGCCGCCGCCCCGGCCTGTCGTCCACCGTCCCCCCCGGAGATCTGGAGTCCGCATGGAAACATTGCTCGCACTGGTACGCGACCCGTCCGCCTGGGCCGCGCTGGCCACGCTGGTGGCCATGGAGATTGTGCTCGGCATCGACAACCTCATCTTCATATCGATCCTCACCAACAAGCTCCCCGAGCAAACCCGGGAAAAGGCCCGCCGCATCGGTATCGGCCTGGCGCTGATCCTGCGGCTGGCGCTGCTGGCCACCATCGCGATCATCGTGGCGCTGACCGAGCCGGTCTTCACAGTCTTCGGCAAGGGCATCTCGTGGCGGGACATCATCCTGATGGCCGGCGGTGCATTCCTGGTCTGGAAGGCGACACGCGAGATCCACCAGCACGTGGCGCCCGACGCCGAGCACGGCGACGAAGCGGCAAAGGTGCGCGCGGTGCCCAGCTTTGCCGCCGCCATCGGCCAGATCCTGGTGCTGGACCTGGTGTTCTCGATCGACAGCATCATCACGGCCGTCGGCATGACCGATCACGTACCGATCATGTTCGTGGCCGTGATTGCCGCCGTGACCGTGATGCTGGTGGCCGCCACGCCGCTGGCCAACTTCATCAACCGCAATCCGACCATCGTGATGCTGGCGCTGGCCTTCCTGATCATGATCGGGATGACGCTGATTGCCGACGGCCTGGGCCATCACGTGCCCAAGGGCTACATCTACACGGCAATGGCGTTCTCCACGGCCGTGGAGGGGCTGAACATGCTGGCGCGCCGGCGCCGCGAGAAGGCGCGCGGCAGCCACCCGGCCTGATCCGGTCTGCGGCAGGCCGGGCAGTGGTCCGGCCTTAGCCGTTGCGGAACAGGAAGCTGTAGGCGCTCAGCGCCGGGACGCCGCCCAGGTGGGCGTACAGCACGCGCGAGCCGGCGGGAAATTCGCCACGGCGGACCATGTCGATCATGCCGTGCATCGACTTACCCTCGTAGACCGGGTCGGTCATCATGCCTTCGTAGCGCGCGCAGGTGCGGATGGCTTCCAGCGTGCCCTCGGACGGCAGCCCGTACTCCGGGCCGCCATAGCGCGTGTCCAGCACGACATCGGCGGCGACGATATCGCGGTCCAGTCCGACCAGCCCGGCCGTGTGCTTGGCAATCCGCAGGATCTGGGCGTGCGTCTGCTCCGGCTTGGCCGACGCGTCGATGCCGATCACGCGGTCCGCCCGGCCATCGGCCGCGAAACCGACCACCATCCCCGCCTGCGTGCTGCCCGTGACCGAGCACACGACGATGTAGTCGAACCGGAAGCCCAGTTCGGCCTCCTGCGCCCGCACTTCCTCGGCAAACCCGACGAAACCGAGCCCGCCCAGCGGATGCTCGGAGCAGCCGGCCGGAATCGGATACGGCTTGCCGCCGGCGTGCCGCACGCTCTCCATCGCCTCTTCCCAACTCTTGCGGATGCCGATGTCGAAGCCGTCGGCCACCAGCCGCACGTCGGCGCCCATCATCCGCGACATCTGGATATTGCCGACGCGGTCGTACACGGCATCGGCGTAGTTGACCCAGTTCTCCTGCACCAGCACGCACTTCAGGCCCAGGTGCGCGGCCACGGCGGCCACCTGGCGCGTCTGGTTGGACTGGATGCCGCCGATGGACACCAGCGTGTCGCACCCCTGCGCCAGCGCATCCGGAATCAGGTATTCGAGCTTGCGGGTCTTGTTGCCGCCGAACGCCAGGCCGCTGTTGCAGTCCTCGCGCTTGGCGTACAGCTCGACCTTGCCGCCCAGATGGTCCGACAGGCGTTTCAGCGGCTGGATCGGCGTGGGGCCGAACGTCAGGGGATAACGGGGAAAGCGTTCCAGATGCATGGTGGAAGCTCCATCTCGATGGGTGGGGAAACAGCCTCCATGCTAGGGAAAACCGTTCGAAACGTGGTTGCAAAGAATGTCGTTTCGCCACACCATCGGGTATCGATAATGGCGTTCAACCTTTTAATATTCCGCCAACCATTCCATGAAAGAAACAAAATTTCGCACCCGGAAGCAAACGCCGGCGCCGGAGCCCGCGGACACGCCGTTACCGCATGTCAACGCGCTGGACCGGGCCGACAAGGCCATCCTGCGCGCGTTGCAGCAGGATGCGTCGATCTCCAACGTGGCGCTGGCCGCCAAGGTGAACCTGAGCCCGCCCGCGTGCCTGCGCCGGGTGGAGCGGCTCAAGGAGATGGGCCTGATTCGCGGCATCGTGGCGCTGCTGAACCCGAAGGCGCTCGATGCCGGGATGCTGGTAATGATCGGCGTGGTGCTGGACCGCTCGACGCCCGAATCCTTCGCGCAGTTCGAGACGGCCGCGCAGAAGGTGTCCGGCTGCATGGAATGCCACGTGGTGACCGGCGAGTTCGACTATTTCATGCTGGTGCGCACACGCGACAGCGACAGCTTCAACCGCCTGCACGCGGAGCAGCTGCTCTACCTGCCCGGCGTTCGGCAGATTCGGTCGTTCATGGTGCTCAAGCAGGTCCTCTCGACGACGCAGTTCCCCATTTGAGCCAGGTCAGGGGCGTGATGCCGGGTGACGGCGCAACCCCCGGCGCACCCGGTCCGCCGATGTAGAATCGTGCGTTTTGGCCGATCTGCGGTGTCTGCCTGATACCGACCATCGGCCCGACCGGATAACCGCCTGATTCATTTCGGTTATTCTCCAAAAACCGGCTGTCCTGCAGTCAACTCCTGACGTTTTCATGCTTCCTACGGACCTGGCTGGCGCCGACGGCGACCAGAGTGCTTCGTTGCCGCGTTCCGAGCGGGCCTATCAACAATTGCGTGCCGCCATCCAGGCAGGCCAGCTGCCGCCGGGTACCCGTCTGCGTGAAGTGGAACTGGCCGAATCGCTGGGGCTGTCGCGCACGCCGGTGCGCGAGGCGCTGTCGCGGCTGGAATCCGAGGGCCTGGTGGTCAACGAGCCCAACCGCGGCATGATGGTCACGCGGCTGGACGCCAGCATGGTCAGTGAACTCTACGTGATGCGCGAGGTGCTGGAATCGACGGCGGCGGCGCTGGCCGCCCGGCACGCGACCGATGTGGAAATCTCGCTGCTGCGCGACATCGTCGAGCGCGACCTGTCGTTCGCCGAAGACCCCGACAAGCTGGCGATGAACAACCGCCTGTTCCACGAGACGCTGCACCGCTGCGCGCACAATCGCTACCTGCTCAAGACCCTGCGCTCGCTGCACGAGTCGATGGCGCTGCTGGGCCGGTCGACGCTGGCGGTGCCGGGCCGGGCGCGTGGCTCGTACGAGGAACACATGGCGCTGGTGGAAGCACTGGAGGCGCGCAACCCCGAGCAGGCCGAATTGATCACCCGGCGCCATATCCAGCAGGCGTACAAGGTGCGGCTGTCGCTCTGGATCGAGGAACAATCGGGCAGCTAAGGCCGCCCCGCCTTGCCCCGCATGGCCCCACATGGCTCCGCTCCGACGGGGCCATTATTCTATGGGGCCGAAAAGTGTGTTCCGCCGTTGCGCTTTTCCGCAACGATCGCAGCCGCTATCTTCTTCCCAGGGCTGCAGGATCTCTCTCCCTTTCAGCCCCACGTCACCTCCGTGGCGGTTTTTTCATGATTGGCGCGGGCGCGCACGGCTCTCAGGCGTGCGACATGGCCGGCGCGGGCGCGGCAGCTTGCCGCGCCTACCTTTTTCCCGCCGTTCCCCTCAAGGAGTCGCCATGACCGGCCCGTCCGTCAAGATCCCCGGCCCCGACCATCCCATCACGATCACCCCGCAGCGCCAGCGCGTCGTCGTCAAGGCCGGCGGCCATGTCGTCGCCGATTCCCGCCGGGCGCTGAACCTGCAGGAAGCGTCCTATCCCGCCGTGCAGTACATTCCGCGCGAGGACGTGGACATGGCGCAACTGTCGCCTACGTCACATACAAGCCACTGCCCGTATAAGGGCGACGCCAGCTACTTCAGCATCGCCTCGGCGGGCGCCCGCGGCGACAACGCGGTCTGGAGCTACGAGCAGCCGCACGCCGCCGTGGCCCAGATTGCCGGCCACGTCGCGTTCTACCCGAACCGCGTCGACAGCATCGAACTGCTCGACTGAGCCCGCGAAAAGAAAAAACCGGCCCGCCGCACACTTGAGCCGTGTGCGGCGGGCCGGTTCTTTATATGGCGATGCGGCGCCCGGAGGCGCCGCTCACGCAATCAGCGTCGGCCGATCAGCCGTTCGCGTAGACCACCTTGGCCTTGCGCGCTTCCGCCTGCAGGCGGGTGAAAACGTTCTGGACGGCGGCGATCACGCGCTTCACGTCGTTGGCGAAGCCCAGGCTTTGCGCGCCCAGTTCGCGGTCGATGAGGTCACGTTCCAGTTGATCGGTCAGCTTGATATCGGATTGGGTGTTCATGGCGTCCTTCCTTACAGGGATTACCCTTATGGGGTTTTCCCGAATTGTAGCAGAGCGATTGCGGCATTGCAGCATTAGGTAATAGTGCGTATGGAAGGAGGCGCGCCATTTCACCCTCTTCGGGCACCCGCCGCCGAGCCAAAGTGGCGCCGGGCATGCCTGGCGTCGCCGAATAGCGACTGATCTTCCACATATCGCAATGGAATTTCGTAATCCGAAACGATGTGTTGCGATCGGTACCGTGGTATGGATGCATCACCGAGCGCCAAGACCGCTAGGGTAAGCACCGACGCCCCGCGCCTTGCCTCGCACCACCCCGGTTCCTATCCTTGTTCCATGATTTGTCCGGACAAAATAATAAATCGGACAAGATGATCCCGATCCGGCTCCAGCCGGACTTCATCGCAGGAAAGAGGAGACAACCGCATGACTGCGCCCCACACCCTCACGGCCATCGCGCTGGGCCTTGCCGTAATCGCCCTGCCCGCGCGGGCCGAGTTCCCCGACAAGACGGTGCGGATCGTCGTGCCGTATTCGGCCGGCGGCGGCACCGACATCGTCGCCCGCCGCCTGGCCGAGCGCCTGACGCCCCGGCTCAAGCAGTCGGTCGTGGTCGACAACCGGCCTGGTGCCAACGGCATCATCGGCACCGAATACGTCGTCAAGTCGCCGCCCGACGGCCATACCTACGTGCTCGTGGTGAACACCCACCTGCTCAACCCCATCCTCTACAAGAAGTTGCCGTACGACACCTTCGCGGATCTGGTTGGTGTCACCATGGTCTGCCAGTCGCCGCTGGTCTTTGTCACGCAGAGCGAATTCCCGGCCCGGAACGCGGTGGAGTTTGCCCGCCACGTCAAGACCAAGCCGGACAAGTACTCCTACGGCAGCTCCGAGAACATGACCCGGCTGGTTGGCGAGATGTACAACAAGTACCAGCATCTGGACATGGTCAACGTGGCCTACAAGGGCGGCGCGCCGCTGATGACCGACGTGATCGGCGGCGTGACCACGGTCGGCGTGACCAGCGTGCTGACCGCCAAGCCGTTCATCACGGCCGGCAAGCTGCGCCCGCTGGCGGTGACCGGCGCGCAGCGCACGCCGGCGCTGCCCAACGTGCCCACCATGATCGAGTCCGGCATGAAGGACTTCGAGGTCTACACGTCCTACAGCCTCTACGCCCCGGCCAGGACGCCCAAGGCGGCGCTGGAGCGGATGCAGAAGGAAATCCACGAGATCGTGATGGCGCCCGACATGAAGGAAATCCTCGCCGAACAGGCCGCCACGCCCGTGGCCCAGCCGGTGGACGCGTTCAACGAGCAGGTGAAGAAGGACTTTGCCTTCTGGCAGCGCCTGGCCAAGGAAGTCAACCTGCAAGCAGAGTGAGGCAAGCGAACATGACCCCCCAAGACACCCCGTCCGTCGATGCCATCCGCCCCGTGCCCGGCGGCTGGACCCGCGCCGACATGGAGCGCGACACAAGCTGGATCCACGTGCTCGATGCCGAGGAAATCGCCGCGTTCGAGCAGGCCCTGCGCCATGCGCTGGCCACCGGCAAGGACATGTTCGACATGTCGATCGAGGATTTTCCGCTCGACGCCCGCGTGCGCCGCCGCCTGGTGGCGCTGGTCGACGATACCCAGGGCGGCTTTGGCGTCAAGCTGCTGCGCGGCTTTCCGGTCGAGCGCTGGGACGTGGATGCGCTGCGCAAGCTGTTCTGGGGCATCGGCCTGCTGCTGGGCGTGCCGCGTCCGCAGGGCAAGCTGAGCCAGTTCGTCTCCGACGTGCGCGATGCCGGCGGGACCTACCGCTCCAGCACCGGCCGCGGCTACAACACGCGCTCGGGCCTGGACTTCCACGCCGATGGCAGCGACATGGTCGGCCTGTTCTGCGTGCGCACGGCCAGGCGCGGCGGCTCCAGCCTCATCACCAGTTCCATCGCCGCGCACAACGAGATGGTGCGCCAGCGGCCGGACTTGGCCGCCGAGCTCTACGCGCCGCTGATCTTCAGCCGCCAGGGCGAACAGGCGCCCGAGGAAGCCCCGTGGTATGCCGCGCCGATCTTTGGGGTGCGCGACGGCCACTTTGCGTGCCGCCACATCCGCAACCACATCAAGGGCGCGCAGGCCACGTTTCCGGACGTGCCGCGCCTGTCGCCCGGGCAGACCGAGGCGCTGGACCTGTTCGATGCGCTGCTGGCGCGCGAGGACCTGTGCTACGACATGGACCTGCAGCCCGGCGACATCCAGCTCCTGAACAACCATATCGTGCTGCACTCGCGCACCGAGTACGAGGACCATCCCGAACCCGAGCGCAAGCGCCACCTGTTCCGGCTCTGGCTGTCGCTGCCCCAGGCGCAGCCGCTGCCGCTGGGCTGGCTCGACGCCTACAAGGACGTGGATGCCGCCTGCGTGCGCGGCGGATTCCGCGGCACCGGCATCACCCCCGAAATCCGCGCGTTCGAAGCCCGCATGGCCAACGCCCACGGCATGAAACTGCGCATCTACCCCGTCAAGGAAGCCGCCTGATGACCGCTACCCCCTCCCAGGGCGCCGCCCGCCCGTCGATCCGCGAACTGCTGGCGCGCAAGCGCCTGATCGCCGCGCCCGGCGTGTTCGACATGATCTCGGTGCGCATTGCCACGCGCATGGGGTTCGACTGCCTCTACATGACCGGCTACGGCACGGTGGCCTCGTACCTGGGCCTGCCCGACGCGGGCCTGGCCACCTACACCGACATGGTCAACCGCGTCGGCGCGTTCTGCTCGGCGGCCACGGTACCGATGATCTGCGATGGCGATACCGGCTACGGCGGCCTGCTCAACGTCGCCCACACCGTGCGCGGCTACGAACGGGCCGGCGCCAGCGTGATCCAGCTCGAAGACCAGGAATTCCCGAAGAAATGCGGCCATACGCCGGGCCGGCGCGTGATTCCCGTCGAGGACATGGTCAGGAAGATCCAGGTGGCCGTGGAAGCGCGCGAGAGCCGCGACTTCCCTGATCCTGGCCCGCACCGACGCGCGCACCACGCTGGGCCTGGACGAGGCGCTGCGCCGCGCCGAAGCCTACGCGCGGGCCGGCGCCGACATCCTGTTCGTGGAATCGCCCGAGTCCGAGCAGGAACTGGAGACCATCGGCCGCACCTTCGACCTGCCGCTGCTGGTCAACGTGGTGGAAACGGGCCGCACGCCGGTGCTGCCGGCCGAAACGCTGGAGCAGATGGGCTTTGCCATCGCCATCTATCCCGCCGTCGGCTTCCTGGCGATGGGCAAGGCGCTGGAGGACATCTACGGCCACCTGCAGACGCACCGCACGTCGCTGGGCATCGGCGACCGGCTCTACGACTTCCCGCGCTTCAACACGCTGATGGATTTCGAATCGGTCTGGGATTTCGACAAGCGGCACGCTTCATGACCGCTGCCCCGCCGGCCGGCGGGGCAGCTTGCCCGTGCGGCGGGGTGCCGGCTATGCTCCGTTACCGATGACCCCGTGACCGCCACCTGAGGCTTGCACTGCGATCCATGGAACAAGGCAGCCCCCTTCCAGACGACTTTGCCGACGCGGACGCCGACGTGCGCGCCGACGCCAGCCCGCGCTACCTGGCGCTGGCCCGCAGCCTGCGCGCCGAGATCGAATCGGGCACCTACCCCGTGGGCGGCAAGCTGCCGACCGAGATGGAACTGTGCAAGCAGTTCGGCGCCAGCCGCCACACGGTGCGCGCCGCCATCGAACGGCTGGTGCGGCTTGGCATGATCAAGCGCACGCCGCGCGTGGGCACCGTGGTCACGGCCGCGCGCGCCAAGCAGGGCTACGAACTGGCCGTGGGCCAGGTGGGCGACCTGCTCCAGTACGCGGCCACCACGCGCATGCGCGTGCTGTCGCGCGACCTGCGCGAGGTGGGCGACGATGCCGATCCCGTGCTGCACCCGTACCAGGGCCAGCTCTGGCTGGTGATCCGGGGCGTGCGCACCGGCGAGGATGCCGGGACGCCGATCTGCTACAACGAGGTCTGGGTCCACCCCGACTACCGCGGCGTGCGCGGCGCCGAGCAGGACATCGAGGCGTCGGTCTTCCACCTGATCGAGCAGCAGTTCAACGTCTCGGTCTCGCGCATCGAGCAGGTCATCCACGCGGCGGCGCTGCCCGCCGACATCGCCGCGCTGCTGGGCATGCCGGCCGGCGCTGCGGGCCTGTGGATCAACCGCCAGTACCGCGATACCGCCGGCAACCTGATCGAGATGGCGTGGTCGGTGCATCCGGCGGAGCGCTTCTCGTACCGGATGGTGCTCGACCGCACCTGGCGCAGCGGCCGCGCGCAGCAGGACGGCTGATCCCCTGCGCGGCCGGCGTCAGCCAGCCGTCCGCCATGGACCGGCGCCCCGCCCTGCGGCATCGGCACGTTCAGGAATTCAGGCCGCCGCGGCAGCTTCCTGCAACGCGGCCAGCACGTTGCGGGCCGCGCCCACGCCCATGTTCACGTAGGCCGCGTCGCTGACGCCGCCGATATGGGGCGAAAGAATCAGGTTCGGCACCTGCTGGAACGGGTGCGGCACGGGCATCGGCTCCACGGCAAAGCTGTCGAGCCCGGCCGCGTAGAGCTTGCCGCTGGTCAGCGCCTCGGCCAGCGCCGCCTCGTCGATCAGGCCACCCCGCGCCGTGTTCACCAGGATCGCGCCGTCCTTGAACAGCGCCAGCGTGTCGCGGTTCAGCATGCCGCGGTTCTCGTCGGTCAGCGGGCAGTGCAGCGACACGACGTCCGACTGGCGGTACAGGTCGTGCAGGTCGTCCACCCGCGTCACGCCATCGGGCACCGTCTTCGCGTACGGATCGAACGCGATGACCAGCATGCCCAGCGCCACGCCAGTAACGGCCGCCCGCCGGCCGATCTCGCCCAGCCCCACCAGGCCCAGCGTGCGGCCGTTCAGCTCGATGGTCTTGTGGATCGACTTGTCCCAATGGCCGGCGCGCATGCGGTCGTTCAGGTGCGGCACCGCCTTGGCGCAGGCCAGGATCAGCGCCCAGGCGTGCTCGGCCACGGCGGCCGCGTTGGCCCCCACCGCCGCCCGGACCGCGATGCCGCGCGCGGCGGCGGCCTGCTGGTCGATCACGTCGATGCCGCTGCCGTGCTTCGAGATGACCTTCAGCGACGGCGCGGCGTCCATCACGGAGGCGCCGATCTTGCCGTAGCGGACGATGATCGCCACCGGGTCCGTGGCCCTGGCCAGCGCCACCACGGTGTCCTCGCTGCACTGCTTGCCGGCAAAGCTGACCTCGAAATCGTTCAGCAGCGCCAGCGCCTGCGGCGCCAGGTCGTTGCCGGTCACCAGCAGCGCGGGCTTTTTCACGGCGGTCACAGCGATTCCCCTTCGGCCAGCACGCCGGCGGCGCGCAGTTCCTTGTCCAGCCAGCCCGGACGCAGTTCGCCGGCCCGGATTGCCGCGATGCGCCTGGCCTCGATATCAACCTTCTTCTGCGCCAGTTCCAGGATGGCCGGCACGTCCTCGCGCGGAATGACCACCACGCCGTCGGCATCGCCGACGATCAGGTCGCCCGGGTTGACCGCCACGCCCGCCACGGCGGCCGGCCAGTTCACAAGCCCGCCGATGGCCTTGGTGGGCCCGCACGGGTTGGTGCCGGCCGAGAACACCGGGAAGGGGCCGCTGGCCAGTTCGTGCGAATCGCGCACGGCGGCGTCGATCACGAAACCGGCCACGCCGGACGCCTGCGCCTGCGCGGCCATGATTTCGCCGCACAGCGCGGCGGTCTGGTCGCCCTTGCCGTCCACGACGATCACGTCGCCGGGCTGGGCGATGGCCAGCGCGACGTGGAACATCAGGTTGTCGCCGGGCCGGACCTCGACGGTCAGCGCCGGGCCGCACACCTTCATCGCGGGCGACAGGCCCTGCACGCGGGCGTTCATCGTGCCGCGGCGGCCGACCACGTCGGCCAGGATGGCGGCCTGGAAAGTCGAGGCGCGCTCGACCAGTTCGGGCGACACGCGCGGATAGTCGCGACGGATCGCGGGGGACGCTTTGGCTTGGCTCATGTACGGCTCCAGGTAAGACGAAAATACGGGAATACGGGAATCGGGGGACCGGCGGGTCGGCGCCTACTTCGTGGCCGCGATCTTCCAGAGGCTTTCGAACTTGCCGCGCTGCGTGGCCATGTGCTGCGTCCACGCCGCGCCGGACAGATACGAGATACCGCGCGCCTCGTTGACGGCGCGGGCCAGGAACTCGGGGTCCTTCGTGGTGGCCTCGATGGCGTCCTGCAAGCGCTTGGCGATCTGCGGCGGCAGGCCGCGCGGGGCGGCAAAGCCGCGCTCGGACGAAATCGTGATGTCCAGCTTCTGCTCGCGGGCCGTCGGCACGTCGGCCACCAGGCCGGGGCGGCGCTCGGCGCCCAGCTGGGCCAGCACCTTCACGTCCTTCGACGCGCGGTCGGCCTCGGTGAACTCGGTCGTGCTCATCGCCATCAGGTCGATGTGGTGGCCCAGCAGGCTGGTCTTGGTCTGCGACGTGCCCGCAAACGGGATGTGGTTGACCTTGGCGCCCGTGGCCTGCTGCAGCGCCAGCGCCGCCATGTGGCCGTTGGTGCCGATGCCGTTGCTGCCCATCGACAGCCCTTCGGGGTTGGCCTTGAGCTGCTTCACGAGGTCGGCCATCGACGCCAGCTTGCTGTCGCCGGCCACCACGAACATGGCCGGATCGTCGATCACGCGCGCCAGCGGCACGATGGCGGCCGGGTCGTACTTCGGCTTGCGCTGGATGGGGATGGTCAGCAGCGACGGCGTGGACACGATGCCGATCGTGTAGCCGTCGGCCGCCGCGCGGGACAGCGCCGAGTAGGCGATCTCGCCCGACGCGCCCGGCTTGTTCACGACGACGATGCGCGCCTTGCCGCCCAGGTGCTTCTGCAGGAACGGCGTCATGGCCCGGGCCAGCAGGTCGGTGCCACCGCCGGCGGCAAACCCGACGTAGACCTCGATGGGCCGGTCGTCCGGCCACGCGGCACGGGCCGGCGCGGCCGTCACGGCCAGCGCCGCCGCCAGGGCACACATCGAAAAGAACAGGGGTCGCGCTGCACGCATGAGTTGTCTCCGTCTGACGCGTTGTATTCTGTACAACGGCGTTTCATTAATATGCGACCACTATAGTCCGGTACGCTTCGCCTTCCGATTATCGTTAACCCGTGTACTGTGCAAAACCGCGTTGTACATCGTACAATCGCCAGCATGGCATCCGGGGGAAGGACACATGAGTAATCACGGCGTGGCAGCGGTCGAGAAGGCACTCGGGCTGCTGGACTGTTTCCGGCTCGGCGCGACAACCATGTCGCTGGCGCAACTGGCCACCGCATCGGGCATGCACAAGACCACGGTCTTCCGGCTGCTGAATTCGCTGGAACGGATGAGCTACGTGGTGCGCACGGCCGACAGCCGCTACGCGCTGGGCCCGCGCCTGCTCTACCTGGGCAAGCTCTACGAGCAGTCGTTCCAGCTCGGCACCGTGATCGAGCCGGTGCTGCAGGACCTGGCGCTGGCGACGAAGGAAAGCGCGTCGTACTACGTGCTGCACGGCGACGAGCAGCGCATGTGCCTGTATCGCGCGGAACCCAGCGAGGGCCTGCGCGAGACGCGGCTGCCGGGCACCATCCTGCCGCTCGACGACACGGCCATCGGATCGGTGCTGAAGTACTGGGGAAAGGACGATGCCAGCGCGCGCCGCGAGGAACCGCTGCCGTGGTTCACCTCGGGCTTCCGGGACATCTACACCGCCGCGTTTGCCACCCCGCTGTTTGGCGCCGGCGACAAGTTCATGGCCGCGCTGACGCTCTCCGGCCCCGCGTCCAGGCTGGAGGCGGCCAACCGTGCAGACATCGCCCGCGTGCAGCTCGTGGCCGCCGCCAGGCTGTCACGCCGGCTGGGCGCGAGCGCGTTGTGGTGCGAGAAGGTCTACGGCGCGGCGGCGCGCGCATCGGACTGACCGGGCAGCCGGACGCGACGATCGGCACGTCCGCCCCGCCCGGAACGATAGTTGCAGCGCCAAGGTCCCGCCCACCCTATCGGAGACCGAAATGAGCATCTTCAAGGACATCCTGAACAAGCTGCTGCACCGCGGCCAGTCCGCCTCGGCGCAGACCACCGCCACGGCCACGCCTGGGACTACGCCCGGCGCCACGCCGGGCACCACGGCACCGGGCGCCAGCCCCGCCGCGCCGGCACCGGGTGCCACGCCACCCGCTGGCAGTGCCCCGGCGCAGGGCCAGCAGCCGCTGTCGCAGGTGGACGTCGAGGCCGTCATGGACAAGGCCGTCAGCGAGGCCGGCCAGCCGCTGAACTGGCGCACGTCGATCGTCGACACGCTCAAGGCGCTGGGCATCGACAGCAGCCTGGAACACCGCAAGGCGCTGGCCAAGGAGCTGAACTACACCGGCGACACCAACGATTCGGCGGCCATGAACATGTGGCTCCACAAGCGCGTGATGCAGGAACTGGCAGCCAATGGCGGCAAGCTGCCGAAGGACCTGACCGACTGACTTTCTGACACCCGCCGTGCAAGATTGCGCCGCAGCTTCTGCAATGCACGGCGGGCCGCCGCTCAGGCGCGGCGCGTGGGGGCCTGCCGTTCGCCCCCGGTGTCGCGCTTGCGCAGCGATCCGAACCGGTTGGCATAGAGCCACGTGAACTCGGCCCCCAGCAGGAAGATCTGCGCGGAGTAGTAGACCCACACCAGCACCACCACCAGCGACCCGGCCGCGCCGTAGCCGGTGGCCACGCCGGTCTTGCCGATGTACAGCCCGATCAGCAGCTTGCCCACCGTGAACATCACCGACGTGACCACGGCGCCAAGCCAGACGTCGGGCCAGCGCACGTCCGCGTGCGGCATGATCTTGTAGATCATCGCGAACACCACGGTCACCAGCCCGAAGCTCAGCGCCATGTCGATCAGGTGACCGATGGCCTCGCCCTCGCCCAGCATCGGCGACCAGTACCGCCCGATGGCGGCCAGCGCGGCGCTGGCCACGAGCGACACGATTAGCAGAAAGCCGATGCCCAGGATCATGCCGAACGACAGCACCCGGGCGCGCAGCAGTTCCCAGATGCCCGACGGCTTCTTGCGCTCCGGCACGCGCCAGATGCGGTCCAGCGCGTCCTGCAGTTCCGCGAACACCGTGGTGGCGCCCACCAGCAGCGTCACCATGCTCAGCAGCGCGGTCAGCGTGCCTTTTTCCGGCGAACTGAGCGATACCAGCATGCTTTCGATGGCCTTGGCGCCTTCCTCGCCCACCATGCCGCCGATCTGGTCGACCACGGCGCCGCGCGCGGCCTCGGCGCCGAAGGCCAGCCCCGCCACCGAGATCACGATCAGCAGCAGCGGCGCTACCGAGAAGATCGTGTAGTACGCCAGCGCGGCGCCCATGCTGGGCGCGTAGTCGTCCAGCCAGGCGGAAAACGTGTCCTTGAGCAGGACCCAGAAAGTACCGAATGACCGTCCGGCCATGAACTCGCGTTGCATCGTCGCCCTCCTTCGCTGGCGCTGCCTGTCTGAAGCCTAGTGGCCGATGCCGCGCACGGGTATCGGTCACGGTCTGACATGCGCCGCGCCGGGGCGTACCGGCATGGCCATTGCATGCGCATTGCCACATCATCCACATGCCAGGAGCACGCCATGGCGACGATCTCGAAGGGCGACAAGGTCAAGTGGCAGACCTCGCAGGGCTAGACCGAAGGCACCGTCACGCGCAAGGTGACCGGCACCGCCAAGGCGGGCGGCCACGTGGCCAAGGCGTCGGCCAAGGACCCGCAGTACGAGGTGCGCAGCGCCAAGACCGGCAAGAAGGCGATCCACAAGGCCGGGGCGCTGAAGAAGGCGCGCTGACCGGCTCGCCGCCGGGCTACGACCAGCCACCGCCCAGCGCGCGGAAGGCCGCTACCGCGGCGCGCGCATTATCGGCGCGCACGCGGGCCTGCTGGTCGCGGGCGGCCAGCAGTTGCCGGTCTTCCTCCAGCACCTCGAACAGGCTGACGGCGCCGCCCTTGTACGCCTCCTCGGACGCATTGCGCGCCCGCTCGTGCGCCGACACTTCCTTGTCGAGTTCCACCCGCTGGGCGTCGAGCTGCGTCAGCGTGACCAGCGCGTTCTCCACGTCCTCGGTGGCCTGCAGCATGGCCCGGCGATACCCGGCCAGCGCTTCCGCGTAGGCCCCGTTGGCGCCGGCCACCTCGGCGTCCACGCGGCCGAAATCGAACAGCCGCCAGCGCAGGCCGGCCGTGGCGGCGGGCTGGAACGCCTGCGCGGTGAACAGCTTGCCGGCCGACAGGCTTTCGAAGCCCAGCAGCGCCGACAGCGACAGCTTGGGGTAATACTCGGCCGTCGCCACGCCGATCCGCGCGTTCGACGCCGCCAGCCGGCGCTCGGCCGCGATCACGTCGGGGCGCCGTTGCAGCAGGTTGGCCGGCCCCTGCGCCAGCGCCACCTGCGGCACCGTCAGCGCCGCCGGCGCCTCGCGCAGTTCGGCGGCATAGGTGCCCGGCTGCGCGCCCATCAGCACGTCCAGCCGGTTCAGTTGCGTGTCCAGTTCGATCCGCAACGGCGGGATCGTGACGCGCGTCTGCGCCACGCGCGCTTCCGCCTGCGCCAGTTCGCGCTCGGCGCCGATGCCATCGGCCAGCCGCAGCCGCACCAGTTCCAGCAGCCGCTGGTCCGTCGTCTCCTGCTGCCGCGCGATGGCGATACGGTCCTGCGCGGCCCGCACGCGAAAGTACGCGTCGGCGGCCTCGGCGGCCACCAGGATCCGCACACCCACGTGGCTGGCCTGCGCGGCCTGCCACTCGGCATCGGCCGCCTCGGCGCCGCGCCGCAGCCCGCCCGCGAGGTCGATTTCCCACGTGGCCGCCGCGCCCACCGCGTAGAGCGTCTGCCCGCCCGTGTAGCCGGGCAGCGTGCTGCCGATCTTGCCCAGCGGGCTTTCCAGTGACTGGCGCTGCTTCGTGACGTCGCCGTAGGCACTGGCCTGCGGCAGCAGTTCGGCGCCAGCAAACCGGGCCGCCGCGCGCGCCTGCTCCACCCGCGCCAGCGACGCCGCCAGATCCAGGTTCTGATCCAGCGCGCGCTGGACGATCCGCGTGAGCTGCGGATCGGCAAACCCGTCCCACCAGGTATCGAGCGAGACCGGCGGCCGTGCCTCGTTGATCGCCGCCAGCGCGGCCGCGTGCGGGTAGACCTGCGGCATGGCCGTGGCGGGCGCCCGGTAGTCGGGCCCCACCGCGCACGCCGCCATGCCGAACATCGCGGCCAACGCCGCCGCCAGCGTTGTCGCGCGGCGCCCCCATCCCTGTGCCTGCTCCGTCATTTCCGTTCCTTTCGTCAGATCGATGCAAAAGTTAGTTGCATCTTGATAGTGACTAGCCTAGACTAACTTTCATATTGATAGCAACCAATTTCTTGCAGGAGGCCGAACGATGCAGAAATCCGCGCACAAGGACGGCGCCTGCCCGACGGCGCGGGCGATTGCGCGGGTAGGCGACACGTGGTCGGTGCTGATCCTGCGCGAGGCGTTCTACGGCACCGCCCGCTTCGACGACTTCCAGAAGCGGCTCGGCATCGCGCCGAACATGCTGACCCGGCGGCTGAACAGCCTGGTCGACGAAGGATTGCTGGCGCGCCGCCCGTACTGCGCCCACCCGCCGCGCGACGAGTACGTGCTGACCGACCGGGGCCGCGATTTCCGGCCCGTGCTGCTGACGCTGATGGACTGGGGCAACCGCCATTTCGCGGACCAGACCGGCACGGTGCGGCTGGTGGAACGCCAGACCGGGCGCACCGTGCGCATCGCGCTGGTCGATGCCGATACGGGCCAGCGCATCACCGAGACCGACCACTACATCGCCGCCGGCGACGCCGCCAGCCCGGCCCTGCGCGCGCGGCTGGCACGTTCGGCCCCGCCCGGCACGCCGCCCGCATCGCATCCCACCCCTTCTTCATCCCCGACTTCCCGCGCCTGACAAAGGCGCGTTGCCGCTACGGAGCGTTTCCCATGACAAGCAGTACGACGACCGCCGACCGCGTGCCCGCAGGCGCCGCCACCCCCACGGCCCAGCCCGCCAGACCCGGCCGCAAGGCCCTGCTGATCCGCGCCGGCGCCGCGCTGGTGGTGCTGGCCGCGGCTGGCTATGGCTACCACTGGTGGACCGACGCGCGGTTCGTGCAGGAGACCGACGACGCCTACGTGGGCGGCGACGTCACGCTGATTGCCGCCAAGGTGCCCGGCTACCTGACCGAGGTGCGCGTGACCGACAACCAGGCCGTGCGCGCCGGCGACGTGCTGGCCCGCATCGACGACCGCGACTACCGCGCCGCGCTGGCCCGGGCCGAGGGCGCCGTGGCCGCGCAGCAGGCGCTGATCGCCAACCTGGATGCCCGTGCCCGGCTGCAGGACGCCGTGATCGCCGAGGCCCGCGCCGGCGTGACGGCCGCCGACGCCGAAACCCTGCGCGCCCGCGACGACCAGACACGCTACGCCAGCCTGGTGGCCAAGTCGGCCGTGTCGATCCAGAGCGCCCAGAAGGCCGACGCCGATTTCAAGCAGTCGCTGGCCCACGGCCAGAAGGCCAAGGCCAGCGCGGAGGCCGCGCGCCGGCAGCTCGACGTGATCGCCACGCAGAAGCAGCAGGCCGAAGCCGCGCTGGCGCAGGCCGTGGCCGAGCGCGACATCGCACGGCTGAACCTGAGCTACACGGAACTGCGCGCGCCCGTGGACGGCACCGTCGGCAATCGCCGCGCGCGCGTGGGCGCCTACGCGGCCAGCGGCGGACAGTTGCTGTCGATCGTGCCCGCGCGCGGCCTCTGGGTCGATGCGAACTTCAAGGAAGGCCAGCTCGCGCATATGCAGCCCGGCATGCGCGCCACGATCGTGGCCGACGTGCTGCCCGGCAAGGTCTTCCACGGCCGCGTGGAAAGCCTGGCGCCGGCCACGGGCGCCCAGTTCAGCGTGCTGCCGCCCGAGAACGCCACCGGCAACTTCACCAAGATCGTCCAGCGCGTGCCGGTGCGGATCGTGCTCGACGATGCCGACGCGCGGCTGGGCGTGCTGCGGCCGGGCCTGTCGGTCGTGGCCGAGATCGACACCCACGCGGGCCGCACCGACACCGCTGACGTGGCTACCGCCGCACCGGGCAAGTCATGAGCACCGCCGTCGCTGCCGGACCCGGCGCCACCGTGCCCGCCCCGCCCGCGCTGCCTTCCCCCGCCGAACTGCCCATCGCCACGCGCGTGCTGGCGTTCGGCACGATGTGCGTGGGCATGTTCATCGCGCTGCTCGACATCCAGATCGTGTCCGCGTCACTGCGCGACATCGGCGGCGGGCTGTCGGCGGGCACCGACGAGACGGTCTGGGTGCAGACCGCGTACCTGATCGCGGAGATCATCGTGATTCCGCTGTCGGGCTGGCTGGCGCGCGTGATGTCCACGCGCTGGCTGTTCTCGGCGTCCGCGGCCGGCTTCACGCTGACCAGCCTGCTGTGCGGCGTGGCGTGGAACATCGATAGCATGATCGCCTTTCGCGCGGCGCAGGGCTTTCTGGGCGGGTCGATGATCCCGATGGTCTTCACCACCGCGTTCGCGTTCTTCGCCGGGCGCCAGCGCGTGGCGGCGGCGGCCATCGTGGGCGGGCTGGCGTCGCTGGCGCCCACGCTGGGCCCCACCATCGGCGGCTGGATCACCGACAACTACTCGTGGCACTGGCTGTTCTTCATCAACCTCGTGCCGGGCATCTTCGTCACGGTCATGGTGCCGGTCCTGGTGAAGATCGACCAGCCCGACTGGTCGCTGCTCAAGGGCGCCGACTACCTGGGCATGCTGCTGCTGGCGCTGTCGCTGGGCTGCCTGGAATACACGCTGGAAGAAGGCCCGCGCTGGGACTGGTTCGGCGACCCGACCATCGTCGCCACCGCGTGGATCTCCGGCATCGCCGGGGCGGCGTTCCTGTGGCGCTCGCTGACGTACGCCAACCCCGTGGTGGACCTGCGCGCGCTGAAAGACCGCAATTTCGCGCTGGGCTGTTTCTTCTCGTTCGTCACCGGCATCGGCATCTTCGCCACCATCTACCTGACGCCGCTGTTCCTGGGCCAGGTGCGCGGCTACAGCGCGCTGCAGACCGGGCTGGCCATCTTCTCCACGGGCGTGTTCCAGGTGATGTCGATCCCGCTCTACTCGTACCTGGCCAACCGCTTGGACCTGCGCTGGCTGCTGATGGTGGGCCTGTCGATGTTCGCGCTGTCGATGTGGAGCTTTGCGCCGATCACGCATGACTGGGGCAGCACGGAGCTGCTGCTGCCGCAGGCGCTGCGCGGCATGGGCCAGCAGTTCGCGGTGGCGCCCACGGTCACGCTGACGCTGGGCGCGCTGCCGCCCGCGCGGCTGAAGCTGGCTTCCGGCCTGTTCAACCTGATGCGCAACCTGGGCGGCGCCATCGGCATCGCCGTATGCGGGACGATCCTGAACGACCGCACGAACCTGCATTTCCTGCGGCTGGCCGAGCATCTGAACATCCGCAACGAGGCCATGGCCGAGTTCCTGGGCAACAGCACGGCCCACCTGTCGGCGCTGGGCAACGAGGTGACCGACGGCCACGCCGCCGCCGTGCGCCAGCTCTGGACGCTGGTCATGCGCGAGGCCCATACGCTGACCTATGCCGATGCGTTCCTGGTCATCCTGGTCTGCTTTGTCGTGGCCATCCCGCTGGTGCCGCTGATGCGCAGGATTGCCCCGCCCAAGGCGCCGTCGGCCGATGCACACTGACCGGCGGCCCCCTACACTGTCGAAAACACCCATGGAGACGACATGACGACCCCCACATCCCCAGCGAAGGTTGCCCTGGTCATCGGCGCGGGCGACGCCACGGGCGGCGCCATTGCGCGGCGCTTTGCGCGCGAGGGCTACATCGCCTGCGTCACGCGCCGATCGGCGGACAAGCTGCAGCCGCTGGTGGACCGCATCCGCGCCGATGGCGGCCAGGCGTTCGGCTACGCTAGCGACGCGCGGCAGGAAGACGCGGTGGCGCAGCTATTCGACCAGATCGAGGCCGAGCATGGCCCGGTGGAGGTGCTGGTCTTCAACATCGGCGCCAACGTGCCGTGCAGCATCCTGGAAGAGACGCCGCGCAAGTACTTCAAGATCTGGGAGATGGCCTGCTTTGCCGGCTTCCTGACCGCGCAGGCCGCCGCGCGCCGGATGGTGGCGCGGGGCCGGGGCACGATCCTGTTCACCGGGGCCACGGCCGCGCTGCGCGGCAGCGCCAACTTTGCCGCGTTTGCCGGCGCCAAGCACGCGCTGCGCGCGCTGGCGCAGAGCATGGCGCGCGAGCTGGGGCCGCGCAACATCCACGTGGCCCACGTGGTGGTGGACGGCGCCATCGACACCGCGTTCATCCGCGACACGTTCCCGGACCGCTACGCGCTCAAGGACCAGGACGGCATCCTGAACCCCGAGCACATCGCCGACAACTACTGGTACCTGCACACGCAGCCGCGCGACGCCTGGACGTTCGAGCTGGACCTGCGGCCGTACATGGAACGCTGGTAGCCCGCCGCCGCGCTTCACGCGCGCGGGTCGGCCGGCCACGGGGCCGGCGGCGCGGCGCGGCTGCTGCTGAACCGGCCGTCGTCGACGCGGGGCTGCCACGTGGTGTCCAGCGCCGGGCGCGCGGGCGCCGGGGCGGGCATGGGCGTCGCCAGCAGATAGCGGCGGCTGGTTTCGAGGAACAACGTCGGGGCAACCACGGAAAGCGTCATGCCAGCACCTCGGAGCGATAAGGACGAGCGATAAGGACCAATGGCTTCGATGCTATCGCCTACACGCCGCGCTGGCTGCTGTACGAGAGGCTCGGGCCACCCAGCCAGTCGCTTATCCGTCTCATCCGTTCGGATAGGGTGCCGACCCGACCGGGGCACCTTGGGCGCCCCGGAGGGCTACTACGCGGGCCTGACCTGCGCGATGACGACCAGGATCACGGCCGCGTTGCCGGGCTGCTGGCTCTGCGCGTAGACCGCGCGCGCGTGGCCGGCCTGGTCGCCCAGCACCTCGGCAAACAGTTCGGACGCCCCGTCGATCACGGCCGGCTGTTCCAGCATGCCCGGCGCGCTGGTCACGTAGCCTTCCACCCGCACGATGTGGTCCAGCCGCGCAAAGCCGCCCAGATGGGCGTCGATCTGCGCCAGCACGTTCAGCGCCGCCAACTGCGCGGCCTGCCTGCCCTGCTCCACGGTCAGGTCCTTGCCAACCTGGCCCTGCCAGACCACCTGCCCGTCGCGCAGCGGCAACTGGCCGGAGATGAACAGCAGGTCGCCGGCCTGGCTCACGGCGGTGTAGCGGCCCAGCGGGCGCGGCGGCGGGGGGAGGGTCAGGCCCAGCGCGGCCAGTTTCGATGCGACGGTCATGGTGACTCCGTGGAAGGTTGGGGTTGCGGATGACTATAGGCGCCGGGGCGCAGGCGGGGAACGGGCCGGCGGGAACATCGATTGATACGCCATGGAACAAATCGGCCGTCCGGCGGGCCATCGCATACACTGGCGGCCATCGCCCCTGCCTCCCCTGCCGCCCCGACCATGAAGCGCCAATTCGACGATCTCCAGCTTGGCAGCATCGAACTCTTCTGCCTGGCAGCCGAACTGGGCAGCTTCACGGCGGCCGCGGTGGCGGCGGGCGTGACGCCGGCTGCGGTCAGCCGCAGCGTGTCGCGGCTGGAGGAACGGCTGGCGGTCCGGCTGTTCGTGCGCACCACGCGCCAGATCCGGCTGACCGACGAGGGCCGCACCTACTTCGAGGAAACCCGCCAGGCGCTGGCGCAGCTGGTGGACGCCGAGCGGCAGATCAGCGGCCAGCACGCCACGCCGGCCGGCCGGCTGCGCATCAGCCTGCCCACGCCCTACGCGCACTACCGCGTGCTGCCGGTGCTGCCCGAATTCCGCGAGCGCTACCCGGACGTGGACATCGACGTCCACATCAGCAACCGCAACGTCGACTTTGCCGACGATACCTACGACCTCTCGGTGCGAGGCCGCGCCCCCGACGATTCCACGCTGATCGCCCGCAAGCTCGAAGACGCCGAGATGGTCGTGGTGGGCACGCCGGCCTACCTGAAGCGCCACGGCACGCCGGCCACGCTGGACGACCTGCTGGCCCACGCGTGCATCCAGTTCGAGCGGCCCAGCAGCGGGCGCCGCATCCCATGGACGTTCCGCCAGGACGGCGAGGACGTCGACGTGGTCACCACGGGCCCGTATGGCACGTCCGAGGACGCGCTGGGCGGCGCCACGCTGGCCCGCGCCGGCGCCGGGCTGTTCCAGACCTACCGCTTCGTCGTGGAGCAGGACCTGCGCGACGGCACGCTGGTCGAGGTGCTGCAGGACTTTGGCGGCAGCACGCGGCCGTTCGTCCTGCTCTATCCGCACGCCCGCCACGTCTCGCGCCGCGTGCGCGCCTTCGTCGACTTCCTGGTCGAGAAGTTTTCCGCGTAGCTGACACGGCCGCGCGCCGGCCACTTGTTACCGGCGCGCACAAGTGTTTGTGCCGTGGTGCCGTTCAATCCCCCGCCCGCCTCACCTACATTTCCAGCCATCGACCACGACGGTTCGATTGGCAAGGACGCCAAGGTCATCCAGACAAACGAGGCAAATCATGAGCACCACGCAAACCACCACCCCCACCACCACCCAGAAGGTCGCCATCGTCACGGGCGCCTCGCAAGGCATCGGCGCCGAGCTGGTCAAGGCATACCGCCAGCGCGGCTACCGCGTCGTGGCCACGGCCCGCGGCATCCAGCAGCCCGACGATGCGGACGTGCTGGCCGTGCCGGGCGACATCGCCGACCCGGAGACCGCGCGGCGCGTGGTCGGGCAGGCCATCGAGCGCTTTGGCCGCGTCGACGCGCTGGTCAACAACGCCGGCATCTTCATCGCCAAGCCGTTCACGGCCTACACGGCCGAGGACTACGCCGCCAAGACTGGCGTGAACCTGGCCGGCTTCTTCCACATCACGCAGCTTGCCATCGCGCAGATGGAAAAGCAGGGCAGCGGCCACGTGGTCAGCATCACCACGAGCCTCGTCGACCATGCCATCGACGGCGTGCCGTCGGTGCTGGCGTCGCTGACCAAGGGCGGCATCAACGCGGCCACCAAGTCGCTGGCCGTCGAGTACGCCAAGCGCGGCATCCGCGTCAACGCGGTGTCGCCCGGCATCATCAAGTCGCCGATGCACGCACCGGAAACCCACGCGGCGCTGGGCGCGCTCCACCCGATGGGCCGCATGGGCGAAATGAGCGATATCGCCGAGGCCGTGCTGTTCCTGGAATCTGCGCCGTTCGTGACCGGCGAGATCCTGCACGTCGACGGCGGCCAGAGCGCCGGCCACTGACCCACCGCGCCACCCGGCAGGCCACCCCGGCCTGCCTGCCGACGGCCCGCCGCGCCCGGTGGGCCGTTGTCCTGTCTGGCGCCCGGACACGGGTAAACCCTCGGTCGCGCGGCGTGTGGGTGGAGGCCCGGTCTCCTAGACTGGAGGTTTTCCTCACCCGGAACCCCCCGACCATGGCCACGATAGAAGTGAAGGTGCCCCAGCTTTCCGAATCCGTCTCGGAAGCCACGCTGATCCAGTGGAAGAAAAAGCCCGGCGAGGCCGTGCAGCGCGACGAGATCCTGGTGGAGCTGGAAACCGACAAGGTGACGCTGGAGGTGCCTTGCCCCGACAACGGCGTGCTGGCCCAGATCGTCAAGCCCGACGGGGCCACGGTGCATGCCGACGAGGTGATTGCCGTGGTGGATACCGAAGGCAAGGCCGCGCCGGCCCCGGCGCCCAAGGCCGCGGCCCCCGCCCCGGCACCGGCCGCGTCCCAGGCTGCCCCGGCGCCCGCTCCCGCCGCCGCACCGGCACCGACCGCCGGTGGCGCCAGCGCGTCGGCGCAGGCCGATTTCGACGTGATCGTGATCGGCTCCGGCCCGGGCGGCTACATCGCCGCCATCCGCGCCGCGCAGCTTGGCAAGACCGTGGCCTGCATCGAGGAATGGAAGGACGAGGCCGGCAAGCCGCGCCTGGGCGGCACCTGCCTGAACGTGGGCTGCATTCCCAGCAAGGCGCTGCTGGCGTCGTCCGAGCATTTCGAGCACGCCCAGCACGGCATGGCCGACCACGGGGTGCAGATCAAGGGCGTGACGCTGGACCTGCCGCAGATGATCCGGCGCAAGGCCGCCATCGTCGACAAGTTCACGGGCGGCGTGGAATTCCTGTTCCGCAAGAACAAGGTCACGTGGATCAAGGGCCATGGCAAGCTCAAGGGCCGGGGCGCGGACGGCGTGGTCACCGTGGAGGCCGGCGAAGCGGGCAATACCAAGCCCTACACGGCGCGCAACGTGATCATCGCCACGGGCTCCAAGGCGCGCCACCTGCCCGACGTGCCGGTGGACAACAAGATCGTCTCCGACAACGAGGGCGCGCTGTCGTTCGACACCGTGCCCAAGCGGCTGGCCGTGATCGGCGCGGGCGTGATCGGGCTGGAGCTGGGCTCGGTCTGGCGCCGGCTGGGCGCCGAGGTGACGATCCTGGAAGCGCTGCCGACGTTTCTGGGCAGCGTCGACGAAGCCATCGCCAAGGAGGCGGCCAAGCTGTTCAAGAAGCAGGGGCTGACGATCCACCTGGGCGTCACCATCGGCGAGGTCAAGGCGAAGGCCAAGGGCGTCAGCATCGCCTACAAGGACAAGGACGGCGCCGAGCAGAAGCTCGATGCAGACCGCCTGATCGTGTCGATCGGCCGCGTGCCGAACACCGACGACCTGGGCCTGGACGCCGTGGGCCTGGCCACCGACGCGCGCGGCTTCATCCCCGTGGACGATCACTGCCGCACCACGGTGCCCGGCATCTACGCCATCGGCGATGTGGTGCGCGGCCCGATGCTGGCCCACAAGGCCGAGGACGAAGGCGTGATGGTGGCCGAGATCATCGACGGCCAGAAGCCGCACATCGACTACAACTGCATCCCGTGGGTGATCTACACCGAGCCCGAGATCGCGTGGGTGGGCAAGACCGAGGCCCAGCTCAAGGCCGAAGGCCGCGCGTATCGCACCGGCCAGTTCCCGATGCAGGCCAACGGCCGCGCGATGGGCATGGGCCGGCCGGACGGCTTCATCAAGATGATTGCCGACGCGCAGACCGACGAGCTGCTGGGCGTGCACATCATCTCGGCCAATGCCTCGGACCTGATCGCCGAGGGCGTGGCGGCGCTGGAGTTCAAGGCCGCGTCCGAGGACATCGGCATCATCAGCCATCCGCACCCGTCGCTGTCCGAGGTCATGCGCGAGGCCGCGCTGGCGGTGCAGAAGCGGGCGCTGAACATGTAGCGCTAGTCCAGCGCCGAGACAAAGCGCGTGCGGTATTCCGCCGGCTTCGGCAAAGACATCGAGCGGCCCCGCAGCTCGGCCTGGCGCGGCTGACTAGTCCGGCCCGGCCGCGAAGCGCTGCACCAGCGCGGTCATCGCGCGCAGGCCCACGGGCTTTTCGAGCAAGAGGTCCGCGCCGGCGGCCCGGCAGTCACGCCGCAGCGCCTCGGTGATGCTGACGGTAATGACGACGATGCGCACGCGCGACCCTTGCGCCTGCGCCGCCTGCCGCACCGCGCGCACCAGCGCCAGGCCATCCATGCCGGGCAGCCCGACGTCGGTCAGCAACAGCGCCGCCCCGCCCTGCCGCCACGCGGCCCAGGCGTCGTCGCCGCGCGCGCAGGCCACCACCTCGCAGCCGCCGATACGCAGCAGTTGCTCCTGCATCATCAGCAGGTAGGCGGGATGGTCCTCGGCAATCACCACGCGCGGCAGCGGCGCCGGCGCGCCGGACGGGCTGGCATCGGCGGTAGAGACGAGCGTGGAAGCAGGTTGGACGACGTGCGAAGGCATGCCACGATTGTCGCGGCTGGCCTGGCCGCGCGGTGGCGGAAACGTCGGCAATTCAATGCGGAAATTTCCGCAACCGCGTGGCGTCCTCTCAACTTGAGATGTTGCGGAGCGGCTGACCGTCGGCCCAGCGGCGCAGGTTGTCCAGGAAGATCTCCACCACGCGCGCCGCGTTGCCGTCCGAGAACCCGGCGCTGTGCGGCGTGGCGATGACGTTGGGCAGCGACCAGAGCGGCGACGTGGCCGGCAGCGGTTCATGCGCAAAGACGTCCAGGAACGCGCCGCCCAGGTGCTGCGCGCGCAGCGCATCGATCAGCGCGGCTTCGTCGACCACCTCGCCGCGCGCCACGTTCACAAGCCGGGCGCCGGCGGGCAGCCGCTGCAGCGCCGCGCGGCTGACCAGCCCGCGCGTCACGTCGGTCAGCGGGCAGGCCAGGATCAGCCAGTCAGTGCGCGGCAGCACCGCGTCGAACTGGTCGAACGTCACGGTCTCGAAGCCGCCCGCCACCGGCGCGGCGCGCTGCCGGACCACGGTCACGCCCACGCCCAGTACAGCCAGCACGGCGCCGATCTGCTGTCCGATCGGGCCCCAGCCCACGATGGTGGCGTGCTGGCCCTGCAGGTCGCGCGGCAGGCCGCTGCCGATCAGCGGCGCCCAGCGGCTGGCCCGCTGCGCGTCGATCAATTGCGGCAGGTGGCGCGCCAGTGCCAGCAGCCCGGCCAGCGCGGTCTGCGCCACGACGCCGGCGTTGGCCCCGGACGACGTGGTCACCGTCACGCCGCGCGCGCGGAGCTGGCCGTAGATCGCCCGGTCGGCACCGGCCGAGTGCGCGTGCGCCCAGCGCAGCGACGGCGCCTGCAGCATGGCCGTATAGAACCGCTGCGTGGCGGGCAGGATTTCGTGCTTGGTCGACAGCCCGGTCACGTCGCGCGACACGAACGCCACGTCGGCATCCACGGCGCGCGCATCGTCGACGTCCGGCACCACCACCGGCTGCCACGCGCGGCCCGGGCCCCAGCGCGGCGTCGATGGCCGGCCGGTGCGCGTCGAGCGTGGCGGCCGACAGCAGGATCCGCAGGGGCGCGCTGGCCATGGCGCTCAATCGACCGTGGCGCCGGAGGCTTTCACCACGGCCTTCCACTTGACGTATTCCTTGCGCGTGAAGTCTCCGAACTGCTTCGCCGATCCGCCCACCGGGTCGGCGCCTTCGCGGATCATCTGCGCCTGCAGCGACGGCAGCGCCTCGTTGACGGCCTGGTTGACCTTGGTGATCACGTCCTGCGGGGTGCCCTTGGGCGCGAAGAAGCCGAACCACGAGCCGGCCTCGAAGCCGGGGTAGCCCTTTTCCGCCACGGTGGGCAGGTCGGGCAGCGAGCGCGACCGCTTGGCGCTGGACACTGCCAGCGCGCGCAGCTTGCCGGCCTGGATATGCGGCATCACCGACGGAATTGTCGCGAACATGAACTGGATGCGGCCCGACAGCAGGTCGTTCAGCGCATCGGCGCCCTTGTACGGGATGTGCGTGGCTTGCGTGCCCATGCGCTCGGTCAGCATGTAGCCCGACAGGTGCGACGACGTGCCCACGCCCGTGGAGCTGTAGTTGAGCTTGCCGGGATTGGCCTTGGCGTAGGCGACGAATTCCTCGAACGTCTTGACCGGCAGCGACGGATGCACGACCAGCACGTTGGGCACGTCGGCAATCTGCACGACGGGCACCAGGTCGGTCAGCGGGTCGTAGTTGAGCTTCTTGTAGAGCGACTGGTTGATCGAGATCGGCCCGACCGAGTTCACCAGCAGCGTGTAGCCGTCGGCCGGCGCGCGCACCACGAACTCGGTGCCGATGTTGCCGCCGGCGCCAGGGCGGTTGTCCACCACGAACGACTGCTTGAAGCGCTGCGCCAGGATCTGGCTGACGCTGCGCGCGAGCATGTCGGTGGTGCCGCCGGCCGTGAAAGCCACGACCACGCGCACGGGCTTGGTCGGGTAGTCGTCGGCACGGGCCGGCTGGGCCAGCAGCGCGCCGGCCGCCAGCATGGCGGACAGCAGCCAGGGCGCGGCAGGCTGAGGCAGGGCGAATCGGTTCATGGTTGTCTCCGTTCCAGTCGTTGTTGTAGGTGTCGTCGTTGTGGGGCCGGGCTCCGGCCGTCAGTCGAAGCCATAGAGCCGTGCCGGGTTCGTCACCAGCACGCGCTGCCGCGCCGCCTCGTCGGGCAGCCAGCGCGCCAGCAGGTTGAACAGCACGCCGTCGTCGGGCATCTGCGCCGGATCGAAATAGTTGATGTGCGGCCAGTCCGAGCCCCAGACGATCTGTTCCGGGTTGGCGGCCAGCAGCGCGGCGACGAAGGCGTCCACGTCGCGGTACGGCGCGCCGGCCGGCTGCAGGCGGTCTGCGCCCGAAATCTTGGTCCATGCCACGCCATCGGCCAGCAGCGCGCACAGCGCCTGGAAGCCCGGATCGCCCACGCCGCGCGACGTGGCCATGCGGCCCATGTGGTCGATCACCAGCGGCAGGCCCAGCGCGCGCAGGCGGGGCCCGAGCGTGACCAGGTCGGGCGCATGGATCCAGATCTGCGCGTGCCAGCCACGCGCCTTCAGGCGCGGCGCCAGCGCCTCCAGCACGTCGATGCCCACGCCGTTGCGGTACACCGCGTGGCCGTCGAGCTGGTACAGGTTGAAGCGCACGCCGCGCACGCCGGCGTCGTGCCAGGCGTCGAGCTGCGCATCGGTGGTATCGGCGGCCGGTACGGCGATGCCGCGCAGGCGGCTGGGGTACTGGCGCAGGGCGTCGGTCACCACGCTGTTGTCGGTGCCGCTGGCGCTGGCCGTGACCAGCACGCCGCGCGTAAGCCCCAGCGCATCGAGATGGGCGATGAAGGCGTCGGCGGGATGCTCGGCAGGCGTGTAGCTGCGGTCATCGGCCAGCGGATAGCGCGCGAACGGGCCGAACACATGGGCGTGGCTGTCGCAGGCGCCCGGGGGCGCGCGGAACGCCGGCGGCGTGATATCGGCCAGCGGCGGCAGGCAGGGACGTGTCATGCCGGCGCTCCTATTCCGCGGCCTTCAGGCGGCCGGCCGTGGCCAGCGCCTGGGCGCGCGCATCTTCCTTCTGCAGCGACGCCAGCAGCTCCTGCGGCGTCGACCCCTGGGCCACGCTGCCCACGTTCTGGAGCCGGCTCCGGACGCTGCCCTCGGCCAGCGCCTTGCGCAGCGCGGCATTGATCGTGTCGATGACCTTGGCCGGCGTGCCCGCCGGCGCCAGCAGGCCGGTGGCCGTGGTGGCCTCGAAGTTGGCCAGCCCCGCCTCGCGCAGCGTCTGCACCTTGGGCAGCGCGGCATCGCGCTCGCGCGACATCACGGCCAGCGCCCGCAGCGCCCCCGACTGGATATGCGGCGCGGAACTGGTGAGCTGGTCCACCACGAAGTCGATCTGCCCGCCCATCAGGTCCACCAGCGCCGGGGCCGAGCCCTTGTACGGCACCTGGTTGAAACGGACCTTGGCGGCGTCTTCGAGCTGCAGCAGCGCCATGTGGTTGGTGGTGCCCGGCCCGGCATGGCCGGCGGCCAGCTTGCCGGCGTTGGCGCGCGCGAAGGCCAGCAGCGCGTCGACATCCTTGAACCGCGTATCGCCACCCTTGACCACGATCACCAGCGCCGTCGTCGACACCAGCCCCACCGGCGCAAAGCTCGCCAGCTTGAAGTTGGTGCGGGTCATCTTGGGCAGCACCACCAACGCGTTGGGCGTGGTCACCAGCAGCGTGCTGCCATCGGGCTCCGCCCGCGCCACGGCCGACGCCCCGATCACGCCGCCGGCCCCGGGACGGTTGTCGACAATCACGTTGCGGCCGAGCGCCTGCTCCAGCGCCGGCGCGATGGCGCGCGCCACCACGTCCAGATTGCCACCGGGCGCGAACGGCACCACCAGCGTGACGGGCTTGTCCTGCGCACGGACATCAAGCACATAAGGGGCGGCGCCCAGCGCCAGCATCCGCGCCAGCATGGTTCTGCGGTTCATCGTGTCTCCTCCACACTCTGCAGGGTGTTTCTTGTTTTCAAGCTCCCCTCTGCCGCTTTGCGGGAGAGGGGAGAAAACCGGCGGCATTGCGTCTGCCAGCCCGCCGCCGTTACTCCCGATACCCCGGATCGATGCGATCCAGCTTGCGCAGCAGCGCGGGCCATTCCATCAGTCCGTACGGGCGGCGGGTGCCGGGCTGGTAGTTGTTCCAGGTTTCCTCCAGCACGTTGGCGGGCACCTGCTGGAGCGGTGTGTTGCACGACATGGCGGCCACCTGCGAGCGGCAGGCCAGTTCCAGGCGGTGCATCCAGTTGAAGGCTTCGCCGACCGAGTTGCCCACGGTCAGTGCGCCGTGGTTGCGCAGTATCAGCGCCTCGCCGCGGCCCAGGTCGGCGATCAGGGATTCCTGCTCGGCGGTGTCCAGCACCACGCCCTGGTAGTCGTGGTAGCCGATCTTCAGGAAGCGCATGGCGGTCTGGGTGATCGGCAGCAGGCCGCATGCCAGCGACGACACGGCCATCGAGGCCCAGCTGTGGGTGTGGATCACGCACGCCACTTCGGGCCGGGCGTGGTGGACGGCGCTGTGGATCACGTAGCCGGCCTTGTTGATGCCGTAGTCCAGCGCGCCGAAATCGGGCTTGGACAGGATCTTGCCGTCGTGGTCCACCTTGATCAGGCAGGACGCCGTGATCTCCTCGTACATCATGCCGTACGGGTTGATCAGGAAGGCGTTGTCCTCGTCGGGCACGCGCACGGAGATGTGGTTGGCCATCATGTCGGCCATGCCATAGAGCTCGACCAGCCGGTAGCACGCGGCCAGGTCCACGCGCGCCTGCCATTCCGCCTCGCTGCATTGGCCGCGCATCGACGGGATGTTCAGCACACCGGGTTTCGTCATGATGGGTCTCCTTTGGGGATTTCGGTTTTCTTTTGCGATGCGGTTCAGTCCGCGCCCAGCGCGAGATCGCTGGGCCGGCGTTTTTCGATGTGGTACTTGAGCAGCGCCGCGCTGCGGAAGATGCCGTGCGCGAACTTGCCGTAGGGCAGCGTCAGGAACAGCGCCATGACGATGCCCAGGTGCACGGCCAGCAGCGACGCCATCGCGCCCGTGTCGCGCAGCGCCAGCAGCGCCAGGCCGCTGGCGCTGGTCAGGAACAGCAGCGCGATGAAGCCGCGGTCCATTGGCTTCTGCTTCGTGTCCATGGTGCGCTCGTCGCGGCGCAGGTTCAGCCACAGCAGCCCGGCCGGGCCGATCAGCAGCCCGATGCCGCCCGCGATGCCCAGCAGCACCGGCACGCTCGTCACCGGGTACGGCGCGTGCAGGTCAAGCAGGTAGTGGTACAGCGTGGCCACGGCGGTAGCCGCGAAGCACAGCATGAAGCCGTAGAACGTGAAGTGGTGGAAGCGCCGGCGCAGCAGCGTGAAGGCGTCGTCATCGTTGTTGCAGCCCTTGCCGTGGCCGCCGTCCAGGTACTTGAGCTTCAGCGCGTCGTGCGCGGCCCCGCCCACGGCGGCGCCCCGTGCGTCGCCGCTGCGCTCGCCGGGCGTGACGCGGCGCCAGAAGCGCGTGACGCCGATGCCCAGCGCCACCACGGCGAACAGGAACACCGCGCCAAACATCGCCGCCAGCAGGTTGTGCGGAAAGATCGCGTAGAAGTTGCCGGCCAGCGGTTCATGCCACAGCGTGCCGCGCATGGCCAGCACCATCAGCAGGAACAGCGCCAGCCCGCCGGCCAGCGCCAGCGCCATGGTCGTGCCGGCGCGCCGGTACAGCCCGCCCAGCGCCGCCGGAAACGCATAGTCGCCGTAGGTCTGCACGCGCACCTTGGCCATGGCCTGGGGGATGTTCACCGCAAACTCGTGCGGCGGCGCGTACTGGCATGCGTGGTAGCAGGCGCCGCAGTTGTGGCACAGGTTGGCCAGGTAGTGGATGTCCGCCTTCGGAAACTCCAGCCGGCGCGTCATGGCCGGAAACACGGCGCAGAAGCCCTCGCAGTAGCGGCACGCGTTGCAGATCTGCAGCGTGCGGGCCACCTCGGCCTCGTCGGTGGTCAATGGCAGCGCGTCGTTGGCCAGCGCCGCCGCCTCGCGCGTCAGCGCTTCAAGATGTTGCATGTTCCTTTTCCTTCGATACCCGCGATGCGTGCGGCGCCAGGGCGGCCATGCGGGCCGCGGCCAGCGCCGCCTGCGTGCCGGCGATGCGCCCGAACGCCGTGCCGATGGCCATGCCCACGCCGGCCGTGTAGCCCTTGCCCAGCACGTTGCCGGCCATCATCTCGCCGGCCACGTACAGGTTCGGGCTCGGCTGCCCGCCGAAATGCACGGCCGATGCCTCGTTGACCTTGAGCCCCAGGTACGTGAACGTGATGCCGGGCCGCAGCGCGTAGCCGTAGAACGGCGCCGTGTCGATCGGCCGCGCCCAGTGGGTCTTGGCCGGGGACACGCCCTCGGTGTGGCAGTCGTCCAGTACCGTGTGGTCGAACGTGCCAACGCGGCAGGCGGCGTTGTAGTCGCCGATGGTGCGCAGAAACGTGGCTTCGTCCAGCCCGAGCTTGCGCGCCAGTTCGGGCAGCGTGTCGGCCTTCACGCCGGGGAACACCGGCGGCATGAAGCGGCCCACGGCCTTGGCGTCGATGATCGAATAGCCGATCTGCTGCGGCTGCTGGGCCACCAGGCGGCCCCAGATCGCGTAGCGCTTGGGCCAGAAGTCCTCACCCTCGTCGTAGAAGCGCTCGGCGTTGGCGTTCAGCACCACGCCCAGCGACACGCAGTCGATCCGCGTGCAGATGCCGCCGTCGTACAGCGGCGCGCGCGCGTCGATGGCCACGCAATGGGACTGGGACGGATCGCCGATGGCGTCCGCGCCCGCGTCGATCATGTATTTGAGCAGCACACCCATGTTGAAGCGCGTGCCACGGATCAGGAAGTTGTCGGCCGGCCATTCGCCGCGCTCGTTCTGGCCCCAGGCGTCGCGCAGCCATTCGCGGTTCGACTCGAAGCCGCCGGCGGCCAGCACGCAGGCGCGCGCCTCGATGCGCTCGGCGCCGATGCGCGCCGCCACGAAGCGGTCGCCGTCCAGCTCGATTGCATCGACCGGCGCGTTGTAGCGGATCTGCACGCCAAGCTGCTCGGCGCTGCGGTAGTACGCGTTGACCAGCGCCTTGCCGCCGCCCATGAAGAACGCGTTGGTGCGTGCCACGTGCAGCGCGCCAGACAGCGGCGGCTGGAAGTTCACGCCGTGGCGGCGCATCCAGTCGCGGCACGTGGACGACGCCCGGATCGCCAGCCGCGCCAGCGTCTCGTTGGTCAGGCCGCCGGTTACCTTGAGCAGGTCCTGCCAGTATTCCTCTTCGGGATAGGCGTCGATCAGCACGTCCTGCGGCGCGTCATGCATGCAGCGCAGGTTGCGGGTATGGGACGAATTGCCGCCGCGCCATTCGCGCGGGGCGGCTTCCAGCAGCATCACGCTGGCACCTGCCTCGCGGGCCATCAGCGCGGCGCAGAGCGCGGCATTGCCGCCGCCGATCACAAGGACGTCGATCATGCGCGGCAGCCCTGCCGGCGGGTGGGGGGAGTGGGAATGGACACGACAATGCCTTCTGTAGTCTGTCCGGCACTCTATCGGCCGTGCGGAACGCTGCTAAGCCCCGGCCCGGCATGGGGGTATCACGATTCGTGATGACCCCGGGCCGCCACCCGCCCCGGCGCGGTCAGCCGCCGCTGCCGGGCACCTTGCCGCGCGTCTGGGCGGCGCGCAGGAAATCGAAGTCGACGCCCTGGTCGGCCTGGTTCACGGCGCTCAGGAACAGCTTGCGATAGCCGCGCTCGGCCGTCGGTTCCACCACGGGCCGCTCGGCCGCGCGCCGCGCCAGTTCGGCGTCACTGACGTCCAGGTGCAGCGTGCGGCTGGCCACGGACAGGCTGATGCGGTCGCCATCGCGCACATGGGCCAGCGGGCCGCCCACGGCAGCCTCGGGCGTCACATGCAGCACGATGGTGCCAAATGCCGTGCCGCTCATGCGGCCGTCCGATATCCGTACGATGTCCTTGACGCCGGCCCGCGCCAGCTTGCGCGGAATCGGGATATAGCCGGCCTCGGGCATGCCGGGCGCACCCTTGGGGCCGATGCGCTTGAGCACGAGGATGTCGTCGGCCGTGACGTCCAGGTCGTCTCGGTCGATGCGGTTGGCCAGATCCTCGGCGTCCTCGAACACCACGGCACGCCCGGCGTGCTCCATGAGTCGGGGGTCAGCCGCCGACTGCTTGATGATGGCCCCGCCCGGCGCCAGGTTGCCGCGCAGCACCGCGATGCCGCCCTGCGGATAGATCGGGTGGGCGCGGGGGCGCACCACGTCCTGGGCAAAGCCGGGCCCGGCCCGCTCGATTTCCTCGCCCAGCGTGCGCCCGGTCACGGTCAGCGCGTCCAGGTGCAGCAGCGGCTTCAGCTCGCGCAGCAGCGTGGCCATGCCGCCCGCGTGGTGAAAATCCTCCATGTAGTGGTCGCCGGACGGCTTCAGGTCTAGCAGCACCGGCGTATCGCGGCCCATGCGGTCCAGCGCGGCCAGGTCGATGTCGTAGCCCATGCGGCCGGCGATGGCGGCCAGGTGCACGATGCCGTTGGTGGACCCGCCGATCGCCAGCAGCACGCGCATGGCGTTCTCGAACGCGGCCGGCGTCAGGATGCGGTCGATGGTCAGCCGCTCGCGGGCCATGAGCACGGCCTGCTCGCCGGTCTGCTCGGCCACGCGGATGCGGTCGGCCGTCACGGCCGGGGGCGACGCGCCGCCGGGCACCGTCATGCCCAGCGCCTCGGCAATGCAGGCCATCGTACTGGCCGTGCCCATGACCGAGCACGTGCCCACGCTGGCCACAAGCTGGTTGTTCACGTCGGCAATCTCGTCCGCGTCGATCTCCTCCGCGCGAAAGCGCCCCCAGTAGCGCCGGCAGTCGGTGCAGGCACCCACGCGCTCGCCGCGGTGCGAGCCAGTCAGCATCGAGCCGGTAATCAGCTGGATGGCCGGGATGCCGGCCGACGCGGCGCCCATCAGTTGCGCGGGCACGGTCTTGTCGCAGCCGCCGATCAGCACCACCGCGTCCATCGGCTGCGCGCGGATCATCTCCTCGGTGTCCATCGACATGAGGTTGCGCAGGTACATGCTCGTAGGCGCGGAAAAGCTCTCGTGGACCGAGATCGTCGGGAAGTCCATCGGCAGGCCGCCGGCCAGCATGATGCCGCGCCGTACCGCGTCGATCAGCTGCGGCATGTTGCCGTGGCACGGGTTGTAGGCGCTGCCGGTGTTGACGATGCCGACCACGGGGCGGTCCAGCGCCGCGTCGGTGTAGCCGGCGCCCTTGATGAACGCCTTGCGCAGGAACAGCGAGAAACCGCGGTCCCCGTAGTGGGTCAGGCCCTTGGAGATCCCGGTGACGGCGGCTTCCGGGGCGATGTCATGGCGCGGGGCGCCGTCGGGGTGCTGGTCTTCGCTGGACATGAGGCTTCCTGCTGGCGGTTGCGGGAGCGGCGCGGCGTGTGGCGCGCCTGGCGTCCCCGAGCATAGCGGAATGGGCGGCCCCGCGCCCGCTGGCCGGCGGCCCTAGCCTTCCAGCAGCCTAGCGCCGTGCCACTCGCCCGAGCGCACCAGCCCGCGCGCCGTGTCGCCCAGCACCACGCGCAGCGCCAGCGCGGCCGGCGACAGTTCGTCGTCGGACAGGCTGCACAGCAGGTTGCGCCGGCCGACCTGCGGATCGTCGATCTGGGCCAGGTGAAAGCGCGTCTCGGCGTCCGGATAGCGGCCAACCGCCGCCCACGGCTGCAGCGTGGCGCCAAAGCCCATGTCGACGGCATCCATCAGCATGGCCAGCGAATCGACCTCCTGCACCACGTGGGGCGTGACCTTGGCGCGCGCGAACGCGGCGTCCAGCGTGCTGCGCAGCCCGTGCACGCCGCTGGGCATGATCAGCGGCACACCGGCCAGGTCCGCCATCGTGCGCTGCGCGGGCGGATCGGCACGGCCCTGCGGCAGGCTGCGGCGCGACTGGATCAGGAACAGCGTTTCCTCCAGCAGCGGCAGCACGGTCCAGCGCCGGGCCGCGTGCGTGCCGAACAGCACGGCCAGGTCAAGCTGCCGCGCGTTGAGCATGGCCGTCAGGTGGCCGGAGAGACTTTCGACGATATGCAGCCGGACGTCGGGATACCGCTCGCGCATCGCGCGGATCAGCGGCACGCCGATCACCGACGCCGTGGTCGGCGCCAGCCCCACGCTCACCGCGCCGGACAGCCGCGCCTGGTGCGCGGCCCGGCGGGCCTGCTCGGCATGGCGCAGCGTGAGCTGCGCTTCGTGGAAGAACGCCAGGCCGGCCTCGGTGGGCGTCACGCCCTGCGGCGTGCGGCGCAGCAGGCGGGTGGCCAGCTCGCTTTCCAGCCGGCTGATCTGCTGGCTCACGGCCGACTGGACCATGTCCAGTTCCAGCGCGGCCCGGCTCATGCTGCCCAGTTCGACCACCCGGACAAAATACTGAAGCTGGCGCAATTCCATCTGGCTCCCCCGGCTGGCCGGCCCGCCCGCGCCAGCGGGGGTCGGCTCCCATATTCCCGGGTCTTATACCAGATACGGGCGCGCCGCGGCGCCCGGGAGACAACCATCGGCCAACTCACCCCCCCGCCACCTTCACCAACCCATCCGCGCGGAACATTGCCTTGATGCCCCGCACGGCTTGGCGGATGCGGGATTCGTTTTCGATCAGCGCGAAGCGGACGTATTCGTCGCCGAAGTCGCCGAAGCCGATGCCCGGGGACACCGACACCTTGGCCTTGGCCAGCAACTGTTTCGAGAATTCCAGCGACCCCAGCGCGCGGTACGGCTCGGGAATCCGCGCCCAGATGTACATCGACGCCTTCGGGATATCGACCGGCCAGCCGGCCTCGATCAGGCCGCGCGCCAGCACGTCGCGCCGCGCCTGGTACTGCGCGGCAATCTCCTTCACGCATTGCTGGTCGCCTTCCAGCGCGGCGATGGCCGCCACCTGCAGCGGCGTGAACGTGCCGTAGTCGTGGTAGCTCTTGATGCGGGTCAGCGCGGCCACGAGGTCCGGGTTGCCGACCATGAAGCCGATGCGCCAGCCCGCCATGTTGTAGCTCTTGGACAGCGTGAAGAATTCCACAGCGATGTCCTTGGCACCCGGCACCTGCATGATCGACGGCGCCTTCCAGCCGTCGAACACGATGTCGGCGTAGGCCAGGTCGTGCACCACAAAGATGTCGTGCTTGCGTGCCAGCGCGATCACGCGTTCGAAGAAGTCCAGCTCCACGCATGCCGCCGTCGGGTTCGACGGAAAGCCCAGCACGATCATCTTGGGCTTGGGGTAGCTGCCGCGGATGGCGCGCTCCAGCTCGGCAAAGAAGTCGATGTCCGGCGTCAGCGGCACCGAGCGGATATCGGCCCCGGCGATGACCGCGCCGTAGATGTGGATCGGGTAGCTCGGATCGGGCACCAGCACGGTGTCGCCCCGGTCCAGCGTGGCCAGCATCAGGTGCGCCAGCCCTTCCTTCGACCCGATCGTGACGATCGCCTCGCGGTCGGGGTCGATCTCCACGTCGTAGCGGTCGCGGTACCAGTGCGAGATGGCGCGGCGCAGGCGCGGGATGCCCTTGGACGCCGAATAGCCATGCGTGTCCGGCCGCTGCGCGGCGTCGACGAGCTTGGCCACGATATGCGGCGGCGTGGCCCCGTCGGGGTTGCCCATGCTCATGTCGATGATGTCCTCGCCACGGCGGCGGGCGGCCATCTTGAGCTCGGCGGTGATGTTGAAGACGTAGGGGGGAAGGCGATCGATGCGCGCAAAGCGGCGCTTGCCGGATTCGGCAGTCATGGAGGAGTCCTTTACGTAAGCGCCCGGAACCGTCCGAGCGACGTCGTGGCCGTTGTCTCGGCCACTGGGGACTGATCATAGCCAGCCGCGCGAGATCGCACAACTGGCCGTCGCCACAAAAATCAGAACATGCCGCCCGGCGGGCTGGTGGGACGGTCCGCCGGCAGGTTGCGCACGATGCAGTCCAGCGCGTCGGCGTTGGCCTTGCTGCCGCCGAACGTGGCGGCGATGGCGTCGCGGTACTGCGGCACGGTGATGCGGTTGTAGTAGAGCCGCGACGTCTGGTCCAGCCAGTAGACGTAGTTGCTGTCGCTGTCGTCCGATCCGCTGCGCAGCCATTCGCCCAGCGGCTGGCTGCCCAGGCGCGTATTGGCGCAGACGTCCTGCACCTTGTCCAGATAGCTGTTGAGGCCGCGCGCCTCGTAGTTGCGGAACGAATCGGGCGCGCAGGCGGCCAGTCCGATCGAGGCTGTCAGGGCGGCGAGCAACAGGGGCAGACGTGGCATGGCGGGGTCCGTGGCAATGGGCGTGCTGGCAGTGTAGCCGCGCCGCACGCCCGCGCAAACCATACTTTGGGTTCAGTCGTCCAGCGTCTCGTGGACGGCCGCGTTGCCGCGCTTCCAGTAGGCCGACGCGCGGATGCGCGTCTTGTGGATGCCGCGCTCGTTCACCAGGTGCTGGCGCACCTCGCGCATCGCGGCGGCCTCGCCGGCGGCCCAGACGTAGCCCTCGCCCTGCGGCAGCGTCAGCCAGCGCAGCGTGGGGGCGAGCTGGCTGCCTTCCGGCACGTCGCCGCCCTGTGCATCGCGGTGGGCATCGCGGAAGATCCAGTGCACCTCGGCGTGCGGGCCGGTGGCCAGCGGGATGCGCGCCGACGCGTCGGCCACCTCGGCCACGACGATCACGCGCGCATCGGGCCCCAGTTCCTCGATGCGGCGGCCGATGGCCGGCAGCGCGGTGTCGTCGCCGATCAGCAGGTGCCAGTCGAACCCGTGCGGAATCACGAACGACCCGCGCGGGCCGCCCACGCCCAGGGCCTGCCCCGGCTGGGCCTGCGCCGCCCACGTGGACGCCGGGCCATCGCCATGCAGCACGAACTCGATGTCGAGCTCGCGCGCGGCGTTGTCGTAGCGGCGCGGCGTGTAGTCGCGCGCCTGGGGCCGGGGCTGGCCCTCGGGGAACACGATGCCGTCGGGGCCTACCTCGGGCAACACCGGCTGGTCGGTGCCCGGCGCGGGAAAGAAGACCTTGATGTGGTCGTCGAACGATGCGGACACGAAGTCGGCCAGGTCGTCGCCGCCCAGCGTCACGCGCAGCAGCTGCGGCGACACCTGGCGCGTGCGCAGCACCTGCAGCCGGCGCATCTTCAGCGGATGGCGCACGCGCTGCACGGTCAGGTCGCGGTTATCGCTCATGGTCAAACCCCCGGCTGGCTGGCGCCGCGTTCGATCTCGTCGACGGCGCGTTCGAGGATGGCGGCGATGCGGCGCTGCTCGTCGGCCGGCGCGCCGCTGCGCATCATCAGCATCTGCTTGAGCCGCGCGCGGGCCTGCACCAGTTCCGGCGCCCAGCCGCCTTCTTCCACGTCGCGCTGGGGCTGGCCGCTCATGGCGCGGCGCATGAAGTCCATCTTGCGCGCCACGTGCTGCAGGCGCGCCACCATCTGCTCCAGGCGGGCGCGGTGCTGGTCCAGGTAGGCGCGGCCGGCCTGGGATAGCTGGTAGCGCTTCTTGTTGCCTTCCAGGTCGACGGTGGCATAGCCCACGTCCTCCAGGAACGTCAGCGCCGGGTAGACCACGCCCGGGCTGGGCTTGTAGAAGCCGCCGGTGCGCGTCTCCAGCGCCTTGATCAGCTCGTAGCCGTGCGACGGCTTTTCGTCGAGCAGCGACAGCAGCAGCAGTTGCAGGTCCTCGGCGCTGAACTTGCGGCCCCGGCGCAGGTTGTCGCCGTCAAAGCCGTCGTCGCCGCCGAAGTCGCCCCCGCCGCCGCCCGACCAGAAGCCGCCCCGCCCCATCGCCGCCATCATCATCCGGCCCATGCCGTGGTGGAAGGGATGGCCGTGGCCGTGAGCGTGGCCGTGGTGGCCCCGGTGTCCGAAAAGATGTCGCATCGTGCACTCCGTTATGTCGTAAGACGTATCGTAAGATATATATCGTACGATATAAAGTCAAGGAGGGATTTCGCGCTGCCAACTCGGCCGGACACCCGCGCGGAGTTCCTGTCACAATGCAAGCCACCCCGGCCCCGCGCCGGCGGCCAAAGACCCGACACGACCACGACGGAGACAGCCCATGACCAGGCAGGTGGAGTTTTTCTTCGATTTCGGCAGCCCCTATTCGTATCTCGCCTACAAGGAACTGCCGCGCGTGGCGGCCCGCACGGGCGCCACGATCGTCTGGCGGCCGATGCTGCTGGGTGGGGTGTTCAAGGCGACGGGCAACCATAGCCCGATGGAGATCGAGGCCAAGCGCCAGTGGTCCGATAGCGACCTGGCCTGCTGGGCGCGCCGCTACGGCGTGCCGTTCCGGCACAACCCGCACTTTCCGGTCAACACGCTGGCGCTGATGCGCGGCGCGGTGGGCTACCAGCGCAAGGGCGACGCCGACTTCCAGCGCTACGTGGACGCCATCTACACGGCGATGTGGGAAGCCGGCCGCAACCTCAACGATCCGAACGAGATTGGCAAGGTGCTGGCCGAGGCGGGGCTGGACGCGCGCGAGGCGCTGGCGATGCTGGACGACCCCGAGGTCAAGGCCGAACTGAAGCGCGCGACGGAAGACGCCGTGGCGCGCGGCATTTTCGGCGCGCCAAGCTTTATCGTCGACGGCCAGCTTTACTGGGGCAACGACCGGCTGCTGTTCGTCGAGGAACAGCTCGCCGGCTGAGCGCGCCGCCCGGGGGTCAGGCCAGCCGGAACGTCGCCACGGCGGCGGCTAGCTGGTTGGCCTGGGCTTCGAGCGAATCGGCGGCGGCGGCCGCCTGCTCCACCAGCGCGGCATTCTGCTGGTTGACCTGCTCCATCTGCGACACGGCCTCGCTGACCTGCGTGATGCCGCTGGACTGCTCGATCGACGCCGCCGAGATCTCGCTCACGGTATCGGCCAGCCGCTTCACGGCCGCCACGATTTCCTCGATGGTGCTGCCGGCCTGCTCCACCTGCTGGCTGCCGGCGTCCACCTTGTCGACCGACGAGTCGATCAGCCCCTTGATCTCCTTGGCGGCATTGGCGCTGCGCTGCGCCAGGCTGCGCACCTCGCCGGCCACCACGGCAAACCCGCGGCCCTGCTCGCCGGCCCGCGCGGCCTCCACGGCGGCGTTCAGCGCCAGGATATTGGTCTGGAACGCAATGCCGTCGATCACGCCGATGATGTCGACGATCTTCTGCGAACTGCTGTTGATCTCGCTCATCGTATGCACGACGCCGCGCACCACCTCGCCACCGCGCGCGGCCAGGTCCGCCGCGTTGCGGGCCAGTGTACTGGCATGCGTGGCGCTCTCGGCGTTGCTGCCGACGGTGGAGGTCAGCTCCTCCATGCTGGCGGCGGTCTGCTCCAGCGCCGACGACTGCTCCTCGGTACGCGACGACAGGTCCGTGTTGCCGGCGGCAATCTCGCGCGCGCCGGTGGTCACCGCATCGGAACCCGCGCGCACCTTGGCCACGGTCTGCGTCAGCCCCGCCTGCATGCGGGACACCGCATCGAGCAACTGGCCGATCTCGTTGCGGCCCGCGCGCGGCACGTCGATGGTCAGGTCGCCGTCGGCCACGCGCATGATCAGGTCGCGCGCCAGGTACAGCGGCGTCACCACCAGCTTGCGCAGCGCCAGGTGCACCGCGACGATCAGCGCAGCCGACATCGCCAGCCCCACGCAGACCAGCGCGATCACCCGGTTCAGGCGCGCGCGCCCTTCGGCCATCGCATCGGCGTTGAGCTTGGTGGCGAACTGCTGAAAGCGCTCCACGCCGGCCGAGTACCTGGCGCCGGACGCCGTGATGTCCTTGTCGTTGATGGCGGCGTAGGCGTCGGGATCGCCCTTGCGCAGCGCGTCCAGGCCCCGCTGCACCACGTCCATGTGGGCGCGGCCGGCGGCGACGATGTCGTCGCGGGTGGCGGCATCCTGCTCCGGAAAGGCCGGCGCCTTCTCGAACGCGTCCAGCTCGTCCTTCGACTTGCCGATCGACTTCTGCGCGCTGGCCAGCGCGTCGTCGTTGGCCTGCCCGCTGGCCTTGGCCGAGCTGTACGCGCGCGTCAGCGCGGAGCGCGCGCGCGTCATGTCCTTGTAGGCGTCGTTGAGCAGCAGCGCGCGCGACGCAATCACGTGGATACGTTCCGCGGCGTCGCTGCTGGCGCTGAGCTGGCTCACGCCAAGCACCGCGCCGAATACGATCATCAGGCCGAAAATCACAAGCGTCGCCAGCAGGCCGTGGCGAATACTGAGGTTGTTCATCAAGGGGGCTCTACACGTATGGATTCAGCCCGCCTTAACGTCGCACCACCCTGAAAGCTTGAGACGCGCGCTGCCCGGCGTTTGCGCTACATCAAATTGAAGGGCCACCATGCGGCGCTGACGCCACATGACCGCCACCGGCTGGGGCTAGACGTAGGCAATCAGCCGTCCGGCGCAGATCACCAGTGTCCACGTCACCAGCGACAGCACCGCGCACGCGCGGGCCAGCGGGGGCGGCGCGCGGCGCGTCTCCCAGCCCGCGCCGGCGTGCAGCTGGCGATACGGCCCGGCGTGGAACCACGCCGCGTTGGCTACCCCGAACCCGATCAGCCCCAGCTTGACCAGGAAGGCGCGGTTGGCGACCAGTTCATCGGCATGCGCCACGAACAGCAGCGCGCCACTGGCCAGGATGATGACGAAGCCGACCACCGACGCGGGCAGCGCGTGCCGCAGTAGCAGCGACACCGGCAACTGGCGGCCCAGCCCGGCGAGCCGCAGGTCCACCACGACGATCGATCCGAACAGCAGCGCCATGCCGGCCAGGTGCAGGATCTCGCAGGCGGGGTACGCCCATGGCGACGCCCGCAGCCATACCGCGAACGGCGCCGCCGCCAACTGGGCGGCCCAGCCATCGAGCCAGCCCATCGGTCAGCGCAGCTCCACGGTCTGGCCGCCGTCGAACGTGATGCGCTCCACGCGCATTTCGTCGGCCTTTTCCTTGCTGGCGTAGCCGACCATGGTCACCTGCTGGCCGACGGCCACCTTTTCCGCCGTGGCCCCGCGCGACGTCATGCGCGACACCGGCGCCAGCACCGCGAACCAGCGCTTGCCCTGCGCGTCGACGCGGATCGTGGCGTGGGGGTTCTCGTAGTGGGCTTCGACGATCTTGCCGGTTACGGTGAGCGGCTTGGTCTCGTCGTAGGTGGACCAGCCGTGGTGGGCCAGCGCCGGCGCGGCGGCCAGCGCAACGGCGGCCGTAGCGGCCAGCGCGATACGGGAAACGAGGGGACGCAGGGCGAACATGTCGGACTCCTGGAGCGTGGATATGGGGGGCGCGGATGGGCTGGCGGGCAGCGCAACCGCCGCAAGGGACACCCCACCCATCGTAGATGACCGGGGCCGGCCCGCCAAGCCGAGGCATCCCGCACGCCGTGTTACGCTGTGGCCGCCTGTCAACGGTCATCTCCCACGCAACTCCCGCCATGTCCACCGCCTTCGATCTGCCGCCGGCCGCACGCCCGGGCCAACCCGCCGACACCATCGACACCCCGTCGCTCGTACTGGACCTCGACGCCTTCGAGCGCAACGTGGACCGCATGCAGCGCGCCGCCAACCGGGCGCGCGTCAAGCTGCGGCCGCACGCCAAGGCGCACAAGTGCCCCGATATCTCGCTGGCGCAGATCAAGCGCGGCGCGGTGGGCATCTGCTGCCAGAAGATCAGCGAGGCGATTCCGTTCGCGCGCGCGGGCGTGCGGGACATCCACATCAGCAACGAACTGGCCGGGCCGGCCAAGGCGGCGATGCTGGCCCAACTGGCCCTGCGTGCGCACGTCAGCGTCTGCGTGGACGACATGGCGCAGATCGACATCCTGGCCAAGGCCGCCGAAGCGGTCGGCACCCGGTTCGACGTCTTCATCGAGATCAACGTCGGCCAGGGGCGCTGCGGCGTGACCGACCCGGCCGCGATGCTGCCGCTGGTGGACCGCATCACGCGGCTTCATCCGCTGTCGCTGTGCGGCCTGCAGGCGTACCACGGCGGCATCCAGCACCTGCGCGGCTGGCAGGAACGGCGTGCCGGCGCGGCGCGCGCGGCGGATCGCACCGGCGCGTTCGTGGCCCGGCTGGAGGCGGCCGGCGCGCGCAACATGGTGATTACCGGCGGCGGCAGCGGCAGCGTGGAGTTCGACTTGCAGAGCGGCGTCTACACCGAGATCCAGCCCGGCTCGTACGTGTTCATGGATGCCGACTATGGCGCCAACGAGTACCTGACCGACGAGCGCCCGGCGTCGACGAACTGCGAGCACAGCCTGTTCATCGCCAGCGCGGTGATGAGCGTGGCGGCCGGAGACCGCGTGGTGGTGGATGCCGGCCTGAAGTCGATGGCCGTGGATTCGGGGCTGCCGTGGATCTGGGCCGACGGCGCGCGCTCGGAGAAGCTGGAATACGTGGCGGCCAACGACGAGCACGGGATCATCGCGCCCAGGCTGGCCAGCCGCGTGCGCGACCTGCCCGCGCTGGGCAGCCGCGTGATGCTGGTGCCGGGCCATTGCGACCCGACGCTGAACCTCTACGACGAGATCATCGGCGTGCGCGACGGCGTGGTGGAATGCGTGTGGCCGGTGGCGGCGCGGGGCCTGAGCCGCTGAGCGGCCCGGGCGTCAGGCGAACTGGGCCACCAGTTCGTTGAGGTCGGCCGGCACCCAGGCGGTGCCCGACCATTTCTCGAAATGCAGATCCGAGAGCGGAATCGCCGACAGCGTGCCGACCCAGTCGGTCGGCGCGGCGCCGCAGCGCAGGCCGCTGGCGACCATCGTCATGGCCTCGGGCACGTCGATGTCGGCCACGCGCGTGACGGTGGGCCACGGCAGCAGCCGCAGGTCCTGCTCGGGCAGCCCGAACCGGTACAGCCCGAAGCGCGCATGCAGCGCGGCGCGCGACAGCGACTGGCGCGCGGCGCTCAGCCCATCGTCGCGGGTGGCGGACGGGTCCCACTGCTGGTTACGGGAGAACCACAGGATGCCGTCGCCGGATCGCGGCGCGCTCGCGTGGCCCACGGCCGGCATCAGTTGACCTGAGCGGGCAATGGCGACAAGCGGTGTGCCGACCGTGTAGTGCCAGACGAATCCGTTTTCCTGTTCCATGTGAAGCTCCTGCAAACGCGCATCGATCCGCCTCTACTCTGGTGGCGGCCTGCCCCGTTTACAAGCAAGGTCACGGCCTGTTGCGACCGCAACAAAAATAGCGCAATCCGGGTCTATTGCCCGGTGGCGACCCTGCAGCCCTTGTGGGGCCTGGGTCTGCCGAAAATGCAGCGGCGCCGCGGGGGCGCGGCGCCAGCGTGGATCTGAGCGAAACGTCTAAAACCTTAGCACACGGCGTGGTGCGACGCAGCACGAATTGCATGCCAGATGCACGTTTCGGCATCGCAAAAGGCACTTGGGCCGCAAGTCTTTCGTATCCTGCCCATGTATGCAATGTCTGTACATGGACCACAAAATTCGCGAATGCCGGCATCGGAAATCTTGATGCGCATGTCACCGGGGTGACCTCCGGGCTGCTTACGCTGCGGTCCGTTCCTCCCCACGAGCCAACAGACCATGACCCAAGCCATCCGACACCTTGCCAGGCGCAGCCCCCCGGGCCTGCTGGCCGCCGTGCTGCTCTGCGCGGCGCTGGCCGCCTGCGGCGGCGACAGCGACAGCCCGGCCACGCCCGGCACACCCGGCACGCCCAATACGCCGGGCAACCCCGGCACCGGCGCCAGCACCCCCGAAGTCAAGCCGCAGATGAAGTGCGCGCCCTGAGGGCCCGCCCCACGACCGTACGTCCGCCCTTTCGCGCATCCGACCACTCAGGCATTCCGACATGACTTCCAGCAGCCGACGCAATTTTCTCAAGATGGCCGGCGGCAGCGCCGCGGCCACCGCCGCGCTTGCCGCGTTCCCGCCCGCCATCCGCCGCGCCCTGGCCATCCCGGCCAACAACGCCACCAAATCGATCCGCGACGTCGAATACGTCGTGGTGCTGATGCAGGAAAACCGCTCGTTCGACAACTACTTCGGCACCATGGCCGGCGTGCGCGGCTTTGGCGACCGCATCACGATCCCGCTGCCCGGCGGCCGCAACGTGTTCCAGCAGACCTACGCCAACGGCAACGTCAACCGCGTGGTGCTGCCCTATCACCTGGACCAGACCGCCGGCAACGCCCAGCGCGTGAACGGCACGCCGCACAGCCAGCTCGACGCGCAGGCCGCGTGGGACCTGGGCCGCATGAGCGCCTGGCCCACCGCCAAGCAGACCCAGTCGATGGGCTACTACACCGAGCAGGAACTGGGCTTCCAGTTCGCGCTGGCCAACGCGTTCACGATCTGCGACGCCTACCACTGCAGCTTCCACGGCGGCACCAACACCAACCGCCTGTTCCACTGGACCGGCACCAACGACCCGGCCGGCACGCACGGCGGCCCGGTCATCGACAACCGCGGCGATTCGCTGGACGCCACCGGCATCAACTACACCTGGACGACGTACCCGGAGCGCCTGCAGGCCGCCGGCGTGAGCTGGAAGGTCTACCAGAACATGCCGGACAACTTCACCGACAACCCGCTGGCCGGCTTCCAGCAGTACCGCGCCGCCAACGCCGCGCGCGGCAATGCCGCCAACGGCTCGCCGTACCCGCCGTACACCCCGGCCGACGACACCGCCAACCCGCTGTTCAAGGGCATCGCCAACACCATGCCCGACGGCGGCTTCCTGCAGGCGCTGCGCGACGACATTGCCGCCGGCACGCTGCCGCAGGTGTCGTGGATCGTGGCGCCGGCCACGTATTCGGAGCACCCGGGGCCGTCGAGCCCCGTGCAGGGCGCGTGGTACACCCAGCAGGTGCTGGACGCGCTGACGGCCAATCCGGACATCTGGAGCCGCACCGTCCTGCTGATCAACTTCGACGAGAACGACGGCTTCTTCGACCACGTGCCGCCGCCGTGCGCACCGGCGCTGGATGCCGCGGGCCAGCCGGTGGGCCATACGACGATGAACGCCGACACCGAGTACTACAGCGTGGACAAGACGCCGTTCGGCCCGGGCCCGCGCGTGCCGATGTACGTGGTGTCGCCGTGGAGCCGCGGCGGCTGGGTCAACTCGCAGGTGTTCGACCACACGTCGGTCCTGCGCTTCCTGGAGCAGCGCTTTGGCGTGGCGGAGACCAACATCAGCGCCTATCGCCGCGCCATCATGGGCGACCTGATGAGCGCGTTCGACTTCGTCAACCCGAACGGCAACTTCACGCTCGGCGTCACGCCGCTGACCAAGGCCGGCGCCGACGCCGCGCGCACCGACCAGGACGCCAAGCCGCAGATCGCCGCGCCGACCGTGCTGGCGCAGACCATGCCGAAGCAGGCCAGCGGCACGCGCCCGTCGCGCGCGCTGCCCTACTCGCTGCACACCAGCGGCCTGGAGGAGCCGTTGACCAATACGTTCCGGCTGCACTTCAGGAACGACGGCCAGCAGGCAGCCGTGTTCCACGTCTACGACCGCCTGCACCTGGGCAACGTGCCGCGCCGCTATGCGATCGAAGCCGGCAAGGAGCACATCGCCACGATCGACGTCAGCGCCAGCGGCGGCCGCTACAACTTCTGGGTGCTGGGCCCGAACGGCTACCACCGCGCATTCGTGGGCGACATCACCGCCCAGAAGGCCGCCGGCGGCGGCGCCGCGCCGGAGATCCGCGTCTGCTACGACGAGGCCAACGCCGCCGTCTGGCTCACGCTGTTGAACCGAGGCTCCGCGCCGTGCACGTTCACGGTCAAGCCGAACGCCTATCGCCAGGACGGCCCGTGGACCTTCGAAGTGCCCGCCGGCGGGGACCACGACCAGCACTGGCCCGTGGCGGCGCAAGGCAACTGGTACGACTTCACGGTCACCACCCAGCAGGGCGGCTTCAGCCGCCGCTTTGCCGGCCGGCTGGAGAACGGCAAGCACACCACGTCGGATCCGGCGATGGGCGGCTAACTCACCCCGCGCTGTCTGCTCCCCTCTCCCGCCTGCGGGAGAGGGGCTGGGGGTGAGGGCCGGCCGCTCAATATGCGGACACGGTCGGCAAGCAGACCCTCCCCCGCCCTCACCCCCGACCCCTCTCCCGCGCGCGGGAGAGGGGAGCAAACCCTCGCCCGCCCCCCTTCGTCACCCTGTCATATTTCCGCCTTATAGTCCGCGACCATTGCCTTTGGTCTATCGGATACCCCCATGCTTGGCGACCTGCTGACGACGTTCTACGAGGTGGCGCGACAGGGCAGCATCACCACGGCCGCGCGGCAGTTGCGCGTGAGCCAGCCCACGGTCACCGGTCGCATCCGCCAGCTTGAAGAGCTGTACGGGGTGGAACTGTTCCATCGCCGCGCCAGCCGGGTGGACCTGAGCGACGTGGGCGTGGCGCTGATGCCGCTGGCCGAGCAGATCATGCAGCAGGAAAGCAATGCCGACTTCCTGCTGCGCAACGCGGGCAACCTGCGGTTCGGCAACCTGCGCATCGGGGCCACCGGACCCTACTACATCCTGCGCAGCGTGGCGGCGTTCCGCCAGCGCTATCCGGCCATCGAGATCAGCATCGAGATCGGCAATTCCAAGCAGATGATCGACGCGCTCTACGAATACCGGATCGATGCCGCGGTCTCGTCGCACGCGCTTGACGACGACCGCCTGCACCGCGTGACGCTGGCCGCCGACCCGATGGTGCTGGTGGTGCATCCCGTGCATCCGCTGGCGCGCCGGCCGCGCGTGGAGGTGTCCGAACTGGCCGCCTGCCACCTGCTGGTGCGCGAGCAGGGGTCGATGACCCGCGAGGCCACCGAGGCGTCGCTGCGGGCCGCCGGCGCGGGCATGCCGTCGCATACCGTGATCGGCAGCCGCGAGGCCATCTGCGAGGCAATCCGCCACAACCTTGGCGCCAGCGTGATGCCGGTGGGCGAGGTGCCGCACGACCCGGCGCTGGTGGCCGTGCCATTCGCCAGCGAGGCGCCGGTGATCCACGAATACCTGTACTGCCTGGCCGGCCGCCGCCATACGCGGCTGGTGGGCGCCCTGCTGGATTGCCTGGTGGCGCCGCTCGATGCCGCCGGGCCGCGTTGCGAGGCGCCGCCCCCAGCGCCTATATTGAACTGACCCGCCCCCGCACCCCGCCGATGACCGGTCAGGCCCCCCACGGTTTTCCAGAATACGATCAGCTCCTGACGCTGCTGGAGCTGGGCGAGCCCTGGTTCGACACCCGCAGCGCGTGCCAGGTGAGCGTGGCCGACCGCACGCTCGACGTCCACGTGGCCAGTCTTGGCACCCGCGCGCCCGACGCGCCGGCCATCGGCATCTTCGGCGGCATCCACGGGCTGGAGCGCATCGGCACCCAGCTCGTGCTGGACTACCTGCGCTCGCTGCTGTGCCGGCTGAGCTGGGACGAACTGCTGCACCGCCAGCTCGAAACGGTGCGGCTGGTGTTCATGCCGATCGTCAATCCGGGCGGCATGTACCTGGCCACGCGCGCCAATCCCAACGGGGTGGACCTGATGCGCAATGCGCCGCAGAATGCCGATGCCCCGGTGCCGTTCCTGGCCGGCGGCCAGCGCATCGGCAAGTGGCTGCCGTGGTATCGCGGCCGGGCCGGATCGCCGATGGAAGCCGAAAGCCAGGCGCTGCTGCGCGTGGTGGAACAGGAACTGCTGCCCCGGCCGCTCAGTTTCGCGGTCGATTGCCATTCCGGCTACGGCTGGCGCGACAGCATCTGGTTCCCGTACGCGCGCACGCACGCGCCGATGCCGCACCTGCCCGAGATGTATCTGCTCAAGACCATGTTCGAACAGGCCCACCCCCACCACGGCTACGCCTTCGAGCCGCAGAGCCACCAGTACCTGCTGCACGGCGACCTGTGGGACTTTGCCTACGACCGCACGCCGCCGGCCAACCTGTTCCTGCCGATGACGCTGGAACTGGGCTCGTGGCTCTGGATCAAGAAAAACCCGCGCCAGTTGTTCTCGCGCGCCGGCATCTTCAATCCGATCAAGGCCCACCGCACCGCGCGCGTGCTGCGCCGCCACGTGAGCCTGTTCGACTTCCTGGGCCGCGTGGCCGTGGCGCCCGAGCGCTGGCTGCCGCACGGCCAGCACCGGCAACTGCTGCTGGACCAGGCGCGCGCGCACTGGCAGAACGGCAAGACGGCGCCATGAGCGGCTGGATCTTCCTGCGCGGGCTGACGCGCGAATCGCGCCACTGGGGCGCCCTGCCCGAGCGCTGGACCGCCCACGGCCTGCCGCCGCCGCTGATGATCGACCTGCCCGGCAATGGCAACGCCCGCCACCTGCCCGTGCCGGCCACCGTGCGCGGCATGACCGAGGCCGTGCGCGGCGCGGCGCGGGCGTCGCAGTGGCCGGGGCCGTGGCACATCCTGGCGATGTCGCTTGGCGCGATGGTGGCCACCGACTGGGCGCAGGCATGGCCGGGCGAAGTGGCCGGGCTGGTGCTGGTCAACACCAGCATGCGTCCGTTCAGCCGGGCCACCGAGCGGCTGCGGCCGCGCAACTGGGCCGCCATCGCCGGCATGGTTCGCCACTGGCACGACCGGCCGCGCTGCGAGCGCACGATCCATCGGCTGACCTGCGAACGGCTGGATACGCGCGACGCCGACCTGGCGCGCTGGGTCGAAATCGGCCAGACCGCGCCGGTCACGCGGGACGCGGCCTGGCGCCAGCTGATGGCCGCCGCACGCTTCCGGGCCCAGCCGGCGGCGCCGGCGTGTCCGACGCTGATCGTGTCGTCCGACGCCGACCGGCTGGTCAATCCGTCCTGCTCGGCCCGGCTTGCCGATGCCTGGCGCGCGGCGCGGCACGTGCGCCAGCCGTGGGCGGGCCATGACCTGCCGCACGACGATCCGGAATGGTTGTGTGAAACGGTGGGGGCCTGGGTGGCCGAGGGGTCGCGGCGTCCGCCATAAGCAATAGGCGCCGGATCAAACAAAACGGCCGCCTGGTGCGGCGGCCGGTACGGCAAGCGACGGGAGTGTTACAGCGATCCGCAGGTGATCTGCGAATCCAGCAGCGCCTTTGCCCGCTTGTTGCACAGGGCGCCGAGCAGCGTTTCGGCCGCCGCTTCCAGCCGATCCTGCGTGCCGAACAGCCGCGCCGCGATCAGGCCGCTCTGAAGCGAACCGTAGATCACCTGCGCCAGCATCGCCGGGGGCACCGGGTAAGGCGTCTCGCGTTCCCGCTGGCCGCGTTCGAGCAGCCGGGTCAGCCACGCCTCGTTGATGTGATAGAACTCCTTGAGCACGTGGTGCACCGACTCGGGCAGGCTCAGGATCTCCGTCGACAGCATGCCGGCCAGGCAGATCTGGCCGGAGCCGCACGTCTGGCGCAGCGGTTCCAGGTACTGGCGCGCCTGCTCCAGCACCGGCAGGGCCGGGTCGATGCCCGCCAGCCGTTCCGAAATCCGCCGGCTGTACTCCTTCACCGCTTCCAGCAGCAGGTCGTCCTTCGACGGAAAGTAATAGTGGATGCTGGACGTCTTGACGCCCACCAGCTCGGCCAGGTCACGATAGCTGAAGCCGTTGGCGCCGCGGCTGCGGATCAGGACCAGCGTATGTTCGAGCAGTTGCTCGCGGACGGGTTGGGTTTTCATGGCTGGTACTTTATCTACACGAAGATAGATACTCAACCGGGATTTTCCCGGAGTCAACTGCGGCCGTACAAATGGGCAGGCGCGCACCTTTTTGGGGTGCGCGCCTGCGTCGGCGGGCGTCAGGTCATGACGCGGTGCTCGACTACTGCGGGATCAGGCCAGGGCGCCGTCGGTGTAGACGTCGGTCGAGCGGGCACCGTCGAAGTACGGGTTGCGCGGACCGTTGCCACGGGCGCCGTCCAGATACGGATCGACCTTGCGGCCGGGGCTGGCGGACACACCCTTCGTGTCCAGGCCGGCCACGAAGCGGGCGCCGTCCAGGTACGGGTCGGCGGTGCGGGCACCGTCGGTAAAGCCGTCGCGGTTGCTGATGCGGGCGCCGCCCGAGTACACGTCGCGGTTGGCGATGCCGGCCACCAGGCCGTCACGGTTGGTCACGCGGGCACCGTCGGTGAAGGCGTCACGGTTGCCGATGCGGGCACCGTCGGTGAAGGCATCGCGCTGGCCGATGCGTGCGCCATCGGTAAAGGTGCTGCGGGCGTCGTTGACGCGGTAGGTGTAGCCGTACGCTTCGCCACGCGGCTGGGCGGCTTGTGCGGCACCGGTCACGAAGGCGGCGGCGAGGGCGGCGGCGGTCAGGATGGTCTTGGCGTTCATGATGCTCTCCTTGGCTGGGGCGGCGAGATCCTGGTTCGTTGGCGGATCGTGCTGCCCGGATGTTTGGCAAAGTCGGCGGCTTGCCCGGTAGTCCTCGCTAGCGTGATGCTATCTACTGCTAGATAGAGGATCGGGCCTAAAAAACCGCCGTCGGAACGGCAACCTCTGGTATTGCGTGGACGGTGGCGCTGGGTTCGTTCCGGCTGGCTTGCCGGTTCGTTCCGGTGCGTCGCTGTCCATGGCGTGAATACTATCTACCTGTAGATAGATTCGCAAGGACAAGATGGCGATCCAGGCCAAAAACTTTTCTATCGGGCCGATTGAGCGGCTTTATTTCGTCGATATACGATTGATTCACAAGGAGAAAATCGCCCCGAATCCGTGACGACTGTCCGCCGCGCCTGACGATTGCCCCGCCGAGTGCTACGGTTATCACACACTCGCTCTCGTCGAACGACACCATGTCCGAGCCCACCGCGCCGCCCGCGCCCCCCACGCCCCTGAGCGCCCGCCACTGGTTTTTCGGTGCGCTGGGCCTGGCCGGCCTGGCGATGGCGGCCGGCATGGGCCGCCTGCTGCTGTACCGCGCCATCGAGCGCGAGGCATTCGGGCCGGGCCAGCCCGGCACGCTGACGCCCGACGACCTTGGCGTCACCTCGCATCAATTCCGGTTCGACAGCGGCGACCGCTCGCTGCACGCGTCGTGGGTGGCCGCGCCAGACCCGGCGGCGCCCGCGCTGGCGGTCTTCCATGGCGATGAGGAATCTCTGGCCGACTGGGCGCCCGTGCAGGCGCTGCTGCACGCGGCCGGCATCAGTTCGTTCGTGTTCGATTACAGCGGCTATGGCGCCAGTTCCGGCACCGCCAGCGTGCGCCGGCTGCGCCAGGACGCGCTGGCCGCCTACACCCAGTTCCGCGCCGCCGCGCCGCGCGCGGCGCGGCATGTCGTGATGGGGTATTCGCTAGGCAGCGGGGTGCTGCTCGATGTGCTGGGCGGCCTGCAGCCGCTGCCGGACGGCGTGGTCATCGGCGCCGGCTTTCGCTCGGCCCGCGCAGCCGCCGTGGCGACGGGGCTGGTGCCGGGCTGGCTGGCGTGGGCGCTGCCCAACCCCTGGGACAACATCGCGCGGCTGCGCGCGCTGAAGCTGCCCGTCATGCTGATCCACAGCCGGTGCGACGCCACCATCCCGTTCCACCACGCCGAGCACCTGGTGCGCGCCACGCAGGGCCCGAGCCGGCTGGTGGTGTTCGAATGCCTGCCGCACAACGCCGCCATCGACGCCACGTGCATGAACACGTTCTGGGCGCCCGTGATCGGCTGGCTGCGCGGTAGCCGGCTGTAGCCGGCCCGGCGCCTACAGCCGGAACTCGCCCACCACCTTCTGCAGCACCTGCGCCTGGTCGGCCAGTGCCGACGACGCCGCGGCAGCCTGCTCCACCAGCGCGGCGTTCTGCTGCGTCACGTCGTCCATCTGCGTCACGGCGACGTTGACCTGCTCGATGCCCTCGCTCTGATGCTCGGACGCCACGGCGATCTCGCCCAGGATCTGCGTCACGCGGCGCACCGCCTGCACGATCTCCTCCATGGTCTGCCCCGCCTGCCCGACCAGCGCCGAGCCGCTTTCCACCTGCCGCGCCGAGTCGTTGATCAGCACGTTGATTTCCTTGGCCGCCGCCGCGCTGCGCTGCGCCAGCGTGCGCACCTCGCCCGCCACCACCGCGAAGCCGCGGCCCTGCTCGCCGGCCCGGGCCGCTTCCACGGCCGCGTTCAGGGCCAGGATATTGGTCTGGAAGGCAATGCCCTCGATCACGGCGATGATGTCCGTCACCTTGCGCGAGCTGGCGCTGATGGCGTCCATGGTCTGCACCACGTTGCCGACGATGGCGCCGCCGCGCTCGGCGATGCCCGACGCCGACGCCGCCAGCCCGTTGGCCGTCCGCGCGCGCTCGGTGTTCTGCTTGACCATCGACGTCAGCTCACCCATGCTCGACGCCGTTTCCTGCAGCGTGGCGGCCTGTTCTTCCGTGCGCTGCGACAGGTCCGTGTTGCCCACCGCAATCTGCTGCGACGCCGACGAGATCGAATCGCTGGCAGCCTTGATCCGCGTCACCAGCTCGGTCAGCATGTCCTCCATCTCGCCCAGCCCGCCCAGCAGGCGGCCAAAGTCGCCGCCGCGCTCGGTCTCGAAATCCTTGCTCAGGTCGCCGGCCGCCACGGTCTCGGCGATGAATTCGGCCTCCTTGAGCGGTTCCTCGATGGCCCGCGCCAGCCGGAACCAGCACACCACGCTGAAGACCAGCACGACGATGCCCAGCGTCCAGAGCCAGCTACGCGTGCTGCCATCGGACACATGGCCCTGCGCCAGTACCAGGATGGCCGCCACCAGCAGCACGTTTACGCCAAATGCCGCGCCCAACCGGGTGCGCATGCTCAAGTTGTCCCAGGCCATGATCGATTCCGCTCCACGTTTGCCGCCCCGCGTTGTCCGGGGCTATCGATGGGCTAACGGCCCGGGCGGCCGGAAACTTTAGCCGCCCTGCGCCAGCGATTCGGCGGTGCGGTAGTCGGCGTCCCAGGCGGCGGCAATCTGGCGGCAGCGACCCAGCGGCTGGGCGTGGCGCTCCACGTCGACGATGGTTGCATGGTCGGCCCACGCCGGCCGCGCGGGCGCCTCGGGGCTGCGGCCATCGGTCAGCAGCCAGAGCCAGCGCTGCTGCGCCGGCCAGCGGCGCGCCTGCCGCGCCAGCAACTGGTCGGCACGCGCCACGCCCAGCGCCAGCGGTGTGCCGCCGCCGCCCGCGATCGGCCGGATCCAGTCGTCGTTCCACGGCCGCGCGCGCGACGGTGCCAGCCGCACTTCGGCCTGCTGGCCGGCAAAGCAGACCAGCGCCACGTCGGCGCGCGCCTGATAGGCCCGCTCCACCAGCCGCGCCAGCACGCCCTTGGCCAGCGCCAGCGGCTCGCCGTGGGCCATCGACCCCGAACAGTCGAGCACGAAGCAATGCAGCACGCCGGCGCGCGCCGCCGCGCGACGGAAGCGCAGATGGCCCGCATCGAGCGTCGACTGCCGCCGCGCCGCCAGCGTGCGCGGCCAGTGCACGCGCGTGCCCGGCGTGCCACCGGGGGCCGTCTGCCGGCGCGACAAGGGAGCCTGCCACCGGTGGCCGCCCTGCCGGTCCTGCGCAGACGGCCGCCGGTGGCTCAGGCTTTTTTTGGCGCGAGCTTCCCGAACGGTTTCAGCGGCTTGACGTCGGCCATGCCCGGCGGCGCCGGCGGCGGCAGCCCGCCCCACGGGTCGTTCGATGGCGCCGGGTCCGGCGCGGGCGCCTGTGCTGCGTCCGCTTCGGGCGGCAACGCCTGGCGCCGGTGGTGCAGCACCAGCTCGGCCACGGCATCGACGTGCCCGGTGTCGATGGCCGCCGCGCCCTGCCACGCAGCCAGCGCGCGGGCGGCGCGCAGCATCACCAGATCCGCGCGCACGCCATCGACGGCCGCCGCCAGACACAGCGCGCTGACGCGGTCGTGCACGGCGTCGCCAAACGGCAGCCCGCCCAGCGCGCCGCGCGCCCGCGCCACGCGCGCTGCAAGATCGGCCTGCCGCTGCGCCACCGCCGCGCGAAAGCCCTCGGGGTCGGCATCGAACGCCAGCCGGGCCCGGACGATGGCCTGCCGCGCGGCCGGATCGGCATAGTTCGACAGCGCCAGCGCGAGGCCGAAACGGTCCAGCAGTTGCGGCCGCAGCTCGCCCTCTTCCGGATTCATCGTGCCGACCAGCACGAAGCGCGCCGCGTGCTGGTGCGACACGCCGTCGCGCTCCACCACGTTGACGCCGCTCGCGGCCACGTCCAGCAACTGGTCGACCAGCGGATCGGGCAGCAGGTTGACCTCGTCGACGTACAGCACGCCGTCGTGCGCCCGCGCCAGCAGGCCGGGCTGGAAGCGCACCTCGCCCTGCTGCAGCACGTGGCCCAGGTCCAGCGTGCCGGTGAGCTGTTCCTCGCTGGCGCCCAGCGGCAGCGTCACGAACTGGCCGTGCGGCAGCAGCTCGGCCAGCGCGCGCGCCGCCGTGGACTTGGCCGTGCCGCGCGGCCCGGTCACCAGCACGCCGCCGATGCCCGGGTCCACGGCCGCCAGCAGCAGCGCTTGCTGCAGCGGCGCCTGCCCCACCAGGGCACTGAACGGAAAAATCGGGCGCAGGGCCGTCTTCGTCATGGCATGCCTTCCAGATGCTGCTCGTTGTCGAGCAATAGATGTTCGATGCGGTCCTTCTGGTCGCCCGGCGCCTGCCAGAGCCCGCGCGCCATGGCTTCCAGCAGCCGCTCGCAGATGCCCTGCAGCGCGCGCGGGTTGTGCCGCGCCAGAAAGTCGCGCGTGGCGGGGTCGTGCACGTAGGCGTCGGCCACCAGCGCGTACTGGTGGTCGGCCACCACGCGCGCGGTGGCGTCATAGCCGAACAGGTAGTCCACCGTGGCGGCCATCTCGAAGGCTCCCTTGTAGCCGTGGCGCTTGACGCCGTCGATCCATTTCGGATTGACCACCCGCGTGCGGATCACGCGCGCGATTTCCTCCTGCAGCGTGCGCACGCGGGGCGCCGCCGGGTTGGCGTGGTCGCCGTGGTAGATCGCCGGCTGCGCGCCGCCCAGGTGGCGCACGGCCGCCACCATGCCGCCCTGGAACTGGTAGTAGTCGTTGGCGTCGAGGATGTCGTGCTCACGGTTGTCCTGGTTCTGGACCACGGCGTCGATGCCGGCCAGCCGCGTGGCGAACGTGTCCGGCGCCGCCACGCCATCGGCGCCCTGGCCGTAGGCATAGCCGCCCGCATGCAGGTAGGCGTGCGCCAGGTCGGCATCGGTCTGCCAGCGCCGCCCGTCGACCAGCGCCTGCAGGCCCGTGCCATAGTCGCCGGGCCGGGCACCGAAGACGCGCCAGCCGGCGCGCACGCGGGCCGCGTCGGGCGCCATGCCCCGCGCTTCCAGCGCCTGCTGCTCGGCCAGCACGCGGGCGCGGATCGGGTTGACGTCGGCGGGCTCGTCCAGCGCGGCCACGGCCTGCACGGCCGCGTCGAACAGCGCGACCAGGTTGGCGAACGCATCGCGGAAGAAGCCCGACACGCGCAGCGTCACGTCCACGCGCGGCCGGTCGAACACGGTCATCGGCAAAATCTCGAAGTCGACCACGCGATGGCTGCCATGCGCCCATTTCGGCCGCACGCCGATCAGCGCCATGGCCTGCGCGATGTCGTCGCCGCCCGTGCGCATGGTGGCCGTGCCCCAGACGGACAGCCCCACCGCGCGCGGATACTCGCCATGCTCCTGCAGGTGCCGCTCGACAAGCTGGCTGGCCGCGCGCAGGCCGAGCGTCCACGCCGTGCGCGTCGGCACGGCGCGCGTATCGACCGAGTAGAAGTTGCGGCCCGTGGGCAGCACGTCGGGCCGCCCGCGCGACGGCGCGCCGCTGGGGCCGGGCGGCACGAAGCGGCCAGCCAGCCCGCGTTCGAGCTGCAGCAGTTCCTGCGCCCCGCAGGCGTCCAGGCGCGGCGCCACCGTATCGCGCAGGCGCGCCAGCACCGCCGCCGACTGCGGCCCGATGGCCGCGCCGTCGTCCAGCAGCCGCAGCGCCAGCGCTTCCAGCCGCTCGCGCGTATCGCCATGGTGGCGCCACGGCGCCGCGTCGACCTCGGCCAGCAACGCCGGGCGCGGGCCGATCCACGGCGCGGCCCAGTCCGCGTCCAGCGGGTCGAAGCCGTCGCCGAGCGCAAGGTCGGCCGCCAGCGCCGCCAGCAGGCTGGCCCGGCCCTCGCGGCCGTCGCCAACGGGGAAGCGGCCCAGCGCGGCCAGCGTATCGCGCCGCTGCCGGCCCTGCGGCGACTGGCCGAACACGTGCAGCCCGTCGCGGATCTGCGACTCCTTGAGTTCGCAGAGCCAGGCATCGGTACGGTTCAGCAGCGCGTCTTCCTCTTCGCCACTGGCCGGCGCGTCGATGCCCAGCTCGCGGTGCAACTGCTGGTCGACGATGGCCCGCAGGATGCCCTTGCGCAGCAGCTTCGCGCGGCGCGGGTCCACGGTCAGCGCCTCGTAGTACTCGTCGACCTGCCGCTCCAGGTCCTGCAGCGGGCCGTAGTTCTCCGCGCGCGTCAGCGGCGGCATCAGGTGGTCGATGATCACGGCCTGCGCGCGGCGCTTGGCCTGCGCGCCTTCGCCGGGGTCATTGACGATGAACGGGTACAGGTGCGGCAGCGGACCCAGGATTGCGTCGGGCCAGCACGTGTCGGCCAGCGCCACGCTCTTGCCGGGCAGCCATTCCAGGTTGCCGTGCTTGCCCACGTGGACCACCGCGTCGATGGCGAACACGTGCCGCAGCCAGAAATAGAACGCCAGGTAGCCGTGCGGCGGCACCAGCTCGGCATCGTGGTAGCTCGCGTAGTCGTCCACGCCATAGGCGCGGGCCGGCTGGATGCCGACGAACACGTTGCCCGCGCGCACGCCGGCGATCATGAAGCGCCCGGCGCGGACCATCGGATCAGCCTCGGGCGGGCCCCAGCGCTGCGCGATGGCCGCCTGGTTCGCGGCCGGCAACCGGGCCAGCCACGCGCGGTAGTCGTCCAGCGCCACGCTCTGGAACGCGGGGCGTGCGGCGTGCTGCGCGATGTCGTTGGTCACGCCGCGCGTCAGGCCCTGCATCAGCGCGTCGCCGTCGGCCGGCAGCGGCCCCGTGGCGTACCCGGCATCGCGCAGCATGGCGAGTATCCGCACGACCGATGCCGGCGTATCGAGCCCCACCCCGTTGCCGATGCGGCCCTCGCTGGCCGGATAGTTAGCCAGGATCAGCGCCAGCCGCTTGTCGGCCGCCGGCAGCGTGCGCAGCCGGCACCAGCGGCGCGCCAGTTCCGCGACAAAGCCGATGCGCCCGGCATCGGGCTGGTAGCGCACGACATCCACCTGGGTGTGCGGGCAGCGGTAGGCCAGCCCCTTGAAGCTGATGGCGCGCGTGATGATGCGGCCATCGACCTCGGGCATCGCCACGTGCATGGCCACGTCGCGCGTGCCCAGGCCCTGGCTGTCGGCCAGCCAGTCCTCGCGGTTGCCGCCGCTCAGGATGACCTGCAGCACCGGCGCGTCGTTGGCCAGCGGCGCGTCGGCCTCGCCGGCGTTGTCGAGCGAGGCCACCGAGAAGGCCGTGGTGTTCAGGACCAGCGACACCGCGTGGGCGTCGCACAGCCGCTGCAGCACGTCGCGGCACACCGGCTCCTTGAGCGAGCTGACCGCCAGCGGCAGCGGGCACAGGCCGGCGTCGAGCAGCGCATCGGCCATCGCGTCGAACACGTCGGTATTGCCGGCCTGCAGGTGCGAGCGATAGAACAGCAGCGCCACCACGGGCGCGCCGCCGAGGCCGCGCGCGGCCCATTCGCGCTGCCAGTCGGCGGCCGTGGCCACGCCATGATCGCGGTGATAGAGCGCGGCCTGCGGCAGGCCCTGCACCGGCAGCACCGGCTCCGTGTGGCCGAACGCATGCTGGCCCAGGCAGCGGAAGAACTGCTCGGCGTTGCCGGCGCCGCCTTCGCGCAGGTAGCGCCAGAGCTGATGCGACAGCGCCGCCGGCGCATTGCCCAGCCGCGCGAGGTTGTCGTCCTCGGCCAGGTCGCCGGAGAACATCACCAGCAACTGGCCGCGCGCCCGCGCGATCTCGGGCAGGCGTTCCAGCCCGTAGGCCCAGTCGCTGGCGCCGCCCAGGTGGTCCACCACCACCACGCGCGCGTGCTGCAGCACCTCGTCGACGTAGAGATCGAGCGACGCCGGCTGGCGCAGGTACATCTGGTTAGCCAGCCGCACGGTGGGATAGCCGGCGCCGAGCCGGGGCACCGCAGCGGCCAGCAGCGACAGCGTGGTGTCGGCCGCGCTGAGGATGACGATGTCGCCCGGCGTCTGGTCCATGCGCAGCACGACGCCGTTGTCCTCGACAAAGCCGCCGGGACGGGTGGACAGCAGGTGCATCGCGCCAGCGCCCGGTGGTCAGCGCGTGGCGCCCAGCGCGGCGTCCAGCGATGCCTGCAGCGCCGCGCCGTCCAGGTCCTGCCCGATCAGCACCACGCGCGTGCCCTGCGGCTCGCCGGCGCGCCAGGCGCGGTCGAAATAGCTGTCGAAGCGCTGGCCCACGCCATGCAGCACCAGCCGCATCGCCTTGCCCGGCAGCGTGGCAAAGCCCTTGACGCGGTAGATCGTGTGGTCGGCCACCAGCTTCTGCAGCGCGGCGACCAGCGCGTCGCGCTCGACCGTGCCGGCCTGCACGACCACGGAATCGAACTCGTCGTGATGATGATCGGCATGGTCGGGGTCGTCGGCGCTGCCGTGGTGATCGGGCCGCAGGTGGATCGTCTCTTCCGACGCGCGCCGCAGGCCCAGCAGCATCGCCACGTCGAGCTTGCCGGCCTGCGCGGGCACGATCTTGACCTCGGCCGGAATCTCGGGCCGCACCAGCGCCTCCACGGCCGCCAGCTGCGCGGGGTCCATCAGGTCGGTCTTGTTCAGGATCACCAGGTCCGCGCTGGCAAGCTGGTCCTCGAACAGTTCGTGCAGCGGCGACTCGTGGTCGAGATTGGGATCGGCGCGGCGCTGGGCATCCACCGCCACCGGATTGGCCGCGAACTGCCCGGCCGCCGCCGCTGGGCCGTCGACCACGGTCACCACGGCATCCACCGTGAACGCATTGCGGATGCTCGGCCAGTGAAACGCCTGCACCAACGGCTTGGGCAGCGCCAGCCCCGACGTCTCGATCAGCACGTGGTCGATCTGGCCGCGGCGCTCCAGCAGTTGCTCCATCACCGGGAAGAATTCCTCCTGCACCGTGCAGCACAGGCAGCCGTTGGCCAGCTCGTAGAGCTGGCCCGTGGGCTCGCCGGCATCGTCGCAGCCAATGCCGCAGCCCTTCAGGATCTCGCCGTCGATGCCGAGTTCGCCAAACTCGTTGACGATCACCGCGATGCGGCGCCCGTTGGCGTTGTCGAGGATATGACGCAGCAGCGTGGTCTTGCCGCTGCCGAGAAAGCCCGTGACGATGGTGGCCGGAATCTTGGAGGTCTGCATGCGGGGGATGGGCGTGATTTGCGAAGGCGATCAGGATACGGACATACGAGGGGGCTGTCTATTTGGGGGTGCCTGGCGTGGGGTGGCCTGGTGGGTCTAGCAAGCGCTGACCCTCTCCCCCGGCCCCTCTCCCGCAGGCGGGAGAGGGGAGAACACCATCGCATTGCCATTCCTGTCGGTTTGCTTCCCTCTCCCGCGCGGGAGAGGGGGCGGGGGAGAGGGCAAGCATCGCAGCCTGCTACCTCCGCCGCCCCCGCCACCACCCCGCGAACGCACCCCCCGCGACAGCCAGTGCCGCCAGCAGCCACCCGATCGCCGGTTGTCCCGTTCGCGCCGGCGTCGCGGCCAGCTGCGCCACCAGCCGCTGGCCGCTGACGTGTTCGACATCCAATGTCGACGCCACCGGCGCCGCCGGCACGACTGTCTGCGGTGTCCGCACCGCCTGCGCCTCCCGCTGCGCCGGCCGCACCACCGCGTCGGCCAGCGCGCGGCCTACCGGTTTCATGTCGATCCGCGCCGCGCGGCCCGCGCGCGCGATATGCGCCATCAGCGTGGGATTGCCGCAGGTATTGGCCGTGCACGACAGCCCGTGGCGCTGCACGCTCGCCGCGTACTGGCGCAGCAATTCGCGGCGCTCGGCGTCGGTGAAGCGGTAGCTGCCCTGCCGGTCCACCTCCAGCAGCCGCGCCAGGATGCCCTGCCGCGCGTGCGGATTGGCGCCGCGGAAGAACGCCGCCATGCCCAGCCCGAGCTTGTCGGCCACGTAGACGTCGTAGGTGCGCTGCCAGAACTCGCCGGGCATCTGCTCGGGCACGGTGGCCTGGAAGCCGTACAGGTGCTCCACCTCCTTGTACATCTCGCGGGCGCCCGCGTAGCCGGCGCGCTGCATCCCGGTGATCCACTTCGGATTCCACTGGCGCGCGTTCAGCTCGGTGGCCAGCCATGTGCGGGCGTCGACCGTCTCGGCCTGGCCCGGGCGGCGCAGGTTGTGCAGCCACAGCGGCGGTGCCGTGCCGCCGGCCGCGCGCGTGGCGGCGGCCAGGCCGCCCGCGTACTGGTAGGTGTCGTCGTTGTCCAACGCGCCGTACAGCGTGCTGGCGCGCGAGAACAGCACCGCCTGGTTCGACTTCAGATGACTGGCCAGCGCCCCCGGCGCCGATTCGCCCCAGCCGTCGGCCGAATAGGCGAAGTTCATGTAGCGCAGGTACTGGCGCGCCAGCGCATCGGGCGGCCCCTGCGCGTCGCGGCTCTGCTCGACCATCTGCTGCACGCCGATCGAATAGTTGCCGGGCCGCGCCGCGAACACCCGCGACCGCGCCAGCCGCTGCGCCTGCCCCGGCTCCACGCCCTGCCGGCCCAGTTCCATGGCGACAGCCTCGTCATGGCGGCTAATTGCATTCTCACCGGCAGCGGCGGCCAGCCGGGCAGCCTTGTCCAGCAGCGCGATCTTGTCGCCAAAGCCGTCGCGGTAGATGCCCGACGTGGTCAGCAGCACGTTCACGCGTGGCCGGCCCAGATCGGCATCGGGAATCAGCCGCACGTCCTCCACATTGCCGCGCGCGTTCCACACCGGTTCCACGCCCATCAGGTACAGCGCCTCGGCCTCCATCGCGCCCTGGTGCCGCTCGGTCTCGCCGTACCACAGCACCATCGACACCGACTCCGGCCACTTGCCCCACTCGCGGCGGAAGCGGTCGAGCGTCTGTGCCGCCATCGTCTTGCCCAGCGCCCACGCGGCCTGGGTGGGAATGCGCGCGCCGTCGAAGGCGTGCAGGTTGCGGCCGGTGGGCAGGCTGTCGGGCACGCGCACGGGGTCGCCCAGCGGGCCGGTGGGCAGGTAGCGGCCGGCCAGCACCGTGACCAGGCCATCCAGTTCGCGCTGGGGCGACGCGCGCAGGTCGGCCAGCCACTGGCGGCCGGCGGCCAGCGCGCGGCGTTCGGCATCGTCCGAGCCCTCGACGTCGCGGCCCGCCACCAGCGCGGCCGACCACGCGCGCAGGCGGTCGGCATCGGCCTTGACCTGCGTGCCCAGCATCAGCGCCAGCGCGTCGGCCTGGTCGGCGTCGGGCGGCAACTGGCCGAGCGTGTGGATGCCCAGCGGCATCGGCTCGGCCTCCACCTTGTGCAGGAAGGCGTGCACGACCGGCTCGATGGTGTCCCAGGGCGCGCCGGCATCGACGCCTAGTTGCTGGTCCAGCTTCAGCGCGCGGATCTGGGCCAGCGCCTGGCGCCGGTACTGGGCCGACAGCTCCGGCGCGCTGTCGCGCGTGGCGTCGGCCTGTTCGATCGCCTCGTCCAGCGCGGCCAGCACCGGGGGCTGGCCCGCCGAGGCCAGCAGCGGCGACAGGTGGCTTACCAGCACGGCCGCGCTGCGGCGCTTGGCCTGGATCGCCTCGCCGCCGCCGTCCTGGATGTAGACGTAGGCGTTCGGCAGGTCGCCGAGCAGCAGTTCGGATGCGTCGTCGCCCGCCTGCGCGACCTGCTTGCCCGGCAGCCATTCCAGCGTGCCGTGGCGGCCCACGTGGACCACGGCATCGGCGCCGAACGCGTGGCGATACCACAGGTAGGCGGCGATGTAGGCGTGCGGCGGCGGCGTGATCGTGTCGTGCGAGACGTCCATCGCGCGGTCGAAGGTGGAGCGCAGCGGCTGCGGGCCGACAAACACGTTGCCAAAGCGCAGGCCCGGCAGCACGTAGGCGGGATCGCCGCGCGCGTCGCGCGCGAGCATCAGCGGATGGCGGCCGGGCGGGCCCCACGCACGCTCCACCGACGCGCGGAACGGCGCCGGCAACGCATCGAACCATCGGCGGTACTGGGCCAGCGGCACCAGCGTGACGTGGCCGGCGCGGACCATGCGGTCCAGCTCGCCCGGCGACCACGTCTCGACGTTGCGACCGTTGGCTTCGAGCAGCGACGTGAGCGCGGCGGTGTCGGGCAGGCTGGTGCCGGTGTCGTAGCCGGCCGCGCGCAGGCGCTGCAGGATCTGGGCGAGCGATGGCAGCGTCGCCAAATAGCTCGCGCCGATATTGCCGCGCCCAGGCGGGTTGTTGTAGTACAGCACCGCCACGTGCTTGCGCGCGGGCGGCGTGTCCTGCAGCGCGATCCAGCGCCGCACGCGCGCGACGATTGCGTCGACACGCTCCGGCACCGCCGTACTGGCCGTGGCGCCGTCCTGCGGCTCCTGCGTGGCGAACAGGATCGGCTCGGTCGCCCCGCTGCGCTCGGGGGCTGTCAGCAGCAGCGGCAGGCGCTCGCCGGCGATGCCGCGCACGTCGGCACGCCAGCGGGCGGCGCTGTCGCGCGTGGCAATCAGGTTGATCGTGTGCAGGCCGTGGCGCGCCAGCCAGTCCTTGTCCTCGGCGCGCGGAATTGTCAGGTTCAGCGCCAGCAGCGCGCGCAGCGGCGTGGCGCCGTCCTGCGTCAGCAGGCCGTCGAGCGCGGACAGCGGCCAGCCAAAGGCCGGGACCACGCCGATGCCGGCGCGCTCCAGCGCCGCGATCAGCGCGTCGACGTGAGCGAGGTCGCGCTGGCGGTGGTTCGTCGCATAGAACGCGATGCCGACCAGCGGCGCGTCGGTCCGCGGGCCGCCGTTGGCGCGGTACCAGCGCAGGTAGTCGCCCAGCGACGCGAACGGTTGCGGCACGCGCGGGTGGTAGAGCCCGGCGGCGGGCGCGGGCCGGACCGGCGGCACGGTGATCGGCGCCACGCCGGCGGCACGCTGTTGCGCGGCCACGGCGTAGGCCAGGAAGGCGGCAAGATTGTCGACGCCGCCGGCGTCCCAGTAGCGCTGGGCGCCCGCGTTCAGCGTCGCATCGGTATGGATCTGCCACGCGGCGTCGGCGGTCTCCGCCGGCATGGCCAGCACCGTTGCGCCACGCGCCTGGGCCTGCCGGATATCGGGCCCCATCTGGCGCAGTGCGGCGGCGGGGACGAACCACGCCGCGATCACGTCGGCGCGGGCCAGCGTCGCGGCATCGGGCGCCGCATTGGCAAATCGGAATTCGGCCACGCCATCGCCATGGGCCGCGCGGAACGCCTCGGCGGCGGCAGGCAGCAGATGGGTCTGGGACGACACCACGACCACCCGCACCGGCGCCGCCACGGCCACCAGTGGCAGGCAGACGCACAGCCAGGCCAGCCAGACCAGCAGTCGGCGGCAGGCGGTAGAAAGGAGAAGCGTGGCGGACACGTGGCGGGGGCGAAAAGAGGCGCTGGCGCGGCATTCTACCTGCCTGCCGGGGCCTGGGCCGGTCACGCCGGTGTCACATCCGGTCCCCCGTCGGCCGGCGCCGATGCGGGGCCGGCCCGGCGTGTGGTTTTTTTGCCGATGGCAGAGATTGGTCGGGCAGGCGGTCGTCCCATCCCGTAACGATTCCGAAACGGCAGCTTTCGCCACAATCGGAAATTTCGTATCACGCCGGGACGTAAAAAAGACAAAGCCGGCACGGGCCCGTTGGCGCGTACCGGCTGATGGGCGGTAAATCTACCGCACCATCCGGGTGACGGCAATCATTCTTGTGGGGGACCCCACATCAGCCATGGTGACCCATCGTGTACCTTGCGCCGGATCGTCTATATTTGACGGCATGGCGCGCTCAACCGAAATGACTCACCAGACGTACAAAAGCCCCGGGAGGTAACTGCCATGCGTTCGCTTGCAAACTTGTTCAGTCCGCCGACGCCAGAGAAGATCGCCGAAAAGGAACTGCAAGACATGAGGCTGACGCTCTTCCAGGCCGAACGCCGCCTGCTTGAAGCGCAGATGCAAGTCGATTACTACCGCAACATGATCGCCTTCCTGGAAGAGGTGGGCGCCACCGGCGTGGAAGGCGTGGCCGACCGCCGCTTTGGGTCGTCGCCGCAGCCGGACATGCCCGTGCTGCAATCCACGTCGCCCGCGCGCAGCGCCCCCGGCCTGGCCACGATTCCGATCGTCCCGAGCGCCGCCTGATCCCTGTCTTACCGCAGCAGACCGTCGCACGGACGCGCCAGGCGCCTGTGCGATACTGCCCGCTTTCCGGCATCCCCTGGAGCGGCCATGAGCCTGTTGCCCGCCATTGACATCGAAACCGCCCCGCATCCGACCCATGCCGTGATCTGGATGCACGGGCTGGGCGCCGACGGCAGCGATTTCGTGCCCGTCGTGCCCGAACTGGGCCTGCCCGCCACCGCCGCCGTCCGCTTTGTCTTTCCCCACGCCCCGGCCATCCCGGTCACCTGCAACGGCGGCTACGTGATGCCGGCGTGGTACGACATCTACTCGCTGGATGAAGCGGGCCGCAAGGCCGACCTGGCCGGCATCAGGCAGTCGCGCGATGCCATCCGCGCCCTGATCGCCCGCGAAAACGAACGCGGCGTGCCCACCGCCAACATCGTGCTGGCCGGCTTCTCGCAGGGCGGCGCCATTGCCTACACCACGGCGCTGACCCACCCCGAAGCGCTGGCCGGCGTGATTGCGCTGTCCACCTACATCCCGTCCACCGAACTGATCGAGGCCGAAGCCACGCCCGCCAACGCGACCACGCCGGTGTTTGCCGCCCATGGCACCGCCGACGAGGTGGTGCCGATGGCGCTGGGCACCCGGGCGCGCGATTTCCTGACCGCCCGGGGGCAGCCCATCACCTGGCAGGCGTACGCCAACATGCCGCATTCGGTCTGCCTGGAAGAAATCGCCGACATCGGCGCGTGGCTACAAGCCCGCTTTGCCTGAGCGCCTGCGCTACCATGGCGCGCCTTGCCACCCTGCCCCGCTGCCCATGATTCCCGCATCGCCGCCGCCCCGTATCGACTTCAACACCCGCAAGGCGCTGATGTTCGCGCTGACCGCCGAACGGCTGGCGGCGTTCTACGAGCATGGGAAATGGCTGACCGACGCTCAGGGCGCCACGCTGGCCGCGAGCTGGCTGTCGCGATCGAAGCTGCAACTGGCGCTGTCGGAACGGCGCCTGCTGTCCGAACTGAGCGACCAGCTTGCACGGCAACTGGCCGATACGCTGTCGCGCGAAGCCGGGCTCTATGCGTCACACGAGATGATGGAAGCGCTCGACCCCAACTACCAGTCTGCCTTTGCCCACGACATGCTGGACGAATGCGAGCGGATGCTGCGCAAGAACGGGGTGGAGGAATAGCCGGCGACAGCCGCTGAAGGGTGACTTATGAGCCTCTTTTCGTGTCGCAGGACGCCCAATTATTGACTTTTATCCCGGATTCCATAAATTATCCGGATCGAAATAATTCCGGATAAAAGGATGGGCTACTACCGCCGACCCGACCTTGCGGCCGACCTGGCCACCCAGCTGCAGGGCCGCGCCATGTTTGGCGATGCGCAGAATGGGCTGTTCCTGGCGGCACCCCGGCGCACGGGCAAGTCGATGTTCCTGCAGCACGACCTGCGGCCCGCGCTGGAAGACAACCATGTGCTCGTCATCTACGTCGACCTGTGGTCGAACCAGCGCCGCGATCCCGGCGAGCTGATCGCCGAGGGCATTGCGCTGGCGCTGGCCGACCACCAGGGCGTGGTGGCGCGCGCGGCGCGCAAGGCCCGGCTGGAAAGCGTCACCATCGCCGGCACGCTGAAGATCGACACGTCGAAGATCGGCCGGCCCGACGGCGCCACGCTGCCGCAGGCGCTGCAGGCCCTGCACCGGGCCGCCGGCAAACCCGTGGCGCTGCTGATCGACGAAGCGCAGCACGCGCTGACCAGCGAATGGGGCGAAGCGGCCATGGCGGCGCTGAAGTCCGCCCGCGACCAGATGAACACGCCGGACAACGTCACGCTGATGCTGGTGATGTCCGGCTCAGACCGCGACAAGCTGCTGCGGCTGGTCAATTCCGCTGCCGCGCCCTTCTATGGCTCGTCGATCCACCAGATGCCGACGCTGGGCAAGCGCTACGTCGACTATGTGGCCGATCTGATCGGCACACAGCGGCCCGACCTGAAACCGGTGGACCACGCGGCGCTGTTCCAGGCGTTCGAGCTGTTCGGCCAGCGGCCGCAGTTCTTCCACGCCGCGATTGGCGAGGCATTGAACCCCTTGGAGGCCGGCGACGGCGAACGCTTCGAGCAGCGCGTGCTGGCCGCCGCGCGCCGGCGGCAGGCGCAGGACACCGCGCAGATGCAGTCCGACTTCCTGGGCCTGAAGCCGCTGGAGCAGGCGGTGCTCTGGCGCATGCTGGCGGCCGGGCGCGCGTTCCGGCCCTACGATGCCGAATCGCTCGCGTTCTATCGGGAGCGTTGCCCCGGGTTGACGGTGTCGCCGCAGAAGGTGCAGGCGGCGCTGGACAGCTTGCGCGACCGTACTCCCGCCCTGGTCTGGAAGTCCGCGCGCGGCGAGTATTCCGTGCAGGATTCGGCGATGCACGAGTGGTACCAGGCGCTGGCGGCACAAGGCGGCTGGCCGCCGCCGGCCGCCTGAGGCGCTGCTACCGTGCCTGCACGGCGGCGCGTTTCACCGATTTCGGATTCAGCAGGCCGGCGTCGAGCCGGCGGAAGACCACGGCGGACAGCAGCGTGATGGTGCCGACGACCAGGAAGGTCAGCCGGTAGGCCGGCGCGGCGGCGCCCAGCTTGAGCGAGAACAGGCCGACGAGGCCGCCGCCGATGGTCACGCCAAGCCCGATGGCCAGCATCTGCACCATCGAGAACAGGCTGTTGCCGCTGCCGGCGTCCTCGCGGGTCAGGCCCTTCAGCGTCACGCTGTTCATGGCCGCGAACTGCATCGAATTGGCCGCGCCAAACACCGCAAGCTGCACGATCGACAGGGCCAGCGGCCAGCCCGGCGACATCGCCGAGAACGACGCGATCGACGCGCCGACGATCACCGTGTTGACGAGCAGGAAGGCGTCGTAGCCAAAGCGATTGACCAGCGGCACGATCCACCGCTTGGACAGCGTGCCCGCGATGGCCACCGGCAGCAGCATCATCCCCGAATGCAGCGGCGAATAGCCAAGCTGCAACTGGAACAGCAGCGGCAGCAGGAACGGCACGGCGCCCGAGCCGATGCGGCACACCAGATTGCCGATCAGCCCGATGCTGAAGTTGGGCTCGCGGAACAGCGCCAGCCGGAACAGCGGCGTGGCGTGCCGGCGCGCGTGGGGAATGTAGAGCAGCGCGCTGGCAACGCTGACGGCGGCCAGCAGCGCGCTGCCCGTGCCGTGCCCGCCATTTTCCAGCGCCAGCGAGAACGTCACCATGCACAGCGACAGCAGGCCGCAGCCGATCCAGTCAAACGGCGGCGCCACGCCGGATTCCCCCGCCGGCAGGTAGCGGCGCACGGCGAACAGGCCCACCAGCCCCACCGGCACGTTGATCAGGAAGATCCAGTGCCACGACGCGCTCTGCACCAGCCAGCCGCCCAGCACGGGCCCGAAGATCGGCCCCACCTGCCCGGCAATCGACACGAACGCCAGCGCCGCGATGTACTGCTCGCCCGGGATATTGCGCAGCACGGCCAGCCGGCCCACCGGCAGCAGCATCGAGCCGCCCACCCCCTGCAGCACCCGCGCGATCACCAGCTGCGTCAGCGTGTGGGCCGAGGCGCAGAACACCGATCCCAGCACGAAGATCAGGATCGCGCTGAAGTACACGCGCCGCGTACCGAACTTGTCGGCCAGCCAGCCCGACGCCGGCGTCAGCATCGCCATGGTCAGCGTGTAGGCCACCACCACCGGTTTCAGGTCGAGCGGTTTTTCGCCCAGGCTGTGGGCCATCGACGGCAGTGCGGTGTTGACGATCGTCGTGTCCAGCGTCTGCATGAAGAAGCCGGCGAAGACGATCCAGAGCATGGCTTTGCGGGATGCGGCCGGGCTGGCGGCTGGGGCGGGGGCGGTGTGCATGACTCGATTCCAGGGGCGGCGTCCATCGGGGAAACCGCGAACAACCGGCCTCCATGGTACGGACCGCGGCCCCCATCGGGAACCCCTCTGGCTTGATTGACTGCCATCGGCAAACCCGATGACAATGCCGCGATGCTCAATCCCATCTGGATCCAGACCTTTGCCACGGTGGCCACGTCGCGCAGTTTTACCGACGCCGGGCGCCAGCTTGGCCTCTCGCAGTCGTCGGTCAGCGACCATATCCGCCGGCTCGAACAGAGCGTGGGCCGGCGGCTGTTCGTGCGCGATACCCACAGCCTGGCCCTGACCCCCGACGGCGAGGCGCTGCTGGTGCATGCGCGGCTGATCCTGGCATCGCTAGCGCGCGCCGAGCAGCAGTTCAGCGCGCCCCGGCTGCAGGGCCGCGTGCGGCTGGGCACATCGGAAGATCTGGCGCAGGGCCCGCTGCCCAATGTGCTGGCCGCGTTCCGCGCCACGCACCCGGACGTGGAGCTGGAAATCAACATCGGCATGACCGGCAAGCTTTACGAATGGCTGGAGGCGGGCGAACTGGACCTGATGATCGGCAAGCGCCGCGAAGGCGAGCGGCGCGGCGTGCCGCTGTTCCGGGGGCAGCTTGAATGGCTGGCGCGGCCGGGCACCGTCGTCGACGTGGGGCAGCCGCTGCCGCTGATCCTCGTCAACGAGCCGAGCGTCACAAGGTCGGTCGTGCTCGATACGCTGGCCGCCGCCGGCTGGCAGTGGCGCATGGTCTGCACCAGCAGCAGCCATTCCGGCTGCATTGCCGCGGCGCGCGGCGGACTCGGCATCACGGTACGGGCCCAGAACCTGACTGGCGGCGGGCTGGTCTCGCCGATCAACGGGCACGCGCTGCCGGCGCTGCCCGAGGTGGAATTCATCACGCTGGCCGCGCGGCGGCTGTCGAAACCGGCGGACACGCTGCTCCAGTTGATCCGCCAGAGCGACCTGCGCGCGCCGCGCGCGGACTAGCGTCAGGCAGTCGGCAGCAGCGCGCGCAGCGCCTGCCAGGACGTGAGCAGGTGATAGGGCGTGGTGGACGGCATTTCGGCGCGCACCACGGCGCCGTCCGGCGCCAGGCACTCGTGCCAGCCCCGGGCATGGAGGAAGCGGCGCTGGAAGCTGTCGATCCAGTCCGCCAGCTCGGCCAGCGGCGCATCGTCGTGCTGCACGGCCGCGTGCACGACCAGCGCTCGCGCGAACTCGGTCTGCGCCCAGATGCGCTCGGTGGCGTCCTGCACGGCGCCCTGCCCGTCCAGCGCGGCGCAGACGCCCAGCGTGCCGGCGGCCACGCCGTGCCGCCGGGCAAAGTTGTAGGCGCGCGGCAGCGTGGCGGCCAGCGGGCCATCGGCAAACAGCGCCGGCGCGGTCATGACCAGCGAATACCACTCGAACTGATGGCCGGGCTCGATCCGGTTGCCAGCCGCGCCGCGCGGCAGCTCGGCCACGCAGCCGTCGGCCGGATCGACGAACGTGGCATGTACCGCATCGGCCAGCGTCTTGAGCCGCTGCGCCATCCACGGTTCGCTGGCGACGTCCAGCGCCGCCAGGTACGCCTCGGTCAGATGCATGATCGGGTTCTGCAGCACGCCGCTGTCGTTCGGGCCAAAATTGGCCGCCAATGCCGCGTGATAGAGCCCGTTGCCATCGGCAAAGCGTGATTCGATCACGGCCACGGTGCGATGCAGGACGTCCAGCGCGGCGGGGTCGCGGCTGGCGCGGTAGTAGTGCGCGCAGGCGTAGACGACGAAGGCGTGGGTATAGAGGTCGCGCGTGGTATCGAGCGGCGCCCCCTGCGGGTCGATGCTGTAGAGCCAGCCGCCCGCGCCATCGCCAAAATGGCGCACCAGCGAACCGAACAGCGTGGCGGCGTGGGCAAGGTTGCCCATGGTGGCAAAGACGTAGAGCTGCCGCGCGCAGGCCATCGTGCGATAGCGCTGGTCCGGGCGGGGCTGGCCCGTGGCGCCGTCCAGCGCCTCGTGCGCGAGCTGCATCGACGGGTTCCAGCCGGCACCCGTCCAGGCGGGCAGCACGACGGTGTCGAAGTGGGTCAGCAGCGCCGTAATGCGCGGGGTCAGATTCGGATCGGCAGGCATGGTAGAGGCTCCACGAGCGGGTCCGGTCCGGGCCGTTGTCAGGCGGCCATGTCGACCCCGAATCCCAAGGCCAGCACGATAGCAGGACGCATCGGCCATGCAAAGGCCGCCGACGCCGCACTGCATCAAATCGGGCTGGAATTGCCCGGAACCGCTGACTATGGTGGAAGTCCACCGGGCCGCCTGCCCAGGGAGAACGCCATGCCCACCCATCCGATGTCCCTGTCCGATCACCGCCGCACGCTGGTCATGCACGTCATGGAAGACCCGCCCGGGCGCTACACGTGGCGCATCGTCGTGGAGGAGAAATGCGGCGGCGCCGACTGCGACAGCATGATCGAAGCCCAGACCGACTATCCGTCCCACGCCGAGGCCGAGGCCGCCTGCTGGGCCACCGGCAACGGCATGCTCGACGGGCGCCGCATTGCCAGCGAAGTGGGTGACCCGGGCGCCGCCCGCGCGGCCCACTGAACGTAGCCACCCGTGAACATGCGTGACATTACGTGACGATGCGACCCAATGAGCGCTTGAAGCGCCGCCGAGCCGCTTGAACCTGGCACGTCCCCGCCATAGGCTGGAGACCCGTAGGGAGACAGCGATGGACAAGCCAACCGTAAGCCCCAGCCGCTTTGTCGAGATCCTGAACGAGCGGCTCACCCAGCATCCCCTCTACCGCGAGGGGATGCACGTCTACGCCATTCCGGCGCATTCCGACCATCCACGCAGCCTGGTCTGCGTGGGGCCGCGCGGCACCGAAGGCATCTGCGCGACGATCGAGAACATCGTGCGCGGCGAGTGCGATGTCTTTCCGGACATCGCGCAGGACTGGCATCGCCAGCCGCCGGGACCGCGCCCGGCACCGGGCGTCCACCACGCGCGCTGACCCGGCCCGGCTGCCGGGCTGACACCGGACGGGGAACCACCTCCCCGTCCGGCTTTCACGACACACGCATCTGCAACAACCGCTCCGGCTGGCTACAATGGCTGCCGCCATCCTTGGCCCGGAGCGCCAGTGACAACACCATGCGACCGCCGCGTGACGGCGCTCCTGGCCAGGAACGAACGGCGCATCGCGGGGTATGATGCGCGCCTCGTCCGCCCCACCATCGTGCCGAATCCGGCCTGGCCGGCGCGACGCTTTCTCAAGTACATCTCATGCTGCTGTTCGGATTGTCCCTGCTGACCCTGGTGGTCTGGTGTGTCCTCGTGTTCGCGCGCGCCGGCTTCTGGCGCGTGCAGAAGCCCCTGCCCTCGCCCGATCCGGCCGCGTGGCCGCCCGTCATCGGCGTGATTCCGGCGCGCAACGAGGCCGACGTGATTGCCCGCGCGGTGACCGGGGTGCTGACCCAGCAATACCCGGGCCGTCTGCAACTGGTGGTAGTGGACGACCATAGCGCCGACGGCACCTCCGACATCGCCCGCGCGGCGGCCGTGTCGATCGGCAAGGCCGACGCGCTGACGGTTATCGCCGCGCGCGACCTGCCGGCTGGCTGGAGCGGCAAGGTGTGGGCCCAGTCCGAAGGGCTGGCCGAAGCTGACCGGCAGATGCCGGACGCGGGTTTCGTGTTCCTGACCGATGCCGATATCTGGCACGGCCCGCAGACCATCCGCGAACTGGTGGCACGCGCCGAGCACGAGCAGCGCGACCTGACGTCGCTGATGGTGCGGCTGCGCTGCGAATCGTGGTGGGAACGCATGATCGTGCCGGCATTTGTGTTCTATTTCGCCAAACTCTACCCGTTTCGCCGCGTGGCAGACCCCCGCAGCAAGGTGGCGGGCGCGGCTGGTGGCTGCATGCTGGCGCGCCGCTCGGCGCTGGCCCGAATCGGCGGTTTCTTGGCCATTCGCGGCGAGTTGATCGACGATTGCAGCCTGGCGGCGAAGATTAAGGCAGGCGGGTCAATCCGGCTTGACCTGGCCGACGACAGCATTTCGCTGCGTCCGTACGACGACTGGCAAAGCCTGTGGAACATGATCGCCCGCAGCGCCTACACCCAGCTCCACTATTCGCCGGCGATGCTGGCGGGCGCCACGCTCGGCATGGTCCTGACCTACCTGGCGCCGCCCGTGCTGGCACTGGCAGGCGGCGCGGCGCTGTGGCCGGCATGGCTGGCGTGGGTGCTGATGGCGGTCAGTTATCGCCCGATGCTGCGCGAGTATCGCCAGCCGGCCTGGCTGGCGCCGCTGCTGCCGCTGACTGCGCTTTTCTACCTGGGCGCGACGCTGGACTCCGCGCGCCGTTACTACCTGCGGCGCGGCGGCCAGTGGAAGGGCCGCAGCCAGGCGCCGGTGCGCTCCTGAGGCCCGGCTCCTGCCCGGGCGGCTACTTCAGGTAGCCGTTGCCGCGGAACCAGTCCAGCGCGTCTTGCAGCGCCTGCTGGTACGGGCGGGCGGTGTAGCCCAGCTCCCGCTCGGCCTTGGCCGATGTGAAGAACATCCGGTATTGCGACATCTTCAGGCCGTCAACGGTCACGAACGGCTCTTTTTTCCTGAACTGGGCGATGGTTTCCGCCACCCGGGCGATCGGGTACAGCGGCCAGCGCGGCAATTCGATGGTCGGCGCCTTGCGGCCCGCCATGCCGGCGATGTCGGCCAGCATCTGCCGCAGCAGCACGTCCTGGCCGCCCAGGATGTAGCGTTCGCCGATCCGGCCTTTGTCCAGCGCCAGGAAATGACCGTTCGCCACGTCGTCCACGTGGGCGAGGTTCAGGCCCGTATCGACGAAAGCCGGGATCTTGCCCGTGGCCGCCTCGACGATGATCCGCCCGGTGGGCGTGGGCCGGACGTCGCGCGGGCCAATCGGCGTGGACGGGTTCACGATGACCGCCGGCAGCCCCTCAGCCACCAGCCGCTCCACCTCGCGCTCGGCCAGCACCTTGCTGCGCTTGTAGGCACCGATGGCCTCGTGGCCGGCCATGGCGGCGGTCTCGTCGACCGGTCCGGTGGCCCCGGCCACCCGCAGCGTGGCCACACTGCTGGTGTAGACGATGCGCTCGACGCCGGCGTCGCGGGCCGCGTTCATCGTGGTCACCGTGCCATCGACGTTCGACCGGACGATTTCCTCCGGATCGGGCGCCCAGAGCCGGTAGTCGGCCGCCACATGGAACAGGTAGCGGACGCCCGCCATGGCCCGCGCCATCGACGCCGGGTCGCGCATGTCGCCCTCCACCACCTCCACGGGCAGGCCGGCCAGATTGGCGCGCGGGCTGGTGGGCCGCACCAGCACCCGCACCTGAAAGCCGCGCTCCAGCGCCTGGCGCATGACCGAAGAACCGAGGAAGCCCGAGGCCCCTGTCACGAGAATGCAATTGTGAATTTCAAATCCCCTGTTGGCGTTGCGTGCACGTTCCGCGACGATGGCGCGTTATCGCGGACGGCAGTCGCGCATTTTCACCGGAATGCCAGTGTTGGCAATACCCCACGCGGCGACTAGAAAATCCGACCCGGTATATAGTACCTACCGTGAACCGGGGAAGTGATGCCGGAATACCAAAAAAAGTAATGTCCAGGAATTGTCACAAGAGGGTCGGGGGGCCGTCTGCATGCAGGTAATACTTGCCCAGCCCAGGGGCTTCTGTGCCGGCGTGGTCCGGGCGATCGACATTGTCGACCGCGCTCTGATCAAATACGGCGCCCCCGTCTACGTCCGCCACGAGATCGTCCATAACAAGCACGTCGTGGCCGGGCTGCGGAAAAAAGGCGCGCGGTTCGTCGAGGAACTCGACGAGGTGCCGGGCGATGCCGTCACCATCTTCAGCGCCCACGGCGTGTCGCGGAAAGTGATTCAAGAGGCGCAGCGACGCGAGCTACATGCCATCGACGCCACCTGCCCGCTCGTCATCAAGGTCCATAACCAGGGCCGCCAGTACGCGGCGGCCGGGCGCCACGTGGTGCTGATCGGCCATGCCGGGCACCCCGAGGTGGAAGGCACGATCGGCCAGATTCCGGGCAGGGTGATCCTGGTGCAGAACGAAGCTGACGTGGCCAGGCTGGACCTGCCGGCCGACGCGCCGGTTGCCTATATCACCCAGACCACGTTGTCCGTGGACGACACCCGTAATATCATTGCGGCGCTCGGCCGGCGGTTTACCGACCTGGTCGGGCTCAGTACGCGCGATATCTGCTATGCCACGCAAAACCGGCAAAGCGCCGTGCGCGACTTGTCCACACGCGTGGATGTGATTCTCGTGATCGGGGCCACCAACAGTTCGAATTCGAACCGGCTGCGCGAGATCGGCACGGAAAGCGGCGTGCCGAGCTACCTGATCGCCGACGGCAGCGAACTGGACCCGGCCTGGGTCCGCGACGCGAATGTCGTGGGCATTACCGCGGGCGCCTCGGCGCCCGAAGACATGGTGGAAGACGTCATTGCCGCCCTGCGACGCCTTGGTCCGGTCGACGTATCGGTCATGGAAGGCATCGAGGAACATGCCGAATTCCGCCTGCCGGCTGAACTAGCCGATGCAACGCTGGCCCCAGGGGCCAGAAGAACAACCGACATCAGTGACGCCCGGCTTGCCAGCCAGACGGCTGCAGGCTGAACCGACACACTGAACCAGAAGGAAGCACCCCCTTGGCCATCCCGTTTCTCCAGGTCGCCCGCGTAGGCGCCTACATCGTCCGCAAGCATCTTTCCGGCCAGAAGCGCTATCCGCTCGCCCTGATGCTCGAACCCCTGTTCCGCTGCAACCTGGCCTGCTCCGGCTGCGGCAAGATCGACTATCCGGACCCCATCCTGAACCAGCGCCTGTCGGTGGCGGAATGCCTGGAAGCCGTGGACGAATGCGGCGCGCCCGTGGTGTCCATCGCCGGCGGCGAGCCGCTGCTGCACAAGGACATGCCGGAGATCGTGCGCGGCATCATCGCCCGCAAGCGCTTTGTCTACCTGTGCACCAACGCGCTGCTGCTGGAAAAGAAGATCGACCAGTACGAGCCGAGCCCGTACTTCGTGTGGTCGATCCACCTGGACGGCGACCGCGAGATGCATGACCACTCGGTCAACCAGGAAGGCGTCTACGACCGCTGCGTCGAAGCCATCCGCATGGCCAAGGAGCGCGGCTTCCGCGTGAACATCAACTGCACGCTGTTCAACGACGCCAAGCCGGACCGCGTGGCCCAGTTCTTCGACTCGGTCAAGGCAATGGGCGTGGACGGCATCACTGTGTCGCCGGGCTACGCCTACGAGCGCGCCCCGGACCAGCAGCACTTCCTGCACCGCGGCAAGACCAAGCAGCTCTTCCGCGACATCCTGGCCCGCGGCAACGCCGGCAAGAACTGGGCGTTCAGCCAGTCGACGATGTTCCTGGACTTCCTGGCCGGCAACCAGACCTACAAGTGCACGCCATGGGGCAACCCGGCCCGCACGGTGTTCGGCTGGCAGCGTCCGTGCTACCTGGTGGGCGAAGGCTACGTGAAGACGTTCAAGGAACTGATGGAAGGCACCGACTGGGACGCCTACGGGGTTGGCAACTACGAAAAGTGCGCCAACTGCATGGTCCACAGCGGCTTCGAGGCCACGGCCGTGGCCGACACGTTCGCCCACCCGATCAAGGCGCTGGGCGTGAGCCTGCGCGGCGTGAAGACCGACGGCCCGATGGCCCCGGACATCCCGCTGGACAAGCAGCGCCCGGCCGAATACGTGTTCTCGCGCCACGTGGAAATCAAGCTGGCCGAAATCGGCAACCTGAAGAAGGCGCAGGGCAGCCGCGCCGAGAAGGTCCAGGCGACCGCCCAGGTCCACTGATCTGGACGTCCCTCTCCCGCGCTGCGGGAGAGGGCAAAACCCAACCGCCTACCGCGCGTTGTGACTGGTCAGGTACTTGATCAGCCCGTCGATCCCGTCGCGTGCCACGATGTCCGCAAACTGCTTGCGATAGACCTCGATCAGCCACGCACCCATCATGTTGATGTCGTAGATCTTCCAGCCGTCGGCGCCTTTCTGCAGCCGGTAGTCGATCAGCATCTCGTCCCCGTTGTTCAGCACCCGCGTCGCCACGACCGAGTCGTTGGCGTTGCTGCCCGTCTTGGCCGGCTTGTACGAGAACTTGGGGCTCTGCTCGCGCAGTTGCGACAGCGACACGGCATAGCTGCGCACCAGCAACGAAGTGAACTGTTCCTGGAGCGTTTTTTGCTGCTCGGGGGTGGCCTGTTTCCAGGCGTTGCCGACGGCCAGCCGCGTGGTGCGGCCGAAGTCGGTGTAAGGCAGGAATTCGCGGCGGACCACTGCGGTAATTTTTGCAAGGTCGCCGGCGCGGGTTTCGGGGTCGGACTTGATCTTCGTGATCACGCCTTCGACAGCCGCCTGCACCAGCTTGTCGGGCGACGCGCTCGCGGTGGCCTGCGCATGGGCGGTGGACACGATGGCCACCATGGCGATGGGCGCGATGATCGCGGCGGGGAGGATTCCGTAACGGTTCATGACTCTTCGGGGCAACACGGCCGGGTTGGCCAGTCGGGCCAGTATATAGCGGATCGCGATGGGGTTCGGGCCGCCCCGCGCGCGCGGGTTACCCGCCTCCAACCGCTATACTCCGGGTGCCGCCCGCGCGCCCCCGCCGCTTGCGGGCGTTGAAGATACACAGACACATGATCAGACCGCTGCTGGTTCGCACCGTTAAGTTCGCCACCGTTCACGCCTGGCTCGTGATCGGCATAACCCTGCTGCTCACCGTCGGCTGCGGCGTCTACGCGGCACGCAATTTCGCCATCAATACCGATATCAGCAAGCTGCTCGAATCGGACGCGCCCTGGGCGACCAACGATGCCGCGATCAGCGCCGCCTTTCCGCAGCGCGACAAGATGATCCTGGCCGTCGTGCAGGCCCCGGCCAAGGAACTGGCCGACGCCGCCGCCAACGAGCTGGCCGACGCGCTGCGCCAGCAGCCAAACCGCTTCAAGGCCGTCGGGCAGCCCGGATCGGGCCCGTTCTTCGAGCGCAACGGCCTGCTGTTCGCCGATACGGCCAGCGTGCACGACATGGCCGACAAGCTCGGCCAGGCGCGCCCGCTGCTCAACAACCTGGCCCACGACCCCACGCTGCGCGGGCTGTCGGACCTGCTGACCACCACGCTGAACCTGCCGCTCCAGTTGGGCCAGGTCAAGCTGTCCGACATGGACAAGCTGCTGGCCGAAAGCGCCCGGACCGTCGATGGCGTGCTGGCCAACAAGCCCGCGGCGCTATCCTGGGCCGGACTCGTCGACGACAGCCTGAAGCCGAATGCCGACGGCCGCGCGTTCAGCTTCGTCACGCTGTCGCCGGTGCTGGATTTCAGCGACCTCAAGGCCGGCTCGGGCGCCAGCGACGCAATCCGCGCCGCCGCCACGCAGCTCAAGCTGGCCGAGCGCTACGAAGCCGTGGTGCGCCTGACCGGCCCGCAGCCGCTGGCCGACGACGAATTCGCCTCGGTCAGCGAAGGCGCCGTGCTCAACGGCGTGCTGACGCTGGTCGTCGTGATCGGCATCCTGTGGATGGCGCTGCGGTCCGCGCGCCTGATCACCGCCGTGCTGGTCAGCCTGATCTCGGGCCTGATCATCACCGCCGCGCTGGGCCTGATGATGGTGGGCGCGCTGAACATGATCTCGGTGGCCTTTGCCGTGCTGTTCGTGGGCCTGGGCGTGGACTTCGGCATCCAGTTCGGCGTGCGCTACCGGGCCGAGCGCCACGACCACGGCGACCTGAACGACGCGCTGACGCTGGCCGCCCGCGACGTGGCCGGACCGCTCACGCTGGCCGCCGCCGCCACGGCCGCCGCGTTCTTCTGCTTCCTGCCCACCGACTACCGCGGCGTGGCCGAGCTGGGCAAGATCGCCGGCGTCGGCATGGTCATCGCCTTCGCCACCACGTTCACGATGCTGCCGGCCCTGATCCGCGTGCTGGCGCCGGGCGGCGAGGCGGAAATGCCTGGCTTCGGCTGGCTGGCCCCGGCCGACGCGTTCTTCGAGCGCCACCGCAAGGGCACGCTGGTCGGCGTGCTGGCCGTGCTGATCGGCGGTTTCCCGCTGCTGCCGCACCTGCGGTTCGACTTCGACCCACTGCACCTGAAGGACCCCCATTCCGAGTCGATGTCCACGCTGCTGGCGCTCAAGGACGCGCCGCAGGCCGGCACCGACGACGTCAAGGTGCTGGCCCCGACGCTGAAGGACGCCGAGGCCGTGGCCGCCCGGCTCAAGGCCGTGCCCGAGGTGGCGCGCGTGGTCACGCTGAAGACGTTCATCCCGGACGACCAGGCCGCCAAGCTGCCAATCATCGCCGGCATGGCGAAGAACCTGATGCCGGTGCTGACCCAGCAGACCGCCACGCCGGCCACCGACGCGCTGCGGGTGGCGTCGCTGCGCAACGCGTCGCGCCAGTTGTCGCTGGCCGCGCTGGACCACCCCGGCCCGGGCGCCGCGTCGGCCGAGCACCTGTCCCGGTCTCTCAAGCAACTGGCCGATGCCCCGCCCGCCACGCGCGACCGCGCCGAGCGGGCCGTGGCGCTGCCGCTGCGGCTGGCGCTGGCGTCGCTGCAACGGGCGCTGCAGCCGCAGACGATCACCCAGCAGACACTGCCGCCCGAGCTGGTGCGCGACTGGCTGGCCCCGGACGGCCAGGCGCTGGTCAACGTCAGCCCCAGGCTGCCGCCCCCGGGCGCCAAGAACGAAGCCGCCCGGCAGGCCACGCTTGACCGATTCATCGACGTGATGGCGCGCGTGCAGCCGGACGCCACCGGCGGGCCGATCGCGATCAAGGGCTCGGCCGACACGATCATGACCGCGTTCATCCACGCGGGCATCTGGGCCGTCATCTCGATCACGGTCTTGCTCTGGATCACGCTCCGGCGTGTCGGCGACGTGCTGCGGACGCTGATCCCGCTGCTGGTGTCGGGCCTGATCACGCTGGAGCTGTGCGTGCTGTTCGGCATCTCGCTGAACTTCGCCAACATCATCGCGCTGCCGCTGCTGCTGGGCATCGGCGTGGCGTTCAAGATCTACTACGTGATTGCGTGGCGCCACGGCAAGACCAAGCTGCTGCAGTCCAGCCTGACCCACGCGGTGCTGTACAGCGCGGCCACCACGGCCACGGCGTTCGGCAGCCTCTGGCTGTCGCACCATCCCGGCACGGCCAGCATGGGCAAGCTGCTGGCGCTGTCCCTGGCGTGCACGCTGGCCGGCGCGGTGTTCTTCCAGCCGATCCTGATGGGCCGCCCGCGCCGCGAGCTGCCCGGCCGGCCCGAGCCGCTCGGCCCGTCGCTGCCGCCACTCACGGTGGCTACGACCATGGCACAATCTGCCGATAATTCAGCAGGGTCGGAATCCGGCAAACCCCGGCGCTAGTCCGGGCGGCCTGCCGACGCACGCCAGACGGCCACGCCCGGCGCCACGGGGCGCGGCCGTCCTCCATGACAAGAACCGAGAAAGACAGACCGTCTCACCATGCTCTCCCGCCTTCCGTCCTTGCGCGCCGCGGCGCCCGTTTCGTCCCGGCTGGCCACCGCGCTGTGCGCGGCATCGCTGACCCTGCTGGCCACCGGCTGCGCCACCGGCCCCAACGCCAACCCGGCCGACCCGCTGGAACCGCTGAACCGGGCCATCTTCACGGTCAACGACAAGGCCGACACCTACGTGGCCCAGCCGCTGGCCAAGGGCTACCAGGCCGTGACGCCGGAACCGGCGCGGCTGGCGGTGACCAACTTCTTCAACAACTTCTCGGACGTCGGCAACTTCGCCAACAACGTGCTTCAGGGCAAGCCCGTGGAAGCCGTGGAAACGATGATGCGGGTGGCGATCAACACGGTGCTGGGCATCGGCGGCCTGATCGACGTGGCCACGGCCGCCGGCATGCCGCGCCATTCCACCGACTTCGGCCTGACGCTGGGCACCTGGGGCGTGCCGTCCGGCCCGTACCTGGTACTGCCGCTGTTCGGCCCCAGCTCGTTCCGCGACGGCGTGGGCGTGGCCGGCAGCATCTTCCTGGACCCGGCGCACTATTTCGACGACGCCTGGCGCTATTCGATGTTCGGCGTGAACCTGATCAACACCCGCGCCAACATGCTGGGCGCCACCGACCTGCTGTCCCAGGCCGCGCTGGACAAGTACGCCTTCGTCCGCGACGCCTACACCCAGCGCCGCCAGTACCTGCTCAGCGGCGGCGGCGACGCCCTGCCGTCCTACGAGGACGACGAGGACACGCCCCCGGCCGACAAGGACGACAAGAAACCTGCCGAAGCCCCGGCCACGCCGGCGCCGGCCACCCCCGCAACGCCGGCACCGGCGCCGGGGATGGCCAAATAGGCGGTCTGGCTTGAGGGGCGGGTATCGCGGTTTGAACGGCTTGCCCTCTCCCCCAGCCCCTCTCCCGCAGGCGGGAGAGGGGAGCTAAACCCCGCAGCCGGTTCGGGCCGCAGCCTAATCAATTCCACCGTCCGACTCCCCTCTCCCGCATCGCGGGAGAGGGGTTGGGGGAGAGGGCGTAGAGGCTCTGCTTGCCGACCACCCCCAAAAAAACGCCCACGCCGGGGCACGACGTGGGCTGGAAGGCCACGGATGCGGTGTCCGTGGTCCGACAGATCGTAGGCAATTTCTGCACAGGGGATTGCCAACAATTGTGTCGGCAGCGGTCAGCCGGCGCGGTAGCGGAGCGGCAGCCAGATCGAGAACGTGGCGCCCTCGCCCGGGGCGCTGCGCAGCATCACGCGGCCGCCGTGGCGCTCGGCCACGGTCTTCACGAATACGAGTCCCAGCCCGCTGCCCGACGGCGCATCGGTCGATGGCGCGTGGACGCGGCTGAACGGGCGGAACAGGCGTGCCTGGGCTTCCGGCGCGATGCCGGGGCCCTGGTCGGTCACCTCGATGGCCATGTACGGGCCCAGCTTGCGCAGGCCCACCGTCACCGGGGCGCCGTCCGGACTGAACTTGATGGCGTTGCTGACCAGGTTGGCGATGGCCCGCACCAGCAGCGCCGGCACGGCGCGCAGCGCCACCCCGTCGCCGTCCAGGTCCAGCCGCAGTTCGATGCCGCGCGACTTGGCCAGCGCCCACATCTCGTCCGTGGCATCCAGCACCAGCGCGGTCAGGTCCGCGTCGGCGAACGGCAGGCTTTGCGATTCGGCCTGGGCCAGCCGGATGAAATCGTCGGCCAGCGCCAGCGTGCGGTGGGCGTGCTCGCCGATGCGGCCCAGCAGCTCGGCCTGCGGCAGCGCCCGCTCCGGGCGCGATTGCAGGTCGATCAGCGCCAGGATCGACGCCTGGGGCGAGCGCATGTCGTGCGACAGGAAGTGCAGCGTCTGCTCGCGCTGGCGCTCGGCGCGGCGCACGGCCGTGATGTCGACCAGCGTGACGATGACGCCGGCCGGGCGGCCCGTCTCGCCGTGCAGCGGCGCGCCGTGCAGCAGGTAGCGGCGGTCATCCTCGGTGGCCAGCTCCACGCCGTGCGAATCGGATGACGACGTGACCGGCGCGTCGGCGTCCAGCGCGCCGCACAGCGCATCCCAGTACGCCAGCCCAGGGCCGGGCACCGGAAACAGTGTCTCGATCACGTCCGGCAGGCCGGGACGGCCCAGCCCGCCGTAGATGTCCGCGTAGGCGTCGCCGCCCATGCCCGCCGCCGACGGCGGCTGCGGCAGGTCGTTGATGCCCCGCAGCACGGCCGGCACCAGCGCCACGGCGCGGCGGTTGGCCACCAGGATGCCGCCGTCGAGATCGCAGATCACGGTGGCCTCGGGCAGGCTCTCCAGCCCGTCGGACAGGAAGCGCCGCATGTCGCGCAACCGCGACGTCATGTCGTACACCGCCTGCATGCGGCCGTCCAGCGAATGGTCGACGCGCGCCGGCACGCCCGGCAGCCCCGGCTCGCGCACCAGCCGCGCCAGTTCCTCGGACAGGAACCGCAGCGCGGCCTCCTGGCGCCGCCAGCTCCAGATCGGATAGACGAGCAGGCAGCCGAACACGGCCGCCGACGGCGCGAACCATAGCTGCAGGCTGCCCATGAGCATGATGCTGCCGCCGACCAGCGCGGCCACCAGCACGGCCACGGCCACCAGCGCGTCGCGCGGCGTCAGCATCCAGACGGCCAGCGCCGCCAGCGTCACGGGCACCAGCGTGGCCAGCCAGCGCACCAGCATCGGCACGCGCGCGATGCCCGGGCCGCCGCGCAGCGCCTCGGGCATGTTGGCCACGGCAAAGTCCAGCACGGCCAGGTCGGCCCGCTCGAAGCCGTTGAAGCGCACCACCAGCGTGGTCAGCACGATGACGGCGGCCAGCATCAGCACCCATTCCACGCGGGTGCGGCGATGGAAGACGACGGCGGCCGGATCGGCGGGGGTGCGGCGGGCCATCACCGCCCGGCGCTCCCGGCGGCGGCGCCGCGGCTAGGCATCGGTGGCACCGGTGGCATCGGTGGCACCGGCGGCCTCGAACCGATAGCCGTGCGAGTAGACCGAGCTGAGCCGCACGCCGTTCTCGGGCCGCAGCGCCAGCTTGATGCGCAGCCGCGACACGTGGGTGTCGAGCGTGCGCGAGCCGGCATCCATCGCCCGGCCCCAGACGGCCTGCTCGATCACCTCGCGCGACATCAGCCGGCCGATATTGCGGAACAGGAACAGCGCCAGGTCGAACTCGCGCGGCGACAGGTCGGCCAGCTGGCCGTCCACCGCGACGGTGCGGCGCCGGGCATCCACCACGTAGTGGCCCTGGCGGATCAGCTCGTCGTCGTGCATGGCCTCGGGATACGCCCGGCGCAGCAGCGCACGCACGCGGGCGATGAACTCGGCCGGGCGCAGCGGCTTGGCCAGGTAGTCGTCGGCGCCCACGCTCAGGCCCGCGACGATGTCGGCCTCGTCGATCCGGCTGGTCAGGAACAGGATGGGCGGCAGGCGGCCCGAGTGCTGGCGCACCCAGCTCACCAGCTCGTAGCCGCTGGTATCGGGCAGTTGCCAGTCCATCAGCACCAGGTCGAACGCCTGGTCGCGCAGCGCGCGCAGGAACGCGGCACCCGTGGCAAAGCTCGTGCAGCGGTAGCCCGCCTCTTCGAGCAGTTGCCGGATCTGGTCGGCCTGTGCGGGATCGTCCTCGACTGAGGCAATTCTCATCTACTTCCCTCTGGTGACTGCGGCCGGTGTCTGGCGCGGCGGCGTCATGTTACCGAAACGCGCCATGGCGCGTCGAGGCTACATTGGAGGGGGGCCACCCATGCGGGTGTTGCAGGCGCGCCGCAGACTGCCGCCTGGACGGCGCGCGCCTTGCGGGCGTAATGAAAACCTGAGCCGCCATGCGCGGATGGCGCATGGCGGAGCGGCGGCACCGGCACATGGCCGGCCCGGCCTATTGCAGCATGTACGTCTCGTATTCCAGCCGGTCGAGCTTGCGGTCCAGCAGGTACAGCGCCAGCGCCACCACGATCAGCAGCGACACCGCGAAGCCGTAGCCGTACCAGGCCGGCCCCAGCGACAGCGTCAGCCGGGTCAGCGCGAAGTTCAGCACCACGAACGTACCCGTCAGCAGCAGCACCTCGCGCCGGCGGTCAAGGTAGAAGTAGATGTTCAGCACGCCCAGCAGCACCACCTGCAGGCTGGCGCCGATCACGTCCACGTACAGCAGCGGCAGGTACAGCTCGGAGATGCCCAGCAGCCGCAGCAGCCAGCCGCCCACCACGAACAGCAGCAGCGACGCGATGGCCTGCACCTTGACGATCTCGTACAGCCCCAGCCGGATGGTCTGGACCATCGTGTTGCGCATGTCCTCGATGTGCTCCAGCGAGCTGCCGCCGCGCACCGCGTTGTAGAACGCGTCGTAGTACTCGACGAAATCGGTCTCGATCCGCACCAGGAACACGGCCATGCCCGGGATGATCGCCAGGTAGGCCAGGAACACCGGGATGTCGTAGATGATCGACGCATGCAGCGGCCCGATCACGGGCTGGCCCGTGGACGGCGCGTACCAGAACATGAACTTGTCGATCCAGATGCCCAGGTTGTAGAACAGGCCGATGGCCACCAGGCTCGGGTAGGCGTAGCGGCGCTGGAAGACCTCGAACGACATGAACCGGTGGCTCGTGTAGTTGCGGTAGATCAGCGTGATCATGCCCACCAGCAGGCAAAGCTGGCCGAACACGAAGCCGCCCAGCAGCCCTTCCAGCCCGTGCGTGCGCAGCGCCAGCGCCGTGAGCACCGTGATCGTGTAGCCCACGGCGAACGTCCAGACGATGGCCTTGTACTGCTTCATGCCCGACAGGAAGATGGCCGCGATCCAGATGTTGCTCATGATCACGAAGCCGGCAATCATCAGCAGCCGGTACAGCACCGACTGGTCGTCGAACGCCCACACCGCGCAGGCCAGGCCGATGGCGCCGGCCAGCCCGGTGCACAGCAGCGCCACCGCGTGGTAGTTCGACAGCACCATGTCCGCGCGCTTCTCGAACAGGCGGTCGGACGTGAAGCGCGTGAACGACAGCTGCATCGGCCCGGTCAGTATCAGGCTGCACGCGATCAGGTACGTGACCGACACCTGGAACTGCGTGATCAGCGCCCCCGGCACGACCCAGCCGATCGACATCATGCCGATCAGCAGGATGCCCAGGATCGACAGCACCCACGGGCCCGAGCTGATGACGCCCGCGTAGGCGTAGGCGCTGAGCATGCCCGACAGGCTGTCCCGCCGGAGCATCTTGCGAAGTTCGAATCCAATGCCGGCCATGTCAGCGTCCTCCCCCGTGCACCGGGCACTTCGCGGGGCTGGCGCCACGCTCGCGGCGCGCGCCGTCGGGCATCGCCATCAGATCCGTATAGAGCGTGCGGTAGCTACCCACCATCTGTTCCTGCGTGTAGTACTTCTCCACCCGCGCGATGCCCGATGCCTGGGCCGCCTGCCAGCGCTGCGGATGCTGCAGCAGCCCCAGCGCGGCGGTGGCCAGCGCGGCCGGATCGGCAATGCGCACCACGTCGCCGGCCGCACCCAGCGCGGCGTCCTCGCCGGGCAGGCCGTAGACCAGCTCGCTGCACGAGCCCACGTCCGTCGTCACGCACGGCACGCCGGCTGCAAAGCCTTCCAGCACCACCAGCGGCAGCGCCTCGGAGATCGAGCTCAGGATCAGCACGCCCACCTTCGGCAGCAGGTCGTCGATCTTCTGGAAGCCCAGGAACCTGACCTTGTCGCCCAGCCCCAGGCTCTCGGCCAGGCTGCGGCATTCGCGCGCGTACTCGGGGTCCTCGTCCTCCGGCCCGGCAATCCAGCCCTCGGCGTCGGGGTACTCGCGCACCACGGTCAGCATGGCGCGGATGAAGGTCTTGATGTCCTTGATCGGCACCACGCGGCCGATCAGGCACAGCACGGGCGGCACGCCGGGCGCGCGCCTGTCGCGCAGGGCGGCCAGGCGCGGCAGGTTGATGCCGTTCGGGATATTGCGCGTGCGCTCGGCCAGCGCGCCGTCCAGCACCTGTCGGCGGCGGTTGCCCTCGTAGAGCGCGGTGATCTCGTCGCCGGCCTCGTAGCAGACCCGGCCGAGCGTCTCGAAGAACCGCACCCACAGCTCGCGGAAGTAGCTGATCTGGGAAATGTCGCGCTCGAAGATGTTCCGGTTGTCGCGGATCCACTGGCTCTGGAACAGGTCGATCTTGCGTTCCTTGGTGTAGATGCCGTGCTCGGACACCAGCAGCGGCCGGCCGTTGCGGTGGCGCAGCATCGCGCCCAGAAAGCCCGCGTAGCCGGTGGACACCGTGTGGTAGACCCTGGCCGGGATCAGCCCGTCGGCAATCCGCACAAGCTGCCACAGCGGCTTGTGCATGATGCGGATGGTCCAGAAGTAGTCGGTGAACGACGGGTCCGTGCAGAACTGGCGGTACTGGTCCGTGATGGTGTCCCAGGCGCGCTTGCTGTACAGGAACGCGTCCTCGGACAGCGCCCCGCCCTCGCGCAGTTGCGGCATCAGCTCGCGGATCAGCGCGCCGGCCTCGGCCTCGCGGCCCGGCTGGCGCAGCAGTTCGTGCAGCGCGTCGGACTTGTCGAACGCGCGCGCGTCGCCGGCCGTGCCGTGTACCAGCGGCGGCGGCGGGAAGTCGTACAGGAAATGGGTTTCCAGGTGCACCACGTTGTCGGGCAACGGGTAGGCCATGTCGCCATAGTCCTCGCGGCGGCTGCCGATGAAGACGATGCCGAAGCGGATATCGGGAAACGCGCGGATCATCTGGTTGACCCAGCTCGACACGCCCCCGCTTACATACGGGAACGTGCCTTCGAGCAGCAGCATGACGTCGGCAGACGTTCCCTTGACCAGAATTTCGCTCATGATTGCCAGTACCGCAGCAGGGGCCGCACCAGCGGGAGCGGCGAAGGACTGTCGAAAGCCGCCATCAGGCGGCGCACCGCGGCATAGTCGCGTTCCAGGTAGGCGGCCTCGGCCAGCAGCGGCAGCACGCGCTCGCGCGCAAAGCCCAGCGCCTCGGCGCGGCCGAGGAAGTCGCGGGCCTCGCCCGGCGCGTTGCGCGACAGCGCCAGCCGGCCGCGCATGTACCACAGCGCGGCATTGCCGTCGTCGATCTCCAGCGCGGCGCTGGCGTAGCGCTCCACCTGGCTGGCCGTGTAACGGTAGACGTCGCCCTGCACCAGGTTCTGGTAGATCAGTTCCCAGTACAGGTCTGCCAGCCGCTTGTTGATTTCCAGCCGGGCCTGCGGTGTGTCGGCGGCCTGCAGGCGCGGCAGTTCGGCCAGGATCTTCTGCGTCAGCTGCTTTTCGGCGCCGTCGAGCATGCCGTAGGCCAGCAGCCGGATGTCGTCGGTGCTGTCGGCCAGCAGCTCGCGCAGCACCGGGCTGGCCGTGCGCGTGGGCATCGACTGCATCGCCACCAGCGCGGTCATCCGTTCCGGCAGCGGCGCGCGCGTATTGCCAAGCTGCGCGCGCAACCGGGCGCCGCCGCCGTGCGTGACACGCTGGATCAGGTGCGTGACGAACTCGGGCAGCGCGATCGACGCAATGCCGGAACTGTCACGCTGCTTCGGGAACAGCTTCGAGAACAGCAGGCTGCCCAGGCACACCAGCGCGCCGCCCAGCGGCACGAAGAAGCAGAACGCGGCCAGGTAGGCGTAGCTCCACGCAAACGGCGTGCGGAAGCGGCGCGGCAGCAGGCGCCACAGCGCCAGGCCCAGCAGCGCCGCGGCCACGGCCTGCAGGCCCAGGAACGACAGCAGCAGCGGCAGGCCCGTATCGCCCCGGAACAGCAGGTACAGGGCCGCGATCTGGATGGCGGTGCCGCCGATGGTCAGCTTGCCCATGCGTCAGCCCGCCTGCGTCTGGCCGGCGGCCGGCGCGGGGCCGGCACCGGGCGTGGCCGCCGCCACCTGGTCCGGCGCGATGCCGTCCAGATGGCAGCGATGCAGCAGCCGCACCAGCGCTTCCTCGGCGCCGGCGGCCGGCACCGGCAGCGTGTACACGCCGATGTGCGCGGTGGCGAAGTCGGTGCCGAACTGGGCGCGCAGCATGTCCTCGATCCGCACCAGGTAGGCCGACACGGCCTGGCTGTCCGACAGCGGCATCAGCGTCAGCATTGCCCGCTGATGGGCGCCGCGCGCAGGCCAGGCCACGTCCAGCGCCCGGCGGCTGCGCACCACCTGTTCGAACAGCGCGTCGCGGGCCTCGTCCAGGTCGAACACCAGCGCCACCACCGAACTCTGGATGCCGGTCTCGCGGCGCAGGCGCGACAGCCGCGCGTAGTCCAGCGCGAACGCGTACGGAATGGCCGGCGCCAGTTCCTGGATGCCGTGCGTGGCCTCGGCGTGCTCCACGCCGTCGGCGTAATAGCCCATCAGCACCATCAGGAGCTGCAGGTTTTCATAGGTCAGCGACAGGAACGGCATGCGCTCGACGACCAGCACGCCGATCAGGCGGTCGGACCCGGCCAGCACCGGCGCCACGGCCACGTAGCGCGTCTCGGCGTCGTCCTGCAGGCCGGCGGTGCGCAGGTGCGCCAGTTCGCGCGTGTCGATGCAGTGGCGCACCAGCGGGTCGTTCACGTCGAGCGTGAAGCCCGGGCCGATGGCCGCCACGGCATCGGGCAGCACCGTATCGCCCTGGCAGGCATACAGCGCCGCGCCTTCCACCTGGCACGCCTGCGCCACCACCTGCAGCATCGGCTGCGCGCCGGCCAGCCGCTCGGTGCGGGCAACCCGTCCGGCGTCCTGCAGCGCCACGGCACGCAGCTGCGACAGCGTGTCGCGCAGCGTGGTGGGGCGGGCCAGCAGGTCGTTTTCCAGCCGCGCGTGCGAGATGCGCAGCAGGTAGTGGTTCTTGGTCAGCGCCGACAGCCGCTCGTCCAGGTAGCGATTGACGGCCCGGGCCCGCGCCAGGCGGGTGTTCCAGACGTCGCCGAACTGCCCGGCCACCAGCACCAGCAGCAGGCCACCCAGGAAGAACATGCGCGGAAACGCCTCGTGGTGCGCGCCCATGCCGTCGAAGAAGAACCAGCCGCCCAGCAGCATCAGCACGGCGCCCACGCCCAGCAGCGTGCCGTAGCGCAGCGCCAGGATCACCGGCAGCAGCCATGCCCACGGAAAGCCCAGCCCCAGCAGCAGCGGGTTCTGCGGCAGGACCACCCAGGCGATGGCCATCGCCGCCACCATCACGACGATCATTTCCAGCACGGCCACCGCCCCGCCTCCCGCGGGGGCCAGCCAGCGCGCATAGCGCCCGCCCAGGCTGATGCCCTGCCCCTTGCGAGCCGTCTGGCGCGTTTTTTCCGCGGTGTGTGCCACGCTTGTCACCCGTCCTTGTTTTCCACTCGATTCCATCCGGGCCGTTGCATCAGCCCTGCATCAGCGGGGCCAGCAGGCGGCGCAGCAGCTTCTGGGCCACGCCCGACAGCGACTCGCGGCTCCAGCCCGCATTGCTGCCCGTGGCCGACCACACCACCTGGCCCGAGGCCACGTCGATCAGTTGCAGCGAGATGCCCACGGCCGGCTCGCCGTCCACGCCCACCTTGTAGCGCCATTCCTGCACGGCACCGGTCAGCGCGTAGCGCGCACGCTCGCCGCGCGCCCATTCCAGCGCCTTGCCCACCGACTCGCGCTCGGCCGGCTCGAACAGCGTTTCCGGGTTCAGCGACGCCGGGTAGCGCTTCAGGTTTGCCACGCCGCCGGTCTTCAGCAGCGATTCGGCGATGGCTTCGGCGCGCAGGCCAGCCTGCGGCGTCTCGGTGTAGTTGACGATCGGCAGCACGGCCACGGTGTCGCCGGCGGCCATCTGCGGCGCGCGGCCCACGTCGGTCACGGCGCAGCCGGCCAGCCACAGTGCCGCACCGGTGGCGGCGCACCAGGCCATCAGCCGGCCCATGCGGGTATTGGTCCTGTTCATCATAGATTCCCCTCGTTATCTGGAAACAATCAATAGAGCCAGCGGTAGCGCAGGCCGACTTCGGTCAACGGCGTGCCCGTGGTACGGGCCGCGGTGTCGTGCGAGACATACAGCGAAAGGTGGTCATTGCCGAACACCGACCCGGCCACGCCAACCTGCCCCCGGAAGTTGTGCCCGGCGCGCGTGTCGTACAGCGCGCCGGCCTCCAGGAACGGCCGCCACTTGCGGGTGTAGTCGTCGATCAGGTCCGTGCCGAAGCCGAACAGCACGCCAGCCTGCGTGAAGCTCTGCGGCATGTAGAACGACGGGCTCGCCTCGTCGTCGCCGGCCGGCAGCAGCCGCTGCATGGCGGGCGACAGCGTGCCGCCGTTGGTGCTGTAGATGCCGCGCGTGCCCACCACGCGCACCGTGTAGTCCGGATACTGCGTGCGGATGCGGTAGCCGGCCTCGACGTCGAACACCATGCCGTGGCCCAGCGCCGTGCGGTCCTGCCCGTAGAAATGGTTGTACTGCACGCGCCCGCCCACGAACTCGCGCAGGCCCAGGCGCCACTGCGCGCCCAGTTCGGCCACGTCCTTCATGCCGCCCACGCGCAGTTGCGACGACTCGTCGGCCGGCTGGTTGTAGCCCAGCGTGCCGGTGTATTGCACGCGGCCGTCCTGGTTCCAGTTGCCGGTCAGGCGGGCCGTGGTGAAGCTCTGCAGCCCGTCGCGCCGGCCCACGCCGAGCAGCCAGTTCTTCTGGCTGTCGCGGTAGGTCAGCGCCAGTTCGGCGCGGCGGTCCGACGCGGGCACGTTGTCGATCTGCGTGCGGTCGGCCGAGCGCTGGTCGCGGAACACGCCGCGCAGGTTCAGCGCAAAGCCGTCCCACAGCCGCGCGCCGCCGGCCAGGCTGTACTCGTAGAACTCCAGCGGCTTCTGGCGCTGGAACGACGCGCGCGGCTCGATGGCCTGCGCGTTGAACAGCAGCGCGTCTTCCAGCGTCTGCTGCAGCGTGTCGTCGGTGCGGGCCAGCTCCTGCGTCTCGAACGCCTGCGTCTGCGCGGCCGACAGGCGGTCGAGCTGGCGGTTGGCCTCGATCTGGCTCGTCACGGGCACGCGGCCGGCCTGGCGCTCCAGGATGCGGTCGAGCTGGTCCATGTCGTTGCGGTCCAGCGCAATCGCGATCTCGGCATAGGCCGGGCGCTGCAACCGGCTCGCGTACTGGCGGGCCAGCCACGCGCGCGCCAGTTCGTTCGATTCCGACGACATCGCCCAGGCCAGCGCCACCTCGCGGCTGGCCGCCGAAATCTGCTCCTGGCGGCGGCCCTGCGCCTGCGCCATCTCGGCCGGCGGCGCCACGTCCAGCGGCGGCAGGCCCGGCACGTCGCCCAGTTGCGACGGCGACTTCGCGTCGCCCGGCGCCTGGCGGCGCGCCGCCACTTCGGCGCCGTCGCGGCGCAGCATCTCGATCACCAGGCTGCGCGAAACATCGCCCGACGCGAAGATCTGGCCCAGCGCCACCCGCTGGCGGCGCAGGTCTGCGCGCGGCGGGCCGTCCTGGCCGTCGTCCTCGTCCTCGCGCTCGGCCGCGCCGGCCCAGTTCGGGCCGCCCGGGCCCCAGGCGTGGTGGAGCTCGTTCCACGCCTGCCGGCGGATGCGCAACGCGGTGGACGTCTGGCCGATGGCCTCGTAGGCGTCGGCCGTCAGGCCCAGCCACAGCGGATCAGGATGCTTGCCCTGCTGCATCTTGGTCAGGTAGTGCAGCGCGGTGCGGCCATCCTGGAAGCGCATGGCGCCGGCGGCGTAGGCGCCCCACAGGTTCGGGTCCTGCTCGGCGCTGGGCTTCAGCCGCTGCATCACCGCGCGCACCTCGCTGTCGGTGCCGTTGTCGACCAGTGCCCACAGCAGCGCGCCAAAGGTCTCGCTGTCGGCGTCGGGCTGGCCGGCCGCGCGGCGCAGGTCGGCCATCGCGCGGTCGCGGTTGCCGGTCAGGCGCCAGTATTCGGCACGCCGCATCAGGAACAGCGCCGACGATTCGGCTTCGCGCAGCTGCGCGGGCGTCAGCTCCGCCAGCAGGCCCTCGATGCGGCGGTAGGCGTGGGCGCGCGTGTAGTAGTACATCGCAAGCTGGAAGTCCTCCAGCTTGCCGCCCTTGCGCCAGCCCGCCTCGGCAATGCGGCCCGCGTCGATCGGCGAACGGTCGTAGTACTGCACCATGTTCGCGAAGTCGGCTTCCTCGGTGTCGCGCACTTCGGCAATGCAGTCGTTGCGGGCCGCGCCCGGCGGCAACTGCATGCAGTGGTCGTCATGCTTGGCAGCCATCGCGAACATCATCTGGCGATAGCCTTCCTTGAGCAGGTCCTCGCGCTGGGTCAGTCGGGCCAGCTCGGTAAACGAGCGCCAGTACAGCAGATCCTGCGGGCCGGCCTGGTTGCGCGCCGGCAGCAGCGCGTCCATGGCTTCGTCCAGGCGGCCGCGCACGAACAGGATGTTGGCGCGCTTGACCGCGTAGCGGGGCCGCGCGCCAAAGCGCTTCTGCAGCTGGCCGTACAGCGCGAAGGCGCGGTCGTCCTTGCCCGCGCGCTCGGCCAGTTCGGCATTGCGCTCCATCACCTGGCGGCCGTTCGGGCCGTTGGCGAGCGCATCCAGGAAGGCCATGCCTGCCTCGGGCTCGCCCAGCCGCTCGTAGGCCGCCACCACCTCGTCGATGACCTTCAGGTCGCCGCCGCCGGCACGATGGCGCAGCGCGGCCAGGTAAGCGCGGTCGTCGTTGAGCCCCGGCGCCAGCCGCAGCACGTTGTTCCATGCGCGGGCGTCGTTGGTGGCCTGCGCGTATTCGAGCCAGCTTTGCAGCGCCACCGTCGGCTGGCGATTCCATTCGGCCACCTGTGCCAGCCGTTCGCGCCAGACCGGCTCGTTCGGCAGCTTGCGCACGGCGGTCTGCGCCACGCTCTGGGCCTGGTCGAGCTTGCCGGCCGCCAGGAACACGCGGTAGGCCAGGTCGTGGTCGTCGGCGTTGAAGGACTTGCCGGCCGCCACGGCAGCGGCCACGTCTTCCTTGGCCGCGGCCTGCGCCTCGGCCTGCGTCGGGTTGCCCGGGCCGGGACGCGGCGTGGCCTGGGCCAGCACGGCGGTCTGCTCGGCATGCACGCGGCGCACGCCGAACTGGTCCATGCGGGCGCGCAGCGCGCTGCCTTGCGGGCCATCCAGGTACACGTACTGGCGGGCCAGCCACGGCTCGCTGTCGGACACACGGCGCACGCCGGCACGCGCCTCGTCGCGGCGCAGTTCGGCCAGCGCGATCCGCGCGGCATCCGATGGCCGGCTGGCGGACAGTTTGAGCAGCCGTTCCACGTACTTCGCCGCCACGTCCGGCTTGTTGGCGGCCAGCGCCAGCCGGGTCAGGAAGCGCAGCACGTCCGGATCGTCGAGCAGCTTGCCGCCACGGCGCTCGGCTTCCGCCAGTGCCTCGTCGAGCAGGTTGCCCGACTGGAGCGTCTGCAACGCCTGCAGGAACAGCGTGCGCTGCTCGTACAGGTTCTTCGAGCGCGCCTGGGCGTCGAACAGCGCCTGTGCGGAGTCACGATAGTTGCCGCCCGCCAGCGCGATGCTGGCAAGCTGGCGGTTGTAGAAGTCGGCGTTGGCCGGGTCGCGCTGGCCCAGCGCGCGGAACAGCACGTTGGCCGCGTCCGCATCGCCGATCTGGCGGGCCTGCGTGGCCAGCGTCTGCAGGTCGGCCAGCGTCCAGCGGCGCATGGTGTCGGCGGCCGTGGCCTGGCGCATCAGGTCCTTCATCAGCGCCAGGCGCTCGGCGCGCTCGGGCGATTCGGGCTGGGCCGCATAGGCGCGCTGCTGCGTGATCTCGATGCGGGTGCGCAGGATATGGCCGGTCAGGTCCTGGCCGTGCACCGCCATCATCCGCTCCAGCATCTTCTCGGCGTCATCGAGGCGGCCGCTGCGCGCGTATTGCTCCGCCAGCACGCTCATGAAGCTGGTGTCGTCCGGCGCCACGCGCGACCACGCCTCCAGGTAGGCCACGGTCAGGCCATCGACCGTACGGCCCTGGCCAAGCAGGCGCTCGCGCAGCGTCTCGCGCGGGAACATCAGCGCCAGGCCCACCCCCACCATCGCGGTAAAGGTCAGAACCAGCGCCGGCGGCAACAGCCGCTCGCGCTCAGGCGCCGCAGCGGACTTCGACTTGTTGCTGGACATGGATCGGATCATTCACCGCAGGGGTATCGAAACGCAGCGTATCGTTCTCGCGCACGCCGCGGGCCGGCTTGCCGTCGATGGTCACGCTGCACTGGCCGGCGTTGGCAAGCCGGAAGAACGGCTTGTAGTAGCCGGAAAAGGCAAAGCGGGTGGTGGCGCCATCGCGGCGCCAGTCGCGCACCAGGCCGTTGGCCTCGGGCAGTTCCGGCACGGCGCGCGTGGCGGCCGGCACGAAGCGGAAGCGCGCGTCGCCGCCGTCCAGGTGGACGTAGACGCCGCCGCCCGGCGCCGGCGACGAGCCGGTCACGCCCTGCGCCGTGGCCACGTCGGGCACGCCGGCGCCGGTCCAGCGCAGGTTGCGCAGGTTGCCGTCGCCGCGCACCACCCAGGCGCCGCTGGCCGGCGCGCCGTCGGCGCCATCGCCCAGCTCGCGCGCCACGGCCATGCCCTGCCAGTCCAGCACCTTCAGCACGTAGTCGGTGGAATGCATCGGCAGCAGGTTCTGCGTCAGCACGTAGTCGTACACCTTGCGCAGCGCCTTCAGCGACGCCGCCTTGGTGCCTGCGTAGCTGTGGTAGTAGATGTTCACGGCCTTGAAGCGGTACGGCTTCTCGGTCATCTCGAAGGTTTCGATTACGCGCTCGAAGCCGTAGTACGGGCCCCGCCAGAGGTTCGTGTAGACGTTCTCGTTCTGGTTGGTGGCGAACACCTGGAACGTGTTGTCGGCCTTGTGGATGCCCAACGGCGCGATGGCCGTCCACGTGGGGTTGCTGCGCGTGATCAGCGTGTCGCCGCCGTTCATGTTCAGCACGCCGGCGGCATCGGCCAGCTTGATCGCCTCGGGCGGCGCCTGGCAGTCGCCGGGCCACAGCAGCATCTTCACCGGCTTGTTCGGCGACAGCACCTTGTTGATGTAGTCGATCGAACCGCCGATCTCGCGGTTCAGGTCCATCTTGTAGCCGGGAATGGCCAGGTGGAATTCCTCGTCGCCCTCGGTCACGCGGGCGTCGCCGCCCTGCCCGGTCACGGTGCGGCCCCATTCGAACGGATGCGAATAGGTGTGGCTGGCCACCTCGACATACGGCTGGGCGAAGATCTTGCGCGCGATGGGCTCCAGCTCGGCGGTCAGCTTCGGGTACATGCCGGTCTTGCCCACCTCGCCCTCGATGACCGACATGGTCATCGGCAGCCGGTAGCGGTCGAAGATTTCGCGGAACAGCACCTCGCCGGAGAAGCCGCCGCCCGGGATCTCGGCCTTCGACGCAAACCCGTCGCCATCGATATGGATCGTCAGCAGCCGCCGGCCGCTTTCGGTGGTGGTGTCGGGCACGGGCATGGCCGGCAGGCGCAGCGCCTCGCGCAGGAAATCGAGCGGCTGCACGATCCAGCGATCCTGGTCGCTCGACGAGTTCTGGCGAATGGCGTAGTTCTGGCGAACCGCGTACGGGCCGGTCACGTAGCCGCCCCACGGCGTGATGGCCGCCGCGTCGTAGGTCACCGCGCCAGCGCGCAGGCGCAGCAGCGAGCGCGTACCGGCGGCGCCGTCCTGCACCTGCACGGCCACCGCGTCGGTGGCATCGGGCGCCACGGGCTGCTCGAAGCCCATCATCTTGTCCTTCGACACGATCTGCACGGGCCCGGTCAGGCGACCCTTGGCCTGGGTCAGGCCCAGGCCGCGCAGCAGCGGGCTGCTAGCCGGCATGCCAAAACCGTTCATGAACACCACGGGCACGCCCTGGGCCGTCAGCTTTTCCAGCCAGGCCTGGTAGCGGGCCGCGTTGCGCGTGAAGTAGCCGTTGGACCAGACCACCACGCCCGCGTAGCGGTCCGGCGTGATTTCGGGCGGCGCGTCGCGCGTCTCGGCAAAGTCGACGCGGTAGCCCAGGTAGTTCAGCGGCATCGACACAAAGCGCACGCCCTCGCTGTTGTCGATCGACACGCCCGGCTGGCTTTCCTGCAGCACCAGCACGCGGCGCGGCATGACCTCGATCTGGCCCACGCCCACGGTCTGCAGGCCGGAGTCCGTCACGTACGGCGTGATGCCCAGCGCGCGGATGCGGCGCGCGGTGTCGCGCCGGCAGCGCTGGTCCGCCGGCGGGCAGTAGTCGATCGAGATGACCGGCAGCTTGTACTGGTCGCGGATGATGCGGGCCTGGTTCAGCAGCCAGTCGCGGTCCTGCTGGCTGACCTCGGTATAGGCGCCCTGCGCCTGGTTCCAGCCCCGGAACAGCGATTCGAACACCACGCCGTAGGCCAGCCCATGCACCTGCGGCAGGATTTCGAAACCGCGGTTGAACAGCAGCCGGGCCTCGGGGTAACGCGCCTTGATGGCCTGGATCACGCGGACCATGCCGGCTTCCTGACGGGCGCGCTCGGCGTCGGTCTTGGCCACCAGGTGGTACGAATCCATCGTGTCCATGAAGAAGCCACGGTAGCCGCGCTCCCACAGCGGCTTGATCACGCGGTCCACATAGAACGCGGGCCAGCCGTCGGCGGCCTGGTCCACCACGCGGGCGTTCCAGGCGTCGTTGCTGCCGGTGAGCCACGCCTTGGGGATATCGGCAAAGTAGGCGCGGCTGGGCAGCACTTCGCCCAGGCTGACGTAGGCAAACCACGCGGTATTGGGGGTCTTGGCCTGGCGCGGGTCGAAGCCGCTGTCGGGCTCGACCACGGCCACGTCGAACGCCTGCAACTGGTCGACGGGCGGCTTGGCGCCATAGTGGAAGGCCACATTCGGGGCGGCGGGGGCCTGGGGAGCGGGCTGCGCCTGGGCATCGCCCGACGGCGTCAGCGCGCCGAGCAATGTCGCGCCCAGCGACGCCATGACCGCGACGGCCAGCATCGCATGGCGGCAGACGCGCGCTGCCGCACGCCGTGACCCATGGTTGCCAACCTTCTGGAAAAGCCCCCGGATAGAACGCTGCAAGTGCTTCACTGCTGTTGTCCGCTTTTTTTCGTGTTGGTATGGCCCGCGCGGCTGGCGCTGCGCGTACCGGACGGATCTTCGCCCGTTGGCCCGCGCCCCGCATTATGCCGTCGCCTCCGTATCGAACTAGCGTTTTTACTAATTCACGGCAGGTCGGATGCTAGGCCATTCGTACGACGGAGATTGTCAAAAATTGTGCCGAAAGACCGGTGACATATGCCGGACACGGACGCATGTCACCCTGCCGGGCTTTGGCGCGGCAATGGCTTCGGTCTCGCAGCAAAATACGGCGGAAAATGCCCGGCGCATGCCGGTGGCGGGCCCGCCGGCCCGTTGTGCCATGGTTTCTGGCTAAGAATGCATCGACATCCCGATTCCCCGTTCCATTCGTCTGGCGCGCCAGCTGCCACGCCGCCCCGGCGCGCTCGCCCATGGAGGGCGGCAACCGGTTCTGGTTTTGACGCGCATTGTCCCGGCATCATCCATCGGTAGCCATAGTCCATATGGAGTAGGCTCGACCGGACCGATTTGTGGCATGGCACTGGGGAAACCCCGCGTGGCGGTACGCACTGCCGATACCACAGATACCGGAATACGTGTCATACCATCCAATCCATTCCGCCTGATGTCGGACAAACGCTGAAATGATCTAGAAATCTCTAATATCTGCTGTTCGCATGCCGAAATACCGTTAGGGGCTAAGGCTGATTGACACGCGAAAAAAAACCGTCAGAATGGCTGCTCGCATGTGCACCGGCTGTAGCGTTAATGCTCCGGTTCGTAGTGGGCACCATGCTTGGTCGGGCAATCACGCTCATCTGAAATTCAAGGTTGGATAGAAATATGGAAACCGGTACCGTTAAGTGGTTCAACGACGCCAAGGGCTTCGGCTTCATCACCCCGGACGCAGGCGGCAACGACCTGTTCGCGCATTTCTCGGCGATTGAAGGCAATGGCTTCAAGTCGCTGAAGGAAGGCCAGAAGGTCCGCTACGTGAAGGCCATGGGCCAGAAGGGCGAACAGGCCACGAAGATCCAGGCCATCTGAGCCCGGATACGCCGGGCCGGTTTTCAGGCCTGGGAAGCCCCGCTTCGGCGGGGCTTTCTGCTTTTATGCGCCCGATAATGTATGGCATTGCTGACGTTTTGACCGGCCGGTCGATTAATCAGTGAAACTCATGCAGCGCCGGCATTTCGTTTGCCGGTTTTCTTATATGGACGATGGATTTGGCACGGCCGCCGTCGCCCACCCGATTCTGGTTGCCGATGTCCCCGCGCGGGCGAACCTCGGCATCCCTGCCAGCGTGGCCCATGCTGCGCTTGAAGTGCGCCATGCGCCACAAATTCGCCGGATCGGTGAAGTTGCTATAATCGCCCGACTCTAAAAACCCAGAAGCCAGGCTGCCTGCCATCACAGCCGTCTGGACATCGAAAGCGTGCCGAGGAAACCTGTGGCCGGTACTGAAATTGCAACGCCCGGCGCCCCGCCCGCCGGACCCGCCGTGTCTTCCGGAAGCTCGTTCCACACCGCCATGCGCATCCTGCCGCCGTCGCAGCGGCAGGCCATGTTCGAGATCTATGCGTTTTGCCGCGCCGTGGACGACATTGCCGACGGCGATACCCAGCACGCCGACCGCCTGGCCGCGCTGGAAGACTGGCGCCGCGACATTGCCGCCTGCTACGCCGGCAACGCGCCCGCCGCACTGCACGCGCTCGACGCGCAGATCCGCACGTTCCACCTTCAGCAGCAGGATTTCGAGGCCGTCATCGACGGCATGATCATGGACGTCGTGGCGACGATCGTCGCGCCCGACGCCGCCACGCTGGACCTGTACTGCGACCGCGTGGCCAGCGCCGTCGGCCGCCTGGCCGTGCGCGTGTTCGGCCTGGACGAGGCGCCCGGCATCGAACTGGCCCACCACCTGGGCCGCGCGCTGCAACTGACCAACATCCTGCGCGACCTGGACGAGGACGCCGACATCGGCCGGCTCTACCTGCCCGCCGAATCATTGGCCGCCGCCGGCATTCCGCCGGGCACGCCGCACCAGATCATCGCCCACCCGGCCATCGACATGGTCTGCCGGGCCGTGGCCCGCGACGCGCAGGCGCACTACGACGCCGCCGCCGCCGTCATGGCGCGCTGCCCGTCGCGCGTGGTGCGCTCGCCGCGCATCATGTACGAGGTCTATCACGAGATCCTGACCCGCCTGCTGGCCCGTGGCTGGCGCGCGCCGCGTACGCGGGTGCGCGTGTCCAAGGCCCGGCTTGCCTGGATCGTGCTGCGGCATGCCATTGCCTGAACGTTGTTTGGATGCCGATGCGCGTGGCCCCGGCCGCGCCGTGGCCAAGAGAGAAGTGCCCCCGAATCGATGAACCAGGCTGCAACGATCACCCGCCCGCATGCAGACGCGCTGAGCCGGCGCGCCATGGCTGCGTCCCTGCCCGATCCGCTCGACGACGGCATCGCCAAGGCCGTGGATGCGCTGCTGGCCCAGCAGCGCGACGACGGCCACTGGGTCTACGAGCTGGAAGCCGACGCCACCATCCCGGCCGAATACATCCTGATGGTGCACTACCTGGGCGAGACGCCCGACGCAGTGCTGGAGGGCAAGATCGCCAACTACCTGCGCCGCATCCAGGGCGCCGATGGTGGCTGGCCGCTGTTCCACGCCGGCGCGTCGGACGTCAGCGCCAGCGTCAAGGCGTACTTCGCGCTGAAGATGGCCGGCGACGACCCCGAGGCCGCGCACATGCGCCGCGCCCGCGCCCGCATCCACGCCATGGGCGGCGCCGAGCAGAGCAACGTCTTCACGCGCACGCTGCTGGCGCTGTACGGCGTGATGCCGTGGCAGGCCGTGCCGATGATGCCCGTGGAGATCATGCTGCTGCCCGAGTGGTTTCCGTTCCATCTGTCGAAGGTCTCGTACTGGGCGCGCACGGTCGTCGTGCCGCTGCTGGTGCTGAACAGCCTGCGTCCGCAGGCGCGCAACCCGCGCAACGTGGGCATCGACGAACTGTTCGTGCGGCCCTGCCAGGCCACCCGGCTGCCGCGCCGGGCGCCGCACCAGAGCCCGCTCTGGGTGGGCGTGTTCCGCGCGCTGGACGCCGTGGTGCGCGTGGCCGAGCCGCTGTTTCCGCGCCGCATGCGCGACCGCGCCATCGCCCGCGCCCGCGCGTTCACCGTCGAGCGCCTGAACGGCGAGGACGGCCTGGGCGCCATTTTCCCGGCCATGGTCAACGCGGTGATGATGTTCGACGTGCTGGGCGTGCCGCCCGACGATCCGGACCGCGCCATCGCGCGCAAGTCGATCGACAAGCTGCTGGTGATCCGCGACGACGAGGCGTACTGCCAGCCCTGCCTGTCGCCGGTCTGGGACACCGCGCTGGCCGCCCATGCGCTGCTGGAAGTGGGCGAGCCGCGCGCCATCGCCGCCGCGTCGCGCGGGCTGGACTGGCTGGTGCCGCTGCAGGAGCTGGAGCTGCGCGGGGACTGGACGGTGCGCCGCCCCGACGTGCGGCCCGGCGGCTGGGCGTTCCAGTACAACAACGCGCACTACCCCGACGTGGACGATACCGCCGTGGTGGCCGCCGCCATGGACCGCGCCGAGCGCGGCGACTGCTCCAACCGCTACACGCCCGCCATCGCGCGCGCCTGCGAGTGGGTCATCGGCATGCAGAGCAGCAACGGCGGCTGGGGCGCGTTCGAGCCGGAGAACACGCATCTCTACCTGAACAACATCCCGTTCGCCGATCACGGCGCGCTGCTGGACCCGCCCACCGCCGACGTGTCGGCGCGCTGCCTGGCCATGCTGTGCCAGTTGGGCCAGATGCCGGCCAGCAGCGAACCGGCGGCGCGCGCGCTGCGCTACCTGCTGGACGAACAGGAGGCCGACGGGAGCTGGTTCGGCCGCTGGGGCACGAACTATATCTATGGCACGTGGAGCGCGCTGTGCGGGCTCAACGCCGCCGGCATCGGCACCGACGCGCCCGAGATGCAGCGCGCCGCGCAATGGCTGGCATCGATCCAGAACGCCGACGGCGGCTGGGGCGAATCCGGCGACAGCTACAAGCTGGACTACCACGGCTACGAGCCGGCGCCGAGCACGGCATCGCAGACCGCTTGGGCCATGCTGGGCATGATGGCGGCCGGCGCCGGCGATCATCCGGCCGTGGCGCGCGGCGTGGAATACCTGCTGCGCACCCAGGCCGGCGACGGGTTCTGGAACGAGCCGCACTTCACGGCCGTGGGCTTTCCGCGCGTGTTCTACCTGCGCTACCACGGCTACGCCCGCTTCTTCCCGCTCTGGGCGCTCGCGCGCTTCCGCAACCTGCTGCGCGAGGGCAACCGCGCCGTGGCATGGGGGCTATGAGTTCCGCGGCGCCGCTGGCGCCCGTGCTGGCGGTCTGCGGCATGGATTTCGAGGCGCGCATCGCGCAGGGGCCAGGCGTGCAGACGCTGTACGGCCAGCGCGGCGTGATGCTGGCACGCGCGCTGGACATCCGCCTGATGCAGGGCTGTGCGGGGCTGATCAGCGTGGGCGTGGCCGGCGGGCTCGATCCCACGCTGACGCCGGGCACCGTGATCGTGGCGACGGCCGTGCGCAGCGGCGAGGCGTCGTACAGCACCGCGCCCTACTGGACCGCCGCGCTGCGCCGCGCGCTGCCGCACGCGGTGTCCGGGCTGCTGGCCGGGTCTGACACGCCCGTGCTGACCGTGGCCGACAAGACGGCCCTGCATGAAGCCCACGGGGCGCTGGCCGTCGACATGGAATCGCACGTGGCCGCCCGCGCGGCCCAGGCCCACGGCATTCCCTTCGCCGCGCTGCGCGTGGTGCTCGATCCCGCCGACCGCGCCGTACCGCCGCTGGCCTTTGCCGGCATGGCCGCCGACGGCAGCACCGACGTGCGCGCCGTGATGCTCGGCCTGCTCAAGGCCCCGCACCAGCTCGGCGGCCTGCTGCGGCTGGGGCGCGATGCCTCGCAAGCCAAGGCCGCCCTGACCGAAGCCTGCCGCGCCACCGGCGCGGGCTTCGCCCTGCCGGCAGTGGTTGCCGCCTGAGGCGGCGTTTTCCCGTTCTCCTTCCTGAAAGAACCCTCGCGCAGCGTGGCGAGGGCCGCCCTGCCACGTCCCGGCAAGGCGCGCCAACGCGTGCCAGATCTACGCCGCGAATCCTGCCGCTCGCCCCCCCCCGCCTTGACAGCCCCACCCATCCCTCCTATTCTCCCGTTCATTCTTTCTTTAAGACCAACGTTCTATCTTATAGAACAATAGAACACACGGAGACACGCATGACCCTGCGCCGCACCTTCCTGCAATCGCTGCTTGCCCTGGCCGTCGCGCCGGCCCTGATGACCGGCGCCTTGGCCGCCGATGCCTACCCGGCCCAGCCGATCCGCCTGGTCGTGCCGTTCCCGCCGGCCGGCGGCACCGACGTGCTGTCGCGGCTTGTGTTCAACAAGGTCAGCACGTCCACGCGCTGGACCGTGGTAGTGGAAAACCGCGCCGGGGCCGGCGGCAACATCGGGCTGGACCTCGTGGCCAAGGCGAAGAACGACGGCTACACGGTCGGCATGGGCCAGACCGCCAACCTGGCGATCAACCCCACGCTCTATCCCAAGATGCCGTACGACGCGGTGAAGGACTTCACGCCCATCGCGCTGGTGGCGTCGCAGCCGGTGGTGCTGATCGTGCGCCAGGACGCCCCCTACAAGACCCTGGCCGACCTGGTGGCTGCCGCCAAGGGCAAGCAGTTGTCGATGGCGTCGGCCGGCACCGGTACGGTGGGCCACCTGACCGGCGAGATGTTCCAGCGCCGCGCCGGCATCAAGGCGCTGCACGTGCCGTACAAGGGCGCGTCGCCCGCGCTGACCGACCTGATGGGCGGCCAGACCGACTTCTACTTCGCCACGCCGCCCATCGCCATGCCGATGCTGAAGGCCGGCAAGCTGCGCGCGCTGGCCGTGACGTCGGCGCACCGCGTGGCGCTGCTGCCCAACGTGCCGACCGTGGCCGAGCAGGGCTACGCCGGCTTCCAGGCCGAGGACTGGAAGGCGCTGGTGGCGCCGGCCGGCACGCCGGCCGACGTGGTGGCCCGGCTCAATACCGAGGTCAACAAGGCGCTGAAGGACAAGGAAACGATCGCCCGCCTGCACGACGAAGGCAGCGAGCCGCGCGGCGGCTCGCCGGCCGAGCTGGCCGCCTTCATCAAGAGCGAGAACACCCGCTGGGGCGCGATCGTCAAGGAATCGGGCGCACGCGCCGAATAATCATCCGGGCAGGAACCCTATGCACAAGCCGCTACGCAACATCCGCGTGCTCGACCTCACCAACGTGCTGGCGGGGCCGTTCTGCTGCCACCAGCTCGCCCACATGGGCGCCGAGGTCATCAAGGTGGAAACGCCGGGCACCGGCGACCTCGCGCGCCAGCTTGGCGCCGATGCCGAACTCAACCGCAACCTGATGGGCGTGTCGTTCCTGGCGCAGAACCCTGGCAAGCGCTCCATCACGATCAACCTCAAGCACGCGCGCGGCAAGGAAGTGTTCCGCAAGCTCGTGCAGGGCGCCGACGTGGTGGTCGAGAACTTCCGCCCCGGCGTGATGACGCGGCTCGGGCTCGGCTACGACGCGCTGAAGCTGGAGAACCCGCGGCTGATCTACTGCGCGATCTCGGGCTTCGGCCAGGACGGCCCGCTGTCTGACCTGCCCGCTTACGACCAGATCATCCAGGGCATGTCCGGCGTGATGAGCATCACCGGCGACGCGGCCAGCGCGCCGCTGCGCGTGGGGTATCCGGTGTCGGACACCATCGGCGGCATGACGGCCGCGTTCGCCATCGCCGCGTCGCTGGCAGACCGGGACCGCACCGAGGGCTATTTCCTGGACGTGTCGATGCTGGAAGCCACCATGGCGACGATGGGCTGGGTGGTGTCCAACCACCTGATCGCCGGCAAGAACCCGGTGCCGATGGGCAACGAGAACATGACCGCCAGCCCGTCCGGCACGTTCCGCACTGGCGACGGCCCGCTCAACATCGCCGCCAACAAGCAGGAACAGTTCGAGGCCGTGTGCCGCGTGGTTGGCCGCCCCGATCTGGCCACCGACGCGCGCTTTGCCGAGCGCCAGGCGCGGCTGGCCAACCGCGCCGCGCTGACCGCCGAGCTGGAAGCGGCGCTGGCGGGCAAGTCGGCCACCGAGTGGTGGCAGTTGCTGAACGCGGCCGGCGTGCCGGCCGGGCCGGTCATGCAGGTGCCAGACGTGCTGGCGCATCCGCAGGTGCGCGATCGCGGCATGATCGGCGACTTTGCCGACGTGCCCGGCGTGGGCCGCGACATCCGCGTGGTCCGCACCGGCTTCAAGGTGAACGGCACAGCGCCCGCGGTGGACACGCCGCCGCCGCAACTGGGCCAGCACACCGACGACATCCTCGGCGAACTCGGCTACGACGCCGACGCCATCGCCACACTGAAACAGGAGCGCGCGCTATGAGCGAGACTTTCCCGATGGACGCGGGCCGGCAGGCGTCGCAGGACTGGTGGCGTACGTCGATCATCGACATGAAGCCGGGCGAGATCCGCTACCGGGGCTATCCGATCGAGCAGCTGATCGGCAACGTGTCGTTCGCGCAGATGATCTGGCTGATGCTGCGCGGCGATCTGCCGGAGAAACGCGCCGGCGACCTGCTGGACGCGGCGCTGATGGCGGCCGTGGACCACGGCCCACAGGCGCCAAGCATCGCCATCGCGCGCATGGCCGCGACGTGCGGGGTGGGCCTGAACAACGCGATGGCGTCGGCCGTCAATGTGCTGGGCGACGTGCACGGCGGTGCCGGCGAGCAGGCCGTGGAGCTGTACCAGGACATCGCGCGGCGCCAGGACGCCGGCGAATCGCCCGACGCGGCCGTGGCCGCCGGCCTGGCCCACTATCGAGACCTGCACGGCAAGTTCGTCTCCGGCTTCGGCCACCGCTTCCACCCGCTGGACCCACGCGCGCCACGGCTGCTGGCGCTGGTGGACGACGCCGCGCGCGACGGCGTGGTATCGGGCCGGTACGCCGCCATCGCCCGCGCCGTCGAACGCCACCTGAGCCAGGGCCGCGACAAGCCGATCCCGATGAACATCGACGGCGCCACCGCCGTCATCTACGCCGAACTGGGCTTCCCGGCCCCGCTGGCCCGCGGCCTGTTCTGCCTCTCGCGCTCGGTGGGCATCCTGTCCCACGCCTGGGAACAAACCCAGCAAGGCGGCCGCAACAAGGGCCCGATCCCACGCCAGTTCCTGTGGACCTACGACGGACAGCCGCAGCGGGATGTGCCAGGGGCAGCGTAGATCGGTGTAGCCGTGGTACCGCTGGTTTTCGCTCCCCTCGACGTTCGCCAGCGGCGTTTTTTGCTCCCCTCTCCCGCCTGCGGGAGAGGGGTTGGGGGTGAGGGCCAGCGGCTCAAATTGCGACGTCGATCGGCAAGCAGACACGCCACGCCCTCTCCCCCGGCCCCTCTCCCACTTTGTGGGAGAGGGGAGAAAAACCAGCGACATACATTCGCCAACGGCATTTCTTGCTCCCCTCGACGTTCGCCAACGACGTTTTTCGCTCCCCTCGACAATCGCCAACGACGTTTTCTGCTCCCCTCTCCCGCCTGCGGGAGAGGGGTTGGGGGTGAGGGCCAGCGGCTCAAATTGCGACGTCGATCGGCAAGCAGACACGCCAAGCCCTCTCCCCCCGGCCCCTCTCCCACTTTGTGGGAGAGGGGAGAAAACCGGCGACATACATTCGCCAATGGCATTTCTTGCTCCCCCTCGACAATCGCCAACGACGTTTTTCACTCCCCTCTCCCGCCTGCGGGAGAGGGGTTGGGGGTGAGGGCCAGCGGCTCAAATTGCGACGTCGATCCGCAAGCAGACACGCCACGCCCTCTCCCCCGCCCCCTCTCCCACTTTGAGAAAACCAGCGGCATTACATCCGCCAGCGGCGTTTCTCGCCCCTAATGAAAATCCCGGCTTCCCACCATCAGCCGGCCCAGCAGCGGGCTCAGGTCGACGAGTTCGTCGGCGACCAGGTGGCGGACTTCGCCCTGGCGTTGCCAGGTGCCGATCACGCCGAGCAGGGTGGCGCCGAGGACTTCCTTGCGCTGGCGTTCCACCAGGCCGGGCCAGATGATCACGTTGATGGCGCCGGTCTCGTCCTCGATGGACGTGAAGATCGTGCCGCTGGCCGTGGAGGGCCGCTGGCGGACCGTGACGATGCCGCACGCGCGCACGCGGCGGCCGTTGCCGAGCCGGGACAACTGCTGCGCGGTCACGTACCGCAGCGCGGCCAGGCGGCGTCGCAGCAGCGTCAGCGGGTGGCACTTCAGTGACAGCCCCAGGCTCGCATAGTCGGCCGCCACATCCTCGCCAAGCTTCGGTTCGGGCAGCGCCAGCGCCAGTTCCTGCGGCGGCGCCTCGTGCAGCAGGTCGCGGTGTGCGCTCTGCACGGCGGCGCCGCGTGCGTGCCAGCGGGCCTGATGCCGATGACCGGCCAGCGACACCAGTGCGTCGGCGGCGGCCAGTACGTCGATGTCGTGCGCGTCCAGCGCCGCGCGGTGCGCCAGGTCTTCCACGCTGTCGAAGGGCCGCGCGGCGCGCGCCGCCTCGATGCGCAGCGCGGCCGCCTCGCGCATGCCCTTCACGCGGTTCATGCCCAGCCGCACGTCGCGATGGCGCTGCCCGGTGCGGCGCGGCTCCAGCGTGCTTTCCCAGCCGCTGATGGTGACGTCCACCGGCTGCGTCGCCACGCCATGGCGGCGCCCGTCCTGCACGAGCTGGGACGGCGAGTAGAACCCCATCGGCTGGCTGTTGAGCAGCGCGCACAGGAACGCGTCGGGGTAGTGGCACTTGATCCATGCGCTGACGTAGACCAGCTTGGCAAAGCTGGCCGCGTGGCTTTCCGGAAAGCCGTACTCGCCAAAGCCTTCGATCTGCTTGCAGATGGCCAGCGCGAAGGGCTCGGGGTAGCCGCGCGACGTCAGCGCGCGCACCAGCGCGTCCTGGTGCTTCTTGAGATCGCCGCGCCGCCGCCATGCCGCCATCGACCGCCGCAGCTGGTCCGCCTGGCCCGGCGTGAAGCCGCCCGCCTCGATGGCAAGCTGCATCACCTGTTCCTGGAAGATCGGCACGCCCAGCGTGCGGCCCAGCACGCGGCGGATCACGTCGTTGAAGTAGGTCGGCATCTTGCCGGTGCGGCGCAGGTCCTCGCGCCGCTTCAGGTACGGGTGCACCATGCCGCCCTGGATGGGCCCGGGCCGCACGATGGCCACCTCCACCACCAGGTCGTAGTACTGGCGCGGCTGCAGGCGCGGCAGCATCGACTGCTGGGCGCGCGATTCGATCTGGAACACGCCGATCGTGTCGGCCTTGCAGATCATCTCGTAGGTGGCGTCGTCGGTCTCGGGCAGGTCCTCCATGCGCGTGGGCAGGCCCGCGCGCTCCGGCTCGGGGTTCGGGATCATCGCCAGCGCGCGCCGGATGGCGGTCAGCATGCCCAGCGCCAGCACGTCCACCTTGAGCAGCCCCAGAGACTCCAGGTCGTCCTTGTCCCACTGGATCACGCTGCGGTCCTTCATCGCCGCGTTCTCGATCGGCACCAGCCGCGACAGCTTGTGCCGCGCGATCACGAACCCGCCCACGTGCTGCGACAGATGGCGCGGAAAGCCGCGAAGCTGCTCGGTCAGGCTGGCCCACTGCCGCACGGCCGGCGAATCGGGGTCCAGCCCGTAGCGCGAGATCCGCTCGATGAACGCGGTGCCGCCGTCCCACCACGCCTGGCCCTTCACCACCTGCTCCACCACGCTCGGGTCGATGCCCAGCGCGCGCCCCACGTCGCGCAGCGCGCTGCGCGAGCGGTACGTGATCAGCGACGCGGCCAGCGCGGCGCGGTGGCGGCCGTACTTGTCGTAGATGTACTGGATGACCTCCTCGCGCCGCTGGTGCTCGAAGTCGACGTCGATGTCGGGCGGCTCGTCGCGCTCGCGCGACAGAAAGCGGCCGAACAGCAGGTTGGCCTGCTCGGGGCTGACCTCGGTGATATGCAGGCAGTAGCAGACCAGCGAGTTGGCGGCCGAGCCCCGGCCCTGGCACAGGATACCGCGCTCCCGCGCGAAGCGGACGATGTCGTGCACGGTCAGGAAGAACGGCTCGTAGTGCTTCTCCTCGATCAGCGCAAGCTCGCCTTCCAACTGGGTCTCCCAGTCGGGCTCCATGCCGTGCGGAAAGCGTTCGGCGATGCCCTTCTTCACTTCCTGGCGCAGGTAGCCGATGGGCGTCAGGCCGGCCGGCACCAGTTCCTCCGGATACTCGTAGCGCAGCGCGTCGAGCGAGAAGCGGCATTGCGCGGCGATCTTCAGCGTCTGCGCCAGCGCGTCGCGCGGGTACAGCCGCGACAGCACCTGCCGCATGCGCAGGTGCGCCTCGGCGTTCGGCGCCAGCGCCATGCCGCACTGCGGCAGCGGCTGGCCCAGCCGAATGGCGGTCAGCACGTCGGCCAGCGGCTTGCGCGAGCGCACGTGCATGTTGACCGCGCCGGCCGCCACCAGCGGCACGCCGGTATCCCGCGAGACGTCCTGCAGCCGCGTGCGGTGCAGCGCATCGGCATGGCCCTGCAGCAGTTCCAGCGCGATCCACGCGCGCGCGCCGAACACCTCGCGGCACCACTGCGCCTGCGCGCGCAGCACGTCGGTATCGGCGCAGTAGCCGGGCAGCAGGATGGCCAGGCAGTCGGGCATGCCGCGCAGGTGGTGTTCGTCGGGCTGGGGATCGGCGATGTCGGACGGATACAGCAGGTAGCTGCCTTTTTCCGCGCGGCGGCGGCCGAGCGTGATGAACTCGCTGAGATTGCCGAAGCCTTCGCGGTTGCACGCCAGCAGCACCAGGCGCGGCGCCGGCATGGCGTCGCCGGGCGCGGCGGTCAGCGTGAAGCGGCTGCCGATGACCAGGTTGAAGGCGTCGGCCGCGGCCGCCAGCGTTTCCAGCATCGCGTGGCGGCGCTCGGCGGCGGTGTGGTCGTCGGCGGGGCCGGCCGTGGCCTCGCCATCCTCGCCGTCCTCGTCGCCTGCCGCGGCGTCGCCGGCATCCGGGTCGTCGTCATCCTCGTCGACGAACACCACGATGTCGTCCACGTCGTCGGCCTCGCCGGCGGCCTGCCCGGCCGACAGCCGCCGCGCGCTGCGCGCCACCGCTTCCCACATGTCCTCGCGCAGCACCTTGATGGCGTGGTGCGCGCGGGCCGTGCCGGCCACCGAGCACTCGTCGGTCAGCGCCAGCCCGCTGTAGCCCAGCTGGAACGCGCGGGCGATCAGCTCCTGCGGGTGCGACGCGCCGTCCAGGAACGTGAAGTTCGAAATGCAGTGCAGCTCGACGTAGTCGGGCAGCGACGGCAGCAGGGAAGACAGTCCGGGCAGCATGGTCGAGGGTGGTATTCAGGCGAACAGGCCGTGCAGGAACCAGCGGTAGTCGCCGCCGTCTTCCTGCCCGTCGCGCGTGGGGCGGCCGGGGCGTTCGCGATAAACCCAGCAGCGCAGCCCGTCGGCGCGTTCGGCGATGAAGTAGTCGCGCGTGGCCAGCCCGCCGTCCCACCAGCCGGCCTCGATGCGCTCCGGCCGCGTCAGCATGACCAGCGGCCCCTGGTAGACGGGGCGGTGCTTTTCCACGCGCAGCGCCTGGGGCGATTCCAGCAGCCACAGCGGGCGTTCGGGCGGCAGCGCGCCCGGGGCCGGCGCACGCGCGGGCGCGTCGCCCAGCGGGCCCCAGCGGTTGGCGCATTCGGGCCGATGGTCGGCCAGCGGCTGCGGCTGCAGCACGTTGTCGCGGCCCAGCCGGGCCACCAGCGTATCGAGCAGCCGGCCCAGCTCGGCCGGCTCCGCGCCGGGCTCCGGGAACAGCGAATCGCTCTGCGGCAGGCACGTCTCCATCGCCTCCACCCGCAAACCCAGCCCGCTCACCGGCGCGTGAAAACGCACCTTGTCCAGCTTCTCGCGCAGCAGCTTCGACAGGTGGACCGGGTCGCGGCTCGGCTGCGCCAGTGCCAGCGGCACCGGCGTGCTGTCGGTGTCCTCGCCCAGCCGGTAGCGCTCGTGTTCCAGCACCAGCACGCAGCGCGTGACGCCGGCCTGCTGCGCCGCCAGCCAGCCGGACAGCGCCAGCAGCAGCCGCTGCGCGCCGGCCAGCACGCCATCGGCCGCTTCGATGCGGCCGGGCAGCTCCATGCGCTGCGCAAAGGCCGGCGGCGCCTCGAACCAGGCAAAGCCCGATAGGGCGTGGCCATAGGCCTGGTCCAGCCGCGCCAGCAGCTCGGTGCCGATGCGGCGCGACAGCCCCGCGCGCGGCAGGCGCCGCACCTGTGCGAGCGTGCGGCAGCCGATGCCTTCGAGCCATTCCGGGTCGGTGTACGCGTGCAGGCAATCCACGGGCAGGCGGTCCAGCAGCCGCGTCATGCGCGCCGGCTGGATTGCGCGGCGGGCCGGGCGGACGATGCCGCGCGGCGTGCGGCGCACCGGCTGGCGCGCCAGCCATGCCGCGCCCTGCGCCGTGGTGCCGCTGCCCACCTGCGCGAACGTGCCCAGTTGCCGCACGCGGGCGCGCACCTGCCGGCACAGCGCGCGATGGCCGCCGAACAGCCGCAGGCTGGCCGTGACGTCGAGCATCACCGTGGCCGATTCCGGCTCGGTGTCGATCGTCACGGCCGGCGTGAAGTGCAGCAGCGTCAGCGCCACCGACGTCAGCAGGTCCGCCTCGGCCGCCAGCCCGCGTTCCAGCTGCACCACATCGGCGGACAACGCCTGCACGCCGCCGCGCCGCATGCCGTAGCACACGCCCAGCGCCATGGCCGGCCCGTTGGCCAGCACCACGCGCTCGTGCTCCACCACCGCCACCGGCAGCTTGTGCAGCGTGCCGATGCCGGGGGCGGCCGGGCCGGGCGGGCCGGCGGGCTCAGGCCAGCTCGGCTGCAGCGCGTCCAGCGGCAGGCGCGGCAGGTGGACCGCGATCCAGTACGTCATCGGCAACATGGTCGGCACCCGCCGGCGTGGCGGGCAGGACGGCGGGCATGCCCGTGCGTTGCGGCACGTGGGCCATGCCTTCCAGCGGCAAGAGCAGCGGCGTGTCCCGCACGGGGCCACGCCGCTTGTGGAAGTCGATCGACATCAGGTTGCCCGGCTGCGGCGACAGCGCCAGCCGCAGCACGGCGGGCGACGACTCATGCAGCACCCGCAGCGGCCGGAGCACCCAGACCACGGTGTCCCCGCCCTGCGCCAGCACCTGCAGGCGCCGCAGCGCCTCGGGCCGCGCGCGGCCCAGCCAGACCAGCACCGCGCCGAATGCCTGGCTGCGCAGCATCTGCTCGGCGGCCCAGAGCATGTCCGTGCGCTGCGACGCCAGCGTTGCCGCCGGGGTCGGGCGCACCCAGTACACCTGGCGCGCGGGCAGCCGGGCCGCCGCCAGGCTGGCGGCATTGGGCAAGTAGGGCGGATTGACCAGGCCGATGCGCCGGCCGCCGGCGGCCAGCGTGCGCAGCGCCGGCATCAGCAGGCGCAGTTCGCCCGTGCCGTCGTGCGCCAGCATCAGCTCTGTCACGGCGCCGGCGGGCCAGCCGCCGCCGGGCAGCTCGGCGGTCAGCGCGTCGTAGCCGGTGGGACAGACGGGCAGGCGCCCGGCGCGGCCAAGCTGGCCCGCGCGCCACAGGCCCGGATAGCGCTGCTCCAGCTCGCGCACCGATTCGCGGGGCGCGGCCGGCGGCGGGCCATCGGGCGACGGCGCGGGCGGGGTGGAAGGTGGCACATGGTCCGGTGCCGCCAGCGGCAACTGTCCATGCGGGGATGCGGTCATGGTGGGGCAGTCGTCCGGCCGGGGGTCACCGGCGCGGACATAGGAATTCGTCGAATACTGTATGTTTATACAGTATCGGGGCGAGCGCAAGCGCCGGACACCGCAAGTGGCGCGTCCAGCGCTTTGGCGGCCGGATTTGCGCGCTTGCCACAGTTGCGTGCGGTGGATTGCAAACAAGTGTCAAGTGTCATTGTGAAGTGTCAGGCAGTGCGGAAAAATGCGCTGCATGAAAAGGAATACGCGCGAGTGCGTTCATCTTCTGATCGAAGGCTTGCAACGTCAGGGCCCCCTGCGCCGTGACGCGCTGGCCGACGGGTGCGGCCTGACGGCCGAGGAAACCACGCGCGCGCTGAAGGCCGCGCGGCAGATGAGCGTGATCGACCATGTGCCCTACGGCCCCGGCACCCCGCCGGCCGCCGTCTTCTACCAGTTGACCGGCCGCCAGTTGCCGCCCGCGCGCAAGAGCACGCGCGTGCCGCCCGCCCCGGACGACCGCTTCCAGCCGTTGCTGGAAGCATGGTGGAACAGCAACGAACTCGACCGCGCCTGATCCAGCCTGGTCCAGCCTGATTCAGGCCGCCCGGGCCACCCCCGGGCCGGCCGCCTCCTTCCCTAGCGTTCCCGCCGGTAGCGGGCCTGCATGATCTGGATCCACTCGCCGCTGTCGGTCTGCATGAACGACGTCAGCGTGCGGTGGTCGTCATCCTGGAACGCGATGACGTCACGGTACTTCGCCATCTTGCCCGGCACCACGCTGCCGTCCGGGTTGAAGGCCGGGCCATCGGCGCGCAGCGTCAGCGTCTTGCCATCGGCCTCCAGGTCGCCTTCGTAGACCCACATGTGCGTCATCATCGAGCCGACGAAGGTGCCGACAAAGTGCTTGCGGGCCGGGTCGTAGCCCAGCGTCATCACCGTCACGGCCGGGCCGCAGCCGGGAAAATCGCCCTCCGAGCGGGTCTGCACCCAGGCGTCGCCGATCTTGCTGACCTGCTCGGGAATCCGCCACTTCTCGGTGGGGCCGTCCGGGCCCATCTGTGCCTCGCCCTCGGCCATCCAGTTGCCAGCCAGCTTGTGCAGCCAGCGGTGTTCGTTGGTGGTTTCGATGTTCATGCAAACGTCTCCAGTTCGGTTGCCACGGTTGCGCCGCCATCTTGTGTACAGCGTACACAAAGCCTAGTCGACGATCCGTCCGATGTCCACATTCGATCCGGAACATGACGAAAATGTCATGCGTCAACCCGATTGAGACGAATCAGCAACAGCTTGAGCCGGTCGCGTCAACGCCGCGCGCCAAGGCTGCGTACCATCCAAGGCATCAACCGGCACTTTTGCGAGCACATCATGGGCGCCCCCACCCCATCCTCCGTTTTTCGTACCATCCCGCTGTCGTTCTTCGGCATGGCGGTCGGCACGCTGGCCCTGGCCAACGCGTGGCGCGGCGCCGTGCGCATCTGGGCTATCCCGGCCCTGCCCGCCGTGGTGCTGGCGGGCTTCGGCCTGGCGCTCTGGACGGTGCTGATCGGCGCCTACCTGCGCAAGTGGGCCGTGGCGCCCGATGCCGCGCGCGCGGAAATGGCCGATCCGGTGCAGTCGTCGTTCGCGGCGCTGATTCCCACCTCGACGCTGCTGGCGACGCAGCTCGTCCACCCTTACGCGCCGCAGGTGGCCATGGTGATGTTCGGGGTGGCGACGGTCGGACAGCTCGCGCTGGGCGCCGCGCTGCACGGGCGGCTCTGGCAAGGCGGGATGGAACCGGCGGCCATCACGCCGGCGGCCTACCTGCCGGCCGTGGCGCCGGGTTTTGTCGGGGCCACGGCGGCGGCCATGTTCGGCTGGCACCAGGTGGGCATGATGCTGTTCGGCGTGAGCCTGCTGTCGTGGCTGGCGATCGAGTCGATGCTGCTGAACCGCGCGGCGGTCAACGCGCCGCTGCCCGAGGCGCGGCGCGCGCTGCTGGGCATCCAGATTGCGCCGCCCGTGGTGGGCGGCACGGCGTGGATGGCGCTGACGCACGGCCAGCCAGACCTGTTCGCGTATGCGTTGCTGGGGTACGGCCTGTACCAGGCGCTGGTGATGCTGCGGCTGGCGCCGTGGATTGGCGTGCAGCGGTTTTCGCCGGGGCTCTGGGCCTTCAGCTTTGGCGTGGCGGCGCTGCCCGGCATGGCCATCCGCATGGTGGAGCGCGGCGCCGGCGGCGTCATGCCGCAACTGGCGTTCGGCCTGTTCGTCGCCGCCAATGCCATCATCGGCGTGCTGCTGTGGAAGACGGCGGCGCGGCTGCTGCGCGGCGACCTGCTGCCCGCCGCGCGCCGGCCCGACCCTACTGCGGCAGCCGGACCTTCGGCACGATGAACTGGTTGCCCGGTGCGCGCATGACGTCGCACTGGGCATCGCCCTGCCGCGCCTCGCCGGCCTGGTTCACGAACGCGATGGTGCCCACCACGCTGTAGACGTCCTCGGCCACGCGGCGCGTGTTGCTGCCCAGCCAGCGGAACCGGTCCGGATTCGGCAGCTTGGCCTTGACCGCCTGCATGCAGGCAAGCGGAGCTTCGGGCGCCTCGGGGCGGCCGCCGCGCTGGCCCAGTTCCACGTTGACCGGGGCATCGGCCGCCGGGGCGATGGCCGGCAGGGCCGCGGCCGTCACGAAAGCGATAGACGCCAGCAGCAAGCGGCGTGCATGCGTTGTCATGGGTATTCACTCCAACAAAAACGGCCGGCACGCGCGATGCATGCCGGCCGGTTGCCATTGTACTGCGGCGGTTGCCTGGGCGATTACACGGACATGTCGCGCGCCTCGGGCTTGCGGTCGTCGAACCAGCGGTAGAGCACCGGCACCATCACCAGCGTCAGCAGCGTCGATGTGATCAGCCCGCCAATCACCACCACGGCCAGCGGCCGCTGCACCTCGGAGCCCGGCCCCGACGAGAACAGGAACGGCACCAGGCCCAGCATCGCGATGGTCGCGGTCATCATCACCGGCCGGAACCGCTGCGTGGCGCCGCGCACCACGGCGTTGCGCAGCGACATGCCCTGCTCGCGCAGCGTGCGGATGTACGACACCAGCACCACGCCGTTCAGCACCGCCATGCCCCACAGCGCGATAAAGCCCACCGACGCCGGCACCGACAGGTATTCACCCGTGACGAACAGCCCGATAATGCCGCCGATCGACGCGAACGGCAGCACCGTGATGATCAGCGTGGCAAAGCGCAGCGAGTTGAACAGCAGAAACAGCAGGAAGAAGATCGCCGCGATGGTGAGCGGCACGATCAGCTGCAGGTGGCCCATGGCGCGTTCCATGTTCTGGAACTGGCCACCCCACTCGTAGTAGTAGCCCTCCGGCAGCTTGACCTTGCTCTCCGTGGCCGACTGCAGCTCGGCCACGAAGCCGCCCAGGTCGCGGTCCTTCACGTTGATCATCACCACCACGCGGCGCTTGGCCATCTCGCGGCTGATCTGCGCGGGGCCGTCGCTGACCTCGATCTTCGCCACGCTCTGCAGCGGCACCTGCACGCCGTCCGGCGCCTGCACCAGCAGGTTGCGGATGGCCTGCACGTTGCTGCGGAATTCCTCGGGCAGGCGCACGGCCGCCGCAAAGCGGCGCTCGCCCTCGAAGATGTCCGTGGCACGCTTGCCGCCGATGGCGATCTCGATGATGTCGTGGATGTCCGACACGTTCAGCCCGTAGCGCGCGATGGCCGCCCGGTCGATCTCGATCGACAGGTACTGCTGGCCCGAGATCCGCTCGATCCGGATGTCCTGCGAGCCCTGGATGCCGCCCGCCACGCGCGCGATCTCGCCGGCCAGGTCACGCAGCTTGTCCAGGTCGTCGCCGAAGATCTTCACGGCGATGTCCGAGCGCACGCCGCTGACCATCTCGTCCACGCGGTCCGAAATCGGCTGCGCCATCACGATCTGCACGCCGGGAATGGCCTTGAGCTTGTCGCGGATGGCGTTGGCGATGTCGTCCTGCGTCCAGCCGTCGGGCCACTCGTCGCGGTCCTTCAGGCTGGCAATCGGGGTCGACTCGTTCTGGCCCTGCGGGTCGGCCGGGCTTTCGCCGCGGCCCACGCCGGACACCACCGACTTCACGCCGGGCACTTCCAGCACCAGCTTGTTGGCCTGCTTCTCCAGCTTGATCGACTCTTCCAGCGAGATGTTCGGCACGCGGTCGATGGCCGGCACGATCGAGCCTTCCTTCATCTCCGGGATGAACGACGTGCCCAGCATCGGCACGATCAGCACCGTGGCCACGAACATCCCCACCGCGCCCAGCACCGTCTTCTTGCTGTTGAGCAGCGCCCAGTGCAGCATGCGCAGGTAGTGGCGCTTCATGAACGCAATGATGCGCGTGTCATGCTCGGCGCCGCCCTTGAGCAGGTACGACGACAGCACCGGCGACAGCGTCAGCGACAGGAACAGCGAGATCGCCAGCGCGATCGAGATGGTCACGGCCAGCGGCGCGAACATCTTGCCTTCCATGCCCTGCAGCGTCATCAGCGGCAGGAACACCAGGATGATGATGCCCACGCCCACGATCACCGGCGTGGCCACCTCCTGCACGGCCTTGACCAGGATCTCCGTGCGCGTGAGCCCGCTCTTGTCGGCGTGGCCCAGCCGCTCGAACGCGTTCTCCACCACCACCACCGATCCGTCCACCATCAGGCCGATGGCGATGGCCAGCCCCCCCCCAGCGACATCAGGTTGGCCGACAGCCCCATGCGGTTCATCACCATGAACGTCAGCAGCGGCGTCAGCACCAGCGTGGCCAGCACGATGACCGACGAGCGCACGTCTCCCAGGAACAGGAACAGCACGATCACCACCAGCACCACGCCTTCGAGCAGCACCTTGGTGACCGTCCACAGCGCGGCGTCCACCAGTTCGCTGCGGTCGTAGTACGGCACGATCTGCAGGCCGCCGGGGATCATGCCCTTGTCGTTGATCTCGGCCACGCGGGCCTTGATCCGGCTCACCACCTCCTTGGCGTTGCCGCCGCGCATCATCATCACGATGCCGCCCACGGCCTCGGTCTGGCCGTTCTTGACCAGCGCGCCCTGGCGCACCTCGTGGCCGATGGTCACCCGCGCCACGTCGCGCAGGTACACCGGCGTGCCGTTGACCTCCTTGAGCACGATGCTGCCGATGTCCTCCACGCCCTTGGCCAGGCCCACGCCCCGGATCAGGTACTGCTCCGCGTAGTGCGGCAGCACGCCGCCGCCGGAGTTGGCGTTGTTGCGCGCCAGCGCCTGGTAGACCTGCTGGATGTTGACCTCGTAGTGGCGCATCCGCTCCGGGTTGACCAGTGCCTGGTACTGCCGCACGAAGCCGCCCTGCGAGTTGATTTCCGCCACGCCCGGGATCGATCGCAGCAGCGGCCGCACCACCCAGTCCTGCGCGATGCGGCGCTCGGCCAGCTCTTCCTGCGTCAGTTCGCGGTTGCCGTCGTCGGCGCGGTCCAGCGTGTACTGGTACACCTCGCCCAGGCCGGTCGAGACCGGGCCCAGCACCGGCGCCACGTCCTGGGGCATGCGCCCGCCCACCTCGATCAGCCGCTCCATGACCAGCTGCCGCGCGAAGTAGACGTCGGTCTTGTCGGTGAACACGAGCGTGATCAGCGACAGGCCGGCCTTGTTCAGCGAGCGCATTTCCTCCAGCCCGGGCAGGCCGGTCATCGACATTTCGATGGGCACCGTGACAAAGCGCTCCACTTCCTCGGGCGAGCGGCCGGTGGCTTCCGTGGCGATCTGCACCTGGACGTTGGTCACGTCCGGGAACGCATCAACCGACAGCTTGCCCGCCGCCCGCAGCCCGAAGAAGAACAGCACCACCGCCACCACGCACACCACCAGCCGCTGCTTGATCGCGGCTTCCACAAGCGATGTCATCATGGCGGCTTACCCCTGTTCCAGTCGCTTGCGCTCGTTGTCGAGGTGGAACGCGCCCTCCACGACCACGCGGTCGCCCGACTTGATGCCGCTCTGCACCACGCGCATGCCGTCGCTCTCCGAGCCCAGCTTCACCTTGGTCAGGCGGTACTGGCCCGGCGCGGTTTCCACGTACACCTGCTCGTCGTTGCCGTCACGCACCACGGCGGACCCCGGCACCACCAGCGTGTCCACCGGCTTGCCGGCGATCAGCATGCTGGCCAGCATGGCCGGCTTCAGGCGCCCTTCCTTGTTCTCCAGCTCGGTGCGGACCAGCACCGTGCGCGACTGCGGGTTCACGGTGCGGCCGACGTAGATCAGCTTGCCCGTGATGCGGCCGTTGCTGTTGGCCAGCGACGGCACCTCGATATCGACGGCCTGGCCCTCGGCCACCTGCGCGGCCTGCTGCTCGGGCACTTCGGCCACCACCCAGACGCGCGACAGGTCGGCCACGGTGTACAACGCGTCGGCCGGCTGCACCACCTGGCCCTGGGCCACGTTGCGCTCCACCACCGTGCCGTTGATGCTGGAGAACACCGGCGAATACGATTCGATGCTGCCGTTCTTGGCCAGCGTGGCAATGGCCTGCGCCGACATGCCCAGCACGCGCAGCTGGTCGCGGTAGGCGCGCATCTCGGCCGCGGCAATCGCGTACTCGCTCTGGCGGCGCTGCAGTTCGGCGCGGCCGATCACGTCGGCGTCGAACAGCTGGCGCGCGCGCTCGGCGTTGCGGGCCTGCAGCTCGTTCTGCGCCTCGGCCTTCAGGAAGGCCATCTGCGCGGCGCCCAGTTCGCTGCTGTGCAGGCGCGCCAGCACCTGGCCGGCCTTCACTTCCTGGCCCAGGATGGCGTACAGGTCGGTCACGCGGCCGGTAACGGTGGCGCCGATGCGCGACACGCGCTGTTCGTCGAAGTCGACGCGGCCGGCCACGCGCAGCATCTCGCTGAACGGGGACGTGGCCACCACGGCCACCTTGAGGGTCTTCTGGAGGTTTTCTTCGGGCTTGACCACGCCGGGCGGCAGCTTGGGCGCCTCGGCAACGGCTTCGGGCTCCTTGGAGCAGCCGGCCAGCGACAGCGCCAGCACAACGGCGGCGGCAATGGAAAGCAGGGAATGGTTGGGGCGCATGGTCAGTTCAGATTCGGGGATACAGGCATGGAGGGCGCGGGGCCGGTGGGGGCACCGGGCGTGGCCGACATGAGCTTTTCAATCTGGATGGCGGCGATCTGCATCTCGTACTGCGCGTTGATCAGCTCGGTGCGCGCATTGCGCAGCACGCGCTGCGCGTCCAGGTAGTCCAGGATGCCGCGCTCGCCAAAGCGGTAGGCGGCTTCCGCCACGCCCAGCGCCGACTCGGCCTCGCGCACGATGCCCGATTCGAGCGCCGTGACCTGGGCCTGCGTGATCTCGTACTGCTGGAACGCGGTGTCCAGCTCCTGGGTCAGTTCGAACTCGCGCGCTTCCAGCGCGGTGCGCGCCTGCGTGGCCTGCGCCGTGGCCTCGCCCACGGGGCCGCTGCGGCGGTCCCAGAGCGGAATCGTCATCACCAGGCCGATCTGCGAGACGTTGTTGTCCGGCTGGCGGTCGGTGCTGGCCCGCAGCGCCACCTCGGGCAGCCGCAGCGAGCGCTGGTAATCCACGCCCAGCCGCGCGCGTTCCAGTTCGCTGCGGCGCTGGATCAGCTCGGCGTTGTTGGCCTGCATGGTGTCGCGCAGCACGGCCAGCGTGGGGATGTCGGGCGTGTTGGCCAGGCTGCCGTGCAGCCCATAGCGCATCGGCATGGCGCCGCCCACCTGCTGGCGCAGCGATGCCTTGGCCTGCTCCACGCGCAGCTCGGCGGTCTGCAGCGTCTTCTGCGCGGCCAGCAGTTCGGTATCGGCCTTGATCAGTTCGTAGCGCGGCGCCTCGCCCACGTCCACGCGCACCTTGGCGCGTTCCTGGATCTGGCGCATCAGGTTCAGGTCCTCGCGCGCGGCGGCCAGTTCGGTCTCGCGGCGCAGCACCTGGTAGTACGACGTCTTCACGCGTGCGGCCAGTTCGGCACGAAAGCTCAGCCGCTGCGCCTCGGTCGCCTCCAGCCCGCGGCCCGCCATGCGCTCGCGCAGGCTGCGCTGGTTCGGATAGTCGAATTTCTGGACCACGGCATACGACGGCGCGTTGCCGCTGGCCACACCCGGCTGCTTGCCGGACAGGCGCCCGTACATCACTTCCACCTGCGGGTTCGGATACGCGCGCGACGTGGTGATGGCCGCGGTGGCGGCATCCACGTTCGCCTGCGCCGCTTCCACGCCCTTGTTGGTCGATTGGGCGAGTTCCAGCAGTTGGGACAATTCGAAGGTTTCGGCCGCGGGCGTGGTGGCGCGCGGCATGGCCTTGGCGGCCAGGAGCTGCGTGGACGGCCGCATGGACGACGCCGGGGCGGCGTCCGGCTGGGACTTCGACGCAGCGGCGCCGCCCGGCACCGGCTGGGCGGCCCAGACCGGCGCCGCCAATAGCGACAGCGACGCGACCCAGGTCAACGTTTTCTTGGTCTTCATGTCGGAAAGGTTCTAACGGTACGGCTGCCCGGCAACCCACGCCGCACCGTGCCGCCATGCGGGCCGGGCGTCAGTTCAGGACACCGGGTGCATTGACAGGCAGGGCACGCCGCGACACACGCGGTTCGCGGACAGATCGGGGGCGCAAGGGCAAGGAAAGCGCGCCACCCGGCAGGAACGCCGGGCGGGGGCCTGGAGAATCAGGCGCGCAGGTTGGGCGGGCGGAACAGCCCTTCGGATTCGAACGTGGTGCGGGCCGTGGGCGCCAGGAACAGGTCGTCCACGGACAGGCCAGGCTTGAAGGTGGGCAGCACGAACAGCGCGCTGGTTTCGTCCACCGCGTCGAACAGGTCGAGCGGGTCGAGCAGGTCGGCGGACCAGATGTTGCAGTAGCCCGGCGGCGGGCCGTCATCGGCCACGTCGTCGGCGCCGTAGTCGGGGTCGCCCGGCAGCACGAGCTGCGACAGGTCGTCGCCGGTGGCCAGCATCGCGTAATCGGGCGTCTCGGTCGTCATGCCGGCCGCCGCCTCGATCGCGGCATCGACCTGCGCGTCCGCGCGCACGTTCGCCGCTGCCGTGAACGACAGCGCGGACAGGCACAGGGCAGTCAGCAGGAAGAGGACGAAACGTAACAAGATGGGGGCGCGATTGCAGACAATTGCGAACAATGCCGAATATGCATTGCTGCGGGACAGCATTGTAACCGAACGCAACATGGACTCGTAAAACGGCCATGAGTTCCAGCCTGCCGGCTGCCGGCACGACTCTTATTCGTCACAAATTGGCCGGAAAGCGGTGCCTGGCGTGCAAAAGCTGCAAAGCGAGATAACCGGAAAAAAGCCGGCGCGCAGGCGTCCGGCTCTCTGCTTCCCCCGGCCGTCAGGCAGCCTTGGCGTCCAGCGCCGGGTAGTCGGTCAGGCCACGGGCGCCGCCGCCAAACAGCGTGTCGCGGTCGTGCAGGGCCAGCGGCGCGCCGGTCCGCAGCCGCTCGGGCAGGTCCGGGTTGGCCACGAACGGCCGGCCGAACGCGATCAGGTCCGCCCAGCCTTCGCGCAGCGCCGCGTCGGCACGCTCGGCCGTGTACTTGCCGGCGTAGATCAGCGTGCCGGGGAACACCTCGCGCAGGCGCTGCTTGAACGCCAGCGGCATGTGCGGCGCATCTTCCCAGTCGGCTTCGGCAATGTGAAGGTAGCCCACGCCAAGCTCGCCCAGCAGCCGGGCGGCCGCCGTGTAGGTGGTCTCGGGATCGGCATCGACGCAGCCATTGAGCGTGGTCAGCGGGGCCAGCCGGATGCCGACGCGCGTCCGGTCGCCGGTGCCCTCGATCAGCGCCTGCGCCACTTCGCCCAGAAAACGCAGCCGGTTTTCCAGCGAGCCGCCATAGGCGTCCGTGCGGAGGTTGGCGCCGGAATCGATGAACTGGTTGACCAGGTAGCCGTTGGCCGCGTGCAGCTCCACGCCGTCAAAGCCGGCTTCCATGGCATGGCGGGCCGCCTGGCGGAACTGGTCGACAATCGCCTGGATCTCGTCCACGGCCAGCGCGCGCGGCGCCGACGCCTGCACGAATCCCGGCGTGCCGTCCTGGCCGGCGGCAAAGACGTTCACGCCAGTGGCCTGGATGGCCGACGACGACACCGGCGACTGCCCGCCCAGCAGGCTGGTGTGGCTCAGCCGGCCCACGTGCCAGAGCTGCGCGAAGATGCGCCCGCCCGCCGCGTGCACGGCCGACGTGACCTTGCGCCAGCCGGCCACCTGCTCCGGCGTATGAATGCCCGGCGTCCACGCATAGCCCTTGCCCAGCGGGGCAATCCACGTGCCCTCGGCCACGATCAGCCCGGCGCTGGCGCGCTGGGCGTAGTACGCGGCCATCAGGTCGTTGGCCACGTCGCCGGGCTGGCTGGCGCGCGAGCGCGTCATCGGCGGCATGACGATCCGGTTGGGCAGCGTCAGGCTGCCGAGCTGGTGGGGCTGGAACAGCGGCGCGGCGGTATCGATCGGGGAAGTAGGCATCGGAAACTCCTGTTAACCATTCGGAATGGTCACAGTGTGCCCGCTGCGCTCTTGCGGATTAAGCCTTGAATCGACGAAATACCTTTGAAACGGGATCAACAATCGCCCATTCAGTCCCACTGCGGCGCCAGGCCGTCCGGGCTCACTTCGCGGCCATTGCGCTCCAGCGCGGCGATGGCGGCCAGGTCGGCATCGTCCAGCTTCAGGTCGCGCGCCAGCAGGTTGCTGGCCAGGTTCTCGCGCCGCGTGGACGACGGGATCACCGCGTAGCCAAGCTGCAGCGCCCAGGCCAGCGTCACCTGCGCCACCGTGGCGTGGTGCTTGTCGGCAATGCGCGCCAGCACGGGGTCCTTCAGCACCTTGCCGTAGGCCAGCGTCATGTACGACGTCACGGCGATGCCCTGCTCCTGCAGGAACGCCGCCAGCTTGCGGTTCTGCAGGTACGGGCTCAGTTCGATCTGGTTGGTGGCGATCTGCCCGGCGCCCACTACGTCGATGGCCTGGCGCGTCAGGTCGATATTGAAGTTGGACACGCCGATCTGGCGCGTCAGCCCCTGCGCCTTGGCGTCCGCCAGCGCGGCCATGAACTCGGGCAGCGGCACGCCGTTGCCGGGCGCAGGCCAGTGGATCAGCGTCAGGTCGACGTAGTCGGTCCGCAGCTTGTCCAGGCTCTCGCGCAGGCTGGGCACGAGCTTGTCGGCCGCGTAGTTGGCCGTCCAGATCTTGGTGGTCACGAACAGATCGCCGCGCGCCACGCCGCTTTCGGCCAGCGCCTGGCCCACGTCGGCCTCGTTGCCGTAGATCTGGGCCGTATCGACGGCGCGATAGCCAAGTTCCAGTGCCTGGCGCACCGAGTCCACGGCCGCCTGGCCGGTCAGACGGAACGTGCCGACGCCGAAGGATGGGATGCTCATGGGTCAACTCCTGTGATGGGAAAGCGGCATCTCGCCGCGGATGACGCAGTGTGCCGGATCGGCCGTTGCGGATTAAGCCGCGTATCGACGAATCACCATTGAGCCGGAATCAACAATCGGCCGCCCCGCTGTTATCGCATCCTCGAAGGCCGCCTTCTTGAAATGCAAATTGCCTGGGGGGCGGCGCTGCCGCACAGTCTGCTCCCACAATCCTGAAAAAGGAGGAGACGATGCTGCGAATCATGCTGGCCGGCGCGGTACTGGCGCTGGCCCAAGGGACGGCGCTGGCCGACACCTATCCCGCGCGCCCTGTGCGGCTGCTGGTCGGCTACGCGCCGGGCGGCCCGGTGGACACGGCCGCGCGCATCTACGCCGACTACATGGGCCGGGTGCTCAAGCAGCCGGTGGTCGTGGACAACCGCGCCGGGGCCAGCGGCGCCATTGCCGCCGGCATGACCACGAGCGCGAAGCCCGACGGCTACACGCTCTACTTCGTGGCCAGCCCCACCATGACAATGACCCCGCTGATCCAGAAGTCGGTCAGCTTCAAGCCCGCGCAGGACTTCAGCTACGTGGGGCTGATCACCGACTACACCAACGTCCTGCTGCTGAACAAGGACTTCCCGGCCAAGAACGTCGACGAACTGGTGGCCTACGCGCGCAAGCATCCGGGCGAGGTCAGCTACGGGTCGGCCGGCGTGGGCGCGTCAAACCACCTGTCGGCCGAGTTGCTGGCGCAGATGACCGGCGTGAAGATGCTGCACGTGCCGTACAAGGGCAACGCGCCGGCCATGGCCGACGTGATGAGCGGCAAGGTCACGTTCATGTTCGACATCACCGGCACCGCCATCGGCCACATCCAGGGCGGCAAGGTGCGCGCGCTGGCCGTCACGTCGAAGACGCGCAACGCCGCGCTGCCGACCGTGCCGACGCTGGTGGAATCGGGCCTCAAGCAGTACGACCTGACCGGCTGGTACGGCCTGGTCGGCCCGCCGGGCATGCCTGCCGACGTGGTGGACCGGCTGGTCAAGGCCCAGCAGGCCGTGGGACAGGACCCCGCGTTCCGCACGCGCATGACGGAGGTGGGCTACGACCTGAACATCACCGGCCCGGCGCCGCTGCAGGACCGCATCAAGCGCGAACTGGCGCTGTGGGGCAACGTGGTGAAGACCGCCGGCATCGAGGTGGAATAGCGCTGCGCGTGGGGCTTCCGCCGGGCCGAAGCGCCGCTTTCCCGATCACGAATTGCGGGGCCGGCAAGGCCGCCCCTACACTGCGACATGCCGGAAAGCCTCCGGCCCGGACGACCCCGAATCCCCCTTCGAAAAGGACTTCAGCGAGATGCCGCAGGACCGAGCCAGCGCCACCCGCATCAGCGACATCGCCCGCCACTGGGCCACCCAGGCCCCGGCCAACGTGGCCGTGCTGGAAGGCGAGCGGACCGTCACGTTCGCGCAGCTCTGGCACGCCGTGGGGCTGGCGCGCGACTATCTGGCCGCGCAGGGCGTGGACACCGGCGACCGCGTGATGATCATTGGCGAGAACTGCCTGGCCGTGATCACGCTGGTCTTTGCGCTATCGGAAATCGGCGCCTGGCCCGTGGTGACGAACGCACGGCTCACGGCGCGCGAGATCGAGGAAATCCGCGCCCACTGCACGCCGCGCCTGATGCTGTTCACCCACGCGGCCTCGCCCGACGCGCTGCGGCACGGCCTGCGCTACCGCGCGCGCGAGATCGCCCCGGCCGGGCTCGGGCCGCTGATGGCCGCCGATGTCGATACCAGCAGCGCCCGCGAACCGGCCGACGTGGCGCGCGACGTGGCCGCGCTGATCTACACGTCCGGCACCACCGGCCAGCCCAAGGGCGTGATGGTCACCCACCGCGGCCTGCTGCACTACGCGCGCGTCACGGCCGACACGCGTGGCATCGGCCCCGGCGACTGTGCCTACGCGGTAATGCCGATGTCCCATATCTTCGGGCTGGCCACGCTGCTGCTGGCCACGTTCCAGGGCGGTGGCAGCCTGTACCTGGTGGCGCGCTTCAACGTCAACGACGCCTGCGCCGCGCTGCAGCGCGAGGCCATCTCGATCCTGCAGGGCGTGCCGGCCATGTTCAGCCGCATCCTGGCGCACCTGCACAAGCAGGGCATTGCCACGCTGCCCACGCGGCGGCTGCGCTACCTGTACACGGGCGGCGGGCCGCTGGAGCCCACGCTCAAGCGCAACGTCGAGACCCTGTTCGGCCAGCCGCTGCACCATGGCTACGGCATGACCGAGTACGCGGGCTCGCTGTTCATCACGCGGATGGATCGCCCGCGCAGCGACTGCTCGGCCGGCGAGATTGTCGAAGGCGCGGCGCTGCGCATCGTCGGCCCGGACGGCGAGCCCGTGCCGGCCGGCACGCCCGGCGAGCTGTGGGTCAAGGGCCCGGGCGTGATGCGCGGCTACTACCGCGCGCCGGCGCAGACGGCCGAGGCGCTGCGCCCGGACGGCTGGCTCAACACCGGCGACATCGGCCGGCTTGGCCCCGACGGCGCGCTGTACATCGTCGGCCGCACGCGCGACCTGATCATCCGCTCGGGCTTTAGCGTCTACCCGATCGAGGTGGAATCGGTCATCAACGGGCACCCGTCGGTGCGGCTGTCGGCCGTGGTGGGCCGCCCGGCCGCCGACGGCAACGAGGAAGTGGTGGCGTTTGTGGAACTGCGCGACGGCGAGACGTTCGACGCGGCCGCGCTGCACGCCTACCTGGCCGAGCGGCTGTCGCCGTACAAGCGCCCGGCGCGCATCGTGCGCGTGCCGGCCATCCCCACCACCGCCAGCGGCAAGCTGCACAAGCACCAGTTGCGCGGCATGCTGGCGGAGCTGGCCTAGCGCAGCCGGGCGCGCGCCAACTCAGGCCGGCTCGCCGGTGCCGTCCGCCACCAGCAGGTCCACCAGCTTGCGCGCGAACACCGGCAGCGCGTCCAGGTCCGCCACGCAGATCTGCAGCTTGCGCTCGGCCCAGTCATCCTCGATCTGCACGATGTTGAGCGCCATGGTCTGCGCATGGCGGCGCGCCGTGCTTTCCGGCAGCACGCCAATGCCGACGTTGGCCTCGATCATGCGGGCGGCGGTCTCGAAGTTGCTGACCTGGATGCGCCAGTGCAGCGTGCGCTGCAGGTCGGCGGCGGCGCGCTTCAGGAAGTTGTGGATCGCACTTTCCTCGGGCAGGCCGATGAAGTCGTAGTCCAGCGTCTCCACGAACCGCACGCGCTTGCGCTGCGCCAGCGCGTGGCTCAGCGCCGTGGCCAGCACCAGGCGGTCGCGCCGGTAAGGCATCACCTCCAGCCCTTCCATGTTCACGCCGCTGGCCGCGATGCCGATATCGACCATGCCTTCCTGCACGGCCCGCACGATGTCGGGGCTCAGCCGTTCGCGGATGTCGACGGTCACATCGGGATGGTTGACCAGGTACGTACGCAGCACGCCGGGCAGGAATTCGCTCATGGCCGTGGTGTTGGCGAACACGCGCACGTGGCCCTTGATGCCCGACGCGTACTCCTGCAGGTCGCCGCTCAACTGCTCGATCTGGCGCAGCACGCGGCGCGCGTGGGCCAGCAGCGTCTCGCCGGCCGGCGTGACCTTCACGCCCTGGCTGCTGCGGCTCAGCAGCTTCACGCCCACCTGCTCTTCCAGGTTCTTGATGCGCGTGCTGGCCGCCGGCAGCGACAGGTGGCAACGTTCTGCACCGCGGGTCAGGCTGCTGGCTTCCGCGATATGCGTGAAGAGGTTCAGATCGACCAGATCGAAGCGCATGACGTTGTCTCCCGGGGTGGTCGGCGATTATCCCCCGAACCGCCGCCCCTTCGCCATGCTCGCAACTACGGGGGGACTTCGCGGCAGGCGAATGCCGGATTCCGAACATCGGAATAGCCGCGCCGCCACGCATCGTTCAAGCTGTGCCATCGAACGCGCCCGGAGACAAGGCATGACCGAGGAACACACGCTGCTGGTGGACGTCGCGGACGGCGTGGCCACGTTGACGCTGAACCGCCCGCAGCAGAAGAACGCGCTGAACGGCCCGATCCGCGATGCGCTGCGCGAGGCCGTGCAGAACATCCGCGCCAACCGCGACGTGCGCGCCGTGGTGCTGCGCGGCGCCGGCACCGACTTCTGCGCCGGCGGCGACATCCGCGCAATGAACGTGGCCGCCGCCGACGCCGGCCGCAACCGCATGGACGATCTGCACGGCTGGATCGCCCTGCTCGCCGACCTGGACCGCCCCGTGGTGGCCGCGGTGGACGGCGTGGCCTACGGCGCCGGCTTCAGCCTGGCGCTGCTGGCCGACTTCATCGTCGCCACGCCGCGCGCGCGGTTCTGCATGCCATTCATGAAAGTGGGCCTGGTGCCCGACTGCGGCGCGCTGTACACGCTGCCGCGCGTGGTCGGCATGGCCCGCGCGCGCGACCTCGTCTTCAGCGCGCGAGAGATCGGCGCCGAGGAAGCGCGCCAGATCGGCGCCGTCTTCGAGATCGTGCCCGCGGAACGGCTGCACGCCCGCGCAGACCAGCTCGCCCGCGCCATGGCCGCCGCCTCGCCGGTGGCCTTCGCCCTGACCAAGCGCGCACTGCACCAGTCCCTGGGCAACGACGTGCGCGGCATGCTGGAACTGGAATCGCTCGGGCAAGGCATTGCGTTCACCACCGACTACCACCACGAGGCAGTCAGGCGCTTCAAGGAAAAGGAGCCGCCGCTGTTCCGGTGGCCGGGGGCGGAAGGCGGGTAGTGGTTCTTGCTGGCTGGGCTGGGGGCTCTACTGGGACTGGTCGGCAAGCAGACCCTCGACGCCCTCTCCCCCAACCCCTCTCCCACGCGTGGGAGAGGGGAGCGCATAGCGGCGGGCGTGCCTGCTGCTGACGGCTCAAACCCCGCCGGTCTGCTCCCTCTCCCACGCCGTAAAAAAGGCAGCGCATAGCGGCGGGCATGCCTGCTGCTGATGGCTCAAACCCCGCCGGTCTGCTCCCCTCTCCCGCCGTGCGGGAGAGGGGGCGGGGGTGAGGGCATGGCAGTTCAAACCATCTCCCACGCCGTAAAAAAGGCAGCGCATAGCGGCGGGCATGCCTGCTGCTGACGGCTCAAACCCCGCCGGTCTGCTCCCCTCTCCCGCCGTGCGGGAGAGGGGCTGGGGGAGAGGGCCAGCCGTCCAACCTGCGACGCCGCCCAAACCTCACCCCGCCGTGATCGCCGCGGTCTGAATCACCTTGCGCCATTTGGCGATCTCGGCATGCAGCCGGTCGCGCATCTGGGCCTGGGTGCCCGCGTCGGCCTCGGCGCCGGCCTGCAGCAGGCGCTGCTTGACGGCGGGGTCCTTCATGGCGACGTTGAAGTCGGCATTGATCTTGTCCAGCACGGCCTTGGGCGTCTGGGCTGGCGCGAACAGCGCGGCCCAGGAATACGCCTCGTAGCCGGGCAGGCCCGACTCGGCCACGGTGGGCACGTCGGGCAGCATGCCCGAGCGCTGGCGGCTGGCCACGCCCAGTACCTTGATGCGGCCCGACTTGATGTGCTGCAGCGCGGTCGGCGCATCGCTGAACATCAGTTGCACCTGGCCGCCCAGCAGGTCGTTCATGGCCGGGCCGCTGCCCTTGTACGGCACGTGCTGCAGCTTGGTGCCAGCCTCGATATTGAACAGTTCGCCCGCCAGGTGCGTGCCGCCGCCGTTGCCCGACGACCCGTAGGCCAGCGTGTGCCCCGCCTTCGCGTACGCGACCAGTTCCTTGATGTTGCTGGCCGGCACCGACGGGTGGGCCACCACGAACACCGGAAACATCGCCGCAAAGCTGACCGGGGCGAAGTCCTTCTCGATGTCGTATGGCAGCTTGCCCATCAGCGACGGGTTCACCGCATGGTGGATCGATCCCAGGAACAGCGTGTAGCCGTCCGGTGCCTCCTTCGCCGCGATGGCGGCGCCGATCGTGCCGCCGGCGCCGGCGCGGTTGTCGATGACCATCGGCTGCTTCCAGATCTCGCCGAGCTTCTGGCTTGCGATGCGCGCGGTGCTGTCCACCGGGCCGCCTGGCGGAAACGGCACGATCAGGCGCACCGGCTTGGCGGGCCAGGCATCGGCCGCCAGCGCCGCGAACGGGTGTGCCACGGCGCCGAACAGGCCGGCCGCCATCAGCCGCCGGCGCAGGGCGGAAGGCGCTTGGAAAGAGCGGGTCATGCGGGGTCTCCTTGGGTCAACATCGAGCCGGCCTGCTCCTGCAGCACGCGCTTGAGGATCTTGCCGTTGTTATTGGTGGGCAGTTCGGGCAGCGCCACGATGCGCGCGGGCCGCTTGTAAGGCGCCAGCCGCTCGCGCAGGTGGCCGTGCAGCGCGGCGGTGTCCAGGCCGGCGCCCGGGCGCAGCTCGACGAACGCGACGATTTCCTCGTTGCCGTCCTGCTCCGGGCAGCCAACTACGGCGCTGCGCTGGATGCTCGGATGCGCGTTCAGCGCCGTCTCCACCTCGGCCGGATAGACGTTGAAGCCCGAGCGGATGATCATTTCCTTGAGCCGGCCGACCACGAACAGCGCGCCGTCGGCGTGCATCTCGCCCAGGTCGCCGCTGGCGTACCAGCCCCCTTCGCGCATGACCGCCGCCGTGGCGGCCGCATCGCGGAAGTAGCCGGGCATCAGCCCCCGCCCGCGCAGCCATAGTTCGCCGCGCGTGCCCAGCGGCAGCGGCTGGCCCGTCACGCTGTCGGTGACCTGCACCTCGGCCTCGGCCACCGCGTAGCCGGCGCTGGTATCGGGCCGCTGCTCGCCCAGCCGCGTCACGTGGACGGATCCGGCGTACTCGGACAGCCCGTAGCCGTGGTGCAGCGCCAGACCGAACATCGCCTCCACGCGGCGCTTCAGCGACAGGTCCAGCGGCCCGGCGCCCGTGTAGAGGTAGCGCAGCGCCGGCGCCACCGGCTGGTCGATGCCCTGCTCCTGCAGGTAGGCCAGCAGCCGCGAGAACAGCGTGGGCGGGCCCTGGAGCTGCGATACGCCGTGCTGGGCCAGCGCGTCGAGCAGGTCCGCCGGGTCGAACTGCGGACGCATCACAAGCTGCGCGCCGGCCAGCAGCGAGCTGAGCAGCACCGTGCCCAGGCCGAAGATGTGCGTCATCGGCACGAACGCATAGCTGCGGTCGGCGGGCCCCAGCGCGCGGGCGTCGCGCGTGACGCGGGCGAAGTGGATCAGCGCGTCGTGGGTCAGCATCACGCCCTTGGGCGCGCCCGTGGTGCCGGACGTGAAGATCAGCGCGGCCACCGCGTCGCGCAGCGGCTGCGGCTCGGGCGTGGCATCGGCACGCACCGGGCCGCGCTGCATGCCCGGCAGCGCCGATGCCACCGCGCCGAAGCGGCTGGCATGGCCGGCGGCAGCGCGCGACGCCGCCGCCGTGAAATAGACCACGCGGGCATCGGCCTTGGCGGCGAAGGCGTCGATCTCGGCCGGCGCCATCCGCGCGTTGACGCCGCAGGACCACGCGCCCACGCGGCTGCACGCCAGGATCAGCGCGGCGTGCTCGGGGCAGTTCTCGGCCACCACCATCACGCGGTCGCCAGGCCGCACGTCGAGCGTGCGCAGCTCGGCCTCGGCGGTGGCGGTCAGCGCGCCGAGCGCGGCAAAGTCCAGCGTGCGGCCGTCCGGCAGGTGGATGAACGGCTGGCCGGGCGCCTGGGCCAGCCAGTGGTCGAGCAGTTGATGGATCCGCTTGGTCACGCCTGCCGTCCTTTACGAATGCGATGAAGAAGTCCGCGCAGCATGAGCCGAAAGCCCGCACGCCGCCATTCGTAAATCACAAGGGGCGGCTTTGCCGGCCTGAAAGCGCGCCAGCGGGGCGCCGGGCGGCATTTTGCGATCCGGAAGGCCGGATTCGGCATTCTCGAACCGGCGCGGCGCGCCGGCCCCTAGAATCGGCCAGATCGGCTTGCATACGCGGCACGGCAGCCAGGACATTGGAGGAAGACCCACGCATGACAATCCACGGCAAGGCATACATCGTCGGGGCCTACGAGCACCCGACCCGCAAGGCACCGGACAAGACCGTGCCCCAGCTTCACGCCGAGGCCGCGCGCGGCGCGCTGCAGGACGCCGGCCTGACGCTGGCCGACGTCGACGGCTACTTCTGCGCCGGCGACGCGCCCGGGCTTGGCATGGTCAACATGGTCGACTACCTGGGCCTGAACGTGCGCCACGTCGACTCCAGCGAGATGGGCGGCTCGTCGTATATCGCGCACGTGTCGCACGCCGCGCAGGCCATCGCCGCCGGCAAGTGCGACGTGGCACTGATCACGCTGGCCGGCCGGCCGCGCTCCGAGGGCTCCAGCGGCACGCAGGCGCGCAACTGGGGCGCCAACCTGCCCGACCAGCCATTCGAGGCACCGTACAGCCCGGTGACTGTCAATCTCTACGCGATGGTGGCGCAGCGCCACATGCACGAGTTCGGCACCACGCCGGAGCAGCTCGCGTGGATCAAGGTGGCCGCGTCGCACCATGCGCAGCACAACCCCAACGCAATGCTGCGCGAACTGGTGACCGTCGAGGACGTGCTGAATTCGCCGATGATCTCAGACCCGCTGCACCGGCTGGACTGCTGCGTGGTGTCCGACGGCGGCGGCGCGCTGGTCGTGGCCCGCCCGGAAATCGCCGCGAAGCTGAACCGCCCGCGCATCAAGGTGCTGGGCGCCGGCGAGCACGTGAAGGGGCTGCTGGGCGGCGAGGTGGACCTGTCGTGGTCGGCCGCGCGCGTGTCGGGCGCGGCGGCGTTCGAGGAAGCCCGTGTCAAGCCGTCGGACATCCAGTACGCGTCGATCTATGACAGCTTCACGATCACCGTGCTGATGCAGCTGGAAGACCTGGGGTTCTGCCGCAAGGGCGAAGGCGGCCGGTTCGTGATGGACGGCAACCTGATCGCCGGCGTGGGCCGGATGCCGGTCAACACCGACGGCGGCGGCCTGTGCAACAACCACCCGGCCAACCGCGGCGGCATCACCAAGGTGATCGAGGCCGTGCGCCAGCTGCGCGGCGAGGCCCATCCCGCCGTGCAGGTCAGGAACTGCCAGCTGGCGCTGGCGCAGGGCACGGGCGGCTACATGGGCTCGCGCCACGGCTCCGCCACCCTGATCCTCGAACGCGAATAGCCCGGACGCCTACCATGACCACTCCCTACGTTCCCACCGTCCACAAGGCCCCGGACGAGTTGCCCGACAACGCCGCGTTCTGGCAGGCCGCCCGCGACGGCAAGCTGCTGGTGCGCCACTGCAAGGCGTGCGGCAAGCCTCACTGGTACCCGCGCGCGCTGTGCCCGTTCTGCCTGGGCGATACCGACTGGAAGACCGCCAGCGGCCTGGGCGAGATCTACTCGTTCAGCATCACGCGCCGCGCCGGCCCGCATCCGTTCTGCATCGCCTACGTGAAGCTGGACGAAGGCATCACGATGATGACCCACATCGTCGATACCGATCTGGACACGGTACGCATCGGCCAGCGCGTCAGGGTGCGGTTTGCCGAGACCGACGGCGGCGCGCCGGTGCCGGTGTTCGCGCCGGTCGACCAGGCGCCGGCATGACGTCGGCCGCCGCCTCGCCCGGCTTGCCGCCGCCGTCCGCGCGCACCGGCGCGCTGAGCCATCTGCGCGTGCTGGACCTGTCGCGCGTGCTGGCCGGCCCCTGGTGTACCCAGAACCTGGCCGACCTGGGCGCCGACGTGATCAAGATCGAGAAGCCCGGCGCGGGCGACGACACGCGCCACTGGGGCCCGCCGTACCTGCACGGCGAGGACGGCCCCACGCCGCAGGCCAGCTACTTTGCCGCGTGCAACCGCAACAAGCGATCGGTGACCGTGGACATCGCCACGCCCGACGGCCAGCGGCTGGTGCGCGAGCTGGCGGCCCGCAGCGACGTGGTGATCGAGAACTACAAGACCGGCGGGCTGAAGCGCTACGGGCTGGACTACGACACGCTGGCCGCGCTGAATCCGCGCCTGATCTACTGTTCGATCACGGGCTTCGGCCAGACCGGGCCCTATGCGGCGCGGCCCGGCTACGACCTGCTGGTGCAGGCGATGAGCGGGCTGATGAGCATCACGGGCCAGCCCGATGGCGAGCCCGGCGAAGGGCCGCTGCGCGTGGGCGTGGCCGTGATCGACGTGTTCACGGGCATGTACGCCACCACGGCCATCCTGGGCGCGCTGGAAGCGCGGCACCACACGGGGCGCGGCCAGCGCATCGACATCGCGCTGCTGGACGTGGCCATGGCCGTGCTGGCCAACCAGGGCGCCGGCTACCTGAACGCGGGCGTGGTGCCCGCGCGGCAGGGCAACGTGCATCCCAGCGTCGTGCCGTACCAGGACTTTCCGACGCAGGACGGCAAGATGCTGCTGGCGATCGGCAACGACGGGCAGTTCGCACGCTTCTGCGAGGTAGCCGATGTGGACTGGGCGCGCGACGCGCGCTACGCCACCAACAGCGCCCGCGTCACGCATCGGGCGACGCTGATACCGATGATGAACGCGGTCACGCGCGGCAAGGCCACGCATGAGTGGATTGCCCTGCTGGAGGCGGCGTCGGTGCCGTGCGGGCCGATCAACGACATCGGCCAGGCGTTCGCGGACGAACAGGTGCGGCACCGGGGCCTGCGCGTGGAGCAGTACCGTTACGCCGACGGGGCGCAGCCGGCGTCCGACCCCATCAACCGGATCTGCAGCACGGCCAGCCCGCTGCGCCTGTCGGACACGCCGCCCACGCTGCGCCACGCGCCGCCCGCGCTGGGCCAGCACACCGATGAGGTGCTGCGCGAGTGCCTGGGGCTGCGCGAGCAGGACGTGGCGGCGCTGCGGGCGCGCGGCGTGCTGTAGACGCGCCGGCGCAGCCTAGCGGCCGCCCGGCTCGCCGTTCTCGATGATTGGGCGCAGCAGCGTGAAATCGTTGGGAAAGAAAGGCGGCACGGCCGACGGGCTTTTCTTGCGCGCCACTTCCACGAAGGGACGGTCGGCCTCGATGGTCAGCATCAGGTCGAAGCGCTTGACGCCGGCCGCCTTGGCGCGCTCGGCGTCGCGCTCGCTCTTGGCGCGGTAGGCGATGGTGCGGATCAGCAGGTCGTAGAGCAGGCGCGGACGCCGTTCGGCGGCGGCCTGCGCGTCCTGCCGGCGCGTGGCCAGCACGGCCTGCCAGAGGGTGGAATCCTCCAGCCCCGGCGTGACCTCGGCCAGCGCCACGAGCTGCGCCTTGGCGGCGTGCGGCGGATACTCGACGCCCCGGCCGTCCAGGAACGCGCGAATGTCGCCCACGCGCTGCGCGAGCAGTTCCTCGGTGCGGGTGCAGGGCTTGGCGGGCTGGTCGATATCGGTCCAGTGCGACGGATACGCGCCCATTTCGGCAAAGATGCGCGCCCACTGGTCGTACTCGGTCCAGGTCCAGTCGCGGCCGCGAAAGTACGCCGCGTACACCTGCTCGAAGTAGCCGGCCATGTTCAGGCCGTCGGAGCCGCTGCGGTTGACCATCGCCAGGATCTCGGACGCCTCCTCCTCGGAGATGCCCACCACCGTCGCCATCACGCGGTTGAACACGCGTTCGTAGGAGCTGGTGGTGTCCTGGACGTAGAGCGCAGGCGCGGCGCCCGGCGGCGTCCTCGGCGGGACGGCCGGTACCGGCTTGCGCTTGCGGAAAAATTTGAAAACGCCCACTTCCGTTGCCGATGCGATCTTGACCGGCGACATTCTTGCACAATTGCCCGCGCCGGGTCACCGGCCGGCGCCGGCACCCCACGGCCGGGGGATCACGCGGCGCGCCGGCGTTCCGCCGCCACCGCCCGCAGGAAATGCGGCAGAAAGCGCCGCACGCTGTCGTCCGGAAAGCGCACCTCGACCCATTCGTCCGACACGGCATTGACCACGCCCGCGCCGAAGCGCCGGGCGCGCACCGCGTCGCCGGTGGCAAAGGCGGGGCCGGCCACCGGCGTGGATGCGGGACGTTTTTCGGGCGTCGGCGGCGCGGCGGCGGCCGGCTGTGCCAGTTCGTCCATGCGGCGGCAGCTATCGCAGGTGCCGCAACGCGCCTGCGCGAACGCCTCGCTGTAGTAGGCCAGCAGCGTGGCCCAGCGGCAGCCGCCGCTGCGGGCGTAGTCCAGCATCGCCTGCAGCGTGGCGTGGTCCTCGCGGCTGCGCGCTGCGTAGCGGGCGGCAATCACGTCGACGCCGGCCGCGGCCGGGTCGCGCAGCGCGAAGCGGCCGGCGCGGTCGCGCGCCACGATGCCGAAGTCGCGCAGCATCCGCATGCCAACCTGCAGCCGCCGCACGCCGATATCGGGCAGCGCCGTGGCCAGCGCCGGCAGCGCCAGCGGCGCGTCCTGCACGGCCAGGGCCATGCGGTGCAGGTCCGTGGCCGCCGGGTAGCGGCCGGCCAGGAAGAACTGGTGAATGCGCCGGTCGCGCTCGTCGAACACCAGCGTGCAGCGCGCCGGCGCGCCATCGCGGCCGGCGCGGCCCGATTCCTGGTAGTAAGCGTCCAGGCTGCCTGGCGACTGCGCGTGCACGATAAAGCGCACGTCAGGCTTGTCGATCCCCATGCCGAAGGCATTGGTCGCCACCATCACGGCGGCCTGGCCGGTCATGAACGCGTCCTGCGCCGCGCGCCGCTGGGCGGCGGTGCGCCGGCCGTGATAGAGCGCGGCCTCGACGCCCGCTTCGCGCAGCAGCCCGTGCAACTGCTCGGCCATGGCCACGGTGGCCGTGTAGACAATGCCGGCCCCGCCCTGCCCGGCTTCGCGGCCCACCAGCCGGCGCACGGCGTCCAGCCGCCCGGCATCGCCCGACACATGCTCCACGGCATAGTGCAGGTTCGGCCGGTACAACGGCGCCCGCACGATGCGCGGCTGGCGCATGCCCAGTTCCTGCACGATGTCCTGGATGACCGCGTCGGTGGCCGTGGCGGTCAGCGCCAGCAGCGGCGGGCGCGACAGCGCCTTGGCGGCGTCGCGCAGGCCCAGGTAGGCGGGGCGGAAGTCGTGGCCCCACTGGGAGATGCAGTGCGCCTCGTCGACCACGAACAGCGCCACGCGGTTGCGGCGCAGCGTATCGACCACCTCGGGGTCTTCGAGCTGCTCGGGCGTGGTCAGCAGGATGCGCTCGCGGCGGCGGGCCAGATCCGCCAGCGCGGCGTCGCCCACGGCGCTGTTGAGCACGGCCGGCGCCAGTTCCAGGTTGCCGAGCTTGGTGGCCTGGTCCTGCATCAGCGCAATGAGCGGCGACACCACCACGGTAAGCCCGTCGCTGACCAGCGCCGGTAGCTGGAAGCAGAGCGACTTGCCGCTGCCGGTGGGCATCACGGCGATGGTGTCGCGGCCGTCGAGCACGCTGCGCAGGACGTCGGCCTGGCCGGGCCGCAGGCGCGTGACGCCGAAGCGGTCCTCAAGGATGCGCATCAGCGCGGCGGGAAGCGTCTGGGTCATGATGGGTGGCGGGTGGCGACAAGCCGGTGCGCAGCAAAATCCGCACCACACCGGGCGGCCCCGGCCGCACCGCCGCCGGGGGCGCCAGCCGCTGTAGTTACTGCACCGCGTGCGTCCATGGATTGCACGCCACGCCATCGGGCCGGGCGGCCAGCGCGGCGCCGGCCGTTGCCGGCCCGCTGGCATATCGATTGCGAGACAAACCGGAATCCCACGTTCATCTTGCCGCCATCGCAGCCTTCGCAGCCATTGCCGCCATGTCAGATTCCAACCACTCCCCGCCTTCGTCGACCGGCCACCGCGGCCTGCTGGCAAGCCTTGCCACGGTGGTCGCGGCCGGCGCCGCCACCGCGCTCTGGGTGCGCCATCGCGCGCGCCAGGCCGAGCGCGAGCACTTTCCCATCGGCCGCTTCCTGGAAGTGGACGGCGTCTGCCTGCACTATCTGGAGCGCGGCCAGGGGCCGGCCGTGGTGCTGCTGCACGGCAACGGCGTGCAGCTGGAAGACTTCATCGCCAGCGGGCTGGTGGACGCACTGGCGCGCCGCCACCGCGTGATCGCCATCGACCGGCCCGGCTTTGGCTACAGCCAGCGGCCCCGCCTGCGGCGCTGGACGCCCCAGGCGCAGGCCGCGCTGCTGTGGAAGGCGCTGGGCTGGCTGGGCGTGGAGCATCCGGTCATCGTCGGCCATTCGTGGGGCACGCTGGTGGCCGTGGCGATGGGGCTGCGCGCCCCGGCCGACGTGGCGGGGCTGGTGCTGATGTCCGGCTACTACTACCCCACGGCCCGGCCCGACGTCTGGCTCAACCTGCCCGGCGCGGTGCCCGGCGTGGGCGACGTGCTGGGCCATACCGCGCTGCCGCTGGCGTGGCGGGCGCTGCTGAGGCGGGCCGTGCGCACGATGTTCGCGCCCTGGCCGGTGCCCGACGACTACCTGGACGTGGTGCCGCGCGAGCTGATCCTGCGGCCCAGCCAGATCCGCGCCGCATCGGAGGACGCCACGTTCCTGGTGCCGGCCGTGGAGACGCTGCACCGCCTGTACCCGCACCTGACCATGCCGGTCACGGTGCTGGCCGGCGAGGAAGACCACGTCGTCGACCCCGCCCGGCAGAGCGAGCAGCTGCACCGCGACATCCCGCACAGCGTGCTGGTGCTCACCCCCGGCGCCGGCCACATGATCCACCATGGCGGCACGGCGGCCGTGGTCAATGCGGTGGGCGCCATGACGGGCATCGGCCTGCATCTGGTGGTGTAGCGGCCGGCGGCGCCGCGCAGGCCCGCCCGGTTGAAAAAAAGGCGTCGGGACGGCCGGGTGTGCACGATGGCGCGCGCAATTCTTGCAATCCGCCTTGCGCCGGCGCGGGGCGCGAACCGGCATGGCTCCTGCTTGGGAGGGCTCTTCCGAAGGCACGCCTTCCGGCAACACGCACAGTCAAGCGGAGAGAACCACCATGCAGCAATCGCGCATCAGCGAGGGCCACCCCTTCCCCCTGGGAGCCACCTGGGACGGCAGCGGCGTCAACTTCGCCCTGTTTTCGGCTCACGCCACGCGCGTCGAACTATGCCTGTTCGACGCCGACGGCCGCGAGCAGATCGACCGGATCGACATGCCCGAATTCACCGACGAGATCTGGCACGTCCGGATCGAGGGGCTGGCGCCGGGCACCGTCTACGGCTACCGCGTCCACGGCCCCTATGCGCCCGAGGAGGGGCACCGCTTCAACCCGAACAAGCTGCTGCTGGACCCGTACGCCAAGGCGTACGTGGGCGAGCTGAAGTGGGACCACGCCGTGTTCGGCTACACGATCGGCGCACCCGAGGAAGACCTGAGCTTCGACACCCGCGACAGCGCGGCCTTCATGCCGAAGTGCGTGGTGGTGGATCAGGCGTTCAGCTGGGAGCACCCGCTGGCTAGCCGCGTGCCGTGGGACCAGAGCGTGGTCTACGAGGCACATGTGCGCGGCTACACCAAGCGGCACCCGCTGGTGCCCAAGCCGCTGCAGGGCACGTTTGCCGGGCTGGGCCAGCAGCCGGTGATCGACTATCTGAAGAGCCTGGGCGTGACCACCGTGGAACTGCTGCCGGTGCACGCCTTTGTCAACGACAGCCACCTGCTGGACAAGGGCCTGACCAACTACTGGGGCTACAACACGATCGGCTTCTTTGCGCCGGACCAGCGCTTCCTGTCCGGCAAGGCCGGCAACGTGCAGGAGATCAAGCAGACCATCGACCGCTTTCACCAGGCGGGGCTGGAAGTGATCATGGACGTGGTCTACAACCACACCGCCGAGGGTAGCGAGCGCGGGCCGACGCTGTCGTTCCGGGGCATCGACAATGCGTCGTACTACCGGCTGCTGCCCGATCAGAAGCGCTACTACATCAACGACACGGGCACGGGCAACACCGTGAACCTGTCGCACCCGCGCGTGCTGCAGATGGTGGCCGACAGCCTGCGCTACTGGGTCACGGAGATGCAGATCGACGGCTTCCGCTTCGACCTGGCGACCATCCTGGCGCGCGAGCCGCAGGGATTCGACTACGAGAGCGGCTTCCTGAAGGCATGCCGGCAGGACCCGATCCTGTCCAGCGTGAAGCTGATTGCCGAGCCGTGGGACTGCGGCCCCGGCGGCTACCAGGTGGGCAACTTCCCGCCGGGCTGGGGCGAGTGGAACGACAAGTTCCGCGACACCGCGCGCCGGTTCTGGAAGGGCGACGAGGGCATGGCGCCCGAACTGGCGCGGCGGCTCACCGCGTCGGCGGACCTGTTCGACCATCGTGGCCGGCGCCCGTGGGCCAGCGTCAACTTCGTCACCGCGCACGACGGCTTTACGCTGCACGACCTGGTCTCGTACAACGACAAGCACAACGACGCCAACGGCGAGGAAAACCGCGACGGCAGCTCGGACAACAACGCCTGGAACTGCGGCGCCGAGGGGCCGACCGACAACCCCGACATCATCGCGCTGCGCGAGCGCCAGAAGCGCAACCTGCTGGCCACGCTGCTGCTGTCGCAGGGCACGCCGATGCTGTGCGCGGGCGACGAATTCGGCCGCACCCAGCAGGGCAACAACAACGCCTACTGCCAGGACAACGAGATAAGCTGGGTCGACTGGGACCGCACCGAGGACGGCCAGGCGCTGACCGCGTTCGTGCAGAACCTGATCACGCTGCGCCGCAAGCTACCCGTGCTGCGCCGCAGCCGCTTCCTCTCAGGCGATCTGGACGAGGCCACGCAGGTGGCCGACGTGCGCTGGCTGTCCCCGACCGGCGACGACCTGACGCCCGAGCAATGGGGCGACGGCAACATGCGCTGCTTCGGTTTGGTGCTGGACGGCCGCGCGCGCACGTCGGGCATCCGCAAGCCGGCGTCGGACGCCACGGTGCTGCTGGTGGTCAACGCACACCACGAGCCGGTGAACTTCGCACTGCCGGACATCCCCGGCGAGGACGAATGGACCTGCCTGATCGACACCAACATGGCCGTGCGCGACGAACTGCCGGTGTTCCAGTCCGGCGACGTCTACCAGGTCACCGCCCACTCGCTGCTGCTGTTCTCGCTGGCGGCCAAGGGCGCCACGGCGCGGGTGTTCGACGAACTGGAGAAGGCGCTGACAACGTCGGAGTCGTGACCCCCATCCCTGGAACGCTGGAAGCCGTTTGGCCGTGGCCGCAAGGTGCGGCTAGCCAAGCCGGCTTGCAGCACCAGAAAATGTCTGAGCAGCGTCTTGCGCTTGGGCATCTACAGGGTCTCCCCCTTACTCTCCCGCGCACCTGAGTTCAAAGGTCGCGCTGGCACCGCCGCCCGATCCACAAAGATCCGCTCCGGCAGGCGCAAATCGCGCAGTTCCAGCGCCTCCAGCGGGCCCCGGCCGACGGCCGTGCGCATCTGGTAGTGGATCGGATGGACGAGCGTGGCCGGTGCGGCGACGCGCTCGGCGCGCGGGAGCAGGCTGGCGGCGCTGTCGGAGGGCTCGACGGATTCGGGCTTGGGCTTTGCCATGCCCGGGCTGGTATCGCCGGTGTCGGGACGCGCGTGGAAGGTCAGCTGCACCGTGGCGCTGTCGATGGGCGTCACGCGTGCGTGTTCCAGCATCCGCACCCACGCCCAGACGCCCTCGATCTCCAGCGTCTTGTTCGTGCCGGCCCGCTCGGTCTGCCATTGCAGCAGCGTGCGCGGCTCCTGCAGGTTGGCCACCGGCCACGACATCGCCTGCCAGGTCTCGCGCTGGTTGTAGTAGTGCAGCGTCTGGCGATCCAGGGTCAGCCGGGTGTCGGTCAGGCCCGGCGTCGGGATCGGGCGCAGTTCGAACTGGTACCTCGGTTCGCCCTGCACCAGCAGATGGGCGCCGATGCGCTGCAGCGTGTTGATCGACTTCAGGAACGCCGGGTCGAACGTCAGCCCCGTGCCGCTGCCCACCGGCACCCACTGGTCGCCCTGCAGCGCCAGCACGCCGGCCAGTTCGGCCAGCAGGAACGTGTTGATCAGGCCACTTTGCGGCCGGATGTAGCGGGCCAGCTCGGGCAGCGAGGCGTCGTTGGCGGTCGCCGCGAACGGGTAGCGGCCGGCGAACGCGCGTTGCCACGGCAGCGCGATCGAGCGGCGCCACGCCTCGTTCAGGCTGGCCTGCGCGGGCTGCAGCACCGACTGCTCGGCCTGCACGACCGGGCGCACGAACAGCGTCTCGCCCATGCCGGCCCATTCGGCGCCGAGACTGGCCGCCATGAGCCGCGCGTACGCCTGCGTGTCGGCCAGATCGGACCCCTTGCCCTGGAACAGCGACTGCGCCATCTGGCGCGCCAGCGCGTTCGCGTCGGCGCTCTGGGTCATCTGCTGCAGGCGCAGCCGCACGGCCGTGACACGGTCCAGATAGCGCTGCAGGCTCAGTTCGCTGCCGCCGGTGTTGCCGGTGGACGGCTGCCCGGCCAGCCGCAGCACCGGCCCGAAGGCCGCGCCGAGCGGGCCCGCGGGGTCAGGCCGGACGGCTTCCGGCGTCTCGTCCTTGCGGCCCAGGATGCCCTGCGCCTTGGCGACCAGCGTGTCGGACAGCGAATCCTTGCGCGCCCCGGCGCCGCCCTGGTAGGCGAGCGACTTCATCAGCGCGATCACCGGCGACTGCCGCGCGTCGGCCAGCAGCTTGAGCTGGTCGACCACGCCCGGCAGCGTGGTGGCCGGCTCCCACTGCAATCCGTTCATGAACTGCTGCCAATGCTCGGCATAATCGGCGAAGTAGCGCTGCGCGAGGGCGTCGCGCAAGGCATCGGCCGAAGTTGACGGTTGCGTCGACGATTGGGCGGCCTCCGGATGACCGTCGGTCAGCACCCAGTCATGGGCGACGTCCTGGCTGCGGGTGGCTTTCTCGATCGCCGCCTCGACGTAGCCCTCGTAGCCCTGCCGCGTGAAGACGCCCGGCACGGCGCCGGTGGCGCGCACGAGGCCCCGGGTATCGGTGCCCGCGGCGAGCGCGGCCAGGGTCAGGTCGGGGTACTTGCGCCCGGCCCCTTCGAGAATCGTCTGATAGATCGTATCCACCGCGTTGCGCTCGCCGATTACGGCCAGCAGCGTCTGGCGCGCCCCGGCTACCAGTTCCGCGCGGGGCGTGACCCGCCAGTCGGGATGGGCCCGCAGGTGATCGGCATAGAACCGGGCCAAGCGCTCGGCCAGATCCTGCTTCCGGCCCGGCGTGATCCGGGCTTCGGTGGACCAGTGCCGGGCAAGCTGCTGGGCGAGGAAGTCGGGCTCGACCCGCTCGGGGTGGGCCAGCATCAGGTAGGCCTTCAGGGTATCCCGGCCATCGAGCGCCCAGCGGCTGGTTTCATCGGTCAGGCCCTGGACCTGCAACTGCGCCAGATCGACCAGCGTCGCCTCCATGTCCTGCACCACGGGCGTGACCAGCACGGCATGGCTGGCGGCCGCGTAGGGCTTCCAGAGCGCGGCCAGCGCCTCGGCGTCGCGGTTCATGCCGAAACGGGTGAACAGAGGGGCCGAGTGCTGCAGGCGGTGTTCGTAGCGCTGGATGTGTTGCTGGAGGGTGTCGAGGGCCTGGAGGCGGGTTTCGGGGTTGGTTCTCGCGGTGTGGAGGGCTTGCACCGCCTGGCGGGCGGTGCGGAGGTCGTGGTGGTTCTGGACGGCGGAGAGAAGCATGGCGGTGGTCCAGAGCGCGACGGCTGCCGTGGTCACGCCGGCGGCAATCGTCAGCGGATGCCAGACCGTCCGGCGGCCGGGGTGGCGGCGTGCTGCCTCGGTGAGGTATTGCCAGAGAAACGAATCTGTCTCGACTTCCGTGGTGGAGGTCGCCGGACCTGGTGGATATGGCGCAAACACTATGCCGTGGACGGCCCGACGCCGTTGAGCCGCGTTCTGCGACAGCCATGCCGCAAGGGCGTCCGCGCGATGATCGAGCCGTTGCGACAGGCGCGCCAGATAGCTTCGAGGTTGGCTACCCATCCTTTGCGAGAGGCTGCGCGACGCAAGTTGGTCCCGAACCGCCAGCAACATTCGAGACAGGTCTCCCGTACCCGTTTCCTCACCGCATTCACAAGCCACGATGGGCGTAGCAGTGTCTTCTCCTGAACGCCGGGCGGTCATGGCAACCTCAAGCATGAAGGTCGGTGCCGACGAACGAAGCACGGCTGCGATACGCGACGCTACGTGTCGCCACGCAGGCGAACTCCGCCGGGGTTCGGGTACTGCCAGATTGCCGTCTGTCACGATGACAACCGCGTCAACAGGACGTCGTCGCCTGCATTGACACAACCGCTTCAGCCATGGCGCGTCCACGGTGCCTTCCTCGACCGGCCTGTGGGACAGCAACACCGCGTCGGGCGTCAGCAACCAACTGCCATGCCCGAAGCCGGGAAGGAGCCGATCCAGCGCCGCATCGTCCCCTGTCAGCAGCAGCCAGGGCCGGCGATACCGCCACCGCCAGCCCTCCTCATCCTTCAGTCGTCGGCACAGCGCTTCCAGGTCGGCAACCTCTTGCGCATTGCGACGTGTGTCTTCTTTGCCAAGGATCAGTGACTGCGTAGTGCCGTCGAGCTGAGCGGCATTCTGGCGAAGCAGCCTGGCCAGGCGCTGCGCTGCCTGGGCCTCGTCACGCCGGCTCTCGAAGCCGAAATAGAGCGCAATCAGCAGCAGCAAGCCGCACAGTACGCTGATTGCAGCGGCTCGCTGGGTTTCCGATTCCAGCCCAAGGGTATCGCCCTTGTACCAGATGACGGTCCCCATGACGACTGCCACCAGCACATACGACATTACGTCGACACGAAACTTGAACATTTCACCTACCTTCCTGCTGTTCATGTGCAAAGGGCACCAAGACCGCCAGCAAGGTGCGTTGCTCATCCTGCGTCGCAACGATGCACGGCCTTCCCGACTGCTTTGCCTCCGCCAACGCCAAGGTGCCAGCGAGCCATGGCGCGGCAAGCCCGGCATCGCCGACCATCGTGTCGAGCACAACATCCGCGGAAGCCGCATTACGCTCCGAGCGTCCCGCCTTATGCAAGCCGATACTCAGCTGCGAGGCGGTCTCCTGTTGCAGGCCAGCGCTGATGACGCCGCCTATCGCCTGGGCTTCGACCCGGCCCCATTTCAGCGCATAGCCCAACGCCTGCTCCATCGACATGCCGTTGCATTGCTGCGGACGATGGAGCCACCCGTCAATGGAAAGCCCCAGCCGCAACGCGAGATCCTCCGGGCACGCCAGAAGTATCGACGCTGCCTCGCAACTACCAAGCTGCGGGTCTGCTTCGCGGACCTCGCTCAGGCAGACGCTGACGAGCATGCTGACGCCATCCCGCACGTCAGACGCGGCACGGTCGAGCCACGCGTCGACCAGCCACAACCCGCCGGTCGGCGCGAACACGGGATCGCCCACGAGTCTGGGCGAACGTACCGATGAAGGAAGCTGCCGCCAAACCTCCTGGAGGTCCGACTGATCGAGCACCGACTGAATATCGAGGTGGATCGTTACCGGAATGCTCGGAGGAATCGTCTCCAGCTTGTCGGCAACCGACGCCAGCAGTGACTTGAGTACCCATGACAGCGTGGCCTTCTGGCGCGCGCTGTCATCCACAGTCAACGCCGCCGCCAAGGGGTCCAGTACGCGAGCCTGTATCCGCTCGCGCGAATGCAGGGACTGGCGCGTGCGTTTCACGGCAGGTTGCCTGATGACGTGCAACGCATTGTCAGCTTCATCCACGTCCACGATGTATGCGGAAGACAGCACCGCCAACGGCGTGCTGGCCACCTTGAATACTGCGTTGCGGAATGCCCTGACCGCCGTGTTCATGGCCCGCGCCTGGTTCTTCTGGCCTTCGATGCGGGCGAAGTGTCGCAGTACCAGGGCACCGGCCAGACACAGCGGGAGCAAGACGACCGAGATCCAGAACCAGGCTGTGGGCGACGTAGCTTGTCTGGGCCAGAGCCACAGCGCGGAGGCAGAGCCAGACAGCACAAGCACGATGAAGACCATCGACCAGACGAGGAGTGATGGCCTGGCCTCGGGAACGGGTACTTCCTCCGGCAAGCGCGAAAGATCGACTGCCATCTCTGTCCTAACGCGAGCCGCTGTTGGCCAATGAGGAGATCAGCCTGCAGCCACAGGCACATCGGTGGCCGTCCTCGGCCACTTCAAGGTCTCCATCGCGAATGTCTGGATTGCCCTCGGCGATGTAGTTGTAGCCGTGCACATCGCACTGCACCGGGTCGGAACGGCGTGCCAACGCACGCCCCATGAACATCCGGCCCCCGCCACGCAGCACCACTCCGCCTTGGCTCAAGCGGTCGCCTTCCCTGATGATCCCGGACATCATTGCCTCCGCGGCGCGACGCCTGAGCCTGCGGAGGGCCGCGCCGCAGGCGATGCCATCGTCGGCATCTGCTCGGCGCGCCGAGCGCGCATGTCGTCGCGCTGCCGCTGCATGGCTTCGGCCAAGTCGTCGGTCTCACCCAGCGTATCCGTGGCACGGGTCCTGAAGTACAGCGTTGACGACAGCACATGATCGTGCCAACTGGTCAACATCGTGTCGTGCACCAGCATGTCGAAGAGCATCATGACCTCATCCGGCAGCGGATGCTTGCCAGACAGGCCGTCTTTCCATGCCTGCACAAGCGCCAGGGCCTCCTGACTCATCAGCATGGACTCCACCGCGTCGGCGGCACTTTCTATTTCCTGGCGAACCGAGAAATCCGCGTCGTTCGACATCTGTCGGATCTTCTCTGCGGATCGCTTGAGACTCTCATGGGCGGCACGCTGCCGCACCTGTTCGGCCGCTTCATTCTCGATACGCTCCCAGACGCCCACGATGGGCTGTTGCAGCTGAAGCACGGTACCCGGCAAGGCGAGGACCTGCGCCTCGCGCGCGGCGTGCAACCTGGCAAGTGCCTTGCCCATCGCAACACGATCGGCCGGCAAGCGGCGACGTTCCTCGTTGTAGGCTGCTTGCGCCGCCCTGATCTCTTGTGCGCGCTCGACATGCTGTCGCTTGATCTCGTCAGTATGGGCGGCCGTTGTCTTGCGGAACTCGGGCGACTGGTAGCGGACGGCCAGCCAGCGAAGGAACACTTCCATGTGTGCCCGAAAGTTGAGACCCCGCTCGCGCGGCACCAGTTTGCGATACGCGTCGATGAGATCGGGAATCCTGTGGTTCGTCTTGCCGTTCGAGAGGGAGGCGGCCAGGGTGAATTTCTCGTAAGTCCGGGGCTTGTGTCTCTCCAAGTCTTCCATCGTATCTAGCATCGCGCCAGCCATCAACGCCTCATGCAGCATGTCCCGCAGGGCCACACGCTGCAGTTCGGCCCTGATCCCCAACGACCCTGGCGGTGCGCCGCCAGTGATGTCCTCGCTGGTGCCGGGATAAAGGTACTGTTCGCCGCGCGTCTTCTCCAGGCTGTCGAGCCGTTGGTAGAAACGCAGTTCGTGGGCAGCCGCGAAGTGCACACATTTCTGAACCGCCGCGGGCACCGCGAGTTCGCGGTCACCATGATGCTGTTTGATCATGCCGACGAATGGCAGAATGCCAACCAGCTCGTTCTCGGCCATGACCGAGGACACCGCGTCGAGCAGTCCGAGAAAGCGGATCTCGATCGGGTCACCCTTCTCGCCGACAGGCACCATCCGGAGATCGAGATCACTGCGGCCCTTGTACTTGCGCACAAGTTCATTGACGAAGGCGCGCGCGATCACACAGCCACGGTCCGCCGCGAACACCGATACCTCGATGCGTTGGACTTTTCCGGCGCTGGTTTTTACGTCACGATAGGCATACTCGAACTGTTTCAGCGCGGCATTGAGCCGGTCTTCGACGCCCGTTCCGAACACCATTGCGGCAAATCGGCTATCCCTGACAAAGGGAATGGCATCAAGGACGACGTCAACAGAAATGGCTTTCGCAAATACAACTGCGGCCTTCAGCGGATTCTTCTTGATGTCGTACATGGCCGCCCGCCCCGCTGCCATGGCCCGCCTCACCCAGCGCCGTTCCGCAGCCAGTTGCAGCACCCTGATCGTCTTGTCGGGCAACGTTCTTGCGTGCGCGATGGCGTCTTCGAAGGTCTGCGCAATGGGGCGCCACGACATCTCGTCCAGCGCATCGATCAACGCTTGCCGGGCCCGCTTGCGTGCCTTCTCGATATCACCCATTCTGGACACGCCGCTGACGTCCCGCGCGGTGTTTTGGAGTATGTCCGCGGCCGCTCCCGCCGATCCGGCCGCGGCCTTGGCTGCGGCTGACACTATCTCGTTGTTCTCGGCGTCCTTGTTTAGCGGCGTACCGAGTCCGGAGTAGTAGAAGCGGTACCAGAATTGATTGGGCACATTCTTTCGTCGTGAATCGCGGTTGTTTCGATGCGCTTCCCATAGGCGGCAAATGTTCGAATAGCGAGACGTATCTGGATCGTCGATGTCGCGATGGCGCCCAAAACCGTCGAAGAAGAACCCCATCTTGGCGACTGCGCCGCACGGAATACAGTCGTCCGCCTTGTAGGGCTTGTGGGCGGCCATCATGCCGTCCAATACTCGGTTCGGCGTTCGGTCTGCTGAGTCGAGTGACGTCGTGTTAGTCATCAAAGTCTCCTGTCGGGGACGGCTTAAACTGCTTGCCTTTCAGTTCTTCCAGGATCTTTGGTGCGATGTTGTCCATGGCCTCGCCAAAGGCGCCCGGTCGACCCTTGGTTTGCTCGATGATCTTCCGTACCGCCGGATGCTGGTCGAAGTTGGGATTCAACAGCGTGAAGTAGGCGTACTGCTGCAGATCCGCTGTATCGGTGAATCGGTACTTGTTCCAGCCTTCGGCCGCAAGCCTTGCGGCTCGACGAAACACCACGCTTGTTTCATGCTCTTGATGGGGATTGAGAAGCGGTCCGTGAGTCTTGCGAAGCCAGTCCCAGACGTCGTCGTAGAAAATTCGCGTACCCCGCAGATCCGTCCGGAACTCGAACTCGACGTGGTCATCGGGGTAGAAGTGCAAGCCGAGTACGATCGAGCCCAAATCACCCGATATCTTGGTGGGCGGCATACGAACTGCCGCGGTCTTTTGGATTACTTTGATCGGCTGCTTAGCGCGGAGGGAAAGAATTGCTTCGTCGGCGTCATAAACCTCCCACTTCACCGTGAACTCCGTCCCCTTCAGCTTGTAGCAGCAACTGAGTGAGCCCTCCCCGGAGCCGGGCATCAGGTCACCTCCACCGCTTGCGCGGTTGCCATACCGGTCGGTGATGACAAAGCGGACCAGGTTGTAAGGGGTGTAGTTGAACCCAGCGATGCTCAGACCACCGTAGGTGGGCTCCGTAGACAGCGCATCACAGCCGGCCAGCGTTATCGTGACCAAGAGTCCGAGCGCAGCGATCGCGGTTCTTAGTCTTCTATTCATGGCTTGCTCCTTGGTGCCGCCTGTTCCACGTTGCTACGCCTCAGGGCCGCCACGACCGACGCGGGCAACGCTTCCATGGCTTCGCCAAACGCGCCCGGCCGACCCTTGGTCTCTTCGATGATCTGCCGTACCGCCGGATGCTGGTCGAAGTTGGGATTCACCAGAAGCGTGTAGTACACGTACTGCTTGAGATCCTCCGTGTTGGCAAACCGGTACTTGATCCATCCTTCCCCGGCGATCCTTGCGGTTCTGCGGAATGCGACCCAGTCTTCCCTCGTGGCGTTGAAAGTCTTCCCTTGCTTCTTCAGCAGCCATTCATCAATGGCGCCGTAGAAGATGCGCGTACCACGGAGATCCGTCCGGAACTCGAACTCGATGTGGTCATCGGGGTAGAAGTGCAAGCCGAGTACGATCGAGCCCAAATCACCCGATATCTTGGTGGGCGGCAGGTGTACTTCGGTGGTCTTGTGAATCTTCTGGAGAGGTCCGTATGGATCCTTCAGAAATTCATCCTGATCGACCACAATCCACTTCACCGTGAACTCTGTCCCCTTCAGCTTGTAGCAGCAGCTCAGTCTGCCCTCGCCGGAGCCGGGCGGCAGGTCACCTCCACCGCTTGCTCGGTTGCCATACCGGTCGGTGATGACAAAGCGGACCAGGTTGTAAGGGGTGTAGTTGAACCCTGCGATGCTCAGACCACCGTAGGTTGGCGCAGGTTGCCAGGCGTCGCAGCCGGACAGGAATGTCGCCGCGAGCAGCAGGTTGCATAGGATCCGGCGTCTCATCTTTCCATATCCGTCGTATCCGGCGTCTCAGCGGTTCCGACATCGGACAGGACCACGGCAAAGGGAAGGTCGCCGTACCTTGCAGCCTGCAAACGCCTGTGAATCTCGGGGTGTTGATCGAACTCGGGAGACACGAGCAGGCCTTTGGCAACATAGCGCAGCATGTCGGCCTCGCTCGTGATGCCATACGCTGCGGCCCTTTCCATCTGCGTTTGCACGGCGCCGTAGAGCGCATCAGGCGATAGCGGATCAAGGTGCGTGCCATACACGTCTCGCAGTTGCAGGGCGATCTTGTCCGCATAGCCAAGTTCGAGCAGCGCCGCGTGCTGCTCTGCGGTCATGACTGGCGCCGATGCCGTCAGGGACTCGACTGGTACCGGATGCTGAGCGTCGACGACCGGCGCGCCCGATCGGTCCCGATACCAGATTTCGCACGCGATGCTTGCGAATGCAGACCACTGCTCCGGTGTCCAGACCTTCCGCAGTCGCTCCAGCACGCGGTTGTCGTAGAAGTGAAGATAAAACGCGCGCCGATCGGGCAGTGCGTACTCGCAATAGCCCCGCAGATGCGCTTCGACTTCCGGCAGTGAACAGAAACTCCACAACCACGTCACCATGAACCCATCGGCAGGGAGTTCTGCAAGCCGGTTCAGCAGGGACAGCGATCCGTCGTCGCCGTCGCCGTCGTCCTTGTCCTCGTAGCCCTTGATGCCTTTGGCGCCGTCCACCACGGTAATCAGCAGTGGAGAGATGTCACGATGCGGAGCGAGATCGGTGCCGTCCCACAGGGCCGCGAACGCTATCCCGCCATGCCGCTCGATGGCCGCCCGCAGTTCGGGGAATCCGCGTGTGTCTACCAGTGCAAACAGCGACACGGCTGTGCCGGCGTCGTGCCGGTCCAGCCTATGACGAGCTGCAAGGACTTGAGCGGCAAGACTGCCGGTGTCTTGATCCGATGGAGCCGTCAATGGCCGTTCATCGCTGAGTTTCATGCTCATGCCTTCTCGGTCATTGCCTCGACACCGCGATGTGCATCCAGCAGGCAGTCGCGACACGCCCCCACGGGAAGATCTGGCAGGGGCGGGTTGAGGCTTGCCGGGCCCGTCCACGTGAAGCTGCCTGTCTTCAAAGTAATGCTGCCAGGACAGCCCAGTTCGATATTGCCGCCTTCCAGCTTGATGTAGGCACCCTGGCTGGCCAATGTGAGGGTTTCCGCGGCCACTGCTGTCAGCTTGCCGTTGACGCTGGACAGGCTCATGTCCTGGGATGACATCAACTGCATCAAGCCGGAATGCGCTGCAGCGGAGAAGTCCGCCTTGGCGGCCACGAGCCGGATGCCGTTTTCTTGCGAGAAGATCGACGCGCCTTGTCCCGCGGCGATGGTGACGTGTTTGCCAGCGCCAAGGTCCAGGTGAGAGCGAGCCGAGGCGACGACGTTGCCATTGGCTGCAAGCTGGATACTCTGCGCTGTGGCGATGGCGACGCCCGCCGGCGCACTGGCCAGGATGACGGCCTGCTGCAGGTCCTGCAGCCTCGCTTCCATCAGGTCGCGCTGACGCTCGATATCAGCAAGTTGGACTTTCGCGACGGCGGCGCAATCATTGAGCCGCTGCATTTGCTCCAGCGCTTCGGAAAGAACGGCCTCGGCCGCGCCCATCGCCAATTGCTGCCCCCCAGCCCCAGGCTGGTCATCGGCCGAAATAAACACCCCCCTCCCACCCCGGATCGCCCCCCACCCCGACGTCCGCAGCTCGAACCCTTCCCCGCGCTTCTTCCTCTGTCCGTCGACCAGATAGCCCAAATTCAACTGGCTCTTGCCGCCGTAATCGGTCGACAGCTTGACGCCTTCCTCACCCTCCCAGTCCTCGAATCGCAGCTTGTTGTTGCTTTGCGTCCGGATGACGTTGCGCGACAGCCAGCGGTCCTGGTTCGTGATCAGGTCCTCGTGCTCGCTGTGGTGGTGGGCGTGGGCGATGTAGGGCTTGTTCGGATCGCCGTCCCGGAAGGCCACCGCGACCTCGGTGCCGTCGATCAGCGGGAAGTGGAAGCCGGTCTGCCGCGCGCCCGCGAACGGCTTGGCCAGCCGCAGCGGCACGCTTTCGCTGCCCTTGGGCCAGTCGTCGAAGTCCAGGTCCAGGCGCACCACGTACAGGCCCTGCTGCGTCAGGTAGGCGTACTGGTACTCGCCCGGGGAAGTCACCCGGCCGCTCAGCGTGCCGGCGATCCGCGGCCACCGGCTTTCGTCGATCGGCAGGCGGAAGCGCCGGTCCGACGGGATCGCCTTGAAGGTATTGCGATAGGCCTCGTCGCGCGCCCCGGAATGGACGACCTCGGTGATGACCTGCCCGTTCGGCGCGTCGTCGAGCGCCATGTCCAGCCGCAGGATCCGTGCCGGACACAGTCCGATGACATTGCTCTGCCCCGTGTAGACGATCTGCCCGGCCAGCGCCGCCTCGTGTCGGAGTTGCGCCTCCCAGGTGGCGCTGGCCGCATCCAGGTGGTGGGTGCCATAGAGGTAGGACTGGCCGTAGTTGGCCTTCTCCTTGCGGGCGACATTGGCCTCGGCGGCAAGGCGTTCGTAGGCGCTTTCCGGGTTGTAGTCGGCCACCCGGATCGATTCGGGCACGGTCCGCACGTGCGTCTGGATGTCAAAGACGGTCTCGACCCCGGCCTCAAGGCCGGCCGTTTCCCGGTACGGCACCCGCAGGGCGGGCTGGTAGAGGTAGTGGTCGATGTCGTCGCAGACCTGGAACACGTCGCCGAAGTGGGCTCCGAACTTGCCGGGCACGAAGTAGCTGTACAGCCCCTCCTGCTCCATCAGCAGCCGGATGTAGTCCCAGTCGGACATCTGATACTGGAGTCGGAACTTGTGCTCGGGATAGGCGCGCCGGGTGCGGAACGCGAACTGGCTGCCTTCGAGCCCGTGCCGGCGCAGGATCGACTCGATGATCTGCGGCGCGGTCTGGTGCTGGTAGACGCGGCTCGCCTTGGTCAGCGTCAGCAGCGCCACCTTCGGACGCACCTCCAGCTCGTAGGCGTGGAAGTCGCGGGTCTGGCGGGTTCTGGAGAAGCGGAAGATGCAGCCGGAGAACTGGCGCGGCGGCGAGCCATCGCCGGGATCGATCGAGAAGGTGGCGTCCTTGCGCAGGTACTCGTGGCGGTCCAGCGGCAGCGGGTGGGTGACGCGGACGGTCACCGTGTAGGGCTCGCCGAGCCGCTCGACGGCGTCGAAGGAGACCACCGACAGCGCCACGGCGCTCGGTGCCGCCGGCACTTCAAGAAAGTATGACTGATGGGCAGTCGCTCGCCGCAGCCCTTCGCCCAACGCCTTCAGTCCATCGACCACACCAGCCATCGTCCTTGCTCCGTTTCCCGTGGGATCGACATCGCTGTGCGATCCGTCACTGAAGATGCATCAATCGCTCGGAGCGGGACGTTACGCGGTTTTGAATCGCTTCGTGGGCCTGAATAAACGCCGCTTGACTTCAATCATTGGGCAGGGGGACTTCGGCCGTCTGACCGGCCGTCAGACACCCACCGCTTCTGCCGGAAACAAAAAAAATAGCCCGCCACTGGAGATGGTTCGGGCCGGAAGGGTCGCTACTACCTGCCGACGACTGTAGCGCCCCCGGCCCCACGCCCGTGTCAGTCATCGTCTGATTTTTTGCAGTGCACCATGCCGGCGCGCATCAGGGCGTGGCCGCCAGTGGCCCGGCCGGGGTGGCGGGCGCGGCATCCCCTTCGATCCGCAGCTTCGGCAGCCCCTGCGGGTATTCGCGCTGCATGAAATCGATCAGGCCCTCGCGCACGGCGCAGCGCAGGTCCCAGGCCAAGCCGGACGACGCGGCCGTGCACAGCACGCGGAGCTGCATGGTCGTCTGGGTGGTATCGCTGACCACCAGGTTGAAGAAGCGGCCGTCCCACTCGGGCCGCGACTTGACGATGCGCTCCAGCGCCTCGCGCAACGGCGCCAGCGGCATGCTGTAGTCGACATGAAAGAACACCGATCCCATGATCTGGGCGCTGTTGCGCGTCCAGTTCTGGAACGGCTTCTCGATGAAGTACTGCAGCGGGATGATCAGCCGCCGCTCGTCCCAGATCTGCAGCACCACGTAGGTGCTGGTGATTTCCTCCACGCGGCCCCATTCGCCCTCGACGATCAGCACGTCGTCCAGCCGCAGCGGCTGCGTCAGCGCCAGTTGCAGCCCGGCGATCATGTTGCTGAACACGGGCTTGGCCGCGAAACCGGCGATCAGGCCGACCACGCCGGCCGATGCCAGCAGGCTGGCGCCCACCTGCCGCGCGCCCGGAAACGTCATCAGCAGCATCGACACGCCAATCACGATCACCAGCGTCATCGCGATCCGCGAGATCACGCGGGTCTGCGTGTGGATGCGGCGCGCGGCGATGTTGTCCGCGACGTTGACCGGGTGCTGGTCCAGGATGCCCTGCGCAAAGCCGGCGATGATCCGCACCACGAGCCACGTCACGGCCACGATCAGCAGCAGCCCGTTCAGGTGCCGGAAGCTGTCGATCCACGGCAGTTGGTCCGGCGCGGCCTGCCATGTGGTCTGCAGCAGCACCAGCGGCACCACGGCCTTGGCCGGCGCGCGCGCCTTGAGCACCATCATGTGCAGCACCGGCGTATGCCGCGTCATCCGCAACAGCAGCAGCCCGCCCAGCCGGTGGGCCAGCAGCCCGAGCAGGATGGCCGCCACGGCGCCCATCGCCGTGCCGAACCAGGGATGCCTTACCACGATTGCCATGTCCATGTGCAAAACCCTCGATCTGTGCGCATTATTCGAAAGATGCCTATAGCGACGCCCCGCCGCCGGAAAAGGTTCCCAAACGGGGGCCGTCCGGCGGCGGCCGGGGCCGGGGTCCATTAGAATCTCGGCCATCCGCCGGCAGCCCACTGCCGCCTTACCCGATCCCCCAGGAGCCTGCCATGACCGATCCACAGAAGTCGCCGCCGACCATCGCCGAGGGCTGGCAGGCGCCGCCCGACCGCACCAGCGTGACCGACGACGCCCATGTCGAGGACATCATCCCGCTGCCGCCGCCCGAGCACCTGATCCGCTTCTTCCCGATCCGGGGCACGCCGGTAGAGGCGCTGGTCACGCAGACGCGCCAGCGCATCTCGCGCATCCTGCACGGCCACGACGACCGCCTGCTGGTGATCATGGGCCCCTGCTCCATCCACGACCCGCAGGCCGCGCTGGAATACGCGCGGCGGCTGCTGGCCCAGCGCGCGCACTATGCCGACACGCTGGAGGTGGTGATGCGCGTCTATTTCGAGAAGCCGCGCACCACGGTGGGCTGGAAGGGGCTGATCAACGACCCGTACCTGGACGAAAGCTACCGTATCGACGAGGGCCTGCGCATCGCGCGCAGCCTGCTGCTGGACATCAACCGGCTGGGCCTGCCGGCCGCCGGCGAGTTTCTGGACGTGATCTCGCCGCAGTACATCGGCGACCTGATCTGCTGGGGCGCCATCGGCGCGCGCACCACCGAGAGCCAGGTGCACCGCGAGCTGGCCTCGGGCATCTCGGCGCCAATCGGCTTCAAGAACGGCACCGATGGCAATATCCGCATCGCCATCGACGCCATCCAGGCCGCGTCGCGCCCGCACCATTTCCTGGGCGTGCACAAGAACGGCCAGGTGGCCACCGTCCATACCAAGGGCAACCCCGACTGCCACGTGATCCTGCGCGGCGGCAAGGCGCCGAACTACGATGCCGATTCGGTGGCCACCGCGTGCCGGGAGCTGGAGACGGCCGGGCTGGGCCACGCGCTGATGGTCGACTGCAGCCACGCCAACAGCAGCAAGCAGCACCAGCGCCAGATCGACGTGGCGGCGGACGTGGCGAAGCAGGTGGGCGGCGGCAGCGCATCGATCTTCGGCGTGATGGTGGAAAGCCACCTGCTGCCCGGCGCGCAGAAGTTCACCCCGGGCACGCACGACCCCTGCAACCTGACCTACGGGCAGAGCATCACCGATGCCTGCATCGGCTGGGATGACTCGGTGGCCGTGCTGGAGACGCTGAGCCAGGCCGTGCGCCAGCGCCGCGCCGCGAAGTAACCGGTGCGCCACAGGCGGCGGCGCCGGGGCGGCGTGCGCCTTCGCCTAAACGCAGCCAACGAAAACATTCACTTCGGGCCGGGCCGCCGATGGACGAACATTCGAAGGCCTGGCCGTCCCGCGCGGCGGCTTCCGTCCCGACGATATGCGCGCCGCCCTGCCCTCTCCCCTGCCCCTTGCCTTGCTGGCGGCCGCCTGCGCCGTGCTGGCCACGCCGCCGGCCCGTGGCGCAGATGCTGACCAACCCACCGCAGCCACCGCCACCGATCCTGCCGGGCCGCCAGCCGGGGCCGCGCAGCCGGGCTGGATCGACCGCATGCTGAACAAGCTGGGCGCGTCGAAAGAGGTGGACCTGAGCCACGGCATCGACTGGGGCGTGCTGCCGGGGCCGTTCTACAACCCGGAGATGGGATTTGGCGTGGGCGCGGCCGCCATCGGCCTGTACAAGCCGAAGAACGCCGAGAAAGACACGCAGCTTTCCACGCTCACGCTGACCGGTTTCCTGACCACCACCGGCGCCGTGGGCATTGGCGTGGACAACAACACCTTCTTTGCCGACGACAGCTACCGCTTCGTCTTCAGCGGCGGCCTGATCAACATGCCCACCGCGTACTGGGGCATCGGCTACGACAAGGCGGCCAACCCGGCCAACAAGGAGGACTACACGCGGCGCGGCGTGGTAATCCAGCCGCGCATGATGGTGCGGGTGCGGCCCAACGTCTACATCGGCGGCGGCTACGACTTCGAGTACGACAACGCCGCCCAGTTGCAGCGCGGCGCCGACAGCGCGCTGGCCACCGACCCGCACGGCACGCGTGTGCTGAGCAGCGGCCTGACGGCCCATTTCTCGTACGACACGCGCGACTTCCTGCCCAACCCGTACCGGGGCCAGGCGCTGCTGCTCAACGGCACGGTCTACCGGCGCGCCATTGGCAGCGACAACGACTTCGAGACGCTGGAGATTACCTACGACCGGTACTTCCGCATGCGCGACCGCGACGTGCTGGCCTTCGACGTCTACGGCAAGTTCAACTGGGGCGATGTGCCTTGGAGCATGATGTCCAAGCTTGGCGACAGCCGGCGCATGCGCGGCTACTTCATGGGCCAGTACCGCGACAAGGCGCTGCTGACCGCGCAGGTGGAATACCGCTGGCATATCGCCGGGCGGCAGGGGATGGTGTTCTGGGCCGGCACCGGCGCCATCGCCGGAAACCCGGGCGCGCTGGCGTCGGCGCACTGGCTGCCGAACGTCGGCGTGGGCTACCGGTTCGAGTTCAAGCCGCGCGTGAACGTGCGCTTCGACGTGGGCGTGGGCAGCAACACCAAGGGCGCCTACTTCCAGATCAACGAGGCGTTCTGACGCCGCCCAACGAAAAAAGGCGCCGCGGACCCTTCGGCCCGCGGCGCCCTGCCAGCCCCGGAGGGCCGGGGATTACTTGCCCAGCTTCATGCTCGTCGGGTCGGCGGTCAGGTAGCCCACCGCGGCGCCCAGGCCGTTCTTGTAGTTGGCAAACACCAGCGGCTCGACGGCGGTCTTGACCTGCGTCTTGATGCCGTCGCCGGCGTGCTGGAAGTTGCTCATGATGTACGTCCAGCCGTTGAGCTCGTCCACGGCATGCAGGCCCGTGGATTCGCCGCCGGCCGGCACCGACAGCAGGCGCGACAGCTTCTTCGTGTCGACGTTGTACGCCCACAGGAAGTTGTTGGTGTGGCGGCTGCTGTCTTCACCGATGAACAGCGTGCGCAGCTTCTCGGAGAACTTGAGGTTGTCCGGGTTGCCGATGGTTTCCGGGTCGGACGTGTTGCCCAGCGCGTCGGCCGTGATGTCCTTGCCCACCAGCAGCGCCTTGGTATGCACCGGCACCCATTCGCTGTTGATGGCCGCGCCGGTCGTGTCGGCCTGGCCGCCGGCCAGCTTGTGCTGCATCACGCCGCCCGAGTTCACGGCCGCCGGCACGCCGATGTTGCTCTCGGCATACCAGCCCTTGGCCGTGTTGTTGACGACCATCGAGTCGACGATGTTCTGCAGCGCGGAGTAGGCGATCTTGTCCTTGATGTTGACCGTCGTGCCTTCCATCTTGGTGAAGCCCATGCTGCCGCCCTTCAGGGCCGCGTAGCGGTGGGTTTCCAGGAACGCGGCAACCAGTTCCTTGCCGGCCTTGACGCGCACCCACTGGGCCGCGCCGCTGTACATGATCTTCGTGTACGTGGTGTCGGCCGGGTCGGTGGCCGAGAAGTCCATGATGTCGGCAAACGTGTGCGATTTGGCCCAGGCTTCGACCTGCGCGCTCGTGGCATGGCCCAGCTTGATCCAGGTGAGGTCGGCGCCGGCGGCGGCCGGGTCCACCGAGAAGCCCGTGCCAACCTTGGCCACGTACAGCGTGCCGGCCGACAGGTCCTTCTCCACGTCGGCCACGAACATGAACAGGCCGCTGTTGGTGGCGTCGTCGCCCATCAGCACCGTGCGGTTGTCCGGCATCACCTGCACCAGCTCGTGCGAAATGCGGCCCAGGCAGTAGTGCTTCTTGATCGAAGCGGTGCCGTCCGGCTTGACGGTGACTTCCGGCAGGTGGCCGTACAGGTACGGGTTGAACGGGACCGACGCCGTGCCGTACAGGTTGGCGGCAAAGTCGATGCACTGCTGGTTCGTGGCAGCGGTACGGGCGTCCGGCTCGTACTCCTCGCTCGACAGGTGCGTGTTCCACGGCGACAGGCTGGCGCCGCAGGTGATCCACAGGCCGTTGGCGCCCGAGGTATCGACGTTGTGGTACTTCACCAGCGTCAGCTTGCCGGTGTTCGGGTCCTGGTCCAGCGTCAGCACGGCGATCGGCGACGGCAGGCGGCCGTACATGTCCTTGACCTTGACCGCGTCCCACGTGGTGTACTCGAACTGGACCACGGCAAAGACCGGGTTGCCCTTGACGCCGTCGACCTTGGCGCCTTCCACCTTCAGCAGCGACGTGCCGTCGGGCGAATCCGAGAAAAACTGCTTCGACACCGACGGATCGATGATCGGGCTGTTGTTGATGTTGTAGTAGCCGCCGGCCAGGATCTGGCCGCCCTTGCCGTCCGGGACCATGTCGCCGGTGATGAAGAACGGCTGGTAGGCCAGCTTGTACGTCTGGCTGGTGCCGTCGCTGAGCTTCACGGTCAGGCTGGAGCCCACCGTCGTGGTGGCCATCGAGGCCGGGTTGCTCAGCGCCGGGGCCGGCATGCTCGTGAACTCGGCCGAGGCAAACGTCGGCGTCACGGTCGGCGGGGTGGTCGTGCCACCGCCCGGCGTGGTCGTGGCGGGCGGCGGGGTATCGTCGTCGCCGCCGCAGCCGGCCAGCAGCGAGGTGGAAGCCAGGCCCAGCGGCAGCATCGGAGCGCCGGCCAGGAATTTCAGTGCCTTGCGGCGCGAAGCATCAGGTTTCTCGTACATCTGGAAAGTTTCCCGTCTGATAGTTATCGAACGCGGCCGGCGCCGGACTGGCGCGGACGGTTCAGGCCCCTGTGAGGTTGGCGGCACAAAGCACGCGGGAACGAATGCTAGGTGTCGTTTATGACAACAGGTTGAAGACGGCGTGAATGGCACACATCCCGCAGGCACTTGCATGGCTGCAGGTCGGGCCACGAGAATCGCGGAGGAGGGAAAAAAACGCCGCAGCCAGGTGCTGGCCGCAGCGCATCAATGCGCCGGTCCGTGCGACACCCACTATGTCGCGCGTTGCACCTTATTGCTGGTTCTACCGGCTTGGCCTTTCATGGCAGAGGAACCGCCACGGAAACCGATCGTAGAGACCGGCCATGTCGGTTTCATGACAGCCTGTCCGGACATGGAGTCAGCCAGCAACGCGCGACGATGTCCGCCCTGCGGGCTGCCCGAGTGTGGTGAAAATCAAACGGAGAAAACGAAACCACTGCGGATTTTTTCTCATCAGCACCAGAAATTCAGGCCGGCCGGGAATATGTCATCTTTAGCCTATTGAAGTCGTCAATCTGGACGGCTATGGTTCTGCGCATAATATTTTCCACGGCAATATATGCAAATCCGAGCATATATTGTTCGCCCCAGCCGGAAAAACAATGAACCAATCCATTCCGGGACGCACCGCGTCTCCAGCCGCCCTCATGCCCCGCCTTGCCGGGTCCCGCCGGCGCGCGTCCGCGCGCCCGATTCCGCCTGTCCGTTTTGTAGCAACCTCGTAGCAACCGTCGCCACGACCGGGCAATAACGCCTCCCAAAGCCCGGTCCGGCGCACAACCTCTGGAGGTAATCCGACCCGGGGTGTGACGGGGTCACCGACGGCCGACCAGACCGGCGGACGCGCCAGACTGCATGGGCGGATTACCGAGGATCCACGACTGGAGAAAGTCCAATGAGCAGTGTCATCAATGATGGCGGCAACCCGTCCCGCGGGCCGGCGCCGTTCTTTTCCAAGGAAGCGACCTACGCCAAGCCGGGATTTTCCCGCTGGATGGTCCCGCCCGCCGCGCTGGCGGTTCACCTCTGTATCGGCCAGGCCTATGCCTTCTCGGTGTTCAATGCACCGCTGTCCAAGGTCATCGGCATTACCGAATCGGCGCCGGACGACTGGAAGCTGACCACGCTGGGCTGGATCTTCTCGCTGGCGATTTTCTTCCTGGGCATTTCGGCCGCGTTCGCCGGTAAATGGCTGGAGCGCGTGGGCCCGCGCAGGACGATGTTCACGGCGGCCTGCTGCTTTGGCGGCGGCTTCCTGATCTCGGCGCTGGGCGTCTACACGCACCAGATCGTGCTGCTGTACCTGGGCTACGGCGTGCTCGGCGGCATCGGGCTGGGCCTGGGCTACGTGTCGCCCGTGTCCACGCTGATCCGCTGGTTCCCGGACCGCCGCGGCATGGCCACCGGCATGGCCATCATGGGCTTTGGCGGCGGCGCGATGATCGCCGCGCCGCTGTCCGTGGCGCTGATGAACTACTTCAAGAGCGCCACCTCGGTGGGCGTGACCCAGACCTTCCTGGTCATGGGCGTGGGCTACTTCATCTCGATGGCCATCGGCTCGCTGGCCATCCGCGTCCCGCCGCCCGGCTGGAAGCCGGAAGGCTGGACCCCGCCCGTGGTCGAGAACAAGATGATCACGCGCAACCACGTGCACATCGACGAAGCGCTGAAGACCCCGCAGTTCTACCTGCTGTGGCTGGTGCTGTTCCTGAACGTGACCGCCGGCATCGGCGTGCTCGGCCAGGCGTCGCTGCTGATCCAGGAAAGCTTCAAGGGCAGCGTTACCCCGGCCGCCGCGGCCGGCTTCGTGGGCCTGCTGTCGCTGTTCAACATGGGCGGCCGCTTCTTCTGGGCGTCGTCGTCGGACTGGATCGGCCGCAAGAACACCTACTTCGTGTTCTTCGCGCTGGGCGCCGTGCTGTACTGGCTGGTGCCGCAACTGGGCGCCAGCGGCAACATCGCGCTGTTCGTGCTGGGCTACTGCGTGATCATGTCGATGTACGGCGGCGGCTTTGCCACCATCCCGGCCTACCTGGCCGACATGTTCGGCACGGCCTTCGTGGGCGGCATCCACGGCCGCCTGCTGACCGCCTGGGCCGCCGCCGGCATTGCCGGCCCGGTGCTCGTGAACTACATCCGCGAATACCAGGTGGCGCACGGCGTGACCGGCGCGCAAGCCTATGCGATGACGCTGCACATCATGGCCGCGCTGCTGGTGGTCGGCTTCCTCTGCAACCTGCTGGTGTCGCGCGTGAATGCCAAGCGCCACATGAGCGATGCCGACGTGGCCCGCCTTGGCGCCAGCGCCGGCGCGGCCCACTGACCGGCCGCCCCCGCGACAAGGAGTCTTTCGAATGCAAAACCAGAACCTGAACGCACATCCGACCAACAAGGGCCTGCTGGCCGTCTTCTGGCTCTACGTGCTGATCCCGCTGGTGTGGGGCGTGTCCAACACGATCACCCAGGCGCTCAAGCTGTTCCAGTAAGCGCCCACCCATCCGCAGAAAGGCCGCGACACGTTCGCGGCCTTTTTTTTGGCCCGCGCCGCCGGAACGCAGCATTCCGGCGCCGCGCCTTGGCGCCATGCGCCCCGCTTCCTACACTGGACGGGCCGTACCCTCCACCCTACCCCTCCGGAGCACACATGAAGATCGATCTGTCGGGCAAGACCGCCCTGGTGACTGGTTCCACGGCCGGCATCGGCTTTGCCACCGCGCGTGGCCTGGCCGAATCGGGCGCGCGCGTGATCGTCAACGGCCGCAGCCAGGCCAGCGTCGACAAGGCCATCGACACGCTGCAGTCCGCCCTGCCCCAGGCCGACGCCATCGGCTTTGCCGGCGACCTCGTGGACGCCACCGTGGCCGACGCGCTGGTCAAGGCGCATCCCGACGTCGACATCCTCGTCAACAACCTGGGCATCTTCCAGCCGCAGGACTTCTTCGACATTCCGGACAGCGAATGGTCGCGCTTCTTCGAGGTCAACGTGCTGTCCGGCGTGCGGCTGTCGCGCGCCTATGCGCCGGGCATGGTCCGGCGCCAGTGGGGCCGCATCGTGTTCGTGGCGTCCGAATCGGGCATCAACATCCCGGTGGAGATGATCCACTACGGCTTCACCAAGACCGCCCAGCTGGCCGTGTCGCGCGGGCTGGCCAAGCGGCTGGCCGGCACCGGCGTGACCGTGAACGCGGTGCTGCCCGGCCCCACGCTGTCCGAGGGCGTGGAGGCGATGCTCAAGGACGAGATCGCGCGCACCGGCAAGTCGGCCGAGGCCGTGGCCGCCGACTTCGTCAAGGCCCACCGCAGTTCGTCGCTGATCCAGCGCGCCGCCAGCGTCGACGAGGTGGCCAGCATGATCGTCTACGCGTGCTCCAGGCAGGCGTCGGCCACCACCGGCGCGGCGTTGCGCGTCGACGGCGGCGTGGTCGATACGATCATCTGACGGCCGGGGTAGCCGCCATCGGCTAGCTGCGCCGGTGGCGCATCATCGCCGCCATGGCCGCCGAGGCGCCCAGCACCAGCGCCGTCGCCAGGATCGGGTGGCGCGTGGATGCCGTGTACGGGCACGACTTCAGCGCCCGGCGATCCCCGGCGCGCTCGACCAGGCTGTTGCCGGCCGCGTGCAGCGCGTTGTCATCGCGCGGGCCGGCCGGCGTGTCGGTCTGCTGCGCGCGGCCCATGAAGCGCCGCATGAAACGGTCGAACGTGTGCGGCGCGTGGTAGGCCGCGGCCGAGAACGCCTTGGCCGCGGCACCCACGAACATGTCGCGGCGCGGATGCTCGGCGGCAAACAGGATCGCGTCGGCCGCCATGGCCGGATCGTAGAGCGGCGGCGCCTGCCGGGGCTCCACGTGCAGGAAATTCTTGGCGTGGGTGACGATCGGCGTATCGAGCGCCGCCGCCTTGATCAGCGTGACCGAGACCGGCGCCTTTTCCTGCTCCAGTTCCAGCCGCAGCGTGTCGGTGAATCCCTTGATCGCGTGCTGCGACGCCGCGTAGGCGCTCTGCAGCGGCAGCGGGCAGTCGCACGACTCGCTGCCCATGTTGATGATCGCCCCGCCCTCCTGCCGCAGGTGCGCCACGGCGGCCAGCGATCCATGCACCACGCCCCAGTAGTTCGTCTCGAACAGCCGGCGATGGTCCTCCAGCGGCACGTCGTCGTGGCGGCCGAAGATCGTCACGCCGGCGTTGTTGACCCACGTATCGAAGCCGCCAAAGCGCTCGATGGCCGACTGCGCGACATGCGCCACGTCCTCGTGCCGGCCCACGTCGGCGGTCACGGTGATGACCTCGGTGCCGTGCTCGCGCAGTTCCTCGGCCAGCTTGTGCAGCGCATCCTCGCCGCGCGCCACCAGCACCAGCCTGGCCCCCCTGGCAGCCGCCTTGCGGGCCGTCACCAGCCCCACGCCGCTCGTGGCCCCGGTCAGCACGATGACCTGCGAGCCCACCTTCTTGTGCGTCTTCATCTTGCCTCTCTTGGCTGAGTTGGATCGGAATCGAAGCCAGGGTGACGTCGCACATCCCGTGCCCGGCCAGCCGGCGGGAGACGCCGATGTGCGCCGCAGCAATCCCGGCCAGGATTTACAAACGCGGTAAAAAGTCCGCCATCCATGTAGGACGGCTACTGCTTTCGCACGCGACGTGGGCTGCATAAGCTGGAACGGACCCCGCTTTGCGCGCTTCGCGCAATACGCCACCACCCGCTGCCATGGCCAAGACCGCCTCCGCCACACGCCCCGCCTCCCGCAAGCCGGCCGACGCCGCCCTGGGCAAGTACCAGGACATGCGCGACTTCGGCGCTACGCCCGAGCCCAGCGGCAAGACCGCGCGCGGGCGCCGCGCGGCGACCAACGGCGCCCACGCGTTCGTCATCCAGAAGCACGCGGCCCGGCGGCTGCACTACGACTTCCGGCTGGAACTCGACGGCACGCTCAAGAGCTGGGCCGTGCCCAAGGGCCCGAGCTTCGACCCCGCCGACAAGCGCATGGCCGTGCATGTGGAAGACCACCCGCTCGACTACGCCGACTTCGAGGGCGTGATTCCGGCCGGCCATTACGGCGCGGGCACCGTCATCGTCTGGGACCGGGGCGTCTGGATTCCGGACGAAGACCCGGCGGCCGGCTACCGCGCCGGCAAGCTCAAGTTCGAACTGCGCGGCGAAAAGCTGCAGGGCCACTGGACGCTGGTGCGCATGGGCGGCCGCAAGGCGCGCGACGACAACGCCTGGCTGCTGATCAAGGAGCGCGACGCCTTTGCGCGGCCGGCGTCCGAATTCGACGTGGTCGAGGCCATGCCCGACAGCGTGCTGGCCGGCACGGCCAGGCCGGGCAAGAAGAAAGCCGGCGCCGCCAAGGCCGACGCCAAGGCCAAGCCCGCGCGCGGCAAGCGCACCGCCGCCATCGAACTGCCCGAAAAGGCGAAGCCGGCCGCGCTGCCGCTGGCGCTGACGCCGCAACTGGCCACGCTGGTCGAAGCCCCGCCGGCCGACCCCACCGCGTGGCAGTACGAGATCAAGTTCGATGGCTACCGCATCGTGGCCCGCGTCGACGGCGACGACGTGCGGCTGTTCACGCGCAACGGGCACGACTGGACGTCGAAACTGCGCCCGCTGGCGGCCGAGATTGCCGGCCTGGGCTGGCCCGACGGCTGGCTCGACGGCGAGATCGTGGTCGTGGACGCCCAGGGCATCACCGATTTCCAGGCACTGCAGAACGCCTTCGAGACCGCCCACGCCGAGGCCATCCAGTTCTACGCGTTCGACCTGCCCTACTACGCCGGCCACGACCTGCGCGCCGTGCCGCTGGCCGAGCGCCGCGCGCTGCTGTACCGGCTGCTGGCCGACAACAAGTCCGGCCGGGTACGCTTCAGCGACAACTTCGAGGGCGACCCGAAAGACATGCTGGACGCGGCCTGCCGCATGAAGCTCGAAGGCATCATCGGCAAGCGCGCCGATGCGCCGTACGTCAGCACGCGCGCCGGCACGTGGATCAAGCTCAAGTGCCAGAACCGCCAGGAATTCGTGATCGGCGGCTACACCGATCCCAAGGGCAGCCGCAACGGGCTGGGGTCGCTGCTGCTGGGCCTGCACGATCCGGACGGCAAGCTGCGCTACGTGGGCAACGTGGGCACCGGCTTCGACACGGCCATGCTGGACGCGCTGCGCAAGCAACTGGACGGGCTGGCCGCCGACAAGACCCCGTTCGACCCACTGCCGCGCGGCATCAAGGGCCACTGGGTCAAGCCCAAGCTGGTGGCCGAGGTCACGTTTGGCGCCTGGACCCGCGAGGGCCGCATCCGCCACTCGGTCTTCCATGCGCTGCGCACGGACAAGCCGGCATCCGCCGTGACGCTGGAAAAGCCGGCCAAGCCCGCCGACAAGGCGCCGAAGACGGCGGCCAAGGCAGCCGCAAAGACGGCAACCGGCCGCAAGACGTCCGGCAAGACCGCCATCGGCAACGTGGCCGTCAGCCATGCGGACCGCGTGATCGACAAATCCACCGGGCTGACCAAGGGCGACCTGGTCACCTATTACGCCCGCGCCGCCGCGCTGATGCTGCCGCACCTGAAGGGCCGGCCGCTGGCACTGGTGCGGGCGCCGGCCGGCATCGACGGCGAGCAGTTCTTCCAGCGCCACGGCGATACGCTGAAGCTGAAAGGCGTGCGGGCGCTGGACCCGGCGCTCTGGCCCGGCCACCCGCCGCTGCTGGAAATCACCGGCGCCGACGCCATCGTCGAGGCCGCGCAGCTGAACGTCGTGGAATTCCACACCTGGAACGCACTGGCGCGCAATATCGGCAAGCCGGACCAGATCGTGTTCGACATCGACCCCGGCGAGGGCGTGACCTGGCGCGAGATCCAGGAAGCCGCCACGCTGGTCAAGGCCATGCTCGACGAACTGGGCCTGCAGGGCTTTCTGAAGACCAGCGGCGGCAAGGGCCTGCACGTGGTGGTGCCGCTGGCCGCGCGGGCCGGCTGGGACGAGGTGCGCGACTTCTCGCAGGACGTGGTGAACCACATGGCCAGGACGATTCCGGACCGCTTTGTAGCAAAGAGCGGCCCCCGCAACCGCGTTGGCAAGATTTTCATCGATTACCTGCGCAACGGTGTCGGCGCTACCACGGCGGCCGCGTTTTCGGCGCGCGCCCGGCCCGGCCTGGGCGTCTCGATCCCGGTGAGCTGGGACGAGCTGGACGACCTGACCGGCGCCGCCCAGTGGACCATCGCCAACGTCGAAGGCCGGCTGGCCGAACTGGCCCGTCACGACCCTTGGGCCGGCCACGACAAGGTTCGCCAGACACTGACGCGCGCCCGCAAGCTGCTCGGCGACGGCTGAAACCAGCCCCCGCCGCCCGTGTATCCCCCACGCCATGGCGCGCGCGGCGCGCTGTAGGCGTCCGTCTGTCAGCCGCTTGGCCATAAGCGGCACGGTTCTTGCCACGATGCTCCCAGAACACGGCCGAAAAGGGCCGCCGAGAGCTGATGGAACCGATGAGACAAGACCCCGATCCCTGGTATTCGAGCGAATTCTGGCAGCGCGCCGTCATCGGCGTGTTGATGCTGGCACTGGCCTGGATGCTGGCTTCGCCGGCCGATGCCGGTGCCGCCGGGCTGCGCGCGCCGCATGGCGCGGTGGCGCCATGAAGTGGATGAACGGGCCCGCCGGGCCTTCGGGACGTTACGTCGAAAATACAAATGCCATGGGTGGAATGCAGGTAAAAACTACAATTCAGGATCGTTTGGCGCCACTTGCGCGGTTTGCAGGGGATGGCGCCGTGCCGCTTCGTGCCCTGATCGCTTCAGATTCCGCCATTATCAAAGCGGCGCCGCTTGCCGCCTGCCAGCCATGAACGCTTCGACCGTGCCCCATCCGACGCGCCGCCCGCTGGTCCTCAACGTCGAGGGCCGCGAGGGGCCGCGCTACGTCAAGAGCCGCATCCTGAACCGAGCAGAGTTTTCCGTCCTGGAAGCCTCCGACGGCCAGGCCGCGCTATCGCTGGTCCGCCAGCACGCGCCAGACCTCGTGCTGCTGTCGGGCCAGCTGTCCGACATCGACGGGCTCGACGTCTGCCGTCTGATCAAGAGCGATCCGCAGACCGCCCGGACCATGGTGCTGCTGACCTCGCCCGGCGTGACCGATTCGCACCGCCGGGTGCAGGCGCTGGATAGCGGCGCCGACAGCCTGCTGGTGGAGCCGGTGGAGCCCGAGGAGCTGATCTCGAACATTAACGCGCTGCTGCGCATGCGCGGCGCCGAGGATGCCTACCGCCGCACATCCGAGGCGCTGCACGAGAACGAAGACCTGTTCCGCCAGCTGGCCGAGGCACTGGCCGACGTGGTCTGGATCCTCGATCCGGCCGCCCAGCGCTTCCTGTTCGTCAGCCCGGCCTTCGAGGCGCTGTGGGGCCGGCCGGCCGACATCGTCAAGCAGGACCCGACGCAGTGGCTGCAATGGGTCTCGCCCGAGGATCGCCCGCGCATGGAAGCCGAATGGCAGAGCATGCTGCGCGACGGCCGGCTCGACGCCGGCTTCCAGCTCGAACGCCCCAACGGCGAAATCCGCGAAGTCCACATGCGGGCGTTCCCGGTACGGGGCGCCGACGGCCGCTGCCTGCGCGTGGCCGGCATCTGCCAGGACGTGACGCGCCACAATCGCGCCGAACGCACGCTGTACAACGAGGAACGCCGCAAGGACGAATTCCTGGCGATGCTGGCGCATGAGTTGCGCAACCCGCTGGCGCCGATGCGCAGCGCGGTGGACCTGCTGCAGCAGTTCTCGCCGTCGCGCGAGGACATGTTCCGCGCCCGCGACATCATCGGCCGCCAGCTTCATCACATGACCCGGCTGGTCGACGAACTGCTGGACGTGTCGCGCTTCAACCAGGGCAAGATCACGCTGCGGCGCGACCTGGTGGAACTGCGCGGCGCGCTGAACACGGCCGTCGAAACGGTGCGGCCGCTGCTGGAATCGCGCCAGCACACGCTGCGGCTGTCGCTGCCGGAGCAGCCGCTGCCGGTGCGCGGCGACATGGTCCGGCTGACCCAGATCTTTGCCAACCTGCTGCACAACGCGGCCAAGTACACGCCCGAAGGCGGCCAGATCACGGTGGAGGCCACCGTATCGGACGGCAAGGTGTTCGTGCGCGTGCGCGACAACGGCAACGGCCTGTCGCCAGCGCTGCAGCGCCAGCTGTTCGATCCGCTGGCGCCCGAGGTGGGCGCCGCCGATGGCGCCGCGGGCAGCGCGGGCGGCGAGCACGACGACCGGCCGCCGGTGCCGCAGGACGCCTTTACCGACCCCGACAACTTTGCGGCACGCGAGGGCCCCGGCATCGGCCTGACGCTGGTGCAGAAGCTGGTGACGCTGCACGGCGGCCGTGTCAGCGCCGAAAGCCCGGGCCGCAACCTGGGCAGCACGTTCACGGTGGAACTGCCCGTGGAGCCGTGGCAGAACTGGCACCCGACCAGCGGCAAGACGCGCGCGCAGTCGTCGGCCACGCACACGATCATGCTGGTGGACGACAACGTCGACGCGCTGGAAGCGATGACGATGACGCTGGAAACGCTGGGCCACACCGTGGTGACCGCGGCCGACGGCCAGAGCGCCATCGACCGCGCCGCCAGCGTGCGGCCGGACGTGGTGCTGCTGGACCTGGGCATGCCGACGATGGACGGCTTCGAGACCGCCCGCCGGCTGCGCGAGATTCCCGAGCTGCGCAACGCGCGGCTGGTGGCGCTGACCGGTTTCGGCCAGCCCGACGACCGGCGCCGCACCCGTGCCGCCGGCTTTGACCTGCACCTGGTCAAGCCGGCGGATCTCAACGCGCTCACGCGGCTGCTGGACGAGCTGGACGCCTGACCGCCGAGCGCCTGGACGAGGAACACCATGCACATCACCCCCGAACCCGACATCACGCCCCCGAAGCCGGAGATGCCGCCGCCCGAGCCGCCCGACAACACGCCGGAGCCGGTGAACGACCCGCCCCCGGGCGACATGCCGCCGCCCCCGCCGCAGCGCGCGGCCTAGCCGGGCGTCGCCATGTCCCGTGCCATCTGGAAGGGCGCCATCAGCTTCGGGCTGGTGAACATCCCCATCGCCGTCAAGCCCGCGTCGCGCACGCATTCGCTGGACCTGGACCTGCTCGACAAGCGCGACATGGCCCCGGTGGGCTACCAGCGCATCAACAAGCACACGGGCAAGCCCGTGGAGCGCGACGACATCGTCAAGGGCTACGAGTACGAGAAGGACGAGTACGTGGTGCTGAGCGACGAGGATTTCCGGCAGGCCAACGTCGAGGCCACGCAGACAGTGGACATCGTCAGCTTTGTCGACGCGGCCGCCATTCCGCCCTATTTCTTCGACACGCCGTACTACCTGGAGCCGGACAAGCGCGGCGAGCGCGGCTACGCGCTGCTGCACGAGACCATGCGCAAGACCGGCCGCGCCGCGCTGGCGCTGGTGGTGCTGCGCAACCGCCAGCACCTGGCCGCGCTGATGGTGGCCGGCAAGGCGCTGGTGCTGAATACGATGCGCTTTGCCGACGAGGTGGTGCCCGTGGCCGAACTGAGCCTGCCCGGCGGCAAGAAGAACACGGCCAGCCCGCGCGAGGTGCAGATGGCGACCAAGCTCGTGGAAGACATGAGCGAGGACTTCAAGCCCGAGCAGTACCACGACACCTACCGCGAAGACCTGCTCGCGCGCATCCACGACAAGGTCAAGGCCGGCAAGACCCACCTGCTGACGCCGGCGTCGGACGAGCCGGCCGCCGGCACCGGCAAGGGCGCCAAGGTCATCGACATGATGGCGCTGCTCAAGCAGAGCCTGGGCGCACGCGGGAAGCGTGGCGGAGACAGGGGGGACGGGAGCGGGGACGATAGCGCCAACGACAGCGACGCGGCGCCGCGCAAGGGGTCGCGGCGGGCGGCGGCGAAGGCGTCGGGCAAGGCTTCGGCGAAGTCATCGGCGAAGTCATCGGCGAAAACGTCGGCGAAAGCGTCGGCCAGGACGTCGAAGACATCGGCGGGCAAGGCTTCGGCCAAGACTTCCGCGAAGACATCGGCAAAGATCTCAAAGGCTTCGGCCAAGGCCAGCGCCACAAAGCCGGCCAGCAAGCCGGCGACCAAGCGCGCCAGCAAGAAGACCCCGGCCACTGCCGCCCAGCGCCGCAAGGCGGCCTAGCCTCGCCCGCCCTCCCAAAGAAAAAGAGCCGCGACACGTGGGAGAGTCGCGGCTCAGCGCAGGGGCGACCAGGGTCGCCGCGCATCATCAACCGGTTGGGTCAGTCAGTCTGTCAATCCGTTGGCCAGAAAACCTGTACCTCCAGTCATCTTCGAGGTCGGCCACGCCATCGGGCGTGGCCGGTCATGCGGCATGGCGCCTGCTTAGCGCGCCGACACCTTCAGGTGGTCGTCGACCGAGCTCACGCCCTCCACCGAGCGCACCGTTTCCACGGCCATCTGCCGCTGTTCGGCGCTCGGCACCGATCCCGTCAGGTTCACCACGCGATCCTTGGTCTTGACGTGGATGCCGGTGGACTTCAGGTCCTTCGTCGCCAGCAGCTTCGTCTTGACCTTGGTGGTCAGCGCGCTGTCGGTCACCGCCTGCTTGGCGTTGTCGACGTTCGCGTCAACCTTCGCGCCCGACGTGGCCGCCGGCAGCTTTTCCTTGTCGCCGTCCGAACGGCCCGGCATGCCCGACGGCGTATTGGTCGGATTCGCCTGCGTCACGGTGCTGCCCGTGGCATCGGCAACCTTCATGAAGCCGCCGTTGTCCAGCGCATAGGCGCCGCCCGCCGTGGCAAGCGCGGCAATCATCGTGGCAATGCGAAGCGTCTTTACAGCGTGGGTCATGGCCCTTTTCTCCTTGTTAGCGTTTGAATCGCGATGAATCAAGCTTTTCGCGTGGTGTCCGCACGGACACCGGTATCCATCACTTGCAAGGAGTGTTCCAAAGCGGCGAAGCCTTTGCTGGCGCGGCCCGGCAAGGTTTTGGGCATGCCGGCCGCCGCGCCGGCGTATGAAAAGCATGCATCCGTTGTAAATCGGGAAGGCCTGCCACAGCCGCTGCAAGTCGCGCATCCGCTACGTTTGCATCCCGCAGATGCCATACGCCCCACATTGCCGACGCCCGCCGGCCGTGGCACGCGCATTGCTCAATCCTCCATGCGGCACCCCCCGCCGCGCGACTTGGAGACAGCAATGGGACAGCAGCAAGGCCAAGGTGGCCAACAAGGTAGCCAATCCCAACCGGGACAGAAGCAGCAAGAGCAGCAGTCCGGCCAGCGCGGAAACCAGCAGCAAGGCGGCCAGGACCAACAGCGTCAGCAAGGCGGCGGCCAGATGGGCAACCAGGACAAAGGGTCCGGCCAGCCCCAGCAGGAAAGCGGCATGGGTGGTCAGCAAGGTGGTTCGCAGCAGGGCCAGCAAGGCTCCCAGCAGCAGCAACAACAGAAGGATCGCCAGTAACCCGCGTGCCCACACGCACGGCTTTCCGGGCCCCGCAGTGACATCTCCACGGTTGTCACATCACGCCTGAAGTCAAGGCGTGCCTCACAGGAGCGGGCCCACCGGCCGGAACATCCGCAAGGGTGTTCCGGCTTCTTGCGTTATGGCTCACCCCAACCGCCCCGACACCGCCGCGATCGCCTGGCGCCATACCTCGCGTTGCCGGTCCAGGTAGTCCACGGCCTGCGGGCCGGTCAGGCTCAGCGGTTCGGCGCCGTCCTGGGCCAGGCGCTGGCGTAGCGACGGGTCGCGCAGCACGCGGGTCAGCCTGTCGGAGAGCGCGGCGCGGCGCGGTTCGGGGATGCCGGACGATGCCAGCACGCCGTACCACGCGTCCTGCCCCATGCCGTCGATGCCCGATTCCGCGAAGCTCGGCACGGCCGGTGCCAGCGGGCTGCGCGACTTGCCGGTAACCGCCAGCGCGCGCACCCGGCCCTGCCGCATCAGCGGCAGCGCGGCCTGCAGCGTGCTGACCAGCACCGCCACATGGCCGCCTTGCAGGTCCACCAGCGCCCGTGCGCTGCCTGGGTACGGCACGTGCGCCATCGAGACGCCCGCCTGCCGGCACATCAATTCGCCCACCAGGTGGGCGCTGGAATGGACCCCCAGCGACGCGTATGCGATCTCGCCCGGCCGCCGGCGTGCCTCGGCGATCAGGCCAAGCAGCCGCGCGCGGGCATCGTCGGCGCGGGCGCGCGTGCCGTCGCCGGCGATCAGCAGGACATGGGGGGTACTGGCGACGATGGCCAGCGGATGCAGCGGACGCGCCGGCGCTTCGGGCGTGCCGGCCAGCAGTGGACCGATGCTGACCGAGCCCACCGTGCCCAGCAGCAGCGTGGGCCGTTCATTGCCCGCGCGCGCCGCCTCGTGCATGGCGATCTGCCCGGCCGCACCGGGGCGGTTGTCGACGATCACCGGCTCGCCATCGGCGGACAGGCTGTCGGCCACGATGCGCGCCACGTGGTCCGCGCCGCCGCCCGCACCATAGCCCACCAGCAGGTGCAGCGGCGCGGCGGCGTGGGCGGATGGCCAGGGGCGCGCCAGCGGCAGCATCAGCAATGCGGCCGTGAGGCGCCGGCGGACGGGAACAGACATGAAGGCGGAAAGACTGGACGAAAGGCTGCGCGCATCGTAGCACCGCCCGTCCGCGCCCGCCGCCCGGACAAACCCACCCGGCCCGGGCCGCGATGGCACCCGGCGCCAGGTACTCGGGACAGCCGCTCAGGGCTGCGGCGCGCGGCAGGCGGCGCCGCTGGCGTTGGCGGCCGGGTCCATGCCGAAGACGGCCTGCGCGCCGCATTGCGATCCGAACATGCGCGCCTGGTCATGGCCCACGCCCACCACTTCCATCGACCGGTGCGCGCTGGCCTGCCCCGGCCCCGCCAGCACCTGCTCGTAGCGCCAGTACGCCCGCGCGCGCTGCAGCCGCGTGGGGCCTTCGGCCTCGGCGCCGCACGCCTTGTCCAGCACGCGATGGTTCGGGTCGTTGTCCTCGCTGCCCACCAGGTACGTCACCTGCCGCTGCATGTAGCGCCGATAGAGCGTCATGCCGTCCGCGCCCCGGGCGTACGCCACCATGTCGCGCATGCCGTAGCGGTACTTGTCGTAATCGGCGCAGGTGGCGGTGCTGTACGGCGCAAAGCGCCGGTAGTCGGGCGCCACGGGCCGGTCCGGCGTGAAGTACAGGTACGACGACGGATTGGCCACCACGTAGCGCAGGTCGATGCCCGACGCGCGCACCTTTTCGTCCACGTTGTTGAGCACCGCGTAGCGGTGCACGATCTGCGCGCCGCCCGAATGGCCGGCCACGGTGACCTTGCGGACCATCGGCAGCCGCTGGCGGTCGGTGACGTAGGCCAGCAGATCGTCCAGCACCTGCAGCGAACTCACACCGGCGCCGGGCCACGACACCGCGTCCTCGCCGCCGATCCAGCCCTGCACCGTCCACACCGGCATGTTGTCGAAGCGCTTGGCCGCGTCCGGCGTGCCGGGGAAGTTCGGCGCGATCAGCAGCACCTCGTCCGGATTCCGGCCGCTGGCCTTGAGCAGCGCCGCGCCGGCTTCGTAGTAGTCGTCGCCGTTGCGCTGCAGCCCGTGCTGGACGAACACCACCTCGCGGATGCCGCGCAGGTCGCCGCCGAGCGCGTGGTTGGCATAGACCGGGAAGTCGTAGCCGGCGCCCGTGCCCAGGTGCACGCGCTGCCATTGCGGCCTGGCCGCAGCGGACGGGCTTGCGGACGCGCCTGCCGAAGGGCTGGCGGACGGGCTCGCGCAGCCGGCCAGCGCGGTGGCGGCCACCACGGCGGCGAGCGCCACGGCCGGAATCGGTCGGATGCGGGGTTGGCGAAGCATGGGCGTCTCCTGTCGTTGTCGGTATGGGTGGGTATGGGTCGGCAAGGCCGCCCGGCCGCCTGCCGGCGCATCGGGCGAAACGCCAATACTACGGCGCCAGGGGCGGCACGTAAAATATATGCTTTCCCGCATTCCCATATACGACGGATATATCGATGGAGCTCAGACACCTGCGCTACTTCCTGGCCGTGGCCGAGACCGGATCGGTCACGCGCGCCGCCGAACAGCTCGGCATCCAGCAGCCGCCGCTGTCGCAGCAGCTCAAGGCGCTGGAGGCCGATCTGGGCGTGACGCTGTTCGAGCGCCAGCCGCGCGGCGTGACGCTGACGCCGGCCGGCGCCGCGCTGCATGCCGATGCCGTCGACCTGTTCGCGCGGATCGACCAGATGCGCGCACGCATGGCGCGGATGGCGCGCGGCGACGAGGGGTCGCTGGCCATCGGCTTCACCAGTTCGGCCGCCGCGCACAAGCTCACGCCCGAGGTGCTGCGCGCCTGCCGGCGCCAGTTTCCGCGCGTGGCGCTGTCGCTGACCGAATGCAACGCGGCAGAGGCCATCGAGCGGCTGGCCGACGGCACGCTGAACGCGGCGCTGCTGCGCGCGCCCGTGCAGCACCCGGAAGGCGTGCGGTTCGACCTGCTGCTGGAAGAGGAGATGGTGATCGCGCTGCCGCTGGACCACGCGCTGCTGCGCCGCCGCGCCCTGCGGGGCCAGGCGGCCACCGCGCCGGTATCGTTGAAGGAGCTGGCGTCCGACCCGTTCATCCTCGTGCGCCGGCCCGGGGCGCCCGGCATGTATGGCGACCTGCTGCGCGAATGCGAGGCGCTGGGCTTCACGCCGCGCATCGGCGCCGAGGTGGAACGCATGCTGACCAACCTGAACCTCGTGGCGGCCGGCGCGGGCGTGAGCGTGGTGCCGGCGTCGATGGCGGGGCTGAACCGCCATGGCGTGGCCTACTGCCGGATGGTCGAGGCCGATCGCCTGCGCGCGCCGCTGACGCTCGGCTACCGCGAAGGCCAGGACGACGCCGCGCTGGCGGCGCTGGTGGCGCTGACGCATCGCATCGCGGCGCGCCATCGCAAGAAGGGGCAGGACGACGCCTAGCCGCGAGCGGGATCGCCCCTTCCCCGCAACCACCGGGGCGACCCCATGCGGCAAGCGGCGGCGTCAGTGCAGCAGGCCAACCTCGAAGCGGCCCGTGGCGGTGCCGATGAGCAGGCCGCCGTTGTACAGGTACGATGCCACCACGCCGCCCGTGGCGCCAAGCACGCCCGGCACCGGCGTGTTGTACGTCAGCGTGCCCGATGCCCCGTTGCGCACGATGGCCGTGCCGTTCAGGCTGGCGTCGATCTGCGCGCCGTCGGTGGCGACGATGCGGTAGGCGCCGTCGGCCGCGCCCGCCGGCAGCCCGGACGCCGATTGCTGGGCGTAGATGTTCATGCCATACGCCGTGGCCGAGCGCGTGAGGATCACCGGCACCGGCGTGCCGTTGACCATGCCGCTGATCAGCGACCCGCTCAGCACGCCGTCACCGGCGGCGATGGTGCCGCCCACGAAGTAGTCGAACGCGTTGCGCGCGGCATTCCAGACGATGTAGCCCTTGGTGGTGTTGGTGCAGGCCGCGTCGTAGACGATGAAGCCGCCGCCCGCGCCCGCCGCGCACGTCTGCCACGTGGCCGCCGACGACCGCAGCCGCGCCGACCCCGTGCGCACCGTGACCGCGCCATCGGCCACGGCTGTCTGCACGCCATTCACGTTGTAGATGTCCGCCACCTGCTTGTAGTCGGCCGACACGTTCTGGAACGCCACCATCGGCAGGAAGCTGCCGCCCGACACGGGCCGCACACCGCCCGCCAGCACGCCGCCGCCGGTGAGCGTAAACTGGGCGCCGTTCTCGTCGCTGGCGTAGGTGCAGCCGCCCTGCGAGACCAGCTGGCCGGTCCAGGCCGTGGCCGCCGCGCGCTGGGCGCTGGCGTCGATGGTCACCGTGTACTTGAGCGTGGCCGGATCGATCCGCACCGACAGTTCCTCGCCGTGGGTGTTGCCGCCCTTCCACGTGGTAGCCACCGACGGCAGGTTCAGACACGACTGGACGATGCCCGAGGCGCCTTCGCACGTGTAGTTCACCGCGGCGTCAGCGCTGCCGGTGCCCTTGTACTTGGGCCACGACGGGTACTGGCACAGCGGCCGCGTGCGCCCGTAGGTGCCGGCATTGGTGTCCATCACCTCGCGCGTGCCCGGCGCCACGCCCATCTCGACCCAGTTTTCGAGCGCGGTCAGCGAATTCCACGCCGGCAGGAAGCTGCCCGTGCCGTGGCCCATGCCGGGCACCGTGTAGAACCGGATGCCCTGGTCCACGGCCGGCTGGCCAACCCGCGCGATCACGGCCTTGTACCAGGCGATGGTCGAGTTCGGGCTGATGACCTCGTCGGCCAGGCCGTGCAGCATGATCAGCCGGCCGCCCTTGCCCAGGAACGCCGACAGGTCCGGGTTGGTCGCGTCGGTCAGCGCCGACACCGCCTGCACGCGCGACGTCCAACTACCCGGGCTGGCCGGGTCGAATGTCAGCGCGTCGAACGTGGCGTTGCGCGTGACGAAGAACTTGACCCACTGGTCGCCCGTCACGTACATGTTCGCGTCAGCCGTGGTGGCCGGGTTGCCGGGCACCGCGCGCGTGCCCAGGTCGCGCGTGGTGAACGGTCCCGCCACCAGCGCGCCTTCCAGCAGGTTGTAGCCGCCGGCCACGGTCACGCCGTTGGCCAGCGGATAGTTGAGCTGCAGCGGCTGCTCGGTGGTCTTGACCGTCGCGATCTGCGCGTCGGACAGGCAGGTGTCGCCAGTGTCGGCCCCGCCCACGCAGCGCAGGCTGGCCAGCACCTGCATCGCGCCGACGCGGCAGCCTTCCACGTTGCTGACGACCTTGTCGGCCACGCCGTCCAGCGTGTCGCAGGCATCCATCGCGGCCTTCTGCACCAGCAGCGTCTTGTTGATGTTGAGCCAGCCCGCGCCACCGTTCAGGTACAGCGCGCGGCCCACGGCCACGTTCGACAGCCGCGTGCCCGTGTAGTTGAGCGCCGGTTCGTTGGCGATCACGCCGTCATAATCGGCCGGCCAGCGCTGGATGTAGCTCAGCGCGTCGCGCCCGCCCGTCGACGTGCCCAGGAAGTAGGCGCGCGTGGGCGCCTTGCCGTAGCGCTGCTGGATCAGCGCCAGCGCCACGTCATGGGTCTTCTTGAGCGTATCGCCGCCGTAGTTGGTCAGCGCCTCGTCGTTGGTGGCAAAGCGGCCATCGGTGATGCTGGTGCTCTGGTGGCCCGAATCGTCGCCCCAGGTGGCATAGCCGCGCGACAGCGGCGCGGGATCGTCGGGCAGCGCAAAGCGCACGGTCTCGGTGCCGTCGATCAGCGTGCCGTCGAAGCCGCCGCCGCCGAACTGGATGCCCTTGCCGTTCCACTGGGTCGGCAGGTTCACCGCGAAGTTGATGCTGGGCGACGAGCCGTCGACCGGCGCAATCGCGCCGCGCACCTGGCAGTACTCGCCCAGCGTGTTGCCGGTGGCATCGGCCGCGATCAGCGTCGCCTTGGTGACGCTGGCGCCGCTGGTGGGCAGGGCCAGGCTCGATGCGGGCAGGCTGACGCCGTTCAGCGCGTTGCAGGCTTCCAGTGCGCTCAGTACCGGCGTGGCCGGGTTGCCGGGGTTGGCCGGGTCGCCGCCCTGCCCGCCGCTGCCGCTGCCGCTGCCGCTGCCGCCATTCGATGCGGCCGGCGCATCGTCGCCACCGCCGCAGGCCGCCAGCAGCAACGCCGTCGCGCATGCGGCAGCCAGCCGCCACGTGCGGCGGCCATGGATTCGGGATGTCATCAGTTGTCTCCTCCAGTGCAGCCGGTACTTGTGCCGGCATGCTGGAGCGAGACGGTATCACCGGGGAGGGGCCACGTAAAATATATGCCGGCTCACGTATCCATATGGACGACATATGGATCTGCGAGTGGCCGCCCGGCCGCCGCGACTAGCGTGGCAGCCCGACGTAGTTCTCTGCCAGGGACCGGCACGCGGCCTCCGAACCCACCAGGTAGTCCAGTTCAGCCTGCTGGATGCGGTGCGCGAACGCGTCAGCGTCGGGAAACCGGTGCAGCAGCGACGTCATCCACCACGAGAAGCGCTCGGCCTTCCATACCCGCCGCAGGCAGGTCTCGGAATACTGGTCGAGCCCGCGGCGGTCGCCGTCGCGATAGTGGGCCACCAGACCGTCGGCCAGGTACACCACGTCGCTGGCGGCCAGGTTCAGCCCCTTGGCGCCGGTGGGCGGCACGATATGCGCGGCATCGCCAGCCAGGAACAGCCGGCCGAACCGCATCGGCTCGCACACAAAGCTGCGCAGCGGCGCGATGCTCTTCTCGATGCTGGGCCCCGTGACCAGCGCCTCGGCGGCGGGCGCGTCGAGCCGGCGGCGCAGTTCGTCCCAGAACCGCGCGTCGGACCACGCCTCGGGTTGCTCGGTGGCCGGCACCTGCACGTAGTAGCGGCTACGCGTCTTCGACCGCATGCTGCACAGCGCAAACCCGCGCGGATGGCTGGCGTAGATCAGTTCGTCGGCCACCGGCGGCGTGTCGGACAGCACGCCAAGCCAGCCGAACGGATATACCCGCTCGAACACCTGTGTGGCGGTGGCCGGCACGCTGGCGCGGCTGACGCCATGAAAGCCGTCGCAGCCGGCGATGAAATCGCACGCTACCTCATGCATGGCGCCGGCCTTGCGATAGCGCACGCGCGGCCGCTGGCCGTCAAAGTCGTGCAGCGACACCTCTTCGGCGTCGTAGACGGTCGGCATGCCGCTGGCCTGCCGCGCGGCCATCAGGTCGCGCGTGACCTCGGTCTGGCCATACACGGTGACGTCGCGTCCGATCAGCGCGTGAAAGTCGATACGGTGCCGCGCGCCGCCAAACGACAGTTCGATACCGTGGTGCACCAGCCCTTCGCGGCGCAGCCGCGCATCCACGCCCGCGCGTGCCAGCGCGTCCACGGTGCCGCATTCGAGGATGCCGGCACGGATGCGGGCCAGCACGTGTTCCGGGCTGCGCCGCTCGATGACAATGTTGTCGATGCCCGCCACGGTCAGCAACTGGCCGAGCAGCAGCCCGGCCGGGCCGGCGCCGACGATGGCGACCCGTGTGGAAGTGGAGCCGTTGGCGGCCATGGCGTCTCCTGGGATGGACCGCTCAGCCGCGCCCGGCATCGATCTCGGCGAAGACTTCCCCGGCCATGTGGAACGCCGAATTGGCCGCCGGCACGCCGCAGTAGATGGCGGTCTGCAGCAACACCTCCTTGATTTCGTCGCGCGTCACGCCGTTGTTGGCGGCCGCGCGCAGGTGGAGCTTCAACTCCTCGGACCGGTTCAGCGCCACCATCATCGCAATCGTGACCAGGCTGCGCGTATGGCGCGGCAAGCCCTCGCGCGTCCAGATCTCGCCCCAGGCATAGCGCGTGATCAGGTGCTGGAATTCCTCGTTCAGCGGCGTGAGTTTCTGCAGCGACCGATCGACATGGGCGCAGCCCAGCACCGCGCGCCGCACCGACAGCCCGGCGTCGTAGCGCGCGTGGTCGTCGGTCACCGGCAGCCGCCCCAGCACGAAATCGAGCACCGCCGCCGTGAAGCGGCCCGGCTGTTCGCGGTTCGACAGATGCGCGGCGGGCAGCTCCACGTAGCGCGCGTCGGGAATCGCCTCGGCCAGCGCCCGGCCCTCGGCAGCCGTGGTCGACGGATCGTCGCGGCCGGCAATCACCAGCACCGGCACGCCGATGGCCTTGACCGCCTCGCGCAAGTCCGCATCGCGCAGCGCCGTGCAGCCCAGCGCGTAGCCGCGCGGGTCCAGCCCCGCCAGCACGGCGCGCAGGTCGGCGATGGCAGGGCCGGCCGTGCGCCGGAAATCCTCGGTAAACCAGCGCCCGAGAGACGCGTCCACCAGCGGCCCCATGCCGTCGCACAGCACGCCGTCGATGCGCGCGGCCCACGACTCGGCCGTGCCAATCCGGGGCGCCGTGTTCGCCACGATCACGTGCGAGAAGCGCTCGGGCGCCCGCGCCGCCAGCCACTGGCCGATCAGCCCGCCAATCGACAGCCCGCAGAACACGGCCCGCTCCACGCGCAGCGCATCGAGGATGGCCAGCACGTCGCCGCCCAGCACGTCCACGGTAGTCTGCGTGGCGTCGGTCACCGAGCGGCCGTGGCCGCGCATGTCGTGCCGCACCACGCGGAAGCGGCCGGCCAGCGCGTCCACCTGCGGTTGCCACATCGTGTGGTCGGTGCCCATCGAGTTCGAGAAGACGATGACGGGCGCGGTGTCGGGGCCGTCGACGGTGTAGAACAGCCGGGCGCCGGCGTGGTCGAGGTAGGGCAAGGTTGTCTCCAGTCAGTCTTGTTGTCGTGATGCGCGCGCCTGCCGCCACGCGGCCACGGCGGCATCGGCAAACGGCGCCGATTGGCCTGCGTACGCGGCCGGGTCGCCCAGGCGGTCGAGCGTGGCGGCGTCCAGCAAGCCGCGGTGCGCGGGATCTTCATCGAGCGTCTGCGCCAGCGCGTCGCGCAGCGTGGTGCCGTCGGCCACCGCGCGACGCGACGCCTGCTCGACCACGTGATGGGCCGGCAGCCGGCCAATGCGCCGGCCGAGTTCGAGCATCGCCGCCTCGCCCAGGATCAGCCCGCGCGTGAGATCGAGATTGGCCCGCATGCGCGCGGCGTCCACCTGCAGGCCGGCCACCACGTCGCCCATCTGCCGCAACGCGCCGGCGGCCAGCGTCACGATCTGCGGCAGCGTGTCCCATTCCGCCTGCCAGCCGCCGAGCGCGCGTTCGTGCTCCTGCGTCATGCCGGCCAGCATCGTCGCCACCAGCGGCGGCACGCGCACGGCGGCCGTCAGCACGGCGGCACAGCCGACCGGGTTGCGCTTGTGCGGCATCGTGCTCGATCCACCGCGCCCGGGGGCCGATGGCTCGGCCACTTCGGCCACCTCGGTCTGCATCAGCAGCGAGATGTCGCGCGCGATCTTGCCCAGCGTGCCGACCAGCAGGCCCAGCGTGGTCGCCACCTCGGCCAGGCGGTCGCGGTGCGTGTGCCACGGCAGCGCCGGCAGATCGAGCGTCAGCGCCTGCGCCAGCGCGCCGGCCACGGCCGGGGCATCGTCGCCCAGGCTGGCCAGCGTGCCGGCCGCGCCGCCGAACTGGAGCGTGCGGGCCTGGGCGCGCGCCGCATCCAGCCGTGCCAGGTGGCGGCGCAGCGCATCGAGCCAGCCCGCCGCCTTCAGGCCGAACGTGGCGGGCAGCGCGTGCTGCAGCCAGGTGCGGCCCACCATCGGCGTGTCGCGATGCGCGGTGGCCAGCGCCGCGCAGGCATCGCCCAGCCGCAGCAGGCCGGCGTCGATCTCGTGCAGCGCGTCGGCCAGTTGCAGCACCAGCGCGGTGTCGATGATGTCCTGGCTCGTGGCGCCCCAGTGGACGTAGCGGCCCGCCTCGGCATCGCGCCGGGTCACGGCGGCCGTGAGCTGCTTGACGAAGGGTATGGCGAGATTGCCGGCGGCATCGGCATCGTGGGCCAGCGCGTCGAGGTCGATGACGCCCGCGTCGGCGCACACCTGCGCGATGACGTCGGCGGCGGCGGTGGGGATGACGCGCACCTGCGCCTCGGCCCGGGCCAGCGCGGCTTCCACGTCGAGCATGCGGCGTACCGTGCCGGCATCGGAGAAGATTGCCAGCACGGCGGGGCTGCCGGACATCGGGTCGGTCAGGCGTGAATAGGTAGGCATGGTCGGTTTGGGGGCGAACCGCTCGTCGAATGCGATTTTGCTGCAAATCCCGACGCCGGTGTTTCCCGGTGCCGGGCGTGCGTCAGATGTCGAAGAACACGGTTTCGCCCGGGCCCTGCAGCACGACGTCCCAGCGATATTGCCCCGCACCATCGGCCTGCGCCACCAGCGTTGCACGCCGGTCAGCCGGCACGCACGCCAGCACGGCATCGGCGCCGTGCGCGGCGGCGTCTTCGGGGAAGTAGAGCCGCGTGGACACATGCCGCACCAGCCCGCGCGTGAAGACCGACACGACGATATGCGGCGCCTGCGGCCGCCCGTCGCCATCGGGCACGGCGCCCGGCTTGACCGTGGTGAAACGGAACGCGCCGTCGGGCCCGGTCGGCACGCGGCCGAAGCCGGTAAAGCCGGCGGTCAGCGGCAGTTCGCGCGCATCGTCGGGGTGGCGGTAGCGGCCGGCCGGGTTGGCCTGCCAGATTTCGACCATACCGTCGGGCACGGGCTGGCCCAGGCCATCGAGCACGCGGCCTGCGATCACGATGCGCTGGGCGGCCAGGTCGTGGGCGTCGGCGGTCAGGTCGGCGCAGTTCAGCGCGGTCAGGCCGATATGCAGGTACGGGCCGACGGTCTGCGAAGCGGTGGCGTAGAGCATGGCGTTACTCCATCGGCGTGGCATCGCGGCCGCGCAGCACGATATCGAAGCGGTACCCCAGCGCGTACTCGGGCGCCGTGGTCTCCCAGTCGAACGCGGCCACCAGCCGGTTGCGCGCCTTGTCGTCGGGCACGCACTGGAAGATCGGGTCGTAGTCCAGCAGCGGGTCGCCGGGGAAGTACATCTGCGTCACCAGCCGCGTGGCATAGGCATTGCCGAACAGCGAGAAGTGGATGTGCTGGGGCCGCCAGGCGTTGTGGTGGTTGCGCCAGGGATAGGCGCCGGGCTTGATCGTCTTGAACTGGTAGTGGCCGCTGGCGTCGGTGATGGTGCGGCCTTCGCCCGAGAAATACGGGTCGAGCGGCGCGTCGTGCTGGTCGCGCGGATGCGTGTAGCGGCCGGCGGCATTGGCCTGCCAGATTTCGATCAGCGCGTGGGGCACTGGGCGGCCGTTCTCGTCGAGCACGCGGCCGGTCACCAGGATGCGCTCGCCGATGGGCTCGCCGCCGTGGCCGACGGTCAGGTCGTTGTCGCCTTCCCGGACGAATTCGGGGCCGAAGGTCGGGCCGGTGACCTCGGACAGCGACTGCGGCAGCGCGATCAGCGGCTGGGCCGGCGCGCGAAGCTGCGTGGAGGCGTAGGGGTCGAAGCGATAGTCGGGCTGGGTGTTCCAGTACGGACGGCGGTACTGGGCGGGGCGGCCAGGGCGTGGGGGCATCGCGCTGTCTCCGGTATGGGTGGGGTCGATGGGCACGACTGTATGGCGCACCAGAATTCATGTAAATTGAGTTCTTGCGTGACAACGATGAATTTCCGTTATGCAACGGCCGCCCCCGCCCCCTGCCCCCGCCCTCTCTATCCCATCCGCCGATGCCTTCCGCAGCCGCGTCCGCCTGCGCCACCTGCACTGCTTCGTGGCCGTCGCGCGCACGCAGCACCTTGGCCGCGCGGGCGATCAGCTTGGCCTGACGCAGCCCGCTGTTTCCAAGACGCTGACCGAACTGGAGGATCTGGTCGGCACGCGGCTGCTGGTGCGGCAGCGCGCTGGCACGGAGTTGACCGCGGCCGGCATGCGCTTCCTGCGCCACGCGCTGCGCGTGATCGAGGACCTGGACGCCGCCGCAGACAGCGTGGCCGGCCGCGACGCCCCGCGGCACGAACGCATCCGCATGGGCGCCCTGCCCAGCATCGTGCCGGCGCTGCTGGTGGACGCCGTGGCGGCGTTTCGCGCCAGCCATCCCGAGGTGGGCCTGGCCGTGCAGAGCGGCATGAACCGCACGCTGATCGACCTGCTCAAGGCCGACGTGCTGGACGTGGTGATCGGCCGCATGGACGACCCCGCCGCGATGGAGGGCCTGTGGTTCGAGTCGCTGGCCGCCGAGCCGCTGGTGCTGGCCGTGCGCGCGGGCCATCCGCTGGCCAGCCAGCCCCGCCCGACGATGGCCGACGTGCTGGCGTGGCCGCTGGTGGTGCCTGCCGTCGGATCGATCCCGCGGCACAGCACCGAAAGCCTGCTGGCGCGGCACGGTTTCACGCTGCCGCCGGGCTGCCTGGAGACCGCCGACGCCTACCTGGGCCGCCTGCTCGTGCAGCAGGGCGACAGCGTCTGGGCCGCGCCGCTGTCCGCCACGCGGCGCGCCGTGGCCGCCGGCGAACTGGCGCGGCTGCCCATCGACACGCACGGCACCGAGGAACCGATCGGCCTGCTGCGCCGGGCCGACCGCACGCCGGGCCCGCTGGCCGAGGCGCTGGCCGAGACCATCCGCCGCATCGCCGCCGGGCGCCAGCCATGACGGGGGCGGCGTAGTCTGCCATTACGTGCTACCGTGACGCATCGGCACGGCACGCTGCGGCGCACACACGTGGACTCCCCTTCCGACTCGGGCAACCTCTTCTTCATCGGCTTCATGGGCGCCGGCAAGACGACGATCGGCCGCACCGTCGCGCGCCACCTGGACCGGCCGTTCTTCGACACCGACCATGAGATCGAGTCGCGCTGCGGGGTGTGCATCACGACGATCTTCGAGCTGGAAGGCGAGGAAGGATTCCGCCGACGCGAAACGCGCGTGCTCGACGACCTGTCGCGGCGCAGCGGCATCGTGCTGGCCACGGGCGGCGGCATCGTGACGCGCCCCGAGAACCGCGAGATGCTGCGCACGCGCGGCCACGTCATCTACCTGGACGCCGCGCTGCCCGAGCTGTGGCGGCGCGTGCGGCGCAACCGCAACCGTCCGCTGCTGCAGGTGGAAAACCCGCGCGCGCGGCTGGAGGCGCTGTTCTGCGAGCGCGATCCGCTCTATCGTGAAATCGCCCACCTGATCATGCCGGCCCACGCCGGCACCGTGGCGCAGGCCGCGGCCAGCGTGCTGGCCCAGCTTGGGCTGGCCGCCGCCATCCCGTTCGATGCCGAGCTGTCGCCCGACGCCGCCACCCACCCTGCCACCGACCCCGCGCCGCACGATTGAGCCATCGGCCGACAGCGTTTTCGGCGCCCGCCGACAGCGGCGCCACGGGCGCTGCGCAGCACGGCGCACGGTTTGAACTTCGCGCCGGGCACGCGGCTCTGACGGGAATACGGCACGGAGACTCACCATGCAACTGCAAGGCAAGACAGCGCTGGTCACGGGCGGCGCGGGCGGTATCGGCAGGGCCATTGCGCTGCGGCTGGCGCGCGAGGGGGCGGACGTGGTGGTGGCGGTGCACCGGCATGACGCCGATGCCGACGAGACCGCCGACGGCGTGCGCGCCGCCGGGCGCCGCGCCCACGTGGTGGCCGGCGACATCGGCAACGTGGCGCAGGCGTTTGCGCTGGTCGACGCGGCCGTGCAGGCGGTGGCCCCGTCAGGCAGCCTCGACATCCTCGTCAACAACGCCGGCGTGGAGGTGCGCGCGCCGTTTGCCGACGTGACCGAGGCCGACTACGACCGCGTGCTCGACACCAACCTCAAGGGCCCGTTCTTCCTGACCCAGCGCTTCGTCAGGCACCGGCTGGACCGCAAGCTGGGCGGCAAGGTCATCAACATCAGCTCGGTGCACGAGGACCTGCCGTTCCCGCACTTCACAAGCTACTGCGCCAGCAAGGGCGGCCTGCGGATGATGATGCGCAACCTTGCCATCGAACTGGCGCCGGCCGGCATCACCGTCAACAACATCGCGCCCGGCGCGATCCAGACGCCGATCAACCGCAAGCTGATGGCCAGCCCCGACCAGCTGCAGTCTCTGCTGACCAATATCCCGCTGGGCCGGCTGGGCCAGCCCGAGGAAGTGGCCGGGCTGGTGGCCTACCTGGCCAGCGCCGACGCGGACTACATCACGGGCGCCACGCTCGTCATCGATGGGGGACTCCTCTGGAACTATGCGGAACAATGACGCCCCACCCGCCGGCCGCGTGCCGCACGTTGCCGCGCGCACCGCGCCGGCCCAGGCTGACGCCACGCCGCGCCCCGCCGCCAGCGACGCCGGCACGGCCCCCCCGGCTGACGCACTGCCACGCGCACGCGCCGTCCATCACCCACCTGCCCACGCCCGCGCCATGCACGCTGCCGGGCTGCCACGATGCGGATACGGTGTCGCCGGCCGAGCGCTACGCCGAGCTGTTCGTCGACGTGCAGTCCAGTGGCATGTTCGCCGACAGCAAGACGTTTCCGGACTGCATCCCGCTGGCGCCGCCCGAGACGATCCTGGCCTGCTACCGCGAGCAGCGCGACGCGGACGGGTTCTCGCTCGAAGCGTTCGTGCGCACCTATTTCGCGCGCGAGACGGTGCCGGACGACCACTACGAATCGAACCCGGATAACTCGCTGCGCGAGCATATCGACGGCCTCTGGCCCGTGCTGACGCGCGAGCCCGCCGAGCATCCGCCGCTGTGCTCGCTGCTGCCGCTGCCCCGGCCGTACGTGGTGCCGGGCGGCCGCTTCCGCGAGCTGTACTACTGGGATTCGTACTTCACGATGCTGGGCCTCTCTGCCAGCGGCCGGCACGACCTGCTGCGCGCGATGGCCGACAACTTCGCCTACCTGCTGGACACCTACGGACTGGTGCCGAACGGCACGCGCACGTACTACCTGAGCCGGTCGCAGCCGCCGGTGTTCGCCCTGATGACGGGCCTGTTCGAGGACCAGGGCGTGGACGCGGCCGTGCGCTACCTGCCGCAACTGGCGCGCGAGTATGCGTTCTGGATGGACGGCGTGGGGCACCTGCAGCCGTGCCAGGCGCATCGCAGGCTGGTGCGGCTGCCCGACGGCGCGTACCTGAACCGCTACTGGGACGACCGCGCCCATCCGCGCGAGGAAGCCTACCTGGAAGATGTCGACACGGCGCGCCGCGCCAGCCGGCCCGCCCACCTGGTGTTCCGGGACCTGCGCGCGGCGGCCGAATCGGGCTGGGACTTCAGCTCGCGCTGGTGCGAGCCCGACCCGGTGGCCGGGCAGGCCGCCTGCGACCTGGCGACCATCCGCACCACGGCTATCCTGCCCGTGGACCTGAACGCGCTGCTCTGGTACACCGAATGCCGCCTGGCGGAACTGAGCGAGCGGTCCGGCGACGCTGACGCCGCCGCGCGCTACCGCGAGGCCGCCGAACGCAGGCGGCAGGCCATCGCCGCCATCATGTGGGACGACGGCGTCGGCGCGTTCACGGACTTCGACTGGCACCGCGGCACGGCGCGCCCGCACCTGAGCGCCGCCACGCTGATGCCGCTGTTCCTGGGTCTGGCCACGCCAGCACAGGCGGCGCGCGTGGCCGACGCGGTATCCGCCCGGCTGCTGGAGGAAGGCGGGCTGGCCACGACCGAGATCGACTCCGGCCAGCAATGGGACCGCCCTAACGGCTGGGCGCCGCTGCAGTGGGTAGGCATCATCGGGCTGCGGAAGTACGGCTTCGACGCGCTGGCCGACGACATCGCCCAACGCTGGCTGCGCACGGTCGGCAGCCTCTATGCATCGGAATACAAGCTCGTGGAGAAATACCGGCTGCAGCGGCGCAGGTCCGGCAGCGCCGAAGGCGGCGGGGGCGGCGAGTATCCGCTGCAGGACGGCTTTGGCTGGACCAACGGCGTGGTCAGCGCGCTGCTGGCGCTGTACCCGGCCGATCCGGCCCGCCACAGCCGGGCGGGCCAGCCGGCGCCGGCGGGGTGAGCGGGCGGTGGAACGGGCGGGGAACCCCGCGCCGACGTCGACATTCGGAATCGCGTTCCTTTGTTCAGAATTCGACAATGCACTGCGGCAAATGCTGGCGACTGTTCCTGAAACGCCAATAACTCACATGAGTTATTGGCGCATCCGCCGCCGGCCCTCACACTAGCCGGAGGGTCATTCGACACGACCCTAAACGACTTGGCAACTCTTACTACCCCGGCGATCCCGCGCGTCGGGGTATTTCTTTTTGGGACGGCAAACCTGCCCTACGCATCCGCCCAGCGCCGCAGCAGGTTGTGATAGACGCCCGTCAGGCCGATGACCGATGCGTGGGTGTGGCCCAGTTCGGCCGATTACACTGGCGGCTTCCCGGACTGACCGGGTATCCAGATTTCTCGATTTATGCAGCCGACATCACCTGTCTCCCTGATCGACTTCCGCGCCGATCCCACGCCCGCCCACGACAACCCGCGCCCGGACCGGCTGGTGACTGGCAACCCCGACCGCACCACGTGGACGCACTACAGCGCGGCCCAGGGGGATTTCGACTGCGGAATCTGGGGGTGCGAACCGGGCGCGTGGCGCATTGCCTTTCCGGCCGGCAAGGAAGAGTTTTTCCACGTGATCAGTGGCCGGCTGCGGATCACCAGCCATACTGGAGACGCCCGCGAGTTCGGGCCGGGCGATGCCTGCGTGATTCCCGCGGGCTTCGAAGGCGTGTTCGAGGTCATCGAAACCGTCCGCAAGCATTTCGTCGTGATCGACCGCAACGCGGGCTAAGCCGGCCCGCAGGAGCCCCTGCCATGCCAAGCTGTGCCGCCGTCCCGCTTGCCGCGTCCCGCGCCCTCGCCACCCTGACGACCTTCGCAGTGCTTGCCGCGTCCGGCCCCGCCGCGTTCGCGCAAGGCAATCCGTCGGCACCGCCGGCACAGGAAGCCGCGCCGCCTGCCGCCTCCGCGCCCCGGCCGGCCCGGCCCGTGGCCGTGACGCCGAGTTTCGACTGCAAGAAGGCGGAAGGACAGGTCGAGCAGCTGGTCTGCAAGGACACCACGCTGGCCCGACTCGACCGCGAGACCACGCGGCTCTATGGCCTGGCGCTCGATGCCCGCTCACTGCCCACGGCGCAGAAGAAAACGCTGCTGGCCGAGCAACGGGGCTGGGTCAAGGGCCGCAACGACTGCGCGCAGGCCGACGACGCGCCCAACTGCATCGCCACCACCTACCTGCGCCGGATCTATGACCTGCGCCATGGCTACGCGGGCGCCCGCACGCAGGATGATCGCGGCATCAGCCGGGGGCCGTTCAATATCCGGTGCGGGGGCGTGGACGCGGTCATCGCGGGCACCTTCGTGCAGACCGATCCCGGCTATGCCTATCTGCGCTGGCTGGACCAGCAGGTGGTGCTGCGGCAGACGCCGGCGGCATCCGGCGCGCGCTACGCCGCGACGCTCAAGGATGGTGAAGCGCTGTTCTGGGACAAGGGCCCCGACGCGCTGCTGACCCTGCCCGGCAAGCCCGACATGCAGTGCCGCGTGGAGATGGCGGCCCACTGAGCCGCCCCCCTTTAGGCCGTCAGGCCGCCTCGCCGCTCCAGCGCCGCAGCAGGTCGACGGTGCCGCCCCCGGCGTCGCACGCGGCCTGGCCGATTTCCCGCGCCCAGTAGCGTTCCGAGCCATCGGCCACGCGCCAGGCGTGGAGCCGTCGCGTCAGCAATTGCAGGTCGTATTCCTCGGTGATGCCGATGGCGCCGTGCACGGCGTGGGCCATCGACGTGACCGGCCCCACCGCGTCGCTGGCGTTGCACTTGGCGATGGCCGCGTCCATGCGCGACGGGCGCCTGCCGGGGCCGCCGAACGCCAGCTGCACGGCCATCCGCACCATCGCCACCTGCTCGGCCATCACGCTGATCTGGTGCTGGATGGCCTGGAACTTGCCGATGGCCCGGGCAAACTGCTCACGGTCGTTGGCGTACTGGAGCGTCATGTCGAAGACGCGCGCGATGGCGCCGGCCATCTGCGCCGCGTGCAGCGCCGCGCCCACCGTGCGCAGCGTGCCGGGCGCCAGCGCGAACGTCGCGGCGGCCGGGCAGGCCACGCTGACCGTCAGGTCGCCATGCACGCCGGTCGGCGCCACGTCGGCGGCGTCGCGCGGCACCAGCCACGCCCGGTCCGCATCCTGCGCCAGGAACCAGCGCGCCGCCGCGCCGTCGGCAACCTGCGCGCGAGGCTGGCCGTCCAGGCAGGCCAGTGCGACGGGGCCGTCCGGCACCTCGCGCTTGGCCTCGTCCAGCAGCGCGCGCGCGAACATCGTCTGCGCCAGCGGCAGCGGCACCACGTACTGGCCGGCCAGCGACAGCATCGGCAGCACATCCGACAAGGACAGGCCCGCGTCAGGCCGCAGGCTGTCGGCAAAGCCGCTGGCGTCGAGCCGCGCCCAGAGCGGCGCGGCGTCGCCACCGGCCTCGATGGCGCGTATCACGGCCGGCCCGCAGTGGTCGCGCAGCACGGCTTCGAGCGCGTCGGCGTAGAGGTTGTCCATTCCGCTCTCCATGTCAGCGCAGCCCCAGCCCGCGCGCGATCATGCCGCGCAGGATCTCGCGCGTGCCACCGCGCAGCGAATAGGTCGGCGATATCTGGCTCACGTAGGCGGCCGTGCGATAGAGGTCCGCATTGCCGGCCAGCGCCGGGTCGTCGCCCAGCGCGGCCTCGGCCAGCGCGCCGATCGACTGTTCCAGTTCGGTGCCCAGGTCCTTGACCAGCGCCGCCTCGACGAGCGGGCTCTTCCCCGCAGCCAGCCGCGCCGTCACGGCCAACGACATCGCGCGCAACGCTGCCAGCCGCGCCAGGATCTGGCCGACGGCCACCGTGTCGCGCCGAGCGGGCGGCAGGCCGCGCAGCGCCGCGAGCCAGGCGTCCAGCAGCACCACGCTCGAATACAGCCGCTCCGGGCCGCTGCGCTCGAACGCCAGTTCCGCGTTCACCTGTTCCCAGCCGGCGCCTTCCTGGCCGACCAGCGCGTCAGCCGGCAGGTGGACGTCATCGAACGCAACTTCCGAGAAATGCGCGTCGCCGGCCAGGTCGCGGATCGGCCGCACCGTCACGCCGGGCAGCGACAGGTCGACGATCACCTGCGACAGCCCGCGCTGCCGGTCGCCCGCATCGCCCGACGTGCGCACCAGCGCCAGCATGTAGTGGCAGCGGTCGGCATTGGTCGTCCAGATCTTGCGCCCGTTGAGCCGCCAGCCGCCATCGGGCAGCGGCACGGCGCGCGTGGTCACGCTGGCCAGGTCCGATCCCGCGTTTGGCTCGCTCATGCCGATGCAGAAGAACGCCTCGCCACGGCAGATGCGCGGCAGGTAGTGCGCGCGCTGCGCGTCGGAGCCGTAGCGCAGGATCAGCGGGCCGCTCTGGCGGTCGGCGATCCAGTGCGCGGACACCGGCGCGCCGCACGCGAGCATTTCCTCCACGAGCACGAAGCGCGAGAACGCGTCGAGCCCCGCGCCGCCGTACTGCGCCGGCAGCGTGATGCCGACCCAGCCGCGCCGGGCCAGCGCGCGGCTGAAGCCGGCGTCGAAGCCCATCCACGAACGCGCCCGCACGTCGGGCGGCGTGGGGGGCAAATGCTCCCGAAGGAACGCCTTGACCTCCTGCCGCAACGCGGCGGCGGGGCCCGGCAGCGCGGTCAGCGCGAACGTGCCAAACAGCGGATGCAATGTGGACTCCTGGCGGCTAAGCGTGGCGATGGGCAGCGATGGGCAGCGATGGGCGGCGATGATCGGCGGTCAGTCGAGCGTCACGCCCGAGTCCTTGACCACCTTGCCCCAGCGGTCGATTTCCTGCGCGACGTAGCGGCCGTACGCCTCGGGCGTGGACCCGCGCGGCTCGGCGCCCTGGGCGGCCAGGCTGGCGCGCACGTCGGCCGATGCCAGCGCCTTGGTCACGGCCGCGTTGAGCCGCTGGACGATCTCGGGCGGCGTTCTGGCGGGCACCATCATGCCCTGCCACGCGCCCACCTCGAACCCCTGCATGCCCGATTCGGCCAGCGTCGGCACGTCGGGCAACTGCGCGCTGCGCGTGGCGCTGGTCACGGCCAGCGCCTTCATGCGCTTGTCGCGGATGAATGGCAGCGACGAGTTGATCGTATCGGTCATGAACTGCACCTGCCCGCTGGCCAGGTCCGTCAGCGCCGGCGCGCTGCCCTTGTACGGCGCGTGCACCGCGTCGAGCCCGTTGGCCTGCAGGAACAGGAACGCGGCCAGGTGCGTGACGTTGCCGTTGCCGGCCGATCCGTACGTCATCTTGCCCGGATGCGCCTTGAGCCACGCCACGAACTCCGGCACGGTGCTGGCCGGCACCTGCGCGTTCACTTCCAGCACCAGCGGCACGTTGGCGGTCATCGCCACGGGCAGCAGGTCGCGCCGCACGTCGTAGGGCAGCTTCTTGTACAGCGCCGGGCTCAGCGCGATGGACGACGTGTTGTACAGCACCGTGTAGCCGTCGGCCGGTGCCTTGGCGACGATCTCGTTGCCGATGTTGCCGTTGGCGCCGGGCCGGTTGTCCACCAGCACCTGCTGGCCCAGTTCGTCCGACATCTTCCGGGCGATCACGCGCGACACGAGGTCCGTGGGGCCGCCCGGCGGGAACGGCACCACGAGCCGGATCGGCTTGTCGGGATAGGCAGCGTGCGCGGGCATGGCGCCCAGTGCCAGGCTGCAGGCGGCCACGGCGGCCAGCCCCTTGCGGGCCAGCGCCGACAGCGGCAGGCGCCGGGCGGTGATGCGTGGTATTGGCATGGTTGTCTCCTCCGGTGAATACCGTTGGCGCCGACGGCGTGTCCCCGCCGCTGGCGTCCGTGCGCGCCGGGCGCCTAGGCTTCGCGCCCCGCCAGCAGCCGGCGCGCGGTGTACGTCATGACCCGTTCGTCGCGCTGGTTGAAGACCTCGATCGACGAATCGACCACGGCGCGGCCGCTTTTCGACGTGGGGCGGATGCCGGTCACGGTCACGCGGGCGCGGATGGTGTCGCCAACCAGCACCGGCGCGTGGATCTGCTGCGTCAGTTCCAGCATCGCCAGCCCGGTGCCCTGGATCATCGTCTGCAGGATGAAGCCCTCGATCAGCGCGTACGTCAGCGCCGCCGGCACGGGGCGGCCCTTGATCGCGCCGCCCGCGTAGCCCGATTCGATGAAGATGGCCTCCAGCATGCCCGTCACCGAGATGAAGTTGACGAGGTCGGTCTCGGTCACGGTGCGGCGGAACGTCTCGAAGACCTGCCCGGTCTCGATGTCCTGCCAGTAGTAGCCCTGTCCCAGGCGTTGCGGTTGCGGCTGTGTCATGCGTGTCTCCTGTTGTGAGTCGGCCAAGGGGTCAGCCCAGCGCCGCGATCTCGTCGTCGCTGAGTCCGATGCTGCCCAGCACCTCGCGCGTGTGCTCGCCCAGCCGGGGCGGCACGCCGGCATGGGCGCGCTGGCCGTCAAAGCGCACCGGCGCCCCCGGAAAGCGCAGCGTGCCCATGGCCGGGTCCTGCACCGCATCGAAAAAGCCGGTGGCGCGCAGGTGCGGGTCGTCGACAAGTTCGTCCAGGCCGTTGACGCGGGCCACCGGGATCTGCAGTCCTTCGCAGAGTTCGATCCAGTCGGCGGTGTCGCGCGCCCGCACCAGCTCGCCGGTGATCTCGTAAAGCGTCTCGATATGGCGCGTACGCGCGGCGATGTCGGCAAAGCGCGGGTCGGCGGCCAGGTCGTCGCGGCCGGCCGCGCGGAAGAAGTCGCGCCAGTGCGCGTCGGTGTACGGCATCATGCAGACGTAGCCGTCGGCGGTCTGGTACGGCCGGCGCAGCGGCGCCAGCACGCGCGGATAGCCGGCCTGCGCGCGCGGCGGGTCGAAATGCTGGCCGTACAGGTGCTCGACCAGGTTGAACGCCACCATCGACTCGAACATCGGCACCTCCACCATGCCGCCCTGCCCGCCATTGCGCGCGCGGCCGGCCAGCGCGGCCGAGATCGACAGCGCGGCCACCAGGCCGCTGGTCTTGTCGGCCGCAATCGTCGGGAAGTAGCGTACGGTGCCGGTCTGCGCGGCCATCAGCGCGGCATTGCCGCACAGGCCCTGGATGATGTCGTCGTAGGCGGGCCGGCCGCCGTACGGGCCGTCCTCGGCAAAGCCAAGCAGGCTGACGTAGACCAGTTGCGGATGGCGCGCCATGACGCTGGCCGGGTCCAGGTCCAGCTTGCCCAGCTTCTGCGGGCGCATGCTGTGCAGGAACACGTCGGCCGTATCCAGCAGCCGGTGCAGCGCAGCCTGCGCGGCCGGCTGCTTCAGGTTCAGCACCACGCTTTTCTTGCTGCGGTTGACGCCCAGGAAGATCGCGGACATGCCTTCCTCGGTGGCCGGGCCGGTGCGGCGCGTGGAATCGCCATCGGGGGTTTCCACCTTGATCACCTCGGCGCCAAGGTCGGCCAGCCACTGGCTGGCATAGGGGCCCATCACGACCGTGGACAGGTCGATGACGCGGATACCGGACAGGGGCAGCATCGCGGGGGGTCTCCTTGTTTCTGGAATCGAATGGGCCCCAGCGTAGCCCCGCGCGGCGCTTGCGTCTAATATTCCTTTTTTAGGAACCGATATCCAGACAGTATCGCCATGGACCTGCGCCAGCTCCAGCAATTCGTCGTGCTCGCCGAGACCGGCAACTTCCACCGGGCGGCCGAGCAGCTCCACATGGCGCAGCCGCCGCTGTCGATCTCGATCCGCAAGCTGGAGGCGTCGCTGGGCACGCCGCTGTTCCTGCGGACCACGCGCGGCGTGCGGCTGACCCAGGCCGGCGAGGCCGCGCTGGACGACGCCCGGCGCGCGCTGTTCCACGCCGCGCAGGTGCGGGCGGCCGCGCAGTCCGCCGCGCACGGCGAGCGCGGCGCGCTGCGCATCGGCTTTGTCGGCTCGGCCACCTACGCGCTGCTGCCGCGGCTGATCCCGGCCTTCCGCGAGGCCCATCCCGGCATCGAGCTGATCCTGCACGAATCGACCTCGGCGTCGATCCTGGAGCGGATCGGGCGCGGCCTGCTCGACGCCGGGCTGGTGCGGTTCCCGATCCTCGACAGCGGCCCGTTTCAGCTACTGCCACTGGAATCGGACACCTTCATGGCCGCCGTGCCGGCCGACAGCCCGTACGCCGCGCACGACAGCATCGCGCTGAAGGCGCTGGCCGCCGAGCCGTTCATCATGCATCCCCATGCCGATGTGCCCAACCTGCGGGCCGTGGCGATGCTGCTGTGCCAGCAGGCCGGCTTCGTGCCGCGCATCGCCCAGGAGGCCGTGCAGGTGCAGACCATCGTCAGCCTGGTGGAAAGCGGGCTGGGCGTGGCGCTGGTGCCGGGCGTCACGGCGCGGTACACCACGCGGCGGGTGCGCTTCCTGCGACTGTCCAGCCCCCGGCCGGCGGCCCGCATCGGCATCGCGCTGGCCACGCAGCAGGATGCCGACGACCGCCATGTCCAGCGCTTTATCGCGGTGGCGCAGCGGCTGGCCAAGGAATAGCGGCGGGGCGACGGTGTCGACCGGGCGGCACCCGCGACCCGCGCTTCGATTTCTTTCAGGACGACCCAGAAGAAATTCAGATCACGGCGTGACAGCATCGCGGCGCCATACCGGTGCGCGCCGCGATTCAGGCTGGCGGCGCATGACCCCCAGTCAGAGCCGAACTTGTCCGCATCTGCGGTCCGGGTGCATGTCTTGACACTCGGCGTAGCCATTCCTTTAATGAGTACGCATTCCCGAGCACAGGCCGAGGAGATCATGGACCCGCGCAGCGTTGACGATCCCCAGCGCAAGAAGGAAGAGGTGCGCAGCTTTCTGTTTCTGACGGCCGTGATGGTGCCGGTGCTGTCCGTGATCATCGTGGCCGGCTACGGCTTCATCGTCTGGATGAGCCAGCTCATCAGCGGCCCGCCCACGCATTAACAGGACCGCCAGAAAGCACAGCCTCGGCAGAATTGGCCCAAAGTCCAATTGCCATCGAGAAGAAAACCTGCAAAAGCAGTCTTGTCAGGAGTCGACGCATGCCTGAAAGACGTTCCATCCCCATCCAGCCGGCCGCCCCGGACGACGAGTGGCATATCGCCGGCATCATGGTCTTTGCCCAGCCGGGCCAGCTTGACCGCGTGCGCCATGCCATCGACGCCATGACCGGGGTCGAAGTCCACGCCGTCAGCGACGCCGGCAAGCTCGTGGTGACCGCCGAGGCCCCCACCTCGCAGGCCATCGTCGCCCAGCTCACCTGCCTGCACCAACTGGAAGGCGTGGTATCCGCCACGCTGGTCTACCAGCACAACGAAGACGCCGCAGCCATGCACGAGGAGATTGCCGATGTCAGTCACGCGCCGTGATTTCATCAAGCAGACGGCCATCGCGGCAACCGCCTCCGTGGCGGGTATCCCGGTGCCTGGCGAGGCCGCCAATTTCGTCACCGACAGCGAAGTCACCAAGCTGAAATGGTCGAAGGCGCCCTGCCGCTTCTGCGGCACCGGCTGCGGCGTGACCGTGGCCGTGCGCGACAACAAGGTGGTGGCCACCCAGGGCGACCCGCAGTGCGAGGTCAACAAGGGGCTGAACTGCGTCAAGGGCTACTTCCTGTCGAAGATCATGTACGGCCAGGACCGGCTGACCCGCCCGCTGCTGCGCATGAAGAATGGCAAGTACGACAAGAACGGCGAATTCGCGCCCGTGAGCTGGGACCAGGCGTTCGACGAGATGGAGCGCCAGTTCAAGCGCGTGCTCAAGGACAAGGGCCCGACGGCGGTCGGCATGTTCGGATCGGGCCAGTGGACGATCTGGGAGGGCTACGCCGCGTCCAAGCTGATGAAGGCCGGGTTCCGCTCGAACAACATCGACCCGAACGCGCGCCACTGCATGGCGTCGGCCGTGACCGGCTTCATGCGCACCTTCGGCATGGACGAGCCGATGGGCTGCTACGACGACTTCGAGGCCGCCGACGCCTTCGTGCTGTGGGGCTCGAACATGGCCGAGATGCACCCGATCCTCTGGACCCGCATCACCGACCGGCGCCTGAGCCACCCGAAGACCCGCGTGGCGGTGCTGTCCACGTTCACGCACCGGTCGTTCGACCTGGCCGACCTGCCGATCATCTTCACCCCGCAGACGGACCTGGCGATGCTGAACTACATCGCCCACCACATCATCCAGACCAACCGCGTCAACAAGGACTTCGTCAACAAGCACACGGTGTTCAAGGAGGGCGTGACCGACATCGGCTACGGCCTGCGGCCGGACAACCCGCTGCAGAAGGCCGCCAGGAATGCCGGCAACCCGACCGACGCCAAACCGATCACCTTTGACGAATTTGCGAAGTTCGTCTCGAAGTACGACGCCAACTACGTCAGCAAGCTTTCCGGCGTGCCCAAGGACAAGCTCGAACAACTGGCCGAGCTGTACGCGGACCCGAACGTCAAGGTCATGTCGCTGTGGACCATGGGCTTCAACCAGCACACGCGCGGCACGTGGGTCAACAACATGGTCTACAACGTCCATCTGCTGACCGGCAAGATCGCCACGCCGGGCAACAGCCCGTTCTCGCTGACCGGGCAGCCATCGGCGTGCGGCACCGCGCGCGAGGTGGGCACCTTCGCCCACCGGCTGCCGGCCGACATGGTCGTGACCAACCCCAAGCACCGCGCGGAAGCCGAGCGCATCTGGAAGCTGCCCGCCGGCACCATCCCCGACAAGGTGGGCTACCACGCCGTGCTGCAGAACCGCATGCTCAAGGACGGCAAGCTCAACGCCTACTGGGTGCAGGTCAACAACAACATGCAGGCCGCCGCCAACATGATGCAGGAGGGGCTGCCCGGCTACCGCAACCCGGACAACTTCATCGTCGTGTCCGACGTCTACCCCACGGTCACGGCCCTGTCGGCCGACCTGATCCTGCCCAGCGCCATGTGGGTGGAAAAGGAAGGCGCCTACGGCAACGCCGAGCGCCGCACACAGTTCTGGCATCAGCTTGTGGACGCCCCGGGCGAGGCGAAGTCCGACCTGTGGCAACTCATGGAGTTTTCCAGGCGCTTCAAGATCGAGGATGTCTGGCCCGCCGACCTGATCGCCAAGCAGCCCGACGTGCGCGGCAAGACGCTGTTCGACGTGCTGTTCCGCAACGGCAACGTCGACAAGTACCCGCTCAAGGAGACCAACAGCGGCTACAACAACGCCGAGGCCAAGGTCTTCGGCTTCTATGTGCAGAAGGGACTGTTCGAGGAATACGCGGCGTTCGGGCGCGGCCACGGCCATGACCTGGCCCCGTTCGATGCCTACCACGAGGCGCGCGGGCTGCGCTGGCCCGTGGTCAACGGCAAGGAAACGCGCTGGCGCTACCGCGAGGGCAGCGACCCGTACGTCAAGGCCGGCACCGGCTATCAGTTCTACGGCAATCCCGACGGCAAGGCCGTGATCTTCGCCCTGCCCTACGAGCCGCCGGCCGAGGCGCCGGACAAGGAGTACCCGTTCTGGCTGGCCACGGGCCGCGTGCTCGAACACTGGCACTCGGGCTCGATGACGCGCCGCGTGCCGGAGCTGTACCGCGCGTTCCCGAACGCGGTGTGCTTCATGCATCCGGAAGATGCGCGCGCGATGGGCCTGCGGCGCGGCGTGGAGGTGGAGGTGGTGTCGCGGCGCGGCCGCATGCGCACCCGCATCGAGACCCGGGGCCGCGACGCGCCGCCGCGCGGCCTGGTGTTCGTGCCGTGGTTCGACGCCAGCCAGCTCATCAACAAGGTCACGCTGGACGCCACCTGCCCGATCTCGCTGCAGACCGACTTCAAGAAGTGCGCGGTCAAGATCGTCAAGGTCTGACCGACGGCCACCAAGGAGACGCCATGGAAGCAGACGCCCTGAAAGCCAGCCGGCACCGCGCCACGTGGCTGGTGTTCGCCGCCTGGCTGCTGGTCGCGCTGGTCACGCTGCTGGTGCCGCCGGCCGGCGCGCAGGGGCTGGTCGACGCGATGCGCGGCCCCACCCCGGTCGGCGACGAGGCCAAGGCGCCGCTGCTGTACCCCACCGAGAACAAGGACATCCGCCGCACGCGCAACTACACCATGCAGCCGCCCACGATCCCGCACAAGATCGACGGCTACCAGCTCGACAAGGACTTCAACCGCTGCATGTTCTGCCACGCGCGCACCAAGACCGAGGAAACCGGCGCCATCCCGGTCAGCATCACGCACTACATGGACCGCGACAACAACGTGCTGGCCGAGGTGTCGCCACGGCGCTATTTCTGCACCCAGTGCCACGTGCCGCAGGCCGACGCCAAGCCGCTGGTCGGCAACTCGTTCGTCGACGTGGAGACCATGCTGAGGCGTGCCGGCGGCGAGAAAGGGGCCAAGGGCGGCAACGCCCGGGCGGGCACCACGAGCACCAAGTAACCACACGGCCGCACCGACCGGGGCAAGCGATGACGGGCAGATTCTGGGATCTCATCAAGCGGTACTGGCGCACCATCAACCGGCCCAGCGCGTACTTCAGCCTGGGCTTCCTGACGGTGGGCGGCTTCATCGCCGGCGTGCTGTTCTGGGGCGCGTTCAACACGGCGCTGGAGCTGACCAACACCGAGCAGTTCTGCACCGGCTGCCACGAGATGCGCGACAACGTGTACCAGGAACTGCAGGGGACGATTCACTTCACCAACCGCAGCGGCGTGCGCGCCAAATGCTCGGACTGCCACGTGCCGCACAACTGGACCAGCAAGATGGCGCGCAAGATGCAGGCGTCCAAGGAAGTCTGGGCCAAGATCTTCGGCACCGTGGACACGCGCGAGAAGTTCCAGGCCCACCGCCTGACGCTGGCGCAGCACGAATGGGCGCGCTTCAAGGCCAACGATTCGCTCGAATGCCGCAACTGCCACGACTACCAGTCGATGGACTTCACGCGCCAGAGCCCGCGCGCGCAGGCCATGCATTCCACCTACCTGGCCAACAAGGAGAAGACGTGCATCGACTGCCACAAGGGCATTGCGCACCGGCTGCCCGACGTGGCCAAGGCCCAGGAGCCGTAGCGCCATGGCCGCCGCGCTGGAGGCCAGCGAGCTGACCGTCCGGCGCATGGGCCGGAAGATCTTCCGCGACGTCGGCGTGGCGCTGCCGCCGGGCGGGCTGCTGCAGGTCGTCGGCCCCAACGGTGCGGGCAAGACCACGCTGCTGCGCGTGCTGTCGAGCCTGCTGCAGCCGGCCGCGGGCCAGCTTGCATGGCTCGGGCGCCCGGTGCGCGCGGGCGATGCCGACTACCTGGCCAGCCTGGCCTACGTCGGCCACACCAACGGCATCGACGCCGACCTGGGCCCGCTCGACAACCTGCGCTTCGCCGCGCGCATGGCCGGGCTGCGGCCCGATACGGCCGCGCTGCGGCAGGCGCTGGCGCGGCTCGGGCTCGATCGCGTGGCCGAAACGCCCGTGCGGGCGCTGTCGCAGGGCCAGCGGCGGCGCGTCAGCCTGGCCCGGCTGGCGCTGGCGCCGCGCCGGCTGTGGCTGCTGGACGAGCCGCTGACGTCGCTCGACCGCGACGCCGCCGACCGCTTCCACGCGATGCTTGGCGCGCACCTGGCCGACGGCGGCATGGCGGTCGTCGCCACGCACCAGCCGCTGGACGTACCCGGTGGCGCGGTGCTGGCGCTGCGCGGCGCCGAGGGGCGGCCATCATGATCGCCACCACCGGGGTGCTCGGCGCCGTGGTCGCGCACGACCTGTCGCTGGCGTGGCGGCGCCGCACCAGCCTGCTGGCCAGCGTGGTGTTCTTCGTGATCGTCTGCAGCCTGTTTCCTCTGGCCATCGGCCCCGACCCACAGCAACTGCGCGCGCTGGCGCCGGGCATCCTCTGGGTGGCCGCGCTGCTGGCGTCGATGCTGTCGCTGTCGCGCCTGTTCGCGCAGGAATACGCCGATGGCAGCCTGGACCAGCTGCTGCTCTCGCCCCATCCGCTGGCGCTGCTGGTGCTGGGCAAGATCTGCGCGCACTGGCTGACCAGCGGCCTGCCGCTGCTGGTGCTGACGCCGCTGCTGGCGCAGCAATACAGCCTGCCCGGCGCGGCCACGTTGCTGCTGACCGCGTCGCTGCTGGTCGGCACGCCCGCGCTGAGCCTGATCGGCGCGGTGGGCGCGGCGCTGACGCTGGGCGTGCGCGGCGGCGCGGTGCTGCTGTGCATCCTGGTGCTGCCGCTGTCGATCCCGGTGCTGGTGTTTGGCGCCAGCGCCGGCGCGGCCGCCGACGCGGGGCTCAGCGTGGCGCCGCATTTCTCGCTGCTGGGCGCCTGCCTGGCGCTGTCGCTGCTGCTCTGCCCGCTGGCGGCGGCGGCCGGCCTGCGCATCGCCATGGAGTGACACGATGACCCGCCACGCCTCGCTGCCCGACGCCTCGCCATCGCCCGCCGCCTGTCCGCTGCCGCCCGCGCGCCTGCGCTGGACCGCGCTGGCCGCGCCGGTGCGCTTCTATCCGCTGGCCGGCCGGCTGGCGCCGTGGTGCTTCGCGCTGGCGGCCGTGTGGCTCGCGGTGGGGCTCTGGCTCGGCTTTGTCGTGGCCCCCACCGACGCCCAGCAGGGCGAGGTCTACCGCATCATCTTCATCCACGTGCCGGCTGCGTGGATGTCGATGTTCATCTACCTGGTGATGGCCATCTACGGCGCGCTGTCGCTGGTGCTGCGCACGCGGCTGTCCGCGATGATGGCGTCGGCGCTGGCGCCCACGGGCGCCATGTTCACGTTCCTGGCGCTCTGGACCGGCGCGCTCTGGGGCAAGCCGACGTGGGGCACATGGTGGGTCTGGGACGCGCGGCTGACGTCCGAGCTGATCCTGCTGTTCCTCTACCTCGGCTTCCTGGCGCTGGAATCGGCCATCGACGAGCCGCGCCGCGCCGAGCGGGCCTGCGCGGTGCTGGCCGTGGTGGGCGTGGTGAACCTGCCGGTCATCTACTTCTCGGTGCAATGGTGGAACACGCTGCACCAGGGCGCGTCGGTGAGCCTGACGGCCGCGCCGACCATGGCCGCGACGATGCTGGCCGGCATGCTGGCGATGACGCTGGCCTGCTGGCTGTACACGATTGCCGTCGCGCTGGTGCGCGTGCGCTGCATCCTGCGCGAGCGCGGCGAAGTGGGGAGGCTGCGAGCATGAGCGGTCATACGGCGTACATCGTCGGCGCGTTCGGCGTGGCATTGGCCGCCATCGTGCTGGAACTGGGCTGGCTGGCGCGGCGGGGCCGGCGCGGCACGGCCGACGGGCGGAGCGACGCGCCATGATGACCGCGCGCCAGCGGCGCCTGGGCCTGCTGCTCGCAGCGCTGGTCTGCGGCAGCGTGGCGCTGGCGCTTGTGCTCAATGCGTTCCGGTCGAACCTGGTGTTCTTCTTCAGCCCCAGCCAGATTGCCGCGCAGGAGGCGCCCACCGCGCGGGCGTTCCGGCTGGGCGGGCTGGTGGCGCCCGGCTCCATCCGGCGCGAGGGCGAGAGCCTGACCATCCGCTTCATCGTCACCGATACGCGGCATACGGTGCCCGTGGTCTATCGCGGCCTGCTGCCGGACCTGTTCCGCGAAGGCAAGGGCGTGGTGGCGCGCGGCATGCTCGATGCCAGCGGCACGTTCGTGGCCAGCGAGGTGCTGGCCAAGCATGACGAGAACTACATGCCGCCGGAGGCCGCCGAGGCCCTGAAGCGGGCCGCCAACGACAGCGCCCCCGGCGCGAAGGCGCAGCGATGATCGTCGAACTGGGCCACTTCGCGCTGATCTGCGCGCTGCTCGCAGCGCTGGTGCAGGGCGTGCTGCCGCTGGCGGGCGCGCCGCGCGGCTTCGTGCCGTGGCTGGCGCTGGCGCGGCCGGCGGCGGTCATCCAGTGCGTGCTGGTGCTGGCCGCGTACCTGACGCTCACGTGGGCGTTCGTCGACAACGATTTCAGCGTGCGCTACGTGGCCGGCAACTCGAACAGCGCGCTGCCGCTGGTGTACCGGCTGGCCGCCGTCTGGGGCGGGCACGAGGGGTCGATGCTGCTCTGGACGCTGATGCTCGCGGGCTGGTCGCTGGCCGTGGCGCTGTGCAGCCGGCGCCTGCCGCTGGCGTTCGTGGCGCGCGTGCTGGGCGTGATGGGCGCGATCTCCACCGGGCTGCTGCTGTTCCTGCTGTTCGCGTCGAACCCGTTCGTGCGGCTGCTGCCGCGCGCGATGGAAGGCCGCGACCTCAACCCGCTGCTGCAGGACCCCGGCATGGTGTTCCATCCGCCGTTCCTCTACATGGGCTACGTGGGCTTTGCGGTGGCCTTTGCGTTCGCGCTGGCGGCGCTGCTGGAAGGCCGGCTGGACGCTGCGTGGGCGCGCTGGTCGCGGCCGTGGACCACGCTGGCGTGGGCGTTCCTGACCGTCGGCATCGCGCTGGGCAGCCTGTGGGCCTACTACGAGCTGGGCTGGGGCGGCTGGTGGTTCTGGGACCCGGTCGAAAATGCGTCGTTCATGCCGTGGCTGGCCGGCACGGCGCTGATCCACTCGCTGGCCGTTACCGAAAAACGCGGCGCGTTCCGCGCGTGGACCGCGCTGCTGGCCATCTTCACGTTCTCGCTGAGCCTGCTGGGCACGTTCCTGGTGCGCTCGGGCGTGCTCACGTCGGTCCACGCATTCGCGGTGGACCCACGGCGCGGCGTATTCATCCTGACGCTGCTGGCGCTGGTCACGGGCCTGGCGCTGGCGATCTTTGCGTGGCGCGCGCCGCAACTGCGGCGCGGCACCGCGTTCAGCCTGGCGTCGCGCGAGACGTTCCTGCTGGCCAACAACGTGCTGCTGGCCGTGGCGGCGTCGGCGGTGCTGCTCGGCACGCTCTATCCGCTGCTGCTCGATGTGATGGGGCTTGGCAAGGTGTCGGTGGGCCCGGCCTACTTCGAGCAGGTGTTCGTGCCCCTGATGGCGCCCGCCGTGCTGCTGATGGGCGCGGCGCCGCTGGCGCGCTGGCGCCGGGGCGACTGGCCGCCCGTGGCGAGGCGGCTGCGCTGGGCGGCCGTGGCCAGCGTGGTCATCGCGCTGGGCCTGCTGCTGGTGCTGCGCCACCGCTCCGCGCTGACCGGGCTGGGGCTGACGCTGGCGCTGTGGTGCATCGCCAGCGCGCTGGCCAGCCTGGCAGACCGGCTGCGGCACCGGCCCGGCTGGCTGGCGGCGCTGCGCCAGTTGCCGGCCGGCTACTGCGGCATGCTGCTGGCTCACGCGGGCGTGGGCGTGTTCATCGTCGGCGTGACGCTGGTGGGCAGCCAGGAGACCCTGCGCGAGCTGCCGATGCGGCCCGGCGACAGCGTGACCGTGAACGGCTACGCGTTCCGCTTTGACGGCGTGCTGCCCGTGGCCGGGCCGAACTACGAGGCGCTGCGCGCGGTGCTGACGGTGACGCGGGACGGCCGGCCCGTCACGACGCTGGGCACCGAGCGGCGCATCTACCGCAGCCAGGACATGCCCACCACCGAGGCCGCCATCGATACCGGCTTCACGCGCGACCTCTACGTGGCCGTGGGCGAGGCCGCCGGCGAGAAGACCTGGGCGGTGCGCATCTACGTCAAGCCGTTCGTGACATGGATCTGGGCCGGCTGCGGGCTGATGGCGCTGGGCGGACTGGTGGCCGCTGGCGACCGCCGCTACCGGGCGCGGCGGCGCGTGGCCGAAGTTGCGGACGTGGCCGGGGCCGACGACGGCCGGCTGGCACCGCTCTCGCAGGCCAAGGCAGGACAACCGGTGCCGGGAGCCACGCCATGACCCGCTTCCTGCTGCCGCTGGCATTGTTCCTGGCAATCGTCCTGGCGCTGGGCGCCGGCCTGCGCCACGATCCGCGCGAGCTGCCGTCGGCGCTGGTCGGCAAACCCGCCCCGGCATTTGCGTTGCCGGTGCTGGCCGCGCAGGACGGGCCCCGGACGGTGACCACCGCGGACCTGCGCGGCAAGGTGTGGATTCTCAACGTCTGGGCGTCGTGGTGCGCGGCGTGCCGGTCCGAGCATCCGCTGCTGGTCGACTTTGCGGCGCGCTCGCCGGTGCCGGTCTACGGCCTGAACTACAAGGACACGCCGCCCGCCGCGCTGGCGTGGCTGCGCGAGATGGGCGATCCGTACCGCCAGTCGCTGGTCGATGCCGATGGCCGAGCGGGTATCGACTTCGGCGTCTATGGCGTGCCCGAAACCTACGTGATCGACGCCCAGGGCGTGGTGCGCTACCGCCAGGTGGGCCCGCTCACGCGCGACGTGCTGGAGCATCGCATCCAGCCGCTGCTCGACCAGTTGCGCGGAGACGGCCATGCCTAGCCGCCGCTGGCACACGTTGCACACGCTGCGCACGTTGCTGGTGCTGCTGGCGGTGCTGGCGGGCCCGGCGCACGCCGCCGCGCCCGACCCCGCCCTGGACGCGCGCGTGCACGCGCTGGCGCAGCAGTTGCGCTGCATGGTCTGCCAGAACCAGACGCTGGCCGATTCCAACGCGCCGCTGGCCGTGGACCTGCGCGGGCAGATCCGCGCGCAGATGGCCCAGGGCGCCAGCGATATGGCGATCAAGGATTTCCTGGTCCAGCGCTACGGCGACTTCGTGCTCTACGATCCGCCGTTCAAGCCGGCCACGTGGGCGCTGTGGCTCGGCCCGTTCGCGCTGCTGGCCGGCATCGTGGCAATGCTGTGGCGGCGCCGGCGGGCCACGGCGACGGCCGCGCTGGCGGCGGGCGAAATCCTCCCGCCCCGGCCGGCAGAACCGCCACCGCCCCGCCGCGCCGGCGCGCGCTGGACGTCGGCCGCGCTGTGCCTGTGCCTGCCGCCGGCCGCGGCGGCGATCTACCTGCACCTGGGCAACCCGTCGGCGGTCTGGCAGCGGGCCGATGCGCACGACCTGTCCGGCGACACGCACGCGCCCCAGATTGGCCAGATCGAGGCCATGGTGGACCAGCTCGCGCGCCGGCTGCAGGCCAAGCCCGACGACGCCACGGGCTGGACCATGCTCGCGCGCTCGTACACGGTGCTCGAACGGTTCGACGATGCCGCCTCGGCCTACGCCCGGGCCATTGCGCTGGCGCCCGGCGTGGCCTCGCTCCATTCCGACTACGCCGACGTGCTGGCGAGCCTGGACGACGGATCGCTCGAAGGCCGGGCGATGACCGAGATTCGCGCCGCGCTGGCCCACGACCCGGAAGACCCGAAGGGCCTGGCGCTGGCGGCCAGCGCCGCCGCCCAGCGCGGCGACGTGGCACAGGCCATCGACTACTGGCAGCGGCTGTACCGGCTGCTGCCGCCCGATTCCCAGACCGCCACGCGCATCGCCGCCAATATCGCGGCGGCACAGGGCGCCGGGGCGCCGGCCAATGCCGCCACGCCGCGCTGAACCTGCGGCACAGCGCCACATCGTCCGTAATTCCTTGCATCTGCCACGAAAAGGTTGCAGTTAGCGCATCCCGTTCCGGGAAACGCCTTGCCTTGTCTGCCGACAAGTGGCCCGAAAGTGAATGCCGCCACAATGCCGCAATTTGGGCGTCGGCCACAGTGACAGCGAAACGGAACAGGGAACGATACGCGCCGGAATGCGGCGCGACGGCAGGCAGCGAACCGCGGCACGGCCGTCTGGCGCTGGCCCTGCCGGTGCGGGCGCCCGAGGAATGCCGCCCCGCCCCGCCCGCCCGGCACGTCAGCACCACGCACCTGCGCCGCTTTGTGCTGCTGATGCAATACGAGTCCGCCGTGGCGGCCGAGCACTACACGGGCGTCCGGGCCGCGTCGATCCGCTATGCGGTGCAGCGGCTGGAGGAACGGCTGGGCACGGCGCTGTTCAACCGCTCCCCCTCGGCCATGTCGCCCACGGCCGCCGCCGATCGCCTGTATCCGTGTGCCGTGCGCCTGCTGGACATGTGGGACACGCTGACCGGCGGATCCGCGCACGACGCCCCGCACGCCCAGCCCTCTTCCCGGGCTCCGCAAGGCCCCGATGCCCCGGACGCCCGCGACGCCTCCCTGCCGCCCGGCCCCCTGTGGGAGTAACGGAAGCGGTCTGCCAGTGGCTGTCTGGCATCGGCCAGTCACCCTTCCATCGTAGAATGGCCAATTACTTGGCAACCCCGGGGTTCACCCATGGCCGATCGTGACGGTCTGCATCACAAGACATTCCTGCTGTTGCTGGCGATGGTCACCATCGCATTTTTCTGGATCCTGCTGCCGTTCTACGGCGCCGTGTTCTGGGGCGCCGTGCTGGCCATCATCTTCGCGCCGCTGCAACGGCGGCTGGTCAACACGCTGCGCGGCCGCACCAACGTGGCCGCGCTGCTGACCCTGATACTGGTACTGGTGCTGGTCATCCTGCCGGTCACGGTCATCACGATGTCGCTGATCCAGGAAGGCGTGAACCTGTACGACAGCATCCGCTCGGGCCAGATCAACTTCGGCCACTACTTCCAGTCCGCCGCCGACGCGCTGCCGCCGTTCGTGCGCGACATGCTGGCCCGCGCCAACCTGGCCAGCGTGTCCGACCTCAAGGACAAGCTCAGCGCCAGCGCGCTGGTGGCCAGCCAGGCCGTGGCCACCCGGGCGCTCAGCATCGGCCAGAACACGGCCCAGTTCATGATCGGCTTCGGCATCATGCTGTACCTGCTGTTCTTCCTGCTGCGCGACGGGCCCGTGCTGTCGCGCAAGCTGCGGCTGGCCGTGCCGCTCAGCGCCAGCCACAAGCAGCACCTGATCCAGAAGTTCACCACCGTCGTGCGCGCGACGGTCAAGGGCAATATCGCCGTGGCCGTGGTGCAGGGCGTGCTGGGCGGCGGCATCTTTGCCGTGCTCGGCATCCAGGGCGCGCTGCTGTGGGGCGTGGTGATGGCCTTCCTGTCGCTGCTGCCGGCCGTGGGCGCGGGGCTGATCTGGGCGCCGGTGGCGGTCTACTTCCTGCTGACCGGCGCCATCCTGAAGGGCTGCATCCTGATCGGCTTCGGCGTGCTGGTGATCGGCCTGGTGGACAACGTGCTGCGCCCCATCCTGGTCGGCAAGGACACGCAGATGCCGGACTACGTGGTGCTGATTTCCACGCTGGGCGGCATGGCGCTGTTCGGGCTGAACGGCTTTGTCATCGGCCCGCTGATCGCGGCGCTGTTCATCGCCTGCTGGGACCTCAACAACACCGAGGACCCGGCCGACCTGCACTGACCCGGGCGCCCGACCATGGACCGACTCCAGGCGATGAAGACGTTCGTGGCCGTCGTGGAATGCGGCGGCTTCACGCCGGCCGCGCGCCGGCTGGACGCGTCGCTGAGCGTGGTGAGCCGCATCGTCACCGACCTGGAGACCCACCTGGGCGTGCGGCTGCTGACGCGCACCACGCGCGTGGTGCGGCCCACGGCCACCGGCGCCGCCTACTACGAGAACTGCCGCCGCATCCTGGCCGAGATCGACGAGGCCGAACTGGCCGCCGCCGGCAGCCACGAGGCGCCGCGCGGGCGGCTGTCGATCACCGCGTCGGTGCTGTTCGGGCGCCGCTTCGTGACGCCGGTGGTGGTGGAATACCTGCGGCGCTACCCGGAGGTCGATGTCGACTGCCTGTTCATCGACCGCATCGTCAATTTCATCGACGAGGGGATCGACGTCGGCGTGCGGATTGGCGAGTTGCCGAGTTCGTCGCTGCAGGCGATCCCCGTGGGCCGCGTGCGGCGGGTGGTCTGCGCCGCGCCCGACTACCTGTCGCGCTACGGCACGCCGGGTTCGCCCGATGACCTGGCGGCCTATGCCGTGATCCAGACCACCGGCATCTCGACCGCGCCGGAGTGGCGTTTTCAGCACAATGGCGAGCCGATGCCAGTGCGGCTGACCCCGCGCATGGCCACCACCACCAATGACTCGGCCATCGCCGCGGCCGTGTCCGGCTTCGGGCTGGTACGTGTGCTGTCCTACCAGATTGCCGACGAAGTGCGCGACGGCCGCCTGCGGATCGTGCTGGCCGACTTCGAGCCGCCGCCGCTGCCCATCCACATCATCCACCGAGAAGGCCGCCACGCGATGCACAAGGTGCGGGCCTTCATCGACCTGGCTGTCGATACGCTGCGCGGCACGGCGTCGCTGAACGGCGGCTGAGCGCCGCCCGGCCGCATTCTTCTGGAATCCACAAGAGTCCCTTCGGCGGCCGCCCGTTTTTCCGCCTGATCGGGCTGTCTATAGTCGATCCTTACCCGGCACGGCTTCTCCGTGCCGCAACAATCGACCCAGGACCCCCGACCATGAAACTCTACGGACACCCGCTCTCCGGCCACGCCCACCGCGCCTGGCTGTACCTCTCGCTGCTCGGCCAGCCGGCCGAATGGGTCGACGTCGACCTGCTGGCCCGCGCCCACAAGACGCCCGAATTCCTGGCCATGAACCCGTTCGGCCAGGTGCCCGTGCTGGTGGATGGCGACACGGTCGTCAACGATTCCAACGCGATCCTGGTCTACCTGAGCAAGAAGCTCGGCCGCACCGACTGGCTGCCGGAAGCGCCGGCCCAGGCCGCCGCCGTGCAGCGCTGGCTGTCCGTGGCCGCCGGCGACCTGGCGTTCGGGCCGGCCCGGGCGCGGCTGGTGACCGTGTTCAACGCCCCGCTGGACAGCGAGGACGCCATCTCGCGTGCCCACGTCCTGCTCAGGCGCATGGACGACGCGCTGGCCGCCACAGGGTGGATCGCCGCCGACCATCCGACCATTGCCGACGTGGCGCTCTACAGCTACACGGCCCGCGCGCCGGAAGGCTTCGTCGACCTTGCCGAGTATCCCAACGTGCGCCAATGGCTGGCCCGCGTGGAGGCGCTGCCGGGCTTCGTGCCGTTCCAGCAGACCGCCGTCGGCCTTGCCGCCTGAGCCTTAACCGTTCCGATTCGCCCCGTTGCCGAAGGAGCCCGCCATGACCCCGCATCCCGCCGCCCACGCCGCCATCCAGCCCGGTACGCCCTGGCATACCGGCGAACGCCAGCTCCAGGCCAGCATCGGCGTGGAGACGCGGCTGGCCGAAGTGGGGCCGCGCGTGGTGCGCGACTACATGCCGGACCAGCACCGCGACTTCTTTGCGATGCTGCCGTCGATCGTGATCGGCACGGTGGCGCCCGATGGCCGTCCGTGGGCCACGGTGCGCGCCGGCCAGCCGGGCTTCCTGCATTCGCCCGATCCGCGCCGGCTGGACGTGACACTGGTGCGCGACGCCGACGACCCGGCCGACGCGGGCATGGAGGACGGCAACGCCATCGGCCTGCTCGGCATCCAGCCGGCCACGCGGCGGCGCAACCGGATGAACGGCGCCGTGCACCGCGCCGACGCGGGGCATTTTCATGTGGCGGTGGGCCAGAGCTTTGGCAACTGCCCGCAGTACATCCAGAAACGGGCGCCGATCTTTATCCGCGACGCCGGCACGCCGGCCCCGGTGGCACCCGAGGTGCTGGACGCGCTGGACCCCCGCGCGCGCACGCTGATCCGCCACGCCGACTCGTTCTTCGTGGCGACCTATGTCGACCTGCCGGACGGCCAGCGCCAGGTGGATGTGTCGCACCGTGGCGGCAAGCCCGGCTTTGTCCGCGTGGACGACGACGGCGGCCTGACCATCCCGGACTTCGCCGGCAATACGTTCTTCAACACGCTGGGGAATATCGTGGCCAACCCGGTGGCGGGGCTGGTATTCGTCAGCTACGCAACGGGCGACCTGCTGCAGATGACCGGCCGCGCCGAGGTACTGACCGATTCGCCGGACATCGCCCGCTTCGAGGGCGCCCAGCGGCTGTGGCGCTTTGTGCCGGAACAGGTCATCCGCCGCGATTCGGCGCTGCCGCTGCGCTGGGACATCGACCCGGACGGCGCGTCACCGCAGGCGCTGGCGACGGGGAGCTGGGGTTGAGGGGTGGGCGGATGCGCTGGCGGGGGTACTGGCGGGGACACGTCGCAAATTGCACCTCGGTGCCCTCTCCCCCGGCCCCTCTCCCGCGGGCGGGAGAGGGGAGAAAAAGCTGTCGCGGTCTCACCCGCCTGTCGCTTCCCGCACCGCCCCGGCCACCCACTGCGCCAGCATCCGCAGCGCGGTGAGGTCCTCGGCGGTCCACGTCTCCACTGCAGCCAGGTAGTTGAACGTGCCGATCACCGTGCCGCCGTGGCACAGCGGCACGTTGACCACGCCGTTCAGGCCCAGGTTGCGGATGGTGGCGATGTCGTCGAACACGGCGGCCAGGGCCGTGTCGCCTTCGCCGACGAAGACTTCGCCGCGTTCCAGCAGTTGGCGGGTCCAGGCGGTGTCGCCCTTGACCTTCTTGCCGCCCACCGGATACGCGGCCGGGTCCGACGACCAGAGCCGGCGGATTTCGCGGGTCGGCACGTCCCAGGCGTTGATGGTCAGCAGGCCCGGCCCGACGATGTCGAGCGTGGCCTGGCCCACCGCGTCCATGACGGCCTGCGGCGTGGCGGCCGCGCGCAGGCGGTCGAACAGCGGGTGCAGGTGCGCCTGCCAGTGGCCCAGCGAATCCACGCTTTCCATCCTCATTCCCCGTGGATGCCCAGGTCCTTGATCAGCTTGCCGTAGCGGTCCGCGTCGCGGCGCAGGATCTTGCCGAATTCCTGCGGCGTCGACGTGGCCGTTTCCACGCCGATGGCATCCATCTTGGCCTTGACCTCGGGCAGCGTCATCACGCGGTTGATCTCGCGGTTCAGGCGCGCCACCAGGTCGGCGGGCATGTTCTTCGGGCCGAAGGCGCCGTACCAGACCGACAGCTCGTAGCCGGGAATGGTCTCGCCGACGGTCGGCACGTTGGGCAGCAGCGGCGAGCGCTTGGCCTCCGTCACGGCCAGCAGCTTCAGCTTGCCGCCCTTCACGTGCGGCAACGTCTGCGTGCCGGCCGAGAACAGCAACTGGGTCTGGCCCGCCACGGTGTCCACCACGGCCGGGGCGCCGCCCTTGTAGGGCACGTGCAGCATCTGCACGCCGGCCATCTTCTCGAACAGCACGGCGCTGAGGTGGTTGGTGGAGCCCGGGCCGGCGCTGGCGTAGGCCAGCTTGCCCCGGTTGGCCTTGGCGTAGGCGATCAGTTCCTTGACGTTGCTGGCCGGCACCGACGGATTCACGACCATCGTGTTGGTCACGTAGGCCAGCAGGCCCAGCGGTGTGAAGTCGTCCACGCCCTTGAACGGCATGTTGGCCATCAGCGCCGGGTTCATCGCGTGCGTGCTCATCGAGCCAATCAGCAGCGTGTAGCCGTCCGGCTGGGCGCGCGCGACCATGGCCGAGCCGATGTTGCCCGACGCACCGGGCTTGTTGTCGACGATCACCGGCTGGCCCAGCGACTTCGTCAGGTGCTCGGACAGCACGCGCGCCAGGATGTCGGTGGACCCGCCGGCGGCCCAGGGCACGATCAGCGTGACGGGCTTGGCCGGATAGGCGTCGGCGGCACCGGCGTGGCCGGCGAACGACATCGCCAGTGCGGCGGCACCGCACAGCAGGCTCTTGAATACGGACCTCATGATGCAACTCCCCTTCTGTCTTCGGACTTCTCGATGTAATCGGGCTTTAGCGGCCCACTGCGTAACCCTGCATGCCGCGCGCGTTGGCGCCGGCACGCAGCACCAGCCGGCCGCGCGCGTCGCGCTCGCGCGTGCAGGCCGACATGCGGCCTTCCGACCAGTCTTCACCCACGCGAACTTCGTGCCCGCGCGCGCGTAGCGCGTCCACGGTGGCAGCCGGGAAGCGCGATTCGACGGTAATGCGGTTCAGCGTCGTCTGGCGCGGCCAGAACGACTGCGGGAAATGGTCGATATGCCACGCGGGCGCGTCGATCGCCTCCTGCAGGTTCATGCCGTGCACCGCGTGGCGCATGAAGAACGCCAGCGACCACTGGTCCTGCTGGTCGCCGCCGGGCGTGCCGAAGACCATGTACGGCTCGCCATCGCGCAGGCACAGCGACGGCGACAACGTGGTGCACGGGCGCTTGCCCGGTGCCAGCGTGTTGGGCAGCCCCGGTTCCAGCCACGTCATCTGCAGCCGCGTGTTCAGCGCGAAGCCCAGCGACGGGATGGTCGGGCTCGACGACAGCCAGCCGCCCGACGGCGTGGCCGCCACCATGTTGCCGTGGCGGTCGATCACGTCGATGTGGCAGGTATCGCCGACAAAGACCTCGCGCTCGGCCCATTCGCTGACCGGCGGCAGCGCGGCAAACGTGGGCTCGCCGATGCCGAAGCGCGTGTCGGCCACGGCCAGCGTGCGCTCGGCCACGCCAAGGTCCGGCATGCGCGGCGCCAGGCCGCCCAGCGCGCCGGGCAGCATCGCCGTCGACGCCTGGTCGCCGATCAGCGCGGCGCGCGCGGCCAGGTACTGCGGGTCCAGCAGCGCGCGCAGGCGGCTGTCGGTGAACAGCGGATCGCCGTACCACGCGGTGCGGTCGGCCATCGCCAGCTTGGCGGCCTCGGCAATCTTGTGCACGAATTCGGGCGACGTGGGGGCGTGGGCGTCCAGCCCGGCGTGGCGCAGCATGCCAAGCTGCTGCAGGAACATCGGCCCCTGGCTCCAGATGTCGCACTTGGCCACCGCGTAGCGGCCAAAGTCCAGCGAGACCGGCGCCTCGACCGTGGGCGTCCAGCCCGCCAGGTCGTCGTAGCGCAGCAGGCCGGTGTGCTTTTCGCCCGTGGTGTCGCGCACGGGGGTGTCGCGGCAGTAGGCGTCGATGGCTTCGGCCACGAAGCCGCGGTACCAGCACTGCATCGCGGCGTCGATCTGGCCGGTGCGGCTGTCGCTGGCGGCCATGGCGGTCTCCACCACGCGCGTGTAGGTATCGGCCAGCACCGGCAGCGTGTGCAGCGCGCCGGGGCGCGGCACCTTGCCGTCGGGCAGCCAGGTATCGGCCGAGCTGTGCCATTCGTCGCGGAACAGCGACTCGACGGCCAGGATGGCCTGCGAGATACGCGGCACCAGCGGAAAGCCGTTGCGCGCATAGCCGATGGCGGGCGCCAGCACGTCGGCCACCGACCACGTGCCGTGGTCGCGCAGCATCGTCAGCCATGCGCCGAACGCGCCGGGCACCGTGGCGGGCATCAGGCCGATGCCGGGCATCAGTTCCATACCCTGGCGGCGCAGTGCCTCGGGGTCGGCCAGCGCCGGGGCCGGGCCCTGGCCGCAGACCGCGCGCACGGCGCGGTCCTTTTCGCTCCAGAACAGGATCGGCACCTCGCCGCCGGGGCCGTTCAGGTGCGGCTCCACCACCTGCAGCACGAAGCCCGCCGCCACCGCCGCGTCGAAGGCATTGCCGCCGCGTTCCAGCACGCCCATCGCCGTCTGCGTGGCCAGCCAGTGGGTGGAAGCGGCGACGCCGAAGGTGCCGACGATCTCGGGGCGTGTCGTGAACATGAGGGAATGACTCCTTTTGCAGGCATTTGCAACGTGATTCGAGTATAGGCAGCCGGGATAACTGCCAACATCGAATTTCTTATCGTTGTATTACCATCTGGTTATACCTGCCCGGACCGCCTTCCCATGCCGATTGCCACCGACAAGCTGCTGCACCAGATCGTGTCGCGCCTGCGCCTGCGTCATTTGCCGCTGCTGCTGGCGCTGGAGCGCCAGCGCTCGGTGTCGCGCGTGGCGGCCGAGCTGAACCTGTCCCAGCCGGCGGTGACCAAGGCACTGCGCGAGATCGAGGACATCTTCATGACGCCGCTGTTTACGCGCACGCGCAACGGGCTGGAGCCCACCGCCACGGGCGCGGCCGTGCTGACCCACGCCCGGATGACGATGGCCGACGCCGAGGCGCTGGGCCGCCAGCTGGCCGTGATCGAGGCTGGCAAGCGCGGCCGGCTGCGGCTGGGCGTGATTCCGTACACGGCGCGGGCGGTGCTGGACGCGGCGCTGGCCTATGCGCTGGACCAGTCGCCGCGCCTGACCGTGCTGGTGCGCGAGGGGACCACCGACGAACTGGTGGGCGCGCTGCGGCAGCACGAACTCGACTGCGCCATCGCCCGGTCGTTCTACCTGGCCGGCGAGGACATCGCCCAGCAACCGCTCTACCGCGAAGAGCCGGTGCTCGTGGTACCGTCGCGGGCCAAGGCGCGGCTGGCGCGCGGCGGGCTGGACTGGAAGCGGCTGGCCGAACTCGACTGGATCCTGCCGCCGCCGCACACCCCGGTGCGCCGCACGATCAATACGATGTTCGCGGTGGCCGGCGTGGCGCCGCCGCTGCCGATTGTGGAGACCTACTCGGTCAAGCCGATGGCCACGCTGCTGCGCAGCCAGCCCGACGCCATCACCATCGTCCCGCGCGCCGTGGCCGCCGAACTGATCGAACTGGGCGACGCCGCCGCACTACCGTTCTCGCTGAGCTGGGACCTGCCGCCCGTGGGCGTGATGTGGCGCCGGGAGTCGGAAGCCAATGAACTGGTGCTGCCGCTGGTGGCGGCGCTGCAGCGGGCGGTCAGTTGATGGCGCCTGCCTGCTTCCGGTTTGCGCACCCAATGCCAGACGCCGCTTGATAGAAGCCACAACCCTATGAAAACCATCGCCCTCTACCTGCTGACCGCGCTGGCCGAAATCCTCGGCTGCTACCTGCCCTACCTCTGGCTGCGGCAGCACGGCAGCCCCTGGCTGCTGATTCCCGGCGCCATCTCGCTGGCGGTCTTTGCCTGGCTGCTGACGCTGCACCCGGACGCCTCCGGCCGGGTCTACGCCGCCTACGGCGGTATCTATATAGCAGTGGCCATCGGCTGGCTCTGGCTCGTCGACGGCCTGCGGCCCACGGTCTGGGATGTGACAGGTGTCACAATCGCGGTCGCCGGCATGGCCGTGATCGTCTTTCAGCCGCGTTAAATGGGCGCCGCAGGCGGTTTAATCGCCACCTCCCGCTGACAAAAACCGTCACCAGGTGTTTCTTGAGTCGCTCCCTCCCAGAGTGGGGTGACAACTTTTGACAGATACATCTGGTTACAGGTGACAAGAATTCTCACATTTCTACGAATTCTGGCCCGTTTCAGGGCTGGCACACCTGTTGCTCTCTATGCACCCGACAGCAACTGCTGTTTCCAAATTAATCAAAGGGGTCAATTCCATGAAAAAAGCACGGATGGGAATCCAACGGGTCCAGAAGGGTTTTACGCTGATCGAACTGATGATCGTGGTCGCGATCATCGGTATCCTGGCTGCTATTGCGATTCCGCAATATCAGGATTACGTGGCGAAGACGCAGGTCGCGCGTGTGGTCAGCGAAACCTCGGCGTATAAGACGGCAATCGAAGACCGGCTGAATCAAGGTGCCCAGAGCGTTTCGTCGGATGACGTGGGTTACGTCACTTCTACGTTGGTGGCGGCGAACCCGTTTGCCACGGCTATCGCGCCGGGAGCGGACGGTTCGTTTACCTATACCGCGACCATTGGCGGCAATGCCAGCAAGGCTGTGTCGGGCGCTACGGTTACCCTCGCCCGGGACAAGACGGGTACTTGGAAGTGCACGACCGCAGCAGGCGGCTCTCAGAACTGGAAGACCAGCTACGCTCCCGCCGGCTGCGGCCCGGCGACTAATGGTAACGGCACGGGCACCGGCACCGGCACGGGCACCGGCACCGGCACCGGCACGGGCACGGGCACGGGCGGCGCGTAAGTCGCACGATAGCCTTAGCCTGCAAAAAACCCCTGGCCTTTCCCCAGGGGTTTTTTCTTTTCTGAAGCCTCTTCACCGGTCTCCGACCTGCCCCCTCAAATACCCCAGCAAATCCTCCACCTGTCCCGCATTCCCCATCCCCCAGAAACGCATCTTCGTCCCCGGCACGACCTTGTCCGGCGACTTGACGAAGGCTCGCAGCGTTTCGTCGTTCCAGACCACGTTTGACGTTTTCATCGCCTCGGAATACCGGTAGTCGGCGGTGCTGCCAGCCTTGCGGCCGTAAATGCCGTTCAGGTGCGGGCCAAAGGCGGCGCGGGCGGAGGGGCCGACCTGGTGGCACGACGCGCAGCGGGTGGTGAAGATCTGGCGGCCTTTCTCGATATCGGCGGCCTGGGTGGGGGTGGTTGGAAGGGCGAGCAGAACGGCCAGGGGGACGGTGAACTTCATGATGCGTGGCGGGTGATGAAACGGCTTTGCCCTCTCCCCGGCCTCTCTCCCGCGATGTGGGCGATGAGAGCAAACCTCCCGAGAAAAAGCGCTGTGGGCGCCGTTTTATGTAACAGCATGTGAGGCTGTGCAGTGGAAGGCGTACTGTACACCGGGCGCTGAAAGGGCGGCTTTTATACTGCCGGGCCGGTCAACCACCGCGCCCCCCCTCATGCGCAGAATCATCTGGCTCGTCATGAGCCTTGTCATTGCCGCACTGCTCCAGGTGCCGGCATTCGCCGCCGATCCGGCCTCCGAGGCCGAAGCGCAGCAAATCCCCGTCCTGACCCACGCCGAAGCCGTTGCCGAACTGAAGCGCCTGCAATCCGAGCAGGATCGTGTGAAGCAGCAGGCATCCAGCGCGTCGGGCAATACCAAGCTTGGCGACCTCAACGACGCCCTGAAGACGCTCGACGAGGATGTCGACAAGCTGACCGCGTCGCTGACGCCGCAGCGCGCCCAGGTGCAGGCCCAGGTGGACCTGCTGGGCCCGCCGCCCGAGGCCGGCACCACCAAGGAAGCGCCGGCCGTGGTCAGGCAGCGCGCCGAGCTGAAGGCCCGCGTGGCGCAGCTCGACGACGAACTGAAGCAGGCGGCCGACAGCAAGGACAACATCGCCCACCTGCAGGACCAGCTGGCCAAGCTCCAGCGCAGCCGGCTCAAGGACCAGCTGGCGCTGCGTTCTGACAGCATCCTGAATCCGGCCTTCTGGACGCCGCTGTTCAAGGTGTCCGACGAAGACAAGGAACGGCTGGGCAACTTCACCGACGACATCGGGCCGATGATCCGCGACGCCTGGCACCCGTCCAACCGCGGCAAGACGCTGATCCTGCTGGCCGTGGCGCTGGCCGTCTGGTCGCTGGGCCGGCGGCTGCTGGAACGCGGGCTGGCGTGGTTCTGCCTGACGCAGTTGCCCGAGACCCGCCTGCGCCGCAGTGCGCTGGCGCTGGCCACGGCGCTGACCACGGTCGTCACCACCGCCTTCGCGGTGCGCATCGTCTATGCGGCGTTCACGGGCGGCGAGGAGATCGCGCCGGCGCTGCAGGACCTGATGAACGAGATCGCCAAGTTGACGATGACCAGCGCGCTGATCGCCGGCCTGGGACGTGCATTGCTGTGCACCCGGCATCCGAGCTGGCGGCTGCCCGCGCTGGCCGATCCCGTGGCGCTGGCGATGAAGCCGTTCCCGACCGTGCTGGCCGGCCTGCTGCTGCTGGCGGGCACGCTGGAGCAGCTCAATCGCATGGCCGACACCACGGTGCAGGTCACGCTGCTGGGCCGGGGGCTGGTGTCGCTGGTGGTGGTGCTGACGATTGGCGCGGCGCTGCTGCGCGCCAACAAGGTCCGCAGCGAACTGGTGGCGGCCGGCGAGCGGCCCGAGGAACGCGCCACGCTGGCCGGGCTGATCCACGCCGCCGTCACGGTGATCGTGGCGGTGTCGTTCGTGGCGCTGCTGATCGGCTACATCAGCTTTGCGCGATTCCTGACCTACGAACTGGTCTGGTTCGACATCGTGCTGTGCAGCCTGTACCTGCTGACCCAGCTCACGCGCGACGTCTGCGAGGCGCTGTTCTCGGCCAACCACCGCAGCGGGCGCATCATCAAGCAGTTGTTCGGGGTGGGCGACAGCCATCTGGAGCAGGTGTCGACCGTGCTGTCCGGCCTGGGCGCCAGCGTGCTGTTGCTGCTGGCCGTGCTGGCGCTGCTGACCGGCGGCTTCGGCACCACGCCGGCAGACCTGCTGAACAGCCTGCTGACCGTGCTGGGCGGCGAGAAGCTGCGCAGCATGAACATCATGCCGGACCGCATCCTGAACGCCGTGATCGCGCTGATCGTCGGCATCTGGCTGCTGCGCACCGTGCGCCGCTGGCTGGACGCGGAACTGCTGCCCAAGCTGTGCTCGGAGCCCGGCCTGCGCGCGTCGCTGATCACGCTGTTCAGCAACGTCGGCTACGTGCTGCTGGTGCTGCTGACGCTGTCGCTGCTGGGCGTGACGTGGGAAAACCTGGCGTGGATCGTCAGCGCGCTGTCGGTCGGTATCGGCTTTGGCCTGCAGGAAATCGTCAAGAACTTCGTGTCCGGCCTGATCCTGCTGACCGAGCGCCCGGTCAAGGTGGGCGACATGGTCAGCCTGGCCGGCGTGGAGGGCGACATCCGCCGCATCAACGTGCGGGCGACGGAAATCCAGCTTGGCGACCGCTCCACGGTGATCGTGCCGAACTCGCAGCTCATCTCGCAGAACGTGCGCAACGTGACGATGAGCAACAGCACGCAGGGGGTGGCGACGCTGCAGCTCACCTTCCCGCTCAACACCGACCCCGAGGCGGTGCGCGACCTGCTGCTCGACGTCTACCGCGAGAACGACACCATTCTCGACATCCCGGCGCCGTCGGTCACGTTCAGCCAGTTGGCGCCGAATGGCATCACGCTGAGCGTGACGGGCTACGTATCCAGCCCGCGCATCGCGGCCGGCACCAAGAGCGACCTGCTGTTCGATATCCTCAAGCGGCTGCGGGCGGCCAATATCTCGCTGTCCGAGCCGCAGACGCTGCGGGTGGAGAACATGGCGGCCGCGCTGGGCACCTGAGCGCGCGGCCCGGCGCTAGTGCGTGCCGGGCGCGTGGCCGGTCCAGTAGTCGGCGCCATCGTCGTGCGTGGACAGGACGACCTTCTGGTGGCAGTGCTGGCAGGTGTAGACAAAGACCTGCCGGCCGGCGTGAACTTGCGTCTCGCCTGACCTGGCCAGGCGCGGATGGGGCGGAACATGACCGGGACGACCCAGCAGGTTCTTGCAGAGTTCGCAAGGAACCATGGTGCTCTCCAACTCTGACTTCGGACACCGCAACAGCGACGCCCGCCCTTTTCGCAAAAGATGCAAAAGCAGACATTGCTGCAGCGCAACAGAAAGTCAGTATAGGCGCACGATCGTGCGGTCGCCACGGGCTTTCCGGCCGATAGACGATTTCCTCGACCGGCCGCCCCGCCCGCCCGGCATCAGCCGTTCGGCTGTGTGGCGAAGCGGTCCGTGGCGGCCAGCAGCTGGTCCATGATGCCGGGCTCGGTCCAGGCGTGGCCGGCGCCCTCGATCAGGTGAAAGTCGGCGTCGGGCCAGGCCTGGTGCAGCGCGTAGGCGTAGCGCACCGAGCACGGCATGTCGTAGCGGCCGTGCACGATCACGCCGGGAATGCCGGCCAGCTTGTGGGCGTCGCGGATCAGCTGGCCATCTTCCAGCCAGCCACGGTGCGTGAAGTAGTGGTTCTCGATGCGGGCGAAGGCCAGCGCGAAATGGCCCTCGTCGTGCTTGGCGCTGTTGTCGGGGTTCGGCAGCAGCGTGATGGTCTCGCCTTCCCAGACGCTCCAGGCGCGGGCCGCTGCCAGCTGTTTCTCGCGGTCGTCGCCGGTCAGCAGCCGGCGGTAGGCGGCCATCATGTCGCCGCGCTCGGCCTCGGGTACCGGGGCCTGGAAGCGCGCCCACTTGTCCGGGAACATTTCCGAGACGCCGAACTGGTAGTACCAGTCCAGCTCCGCCTGCGACACCGTGTACACGCCGCGCAGCACCAGTTCGCTCACGCGGCGCGGGTGGGTCTGGGCATAGGCCAGCGCCAGCGTGGAGCCCCACGAGCCGCCGAATACCAGCCACTGTTCCACGCCGATCAACTGTCGCAGCCGCTCGATGTCGTCGACGAGGTGCCAGGTGGTGTTGGCCTCCAGCGACGCGTGCGGCGTGGACTTGCCGCAGCCGCGCTGGTCGAACAGCAGCACGTCGTAGCGGGCGGGGTCGAACAGGCGCCGGTGGTCGGGCGAGATGCCACCGCCCGGGCCGCCGTGCAGGAACACGGCCGGCTTGGCGCCGCGCGTGCCCACGCGCTCGAAGTACAGCACATGGCCGTCGCCCACGTCGAGCGTGCCGGTCTCGTAGGGTTCGATGTCGGGGTAGAGGGTGCGCAGGGCGGACATGAAATGTTGCGTGGCGAGATCATTCGAAACAAAAGTGTAGCCCCGGCGCGGGCCGATTGCCGCTAAGTTTCGCCTTAAGTCTCGTTTAAGTCTTCGGCCCTAGATTGGAGCCGTACCGCAACGACGCAACCGAACCGCAAGAGGTGATGCCATGACTCCCCAAGACGTGCAGGCCCTGGAAGCCTTCCTGACCCAACTGACCCAGGCGCGCGTGGACGACAAGGACCCGCAGGCCGCCGCGATGATCGCCGACGCCGCGGCCCGCCAGCCCGACGCCGCCTACCTGCTGGTGCAGCGGTCGATGCTGCTGGACCGCGCGCTGCAGAACGCCCAGGCCCAGATCGTGACGCTGCAGAACCAGTTGCAGGCCGCCCAGGGCGGCGCAGGCCGGAGCTTTGTCGACAACGACAACGCGTGGGGCCACAGCGCCGGCCGCGCGCCGCAGCCCCCGGCCTACCAGCCGGCGCCGCAGTACCCGCCGGCCGGCTACCAGGCCGCGCCGGGCCAGGCGCCGATGGCGCAGCAGCCGGCGCAGGCGGCCCGCCCCGGCTTCCTGGGTGGCGGATTCGGCAGCACGCTGGGCACCATCGCCACCACGGCGGCCGGCGTGGCCGGCGGCGCGATGCTGTTCCAGGGCATCGAGAACCTGTTCCACCACGGCAACGGCGGCGGCGGCTTCTTCGGCAACCAGACGGGGTCGGGTTCGGGTTCGGGGTCGGGTTCTGGCTCGGAGACCGTCGTCAACAACTTCTACGGCGATGACGCGGGTTCGGGCGGCCAGCGGGACAACGCGCTGCTGGCCGACAACGGCAACCTCGACAACGGGCTGGACGACTACGTCGATGCCGGCCAGGACGACGACTCGTCGTTCTTCTGACCCCCACCCCGCGGTTGTAGGACGGCGCCCGGTTGCACGGGCGCCCGCGCCGGGGCACGATCAGCCCATCGTGCCCAATCTGCCCAGCCCCCGGCCGGCGCCATGAAGACCTTCCACTGCAATCGCTGCGGCAACCTGGTGTTCTTCGAAAACGTCGCCTGCGAGCGCTGCCAGGCGACGCTGGGCTTCCTCCCGGCCATCTCGCAGATTGCCGCGTTCGAGGGCGACGACGACAGCGGCTGGCGCAGCCTGCGTCCGGACGCCCCGGACCAGATGTTCCGCCGCTGCCACAACTACCGCGCCGAGGCGGTCTGCAACTGGATGGTGCCGGCCGGCGACCCCAGCCCCCTGTGCGACGCCTGCCAGCTCACGCACACGATCCCCAACCTCGACGTGCCCGGCAACCGGCTGTACTGGTACCGGCTGGAATCTGCCAAGCGGCGGCTGCTCTATACGCTGCTGTCGCTGGGCCTGCCGGTGATCTCGCGCGGCGACGATCCGCAGGGCGGCCTGCAGTTCGACTTCCTGGCCGATGCCGGCCCCCACTCGCGCGCGATGACCGGCCACGACAACGGCCGCATCACGATCAACATCGCCGAGGCCGACGACACGCACCGCGAGCAGACGCGCAACAAGATGGGCGAGGCGTACCGCACGCTGCTCGGCCACTTCCGGCACGAGGTGGGGCATTTCTACTTCAACCTGCTGATTGCCGACACGCGGCGGCTGGAGCCATTCCGCAAGCTGTTCGGCGACGAACGCGCCGACTACGGCCAGGCGCTCAAGCGCCACTATGAACAGGGCGCGCCGCCCGACTGGCAGGCGTCGTACATCAGCGCCTACGCGACGATGCATCCGTGGGAAGACTGGGCCGAGACCTGGGCGCACTACCTGCACATGGTCGATACGCTCGACACGGCCGTGTCCTGCGGGCTCGTGCTCAAGCCCGACAGCCCGCAGGAGCCGACGCTGACCGACCAGACGCCGGTGGAGGACGCCAGCTTCCGCAGCCTGATGAACCGCTGGTTTCCGCTGACCTACGTGCTCAACAGCCTGAACCGCAGCCTTGGCGCGCCGGACAGCTACCCGTTCACGCTATCGCCGACGGTGGTCGCCAAGCTCGAATTCGTGCACCGCGTGATCGACGCCGCGGCGCGCGAGCACGCGGCCCACCGGCTGGCGGCCGGCGCTACGCCGGCACCGTGACGTCGCGGCGCGGCGCGCTGGCCAGCGACCACGCAAACACCGCCAGGCCGCCCAGCGCCAGCAGCGCGCCAACCCAGCCCGTCGACGTCCAGCCCATGCCGGCGGCGATGGTCACGCCACCCAGCCACGCGCCCAGCGCGTTGGCCAGGTTGAAGGCCGAGTGGTTCAGCGCGGCAGCCAGCGTCTGCGCGTCGCCGGCCACGTCCATCAGGCGGATCTGCAGCGGCGGCCCCAGTGCCACGGCCGTGCCCACCAGCATCACGTTCAGCGACGCCAGCCACGCGTGGTGCGCCGTGAAGAAGAACGCGCCAAGCACCAGCGCCGACCAGACCAGCACGCCGCCGACAGTCGGCATCAGCGCGCGGTCGGCCAGCTTGGCGCCAGCCAGGTTGCCCGCCACCATGCCCACGCCGAACAGCGCCAGCACGACCGGAATGCCGCTGGCCGGCAGGTGCGCCACCTCCAGCATCGTCGGCTTGACGTAGCTGAACACGGCAAACATGCCGCCAAACCCGATCGCGCCGATGCCCAGCGTCAGCCACACCTGCTTGCGCGCCAGCGCGGACAGCTCGCGCAGCGGGCTGGCGTGGCGATCCGCCGGCACGAACGGCACCCAGCGCCAGACCAGCAGCACCGTCAGCGCGCCGATGGCGCCGACGATCATGAACGCGGCGCGCCAGCCCAGCCACGCGCCGATGCCGGCCGCGATCGGCACGCCCACCAGCGTCGCCACGGTCAGCCCGAGCATGACCAGCCCCACCGCCTGCGCGCGGCGTTCCCGCGCCACCAGGCTCGCCGCGACCAGCGCCGCCACGCCAAAGTAGGTGCCATGCGGAAAGCCGGTCAGCAGGCGCAGCGCCAGCATCGACAGGTAGTCCGGCGCCAGCGCGCTGGCAACGTTGCCCATGGCAAACCACGCCATTAGCGCGATCAGCAGGTTGCGGCGCGGCCAGCGCGCGCCCAGCACGGCCAGCAGCGGGGCGCCGATCACCACGCCCAGCGCGTAGGCGCTGATCAGGTGGCCGGCTTCGGGGATGGTGATGGCGAGGTCGCGGGCGGCGTCGGGCAGCAGGCCCATGATCACGAATTCGCCGGTGCCGATGCCAAAGCTGCCGACGCCCAGCGCCAGCAGCGCACGGCGGTCGGCGGCACGGTCGCGCGGCGCGTCGGCCGTGGACGAGCCCGGCAGATCGGGAAGGTTGTCAAAATTTCCGGAAGGAGCGGTCATGAGGCGAGAAGCAGGCAATATTTTTCATGGCGGCGCCGCGCACTGGCGGGCGGGATCTTGCGTCCTGCCTCGGGGGCTCCAGCGTGCTCCGGTTGCGGCGATGCGTTGCGTTCGGCTGCGTAGTACCACGCAGTGCCGCCGGGGCGGCACGCCTACGCGCGAGGGCGCTATTGTGGGCCAAAACGGCGGACGCTGCCGGGCGCGCCGCAAAGCCCCTGCGCGCAGGTACTGTATCCGCAGGTATCCACTGGGGCCCCTGGCACTGTGGGATAGGGCACAACGAGCATTGCGGGCGCCGCGATGGCCGCCCTATGCTGAAGACATGCGGCGCCCGGGCATCGAGCCCACGAAGCACGGTGCCGGATGCCGCGCGTATCGTCGTGTGGGAGGGGATATGTCCCTGCGGAATGCACTGCTTTTATCGGCCATTGGCCTGGCCTGGACCGTCCCCGCCTTCGGGCAGGGTTGCCAGCACGACATGCAATGCAAGGGCGACCGCATATGCAACCAGGGCGTATGCATGGCCGCCGATGCCGACGGCTCGGACAGCCCGGCCGCCACGGGGTCGTCGTCCACCTCGTCTGGCTCGTCGGCCCCGGCTTCCAAGCCGCTGCCGACGATCCGGCTCTCGCCCAAGCCTGCGCCGCAGGCATCGCCGGCGCCGTCGCCCGTATCGCCACAATCGCCGCCGTCGCAGGTGCAGCCGCAACCCGCGCCGCAGCCGGCATCGCCACCGCCCGCGCAGATGTCGCCGCAACACCAGGCCCAGGGCGCGCAGCAGCAGGTCAGCGTGCCGCAAAGCTGCTGCACCGTGGCCGGCAAGCTGCGCATGGCCCCGCTGCAGTCGGGTGATGCGCCGCTGATGGCGGGCGACAGTTGCCGCGGCTTCACCAACTCGGGCAAGCCGGTGCCGGGCATCGTCTGCAACTAGTTGACGAAGGCGGCCCGCGCCGCGCGCGCTACGCCACCGCCGCCGTGATCTGCTCGCGCAGCCAGCGGTGCGCGGGATCGCGGTGCGCGCGCTCGTGCCAGAGCATCGACATCTCGTAGCCGGGCACGTCCACGGGCGCGTCCACCGCCTGCAGCGCGGCGTTGTCGCGCACCAGCCGGTCCGGCAGCATGGCCACGAGGTCGGTGCTGGCCACGACCGACGCCACATACAGGAAATGCGGGACCGACAGCACCACGCGACGCGACAGCCCCACGGCGGCCAGCGCCTCGTCGGTGACACCAAGGAAGCCGCCGCCATCGGGCGACACGATCACGTGCTCCAGCGCGCAGAACTGCGCGGCCGTGGGCTTGCGTTTCAGGCGCGGATGGCCCACGCGGCCCACCAGCACGTAGCGCTCGGTGAACAGCGACTGGCGATGCAGCGCGGCCGGCGCGCCTTCGGTCGTGTGGAAGGCCAGGTCGATGTCGCCCTGCTCCGCCTGCCGCGCCAGCCGGGACGGCACCATCTCCACCACGGCCACGCGCGTGCCGGGCGCCGCCTGACGCAGCGTGGCCAACGCGGGCAGCAGCACGGTCAATTCGCTGTGGTCGCTGGCGGCGATGCGCCAGGTGTGCGTGGCCGCGCCGGGGTCGAACGGCTGCTCGGGCGACACCGCGCGCTCCAGCGCGGCCAGCGCCTCGCGTAACGGCTCGCGCAGCGATTCGGCGCGCGCCGTGGGCCGCATGCCGCGCGGGCCCGGCAGCAGCAGCGGATCGTCGAAGATCTCGCGCAGGCGGGCCAGATGCACGCTGACCGAAGGCTGGGAATAGTGCAGGCGCTGGGCCGCACGCGTGACGTTGTGCTCGGAGAGCAGCACATCCAGGGTGACCAGCAGGTTCAGGTCGAGCCGACGCAGGTTGATCATGGCGGTATCGAGGGGGCCTGGCATAGGCTTCGATAATACCTGCTATCCCGACAATTCATTTCTCCTACCGTGGCCGTCCCTATCCTGCAGCCATCCCCATCGATTCGCCTTGCAGGAGGCAGCCATGAACGTACTGATCGTCTACGCCCATCCCGAACCGACGTCGCTGAACGGGTCGCTCCGTGATTTCGCCGTGCAGCGGCTGCAGGACGCCGGCCACCGCGTGCAGGTGTCCGACCTCTACGCGATGCAATGGAAGGCGCCGCTCGATGCCGGCGACGCGCTGGCCCGGCGGCCCGGCGACGCGCCGTTCCACCCCTCGCTCGACTCGCAGTTCGCGTTCGCCAACGGGCTGCAGAGCCCCGACATCGCGGCCGAGCAGGAAAAACTGCGCTGGGCCGATGCCGTGATCCTGCAGTTTCCGCTCTGGTGGTTCTCGATGCCGGCCATCCTCAAGGGCTGGGTCGAGCGCGTCTATGCGTACGGCTTTGCCTACGGCGTGGGCGAGCATTCGGACGCGCGCTGGGGCGACCGGTATGGCGAGGGCAACCTGGCAGGCAAGCGGGCGATGCTGGTGGTGACGACCGGCGGCTGGGCATCGCACTACAGCGCGCGCGGCATCAACGGGCCGATGGACGACATCCTGTTCCCGATCCATCACGGCATCTTGTACTACCCCGGCTTCGACGTGGTGCCGCCGTTCGTGGTCTATCGCGCCGGCAAGATGGATGCGGCGCGCTTTGCGGCCACCACCGAGGCGCTGGGCCAGCGGCTGGACGACCTGTTCACGGCCGCGCCGCTGCCCTTCCGTCCGCAGAACGGCGGCGCCTACGAGATTCCGGCGTTGACGCTGCGGGCCGACATCGCGCCGGACCAGACCGGCTACGCGGCGCACCTGGCATCGGGCGCGCCGGGCGCCTAGCGGTCGCGCGTCACGCTGACACCGGCATCGACGGTGCCGTAGGCGGTAACGCTGGACTGCCGCTCGCCGGTCTCCGAGACCGTGGTACAGCCCTGCGCCAGTGCCGCAAGAAGAAGGATGCCAAAGGAGCAAAGGACGCGCATGGGGTGGGCCCGGATCGTGGTGAATCCCGCTTCGACGGCCGGGGCGGCCGGTAAGTTTCCCGCGCCCCGCCGCCGAGGCGGCGCGGCCAGGGCGCCTGTGGCGTGCGCGCCTCGCGGGCGGCCTGTGTCCCGGCCGCGGCGGCGTGCCAGCGGATGGGCGGCGCTACAATGCCGGCTCCCTGGATCCGGAGCCTCCGCCATGCTGGCAGACCACGACGCGCTGCGCCTGCTCGTGACCCGCGAGATGCCGTTCGGCAAGCACAAGGGCACGGTCATCGCCGACCTGCCCGGCAACTACCTGAACTGGTTTGCACGCGAGGGCTTTCCGCCCGGCGAAATCGGCCGGTTGCTGGCGCTGATGCACGAACTCGACCACAACGGCCTGAAGCACCTGCTAAATCCCCTGCGTGAAAAAGCCCCCGGCCGCTGAGCGGTCCGGGGGCTTGCCTGTGCGGCGTTTGCGACGGGCGCGGCGGGCGCGGCGTTACTTCGCCGCCTGCGTCGGCGTGGGCAGGTGCGCGGTGCCCGGCGGGATCTGGTAGCTCCAGGTCTCGCTGACCGGCTTGCCGTTGACCACCAGCGCCTCGCGCATTTCCACCACCTTGCCTGGGTCCTTGACCTTGATGCGCAGCGTCACGCGATAGCCCTTGGTCACCGGGTTCGGCTGCAGCACGTTCTCGATGACCTCGGCGTTGTCGCCCACGCTGAACTGGGCCTGCACCGGCGTATTGGCCGGCAGGCTGGCCAGCGGGCCGCCCTCGAAGTCGATCACGAAGCCCAGGCTGCCGTCCAGATGGCGGATCAGGTTCTTCTGCGTGATCTCGCCGGCCGTGCGCAGCGTCTGGCGCGCCCAGGCCAGGTCCTTGGCGAACACGCCGCGCTCGTCCATGGTCCAGTGGATCGTGTAGTCGGCCTTGATCGGCGTGCCCTTGGGCGGCAACTGGTCGGGCGTCCAGAACGACACGATGTTGTCGTTGGTCTCGTCCGGCGTGGGGATTTCCACCAGTTCCACCTTGCCACGACCCCAGTCGCCCTGCGGCTCGATCCAGGCGCTGGGGCGCAGGTCGTAGCGGTCCTTCAGGTCCTCATACTGCGCGAAGTCGCGGCCGCGCTGCATCAGGCCGAAGCCGCGCGGGTTGTCCACCTGGAACATGCTCAGCGCCACGTAGCGCGGGTTGTTCAGCGGGCGCCAGAGCCATTCGCCGCTGCCGGTGTGGATCGACAGCCCATTGGAATCGTGCAGCGCCGGGCGGAAGTTGTTGGCGTCGCGCATCTGCTGCGGCCCGAACAGGAACATGCTGGTCAGCGGCGCGATGCCCAGCTTCTTGACCGGCCCGCGCATGAACACGCGCGCCTGCACCTTGAGCACCGCGTCCGAATCGGGCCGCAGCTCGAACCGGTAGGCGCCCGTGGCGCTCTGCGAGTCCAGCAGCGCGTAGAACACCAGGTGCTTGTCCTGGGGCTTCGGCCGCTCGATCCAGAATTCGCGGAAGGCCGGGAATTCCTCGGGCTCGGACAGCCCGGTGTTGATCGCCAGCCCGCGCGCGGACAGGCCGTACACCTGGCCCTTGCCAATCACGCGAAAGTAGCTGGCGCCCAGCACGCTCATGACCTCGTCGAGCTTGTCGGCGCGGTTGATCGGGTACAGCACGCGAAAGCCGGCGTAGCCGAGCTTGTTGGTGGCGGCCTTGTCGAGCTTCAGGTCGCCGAAGTCGAAGCGGCTGGGCTCGTACCTGATCTCCTGCACGCGGCTATCGACGATCTCGTTGATACGCACCGGCGTGCTGAAATGCATGCCCTGGTGGTAGAAGCCGAGCTTGAACGGCGTGCCCTGCCCCTTCCACTCGACGTTCTCCATCTTCGGCTGGATCTTGATGTAGTCGCCAAACTGCATCTGGGCGAATACGGGCGGCAGGTTGCTGGCAGGCGCCGCGTACGGCTGCTCGGACAGCTTGCGGGCGCGCGCCGTCACGTCATCGAGGGAAAAGGCGTGCGCCGGGGCGATACCGACCAGGCAGCCGGCCAGGGCCAGGCCCGGCAAGACAATTTGCATCCTGTTACGAAACGATGCGACGCGACGCGCGGCGAAGGCAGTAACCACCAGGCGATCTCCAGGTTGACAGCGGTTGGAATGGGGAAAAAGCCACAAACAAGCCATTCCCGGCACGGTAAGGCTGTAAACTTGCGGCGCAGTTCAGAAACATAACCGATTTCGCCTGACGCGCCTGTCAGACACGCGGCGACAGTCGGGCATTCGGCCCTGCCGCACCATGGCGGGGCGAACATCCCGGCGCTGCGCCCATCCGAGACAACGAACAATGCGAATGCTTTCCCTGCTGGCCGCCGCGGCCAGCCTTGCCTGCGCGCCGCTGTTTGCCGGCGCCGCGCCCGCCGCCACTGCCACTGCCACCACCGCCGCCGCGCCCGCCCTGGCCGACAAGCAGGCGTTCGTCAACGACCTCGTCGCCCGCATGACGCTCGACGAGAAGGTGGGCCAGCTCCGGCTGATCAGCATCGGCCCCGAGATGCCGGCCGCGAAGCTGATGGAGGAAATCACGGCCGGCCGCGTGGGCGGCACGTTCAACTCGGTCACGCGCAAGGACAACCGCCCGCTGCAGGAAGCCGCCACGCGCAGCCGCCTGAAGATTCCCATCTTCTTTGCCTACGACGTGGTGCACGGCCATCGCACCATCTTCCCGATCAGCCTGGGCCTGGCATCGAGCTGGGACATGGGCGTGGTGGAGCAGGCCGCGCGCATCTCTGGCCTGGAGGCCGCGTCCGACGGACTGGACGCCACGTTCGCGCCGATGGTCGACATCTCGCGCGACCCGCGCTGGGGCCGCACGTCCGAGGGCTTTGGCGAAGATCCTTTCCTGGTCTCGCAGTGCTCGCGGGCCAGTGTCAAGGGTTTCCAGGGCAGCTCGCCGGCCAACGCGGACAGCGTGATGGCCTTCGTCAAGCATTTCGCGCTGTACGGCGCCGTGGAAGGCGGACGCGACTACAACACCGTCGACATGAGCCCGCAGCGCATGTACAACGACTACCTGCCGCCCTACCGGGCCGGGCTGGATGCCGGCGCCGGCGGCGTGATGATCGCGCTGAACTCGGTCAACGGCCAGCCGGCCACGTCGAACAAGTGGCTGCTGCGCGACCTGCTGCGCAAGGAATGGGGCTTCAAGGGCGTGACCGTGAGCGACCACGGCGCGATCGACGAACTGCTGCGCCACGGCGTGGCCAGCAACGGCCGCGAGGCCGCGCAGCGGGCCATCGAGGCCGGCGTCGACATGAGCATGGCCGACACGCGCTACCTGGAGCAGCTGCCCACGCTGGTCAAGTCCGGCGCGGTGCCGATGGCGCTGCTCGACGACGCCGTGCGCGAGGTGCTGGGCGCCAAGTACGACATGGGCCTGTTCCATGACCCGTTCCGCCGCATCGGCACCGCGCAGACCGACCCGGCCGACGTCAACGCCGACAGCCGCCTGCACCGCGCCGAGGCCCGCGACGCCGCGCGCAAGTCGATGGTCCTGCTGGAAAACCGCAACCGCACGCTGCCGCTGAAGAAGGCCGGCACCGTGGCCGTGATCGGCCCGCTGGCCGACGCGCAGATCGACATGATGGGAAGCTGGTCGGCGGCGGGCGTGGCCAAACAGTCGGTCACGCTGCTGCAGGGCATGCGCGACGCGCTGGCCGGCAAGGGCCAGGTCGTCTACGCGCGCGGCGCCAATATCACCGACGACCCGCGCGTGGTGGGCTATCTGAACTTCCTGAACTGGGACAACCCCGAAGTGGTGCAGGACAAGCGCCCGGCCGGCGACATGATCGAGGAAGCGGTACGCGTGGCGCGCGGCGCCGACACGATCGTGGTGGCCGTGGGCGAGACCCGCGGCATGTCGCACGAGGCGTCCAGCCGCTCCAGCCTGGGGCTGACCGGCAGCCAGCTCACGCTGCTCAAGGCGCTCAAGACCACCGGCAAGCCGCTGGTGGTGGTGCTGATGAACGGCCGCCCGCTGACGATCAACTGGGAGAAGGAAAACGCCGACGCGATCCTGGAAGCGTGGTACCCCGGCACCGAGGGCGGGCACGCCATCGCCGACCTGCTGTTCGGCGACGCCAACCCGTCCGGCAAGCTGCCGATCACGTTCCCGCGCTCGCTGGGCCAGATCCCGACGTACTACAACGCGCCGCGCATCGGCCGGCCGTTCACGCCGGGCAAGGCGCCCAACTACACGTCGCAGTACTTCGAGGAAGAATACGGGCCGCTCTACCCGTTCGGCTACGGCCTGAGCTACACGACGTTCAGCCTGTCGGACATCCGCCTGTCGGCCGGCAAGCTGGCCCGCAACGGCCGCCTGACCGCCAGCGTGACCGCGCGCAACACCGGCGACCGCGCGGGCGAGACCGTGGTGCAGCTCTACGTGCAGGACGTGATGGCGTCCACGGTGCGCCCGCTCAAGGAGCTCAAGGGCTTCCGCAAGGTCATGCTGGCGCCGGGCGAATCGCGCGTGGTCGAATTCCCGATCGACGAGGCGATGCTCAAGTTCTACGACGCCCGGCTCGACTACGTGGCCGAGCCCGGCGACTTCAACGTCCAGGTCGGGCTCGACTCCGCGACGGTGAAGGAGGCAAGGTTCACGCTGGAGTGACCCGCGCCTCAGCGGTTGCCGTCGAGCAGGTCGTTCAGCACCTCGTCGAACGCCGCCTGGGCGTCTTCCAGCGCCTGGAGCGCGGCGTCGAAGGTCTGCAGCGCGATCTTCGACGGCTTGCCGCTGCCCTGCGGCGGATACTGGCCTTGCAGCGCGGTGAACGCCACCTGCACCTGGCGCGTGGCGTTGACCACGCGCTCCATCGCCTGCGCCTCTTCAGCGCGTTTCTGTTCGTCGTTCATGCAACAGCCCCCCGGCGGCCTTGGTTCGATATGCGGCATATCGTACAAGAACTTGCGGCCGGCCGGCCGGGTCCAACGCCGCATTGCCGGAATTTCGGGTACGCTGGACGCGCATGACCGTCCGCGCCCATGACCTCCTTCACGCCCCCATGTCATCGTCGTTTCTGCGCAGAACGCTGGCCGCGTCGCTGCTGACCGCCGGCGGCTTCGCCTGCTACTGGACCTATCTCGCCGTCAACCAGGAGCGGCTGCTGTTCGACGCGCGCCGCCGCCCGCCCCGCGACCTGCCCGAAGGCATCGACGCCTACTCGCACCCCGTGCCGGGCGGGCTGTTCCGCGGCTACACCTACCACGCCGACCACGAGGGCGTGCGCGACCTGCTGTTCTACCTGCCCGGGCGCGGCGAGGACGTGCTGGACACGCTGCAGTTCATGAAATGGCTGCCGGCCGGCATGGGCTTCGCCACGTTCGACTACCGCGGGCTGGGCCATTCCGACGGCATGCCGTCGGAGGCCGCCGCCGTGGCCGACGCCAGCCAGTTCCTGCTGCATATCCGCCGCGCGTTTCCGGGCGTGCGGGTGCACGTGGTGGGCCGCTCGCTGGGCACCGGCGTGGCGATCCAGCTTGCCGACCTGCAGGATTTCGAGAGCCTGCAGCTCATCACCCCCCACGACTCGCTGCTGGAAATCGTGCGCAAGCGCTTTCCGCTGGTGCCGCTGCGCCAGCTCATGCGCCACCATTTCGATTCGATTTCCCACTGCAAGAAGGTGGTGCAGAGCACGAAGGTGCTGCTGGCCGAGATCGACGACGTGGTGCCGCACGAGTGCTCGGAGCGCCTGATGGCCGCCTGGCCGGGCCCGGTGGCCGTGCAGACCATCGCCGGCACCGACCACTACACGATCGTCGAGCGGCCCGAAACCTGGGTGGCGCTCTGCGAGTTTGCCCAGGGTGTGCCGCATCAGCCACCGCAGCGGGTGCCCCAGCCGCCGCCGGCCGACCTGACCGATACCGGCATGCCGTTGCCGCTTTCCGCCGCGCGGTAGAATGCGCGCCATGAAAAAAATCGTAGTCAAGGCGGCGGGCGTCACGGCGGCGCTGGCTGCCGCCGGCGTGCTGGTGGCCGGTTTCGCCGCGCTGGTCAGCCTGCGGCAACTGCCCCCGGTCGACGCGCTGCGCGACTATCGCCCCCAGGTGCCGCTGCGCATCTTCACGCGCGACGACGTGCAGATCGGCGAATTCGGCACCGAGCACCGCGAGTTCATCCCGATCGAGCAGATGCCCAAACGGATGTCCGACGCGCTGCTGGCGGCCGAGGACGACCAGTTCTACCACCACGTCGGCGTCGACGTGGCGGGGCTGGTCCGGGCCGCGCTGGCCAATATCGGCGAAGGCTACGCACAGGGCGCGTCCACGATCACGATGCAGGTGGCGCGCAACTTCTACCTGTCGCGCGAGAAGACGCTGGCGCGCAAGTGGTACGAGATTCTGCTGGCGTTCCAGATCGACCGCTCGCTGTCCAAGGACCGCATCCTGGAGCTGTACATGAACCAGGTGTACCTGGGCGAGCACGCGTACGGCTTCGGCAGCGCCGCGCAGACCTACTTCGGCAAGCCGCTGGCGCGGCTGTCGCTGGCCGAGACGGCCATGCTGGCCGGCCTGCCCAAGGCGCCCTCCACGATGAACCCGATGGTCAACCTGCCGCGCGCCAAGCGCCGGCAGGAGTACGTGCTGGGCCGCATGCTGGCGCTGGGCATGATCACGCAGGACGAGTACCGCGACGCGCGCAACGCGCAGATCGTGGTCAACCGCGACGCCAACGGCCGCTTCGACGGCCACGCCGGGTACGTGGCGGAACTGGCGCGCCAGCTCGCGCATGACCGCTTTGGCGACGACGCCTACACGCGCGGCCTGAACGTCTACACCACGGTCTCGGCGATGCACCAGACCATGGCCTACGATGCCGTGCGCGCCGGCATCGAGCGCTACGGCAAGCGCCATGGCGCCGGCAAGGCCGCCACGGTGCCGATGCCGCAGGCCGCGCTGGTCTCGCTGGACGCCCGCACCGGGGCCATCGAGGCGATGGTCGGCGGCACCGACTTTGCCACCAGCCGCTTCAACCACGCCACGCAGGCGCAGCGCCAGCCGGGCTCGACGTTCAAGCCGTTCATCTACTCGGCGGCGCTGGAGCGCGGCATCTCGCCGGGCACGCTGATCAACGACGCGCCGCTCGAAAGCTCGCCACGCTGGCAGCCGTCGAACGACGACGGGCGCTTTGTCGGGCCGATCACCATGCGCGAGGCGCTGGCCGAGTCGCGCAACCTGCCGGCCATCCGGACGCTGCAGGCCATCGGCATCTCGTACGCTATCGATTTCGCGGGCAAGTTCGGCTTCTCGGCCCGCAAGCTGCCGCCGTACCTGCCGATGGCGCTGGGCACCGGCACCACGTCGCCGCTGCGTCTGGCCGCCGCCTATGGCGTGTTCGCCAACCAGGGCCATCGCATCGAGCCCTACCTGATCGAGAAAATCACCGACGGCGACGGCAACGTGCTGTTCGCCGCCGATACCGCCGAGCCGCCGCGCGTGATTTCGGCGCGCAATGCGTTTGTCATGAACAGCCTGCTCCAGAGCGTGGTGGACGAAGGCACCGGTGCCGGCGTGCGACGCTACCTGCGGCGCGACGACGTGGCGGGCAAGACCGGCACCACCAACGATTCGGTCGACGGCTGGTTTGCCGGCTACGCCGGACAGGTGGTCACGGTGGCCTGGATGGGCTACGACGACAACCGCAGCCTGGGCCGCCGCGAATTCGGCGCCACCACCGCGCTGCCGATCTGGGCCGCCTACATGGAAGGCCGGCTCGCCGGCGTGCCGACGACCGACTTTCCGGCGCCGCCGCAACTGGCGCGGATGAACAACGACTGGGCCTATGCCGAGAATGCCGACGGGTCGCACGGCCTGGCCTCGCTCGGCTTCCCGCCGCCGCCTGCGGTGCCGGACATGCCTGCCACGGGCGCGATGCCCGGCGCTCCGTCCCTCGCCACGCCCACGCCGGCCGCGCTCGGCGCACCGGCGGCCGCCAGCGCTCCGCTCGCACCTGCTCTCTGAAGGCTGTCATGACCGCATCGGCCGCATACGCCACACCGATGATCTGGGCGGTTGCCGCGCTGGCCACCGCCGGCGTGCTGTTCCGCCCGTTCCGCCTGCCCGAGCCGTTCTGGGCCATGGCGGGCGCCGTCCTGCTGTGCGTGGCCGGCCTGCTGCCGTGGCGCGACGCGCTGCAAGCCGTGGCGCGCGGCAACGACGTCTACCTGTTCCTGGCCGGGATGATGCTGATCTCCGAGCTGGCCCGGAAGACCGGCCTGTTCGACCACGTGGCCGCGCTGGCCGTGCGCAGCGCGCGCGGGTCGGCCCGGCGGCTGTTCGTGCTGGTCTACGGCTTTGGCATCGCGGTGACCGCGTTCATGTCGAACGACGCCACCGCCGTGGTGCTCACCCCGGCCGTGCTGGCCGCCACGCGCGCGGCGCGCGTGCGGCATCCGCTGCCCTACCTCTATGCCTGCGCGTTCATCGCCAATGCCGCCAGCTTCGTGCTGCCGATCTCGAACCCGGCCAACCTCGTGCTGTTCGGCGAACGCATGCCGCCGCTGATGAGCTGGCTGGCGCGCTTCACGCTGCCGTCGGTCGTCGCCATCGTCATGACGTTCCTGGCGCTGTACTGGACGCAGCGCAAGGCGCTGGACGAGCCGATTGCCCAGGACGTCGAGACCCCGCCGCTGTCCGTTCAGGCGTGGCTGACGGCCGCCGGCATCGTGCTGACCGGCGTGGCGCTGCTGACCGCGTCCCTGCTGGGCCGCGATCTGGGCTGGCCCACGTTCCTGGGCGGCGCGGCGACGCTGCTGGCCGTCTGCGCCACGCAGCCCCGGCTGCTGCGCCCGGCGCTGGCCGAGGTGTCGTGGGGCGTGCTGCCGATGGTCGCCGGCCTGTTCGTGCTGGTGGCCGGCCTGGCGCAGACCGGCTTGACCGATCAACTCGCGCACTGGGTGCGCGAACTGTCGGCACGGCACGGCACCGACGCCGTGCTGGGCGCCGGCGTGGCGGGCGCGCTGGTGGGTGTGGTCAGCAACATCGTCAACAACCTGCCGGCCGGGCTGTTCGCGGCGTCGGCGCTGGCCGCCGGCCATGCGTCGGACACGGTGACGGCGGCGGTGCTGATCGGCGTGGACCTTGGCCCGAACCTGTCGGTCACGGGGTCGCTGGCCACGCTGCTGTGGCTGACCGCGCTGCGCCGCGAGGGCCATGCCATTGGCGCCGGCACGTTCCTGAAGACCGGCGCCATCGTGATGCCGCTGGCGCTGCTGCCCGCGCTGGCCGTGCTGCGCTGAGCCCCGGCGCACCGTTTTCGCTTATAGTGAAGCACCGCGCACCGAGCGCCCTATCCGCCTGACCATCGGCGCCGCACATGTCACACAAGGAACACCCCGACGGGGCCAGGCCCGCCACCCCGACGCCCGTATCGGACCGCATCCGCGCCCGCATCGCCGCCTCCGGCGAACGCTTCCACGCCAACGACAATATCGCCCGCCATATCGAGCACGGCGAACTGGACGCCCTGCAGGCCGAGGTGGAGGCCCGCATGGAGGAAGTGCTGCGCACGCTGGTGATCGACGTCGACCAGGACCACAACACGCGCGAGACCGCGCGCCGCGTGGCCAAGATGTACCTCAAGGAGATCTTTGCGGGCCGCTATGCCAAGGCGCCGCAGGTCACCGAGTTTCCAAACGTCGAGCAGCTCAACGAGCTGATGATCGTCGGCCCGATCCGCGTGCGCAGCGCGTGCTCGCACCACCTGTGCCCGATCATCGGCAGCCTCTGGGTGGGCGTGATGCCGAACCGGCATTCGAACCTGATCGGCCTGTCCAAGTACGCGCGGCTGGCCGAGTGGGTGATGTGCCGCCCGCAGATCCAGGAGGAGGCCGTGGCCCAGGTGGCGGACCTGCTCCAGGAAAAGATGAACCCGGACGGGCTGGCCATCGTGATGGAGGCCGAGCACTTCTGCATGCACTGGCGCGGCGTGCGCGACACCGACGCCAAGATGACCAACAGCGTGATGCGCGGCTCGTTCCTGAAGGACGACAAGCTGCGCCGGGAATTCCTGACGCTGCTGAACCTGAACCGGCGCTGACCCGCCCGGAACCGCAAGAGGCCGACCGATGCTAGTTCGCCTGCTCTACGCCAGCCGCGCCAGGGAGCCCCTGAGCGCCGACGTGCTGGATGCCATCCTCGAAACCAGCCTGGCCAACAACCCGCGCCACGGCGTGACCGGCGTGCTGTGCCACAGCAACAGCATTTTCCTGCAGGCGCTGGAGGGCAGCCGCGAGGCGGTGTCGCGGCTCTACCTGAACATCGGCCAGGACGCCCGCCACCACGACGTGGTGCTGCTGCACTACGAGGAGATCGCCGAGCGCGCGTTCTCCGGGTGGTCGATGGGCCGCGTCAACGCCGGCAAGATCAACGCGGCCACGCTGCTCAAGTATTCGGCGCAGGGCGAACTCGACCCGTACCGGATGCCCGGCGCGGCGTCGCTGGCGCTGTTGCAGGAATTGATAGCGGGCGCGTCGATCGTGGGCCGCAGCCACGAGCGCGGACGGGGCTGACCCCGCCGCTTGCCGCGCGGCGCCCAGCGCGCCCTACTGAGAGAGCTGGCCGAACAGGCCGCATTCCAGGTCGCTCTCGAACTCCTCGATCCACGACGTGCCCGGGCCGGCGTCGTAGACGCTCTCCGCCCCGGTGCGCTGTCGGCGCACCGTCACCTGGCGGGCGGCGCTGCCATTGGCATCGGAAATCTCGAATTCCTGCATCGCCATCCCCACCTGCCTGAACACGGCCTCGACGTCCTGCTGTTCCTCGGGGGGAAACTCCTCGAATCGACGCATCGTCATGGCACACCTCCGCTCCGGGTCCCGCCGGCCCCAGCATGCCACTTTTCGCGCGTGGCCGTGACGCAGTGCGAAAGACCCTGCGGCCACCGGATGTATTGATCCGTCGGCGCCACTTCGGCTGGGGCTTTTCCACCTAACCGTTTCCTTAAATTCCGCCGTCGGGCGGCTCCGGCCCGGCCGGAAATCTGTCGTGTTCGTGACCCATGGTGGACGGCGGCCGCACGGTTTGCGGTGAATTTAAACAAATGCCGATAGACCCGATTTGCCTCCACTCGTAGTGTCGACATTCCCTATCTCCATCCTCACGGGCACGACAAATGCGGAAGAAGACCACTCACGAAATTGAAGGCGAGCAACGGCGTCAGAGCCTCTTCCATACGGCGCAGGCGCAGGCGGATGCCCTGCATGGGATGTACCGGGACACGCTCACAGTCTTCATGACCACGCCGGCCGCCGTGCCGGTGCCGCGCGCGGCGCGCGCGATGTTCTGGCTGGGCCGGCTGCGGCAGTGGCGCGCGATCGAACTGAACCGGACGGAAACCTGTCCCGCGCCGAACTGGCTGTCGCTGCAGCTTGGCGTCGTGGAGTCGCTGGCCGGCACCCATGCCCTGGCGCTGCACAAGGAACAATGGAGCGGCCCGACCCGCCGGCAGACCTACGAGCGCGACATGTCGCTGCAACTGGCGATGCTGCTCGCGCTGGACTGGCAGGACCTTGCGGCGTTCGCGCTGAAGTCCTGGTTCGGCGTCGATGCCGAGGGCGCCGCGCCCCACCCGCTCGGCGGCATGACCGGGATGATCGTCGGCGTGGCCGGCCAGGCGCTCGACGTGACGGTGCCCCAGACCGTGTTCCACAAGTGCGATGCGCTGCTGGCGCGCATCGTCGAACAGTGGCAGGCCCCGGACGACGTGTTCATGCCGCTGGCTTTCGAGCTGGCCGACCGTCATCTGATGCAGACCAGCCGCGATAGCGACGAGTCGCTTTTTGATTTCGATCATCCCGTCGAACAGACCATGCCAATCGAGCTGCTGATGCTGATGCGCCTGCGCGGGCTGGACCGCCTGCCCGACGCGCTGGCCAAGCATCCGGCCATGTCGCATCCGGCTGCCATGCTGGTGCGTCCCAGCGCGCCGGTGCGCTCGCAGCGCTGCGCCGGCTTTATCGAACGTGTCAGCCGCGTCCTGCCGCAGTACCGCGGGCTGACCGATTCGCTGGCCAAGCAGTCGCGGCATTTGCAGGAACCGATCCTGTGACGCACGCATCGGCGAAAACTAGTCGAATTGCGATTTCTCTCGCGTCGCTGAAACATCAGAATGCGACAGATCCGATGCACGGCTCGATTTGCTGCCAATACGCTATCGTTCCGTCACGGGGTTTTACTCGTAGATTTACGCTGTTTCAACGATATCCACGATAGCTTCTCCGGCTCCATCGAATACTGCGCGCTCAATCGTTCGCATCGCGTGATCGTGCGCGTCTTCGAGATGGAGTTATTCCTATGCTTGCGAAAGCACGAACTCAGGTTGCGCGCCGGCGGGTGCGCCACCTTGTCTGCGAAAAGGACACCGAGGCATGCCTGCAAAAACCATCCGGGTCGCACTGGCGGACGACCATCCGCTCGTCGTCACAGCCCTGCGCGACTGCCTTCAGCGCACACCGGGCTTCCAGGTCAAATGCGAATGCACGAACGGCAGCGAACTGATTGGCGCGCTGGCCCAGAATCCGGTGGATGTCGCGGTCACCGATTTCAGCATGGGGCACGGCGATGCCTCGCTTGACGGCTTCAACCTGCTGCGCCGGCTGACGCGGCTCTACCCCGATACGCGCATCGTGATCGTCAGCGCGCAGAACAACCCCGGCGTCATCGTGCGCGCCATGAAGCTCGGCGCCCGCGCCTTCGTCAGCAAGGAGGACGACCTCGACGAGATCGTCCGCGCCTGCATCCACGTAACGGTCAGCCACGGCAACTTCTACTCTCCCTCCATCCGCGCCGTGCTGGACGGCGTGGCCTCCGCCGCCCCCAATACCGAACTGACGCTGCGCGAACTGGAGGTGGTGCGCCTGTACGCGCAAGGCTTCCAGCTCAGCGAGATTGCCAACAAGCTGGGCCGGTCAGTCAGCACGATCTCCAGCCAGAAGACCGTGGCAATGCGCAAGCTCAACGTGCAGACCAATACGGACCTGATCCGCTACGCCTACGAGAACGGACTGATCTGACGCGCCATGCAGCAGATTCTCGACCGCACGCAGGAATCCCTTGCGCAAGCCTTTGCCTCCCTCGCCCGCAACGCCCGCCGCCAGCAGCACCTCTACTACGCCACGGTCGGCCTGCTGATCGCCATCGTCATCGTATCCGGCCTGCTGCTGGCCGGGCTGGCGGCGGCGCGGCACCTCGACGTCCGGCGCGGGCAGATCGCGCAGTACGTCAGCACGATTTCGTTGCAGTTGCAGAGCCAGGCGTCGTTCCTGCGCCGCACGGCGCTGACGATCGACTACTACCTGGGCGCCAGCGTCGACGCGCCGCCGGACGCGGCCCTGCTGGCGCAGGTGCGGCAGTCGGGCTCGGCGCGGTCGGCCGATGGCCGGTACGTGCTGCTGGTGCCCGAGGCCACGCGCCGCGAATGGGGCGACGCGCTGCCGCGCAAGGTCTGGCAGCTCCAGCAGATCGCCACGGCCACGCTGACGACGCAGATGGCGTTCCAGCTCGACCAGCGCGCCTATGTCGTCGATCCCGGCGGGGCGTACGCCATCCTGCTGTCGCCGCCCGGCTTTCCGGCAGCGCAACAGCCGCAGGCCGGCGAGGTAGCCGCCTTGCGCGACAGCCTGGTGCGGCACGCCGGCCAGTCGGGCAGCGCCGATTCCGGTCCGCGCTGGGTCGGTCCGGTCGACGATCCGACGGTACACGGGCCCGCCGTGATCGCCGTGCTGGGCGCGCGGGCCGGCGCGACCGGTGCGCTGCCGCTGGCCGCCGTCAGCCTGCCCGCTGCGTCGTTCCTGGCGAGCCTGGAACGGCCGGACATGCCTGCCGTCCTGTGGCTGCGGAACCGCGACAACGCCATCATCGACGTCTCGCCGACCGTGAAGCCCGCCGTGGCGGCGCGTGTGCTGCAACATGCGGGCGACTCGACATCGGACGCGCCCGCGCTGACCCGCGACGGCCTGCTGCTCGTGCAGCCGCTCAAGCCGGACTTCGGCTCCCTCGTCTATTTCCTGCCCTATGGCACGCTGTTCGGATCGATTGCCACGGAACTGGCCGTGATCCTCGGCGCGGGGCTGCTGCTGATCGCCGGCATCGTGCTGACGGCGCGCTACTGGGACATCCACCTGCTGCGGCGCAGCCACGCCGAAGCCGCGCGGGCGCTGGAAAGCGAGACGATCAGCCATATCCTGGTCAGTGCCACGCCGGTGGGCCTGTGCATCGTGCGACAGCAGGACGAATCGATCCTGACGTCGAACGCGGTGGCCGACCAGTTGCTGGGCCATGGCCAGGGCGCGCGCATGCCGGCCCACATCATGGATGCGCTGCGGCGCCGCGCGCCGGCGGACAGGCAGCCGGCGGCGTCGATCACGCAGGTGACCGTGCCCGCTGCGTTCGCGCCGGCCGAATCGGCCACCCAGTTCCTGCAGGTGACCTGCGCCCCGGCCACGTACCGGGACGAGGCGGTGCTGTTCTGCGCCGTCCAGGACATCACGGCGCAGCACCAGCTCGAATCGCAGCTACGCACGGCGCGTGAGACGGCCGAGTCGATGATGCGGGCGCGGTCGAACTTCTTTGCGTCGATGAGCCACGAGATCCGCACGCCGCTGAACGCGCTGCTGGGCAATATCGAACTGCTGACGCGCGCCGACGGCCTGGCACCCCATGCGGCGCGGCTGCGGGCGCTGCAGGTGGCGTCAGAAGGGCTGCAGCGCATCGTCAATGACATCCTCGATTTCTCGAAGATCGATGCCGGCGAGATGAAGCTGGTCAACGAGCCGTTCCGGCCCATCGCCGACCTGGAAAGCCTGGCGATGTCGTACGCGCCGATGGTGCAGGACAAGCCGGTGCGCTTCTACGTGCATCTGTCGCCGTCGCTGGACACGATGGTGGTGGGAGACCGCACGCGCATCGCGCAGATCGTCAACAACCTGCTCAGCAACGCGTTCAAGTTCACGTCGTGCGGCAAGATCACGCTGAGCGCGGAGATGACCACGGACACGCAGGAGCGCAGCGTGCTGGTCTGCCGCGTGCGCGACTCCGGCATCGGCATGCCGCCGGCGCTGGTGGCGCGCATCTTCCACCCGTTCGTGCAGGGTGAGGCCAGTACGTCGGCGCGCTATGGCGGCACGGGCCTGGGCCTGTCGATCTGCGCGCGGCTGACGGAACTGATGAACGGGCATATCACCGTGGAGAGCGTGGAAGGCGTGGGTACCGCATTCACGATGGCCGTGCCGCTGGGGGCCGCCGCCGCGGCGCTGCCGGCGCCCGAGCCGGTGGCGCGGGGCACGCGCGCGATGGTGCTGTGCCAGGAAACCGAATCTGGCACCGTGCTGCAGGCGTGGCTGGAGCGCGCGGGCTGGCGGGTCGATACGTTCCACCGGCTCGACGCCGCGCAGGCATGGCTGCGCGCCAACCGGCCCCACATCCTCGTGGTCACGGGCGAGTACGGGCGCGACACGCTCGACACGCTGCGTCGGCAGCATCCGGCCAATGTGGTCTGGGTGACGCGCGACGGCCCGGAACAACCCGCGGCGCGCGGCGACGGCGTCTACGAGGTGTCGACGTTCAGCCATGACGCGATCCTGGCCGGCACCCTCGCGGCGCTGAACGACGAGGCGGCACCGGCGCTGATGGCGGCGGACGCGGCGCCGGTGGCGCCCGCCCGCGATCCCGCCCTGCCCCGCCGCAGCATCCTGGTGGCCGAGGACAACGTGCTGAACCAGATGCTGGTGGCGGAACAGCTCGACACGCTGGGCTGGGACCCGGTGGTCGTCGGCGATGGCCGGCAGGCGCTGTCGACGCTGGAGCACGCCCGGTTCGACGCCGTGCTGACCGACATCCACATGCCGGTGATGGATGGCTATGCGCTGCTGGGCGCGATCCGGGCCGCGCATCCGTCGCTGCCGGTGCTGGCGTTCAGCGCCGTGACAACCAGCGATCAGGCCGAGGACTGGCGCGCTCGCGGGTTCGCCGGGCATGTCGCCAAACCCGCGTCGCTCAAAGCGCTGGAACAGGCGCTGCAGGCCATCCCGGCCCCGGTGGAATCCCTCGACCTTGCCGACTACGCCGACCCCGCCGACGATGACCCGCCGATCCCGCCCGCCGAACTGGCCCGCTACCGGGGCATCCTGCGCCAGCATCTGCTGGCCGACGAGCCGGAGCTGGCCGACATCCTGCTGCGGCACGATCCGATGGCGCTGCAGCATTGGGCGCACCGCTCGGCGGGCGCGTTCCTGATCGTCGCGGAGCACGACACCGTGGCGCTGTGCCGGGCCGTGGAGGCGCTGTGCGAGCAGGAGCAGGGCTGGTCGGAAGCCATCGCGGAGGCCGGCGGCGCGCTGCATGCGGCCGTGCTGGCGTTCCAGCAGGACGGCGCCGGCGATCCGGCCAGTGGCGGGGTGCCGGCGGCCACGGCACCGTAGCGCAGATGCGCCACGCATTTGCACAGGTCGGCGCGCCGGACGATAATGGCGCGTCCGATCCTGACAGAATTGTCATCTTCCGCGGGGTCCGGGCTTTCCAAGAACAGCGCAAGCCGCCCGACCCGCCTCCATGCAGTCCCATCAAGGTCTTCCGCGCCCCCAGCGTACCTGGGCCATCCTGACAGTGTTTTGCGGCCTGATCATGGCCGTGCTGGACGGATCGATCGCCAACATCGCCCTGCCGTCCATCTCCCGGGAACTCCAAAGCGACCCGGCGCGGACGATCTGGGTCGTCAACGCCTATCAACTGACCGTCACGGTCTGCCTGCTGCCGCTGTCCTCGCTTGGCGACATCCTCGGCTACAAGCGCGTGTATCGCGTGGGGCTGGCCACGTTCCTGGTTGGGTCGCTGCTCTGCGCAATCTCGGTCAACCTGCCGATGCTGGTGGCGGCGCGGGTGATCCAGGGCATCGGCGGGGCCGGCATCATGAGCGTCAACACCGCGCTGGTACGGGTCATCTACCCGCCAACGCGCCTGGGGCGGGGCATCGGCCTGAACGCACTGGTGGTGGGGGTGACGATTGCCGTGGGGCCGTCGCTGGGCGCGCTGATCCTGGGCATTGCCAGCTGGCCGTGGCTGTTTGCGGTGAACGTGCCCGTGGCGCTGTTCGCGCTGACGCTGGCGCGCCGGGCGCTGCCCGAGACGCCGCCGCAGCCGCGCGCATTCGACTATCCGAGCGCGGTGCTGTCCGCAGTGGTCATCGGCATGTTCATCCTGGGCGTCGACGCGCTGGGCCACACGCCGCTGCGCATTGCCGGCGGCTGCGGACTGGTGCTGGCCCTGGCGCTGGGCTGGGTCCTGGTGCGCCGCCAGCAGGGCCAGGCCGCCCCGCTGGTGCCGGTGGACCTGTTCGCCAGCCGCGCATTCACGCTGGCCGTTGCCACGTCGTTCTGCTCGTTCATGACCCAGATGCTGGCGTTCGTGGCGTTGCCGTTCTATCTCGAATACCAGCTGGGGCGCAGCCTGCAGGAGACCGGCCTGCTGATCACGCCGTGGCCGCTGATGGTGGCGGTGATGGCCGCGCTGTCGGGCCGGCTTTCCGACCGCTATCCGGCCAGTGTGCTGGCCGGCGGCGGGCTGCTGATGCTGGGCACCGGACTCGTGAGCCTGGCGATGCTCGGGCCGGACGCGTCGAGCCTGGACATTGCCTGGCGCACCGCGCTGTGCGGCACCGGCTTCGGGTTCTTCCAGTCGCCCAACAACCGGGCGATGATCAGCGCCACGCCCCACGAGCGCAGCGGCGGCGCCAGCGGCGCGCAGGCCACGACCCGGCTGCTGGGGCAGACCACGGGTACGGCCGTGGTGGCGCTGCTGTTCAGCCTGGACCGCGCCGGCGCGGCCCGCACGGCGCTGTACGTAGCGGCTGCCGTGGCGTCGGTCGGCGCGCTGGTCAGCCTGAGCCGGCTGCGCCAGCGGTAAGTCGGCCGCGCGTCAGCGCTGGCCGTCACGGTGGGCGATGCCCATCGCCTTCTCGATCCGTTCCAGGCGTTCCAGCCACGTCGCCGCGCCGTCGTCCCGCTCCGGCAGCGCCACGCCGCCGTGCCCGCCGGCATCGCGTATCCGGTTGTGGTCGCCTTCGACCGAAATCACCGTGCAGCCCGTCAGCATCAAGGCCAGCGCGGCCAGCCCGCGCACCGTTCGCTTCAGCATGATTCGCGCCTCTCCGGGCACCCGGCCCAATGAAAAAGACCGGGCAACACGCCGTCCTGCCTGACGGCGCATTGCCCGGAACCGCTACCGGCTTACCCGCCGGCTGGGGACCTCCCGGTCAACTCAGGCCGGACCCAGGTCGAGCCACACGCGGTTGTCGCCATCGGCCAGCGTGGTCGTGTAGAGCGGGTTGCCCGGCTCCTCCGAGGCTTCTGCCCACCACTTGGCGCGATACTTGCGCAGGCCCTGGCCCAGGTAGCTGTTGGTCACCTCGGAGCCTTCGCCATAACCCTGCGGACGCCACGTGCCTTCCGTCTCCGCGCTGCCACCGGCCAGGATGCGCAGTTCCACCGTGGCGGTATCCTCGTCGCCGGTGCCTGCGAGGCCCGTGGCGGTGAGGGTCACCTCGATGATCGTGTCGCGATCGACCAGCGGTGCATTGGCGCTGACCGAGACCGAATCGGCACCGTCGAACGACAGGCCCGGCGCCGACCACGAGAACAGCAGCGGGGGCGGGCCGCTCGACTCGGTGGCGGAGAGCTGGATCGGCGCGCCGCTTTCGATCTGCGTACGGCCGGTGATGACGGCCTTCACGTCGCCTTCTTCCACTTCAGCGGGCACCACGGTCAGGAAGATCGCGCTCTGGTCGGTTTCCGTACCGTCGTTCACGGTCAGCTTGACCCAGAAGTCGGTGGGCTCGGTCACCGCCGGTGCGGTGCCTTCCACCAGTTCGGCCGTGCTGCCGTCGAACGACAGGTCCGGGGCGTCCCAGCTGTAGGTCAGCGCGTTGTCGTCCGGGTCGAACGACGCTTCCGCGGACAGCGCGTACGGCGTGCCCGATTCCAGCATTACCGTGATCCGCGACGTGGGCGGTTCCTGCGTCTTCTTCTTGACCACCAGCGACTGGGTGGCCGTGGCCGTGTCGCCGTCGGCGTCGGTCACGGTCAGCGTCACCGTGTAGGTGCGCGTGGTCAGCGGCAGCGTGCCTTCCACCACCGCCGTGGTCTTGCCGTCCAGGAACGTCAGGCCCGGCGCGCTCCACTTGTAGGTGAGCGGCTCGGCGCCCCACGACCGCAGGCCGGAGAACGACACCGTGGCGCCTTCGAACGCTTCGGTCGGGCCCTCGATCACGGCCACCGTGGTGTCCATGTTCTCGGTGTTGATGCCCTCGAAGTACAGCGGGTCCATGTCGATCACTTCGTTCTGGATCGGGGCGCCCAGCCCTTCGCGCGCGGCGTTCAGCAGCACGCCGTTGTCCATGTCGATGGTCCACGTGAACAGGCCGCCGAGGTTGTTCTCCAGCACGTACCGGCCTTTTTCCAGCACCGAGCGCGGCGTGTCGATCGACAGGAACAGCCCGGACTCGGGGTTGTACAGGTAGTCGGCGTCAGCCTCCTTGTCCGTGTACAGGTTGAAGCCGTTGATGCCGGTGTGGTTCTCCAGGTCCAGGTAGTTGTACAGGATGTCGTAGAACTCGCTCGCGCCCGATTCGTACGAGCCGGTGGTGGTGCCGGTGCCCGGGCTGTACGTGCCGACCAGCGGCGACCAGCTTTCGATCACGGCATTGCGCGCGCTGCGGCTGTACGCGGCGTAGCCCACGAAGATGTTCTTCGACGGCACGCCCACGCTCAGCAGGTACTTCACCGAGCGGTCGATGCTGAAGGCGCTGTCGGCGTAGTCGTACAGGTTGGTGTGGTGCGCCAGCGCGGGCGCCCACGGCGTGCCGAAGAAGTCGTAGGTCATCAGGTTGATGCCCTCGACGCCGGCTTCGAGCATGCCGGGGATGTCGGCGGCGATCATGGTGTCCATCGACGCGCCCGCGGCAATGCTGACGCGCACTTTCGGCAGCCGCTGCTTGATGCCGCGCACCAGCGCCTGAAAGTTCGCGGCGTCCTCGGGGCCGTGCGGGTTGCCGGCGCCCGGCATGCCCGGGTATTCCCAGTCAACGTCCACCTCGGTGAACATCGGGAAGCGATCGAAGATGTAGGCGATGCTTTCGATCAGCGTCTGGCGCCGGGTGGGGTCGGCCGCCACGGCGTGGAACCCGCCGCTCATGGTCCAGCCGCCCAGGCTGAACGACAGCTTCAGGTTCGGGTTCTTCTGCTTGAGCTTGGCCAGCCCGCCCAGGATGCCCTGCGCCCGGCTCTGGTCGAACAGCCACTTGTAGTCGTCGCTGACCCAGCCGGAGAAGCCGACGTTGCGGTACGACGCCACGTCGCCCCACGGGTCGGTGAAGGTGGCCTCGTTCAGCTTGCGGCCGAACTGGCGCGCAGCCTCGTCGATCGCGTACTGCTTCTCGCCGGGATCGCCGACGATGCCGGCAAAGCCGATGATCAGGCGGTCGTAGGCGGCGGCGTCCAGCAGCATCAGGTCCGTGCCACGGCCGGCGGCGCTGTTGGTGTAATTGCCATCCAGGCGGCCGTCGTACTGCGACCAGTCCGTGTAGTAGCCGAACACTTCCGTGCCCTGCTGCGGGGCGCCGTACTTGTTGTACACGCGCTTGGCCACGCGCGTCGACGTGTACGAGTAGTTCTGCACCTCGGTCGACGGGTCGAAGTTGTTCTGACGATAGGTGCGTTCCGTGGCGCCCGCCGTGCCGGAGATGGCGGGATCGCCCGGATCCTCCGCGTAGACGAGCTTGCTGTTCGTACGTCCGGCGCCCAGGTTGGCGCGCACGTTGCTGAAGCGGCGGCGCGGTGTGCGCGGCGGTTCCGGATCCGACGGATCGCCGCTGCGGTACGTCCGGCCAAGCAGCCCGGCGCGTCCCTGCGTCGCCTGGCCTGCGGGTTGGTCCTTGCTGTCACACGTTTTCTTTGTCATGACATCTGTCCTTGCAGAATGGTTTGAATGCCGCCGGCGCCCTGGGAGCCCCTCTCATCCGGACTGCGGCACCGGCGGCCAGACGCATCTTTCTCCCGTGCCGCCTGCAATGACATGGATTCAACGTGGAATATCGGCGGTCATAACCATTCCATCCGAATAGCGGGCCGCATTTGGCGCGGCATTTGGCATTTCACCCCGCCGCCAATGCCCGGCGATTAATCGATATGGATCGGCACTGATCCACCACGCCAAATGGATGACGTGGATTCCGGGAAATCCATCGGATTGAACAGTCTCGTCGATATCCGAAACGCATACCCGTATGGGTTATGATGCAGGCGGAATGCCGCGCCAGCCGTCTTTAATCCTGTCACGTCCTGATGTAGTGACAACCGGTCAGCGTTGACAGCCATTCCTTATTCGCGCGAAGAAGACGGGCATTCGATGCTCGCCATTGTTTCCATATTTGGCGATATACGGCATAGAGCGGCGTTGAGCTGTCACCCGTGCGGGTCAGATACCGAGAGAAATATCTTCCATGGGAGCTATTTCTGCGGGTCGATACGCTTGTCGTCCATCGCAGACGACAGGGGTAATCCAAATGATCCGGAATGGCGATTCTGTATTTTTCGATTGGGACACCGACCGAGTTTTGCGCGGCGGCGTGGTGGCGAAAATAACCGGCCAGCAAAAGAAACTGCTGCGCCTGCTGGTGGAAGGAAAAGCACCGGTCAAATCCCGCGATTCCCTGCTCAAGGGCGTTTGGGGAAAACGCGCGGCGCTGGTCGACGAGCTATACCTGGTGCAATTGGTCTACCGTCTGCGCAAGGCCCTGAGCCCGGTCAGCCTGGACGCTCACATCGTCACCGTGCCGCGCCAGGGGTACCGGTTCATCCCCGTGCCCTACACCACCACCGTGCCGCCCGCCGAGGCGGCCCAGCCCGTCCAGCCGGCCCAGCCGATGGAATCGGGCATCGAGCAGGCGCGCGGGCTGGCCCATGTGCTGGCACGGCTGGGGGTGCCGATCTCCACGTCGTCGGCGCCCGTGTCGTTCGCCGATATCGACGACGCGCTGCACATCGACGAGTCGCAGGGCATCGTGTCGTGCAACGGGGTCATCGCCAAGCTCACGCGCTTCGAGTTACGGCTGCTGATCGTGCTGAAGGACCATGGCGAGACCGTGATGTCGCGCCAGCAGATCATCGCGGCGGTCTGGGGCCCGCAGGCCATGGTCGACGAGAACTGCCTGACGCAGCTGGTATCGCGGCTGCGGCGCGCGCTGCATCCGCTGGGCCTGGACAGCTGCGTCTCGGCGGTGCCCAAGGTGGGCTACCGCTTTCGTTCCCAGACTGGCGCGGCGGCGCGCGCCTTCTGAACGCTAGCCGCCCGGCCGGCTATTCCGCCTTGGCGCCCGAGTCCTTGACCACCTTGGCCCACTTGGCGATCTCGCTGCGCTGGTACTCGGCCAGCTTCTCGGGCGGGCCGAGCACCGGGTCCAGTCCCAGCGTCTTGAGCTTGGCCTGCACGTCCGGCAACGTGAAGATCCGGTTCAGCTCGGCGTTGAGCCGTGTCACCACGTCCTTGGGCGTGTGGGCCGGCGCGAAGACCGCGAACCACGACGTGGCGTCGTAGCCCGGCAAGCCCTGTTCGGCGATGGTGGGGATGTCGGGCGCCGATGCCGACCGCTGGGCGCTGGTCACGCCCAGCGCGCGCAGCTTGCCCTCCTTCACCACGGGCAGCGCCGAGGGCAGGTTGTCGAACATCATCGTGATATGGCCGCCGAGCAGGTCCGGAATGGCCATCGCCCGGCCCTTGTACGGCACGTGCACGATCTTCGTGCCGGCCATCGTGTTGAACAGCTCGCCCGCCACGTGCAGCGACGTGCCGACGCCCGGCGTGCCGAACGTCAACTGCCCCGGCTTGGACTTGGCCAGCGCGATCAGCTCCTGCACGTTCCTGGCCTGCACCGACGGATGCACGACCAGCACGTTGGGCGTGGACGCCAGCAGGATCACGGGCACGAAGTCCTTGACCATGTCGTAGGGCATCTTGCTGTAGAGCGCCCCGTTGATCGAGTGCGTGCCAACCGTGCCCAGCGCCAGCGTGTAGCCGTCGGGCGGGGCCTTGGCGACGATCTCGCCGCCGATGTTGCCTCCCGCGCCGGGCTTGTTGTCCACCACCACGGGCTGGCCCAGGGACACCTTCTCGGAGAAGATGCGCGACAGGATGTCCGGCGCGCCCCCGCTGGGAAAGCCCACCACGATCCGGATCGGCTTGGACGGGTAGGCATCGGCGGCCTGCACCACGGGCGCCGTCATCACTGCGGCCGTGGCGGCCAGTATCGCCAGCACCTGCCGGCGCCGGAACAGTCGAGCACGCATGTCTGTCTCCTGAATCGTTCTTGTCGGATTTGCTGCTACACGGCGATATTGCCGAATTCCTGGGTGACCTGCTCGTGCAGCCGGCGCATGCCGCGCAGCCAGCGGTCGTAGTCCTGGCCCTTGCGGCGATAGTATTCCAGCACCTCGGGGTGCGGCAGGATCAGGAAACTTTCGTTGACCACGCCTTCAAGCGTCTTCTCGGCCACGTGCTCCGGCGTGACCGAACCCGCCTGCAGGAAGCCCTTGCGCTCGCCATCGTCGCCGAACAGCATCTTCGTCTGCACGCCCTGCGGGCAGATGCAGCTCACCTTGATGCCACGCTCGCCGTAGGTGATCGACAGCCACTCGGCAAAGCCGATCGCGGCGTGCTTGGTCACCGCGTACGGCGCCGAGCCGATCTGCGACAGCAGGCCCGCCGCCGACACCGTGTTGACGAAGTACCCCTCGCCGCGCGCCAGCATCTGCGGCAGCACGGCCCGCGCCGCGTGGATGTGGGCCATGACGTTGATTTCCCAGATGCGCTGCCAGTCGTCGGCGGAGGCTTCCAGCCCCTTGCGCAGGATGATGCCGGCGTTCGAGCAGAACACGTCCACCTGGCCAAAGCGCTGCGTGGCCACGTCGACCAGCCCCTGCACGCCGGCCGCATCGGCCACATCCACGCGCTGCGAGAAGACCTGGCAGTCCGGCGCGGCTGCGGCGGCCTCGGCAGCCACCTGTGCAGCGCCCGCCGCGTCGATGTCGGCCACCGCCACGCCACGGGCGCCGGCCTGCGCAAACGCCAGCACCAGCGCGCGGCCGATGCCGGTGCCACCGCCGGTGACGATCACGGTCTTGTTGCGAATTTCCATCTCTCTCTCCTTGCAGGTTTTCGGAATCGGTCAGGCGGGCTGCCAGAGCCGCGCGGCCAGCGTATCGGCCAGCTCGCGGATGCGCGGGCCCAGGTTGCCTTCGAGCACTTCGGGCGACAGGCGCGTGGATGCGCCGCCAATGTTGAGCGCCAGCACCTCGGAGCCATCGGCCAGCCGCACGGGCGCGGCGGCGCCGCTGACCGAGCGGTCCCATTCGGCATGGGCCACGCAGAAGCCGCGCCGCGCGTGTTCGCGCATCGCCCGTTCCAGCTTGGTGCGCACGGCCGACCAGCGCGCGCCGTGGTGGCGCTCCAGCTCGGCCATGACCGCCACGCGGCGCGGCGCCGGCAGCCCGGCCAGCCACGCACGGCCCATCGCCGAGGTCGCCATCGGCAGCCGCGACCCCGGCGTCAGCCGCATCACCAGCGCGCCACGCGGCTGGCAGACTTCCAGGTAAAGCATGTCGTGCCGGTCCGGCGCCGCCAGCGCCACGGTGCAACCGGTGGCGAACGCCAGCGACTGCATCAGCGGCTGCGCGATATGGCGGATGCCGGCACCCGACAGATACCGCTGGCCCGGCAGCATCGCGCCCTGGCCGATGCGGTACTTCTCCTGCGCCGGCACGTAGACCAGATAGCCCAGGCTGGCCAGCGTGTAGGTCAGCCGCGACACGGTCGGTCGGGGAATACCCGTACGACGCGACAACTCGGCGTTGCCCAGAAAGTCGTCATCGGGCCCGAACGCACGCAGCAGTTCCACCCCCCGCGCCAGCGCCGTCACGAAATTGCGGTCCTCGGCATCGTTCGGACACGCGACATCCGCCGACACCAGTGCGGCATCGAGCGGCTGCGGAATCGAGGTGGTGCGTTTCATGAGCGATTGATATCAGTTTCCATGCCCGGCGAGCGCCGGTATGTAGGGAAAACATAGGGGCCATAGGCCCCGTAAATATGCGCCTGCTGGCCCGCCCCGCAGCAGCTTGCACGCTGAAATCAGGGAATACACGGACGGTTTTCGGCCCGTTGCGGGCGTGCTATTTCGCGTATCGGAATACTACGTCTGATCGCTTGACGCTCGCTGAAACGCTATGCAAAGTCGCCGAAAAAGAACGACCGTGCGAGAACGCGACACGGCGTCGGACACAGCGCGGGTGCCCCGGTGGCACACCATCGCAAGGAGACAAACGCATGGCACTGTTTTTCCAGCAGTTCCTCAATGGCTTGACACTGGGCGGCGTCTACAGCCTGGTGGCCTTGGGGTTGACCCTTGTCTACGGCATCCTGCACGTGCCCAACTTCGCGCACGGCGCGTTGTACATGGCCGGCGCCTACGTGTCGTACTACGCCATGACCACGCTGGGCCTGAACTACTGGCTGGCGATGCTGGCCGCGGCCGCCGTGGTGGCCGTGCTGTCGATGCTGGCCGACCGGCTGGTGTTCCATCCGCTGCGCAACGCGCCCGAGATCCACGACATGATCGCGGCCATCGGCATCCTGCTGTTCCTGGAAGCCGGCGCGCAGGCGCTGTGGGGCGCCGACTTCCACCGCATGCCCACGCCGTACGGCCAGATGGTGGACATCTTCGGGCTCACCGCGCCGCTGCAGCGCGTGCTGATCATCGTGGCAGCGTTTGGCCTGATGGTGCTGCTGCACCTGTTCCTCACGCGCACGGTCACCGGCTCCACGATCATGGCGATGGCCCAGAACCGCGAGGGCGCGGCGCTGGTGGGCATCGACGCCACGCGCGTCACGCTGCTGGTGTTCGCCATCTCCGGCGCGCTGGCCGCCATTGCCGCCACGCTCTACGCGCCGATCAACCTCGTGTACCCGAGCATGGGCAACCTGGTGATCACCAAGGCGTTCGTCATCATCATCCTGGGCGGCATGGGCAGCATTCCCGGCGCCATCGTCGGCGGGCTGATCATCGGCATGGCCGAAAGCTTCGGCGGGTTCTACATCTCCACCGACTACAAGGACATCATCGCCTTCCTGCTGCTCGTGATCATCCTGTCGGTGCGTCCGCAGGGCCTGTTCGCCGGCAAGGCCGCCTGAGGAGACACCGACATGAAAGCACTGCAAGGCAAGACAGGCTGGGCGCTGCTGCTGGCCGCCGCCATCGCGTTTCCGCTGGCCGTTCCCAACAGCTACTTCCTGACCGTGATGACGCTCGCGTTCATCACTGCCATCGCCACCCTGGGCCTGAACCTGCTGACCGGGTACACGGGTCAGCTGAACCTGGCGCACGGCGGCTTCATGGCCATCGGCGCCTACACGCTCGGCATCCTGACCGTCGACCACCAGGTGCCGTTCTGGCTGGCGTTCGCGCTGTCCGGCGTGGTCTGCATGGTGCTGGGCTACGGCGTGGGCGTGGTGTCGCTGCGCCTGAAGGGCCACTATTTCTCGATCTTCACGCTCTGCGTGGGCTACATCATCTACCTGGTGATCGAGAAGTGGGAGGGGCTCACGCACGGCGCCGTCGGCCTGATCGGCATCCCGGTGCCGGCGGCCATCGGCCCGCTCGCCTTCGACAGCGTGCAGGCCCAGTACTACCTGGTGCTGGCGTTCCTGACGATCGGCACGTTCGTGATGCACCGCATCGTCGGCTCGCTGCTGGGGCGCGGCTTCATGGCCGTGCGCAACAGCGACGCGCTGGCCGAGGCGCTGGGCATCAACCTGATGCGCACCAAGGTGCTGTCGTTCGTGCTGTCGGTGGCCTACGCTGGCTTTGCCGGGGCACTCTACGCGGGGCAGGTGCGGTTCCTGGGCCCGGACATCGCGCGCACCGACATCACGTTCGACATGGTCATGTCGATGCTGGTGGGCGGCACGGGCACGCTGCTGGGGCCGCTGCTGGGCGCCGTGCTGGTGCCGTGGGTCACCCAGACGCTGCAGTTCCTGCAGGACTACCGGATGCTGGTGTTCGGCCCGGTGCTGATCCTGCTGATCATCTTCGTGCCCGACGGGATCGTGGGGTCCTACCTGAAGCGCCATGCGCGCCGCGCCGCCGCGCAACGCCGGGGCGAACTGGCCGCCGCGCGCAACGCCCAGCCCATCGCCACGCGCCGCCCGGGAGCCGAGAATGCTTGAGATCCGCAACCTGACCAAGAAGTTTGGCGGCCTGACGGCCGTGCACGACGTGTCCGTGACGTTCGAGGCCGGCCACATCAATGCGATCATCGGTCCCAACGGCGCCGGCAAGACCACGTTCTTCAACCTGATCGCCGGCACGCACGCGCCCTCGTCCGGGCAGGTGCTGTTCAAGGGCCAGGACGTGGCGGGCCTGCGCGCCGACCAGATCGCGCGGCTGGGCGTGGCGCGCACGTTCCAGGCCACCGCGCTGTTCGACCGCGCCACGGTGCTGGACAACCTGATCGTCGGCCACCGCCTGCGCACGAAGTCCGGCCTGGCCGACGTGCTGCTGAACACGCGCCGCCTGCGCGAGGAAGAACGCCTGTGCCGCGACAAGGCCGAAGCCGCGCTGGATTTCGTCGGCCTGACCCATCTGGCGCACGAGGTGGCCGCCGATATCACGCAGGAAGCACGCAAGCGCGTGGCCTTTGCGCTGGCGCTGGCCACCGACCCCGACCTGCTGCTGCTCGACGAGCCGGCCGGCGGCGTGAACCCGGAGGAAACCGTGGGCCTGGCCGAGCTGATCCGCAAGATGGTGCGGCACGGCAAGACGGTCTGCCTGATCGAACACAAGATGGACATGATCATGCGGCTGGCCGACAAGATCATGGTGCTCAACTACGGCGAGAAGATCGCCGAGGGCACGCCCGCGCAGATCCAGCAGGACCCGCGCGTCATCGAAGCCTACCTGGGAGCCGACCATGTTGCAGCTTGAACGCGTCTCGCTGTCGTACGGCAGCTTCCGCGCCCTGGACAACATCACGCTCCACGCCGGCGCCGGCGAACTGGTGGTGCTGCTGGGCGCCAACGGGGCCGGCAAGAGCTCGATCTTCCTGGCGATGAGCGGCATCCATCGCACCAGCGGCGGTAGCATGCGCTTTGATGGCCGCGAGCTGGGCGGCATGAAGCCGTCGCAGATCGTGCAGGCCGGCCTCGTGCACTGCCCCGAAGGCCGCAAGCTGTTTCCGGCCATGAGCGTCGAGAAGAACCTGACGCTCGGCGCCTACGTGCACCGCCGCGACCGCGCCGGCATCCGCGCCACGCTGGAAGAGGTCTACGAGATGTTCCCGATCCTGCGCCAGAAGAAGGACGACCCGGCCGGGTCGCTGTCGGGCGGCCAGCAGCAGATGGTGGCGCTGGGCCGCGCGCTGATGGGCCGCCCGCGCGCGCTGCTGCTCGACGAGCCGTCGCTGGGCCTGGCGCCGCTGGTGGTCAAGCAGATGTTCGAGGTGATCCAGCGCATCAACCGCGCCGGCACCACGGTGCTGCTGGCCGAGCAGAACGCCTACGCGGCGCTGGGCATCGCCCACCGCGCCTACGTGATCGAAAGCGGCCGCATCGTCATGGAAGGCGACCGCGACGCGCTGCTGAAGGACGAGGGAATCCGGAAGGCTTATATCGGGGGGTAGTGGAAAGGTTTGCTCCCCTCTCCCGCTCGCGGGAGAGGGGTTGGGGGAGAGGGCGTTGCGGTCCAAATCGCGACCGTCGCATCTGGAACGTCCTGCCCTCTCCCCCGCCCCTCTCCCGCAGGCGGGAGAGGGGAGAAAACAATTGGCTATCGAAGCCAGAACAGACTAGGAGACAGCACATGCACCACCAAACACTGGGTCGTTTCTTCGCGCTTGCCGCGTGCGCCGCGGCGGCAGTCCTGGCTTCCTCGCCCGCGCTGGCGCAGGAAGTGGTCAAGATCGGCTATACCGGCCCGCTGTCGGGCGGTGCCGCGCTCTATGGCAAGAACGTGCTGTCGGGCATCCAGATGGCCGTCGACGAGATCAACGCGGGCGGCCTGCAGGTGGGCGGCAAGAAGGTGAAGCTCGAAGTCGTGGCGCTGGACGACAAGTACGCGCCGGCCGAGGCCGCGATCAATGCGCGCCGGCTGGTGCAGCAGCACAAGACGCCGGCCGTGTTCGTGCCGCACTCGGGTGGCATCTTCGCGCTGCAGGCGTTCAACGAGCAGGAGAAGTTCCTGGTCATGGCCTATTCCAGCGTGCCGCGCATTACCGACGCCGGCAACAAGCTGACGATCCGCATCCCGCCGGCCTACACCGGCTACATCGAGCCGTTCGTCAAGGCGCAGATGAAGCGCTACGGCAAGAACGTGGCGCTGGTGCCGGCCGACCACGACTACGCCAAGGCGTGGGTGCAGGCGTTCGTGCCGGCCTGGGAAGGCGCGGGCGGCAAGGTCGTCGGCAACAATCCGATGTCGTACACCAAGGCCACCGACTTCTACACCGGCGTGTCGCGCGCCATCGCCGACAAGCCCGACGTGATGTTCGTGGGCGGCCCGTCGGAGCCGACGGCGCTGGTGGTCAAGCAGGCCCGCGAGCTGGGCTTCAAGGGCGGCTTCATCATCATGGACCAGGCCAAGATGGACGAGATGGCCAAGGTCACCAACGGGCTGGGCATGCTGGAAGGCTCCATCGGCGTGATGCCGCTGGTCAACGACGCCCGCCCGGCCGCGCAGGCGTACAACGCCCGCTACAAGAAGCTGCATGACGGCCGCGACGCCACCACGGAGATGTCGCTGAACTACACGATGACGTGGGCCCTGGCCAACGCGATGAAGCTTGCCGGCACCACCACCGACGCGGCGGCCATCCGGGCAAAGATGCCCGATGCGGTCAAGGCGCTACCGAAGGAGGTGAATCCGAACGAGGTGGACGGCATCGACGCCAAGGGCGGCTCCGAGGCCGACACCGTGGTCGGCTGGGTGCAGAAGGGCAAGATCGAACCGGTGCGCCTGTCGGAACTGGCGAAGTAAGGCGCCGCAAAAGAGAGAGAGAGAGAGAGAGGCGGAGGGGGCAGTACCCGGCTGGCGGGCAGCATCGACAAGGCAGTCAAAACAGTCGACGTGGAGAGAAGCGAAGGGCGTCCGGCACCACCGGACGCCCTTTGTCTTTGCCGCCGCCGGTCAGGCCCGGCGCTAGCGCCGGTCGTCGTTGCGCGCCTGCTGGCCGCGCTGCTGCTGTTGCTGCTGGAACTGGCGCTGGCGGTCCTGCTGCTGGCGCTGCTGCTCCTGGAACTGGCGCTGCTGTTCCTGCGCCTGCCGCTGCATGTGCTGCTGTTGCTGCTGCGCCTGCTGTTGCTGCTGCTCGTGCACGCGCCGCTGCTGCTCCTGCGCCTGGCGCTGTTGCTCCATTATCTGCTGGCGCTGCATGGCCTGCTGGCGCTGCTGCTCAAACTGCTGGCGCTGCTGTTCCTGGAACTGGCGGGCCTGCTCCAGTTGCTGGCGCTGCGCCGCCTGCTGCCGCTGCTGGTCGATCTGCTGCCGCTGCTGCTCCTGGAACTGCCGCTGCTGGTCGCGCATCTGCGCCTGCCGCTGCATGTCAGCCTGCCGCTCCTGCGCCTGCCGCTGCTGGTCGGCGAACTGCCGCTGGCGCTCCTGCGCCTGACGCTGGACGTCCTGCTGCTGCCGATCCTGCTGCTGGCGTTGCTGGTCGAACTGCCGCTGGCGCTCCTGCGCCTGCCGCTGGACATCCTGCTGCTGCCGATCCTGCTGCTGGCGCTGCTGGTCGAACTGCCGCTGGCGCTCCTGTGCCTGACGCTGGATATCCTGCTGCTGACGCTCCTGCTGCTGGCGTTGCTGGTCGAACTGCTGCCGGTTCATCGCCTCGCGCCGCTGGTCGTCCAGTTGCCGTTGCTGGTCCTGCATCATCCGCTGCTGCTCGAACTGCTGGCGCCGCTGCTGGTCTTCGCCCTGCCACCGCTGGCCCTGCATCTGCCGCTGCTGGCTGTCGAGCTGGCGCTGCAACGCCTGTTGCTGCTGACGCTGGTTGTCGGCGCTCTGCCGCTGCTGGTCGTCGAGCTGCCGCTGCTGCACGAACTGCTGGCGCTGCGCGTCCGGCATGCCCGCGCGCGGCGGGCCGCCCGACCAGCCGCCCGGTCCGCGCCCGGCCTGCGCCGCCTGGCTCATGCGGACGTCGGGCTGCCATGGCAGCGCCTGCGCCGGCTGCGGGCCGCGTCGGCGGTCGTCGCGGCCGGCCTGCTGGCCGCGGCCTTCCTGGCCCGGCTGCGGCCCCCGCCACGCCGGACCGGCCCCGGCGGTGCCGCCCTCGCGCGCAAAGCGGCGCGCCAGGTCGTCGCTGCCCAGCCGCCCCGGCTGCCGTGCCGCAATGGCCTGCCGTTCAAAGCCCTGGCGCGCCATCGGCGGCAAGCCCTGCGGCCGCGCGCCGCCGCCCCAGAGGCTGGCCTTGACCGGCGCGATGATCGGCCCGCCACGCCCCTCGCCCACGGGCAGCGTGCGCCATTCGTCGCGATGGCTGCCGCGTGGCACGGGCCGGCCTTCCACGAAGTTGCGCGACGGCATGCCAGTGATGGCGCCGGGCACGTTGCGGTTGACCCAGCGGTCACGGTCGCCGCCGCGCATCCATGTGTTGTTGACGGTGATGTTGTTGATGCGCGTGATGTAGCGCGGGCTGGCCCGGTACACGGGCCGGTAGACGTCGCGCGGCCCCAGCGGGTACCACGCCACGCCCGGCCCGCCGCCAATGCGGATGCTGGTGCCACCGATGAAGCCGACCACGGCCGGCGCGTAGCATGGCCGCACCGCCACCGGCCCCGGCACCCAGCCCCAGCGGTTGCCGAAGTACGCCCAGCGCCCGTAGTGCGATGGCGCAAACCCCCACGGCGCGTCGTCGATCCACGTCCAGCCCCACGGCGCCACCCAGGCCCAGTGGCCCGCGCTGTACGGCGCCCAGCCGGCCGCCACCGTGCGCGGGAACCACACCGCGCCATAGCCGGGGTCCTGCTGCCAGTCGCCGTAGTCGTCCAGCGCGGTGTAGCCGGTCATGTCGGCCGGCACGTAGCGGGCGGACGGCGACGCGTCCTCGCGCGCGTCGCGGGCGGCGGTCCACTGGTCAAAGCTGTCGGGGCCCGGATAGTTGCCCGGCCCGGCGTCGGCCAGGTCGGTGCCGGCAAAGCGCATGCGCTGGCCGCGCGTCAGCTCGATGGCGCGGGTGTCGCCATACAGCACGGCGCTGCCATGGCGCATCGTCACGAGCGTGGTGGTGCCATCGGGCGAGACGTCGATCCGGTAGTCGCCGGGCTCGCGCGGCACGAACGCCAGGTTGGGCGTGTCGACCTCCACCTGCTGGTCGGGCGGCAGCGCGCGCACGCGGAGCTGCAGCGTGCCCTGCGTCAGCTTGACCTGCGTGGCGCGTTCGTCCAGGTTCAGGATCGTGGCGGCCGTGCCGCCGCCCAGGCGCACCGCCGTGGTGCCGGCGTGCAGTTCGGCGCGGCCGCCGGGGTCCACCCAGAGCCGGTCGCCGGTGGTCATCGGCCGGTTCAGCCCCACCGGCGCCCATTCGTCAGAGCCGGCCGGTGCAAAGCTGAGCCCGCCAGCCATGTCGGTCACGGTGGCGATGCGCGACGGCGGGTCGGCGGCCAGCGCGGACGGATCGCCCAGCACATTGGCGTCGTCGGGCGCCCGTTCGACATAGCCGGGCGGCACGGCGGCGTTGTAGTCCTGTGCGCCAGCCTGCCCTTGGGCAAGCAGCGCGGCCAGCCCGACGGCGGGCACGATGACGAGGCGATAACGGGGTTGCATGATCCAGTACCTGAGTCCGGCGGGTGTGCCGGCGAGCATGGCGGCACGCACCCGCTGCCACCGTATCCCGGATAACGGCAGGCGGACCGGTCTGTGCACCGGTCTTTGTAAGGACTTATTTCCCGGCATGCCCGGCGGGGCTTGCGGGACAAAGCCGGATACAAGTCTTGCAGTTGGGGGGCCGCCCCGCCGCCGGGCGGGACGATGCTGCGGTGCGGCAGGCGCCGCCGCTCAGCGCGGCTGGTTGCGCAGGAAGTCGGTCAGCCGGTCGGCCGGCATCGGGCGGCCGTAGAGGTAGCCCTGCGCCTCCACACAGCCGTGGGCCAGCAGGAAATCGCGCTGCTCGGGCGTTTCCACGCCCTCGGCCACCACGCCGATCTGCAGGCTCTGGCCGACGTTGATGACCGAGCGGACGATGGCGGCGTCCACATTGTCCTGCGTGACGTTGCGGATGAAAGACTGGTCGATCTTGAGCCGGTCCACCGGAAACGTCTTCAGGAAGCTCAGCGACGCGTAGCCGGTGCCAAAGTCGTCGCAGGTCAGCGTCACGCCGTCGCGGCGCAGCGCCTGAAGCTGGTCGGACACCTCGTCGCCCTGCTGCAGGGCGATGGTCTCGGTAATCTCGATTTCCAGCCGGTCGGGCGGCAGCTCCAGCGCGCGCAGCACGTGGCGCACCTCGGTCAGCAGCCGGCTTTCGGCCAACTGGGCGGCAAACAGGTTGATGGCCACGCGCGGCGCGTCCTCGAACGTCAGCGACCATGCCCGCGCCTGGGCGCAGGCCGTGTGCAGCAGCCACATGCCCACGTCGGCGGCCACGCTGCTGGCGGCCAGCGCGTCGATGAACGCGGCCGGCGTGAGCAGGCCCAGCGTGGGATGGCGCCAGCGCATCAGCGCCTCGGCGCCCTTGACGCGGCCGTCCCGCAGGTCCACCTGCGGCTGGTACAGCAGTTCGAACTGGCGTTGGGCGTAGGCTTCGCGCAGGGCCTGCACCAAAGACAGGCGCGTGGTCACGTCGGCCCGCATCTGCGGCTTGAAGAAGCGGATGGTGCGGCCGCCGTCGTGCTTGGCCCGGGCCAGCGCCAGGCTGGCGGCGGCCAGCACGTCGGCCGTGCTGTCGCCGCCGGCGGGCATCACGCACGCGCCCAGGCTGGCCAGCACGTGGTGGCGGTTGCCGTTGAGTTCGAAGGGGGCGGACAGCATCGACAGGATGGCCGCACTGACATGGCGCACGAGCGTGGGGTCCGAGATCGACGTCAGCAGCACGCCGAATTCGTCGCCGCCCACGCGGCCCACCACGGCGTCGCGCGGCGACGCATCGCGCAGGCGGCGGGCCACCTGCTGCAGCACGGCGTCGCCTTCGGCATGGCCGTGCATGTCGTTAAAAGCGCGGAAATCGTCGATACCCACCAGCAACAGGGCGAAACGGGGCGTCGTCTCGCTTTGCAGACGCGCTTCCACCCGCTTCAAGAACGCCTGGCGGACGACCACGCCGGTCAGCGGATCCAGGTCCGCCGGCGGCAAGGCGCCAGTCGCCTGCGCCTCCGACTTGGCCACCATCCCTGCCCTATCAGTTGTGATGAACATGTTTCCCGCTCAAGCTATTTGGCAAGTGTGACGAAAACCTTGAAAAAAGCAAGCGCTTCAAATTCCCGCCGCTCCCGCGCAACGGCGCGGCCTGGCGGGTAGCGGGCCGCCGTTGAAATGGCCCGGGCGTTACAGTACCCTACGCCGCAAACGCCTACCACCCGTTCGTGGGATTCCCCAGGGTCCGGTGGGCGTGCCCCGGCCGGCGGCCCGGGCCGGCCCCGCCGCCCCCGTCCCGGCCCAACCAGACTCCATCGACCGTGAACCACTGGACCATCCGCACGCGCATCCTGGCAAGCTTCACCTTCATCCTGCTGGTCATGACGATGATGAGCCTGGCGGCCTATAACCGGCTGACGGCCATCGAGCGCGAAACCACGATCATGCGCACCGACGCGCTGCCCGGCCTGAACTACAGCGCCGGCATGCGCGGCGTCTGGGGCGAGCTCTACGTGCTGGCCTGGCAGACGGTGACCGCGGCCGACCCGGCGCAGCGCGCCCGGCTGCACGCCCAGACCGAGGACGCCACGCGCCGGCTGGACCGGCTGCAGAAGCTGTACGCGGATTCGATCCAGCGTGACGTCGATCGCACCCGGTTCCAGGCGTTCCTGGAACTGCGCAGCCGATACGAGCAGGCCGCCCAGCCCTACCTCGACCCCGTTCGCGGCAAGGACACCGTCGCCGCCGAGGCCGCCCTGCGCGGCGGCGCGCACGAGATCTGGATAGAAGGCCGCAAGGCGCTGCAGGGTCTGGTGGACGACAACGGCAAGGTCAATGACAGCGCCGCCGCCGGCATCGTCGATGCCGTGGACACGGCCAAGGTCAGCATCGAGGTAGCGCTGGCCATCGCCGTGCTGGCCGCGCTGGTCTGCGGCTTCCTGCTGCTGCGCGCCATCAACAGCCCCATGCGTTCGATCGTGGCGCTGCTGGACACCATGCGCGGCGGCGACCTGCGCGAGCGCATGACGCTGAACCGGCGCGACGAATTCCGGGCCGTCGAGGAAGGCTTCAACCAGCTGGCCGGCGAACTGACGTCGCTGGTCGGCCAGGCGCAGCGGTCGGCCATCCAGGTCACGACGTCGGTCAACGAGATTGCCGCCACGGCCCGCCAGCAGCAGGCCACCGCCACCGAGACGGCCGCCACGACCACGCAGATCGGCGCCACGTCGCGCGAGATCTCGGCCACGGCGCGCGACCTCGTCCGCACCATGAACGAGGTATCGCACGCGGCCGAGCAGACCGCCGGGCTGGCCGGCACGGGCCAAGTGGGCCTGTCGCGCATGGAAGGCACGATGCACCATGTGATGGAGGCCGCCGGGTCCGTCAACGCGCGGCTGGCCACGTTGAACGAGAAGGCCGGCAACATCAACCAGGTGGTCACGACCATCGCCCGCGTGGCGGACCAGACCAACCTGCTGTCGCTGAACGCCGCGATCGAGGCCGAGAAGGCTGGCGAGTACGGCCGGGGGTTCTCCGTGGTGGCCACCGAGATCCGCCGGCTGGCGGACCAGACCGCCGTGGCCACCTACGACATCGAGCAGATCGTGCGCGAGATCCAGTCGGCGGTGTCCGCCGGCGTGATGGGCATGGACAAGTTCTCGGAGGAAGTGCGGCGCGGGATGTCGGAGGTGACCCAGGTGGGCGACCAGCTTTCGCAGATCATCGGCCAGGTGCAGTCGCTGGCGCCGCGCGTGCAGATGGTCAACGAGGGCATGCAGGCCCAGGCCGGCGGCGCCGAGCAGATCAACCAGGCGCTGATGCAGCTCTCCGAGGCCGCGCAGCAGACCGTGGAATCGCTGCGCCAGTCTAGCCAGGCCATCGACGAGCTGACGCTGGTCTCCAACGAACTGCGCAGCGGCGTCTCGCGCTTCAAGGTCTGAGCGGGCCGGCCGCCCTTCGCCATGGCGCTCTTCCTGCTGTTCCGCATCGGGCCCGACTACTACGCGATCGATAGCGGCGAGGTGGCCGAGGTGCTGCCGCTGACCGCCACCAAGCAGATTCCCGGCGCCCCGGCCTGGGTCTGCGGCCTGATGGTGCGCGCCGGGCAGCCGGTGCCCGTGATCGACGTGACCGCGCTGGCCACGGGCACTCCGGCCGGTGCGCGCACCAGTACCCGGACCGTGCTGGTTAACTACCGTCGACCCGCGCCGATGTCTAGAACCGCCGAAACTGCCAATTTCATCGATCAAGCCGATCCCGCCGCCGCTGCCGAAACCGCGCCGGCCGCGCGGCTGCTGGGGCTGCGGCTCGAATATGCGACCGACACGCTGCGGTGCGACCCGGCATCGTTCGTCGACAGCGGCATCGACCCCGGCCAGGCGCGCTACCTGGGCCCGGTGCGCCACGACGCGCGCGGGCTGGTGCAGTGGGTCCGGGTGGCCGACCTGCTGCCCGAAGCCGTGCATACGATGCTGTTCCCCGACGCCCTGCCCGCATGACGGACCTGCCCCATCCCCCCACGCAGATCGAAACGCTGCTCAAGGAGCGGATCGGCCTGGACGCGACCGCCATCGGCCCAGCCGTCATTGCCCGCGCCGTGGAAACGCGCCGGCTGGCCGTGGGTGCCGCCGATCCGGCCGACTACTGGAACGTGCTGCACGCCACGCCCGACGAGCTCCAGGCGCTGATCGAGGCCGTGGTGGTGCCCGAGACGTGGTTCTTCCGCCACCGTGAAGCGCTGCTGGCGCTGGGCACGTTCGCGGCGCAGCGCGTGTTCGGCGACGGCGAGCGCCTGCTGCGCGTGCTGAGCCTGCCGTGCTCCACCGGCGAGGAACCGTATTCCATCGCGATGGCGCTGTTCGACGCCGGGCTGCCGGCCGACCGTTTCCGCGTGGATGCCGTGGACGTCAGCGCCCGCGCGCTGGCACGCGCCCGCGCCGGCCTGTATGGCAGCAACGCATTCCGCGGCGTGCCGCTCGATTTCCGCGACCGCTATTTCGCGCCGGCCCCGGGCGGCTACCAGCTCTCCGAAAAGGTGCGCGGCCAGGTGCGGCTGTTGCACGGCAATCTTGTCGCGCCGGGCCTGCTGGCCAGCGAACCGCCCTACCACTTCGTGTTCTGCCGCAACCTGCTGATCTATTTCGATGTCGCCACGCAGCAGCGGACCGTGCAGACGCTGCGCCGGCTGGCACAGCCGGGCGGGCTGATCTTCGTCGGCCCGGCCGAGGCCAGCCTGCTGACCCGCGAGGGGCTGGCCAGCGCCGGCGTGCCGCTGGCCTTCGCGTTCTATCCCGAGCCGGTCGCCAGGCCAGTCGTGCCGGTCGTGCAATCCGTCCGGCCGCCCGTCGCGCCGCCGGTATTGCAGAGCATGGCACGCGCCACGCCGCCCGCCGTGCGTCCCGTGCGGATGCCGCCGCCTCCCGCCGTGGCGACTGCCAAGCCGGACGACCCGCTGGCATCGATCTCGGCGCTGGCCGACCGGGGCGAGCTGCAGGCCGCCACCGACGCCTGCGGCGCGTTCCTGGCGACCCATGCGTCGTCGGCCGACGGCTGGTGCCTGCTGGGCGTGCTGAACGATGCGGCCGGCCATATCGCCGATGCGCACGCCGCCTATCGCAAGGCCGTCTACCTGGACCCCGGCCATGAAGAGGCCCTTTACCACCTGGCTGCCTTGCTCGACAGCGAGGGCGATGCCACCGGCGCCCATCGCCTGCGCGAGCGCGCGCAGCGTCATGCCCGACTGAGCCATGGCTGATTCCATCGTCCACGCCGCGCCCGCCACCCTGCCCGGCCTGGCCGCTGGCACCGTGTACGACTGCTGGCGCCGCATCGGCACCGGCGGCGACCGGTCCTGCCCGGAACTCGTCACGTACCTGCGCTGCCGCAATTGCCCGGTCTACGCGCAGGCGGCCGTGACCGTGCTCGACGCACTGGCCGCTGGCAGCCTCGGCGGGGCCATGACGGACACGCTGCCCGCCGAGCACGCGGAGAGCCGCGAAGCCGGCCAGTCGGTGCTGGTCTTCCGCGTGGGAGAGGAATGGCTGGCACTGCCGACCATCGCGCTCGGCGAGATCACCGCGCCCGCGCCCGTGCACACGCTGCCGCACCGCCGCCACGCGGCGCTGCTGGGCGTGGCCGCCGTGCGCGGCACCCTGCTGACCTGCGTCTCGCTGGCGCAGTTGTTCGGCGATGCCCCCGAGGGCGATGACGCCCGCCCGGCGCGCTTCCTGATCCTCGGCCAGGGGCGCAGCGCCATCGCGCTGCCCGTGGCGGAGGTAGCCGGCGTCGAGCACGTGCCCCGCCGCGCGCTGCTGCCGTTGCCGGCCACGCTGACGCGGGCGTCGGCGCGCTACACGCAGGCGCTGTTCGAACATGCGGGTCACAGCGTGGGCCTGCTCGATGCGGACCTGCTGCGCCAGGCCCTGTCGCGGAGCCTGGCATGAACCCCGAACAGTTGCGCGATGCCTCGATGCTGGACCTGTTCGCGCTCGAAGCCGATGCGCAGGCCGAGGTGCTGCACGCCGGGCTGCTGGCGCTGGAACGCGACCCCACGGCCGCCACGCACCTCGAAGCCTGCATGCGCGCCGCGCATTCGCTCAAGGGCGCGGCGCGCATCGTCGGGCTCGATGGCGGCGTGCGCGTGGCCCATGTGATGGAAGACTGCCTGGTTGCCGCGCAGCGTGGCGGCATCGTGCTGACGCCAGCCCATATCGACGCGCTGCTGCAGGGCACCGACCTGCTCCAGCGCATCGGCCATCCGCCGGACGGCAACCTGCACTGGCCCGAGCTGGACGGCCGCGCCGAGATCGATGCGTGGATCGTGCAGATGAACCGGCTGCTCGATGGCGAGGACGTGGCACCGCCGGCGCCCCCGGCCGCGCCCGCCGTACCGTCGGAGCCGGCCGCGCCGGCGCCACAGCCCGTTGCCTCGGGCGAGCTGCCGGCGGCTGCCGAATCGCACGAGCGCATGCTGCGCGTGAACGCCGACCGGCTGGACCGCCTGCTGGCGATGGCCGGCGAGGCGATGGTCGAATCGCACTGGCTGCGCCCGTTCGGCAGCGCCATGCAGCAGGCGCGGCGCCAGCAGATGCGCGCGCTGCAGGCGCTGGACGGCGTGCAGGCCCTGCTCGACACGCCCGACGTGGCCGTGCCGCGCCTGCGCGCCGCGCTGGCCGAACTGCGGCAACTGATGGAGGACGGCCAGGGCCAGCTATCCCAGCGCGTGGAGGAGTTCGACCAGTACGACCATCGTGCCACGCGGCTGTCGCGGCGGCTCTACGACACGGCGCTGTCGTGCCGCATGCGCCCGCTGTCAGACGGCATGACCGGTTTCTCGCGCATGGTGCGCGACCTGGGCCGCTCCCTGGGCAAGCAGGTGCAGCTGGTGCTGTCCGGCGAGCAGACGCAGGTGGACCGCGACATCCTCGAACAGCTCGACGCCCCGCTGGCCCACCTGCTGCGCAACGCGGTGGACCACGGCATCGAGGCCCCCGACGTGCGCCGCGCGGCCGGCAAGCCCGAGACCGGGCGCATCACGCTGGCCGCGCGCCACAACGCGGGCCGGCTCGTGATCGAGATTGCCGACGATGGCGCGGGCGTGGACCTCGACGCGCTGCGCGCGGCCATCGTGCGGCGCGGCCTGTCGCAGCCGGACACGGCCGCGCGGCTGTCGCAGGCCGAACTGCTGGAATTCCTGCTGCTGCCGGGCTTCAGCCTGCGCGAGACGGTGTCCGAGGTCTCGGGCCGTGGCGTGGGGCTCGATGCGGTGCAGGACATGGTGCGCGCCGTGCGTGGCAGCCTGAAGCTGTCGCAGCAGCCCGGCAGCGGCCTGCACTTTCATCTGGAACTGCCGCTGACGCTGTCGGTGGTGCGCGCGCTGCTGGTGGAGGTATCTGGCGAGGCGTATGCGTTTCCGCTGGGGCTGGTGCAGCGTGCCGTGCAGGTGCGGCGCGACGAGATCGAGCAGACCGAGCGGCACCAGCACTTCCGCCACGAAGGCCGCCCGGTGGGGCTGGTCAGCGCGGCGCAGATCCTGCAGCGTCCGGAGCCGCCGATCGAGGGCGATAGCGTGCCCGTGGTGGTGGTTGGCGAGCAGGACCGCGTCTACGGCATCGCCGTGGACCGGCTCGTGGGCGAGCGCATGCTGGTGGTGCAGCCGCTGGCGCAGGCGCTGGGCAAGATCAAGGACATCGCGGCGGGCAGCCTGACCGACGACGGCACGCCCGTGCTGATCTTCGACGTCGAGGACATGCAGCGGTCCGTGGAAAAGCTGGTCTCCGAGGGCCGGATCGAGCGCGTGCGGCAGGCCGGCACCGACGCCACGGCCGCGCGCCGCCGCCGCGTGCTGGTGGTGGATGATTCCTTGACCGTGCGCGAGCTGGAGCGCAAGCTGCTGGCCGGGCGCGGCTACGACGTCAGCGTGGCCGTGGACGGCATGGACGGCTGGAACGTGCTGCGCGCCGAACCGTTCGACCTCGTCATCACCGACGTCGACATGCCGCGCCTGGACGGCATCGAGCTGGTCACGCGCATCCGCGGCGACGCGCGGCTGGCGCAGCTTCCGGTGATGATCGTGTCGTACAAGGACCGCGAGCAGGACCGCGAACGCGGCATGCAGGCCGGCGCGGACTACTACCTGGCCAAGGGCAGTTTCCACGATACCGCACTGCTGGACGCCGTGCGGGACCTGATCGGCGAGGCACGCACATGAAGATCGGCATCGTCAACGACTCCCCGCTGGCCGTAGCGGCGCTACGGCGCGCGCTGGCGCTGGACAGCACGCTGGAAATCGTCTGGGTGGCCGGCGACGGCGAACGCGGCGTGCAGATGGCCGCCGCGCAGACGCCGGACCTGATCCTGATGGACCTGCTGATGCCGGTGGTGGACGGCGTGGAAGCCACGCGCCGCATCATGGCGGCCACGCCGTGCGCCATCGTGGTGGTGACGATGGACCTGGGCCGCAACGCGAACAAGGTGTTCGACGCGATGGGCCACGGTGCCATCGACGCGGTGGACACGCCCACGCTGACGCAGTCCGACGCGACGCTCGCAGCCGGCCCGCTGCTGCGCAAGATCCGCAATATCGGCCGGCTGCTGGCGGGCCGCACGCAGGCACCGCCCGCGCTGGCGGCCGCGTCGTGCGCGCCGGCCGCACCGCGGCTGGTGGCCATCGGCGCGTCGGCGGGCGGGCCGGCCGCGCTGGCGACGCTGCTGGGCGCGCTGCCCGGCACGTTCGGCGCCGCCATCGTCGCCGTGCAGCACGTGGACGAGGCGTTTGCGCAGGGCATGGCCGAATGGCTCGACGCGCAATGCGCGCTGCCGGTACGCATCGCGCGCGCCGGCGAGCCGCCGCAGGCCGGCACCGTGCTGCTCGCCGGCACCAACGATCATCTGCGGCTGGTGGCCGGCGGCCGCATGGCCTACACGCCCGAGCCGGGCGACTACCTGTACCGGCCGTCCATCGACGTGTTCTTCGAAAGCGTGGTGGAACACTGGCGCGGCGACGCGGTGGGCGTGCTGCTGACCGGCATGGGCCGCGACGGCGCGCAGGGGCTGAAGGCGATGCGCGACCGCGGTTTCCTGACCATCGCGCAGGACCAGGCCACCAGCGCCGTCTACGGCATGCCCAAGGCGGCCGCCACGCTGGGCGCGGCCCAGGAAATCCTGCCGCTGCCGCGGATCGCCCCCCGTCTGGTGCGGGCCTGCGGCGGCGAGACAACAAGACAAAAGGGGTAAGCAACATGGCAAGACAGGGGAATCCGGCCGATCCGTCGGCCGCCGCGAACGAATACCTGGCGATGGTGCTGCTGGTGGACGACCAGGCCATCATCGGCGAAGCCATCCGCCGCGCGCTGGCCGGCGAGACCGACATCGACTTCCACTACTGCGCCGATCCGGAGCAGGCGGTGGCCGTGGCCGAACGCACGCAGCCGACCGTGATCCTGCAGGACCTGGTGATGCCCGGCACGGACGGGCTGACGCTGGTGCGCCGCTACCGCGAGAACCCCGGCACGCGCGACATCCCGATCATCGTGCTGTCCACCAAGGAAGAGCCGACGATGAAGAGCGCGGCCTTTGCCGCCGGCGCCAACGACTACCTGGTCAAGCTGCCGGACACGATCGAGCTGGTGGCCCGCATCCGCTACCACTCGCGCTCGTACCTGAACCTGTTGCAGCGCGACGAGGCGTACCGCGCGCTGCGGCAGAGCCAGCAGCAACTGCTGGAGACCAACCTGGAGCTTCAGCGGCTGACCAACTCCGACGGGCTGACCGGGCTGTCGAACCGGCGCTACTTCGACGAGTACCTGGGCGCCGAGTGGAAGCGCGCGCAGCGCGAGCAGACCCAGCTTGCGCTGCTGATGATGGACGTGGATGCGTTCAAGGCCTACAACGACACCTACGGCCACGTGGCCGGCGACGAGGTGCTGCGCCGCGTGGCCAGCGTGATCCGCGACAACTGCGCGCGGCCGGCCGACCTGCCCGCGCGCTTTGGCGGCGAGGAGTTCTCGATGATCCTGCCCGCCACGTCGCCGGGCGGCGCACGGCTGCTGGCCGAGAAGGTGCGGCGCGCCATTGAGACGCTGCGCATTGCGCACAGCGGGTCGCCCACCAGCGGCTTTGTCACGGTCAGCGTGGGCGGGGCCGTGATGGTGCCCGACGGCAAGGGGCCGTTCAGCCAGCTCGTGGAAGCGGCGGATGCGGGGCTCTATCAGGCCAAGCGCAACGGCCGCAACCAGGTGGTGATGGTGTAGTTTCTGCACGGATGCGCGCGCAGCGGTGCGCGCATCCTGCTTCGCGCCCAGCGTGGGCGCGGTTTTCCGGCTTGGCACACAACCTGCAGAACGGACGATTCCACATCGTCATCGTTCGAGAGAGGAAATCAGCCATGCCGAAGCAAACCCCGCCAAAGCTGTCATCGTCTTCCGCCACGCCACAGGGCGGCCAGTCCACGCCGCAGCACTCGGGCGACAACCCGAGCCAGGACCGCGCATCGGGCAGCAACAACGACGGCACCTACGAGAAGGCGGTAGCGGACCGGCTGTCGCCCCGCCCCGGCACGCTCGGCTCGCCGAGCGTCGGCAACCTCGTCTCCAACGCGGGCAAGACGCTGACCACCAATTCGGGCCTGCAGATTCCGGAGGACGACGACTCGCTGAAGCTGGGCCTGCGCGGCCCCACGCTGCTGGAAGATTTCCACCTGCGTGAAAAGATTACGCACTTCGATCACGAGCGCATTCCCGAGCGCGTGGTCCATGCGCGCGGCGCGGCCGCACACGGCTACTTCGAGCTGACCGAGTCGCTGGAGGACTACACGACCGCCGAGCTGTTCACCCGCGTGGGCGAGAAAACGCCGGTCTTCGTGCGCTTTTCGACGGTGGCCGGGTCGCGCGGATCGGCCGACCTGGCGCGCGACGTGCGCGGCTTTGCCACCAAGTTCTATACGCGCCAGGGCAACTTCGACCTGGTCGGCAACAACATGCCGGTCTTCTTCATCCAGGACGGCATCAAGTTTCCGGACTTCGTCCACTCGGTGAAGCCGGAGCCGCACAACGAGATTCCGCAGGCCGCCTCTGCCCACGACACGTTCTGGGACTTCGTCTCGCTGCAGCCCGAATCGATGCACATGGTGCTCTGGACGATGTCCGGCCGCGCCATCCCGCGCAGCTTCCGCACCATGGAGGGCTTTGGCGTCCACACGTTCCGGCTGATCAACGCGCGCGGCGAACCGACGCTGGTCAAGTACCACTGGAAGCCGGTGGGCGGCGCGCATTCGCTGATCTGGGACGAGGCGCTCAAGATCAACGGCAAGGACCCCGACTTCCACCGCCGCGACCTGTGGGACTCGATCGAGGCGGGCCAGTATCCCGAGTACGAGTTCGGCGTGCAGCTCGTGCCCGAGGCCGACATGCTCAAGCTCGGCTTCGACCTGCAGGACCCCACCAAGATCATCCCCGAGGAACTGGTGCCCGTGAAGCGCATCGGCCGGATGGTGCTGAACCGCAATCCGGACAACTTCTTCGCCGAGACCGAACAGGTGGCATTCCACCCGGGCCACATCCTGCCCGGCATGGACTTCACGAACGATCCGCTGCTGCACGCACGGCTGTTCTCGTACATCGACACGCAGATCACGCGGCTGGGCGGCCCCAACTTCCATGAGCTGCCGATCAACCGTCCGCTCTGCCCGGTGCACAACAACCAGCGCGACGGCTTCATGCGCCAGACCATCGTGCAGGGCAAGGAAAGCTACCAGCCGAATTCGGTGAGCGGCGGCTGCCCGTTCCTGGCCGGCGACAAGGACGCCTACCGCCACTTCCCGGCGCCGGCCGAGGACGGCGCGGTCAAGGTGCGCATCCGCAGCCAGACGTTTGCCGATCACTTCTCGCAGGCCAACCTGTTCTGGCGCAGCCAGTCGGACGTGGAGAAGAAGCAGATCATCGATGCCTACAGCTTCGAGCTGGCCAAGGTGTCGGACCCGGCCATCCGCGCGCGCGTGGTGGGCCAGATCGTCCACATCGCGCAGGAACTGGCCGATGGCGTGGCCGCGCAGCTTGGCATTCCGGTGGAGCCCGTGGGCCCGGCCGTGCAGATCAACGACTACGGCGTGCAGACGTCGCCGGCGCTGAGCCTGGACGCGCAGCCCAAGGGCGATATCACCGGGCGCAAGATCGCGGTGCTGGTCAATGACGGTGTAGACGACGCCGCGATCCAGTCGCTGCAAGCGCTGGCCGAGGGTATGCGGGCCAGCGCCAAGATCGTCGGCCCGCGCGCAAGCAGCGTGACCACGGCCGGCGGCGCCGCGCTGCCGGTGGACTTTGCGCTGTCGTCGGTCGGCTCGGTGCTGTTCGATGCCGTGTACGTGCCGGACGGCAAGAACCCGCCCGCCGATCCTGACCCGAACGCGCTGCTGTTCATCGCCGAATCCTACAAGCACTACAAGGCCGTGGGCGCCGGTGGCAGCGGTGCGCTGCTGGTAGCCGAGGCCGCGCGGCGCGTGGGCATCCAGGGCGGCTTTGCCGGCCCGGGCGTGGTGATCGGCAAGGCCGAGGACGCCAAGACGCACCAGGCGTTCCTCGACGCCGTGGGCGAGCATCGCTGGTGGCAGCGCCCCGACGCGCTGAAGATCCCGGTCTGATGGGCCGGTACGCTGTCGATGCTGCAACCCCTTCCCGCACCGGGAAGGGGTTTCGCTCGGCAGCGATTGCGCGTCAGCTCAGGTTGAGCGTTCGTTCCGACGGGTCCAGCGCATCGCCACGTTGCACGCGGATGTGGTTCTCCACGTCCTGCACGCCGAACACCGCTTCGGCGATGTCCTCGATGGCGCGGCGCGCGTAGCGGTCCGCGACTGTGCCGGACAGCTTGACCACGCCGCCTTCCACGTCGACCGATACCTCGGAGACGTCGATCGCGTCGTGCATGGCCAGGCGCTCGCAGACGTCGTCACGGATGCGCGCATCGGCGCGCTGGTAGTTGCGCGGGCCGTGCGGCCGGATGGCGCCGGCGCGGGCGGGCATGTCGGGACGGGTCGGATGGGCGCGGTAGCCCGGGTCGCCCGGATACAGCCGCTGGGCCCCATTGAAGGATTGGCCGCCGCTGTCGCTGCTGCCGAAATAGCCGGCGCCGCCGTAGCCGGGCTCATCGCGCCGCTGCGCCTGGTCGCGCCGCGACAGCGCGCGCCAGCTCTCGGCGCCTGACGGTTGCTGCCGCCGCCGCATGTCATCGTCGGCCGCATCGCGCTCACGCTCACCGCGTGCGTCGTCTTGCCGGTGCCGGCGGAAAAAATCGAACATGATGCACTCCTCAAGGCTGCGGGAATAGCCTTGAAGGGGCAAAAACCGTGCCGATCACTTGGGACGGGGCAGCGCCAGATCTTCGCCGACGGCTGGCAGTTCGCCGCGCCGGCGCAGGTGTACCGCCTGCGCCACTGCCGCGCCGGCGTTTTCCACTTCCTTCTGCACGGCCGTGTCGGCGTCCAGCGCGCGGTGCGAGGTCGCATACGGCGCGTAGTAGCCGATGAACCGGTCGAGCCGCGCCGGATGGCCGGCCTCGATCAGGCCCATCCAGCCGAGCCAGTCACTGAGCGAGCGCCGCACGCCTTCGATGCCGGCCACGTCGCCATGCACGACCACGCCGAACACACGGCCCGCAAGGTGCTTGGGGTAGTGCCAGCCGCGCAGTTCCAGCGCCTTGGCTTCAGGCACCTTCTTGCCGTGGGTACTGCTCGGGTCGGGATTACCGCCGTCGGCGCAGACCAGCCGGTCCATCATCAGCTTGAGCGGGCTGGTGGCCTGGTACCAATAGACCGGCGTGATGATCAGCACGCCATGCGCGCGCACCCAGCGCGGATAGAGCGCGTTCATCCAGTCATTGACCTGGCCCAGCGAGTGGTTCGGATAGCAACTGCACGGCCAGTGGCACAGCGGCATGGCCGTCGACACGCAGCCCTTGCAGGGATGGATGTGCTTGTCGGGGTCTGACGTCAGCACGCTGAGATCGAGCGTGTCGACCTCCATGCCCAGCGCCTCCATCCGCGCGCGGGCAATGCCGGCCATGCGCCACGACTTCGACATCTCGCCGGGGCACGTGTAGTCGTTGCGCGCGGCACCGACCACCAGCAGCACCCGCGACGCGGCGTTGGCGTCGTCGTGCGCGCGCTGGGCTGCCGCGATGGCGTCGCGCGCCTGCTTCCATTCGACGGACACGTCATAGTCGGGGTCGGCGGCACCCGGCCCGGCTTTTTCGGTCAGCGGCGCCTTGCGGCCCTCGCTGTAGGCGTCCCAGGCGATGGCTTCGAGCCGGTCGATGGCGGCGTCCTCGACACGAAAGGCGGGATCGTAGAACCGCGCGCGAAAGCGCTCGCGGAACGCTTCGCGCGACAGTTTCTGTGTCACCTGCCCCGTTCGGACGTCGTGGGCGGCGTCGGCGTTGCCGGCATCGGTGGGGGTGGGCTTGCTGCTTGCCATGCGCGCGGTCCTGACCGTGCCTTACTGCGGCGGCTGCCCGTTCGACGCGGTAAGCCCGCCGTCGACAGGCAGGTTCACGCCGGTGATATAGCGCGCATCGTCGCTGGCCAGGAACACGATGGCCCCGGCGATATCCTCGGGCTCCGCCGTGCGGCCCAGCGCGATGCGCTCCCGAAACCTGGCCAGCAGCGCCTCGTCCTGGAACATGTCCTCGGTCAGGTCCGTGCGGGTCAGCGTCGGGCAGACGGCGTTGATGCGCACGCCGTCGCGCCCATAATCGAGCGCGAGCGCGCGCGTCAGGTTGACCACGCCGCCCTTTGCCGCGTTGTAGAAGCCGAGCTTCCAGTCCGCGCCCAGCCCCGACACCGACGCGGTATTGACGATGCAGCCCTTGGAGCGCATCAGGTGAGGCAGCGCGGCGCGCGCGCCGAAAAACACGCCGTCGAGGTCGATCGACATCACTTCGCGCCAGTCCTCCACCGAAGCTTCGGTCGCGCGGCCGTCCGGCGCCACGCCGGCGTTGTTGACCATCACGTCGAGCTTGCCGAAGCGGTCCACGGCCGCGCGCACCAGCGCCTCTACCTGGTCGAGCTGGCTGACATCGGTGACCTGCACCAGGCAGCGGTCGTCGGGCAGGTCACGCGCCACGGTTTCCAGCTTCTCGCGGGTGCGGCCGGCCAGCACCACGGCCGCACCTTCCTGCGCAAAGCGGCGCGCCGCCGCTGCGCCAATGCCGGAGCCTGCACCGGTGACGATGACGACCTTGTCCTCGAATCGCTTCATGGCGGGTACTCCTGTCGAAAGCTATGGATGACGACAAGACGCTTGCAACCCGCGTGCCGGATCGGGCGACCGCGCCGGACGGGCGACGCGTGCGAGCGCCATGTACACGATGCAGCGCCAAGTCAGTAAAAAGCGCATGCGGAGCGCCGAATGTACTCGCCAGCCGTACAGGCCGCGGACGTGCTGCGGCGCACGACGGCGCCCTGAAAGCTGGCATGGCCGATGCATCGCTTCCATTCCTGAAGCGTCTTGTCGCGCTTGTCGCCATCGATTTCCTGGAGACCGCCATGTCCGAACCCAGCAAGCCATCGCTTTCGAACCACCGCTACGGCGGCCACAGCGCCGTCAGCGACGACCACAGCAAGGTCGAGTACGAACAGGCCATGCCGGCCCACCTCGACAACTCGCCCACTCCGCCTTACGACGCGCGCGGCGGCAACGAACCGGCTGGCGTGGAACGCCACGGCATGTACGGCACCGCGCCCGCCGGGGGGCCGTCCGCTCCGCCTGCCGACCGCACGCGTCCGCTGCCGGGCCCGGCGTCGCTGGGCCAGTACGACAACGACGACATGCGCCCCGTGGCGCCGCTGGGCGACGCCCAGCAGCGCGAAGTGCTGGACGAACGGCTGGCGGCATACGTCGATCCGGGCACGGTGAAGGTGGAACTCGACGATCACGTCTGCGTGCTGCGCGGCCGCGTGCGCGACGCCGAAACCAAAGCACGCATTGGCCACATCGCCGAATCGACCCTGCCCGGCCGCGAGATCCGCAATGCGCTGGAAATCGGCGGCCCGGCCTGACACCGGCACGGGCACGCTTGTTGCGCCGCTGAGGGTTCCGATTGCACACACAGGAGACAGGCAATGGAACCCAATCTTCAATCCGGCCAGGGCGCGGGCATCGTGGGCTCCGGCGTCGGCGACGGCCCGGGCCCGGAAGTGATGGCCGCATCGAGCCTCGACGACACGAAGGTCTACGCGTCAGATGGCGAGCACGTCGGCGAGATCAAGGAGATCATGATCGACGTGCAGAGCGGCCGCGTGGCCTATGCGGTGCTGACCACCGGCGGCTTCCTCGGCATCGGCGACACGCTGCACGCAATTCCGTGGAGCGCGCTGGTCATGGACACCGACGCCAAGTGTTTCCGGCTGGGCCTGACCGCGGACCGCATCAAGGACGCCCCGGGCTTCAACAAGGATAGCTGGCCGCGCATGGCCGACCCGCAGTGGGGCACCACGGTCCACGAGTACTACGGCCGCGAGCCGTACTGGACCAACGTAGGCGGCACCATCTGAACGGCAGCGCCTGACAAGACCGCACTGCAAAGCGCCCGGGCATGACCCGGGCGTTCTTGTCTGGCGCAAGGGGCGGGTGGCAGTAGAGGACTGACTCTAGGACTGCCTGCCCGGTCAGATGCGCACGGAGATACTCCTGCGCCGCTGCAGGGCCCATCGTCGTTTTTACAAACCATGCCAGGCGATGCAAACAGGCGGCGCATGCGGCGCCGGAATGGCGGCCGAGCCCTTGTCAGGACTCGGCGGACTGCACGGTGCGATGCAGCGCCGCACAACGCGGCCATGCAAACCGCACATGTCCGCCGGGTACACCCGTGTGTCAGCCTTGCAACCGAATTGTGGGATTTCTCCGACAGTCATTTCGGCGCGGCGCGGCTGCCTTGGCCTGCCCACGATGCCTATCGTTCCATCACGGCACGCACAAACAGCGGCCTGCCAGCAGTTCAGCATGCACGAATGCCGCGCGCGGTCTCCCTTGCACTCCACGAAGCAAGAAGAACGTGCATGCCGCGCGCGTTCCTGATCCAACGGTAAAGGTGAAAACATGACGCAATTCAAACGCAAGATCATTCTGGGCATGGCGCTGGCCACGACGGCCGTGCTGGCAGCCTGCGGCGGCGGCGACGACGGCATCGACGACCGTATCGGCCTGAGCAAGCCGGCCGTGCGCGTGATCCACGCCGTGACGGCAGGCCCGAACGTCGACGTGCTGCAGAATGGCGCGCTGACGTCGCTGCAGAACGTGCCGTACAAGACCGTGTCGGGCTATTTCGACGTATCGACCGGCAACAACCTGTTCGCGTTCAACCTGACCGGTACGTCGACCCAGATCGGCTCGACCACCGTTGACGCCCGCACGGGCCACAAGTACACGGTCATCGCGCTGCCGGGCACCACGTCGGCCGACGTCGCTCAGATCGACGACCCGTACGGCAAGGGCCTGGTCGACACGCAGGCACGCGTGCGGACCTTCAACGCCTCGATCAACGCCCAGAACGTGGACGTGTACCTGACCACGCCGGCCGCCGACCTGAACTCGGTGTCGCCGAACATGGCCTCGGTGCAGTACAAGAACGCCGTGCCGGCGTCGGGCGCGGACTCGCAGTACCTGGATAGCGGCACGTACCGCCTGCGCATCACCACGGCCGGCACGAAGACCGTGATCTTCGATTCGGGCTCGCTGACGCTGAACCGGAACGCCGACTGGCTGATCACGACGATCCCGGCCGACGGCATCGGCGCCGTGGTGCCGAACCGCATCAAGGTGCTGGTGGCCCAGAGCAACACCAGCAACGCGACGGCCCAGGAACTGGTGTCGCAGACGGCCGCCCAGTAAGCGCGCCGCCCGCCTGACCAGGCAACGCCCCGGTACCGCAAGGTGCCGGGGCGTTTCTCATCGTTGCGGCGATTCGACGTCGCGCTGCAGCACGTCGAGGTGCGACAGGTAGGCGTCCAGCTCTGCGCGCCCCTCGTCGGTGATCGTGTACACGCGGCCGTTGCCTTCCACCAGTTCGGCGGTGATGGCGCGCGCCATCATCAGGCTGCGCAGCACGGGCCGCAGCGCACGGATGTTCTTGTCGATGCCGCGTTCGCGCAGGCGCTCCACGAGGTTGAACACCGTGGACGGGCTCGCCTGGACGAGCTTGAGGATATAGAGCCGGGAGACGATCCGGTCGAGCGAGGGAGTCTTCATGGGCGCAGGAGACGCAGCCAGAGGTGCGGGAATTCTGATCATCGTGCGCAGCCCTGGGCCATTGCGGCAGCCGGGCCTCTCTTCATGCTGGATTACCAAAAAAACGGGGTGCACGCAGGGCACCCCGAAAGCTTGCTAGTGACGCGCCGCCGGGGCGGCGCGGTGGTTCAGGAACGCCACGGAGCGTTATTCTTCCTGGAACGCTTCTTCGCGCTTCGCCTTGATAGACGGCAGCGCCACCACGGCCACCAGTGCCGCGGCCGCGATCAGCAGCCCCAGCGACAGCGGACGGGTGAAGAACACGGTGAACTCGCCACGCGACAGCAGCAGCGTGCGGCGGAAGTTCTCCTCCATCATCGGTCCCAGCACAAAGCCCAGCAGCAGCGGCGCCGGCTCGCACTTGAGCTTCAGGAACAGGTAGCCGATCACGCCGAAGCCCGCCGCCATGAAGACATCGAAGGTCTGGTTGTTGACCGAGTACACGCCGATGCAGCAGAACGTCAGGATGGCCGGGTACAGGAAGCGATACGGCACGGTCAGCAGCTTCACCCAGATGCCGATCATCGGCAGGTTCAGGATGATCAGCATCAGGTTGCCAATCCACATCGAGGCGATCAGGCCCCAGAACAGCGACGGGTTGCTGGTCATCACCTGCGGGCCCGGCTGGATGTTGTGGATCGTCATCGCGCCCACCATCAGCGCCATCACGGCGTTGGGCGGAATGCCCAGCGTCAGCAGCGGGATGAACGACGTCTGCGCCGCGGCGTTGTTGGCCGATTCCGGACCCGCCACGCCTTCGATGGCGCCCTTGCCAAACTCATGCGCGAACTTCGAGGTCTTCTTTTCCAGCGAGTACGCCGCGAAGGAGGCCAGTGCCGCACCGCCGCCCGGCAGGATGCCCAGCGCCGAACCCAGCGCCGTGCCACGCAGCACGGCGGGAATCATCCGCTTGAAATCCTCCTTGGTCGGGAACAGGTTGGTCACCTTGTTCGTGAACGTCTCGCGCGCTTCCTTCTGTTCCAGGTTGGCGATGATCTCCGCGAAGCCGAACATACCCATGGCCAGCGCGACGAAGTCGATGCCGTCGGTCAGCTCGGGCACGTCGAACGAGAACCGTGCGGCACCGGAGTTCACGTCGGTACCGATCAGGCCCATCAGCAGGCCCAGCACGATCATTGCCACGGCCTTCGGCAGCGAGCCCGACGCCAGCACCACGGCGCCGATCAGGCCCAGCACCATCAGCGAGAAGTATTCGGCGGGGCCGAACTTGAACGCCAGTTCCGACAACGGCGTGGCAAACGCGGCCAGGATCAGCGTGGCCACGCAGCCGGCGAAGAACGAGCCCAGCCCCGCCGTGGCCAGTGCCACCCCCGCCCGGCCGCGCCGCGCCATCTGGTAGCCGTCGATCGTGGTCACCACCGACGACGATTCGCCCGGCAGGTTCACCAGGATGGCCGTGGTGGAGCCGCCGTACTGCGCGCCGTAGTAGATACCGGCCAGCATGATCAGCGCCGCCACCGGGGGCAGCGAGTACGTGACCGGCAGCAGCATGGCGATGGTGGCGAGCGGGCCCAGGCCCGGCAGCACGCCGATCAGCGTGCCGAGCACGCAGCCCAGGAACGCATACGCCAGGTTCTGCAGGTTCAATGCCGTGGAGAAGCCCAGGGCAAGGTGATCGAACAATTCCATTGAAGGCGGCTCCTTAACCGGTGATGAACGCAGGCCACACCGGCATCTGCAGGTTGATGCCGTACACGAACGCGCCCATGCTGATCAGCACCAGCACCACGCTGTTCAGCAGCGCACCCTTCCAGCTGAATTCGTGGCTGGCCATCGAGGAGACGATCACCAGCACGAACACGGACAGCACCATGCCCAGCGGCTTGAGCAGCAGGCCGAACAGCACCACCGAACCCAGGATCCACAGCAGGATCTTCAGGTCCCAGCGGGCAAGCTGGTCTGCCTCGCCCTTGGACGACAGGGCACCGATCGTGACGACCGCGCCCAGCAGCGCCAGCACGAGCCCGAGCAGGAACGGGAAGTATCCGGGACCCATCTTGGCGGCTGTCCCCATGGAATAGCCGCGCGCGACGAAGGAAAAGCCCAGGCCGACCAGGATGAACATCAGGCCGGAGGCAAAGTCCTTTTGGCTGCGTATGCGCAAAACGATTCTCCTCAAAGTAGTGAAAGCGGTATCGCGCGGCTCGCCGGCTCTGACGCACCACGCTGCGAACGCGCGAATGCAGACACGTTCGACGCGATGGGGCGAACGATAAGAACGCGATCTTTCAGGCGCCTTTCATTTGTCTGGGTTCAGGGTATTTCCCGATTCCCCATACGTATGCGGGTCGACGTCGTTACATCACGACGTGATGTAAATGCTGGCGCATTGAAAGTGAGTTGAAAGATGAGGCCGAAAGGAACGTGAAAGGCAGCGGCCCGGCGCCGCGCGGGCGCGCGGCGAATGGGGCGGGCGGAGCTTTCTGAAGGCTTACGGGCGGGGGACGTTGGAACGCGTAGAGGTCGTATGTCCGGTCATACGAAATGCCGTTGAATGTGTGCAGCATGCAGGCGACGCCGGGCTGCTTGCGCCGGCGTGCCTCCAGAGCGCTATCGCACCGGCTCCGCGTCCTCGCACGGGGTGCCCATGCTGGTGTCCGGCGCCTGGCCGACCGCAGCGGGATGCGGTGCCGCCGGCAGGATATGGCTGTGCTTCCAGTTGCCGTACCGGTAGTACAAAAAGGCCATCACCACCGAGACGACCGAGCCCAGCGGAAAGCTCCACCAGATCGATTCCGCGCCGATGCGGGGCCCGAGGATCCACGCGAATGGCAGCCGGATCACCCACATCGAGACGAACAGGATCACCAGCGGGGCCATGACGGCGCCCGTGGCTCGCACCGTGCCGAACACGACGATCGTGAAGCCGAACAGGATGAACGACCACAGCACCACGCGGTTGATGTGCTGGGCGATCTCGATGGCCACGCCGTCGTCGCCCAGGAAGAGCCCCAGCGAATGCCGGTTGAACAGGTAGATCAGCGCCACCAGCGCGCCGGTCATCAGCACGTTGAACAGCAGCCCCACCTGCGTGATGCGCGACACGCGCGCCCACAGCCCGGCGCCCACGTTCTGCGCCACCATCGACGACACGCTCGCGCCCACGGCCAGCGCCGGCATCTGCACGTAGGTCCAGAGCTGCGACGCCACGCCGTAGGCGGCGGTGGTCTGCGAGCCGTAGGTGTTGACCAGCGACATCATGACGATGGCCGACGACGAGATCACCACCATCTGCAGCCCCATCGGCAGCCCCTTGGCCACCAGCGCGCGCAGGATGGCCGTGTCCGGCCTGAGCAGCGCGAGCTGCGAGCGATGCAGCAGCAGGAAGTGCTTGCGCCGGTAGAGCAGCGCGATCATCGCCGCCAGGCTCGTGAGCTGCGCGATCAGCGTGGCCAGCGCCGAGCCGGCGATACCCAGCGCCGGAATCGGCCCGATGCCGAAGATCAGCACCGGGTTGAGCACGACGTCGAGCACGGCCGACAACAGCATGAAGTAGAACGGCGTGCGCGAATCCCCCGCGCCGCGCAGCGTCATCATCACGAAGTTGTAGAAGTACATGAACGGCAGCGCCACGAAGATGATGCGCAGGTAGATCACGGCCAGCGGCGCGGCGTCGGCCGGCGTGTGCATGGCCGCCAGGATCTGCGGCGTGAACGCGAACCCCAGCGCCGACGCCAGCACCGACAGCGCGACAAAGAACGTGGTACTCGTGCCCACCACGCGGCGGGCCTCGTCGACGTCGCGCGCGCCAATTGCCTGGCCGATCATGATCGTGTTGGCCATGCTGATGCCGAACACCACCCCCAGCAGGAAGAACAGGATGATGTTGGCGTTGGACGTGGCCGTCAGCGCCGCCTCGCCCAGGAAGCGGCCAACCCAGATCGAATTGATCGAGGCATTGAGTGACTGGAGGATGTTGCTGCCCAGCACGGGCAGCGAGAACAACAGCAGCGTCCGGCCAATCGGGCCGGTGGTGAGTCTGGCGTCTGGCTTCATCGGGTGGAATTCTTCCGCACTGCAGCAACGGCGTGGGTTTCGGACGTGTCAGTCTAGTCTCCGCCCGCGACGGCGGCCAGCGGCGTTGCGCCGACAGCGGCGGCCGATAATCGGCCGACATGATCTCTGTGCGCGTTCCGGGCCGACGCGTTAAGCTTGCGTTTTTTCGACCGATCGTTCGCGGCCGCCGCCCCCGGCGCGCCGTCCCACCCCCGCACAGGAGACAGGCATGGTGTATCAGGATCTCGCCCTCTACATCGATGGAGAATTCGTCAAGGGAGGCGACCGGCGCGAGCAGGACGTCATCAATCCGGCCACGCAGGAACTGCTGGGCAAGCTGCCCCACGCCACCACGGCAGACCTGGACCGCGCGCTGGCGGCCGCGCAGCGCGCGTTCGAGAGCTGGAAGAAGACGTCGCCGATGGAGCGCTCCGCCATCCTGCGCCGCGTGGCGGAACTGACCCGCACGCGCGCCCGGGAAATGGGCCGCGACATCACGCTGGACCAGGGCAAGCCGCTGGCCGAGGCCGTGGCCGAGGTCACGATCTGCGCCGAGCACGCCGAATGGCATGCCGAGGAATGCCGCCGCATCTACGGCCGCGTGATTCCGCCGCGCAACCCGGCCGTGCGCCAGATCGTGGTGCGCGAGCCGATTGGCGTCTGCGCCGCGTTCACGCCGTGGAATTTCCCGTTCAACCAGGCCATCCGCAAGATCGTGGCCGCCATCGGCGCCGGTTGCACGCTAATCCTGAAGGGCCCCGAGGATTCGCCCAGCGCCGTGGTGGCGCTGGCGCGTCTGTTCCACGATGCCGGCCTGCCCCCGGGCGTGCTGAACATCGTCTGGGGCGTGCCGGGCGACATCTCGACCTACCTGATCGAGTCGCCGATCGTGCGCAAGATCTCGTTCACGGGATCGGTGCCGGTGGGCAAGCAGCTCGCCGCCCTGGCCGGCGCCCACATGAAGCGCGTGACGATGGAGCTGGGCGGCCATTCGCCGGTGCTGGTGTTCGACGATGCCGACATCGAGCCGGCAGCCGAGATGCTCGCGCGCTTCAAGCTGCGCAACGCCGGCCAGGTGTGCGTGTCGCCGACCCGCTTCTACGTGCAGGAAAAGGCGTACGACCGCTTTCTGGCGCGCTTTACCGAGGTGATCGGCTCGATCAAGGTGGGCAACGGCCTGGACGATGGCACGCAGATGGGCCCGCTGGCGCATGAGCGCCGCATTGCGTCGATGGAGCAGTTCCTTGACGACGCCAGCCACCGTGGCGGCAAGATCGTGGCCGGCGGCGCGCGCATTGGCGACAAGGGCTTCTTCTTTGCCCCGACCGTCGTCACCGACCTGCCCGACGACGCCAAGCTGATGGTCGACGAGCCGTTCGGCCCGGTGGCGCCCGTGACGCGCTTCAAGGACGCCGATGAGGTGCTGCGCCGCGCCAACAGCCTGCCGTACGGCCTGGCGTCGTACGTGTTCACGAATTCGCTGAAGACGGCGCACCAGGTGTCGAGCGGGCTTGAGGCCGGCATGGTCAACATCAACCACTTCGGCATGGCGCTGTCCGAGACGCCGTTTGGCGGCATCAAGGACTCCGGCATCGGCAGCGAAGGCGGCCAGGAGACCTTCGATGGCTACCTGGTGACCAAGTTCATCACGCAGATCTGATCGAACAGGCCCTCTCCCGCCGCGCGGGAGAGGGCCACCGTCAAGCCTTCAGCCCCCTCGCTTTCCTGTAGTCCTCCGCAAACGCCTTCCACTGCGCCAGCGATACGTCGCGGCCGTGCCGCGCCAGGCGCAGCGCCATCGACTGCCAGCGCCCGCCGGCGGCAAAATCCTGCAGTTTCTCGATCCGGTCGGCCGCCTGATGGCCGCAGCCGCGCAGGTGCGCCCATGCGGCGGCGCGCGCCATGGTGGTGAGCACGTCGATCAGCGCGGCCTTGTCGCGGCAATGCGCCAGGTCCACGCGATCGGTGCTCGGCTGCAGGCTCTTGACCAGGAACGACTCGCGCCGGTCGAGCGCCACGTACGACAGCAGCGCCGGCGACGCCGCCTGCATGACCTGCTGCACCGTCGCCACCCGCTGCCCGTCGCTGCCCCAGTGCGGCTGCTGGTGCCGCAGGTTTTCCCAGGCGCTCGGCATCGCGCGCTTCACGTCGAGCAGCCGGCGCGACGTCGGCAGATGCATCTCGTGGGCCAGCACCACGTAGCGCTCCAGCCCCAGGCTGCCCACGCCTGCCACGCGGGAAGCCACATCCTCCGCGACGAAGCGGTGGCCGTGATGCGTCTGGCGCGAGTAGACCGCGACGATATGCGCGGCCCGCTCGCGTTGCGCACGGCTGGCGCGCTGCGCGTGCTTGTCCAGGTCCAGCCGCAGCCGGCCATTGCGCGTTTCGGTATGCGATGCCAGCAGCGTGCCGCGCTTGCGGCGTTTCACCTGGCGCAGCATCGTGGCCACCAGCCCGGTCGCGGTCGACCGCTCGATCCAGCGCGGCTTGCCGGCCCGCAGCGTCCGCGTGTACTCGGACAGCATGTTGGCGCAGGCCACGCGGGCATCCGCCTCCGACAGCCGGTACTGCTGCCCGGCCACGAGCACGCTGGACAGCATGCGCACCACGTCGACGGTAACGGGCGCCACCAGCGCGTCGTCGAAATCGTTCAGGTCAAAGTACACCAGCCCGTTGTCGCCCTTGAACGAGCCGAAGTTCTCCACGTGCAGATCGCCGCAGACATAGCTCAGCGGCGCGTCGAGCCCGATCTCGCCGCGCAGGGCCGCGGCGTAGAGATGGTTGGTGCCGCGGAAGAACGCGAACGGCTCGGCCGCCAGCGCGGCCAGCTTCATCGTGAGCCGGTCCGGGTCACGGCCGTGGTTGTATATCAGGATGCTTTCGGTGGCAGCGTGCATGGGCGAGGTCCAGGATGGCACGTCGCGGCGCACGCCGCCCACATGGCGACGTCAGCGGAAGAAAGCGCCGCGCGTGAGGAAAGTGTAATCCGCTTCCGCCGCCATCAGCCACACCAGCACCAGCAGGCATAGCGGCGGCAGCAGGATCGCACAGATCAGTGCCATGCGCTCCCAGGCCATGTGCATGAACACGGCGATGATCAGCCCGGCCTTGAGCGCCATGAACAGCAGGATCAGCGACCAGCGCAGGTAGCCGGTCAGGTGGTAGTAGTCCACCATGTACGACAGCGTGGACAGCACGAACAGCAGCAGCCAGACCTTCAGGTAGACCCCGATCGGGTGGGCCTGTCCGCCATGCTCGGCGGCCGGTTCGGCATGCGGGGATGCCTGGGTGGGAGTCGACGCCATGTTTCGCCTCACCAGAGATAGAACAGCGCGAAGATGAAGACCCAGACCAGGTCCACGAAGTGCCAGTACAGGCCGGCAATCTCCACGGGCTGGTAGTTGCCGCTCAGGTCGTAGTGGCCGCGCAGCACCTTGCTGGCGATGAACAGCAGGTAGATCACGCCGCACGTGACGTGAAAGCCGTGGAAGCCCGTGATCATGAAGAACGTGGAGCCGAACTGCGCCGCGCCCAGCGGATTGCCCCATGGCCGGATACCTTCGACGACGATCAGCTTGGTCCACTCGTACGCCTGCATGCAGACAAAGACCTCGCCCAGCCACGCGGTCACGAACATCAGCTTGGCGCAGGCCAGGCGGTCGCGCCGGTAGGCACAGTTGACCGCCATGGCCATCGTGCCGCTGCTGGTGATCAGCGTGAACGTCATGATGGCGATCAGCAGCATCGGCACCGGATGCCCGCCCACGTCGATGGCAAATACCTCGCTCAGGTTCGGCCATGGCACGGTGGTGGACATCCGCACCGTCATGTAGCCCACCAGGAAGCAGCTGAAGACGAAGGTGTCGGACAGCAGGAAGATCCACATCATCGCCTTGCCCCACGACACGTGGAAGGCACGCTCGTCCGAGGCCCAGTCCGCGACGAGGCCGCGCAGCCCCCCGGGCGGATGGCCGTGGGCCGGTTCGACAGCGACTTGCGAACTCATGGCGCCCCTCCCTATCGTCTGCCGCAGAGATAGTCGACGACCTCGGGCGTCAGCCACCCCAGCACGCCCAGCAGCACCACCCACACCGCGAGCAGGAAGTGCCAGTACCGCGCGCACAGGCCGATACGCATCAGCGTGCGGCTGCCGCTGCCGCGATCCAGCGCGACGAACGCAAAGCCGATCAGTCCGCCGATCATGTGCAGGCCGTGCATCGCCGTCAGCATGTAGAAGAAGCTGCCGGCGGGATTGTTGGCCGGCACCACGTGCGCCGCGTACAGCGCCTGCCAGGCCCAGAGCTGGGAGGCGACGAAGGCCACGGCACCTAGGCCGCCCAGCCGCAGCGCCGTGCGGGCACGCGGCATCCGTCCCCGCCGCGCCGCGCGCGCCGCCATGGCCATCGCCACGCTGGCGGCGGCCAGCAACGCGGTGGAGAGCCAAACCTGCCACGGCAACGCGATCCGCTGCCAGTCCGGGCTGTCCATGCGCATCACGTAGGCGGTCAGGAACAGCGCGAACAGCGACGTGACCACGCCCATGAACACCCAGAGGCCCGTGCTGCCCGGCGCGCGCTGGCCGTGGCCGTGCGCGGCATCGCCGCCGGGTCCGCTGCCCGATGACTCCGGCGATGCGCGGAAGACGGCGGCGCCCGTCTGTGCGAGGGTTTCGGCTGTCATGCGATCGCTCCCCGGCTCGAATACGGTTCAGGCTCGGCGCCGCCGGCATCGGGCGGTGCGTTCTGGGCGATGAAGTCTTCCTGGGCGCCCGGCACGCTGTACGCGTAGGCCCAGCGGTAGACCACCGGCAGTTGCGGGCCCCAGTTGCCATGCACGGGCGGCGTCTGCGGCGTCTGCCATTCCAGCGACGCCGCGCGCCACGGATTGGGCCCCGCCACTGCCCCGCGCCGCAGGCTCCAGAACAGGTTGAAGACGAACAGCAGTTGCGCCGTGGCCACCACGAACGCGGCAATCGAGATGTACATGTTCATCGCGTGCGCCGATTCGGGGATGAAGCTGTAGTTGTCCCAGGCGTAGTAGCGGCGCGGCATGCCGAGGATGCCCAGGTAGTGCATCGGGAAGAAGATGGCGTAGGTGCCGACGAAGGTGACCCAGAAGTGGATGCGGCCCATCGTGTCGTCGAGCATGCGGCCGGTGACCTTGGGATACCAGTGGTAGAGGCCGCCGAATACCACCAGGATCGGCGACACGCCCATCACCATGTGGAAGTGGGCCACCACGAAGTACGTGTTCGACAGCGGAATGTCGACGCTGACATTGCCCAGGAACAGCCCGGTCAGGCCGCCGATCACGAAGGTGCTGATGAACGCGATGGCGAACAGCATCGGCACCGAGAAGTGGATGTCGCCGCGCCACAGCGTGATGACCCAGTTGTAGACCTTGATCGCCGTGGGCACCGCGATGATCAGCGTGGTGGTGGCGAAGAAGAAGCCGAAGTACGGGTTCATGCCGCTCACGAACATGTGGTGCGCCCACACCACCACCGACAGCAGCCCGATTGCCAGGATGGCCCAGACCATCGTGCGGTAGCCGAAGATGCTCTTGCGCGAATGCACGCTGACCAGATCCGACACGATGCCGAACGCGGGCAGCGCCACGATGTACACCTCGGGGTGGCCAAAGAACCAGAACAGGTGCTGGAACAGCAGCGGGCTGCCGCCCTTGTAATTGAGCTGCTGGCCCATGGAGACCATCGCCGGCATGAAGAAGCTGGTGCCCAGCGTCTTGTCCAGCAGCATCATCAGGCCGGACACGAACAGCGCCGGAAAGGCCAGCAGCGCCAGGATCGTCGCCATGAAGATGCCCCAGACGGCCAGCGGCATGCGCAGCAGCGTCATGCCCTGCGTGCGCGCCTGCAGCACCGTGGTCACGTAGTTCAGGCCGCCCATGGTGGCCGCGACGATGAAGATCAGCAGCGACACGAGCATCAGGATGATGCCCCAGTCGTGGCCCGGCGTGCCCGGCAGGATGGCCTGCGGCGGATAGAGCGTCCAGCCCGCGCCGGTGGGCCCGCCCGGCACGAAGAAGCTGGCCAGCAGCACGATCACGGACAGGAAGTAGACCCAAAAGCTGAGCATGTTCAGGAACGGGAACACCATGTCGCGCGCGCCCACCATCAGCGGGATCAGGTAGTTGCCGAAGCCGCCCAGGAACAGCGCCGTCAGCAGGTAGATCACCATGATCATCCCGTGCATCGTGACGAACTGGTAGTAGCGGTTGGGGTCGATGAAATCGAACTTGCCCGGAAAGCCCAGCTGCATGCGCATGAGGTTCGACAGCGCCACGCCCACCAGCCCCACGAAGATGGCCACCAGCGTGTACTGCACGGCAATCACCTTGTGGTCCTGGCTCCAGACGTAGCGGGTCCAGAAGCTTTGCGGGCCGTGGTGCGCGGCGTCGTCGGCGTAGGCCATCGTATCCTCCTCGGGCTCCTATTTGCCGGCCTGCGGCTTGGCCGTGGCACCCGTGCCCAGCGACCGGATGTAGGCGGACAGCGCCGCCACCTCGGCATCGGTCACCGGCGTCTTCGGCATGAGCGGGCCGAACCCCTTGATCAGGCGCGCGTGCGGGTCCTCGATTTCCTTCTTCAGGAAGGCGTCGTCGACGGTAGCGTTGCTGCCGTCGACAAACTGCTGCGTGGTGCCGTACAGGCCCTTCCAGGTGGGGCCGACGCTGGCGCCGCCGTCCACGCTGTGGCAGGCCACGCAGCCCTTGCCCTGCGCCAGCGCCCGGCCCTGCTCGGCCAGGTCGCCGCCGCCCGTGGGGCCGGTGCCGGTGCCCGTGCCCGGCGCGGCGGCCGGCTGTGCCGCGCGTGCCTGGGTCATCGCGAAGGTCTGCTGTTTCGCCAGCCAGGCGTCGAATGCGGCCCCGTCTTCCACCACCACGTGGCCGCGCATGTTGTAGTGGCCCACGCCGCATAGCTGCGCGCAGAGGATGTCGAACCGGCCCGCCTGCGTGGGCGTGAACCAGAACGATGTCACCATGCCGGGCACCATGTTCATGCGCGCGCGGAACGGCGGGACGTAGAAGTCGTGCAGCACGTCTTTGGACCGCAGCAGCACCTTGACCGGCCGGTTTAGCGGCAGGTGCACCTCGGGGCCGGCGATCACGATGTCGTCCTGGCTGTTCGGGTCCTCGGGATTGAGCCCCAGCGGATTGCTGGCGCTGACGAAGCGCGCGTCGGTGGTGCCCAGTTCGCCGCTCCTGCCGGGGAAGCGGAACCCCCACTGCCACTGCTGGCCCACCACTTCCAGCACCATCGCCTCGCGCGGCGGGCGCACGTAGTCGGCATAGACGATCAGGCCCGGCGCCAGCAGCGCCATGATGCCCACGGCGCTCAGGCCGATCAGCCAGCGCTCCAGCCGGTGGTTCTCGGGCTGGTAGGCGGCGCGGTGGCCGTCACGATGCCGGAAGCGCCAGACGATGTAGCCCAGCAGCAGGTTGATGACGACGAAGAACAGGCCGGTGATGACGAGGGTAATGATCAGCGTGTCGTCCATCTGCTTCCAGTTGGACGCCAGCGGTGTCAGCCACCAGGGGCTCAGGAAATGAAAGAGCACCGAAGCGGCAACCATGATGACGAGCACGATTGCGATCGCCATGTCCCCTCCCTCGCGTACGCAAGGAAACGGGCCGGCAAGTGCGCCCGTTCACGCACGTGGAATAAGCCTAGTGCATCGACTCAGGTCACTGCAAGGCGACATGGTCGCCCGTGGGTACGCGCGGGCGCACGCGCCTAGTGCACGACATCGCGCGATTCAAGCTTCCAGTAGCACAGCGCGATGCACATGCCGAACAGCAGGTGCCCCACCAGCGTGTGCCAGCCGCGCGCCTGCACGAACCACGGAAAGGCCGCCGTCATCACGTAGAAGTTGAACAGGTAGACCACCAGCCCGAACACCGCACCCACCAGCATCGACATGCCGATGCTGGAGTCGAGCTGGAACGGCGCGATGATGGCGCACAGCACGCAGCCGAGTATCGCGCCGATCACGAAGTGGATGACCAGCGCCACGGCGACGGTGCTGACGCTGAACATCGAGGTCTGCAGCACCTCGCGCCCCATCACGATGGCCGCGATCATGCGCGTGGTGCCCCAGGGATGCACGCCGGCCACCATCGACGACCAGAACAGCTCGACGACAAGCAGCAGCGCCCCGGCGGCCAGCCCCGACACCGCCGCGGCGGACCAGTCCGGCAGACGACGCACGTAGTGGTGCGAATGCATGTGCAGTTCCATAGCTTCCTCCTGGAGGCCGGTGGCGCATGATGGCCATCATGCGTCCAGCATAGGACACCTGCCGCCAGAAGCGAGGGACGCCCGGCGCCACACCAGAAGCCTGCCGAAGCCCATGTCTCCGATGCGATACCTGGCCGCCGGCTGCGCACGTGACGCGTTTCAAACACCGCGGGACAACCCTGAGCGCCCCGGCCTTGTATTCGCCACACACGGCCTATACTGGATGCACAAGGAAGCAAGACAGGAGACCGCCATGATCCACGTCCAGGCGCATGATCTTGTGTTTTTGATCCCCATGGCACTCGTTGGCCTGCTGGCGATGGGTGCGATTCCGGTGGCCGCCAAGGCGCTGCGCATCAGCTGCCGTTGCGCGGGCGCGATCATCGGTGTACTGCTCGGGGTGCTGGTGCTGGAGGCGCTGCCGCTGCTGATCTAGCGGCCGCTGTTTCGAGAAAGAGAGAGAGAGAGGCACCTTCGGGAGAAGGCGGCGCGTATGTCGCTGACGCTGTTGGCCGCCGCCATGGCGGCACTGCTCGTGCTGACGATCGGCGCGGCGCTGTGGCGCTGCGGCCATCCGCATCGCATGCGGTACCGGCGCTGTGCCCGCCGCCGGGCCGGGCTTGGCAGGGCGCGCAGGCACGCCCCATCACACTGAAAGCCTGCTTCAGATCTCGATCATCGAGAAATCGGCCTTGTAGACGTCGCACTCGGGGCAACGCCAGTCGTCCGGGATGTCTTCCCAGCGCGTGCCCGGGGCGATGCCGTCGTCGGGCCAGCCCTGTTCCTCGTCGTACACCCAGCCGCAAATCAGGCAAACCCACGTCTTGTAGGCGATCGCTTCCTGCTCCAACACTTGCTCCTGTGAAATCCATTTGGTCGTCCGGGCCGAATGATACGTGGTTTCGCCCGGACGCCAGGGGACCGTCCGGCTACTGCCGGATCGAGAAATCGACGCGGTTCGGCGCGCCCTTGTCCTTGATGCCCTCGGGCGTCAGCTTGGGCGCGGTCAGGAACAGCTTGGCGTCGGGTATCTTGCCGTCGCGTTCCAGCGACTGCTTGACCGCCAGCGCGCGCTGGTCCGCCAGCGCCCGCAGTTCGGTATCGGTGACCGGGGCGTTCTGCAGCAGCAGCCTTTCCATCTCGGCCGGCGGCAGCGACTTGTTCAGGCCGATGAAGTTGGTCGGCTTCTTGAACGATTCGCGCTTGTACACGGCTTCCAGGTACTTCGGATACTCCTGCTTCGACACCGTCACGCGTGCGCCCTGGTCGCCGCCTTCGCCTTCCCCGGCCTGCTCGCCCGCCTGCGCGGACCGGCGCAGCTCGCGCTGCTTGGCGTTCGCCACGCGCTGGTCCAGCCATACGCGGCGCGCGCCGTCGGCGTCGGTGGCCGGGTCGATGCGGCCGCTGATCTCCAGCCGCAGCGACGGCCGGTCGTTCAGCGCCTTGCCCACGGTCTCGATCTTCTTGCGCGCCTCGTCGGACAGTGTGGACGACCCCGGCGCGAACTCGATGTAGCCCAGTTCCTCGCCCCCGCCGCCAAACGCCGACGCGATCAGCGAGAACGGCGACGTGATGGCCTTGGTCAGCAGGTTCACGATCACGCGCAGGATCACGCCGCCGATGCTGAACTCGGGGTCCGACAGCGATCCCGACACCGGCAGGTTGATGTCGATGACCCCGTTGCGGTCCTTGAGCAGCGACACGGCCAGCAGCACCGGCAGCTTGACCGCGTCGGGGCTGTCCACGCGCTCGCCGAAGGTGAGCTGGTCCAGGTACAGGTGGTTGCGGGCATCGAGCTTGCCGTTCTCGATCTTGTATGCCACGTCCACCGTCAGCTTGCCCTTGGTGATCGGATACCCCGCGTACTTGGCCGCGTATGGCGTCAGCCGCGTCAGTTCCACGCCGGCCGCCTTGGCCGCGATGTCCAGGTAGAGCTGCTCGCCCAGCGGATTGAGCTTGCCGCTGATGCTGACCGGCGCGTCGTCGTCGAGCCGGCCGTTGAGCACCAGGTCTGCCGGCGTCGGGTCCGCCGACGACACCTTGGACACCGACCCCTTCATGTCGGTGAGATTGGCGGAATAGTTGGGCTTGACGAAAAAGTCGGAAAAATTGATGTTGCCCTTGTTGATGGTGACGCCGCCCAGGCGGATCTGCGGCTTGGGGCCGGCCGGCTCGGCGGCCTTGGCCTGCGCAGGCGGCGCAGCGGGCCTGGCCTCGGGCGCTGACGCCGGGCTGGCCTGCGTCAGGCTGGTAGACGGCGCGGCCTCGCCCTTCTCGGCGCCGCCGGCCATCACGTCCTGCAGGTTCAGCCGGCCGTTGGCATTGAGAATCACGCGCGCATAGAAATCGTTCAGCGCCACGTTCTGGATTCCCACCTGCATCGGGCCGCGCGCCTCGTTCATGTTGAAGTCGATGCCGTTGACCGACAGCGCGCGCCAGCGCAGGAAGTCGTCGCCGGAGATGCGGTCGACGGTGCGCACATTGCCGGCCAGCGCGTTGCCGGTGAAACGCACGGCGATCGGCTTTCCGGGCGGCGCATCGTAGGCCAGCTTGCCCTTGAGCGTCATCGTGCCGCTGCGCAGCGCCGCGTTGAGGCGGTCCGCCAGGTACGGCTGCAGCGGCGCCATGTCCAGCTCGCGCAGATCGAGCTGCAACTGCGCGGCAGGCCCCGTCGGCGTCACCTGCCCGTCGATGTTCATCACGCCCTTGCGGCCGCTTTCTGCGTGGAACTTCATCGGCAGCGCGCCTTGCGACAGCGGCCACGTCACAGTGCCCGTGGTCAGGCCGATATTGCGGAACTGGTGGATGACCGGACGGCCACGGTTGGCCGCGGCCGGCGCATAGTCGGCCAGCCGGGCCTCGCCGCCATCGACGGCGACCTTGCCGACGCGCACTTTCCAGCCCGGCGCCGCAGCGCCATTGGCCGGCGCGGCGCCGGGGCGGGCCGCCGCCTTCTGATCGGCGGCCTTCTGCTGCGCGGACTGCGTGGCCCAGATCTGCGCCGATTCCAGCAACTGGCCGCGATGGTCGCGCGTGGCCGAGATGGCCGGCTTGACCAGCGCCACCTGTCCGGCCTCGAAAGTCTGCCTGGCCAGGTCGAGCTGGATGTCGTCGAGTACCAGCTTGTCGGCCTTGAGCAGCGGCAGGCTGGCGCCTTCGGTGTCCGGCGCGCGCGCCACCCGTACCGCGCGGCCGCCCCGTGCGCCCGGGCGCGGCGCCGCGACGGTCAGCCCCGCGCGGTCGTCGCGCTCGTTCGCGGCGGCGGCCGGCGTGGCAGGCATCTTCACCGGCTCGCGCGTCGACACGTACACCGGCGACAGCTCCACGCGCGACTTCTGCAGCGTGAACTGGAAGACCGGCTGGGACCACGCCATCGCATAGTGCAGCTCGGCGTTGACCGCCGTCTTGCCGAACTGGCTCTGCAGTTCGCGCGGCCACCAGGCCGAGAAGCCCTGCGGCTGCAGGCCGGCCGTCTCCAGCGTGCCAGACAGCGTGCCCTTGTTCAGCGCCAGTTCGCCGCTGTGGCGGATCGTCTGCCCATTGGCGATTGTGATATTCGCGTCAAGCCTGGCAGGTTTGTCGCCGCTGCTGGCCAGCCCGGCCACTTCGACATTGACCGGGCCGATATCGAGCTTGCCGGGGCCGGAAGGCGCCAGTTCGTCGACGAATCCCAGCTTGGCGTCCTTCAGGACCACGCGCTCCACCGCATACGACCACGGCACCTCGCCGGCCTTGGGCGGTGCCTGCACGCCAGACGCCGCCGGCGCCGATGCCGCTGCCACGGGCGCGGAAGCCGGCGCAGCAGCAGCCGGCGCAGCAGCAGCCGGCGCAGCCTTTGGCACCGGCGCGGCCTCGGGCAGGAAAGCCGTGGCCAGGTTCAGCGATCCGTCCGCGCGGCGCAGCGCCTGCAGATCGAACCCTTCCAGGTCGATGCGCCTGACCTGCGCCTTGTGGGCCAGCGGCTCCACGCGCGCCAGGTCCACGGCCAGCCGGCCCGCGCGGATCAGCGGCGCACCGGCGCGGGTGACCACATCGGCCTCGCGCAGCGTCAGCGTGCCGGACACATAGAGGTCCTGGCGATCCTTGTCCTGCCGGAATCCCACGTTCAGCCGCGTATCGAGCAGCCCGCCCTTGACCTGCGCGTCCTTCAGCCTGGGCGCGAACGCCATGTAGCGGGCCACCTCCAGCCCGTCGAGATTGACGTTCAGGTCGGTCTGGCGCGTATCGGAAAACGGTTGCGACGTGCCGGCCAGCGCCAGCGGCGTGCCGTTGATCTTGGCGAACAGCGTCGGGCGCGTGTTGATCGTCGCGTCGTGCGGCAGGTTCGACAGGAACGGCAGCGTCAGCGTGAAATTTTCCACGCGCTGCAGGGTGTCCAGCGCCTTGTCCTCGTAGACGAAGCTCGCGTTGGTCACGGCGATATTGCTGACCGAGAACCTGGCCGGCTCGCTGTCGGCCGGCTTGGGCGGCTGCGCGGCAAAGCGGTCCTGGATGTCGGCAAAGCTCATCTTGCCCGCCGCATTGCGCACCACGTGCACGCTGAGCCGGTCCACGTGCAGGAAGTCGACCACCGGGGCGAGGCGCCAGATCGACGCGGCCGCCGCATCGGCCTCCACCTGGCCCAGCTTCAGCATCGGGGTCTTGCCGTCGGGCTCGAAGATGGTCAGGTCGTTGAGCGTGGCGCCCAGTTCGAACGGCCGCACGTGCGCGGCGCCCAGCGTGACCTTGCGGCCCAGGGCCTCGGTGGCGTGTTTCTCGACCAGATACCTGATCAGCGGCGGCCCGCCGAAATAGCCGGCCAGGCCAAACAGCGCCACCGCGGCCACCACCCCGCCCGCCACGCGCCACGCCATGCGCCGGCGCGGCGTTGCCATGGCCGCCCCTGTCGCAGCCTGGATCGAATCCTTGAAAGCCATGTCACCTCGGAAAATATGACCCCGCGCCCGTCGCGCTTTGTGCCCCGGATTTCACTTGTCATGCATGATGGAGACGGATTATGGCAGCCCACCGTGCGAATGCGTAATGAATATGATCAGCGTCGGAGTCGCCCAGCGTCGTTCTGGTATCTTTACGCCTTTGCGAAGCGTCCCGTCGTGCCCGCCAGCTTACCCGCCGGCCCGGTTCGCCAAGTTCGTGTCGTCATCCCCACGACCGTCCCCCTCCACGCCATCCGTGTTGCGCGCTTCGCATGTGAATGTATCCATGCGAGTCTTTCCATGTCCACCTCCAGCAGTACTGCCGGGGCAATGGGCGCGCCAGGCGGCCCCGCCGCCCGCCCGCTGACCGGTCAGGACTACAAGACGCTTGCCCTTGCTGCACTGGGCGGCGCGCTTGAGTTCTACGATTTCATTATTTTTGTCTTTTTTGCCAAGGTCATTGGCCAGCTGTTCTTTCCGGCGTCCGTGCCGGACTGGCTGCGCCTGCTGCAGACGTTCGGCATCTTTGCCGCCGGCTACCTGGCGCGCCCGCTGGGCGGCATCATCATGGCGCACTTCGGTGACCTGCTGGGCCGCAAGAAGATGTTCACGCTGTCCATCCTGCTGATGTCCGTGCCGACGCTGCTGATGGGCCTGCTGCCCACCTATGCGTCCATCGGGCTGCTGGCGCCGATGCTGCTGCTGGTGCTGCGCATCCTGCAGGGCGCGGCCGTGGGTGGCGAAGTGCCGGGTGCCTGGGTGTTCGTGTCCGAGCACGTGCCCCGGCGCCATATCGGCTACGCCTGCGGCACGCTGACGGCGGGCCTGACGGCCGGCATCCTGCTGGGCTCGCTGGTGGCCACCGGCATCAACGCGATGTTCGACCCGCAGGCCCTGCTCGACCACGGCTGGCGCCTGCCGTTCGTGCTCGGCGGCGTGTTTGGCGTGGGTTCGATGTATCTGCGGCGCTGGCTGCATGAGACGCCGGTCTTTGCCGAACTGCAGCAGAAGAAGGCGCTGGCCGCCGAAATGCCGCTCAAGGCCGTGGTGCGCGACCATCGCGGCGCCGTGCTGATCTCGGTGCTGCTGACGTGGATGCTGTCCGCCGGCATCGTCGTGGTGATCCTGTTGACGCCCACCTACCTGCAGACGCTGTTCGGCTTCGACGCCCGCACGGCACTGGTGGCCAACAGCGCCGCCACGCTGTGCCTGTCGATCGGCTGCATCGTGGCCGGCGTGCTGGCTGACCGCATCGGCGCCCGGCTGACGCTGTCCATCGGCGGCGCCTTCCTGGCGGGCACGGCCTACCTGCTGTACACCACCATCGGCGCGCGTCCGGACCTGCTGCTGCCGCTGTACGCGCTGGCCGGCTTCTTCGTCGGCACCATCGGCGCCGTGCCGTTCGTGCTGGTGCACGCCTTCCCGGCGCAGGTGCGGTTCTCGGGCCTGTCTTTCTCGTACAACGTCTCGTATGCGATCTTCGGCGGGCTGACGCCGGTCATCGTGTCGCTGATGCTGAAGACGGACAAGCTGGCCCCGGCGCACTACGTCGTGGCCGTCTGCATCATGGGCATGATTACCGCCCTGTTCATCCGCAAGCGCGAAGCCTGACGCCGCGCCGCGCGCAAAAAAAGGGGGAAGGCCACCAGCCTTCCCCCTTTTTCATTGGCCAGTCGCCGCAGGGCGTCAGGCCACCCGGCGATGCTGCCGGAAGAACTGCCACATCAGCCAGCTCGCGTCGGGGCCGATGTCGCTGTGGTACTGCACGCTGGCATCGCCGCCGCTCCAGGCGTGGTCCAGCCCCGCCACTTCCACAAGCCGCACCAGATCGCGATTCCAGCGCCCGAAACGGGCCTCGCGATAGTCGCCGTCGGCCAGCGGGGGCGCGTCATTGGCGCAGTCCATGCGGGTGCCCAGCTTGTCGTAGAGCCCGTTGTAGGCCAGGAACTGGCGCGCCAGCAGGCGGCCATTGACCGGGTTCACGGCGTCGTCGGTCATGCCATGGACGACGATGGCCGGCATCTCCGGCCCGCCCGGCGTCACGCCGGCGGCATCGAGCAGCAGCGCCGGCTCGGACTCTGCGCCATGGCGCATGGCCCGCAGCCCGGCACGCGGATTGTCGGCGGCACCGATCACGACGCCCGAATGCAAACCCACTGCAGCCACTTTCTCTGGATAGCGCAGCGCCACCACGGCCGCCATGGCCGCGCCGGCCGACAGGCCCGCCAGATAGATTTCACCCCGGCGGACGTCTGGCCGGGCAGCCAGTTCGTCGACCAGCATCGCCACGGCCTGCGCCTCGCGTCCGCCCTCGCCAGCGCCCAGGTCGAACCACTGCCAGCAACGGTGCACGGACCGGCGCAGCGGCTGCTGCGGATAGGCGACGATAAAGCCCTCGCGCTCGGCCAGCGCGTTCATGCGCGTGCCGGCGGCCAGGTCTTCGGGCGTCTGCTGGCAGCCATGGAGCATTACCACCACGGGCAACGCCCCCTTGGCGCCGGAAGGCATATAGAGCCGGTACGACAACTGCGGCACCAGTTCGCCCGGCATGGGCGCCAGTGCCAGCTTGTGGGACTGCCAGACGCCCGGCAGTTCGGCCGGGGCCGGGTCCAGTGGCCGGCGTGCAGCCGGCAGCGCCGGATCGAGACGCGCCAGCCAGGATCGGAATTGCTTCCCGGTGCGGTGCTGCGCACGGCCTATTTGCCGCAGTTGCGCATCCCAAACCGGAGACAGGCTTTTGGCCATATGAGAACTCCTGCTCATCTAGGAACGAGTCCCCTCCTGTATTGTGCAACGCAGCATAGCACAGCCGGCGTGATGGATTGGGGGCATTGTCTGCAAGATGCAACATGAAATAGCGAAACAACGCCGACCGGCCGGTCGCCCTCACCCGATCGCGGGATGTCCTCCTCAAATTGCTTATCGCAGACGATAAAAGAATGCAGAACGACGCCCGATGAACGAAGTTGGCGGCGGCCTATACTCGGCAGTACGCCCCGAACCGGATCGATCCGCGCCGCGATGCCGCCGCAACTTTCCACCTCAAGCGCCCCATGCTGCACCCTTTGCCCGTTCCGTCCGGCGTGCAGGCTGGCCTGCGGCAATGCGGCATCGCTGATGCCGCGCACGGTCACGCTGCGCGCAGGTGACGTGCTCTACATACAGGGACGCGCGGCCCGCGCGGTCTATCCGATCCGCGCTGGCGGGGTGAAGCAGGTTTTCGAGACGGGGATTGGCTGGCGCCAGGTCAGCGGCTTCCTGCAACCCGGCGACGTATGCGGACTGGAAGCGCACGAGGCCGATGCCCACGACGCCACGGTCATCGCGCTGCAGGACACCGAATGCTGCGCGATTGCGGTGGAAACGCTGCGGCCGATGCTGCGGGACGACCCCGGCATCCGCGCCGCCGTGGTGGCGATGCAGCGGCGCCACGCGCGCCGGCAGGCCGAGTTGCTGGTGGCGATCGGGTCGATGAAGGCGGCCCAGCGGCTGGCGATGCTGTTGCTGGACCTGGCGGCGGAACAGGCGCGCCGGGGCGTGGCGGACGGCGTGCTAACGCTGGCGATGACGCGCAACGACATCGCCAGCTATCTCGGCCTCACGTTGGAAACGGTTTCCCGGCTGCTGTCGCGCTTCGGCGCCGCCGGGCTGATCATCGTGCGGCAGCGCAAGCTCCGCATCGTCGATCCGGACGGGCTGGCCGCCGTGCATGCCGATGGCGACGCCGTCGCGGCGCCCGCACCGCACGCCGCCGCCCAACCGGGCCCTCCGGCTACTCCTTAGCCACTTCCTGCCAGCCGTCGGGCGCGAACGTGCGGATGGCGCCGGCGCGGGCCGCCGTGCCCTTGCCCAGGTCGCGCTCGAAGAACCGCCGCTCGCTGTCGAGCATGAACGCATGCACGCCCGATTCGCCATAGCGGGCCGGCCACGCCACGAACGCGAACTTCGCATCGCTGCCCTTGGGCGGGGCGATGATGCGGTAGCGGTAGCCGTAGTACGCGTCGTCGGGCGGGGTCTCCGGGCCCATGGCCAGCGCGTCGGGCCCCAGCGGGCTGTCGTTGTCGGCCGAGGCGGACGGCCAGTACAGCCCGTTGGTCTTGCCCGGCGTACTGACCAGTTGCCGCGCGTAGCTGCCGTGGCCGACCTGCTCGGCATAGCGCTGCTGGGCGTCGGCCAGTTGCAGCAGCGTGTCCATGGCGACGATCTCGTTACGGCCGATGCGCCGCACGCGCACCTCGCGCTCGCCGGCCGCCAGGTCGAACTGCCAGCCAGCCTTGCGCCGGACGATCGGCACCGGAAACGTCCAGCCGCTGCCGCCCACTTCCACACTGGCCGCGTCGTCGCCGTCCTTGCGCACGGCATGGTGGCTGGCCCAGGCGCCCAGGAAATCGTAAAGGTCCTGCTGGTCGAGTTGCGGCGGCACGATGCGGCGGTACTGCGCGCCAAGCACGCGCTGCAGCGCGTCGGGGTCGCTGCGGGCCACGCCGTCGCCCAGCGCGTCCATGGCGGCCTCGGGCGTCGGGAACACCTGCTGCGCCATCGCGGCCGGCGCGGCCAGCAGCGCCGCCGCGGCCAGCACGCGCAACGCCTGCCATGCCCCGCCGATGCGGCCCGTTGTCTGGTTGCGCTTCATCGTTATCTCCGACCGTGACCGAAATGACCGCCGCCCCCGCCTCCACCGCCGAAGTGGCCACCGCCGCCGCCCCCGCCCTGGAAGCCGCCGCCCGTGCGTGCCGGCATCGCGCGCTGCGGCGTCTGGCCGACGTTCACACGTTGCAGGCTGCTGCCGCCGCGGCTGGCCTGCTGGCGCATCCGGTCGCCATTGCCGGCATCGCGGAATGCGTTGTTGCGATTGGTGTCGCGCGCCCGGTTGCGCGCCTCGTGCTGGTCCAGGCGCTGCCGGTCGGCGCCGGCGGGACGCGGGTTCTGTCCGCCGCCCTGGCGGTTGACCCCCGGTGCGTGATGGCCCGCGATCGACTGGCCGGTGCGGCCTTCGAACGATTGCGCGGCGCGCTCGCGTGCGGCGTCGCGGCTCTGGCGGTTCTGCACGCCGCCGCCGTCCTGGCCCAGCCGCCGCTGGCCCTGCACGCCGCCTTGCCCCGGGCGCTGGCGATTGGCCAGCCCCTGCTGCCGCTGCGCGTCGAAGCGGCTCGCGACATTCGGGTTGTTGTACGGGACGTTGCCGCGATGCGCGGCATTGTGCTGCCAGTTCACGTTGGCCCGGTTCACGTCGAGCCGCTGGTTCACGTTGATGTTGTTGTAGCGGTTGACGTTGATGTTCACGTCGTGGCCGCCCCAGTCGAACCCGCCCCAGAGCGCATCCACGGCCGCCACGCCAAGGCCGAAGCCGATGCCCGACACCAGCGCCGTGGCGAACACCGAGCCCGGCGGCGGCGGATAGTACGCGGGCGGATAGGCCGGATACGGCCACGTGCCATAGACCACGGTCGGGTTGTAGCTCGGCACGTAGACCACCTGCGGATTGGCCGGCTCGATCTGGACCACCGTGGTGCCGCCAGTCTGCTGCGTCACCACCTTCTGCTGCTCGGTGGTCTTCAGCGTGCCGGCCTGCTGGGCCTGCAGGCGCAGGCGCTGCACCGAATCCATGACGTCATCGGGCTGCGCCAGGAAGGCATCGCCCACGGACTGCACCCACTGCGGCTGGCGGCCCATCATGTCCATCACCGACGGAAAGGCCACCAGCGACTGCACGCTCGGGTCCCACGGCTCGCTGGCCACGGCCTTGGTGGCGGCATCGCCAGACAGGCTCGCGTTCGACTTCGACCACTGCGCGGCGGCCGCCACGTCCGCGGGATACGTCGACGCCATCAGCACCTGCGACAGCAGCGCATCGGGATAGAGCGCCACGGGCGCCAGCAACTGGTCAAGCTGGGGCTTGTCGAGCCGGGCCTGCGCCCAGGCGCCGCCGGCGCCCGCGAGCAGGGTCAGCCCGAGCATCCAGGCCAGGATTCGTTGCACGCGCAACATGATCGCTCCTTCCATGACGAAAAACGACCACGGCTCGCCTGCCCGGCCCTCAGGCCCGGGCCGCGCCGGCTACTTGCGGGCCTGTGCGCACTGCTGCCGGTAGGTTTCCTCCAGCCGCTTGCGCTCGGGCGCGCGTTCCAGCGTGGAGTACTTGCGGCCGTCGGCCGTGGTCACCGTGGATTGTCCTTGCGACCACTGCGGCCCGGCGGGCAGCGCATTGATCTTGTCGAGCAATTGCCGGCAGTGTTCGCGCTGCGAGGTGCCCGGCGTACCGCCCGGATCGTCCACGGTGGACGTGGCGGGATCGAGCATGCGCGGCGGCAGCGGCGCGATCATCGGCGCCGACGGATCCGCCGGCGGCGTCTGCCCTTGGGCGACGAGCGAAACCATGCATCCTGCTGCGGCGATGGCAGCGAAAACCTTTCTCACCAGAAACACTCCAGAATTCGATGGCAATGCCACGCATTGCCCGGGCGAAAAGCTGCGGCCCGCGCGGGCCGGCCCGGCGTCACGCGTCCGCCTTGCCGTTGCCACGCCTGCCGCCACGGTTGCGCAGCAGCTCCAGTTGCAGCAGCGCATCCGCAAGCATACTCTTGAGCCGCACGTTTTCTTCCTCCAGCTGGCGCAGGCGCCGCGTGTCGACGGCATCGCCCTGCCGGGGCGCGCCGTACCGGGCACGCCAGCCATAGAACGACGCATCGCTGAACCCGTAGCGCGCGCACAGCTCACGCACCGGCACGCCGCTCGCGGCCTCGGCCAGGTACATGCGGATCTGTTCCTCCGAATAGCGTCTGTTCACCGATGCCTCCGCTCGTCGGCTGCGGGTGCGGCGCACCCGGCAGCCTGCCGGTCACGCTGCCGATGGTGCGCTTGTGCAGCGCTTGTGTGCCGCTGGTGCCCGTAAGGTAGCCCACCCCCTGGACAAAAGGAATTCAGTGTCTTCGCGGGACGAGTTAAGCAAAAAAGAAAGGGCTTGCCGCTACGGCAAGCCTGCCTGCCGGGCGCGCGCCATGGTGGTGCCGACCCCCATATGGGGCAGCCGCCTCGGCCACGTCAAATTTTGTTTTTCCAACTTGGAACATTTCGTGCCCACGCCCGGTTCGGTCAGTCGCTTCAAACCCTGCGGCGCACGCCGTGCTGGCCACGACGCGCTGCATCCGGCGCGGGCGGACGGCCGCAAAACGCCCGTCCCATGCGGCATTCCGCCATGTCTGCATGTATGAACAACGCGTGCTTGCGCGGCGCGAACGCGTCGGCATCCAAACGTGTTCTAGTAGTTTTCTGAATGTTGTATTAAGCTTCCTTCGCATCAACTAAGTTTCAGAATGCCTGCAAGGCACGCCTCCTGGCGTAGCAGACAGGCGACCGGCGGCACGCCACGGCAACGTTTGCCGATGCGCGCGCCAGGCCGGGTCCGGGCCTGAGGAAGAGGAGCCACTGCCGCACCGCACATGCCTTCGACGCAGCGTCGAAGAAGCGCGGTTTCGTGGAGCAGTCCATGCGCAACACATGGACCGCAATGCCCGGGCGTATCGATTTGTCCCCGCCCCTTGTCGTAGTCGAGCTGTATTGGTCGCAGTCGTTGCGCGGTGTCGCCACCGGCCCTGGCCGGTGACGCCGCCTGAAGCTGTAATGCTTCGCCACAACAAGAAAAAACCAGAAGTCTCGGATCGGGAGAAGTCAGTATGCGGCATGTCAGCACCAAGCTATTGCATGTGTTCGTCCTGCTCATGGAGTACCGCGATCTCAGCGCGGTAGCGGCCTGCACCCAGGGCCGCATTCCAACCGTGGCCTACAGCCTGGCCCGCCTGCGCGAGATCACCGGCGACGCGCTGTTCGTCAAGCGCAACGGCACGCTGGAGCCCACGCCGCACGCGCTGCGGCTGGAGCGCACCGCGCGGCAGATCCTGGTGCGCTGGAACCAGCTGGTCCAGCCCCAGGATGCCGACGCCCTGCCGGCCAGCAGCGGCCGGCGCATCTCCATCGGGTTCTCGCCGTCCATCGGCGACCCCGTCATCACGGAAATCCTGACCGCGCTCTGCGAGCGCTTTCCGCGCGACAGCTTCATCACCCGCCCCGTCATCGCCGATGCGGCGCTGGGCGACTCGCTCGACACCGGCGACCTGGACTGCGCGTTCGTCGTCGACGGGGCCAACGTGCCGGACAGCGTCATCCCGCATAGCATCCTGGCCACGCCGCGCCGGCTGGTCAGCGCCGCGCGGGGCGCCAGCAAGGAAGAAGCCGAGACCGACTGGATCCTGCTGCAGGAAGACTGCGAGCGCCACAGCCCGCTGCATGCGTTTCTGGCGCGCCGGGCCAACACGCCGGGCCATCGCGAGACGGTGGTGCCGTCGTGGCACACGCAGATCACGCTGCTGCACGCGGCCGGCGGAGTCTGCCCGGTGCTGGACTTCAACGTGCCGCTGGTGACGCGCGACCGCAAGACCCGGCTGCTGCCGCCGCCCGCGGCGTTCCCGGCCTGGGCCGCGCTGCATTTCTGGATGCCGCAGCGCGCGCCGGACCGCACCGCGCTGCGCGACATCATGGACGTGGGCGCATCGGTACTGCGCGACCCGCTCAAGGCCATCGACAGCCGCCACCACGCCGAGCACCGCCCCCGCCCGCTCGCCATCGCCTGACCCCGTCTGCCGGCGGGGCCTCGTCACCGTCCGGCCAGCTCCGCGCGAATGCATGGTCGATCCATGCATTTTGCGAATCCTCTCACTCCCTTCATCGCCGCCGCGCATTAACCTCGCTGGGCATCGTTGCGTGGCGGGACTTACCCCATTTGGCCCGCACCGCCGCGAGGACGCAGTCATGCGTCGTTGCGCCGCACCGCCCCTGGGCGCGTGCGGCGCTTTTTTGACGTCAGCGGGCAGCCTAACGCTGAGCCTCGGGTACAGGACAGGAGTCGATGGATGACGTTGAGGATATTGCTGGCAGACGATCACCCCGTCATTACGGCGGCGATCGGAGCCAGATTGCAGTCGCAGACCGGGTGGGAGGTCTGTGGAGAGATTGCCACCGCCACCGAGCTGCTCCAGCAGACCGAACTGCTGCGCCCCGATGTGGTGGTGACCGATTTCCACATGCCCGGCCCGGCGCAGCTTGACGGCATGCGCCTGCTCACGGCCCTGCGGCGGCGATATCCGACCATGTCGATCATGGTGCTGACGATGATTACCAATCCGCTGGTGCTGCGGACCATCCTCGACGTGCGCGTGCAGGGGCTGCTGCTCAAGGACAGCCAGTTGCCGGAGATCGTCACGGCCATTGCCCGCGCGCAGCGCGGCTTCACCTATATCGGCAAGTCGGCGCTGCGGGCGCTGGCCCCGGCCGAGGTGCGCACGATGGCGCCGCTGGGGCGCGACACGATGCAGCGTCTGTCCGCCCGCGAGATGGAGGTGCTGCGCCTGTACCTGACCGGCCGCACGGTCACCGAGATCGCCACCACGCTGTGCCGCAGCGTGAAGACCATCAGCCGCCAGAAGAACTGCGCCATGCACAAGCTGGGCGTCAGCAACGACCGCGAGTTGTTCGAGTGCGCGGCGCTGCAGGGCATGGTGCTGCCGCGATGCTGATGGCCATGCGGACCGCTCGTTATAATCGGCCGCGCCAGCCGGCCCGCCTCAGACCACCGCCGGGCGCTGGACGGCCCGCCACGATGCTTACACCCATGTCGCAACCTTCCTCCGCTCCCCTTGCCGCCCGCGCCCGCGCGGTGCCCACGCTGATGATCGCCGCGCCGGCGTCGGGCCAGGGCAAGACCACCGTGACCGCCGCGCTGGCGCGGCTCCATGCGCGCCAGGGGCGCCACGTGTGCGTGTTCAAGACCGGCCCCGACTTTCTGGATCCGACCTTGCTGGCCGCGGCCAGCGGTGCCCCGGTGCAGTCGATCGACCTGTGGATGACTGGCGAAGCCGACGCGCGCGTCCGCCTGGCCGAGGCGGCGGCGGAAGCGGACCTGATCCTGGTGGAAGGCGTGATGGGCCTGCACGACGGCACGCCAAGCAGCGCGGACGTGGCGCGGCTGTTCGGCCTGCCCGTGCTGGCCGTGATCCAGGCCGGCGCGATGGCCCAGACCTTCGGCGCGCTGGCCTATGGCCTGGCGCACTACGGCGACCCGTTCCACGCGATGCACGTGCTGGCCAACGGCGTCGGCAGCGCGCGCCACGCGGACATGCTGCGCGAGAGTTTGCCGCCCGGCATCGCCTGGGCCGGCGCGCTGGCGCACGACGCGGCGGCCAGCCTGCCGGCGCGGCACCTGGGGCTGTTCAGCGCCGACGAACTGCCAGACCTGATGACGCGGCTCGACGTGCTTGCCGATGCCTTGGCTGCGCTGCCGCTGTCGCACCTGCCCGAGCCGGTGACGTTTGCCGGCCCCGCCATCGCGCCGCCGCCACGGCTGCTGGCCGGCAAGCGTATCGCCATCGCGCGCGACGACGCCTTCCGCTTCATCTATCCGGCCAACCTGGAAACCCTCGTCGCGCTGGGCGCGCACCTGGCGTGGTTCTCGCCGCTGCGGGACGCGGCGCTGCCGCCGTGCGACGCGGTCTGGCTGCCGGGTGGTTATCCGGAGCTCCATGCCGCCGCGCTGGCCGCCAACACGGCGATGCGGCAGGCGCTGCGCGACGCCTGCGCGTGCGGCGTGCCGATGCTGGCGGAATGCGGCGGGATGATGGCGCTGTTCGAGCAGTTGGTGGACAAGGACGGGACCAGCCATGCGATGGCCGGCGTGCTGCCGGGGACGGTCACGATGCAGCGCCGGCTGTCGGCGATCGGCCATCAATCCGTGACGATGCCCGGCACGGGCGAGGTACTGCGCGGTCACACCTTCCACTATTCGCGGGCGGCCACGTCATGGGCGCCGGCGGCGCGGGCCACGTCGCCGCGCGACGGCAGCCAGGGCGAGGCGGTGTACCAGGCCGGCAGCCTGACCGCGTCGTACGTCCACTTCTATTTCCCGTCGAACCCGGTGGCGGTGGCGCGGCTGTTCGGGGCGGTGTAGCGGACGACGTAGGGGGGAAACGCTCAGGCGGCGTCGCGTTCGGTGCGGGCCACGGCGTCGGCGATGCCGGCCTCAAGCTGGGCAAGGCCCTTCGACAGGTTGTGCATCGTGGTGTCGGACACATTGGCCAGCACGTCCTGCAGGAACGCGGACCGGCGCGGCAGGGCCTGGTCGACGATCTCGCGGCCCAGGTCGGTCAGCGTGACGTTGGTCATGCGGTTGTCGCGCTCGCTCGTGGAGCGCTCGATCCAGCCCAGCTCCTGCAGGGCCTTGAGCTGGCGCGTCAGCGCGCCGGGGTCCATGCCCACGCGGTCGGCCAGCGGCTTTTGCGCGATCGGACCCTCGTGGCCGTGCAGGGCAAACAGAATGCGCCAGCGCGGCAACGGATGCCCGATACGCTGTTCGAACGCGGCGGCATAGGCGCGGTAGGTGCGTCCGAACTGTTGCAGCACGGCCAGGCTTTGTCGCTCCAGTTCCAAATCCAGTCTCCAGTTTGGCGAATGTCAGTCCGCGGCCATCACGGGCTCATGTACCCGGACCAGCTTGATCGGCGGCACGCGGCGTACCCGCCAGATGCCCACCAGGGCCGCGACGGCCGCCAGCAGCAGGCCCAGATGGATGGCGCTCACCAGCGACACCCGCGCCTGCTCCAGCAGCAGGGCTCCATTGTGCCCTGCCTGCTGCAGGTTGGTCAGCAATTCCACCTGCGCGGCCTTGTCGATCAGGATCTGGGGGTCGGTCAGCCGGCCGGCCCAGTCCGTCGCATGGGCCGAGGCCAGCGACGCGTTGACGCCGGCGGTATAGCTGCGCGTGACCAGCGTGCCGACCAGCGCCGTGCCGACCATCCCGCCCACCATGCGCAGTGACTGCAACATGGCGGTGGCAATGCCCAGGTGCGAGCGGCCGGCCGTCTGCTGCGCGAAGACGGTCAGGTTGGGCAGCACGAACCCCAGGCCCAGCCCCGCGCAGAGCATGATCGCGAGCAGCAGATTGTGATGCATGCCGCGCGTGGCCTGCGACAGGCCCAGCAGCGCCAGCGCCAGCATCGCAAAGCCGGCGTAGAGCATGCTGTTGGGCTGCGGGATGCGCGTGATGATCCGCCCGTTGACGATGCTGCCCACGGTGATGCACACCACCAGCGGCGTGACCAACAGGCCCGCCTGCTTCGGCGAGTAGCCGAACCCGCCCTGGAACAGCAACGGCGCATAGAGCAGCAGGGCGAACATCGTGAAACCGCCCAGCACGCCGAGCACGAACAGCGGCGCCAGCGCGGGGTTGCGGAACATGTCGAGCGGCAGGATCGGGTTTTGGCAACGGTGCGACCACTGCCAGAGCGCCGCAAACGACGCACACGACAGCAGCATCAGCCCGCACGTCACAAGGCCGAAGCCCCGCTCGGGCAGCCATTCCACCGACAGTTGCAGGCTGCCCAGGCCCACCGCGATCAGCAGCGCGCCGAACCAGTCGATCCGCACCGGCCCCTCGTGCCGCTGCTGCCGCAGGTGCGGCAGGTAGCGCCAGGCGAACACCAGCCCCAGCAGCCCCACCGGCACATTGATATAGAACACGGCGCGCCAGCCGTACCACTCGGTCAGCAGGCCGCCCAGCGATGGGCCCACCGCGTTGGCGATGCCGAACGCGGTGCTCATCAGCACCTGCCAGCGCAGCCGGACGTGGGAATCGGGAAAGAGGTCCGGCACGCACGCGAACGCGGTGCCCACCAGCATCCCGCCGCCAATGCCCTGCAGCGCCCGCGCGGCCACCAGGAACGGCATGCTGGTGGCCATCCCGCACAGCACGGACGCGGCCAGGAACACGATGATCGACGCCAGCACGAACGGCTTGCGCCCGTAGTAGTCGCCCAGCCGGCCGAACACCGGCACGGTGACGACCGACGTCAGCAGGTAGGCCGTGGCCACCCAGGCGTAGTACTCGAACCCCTGCAGCTCGGCCACCACGGTCGGCAGCGCCGTGGACACCACGGTCTGGTCCAGCGCCACCAGCATCACGACGAACGCGATACCGAGCATCGCCAGCAGCGACTCCCGAAACGGCAGCACCTGCCCGGCATTGCCAGTCAGTGGCTCATGCTCCACACCACGCGATTCCGATGCCATTTTCTATTGCCCGATCAATCATTGCTCAATCAACGATTCAGGAATTATAGGGCGGGCGATGCCGTCCTGCAGGAGATTTTTGGCGCTTTTCCGGTGTCAATCTGGATCGGTGCGATCATGGCACCGGACATCCCTTACCAGGAGGTGGCATGAAGCCAGTGACGTTGATAGGGGCGCCGACCGACGTGGGCGCGAGCATCCGCGGGGCGTCGATGGGGCCGGACGCGCTGCGCGTGGCGGACATCGCCGGCGCGCTGACCCGCACCGGGCTGCAGGTCCACGACCTTGGCAACCTGGGCGGGCCGGGCAACCCCTGGCAGCCACCGGTCGATGGCATGCGGCACCTGCAGGAAGTGCTGGCGTGGAACGAGCAGGTGTTCGAGACCGCCTACGCGACGCTGGCGGCCGGCCACATGCCGCTGCTGATGGGCGGCGATCATTGCCTGGCCATCGGGTCGGTCAGCGCGGCGGCGCGCCACTGCCGCGAGCAGGGCAAGAAGCTGCTGGTGCTGTGGCTGGACGCCCATGCCGATGCCAATACCGGCAGCACCAGTCCCACCGGCAACATCCACGGCATGCCGGTGGCCTGCCTGTGTGGCGACGGCCCGGCGCCGCTCACGGCCCTGAGCGGCGTCACGCCGGCCATGTCGGCGCAGCAGATCCGGCAGGTGGGCATCCGCAGCGTGGACGCCGAGGAAAAGCTGCGCCTGCGCGAGCTGGGGCTGACCGTCTACGACATGCGCTATATCGACGAGAACGGCATGCGCCAGACCATGGAGCGCGCGCTGGCCGGCATCGACGCCGACACCCACCTGCATGTCAGCTTCGATGTCGACTTCCTGGACAGCCAGATCGCGCCCGGCGTAGGCACGCCCGTGCGGGGCGGCCCCACCTACCGCGAGGCGCACCTGGCACTGGAGATGATCGAGGACACCGGCGCGCTCGGCTCGCTCGACGTGCTCGAACTGAATCCCGCGCGCGACGTGCACAACCAGACGGCCGAACTGGTGGTGGAACTGCTGGAGAGCCTGTTCGGCAAGTCGACACTGTAGTCACGCGGCGCCAGCGCCGGCCGGATAGCGGAACGGGTCGCACCCGGTGTCGCGGTCGTAGACCCGCTCGCCGGCCACGTAGGTGGCACGCACGGCGCGGTCGTCGCCCAGCGTCATCAGCACGAACAGTTGCTCGACGATGTCGTTGCAGTAGCCGCTGCGGAACGCCAGCAGCGGCGTGGCGTTGCGGTCCAGCACGACCAGGTCGGCCTCGAAGCCCGGCGCGATGGTGCCTATCGTGTCGTCCAGGTACAGCGCCTCGGCGCTGCCGCGCGTGGCCAGGTAGTAGGCCTGGATGGCGTTGAGCCGCGTGCCGTTCATCGCCGCCACCTTGTACGCCTCGTTCAGCGTCTGGAGCTGGCAGAAGCTGGTGCCAGCGCCGATGTCGGTGCCCAGCCCCACGCGCACGGGCCGCTTGGCCAGCCGGGCATCGAACAGCCGGAACAGGCCGCTGCCCAGGAACAGGTTCGACGTCGGGCAATGGGCCAGCGCGGCGCCGGTCTGGTGGCACAGCGCAAAGTCCTGTTCCGTCAGGTGGATGCCGTGCCCGTAGACCGACCGCGCGCCGACGATGCCCGCGTGGGCGTAGACGTCCAGGTAGCCACGGCGCTCGGGGAACAGCGACATCACCCAGTCGATCTCGGCCAGGTTCTCGCACAGGTGCGTCTGCACGTAGGCATCGGGATACGCTTCGCGCAGCGCGCCGCAGGCCTGGAGCTGGGCGTCGGTGCTGGTAGGCGCAAAGCGCGGCGTGATGCAGTAGTGCTGGCGGCCCGGCTTGTGCCAGCGCTCGATCAGCGCCACGCTGTCGCGGTAGCCGGTCTCGGCGGTGTCCAGCAGCGCGGGCGGCGCGTTGCGGTCCATCATCACCTTGCCGGCGATCATCCGCGTGTTGAAGCGGGCCGACTCCTCGAAGAAGGCGTCCACCGACTGCGGATGCACGGTGCAATAGACCATGGCCGTGGTGGTGCCGCTGCGCAGCAGTTCGCGCAGGAACACGCGGGCCACGCCCTGCGCGTGCGCCGCGTCGGCAAACTGCTGCTCGGCCACGAAGGTGTACTTGTCGAGCCATTCGAGCAACTGCTCGCCGTACGCGGCCACCATCTGGGTCTGCGGATAGTGGATATGGGTGTCGATGAAACCCGCGCTGACGATGCCGTCCGCATAGTGCGTGACGGGCGTGCCGGCCGGCAGACGCTGGCGTACCGTCTCTGCCGGGCCGAAGTCGCGGATGCGGCCGGCGTCGATCACGATCAGCGCGTCGGGCTCGTAGACCAGGCAGGACGCGGGCTCCTGCAGGAACGGGTCGCCGCGGAACGTCACCGCGGCGGCGCGGATGGCGGAGATGGCCATGTCGGTTACTCCCTCTCTAAGGCTGTCCGTCCGTGGCGGCGGCCGGCGCCGGGTACGTCTCGCGCATCAGCAGCGCCAGCACCAGCGCCACCACCAGCGCCGCCACGATGGGCACCGCGGCATACTGGGCCAGCGCCAGCGTGTGGGCCGGCAGGCCGTGGGCCTCGCCCAGTGCCACGCGCGCACCGGGCCGCGCGATCATGATGCCGCCGGCGATGAAGGCCAGGCCGTTGACGAACGCGGCCGACGTGCCGATCAACTGCGGCGGCACCACATCGGCGGCACTGCTGAATGTCAGCATATGCGCCGCGTTGGCAAAGCCAAAACAGAAACTGAGCACCAGCACCAGCCACACGGGCACGCCCGGCACGTAGAGCGTCACGCCGGCGCACACAAGCTGCACGACGCAGCCGGCGATGATGGGCAGCTTGCGCCGGTGGATGCGGTCAGACCACGCGGGCACGACCAGGCAGCCGGCCGCCAGCCCGAGCCACAGCAGCGACGCGCTGAACGCCGCCAGCTCCGGCGACGCGCCGCGCACCGCCATCAGCTTGGGCATCCACACCACCCCGGCGGCCAGCAGGCTGCCGAACAGCGCCGCGCAGATCAGCGCCGACACCCAGACGTGGCCGTTGCGCGCCACATCGGCCAGCGCCGACAGCACCGACCGCACGAACGCCACCGGCCCCTGGCCCGACGACGGCACCGGCGTGGGATTGCGCAGGTACGCGAACGCCAGCAGGGCCAGCACCACGCCAGCGGCACCGACATAGTTGAACAGCGTGCGCCAGTCCATCCGCTCCAGCGCGAACTGGAGCGCGTTGACCGAGAACGCCGACGACAGCGACGCGCAGAACTGCACCAGCCCGAACATGAAGCTGAAGCGCGCCATGCCGAACCACTGCCCGCCAATGTAGCCGCCGCCCACGAAGCCCGTGCACGCACCCACGGCCATGACGAACTGCGACAGCACCAGCATGCCGTAGCTTTCCGCATTGGCGAACAGGAAGACGCCGGCCATGACCAGGACGACCGACGCCGGCAGCACCTTGTGCGCGCCGAGCCGGTCCAGCAGCGCGCCGCCGAAGAACTGGCAGACGGCGAACACCCATGTGTAGACGGCGGCGATGGTGCTCACCTGCGTCACGCTGAGCGACACGTCGCGCGCGATGTCGGGGTTGACGATCGAATAGCCGGTCTGCACGCTGAACAGGTAGATCACGAACAGGACCGAGAGCGCCCAGACCCACCAGGCGTGGGCCCCGCCCAGTTGCACGGGCCGGACCGGGGAAATCGATGCGGATTGCGTGGGTGCCATCAGTCGCCTCCTTCGATACCATCGGATGCGTTGACTATCGTGCACAGGCAGGCGTCACCGAAGTGAAATCTTTCGGGGAACAGGGGTCCGCGGTATTCCACCGCGTTTATGTCGATACCGCTCTGACGCCGCAGACAGGGCGCGCGCAGTCAGAGGCGCCGCAGCGAGCGCGCATGAAAAAACGGAGGCAGCCAGAAGCTGCCTCCGTCGTGACTGCCGGGTCCGGGTGGACTCAGGATGCCTGGCGGGCGCTGGCCGTCGGGTTGGCCGGGGTGTTGCCCGACGTGCTGCCCGTGGTCGTGGTGCCCGCGTCGGGGGCGGGCGCGCCGGTGGCCTCGTTCAGCCCGCCGCCCAGCGCCTTGAACAGGTTCACCTCGCTGGTCAACTGGTTGAGCCGCGCCTCGATCAGCGCCTGCTGCGCCGTGAAGAGCTGGCGCTGCGCATCGAGCACGGTCAGGTAGCTGTCCACGCCGGTGCGGTAGCGGCCCTCGGCCAGCCGGTAGTAGTCCGAGCTGGCCTCGACCAGCCGCGTCTGGGCCGCCACCTGGTCGGTGAACGTGCCGCGCGCGGCCAGGCCATCGGACACCTCGCGGAACGCCGACTGCACGGTGCGCTCGTACGTGGCCACGTTGATGTCCTTCTGGATGCGGGCGTAGTCCAGGCTCGCGCGCAGGCTGCCGGCCGTGAAGATCGGCAGCGTGATCTGCGGCTGGAACAGCCACGTCCCCGAGCCGGCATCGAACAGCCCCGACAGCTGGCGGCTGGCCGTGCCGCCCGACGCCGTGAGCTGGATGCGCGGGAAAAACGCCGCGCGGGCCGCGCCGATATCGGCGTTGGCCGATTTCAGGCGATGCTCGGCTTCGAGGATGTCGGGCCGGTTCTGCAGCAGGTCGGACGGCATGCCGGCCGGTACCTCGGCCAGCAGGTTCTGGTCCAGCGTCAGCCCTGCGGGCAGGTCGGGCGGCAGGCTGGTGCCGACCAGCAGCGCCAGCGCGTTGGCGTCCTGCGCCACCAGCCGCGTATAGCGGGCCAGCGACGCGCGCGCGTTCTCCACCTGCGTCTGCGACTGGCGCAGGTCCAGCCGCGACGCGATGCCTTCCTCGAAGCTGCGCCGGGTGAGGTTGTAGGTCCGCTCGTACGCGCTCAGCGTATCGCGCGTGACGGCCAGGTTGGCCTCGTCGGCGCGCTGCGTCAGGTACGCGTTGGCCACGCTTGCCACCAGCGCGATCTGCGTGCTGCGGCGCGCTTCCTCGCTGGCGAAGTACTGCTCCAGCGCGGCCTGGCTCAGGCTGCGCAGGCGGCCGAACAGGTCCAGCTCCCACGCGGTGGTGCCCAGCGACACGCCGTACTGGCTGCTGATGACCCGCTGGCCCGTCGACGACAGGTCGGCCGGCACACGTTGCCGCGTGCCCTGGCCGGTGGCGCCCACTTCGGGGAACAGGTCCGCGCGCTGGATGCGGTACTGCGCGCGGTAGGCGTCGACGTTGAGCGCGGCCACGCGCAGGTCGCGGTTGTTCTCCAGCGCAAGCTGGATCAGCCGGTGCAGCCGCGGGTCCGAGAAGAAGTCGCGCCAGCCCAGTTCCGCCGCGGACGGCGTCTGTGCCGCGGCCGTGCCGGCCTTGTAGGCGTCGCCCTGGGGATAGGCGGCGTCCACCGGCGCGGCGGGCCGCTCGTAGTTCGGAATCAGGCTGCAGCCCGCAAGCGCTGCGGCGGCGGCCAGGCAAAGTAGCGTCTGTCTCATGCTTGGGCTCCCGTTTCCAGGGAGGAAGGTCCGGACTTGCGGCGGCGTTCCTTGAGCGACGTCACCACGACAAAGAACAGCGGCACCCAGAAGATGGCCAGCACGGTGGCGGTAATCATGCCGCCGATCACGCCGGTACCGATGGCGTGCTGGCTGCCCGAGCCCGCGCCCTGCGAGATGGCCAGCGGGAACACGCCCAGCACGAACGCCAGCGACGTCATGATGATGGGCCGCAGACGCATGCGGCAGGCCTCGACCGCCGCCTCGACCACGCCCTTGCCCTGGTCGTGCAGGTCCTTGGCAAACTCGACGATCAGGATCGCGTTCTTCGCCGACAGGCCCACCGTGGTGAGCAGGCCCACCTGGAAGAACACGTCGTTCGACAGTCCGCGCGCCAGCGTCGCCATCAGCGCCCCGATCACGCCCAGCGGCACCACCAGCATCACCGAGAACGGGATGGCCCAGCTTTCATAGAGCGCCGCCAGACACAGGAACACCACGAGCAGCGACAGCGCGTAGAGCGCCGGCGCCTGGGAGCCCGACAGCCGCTCCTCGTACGACAGGCCCGTCCACGAGTACGCGATACCGGTCGGCATCTGCTTCATGATCTCCTCGACCGCCGCCATGGCCTCGCCCGAGCTCTTGCCGGCAGCCGGCTCGCCCAGGATTTCTACGGCCGGCACGCCGTTGTAGCGCTGGAGCTTCGGCGAACCGTAGCCCCACTTGCCGGACGCGAACGCCGAGAACGGCACCATGTCGCCCTTGTCGTTGCGCACGAACCACTTGTTCAGGTCCTCGGGGTTCATCCGCGCATTGGGACGGCCCTGCAGGTACACCCGCTTCACGCGGCCCCGGTCGATGAAGTCGTTCACGTAGCTGGAACCCCAGGCGATCGACACGGTACTGTTGATGTCCGACAGCGAGATGCCCAGCGCGCGGGCGCGCTCGTCGTCGATCTCCAGCACGTACTGCGGCTCGTCGTTCAGCCCGTTCGGACGCACGCGCTGCAGCGCCGGGTTCTTGGCGGCCAGCGCCAGGAACTTGTTGCGCGCGTCCATCAGCGCCTCGTGCCCCAGGCCGGCCTGGTCCTGCATGTAGAAGTCGAAGCCGGTGGCGTTGCCCAGTTCCTGCACGGCCGGCGGCGCGAACGCGAAGGCCAGCGAATCCCGGAACGTGCTGAACTTGGCCTGCGCGCGCTTGGTCAGGTCGAACACGCTCGTGGCGTCACCCTCGCGGTCCTTGAACGGCTTGAGCAGGATGAACGCCAGGCCCGAGCTCTGGCCACGGCCGGCAAAGTTGAAGCCGTTGACCGTGAACAGCGACTCGACGATCTTGCCTTCGTCGTTGAGCAGGTAGTTCCGCATCTGGTCCAGAACGGCCTGCGTACGCTCGGCCGACGACCCCGGCGGCGTCTGCACCTGGGCATACAGCACGCCCTGGTCTTCTTCCGGCAGGAACGAGGTGGGGATCCGCGTGAACAGGAAGCCCATCGCCAGCACGATCAGCACGTAGATGATCAGGAACGGCGCGCGGCGCTTGAGGATGCCGACCACCCCGCCCTCGTACTTCTGCGTGGTGCGGATGAAGCTGCGGTTGAACCAGCCGAAGAAGCCGGCCTTGTGCTCGCCGTGGTCGCCCTTCTCGATTGGCTTGAGCATCGTGGCGCACAGCGCCGGCGTCAGCACCAGCGCCACCAGCACCGAGAGCACCATCGCCGAGACGATCGTGATCGAGAACTGGCGGTAGATCACGCCCGTGGAGCCGCCGAAGAACGCCATCGGCAGGAACACCGCGGACAGCACCAGCGCAATGCCCACCAGCGCGCCCTGGATCTGGCCCATCGACTTGCGCGCGGCTTCCTTGGGCCCCAGGCCCTCCTCGGCCATCACCCGCTCGACGTTTTCGACGACCACGATGGCGTCGTCCACCAGCAGGCCGATGGCGAGCACCATCCCGAACATCGTCAGCGTGTTGATCGAGTACCCAAACGCGGCCAGCACGCCGAACGTGCCCAGCAGCACCACCGGCACGGCGATCGTCGGGATCAGCGTGGCGCGGAAGTTCTGCAGGAACAGGTACATCACCAGGAACACCAGCACGATGGCTTCGAGCAGCGTCTTCACCACCTCGTGGATGGAGTCGGAGATCACCGGCGTGGTGTCGTACGGGAACACCACCTTGATGCCCGGCGGGAACGACGGTTCGAGCTGGTTCAGCGTGTTGTGGATGTTCTTGACCGTTTCCAGCGCGTTGGCGCCAGAAGCCAGCCGGATCGCGATACCCGACGCCGGCCGCCCGTTGTACTGGGCGTTGATCGAGTAGTCCTGGCCGCCCAGGCCCACGTCGGCCACGTCGCGCAGGCGCACCTGCGAGCCGTCGGGGTTCACCTTCAGCAGGATGTTGCCGAACTGCTCGGCCGTCTGCAGCCGCGTCTTGCCGACCACCGTGGCGTTGAGCTGCTGGCCGCGCACGGCCGGCAGGCCGCCGAGCTGGCCCGAGGCCACCTGCACGTTCTGCGCCTTGATCGCGGTGCTGACGTCGAGCGGTGCCAGCTGGAAGCTGTTCAGCTTGGCCGGATCCAGCCAGATCCGCATCGCGTACTGCGAACCGAAGACCTGGAAGTCACCGACGCCCGAGGTGCGCGAGATCGGGTCCTGCAGGTTCGAGACGATGTAGTTCGAGAGGTCTTCCCGCGTCGTGCTGGGGTCCGTGGAGATCAGGCCCACGATGATCAGGAAGTTCCGCACCGACTTGGTCACGCGGATGCCCTGCTGCTGCACTTCCTGCGGCAGCAGTGGCTGCGCCAGGGCCAGCTTGTTCTGGACCTGCACCTGCGCGATGTCGGGGTTGGTGCCCTGCTCGAACGTGGCCGTGATCGTCATGCTCCCGTCGGAGTTCGATTCCGACGAGATGTAGCGCAGGCGGTCCAGGCCGTTAAGCTGCTGCTCGATGACCTGCACCACCGTGTCCTGCACCGTCTGCGCCGAGGCGCCCGGGTAGGCCACGGAGATGGCGATGGTAGGCGGCGCGATGGCGGGGTACTGCGTGACCGGCAGCGCGCGTATCGACAGCACGCCCGCCAGCATGATCACGAGCGCGATCACCCACGCAAAGATCGGGCGCTCGATAAAGAAATTAGACATGGCGAATCCTTATGCGTCGGTCCCGATCAGGACTTGGCGGCCGGCGCCGAGGCGGCGGCGGGTGCCGAGGCAGGGGCCAGGCCGGCCTGGGCCGCGGTGGCCTCGGTGGCCTTGACCTTGGCGCCGGGGCGGACGAACTGCAGGCCCTCGACGATCACGCGGTCGCCGGCCTTCAGGCCATCGGTAACGAGCCAGTTGTTGCCGATCGTGCGGTCCGTCTTGAGCACGCGCAGTTCCACCTCGTTGTTGGCGTTGACCACCAGCGACGTCGGCTGCCCCTTCAGGTCGCGCGTGACGCCCCGTTGCGGTGCAAGAATGGCCGACTGGCGGACGCCTTCAGCCAGGCGGGCGTGCACGAACATGCCGGGCAGCAACTCGTTGCGGGGATTCGGGAACACGGCGCGCAGCGTGACCGAGCCGGTGCTTTGGTCGACGGCCACTTCCGAGAACTCCAGGCGGCCCGGTTCCGAATAGGTGCTGCCATCCTCCAGCTGGAGCATGACCTTGGCGGCGTTGGCGCCGGCGCCCTGGAGCTGACCGTTGGCCAGTTCCTTGCGCAGGCGCAGCAGCGACGCGGACGGCTGCGTCACGTCGACATAGATCGGATCGAGCTGCTGGATGGTGGCCAGCGCGTTGGCCTGGCCATTGGTGACCAGCGCGCCTTCGGTGACCAGCGAGCGGCTGATGCGGCCCGAGATCGGCGCCAGCACCTTGGTGTAGCGCAGGTTGATGTGTGCCTGGTCGACGGCGGCCTTGGACTGCAGGTACGACGCCTGTGCCTCGGCATACTGCTGCTTGCTGACGGCTTCATCGCCGACCAGCCGGCCGTAGCGCTCCGCCAGCAGCTTGGACGATGCCAGCGTGGCCTCGGCGCTCTTGGCCGTGGCTTCGTACGTCGACGGGTCGATCTGGTAAAGCTGCTGGCCCTGCTTGACGTCGCTGCCTTCCACGAACAGCCGCTTCTGAATGATGCCGTTGACCTGCGGGCGGACTTCGGCGATCCGGTACGCGAGCGTCCGGCCCGGCAGCGAGGTGTCCAGCGTGACGGCCTCGTTCTTCAGCGTGACCACTTTCACTTCAGGCGTCTGGGCCGCGGGGGCTTCGTTCTTCTTGCCGCAGGCGGACAGCACCACCACGGCAAGAGCCAGCATGCCTGGAATCAAAGCACGCTTGGCGCGCGTTGCTTGCATAGCGATTTCCTCGAGGATGAAACGGATTGAATTCTTCTTGGTCCTGGCTCAAGCCAGGCAGGCGTCACGGCGCGCGTGGACGCAATTGGCGTGCCCACGACAGGCACGTGTCGGCTAACGGATTCAGCGGATTGTCGCCATGGGCCCCTGCTTTCGCCGGCTCTGCCGGCCTGGAGGAAAACTGAACACCAGACACGCCGCGCGCGCATCCGGCACAGGACTGCCCTGGCTGGGCTGCCCTGCTCCCCGTACTCTCAAAATTCCTGCTCGACCTTGGATGATCGGGATTACTGCTGCATGCAAGCCGTGCGCCGATCTAGGGTGGGCATCGTCTTACCGGTCGACAACAATAATCGGTTTCTCCGATATCTGCTGACGCACACCTGTCCTGTGGCGTCATTCACACAACCGGCACCCTTGGCTGGGTCCTGCGCGGCCCCCTCCTCCAAGGCGGGCCGGGCGTCCGGCGTCTGCGGCAATGCAGCATTTGAGCAGTCTGCCTGGCAAACAGTTCAATAAGCATGCTTGCGAATTTCGCTATGCTAACAGGTCGAAGTTGAATCAGGATGACAGAAAATTCCTTGTAATGAAGTGGAATGCTTCATTGCCACGTGGGAATCGGAAACCGCCACGCAGAATCCCAAAGGATTGGTGCCGTGTTGGCCATCTTGCGGAAAAGTGTTTTGCGGAGATGAGACAGTGGCGGGTCTGCCAAACAAAAAAACCCCGCCGATGTGGCGGGGTTCCCAATCAGTTGACGCGGCGGCGCTTAGGCGCCGTCGAGATAGAGGCTACGCGGCCCCAGGCGGTTACCGAGCAGCGGTCCATTCCAGCGCATGTCGCCACGATAGGCGCCTGCCATCCGGTCCGGTCGGGCCGGCGGTGCAACGGTGTTCTGATACGACTGCCGCTGGTAGGTCTGGGCCTGCGGTTGCGGAGCAAGATCCTGGCGAGTCGCGCGATCCGCACCCTGCGAGTACGGGTCGAACTTGTCGCCGGCACGGGCACCGCTGGTGTTCGGATCGTAAGTACCACTGATCGGCGCGGCGCTACCCTGGGTATAAGGATCGCGCGGGCCCGGCGTCGTCTGGGCCAGTGCCGAGACCGAAATCAACGCCAGCGCACCGGCTGCCAGCATATGTCGGGGTCGAAGCTTTTGCATGGACACCTCCTGAATGCGGAGGGATGGCGGGCTGCCATCCCCTGTGTCCACAGAGGAGCGAAAGGCGTGCCGGGCAATTTTGCGGACGATCATCCACAAAATGCGGGCGTTTGAACAGCGAGAGGCTGGCGCTTTTACAACCGCGCGGTAATGAATTCCGCCGCTGCAAAAGCAAAACCCCCAAGCTTTTGGGCTTGGGGGTTCTGGGTATAAGAGCCTGGCGATGACCTACTTTCACACGGGTAGTCCGCACTATCATCGGCGCAAAGTCGTTTCACGGTCCTGTTCGGGATGGGAAGGGGTGGTTCCAACTCGCTATGGTCACCAGGCATGAGGGGTTGCCGGCGCTGACGTGTGGTCAGCGCGGGCGAATCTGGGTGTAGTAAAGATATGGGGTTGTGCTGTATGCCTGTGGCACAGCGGAACACCAGGTAAAACACACTGGTTATAGGATCAAGCCTTACGGGCAATTAGTACTGGTTAGCTTAACGCATTACTGCGCTTCCACACCCAGCCTATCAACGTCCTGGTCTCGAACGACCCTTCAAGGAGGTCAAGCCTCCAGGGAATCCTCATCTTCAGGCGAGTTTCCCGCTTAGATGCTTTCAGCGGTTATCTCTTCCGTACATAGCTACCCTGCGATGCCTCTGGCGAGACAACAGGTACACCAGCGGTACGTCCACTCCGGTCCTCTCGTACTAGGAGCAGCCCCCGTCAAGATTCCAACGCCCACGGCAGATAGGGACCAAACTGTCTCACGACGTTTTAAACCCAGCTCACGTACCTCTTTAAATGGCGAACAGCCATACCCTTGGGACCGGCTACAGCCCCAGGATGAGATGAGCCGACATCGAGGTGCCAAACACCGCCGTCGATATGAACTCTTGGGCGGTATCAGCCTGTTATCCCCAGAGTACCTTTTATCCGTTGAGCGATGGCCCTTCCATTCAGAACCACCGGATCACTATGTCCTGCTTTCGCACCTGCTCGACTTGTCGGTCTCGCAGTTAAGCACGCTTTTGCCATTGCACTTTAGGTACGATGTCCGACCGTACCAAGCGTACCTTCGAACTCCTCCGTTACACTTTGGGAGGAGACCGCCCCAGTCAAACTGCCTACCATGCACTGTCCCCGACCCGGATTCACGGGCCAAGGTTAGAACCTCAAACAAACCAGGGTGGTATTTCAAGGACGGCTCCACGTGAACTAGCGTCCACGCTTCAAAGCCTCCCACCTATCCTACACAGATCGGTTCAAAGTCCAATGCAAAGCTACAGTAAAGGTTCATGGGGTCTGTCCGTCTAGCCGCGGGGAGATTGCATCATCACAAACACTTCAACTTCGCTGAGTCTCGGGAGGAGACAGTGTGGCCATCGTTACGCCATTCGTGCAGGTCGGAACTTACCCGACAAGGAATTTCGCTACCTTAGGACCGTTATAGTTACGGCCGCCGTTTACCGGGACTTCAATCAAGAGCTTGCACCCCATCATTTAATCTTCCGGCACCGGGCAGGCGTCACACCCTATACGTCCACTTTCGTGTTTGCAGAGTGCTGTGTTTTTATTAAACAGTCGCAGCCACCATTTTATTGCAACCCCTTCACCCTTCTGGCGCAGGCCAGTCAAGCTACCAGGGCGTACCTTATCCCGAAGTTACGGTACCAATTTGCCGAGTTCCTTCTCCCGAGTTCTCTCAAGCGCCTTAGAATACTCATCTCGCCCACCTGTGTCGGTTTGCGGTACGGTCTCGTATGACTGAAGCTTAGAGGCTTTTCTTGGAACCACTTCCAATTGCTTCGCAGCACTAGGCCGCTCGCCCCGCATCCTTGAATTCCGCGCCCGGATTTGCCTAAGCGCCTTCTCCAATGCAGGGACCGGGACTTCCAACACCCGGACAACCTTCCGCGATCCGTCCCCCCATCGCATCATACGACGGTGCAGGAATATTAACCTGCTTCCCATCAGCTACGCATCTCTGCCTCGCCTTAGGGGCCGACTCACCCTACGCCGATGAACGTTGCGTAGGAAACCTTGGGCTTACGGCGAGGGGGCCTTTCACCCCCTTTATCGCTACTCATGTCAGCATTCGCACTTCTGATACCTCCAGCATCCTTTACAAGACACCTTCACAGGCTTACAGAACGCTCTCCTACCACGCGCTTGCGCGCGTCCGCAGCTTCGGTGACTGGCTTAGCCCCGTTACATCTTCCGCGCAGGACGACTCGATCAGTGAGCTATTACGCTTTCTTTAAAGGGTGGCTGCTTCTAAGCCAACCTCCTGACTGTTTTAGCCTTCCCACTTCGTTTCCCACTTAGCCAATCTTGGGGACCTTAGCTGGCGGTCTGGGTTGTTTCCCTCTTGACACCGGACGTTAGCACCCGATGTCTGTCTCCCGTGATTGCACTCTTCGGTATTCGGAGTTTGCTATGGCGGGGTAATCAGCAATAGACCCCCCAACCATGACAGTGCTCTACCCCCGAAGGTGAGACACGAGGCACTACCTAAATAGTTTTCGGAGAGAACCAGCTATTTCCAGATTTGTTTAGCCTTTCACCCCTATCCACAGCTCATCCCCTAACTTTTCAACGTTAGTGGGTTCGGTCCTCCAGTACGTGTTACCGCACCTTCAACCTGGCCATGGATAGATCATCTGGTTTCGGGTCTACACCCAGCGACTCAACGCCCTGTTCGGACTCGCTTTCGCTACGCCTTCCCTAATCGGTTAAGCTTGCCACTGAATGTAAGTCGCTGACCCATTATACAAAAGGTACGCCGTCACCCGTTGCCAGGCTCCGACTGTTTGTATGCATGCGGTTTCAGGATCTATTTCACTCCCCTCCCGGGGTTCTTTTCGCCTTTCCCTCACGGTACTGGTTCACTATCGGTCGATCACGAGTATTTAGCCTTGGAGGATGGTCCCCCCATCTTCAGACAGGATTTCACGTGTCCCGCCCTACTTGTCGTACACCTAGTTCCACAACGCTGTTTTCGCATACAGGGCTATCACCTGCTATGGCCGGGCTTTCCATCCCGTTCTGCTAACAATGCTGCTAAAGAGTACAAGGCTCTTCCCATTTCGTTCGCCACTACTTTGGGAATCTCGGTTGATTTCTGTTCCTGCAGCTACTTAGATGTTTCAGTTCGCCGCGTTCGCTTCCCTTGCCTATGTATTCAGCAAGGGATGACCCATACGGGCCGGGTTTCCCCATTCGGACATCTCCGGATCAAAGCTCGTTTGCCAGCTCCCCGAAGCTTTTCGCAGGCTACCGCGTCCTTCATCGCCTGTGATCGCCAAGGCATCCACCACATGCACTTGTTCGCTTGACCCTATAACGAGTGTGTCTCCACATCCATTACAGGTCTGAGTTCTCGCGTTTGTGCCGTATTCCAAGTCATCTTTCGATCACTTAAATACATTTTGGTTGATACAATCACAACCCGGTATCGCGTACTGCAGCACGCCTCATCAACGCACTCGCGACACCTTTACTACATCCCATATTGTTAAAGAACAGCCGAGCAAACATGCTCGATGGCAACAGCCAAAGACAAACACTCGCAACCGAGCGCTTCTCTTTGACAACTACCCCAAGGTAAGTGGTGGAGGATGACGGGATCGAACCGACGACCCCCTGCTTGCAAAGCAGGTGCTCTCCCAGCTGAGCTAATCCCCCGGATAACTTGGTGGGTCTGGTAGGACTTGAACCTACGACCCCCGCCTTATCAAGACGGTGCTCTAACCACCTGAGCTACAGACCCTTGGCTGTAACACTCAAACAAACCGATAAGTGTGGACGCTTGACTTGTGAACACAAGCCTCTGGAAAGGAGGTGATCCAGCCGCACCTTCCGATACGGCTACCTTGTTACGACTTCACCCCAGTCATGAACCCTGCCGTGGTAATCGCCCTCCTTGCGGTTAGGCTAACTACTTCTGGCAAAACCCACTCCCATGGTGTGACGGGCGGTGTGTACAAGACCCGGGAACGTATTCACCGCGGCATGCTGATCCGCGATTACTAGCGATTCCAGCTTCACGCAGTCGAGTTGCAGACTGCGATCCGGACTACGATGCGTTTTCTGGGATTAGCTCCCCCTCGCGGGTTGGCAACCCTCTGTACGCACCATTGTATGACGTGTGAAGCCCTACCCATAAGGGCCATGAGGACTTGACGTCATCCCCACCTTCCTCCGGTTTGTCACCGGCAGTCTCTCTAGAGTGCCCTTTCGTAGCAACTAAAGATAAGGGTTGCGCTCGTTGCGGGACTTAACCCAACATCTCACGACACGAGCTGACGACAGCCATGCAGCACCTGTGTCCACTTTCCCTTTCGGGCACCTAATGCATCTCTGCTTCGTTAGTGGCATGTCAAGGGTAGGTAAGGTTTTTCGCGTTGCATCGAATTAATCCACATCATCCACCGCTTGTGCGGGTCCCCGTCAATTCCTTTGAGTTTTAATCTTGCGACCGTACTCCCCAGGCGGTCAACTTCACGCGTTAGCTACGTTACTGAGAAAATGAATCCCCAACAACTAGTTGACATCGTTTAGGGCGTGGACTACCAGGGTATCTAATCCTGTTTGCTCCCCACGCTTTCGTGCATGAGCGTCAGTCACGTCCCAGGGGGCTGCCTTCGCCATCGGTATTCCTCCACATCTCTACGCATTTCACTGCTACACGTGGAATTCTACCCCCCTCTGACGCACTCTAGCCTTGCAGTCACAAGCGCAATTCCCAGGTTAAGCCCGGGGATTTCACGCCTGTCTTACAAAACCGCCTGCGCACGCTTTACGCCCAGTAATTCCGATTAACGCTCGCACCCTACGTATTACCGCGGCTGCTGGCACGTAGTTAGCCGGTGCTTATTCTTCCGGTACCGTCATCCGCCCCAGGTATTAACCAGAACGTTTTCTTTCCGGACAAAAGTGCTTTACAACCCGAAGGCCTTCTTCACACACGCGGCATTGCTGGATCAGGGTTGCCCCCATTGTCCAAAATTCCCCACTGCTGCCTCCCGTAGGAGTCTGGGCCGTGTCTCAGTCCCAGTGTGGCTGATCGTCCTCTCAGACCAGCTACTGATCGTCGCCTTGGTGAGCCTTTACCCCACCAACTAGCTAATCAGACATCGGCCGCTCCTGCTGCGCGAGGCCTTGCGGTCCCCCGCTTTCACCCTCAGGTCGTATGCGGTATTAGCTAATCTTTCGACTAGTTATCCCCCACAACAGGGTACGTTCCGATGTATTACTCACCCGTTCGCCACTCGCCGCCAGACCGAAGTCCGCGCTGCCGTTCGACTTGCATGTGTAAGGCATGCCGCCAGCGTTCAATCTGAGCCAGGATCAAACTCTTCAGTTCAATCTCTGTGTGCCCCGAAGGGCTCGCTCTTTCGAGCGGTCGCTCACTCTCAGAAAACTGACTGGCTTGACCCCGAAGAGCCAAACCAACATGTTTTACTGTGCGAGCACTTGATACTGTTGAAGCAACACCAGGAACCCGAAGTCCCCGGCGGCGTTCGCCATCAAGCGCCCACACTTATCGGTTGTTTGGTTGTTAAAGAACTTCAGCGGGCCGGCTTCGCCGTTCGCTGTCGCTGCGTATTTCGTCGCAGCGGAGAAACGAGATTATGCAGAGCATTCAACGTTTCGTCAACAGGTTTCGCAGAACTTTTTTCTGCCGGTCAGCGCTGGCAAACCTCGCCAACTCCAACCCCCATCAACCCCGCAACCCTTGTCGCTGCTGCGTTTGCAGCGCGGTTCGTGTTGCGAGGGGGCGAATATTAGACGGGTTCCACGCGGTGCGCAAGGGCTTTGCCACGGAAATGTGAAAAAAGAATGAATGCGGCCGCCTGTCCACTTGTCGGCCACTGTATAGAATCCTCTTTCAGGCCGCCCCGGCTACCACCCCTTCTAGGAATCTTCCGATGACCATCCACGCCCATTGGCTCGCCAGCTCCGGCACGAGCGTCTGCGATCTCGATAACGGCACCGCCAAGTGGCAGGCGGATCTCGACGCGCCCATGGGCAATCCGTCGATTCCGAATCCGCACGATCTGCTGGACTCTGCGCTGGCCGCCTGCACGACGCTCACGCTCCAGCTCTATGCCAAGCGCAAGGGCTATGCGCTGAACGAAGTCCGCGTGAGCGTCGGCCATGAAGAATCGCCGGGCGCTTACACGATGATTCGCCAGATCGCTCTGGAAGGCGACCTGCCCGCGAACGTGCGCGAGGACCTGCTGCGCGTCGCCAACAAGTGCCCGGTGCACAAGTCGCTGTCGGCGACGATCACGATCGATACCACGCTGGCCTGACGCATCCGGGATTGATTTTTCAAATGATAATGGTTATCATTTGAAACCTCGGGTTTTGACACGACCTGAGTCAGCAAATGGGTTACCGGACACGCCTGTGTCCGGCCTTTTTTCCCCGGCCTGTCCAGGCAGCCCTCTTTCCCCCCCGCAGTTTCCCAAGCCGACACCCCGGCACACTTCGTTCGATAGCCCACGCTCCCACCTTCTTCAAGCGGACGAAGAAGCACGTCACCGCTTTGTCTCCCGTTAATCCCCGCTTAACATGACCCAAAAAAGAACATGGATCAGGACACAGGGAAGCATTCGGGAGCGGGGACATCTTGGCGAATTACCTGGAAGAGTATTGCGCGCGCATCCGGCGCGGCGGCGTTCGCGCCATGGCTGACAAGCCGTTGATCGTCGAACAGAACGGTGCGTATGTGATGAAGTACGTGCCCTTCGAACATCGCAACGAGAACGCCAGGCTCATCCTGGTCAGCGGCACGCCTGGCCATGCCCACGTGCAGCTCGCGGCGACGCTGACCGATGAACTGTTGCGCACCCACACACCTGGCCGCGTCATCCAGCGCGAGCACAAGCGGCGGGTAGAACTGGGCGGCCGCATGGTCCGCCCTAATCTGATCAGGATGCTCGATCACTTTCGCGTGCCCGAGCTGGTGGGCCAGCCGCATGCCGCCGCCCTCTGGAACGATGGATTCGAGTCGATCCAGCCGATGGCATTGCTGCCGCACGCCACCACCCGGCGCGGTCTGGCCTTCGACGGCTCGCTGGACGAGATCCTCGAAACCGCCATGCTGCGCCGGGTATTCGATCACCTGTTCCTGGCCGCCCTGCCCCAGATCCGGCCCGACGCGATCTATGTCGCGCTGGGCCGCACGGCCTGGGCCGCGCTGCTTCACGCCGTGGACGCCGGTCTGCTGTCGCGCGACCAGTTGGTCGGGATGATGCCGGTGCCGGCGCGCGCGGGCAGCATGGTGCGTTACTTCCTGCGCGAGATTGCCGAGCGCGACCTGTCGCCGAACGACCCGGTGCGCCACCGCATTGCGTGGCTCGATGCCGCCCATGCCGAGATGGAGGCCGGAGTACGGCGGATCCGCGACGCCCTGGCGCCAACCGTTCAGCCGGAACGCCTGATCGCCTGATTGAGCTGCTGTGTGCCGCATGCCCCACCTCAGTAGGGATAAGCGAACCTCGCAAGTGCCGATAACACTCCTTGAGGAATCTGACCTCCTCGCATTCCCGATTCGCGACCCCCGTGGCTTACGGCGGGTCGCTATTTTTTTGTCGGACGATATGCCTCTTTAGGCACACACTTGCGGAAATTTCCTACAAGGAATGGGGAAGCGTCGCATATTCAGACTGCCTCCCCGTTTCTATACTGCCTCGTCTTCTGAATAGCCCGGCGATGCCAGCGGCACTGCGAGCAAGGCATGACCACGATCCTGATCGTCGACGATCACCCTGCGCTGCGCCTCGCCCTGCGCGCCAACGTATGCGATCTGATGGAAGTCACGCAGGTCTACGAAGCCGACAACGGTCAGGCGGCCATCGATCACGTCCGCCAGCACAAGCCGGACCTCGTCATCCTAGACCTCGACATCCCGCGCCCGAACGGGATTGAAGCGGTGCCGCAGATGCGGTCGCTGCACCCGTCGATCCGCGTGCTGATCCTCAGCGCCCAGGACCCCCTGCAGTGCGCCGCCCGCGCGTTCCAGGCCGGGGCCCATGGCTACGTCAGCAAGACGCAGGACCTGGACGCGATCACGCGCTGCGCGGAAAGCGTGCTGGCCGGCTTCACCGTATTCCCGAGCCTCGCGCAGCGTGACCCGACGAACATGGGGCGGACACCGGGCCTGCACAACCTGTCCGACAAGGAAATGGAGATCCTGCGGATGCTGGCCCGCGGGATGAGCAACAAGGTCATCGGCAAGGCGCTGTTCATCAGCAACAAGACGGTAAGCAGCTACAAGGCGCGGATCATGGGCAAGCTGGGTGCCGAATCAGTGGTGGACCTGGCCGACTTCGCGCGTCGGCACCGCCTGGTTCCATGAGCCCTGGCCGCTCATGCGTCCACCTGAAACCCGACGAATGCCGCGCGATCGGCGTGGCCGTGGCCAGTGCCGCCTGCCGCGACGCCACGGTCCAGACGATGATCGTGACCCATCTGCTCGATGCCAACGACAAGGACCTTGCCGCGCTGCGTCGGGCCGTGGCACGGCGGGACTGGCCGGACGTGCAGCACTGCCTGCACCGTATCAAGGGCAGCGCGGCGCTGGCGCGCTGCACGTCACTGCTGGCGGCGGGCAAGTCGCTGGAATCGGCCGCGGGCCAAGGCAATGCCGCCGTGGTCAACACACTGTTTCCGCGCTACGTCGCTATCCTGAAGGAATTCAGTGACACACTGTCGGCACTGCGTCCCGGCCGCTGCCACCGACCCGGCGATCCCGCCGCGAACGCACCGGCTTCAGGAAATTTGACGTAGTGCCGTGCCGCGCGCCGCCCCCGGCGACGTGCCGGGCTGGCACACTGTGAACCTTTTCCCGGCACCGCCCCCTTTACGTTGCCGGACATCCACAATTGGCGGGAGACATGTCGTGGGCGATTTGCAGGCGTTGCTCGATGGGCACGGACTGAGTCTGGTGTTCCTGAACGTGCTGGCGGAACAGGCGGGCTTGCCCGTGCCGGCCTATCCGATGCTGTTCGTCGCCGGCGCGCTGTCGATGCAGGAGAGCGGGCCGTCGATCGGCGCCGTGCTGTTCGCGGTCATCGCCGCGTGCCTGATTGCCGACAGCGCCTGGTATTTCGCCGGCAAGCGCCTGGGCCAGCCGATGCTGCGCACCATCTGCCGCGTGTCGCTGTCCCCCGACACCTGCATCCGCCAGACCCAGTCGCTCTACCTGCGCGTCGGCCCGCGCTCGCTGGTGTTCGCCAAGCTGCTGCCCGGCGCCGGCGCGCTGTCCACGGCCATGGCCGGGATGACGGCGACGCCGTTCCTGACCTTCCTGTTCTACGACGCCCTGGGCGCGCTGGTCTGGGCCGGTGGCGCGCTGCTGGCAGGCGTGGTGTTCAGCGATTTCGTCGATACGATCCTGGCCGCCTTCAGCGCCTACGGGCACATCGCCGTGATGATCGCCGCGGGCGGCTTCGTGCTGTTCATTGCGTGGCGATTCTGGCTGCGCTGGCGCCTGCTGCGCCGAACCGGCCGCATCCCGCGCATGACGGTCATGGAACTGGAACAGCGCCGGGGCGGGGTCGAGCGGCCCGTGGTGGTGGTCGACGTCCGCGCGCAGGGCGAGACGCCGATCGAGCGTATTCCAGGCGCCTTGGTCATGGGCATGCAGGCGCCGTTCAGCGCGCTGGCCGATCACGACAAGGGCTCGGACATCGTCATCTACTGCGCCTGCCCGCACGAGATGTCGGCCGCTGTTCTGGCGGAACGGCTACGTTCGGCAGGCTTTCCGAACACCTGGGCGCTGGCCGGCGGCTTTGACGAATGGAAGCGGCTGCAAGGTGCGCTGAACGCCGATAGCGGCCCCGCCGCCGACGCCCCCAAGCAGGCGGCCGCCCACTAGCCACCGGCGCCCGGGCCCGGGACGCGGGCCCGCCCACGAGGCCCCACGGCCAGCATGGCTTCTTGGCCGGCGCCAGCAGGATCGGGCGGGGATGACTACCATAGCCCGTCCCCGAATCCAACGACGCACGGCCCCGGCCGGTGCGTGGCAAGCCATGATCCCCTATTCCCTGCTCGATCTTTCGCCAATCGCGGAAGGCAGCACCGCCGCCCAGGCCATGCACAACACGCTGGACCTCGCCCGGCATGCGGAACGCCTGGGCTACCGCCGCTTCTGGCTGGCGGAGCACCACAACATGCCCGGCATCGCCAGTGCGGCCACGGCCGTGCTGATCGGCTACGTGGCCCAGGGCACGTCTACCATCCGCGTCGGCTCGGGCGGCATCATGCTGCCCAACCATTCCCCGCTGGTGGTGGCCGAACAGTTCGGCACGCTGGCGTCGCTCTACCCGGGCCGCATCGACCTGGGCCTGGGCCGGGCGCCGGGTTCCGACCAGGCCACGGCCCGCGCGCTGCGCCGCCACCTCGACCACGACGCGGCCGACAGCTTTCCGCAGGATGTGGAAGAACTGCAGGCCTATTTCGACGAAGTACGACCCGGCCAGCGCGTGCGCGCCGTGCCCGGGGCCGGGCTGAAGGTGCCGCTGTGGCTGCTGGGATCGAGCCTGTTCAGCGCGCAGCTGTCGGCGGCCATGGGCCTGCCGTTCGCGTTTGCGTCGCACTTCGCGCCCGGCTTCATGCGCCAGGCCGTGGATCTGTACCGCCGCACATTCCGCCCGTCCGACCAGCTCGACCGCCCGCACGTGATGCTGGGCCTGAACGTGTTTGCCGCCGATACCGACGACGAGGCGCGCCGCCTGTTCAGCTCGCTGCAGCAGCAGTTCCTGTCCCTGGTGCGCGGCACGCCGGGCCAGCTCAAGCCGCCTGTTGACGACATCAGCCGCCTCTGGGACGCCAGCGAAGCCGATCCCATCCGCCGCTCGCTGGCCTGCTCGGTGGTCGGCAGCCCGGCAACGGTGCGCCAGGGCATCCAGGCCTTCGTCGACGACCTGCGCCCGGACGAGTTGATGCTGACCGGTCAGATCTACGATCACACGGCCCGGCTGCGCTCGTTCGAGATTGCCGCGCAGGCCATGCAGGCGCTGCAGCCGACCCCGGTCATCTGACCCGCCATCGGCCCGGGCAAGAAAAAACCGCGGTCCAGGCCGCGGTTTTTTGCCTTGTGGCGCGGGCGGGGCCGCCCGGCGTCAGGCCGTCGCCAGCCGGAACGCCGACACCGCGCGCATCATCGAATCGGCCTGCTCGGCCAGCGACTGGGCCGCCGCGGCCGCCTCTTCCACCAGCGCCGCGTTCTGCTGCGTCACCGAGTCCATCTGCGTCACGGCCTGGCCCACCTGTTCGATGCCGGTGCTCTGCTCGGCCGACGCCGCGCTGATCTCGCCCATGATGTCCGTCACGCGGCGCACGGCGCTCACCACCTCGTGCATGGTCTCGCCAGCCTTGGCCACCAGCGCCGAGCCGTTGTCCACCTGCGCCACGGAATTGTCGATCAGCGTCTTGATTTCCTTGGCCGCGTTGGCGCTGCGCTGGGCCAGGCTGCGCACCTCGCCGGCCACCACCGCAAACCCCCGGCCCTGCTCGCCGGCGCGGGCCGCTTCCACGGCCGCGTTCAGCGCCAGGATGTTGGTCTGGAAGGCAATGCCCTCGATCACGCCGATGATGTCGACGATCTGGCGCGACGCCTGGTTGATCTCGCCCATCGTCACCACCACCTCGCTGACCACCTCGCCGCCCCGGTTGGCGATGTCCGACGCATTCACGGCCAGCGCGCTGGCCTGGCGGGCGTTGTCGGCGTTCTGGCGGACGATGCCGGTCAGTTCCTCCATGCTCGACGCGGTCTGCTCCAGCGCCGACGCCTGCTCCTCGGTGCGCTGCGACAGGTCGAGATTGCCGGCCGAAATCTGGCTGGTCGCCGTGGCAATCGAGCTCGCGGCGCCGCGGATATCGCCCAGCGTGGCCGATAGACGTTGCTGCATCTGCTGCATCGCGGCCAGCACGCTGTGGTCGTCGCTGGCGCTCACGCGCACCGGCACGGTCAGGTCGCCGCTGGCGATGCGCGACACCGCCTCCACCGCATAGGCCGGCTCGCCGCCCAGGCTGCGCTTGACCGTGCGCATGATCAGGCCCATTACCGCCGCGATCATCGCGCCGATCAGCAGCGTGCTCAGGAACGCGTTGATCAGGTTGGCGCGGAAGGCGTCCTCGATGTCGATCAGGAACACGCCGGTCGCCACGAACCAGTCCCAGTCGGCCACGTGGCGCGCGTAGGTCAGCTTGCGCTGCGGGTTCTCGGTGCCCGGCAGGCGGCCGCGGTACGTGGAAAAGCCCGCGTCCTCGCCGCTGGTGCGCCGCGCGCCGTCGATGATGGCGCGGTACACATACACGCCGTCCGGGTCCTTGAACTCGCCGACCACGTTGCCTTCGGTCTGCGGCAAGCCGGGGTTCAGGATCACCTGCGGCTTGGAATCGACCACGAACAGGTAGCCGTTCTGGCCAAAGCGCATCGCGCGCAGCGCGTCCTTGGCCGCCTTCTGGGCGTCTTCCTTCGACATCGTGCCCTTGGCGGCGCGTTCGGCGTACAGCTTGACGATGCCCTCGCCGGTGGCCACCAGCGACTGCAGGCCGTCGCGGCGCTCCGCCATCATGACGGACTTGGTGTGGAAGGCGTTCCAGGCGCCCAGGGCAAGCAGCAGCACCCACATGACGGCCAGGGCCGCCCAGAGTTTGGCATTGAGGGTAAGTCGGTTCATGATGCGACAGGCTGAGGATGACGGATGGCCCAGCGGACATCCGGCAGGCTTCGAAAATAACGGCAGCTTTGCCGGCGCCTTTGAGCACCATCGTGGCGCATGGCGGATGCTGCACATCGGCAGGACGGCCCGCGCCGGGCTGCTGCCGCCTCTCATCGACCGACCATGACCTTGAACCACGCCACGCGGTTTGCCTTCGTCGACCCCGATCCTGCCGAGGCAGACCCGCTGCAGGGCGAACTCGCGCTGCTGGACCATGCCGCCCGGCAGGGGCCGGTGGCGCAGTTGTGGGAGGCGCCGTTATCGCTGGTGATTCCGCGCAGCTACCTGCGCCAGCCCGGCATCGAGGCCGCGCGGGCCGACTTTGCCGCGCGGGGCTGCCCGGTCTGGCTGCGCATGTCGGGCGGGGGGCTGGTGCCGCAGGGGCCGGGCATCCTCAACGTGAGCCTGGCCTAGGCGGTGCCGAAGGGCGCGGCCACGTGGATGGAGCCGGTCTACCTGCACCTGTGCGAGGTGATTGCCGCCGGCCTGCGGCAGGTGGGCGTGGAAACGCACTGGCAGGCCGTGGAGGGGTCGTTCTGCGATGGCCGCTACAACCTTGCCTGGGGGCCGGGCGATGCTGCGCGCAAGATCGCCGGGACGGCGCAGTACTGGCGCCGGGCGCCGGCCGACGCCCAGTCGCCGGACGGCCAGCGCCACCTGGTACTGGCCCACGCCATCCTGCTCGTCGATGCCGACCCCGAGGCGATCAACGCCCGCGCCAACGCGTTCGAGGCGGCCATCGGCAGCGGCCGCCACTACGATCCTGCCAAGGTGGTCAGCGTGCGGGAGGCAGCGGGCCTGACCGATGCCAGCGGGCTGGCGGCGCGGGTGTCGACGGCCATCCAGGCCGCCATCGCCGCTGCGCCGCCGCCGGGCCAGTAAGCGGGCGCTCGCCTACCGGGCGGACTTGAACGCGATGTCGCCGTACCACGCCCGGGCGGTGGTGCCGGTGTTGTCGGTATCGGTCATCACGCCGTAGCCGGTGAGCTTGCCCGGCGCCTCGCGGAACACCTTCTGGAAATCGCTGACGACGTTGCGGCGCAGGGTCTGCCACTTGCCGGGCTCGTTGCCGACGACGATCATCTGCACGCGGCTGGTGTGGGGGTTCGGGATGACCGTGCCCACCGGCGCGCTGTTGGTCCAGATGTACATCAGCGTGGCGTACGGCAGCTTTTCGCCGGCCGCGCTGGCCGCCAGCGCCTCGGCGCGCTCGCCGATCGACAGGTTGCTGCTGCGGCCGTCGAAGAAGAACACCAGCCGGGCCGGTGCGTCCTCCTTGTCGCCCACCTTGTTGTCGGCGCCGGGAATCGGCGCCGCCACCTTCCAGCGCCATTCCACCACCGGCGTCTTAGACAGGTCGACGTCGCCCTCGTGGACCAGCCCCGAGGCGGCGCTGCTGGCATCGGCCTGCAGCACCGTGGTACCTTTCTGCGCCACCAGCGCGTAGCGGGTGGGTGTCTTGCCCGAGACGACCGGCCGGTTCTGCCAGCCGCCGGGCAGGGCGTCGCCAGGCTTGGCGGCCGAGAACACGACGCCGGGATCGTCGGCATGCGCCGGCAGCGCGGCGCAGGTGAGCAGCACGGACAATGCGATGGGTTTGAGCGGACGGAGCATGGAAACCGCCTTCCTGTCGAATAAGCGTTCAGAGTTCGGAAATGTCCCACCATTCTAGGTAGCCGGCCGGCGCCACGCCGTGAGCCGTTGGCTGAATGCGTGATCGGACGCGCGCTGACAACTACCCCACGTACCGACAACGACGGGCCGGCCGATGGTCATGCCGCCCGCACCGCCCCAATCAACGAATTGCCGTGAACGTCACTTCCACCGGGCAGCGCCCGCGCCGCCGTCTTACCGCCCTCACCTGCCTCCCCGCCCTGGCCGCCGCGCTGGCGCTGGCCGGCTGCGCGCTGGGGCCCGTCACGCCGCTGGCGCCCGACACGGCGGCCCGGCTGCCACCCGTGCGGTTCCTGCTGACGTTCGACGATGGCCCGGACACCGGCCCGTACGGCGGCACGCCGCTGATCCTGCGCCAGTTGGCCGACAACCCGCTGGCGCCGGGCATCAAGGCCATCTTCTTCGTCCAGACCGAACACCCGCGCCGGGGCGGCGGCCCGGAAGGCCGCGCGCAGATGCGCGAGACCTGCGCGCAGGGGCAGCTGATGGCCGTGCATAGCGGCATGAAAGCCGGCCATGTCCCGCACACGCGGCTGGCGCCGGACGTCCTGGCCGCGTCGCTGCGCCGGGGGCAGGGTGACATCGCCGCCCAGTGCGGCCAGGCGCTGGCGGTGGTGCGGCCGCCCAACTGGGCGTACAGCCCCGCCACCCAGGCCGTGTACGCCCAGGTGGGGCTGGGCATGCTGATGGCCGACGCCAACGCGCGCGACGGCAAGTTCTACGGCTGGACCATCAGCCTGCGCCGACGCCCGCACATGCGCCACGAACTCGAACAGGTGGGCCGGGCGATGGCCGCGCACCGGCTGCCGGCCGTGGACGGCGTGACGCCCGTGATCGTCGCCTTCCACGATCCCAACGGCTTCACGGCGTCGCGCATGACCGAATACCTGCGGATCCTGGTGGAGACCGCGCGCGACAATGGCTTGCCTCTGGCCGACCCGCCGTTCTATACCGATACACAGGCGGCCGGCCGCGCGGCGCTGGCCCGGGCCGCCGCCGGCGTCTACGCGCGCGACCACTGGCCCTGATCCGGGCGGGCGGGCCGCCATGCCTTGTGCGGCGCGGGGAAATACGCGCAATTCGTGAAAGTGCTACGCTTATCGGCCCGTGGTGCCCTTGACAGGAGAAAACACCGTGCCCCGCAAGACCCCCATCGAGCGCTATCGCAACATTGGCATCAGCGCCCATATCGACGCCGGCAAGACCACCACCACCGAGCGCATCCTGTTCTACACCGGCGTGAACCACAAGCTGGGCGAGGTGCACGACGGCGCGGCCACCATGGACTGGATGGAGCAGGAGCAGGAACGCGGCATCACCATCACGTCGGCCGCCACCACGGCGTTCTGGAAGGGGATGGCCAACAACTACCCCGAGCACCGCATCAACATCATCGACACGCCGGGCCACGTCGACTTCACGATCGAGGTGGAACGCTCGATGCGCGTGCTCGACGGCGCCTGCATGGTCTACGACGCCGTGGGCGGCGTGCAGCCGCAGTCCGAGACGGTCTGGCGCCAGGCCAACAAGTACAAGGTGCCGCGCATCGCGTTCGTCAACAAGATGGACCGCGTGGGCGCGGACTTCCTGCGCGTGCGCGACCAGATCCAGAGCCGCCTGAAGGGAAATCCGATCCCGATCCAGATCCCGGTGGGCGCCGAGGACAACTTCCTGGGCGTGGTGGACCTGGTCAAGATGCAGGCGATCGTCTGGGACGACGCCAGCCAGGGCGTGCATTTCGAGTACACCGACATTCCGGCCGACCTGCGGGACCTGGCCCAGGAATGGCACGACAAGATGATCGAGGCCGCGGCCGAGGCCAGCGAGGAGCTGCTTGAGAAATACCTGAGCGGCGAGACCCTGAGCGAGGACGAGATCAAGGCCGCGCTGCGCAAGCGCACCGTGGCCGGCGAGATCGTGCCGATGCTCTGCGGCAGCGCGTTCAAGAACAAGGGCGTGCAGGCGATGCTGGACGCCGTGATCGACTACCTGCCGTCGCCGGTGGACGTGCCCGCCATCCTGGGCCACACCGAGGACGACAAGGAAGCCGAGCGCCATCCGAGCGACGACGAGCCGTTCTCGGCGCTGGCGTTCAAGATCATGACCGACCCGTTCGTCGGCCAGCTGATCTTCTTTCGCGTCTACTCGGGCGTGGTCAATTCGGGCGACACGGTCTACAACCCGGTCAAGGCCAAGCGCGAGCGGCTGGGCCGCATCCTGCAGATGCACGCCAACGTGCGCAACGAGATCAAGGAAGTGCGCGCCGGCGACATCGCCGCCGCCGTGGGCCTGAAAGAGGCCACCACGGGCGACACGCTGTGCGACCCCGACAAGGTCATCATCCTGGAACGGATGACGTTCCCGGAGCCGGTGATCTCGCAGGCCGTGGAGCCGAAGACCAAGGCCGACCAGGAAAAGATGGGCATCGCGCTGAACCGCCTGGCGCAGGAGGACCCGTCGTTCCGCGTGGCGACCGACGAGGAATCGGGCCAGACCATCATCTCGGGCATGGGCGAGCTGCACCTGGAGATCCTGGTGGACCGCATGAAGCGCGAGTTCGGCGTGGAGGCATCGGTCGGCAAGCCGCAGGTGGCCTACCGCGAGACGATCAAGTCGGCGGCCAAGGACGTGGAAGGCAAGTTCGTCAAGCAGTCGGGCGGGCGCGGCCAGTACGGCCACGTGGTGCTGAACCTGGAGCCGCTGCAGCAGGGCGGCGGCTACGAATTTGTCGATGCCATCAAGGGCGGCGTGGTGCCGCGCGAGTTCATCCCGGCCGTGGACAAGGGCATCCGCGAGACGCTGGAGTCCGGCGTGCTGGCCGGCTACCCGGTGGTGGACGTCAAGGCCACGCTGGTGTTCGGGTCGTACCACGACGTGGACTCGAACGAGAACGCGTTCCGCATGGCCGGGTCGATGGCGTTCAAGGAAGGCATGCGCCGCGCCAAGCCGGTGCTGCTGGAGCCGATGATGGCCGTCGAGGTGGAGACGCCCGAGGAGTTCACCGGCAACGTGATGGGCGACCTGTCGTCGCGGCGCGGCATCGTGCACGGCATGGAGGACATCTCGGGCGGCGGCGGCAAGATCGTGCGCGCCGAGGTGCCGCTGGCGACGATGTTCGGCTATTCCACGTCGCTGCGGTCGCTCACGCAGGGCCGGGCCACCTTCACGATGGAGTTCAAGCACTACGCGGAGGCCCCGGCCAATGTCGCCGAGGCCGTGATCACGTCGCGCAAGGCAGGCTGACCGGCCCGGCGCACGCGGGCGGCGCGGCAGACCGGTTACGCCGCGCCGCGCCGATTCGCGCGCCAGTCACATGACGGTGGCACGATGTGCCGCGGTCCTCTTCGCAGTTTCACCACGGAAGGAGCGCATCATGATGGCATTTATCGGTACGGTGTTCGTTGGCCTGATCGTCGGCTTGCTGGCGCGGGCCATCAAGCCCGGCGACGACAAGATGGGCTGGATCATGACGATCCTCCTGGGCGTGCTGGGCGCGCTGCTGGCCGGCTACGTCGGCCGCGCGATGGGCTTCTACCAGCCCGGCGAGGCGGTCGGCTGGATCGCGTCGATCCTGGGCGCGATGGTCCTGCTATTTATCTACGACGCCGTTCGGCGCAAACGCTAGGTTGCCGTCCGCCGCGCCGCCCGCGCGGCCGTCCAGCGCCGGGCTGCCGTCGGGCAGTTGCAGCGTGGTCATCGTCGGGGCGGCCTGGGTGTCGCGGCAGCGCAGCAGCGTGGCGTCGTTGCTGCCCGGCGCGGCCATGGCCGAAATCTGCGGCGCCAGCGACCGCAGCACCCGCACCGCTAGCGCGCTGGTGAACACATAGCGCGCGGCATACGGCTCGCGCACGTGCACGGTCACGGTGCCGAAGTAGCGCTCGCCAATCACGAAGACGAAGGTTGCGGACCGGTTCACCGCCCGCGACGAAATCACCCGGCCGCCCGGCCCGTAGGTCTGGAAGCGCTGGTCGCCCGTGCCCGTCTTGCCTCCCACCGCCAGCGGCGCGCCCTGCGGCTGGCCCTTGCGGTTCACCGGCACGAACGCCCCGTTGATCGACTTGGCCGTGCCGGCCTGCACCACGTCGAGCATCGACCGCCGCACCAGCGTGGCAATAATCTCGGGCGCAATCAGCGGCTTGCCCGGCTGCGGCCGCAGCCCGTAAGTGGTGGCGTACGGCGTCTGGCCGGCAAACGCCAGCGTGCGCACCGCCGCCGGCTGGGCGTCCACGCCGTTGCCGAGGATGATGCCGGCCAGCTCGGCCAGCGCCGCCGGGCGGTCGCCGGACGCGCCCACGGCCGTCGCATACGACGGCGTCAGCGATTCGAACGGGTAGCCCAGCCGGTGCCAGCGCATGGCGATCTTCTCGAACGCCTCGCGCTCCAGCAGCGTGCGGATGCGGGCGTCCTGCCCGAGCTTGCTGCGCGTCTTGAACAGCCAGGCATAGACGGTCTGCCGGTCCGGCTCGCTCGCGTCGAGGATTTCCTTGAGCGTGGCGTCCGGATGCTTGCCCAGGTACTCCATCATCCACAGTTCCAGCGGGTGGATACGCGACAGGTAGCCGCGGTCGTTCAGGTTGAACTTGTCGTGGCCGTACTTGACGAAGAGCGCCTGCAGGTCTTCCTCCGACGGCTGGAACTTCTTCGGCAGCCGCTCGCGCAGCGTCCGGGCGAAGGTGTCGTAATCGGTATCGGGCCGCACGCTGAGCAGCGTCACCGACAGCCGCACGGCCGCCAGGCGCGGCGTGGGCAGCTTCACGCGGTCCAGCAGCACCTTGAGCCGCTCGTCGTTGGTCTTGCCGCGATACCGCTGCCAGAACGCCGTCATGAACGACGAGCCTTCCTCGTCGGCAAACTGCTCCAGGTAGGCACGCCGGCGCGGCGAGTCGCGGTCTTCGAACAGCGTGGCGGCGTCGGGGTGTTCCTGCCAGACCTGGTAGCGCACGATGTCGCGCATCATGCGGATGAAGACCAGGTTGACCGAGTGCTGGAAGGCCACCCGCACCGTCATCTGGCGCTCGCCCTCCCATTTCTCGAAATTCGTGAATGCCTGCATGCCGCCGCCCGTGAAGAACGCCTCGCCGGCGTTGCCCGAGTACTTGCGCTCCATCGCCGCTTCCAGCACGGCCTGGCGCGAGCGTTCGGCGGGCGTCTTCGCCTTGATCAGATAGTCCACCGTCCAGCGCGTCAGCGCGTCCTGGCGCGGCACGTCGATGGCCTTCAGCTCGGCCACGCTCATGCCGCGGTAGCGTTCGGCGATCTCGTCGATGACTTCCAGGTACGTGACCAGCGTGCGCAGCTTGGCCGTCGAGCCCAGGTTCAGGCGCGCCCCGCTGTTGATGTCGAACGGCTGGTCGACGTTGTCGGCCTGCACGCGCACCACGCTGGCATTGCCCACGCGCTCGAACAGCGTCAGGCTGGCCACGAGCTTCGACGGGTCGTCGCCGTCGCGCAGCAGGTTCTTGCCGTACAGGCCCATCTGCCGGGCGTCGTCCTTGTTGCGGATGCGCTGCAGCGTCTGCGTCACCAGCCGCTGCGCCTCGCGGTTGATGGTGCTGTCGACGGTCAGGTCCAGCCGGTCCAGGTCGTAGCGGCTTTCCACGCCCAGCATGTGCTGCACGTCGTTGCGCACCTGGTTCACGGCCTTGCGCGTGACCCACGGCTCGGGCGCGGGCCGCTGCGGCGGCGCCGCCTTGTCCAGCGACTGTTCCAGCGCCGCGTCGCGCAGCTCGGCCGTGATGACGTTCGACGCGGCCAGCAGGCGCAGGTAGCTGCCGGTCAGGGCGTCCAGGTTGGTGTCGTCGCGGCGCAGGTGGTACGACGGCCGGCGCTGCGAGATGATCAGCGACAGCGCGCGCTTGTACGCCTGGGCGGCGCGCGGCGACGGCCGGCGCGGATCCATCTCGCGCAGCAACTGGTTGACCTCCGCGAAATCCTCGCCGTACCAGACGAACATGGCGTCGCCCAGGCCCTCGATCTCGCCGTGGCCGGCGCGCGCCGACATCGGCACCGTGTTGACGTAGTCCACCACGATGTTCTCGCGCGCGCGCTGCGTGTCCGGGCCGTCGCGGTAGGCGCGCAGTGAAGCGGAGGTCATCTGCCGCAGCTTGTCGGCGATCGACTGCGTCTTGCCCTCGGGCGAATGGCGGTATTTCTCGATCTGCGTGGCCAGCGTGCTGCCGCCCGGCGCGCCGTGGCCGCGATCCACCAGCCGGATGCCCTGGTCCATCACCGCGCGCGAGAACCGGCGCCAGTCCAGCGCCGGGTTCATCATCGGGTATTCGGGATTGAGCAGGTTCTGGTTCTCGACGAACAACAGCGACGAGACCAGCACCTTGGGAATGGCGTCGAAGTTGTCGTACTGCCGCTGCGGATAGCGGTCGAGGGACATCGTCAGCGCGTTGCAGTCGCGGATCACCAGCCCGGCCTGCGTCTTCTCGCGGTACGGCGGAAAGATGCCCTGGTCCATCAGCCGCACCATGTCATACGACATGCGCGACTGCGCGGTGGTGACATAGCCCTGCCGCAGCAGCCGCTCGCCGAATTCGCCCAGCCTCTCGTAACCGAGCCGCAGGTCGTAGGGGCCGGAATGGGGATAGCGGATGCTGTCGCTCGGCCCGGGCAGAATTTCGTACGTCAACGACTTGCCCAGCCGGCTCATGTAGCGAGCCTGCCATTGGGAGGTACGCGCCTCGTGCGTGACGAGGCTCACGACAATGTACGCGCCGCCGCATACGGCGACCGCCATCCCAGCGAGGATCCAGCCACGACGTGACACGATTCGCATCCGGTTGCGCCGGGCCTGCCGTTTCGGCAGGCATCGCCGGCTCAAAGCCTGCGCCTGACGGCCCTCATCCAAAGGCCATCGCGTGCTTTTATATTACGCGGATCGGCTGGGGAATGTGCGACGGAAGTGGGTCCGCGCACGTATTCAAACGGCCCTGCGTGCGAGCCGCGCAACAGGCAGCTTGGGCATCACTCCCCGCTGTATTTCCAGTGGGGAAAGCCCGGCTGCCGTTGTCATTCCTACCTGTGGCAGGCGCCCGGAATCAGGCGGCGCTCACCGGCCGGCCGCCGAACGGGTAGTTCGGATCGTTGTAGCCGTGCGTCGATGCATGACCGCGCGGCACCAGCGCATCGACCATCGCCTCTTCCTGCGCCGAGACGGCGGCACCGACTGCACCAAAATAGTCCTCGAACTGCGCCAGCGTGCGCGGGCCGGCGATCACCGAGCTGATGATCGGATTGGCCAGCACCCAGGCGGTGGCAAACTGGCCCGGCGTCAGGCCGCGGCTTTCGGCATGGGCCTTCAGCTTCTGGGCGATGACCAGCGACTCCTCGCGGAACTCGGTCTCCATCATGCGCTTGTCGGCGCGGCCGGCGCGGGAGTCGGCCTGCGGCGCCTGGCCGGGCAGGTACTTGCCAGTCAGCACGCCGCGCGCGATGGGGCTGTAGGGCACCACGCCCAGGCCGAAATGCTGGCACGCGGGCAGGATTTCCACTTCGGGCATGCGGTTCAGCAGGTTGTAGTACGGCTGGCAGGCCACCGGGCGGGGCACGCCCAGCCTGTCGCACAGCGCCGCGATCTCGGCGATGCGCCAGCCGCGGAAATTCGACACGGCCCAGTAGCGGATCTTGCCGGCCCGGATCAGGTCACCCATCGCGCGCACCGGCTCTTCCAGGTTGGCGCCGGCAAAGTCGCGGTGCAGGTACAGCACGTCGACGTAGTCGGTCGCCAGCCGGCGCAGGCTGTCTTCCACCTCGCGCATGATCCAGCTACGGGAATAGTTCTGCTGGTTCGGGCCGCTGCCCATGGCGTTGCCGAGCTTCGTCGCCAGCACCCAGTCGTGCCGGCTTGCCTGCAGCAGCCGGCCGACCATCGATTCGGACGCGCCCTTGGTGTACACGTCCGCCGTGTCGATGAAATTCACGCCGTGGTCGCGGGCGCTGGCCACGATGCGGGCCGCCTCGGCCTCATCGGTCTGGTCGCCGAACATCATCGTGCCAAGGCACAGGGTGGATACGTTCAGGTTGCTGGCGCCCAGGCGGCGGTATTGCATGGCGAAATCTGGCATGGCGGTGGTTCCCCGATTGACGAAGCCGAAGCAGGAATGGAAAGGCCGGCGCGGCGGCCGGCATCGCGCATTGTGCCCCGTTGCGGCGCGGCGTGCAGGGCGTAAAAAAAAACCGGCACGCGCGAAGCGTGCCGGTTTTTCGTGCCATGGCCCCCGGGGCTCAGTCTTCGAGCTTCGGCAGCGCGGCGCTGGTCTGCGCGGAGAGCAGGCCGGTCTTGGCGTAGGTCTGCAGCTTCTCGCGGGTGTCGACGATGTCCAGCGTGCGCATCGTGAGCTGGCCGATCCGGTCCAGCGGCGTGAACATCGACTCCCCCTTCTCCATCGTCAGCCGCTCGGGCTTGTATGTCAGGTTCGGCGACTTGGTGTTCAGGATCGAGTAGTCATTGCCGCGGCGCAGTTCGATGGTCACCTCGCCGGTCACGGCGCCGGCCACCCAGCGCTGGGCGGTCTCGCGCAGCATGATGGCCTGCGGGTCGAACCAGCGGCCCTGGTACAGCAGGCGGCCCAGGCGGCGGCCGTTGTCGCGGTACTGCTCGATGGTGTCCTCGTTGTGGATGCCGGTAATCAGGCGCTCGTAGGCGATGAACAGCAGCGCCAGGCCCGGGGCCTCGTAGATGCCGCGGCTCTTGGCCTCGATGATGCGGTTCTCGATCTGGTCGCTCATGCCCAGGCCGTGGCGGCCGCCGATGGCGTTGGCTTCCATGAACAGGTCCACGGCGTTGGCGAACGTCTTGCCGTTCAGCGCCACGGGCTGGCCTTCCTCGAAGCGCACGGTCACTTCCTCGCGCTTCACTTCCACGTCGTCGCGCCAGAATTGCACGCCCATGATCGGCTGGACGATGCGGATACCCGAATCCAGGTGCTCCAGGTCCTTCGCCTCGTGGGTGGCGCCCAGCATGTTCGAATCGGTCGAGTACGCCTTTTCGGCCGACATCTTGTAGTCATGGCCGTTCTGGCGCATGAACTCGGACATTTCCGCCCGGCCGCCCAGTTCGTCGATGAACTGCTGGTCCAGCCACGGCTTGTAGATCTGCAGGCCCGGGTTGGTCAGCAGGCCGTAGCGGTAGAAGCGCTCGATGTCGTTGCCCTTGAACGTGCTGCCGTCGCCCCAGATGTTGACGCCGTCTTCCTTCATGGCGGCCACCAGCATCGTGCCGGTCACGGCGCGGCCGATCGGCGTGGTGTTGAAGTACGTCACGCCGGCCGTGGAGATATGGAACGCACCGCACTGCAGCGCGGCGATGCCCTCGGCCACGAGCTGGGCGCGGCAGTCCACCAGGCGGGCTTCCTCGGCGCCGTAGGCCTTGGCGCGGCGCGGGATGTCGTCGTAGTCCGGCTCGTCCGGCTGGCCCAGGTTGGCGGTGTAGGCGTAGGGAATGGCGCCCTTCTGGCGCATCCAGAGGAGCGCGGCGCTGGTGTCGAGTCCGCCCGAGAAGGCGATTCCGACGCGCTGGCCGGAAGGAATGTGCTGCAGGATGGTAGTCATCGCCAGGAAACCAGGTGAATGTGTCGGCTCTTGGGGCGCCCCCGCGTGCCCGGGGCATGCGGCGAGCCGGTCCGGCGCCCGAAACTCGTAACCGTGAATTGTGACATGGCACGGCCCCGGCGCCAAACCCGGGCCCGCCGAAAATATATGTGGACATGGCCAGGGCCGTCGACTAGGCTATTGTGGACGGCGTACACAAGACGCCGCGCAGGCACACTGCCCGCCGCCCGATCCCGGCCGCGGGCTCCCATCCCAAGGAGAGTTTCGATGGCATCGAAGATCGAGTCGTACCTGTTTTTCGACGGCCGCGCCGAAGAGGCGGCCGAGTTCTACAAGACCGCGCTGGGCGCGGAGGTGCAGGGCCTGATCCGCTTCAAGGATGCGCCGCCCGAAGCCGGCGAAGGCTGCACGCCACGCCCCGAGAACGCCGAGAAAGTGATGCATATGGCGCTCAAGATCGGTGACACGATCGTCATGGGCTCCGACGGCGAGTGCAAGGGCCAGACCGATTTCAAGGGCTTCTCGCTGGCCTACAACGCCGCCGACAGCGCCGAGGTCGACCGCACGATGCAGGCGCTGGCCGCCGGCGGCAAGATCGTGATGCCGGCCGACCGCACGTTCTTCAGCGAGCGCTTCGGCATGGTCACCGACAAGTTCGGCATCACGTGGATGGTGCTGGTCTACAAGCCGTAAGCGGCCGGGGCACCGGCCCCGCCCGGTTGGCCGCATCCCGTACAATGCGCGGCCAACCGGAGAATCGCCCATGGAATCCCGCCTGACCGATCTCGAAGTCAAGGTCGCCTTTCAGGAGGACCTGATCGAGACGCTGAACCTGACCGTCGCGCGCCAGCAGCAGCAGATCGACCTGCTGCAGGCCCAGTTCCGCGTGCTGTACCAGCAGGTGCGCGCCGCCGCGCCAACCGCGTCCGAAAGCCACCCGCAGCACGAGATCCCGCCGCATTACTGATACGCCGGCATCACATTCCGGAACGTTCGCGGCCGGGGCCGGGTCACACCGGCTATCCCCACTCCGGATTCGTCCCGTTCGCCCCCGATGCCCGTGACCCCGCCCCGCCTCCGCACCCGACGCACCCGACACACCCGCCATGCCCTGGCCGCCGCGCTGGCGTTCGCCGCCATCGGCGCGGCCCATGCCGGCTATAACGTCTGGACCGGCGAGTACACGTTCAGCAAGGCCGAGCTCCAGCGCGCCGTGGACCAGCGCTTTCCCACCACGCTGCGCTATGGCGAACTGGTCAGCGTGCAGCTTTCGCATCCCCGGCTGGTGCTGGATGGCGCGACCAACCGCGTGACCACGCAGATGGATGCGGCGGTGACCAACACGATCCTGCCCTCCCCGCCCGTCAACGGCACGATGTCGCTCAACAGCGGCGTGAAGTACGACGCCACGCAGCGCGCCGTGCTGCTCGACAACCCGACCGTGCAGGACGTGCAGGTCCAGGGCATGAGCCAGTACACGCAGCAGCTCAAGGCCATCGGCGCCGTGGTGGCCGAGCAGTTGCTGAAGGATTACCCGCTGCACACGTTCAAGCCCGAGGAACTGCGCTTCAACGGCCGCGAGGTGCAGCCCGGCGCCATCACCGTGACGCCGGACGGCATCAGCGTGAAGCTGGACCTGAAGTAGCGGCTTCCCCGGCGGCATCGAGCCCGAGCGACCTGGCCAGCGCCGCCAGCGTCGGTCCGATGGGCGCCGACAGCTTCAGCGCCAGCAGCGGGTCGGCGCGCGTAGTGCCCAGGTTGAGCGCCGCGATCGGCACGCCGCGCTCGGCGGCCCACAGGCAGAACCGGTAGCCCGAAAACACCGTCAGCGACGACCCGATGACCAGCATCGCGTCGGCCGCGCCCAGCGCCGCCCGGCCGGCATCCACGCGCTCGCGCGGCACCGATTCGCCAAAGAACACCACGTCGGGCTTGAGCACGCCGCCGCAGCGCTCGCAGTCGGGCACGGCAAAGTCGTCGAACAGCGGCGATTCGAGGTGCGCGTCGCCATCGGCCGCCGGCAGCGCCGACACATCGCGGAAGGCCGGATTCATGCGCCAGAGCCGCCGCTGGATCTCGGCGCGCGGATAGCGCGTGGCGCACGACAGGCAGATCACGTGGCCGATGCTGCCATGCAGCTCGATCACGTCGCGGCTGCCGGCGCGCTGGTGCAGGCCGTCGACATTCTGCGTCACCAGCCCCGCCACCCGCCCCGCATCCCCCAGCCTCGCCACCACCCGGTGGCTGACGTTCGGCTGCGCGGCATCGGCCACGGGCCAGCCCACCATGCTGCGCGCCCAGTAGCGCTGGCGCGCGGCCGGGCCGCTCAGGAACGCGGTGATCGTCATCGGCGCGGACCGCTGCCAGCGGCCCTGCTCGTCACGGTAGCCAGGGATGCCCGAATCGGTGCTGATACCGGCGCCGGTCAGCACGAACAGCCGCGGATGCTGGCCGACAAAGCCGGCCAGCGCGTCGGCCGCGCCATCGCTCACGGGTCCACCTTCACGCGCCCGGCCTGGCGGGCTTCCCACGCCTTCAGCTCCTGGCGATAGCGGTCCATCTCGTCGTTGTAGAAATCGAACACGCACGGATCGCAGCCGCTCTGGCAGCACTCGTTGTCGCCGGGGCGGTCGGGCGGCAACGGCTTGGGGTCATCGGGCAACGGGAACGATTCGGCGGCGGACACGGCAATGCGAGGCAGGAAGACAGGACCGCGCCAGTATATGCCGCCCGCCGTTTCGGGATCGACGACCGCGATCAGGGTCTTTGGTCCAATGCCGGCGGCGGCAATCCCTGATATGCAGGAAACCGTACCGGTATTGAATTGTTTCGGGGTGCCGTCCCGCCCTGGGGGCTTGCTGATAGTGTGGGCGCCACGCCGGTCCGGCGGACTGCCTCTTGCCATGGTCACTGCCACGCGCGTCATTTCCGCATTGCATCGATCCGCCACGGCGCTGGCGGGCGTGCTGGCCTGCGCGGTCGCGATAGCCGCGCCGCCCGAAGCCGAGCCGGGCCGCCGGCTGCTGCCCCCGCCAGACCCGGCGCCCACCGCGCCGCCCGTGCTGCAGCCGGCCGATCCGCGCACCCCCATCGCCCCGCGCACGCTGCCGCCCCACCCCGAGGGCCGGCCCCGCATCTGCCTGGTCCTGTCCGGCGGCGGGGCGCGCGGCGCGGCCCATATCGGCGTGCTCAAGGTGCTGGAAGAACTGCGCGTGCCGGTGGACTGCATCGCCGGGACCAGCATGGGCTCGCTGGTGGGCGGCGCCTATGCCACCGGCATGAGCACGCCGGCCATGGAACAGCTCGTGGCCGGCCTGACCACCGACGCCCTGTTCAAGGAACGCCCGCCCCGGCAGGACCTGGCGATCCGGCGCAAGATCGAGGACCACACCAACCTCGTCACGCCCGAGATCGGCGTGCGCAGCGACGGCCTGCTGCTGCCCAAGGGCGTGGTCTCGGGCGTGCAGCTGGAAACGGTGCTGCGGCAACTGGCCAACGCGCCGGGCTACCGCGACTTCGACCTGCTGCCGATTCCGTACCGCGCCGTGGCCACCGACCTCGTGGCCGGCACGCCGGTGGTCTTCAGCGAGGGCGAGCTGGCCAACGTGATGCGCGCCAGCATGTCGGTGCCGGGCGCCGTCGCGCCCACCGAGTACCAGGGCAAGCTGCTGGTCGACGGGGGCCTGACCGACAACCTGCCCGTCGACGTGGCGCGCGCGATGGGCGCCGACGTCGTCATCGCGGTAAACCTGGGCACGCCGCTGATGAAGCGCGAGGAGCTGACGTCGCTGATCGGCGTGACCGGCCAGATGCTCAACATCCTGACCGAGCAGAACGTGCGGACATCGCTGGCGTCGCTGAAGCCCACCGACATCCTGATCGAGCCCGCGCTCGGCGATTTCTCGGCCGGCGACTTCAACCGCCTGCCCAAGACCATCCCGATCGGCGAGGCCGCCGCGCGCCGCGTGGCCGACCGGCTGTCCGCGCTGGCGCTGCCGCCGGACCAGTACGAGACCCTGCGCACGGCCCAGCGCGCGCTGCCGCCGCCAGACCCGCGGCCCGTCGACGAGATCCGCTTCGCGCCGCTGGACCGCGTGAACCCGGCCTTCGCCGCCGCCACGATGGAAACCCGGCCTGGCGAGCCGATCACCCAGGCCACGCTGGACCGCGACATGCGGCGCCTGTTCGGCACGGGCGACTTCGAGCACGTCAACTACCGCTTCCTGGAAGAGCCCGGCAAGCGCGTGCTGGGCGTGGATGCCATCGAAAAGACCTACGGGCCCGACTACCTGCGCTTCGGGCTCGGCCTCAGTTCGGACTTTCGCGGCAACGCCTACTTCAACCTGCTGGCCAGCTACCGCCGCACCTGGCTGAACGCGCTGGGCGCCGAATGGCGCAACGACGTGCAGGCGGGGCAGACGTCGAGCCTGGTCAGCGAGTTCTACCAGCCGCTGGACACGCGCCAGCTATTCTTCGTGGCGCCGCGCATCGAGCTGGAACGCCGGCCCGTCAACGTGTTCAGCGGCAACAACAAGATCGCCGAGTACGACCTGCGGCGCACCGATTTCGCCTTCGACGTGGGCAGCCAGTTCACCAAGTACGGCGAGGCGCGGCTGGGCGTGGTGATCGGACACCAGAACGTGTCGCTGTCCACGGGCCCCGCCACGCTGTCGCCCACGACCGGCGGCGACGTGGATCGCCGCGCCATCGCGGGCCGGCTGCTGTTCGACCAGCTCGACAGCATCAACTTCCCGCGCTTCGGCTACGGCGGCACGCTGAACGTGTTCTCGTCGCAGGCCGCGATGGGTGCCACCGATACCTACACCAAGGGCGAGATCACGGCCACCGGCGCCTATTCGTTCGGCCGCCATACGCTCAGCATGGGCGTGCGCGCCGGCAGCAACCTGGGCGGCCCGGGCCTGCCGCGCTACGACCTGTTCCAGTGGGGCGGCTTCCTGCAGCAGTCGGGCTTCAGCACCGGGCAACTGATCGGCGGCAACCTGCAGTTCGCGCGGCTGGTGTACTACAACAAGCTCGTCAAGCAGACGCTGCTGGAAGGCGTCTACGCCGGGGCGTCGCTGGAAGCCGGGCGCGTCGGCGCGCCGCTGGTGGCGGGCAGCCCCACCGGGCTGCTGAAATCGGCGTCGGCGTTCCTGGGCGTGGACAGCCCCATCGGCCCGCTCTACCTGGCCTACGGCCGCGCGTCGGGCGGCCGCTATGCGTTCTACCTGTTCCTCGGCAAACCCTAGGCATCAGCCATGTGAAGGGTACGAGACCCCACGTCGGGTGGATGGGCGCAGTTGTGCCGATCCCTATACTTGAGGGTGCCGGCCGGCTTTCCATTTCTGGCCGGCACCCCCTTTGCCCAGTCGCCGTACACCGGCGACATTTTTTTGTCCGAAGTGCGGCAATCCCCGGGCCGGGACGGTAAGATGCGCGATTATCGAACACCGCATCGCCCCCTCGCCCCCTGCCATGGACGCCCCCCATCCCATCCACCTCAAGCCCGCCCAGGCCGACACCGTCCGCGCCGCGCATCCGCCGGCCGACATCCTGAACAGCTTTGCCGGGGACCCGAACTTCATGCTGTCGCTGGCGCGCGGCCTGACGGTGCTGGAGGCGTTCTCCGAGCGCAAGCGTCCGCTGACGATCTCGCAGGTGGCGCAGCGCACGCAGCTATCGCGCGCGTCGGTGCGGCGCTGCCTCTATACGCTGGAACAGCTCGGCTACGTGAGCCAGCAGGACGGCCACTTTGCGCTGCGGCCGCGCGTGCTGCACCTGGGGCACGCCTACTTCTCGTCGACGGCGCTGGTATCGTCGGCCCAGCCGATACTGGACACGCTGAGCGCCCGCGTGCACGAGACCTCGGCGCTGGCCATTCTCGACGGCATCGACATCCTGTACCTCGTGCGTTCCGAAGTGCAGCGCGTGCTGACCCACGCGCTGGGCATGGGCAGCCGACTGCCGGCCTATTGCACGTCCACCGGCCGGCTGCTGCTGGCCCACCAGCCCGATGCGGTGCTGGAGGCGTTCTTCGAGCACGCCGAACTGCGGCCGCGCACGCTGCTGACCAAGGTGTCGCGGCCCGAGCTGGAAGCGGCGTTCCAGCGCGCGCGGGAGCTGGACTACGTGCTGATCGACGAGGAACTGGAGCCCGGCCTGCGCGCCATCGCCGTGCCGGTACGGTCGCAGACGGGCATGGTGGTGGCCGCCATCAGCGTGAGCGTGAAGGCCAACAAGGTGTCGGAAGGCGAAATGGTGGCGCGGCTGCTGACCCCGATGCGCGAGGCCGCCGCCGCAATCGGCAAGCTGGTAGGAAGTTGAAGCAGGCAGGGGGCCCGGCCCCCTTGCCTTAGCCGCGGTGGGCCAGTTCCAGCTGGAACACCAGCCGCTGCAGGAAGTTTTCCATGCGGCCATCCGGATTCAGGAAGGCGCAGCCGTAGTGGTGGACGGTGTTGTCGTCGAAGCCCACCAGCCAGTGCCCCACCACCTGCATGTCCAGCTCCAGCCGGCCCAGCTCGGCAAAATCGAGCCGGCATTTCTTGATGACCGTGCCCACGGGCAGCTGGTCCGCCCCCACCGCACGCGACCGCAGGCCGACGCCCGACAGCGACAAGTCGGCGATATCGAGCTGCAGCGTGCTCTTGCTGGCCGCCTCCGGCAACTGCACCTCGCAGCGGTAGCCCTTGGTCAGCAGCGTGCGCGCCCGGAAATGGCGGCGGCGCTGGAAGTGATAGAGCTTTTCCGGAAAGTCGGCGATGAACGCCGGGCCGCCCTCGAAGCGCGTGGCGCCCGGGGTGCCCACCACGAAGTTGACCGGCACCCCGCGCAGCAGCCCGGAAAACGCGTTCTGGTCGGAGCCCATCAGCGCCTGGCGCTCGCCGTCGGCGCGGCACCAGTCGAAGATAAAGGTCTTGTTGGCCGGATCGACGTGGAGAATCGACGTCACGATCTCCGAGCCGCCGCGCGACCGCACGTTCAGCAGGCATTTCTGCCATGCCATGTCGCGCAGCACGGTGCCGATCTGGGAGCTGTGGGTCAGCCGGTAGCGCTCGTCCGATTGCGCCGAGCCCCGCTCGTCGTCGGGCTCGCCCTCCATCGGAGAGAAGGATTGGCCAGCCTGCGGCCCGCGGGGATCTTGGAGACTCATGGAATACGCTACGTCGAATAGTGGTTGCGCCGCAGCCCGCGTGGCGGGCGACGCATGGGTTCTGTCAGCGCGCGGCGCGCCAGCGCCGCATGGTAAGCGCGCCCCTACTGCGGCGCAAGCATATGCCATGGCCTTCGGCAAAATACGACGCAACTTTAGGAACCGACTTCGGTGGGGTAGCTTCCGCTACGCTTTCGGCGCGGTGCGGCGGCCAGGCTGGGCGCGGGTTTGCGGGCGATTTCGCTGCGGCGCACCAGGATCGGGCGCCGGGAGTTGTTTCATCGGGCCGGCCAGCCGGCGGGGAGCCGGCGTACCCGTTTCTGCGGAAGCAGCGCGGGCCGGAAGCGCCCGGCCCGGCACCTCTAATACAAACCAGGCAGCCGGACGGCCGCGGCCCGGGCGGCCACCAGCGGCAGCACGCCTTCCAGATCCAGCAGCGCCCGCTTGCGATCGACGCCGCCCGCGTAGCCGGTCAGCGCCCCCGAGGCGCCCAGGATGCGGTGGCACGGCACGATGACCGACAGCGGATTGCGCCCCACCGCGCCGCCCACCGCCCGCGAATGGCTCGGTGGCAGCCCGATGCCGGCCGCCAGTTGCCCGTACGTCGACGTTTCGCCAAATCCCACGTCGCGCAACGCCTGCCAGATCCGCTGCTGGAACGGGCTGCCGGCAAAGCGCAGCGGCACCGTGAACGCCTGCAGGCTGCCGTCGAAGTAGGCCCGCAGTTCGGCGGCGGCCAGCGCCAGCGTGCGCGCATCGGCGCGGCTGTCCACGGCGGCCACGCGCGCCTGCGCCGGAAAGTATTTCTGCCCGGCAAAGAACACGCCGGTCAACTGGCCGTCCTGGGCCCGCAGCAGGATGTCGCCCAGCGGGCTGTCGATGATCTGATAGCTGTTCATGCTGTCTCTTCCTCGTTTTCGGAATGACTTTCGGAGTGGCTTTCCGGCTCGCCCGGCGCCGCCTTGGCGGCCTCGTAGCGATGCCAGAGGTGGATCGCCGCATAGGCCCGCCAGGGCGCCCACTGCGACGTCGCCGCGTGCATCGCGCGCACCGTGCTCACGCCCAGCACCTTGCGCAGCGCGTAGTCGGTGGCGGGGAACGCATCGGGCCAGCCCAGCGCGCGCATGGCCACGTACTGGGCCGTCCAGTCGCCGATGCCGTCGATGGCACGTAGCTGCGCCACGGTATCGTCGGGCGCCGCGTGCGGGTCCAGCCGGATCTCGCCGGCGGCCACCTGCCGCGCCAGCGCACGAATGCTGCGCACCTTGCCCAGCGGCACGCCGGCCGCCTGGTAATCGGCATCGGGCAGCGCGGCCAGCGCGTGGGCGTCCGGGAAGACGTGGCTCAGCGGCGCGTGCCCGGCCGGCTGCGCCAGCCCGGCCAGCGCGGCATCGGGCAGCGGCGTGCCGGCGATGCGGACCAGCCGGGCCAGGATGCGCCGGGCCTGCACCACCGAAATCACCTGGCCGATGATGGCCCGCACCGCGATCTCCAGCCCGTCGAACGTGCCCGGCAGCCGCATGCCGGGCGTCTGCGCGGCCAGCTCGCCCAGGTGGGCATCGACGATATCAGGCCGGCAACCGAGGTCGCACAGCCGCCGCACCTTGCCCAATGCCTGCGGAATGACATGCGCCAGCGTGGCGGCCAACGTCACGCGCACCACCGACCGCCGCGGCACGTGTTCCAGCCGCACCCATCCCAGATGGCGATGGCCGCCGGCCTCGACCGCGATGGTCCGGACATGCGCGCCGCCGTGCACCACGTCCACGCCATCGACCGCCCGCACGGCCAGGAATCCCAGCATTTCGGCCCACGCCAGCGGCGGCCGGTAGCCCAGCTCGAACACCAGCCGGTCGGCCATGCCATCCGCCGCGCGGCGCCGCATCGCCAGCGGCGTCAGCCCGTATCGTTCCTTGAGCACGTCATGAAAGCGCCGCACGCTGCCAAAGCCGGCGGCCAGCGCCACCTGCGTCACGGGCAGGCCCGTGTCCGTCAGCAGGCGCTTGGCCAGCAGCAGCTTCTGGGTTTGCGCGTATTCGTGGACGGACACGCCGAATGCGGTATCGAACAGCCGCCGCAGGTGGCGCTCGGTCACGCCGATGCGCGCGGCCAACTGCGCCACGCCGGCGCCGGTCATGAATCCTTCGTCGATTAGCGTGGCCGCCGCCTGCGCGAGCCGGCCGGAGATGTCGGCCAGCCCATGGCCGGGCGCCAGTTCGGGCCGGCAGCGCAGGCAGGGCCGGAAGCCGTGCTTCTCGGCGGCGGCCGCCGATTCGTAGAACGTGCAGTTCTCGCGCTTGGGCGTGCGCACCGCGCAGACCGGCCGGCAATACACGCCGGTGGACGACACGCCCACGAAGAAGCGTCCGTCGAAACGGCGGTCGTGCGAGGCCACGGCCTTGTAGCAGGTGTCGGGATCGAGTTCCATGGCCTGCATCCTACGCCTTTGCCGCCGATCGAATACGCTGAAATCGGACATGCGCCTGCGCGCCAATTGTATGAATGCTGACGCACTTCGGCACCGATTCTGAAAGTGCGCTGGCCAGCGTTGCATGGCGCCCGCGTGCGGCTAGAATCTGCTCACCCGCGCCGCCCGATGACCCATCGTGCCGCGCGTGCCGCCTCAACCCGGAGTCCGCATGAAGCGTCGTCGTTCCGCCGCCGGCATGGCCAGCCTGGCCGCCGCCCTTGCCACCACTTTCGGCCTGGTGGCGCCCGCCGCGCAGGCGGCGCGCACCGGCCCGACCGCCGCGCCGCCGTCCGCGGCGGCGGCGCGTGCGGTGCGCGTCACCAAGGTCGAGGGCATCACCGAGTACCGGCTGCCCAACGGCCTGCGCGTGCTGCTGGCACCCGACGACGCGCAGCCCACCACCACGGTCAACATGACCTACCTGGTCGGCAGCCGCCATGAAAACTATGGCGAAACCGGCATGGCGCACCTGCTCGAACACCTGCTGTTCAAGGGCACGCCATCGCTGCCGGGCAAGACGATTCCGACAGAACTGGCGCGCCGGGGCATGCAGTACAACGGCACCACGAACCAGGATCGCACCAACTTCTTCCAGACCTTCGCGGCCAGCGAGGACAACCTGGACTGGGCCCTGCGCATGGAAGCCGACCGCATGGTCAACAGCTTCGTCGCGCGCAAGGACCTGGACAGCGAGATGACCGTGGTGCGCAACGAGATGGAGATTGGCGAGAACAATCCCATGCGCATGCTGCAGCAGCAGATGTACGCGGCGGCCTACCGCTGGCACAACTACGGCAAGGCGATCATCGGCGCGCGCAGCGACGTGGAGCGCGTGGGCATCGACAACCTGCAGGCGTTCTACCGCCGCTACTACCAGCCGGACAACGCCGTGCTGGTGGTGACCGGCCAGTTCGATCCGGCCCGCACGCTGGCGCGCATCGAGCAGGCGTTCGGGCCGATCCCGCGCCCGACGCGCGTGCTGCCGGCCGAGTACACCGTGGAACCGCCGCAGGAGGGCGCCCGCGAGCTGCTGCTGACGCGCCCGGGCGACAGCAGCATCGTCGCCGCGATGTATCACGTGGCGCCGGGCGCCCACCCGGACACGACGGCGCTTGACTTGCTGGCCGTCATCCTGGCCGACACGCCGGGCGGGCGGCTCGAACACGCGCTGGTCGACACGCGCAAGGCGGCGTGGCAGGGGTCGTTCTTCACGTCGATGAAGGACCCCGGCGTGATCCAGTTTGCGGCGGGCACCAGCAAGGACCGCCCGCTCGGCCCGGTGCGCGACGCGCTGCTGGCCACCGTGGAAGGCGTGGCGGCGCAGCCGATCACCGAGCCGGAACTGGAACGCGCCCGCGTGCGGCTGCGCAACGCCTACGAGAAGACGCTCAACGATCCGGCCGCCTATGGCGTGGCGCTGTCCGGGGCCATCGCCAAGGGCGACTGGCGCCTGTTCTTCATCAACCGCGACCGGGTGGAAACCACCACGCTGGCCGACGTGCAGCGCGTGGCCGAGAACTACCTGCGCCCGGCCAACCGCACCGTGGGCGAGTTCGTGCCGGGCGACAAGCCCCAGCTCGCCAGCATTCCCGCCAGCCCGGACGTGGCCGCGCTGACGCAGTACTACACGGGCAAGCCGCCCGCCCAGGCCGTGGCGCCGTTCGACCCGAGCCCCGCCAACATCGACGCCCACACCGTGCGCCAGACGCTGCCCAACGGCATGCAACTGGCGCTGCTGCCCAAGCCCACGCGCGGCGGGGCGGTCAACGGCACGCTGATCCTGCGCTTTGGCAACGTCCAGGCGCTGCAGGGCAAGAGTTCGGTCGGATCGCTGACGGCGGCCATGCTGGACCGGGGCGCCGGCGCGTTCGGGCGGCAGCAGATCGCCGACCGGATCGAGGCGCTGAAGGCCAACGTGTCGATTTCCGGCAGTGACGAACGGCTGACGGTTCGCTTCGAAACCCGCCGCGAGCACCTGCCCGACCTGCTGGCCCTGCTGCGTACCGTGCTGCGGATGCCGACCTTCCCGGCGAACGAGCTGGAAACGCTGCGCGCCACCAGCATTGCGGGCATCGAGAGCCAGCGCAAGCAGCCGGGCGCGCTCGCCCCGAACGCGCTGGGGCGCCACGGCAATCCGTATCCGCCCGGCGATCCGCGCTACACGCCCACCTTCGACGAAAGCGTGGCCGCGCTCAGGAGCGTGTCGGTGGACAGCTTGCGCGACTTCCATGCCCGCTTCTACGGCACCGAGCACGCGCAACTGGCCATCGTCGGCGATTTCGATGCCGCGGACGCGGTCCGGCAGTCCGACTACCTGTTCGGCGACTGGCGTGCGGCGGTGCCGTTCGAGCGCGTGGACCGACCGTTCGTGGCCATTCCGGCCACCGAATTCACGCTCGATACGCCGGGCAAGGCCAACGCCGTCTACGTGGCGGCGCAGCCCATCGATCTGGTCAGCGATTCGCCCGACTACCCGCTGATGCTGATCGCGAGCCGCGTGTTTGGCGGCACGGGCATGCGCAGCCGGCTGGCCGACCGGCTGCGGCAGGTCGACGGCATCAGCTACGGCTCGTCCAGCTCGCTGACCATCGGCGCGCTGGACCGCGCCGGCCGCTTCGGGCTGTGGGCCGCCTACGCGCCGCAGAACCTGCCCCGGCTGCGCAAGGCCGTCAACGAGGAACTGGCGCGGTTTGTCCGCGATGGCATCACGGCCAGCGAACTGTCGGAGGCGGCCAGCGGCCTGTTGCAGGCCGGCATGGTGAGCCGCACCCGCGACGGCGCGCTGGCGGGCGCCCTGGCCAACCAGGCGTACCTGGGCCGGACCATGGCCCATACGGCCGCCATCGAGGAAGCCATTCGCACGGCGACGCCCGACGCCGTCAATGCCGCCATCCGGCGCTATCTGGGCCCGGCCACGCTGACGCAGGCGTTCGCGGGCGATTTCGGCGGGGCGGGGGGCGTACCGGCCGCGACGGGGGCCGATGGCGGCGGCCAGGCGGCGGTGGCTCCGGCCGACGCAGGCAAGCCTTGAGGCAATGGGTCGATCACTGTATATTCATACAGTGTTTTGTTGAGACTTGAGGTGTGGATGTCAATCGTGCGAGCTGGCAGCAAGGCGGAGGCGCTCAGGCTTCTGACCTCGGAGCAGGCGCTGGCGCTTGAGCTGGACTACGAGACCGGATGGCAGGACGCCATCGAGCTCGGCCGGCTCGGCGAGAAGCGGGGCATCAAAGTGCAATATCGCGGACAGGAGAGTGTTGCCGTGCGGTCCCGCGAAGCATTGCTGGAGGGGCTGGGCAAACCCAAGACGACGTTCCGGCAGCGGAACCTGTATTGCCAGTTCGACCTGGGCTCGCTGGCCGACCGCGAGCTGCTGGACCTGGAGGCCAAGGCGACGCGGCTGGGCGACTACATCCTCGCCGGTCATCTGCTGCGCGAGGTCGACACCATCTGGGCATAAAGGTCGGCCAGGATGGCCAGGGTGACGCGCCATGGCACGCCCGGGAGCGGATTGGCTACCCGCCCCACCCCGCCGCCATCCGGCTCAGCGCCAGACGCGCGTCGCGCCGGCCCAACGCGCCGCGGCCATGGCGTGCATGACGGCGCAGTCGGCTTCGGTCCGGACGGCTGGCTGTTCGGCGTCGGGGATGCTGCTGGAGCACAGCACGGCGGTAACCAGCGTCTTGATATGGCCGCGCCCGCTCTGCGCCAGTTCGGTCAGGCGGTCGTAGCCGTCGAGGACGATCAGGCCGTCGCCGGCCTTGCGGTCGAGGTCGAGCGAGTACAGGTGGTCGCATTCGCAGCGCATGACGCCGCCTGCCACGGCCACCACGATGGCGTTGGGCAACGCCAGTCCGCAGTCGCGGACCGCGCGGTGCAGCCGATCCAGATGGGCCTGCGCGCGGTAGTCGCGCGCCGAATGCGTGGGTTCGGGGCCGTTCGAGAGCGCCATCAGCTCCCGGGCCGATACCACGAGCGTGTAGGCCTGCAGGCCCGTGCGGTACGTGGCCACCACGGCGCGGAGCCGATGGACCGCGTCATTGGCGGCCAGCTCGGCGACGGGCTTGCCCGCCACCGCCGACCTGCCCGACCCCTGCGGGGCCGCTACCTGGATCTTGCTCATCCTGTCTCCTATCCCCTCGTCAGGCCGGTCAGGCCGGCTCGCCTGCGCGTCGCGCGGCTCAGTCGCGCAGCAGTTGCTTGGCGATGATCAACTGCTGGATCTGGGTGGTGCCCTCGTACAGGCGCAGCAGGCGCACGTCGCGGTAGAACCGCTCGGCCTTGTATTCGGCAATGTAGCCGGCGCCGCCATGGATCTGCACCGCGCGGTCGGCCACGCGGCCCACCATCTCGGTACAGAACATCTTGGTGCACGATGCCAGCATGCTGACCTCGGGGTCGCTCTTGCCGGCCGGCTTGGCGTCGTACCGCTGCGCGCAGTCGCGCACCATCGACAGGCCCGCGTACAGTTCCGCCTGGCTGTCGGCCAGCATGCCCTGGATCAACTGGAAGTCGCCGATGGGCTTGCCGAACTGCTTGCGCTCCTTGGCGTAAGCCACGGCGTCGGTAATCAGGCGGTGCGCCATGCCGCAGGCCAGCGCCGAGATATGCAGGCGGCCCCGGTCCAGCACCTTCATGGCGGTCTTGAAACCCACGCCCGGCACGCCGCCGATGATGTTCGCGGCCGGTACGCGGACGTTTTCGAGCACCACGTCGCACGTCTTGGTGCCGCGCTGGCCCATCTTCTTGTCCGGCTTGCCCAGCGAGATGCCCGGGGTGTCGGCCGGGACGATGAACGACGAGATGCCCGACGCGCCCGGGCCGCCCGTGCGGGCCATCAGCGTGAATGCGCCGGCACGCGGCGCGTTGGTGATGAATCGCTTGGTGCCGTTGATGACGTAGTGGTCGCCGTCAAGCTCGGCGCGGGTCTGCAGCGACGCGGCGTCAGACCCCGCGTTCGGCTCGGTCAGCGCGAACGAAATCACCAGTTCGCCACTGGCGATCTTCGGCAGATAGGTCTGCTTCTGCTCCTCGGTGCCGTCCATCAGGATGCCCTGCGAGCCGATGCCGACATTGGTGCCGAACACCGAGCGGAATGCAAAGGCGGTGTGGCCGAGGTCGTACACCACATCGCATTCCTGCGACATCGACAGCCCGATGCCACCGTAGTTTTCCGGGATCGAGATGCCGAACAGGCCCATCTCCTTCATGTCGGCCACGATATCGGCCGGCACGTCGTCGATTTCCTCCAGCGTGTCCTCGGCCGGCTTCAGGCGTTCATCGATGAACCGCTGCACCGAAGCGCGCAGCAGGGAAAAGGATTCGGCGTCGAGGGCCATGGCTATCTCCGGTGAGTCGGTGCAACGTCAATGGCCGCCAATGGTACGCCGACCATCGGTTTTGACAATCCACGGCGACTTGGACAGAACCGTCAATAATTTTTGACAGTGCTGGATATGGCGCGCCAGTGTTGCAAATTAGTCACATTTCTTGCGGGCCAGGGTCTCGCGCGTGTAGCCGTGGCGCACCCGGAGCTGGTGCTCGGCCTCGTCGGCCTGGTCCAGGCAGGCGAACACCAGGTCGTCCTTGAACTTCTGGGTCACGCCGTGCAGCCGCGGCGCCTCGTAGGACATCTGGCGCGCGCGGCAGCGCAGGAACAGCAGCGTCTGCTCGGACGCCGTGCGCAGCTGGGCCTGACCGATCCGCTGGCACTGGACAAGGCTGGCGTCGCCTTCGGCGCGGGCCGGGCCCGAGGCCCAGAGCAAGGTGGCAAGCAGGACGAGGAAGTAGCGCACGATGGTGTCGACAAGGAGATTGAAAGGCGCGGCGTTCAGAATCGGCGAGCATCATTGCGCAGGCGCACGGCCGGCGCAAGCTGGCCGGATGACCGAAGTCAGGCCCGTGCATTTTTGACGCTTTTCGGGCGAATTTCGTAATAACTCTTTCCATCCCGTCAGACAATGCGGCGCAAAGCCGCCGCTGGCAAGGCATTTGCAACATCGACCGCACAGGATGCGGCGCGGCCCCCCTTGGGAGCGTCACGGTTACCGGTTACGCTAGCCAGCCTCAAGGGCGCCCGTGCGCGAGGCCCCGCCCGGATGGCGCGCCGGCCCGCCCGCCGCGCCCCGCCCGACCCGACCCGCGGCGCCCCCGCCGCCCAGATACAACACAAGGTCCTATGACAGACATCGCCTCCCCGGCCGTCACCGGCACGCCACCGTCCCCCGAAGAAACCAGAAAACGCGTCTTTGCCATCGTGGCCGCGTCGTCCGGCAACCTCGTCGAGTGGTTCGACTTCTATATCTATGCGTTCTGCGCCATCTACTTCGCGCCGGCGTTCTTCCCGAAAGGCGACCCCACCGCGCAGTTGCTGAACACCGCCGGCGTGTTCGCGGCGGGCTTCCTGATGCGGCCGATCGGCGGCTGGCTGTTCGGGCGCATCGCCGACCGCAACGGCCGCAAGAACTCGCTGCTGATCTCCGTGATCATGATGTGCTGCGGCTCGCTGCTGATCGCCTGCCTGCCCACCTACGCCACCATCGGCAACTGGGCGCCCGCGCTGCTGCTGCTGGCCCGCCTGCTGCAGGGCCTGTCCGTGGGCGGCGAGTACGGCACCACGGCCACCTACATGAGCGAAGTGGCGCTCAAGGGCCGGCGCGGCTTCTTCTCGTCGTTCCAGTACGTGACGCTGATCGGCGGCCAGTTGCTGGCGGTGCTGGTCGTGGTCATCCTGGAACAGTTGCTGACCGAGGCCGAGCTGAAGGCGTACGGCTGGCGCATCCCGTTCGTGGTCGGCGCCATCACGGCGGTCGTGGCGCTGCTGCTGCGCCGCACGCTCCATGAAACCACCACGGCACAACAGCGCAACAACAAGGAAGCCGGCAGCGTGGCGGCGATCTTCCGCCATCACAAGGCCGCGTTCTTCACGGTGCTGGGCTACACGGCCGGCGGCTCGCTGATCTTCTACACGTTCACCACGTACATGCAGAAGTTCCTGGTCAACACGGCCCACCTGCCGATCAAGACCACCAGCTACGTGATGACCGTCTGCCTGTTCCTCTACATGTGCATGCAGCCGTTCTTCGGCGCGCTGTCCGACCGCATCGGCCGCCGCACCAACATGCTGCTGTTCGGCGCCCTGGGCGCCATCGCCACGGTGCCCATCCTGACCGCGCTCAAGACCGTGTCCAGCCCCGAGCTGGCCGGCCTGCTGATCTGCGTGGCACTGGCCATCGTCAGCTTCTACACGTCGATCAGCGGCATCGTGAAGGCCGAGATGTTCCCGCCCGAGGTGCGCGCCCTGGGCGTGGGCCTGGCCTACGCGGTGGCCAACGCCCTGTTCGGCGGCTCGGCCGAGTACGTGGCCCTGGGCCTGAAGTCCATCGGCCACGAGAACGCGTTCTACTGGTACGTCACCGCCATGATGGTCATCGCCTTCCTGGTCAGCCTGCGGCTGCCGCGCCAGGCGAAGTACCTGCATCACGAGCATTGAGACGGGCGGGCGGGACCGGGCAACCGGCCGCGCCCGCCCCATCCACCACGGCCTGTCTGCGGACAGGCCGTGTTGCTTTCGGGAGGTTGACCGGCCCCGGCAAACCCGCTAATTTGGGCCCATGTCACTCTGCCGCGAGGCACCATGGGACGCTCCCACCCCCCCACGTCATTGCCTGCCGAACTGGACGCCCTGCCCACGACCCAGGTCAGCGAATTCGTCCGCGACTTTGCCCTGGCCCACGACGTGCGATTCCAGCGCACCGCCCTGGACGACTGGACCGAGGCCGTGACCCGGGCGTCCGGCGACGATGTCTCGCTCGATGCCACCGAGAAGCTGCTGGTCGCGCTGAAGAAGCGGCATCTCATCAACGGCCGGCAGATGGCCCGCCTGATGACCAACCACATGCGGGAACGCAAGCGTGTTTGATCCGTTCGGTGATTTCGCCAGCGCGGGCTATCTCCGGAACTTCGAACAGCTCAAGGACCTGGATGAAGTCAAGATCCAGGAACACGCCTTCTTCGAGGCCAACCTGGAAGAAGCGCTGGATTATCTTGCCACCATCCCCGACGCGATCCAGTACGAACACTTCCTCGCTGTCCACGCAATTCTTTTTCGCGATTTCTACCCGTGGGCGGGACAGGACCGCCAGATGCTGGGGGTCGGGCGACTCGTCGCCAAGGGCGACGTCCAGTTCGAAGTCTCGGAACTCAGCCGCCAGGCAGTCGGCTAGGGTCTGCGCATGGGCGCAGACGCCGCGGTCATGCGACGCAAGCCCGGTGTCGTGATGGGCGCTTTCGCGTGGGGCCACCCGTTCCTGGATGGCAACGGCCGCACGATGCTGCTGGTCCACACCGCCTTGTGCGGACGCGCAGGGTTTTCCGTTGACTGGCACCAGTCGCGCAAGAACGGTTATCTGGAAGCGCTGACGGCGGAGCTGCGCACACCGGACCAAGGCATTCTCGATGCGTATCTCCAGCCGCTGATCTGCCCGCTGATTCCGCAACAGAACTGGGTGTCTCGGCTGGTCGACCTGCCGGGCCTGGATGGCCGCAGCCGCCCGGACGACAACATCGCGTACCAGCAGGACGACCTCGCCGCACTGGCCCGCTATCAGGAGGCCGCTCGCGCGCGCGACGACAGCCTTGGCGGCCACGAATAGCCGCTTCTGACCCCGCCACCATGGCAAACTGAGGGGCCTTCGGGCCCCTTTTTTCGTTTCCGCGCCAGCCCTGCCATGGATCTCAACGCCCTGCGCCTGTTCGTCGATATCGTCGACGCCGGCAATCTCAGCGCCGCCGCGCGCAAGCTCAAGATGACGCGCGCCAATGTCAGCTACCACCTCAAGGCGCTGGAGGAGGAGCTTGGCGTGCAGCTGCTGCGGCGGACCACGCGTCACGTGGAGCCGACGCCGGTGGGTGCCGGGCTGTACGAGCACGGGCGCAACATCCTGGGCGAAGTGGCCGCCGCGAATGCGCTGATCAGCAGCATGGGCAAGAGCCTGCAGGGGCATGTGCGGCTGTCGGTACCGACCGGGCTGGGCCATGCCATGCTGTCGCCGCTGCTGGTGCAGTTCAAGCAGCGCTACCCCGACATCACGCTCGACGTCGTGTTCGACAACCGCATCCACAACCTTGTCTCAGAGGACGTGGAGGTGGCGCTGCGCATCATCTCGACGCCGCCCGATTCGGTGGTGGCGACCGAGATCGGCACCGTCGACTGGGTGGTCTGCGCAGCGCCGGCCTATCTGGACGCGCGCGGCCGGCCGGTGGCGCTGGCCGAGCTGGCCGGGCATGCCATCGTTTGCGCGTCGCCGATTGGCCAGAAGCTCAAGGCGGCGGGTATCCGGCACGACACCGGCGAGCGGGAACAGGTGGTGCTGGAGCCGACGCTGAGTTCCGAGAACTTCGCCTTCCTGAAGGATGCGGTGGTCAGCGGCCTGGGCATCGGCATCTTTCCGCTCTACGCGGTGCACAAGGACCTGCAGGCCCGCGCGCTGGAGCCGCTGCTGGCGGACTACCGCATCAGCGTGTTCGGCAGCCGGCTGTACATGCTGACGATGCCGAACCGCTACCAGACCATGGCCACGCGCTACCTGCTGACGTTCCTCAAGACCGAGCTGCAGGCAATCTGGCCCCGCATGGGCGGCGACAGTGCCTATAGTGAGAGCACCGAGGACTAGTCCGCGCCCCGCGGCGCGGGGAGGAAGACGATCATGGCAATGGCAGGCACACTGGCTGGCCGGCTCAGCCGCATGAACAGCCGGTTCGACATCATCCGCCATCCATACAGCCTCAGCAGCATGGCCACGGCGCACGCCGCGCACGTGCCGGGCCATCGGCTGGCCAAGACGCTGCTGCTGGAGGACGAAGGCGGCTACGTGGCCGCGGTGATCCCTTCGAACCATCACCTGCAGCTTTCGGCGCTGTGCGAGATGACCGGCCGCAAGCTCGTGCTGGCGCACGAGGACGAGATCCGCGAGGTGTTCAAGGACTGCGACCTGGGCGCGATTCCGCCCTGCGCCATGTCGTACGGCATGCAGACCTACGTCGACGACAGCCTGTTCGACGAGCCCGAAGTCTGGTTCGAGGCGGGCGACCACCTGGAGCTGGTGCACATGGACCGCGACCAGTTCATGAAGCTGATGGAAGACGCCCAGCGCGGCCGCTTCTCGCGGCTCATGATGTCGTAGCGGCAGCAGCCGTCACGTCCCTGGCAGCGTCGCCGTCCCGGCGGCGCTGTCGTCCTTCAGGTCCACCCCCGACCGCCCCAGCGCCACCGCTCCCCTGAGCAGGAAAACCAGTCGATCCGCCGCGTGCGCGTACGGCAGCCCTTCGGGCCGCACGTTCGAGATGCAGTTGCGCTGTGCGTCGGTGCGGCCGATACGGGGGTCGTACGTCAGGTAGATGCCCAGGCTGTCGGGCGAACTCAGGCCCGGGCGCTCGCCGATCAGCATCACCACCTGGCGCGCGCGCAGCCGTTCGCCGATGTCGTCGCCCAGCGCCACGCGCGCCTGTTCGGCGATGACCACCGGCCCCACGCGCCACTGCGACAGCCGCGCCAGCACCGCCTCCAGCAGCGGCACCGCATGGCGCTGGGCGGCAAGCGCGGACAGGCCATCGGCGATCACGAACACCACGTCCCACGGCTGGCCGTCAGGCGCCAGCCGGCCCTGGCTGTCGGCATCGAGCCGGCGGCCCAGGTCGGGCCGGCGCAGGTAGGTCTCGCGGTCGGGGGCGGCACTGTGGACCCGCACGACCGTGTGGCCGGCCTGCCGCAGCAGGGTGTCGATGGCCGGCGCGTCCAGCGGCAGGTGCACTGCGTCGCGGGCCTGCGCGTGGGCCAGGCCGAATGCCAGGATTGTTTCGGTGGTCTGCGCGTGGCCCGTGCGGCCGATGGCCACGCGGGCGCGCGTGAACTGCCGCAGGCGGCGCCAGGGGTCGGACGACTCCGGCGTGACGGCTGGGACGTTCGGGACGTCCGGCACGGTGGGCGGTGTTTTCGGCATCGGCAGTCTCCGGGGGCGTGTCAGCGTGTCAGAGCGATGCGGCCATCGCCAGCAGCGGCTGGCGCGCGGCGGGTTCCAGCAGCTTGCCGGCGCCGTCGAGGATGCCCATCGCCTGCAGCCAGCGCTCGAACTCGGGCGCGGGCCGCAGCCCCAGCACATGGCGCAGGTACAGCGCGTCGTGGAACGACGTGCTCTGGTAGTTCAGCATGATGTCGTCGGCGCCGGGCACGCCCATGATGAAGTTGATGCCGGCCACGCCGAACAGCGTCAGCAGCGTGTCCATGTCGTCCTGGTCGGCCTCCGCGTGGTTCGTGTAGCAGACGTCGCAGCCCATCGGCACGCCCAGCAGCTTGCCGCAGAAATGGTCCTCCAGCCCGGCGCGGATGATCTGCTTGCCGTCGTACAGGTACTCGGGGCCGATGAAACCGACCACCGTGTTCACCAGCAGCGGCTCGAAGCGGCGCGCCACGGCATAGGCGCGGGCCTCCATCGTCTGCTGGTCCACGCCGTGGTGCGCGTTGGCCGACAGCGCGCTGCCCTGGCCGGTCTCGAAGTACATGACGTTCTGGCCCACCGTGCCGCGCCCTAGCGCCAGCGCCGCCTGCCGCGCCTCGTCCAGCAGCGCCAGCGAGATGCCGAACGCGGCGTTGGCGGCCTGGCTGCCGGCCACGGACTGGAACACCAGGTCCACGGGCGCCCCCTGCTCCATCGCGCGCAGCGTGTTGGTCACGTGGGTCAGCACGCAGGATTGCGTCGGCACATCGTAGCGGGCGCGGATGTCGTCGATCAGCTGCAGCAGCGTGACGATGGCGCCCAGGTTGTCGCCGGCCGGGTTGACGCCGATGGTGGCATCGCCGCAGCCGTAGAGCAGGCCGTCGACGATGGACGCCGCGATGCCGCGCGGGTCGTCGGTCGGGTGGTTCGGCTGCAGCCGCACGGCCAGCCGGCCCGGCAGCCCGATGGTGCCGCGAAACGCCGTGACCACGCGGCACTTGCGCGCCACGGCCACGAGGTCCTGGTTGCGCATCAGCTTGCTTGCGGCGGCCGCCATCTCGGGCGTGATGCCGGGCGCCACGCGCGCCAGCGTGGCCGAATCGGTCTCTTCGCGCAGCAGCCAGTTGCGGAAGTCGCCCACGGTCAGGCTGGCGATCTCCGCAAACGCGGCGGCGTCATGGCTGTCGACGATCAGCCGCGTGACCTCGTCGTCCTCGTACGGCACCAGCGCCTCGGTCAGGCACCGGGCCAGCGGCATCTCGGCCAGCGCCATGCGCGCCGCCATGCGTTCCTCCTCGCTGGCGGCGGCCACGCCGGCCAGCGCATCGCCCGAGCGCGCGGGGCTGGCCCGCGCCAGCAGCGTGCGCAGGTCGGCAAACACGTGCCGGCGGCTGCCGACGGTATGGGTGAAGGCCATGCGGTCTCCTGGGGGTGGCTGCCCTGCTGCCTAATATAGGCGACGCCAACGACGCAAGTTCCGCGCCGGGCGCGCGGCCGACTTGCCATTGTTACGCGGCACATCGACAATCCGCCTACCCGTTCCACCTTCACCGTGCTTTGCCACCCATGCCGCAGTGTGATACCCCGGAAGACCGCGCCGACGACGGCGTTGCCATCGCCCCCGCCGCCCCCGCGCCCTGGCGCTGGCCGACCGTCACCATCGTGTCCTACGTGCTGACCGCCGGGGCGCTGCTGCTGGTCATGCACGCCAACCTCGTGGCCGCCCTGCTGTCGGGGCTGCTGCTGTACTCGCTGGTCGACGTGCTGGCGCCCCGCCTGACCCATTCCCGGCGCGACGCGCTGGCCGTGGCCATCCTGTCGGCCATCATCCTGCTGGCGCTCACGGGCGGCATCTGGGCGCTGGTCCACTTCCTGAACGTCGACAGCGCCACGGTGGAGCGGTTGCTGGACCACGCGGCCGACATCATCGACCAGTCCCGCGCGCAGCTACCCACCTGGCTCAGCGACTACCTGCCCAGCGGCACCGAGGAACTGGTCACCACGCTGCTGGCCGCCATGCGCGAACACGCGCAGATGGCGCAGCGGCTGGGCACCGACATCCTGCGCACGCTGCTCCATATCCTGCTGGGCCTGATCATCGGCGCGATGGTGGCGCTGTACCGGGCCATCTCGCGGCCCAACCGCCGCCCGCTGGCCGCCGCGCTGATCGACCGCGCCCGCACGCTGCAGCAGTCGTTCGCGCAGTTCATCTTCGCCCAGATCCAGATCTCGTCGATCAACACCGCGCTGACCGCCGTCTACCTGCTGCTGGTGCTGCCGCTGTTCGACCAGCACCTGCCGCTGTCGAAGACGCTGGTGGCCATCACGTTCATCGCCGGGCTGCTGCCGGTGCTGGGCAACCTGATCTCGAACACGGCCATCGTGATCGCGTCGCTGTCGGTGTCGCTGCCCATCGCCATCGGGTCGCTGCTCTACCTGGTGATCATCCACAAGCTCGAATACTTCCTGAACGCGCGCATCATCGGCGCGCGTATACAGGCCGCCGCGTGGGAGCTGCTGACCGTGATGCTGGTGATGGAGACGCTGTACGGCATCCCCGGCGTCATTGCCGGCCCCATCTTCTACGCCTACGTCAAGCGGGAGCTGACCACGTCCGGGATGGTGTAGCGGCACCCCACGGCGCGGCCCCAAGTGCCTGATTCCATTGGAAAGTCGTACGCAGCAACTGGTACGACCAATTCAGGCGCCGTCGCCTTCCACCTTGCTGCGCACGAAGTCGATATGGGTCTGCATGGCCGTGCGGGCCTCCTCGGGCCGCCGGGCCAGGATGGCCTCGCAGAGCGTGCGGTGCTGGCGCAGCAGCAGGTCCGGCGACTCGCCGTCGGACTCCCGCAGCCCCGTGCCGTTGACCGTGATGTGCTCGCGCAGCATGCCGATCACGCTGGTGTGCAGGTGCAGGAACATCGTGTTGTGCGATGCCTGCGCGATGGCGTCGTGCAGCCGGGCATCGGCATCGGCCTCGCCGGCCTTGTCGTCGGCGCGCCGCGCGCGTTCCAGATCCTTCAGCAGCGCCCGTATACGTTTCAGGTCGGCCGCGTCGGCACGTAGCGCCGCGAAGTAGGCGGTGGCGCCTTCCAGCACGCGGCGGAACTCCAGGATGTCGTCGCGCAGCGCCGGGTGGTCGGCCACGAGCTGGCCCCAGGGCGAGGCGATGCCGGTGCGCAACTGGTCGGTCACGTAGACGCCCGCGCCCCGCCGGCTTTGCAGCAGGCCGCGCGCGGCCAGCCGCTGGATGGCCTCGCGGATCGTGTTGCGCGCCACCGCGTACTGCTCGGCCAGCACGCGCTCGGCAGGCAGCCGGGCGCCAACGGGCCACGTGCCGTCCAGCAGCGCGGTCTCCATCCTGCGCATGACGTCTTCCACGCGGTTGCGTGCGCTGCCCCCCATCGATTCCCTTCCCTTGCACGGTGCCGCCGGATTGGTCCAACCAATTTGCGCTCCGGCGCGAGAGCGGGAATTATGCGCCCAAAAATGCCGCGGTGCGTGTCGCCCGTGGCCGCGCCACCGGAGGCAGACATGCAACCCAGGCAGTACCCCACCACCATTCCCAAGCAGGTGTATCTGTTCGGCACCTGCCTGGTCGACCTGTTCGTCCCGCAAGCCGGCCTGGATGCCGTGCGCCTGCTGGAGCGCGAAGGGCTGACCGTCCACTTTCCGCGCGGCCAGAGCTGCTGCGGCCAGCCGGCCTACAGCAGCGGCAATCCGGAGCAGGCCCGCAAGGTGGCCCGCGCCCAGCTGGACCTGTTCCGCGAGCCATGGCCGATCATCGTGCCGTCGGGCTCGTGCGGCGGGATGATGCGGCACCACTGGCCGAAGCTGTTTGCCGATGCTGGCGCCACCGGCAGCGAGGCCGCCATGGTGGCCAGCGACATCGCCGGCCGCGTCTACGAACTGGCCGAGTTCCTGCTCAACGTGCTGCACGTCCGCTTCGATACCGCGCCAGCGGGCCACTCCGAGCGCGTGGTGCTGCACACGTCGTGCGCCGCGCGGCGCGAGATGGGCACGCGCAGCCATGGCGTGGCACTGGTCGATGCCTTGCCGGGCGTCACGCGTGTGGAGCATAAGCGCGAATCCGAATGCTGCGGCTTTGGCGGCACGTTCTCGCTGAAGCACGCCGACATCTCGGGCGCGATGGTGCGCGACAAGGTCGCCTCGGCCTGCGCCACCGGCTGCGACCGCCTGGTATCGGCCGACTGCGGCTGCCTGCTCAACATCGGCCACGCGGCGGCCCACGCCGGCGCGCCGCTGCCCATGGAACACCTGGCGTCGTTCCTGTGGCGCCGCACCGGAGGTGCCGCATGACCGCCATGAGCGCCCGCGAGCGGATGCTGGGCCGCCTGCGCGCCGCCGCGCCCGATGCCGGGACCACGCTGGCGCACGACACCGCCGCGCTGGACCGCCGCATCGACCAGCATTTCGACAGCCGCCGTGGCGAGCGCCCGGCCGTGGCCGCGATGGTCGCGTCGATGCAGGCCGCGCTGACCGCCTCGCACGCCGAGGTCGTCTGTACAGATGCGGCCGGCTGGCCCGCCTGGGTCGCCAGCCGGCTGGCCACCGCAGGCGTGCGCCGCTTGCTGCTGGACACGGCCCGCCCCGAAGGCACTGCGCTGGCCCGGGCGCTGCCCGCCGGCATCGCCACCGTTGCGTTCGACCGCCCGCTCGAAGCGTGGAAGGCCGAGCTGTTCGACACCATCGACGCCGGCTTCACGGTCGCCCGCTCGGGGCTGGCCGCCACGGGCACGCTGGTGCTGGCGCCCGACGCGGGCTCGCCGCGCACGATGTCGCTGGTGCCGCCGATCCACATCGCGCTGGTGTACGCGTCGGCGCTGCACCCCGACCTGCACAGCGCGGTGCGCGCCGAACGCTGGGCCGACGGCATGCCGACCAACCTGGTCATGGTGTCCGGCCCGTCCAAGACCTCGGACATCCAGCAGACGCTGGCCTACGGCGCGCACGGCCCGCGCCAGCTCTGGGTCGTGATCGTCACCGACGGAGACGCCGCGCCATGAGCGAGCAAACCCTGCATTTCGTCCCCAGCCAGGACTTCCGCGCCCGTGCCCGCGAGGCGCTGGACGACCCCAAGCTGCGCAAGAGCTTTCGCGGCGCGATGGATTTCCTGCAGCAGAAACGCGCCGTGCAGTTTCCCGATGGCGACGAGCTGGAGCGCCTGCGCGACCTGGGCGAGGCCGTGCGCCAGCACGCGCTGGCCCACCTGCCGGACCTGCTGACGGAACTGGAAGCCAACCTGACGCGCGCCGGCGTGCAGGTGCACTGGGCCGAGACCGCCGACGAGGCCAACGCGATCATCCACAGCATCGCGCAGCGGCACGCCGCGCGGCGCGTGATCAAGGGCAAGTCGATGGCCAGCGAGGAAATGGAGCTGAACCATTACCTGGCCGCGCGCGGCATCGACTGCATCGAATCCGACATGGGCGAGTACATCGTGCAGCTGGCCGACGAAAAGCCGTCGCACATCGTCATGCCGGCCATCCACAAGACCAAGGCCGACATCGCCACGCTGTTCACGCAGCACATTCCCGACACGCCCTACACCGAGGACGTCGACGCGCTGATCCAGACCGGCCGGCGCGCGCTGCGCCAGGCGTTTGTGGAGGCCGACATCGGCCTGTCCGGCGTGAACTTCGCGGCGGCCGACACCGGCACGCTGTGGCTGGTGGAAAACGAGGGCAACGGCCGGCTGTCGACAACTGTGCCGGACGTGCACGTGGCCATCATGGGCATGGAAAAGGTGGTGGCCCGGCTGTCGCATATCGTGCCGCTGTCGAGCCTGCTCACGCGCTCGGCCACCGGACAGGCCATCACCACGTACTTCAACCTGATCTCGGGCCCGCGCCGCGCGAGCGAGCAGGACGGCCCGCGCGAGGTGCACCTGGTGCTGCTGGACAACGGCCGCAGCCAGGCCTACGCCGACGCCCAGTTGCGCGCAACGCTGCAATGCATCCGCTGCGGCGCCTGCATGAACCACTGCCCGGTCTACACGCGCATCGGCGGCCATGCCTATGGCACGACCTATCCGGGGCCGATCGGCAAGATCATCTCGCCCCACCTGCTGGGCCTGGACGCCACGGCCGACCTGCCCACGGCGTCGAGCCTGTGCGGCGCCTGCGGCGAAGTCTGCCCGGTGCGCATCCCGATCCCGCGGCTGCTGGTGCGCCTGCGCACCGAGGCCAACCGCAACCCGGACGAGGCGGTGCCCCATCCGCTCAAGGGCCAGGGCGCGCGCTACAGCCGCCGCGAACACCTGGTCTGGCGCTTCTGGAGCGGCGCGTTCGCGCATCCGGCGGCCTACCGACTGTTCCGATGGGCCTCCACGCGGCTGCGCATGTTCACGCCGTCGGCGCAGATGGGCTGGACGCAGCACCGCCAGCCGCTGACACCGGCGCCGCGCAGCCTGTCCGACCTGCTGGCGGCACGCGATCAGCCGGAGTAGGGGCGGGGGGAGGGGGAGATGGCTCCGCGGTGGTCGTTTAACGCTGGGGGGTTGCTCCCCTCTCCCGCAAGGCGGGAGAGGGGCCGGGGGAGAGGGCCGGGCGCCTCAAGATGCAACGGTGGCATATTGCGCGGTATTGCCCTCTCCCCCAACCCCTCTCCCACTTCATGGGAGAGGGGAGCCCACATGGCGACGGCTTGTGGCGCGTGGCTGGCCCCCCCCCTCAATCGTTCGCCGCCTCCCGTGGCAGGAACGCGTGGCCCTCCGTCAGCGGCGCGTACCGGTACGTGGCCGGGGTGCGGCTCAGCTTGACCGGGGCGCCCAGGCCCTTGTAGCCGCCGGGCATCTCCACGACCATCTCGCGGTGCGCGGTGTGCGGGTGCGTCAGGGCGTCGGGCACCGACAGCACCGGCGCGCACGGCACGCCGGCGGCGGACAATTCGTCGGCCAGCACCTTGCCGTCCCAGGTGGCCAGCTTCGATTCCAGCGTGCCTTTCAACTGCGCGCGGTTGACCGAGCGCGCGCCGGCCGTGGCAAAGCGTTCGTCGTCGGCCAGTTCGGCCACGCCGATGTGCGCGCAGAAGATGCGGAACTGGCGGTCGTTGCCGACGGCCAGGAAGATGGGGTCGGTGGCCGTGGCCACCGTGTCGTACGGGTAGATGTTCGGATGGGCGTTGCCGGTGCGGCCCGGCGTCTTGCCGCTCATGAACCAGTTGGCCGCGTGCGGATGCAGCAGCGACAGGCCCGAATCGTAGAGCGCCGCCTCGACGAACTGGCCGCGCCCGCTGCGTTCGCGCTCCTGCAGCGCCAGCAGCACGCCCAGCGCCGCGTTCAGGCCCGTGACCATGTCGACCACGGGCAGCCCTACGCGCAGCGCGTCGCCGTCGGGCTCGCCGTTGATGCTCATGATGCCGGCCATGGCCTGGATTGCCGCGTCGTAGCCGGGCAGGCCGCCCAGCGGGCCGTCGGCGCCAAAGCCCGACACGCGGCAGTGCACCAGCCGCGGGAACTGCTGCGACAGCGCGTCGAAGCCCAGCCCCCATTTCTCCATCGTGCCGGTCTTGAAGTTCTCGACCAGCACGTCGGCGTCGGCCAGCAGCGCCAGCAGCACCTGCCGGTCGGCGTCGGCCGCCAGGTCCAGCTTCATCACGCGCTTGTTGCGGTTCAGGCCGAAGTAGTAGGACGCCACGCCGTCGCGGAACGGCGGGCCCCAGGTGCGGGTGTCGTCGCCCTGGGGCGGTTCGATCTTGAGCACGTCGGCGCCGTGGTCGCCGAGGATCTGGCCGCAGAACGGGCCGCCGAGGATGCGCGACAGGTCCACCACGCGGATGCCTGCCAGCGCGCCGGTCTTGGTTGGCGTCATTGTCTCTTCCTGTGTGTTCTTCTGTTGGAGCTCAGTCCAGCTGCGCGCCGGACTTCTGCACCACGGCACGCCACTTGCCGACCTCGGCCTTCACGAACGTCCCGAGCTGTTCCGGCGACGTGGACGGCGCCAGTTCCAGCCCTTGCGCCAGCAGCGTCTTGCGGACGTCGGGCTGCTGCAGCGCGTCTGCGAACGCGCGGTTCAGCTTGCCAATGACGGGGGCCGGCGTGCCGGCCGGTGCCACCACGCCGAAGAATACCGAAACATCGAAGCCCGGGACACCCTGCTCGGCCACGGTCGGCACGTCGGGCAGCGCCTGCGAGCGGCCCTTGGTGGTCACGCCCAGCGCCCGCACCTTGCCGCTCTTGATGAACGGCAGCGCGGTCAGCACGTCGGTGAACGTCATGCTGACCTGCCCGCCCAGCAGGTCGTTCAGCGCGGGGCCGGTGCCCTTGTACGGCACGTGCTGGAAGTCGGTGCCGGCCAGGTTGTTGAACAGCACGCCGGCCAGGTGCGACGACGCCCCGTTGCCGGACGACGCATAGGTCAGCTTGCCCGGATGCGCGCGCCCGTAGGCAATCAGCTCCTGCACGTTCTTCGCCGGCACGGCCGGGTTGACCACCAGCACGTTGGGCAGGTGGCCGATCTGGATCACCGGCGCGAAGCTCTTGACCGGGTCGTAGTTGATCTTGCGATACAGGCTCACGTTGATCGCCAGCGGCGCCGACGTGCCGAACATCAGCGTGTAGCCGTCCGGCTCGGCGCGCGCCACCACCTCGGCGCCGATATTGCCGCCCGCGCCGGCGCGGTTTTCCACCACCACGGGCTGGCCCAGGCTGTTCTTGAGCGCGGCGGCCAGCGTGCGGGCCATGGCATCGGTGGGGCCGCCCGGCGGGTACGTCACCACCAGCATGATGGGCTTGCTCGGAAAATCCTTCTGCGCCAGCGCGGGCGTGGCCAGCAGCGTGCAGGCGGCGAACGAGGCGATGGCGGACAGGGCCGCGCGGCGGTGCCAGTGGGGCATGATGCGTTGTCTCCGGGTAAGGCGGGTCTGGGATCGGCGCGGTCCTGGCCGCGCCTGTATCGATACGGCTGGAACGTCAGAACAGGTTGATGGCGTCGACCGCGCCGGCCGCGCGCACGGGGGCGTCGGCGGGCGGGGCCACGGTGTCGGCCAGCCAGTCGGGCTCGGTGCCGCCGCCCAGCGGGTCCTGCGGCAGCACGCGATGCACGAGTACCAGCTGCGCCAGGCGCATGCGCCGGACCGATCCGATGCGGCCGGCTTCCCAGGCCATCGCCACGGCGCTGGTCACGTGGTACAGCCCCGAGGCCGCCTGGCGGGCCAGCACGTCGCCGTCCGCGCCGGCGTCAGCCGCCTGCGCGGCCTGGGCCGTGGCGCGGTCGATGGCCGACGCGAACACGGTGCGCGCGCGGTCGTGCAGCGGGGTATCGGCAAGCAGCCCTTGCAGGTAGGCGCGCAGCACCGGCAGCGAGCCTTCGCGGCGGATGGCGCGCAGCACGTCGAGCGCGACGATGTTGCTCGTGCCTTCCCAGATCGACCCCAGGTGCGCGTCGCGCACCAGGCGCGGGTCGGTCCATTCCTCGATGTAGCCGCAGCCGCCGCGCATTTCCATGGCGTCGCCGGTGACCTTGCGGGCGTCGCGGCAGGCGCGGAACTTGATGAGCGGCGTCAGGATGCGCATCAGCGGATAGGCGTCGGGCTCGCCGGCATCGGCGCGGCGCAGCGCCTCGGCGGTCTGGAACACCATCGTGCGCGCCTGCTCGGTGGGCAGCACGAGCTTGAGCAGCTGGCGGCGCATCAGCGGCATGTCCGCCAGCCGCTTGCCGAACGCGCGGCGCTCGGCGGCGATGAACTGCCCCTCGGTCAGCGCGCGGCGCATCAGCCCGGCGGCGCGCACGCCGTTGGACAGCCGCGAGTTGTTGATCATGTCGGCCATCTGCACGAAGCCGCGCCCCGGTTCGCCCACCAGGTAGGCGTGGGCGCCCTCCAGCCGGATCTCGCCGCTGGCCATCGAGCGGGTGCCGAGCTTGTCCTTGAGGCGGATGATGCGGTAGTGGTTGGCGCTGCCGTCGGCCAGCGTGCGTGGCAGCAGGAACAGCGACACGCCCTTGATGCCGTCGACCGCCGTGCCGTCGGCCTCTTCCACGCGGGCCAGCACCATCGCCAGCGCGGCGTCGGGGTTGGAGCAGAACCACTTGTCGCCCATCAGGCGCCAGCCGCCCTCGGCGCCGGCATCGCGGATGGCGCGCGTGGCCGTGGCGGCCACGTCGGAGCCCGCGCCCTGCTCGGTCATGAACATGGCGCCCTGGTACAGGTCGTCGAACACCTGCGTGGTCAGGTTGGGCAAGAAGCGCTGCACCAGCGCCGGATCGCCGAACTTGCGCAGCGTGCGCGTCAGCGAATCGGTCATCGACAGCGGGCAGCACAGGCCGAACTCGGCCTGCACGAACAGGTAGGTCAGCGCGTACTTGGCGGCGGGCGGCATCGGCTTGTCCCAGCCCAGCACGCCACCCCGGTGCGACGCCGCCGCGAGGCCGAATTCCGCAAAGGCCACGCGCTCCAGTTCCACGTAGGCCGGATGCTTGTGGATGCGCTGGGCGTCGAGCCCGGTGCGCGTGCGGTGCGACAGCGTGGGCGGCGCATGGTCGGCCACGTTGGCGAGTTCGTCGAGCACGCCGCCGGCCAGCGCGCCCATGCGCTCCAGGTGCGGCAGCAGGTGGTTGAACAGGTCGGCCGGCAGGTAGAGCGGCAGCAGCGCGCGCAGGTCCGGATCGGCCGCGAACAGGCTGGCGCCGTGGCGGTCCGGCACCGGATGGGCGTCGGGCTGGGCGGGCGCGGGTGGGGTCGGGGCGGTGCGGGCGGCGCGGGTGGGCATGCAGGTCTCCGGAGTCTCCCTGCCCTGCGGAACGGGGCGGGATGGTTTGGGATGCATTATTTGATCGCCAACGATTTGCGTCCAATTCTAAAATTGGCTCGATCCATACAAATTCTGTATCGCCATGGAATTCCGTCACCTCCGTTACTTTCTGGTGCTGGCCGAGGAGCTGCACTTCGGGCGCGCCGCCCGGCGCCTGTCGATCTCGCAGCCGCCGCTGTCGCTCAACATCCAGCAGCTGGAGGCGTCGGTGGGCGCCCGGCTGTTCGAGCGCGACAGCCGGGGCGTGCGGCTGACGGCGGCCGGCCGGGCGTTCCGGGAATCGGCCATCGCGCTGCTGGCCCAGGCGGAGTCGGCCCGGCTGCTGGCGCGCGAGATCGAGGCCGGCGCGGTGGGCCGGCTGCGCGTGGGCTTTGTCGGGTCGATGCTGTACCGGGGGCTGCCCCAGCGGCTACAGGAATTCCAGGCGCGCTATCCGGGCATCCATGTGGCGTTGACCGAACTCAACTCGCAGGAGCAGATCGACGCGCTGCTGCATGGCGAGCTGGATGCCGGCTTTGTCCACACCAGCCGGGTGCCCGACGAACTGGCGGCCACGCTGGCCCATTCGGAGCCCTTTGTCTGCTGCATGCCGGCCGATCACCCGCTGGCCACCCGCCCGGCGGTGGCGCTGGCCGACCTGCGTGGCGAGCCGTTCGTGCTGTTCTCGCGCAAGGCGTCGCCCGACTACTACAGCCGGATCTTCGACATGTGCGCCGCGCAGGGCTTCTACCCGCGCATCCGCCACGAGGTGCGGCACTGGCTGTCGGTGGTATCGCTGGTGTCGCAGGGCATGGGCGTGGCGGTGGTGCCGGCGGCCATGGCGCGCTCGGGCATGGCCGGCGCGGCGTTCCGGCCGCTGGCCGATGCCACGGTGCCGTCCGAGGTGTACTGCGTCTGGAAGCAGGCGCCCGACCATCCGGCGCGCGACCATTTCGTCGAAACGGTCCGGCAGGCGGCACCCGGGGCCTGAAAGAAAAAAGCCACTGGTCCAGAGAACCAGTGGCCTGAAGTACGCGTGGAACGGGGTGTTCAGCGTGCGTGCAGCTTATGCCCGGGGGCCGGGCCGTACCAATACCGCAAATGCGTTATTTGATTGGAAAAGTCGCCCGGACGGCCCAATTCCTGCGCCGGACGATGGTAATCCCCAAGGTCCGGCCCCGGTGTCATGTCCGCCCTGGATCAACCGCCTGCTGGACCGGCCGCGCCGACGGGATGTCGGTGGGCGTGACCACGGCGTAGAGATAGCGCCCGTTGCGCCAGTACTGGGCCATCAGGTTGCCCTCGGTCCGGGCGCCGTTGCGCAGGTGCAGCGCGCCGGACGGCCGTACGTAATAGACGATGGCCTGCGCCTGCGGGTTGCGGTACAGGATCATCGCCGCCGGGCCCTGTTCGGTGGACATCAGCCGGCCGCCGACGGGCCGGAAGCCATGGGCCGAGAAATCGGGCAGCGGGGCCGGCTGCACGAAATGGCGGTCCAGCCAGACCTGGAGGTCGCGGGCGTCGCTGGCCCGGACGTCGACCATCTGCGCGGCATCGCCGGCGTTAAAGAGGCGGTAGGCCGACATCGCATCGGCCATCGGCAGGTAGGTCTGGCGCAGCGCCATGTCGCGCCCCTGCCAGCCGCCCACGCCGCCCAGGGCCAGCGCCATGACCAGCGAGGCGGCGATGGCCACGCGGTGCCGGGCGCGGTCGCGCAGGCCACGGCGGATGCGGAACGGGTCGAGCCGGGCCGGGGTATCGGCCGGCGGCGGCTCCAGGCTCGCGCGCAGGCGCCGCATGTCGTGCCGGATGGCGTCGACCTCCCTGGCCAGTTCGGGATGGCTGGCGACTAGTGCGTCGATCTGCGCACGCCGCGCTGCGTCCAGCTCGCCATCGACATAGGCGTGGAGTTCCGGTTCGGTGGGCATCAGCGTATTCATTTGAGCACCTGCAGGGGAGGACGGACGACCTTGCCGTCGGTCAGCGCGCGCAGCGCCTTGCGGGCACGCGAGAGGCGGGACATCACGGTGCCGATGGGCACGTCGAGCGCCTGGGCGGCTTCCTGGTAGCTCAGCCCTTCCACCGTGACCAGCAGCAGCAGCGCGCGCTGTTCCGGGGTGAGCTGGTTGAAGCCGTCCAGCGCGGAGCGGGTCATCACCACGTCCTCGGCGGACGGCGCGCTGTCCTCGTCGCTGCCCACGCCGAACAGCGTCAGCAGGCCGGCATAGCGCTGGGCGCGGCGCTGGCCGTCCAGGAACAGCCGGTAGAGGATCGAGAACAGCCACGCGCGCAGGTCGGTGCCTGCCTGGCGGGACGCCCGGCGCGACAGCGCGCGCTCCAGGCAGGCCTGGACCAGATCGTCGGCGCTCGACGCGTTGCGCGTCAGCGAGACGGCAAAGCGGCGCAGCCGGGGAATCACTTCGCGCAGCGCGTCGTCGGTGAAATCGGGATCCATGGGATGAGGAATGGGGGTCGGTCTTCCGTATACGAATGGGGCCGGCGGCTATTCCCGCAAACATTACAAACGGCTAACAAGACCCCGGCTACAGCACGCAAGTGGCGCGAATGCTATACAATCGAGAACGATTTCTATTTACGTATCCGACAGGATTTTCCCTGTTGCGCGGCGGCGATCCCGCCCCTGGACTGGAAGCATATGCGGTTGCCTGAACTGCCCCGGCGCACGGTCGCCATCGTCAAGTCGGTGGATGATGCCACCCCGAACGACCCCGTCGCGCGACGCCTGCGCGATCTTGGCTTCGTGCCCGGCGAAACCGTGCAGATTGTCACGTTCGGCCCGTTCGGCAAGGACCCGCTGGTGGCCCAGGTAGGTTTCACGCGATTTGCCCTGCGCCGCTCGGAAGCCGAGCGCATCGCCGTGGAAGTGGCTTCGGCCACCGTCTCCAGCATCGCCCCGGCCGAGCAGGCCGGCCAGTCCGCCGCGTCCGACGCCGCCCAGCGCATCGCCTGACGGCCTGCCCGCCGACCTTTCTCCCCCCATCATGTCAGTTGCCCAGAACGCCTCCGCCTTGCGCATCGCGCTGGTCGGCAACCCCAATTGCGGCAAGACCGCCCTGTTCAACCGCCTGACCGGCAGCCGCCAGAAGGTGGCCAACTACGCCGGCGTGACCGTCGAGCGCAAGGAAGGCCAGTTCACGTCGCCGGCCGGCCGCACGGTTCGCATCCTCGACCTGCCCGGCGCGTACAGCCTGCATTCGGCCAGCCTGGACGAGGCCATCACGCGCGAGGTCTGCATGGGCCAGCGCCCCGGCGAGGCGCGGCCAGACTTGCTGGTGTCGGTGGTGGACGCCACCAACCTGCGCCTGCACCTGCGCTTCGTGCTGGAACTGCGCCGGCTGGGCCTGCCGATGGTGGTTGTGCTCAACATGAGCGACGCCGCCGCGCGGCGCGGCATCCTGATCGACCGCGAGGCGCTGTCGCGCGCGCTGGGCGTGCCCGTGGTGCAGACCGTGGCCGTCAAGCGCGATGGCGCCGCCGCGCTGGTGAAGCTGTTCGACGAGACGCTGCCGCCCGCCCCGGCCGCGCAGCCGCTGGACAGCGTGAGCGAGCTGGACACCCACGCCGAGGTCAAGCGCCTGCTGGACGCCGCCGTGAAGATGCCCGCCCGCACCGCCCGCTTCGACGACGCGGTGGACCGCGTGGTGCTGCATCCGGTGTTCGGCCTGGTGATCCTGGCCGTGCTGCTGTTCTTCATGTTCCAGGCCGTGTTCTCGTGGGCCGAGCCGATGATGGACGCCATCGAGGGCGGCATCCACGTGTTCGGCGCATGGCTGGGCGCCCTGATGCCCGACGGCATGCTCAAGAGCCTGCTGGTCGACGGCCTGATCGCCGGGCTGGGCAGCGTGGTGGTGTTCCTGCCGCAGATCCTGATCCTGTTCCTGTTCATCCTGACGCTTGAGGAATCGGGCTACCTGCCGCGTGCCGCGTTCCTGCTGGACCGGCTGATGATGGGCGCGGGGCTGTCGGGCCGGTCGTTCATCCCGCTGCTGTCGAGCTTTGCCTGCGCGATCCCGGGGATCATGGCCACCCGCACGATCCAAGACCCGCGCGACCGGCTGACCACGATCCTGGTGGCGCCACTGATGACGTGTTCGGCGCGGCTGCCGGTCTATGCGCTGCTAATCGGCGCGTTCATCCCGGAACGGACCGTGGCCGGGCTGTTCAACCTGCAGGGGCTGGTGCTGTTCGTGCTCTACGTGGCCGGCATCGTCAGCGCGCTGGTGGTGGCCTACGTGCTGAAGTGGTTCCGCCGCGACCGCACCGACCATCCGCTGCTGATGGAGTTGCCGTCGTACCGGGTGCCGAATCCGCGCGACATCGCCATCGGGCTGTGGGAACGCGCGCGCATCTTCCTGGCCCGCGTGGGCAAGGTGATCCTGACGCTGACGGTGCTGCTGTGGTTCCTGGCCACGTTCCCGTCGCCGCCCGAAGGCGCCACGCTGCCGCCGATCGACTACAGCTTCGCGGGCATGATCGGCCGCGCGCTGGAGCACGTGTTCGCGCCAATCGGCTTCAACTGGCAGATCTGTATCGCGCTGGTGCCGGGCCTGGCCGCGCGCGAGGTGGCGGTGGGTGCGCTGGCCACGGTCTATGCGCTGTCGGGCAGCGACGAGGCGGTGGCCGTGCAGCTTGCGCCGATGATCGCCGCGCAGTGGTCGCTGGCCACGGCGCTGTCGCTGCTGGCGTGGTACGTGTTTGCGCCGCAGTGCATTTCCACGCTGGCGGTGATACGTCGCGAGACCAATTCCTGGAAGGTGATGGCCGCATCGGCCGCCTACCTGACCGGGCTGGCCTACCTGGCGTCGTTCATCACCTATCGCGTGGCGCTGCTGCTGACCTGAACGGAGGAAACTGGCGTGCCGCACGCCAGTCAAACGGCCATGACGCTCTATCACGCCTTTGAAACCCTGATCGTTCCGCTGATCGTGCTGGCCTGCGCGATCCACGTGGCCGGCCGATACATGCCCCGCACGCGCGAGCGCATCAAGGCCAGTCTGGCGGCCACGCTGGGCGGCGCCTCGGCACCCGGCTGGCGCGGCTGGCTGGCCCGCCGGCTCTCGCCCACCCAGGCGGCGGGCTGCGCCTCGGGATGCGAAACCAACAGCGGATGCGGCACCTGCGGCTCGAATACCTCCAGCGGGGCAGATTCCCCGGACAGCAAGGCCAGTGACGAACAGATCATTCGCTTCGTCCGCAAAACCTGACTATCCACGAAAGCAAGCGACAAACATGAACGGCGACCCTAGGGTCGCCGTTTTTGCTTTGGGCGCCGATAAGCGTCTACCGCAAATAGCAATAGTCCGATTTGTCGCCTGCTTTTGATCGTCATTGGCTCAAGTCGAGATTGGCCGTTCTCAGTCGAATCGAAGCGGCGTAACGTCCTCGCGCCGGGATGGGTCTCGTCATCGTGCAGCCATGTACAGCCCCCCTCCCGATCAAGCATTTACGCCTGCAAAGAAGGTCACAACATGAAAAGAAGGTGGTGGGGAGCACTGCTGTTAGCCATGACATGCATGGCGGGGTGCGACGCGGTGTCATCGGAACCCACGTATGGTGGATTGAGTATCGCGGGCTTTAACTACACGCCGTACAACCTGAGCCGGTTTGTGATTACGGATGAGTTCGGGAACAGTGCGAGTGGTGGGGGAGATCTGATGCCCGGATCCGGTGAGGGCTCCCTGAGTTGCTGCTACAACCTGAAAGGGACCGAATTCACAGTGAAGTGGCAGGTCTACGATGCGGACGAAGCGATCCGCTCCCTCGATGCTGGCGAGCGAATTCAGAAGATTAGCAAAACGACGCACGTCCATTTGCCCCCCACCAAGATCAAGGGAGAAGCGGGCATGCGGGTGCTGGGCCTGCACTTCTATCCTGATGATCACGTCGAATTCGAATTTAGAACGGATCTGCGCGGCTCTCGAATTCACTATGTGGAGATATGGAGCTGGCTACGCAAGACTCACCGGAAACTCATCAATCCAGATAACGAAGACGAGACCAGCGTTGTGTTTCGTCGAACTGCTCGCCTTGCCGCAGGCGGCTGGCTCAAGTACCGCCTCACCGATACGAAAGACCTCCAGCAATACGTCTATTTCACGCTGCTGAATCCGCGATTTGATCAGCATCCCGCCATCCAGCAAATCATTGCCGAGACCAAGGACAAGCCGGGCGCGTTCGGTGCAGCCATGGAGAGCCTGAGCGCGCCACTCGTTGAAGAACTGAAACGGGACAAGTTCAAGAAGGCCGCGACGGAAGTCACCAATGCTGAACCGACGCCCGGTGATTAACAACAGGGAATGAAGAACGTGCTGAAAGGGTCGAACATGAATAGAAAGCTGATAGGGATACTGCTATTCGCCATGACATGGATAGTAGGGTGCGACGCAGTGTCGTCAGTACCCATTTATGGCGGATTGAGCATCGCGGGATTCAACTACACGCCGTACAACCTGAGCCGGTTTGTGATTACGGATGAGTTCGGGAACAGCGCGAGTGGTGGGGGGGGATCTACCACCGGGGTCGGGTGCCGGAAGACTTAGTTGCTGCTACAACCTGAAAGGGACCGAATTCACGGTGAAGTGGCAGGTCTACGATGCGGACGAAGCGATCCGTTCCCTCGATGCTGGCGAGCGAATTCAGAAGATCAGCAAAACGACGCACGTCCATTTGCCCCCCACCAAGATCAAGGGAGATGCCGGCATGCGGGTGCTGGGACTGCACTTCTATCCGGATGATCACGTGGAATTCGAGTTCCGAACGGATCTGCGCGGTACGCGGATTGAATACGCGGACATTTGGGACTGGCTGCGAAAGACCCATAAAAATCTCATCAATCCAAACGAAGACCATAGCAGCGTTGAGTTTCGTCGAGCCGCACGCCTTGCCGCAGACGGCTGGCTCAAGTACCGCCTCACCGATACGAAAGACCTCCAGCAATACGTCTATTTCACGCTGCTGAATCCGCGATTTGATCAGCATCCCACCATCCAGCAAATCATTGCCGAGACCAAGGACAAGCCGGGCGCGTTCGGTGCAGCCATGGAGAGCCTGAGCGCGCCACTCGTTGAAGAACTGAAACGGGACAAGTTCAAGAAGGCCGCGACGGAAGTCACCAATGCTGAACCGACGCCCGGTGATTAACAACAGGGAATGAAGAACGTGCTGAAAGGGTCGAACATGAATAGAAAGCTGATAGGGATACTGCTATTCGCCATGACATGGATAGTAGGGTGCGACGCAGTGTCGTCAGTACCCATTTATGGCGGATTGAGCATCGCGGGATTCAACTACACGCCGTACAACCTGAGCCGGTTTGTGATTACGGATGAGTTCGGGAACAGCGCGAGTGGTGGGGGGGGATCTACCACCGGGGTCGGGTGCCGGAAGACTTAGTTGCTGCTACAACCTGAAAGGGACCGAATTCACGGTGAAGTGGCAGGTCTACGATGCGGACGAAGCGATCCGTTCCCTCGATGCGGGTGAGCGAATCCAGACGATCACGAAGACAGCAAAATTCCATCTGCCCGCAACCGAGATCAAGGGCGAGCCCGGCATGCGGGTACTCGGCTTGCACTTCTATCCAGACGACAGTTTGGACTTCGAATTCCGAACCGATCTGCGCGGCACACGGATCTTCTATTCAGCCATTGATTCGTGGCTGCTCAAGAAGCAGGGAAAAACCTTTGATAGCACCATGGAAGATTGGGTTGCCTTCCGCAGAACGGCAAGGATCGCCGGACAAGGCTGGATCAAATACCGACTAACCGATACACAGGATCTGCAACAGTACGTTTACTACACCCTCTTGATCAATCCGAACTTCGACGCGCATCCCGCCATCCAGCAAATCATCGCCGAGACCAAGGACAAGCCAGGCGCGTTTGGCACGGCCATGGAGAGCCTGAGCGCGCCACTCGTTGAAGAACTGAAACGGGACAATTTCAAGAAGGCCGCGACGGAAGTCACCAATGCTGAACCGACGCCCGGTGATTAACGACAGGGAATGAAGAACGTGCTGAAAGGGTCGAACATGAATAGAAAGCTGATGGATTTGCCCCCGTGTCCCCGGACACGGTCACACCCTTAGATTGATAAGGCCATCGCACGCCTGAACTCGCGCGGAGAGCGGTAATTCAGGGCGCTATGGGGATGCTGCTCGTTGTAGTGCTCGAAGGCAATGGCCAGATTGCGAACGGCCGTCTCGGCATCAGGCTTGGGCATAAAGGCGACATAGTCGCGCTTCATAGTCTTCACAAAGCTCTCGGCCATGCCGTTGCTCTGCGGGCTGCAGACCGGCGTGGTCAGTGGCTTCAAGCCGATTGCCGACGCAAACGCCTTGGTCTTGTCTGCCGTGTAGCCTGAGCCATTATCGGTCAGCCATTCAATTTCCGTCGGCGTCTTCAGCACGTTTCCAAAGCGATTCTCGACGGCGGCCAACATCACGTCGCGGACCACGTCACCGCTATGCCCGCCAGTGGTCGCCGCCCAACTCATCGCCTCGCGGTCGCAGCAGTCCAGGGCAAACGTCACGCGCAGTGGCTCGCCGTTGTCGCAGCGGAACTCAAAGCCGTCAGAGCACCACCGCTGGTTCGTCTTTGCTACCGCAACCTTACCCTCATGCCTGCGCTGCGGGCGTGGCGGGGCCACCCTGCGTTGCAGCAGCAGGCCGTACATTCGCATGACCCGATAGACCCGTTTCGCATTGACGGGCGGTGCACTGTGGCGCTCGCGCTCCCTGCGCAGTACACCCCAGACCCGGCGATAGCCGTAGCTGGGCAGATGAGCGACCGCATTGCGAATCTCCTCGACCAACCCTGCATCGTCGGTTTGTCGGGCGCTGCGCCCGTCCCGCCAGTCTGCAGGGCGAGCCAGCTTCTCTGCCACATTCGAGCGCGCTACACCGAGAACTTCGCAGACCCGCTTCACAGGTCGTCCCCCGGCAATGAGGGTGAGCGCGCAATCCATTTTCGCGACTTCATCACCTCCACTGCCTCACGGAGAATCTCGTTCTCCATAGTCTTCTTGCCCAGCAGGCGCTGTAGCTCACGGACTTGCTTGAGCGCGTCGCTCAACTCCGATGCCGGCACGACTTCTTCACCGGCACTGACCGCCGATAGGCTGCCATCCTGGTACAGCTTGCGCCAATGAAAGAGCTGATTCGGATTGACGCCATGCTGGCGCGCCACCATCGACACCGTCTTGCCCGGCTCGCAGCTCTCGCGCACCATCGCGAGCTTCTCGTCCGGCGACCACCGCCGCCGGCGCTCCGGCCCCGTCAACACTTCCACCAATTCCTGCTTCGTTTTAGTCATAAACACAGTCGTATGCCTACCCGCTATTGTAAGTGGGGGACTGTGTCCGGCGATTCAGGGGGCCGCTCCAGCTGATAGGGATACTGCTTTTCGCCATGACATGGATGACAGGGTGCGACGCAGTGTCGTCAGTACCCATTTATGGCGGATTGAGCATCGCAGGATTCAACTACACGCCGTACAACCTAAGCCGGTTTGTGATTACGGATGAGTTCGGGAACAGCGCGAGTGGTGGGGGGGATCTACCACCTGGGTCTGGCGCAGGTTCGCTTAGTTGCTGCTACAACCTGAAAGGGACCCATTTCACTGTGAAATGGGTGGTCTACGATGCGGATGAAGCGATCCGTTCCCTCGATGCGGGTGAGCGAATCCAGACGATCACGAAGACAGCAAAATTCCATCTGCCAGCAACCGAGATCAAGGGCGAGCCCGGCATGCGGGTACTCGGCTTGCACTTCTATCCAGACGACAGTTTGGACTTCGAATTCCGAACCGATCTGCGCGGCACACGGATCTTCTATTCAGCCATTGATTCGTGGCTGCTCAAGAAGCAGGGAAAAACCTTTGATAGCACCATGGAAGATTGGGTTGCCTTCCGCAGAACGGCAAGGATCGCCGGACAAGGCTGGATCAAATACCGACTAACCGATACACAGGATCTGCAACAGTACGTTTACTACACCCTCTTGATCAATCCGAACTTCGACGCGCATCCCGCCATCCAGCAAATCATCGCCGAGACCAAGGACAAGCCAGGCGCGTTTGGCACGGCCATGGAGAGCCTGAGCGCGCCACTCGTTGAAGAACTGAAACGGGACAAGTTCAAGAAGGCCGCGACGGAATTCACCAATGCTGAAACCGACGCCCGGTGATTAACAACAGGGAATGAAGAACGTGCTGAAAGGGTCGAACATGAATAGAAAACTGATAGGGATACTGCTATTCGCCATCACATGGATGGCAGGGTGCGACGCAGTGTCGTCAGAACCCACTTATGGTGGATTGAGCATCGCGGGCTTTAACTACACGCCGTACAACCTGAGCCGGTTCGTGATTACGGATGAGTTTGGGAACAGCGCGAGTGGTGGGGGGGATCTGATGCCCGGATCCGGTGAGGGCTCCCTGAGTTGCTGCTACAACCTGAAAGGGACCGATTTCACTGTGAAATGGGTGGTCTACGATGCGGACGAAGCGATCCGTTCCCTCGATGCTGGCGAGCGAATTCAGACAATCAGCAAGACAACGCAAGTCCATTTGCCCCCCTACCAAGATCAAGGGAGAAGCGGGCATGCGGGTGCTGGGCTTGCACTTCTATCCGGATGATCACGTGGAATTCGAGTTCCGAACGGATCTGCGCGGTACGCGGATTGAATACGCGGACATTTGGGACTGGCTGCGAAAGACCCATAAAAATCTCATCAATCCAAACGAAGACCATAGCAGCGTTGAGTTTCGTCGAGCCGCACGCCTTGCCGCAGACGGCTGGCTCAAGTACCGCCTCACCGATACGAAAGACCTCCAGCAATACGTCTATTTCACGCTGCTGAATCCGCGATTTGATCAGCATCCCACCATCCAGCAAATCATTGCCGAGACCAAGGACAAGCCAGGTGCGTTCGGTGCAGCCATGGAGAACCTGGCTGCGCCAATCGTCAAGGAATTGAAGCAGAACACGTGCAAGCAAGCTGCCACAGGAGGGAACCATGACTGACTCTTGGAAAATCGATCCTGCGGACGCCACACCCCACGAGGTGTACGACGGTATGCTCGTTTCTCACAAGGCACTCAAACGTGACGAGTGCATTCCATGTGGCGCGATTGTCAAGATGGGGTTCTTCTTCGATGGCTTCGGACGTCACAGGGACCAGGACGATCCGAAGACATCCCGCTACTCGAATATCTGCCGGCTCTGGGAAGCACATCGTAATAATCGCGACTTCCGGCGCAAGGATTTCCCGAACCAGTTCTGGTACCCGTTCTACTACTCCGGCCTCGGCACACCGCTGAACAAGGACGCCGAGAACAGCGAGATTATCTCGGGGGCAACCAAGGCAGGAAAATCAGCGGTGAATCTCGCCACAAAGACGGCCACGAACACCGCCACGAAAGCAACCGGCGTGTCGAAGATTCTGGATATCCCAAAGATTCCCGGCAAGGTGGCAGAGAAGGCGTTATCCGAAGCCTTCGATGAGATGTCGTGGCGCCCGGTTGCAAGGATCCATGACGATATTCTCAAGGAAGCAAACGCCATCCCGGCCAAGGCTGGACGCGTACTGGCCTTTGCGAGCGAAAGCCGGTGGGTCGCGCGCGGCAAGGCATCGGTCCGGGCAGCGCTGTATGACATCAAGAAGAATCCGCTCAAGGCCGCGGCGGTTGCCGTGAAATCCATCGCCGTTGATATGGGAATCGATTCCATTCCCTTCCTGCGCGACAGCCAAGCGGCCGCGATGGTGTTTGGAACCGGCGTCCACGACCGTCTGCAGTGTGCCTTGAAGCAATTCGAAGCGGCCTATCGCCATGTGACGTCGCAGATGGAAAAGGTCCAACGTATTGAAGTCTCGGTGTTTGGGGCGGATCGGGGCGGCGTGATCGCACGCGCGTTCGTGAATGAACTGGTTCGCAAGTACAAGCAGCGCACGGATCTGGATCTGCGTATCGGCGGCGAGTGGGGCAAGGAAGGCCATCCCATCGAAATCCGGTTTCTCGGCTTGCTCGATTCCGTGTCCTCGGTCATGGCCGCGAATGAGTTGCTCAGTATGGTGCCGGTCATCGGGATGGTTAAACAGCACCACGGCGACCGCGAGCTTGCCGTCCCTGCCATCGTCCAGAAATGCGTCCATTTTGCGGCGGCGCACGAACTGCGTTTTTATCAGCGGCTCGATAGCCTGGAGAACACGCGGGGTGAGCAATATCTCTACCCGGGGACCAGCGAGGACATCACGGGCGGTGCCCCACCCGGGTCGTTGGGATTCCGTGGAGAACTGCAGCGCATCGTACTGCGTGACATGTTGCATGAGGCGCTCATGGCCGGGGCAAGGCTCGACACAGTGCTAGAACTAAGGAACCACAAGCCGGAGACTTACGAAAAATTTTCGCTGGCGCCAACCATCACCCAAGGCAACGCCAGTTACAAGATCCCGGATCTGATTTCTGCATATCGTGAACTCGTGCCGCGCAAGGAGGGGCTCGATTTCACCGCCCATATGGAAGTGTTCCTCCGCTGGCTGGCGGTGCGTTACCAGTCGCCGGCGTTTCGCACATTGCTGAACGAACCCGCCGAGGATCTGAAACGGCAGCATCGGGAAACGGCGCAGGCAGCCCGAGAGGCCGAATACGCGTACCGGGCCGAAAGACAACGTACGTCCTTTGATCGCGAGGCGATGGCTGCGGCCTGGATCCGTATGTCCGAGGCACACGATGCCGAGCGCGAATCGCTTCGAAATACGTTGGGAGCGTTGCAACGTCCCTCCATGAAGGTGTGGGACCGCATCGATGAGGAGGCGGCATCGCAAACGCGATGGTTGTCAACGCAGGCCGGGATAAAAAGGGCGGCAGACCTCGCCAAAACACAGCCTCACGACAATGACGACACGAAGAACGCGGCCGATATATTGGAGTCGATGCTAATGAGCCCCGAGGCACTGACGCTTGCCACTGCGTGGAAGGAGGGCGCCACGGGCATGAATCCACTGCCCGAGAAAGTCATGATGCTGTTCGACATGCTGGTTCATGACACGATGCTGACCAGTTGGCATGATCACGTCCTGTCGCCAACGTTGTACTTCCAGACGCGCGCTACCGATACCTTCGGCCTGACCGACGAAGTGGAGGAGGCAAAGCAGAGAGAACAGGATGAGACCTGGGCAAAGCGCATCGACGCGACGCCCGACATGAGGGAATCCACTCGGTGGTCGATTCAGTTTCCCCACTGATTCGATAGTGCGTAGAACGGGGGACGCTTCTGCCGTTTAGCCATAAGAAAGGCCCGCCATCGCGGCGGGCCTTCGTCCGTCCGGAGATCCTGAAGCCTTACTGCGCCGTGCCCGGAATCATCAGCGAGACCGGCGTGTCCGTGCCGGCCGTGCAGGTGGCCTTGAGCATGAACGGTCCCGAGCCAGTTGGCACGATATTGCGCGAGTTGTCGGTCAGCGCCGGAGTCAGCGTGACCGGCCCGCTCACCACGCTCCAGGCCCACGTGCCATTGCAGTTCATGATGCCGTTGTCGTTGCCGCGCTCCATGATGTGTGCCGCCACCGGGATGCCGCCGCCCGGCACCACCAGCGGGTTCGGGCCATCGTAGACCAGCGCCCACTTCGGCGTCTCGGTGATCAGCAGCGTCGCGCGCGGCTTGGCGGACAGCGTCAGGCTGCCAGCCATCTCGGACAACATGCTCTGCAGTGGCTGCGACCCATTCGGCCGGCTCGTCGTCACCGTGGTGACGTGCGTGGTGCCGTTGATGAGCGCCGCCAGCGAGGGCGAGGTGGTGGTGATGGCCCACAGCCCAGTGAAATCGGCCGTTGCATCGATATTGTCGTTGCGCACCACCTGCGAGTTGTACTGCTGCGGATAGCCGTTGAGCACGTTCAGCGCGTTGATCTGCTGGCCGTACTGCGACAGCACCAGCCGGTACGTCTGCACGCTCGTCTTGAACACCGACACGGGGAAGGCGCCGGTCAGCGTGTTGCCGTCGGGCGCAGTCACCTGGACGCTGACGACGGACAGCGCGGGCGTGTCGCTGGTGTTCGCGCCGACCAGCGTACCCACGTTCGTCGCGCCGCTCACCTGGACCGCGGACGAGCTGCTGCGCCACGTCCAGCCCGTGCCGGCCGAAGAGCGATCCGCGCCGTCGCTGTCGATCAGCGATGCGGTCACCGGCAGCACCTGCCCGTTGGTCATCGACAGCACCGGATACGGCAGCGCCAGGCTGTAGGTGCGCGTGCCCGGCGCCACCACGGTAATCGTCGCGGCCACCTGCGGCAGCACGGTGGTGGCGCCGGCGCTGCCGGCCACCGTCGCGCCCACTGAGACCGTGGCCGTGCCGACGCCCACGCCCGTAACCACGGCGCTGCCGGGAACGGTGGCGCCCGCCACGGCGGCGATCGAGGGATGGCTGGACGACCATGTGAAGGTCGTCGCGCCCGTGACATCGTTGCCAAGGTAGTCCACGACCGACGCCGTCAGCGAGATCGTGCTGCCCACGCCCACCTGGCCCGACGTGCGGTTGATGACCAGCGTGTACGACTTGGCAACCGGCGTGGCCGTGCCGCCGCCCGGATTGCTGGCGCCCCCGCCGGTATCGGCCGGCGCCGTCGTGCCCGCGCCGGAGCCGCCGCCCCCGCCGCCCCCGCATGCCGCCATCAGCATCGCCGTCGCGATGCACGCGACCCAGCCGCTCCACTTGCGTGTGCGCATGATTTGTCCCCCGTTATTGTCGGTCCCGTCCCGAGTGCTATCAGCCTAGGCGCGATAGGCAAGGTCCTGTACCGGCCAGATGATTGAGCGGCGGCGCACATATAGGGTGGAGGTCCCCCGATCGGGCTAGGGCTGGACGCCCCGTAATACGCCGGCGGTTGACGGGTCTGCGCGTTTTGCACTACGCTTTGTCGTCCGTCCTGCCCCCAGGCCGGGCCGACCCTTCTACCCGGTACGATGCAAGCCACTTCCCTCGACCTCCGCCACGCCGCTGATGCCCCGCGCATCGGTGCCGCCGTGCGCGTGCGCGTCGCGGGCCTGCTGTCGTGCCGCGCCCTGCGCGCTTCCTCGCTACTGCTAAGCCTACCGATCGGTTGCCGGGCCTAGTGCCGCGTGGCAGTTCGGCAGCCTTTCGCCACTCTTTTCCCTATTTTTCGTCGACGTGAAGCGTGCGCGTGCGCGCGGCGCCTTGCGTTGCCACTTTCCCGCGAGGAAGGAGATTCCCATGCCCATGTTGCGCAACCCGTCCGCCAAGTACCGTCCCGCCACCGTTGTCGACATCCCCGACCGCACCTGGCCGTCGCGCCAGATCACGCGCGCGCCGCGCTGGATGAGCACCGACCTGCGCGACGGCAACCAGGCCCTGATCGAGCCGATGAACAGCGCCCGCAAGCTGCGCTTCTTCGAGCAACTGGTGGCGGTGGGCCTCAAGGAGATCGAGGTCGCCTTTCCGTCGGCGTCGCAGACCGATTTCGATTTCGTCCGCATGCTGATCGAGGAAAACCGCATTCCGGACGACGTGACGATCGTCGTGCTGACCCAGGCCCGCGAAGACCTGATCCGCCGGACCGTGGAATCGGTGCGCGGCGCCCGGCGCGCCACGGTCCACCTGTACAACCCCATCGCGCCGGCGTGGCGGCGCATCGTCTTCAATGCCTCGCGCGAGGAGATCAAGGAAGTGGCCGTGTCGGGCACGCGCCTGATTCGCGCGCTGACCGACGCCATGCCGGAAACCGCATGGTCGTACGAGTATTCGCCCGAGACCTTCAGCCTGGCCGAGCTCGATTTCTCCCTGGAAGTGTCCGACGCCGTGTCGGCCGTCTGGCAGCCCGACGCCGCCCGGCCGATGATCCTGAACCTGCCCACCACGGTGGAATGCAGCACGCCGAACGTCTTCGCGGACCAGATCGAATGGATGCACCGCCGCCTGGCGCGGCGCGAGCACTTCGTGCTGTCCGTGCATCCGCATAACGACCGCGGCACCGCCGTGGCGGCGGCCGAACTGGCCGTGATGGCCGGCGCCGACCGCGTGGAAGGCTGCCTGTTCGGCAACGGCGAGCGCACCGGCAACGTCGACCTGGTCACGCTGGCGCTGAACCTCTACACGCAGGGCGTGGACCCGGAGCTCGATTTCTCCGATATCGACGCGGTGCGCCAGTGCGTGGAGCACTGCAACCAGTTGCCCGTGCATCCGCGCCATCCATACGTCGGCGACCTGGTGTTCACGGCGTTCTCCGGCTCGCACCAGGACGCCATCCGCAAGGGCTTTGCGCAGCAGAAGCCTGACGCGATCTGGGAAGTGCCCTACCTGCCGATCGACCCGGCCGACGTGGGCCGCAGCTACGACGCCGTGATCCGCGTGAACAGCCAGTCCGGCAAGGGCGGCATGGCGTACCTGCTGGAGCAGGTGCACGGCATCTACATGCCGCGCCGGCTGCAGATCGAGTTCAGCCGCGCCGTGCAGGCGATGACCGACGAGACCGGCCTGGAAGCCAGCGCGGAAGACCTCTACGCGCTGTTCCGCCGCGAGTATCTGGACGTCGACGCGCCGGTGCGATTTGTCTCGCACCGCATGGTGTCCACGGCCGACAACGCCGTCGAGATCGAGATGGAACTGGTACGCGACGGCCAGCCGGCGCGGGTACGCGGCAAGGGCAACGGGCCGATCGACGCGGCGGTCGACGCGTTCTCGCGCGGCCTGGGCATTGCCGTGCGCGTGATGGACTACCACGAGCACGCCATGACCACGGGCGCCGATGCCAATGCGGCCTGCTACGTCGAGGTGCGGGTCGGGGATTCGCCCACGGGCTTTGGCGCCGGCGTGGACGCCAGCATCGTGACCGCATCGCTGAAAGCCATGGTGTCGGGCGTGAACCGCCATCTGCAGGCCCGCGGCGGCGAGCAGGCCCGGGCCGCCTGAGCGGGCAACGCTGGCGCTGCCCGCGTGAAAAGCTGGTGTGCCCTGCCCCCACGGGGCACACCCTAAAAGACGTCCTGGCGGACGCCCACGACATGCGCGGTGCACGACCACGAGCGCACAGCGTACGGGCGCCGCGCCACGCGCGCCACGAATAAATCCGCATGTCCATAGAAGCTTCGGCGGCCGCTGGCAAGCGCCGGCAATGATCTGTCGCGCATACGCGACGCGCGAGCAGGGAGTTCCTGTCGGCTGTTGTTCACTTGTTTTGCGTCAAGGTTGAGCGCCTTTTCGCACGACACACTGGTCGCACTTTTTTCGATGTCCCGTGCTTGACCACCATGACAACTGCCAACACTCCCCGCCGCAAATCCCTCGTCTCCTCGCTCTGCATGGCGCTTGCCGCCGCCACGATCGGCACCCTTGCCGCGCCGGCCATCGCCGCCGACGACGCCCAGGGCAACTGGATGGTCCGCCTGCGCGGGACGTACCTGGACATGGCCAACAAGTCCGACCCCGTGGGCGGTGTCGGCGCGTCGGACCGGATCCACGTCAACAACAAATGGATTCCCGAAGTCGACATCACGTACTTCATCGTGCCGCACATCGCCGCCGAGCTGGTGCTGACCTACCCGCAGAAGCAGGACGTCAGCCTGGACGGCAGCCGGATCGGCTCCTTCAAGCACCTGCCGCCCAGCCTGCTGCTGCAGTACCACTTCCTGCCGAACGGCACCTTCCGCCCGTACGTGGGCCTGGGCGTGAACGCCACGCGCGTCTACGGCGTGGACCTGGCCGGCGGCACGCTGGGCCTGGACCGCTGGAGCGTGGGTCCGGCGGTGCAGATCGGCATGGACTACAAGATCAACAAGAACTGGTTCCTGAACGTCGACGCCAAGAAGGTCTGGATCTCCAGCAACGTGTACTCGAACGGCGTGAAGGTCTCCACGGTCAACCTCGATCCGTGGCTGTTCAGCGCGGGCGTCGGCTACCGCTTCTGAGGCCTGGGCGCGGCAGCGCCCAGACACTTTCCACTTGTCTCCTCGAGGAAGGGCCGCCCAACCGGCGACCTTTCCGTCTCACTGCGCGCGGCAATCCCGCGCGCTTTTTTACGGGCGCGCGGGCGGGGACGGGGAAGGTGGACGGGGGGACGCCACGAGGACCGTGGCGCCAGTGGGTCAGCGGAAGGCCGGCTCGTCGAAGCTGCGCAGCTTGCGGGAATGAAGCTGCTCGACGCCGTTCTCGCGCAGGATGCGGATTGCTTCGAGCCCGATCGTCATGTGCTGGCTGACGCGCTGGCGATAGAACGCGTTGGCCATGCCGCGCAGCTTCAGTTCGCCGTGCAGCGGCTTGTCGGACACGCACAGCAGCGTGCCGTACGGCACCCGCAGCCGGAAGCCGTTGGCCGCCACGGCCGCGCTTTCCATGTCGATGGCGATGGCCCGCGACTGGTTGAAGCGCGCGTAGAGCGACTTCGATTTCAGTTCCCAGTTGCGGTCGTCGGTGGAGACCACCGTGCCGGTGCGCATGCGGGTCTTCATCTCGGTGCCGGACAGCCCCGTGACGCGCGCCACGGCCTCCTGCAGCGCCACCTGGATCTCGGCGATCGGCGGCACCGGCACCCACGGCGGCAGATCGTGGTCCAGCACGTGGTCGTCGCGCACGTAGGCGTGCGCCAGCACGTAGTCACCAAGTTGCTGGGACCGGCGCAGGCCGCCGCAGTGGCCCACCATCAGCCAGCAATGCGGCCGCAGCACGGCCAGGTGGTCGGTCATGGTCTTGGCGTTCGACGGGCCCACGCCGATGTTCACGAGCGTCACGCCCAGCCCGTCCTCGCGCACCAGGTGGTAGGCCGGCATCTGCGGCAGCGCGCGCGGCCGCGTGGCGTCCTCGGGCTCCACGCCGCCAAGGTCCTGCACCACGTCGCCCGGTTCGACGAACCGCACGTAGCCGTCGCCGCCATCGGTCGACATCAGGCTGCGCCCCAGCGCCACAAATTCGTCGACGTAACGCTGGTAGTTCGTGAACAGCACGAAGCGCTGGAAATGCTGCGGCGCCGTGCCCGTGTAGTGGTAGAGCCGCTGCAGCGCCAGGTCCACCCGTTCGGCAGAGAACAGCGACAGCGGCCACGCCTCGCCCGGCGTGGGCTCGAAGGTGCCGTTGGCGATGGAGTCGTCGATCCGGCTCAGTTCGGGCAGCACGAACGACGCTTCCAGCTCGCGGGCCTGCGTGTAGCTGATGTCGGTGGTCGACGCCTCGATCACGAACGGCAGCGGGATCGGCCGGCGCGACAGCCCCACGACCACCGGCACGCGGTGATAGCGCATCAGGCGCTCGATCTGGTCGCGGTAGTAGTCGCACAGCAGGTCCGGCCGGGTCACCGTGGTGCCGTAGACGCCGGGGTAGGCCACCGTGCCCCACGACGGGCGGCTGTCGGTGACCATCGTCTCCAGGTTGACGGAGATGCCGAGGTACGGATAGCACGCGTGCGCGGCCGACGGCAGGGGCTTGCCCTGGGCGAACGCGTCGAAGCGCGCGCGCACCGCCGCCACGGAGCTGTCGTAGATCTCGCGGATGCGCGCCAGCGCGTCATCGGCATCGCTGAATTCGGCCAACTGGTCGGCCGGGTGTGCGGAAGAGAAGATCGGGGCGTCCATGGCAGCCATCATACCGCCAGCCTTGGCGCCGCGACAGGCCATCGGGCCCCGCCGCCGGCGCGCGCTGGCGGGGGCGTTGCTGCGTGCGGACGCTCGCACTCCGCGGCCAAAGTTGTTTGACGCCGCCGCATCCGCTTCGCTACACTCTGCGCCGAAATACGCGACAAATCAGCGCGATACATCGCGCGAATCGCGGCGCAGCCGCTCTGCGTCCCCCACTTCCGGAGGGGCTGCTCGCATGCGCTCCGGAATCACGCAGGAGGAATTGTCGATGGAAATCCGTAATCCGTTGCCCGCCGAGATCGAGGCAGCCCGGCTGCTGCTGGCTGCCAACGGCTGGGAACAACGGGTCGGCAATCCCGAGCGCTTTGCCCAGCTCATCGCCAACTCGCAGCGCGTGGCGGTGGCCGTGGAGCACGGCGAAGTCATCGGCTTCGCACGCGCCCTGTGCGACGACATCTCCAACGGCTATATCTCGATGGTCGCGGTCGCGCCCCAGCACCGGCGGCGCGGCATCGGCCGCGCGCTGCTGCGCCACGTGATGGGCAACGATCCCGACATCACGTGGGTCCTGCGTGCGGCGCGGTCCTCGGAGGCGGCCTTCTTCGGCCAGCTTGGCTTTACGCCCTCGATGGTGGCGATGGAGTGGCGCCGCCGCTAGGCCGCCTACTGCGCCATCGCGCGCCGGAATTCCTCGGCCGTACCCATCTGGCGGAACAGCTTGCCGCCCGGCGCGAACCGGTCCGCCGACGACAACCCGCCCACCACCACCGGTTCGAATCCCACCTCCCGCACCAGCGCCGATGCCACGGCCAGCGCCTCGGCATCGTCGGCCGCCAGCGGCACCGCCATCGGCGGCCCGCTGCGGTGGCTTTCCCGCGTGAATTCCGCCGCGCCCGTGAAATTGAACGCGCGGACGATGCGCGCACCCTTCAGGTACTTGGCCGTCGTCGCGCCGATGCCGTTGGCCTTGACCTCGTCGACGATGGCGCCGTCGCGCGCCGCGATGGCGTTGGTGGCGTCGAGCACGATCTTGCCCTGCCAGCGGTGCTGCTGCCCCACCTCGGGCACCGCGCTGTAGGGCACGGCCAGCAGGATCACGTCGGCAAAGGCCAGCGCCTGGGCCACCGTGCCGGTGCGGGCCAGCGGGCCCAGCGGATCGGCCAGCGACTTCAGTTCCTCGGGATGGCGCGACGCGAACAAGACCGGATGGCCGGCCTTGACGAACAGGCTGCCCACGGCGCCGCCCAGCCGGCCCGATCCGACCACGCCGATCTTCAACCGCGCCGGCTCGCGCGTGCCCTGCGCCATGGCATGGCCGGCCGGCACCGTCAGCAGCATGCTCCAGCCGCCCGCGATCAGCACCCTGCGCCGCCCGTGCGACATCCCGCGAAATCCGTGTGCCATGGCCTGTCTCCCGCTTGCTTCCTCCGATCACTCTAGGCGAAAACACGCGCCAGCGAGCCGCTGGCCTGTCACGGGAATGTCATGCCCGGCGTCCCGGACCGGCGCGCGGCCATGTGACGCGGACGCCGCACGTCCGGCTAGCCCCGCCATAACAGCAACGCCCCGGCACCTGCCGGGGCGTACCCGTTTCTGCGGGCCTTATTCGGGCTGGATATTGGCCGCCTTGATGATACGGCCCCACTTGTCCGATTCCTGCGACTGGAACTTGGCCAGCTCGGCCGGCGTGCTGGTGAAGATGTCGGTACCCGTGGTCTTGTAGAAGTTCGACGCCGTCTCGCTCCTGGCCGCCTTCACCAGCATCTGGTTCAGCTTCGTCACCACGGCGGGCGGCGTGCCGGCCGGGGCGTAGGCCGCGAACCAGTAGCTCATCTCGTAGCCCTTGACGCCGGCCTCGTCGATGGTCGGCACGTCGGGCGCCAGCGGCGAGCGCGCCTTGCCGGACACGCCCAGCGCGCGCAGCTTGCCGGTCTTCACCTGCGGCAGGCCGGTGGCCGTGTCGGTGATCATCATCTGGATCTGGTTGCCCAGCAGGTCGGTGATCGCCAGCGGATTGCTCTTGTACGGCACGTGCAGAAGCTGCACGTGGGCCATCTGCTGGAACAGCTCGCCGGCGATGCGCGACGACGAACTGCCGCTGCCGAAGCTGAGCTTGCCCGGTTCCTTCTTCGCCAGCGCGATGAATTCCCCGACGGTCTTGGCCGGCACCTGCGGATTGACCACCATGATCTGCCCACCCCGGCCCAGCGCGGACAGCGGCGCGTAGTCCTTCACCGGGTCGTACGGCAGCTTCTTGAACAGGTGCTCGTTGGCGGCGTGCGTGGTGTTGGTGGTGATCAGCACCGTGTAGCCGTCCGGCGCGGCCTTGGCGACGTCGGTGGCGGCGATGAAGCCATTGGCGCCGGGCTTGTTGTCGACCACGACAGTGGCCTTGCTGTCGACCGTGACGGCCTGCCCGATGGCCCGGGCAAGCTGGTCCGTGGCGCTGCCGGCCGCGAACGGCACGACAAAGCGGATCGGCTTGTCCGGGAACTCGGCCCAGGCGCTGCCCGCGGGCAGGGCCAGGCACGCGAACGTGGCAAGGGCGGCAACGGCCAGCGGCCTGCGAATTCCGTACATCTGTGTCTCCTCGAATCGTTTTGACATTGGGACGGCTCGGCAATCATGCAGTGCCGCCGGCGAGCCGCGGCGGCAGGGGGATCGGCAGGCCCAGCAGCAGGAACGCGAGTGCCTTGCCGTGGGTGTCCAGGTTCAGCGCGTCGTTGACGCCGCCGTCCAGCACGCCGTCGATCACGAAGTTCATGGCCTGGATGGACGGCACCACGTAGCGCCTGACAGCCGTGGGCCGGCGCGCGGCAAACAGCGCGCGCACGGCGTCTTCGGTAACGTGGGCCACGAGGTGGTCGAAGTCGCGCGCATCGTAGGCAATCACGCTGATGTTCGAGCGGTCGCCCTTGTCGCCGGTGCGGCCGTGGGCAAGCTGGTAGAGCGGCACGGTGTGGGTCGTGTTCATGGCGGCTCCGGGGTCAGGCGTCGACAAAGGCATGGCGGACGGTCACCGCATCGCGCGGCACCAGGCAGGACGTGGCGTTCAGCCGCGCGCGCATGGCCGTGCGCACGCCCCCGCCGCCGGCCGGGCCGCAGGTATAGAGCGCGTTGACCTCGCGCAGCAGCGCCTGGGCGACGGCCTGGTCCTCGTGGGCCAGCGCGGCCCGCAGGCGCACGTCGCGCGCGCCGGCCTCGCCGGCCTGCGGCTGCGCCAGCATCGTCCCGGCATCGTCGCCAAACACGCTCAGCACGCCGATCAGGTCGAAGCGGATCGCCACGTCGAAGCCCAGCATCTGCATGCGCCGGCGCACGATGTCGGCGGCCAGCCGGGCGCGCGCGGCGGCGTTGGGGCCGGCATAGGAAATCTCGCCCTCGGCAAACCAGCCGCCGTGGTGGAACAGGTTGGCCTTCAGTTGCGCCGGGCGGGCATGGCCGCGGATGTTGCGCACGGCCACGCGGTCGGGGCCCACCTGCTCGACGCTGACCGCGCCGATGTCGGCCACCACGTCGGGCGTCAGGTAGGCGCAGGGGTCGTGCACTTCGTAGAGCAGTTGTTCCTTGACGGTGCGCAGGTCGACGCAGCCGCCGGTATCGGCCGCCTTGAAGATCTCGATGCCGCCGTCGGCGTCTAGCCGGGCGATCGGGAAGCCCACCGCGTGCACGTCGGGCACGTCCTTCATGCCGGGATCGGCAAAGTAGCCGCCGCTGACCTGCGCGCCGCATTCCAGCAGGTGCCCGGCCATGGTGCCGGCGGCCAGCCGGTTCCAGTCGTCCCAGGCCCAGCCGAAGTGCGCCATCGCCGGCCCCACTGCCAGCGCCGGGTCAGCCACGCGGCCGCAGACCACCACCTGGGCGCCCTCGCGCAGCGCATCGGCAATCCCCTGCGCGCCGATGTACGCATTGGCGCAGACAAAGCGCGCGTCCGGAAACGCGTCGCCGACGATGCCGCGCAGCAGCTCGCGCCCGGCGTCGTGCGACAGGTCGTCGCCCTCCACCACCGCCACGCGCGGCCGTGGCAGCCCCAGCTCGGCAGCCAGCGCGACGATGCGCCGCGCGGCGGCCCGCGGATTGGCGGCGCCGAAGTTGCCGATGATCGGGATGCCGTGGCCCAGGCACAGGCCCAGGACCGGCGTCATCAGGTGGTCCAGCAGCGGCTCGTAGCCATGTTCGGGGTTGTTGCGGCGCGCCAGTTGCGCCAGCGCCAGCGTGCGTTCGGCCAGCGTCTCGAAGATCAGCGCGGCCGGGCCGCCGGCGGCGATCAGCGTGCGCACCACGGGCAAGGCGGCATCGGTGCGGTCGCCGGAGAATCCGGCGCCGGACCCGATCAGCAGGGGAGCAGTCATGGGCGTGGCAGCGTCTGGCAGGAGTGAACGGCGATCCCATTCTAGGGCCGGCTTCTGCCCCGCCAAAACGGATTATTTGGATTAATCTATCGACTTCCCAGATCAATCCGCCGCCCCCGCCCCGCCATGCTGTCGAACCTCTCGGTCAAGCACCTGCGCGCCTTCGTGGCGCTGGCCACGCATCGCAACTTCACCCGGGCGGCGCAGGCGTGCCACCTGTCGCAGTCGGCCTTCAGCACGCTGATCCAGACGCTGGAGGACCAGGCCGGCAGCCGGCTGTTCGAGCGCACCACGCGTCACGTGGACCTGAGCGCCGACGGCCGCCGCTTCGAGGAAGTCGCCACCCGCCTGCTGGCCGACTTCGAAACCGCGTTCGAGGACCTGCGCGACCACGCCGAGCGCCGCAAGGGCCGCGTGGCCATCGCGGCGCTGCCGTCGCTGGCCGGTGGCGACCTGCCGCCGCTGATGGCCGATTTCCATCGCCGCTACCCCGGCATCTCGCTGGCGCTGTACGACCAGCTGGCCGACGGCTGCATCGACATGGTCCGGCGCGGCCAGGCCGACTTTGCGCTGGCGCCGGCCCCGGCCCAGGACGCCGACCTGCGCGTGGAATCGCTGGTCCACGACACCTTCCACCTGGTCTGCCCGGCCGATCACCCGCTGGCCGCCAGGCGGCGCATCGCCCCGCAGGCGCTGGCCGGCCTGCCGTTCATCCAGCTATCGCGTACCAGCAGCGTGCGCCAGCACCTGGATGCGGCCATGCATCCGCTGAAGCTCAATGGGGTGATGGAGGTGGAACACCTGGCGACGGTGGCCGCGCTGGTGGAGGCCGGGCTGGGCGTGTCGGTGGTGCCGGCGCTGGCGCTGTTCCAGTTCCGCCGCGAGGGGCTGGCCGTGCGGCCAATGCAGATGCCGGCGCTGGTACGCGAGATCTGCCTGGTGCGGCTCAAGGACCGCGGCGATTCGGCGGCGTCCGCCGCGATGATCGATTGCCTGCGCGCGCACTACGGGCGCGGCGCGCGCCGGTGAGCGTATCGCTCAGAAGTGGCCCAGATAGCCGCCGTCGACGGCCAGCACCTGCCCGGTCACGTACGACGCCGCCGGCGACGCCAGGAACACCACGGCGCCCGCCACTTCGGCCGGCTGGCCCCAGCGGCCCAGCGACGTGCGGTTGCGCAGCCATTCGGCCACGGTTTCATCGTCGACCATGGCCTGGTTCGGCTCGGTGGCAAAGTAGCCCGGCGCCACGGCGTTGACCGTGATGCCGTGGCGGCCCAGGTCGGCGGCCATGGCCCGCGTCAGCGCGTCCAGGCCGCCCTTGGTGGCGGGATACAGCACGTCGTTGGCACGCGCCACCTGTCCCGCGATCGACGTCACGTTGACAATGCGTCCGTAGCCGCCCTGCTGCATCCTGCGCGACGCATGGCGGCACAGCGCGTACGGGGCCACCAGATTGGTCTCCAGCATCGCGCGCAGGTCCTGGGCGTCCAGGTCGGCCATGCCGCTGCGCTGGCGGGCGCCGGCGTTGTTGACCAGGATGTCGAGCCGGCCGTGCCGCGCGTCGAGATTGGCAAACGCCTGCGCAACGGCGGCTTCGTCGGTGATGTCGAGCGCCAGGGCTTCCGCGCTGGCGCCGCGCGCCTGCAGGTGGTCGATGGCGTGGTCCAGCCGTGCGGGGCTGCGCGCGCAGACGATCACGTGGGCGCCGGCATCGGCCAGCGCCTCGGCCATCGCCAGGCCAAGGCCCTGCCCGCCGCCGGTGACCAGGGCCACGCGGCGGGCCAGAGAGAAAGGATGGACTGCGGGGGTCGTCGCCATGGCGGCCACTATACCGCAGCCCGCCGGGCGCGGCGGGGCCTCAGCGGATCAGCTTGCCGGTTGACGAGACGATCGACATCTCGACGAACGACGACCCGGTATGGCGGGCCGGGCTGTAGCTGATCAGGATGCCGCCCAGGTCGTAATCGCGCAGCCCTTCCAGCGCGGTCACCAGCTTCTCGCGCGTGGGCTCGGGCCCGGCGCGGCGCAGCCCTTCCACCAGCACCTTGGCCGACATGAAGCCTTCCATGCCCGCGTTGCTGGGCTCCTGGTTCTGGGCCTTGGCCAGCCCGCGGTACTCGCTGGCGATGCTCATCTGGCTCGAATTCATCCCCGGCACCACCTGCGTGATGATCAGCCCCTTGCCGTCCTCGCCCAGGTCCTTGATGAACGAATCGGCCGCGTTGTTCGACAGCGTGACGAACTGCGCCTGGCTGCCGCCCTTTTTCATCTCGCGGATGATCCGCGCCGCCTCCGAGCCCGACCCGATCACCATCACCGCCTGCGGGTTGGCCTTGTTCAGGGTGGCCACGCCCTGTGCGATGTCGCCCATCGGCCGGTTGAACGACGCCGCGCCGGCCGGCTGCACGCCGCGCGCCTGGAGCGCCGTGTTGAAGCCTTCGAACACGTCCTGGCCGAAGCCGTCGTTGGCGTAGAAGATGGCGATGCGGCTCATGCCCGACGTGGCCAGGTGGTTGATCGCGCGGGCCACCTCGTCCTGGTACTTGGCGCGCACGTTGAACACGTAGCGGTTGACGGGCCGGTGCAGCGTGATGGCGCCGGTCAGCGGGGCGATCAGCGGTACCTTCTCGGCGCCGATGATCGGCAGGATGCTTTCGTTCTGCGGCGTGCCACGCACCATGAACAGCGCGAACACCTTGTCCTCGCCGATCAGCTTGCGGACGTTGTCGGGCGTGCGCTTGGCGTCGAAGCCGTCGTCGTAGGTCAGCAGCTCGATGCGCCGCCCCGCCACGCCGCCGTTGGCGTTGATGTGGTTCAGGTAGACCTGCGCCCCGGCGATCTGCTCCTTGACGGAGCCCGCGACCGGGCCGCTGACACCGGCCGACTGGCCGATCCGGATGGTGGACTTGGTGATGCCCGGTTCGGCGTGTGCCGCCATGGGCGTGACAAACCCGAGCGCGGCGGCAAGCATGCCGCACGCGACGTATCGTGCGTTCCTCATTGTGACCCCTCCAGTAGCGCTGGCTTTAATAGTGTTCTTGAGCTGCCCGCGCGCAGGCGCTGGCGCATCGGCCGATGCGCCGCGCGGCGGCTCACGAAAAGTACCTTAACAGGGGTAATTGTTCAAATCGGGGAACAATCGACGGGCGGGAACTGTTGCTGCGGCAGCACACCGCGAACGGACTGGTCCGGTTGACGTTTCGGGTGTGGCCGCAGCGTGGCGCATGACGGGACATGCGCCGAGGCGCGCCGGTCAGGGCGCGTGGATCAGGCCAGGACGCGGGCCACCGGGGCCCACGGCACGGGCAACTCAGGGAAAGGCAGGGACGGCGGGGTCCAGGCCGGCAAAGCGGGCTTCCGGATGGGCGTTCTGCAGCAGCGTCTCGATTTCCTCCACGCGGCCGCGCGGCACGTCCACCATCAGCAGCAGCTTGCCCGACTCGATATCCTTCTCGAACACGCGCAACCGGCTGTTCGGGGCCGAGCTGCCGATCATGCTCGATGCCCACGCGCCGAACACCGCGCCCAGCACCGCCAGCACGCCGACCAGGCCCCACTGCGGGGTATCGCTGACGATCGGGAACATCGCCACCACCACGCCTGCCACGATGCCCACGCCACCGCCCACCATCAGGCCCATTTCGGCCGCGTGGACGATGTCCGAGGTCTGGAACAGGTTGGCTTCGTGCAGGCCCGTCATGTCGGCGCCGTCGCGTCCCACGAAGTGGATGTGGCGGTTCTCGATGCGGGCCAGCAGCAGGTCGTCCATGGTGCGGCGGGCGCTCGCCAGGTCCGGCAACAACCAGAAGATCCGTTTGCGCATGACTTGCCTCCTCTGTCAGGCCGCCCCGGAACATGGGTCATCCGTCAGGGACGGTTTCGTCCGTTCTACTCTCTCCGCCGGCCCAGCGCAAGGCACCGAACGGCCGACTGCGCGGCGCGCCGCACCGCATGGATTTCCAACGTCACGTTGCGCCGCATCATCGGCTCAGAATGTGATCGGCAGGCGCACGGTGACGGTCAGGTCGGGCGTGTCGCGCGTGAGCCCGGCGCCCACCGACAGGTTCAGCGTGTAGCGGTTGTTGAAGCGGTACGAGTAGCCCACCAGCAGCGTGCCCTGCGTGATCCGCACCGAGCCCGGGATGGTCTGCCCGTTCTGCTTGGTCGGCCAGATGATGCTCTGGTCGTAGCCGATACTGAACGACGCATGCTCGTTCAGCGACAGGCCCATGCCGAAGTTGAACTGGAAGATGTCGCCGGGCGAGATCTTGCCCAGGAACTCCTTCTCGCCGTTCAGCACGGTGCGGCTGATGTTGTCGCGCGCAAAGTTGTGCAGGTAGCTGAACGTGCCGAAGAACACGGCCGGATCGGTCGGCAGCAGCCACGTCACGCCCGGCTGGATGGCCTGGAAGCCCGTGCCCGTGGGCATGCCCAGCGGCAGGCCGGTGCCCGTGGTGTTGCTCACGCAGCGGGTGACGCAGTCGGTCACCACCTCGAACGGGTCGCGCCCCGTGTTCGACTTGTAGCGCAGCCAGCCGATGAAGAACGGCATCTTCTCGTTGCCGTAGTTGAGCTGGTAGCGCAGCGTCGCCTCCACGTCGCCCAGCCCGCTGCCGCTGGAGCTGAACACGTTGTCGAACGCGGTACCGGTGAAGACCTCGCGGCTCACCGTATCGCTGCTGGAATGCACGTACGGGATCTTGGCTTCGATTTCCAGCCGCTTGGTGATGCCGTAGCGGAACGCCATCGCGCCGATGTAGGTGGACGTCTTGACCTGCCGCACGTCCACCAGCCCGATCAGGATGGCCGGAATGACCGTGTAGCCCACCAGCGCCACGCGGTCGCTGGACGAGTAGCCGTACTGGAAGCTGGGCTCCACCACGAGCTTGTTGGCCGGCGTCAGCACGCCGGGCTGGTCGAAGATCGGCGCGATCTCGGGCGGCCGGGTCTCGCGCTCAGGCGGCCGGCCCACCGGTTCCTCCACGCCCGCGGCGGACTCGCCCGGCTGCGCGGCCTGCGCCTGCGGCGGGGCGTCCGGCGGCGCGGCCGCGGGGGCCTGCTGGGCCTGCACGCCCTGCTGCGCGGTGTTGTTGATCTGGGTGGCGCTGGCGGCCGCGCCCGCGGCGGCGGCATTGGTGGCCATGTTGCCGCCGGTCACGCCCGCGCCCTGCCCGCCGCGCTTGTGCGACAGCGTGTCGCTGTTCACCGTGTTGCGCAGTTCGCGGATGGTGGCCTGCTGTTCGGCCAGCGCGCGCCGCATTTCCTCTAGCTGGCGGGCCTGGACGGCCAGTTCCTTCTGCAGCGCTTCCAGCCGCGAGGCCGCTGGCGGGCCTGCATCCGGCGATGTCTGCGCCTGTGCCATGCCGCCCAACAGCAGCATCGAGCATCCGGCATAGCCGATGCCCTGCAGCGAACGCTTCTTCATGACGTCTTCCTCCCCCGGGGACGGCGGGCAAACCGCAGGGCCCGCACCTGTTCGTTCACGACTTCCGCGATTTACCTCAGTGCCGCGGACCTTTGCATGACGCTGTTCAACGCGGTGTTTGCCATCTGTGAGCGGAACGCCGCCAGGGTGTTCACGCTTGCGTTGAGGGTCATCAGGCTCTGGATGTTCTGGTTGTTGAGGTTATTCTGGATCACGGTGCCCGGCATGTTCGATACCGCACCCATGTTTGCCGAGTTGCCCGCGCCGTTCTGAATCACGGTCAGCAGGCCGTTGGTGACGATGGTGCCGGCGCTGGCCACGGCCTGCTGCGCCGCGCCCGATGCACCGGCGGCAATTGCCGAGGCCCCGGCCGCCGCAGCGCTGGCCGTGCTGCTGGCCGTGCCCGCCGCGCCCTGTGCCGCCGCCGAAGCGCCGTTGGCGGCCGTGGTGGCGGCCTGCCCGGCCTGTCCCGCCGCGCCTTGGGCCGCCGCCGCGGCGGCCTGCGCCGACGCCACCGCGGCGTTGGCCGCACTGTTGGCGGCATTCACCGCCACCGTGACGTGGCCCAGCGCCTGCGCCAGCTGCGTCGCCTGCGCGGCCGTGATCGCGCTGATATCGGGAATCGTGATGCTGGTGGATACCGCCAGCGCGCCGTTCACGAACACGGCGCGGTCGATGCCGAAGCCCACCTGCAGGCCGCCGGCGTCAAAGCCGCCGCGCGATTCCTCCAGCCGCGCCTCCGCCACCGGCTTCCAGCCGGCCATCTGCTTGCGGGCATCGGACACCGGCTTGACGGGCTCGCGCGTGGCCAGCGTCATGGCGGCCGCCAACGGTTCCTGCGCCGGGTGGTGCTTCGCCACGCTGGCCTTGTCCACGGGCAACACGCGCGCCGGCGCCGGCGCCGGCTGGGCCTTGGGCAGCGCGCCCAGCACCGCATGCGCGGGCGCCGTCATGACGCCCGGCACGGTCGGTACGGCGGCCTCTGCCTGGGTGGCCACCTCGGCCGGCCGCTCCGCGGGCAGTTCCACGGCGGCCGGCAGCGCCGTCATGTCGACGGCCATCGCCACCGCCACGTCGGCATGGCTGGCCGGCTCCGGTGGATCGCTGGCCAGGCTCTCGGTATTGGCCTGGGCGTGTCCCGCGCAGGCCAGCCCCGCGCCAAAGAGCACGGCGGCCGTGGCATGGCCGGCGCTGCGTCTTGGCGGGGGTGAATCGGTGGTTCGGGCCATGATGTTCCTCAGCTCAGAAATCAGAGATGCCATGCTTGGGCATGACGGTGAAGAACAGACTGTCTCGCGGCACGCCTGTGGAATATGGCCCGGTCGGCGCTACCCGCCAGTCCGACGCCTGGTTGAAACGGGCCTGGTCGGTCCGGTTGTGGATCACGAACAGCAGGCTGCTGTCCCAGATCCGTTCGAAGTAGTCACGCTCCAGCGCGCGGGTGCCCCGCGCCGGGTCGCCAATCAGGACACGGTTGCCCTTCACGCCCTTCACCACGACGAAATGGTGGTAGCCGTTCTCCACGATCAGCACGATCGCCGGGATCTGCGCTTCCTCCAGCTTCGATAGCGGCAGCTCGTAGCCGTCGGCCTGGAAGCCGCGCGACTCCAGGAACCGCTTCATGTCGAGCAGCGAGAAGCCCTCGGCGCGGATCTTGGCCTGGTCGCCGTTCACGTACATGTTCGCGAACACCGTCTGCTCGGTCGTCGGAAAGTTGTACTGGTACGTCAGCAGCGTGGCCACGGCCGCCGAGCCGCAACTGAAGTCGTATTGCTGCCGGATGGTCGTGCGGAACCGCGCCTCGCGCAGGCTCGTGACCGGCACGTAGTACGAGTTGCCCTGGTCGCCGGGCACGCGGATCGTGTCGGCGTGGGCGCTGGCGATGCCGCCCAGCGCCGCCGCCAGCAGGACGGCCCTCCCCAGCAGGCTGCGCATGATCATTTGAACTGGACGTTGAGGATGGTCGCGTTCTGGATCAGTACGTTGTTGCCGGAGTTCTGGATTACCGTCGGCAACCCCGCGGCGTTCGAGAACGAGCCGTCGGCCACGATGTTGCTGCCGGAGAACGTGTTGACGGCGGCGTTGTCGCCAACCGTGCCGTGCAGGCGCATGTCGTTGACCACCACCTCGGCGCCGCCGCGCACGTCGTCCAGCTTCTGGGTCGCCACGGCCCTGGCCGCCGTGCCGAAGATGTTCGGTTTCTGGCCCTGGTCCGGCGTCATCGCCGCGACACTGGCCGCTGCGCCCGCCACCGCGGTGGCTGCGCCGGAATCACTGCCCGCGACCACGCTGGCCGTGGCGGATGCCTCGGCGCCGGGCGGCCCTGCATTGGCCTGGGCAAATGGCCAGACCAGTAAGGCTGTCGACAGCGTGACGACAGCTCGGCGTAGCGATCGCATGGTGCGTCTCCCCTTGTGCGCCCCGGGCAGTGGCGTGGGCCGCCACCGCCGCGAACCTGCAGGCCTGCCGGCCGATGCGGGCCCGCGCGGCAAACCTGCGCCGCACGGCCCCGCCCTGCCGGATTGAACCCTGGCGGCCCGGTCCCGCTCCGTGCGGAACGGAACAGAGCGCGCCAGCCGCTTACCTGCCAACGTTCATGTTGGCCTGCACATTGACGCTTTGCTGCACCAGCGATGCCATGCCGCTGTTCTGGTTGGCGATCATGATGCCCGCCGCCGACTGACCGACGCTGGTCATGGCGTTGGACATGTTGAACGTGCCGGCATCGACGTAGTTGGTACCGCCGGCACCACCAGCGCCACCCACCGCACCATTGCCCGCACCGCCCGTGCCGCCATTGCCGACGCCGCCGGCACCACCCGCACCGCCGGGGCCCGATGCCGCGCCCACCGCACCGGCTGCGCCCGTGGCGCTGCCGTTCGAGGCCGTGGTGGTCGAGCTGCCATTGGTGGCCGAGCCGCCGCCGCCGCCAGCGCCCGCGACGCTGTTCTGCGCGCCGCCCGCACCGCCGGTGCCCGTGCCGGTGCCGGCCGTGGCCGCACCCGCCGTCGACGTGGCCGCACCGCCGGCGCCGCCCGTGCCCGAGCCTGCGCCGCCAGATGCCGTGGCCGTAGCCGTGCCACCCGCCGCGCCCGCACCGCCGGTGCCGGTGCCTGCCGCGCCGGTACCCATGCCGGTACCGGTGCCGGTGCCGGAGCCCGCGCCACCTGCGCCTGCCGTTGCAGTGCCGGTACCGCCAGCACCCGCGCCGCGCTCGTTCGACGTGTTGGTCGAGCCGCTGCTGCCGCCGGCACCCAGGCCAGCGCCCAGCCCGCCGCCCAGCCCGGAGCCGCCGCTGCCGCGCGCATAGCCGCCATCGCCACCGGCGCCGCCGCGCGAGCCTGCGCCCGCGCTGCCGCCCGCACCCAGGGCCGAGCCGCCGCGTCCGCCAGCGCCCAGGCTCGCGGTCAGGGCGCTGCCGCCCGCGCCGCGGCCATTGCCGCCATCACCGCTGGCGCCGCTGGCATTGCCGCCGCGTCCGCCAGTGCCGGCCCATGCGCCGTCGTTGTAGGCCGATCCCGACGTTGCGCTGCCGTTGGTGGCCGAGCCGCCATTGCCGCCCGAGCCGCCGTTGCCGCTGGCGCCGCCGTTGCCGCCGTTGCCACCGCTGCCGCCCTGGCCAGTACCGCCGGTACCCGCGCCGCCCGCGCCGCCGGTGGCGCCTGCCGCGCTACCGCTGTTGGTGGCGTAGTTGCCGATGTTGGAGATGGTGTTGCCCGACACGGCGCCGTTCAGCCGGCTCACCGCCAGCGCGCGGCTGGAGTTGAACGCGTTGCTGAAGTTGGCCGTGGCCGTGCCGCCATTGGCCGCCGCCGCGTTACCCATGCCGCCCAGCTCCTGCGTGGTGCGGTTGCGGGACTGGGTGTTGGTCTGGGTGGTGGTCCGCGTGGAAGTGCGGGTGGAGCTGAGCGTGGCGGTCCGGGTATCGGTGCTGTTGTCCTGGTACGTCTTCGAGTATTCGTTGGCGGATGCGCCGGCCCCGCTTTGCGTCGAAGTCGCCGTAGCGGTATTGGTGTTGTCACCCTCACCATGGTTGTTGTTGGTCGGATTCGCCCAGGCAGTGCTAGCGAAGGCCAGCGCGATTGCCGACGCGAGTAAAGTCTTTTTCATACGAAGCTCCCAGGAAGTTTGTTGCAGCGGCTCAGCCTCCGGCCGGCGCTCTCGGGAACAGCGGCTGGAGGTTCAGGTCCGGCACGGTTGCCAGACCAGCCGCCCATTGCGCATATTCGGTGCCAGCGTGCCCCCTTTCGGCGAAAAGCTCTGGAAATACAAGGGCCCGCGCCGTTTCGGAGGAGAACTTTCCTGGTGCATTTGCCCTGCCGCAGGGCGTCGGGCCTGTGCTTGGCAGTAGACATGTCACACCGTTGTGACATAGGTTGGGACCGGCAGCCGGCCATCGGCCGACCCCCTGCGGAAAATCGGCTTCCATTCAAGGAGTTAGCACGTACCCCCGCCCAAACCCGCGCGCGGGCGCGCCGTAACGGCCATGAAACAACGCCGGCCGGGTGGACGGTATGCCGCGCGGGCGGTGCCGGCCGCGCGCACCATGCCGGGTCGCGGCCGGACCGCCCGGGCACCGACCCATACGGGTGAGCCGGACACGCCGGCGCGCGGCGTGAATCCATCCGCGGCGGCCGCCTTTCTTGCGGAACCGGTGCACCGCCCCGGCGCGCAACGGGTAATGCCGCGTAATACCGCGGCGTCGGCGCCACTAGGGTGTTTCATGCTAGGCTCTATGTCTGATTTAACGTACATTAGTCCCATCAAGGACTTGTTAGCGCATGCGCCAGGCAAAACCATGAGTGAAGCCGTCGTTCCCCTGTATCACCAGATTTACGTGGTGCTCCGCCAGCAGATCGTGGAAGGCCGTTTCGGTCAGGGCCCGCTGCCTGGCGAGATCGACCTTGCCAAGCAGTTCCACGCATCGCGCGTGACCATGCGGCGCGTGTTCGACCGCCTGGTGCAGGAGGGCCTGGTGCGCCGGCATCGCGGCCTGGGCACCTTCGTCAATCCGCACCCGGTGAAGCCCGCCGCCAGCGAGGAACGCGCCACGAGCCTGCTCGGCACCATCATCGACATGGGCGAGAAGACGTCGGTCAAGGTGATTTCGATCGACGAGGTGCACGCCACCCCCGACGTGGCCGAGGCGCTGAAGATCCAGACAGGCGATCCCGTCATCAAGATCGTGCGCGTGCGCCACTACCGCAGCCGGCCGCTGTCGCACATCACCACCTACCTGCCCGCCGACCTGGGCCGCCCGCTGGCCCGCCACGACCTGGAAACCAAGCCGATGCTGCGCCTGCTGGAAGCAGCCGGCGTGGAACTGGGCCGCGCCTCGCAGGTGCTGACGGCCCGCCTGGCCGACGTGGTGGTGGCCCCGCTGCTCGACGTGCCCGTGGGCGGCGCGCTGCTGGCGGTGCGCCGCGTGGTGCTGGACAAGGCCGGCCGCCCGGTGCAGCTGCTGATGGGCCAGTACCGGCCCGACCGCTACGAATACCGCATGGAGCTGTCCCCGATGGGCGGCGGCGACAGCGCCAACGTCTGGGTCGAGAACGAAACCCGCACCGGCCTGCGCGACTGACCCGCGCGGCCACGACGTTTTCCTGCCACGCAGGCGGCATTTCCGGGCGACGCGTTTCACGCCATACTGCGCACTCCTGATCACATCGTCGAGGAGCCATCGTCATGCCAGTCGTTCGCCCGGGCGTGTTCCAGCCTGCCCGTCCCTCCGCCCATTCCCGCCGCCGCCGCGTGCTAGCGCTGCTGGCCCTGGCGCCGATGCTGGCGATGCCGGCCGCGCACGCGGCCATCGCCGGCGGCAAGCCGATCCGCATCCTGGTAGGCGCCCCGGCCGGCGGCACCACCGACACGCTGGCGCGCACCATCGCCCAGGAAATGTCGCAGACGCTTGACCAGCCCGTGGTGGTCGAGAACCGGCCCGGCGCGGGCGGCAACATCGCCGCCGACATGGTGGCCAAGAGCCCGGCCGACGGCACCACGCTGCTGATGAGCTTCACCAGCCATACGATCAACGCCACGCTGTACAAGAAGCTGCCGTTCGATCCGATCGCCGATTTCACGCCGATTACGCTGGTGGCCAACGTGCCGAGCGTGCTGGTGGCCACGCCCAGGCTGCCGGCCAACAACATCCCCGAACTGATCCGGCTGGCGAAGGCCCAGCCCGGCAAGCTGAACTTCGGCATCGGCTCGGTGGGGTCGTCGGTGCATCTGGCCGGCGACATGTTCAAGATGATGACGGGCACCTACATCGTCAACATCCCGTACAAGGGCACCACGCCGGCCATTACCGACCTGCTGGCCGGCCAGGTGGACCTGATGTTCGCCAGCACGCTCAACGTGGCGCAGCACGTGAAGGCCGGCAAGCTCAAGGTGCTGGGCGTGACCAGCCCGGCGCCGCTGCCGCAGTTCCCCGGTGCGCAGCCGATTGGCGCGACGGTGAAAGGCTTCGAGTCGAGCGCGTGGTTCGGCCTGTTCGGCCCGGCCAACCTGCCGCCCGAGATCACCCAGACGCTCTACCAGGCCGCGCGCCAGGGGCTGGAGCAGCCGGCCGTGCGCAAGCGGCTGGAGACCGACGGCGCGCAGCCCAGCGGCATGGCGCCCGATGCGTTCGCCAACTTCGTGAAACAGGACGTCAAGCGCTGGGCCACCGTCGTCCGGTATTCCGGAGCCCAGCCGGAATGACGCTGTCCAGCGGCAACGCCGTCGATCCCGTCCGGCTGCCCGCCACGCTCGCCCAGAAACTGGTGGCGCGCGCGGCCGGCGTGGACCATGTCACGCCGGGCAGCATCGTGATGTGCAAGGTCGACCTGGCGATGTCGCACGACTCCAGCGGGCCGCGCCGCGTGGCGCCGCTGCTGCGCGAACTGGGCGCCCGCGTGTGGGACCCGGCGCGCTTCGTGGTGGTGACCGACCACTACCTGCCGGCCGCCGACCCCGATGCGGAAGCGATCCTGCGCTTCACGCGCGATTGGGTGCGCGACGCCGGCATCCCGAACTTCATCGACGGGCAGGGCATCTGCCACGTCGTGCTGCCCGAGCGCGGCTTTGTGCTGCCGGGCCGCTTCATCGTCGGCGGCGACAGCCACAGCCCCACGGGCGGCGCGTTCGGCGCCTACATGTTCGGCGTGGGCGCCACCGAGATGGCTGGCGTGCTGGCCACCGGCGAGATCTGGCTGCGCGTGCCGCAGACCATCCGCATCGACTGGCAGGGCGCGCTGGCCGACGGCGTCTGCGCCAAGGACATCATGCTGTGCCTGTGCGCCACGCTGGGGCTGGGCGGCGGCCGGTACGAGGCCATCGAGTTCACCGGCCCGGCCGTGGCCGCGCTGCCGATGCAGGAACGCATGACGCTGACGAACATGTGCACCGAGCTGGGTGCGCAGACCGGGCTGATCGCCCCCGACGCGACGACCATGGCATGGCTGGCGCAGGCCGGGGTGGACGCGGCCACGCTGGCGGCCATCGACCCGCGTCCGTGGCGCAGCGACGCCGATGCGCCGGTGCTGGCCACCCACCGCTTCGACGCCTCGCCGCTGGCCCCGCACGTGGCCGCGCCGCATTCGCCGGCCAACAGCGCGCCCGTGGCGCAGGCGGCGGGGCAGGCCATCGACATCGCCTACATCGGCGCCTGTACCGGCGCCAAGCTGGAAGACCTGCGGATGGCGGCGCGCGTGCTGCGCGGGCGCAAGGTGGCCGCGGGCGTGTCGCTGCGCGTGGCGCCGGCGTCCGTGCGCGACCAGCAGGTTGCCGCGCAGGACGGCACGCTCGGCGTGCTGATCGATGCCGGCGCCGAACTGCTGCCGAACGCGTGCAATGCCTGCGCCGGCTATGGCGCGTCGCGCTTTCCGGCCGGCAGCCGCGCGATTGCGTCCACGGCGCGCAATTTCGCCGGCCGCATGGGCGATGCCGGCAGCGCGGTCTGGCTGGCGTCGCCCTATACCGTGGCGGCCACCGCCGTCACGGGCCGGATCACCGACCCGCGCGCGATGCTGGCATGACCCCCGTCCCCGACTTCGAACACCCGCCCGCCGGCCGCATCTGGCGCTTTGGCGACGACATCGACACCGACGCGATGGCGCCCGCGCCCTATATGAAGGGTGGCATCGACACGCTGGCCCGCCATTGCCTGGAAAACCTGCGGCCGGAGTTCCCGACGACCGTCCGGCCGGGCGATATCGTGGTAGCGGGCACCAACTTCGGCATGGGTTCATCGCGCGAGCAGGCGCCGCAGGCGCTCAAGCACCTGGGCGTGTCGGCGGTGCTGGCCGGGTCGTTCGCGGGCCTGTTTTACCGCAACGCGATCAATATCGGCCTGCCGGTGCTGGTCTGTCCGCAGGCGGCCACGCTGCCCGACGGCGCGCGGGCGACCTTCGATCTCGATGGCGCGCAGCTACATCTGGACGATGGCAGGTGCGTGCCGTGCGATCCGGTGCCGGACTTCCTGCGCGCGCTGCTGCACGCCGGCGGGCTGATCCCGCACCTGAAAGCGCGCTTCAGGGGGCCAGCGGGCCAGCCCTGAAGGCGGGTTCTCCGCGCGGACGGGTGGCCACGGGCGGCAGCACCGACGCGCACGCGGCCGCGCGCAGCAGCGCCATGGCCTCGTCGTCGCTGGTCTGCGAGAAATCCAGATAGAACGCGCCCACCGCGCCAAAGCTGGCGGGGGTGTTGAGGCAGACGACCTCGTCGGCCACCTCGCGCAGCTTGTCGAGCCCCTCGGACGATCCCACGGGCACGGCCGCCACAATCCTGGCCGCGCCAGCCGCGCGCGCGGCATCCAGCGCGGCCCGCATGGTGGCGCCGGTGGCCACGCCATCGTCCACCACGATCACGCAGCGGCCTGCCATGGCCACCACCGGTCGGCCCTGGCGGTAGCGCTGCTGGCGGCGGCAGATCTCGCCCAGTTGCCGGCCGCGCTCGGCATCGAACGCGCCCGATTCCACCGCGCGCCGCGCCCACGGGTCTTCATTGATCACGGTGTGCGGCCCGTGGCCGCTGGCATCGCCCTCCACGACCGCGCCGAGCGCCAGTTCCGGATAGCCGGGCGCGCCGATCTTGCGGACCAGCAGGATGTCGAGCGTGCCATGCAGGGCCAGCGCCACCTCGTGCGCCACGGGCACGCCGCCGCGCGGCAGGGCAAGCACCAGCGGCGCGTCGCCACTGGCGGGGCGCGCGTAGCCGAGTTCGGCCAGGCGGCGGCCCAGGTACTGGCCTGCCTCCCGGCGGTCGGCAAAGCAAGGCGGCAGACTCATGGCGGACTCCTGCGGGGGTGGCAGGGAAGTGAAGAACCGCTTCTGGGGGCGGTTCCACAGTGACTATAGTCCCGCGCCGCATGGCCTGGCGGGATTTCTTCGGGCCCCGGGCGGCCGGGTGCGACAGCCCGCTTTTGTTGCGCCCGCGCCGCTATCGGTGCGATAGCGTACCGTCATTGATCCCCAAACTGAAACAGTCTTTTCAGCGTAAACCCGATGATCGAAGGCGCCGGGTTTCGTACGATGACTGCGTGGCGACAAACCCGTCGCGCAATCGACCCCCAGCAACGCGGCGGCCCGGCAGGCCGCCCCCGACCGAGTGAGAGTTATCGTGAACCCGCAGCACACCTCCCGCACCGACGACATGGCCACCCAGACCGAGGCCGATCTCGACATCCCGTTCGGCTCGCTCGAAGCCGCCGCCATGGCCGAACTGCCTTACACCTTCCGCCAGGCGGGCACCTGCACGCGGTTCTACCAGGAATACTTCGGCTAACCCGCCGGCCGGGGCGGCCAGCCGGCTGCCCCGCTTCGTTCCAGTCGTTTCAGCACAACCCTCAGTACGTCTTGTAGGGCAGGAACTTGCCCGACATCTCGATGCGCACCCGGTCGCCGTTCGGATCGGCCTCGCGCTGCAGGTCCATGCGGAAGTCGATGGCGCTCATGATGCCGTCGCCGAATTCCTCGTGGATCAGCGCCTTGAACGTGGTGCCATAGACGCTGACCAGCTCGTAGAAGCGGTAGATCAGCGGGTCAGTGGGCACTTGCGTCGGCAGCGACCCCTTGTACGGCACCGTGCGCAGCCACGGTTCGGCTTCGGCCGGCAGGTCGAAGATTTCCATCACGGCGCGCGCGCCGGCCTCGTCGAACGTCATCTGGCCCAGGCAGGCCGCGGTCGTCCATTCCTTGCTCTTGCCCACCTTGCGGGCCACGTCGGCCCACGAGATGCCGCGCCTTACCTTGGCTTCGATGATCAGGTCCGTCACGTCGTCGCGATTCATGGTCAGTCTCTCCGGTCGGTCTTCAATGGAATCCCCGGGGGGCCGACGTGGCCGGCAGGCTGGCTAGGGTGACTGTGTCCGCTCGATGACCGCCACGGCATCGACGGGACCGCCGTCGAGGTGCGCACGCGCGAACTGGGGCACGGCGAAAGGGCTCAAGCCTTCCAGCGCCTGCAGTACCAGCACGATGAACATGACCGGCATGACGTCCTCCCTCAGGGAATACGGCGACAAGCATTGCGCAAGCTTCGTGCCATCGGCAACGCACCGCGACGGGGCGGCTGCGCCCGCATGCCACGTCTTGAAGCGTACCCGTTTCTGCGCACAACGTGGCACCGGGCGGCGGCGATGACAGGGATTGCCGGCAGGCGGGCGCCGTCGGACGCATGGCCGAACCTTTACGCCAGACATTTCCGATGTAACGCCACATTACTTGCCGCTGACAGGTCAGAGATCGCCGGCGCGCCTGCGTCACATTCCCGGCGCACCTTGTGGCATATGGGCTGGCGGGTGGCCGTCCAGCGCGGCGGCGGGCGGGTCGGCGCGCGCGTCCATGTGAGACAGCCTTACAAGTGCAACCGTGTTGGCGCGGTGTGCGCCGCTAGAGTGAAGCCGTGTTCAACGCGAACCGGATATGGAGTCCACATGAAACGCGCAATCGCCCTGGCCCTTCTGCTGGCCACCACCAGTGCCCTGCTGTCGGCCTGCATCGTGGTGCCCCCGCGCGGTGGCCACTACCACCACGACTACTACCGCGGCGGCCGCTACTGAGCCGGCCACGGACCGAACATCGACATTCCGGCTGCCGCCGAATCAAGGAGAAACCCATGAAACGCCAGATCCTGCTTGCTGCAACCGTCCTTGCCACGGGCGGCATCTTTGGCCTGCTGTCGCCCGCCGCGCAGGCGCATGACGGCTACTACCGGAACGCGCCCCCGCCGCCGCGCCACGAGGTCCGGCCGGCGCCGCGCCCCGGAAAGGTATGGGTACCGGGCCACTACGACCGTGCGCGCGGCAACTACGCGTGGCGCGGCGGCTACTGGCAGGCGGAACGTCCGGGCCATCGCTACGTCCCGGACCGCTGGGTCCGCGGCCCGCACGGCTGGTACCAGCGCCCCGGCTACTGGCGATAAGGCGCCGACGGCAGGTCAGCGCTTGCTCCCGGCCGGGGGCACGCGCCGCGCGCATCGCAACAGGCAAAGGCGGGCCGGACCCACGGGCATGGGGACCGGCCCGCTGCCTTTTGCGGGCCCCGCCGGCCTCCTTCGGCGGTCGGTAGCAGGCCGGGCGACGACGACGGTACAACCCATTTTTCTTTCCTGCCGACGCACGACCCGGACGTCATCCTTTTGCACTAGTCCGCCAGAACCCCCACCAAGGTCGCACCCGTAAATACTGACACGCGGAATATTTTGAATCGGTTTCAGTAATGGGCCACCGCACACGATTTTCGTTAATGCCACACCCCCCATGCGGGTTAGTTTTTGATATTCGTCCGGCTATTTTCATTCGATTCGGTTGCATGCGTGAAACAACCGCCAGCCTTGCTGTATCAACCGTGTAACCCCCCTGCCGGTACCAACGACATGGCGTTGCAATTACTTCTCCAGCCAAATGCACGACCCGGTCAATGGATTAAGTGGGGGAACGCATTACACCGTGGCTTCCACCCCGATCAGCCTGCTTGCATTCGTTCCGACCAGCCCATAAGATGAATTTAAGTTTCGATTTAGGAGCGAGATTTTCTTTCGGGTTAGGGTACGGGTCATCCTTCCGGTCGCGCGGACAAGCCCATCTTACAAGCGGGCATCGACTGACACGGAAGCACGGGGTTGCAGCTGAAGCAGGCGGCGCATCAATTGGTGGCCGCAACGGCCAGCGGTGGACTTCCCTCACGCAAAGCGTCCCGCATCTCACCCATAAACGGGGAGTCAAGAAGAATGAACGCCTTGCTGATCGAGGAGCATCCGTTGCTCCGGCTCGGGCTGCTGCAGATGCTCGAAACCATCCAGGAATCCGGACACGTGCTGGCGCTGGCGCCGGCCGACATCAACCGCCTGGACGCACCACACCGAAACGCCGACCTGCTGGTCTTCGGCATGCCGGCCGACGAGGCCACCGGCTGGGAACAGCTGGAACAGGCACGCGAGCGGCTGGCGCCGCAACGCATCCTGCTGCTGGCCGATACCCTGCCCCTGCATGTGCCATCCGCCGACGCCGCGCGCGGCATCTGCGGCTGCCTGCCGAAATCGGCCTCGCTGGCGGTGATCGAGGCCGCCATCCGGCTGGCCATCTCCAGCGTGCAAGGGCTGATGTTCGCGGGCGAGGCCGTGGCCACGCCGGTGGCGTCGCGCTCGGCCATGCCGGCGGCCACGTCGCTGGCTTCGGCGGCCCCGCTGCCGCTGTCGGCGGCCATGCCGCAGGACCCGGCGTCGCCATCCGCCTGCGCCAGCGCCATGCGTGCCGCCGTGGCGGTGCGCGACCTGACCAGCCTGCGGCCCGGCCAGCCCATCGCGTCGACGTCCGCCCTGCCGGTGACGGCCATCCCGATGGCCGAGGAGGAGCCCAGCTACGACGAGGCGGAAATGCTCAAGATCACGCCGCGCCAGTATGAAGTGCTGGTGCTGCTGGCCCGGGGCTATCCGATCAAGACCGTCAGCCGCATGCTCAATATCTCGGTGGCCACCGTGAAGAGCCATGCCTGCACGCTCTACCAGCGCCTCAAGGTCCGCAACAAGGGCGAGGCCGTGTACGCGGCGCTGCAGCGCGGCGCCACGCTGGAATGGGTCAACGGCGACGAGCACGCCGCCCGCGACGGCGCCGCCCGCCGCGCGTTTGCCCGCCGCGACGACCCCACCTACGACGCCGGCATGCCGGTCGTCTGAGCCGCGCCAGCGGCCTTGCAGGACGCCATCGGGCGCCGCCTTTCCGGGCCGGCGCCCGATTTGCTTTTCGGGCCTCATCCCATCCGGATGACGGGCACGCCCCACTGTGTGGGATAGCAGACAGTGGCCCCCCGGCACGCTCAATACAGTCATCCCCATCGGCAACCAACATGTGACGGCCATGGGCGCAATCGATCTGGACAAACTCGCAACCGACAAGGAACAGACGCCCGACCGGGCACCGTCGCCGCGCGGACGCAACGGGACAAGGCGCGCCTTGATCACGGGCATCACCGGGCAGGACGGGTCGTACCTGACGGAGTTCCTGCTGGCAAAGGGCTACGAGGTCCATGGCATCAAGCGGCGCAGCTCGCTGTTCAACACCGAGCGGATCGACCACCTGTACCAGGACCCGCAGGCCGACGACCGCCGGCTGATCCTGCACCATGGCGACATGACCGACACCGCAAGCCTGGTGCGCGTGGTGCAGCAGTCCCAGCCGGACGAGATCTACAACCTGGCCGCGCAGAGCCACGTGCAGGTGTCGTTCGAGGAGCCCGAGTACACCGCCAACACCGACGCGGTGGGCACGCTGCGCCTGCTGGAGGCGATGCGCATCCTGGGGCTGGAAAAGGACACGCGCTTCTACCAGGCGTCGACGTCCGAGCTGTACGGTCTGGTGCAGGAAATCCCGCAGAAGGAAACCACGCCGTTCTATCCGCGCAGCCCGTACGCCGCGGCCAAGCTCTACGCCTACTGGATCACGGTGAACTACCGCGAGGCCTATGGCATGTACGCATGCAACGGCATCCTGTTCAACCACGAGAGCCCGGTGCGCGGCGAGACCTTCGTCACGCGCAAGATCACGCGCGCCATTGCCCGCATCGCGCTGGGGCTGCAGGAGACGCTGTACCTGGGCAACCTGTCCGCGCTGCGCGACTGGGGCCATGCCCGCGACTACGTGGAAATGCAGTGGCTCATGCTGCAGCAGAACGTGGCCGAGGACTTTGTCATCGCCACCGGCGAGCAGCACAGCGTGCGGGAATTCGTGGCCGCCGCCGCCCAGCGGCTGGGCATCACCGTGACGTTCGAGGGCAGCGGCGTGGACGAGGTGGGCATCATCTCCGAGATCCGTGCCGATGGCCGCCAGCTGTCGTCGCGCTGCAAGGTGGGCGACGTGATCGTGCGGGTGGACCCGCGCTGCTTCCGCCCGACCGAGGTGGAAACGCTGCTCGGCGATGCCACCCGGGCGCGCGAGAAGCTGGGCTGGACGCCGCGCATCAGCTTCACGGAACTGGTCAACGAGATGATCGAGGCGGACTTCCTGTCGGCCCGCCGCGACGCGCTGGTCAAGATGGCAGGCTTCCGGACATACGACTACCATGAATAGACAACTACAACGCATCTTCGTCGCGGGTCATCGGGGCATGGTTGGCTCCGCCATTGCACGGGCACTCTCCACGCGCGACGACGTGGAACTGGTCTGCCGCACCCATGCCGACCTGGACCTGACGGACCAGCACGAAGTGCGCTACTTCTTTGCGACGGAGCGCATCTCGCAGGTCTACCTGGCCGCCGCGCGCGTGGGCGGCATCCACGCCAACGACACCTACCCGGCCGAGTTCATCCAGCAGAACCTGATGATCGCGGCCAACGTGATCCACGAAGCCTGGAACGGCGGCGTGCAGCGCCTGCTGTTCCTGGGGTCGAGCTGCATCTACCCGAAGCTGGCGCCGCAGCCGATCCGGGAATCCGCCCTGCTGAGCGGCGCGCTGGAGCCCACCAACGCGCCCTACGCCATCGCCAAGATCGCCGGCATGATGCTCTGCGAGAGCTACAACCGCCAGTACGGGGCCGACTACCGCTGCGTGATGCCAACCAACCTCTACGGGCCGGGCGACAACTACCACCCCGAGAACAGCCACGTGATCCCGGCGCTGATCCGCCGCTTCCACGAGGCCAAGCTGACCAACGCGCCCGACGTGACCATCTGGGGCTCGGGCACGCCGATGCGCGAATTCCTGTACGCCGACGACCTGGCGCGCGCCTGCGTCCACGTGATGAACCTGCCGTCGCAGACCTACCGGCAGCATGTGGGCGCGGCCGGCTTTCTCAACGTGGGCACCGACGAGGAAGTGTCGATCCGCGACCTGGCGCTGCTGGTGGCCAAGGTGGTGGGCTTCGAAGGCAGCATCCGCTTCGATACGTCGCGCCCGGACGGCACGCCGCGCAAGCGGCTGGACAGCAGCGTGATCAACGGCACGGGCTGGCGTCCGCTGGTGGCGCTGGAATCGGGCCTGCAGATCGCCTACCAGGACGCCATGTCCAGCGGGCGGCTGAGCCGGGACATCAAGCCGCACGCCGTGGAAACCCACGCGTAGGAGACCTACCATGCGACTGTCGGCCGGGTCCCTCTGGGACATGCTGCTGGCGGCATCACTGTTTGCGATCGTCGGGTACTGCCACGTCGTCTCGCATATCGATTCGCCGATGCTGCTGCTATCCACCGTGCTGCTGACCGCGACGGTCGTCATGCACTGGTTCGTGCACGGGCGCGAACGGCATCCGTCGCTTGCGGATGCCGGGGTGCTGCTGTTCGAGATCCTGTTCCTGGTGGTGGCGCCGGTGGTGCAGCGCGCCTACTTCGACGGCGTGATGGTGAACACCGCCACGCTGGAAGAGGCGCCCGCCGTGGCCACCAACCTGCTGTGCACGCTGTTCATCATGGTCTACGTGGGCATGCGCGGCTACATTGGCCGGCATGACCGCCACCGGCCACCGAACCGACGCCCCCACGCCGCCCCGCCCCGCCCCGCGCCACGGCTGACCGTGCCGCGGGCATTCGTCATGGTGGGCATCGCGGGGCTGGCCGCCGCGCTGTCGTGGCAGTCGATCGACCTGCGCGCGCAGGCCGAGATCATCGAGGTCACGCCGCAGTACCTGCTGCAGCAGAAGTACCTGTGCTTCCTGCCGGTGCCGATGCTCCTGATGCTGGTCAACGTCAAGGGCATGAAGCTGCTGCGCCAGCCGTTCTGGCTGATGGTGGCGCTGTTCCTGCTGGTCTGCGTGCTGTTTGCGCAGAACCCGCTGATCGAGAAGCGCAACGCCATCGGCCCGGTCTACCTGACGCTGGTGCTGCTGATGGTGCCCTGGTTCTCGCGCACGTCGCGCCGCCAGGCCGCCACGCTGCTGCTGATGACGGGCGTGTTCTTTCCGCTGCTGTCGGTCTTCACGCACGTGGACCTGACCGCCTGGCACCCCACCGACGTGCTGGACCCCTGGCTCTACTTCGAGCATTTCCTGGACCTGCACTACGACGCGTGGGCCAACATCTGCACGGTGCTGGAGATGGTCAGCCGCGACGGCGCGCACTACGGCCAGCAGCTGATGGGCAGCCTGCTGTTCTTCGTGCCGCACACGCTGTGGGAGAACAAGCCGCACGCCACGGGCATCGACATCGGCCAGTTCCTGATGGCCTACTACAAGCTCGATTTCGACAACCTGTCGGCGCCGCTGATCGCGGAAGCCTATATCGACTTCCTCGTGCCCGGCGTGATCGCCTATGCGGTGGCGCTGGCCTGGGTGGTACGCCTGCTGGACCGCCTGTTCCACGGCGACAACCCGGTGGCCCGGCCCGCCAGCATCTACTTCTCGCTGTTCCTGATCTTTGCCCTGCGGGGCGCGCTGATGATCGCCATGGCCTACGGCAGCGGCGCGGCCATGGCCTTCCTGACCGTCGCGTGGTTCGTGCGCGGCAAGCGCAGCCGCCACGCCCGCCGCGCGCCGGCGGCACCGCCGCTGCGTCCCGCCCCGGCCCGGCCCGCGCACTAGACCGCCGCGCGAATATCCGCGCCACGACAACGCCCCGCTTGCCGCACGGCAAGCGGGGCGTTCTGCTTTGGGGACCGGAAAAGGGAATCGGATGGGATGCCGGACGGCAAGGCTGGCGCTGCGGACGTGGATCGGGGGAAGGGCCGGGCCGTTGCCCCGCCCCCTTCGTTGCGGGGCGCCGGGGCGCCGGGCAGGCCCGCTAGTGGCTGCCCGCCAGCGCGCCGCGCCGGATCAGGCCCAGCGCGCGCGTCGGCATCATCCAGAGCGCGGTGACCGCATTGGCCGCGATCAGCGCCACGACGATGTTCGGGAAGTTCACCGCGTGGGCCAGGTAGAGCACCACGCAGCCGACCGTGGCGGCCAGGAACTCCATCGTGCCGATATTCCCCAGGCTGCCGAACGCCTGCCCGCCCATCAGCACCGGCGCGCTGGCCTGCGACGTGACCAGCACGGCAAAGTAGACCGCGCACAGCGTGGCCAGGCCGTTGGAGATCGGGTACTCGCCGGCCGTCCACAGCGCCACCGCCGCGCCGCCCGCCACGGTGGCCACGGCCACCGCCATCAGCCCGTAGGCCACGTAGCACGTGGCGAGCTTGCGGTACGTCCGCGACACCCACGGCCAGTCGCCGGCCAGCATGTTGCGGTGGATGATGGGCCAGAGCGGCTGGTTGATCATGAACACCAGGCTGTGCAGCAGCATGTTGGCGCGGAACAGCAGCGCCAGCAGCGCCGCGTCGCGCGGCATGCCCATCTCGTAGCACAGCAGCACCGTGCCCTGCTGCAGGAACGCCACGGCAAGCTGCGCCTGCACCAGCGCGCGCGTGTTGCGTGCCAGTTCGCGCGCGAACGCCATGCCCGGGAATGCATGCGGGCGGCCCACGCGCACCAGCACGCCGGCCATGTTGAACACGCGCAGCAGGATGAACCCGAGCTGGCTGGCGATGAACAGCAGCGTCACGTCCACGTGCGCCTGGCCCTCCGGCCGCGCAAACGTCACCAGCAGGATGAACACCACGTTCAGCACGCTGCCGCCGGCCGTGATCAGGTTGTTCACGTGCTGGCGGTGCTGGCCCTGGTTCACGGCCTCGCCCACGGACAGCACGGTCAGCATCGCGTAGCAGACCAGCGCGGCCAGGAACAGGTCGTAGTGGCTGGCCGAGAACAGGTTCACGCCGCTCGATTCCAGCACCGGACGCAGCACCAGCACCAGCACGATCACCGAGACGAAGATCGCCGACAGCCCGCCCAGCGACACCGCCAGCACGCCCGGCAGCAGGCCGGACTTCTTGTCGTCGGCCGCGATCGACGTGATGGTCGGCCAGACCCCGATCGCCACCAGCGACAGCCAGGCCGAGATGCCGAAGTAGACCATCATCGCGCTGAAGTCGTCGGTGGACAGCACACGGGCGAACAGCGGAATGCTGACTACCTGCAGGCCGATGCTGCACGCCTTGGACACCATCGAGCTGGCCACGGCCAGCCGCAGCGCGCGGGTGGCCTGGCTGGCGCGTTCCGCCGCGCCGTGGTCCTGCGTCCCAAACCCCGCCGGCGCCACGGCCACCTCGGTATCGCTGCCGAGCAGCCCGCCTTTTGTCGTTGTCACGCACGCCTCCAGAAAAGCCGTTGCAAGCCGGGCCGCGCGCCCCATGGCGCACACGGCCGGGGGCCGCCGCAACGAAGGGACGTCCCGCCGTAGTGGAGCGTAGGCGCGTACCCCCCCGATCTCTGTTCGGTGCCCCACAGGATGGTGCACAGCGGCAAAGCGTGCGGCCTCGAACATAGCGCCGGCCCGGGCGTTCGTAGACTCCGTCTGAGGCTGACCGCGTGCGCGGCGGCCCACGCCGTGCCCCGAACATCCGCCAGACCGGCGCCAGGACGGAACAACAAGATGAAGATCCTGCTTTATTGCCTCAACTATGCGCCCGAACTCACCGGCATCGGCAAGTACACCGGCGAGCAGGCGGAATGGCTGGCCGCCAAGGGCTATGACGTGCGCGTGATTACCGCGCCGCCGTACTACCCGGCCTGGAAGGTCGACCCGGCCTATCGCGGCCTGCGTTTCCGGCGCGAGATGCGCAACGGCGTGGACGTCATGCGCGCGCCGCTGTGGGTGCCGGAGCGCCCCACCGGGCTGCGCCGCATCATCCACCTGGCGTCGTTCGCGCTGACCAGCATGGTCTGGCTGGCGCGGCAGGTGAAATGGCGCCCGGACGTGGTGTTCATCGTCGAGCCGCCGCTGTTCTGCAGCCCGGCCGCGCTGCTGTTCGCGCGCGCCACCGGTGCCAAGGCGTGGCTGCACATCCATGACTACGAGATCGACGCCGCGTTCGAGCTTGGCCTGCTCAAGGGCCGCTTGCTGCGCCGCATGGCCAATGCGCTGGAGCGCTTCGTGCTGACGCGCTTCGACCATGTCTCGTCGATCTCCAACGCGATGGTGGCGCTGGCCCGCCGCAAGGGTGCCAGCGACGCCCACCTGACCATGCTGCCGAACTGGGTGGACCTGCAGGGCCTGGCCCGGCGCAGCAACGCCGACTACCGCCAGCAGCTTGGCATCCCGGCCGATGCGGTCGTGGCGCTGTACTCGGGCACGATCGGCGCCAAGCAGGGCATCGAGATCCTGGCCGAGGCCGCGCACCGGCTGCGCGACCGCCAGGACCTGCATTTCGTGTTCTGCGGCGCCGGCGCCGGCGTGCCGGACCTGCGCGCGCGCTGCGCGGGCCTGTCGCGCATCCATTTCCTGCCGCTGCAGCCGTGGGAGGATTTCTCGGCGCTGCTGGCCAGTGCCGACATCCACCTGATGCCCCAGCGCGCCGACGCGGCCGACCTGGTCCTGCCGTCCAAGCTCGCGGCCATGCTGGCCAGCGGCAAGCCCGTGGTGGCCACGGCGGCGCCAGCCACCGAGCTGGGCAAGCTCGTCATGCAGTGCGGCATCGTGGTGGAGCCCGGCGACAGCGCCGCGCTGGCCGACGCCATCGTGGAACTGGCCGACGATCCGCAGCGCGGCCACGCGCTCGGCGCCGCCGGCAAGGCATGGGCCGAAGGCCACCTGGACCGCGACGCCGTGCTGGGCACCTTCGAGGCCACGCTGATCCGGCTGCACGCGGAGACGCCGCTCAGCGCGCCGGCCACGGCCGACTACGCGGGCGACTAGCGCGCCGTCCGCACGTTTGTGGGCTGCCGTACGGTCGATGCGGCAATGCAGCGTCACGATCAGGGTATCGCCCCCCGGCCTGGCCGGTTGAAGGAGCCGCAACATGTTCCAGGATCTGTCGAGCTTCAGGATGCCGTCGAACTTCCGCGGCCGGTCTGCCGTGGCCGTGCAGCTCTGGTGGTGCGTCCAGAGCCTGTTCTTCCACCGCTCGCCGCAGTTTGCCAACGGCTTCCGGCGCTGGCTGCTGCGCTGCTTTGGCGCGCAGGTGGGCCGCGACGTAGTCATCCGCCCCAGCGTGCGCGTGACGTACCCGTGGAAGGTACGCATCGGCGACTACGCGTGGATTGGCGACGGCGCCGAGCTGTACAGCCTGGCCGAGATCGAGATCGGCAACCATGCCGTGGTGTCCCAGTTCACCTACCTGTGCGCGGGCGACCATGATTACCGCCGCAGCGACTTTGCCATCCGCGGCCGTCCCATCCGCATCGGCGACGAAGCCTGGGTGGCCAGCCACTCGTTCGTGGCGCCCGGCGTCACGATCGGCCCCGGCGCCGTGATCGGTGCCCGCAGCGCGGTGTTCCGCGACATGCCTGCCGGCATGGTCTGCATGGGCAGCCCCTGCCGCCCGCTGCGCCCCCGACTCGACGATGCCGCGCCGCACGCCGCACCGTCGCCGCTTTCCGCCCGAGCACCGCTCGACGTGGATGTCCTCCACGCCAACTAGACGGCCGCCGGGCCCTTTCGCAGCCCAGGGACTGACGATGATCGACATCTACCACAACATGCTATGGCCCAAGTACAAGGGTGCCGTCTTCACCGAAGCGTTCTCGCACGCCCGCGGCCACGGGCAGGACGTGCGCTTCTTCCACATCTCCGCCACCGGCTACGGGCGCTCCGCGTACAGCGGCGTGGACACCAGCTACCACCGCTATCCGTACCAGATCCTGTTCGACGCACCCTACGAGACCATTCCCGCGTGGAAGGTGTCGCTGCGGCTGATGCAGCAGGTGTTCCGCTCGCGCAGCCGGCTGATCGTGATGCCGGGCTACCACCGCGTGGAGTTCTGGGCCATGCTGGCCGCCTGCATGCTGACCGGCAAGCGCCGCGGCGTGTTTTGCGACTCCACCATGCGCGACCAGGCCGACCGCCCGTTCAAGCGGCGGCTCAAGCGCTTCTTCTTCCGCCAGTGCGACGGCATCTTCGTCTACGGCCAGCGCTCGGCCGAGTACGTGATCGCCATGGGCGCGGACCCAGCGCGCATCGTCTATCGCTGCCAGGCGGCGGCGCTGCCGCACACGTACAGCGCGCAGACGGCCGCCAGCATGCGGCTGGCCAATGCCGCGCCGCCCGACGCGCCGCGCTACCTGTTCGTCGGGCTGGTGTGCCGCGCCAAGGGCATCGAGGACTTGCTGCGCGCCTTCGTCGACGTGCGCCGGCAGCAGCCGTCGGCCACGCTGGTGCTGGCCGGGCCGCTGGTGGAATCCGAGCAGCTACCGCAACTGGCCGAATCGCTGGGCCTGGGCGGCGCGGTGCAGTTTCTGGGTGCGATGGATATCGACCAGCTCGCGCAGCAGTACGCCAGGGCGACCTGCCTGGTGCTGCCGAGCCACACCGAGGCGTGGGGGCTGGTGGTGAACGAGGCGCTCAGCTACGGCTGCCCCATCGTGGCCAGCGACTGCTGTGGCTGCATTCCCGAACTGGTGCAGGAAGGCGTCACGGGCCACACGTTCGCCACGCGCGACGTGGCGGACCTGACCCGCGCGCTGTTGCAGGCCAGGCAGACCTTTGCCGACGTCGGCGCCACGATGCAGCACTGCCTTGACGTGGCCGCCCAGTACACGCCCGCGTGTGCCGGCCGGTCGATCATGGAAGGCTGCCTGAAGATCCTTGAGGACGCACGAGCATGACCGTACCCAGCGCTTTCGGCCCCATCGCCAAGCAGCCCGCCGACAGCGGCTCGCCCGCCGCGCCGCTGCACCGCCACGAAACCGCCGGCACGCCGGCGGCGCTGGCGCGGCCGGTGGTGTTCCTGGGGCCGCTGCCCCCGCCGCACAACGGCTTCTCGGCATCGAACCAGCGCATGCTCGACCGCATCCGCGAACGCGCGCCCGTGGTGGTGCTGGACGTGGCCCGGCGCACGTCGGGCCGGCTGGCCGGGGTGCAGGCGCTGGCCAACCGTGCGCGCCAGCTCTGGCGCATGGGCCGGCTGCTGGCCAAGGACCGGCCGCACACGCTGTACCTGGGCCTGTCCGGCGGCTTCGGGCAACTGCTCGATGCACCGTTCGTGGCGCTGGCGCACCGCGCCGGCATGGCGGTCTACTTCCATCACCACAGCTTCGCCTACATCAACCAGCCCACGTGGTACACGCGGCTGATCATGCGTTGCGCGCCGCGTGGCCGGCACCTGGTGCTGTGCGAGCTGATGGGCGCCGAGCTGTCGCGCATCTACGGGCTGGCGCCGGCCAACGTGCAGGTGCTGTCGAACCTGAGCCTGATCGACCTGCCGGGCACGGCGCCGGCGGCCGAGACCCCGCCCCGCGCATCGGTCAACGTCGGCTTCCTGTCGAACATCACGGCGGCCAAGGGCATCTTCACGTTCTTCGAGACGGTGCGGCTGGCGCAGGAGATCGGCATCCCGGTCTGCGCGCGCATTGCCGGGCCAGTGGCGGCCGACATCCGCGCCCGCTTCGACGCCGAACTGGCGCGCACGCCGTGCGTGCGCTACCTGGGGCCCGTGCACGGCCAGCAGAAGGAGGATTTCTTCCGCGACATCGACGTGCTGCTGTTTCCCACCACCTACCACAACGAGGCCGCGCCGCTGATCCTGCTGGAAGCCCACAGCCACGGCGTGCCGACCATCGCCCATGACCGCGGCTGCATCGGCTCGATGATCGACGCGCACAACGGCGTGCTGGTGCCGCGCGACGCCGACTTTGCCGAGTACGCGATTGCGTGGCTACGCAACCGGACGTCGCCCGACGGGCTGGCCGACGACCAGAAGGCGGCGCTGCTGGATCACTTCCGGGCCGAGCGCCGCCGGATGGAAGCGGTGCTGGACCGCACCGTGGCGGCCATCGCCGGCACCGGCGGCTGACGCCGGCATGAAGCACACCGGCGGCCCTGGGCCGCCGGCTGATGCCTTCCGCACGCCGGCCCCGCCGGCCTGCCCCCTCAGATGTCGTGATAGCGCATCAGCACGATGCCGGCCTGCTTGAGCACCGTGCCCAGCGGCTCGGGCTCCATCAGCGGCGCGCCTTCTTCCTGGCGCCAGGTCTCGGTGTAGCCCGGATGCACCGACATCTCGGTCACGCCCTCGGGCAGGATGGCCGGCAGCTGCAGCGCCCAGCCGCGCTGGCGCGTGTCGGCGCCGACGTAGAAGTCCGGGCTGCGCAGCCCGCCGAAGTGACGCAGCAGCAGCACGTTCATCGCGCCGCGCACGTGGTTCTTCATGAAATAGCAGTTCTGGGGCCGGCGCACGCGCGTGATGCCGGCGCGCAGCATTTCCTCGCGCAGCACGCGCATGATGGCCGGGTATTTGTGCATGTGGCCGTGGCCGTCCACGTGGGACACGTCCACGCCCTGGTCGCGCACTTCCTCCAGCTGCATCCGGAACTCGCGCCGGATGTCGGCGGCATCGATCAGCCCGGCCATGGCCCGCGCGCGCTGGATCTTCGGCGGGAACAGCGAGCCGTCCTTGCGGCACAGCGTGGCCGACGCCCCCTGCGGCCGCCAGCCTTCCACGATGTTGAAGTGCAGCCCGAAGGAAAAGCGCCTGGCGTGGTCGCGCGCGTAGCGGCACGCCTGTGCGGTGGCCGGCCGCCCGGCCAGGATCGTGGCGCTGGTCAGCAGGCCGGCATCGAAGCAGGCCACCGTCGCGCGAAAGGTATCGTCGTCGTAGCCGAAGTCGTCGGCATTGATGATCACGCCCCTCATCTTGTTCTCCCGTGGTTTGCCCGGAACGCCCTGGCATGGGCCGGCACCGTGCCGGCAGGACCGACGATATGCGGCACTGCAGCGCGCGTTCGGTGCGATACGCAACGTTATCCGGGGGCCCCCCGGCATCAATGTGCGAGAGCGCACCGATAGTGCACTTTGCAGACTCCTACGATGCATTCAGTCGCGGAAGACAGCGATGCCGTGTCCCATTTCACCGACTGGGGAGAGTACGCCGTGAATACAAGCCAGAACCGCACCGCACGCCGGTGCGACGCCCGATCCCTCCGCTCGCTGGGCGCCATGCTGGCGTCCGCGGGTGCCGCCCTGCTGCTGGGCGCCTGCGCCGCGGCGCCGGGCATGCAGTTCAGTGCCAACGCCCCGGTCAGCGCCGTGAGCCCCGACTCGATGCCCGATGTCACGCCAATCACGCTGGAGCTGGTGCGCGAGCAGCAGACCCGGGCCAAGCCGGCCAATTCCGGCGTGGAGGAACTGTTCGCCACGCCCTCGCCGTACCGCATCGGCCCGGGTGACATCATCTCCGTGGTGGTCTGGGACCACCCCGAACTCGTGTTCCCGACGCAGACGTACAGCATCGGCGCCGCCTTCGAGATTCCCACCTCCAGCGGCGGCTCCAACATGCCGGGCTACGTGGTCAGCCCCGCCGGCGACATCCAGTTTCCGTACGCGGGCGTGATGAAGGTGGCCGGCAAGACCGCCAACGAGGTGCGCGACGAGATGGCGCGCATCCTGTCGCGCGTGGTGCGCGACCCGCAGATGACGGTGCGCGTGCTGGGCTTCCGCAGCCAGCGCGTGTACGTCGACGGCGAGGTCAAGACCCCGGGCATGCTGGCCATCGACGATGCGCCGATGACGCTGGTCGAGGCGCTGAACCGCGCCGGTGGCGTGCTGAACCTGACCGGCGACAACAGCCGCGTGCGCGTCACGCGCGGCGAGCGCAGCTGGTACGTGAACATCCCGGCGCTGCTGGCCAAGGGCACCGACCCGTCGCGCATCCTGCTGCGCTCGGGCGACATCGTGCGCGTGGAACAGCGCGAGGACAGCAAGATCTTCGTCACCGGCGAAGTGGTCAAGCCGTCGTCACTGCTGATGCGCAACGGCCGCATGACGCTCAACGAGGCGCTTGGCGATGCCGGCGGCGTGAACCCGGCGTCGGCCAACGCCGAGCAGATCTTCGTGATCCGCAAGACCAACGAGGGCAAGCCCAAGGTGTATCACCTGGACGGCACCTCGCCCGTGGCGCTGGCCATCGCGGAAAGCTTCGAGCTGGAACCCAAGGACGTGGTCTACGTGGACGCGCGCGACCTCGTGCGCTGGAGCCGCGTGATGACGCTGCTGATCCAGCCGGTGGTTGGCACGGCCAGCATCGCGCGGCCATGAGCGCCGTCCTGGGCACGTTCGGGGCGCAAATGGTCCGCTCGATCCTGGTGATCTGCATCGGCAACCGCTGCCGCAGTCCCATGGCGGCGGCGCTGCTGAGCCGGGCACTGCCCGGGTGCCGCGTGCTGTCGGCCGGCCTGGCACCGCCTGTAGGCGCCACGGCGGACCCGCGCGCCGTGCGGCTGCTGGCCATCGAGGGAGACGACCTGAGCCAGCACCGCGCCCGCGCGCTGGACGCCACGCTGGTGGCCGGCGCCGACCTGGTACTGGTGATGGACGAGGAACAACGCGACGCGGTGGAAGCGCTGTACCCGCATGCGCGCGGCAAGACGCATCGCCTGTGCGAGCAGCAGCAGGCCGACGTGCCCGATCCGTTTGGCGGCTCGCAGAGCATGTTCGTCATCGCGCTAGGTTTGATCAAGAAAGGTGTTGAATCCTGGTCGGCACGCATCCACGCGGCCGAGCCGACCCACCGCCACGGAGAGGCATGATGAGCAACGTAAGGAATTTCCGGGAGCCCGCTCCCGATACATGGGAAGACAACGACAAGCCCATGGACATGACGTCCTACGTCGATGTGCTGGTGCGGTACAGGTGGACATTCGTGTTCGTCGCCGCGGCCATCCTCGGGCTCGGCCTGCTGTATGCGTTCCTGGCGCGCCCGGTGTACCGCGCCGACATCCTGGTGCAGGTGGAGGACACCAGCCCCGGCAACACGGCCAGCAAGATGGCGGCCAATATCTCGCCGGTGTTCGATGCCAAGCCGGCCGCCACGGCCGAGATCGAGCTGCTGCGCTCGCGCATGGTGGTCGGCAAGGCCGTGGACACGCTGCGGCTGGACATCGAGGCCACGCCGCGCTACTTCCCGCTGGTGGGCGCGTCGCTGGCCAGCTACAACAAGGAACTGTCCACGCCGGGCCTCTTCGGCTACGGCGGCTTTGCCTGGGGCAGCGAGTCGATCGTGGTGGATCGCCTGGACGTGCCCGCGCAGATGGAAGACCGCCGCATGGTGGTCACCGCGCTGGGCGAGGGCAAGTACCGCCTGGCGTTTGCCAGCAGCGACCAGACCGCCGAGGGCCGGGTGGGCCATCCGCTGACCGTGGCCACGGCCAGCGGCGCGGTGACGATCGACGTGAGCCGGCTGGACGGCCGCGCCGGTGCCCAGTTCTACGTCCGCCGCGTGCCGCGCGGCGCCGCCATCGCCACCCTGCAGGACCAGCTCATGATTGGCGAGCGCGGCAAGCAGAGCGGCGTGATAGGCGTGGCGCTGGAAGGCACGTCGGCGCCCCGCACGGCGGCCATCCTGAACGAGATCGGCAATGAGTACGTGGAGCAGAACCTGCGCCGCAAGGCCGCCGAGGCCGAGAAGTCGGTCAACTTCCTGGAAGGCCAGCTCCCGCAGCTCAAGCAGCAGATGGAGACGGCCGAGTCGCGCTACAACGCGATGCGTAACCAGCGCGGCACCATCGACCTGAGCGAGGAATCGAAGCTGATCCTGGCGCAGTCGGTGCAGATCCAGACCAAGCTGCAGGAACTGCGCCAGAAGCGCCAGGAGCTGATCGCCCGGTTCACGACCAACCACCCGACCATCGAGATCCTGGACAACCAGATTGCCGGCCTGACCGGCCAGCTCAACGGCGTGACCGGCAAGATCCAGAAGCTGCCCGACGTCGAGCAGAACGTGCTGCGCCTGATGCGCGACCTGAAGGTCAACACCGAGCTGTACCAGTCGCTGCTCAACGACGTCCAGCAACTGCGCCTGGTGAAGGCCAGCAAGGTCGGCACGGCGCGCCTGATCGACAGTGCCGACGTGCCGCTCAAGCCCGTGCGCCCGAACCGCATGCTGATCAGCGCCACGTCCGGCGTGATGGCCATCGTGGTGGCGCTGCTGGTGGTGGCGATCCGGCGCATGTTCGACGGCGGCGTGACCGATGCCGACGAGATCGAATCGCAATGCGGCATGACGGTCTACGCGACGATCCCGATGAGCGCCCAGCAGGCCCGCCTGACCCGCACCAAGGGCGGTGGCGGCGACGTGCTGGCGCTGGGCGAGCCCGACGACCCGGCCATCGAGAGCCTGCGCGGCTTCCGCACGGCGCTGCAGTTCGCGCTGCTGGGCGCGCCGCGCAACCACGTGGTGGTCTTCACGGGCCCCGCGCCCGAGGCCGGCAAGTCGTTCCTGAGCGCCAACTTCGCGGTGGTGGCTGCCGCGGCCGGCCGCAAGGTGGTGCTGGTCGATGCCGACCTGCGCCGCGGCGCGCTGAACGAGCGCTTCAACGTCACGCGCAAGCCGGGCCTGACCGAGGCGCTGACCGGCGCGCGGCTGGACGACGTCATCCAGAAGAACGTGGCGCCGGGGCTGGACTTCATCGCCACCGGCGCGGAGCCCCCGCTGGCCGCCGATGTGCTGCAGAGCCCGCACATGGACGACCTGCTGGCCGAACTGCGCACTCGCTACGACCTGGTGCTGATCGACACGCCGCCGGTGCTGGCCGCCTCCGACGCGGGCATCCTGGCCCCGAAGGCCGGCGCCGTGTTCATGGTGGCCCGGGCCGACAAGACCACCGCCGCCGAACTGACCGCCGCGCGCCGCATGGTCGAGCAGGCCGGGGGCGAGGTCAAGGGCGTGCTGTTCAACGGCCTGAAGGTCGAGGGACGCTGGTACCGGTCGCACTACCACTTCGGCAAGTACCGCTACCTGAACCGCTACGGCAGCGAGCAGGCCAAGCGCGCCTGATCCGCGCCGCAGCCCACCACGCAGGCCGCTTCTCCGGAAGCGGCCTTTTTGTTTGCTTCGGACGGTCGGGAGCGGGCTGGGCCAAAGAAAAACGCCCCGGCTTCGCGGGGCGTTCGACAGGCGGTAAAACGAACCGGCGGATCAGCCGATGTATTCGACCAGCGCCACCGCATCGGCGCCGGCGGCCTGCTCGGTGCCGGCGCCGGGCACCAGGCTCAGCGTGCAGCGCTGGCGCGTATTGCAGCGGAACAGCATGCGCTCGTCAGCCTGGCGCGCCGCCTTGAGCAGCGGCCCCGCGCCGGCGTCGCCGGACACGATCGCGTAGTTGCCCGCCCCGCCGCCCACGTCGAGCATGACGCGGGTGACGATGGCGTTGAGCGGCAGGATCACGGTCTGGGCGCCATCGGCACGCGACGGCAGCCGGCCAAACGCGTTGCGCAGCGAAACCACCTTGGTACGCACCGTGGCCGACGCCGCCACATGCCAGCCGATTTCCGCATCGGCATAGACGCCCGCCGCGCTGTTGCCGCGGCAGCCCTCCAGCGTTACCACCCGGCGCCGGCCGAGCTGGTTGCCCGATTCGGCGAACATCAGCGCTTCGTCCGGGTGCGTGTAGTTCACGAAATCGCAGTTGCGATAGACGGCCCGCCCCTGCGCCGTGGGCCCCTGGCCGGACACGTACTGGTGGCGGCCCATGACCTGGCAGTTGTCGAACACCACCTGGGCGCCGGCCGTGTTGCCCGGCGAGAACACCGTCGACACCGTGCCTGCCGCAAAGCCCTGGTAGCCCTGCGATCCGAAGTCGCAGTCCTTGAAGCCGATGTTGCCCTGTTCCCATTCGCAGAACATCACGCCCGCGTGGCGCGACTTCTGCTCCACGCGCACGCCTTCCGCCTTGAACGAGCACACGCCCATCGCGTGGTTGTTGCCGCGCAGGTTGAACAGGTAGGTCTGGGTCGACGGCTCGTAGCCGCTCACGTCGCAGTCGGTCAGCTTGATGTTGCCGCCGCGGTGCATGTCGATCCACGCGCTGGAACACCAGTACTTGCAGTGGTCGAACCAGTAGTTCAGGAACTGGTCCGACGTGCGCTTGTCGCCCACGTACAGGAACGCCTTCCACGACCCCGCCCAGGCGCAGCGCCAGAACTTCCACTCGCTGTTGCAGTTGTCGCCGGTCAGGTTCACGCCATAGCGCCACTGGCCCGTGAACAGGCAGTCGTCGAACGCATAGTCCTGCGCGCCGCCGCTGCTGACGCTTTCCACCAGGTCGTTGTTCGGCGCGTTGCCGTGGAACTGGAGGTTGCGCAGCCGCACGACCAGCGCGGCGTCCTGGTTGCGGAACAGCGCGCCATCGCCGCGCGGTTCGTAGAGGATCACCACGGTGCCCGAGGGGCCGTCGCCCTCGATCGTCAGGCCCTGCGTGCGGCCAGACAGCAGCGCGCCGTCGAACAGCGCGCCGGGGCGGGTCAGCCGGTACGTGCCGGGCGGCACGACGATGCGCCGGCCGCCGATCTGGTTCGGATTCTCGCCAAACTGGGCCTTGCGGGCCTGCCGCGCGACGGCGCGCATGGCGCTGGAAAATGCCGCGTCCGACGGCGTGCGGCCGCTGGGGTCGCACCCGTCGAAGTCCGCCACGGACACCATGCGCTCGCGCGATGCCGGCAGCACCGCCTCGGCGGCCTCGCGCGCGCCGGCGGCCGTGGCCACCCCCGCGCCGGTCAGCACGCCAAGCCTGGCCAGGAAACTTCTTCGAAGATTGGGCATGCGGGGGGCTCCGGAAACTTGGGCGCGGCCCGTTGCCGCGCTACTGGGTCAGCAGGAAGGACCAGAGCGCCGTGCACTCCGGATCGGATAGCCGGTATTGCGGCATGACCTTGGACAGCATCACGCCGGTGTTGTCGACGCCCTGCGCCACCACACGGCAGAAGCTGTCGCGGTCGTAGGCGGACGGCGGCCCGCCGCGCCGGGGCGCCAGCGTCAGCAGCGCGTCGGCGGTCAGCGGCGGCCCGAACGGCTGGGCGCCCTGGCTGGCCACGTGGCAATTCGCGCAGCGCGCGGCGGCGGCCGGCACCGGGCGCTCTTCCCAGCGCAGCCGCGCCGGCGTGGCCGGGGTTACGCTGCCGTAGAACAGTGACCGGCCCAGCTCGACGAGGTTGGGCGTGGGCGCCTGCGCCAGCGCAGGCACCGCCAGGCTGGCGGTGGCCATGGCCACCGCCAGCGCGCCGGTCAGGCGCGTGCGCATCAGCGAACCCGGACCGTGGCGGCCACGCTGGGCACGCCGGCCGCGTTCATCGCGAACAGCATGTAGTAGCCCGGCACGGCCACGCCCGGATCGGACGGGATCTGCAGCCGGTACTCGCCGGCGGTGCCGACGGTGAACGCCAGCGGCACGCGGCGCATCTCGTTGTTGACCGAGTGCGTGACCGACGACAGCCGCACCAGCGCGAACGACTTCATGTTGGCCGTGGCGTTGACCGAGATCGTGGTGCCCAGGTATGCCTCCGTGGGCGCCGACGTGATCGACGGCCGCGTGGCGTTGGTGCCATCGGCGTTGAGCAGGTACGGTGGGGTCAGGATCTCCACGTTCGAATGGTTGGTCGTGCAGGTGCCGCACAGGCCGCCGCCGCCGCTGAGCACGCGGCCGTCGGGCAGCAGCAGCGCCACGCTGTGGTACGTGCGCGGGGTCTGCATGGGCGCCAGGCGCGAGAACTTCTCGGTCGCCGGGTCCCACAGCTCGGCCACCATCACGGCGCCGTCGTCGCTGAACGTCACCGGCCACGCCTGCCCGCCGATCACCACCACCTGCCCGTTCGGCAGCACCACGCTGTTCTGGAACGCGCGGGCGTAGGCCATCGACCCCACCTTGCGCACCGTCGGCGTGGCCGTGCGGATGTCGATCACGTGCGCGTTGGTGGTGGCCGCCGCGTTTTCGTAATCGGGCGCGCCGCCCAGCGTCAGGATGCGGCCGATGTCGTACATGACCGCGTTGCCGTTCATCGCGTCGCCATCGGCGGCACGGGTGCCGGCCGCCGTCACGTTGCCGTTGCCGGCCGTGTCCATCCAGTTCATCTGCTTGCTCGGGCCGGCGTGGAACACGCGGCCGTTGCTGGCGGCGAACAGCCAGGCGTGGTTGTCGGAGCGATAGATGCCGCCGGCGTCGCCGGTCAGGATGTAGTCGTCCCAGATGGCGCTGTTGAGCCGCCAGCCGGTGGCCGCGGTCCAGGTCTCGCCGTCCTTGTCGCCGATATTGCCGCTCCACGACCCGCCCACGGTGAACACGCCGCCGTTGCTGAGCGTGACCGACCCCTGGTAGCCGCGTCCGCGCACCATCTCTGCCGCCGTGGTCCATGCGTTGGTGGCCGGGTTGTAGATGCTGGTCTTGGCGCTGCTGCTGCCGCCGTTCACGAGGATGCGGCCGTCCGGCAGGTTGGCGGTGCCGGGGCAGAACATGTCGTGGTAGGTGTTGGTCACCAGCTTTTCGCTCGACGCGCCGGTCGTCGGGTTGAAGATCGCCGTGTACGTGCGGCCGTTGTCGCCGCCGAAGTTGTTGCGCTCGTAGGCCGACCAGACCAGCACGCGGCCGTCCGGCAGGTTCGACGCAGCCACCGGGATCACGGTCAGTGCCTTCGGCGCGGTCCATTTCGACGGCAGCACCGTGGTCTGCGCCACCGTGACGTTCCAGGTCTGCGCCACGCTGCCATTACAGGTCTTCTGCACCACGGCCTGGCCCTCGGCCACCGTGTTGGGCGCCAGGCACAGGCCGCTGTGCGCCGCCACGATGGCATAGCCGCCGTTCTGCGCGCGCAGCGTGAAACGCTGGTTGGCCGTGCCGCTGCACTGCCATTGCAGCGCCGGCGAGCCCACGCCAGTGCTGGCGTACTGGATGTCCAGGCACTTGCCGCTGTGCTGTGGCGACATCTGGTACTGACTGCCGAACAGCGTCAGCGCCCATTGCTGGTTCAGGTCGCCGTGGCAGGTCCAGATGATGGCCGGCGCGTCGTTGTCCGGCACGCCGCCGCTGATGTCGAGACAGTAGTTGGTGCCGCTGACCTTGATCTCGGTGGTGGTCTGGGCCTGCGCGCCGGTCGGCGCCAGCCAGAGCCACAGCGCCAGCAGGCACGGCCCGGTGCACCTCAACCATCTCGCCAGCGCGCGCGCGGGCCCCGATCGCAGAATGGAATTCATGATGGCTTCCCCCTGAAGCAACGACTTGATGAAAGGTGTTGGGCGGCCCCGGTTCACGCCCTGGCAAGAAAGGCCATGACGTTCACCACATCCTCTGGTTGCGGCAACGCCTGGCTGCGCCAGCACATGCGTGCCGACGCATCGAAGAAGTAGACCTGGGTGGCGTGCTTGTCGAGGTTCTCGGACGGCGGGCGGCCGGCCAGCGTGCCGCGCAGCGCCATCACGTCGCCCGACGGGATGACGCCGCGCCATGCGCGCCCCGCCCCCATCCTGCGCAGCCATGCCTGCATGGCCGGCGGCGTATCGCCGAGCGGATCGATGCTCAGCGACAGCAGCTGCATCGGATACTTGCCGCGCTTGTCGGCCAGCCCCTGCTGCACCGCGCCGAACATGGCGCCCTGCAGCGGGCACACCGAGCTGCAGCCCGTGAACATCGTCTGCAGCGCGGTGACGCGGCCCTGCATCAGCGTGCCGAGCTTCTGGCGCTGCCCCGTGGCGTCGACCACCCAGGCATCGGGCGCCGGCACCAGCGGCTCCACCGCGCCGGCGCTGACATGGGCCAGCGCGCCACGCGATGCCAGCGTCAGCGCGCCGGCCGGGAGGGCGCTCAACCACGCGCGGCGGGTCCAGTTCATGGCATTGCTCCGGTGCGTCAGGGCGACAGGCGGCCTCGGCAACCGCGCCAGGCCATCCACGCCATCTTGCGAGCGTGGACCTGCGCCATCCGTGCGGAAACACACGCACGCATGGCCGCGAAACGCCCGTACGGGTGACTGCATCTGCTGCGTTGGCAAACACACTGAAAGCCCCGGACATCGATTCCTATACTCGGGCCAGACCCAACCGGATGCTGCACAACAACAAAGGGAGAGCCGCGTGATACCACAACACCTTCAGGGTGCGCCGCGCGCGTGCCGCGTTGCCGTCGTCATCGCCACCAAGGGCCGGCCGCAGGCGGTGCCGCGCATGCTGCGCCTGCTGGAGCAGCAGACCCTGCAGCCGTCGATCGTCGTGATCTCGGCCAACACGCGGCTCGACGTCGGCGAGTTCGCCGCGCCCCAGCACCTGCCGGTGGAATATCTGTTCGGCCCGGCCGGGCTGCCCGCGCAGCGCAACCGTGGCCTGGAACGCGTGCTGCCGGAGAGCGACATCGTCGTGTTCCTGGACGACGACTTCGTGCCCGCGCGCGAATGGCTGGCACGCTGCGCCGACGCGTTCGCGGCACGTCCCCATGCCGTGGGCGTCACCGGCGGCGTGGTGCAGGACGGCGTGCGCGGCGACGCGATCGACTGGGACGAGGCCGCCGAGCTGCTGTCCGACGACGCCGCGCATCCGCAGCCGATGGGCCTGGTGCCGGTGCAGAAGCTCTACGGCTGCAACATGGCCTACCGCTGCAGCGCCATTGGCGACCTGCGCTTCGACGAGCGACTGGTGCTGTACGGCTGGCTGGAAGACATGGATTTCTCGCGCGCGATGCATGCCAAGGGGCCGCTGCTGCAGGTGCTGGCGTGCCGGGGCGTGCATCTGGGGCTGCGCTCGGGCGGGCGCACGTCGGGCAAGCGCTTCGGGTTCTCGCAGATCGTCAACGCGTGGTACCTGTACGGCAAGGGCGCGCTGTCCGCGCGCGAGGCGTGGAGCTATACGGCCCGCGCGTTCCTGGCCAACGGGGCCAAGGCGCTGTTCCCCGAGCCGCACATCGACCGTCGCGGCCGCCTGGCCGGCAACCTGCTGGGCCTGCGCGAACTGCTGTCCGGACGCTGCCAGCCCGAGCGCGGCGCCGAACTCTGAGCCGATGGCCCCCGGCTGCGGGGGCCTCTGCACTATCGTGCCCGGCCGCGCGCGGGCTTGCTGGCATCGGCCGATGCGCGGGCGCGCTCGCCGCGCGTTTCCGCCGCCATGCCATGGTTCGACTTGCGCGGCGATGCCGGGCGCCACTGCGTGGCGGGCGGCTTGTGCGCCACCGGCGCGGCCTTGGCCTGCGGCATCTGCCCCAGGTGCGCCAGCAACTGCGCGGCAAACGCGTCGCGGCTTTCGGTCAGGAACAGCGAATGATCCAGCAGCGGCAGCGTCTGCAGCCGCACGTGGCGCAGCCCTTCCAGCGCCTCCAGCCGCTTGCCGAGGCCCAGGTGTGCCTCGTGCAGCCCCACGTCGCTAGCGCCGTACAGGAACAACGTGCGCACGCCGCGCCGCTCGAACTCGCGTACGGCGGCGCTGGCGAACGCCGGCACCGTCTGCGGCGACGGCTCGGCCACCTCGGCCGGCGCCGTCTCGCGGCGCTCGCGCAGCCGCTGGCGCACGCGGCGCGCCATCGCCGCCGCCAGCCGCCGCAGGCCCAGTTCGCCGCGCATCAGCCGCCGCCAGTTTTCCCATTTGCACGCGGCAGCCAGGTACACGTGCGCCGGGCGCAGATGATCGGACGCCGCCGCGTTGTCGGCCGCGTCCCAGCGGAACTTGACGAGGTTGACCAGCATGAGCCCGTTGACGCCGCGATTGGCCAGCGCCGCGTGCAGGCTCAGGAACGCGCCCGAGCAGATGCCGGCCAGCACCACGCAGCGAAAGCCCCGCGCGCGCATCGCATCGACAGCCGCCGCCAGATCGCGGCGCGGCGCCTCGGCGTAGATCGTCTGCAAGTCCATCCGCTGGGCGGCACCGGGGGCGTCACCGAGCGACGACACGTCCAGCCGCAGCGCCGCAAAGCCGTGCCGGGCCAACTGGCGCGATACCTCGACGAACAGCCGGCCGTCGCCGACGTGGTGGTTGCCGCCCGTGTTCGGAAAGATGACGACCGTGTTGGGCCGGGCATCGCGCGCGCGCGGCGCCGGGGTACAGAGCACGCCGAACAGGCGCGCGTTGTCGATCCACACCGGATGCTCGGCCACGCCGTCGAGCGCAGGCGGCGCCAGCGCATCGGGCGTCGGTACGGGCCCGACGGGGGCGGGCGCCGCATTGGCCGCATCCGCGCCGATCCAGCCGGCGATGCGGCGGCATGCCTGGGCCGGCACGTCGGCGAATTCGGCCGAGCGCATCATGTCCGGATACTCGGCAAACCCGTCCAGCTCGATGTCGATGCCGGCCTCGCGCAAATCGCCAGCCAGCCGGGCCAGCGGCGAGCCAGGGTCGGGCCAGGCGTCCAGCAGCAGCGTGCGCGGCAGCACCAGCGTGGCGTCGATGCGGATCGACTGGATGGCCGCCAGCGTGGCGGCGGGCAGGCGGAAGCTGAGCACGTCCTGCGCGCCGGCCGGCGTCGGCGGCACGTCGAGTTCGGGAATCGCGCTGTTGCGCCAGCCCGCGTGCAGCGCGCGCAGCTCGCGCAGGTAGAGGCGCCCGTCCAGCACCGGGGCCAGCATGACCACGCCGGCCGCGTCGATACGGGTGGCCGCCAGCGCGGCCAGCGATGCCCCGAGCCGCAGCCCGCACAGCACCACGCGCGTGGCGCCCGAAGTCCGGCGCAGCAGCGTGGCGGCCGCGGCGATGTCGTCCAGCGCGGCGGCCAGCGGATCGATGCCGCCCGGCAGGTCGGCGGCATCGCCGGTGCCCCGGTAGTCGAAGCGCAGCACGGGCACGCCGGCTTGCGCAAGGTGGTCGGCCAGATGGCGGAAGGCGCGGTGCGCCCACATCATCTCGTGACCGTGCGGTGCGCAGAGCACCACCCCGGTGTTGCCGCGCGCGCCGTGCAACCAGCCTGCGCAGCCATCGAACGTGACCCGTTTCATCCATCCGTCTCCCGATAACACTGACCGGGAACCCGCCTCGGACGCCCCGCAGAAACGGGTACGCCCGGGCCGGTGCCGATCCGGTCAGGCTGTGTTGTTATGTGCCGCCGGGGTATGGCCGATCTGCTTGATCGCCGGCGCCGCCACGGGCATGCCCAGGTACGGGTTCATGGCGGTGAAGTCGGTGCGGTTGCTGCGCTTGGGCACCACGCCGTTGAGGATGCCGCCCAGCAGCGTGGCATTGGCGCGCGCCAGCCGCTTCAGCGATTCGTCCACCTGCGACGGCAGCGTGGTATCGGCGCGCAGCACCAGCAGCGTGGCGCCGGCGCAGTTGGCCACCAGCGTCGCATCGGCCACGGCCATCACGGGCGGGGTGTCGATGATGACCAGGTCGAAGCGCTCCGCGCACGCATCCAGGCACTTGGCAAAGGCCGGGCTCATCAGCAGTTCCGACGGGTTGTCGGGCGGTGCGCCGGCCGGCAGCACCGACAGGCCGTTGACGATGGTCAGCTTGACGGCGTCCGGCAGCGTGGAGCGGCCCGCCAGCACATCGGCCAGGCCGGCACCGACGGGCAGGTCGAACCAGTTGGCCACCTTGCCGCGCCGCAGGTCGGCGTCGATCAGCAGCACGCGCTGGCCCGCTTCGGCAAACAGCACGGCCAGGTTGACCGATGCGAACGTCTTGCCCGCGCCGGCCGTGGGGCTGGTCACCGCCACGGTGCGCAGCTTGCTGTCGCGCAGCGAGAAATGCAGCGCGGCGCGCACGTTGCGCAGCCCTTCCACGGCCATCGAATGCGGGGCGTTGCGGGCCAGCAGGAACTGGTCGTGCAGGCCCAGGCGCAGCAGGCGCTCGGCGCCGTCCATGTCGTCGTCGGTGGTCTCCGCCAGTTCGTCGGGATTGACCAGCGCGTGGCCCGGCTGCTGCGGCAGCAGGCCCGCCAGCGACCCCGGCGACCAGCCGGCCTGGGCGCGTGCGTCGATCAGGCGCTCCAGCTCCACCTGTTCCTGGCTGAACACCACGTCGCCCAGCATCGGCAGGCCCAGGCGCGCCTCGGCCTCGTTGACGTTTTCCAGCGTGGGACGGATGCGCTGGCGCACGGTCACGCACGCCATGGCCAGGCACAGGCCCATCATGGCGCCGGCCAGCGTGGCCGGCCACGGGCCAAAGCCCACCGGGCGCACCGGCACCAGCGCGCTGTCCAGCACGCGCACCTGGCCCGTGCGGTCCAGCTGCACCAGCGACAGCTGCTCGGCCTTGTTGCGCAGCGTCATGTACATGTCCTCGGCCACCTTGACGTCGCGCGTCAGGGCCACCGATTCGCGCTCGGTCGACGACAGGTTCTGGTAGCGCGAATCCATGTCCTTGCGCTCGCGCATCAGCTGCTGGATCTGGCTGTCGATGGTCTTGACCTCGTTGGCCTCTTCCGTAAAGCGCTGCAGCATCTTGGTGCGTTCGAGCTTGAGCAGCGCGATCTGGCGCTGGTAGTCCATGCTGCCGGTCAGGTACGACTGGGCGTCCTGCGTGGGCGCGATGGTGCCGGCCTTCGAGCGGTAGCGCGTCAGCGCGGCCTCGGCGCGTTCCAGCTCGGCCTTCACGCGCGGGATCTCGGCGGACAGGAAGCCCAGCGTGGCCGCCGTGTCGTCGCGCCGCTGCATGGCCTGGTTGCCGATGAACGACTCGGTGATGCCGTTGACCAGCGCGGCGGCGGCCATGCGGTCGGTGGTGCGCCAGCCGATGCTGACGGTGCCGGCGTCGCCGGGCTGCATCTCGATGCGCAGCGCGTCGGCCACGGCATCCACGGTCTGCACCAGGTCATGCCGCGTCACGGTGAAGCGCGTGCCGGGCCGGGCGTCGATGCGCGCGACCTGCATCGTCACGCCATTGGCCTGCGCCACGCCGCCCACGGCGCCGGTCAGCAGTTCGGCATCGCGATAGGAGAGGCGGTAGCGGTCGCCCTGCAGCACTTCCAGCGTCAGCGGCGCGTTGAGCAGGCGCTCGGGCACGGCCAGACGGTCCACGGTGAGTTGCTCGCCGCCCCAGGCGTAGCCCAGGCTTTCGGGCCAGGGGCCGGACAACTGCCCCGGCGTGGCGAAGTACGCGGCCAGTCCGCCCAGCAGCGGCGCGCGCAGCGGACGCACCGAGATGTCCAGATGCAGCCGCTCCACGACCGGCGCCACGACGGTGCGGCTGCGCAGCATGCCGACATCGAGCGGCACCGGCGTGGCGGCCATGGTGGCCGCCGCGTTGCGCGCCGCCGCCATGCCCTCGCGCGACTGCTGCACCTGCACCAGCGCGCTGGCGCTGTATTCGTGCGGCTGCGAGACCGCGCAGACCCATGCAACGAGCCCGCCGGCCAGTGCCGCGCCCAGGATCCAGCCGGCGTGGTCCAGCATCGCGCGCCGGGCGCTTCCGGTGCCCGCGGGCGGCGTGGCCGCTGTGGCCGGCGCCGCTGCGCCCGCATAAGACATGTTGATCACGGTGTCCCCCTTCTACCTCGAAAGCCGCCCGGCCGCGCCGGGCGACGGATACTACTTGCGACCGTAGTTGTCCTCGTACCTGACGATGTCGTCCTCGCCCAGGTAGGAGCCCGACTGCACCTCGATGATCTCCAGCGGCGTCTTGCCCGGGTTTTCCAGCCGGTGCTGGGTGCCGATGGGGATGTAAGTCGACTGGTTCTCCGACAGGATGCTGACCGTATCGCCACAGGTCACCCGTGCCGTGCCGCGCACCACCACCCAGTGCTCCGCGCGGTGGTAGTGCATCTGCAGCGACAGGCTGGCGCCCGGCTCCACCACGATGCGCTTGACCTGGAAGCGGTCGCCATGGTCGATGGAGTCGTAGCAGCCCCACGGCCGCTGCACCTTGCGGTGGTTGACGATCTCGGCGCCGTGCTCCGAGCGCAGCCGCTGCACCACGTTCTTCACGTCCTGCACGTGGGCCTTGTCGACCACCAGCACGGCGTCGGCGGTTTCCACCACCACCACGTCCTGCACGCCCACGCAGGCAATCAGCCGCCCTTCGGAATGGGCCAGGCACGACGACGCGCCATCGAACAGCACGCGCCCGCGCGCCACGTTGCCGGCCGCGTCCTTTTCGGCGATGTCCCAGATCGCGGCCCACGAGCCCACGTCGGACCAGCCCGGGTCCATCGGCACCAGCATGGCCGGGATGTCGGCCAGCGTCTCGATCTTTTCCATCACCGCGTAGTCGATGGAGTCCGACGGGCACGCCTCGAACGCTTCCTTGCACAGGCACAGCGCGTCGCCCTTGGCGGCGCGCTCGGCGGCCTCGTAGGCGGCACGGCACTGGCGCGCCATGTCGGGCTGCAGTGCATCGAGCGCGCGCAGCCAGACCGTGGCGCGCACCACGTAGACGCCGCTGTTCCACCAGTAGTCGCCCGATTCCACGTACGCCTGTGCCAGTTCCAGGTGCGGCTTTTCGACAAAGCGCTCCAGCGGCAGCGCGCCTTCCTGCGACGCCTGGCCCGTGCGGATGTAGCCAAAGCCGGTTTCCGGCACGCTGGGCCGCACGCCCAGCGTCACGATGGCGCCGCGGTCGGCATGCCGCACCGCCACCGCCAGCGCGGCGCGGAACGCCTCGGGATCGGTCACGGCGTGATCGGCCGGCGTGGCCACCAGCACCGCGTCGCCCATTTCACCGGCATTGGCCACCGCGTGCAGCGCGGCCATCGTCAGCGCGGGCGCGGTGTTGCGGCCGCACGGCTCGGCCAGGATCTGCGCGGGCTTGCCGCAGCGCTTCATCATTGCCTCGATCATGAAGCGATGTTCCTCGCCGCACACCACGATCTGCGGGGCTTCCACCCCGACCGTGCGCCCGGCCATGACCGCCAGCCCTTCGAGCCGGCGCGCCGTGGCTTCCAGCAGCGTGTTCTCGGCCACCAGGTTCAGCAACTGCTTGGGATGCTGCTCGCGCGACAGCGGCCAGAGCCGCGTGCCGGAACCGCCGGCCAGGATCACGGGCTGGATCAGCGCCTGTCGCGTCTGCGGCGCGGACATGCCGTGGCCCGTATGCTCCATCATCGTCGGCACGGCGGCGGAGGGAAGGCTTTTCCCCCGGGTCGGAAGTCTCATCATGTTCCCCTGCTGGTGACTGCTTGTCGGCGCGAACTGGCTTCCGGACCCGGCACGGCGGGCGCGACGCCACGCGCATGCCCGCCCCGTGTCCCGGAAGGATGGGGCCAGTGTAGGAATGTGCGTCGGCGGGACTCTGTTCGATTCCGCACACGCTGCCGCCCGCCGTGCGCGGCACCCCGGCCAGCGCGACTTTGTTGGGCACCGTACCGATGCCCGGCGCGCGCGGGGCTCCAATACGGTTGGCCATCCGACACGGACACGGAGGACACGAGATGGAGCAAGCAAACGCGCTGGCGCCGCTGGCCGACGCCCCCGCCCCCGCGCAGCCGCCGGCCCGCCCGGTGGTGGCGCCGCAGCGGCTGCTGCACGGCGAGGCATCGGTCTGGCAGGAGACCAACTGCTACATGGACGTGTGGATCGAGCTGCTGTACGGCTGGCACCTCGACCCGCGCGCGGCGCTGCCGTTCACGGTGGCGCAGGACTACGAAGGCGACCACTTCACCTTCTTCAAGTACCCGCAGGCCGACCTGGAACTGCTGTATGGCACGGTGGTGCAGGAAAGCGCGATCTACGACACGCTGGAGGCGCACGTCGCCGCGCAGGTGCGGCGCGGCCACGCGATGCTGGTGGAAGTGGACAGCTTCTACCTGCCGGACACCCGCGCCACCGCGTACCGCGCCGCCCACGTCAAGACGACGATCGCCATCGACGCGATCGACACTGGCGCGCAGCGGCTGCACTACTTTCACGGGCTGGGCCGGCACACGGCCGAGGGCGACGACTACCAGGGGCTGATGCGCCTGACCCCGGCGCTGCAGGGCGACGGCAACATCCTGTTCCCGTACGTGGAATGCGCCAAGCGGGTACGCGCGCCGTTGCAGGGCCGCGCGCTGTCCAACGCCGTGGCGCAACTGCTGCGCCGCCATCTGGGGCGCCGGCCGGCCGAGAGCCCGGTGGCGCGCTGGCGTGCCGAGTTTCCCGAGCATGTGGCGGCGATCCTGGCGCGCGGCGACGCCTATTTCCATCACTATGGCTTCAACCTGCCGCGCCAGCTTGGCGCGAACTTCGAGATGCTGCATCACGGGCTGAACTGGCTGGGCGAGCACGGCCACCGCGCGCCGCCGGACGTGGCCGAGGCGGCGCTGACCATCGCGTCGGAATGCAAGGTGCTGCAGTTCCGCCTGGCCCGCGCGCTGGCGCGGCGGCGGCCCGATCCGTGCACGGAGAGCCTGGACACGCTGGAGACGGCCTACGCCACCGTGATGGCCGGGCTGCTGGCGTCCTTCGGGAGCGTGGATCCGGCGCATGGCTAGCGGCCCGTGGCGCCGGCGCGGCGCGCGGCGGGCGGGCCGGACATCGCGGTCATGCGGCGACATCCGGCGCGCTGCCCGCCGGGCCGGTCAGGCGTGCGCCAGCGTCAGCGCCGGCAGCAGGCGGTCGTATTCGCGCTTGACCAGCTTGTAGCACTCGCAGGAGTGGTGCTCCAGCCCGCAGCGGTCCAGCACGGTGATGTGGCCGCGGCTGTGGTGGATCAGGCCCAGGTCCTCCAGCTTGCCGGCGGCCTCGGTCACCCCCTCGCGGCGCACGCCGAGCATGTTGGCGATGACCTGCTGCGTGATGACCAGCTCGTTCGAGTTCATGCGGTCGATCGCCAGCAGCAGCCAGCGGCAAAGCTGCTTGTTCAGCGAATGGTGGCGGTTGCACGCGGCGGTCTGCGCGATCTGCGTCAGCACGGCCTGCACGTAGAGCAGCGTCACGCGCTGCAGCGACGGCAGGTGCGCCAGTTCGCTGCGCAGCGCGCGGGCCGGAATGCGGTAGGCAAAGCCGGGGCTGCGCACTTCCACGCGGCTGGGCATGGTGTCGCCGCCCGTGACCACCGGGATGCCAACCAGGCCCTCGTTGCCCACTGCCGCGAATTCCACCGTGGCGCCGTCTTCCAGCAGCGACAGCAGCGACACGACCGAGGTGGTGGGAAAGTACACGTGGACGATGCGCTGGCCCGAATCGGTCAGCAGCTCCCCTGCACGCAGGCGGACGAGTTCGAAATGGCGCGACAACACTTCCCACTCGTGGCGGGGCAGAGCGTTGAGCAGATGATTGACGTGCAGGTCAGACCGATGCGTGATCATTTTTCTTTCCTCCTATGTGCCAGGAGCGACATCGGTGTCCGCACGCAAGGGCGTCCCTGCGCGTGACGTGACCCGACTTCGCCGCCCCACCCGTTGCCGAAGCATGCTGGCGAATGCCCGGCGGCCTTCCAGCCGCCACCCGTAAATCCCGCCGGCGTTTCAGGCCCGGCGTTGTCTCTCGTTGTTGACTGTATTAAGTGGCATGGAACACAAACCTGACAGTAGGCAGACGGATAGGTCAGACGCTCATGCTTTGGTAGGTTGGATGGAGGAAAACGGCTGAGACGGGCCGCCTGCACGGGCGTGCGGTGGCACCCGTCGGGGTGGCCGCGTCGGGGGGATGGGACGGGGCGCCTGCCGGACCACCGCGCCGGTGCTGGACCGGCGGGTGGAAGGATGAGAAGGATGAGTCAGCCGGCGTAGCTGACGGGCCGGCCGGCGTTCAATGCGGCCACCTCGCCCGAAGGGATGGCGCCCGCACCTGCCGTGCCGGGGGCCTCGTGCATCAGGCGGATGCGGCGCGTTTCGCCCGGTCCCAGGTGGAACCAGTCGCACTCGGGCAGGTACGCGTGGTCATCCACGTGCACCCATCGTGCAAAGCGCTGGGCCGTGACGGTCAGCCACCAGACGCCGTCCTGGCGCGCCACGCTGGCGCACAGGCCAGGGTCCTGCAGCGCGTCGGCGCGGCGGTCGGGCAGGAAAACGGACTGGCTAAGCAACCGGTTGCCTGTCTCGTCCGCCGCTTCCGGCGCGTCGTCGTGCAGCGTGGCCAGCACCACGTCGTGGGCCGGCGGGCCGAAGCGGTAGGCATAGGTCAGGTCGACAAAGTGATCGAACAGTTCCGCAACCACCAGCCGGCGCGTCTCGCGCGGGGCCAGCGTCAGCGTACGCACGGCCGACTCCGCCACGTGTTCGCCATCGCGCAGGCAGCGCAGCGCCAGCCGCACCGTGCGCGGCGCGGGCGTCTCGTTGATCAGGTGCACGTGCAGGCCGTTGAGCCCCTCGTCGGTCAGGATGACCTGCAGCGGCTGCCACACCTGCCGCAGCGCGTGCCAGGCCGACTTGGGCCGCGCCATGGCATCGACGATGCCCCAGCCGGGGCCGGGCAGCAGGTCCTGCAACTGCCAGACCAGCCCGCCCTGGCAGGTGGAGCAGGCGCGGCGCCATTCGCCGAACACGTCGGTCATGATCTCGGCCACCACGGCGCGGGACAGTGCCAGGTAGCGCGCCGGGCGCTCGTAGCGCAGGCGCGGCGGATCGACGTCGAACAGCGCGCGCAGGTAGAAGTCGCGGATGTCCTCGAAATCCCAGGCCGCGCCGGCGTCGCGCGGCACGCGGGCCTTCCAGCGGGGGTCGTGCAGCGGCTGCGTGAGCCCCGCCTCTGCCAGCGTGCGCGCGCACGGCACGTTGGCAAATGCCAGGCATTCGGACGTGAAGCGGACATTGGCCAGCCGCGCATCGGCCAGCGGGCGCTGGTAGGCGCCCACGCCGTAGTAGTGCGACACGCCGGTATCGGCCTGGAACGGCCACGCGCCTTCGCACGGCGAATTGCGCACGTAGACCACGTCGGGGCGATGCTCGGCCACCAGCGACGGGATCAGCGTATCGAACAGCGGCTGGCGCCACGTGCCGCGCGGCGCGCCCATCATCGCCGCCTGCTGCTCGGACTCGCTGCCGCCGCACAGCACGGCCAGACTGGCGTGCGCGCGCGTGGACGTGAGCCACTGCGACACCTCGCGCCGCGCGTCGTCCATCAGCGTGGGGCTGGCGCTGGTCTCGCTGCCGTAGTCGAAGTTGGCGAACATGAAGTCCTGCCAGACCAGCAGGCCCAGCGCGTCGCACTGGCGGTAGAACGCCTCGCCGGGATAGCAGGTGACGCCGCTGACGCGGACCATGTTGGCGCCGGCGTCCCGCGCGAGCCGCAGCCAGCGGGCCACGGCCTCGTCGGTATCGGCCAGGCCGGGCAGGTCGTGGCTGGACACGCACGCGCCGCGGCAGAAGATGCGTTCGCCGTTGACGCGCAGCGCAAACGCGCCGGGATCGCCATCGCGGTCCTCGGTGACGGTGCGGAAGCCGACGTTGCCGCAGGCCAGCACCTGTCCGCCGATGCCGGCGTCGACGTGGTACAGCGCGGGCGTGCCGTGTGTATGCGGCCACCAGCGTTCCGCGTGGGGGATGCGTAGCGTGCCGGCCAGCGTATGCGGGCCGTCGCGGCGCAGTTCGCCATGCCAGACCGCGTGGTCCGGCCCGACGGCGGCGAACGTCGCCTGCGCCGGCGCCGCGCCCGGGAAATGCAGTTGCAGCGCGACGATGCCATCGGCGCCGTCGATGCTGCCCGACAGCTCGGCCCGCACGCCATGCGTGAGGTCGGTGGCGGCCGGATCGAGCAGTTCGATGTCGCGCCACGGCCCCACCGCGTGCACGGGCGGACACCAGCCGGCCATATGGCCGAGCAGCGTGGTGCGGACCGTGCGCAGCGACGGCGGCTGGATCATGCGCGGCTTCCACCGCACCGGGCCGCGCTGCGTGCGCAGGTACGGATGTAGCGCGCGGAAGCAGATATGCAGCACGTTGTCCGCGCCGGCCAGTTCCACCTCCACTTGATGCGCGGCGAACATATGGCGCGTGGTCAGCACGTTCACGCCGTTGAGCTAGACCTCGGCGATCGTCGCCAGCCCGTTGCAGCGCAGCAGGCGGCGGCCGCTGCCCGAGAAATGCAGCCGGTACCAGTAGTCGTGCTGGTGCAGCGGCGGCGGCGCGGTGTCGTCCCAGCGCCGCGCGGCGCGCAGCGCGGCCGCCACGGTGCCCGGCACGGGCGCGGGCAACCAGTGCCCGGTCTCCGACAGCTCGCCCGGATGCGCCGCCGCGTTGGCAAACGTCTCCAGGAAGGTCCAGTCGCCTTCCAGGCGTGCGCGGCCCACGGCCACGCCGGGGCGCAGGATGGGCAGCAGCGCCGGTACCGGATCGCGTGCGGTCATGTGACGGTCTCCCCGAAATGGGCCGCCAGCGCCGGCACCGTGCCCTGGTAGGCCAGCTCCAGCTGCTCCAGGCAGTCGTCGCAGCTATCGGGCTTGCGGCTGATGACCGCGCGCATCAGGCGGAACTGCATCACCATGGCCTCGGACGCCATCGTGTAGCACGCCTCGGCCACCGATTCGGGCAGGCTCTGGCCATGCATCACCAGCCAGCGCACGTAGCGGCCCAGCAGCTCGAAGTTGGCCCCGAGCTGCCGCAGCACGCTGGCGGCGTAGATCTGGAAGTTCGGCTCGCCGCGCGCCATCAGTTGCTCCAGGTGCGCGGGAAACACGGCGCGGAACGCCTGGATCGGGTTGTCGCGCGGACGCCGCGCCAGATGGCCGCGCAGCAGGTCTACCGATGCCTGCAGCAGGTCGTCCTCGGTCAGCGCCGGAAAGCGCCGGCGCACCACCTCGGCCTGCGGGAACGTGGCCACGCCCCACATCGTCTCGTGGGCCGGCGTGCGGAAGATCGCCAGGTAGTCGTCGCCGCTGGCGGTGTGGTAGCCGTCGTGGTGGTAGTAGCCCACGGCCGTGGCGTCCGGCACCAGCACGTCGATGGCGATGCAGGCGCGCGCATGCTGGCGGCGGTAGGTGCTGGCCGGCTGCGGAAGCTGGTAGCTGTCCACCTCCAGCAGCACGGCGTTGCCGCGGTTGGTCTGCGCCGCCACGTGGGCCTCCAGCCGGCCGTAGGTGGACAGCTCGTCGCGCACGATGCCGAACAGCTGCTCCAGGTCGGCCGGCGGGATGTTCGACGGCGTGAACTGGTCGCCGGAGAAATCGAGCGTGACGGTAAAGGGCAACGCGGCGATCGGCTCGAAGTTCCAGCCATGCAGCAGCTCGATCCACAGGTCGATATGCCGGTTGGCGTGCGACCAGACCGGATTGCCGCCGTGCAATGCATAGGCGCCCCCTCGCGCGCGAACAGCCTTGCCGTCACCGAACATTTACAGGTCTCCCAGCGTCTCGCGCACCGGTTGCGGCCACGCTGCCGGATCGAGCCCGTGATGCTTGAGCAGCGCCAGCGCCAGCCGCTCGATGCCGAAGCCGACGCAGCCCGTATGCGCCACGCCGCCATCGGCCAGGCCGATGTGCCACAGCGCGCCGAAGTGGTCCATGTGGTAGTTGAAGCTCATGCAGGCGGTGGGCGGCGCGCCGTCGTTCACCGGCACCAGCAGCTCGAACTTGAGCTTCAGCTCGCGCTGGCTGTCGGCCACGATCTTGCCGCCGCGCCCGAAGAACGGGTCGTTGGCCACGTCCACCTGCACGGGCAGCTGCAGCGCCTCGGCCAGCGCCTGGCCGCGCGCCATCCAGAGCTGGCGGAAGGCCACGATGCGCTCGGGCGATCCCAGGCACACGTACTCGCGCTGCCGGAACAGCTGCATGCGCGTGGGCTCCAGCGACGGCTCGTGGCGATAGCAGTACGACAGCACGTCCACCACCTTGCCCTCGGCCGGCAGCGGGCCGCGCCGCGCGACGACCGGATAGATCGGATAGCAGGCCGCCGGCGTCAGCACCACGCCGGTGAATGCCTGCTCGTCGGTCCACGGTTCCTTGTCTTCCAGCCGCGCCAGCAGGCGCCGGTGTCCGCGGTCGTCGCCGCAGAAGCTGTGGATGGTGCCGGCCAGCTGCGGAAAGCTCTTCAGGTACTCGCTGGTCTCGAAATCCTGCTGGCCCATGGCCGGCGGAAAGCGCAGCACCTCGGCGTGCTGGTCGGCGCCGATGCGCGAGATGGCCAGGTTCAGGCCGTCGGCGATGGCTTCGAACGCCGCGCTGCGGCCGTACAGGCCCTGGACGCCGGTGTCGATCAGCAGGCCGGCGGCGAGCAGCCGGTCAAGGTAGGTGGGCGCCGCGGCGACGGGCGCCGGGGCCATTTCACCGGCAGCGCCGCCCTGCGCGCGGTCGGTCAGTGCATGGGCATCCATCGGTCACTCCTCACGAACGGTCGGCCAGCAGCAGATTGGCCGTATTGGTCTGGATGCGGTCGTTGTTGATCATCAGCGGCGCGGACCACAGGTCGCGCAGATGGCGGCCCAGGCTGTACGGCGTGCCCTGCTTGTAGCCGGCCATGCCGCATACCAGCAGCGCCTGCTGCACGACGTCGAGCGCCATCGTCGACATCGACGTCTTGAGCCCGTTCATGCCGGCCGCGTGCGCGAACGCCGCCGACACCGAAGCATTGGCGTGCCGCGCGCGCTGGCGGGCCAGCGCCATTTCCAGCCGCGCCTCCATCATCTCCAGCATGCTCACGGCCTCGGCCACGCGCGGGGCCGACGGCGGCAGCGTGCCGGGCCGGGCGCGTGCCTGGCCCTGGAAGAACGTCTTGGCGCGCGCCACGGCGTCGCCGCAGATGCCTACCCAGAGCGCGCTCCAGAGGATGTGCGACACGGGCGTCATCGTGGTATCGGCAATCTCGCCGAACGGCACCGGCAGCACCTGGTCCACATGGCCGGTGGCTTCGAGCCGGAAGCCGTTGCTGCACGTGCCGCGCATGCCCAGCGTGTCCCACGTGTTCAGCGACTGGAGCGTGTAGTCGGGCTGCATCGCGCAGACCAGCACCTGGTCGGACGGCGACGCATCGGCATGGCGCCGGGCCGTGATCAGGATGCCGTCGGCGTGCGCGCCGTACGAGATGGTGGGCGCCATCTTCAGCAGGTGAAAGCGGTCGCCGTCGGCATTGACCGCGCAGCCGCTGCTGCGCAGCGCGCCGCCGATGGCTTCCTCGGACGTGGCCGAGGCCAGCAGCAACTGCTCGGCGGCCACGCGGGCCAGCAGCGCCTGGTGCCAGTCGCTGGCGGCGCCGTGGTCGACCAGGCAGGCCACCTGGATCTGGTGCATCGCGTAGATCATGCCCGTGGACGCGCAGCCCTGGCCCAGTTCGCGGCACAGCGCGGCCACCGTGGCCAGCGACGCGCCCGCGCCACCCTGGGCCTGCGGCACCATGGCGCCTAGCAAGCCGGCGGCGCGCAGCGCTGCGAACGCCTCGTGCGGAAAGCGGGCCTCTTGGTCCACGGCATCGGCATGGCGGCGGGCCACCTCGGCGGCGTCGCGCGCGGCGGCCAGCAGCGGGCCGGCATCGGGATTGGCGTGCGCCAGCGCCACCCGGTTGGTCGCGGCGCTCATGCCACTTCCTGCTTCTGGATGGTTTCCACGGCGGCCGCGAGCGAATCGACGCTGCGGAAGAGCTGCCGCGTCAGCATGCGGTCGGGGATCTCGATGTCGAAAGCATTCTCCAGCGCCAGCATCACGTGGACCGTGGCCAGCGAGGAAAGCCCCGCCTCGTACAGGTCGTCATGATCGGCAAGCGAAGCCACTGGCACATTGAGTCGGGCGACGTCGCCGAGTATGTTGCGGATGGTTGCTTTCATCTGGGGTCTCCGAATGCGTTGAGTGATCCATTTGACGACTTCCGGCCGCGTCGCTCGGTGCGACGTCGCACCAAACCGGGCCGGTGCCCGGGCGCCCTTCAGTAAGCGGTGGCGCCGGTCCAGCCGTGCAGCGCGGTGCGCAGGATGATCCGCAGGTCGAGCTGGAACGACCAGTGCTGGATGTAATAGATGTCGAACTCGATGCGCTTGCGCATCTTGTCGATGGTGTCGGTCTGGCCGCGCAGCCCGTTGATCTGCGCCCAGCCCGTGATGCCCGGCTTCACGCGGTGGCGCAGCATGTAGCGGTCGATCAGTTCCTTGTAGAGCTCGTTGTGCTCCATCGCGTGCGGGCGCGGGCCCACCACCGACATCTCGCCGCGCAGCACGTTCAGGAACTGCGGCAGCTCGTCCAGGCTGGTGCGGCGCAGGAACGCGCCGATGCGCGTCACGCGCGGATCGCCGCGCACGGCCTGCGTGACGCCGTGGTCCGCGTGCATCCGCATGGTGCGGAACTTGTACACCGCAAACGGCCGGCCATCGATGCCCAGCCGCTGCTGGCGGAACAGCACCGGCCCCGGCGACGACAGCTTCACCAGCGCGGCGATCACCAGCAGCAGCGGGCTCAGGCCCACCAGCACGGCAAACGAGAACACGCGGTCGAAGCTGGCCTTGACCACGCCCGTGATGCCCGACACCGGCGGGCTGTTCAGGTCGATCACGGGCAGGCCCATGAATTCGCTGAAGCGGTGGCCCAGCAGCTCCACCGACGAGACGTCGGGCACCCAGCGGATGTCGATCAGGTCGTTGCGGAACTGGCGCACCACGTCGGACAGGTCGCGGCAGGCGGCCATCGGCAGGGTCAGCCAGATCTCGCGCACGCCCTGGCCGCGCACGAAGGCGCTGACTTCGTCCAGCGTGCGCAGCGCGGGCACTTCGGGCGGCGTGGCGTCGGTGCCGTCGTCGTAGATGCCCACCACGCTGTAGCCGGCCGAGCGGAACTGCTGCACGCGGCGGTACATCTCGCGGCCCAGCGGACCGTAGCCGAAGATCAGCACGCGCTTGGCGTTGATGCCCTGCTCGCGCACGTTGCCGAGCATGCGGAACATCACCGCGCGTCCCACCAGCAGCACCAGGCCGGCCGACACGAACCAGCCGATCGACCAGACCCGCGACACGGCGCCGATCTGGTGGATCAGGAACGCGCCGAGCAGGCCGGTGATGAACACCAGCGTCCAAGCCGCGGCAATGCGCAGCACCAGCGCGGCCAGGCTGCGGCCGCGCCACGATTCGTAGATGCCGAACGCCGGGAACACGACCAGGGCGCCCAGCGCGCAGAGCATGGTCAGGAAGCCGTTGACGGGCGCGCTGTCGCGCAGGCCGCCCGCGAAGTACAGCTCGCCCATCAGCACGCCCATCGCCGCGATCAGCAATGCGTCCGATAACCTGTAGAGATAGTGCAATGCACTACGCCGCTCGCCGGCCACGCCCCAGTTCGATGCCATGACTGCTCCCCGTCCATCCATCAATGACTGGGGTCATGGTTGCGTACGGCAATCGGGGCGTCTGTGGGCGGACGCACAAAGCGCCGGCCCGCTGCGGGGGTGTCAGCCGGATTGGAGCGATGGCGCACACAACGGGCGCGCGCCGAGCGTGCGGCAGCCGGGACAGGGCCGCCGGCCCGACCACTCGCCGCGCTGGAACGGCCGCTCGCGGCCGGACAGGAACGTGGCGATGTCCTCGACCCAGACGTGCGTCACGCCCGCCACGCCGCCGATGGGCAGCACCAGCAGCATGGCCAGCGCGCCCGAGGCCACCAGCATCGCCACCGGGCCGCGCGGCACCTCGCGCCGGGCGATGAATGGCAGGCTGGCGCAGAACCCGAGCGCCAGGCCGCTGGCCACCTCGGACACCGAATGCGCGTGCAGCGCCAGCCGCGACAGCCCCACGGCCAGCGCCAGCAGCACGCCGGCCCCGGCCGCCAGCCAGCTCAGCGTGCGATGGCGCGCCGGCACGGCCAGGCAGGCCAGCACCGGCAGGATGGCCGCCGCCATCATCGCGTGGCCCGAGAAACCGGTGAAGTTCAGCGCCTGGCTGCCGACGCCCCATCCCATGAAGGCCAGCTTCGAGAGCAGCACGGCCAGCGCCGTGGCCGAGAACGCGAGCAGCCAGTGGCGCGCCACGGCGTGCGCGCCATGCCAGCGCAGCCATGCGTAGAGAAAGACCGCGCACGGCAGCAGGAAGGCGGATTCACCGAAGAACGAGATCAGTTGCCAGCGGCTCATGGTTGCGTCGGGCACATGCGGTGGGTGGGCTGCGGCGGGGTGGGTCGGGAGCGCCGCGCGAACCGGCAGCGTAACACCCGATCGGGGCCCGATCCATGCTGCCACGGGCCCGCCGGCCACCGGGCTCCATCCAGAAGCATGAGCCGAATGTGCGGTGCTGAACGTAGTGTCCGGGGGTGCCGCCGACCCGCCCGCGCGCACCAGGCATGGCGCACACGGCCGCGCGGTGCCGCGCGGCGCAGGGTTGAGGGCCGCCCGGGCAGTGCGTCTTCTGGTTGATGTTGTCCGTAGCCGCGATTCGTTATGTTCGATGCAATGGCCGCCCACCACGTGAGCGGCCATTTCAAAGCCCGCATGGTCCCCCGGTCGGCGGGCTTCTTTTTTGGTCCGGCGCGATGGGGCCGCACGCGCGCGCAGGCGCTGGGGCGGGATCAGGGAAGCGGCAGGCGGGTCAGCGCGACGAACATCGCGCGGGCGGTATCGAGATGCCGGCTAGCCTCGCGCTCGCCGATCTCGCGCGCCGCCGTGATGGCGGCGTCCTCGGTGGCGAAGCAGCGTCCGTGCAGTTCGCCCCGGTACAACAACGGCCCGCCGATGATGGCGAGCCGTATCTCATAGCAACATGCCCACTTGCCCCGGCCCTCGCGCACGGCAAACCCGTGGACGACCAGGATATCGAGACTGCGTTCCATACGACCCCCTGCCCCCACGGCGGCCGGTCTCGCCAAGGCACCGGCTTCTGACTGCGGGCACATCCAGCATAGTCGGCGCAGCGCGTGCGCGCCCTCATCCGATGGCAGTAGTCCCGTCCGGGCCGGACCGTACCGCAGGGATGAAGCGCGCCGCCGGCGCGGGCTGCGCGTCCTGCGCGTCCTGCGGATGCAGCGCCCGCAGCAGCGACAGCGCGCTGCGCGGAAAGCACTGGCCGCCGGCCCATACCAGCGTGGCCGCCGCGCAGACCAGTTCCACCGGCGCGGGCACGGCCAGGCAGCCGTTGGCACCCAGCAGCGCGGCGTGGGCCATCAATGTGGGATCGAGCGCGTCGGACAACACCAGCCAGCGGCGCGGTGCCAGGCGCTGGAGCACGCGGTCCAGCAGCGCGCGCGGATCGCCGTCGACGCCGCTGCAATCGACCAGCGCCATCTCCACCGGCTGCGCCGGCAGCGGCTCGGCCGCGTCAGGGTTGTCGATCGATGGAGGCCGGGCCGCGCCGCGCTCGGCGGTATCCGCGCCGTCGCCCTCCAGCAGCCATTCGGGCCCGTGCCAGCGCACTGGCGAGGGAATGTCCTGCGCCTCCATGCGCCGCGCAAGGATGCGGCACATCATTTCGTTGCTGGCGATGAGGTAGGTCGTCATCTGTCTGCCATCCGCGCTTGCCACGCGTGTATCCGCTGGCGGGGTACGCCGGCGGGCGCCCTGCCGGGGCGCGTCGTTGTCTTTTGGAACGGATGGCGTTGAGGGTGTCAGGGATGCCCATGATCCCGATGGCTGCCCCCGGCGCCGGACCTGAGATACAAGCTAGCAACGCCAGCCGGCCGCCGCCTCATGCTTTTGGATGAGGGCTCGGCGGCGGATGGCGCAGACAGGTGGTGGGCCAAGGGCGGCCGGGCGCAGGCGACTGCGGTCAGGCGGCCTCACAGGCCTCCCGCGCGGCCAGGGGCGCCATCGGGACATGCGTCGGCTTGGCCGGCGTGGGGCCGGTCCAGTTCAGCGTGGCGCCGCGCTGCAGCGCCACGTACACCGCCTCGCCCTTGTTGCGCACGTGCAGGCGCTGGTAGAGCGTGCAGGCGTGGGTCTTGGCGGTGGCCACCGAGATGTTCAGCAACCGGCTGACCGTCTTGATCGGATAGCCGCGCGCCAGCAATGCCAGCACCTCGTACTGGCGCTCGGTGATATTGAGCAGGTGCGCGCCGGCGGCCGGCGTTTCCATTGCGGCCGGCGTGGCTCCGCCCGGCAGCGCGGGCACGGCGTGCAGCGGCACGACGATCGGCGCGGCATCGTGGCGGGCGTCGGGCAGCGATGGCTCGGCGGCGCGCGTGGGCGGCAGTTGCGACGGGAAGCATTCGCCCCCGGCCAGCACCAGCCGGATGGCCGCTTCCAGTGCATCGGCCGAGCACGTCTTGGCCAGCAGGCCGCGCACGGCCTCGGGCAGGCCCGCTTCGGGCAGCGGCGCGGGCAGATGATCGGCCAGCACCAGCACGCGCAGCGGCGACAGGCGGCGGCACAGGTCGGCCAGCGTCTGCCAGCCGGCCTCGGCATCGGCCGGCAGGCCGAACAGCAGCAGGTCGGCGTGGTGTGTCCACGGGTCCGGGTCGTTCAGGCCGGCGGGATCGAGGTCGATGAGATCGCCCGGTACATGCGCCTGTGCCAACAGATGGCGCAGACCGAGACGCAACAATGGGTGTGGCTCAAGCAACAGGATGGTGGCCATGGCCGCTCACTTCTTATTGGCGCCCCGCTGCGGTGTGTGGAATGTCCCGCGGTGCGCTGATTGGAGATGCTCCGCTTATGGCGCGGCTGCATGTCCATACGGTCTGCATCACCTCCCGAGCCGCGGCAGCGCCAGCCCTCTCTGGCACGCTGCCGAACCGTCTGGCCCTCCCTCGGAGGATGTCCGACCGCCCCGATTGCGTATGTAACGCGTTAGATCCTTCTGAATACAGATTCAAATTAAATTGAATTCTGGTGTTCAGCATAGGCAGCACGTCGTGTGATTGCAAGCGGATGCTGCGGCGCAACGGGTTTTCCCTTGGTTGTATGGCAACCGCCGGCAAAACGTATCGCAAACGCCGCTTCTGCCGCGAACGATCGTGCGGAAGTGATAAAAGTGATGCCGGGAGCGCTATGTTGCATCGCACTAAAGTCGGCGGCCGGGGTGCCGTCAATGCGTGGGCAATTTTCCTGCCCCGACCCGGGCCAACCCGAGAGAAGAGTTAGACACCATGCTTTCCTCCCTACGCGCGCGCATCGTGGCCCTATCCGTGGCCATCGTGATCGTGGCGCTGGCGGCCAACGCCATCGTGAACCAGTTCGTGGCCCGCGCCTATAACGACGAGGCCATCGACAACAACCTTGCCGCGGTGCAGACCGGCCATGTGGATGCCATTGCGGCGTGGGTGTCCGGCCATTCCCGGATGATCGAATCGCTGCGGGACGCGGCGCTGCAGGACGATCCGATTCCCGCGCTCAGGCTGGTGGCAAGCGCCGGCGGCTTCATCAAGACCTATGTCGGCTATCCGGACAAGAGCCACCGGTTCTCGGACGCGGCGGGACTGAAGCCCGACTACGACCCCACCGCGCGGCCCTGGTACAAGCAGGCCGTGGCGGCGGGCAAGCCGATTGTCACGCCGCCCTATATCGCGGCCAGCAGCGGCAAGCTGGTGGTGACGTTTGCGGTGCCGGTGCTGCGCGACGGCGGCGTCAAGGCCGTGATCGGCGGCGACGTGGCCATGGACGCCGTGGTGGCCAACGTGCGCGCGATCCATCCGACGCCGGCCAGCTTCGGCATCCTGGTGGCGCGCGACGGCAAGATCGTCGCCCATCCCGACGACAAGCTGACGCTGAAGCCCATCGGCGAACTGGTGCCGGCGCTGGAGGGCGATCGGCTGGGCGCGCTGGTGTCTGCCGCCGCGCCGATCGACGCCAGGATCGGCGGCGCCGACAAGCTGCTGCGCGGCCGCGAGATCGCCGGCACCGACTGGGTGGCCGTGATCGCACTGGACAAGGCCGAGGCCACGGCCGGCATGCGGTCTGTGCTGATTGCGTCGATGGTGTCGCTGGTGATCGTGGCGTGCGCGGCCGCGGTCATCGTGGCCGGCGTGACGGCGGTATCGTTCCGTCGGCTGTCGGGCATCCGCGATGCGATGGTCGCCATCGGCTCCGGCGACGGCGACCTGACGCGCCGCCTGCCGGCCGACGGCACCGACGAGGTGGCGCAGATCGCGCGCGCGTTCAACGCCTTCGCCGACAAGCTCGTGCATGTGATGCGCCAGATCCGCGACGCGAGCGAATCTGTACACGTGGCGGCCAACGAGATTGCCGAGGGCAACGCGGACCTGTCGCGGCGCACCGAATCCGCCGCGGCCAGCCTGGAGCAGACCGCCGCGTCGATGGAGGAAATCACGGCGACGGTCGGCCAGTCGGAAAGCTCGGCGCACCAGGCCGACCAGACGGCCAGCGCCGCCCAGCAGGTGGCGACGGACGGCGGCCAGGCCATCGCCGGGGCCATCGAGACCATGAGCGACATCGAGCGCGCGGCGGTCAAGGTGTCGGACATCATCGGCGTGATCGAGGGCATCGCCTTCCAGACCAATATCCTGGCGCTCAACGCGGCGGTGGAAGCGGCCAGGGCGGGCGAGCAGGGGCGCGGCTTTGCCGTGGTGGCGGGCGAGGTGCGGAACACTGGCGCAGCGCAGTTCGCAGGCGGCCAAGGAGATCAAGACGCTGATCGAATCAACCGTGGACAGCGTGAGCGCCGGGTCTGGACAGGTGCGGATGAGCGGCGAGACGATGCGCGAGATCGTGGGCAACGTGGGACGCGTGACGCAGATCATCTCGGAAATCACCCGCGCGGCGCGGGACAGACGCGTGGCATCCAGGAGGTGAACGTGGCGGTCAGCCAGCTGGACCAGATGGTGCAGCAGAACGCGGCGCTGGTGGAGCAGTCGACCGCCGCAGCCGCCGCCTTGCAGGGACAGGCCGCGACGCTGGCCGACGTGGTACGGACATTCCGGCTCGATTGAGAGGGCTGGTCAGCCTTGACAGAGAGGCCGCCTGCGGGCGGCCTTTTTTCTATCTTTCTCCTCGGTTCAATTATTTTGAATAACTATGACAGCGATAGCCTGTTTGCGCCGGGCCGGCGGTCGCTATAGTTCAGCACATGGACGGCGCGACAACGCAGCGAAGCGAAACGAAGCGCGACGAAGCGAAGCCAGCACCGCCCAATAACCACTCAAATTCATTGAATCACCTTTTATACCGGAGCCCATCATGTCGAACGCCAACAACGCCAAGCTGCAAGTCCTGACCCCGCGCAACAGCCAACTGATCATCATCGACCACCAGCCCCAGATGGCCTTCGGCGTCCAGTCGATGGACCGCCAGACGATGAAGAACAACGTCGTCGGCCTGGCCAAGGCAGCCAAGATCTTCGACGTGCCCACCACCATCACCACCGTCGAGAGCGATTCGTTCTCGGGCTACACCTACCCCGAACTGCTCGACGTCTTCCCGGGCAAGGAAACGCTGGAACGCACGTCGATGAACTCGTGGGACGACCAGAAGGTGCGCGACGCGCTGGCCGCCAACGGCCGCAAGAAGATCGTGGTGGCCGGGCTCTGGACCGAAGTCTGCAACACGACGTTCGCGCTGTCGGCCATGCTGGAAGGCGACTACGAGATCTACATGGTGGCCGACGCCTCGGGCGGCACCACCAAGGAAGCGCACGACTACGCCATGCAGCGCATGATCCAGGCCGGCGTGGTGCCGGTCACCTGGCAGCAGGTGCTGCTGGAATGGCAGCGCGACTGGAAGAACAAGGAAACGTACGACGCGGTGACCGGCCTGGCCAAGGAACACTCGGGCGCCTACGGCATGGGCATCGACTACGCCTACACGATGGTCCACAAGGCCGCCCAGCGCACGCAGACCCAGCACGCATCGATCGCGCCGGTGCATGCGCCGGTGACGGAGTACTAAATCGCACAGACAGCACCGCCTGACTCTCGGGGCGTGAAGGGGCCACATATTCGTGGCGCTTTCACGCCCTTTTCGTTTGGCGCGGCGCTATTCGGTGGATTAGTAATGGCCCCCTGAAATTGGGAGCCAAAACTTGTTCGACGAATGATGTAGGCGGCCTTGGTTTTGGGGTGGATCGCATGGCGTATACGACGGCTACCCGACGTGTGGTCGATGCGTATACCCCGTATACGTATACGCTTTTCGCGTTTTTCGGCGGCGCGGGAAGGGGTGGCTGGTGCCGTCGTTTTCCATGCTTCGACGCACGGAGCGTACTCACTGCTGCGTATGAATTTCCTTTTAAATCAATGCCGCAGAAAGAGGTTGTGTCGGGGAGTTTTTTGACGCGTGGCGGGTGTTGTTGGGTGGTCTCATGGAGTTCCCGGCAGGGGTGGTGGCATGGGTGATGAGGGACGGACTTCTCTGCGTGTGGGGCGTTATCGGAGGGGAGTTCGGCTGTGTGCCGGTCCACATGCTAGCTGCGCTTGTCGGCGGGAAGAATGGAGCCGTTGTGACGAGACGCCCCAACATTCGTTTGCTGGATTGATGGGTTGGGCGGAGTTGTGCGGATGGCGCATCCAGAGACAACGCTGCCGGGGTTGCAGAGCGCGCCTCACCTCCTGCGGTCCAGGTCGAATCGCCCTTGGGTACGACCAGTGCGGCCCAGGCCATGGCTGAATCTATCGCTTCCCAGACATGACACACCTCTCGTAAAATAATTTGCATAGCATTTCCATGTGCAGAATGGGCCGGTTCAGCGTGGCGCCCCGAAGTTTCGGTTGCAAATCAGTCACTTAGGTGACTTTCTCGCCGTGGCTCGACGGAACGTGATTAGCGCTCTGCCCTCGTATCCGCACGCTTTGTGATGTAGCTTTCCCAGCATATTTACTGAAGGACTCCGTGGCAGAAGACCGCGACACCATCGCCGCAACCAAGCTCACCCGCACCGAATTTGCCGTGGTGCGCGCCTATGCGCAGGGCATGCGGCCGGTCGATATCGCCAACCGGTACCTGCTGGACCCGGACGATGACGACGAACTGACCGAACACCAGGCGGTGCAGCGCATCCTGGCGCTGCGCGACCGGCTGGTGCAGTTCGCCTTGCAGCACGACCGGCCGGACATCGCCGAGATGTTCGAAGCCCTGCGTGGCCGTTCGGATAGCGGGATGACCCGGCGCGTCGAGGCGCTGTCGTCGATCGAGCAGCTGGGACAGGGGCGGCCGCAGGCTTCCCATCGTGTGACGCTATGGTTCGGGCCCAGCCTGGCGCGCCGGCTGACGTCGGCTAACGTGCACACGATCGCGGATCTGGTCGACTTGGCCAATCGCCACGGCAGCAGTTGGTGGCGGCACGTGCCACGCATCGGCCGGCATTCGTGCGAGACGATTGTCCGGTGGCTGGCGGCGCAGCGGCCGCTGCTCGACACACGGCTGCGGGAGTTCGTCCAGGCCCCGTCGGATGTGCCGCATCGGGCCTCCCAGACGTACGCAGCATTGGGTACGGCAATGGCCGCGCCGGCCCCGCTGGAATGGCTCCGGGAGGCGCCGGGAGAGGATTTGACCCGGCGGAAGCTGGCCGAAGATCTGAGTACGGTGCGGCAATGGCTGCGGTCCAAAGAGGCGTCGCCAAACACCTGGAAGAGCTACCGCCGTGAAGCCGAGCGGCTGCTGCTCTGGGCGGCGCGCCGGGGCCAGTCGCTGCGAGATCTGGCTGACGATGACCTGCAGGCTTATCGCGAATTCCTGGCCGATCCGCAGCCGGCCGACTTCTGGTGCGGCCCCGCGAGCGCCCGCGACAAGGTGCATTGGCGTCCGTTCGAAGGCCCGCTTGGCGAGCGTTCGCGGGAAGCTGCGCTGCGGGTGGTCCGGCTGGTGCTGGGAGTCGTGCGGCCGGGCGGGCCCGCGCCTCGGGCACGTCGGCGCCCGTCCGCACCCGCTGCGGCGGGCTCCGCACCGGATGAATCCGATCCGCCGATCGCGTCGCATGTATCACCCGCGCCGACCGGTCTTTTCGTGCACAGATTTTTTGATTGGCTAGCGACGGATGCCACAACTCCGCAGGATCGCGCCGCGCTGGCGGCGGCGTTGCTGATCGCCCGGCATGGACTTCGGATCGTCGAATTGCCGTTGTTGCGGTACGCGGACGTGGTCAGCGATGCCGAGCCATGGCGGCTTTCTATCCCCGGAAAACGGGCGGGCGGTGGCGAGCAGATCGAACTGGGCGCCGATGTCCGGCACGCCCTCTTCGCTCACTGGCAAGATCGGGGCATGTCTTGGCAAGGATTGGCTTCGGACGGCGGCGCGCCCGAGGCGGCGCTGCTTGCGCCGGTCGATTATCCCGGCACGGCGCGGGGCCGTGCCAAGCGGGCGCAGCCATCGGCAGGTTATTCGGCGAGCGGCCTGGACCGGCTGCTGCGGGCCACGTGGCGGCGTTTTGCGGCGGCGCACGCGGACGTGCCTGCCGCCTTCACGCCGCGCCAGCTTCGGCTCGCCTGAGCGTCAGAGCAAGGTCTTGTCGAGGCCGAAGCGGGCCTTCAGGACTTCCAGCAAATCCTCGCGCGCGTTGCGGTCGGTCAGTTGGACGTCCAGCATGATGCGGCCGGAATCCCACTCCTTGATCGTGCCCAGTAGTTGGCCGTTCTCGGTCCGGATCTTGTACTGGCGGCTGATTTCCTTGACCTTGCGCGCCTTGCCTTCCTGCGCCTGCTTGCGGATCGATTCGACCTCGCGGCTCGACAGCCCGTCGTTCATGATGCGGGCCGCCAGTTCGCGGGTCCGGTCCTCGCCGGCGATCTTGTAGTACAGCGTCAGCTCGTACCCCGCCGCGATGCCGATGGCGCTCGGCCGCTCGCGCATCACGCCAATCACCGATTCGGGCAGCTTCAGCAGCGCCAGCGTCTTGTTTACTGTGCCAGCCGACATGCCGGTCAGCTCGCAGATTTCCTCTTCCTTCAGAACCTTGCCCTCGTCCAGCAACTGCCGCCACGCGATGGCATTGTCCAGCGCCGACTGGTCCGACCGCTGTTCGTTGAGCAGGAAGGACAGCCGGTAGAAATCGAGGTCGCTCAGGTCGTCCTCGATAAAGCATTCCATTTCCAGCTTGCCGGCCGATGCCAGCGCGCGCTTGCGGTAGTGACCGTCGATCAGGATGTAGTGGCCCGGCCGGGTCGGATCCGGCGCGGCAAGACCAGGGGTTTTCTGGCCGTGCGTGGCGATCGATGCGGCGCGCTCCTGAACCACGGCAGGGTCGTAGATCCGCCGCGCGTTGAACGGGTTGTCGTGCAACTGGGCGATCGGCACGCGGATGAGCTGGCGCCCCTCGACACCGGCCGCCGCACTTTCAGCGCTGAAAGTTGCGCCCGCGGTGCCAGCACGCTGCGACTGCAGCAGCCCGTTGGGATGCTCGGAGAGCGCGGCTTCCGCACGTGCGAACCGGTCGATCGCATCGTTGCGGGTCTTCTCCGCAGCCATGCCGGCGAGCATGCCGGCTTTCAGGCTTTTCAATTTTGTTGGCATTCTTGTTACTCGATCAAGGACAGGATTTCGTCCACCATCATGTCGACTTCCTGGATGGCCTCGCGCGCGCCGGGGACGCCGTGGACCGTACAGCCGATGGCCTGGCATTCGCGGAACGCTGAACGGGACCCGATCATCGAGTTCAGCAGCGGCACATCGCCGTCGTCACCCAGGATCTCGATGGCCTGGCGCGCGATCGACACGCGGCGCTGGACCATATTGGCCATCACCCGGATCTGCAGCGTCTCGTTCTGGACCTGAGCGTGCTGGGCCAAGGTCTTGGCGGCCACGGCAGCCCACAGGTCGGGCGGCGACGGGACCACGGGAATGATCGCAAGGTCGGAAATCAGCAGCGCGCTCGACGGCGCCGCCGAGTGCACGGCGGGCGGGCAATCGACCAGGATGTAGTCGTAGTCGTGAACGAACTTGCGGACTTCGCGGTGCATGGCGCCGCCCGACGGGGCCAGCCCGATCACGGACGCCGGAAAAGGCCGCTCGTCGCTGGCCTGCGCGGCCCAGCGTGTGGCGGTGCCCTGTTCGTCCATGTCGACGAGCATCGAGCGCGCGCCACGCAGGCCCAAGGTGCCAGCCAGATGCATGCTGACCGTGGTCTTGCCGCAGCCGCCTTTCTGGTTGAAAACGGTGATGATCTTTGCTGCCACTTGGGGCCTCACTTTCAGCGCTGAAAGTCGCGCGGGATGGTGTTCAATCAAGGCGAGACTTTAGCCAATCCAACCATGGGCTACAACCCGTTGTCGAAAATTTAAATTTTTGGATGGATGAAAGAGACCCCGCCGCAGCGGGCAGTCGGACGGCATTCCCGGAAAATCGGACTACATCAACCTTGCGGGATTCTTCTTCTTGAAAAGCGGTAGAGAATCCGCCTAAAGTAAAGACAGTGCGCATTACGCCGCACATGACACCGCAACACAATGTGGTTATGATGCCCGCTACAGTCGAGTCAAGTCGTTTCAACCTCGTTGACCTCCGTTCGGTATCTACGAGACCCCAGCGTGCTTGAACGGTTGTTTGCGTTTAAACGAACTTGCTTCGAAAGGAATTTCTTATGGCAACCGGTACGGTCAAGTGGTTCAACGAGACCAAGGGTTTCGGCTTCATTACTCCGGACGATGGTGGTGCAGACCTGTTCGCCCACTTCTCGGAGATTCAGGGTACGGGTTTCAAGACCCTGAAGGACGGCCAGCGCGTGACGTTTGAAGTCAAGCAAGGCCCGAAGGGCCTGCAGGCGTCCGCGATCAAGCCCGCCTGAGGCGAACCGCTGCAGCATCCGGTCGTCAGTCTGATGGGCCGGTAAGTGAAAAGGGCAAGCGCAATGCTTGCCCTTTTTGCATGCGCCGTCCGAACGGCGGCAGCCATCACCCTAGCTTGCGGACGCTCGTGCGCGACGGCTGCAGGATCAGTGCCTTCGACGAATCCGCGTCGACCTTGGCACCCGGATACACGACCAGCACGTCCTTGAGCGCCTTGCGGAACAGCGCACGGAACTTGCGCTCGCTCTCCGTCTCGGTGCCGAACTGCATCTGCAGCGCTTCCCACGGGATCTCGGTGCGGCGCTGGATCGTGAAAAAGCGGTAGGTCAGCCAGGAATACACATCGAGCGCGAACGGCGACTGTTTGAGCGCCTTCAGCGCGCGCATGTCGACCGGCACCGGCCGGTTCACCAGTTCGTTGAAGAACGGCTCCGACAGCACCACGAAGCTCTCGAACATCGAGCCCTGGCCCGGCTGCATCGGGTCCCACCAGGTCGACAACTGGTCGGCCAGCAGGTAACCCACGCGATCGATCGACAGCGGCTCGTGGTTGGGCGCCTGGTTCGGCACCGGGGTGGACTTGTTCTGGACGATGGCGATCGTGGCCGAGAACAGCCGGATCATCTGCTGGCGCACCAGCGTCATCGTGCCGCGCTTGCCGCCCGTGGCCATCGGAATGCCGAGGTTGTACATGAACTCGGACAGCGAATTGCCCAGCGAGATGCGGCGATCCTCCACCGTGCCGGTGAACTCGCCCCGCTTCTTCTTGGCCATGATCTCCTTGCCGATCCACGCCAGCATCAGCCGCGGATAGGAGCCATAGGGGTAGCCCAGCGACACGGTCTCGGACACCAGCTTCTGACGGCCATTGGAGGCGCGTTCCGAGCGTTGCTGCGTGAAGTACCCGGGCTGGATCATCAGCGAGATGTTGCCGCTGGTGCGCGTCCAAACCGGCGGCGCGCCCTTGGGCGCGCGGTACGGCAGCGTGACTTGAACGCTGGCGCGGCTCAGGAAGCCGACCTCGCCGCTTTGCCAGGCGTCCTCGCGCTCCATGGCCTGGGCTTCGTCGAAGAGGCGCTGGAACTTCTCGGATGGCACGACGACGTTCTCGCTGCCGGGAACGATGATGCGGGACGGTTCCCCGTCCGCGTCCAGGGCTGAGCGGTCCGCCACGGAGGCCATAGAGCGTTTGATCGACAT